>NZ_JACXYY010000003.1 GCF_014779665.1 Nocardioides hwasunensis | reverse complement strand
GGGCTTGTCCCAACCACGTACACAACCACACACACGTGAAGTTGTACCCGCGCACACAACGAACACACACCCACATGCGGGTTGTTCGCGTCCACTACGCAGTTCCCAACCAACAAACCACTGGTTTGTGAGGGTTGAAAGAGTTACGGCGGCCATAGCGAAACGGGAAACACCCGGTCCCATACCGAACCCGGAAGTTAAGCCTTTCAGCGCCGATGGTACTGCAACCGAGAGGTTGTGGGAGAGTAGGACGCCGCCGGACATACATTTGGCAGGGGCCACCAGCGTGCTGGTGGCCCCTGTTCCATTTCACGTCAGGTGCGTCGACGTACGTCCGGCCCGGCGAGTGAGTACCGTGGCCCCTGACCGGGGGTCGGAGTGTCGAGAAGGAGAGTGCGGCTGTGGCCGAGGACCGTCGTCAACAGCGTCCGTCACGTGGTGGCTCGAGTGCGGGACGAGGTTCCTCGTCCGGCAGCGGGCGCAGCGGCTCGTCCTCCTCGGGGCGCGGAGGCGCCAGCCGATCGTCCGGTGACGCGCGGGGGCGCGGCTCTCGCGACTCGGCACCGCGAGGCGGTGGCTCCTCCCGCGGTGGTTACCAGGGAGGGGACAAGCGCTCCGGGGGCGGGAAGGACCGCGCCTTCCGAGGACGATCCGAGGAGAAGGCCCGCACGGCGGACCAGGCCGCCTATGACGGCCCGGACCTCCCCGAGGGTGTCACCGGCGCGGAGCTCGACCGCGGTGTGCGGGCCCAGCTGAAGGGGCTGCCCGAGAAGCTCGCCGCCCGTGTCGCGCGCCACCTGGCCGCCGCGGGCATGTTCATCGACGACGACCCTGAGCTCGCCTACCAGCACGCGCTGGCCGCGCGGGCCCGCGCGTCACGGATCGCGGTCGTGCGCGAGGCGGCGGGGGAGACGGCGTACGCCGCCGGCCACTACGCGGAGGCGCTGGCCGAGCTGCGGGCCGCCAAGCGGATGAACGGCGCCACGGACTACCTGCCGATCATGGCCGACTGCCACCGCGCCCTCGGCAACCCCGAGCAGGCCATCAAGCTCGCCAAGAGCCCGTCCGTGGCGAACTTCGCGTCCGAGGCGAAGGCCGAGATGACGCTCGTCGAGGCAGGGGCGCGTCGTGACATGGGTCAGCTCGACGCGGCGTTGCGCACGCTCGAGCTCGCGCCACTGACGTCCAAGAGCCGCTCGTCGTGGGTCGTGCGGTTGCGCTACGCGTACGCCGACACGCTCGAGGAGGCCGGCCGCGACTCCGACGCCCTGGCCTGGTTCCACCGCACGCACGCGATCGACTCCGACGAGCTGACGGACGCCGCGGCGCGAGCCGACCTCATCGAGCGTCGCCAGACCTGAGAGCCTGCCCGAGCCGACCGGTGGCGAAGCCTGCCTGTCGGGCTGGTGTTCGAACGCCACATGGGTCACAATGAAGCCACTAATCACATACGTGTCACTCGACTCTCGTTGAGCACTGACGACAGACCGCTGGGGAAGGCGCATCTGGAGCGTCGGAACTCAAGGAGGTCACGGTGACCACACGCACTGCTTCCCGCCCGGACGGTCCGGGGACGAGGGGCATTCTCTACGTGCACTCTGCGCCCTCCGCACTCTGCCCGCACATCGAGTGGGCCGTGGGCGGAGTCCTCGGAGTGGCCGTCTCGCTCGACTGGACGCCGCAGCCTGCCCAGCCGGGCTCGTACCGTGCCGAGCTGTCCTGGTCGGGCTCGGCCGGCGCCGCTGCGGCGGTCGCGTCTGCGCTGCGCGGCTGGAACCACCTGCGCTTCGAGATCACCGAGGAGCCGACCAGCTCGACCGAGGGCACCCGCTTCTCCTGCACCCCCGACCTGGGCATCTTCCATGCCATCACCGGACCTCACGGCGACATCCTGATCCCGGAGGACCGCCTGAAGGCCGCCGTCGTGAAGGCAGCCCTGGGCGACACCACGCTGCTCCTCGAGATCGACCAGCTGCTCGGCAAGCCCTGGGACGACGAGCTGGAGACGTTCCGGCACGCCGGTGAGGGCGCGCCGGTGCGCTGGCTGCACCAGGTGGTCTGAGCACGCACCACCCCCGAACGGGAACGGCGGCCCCGCCAGGACGGAGAGGTCCTGTCCGGGGCCGCCGTGTCTGTGGTTCGGGGCCGTGCGAGGTGTCCGTGGCTCAGAGCGGGATGTTGCCGTGGCGTCCGCGTCGTACGCCGACCGTGTCGATCTCGTGGCGCATGGCGTGCGCGATGGCGCTCCGGGTGCGAGTGGGCTCGACGACCTCGTCGACGACGCCGATCTCGACCGCCTTGTCGACCCCGCCGGCGATGCGCTCGTGCTCGGCCGCGAGCTCCGCCTCGACCTGCGGACGGATCTCGGGGGAGACCTCAGCGAGCTTGCGACGGTGCAGGACGCGGATGGCCGCGACGGCGCCCATCACGGCGACCTCCGCGCCGGGCCACGCGAAGACACGGGTGGCTCCCAGGGAGCGGGCGTTCATGGCGATGTAGGCGCCGCCGTAGGTCTTGCGGGTGACCAGGGTGATCCGGGGCACCACGCACTCACCGAACGCGTGCAGCAGCTTCGCCCCGCGGCGTACGACGCCGTCCCACTCCTGGCCGACGCCGGGGAGGTAGCCCGGGACGTCGACGAGCACGACCAGCGGGATGCCGAACGCGTCGCACATGCGCACGAACCGCGACGCCTTCTCGGCCGACAGCGAGTCCAGGCAACCGCCCAGACGCAGCGGGTTGTTGGCCACGACGCCGACCGTGCGGCCGCCGAAGCGGCCGAGGGCGGTGACGATGTTGGGCGCCCAGCGGGCGTGCAGCTCCTGCATGGTGCCCTCGTCGAGCAGGCCGTCGACGAGCGGGTGCACGTCGTAGGCGCGCTTCTTGGACTCGGGAAGCAGCGCGCCGAGGTCGCGGTCCTCCACGGACTCGGCGGCCAGGCTGCCCTGCGCACCGAGGAGTGCGGCGACGGTGCGCGCCTTGTCGAGCGCCTCGCGCTCGGAGTCGGTCAGGATGTGCACGACGCCCGAGCGGCGGCCGTGCGGCTCCGGGCCGCCGAGACGCAGCATGTCGACGTCCTCGCCGGTGACCGAGCGGACCACGTCGGGGCCGGTGACGAAGATGCGCCCCTCGGGGCCGAGGATCACGCAGTCGGTGAGCGCGGGGCCGTAGGCGGCGCCACCGGCGGCGGGACCGAGGACGACGGAGATCTGCGGGATCACGCCGGAGGCCTGGGTCATCACCTGGAAGATCCGGCCCACGGCGTGCAGCGAGAGCACGCCCTCGGCCAGGCGCGCACCGCCGGAGTGCCAGAGCCCGATGATGGGCACACCGTCGGTGATGGCGCGGTGGTAGGCGTCGACCACGACCCGGCAGCCGACGTCACCCATGGCGCCGCCCATGACCGTGGCGTCGCTGCAGAAGGCGACGACCGACGTGCCGTCGACCCGTCCGACCGCGGCGAGCATGCCGGAGTCGTCGTCGGCGGTGATCAGCTCGAGCGTGCCCTCGTCGAGGAGCGCGGTGAGGCGGTGGACGGGGTTGCGCGGGTCCTCCTCGCGGGGGAGCCGGGCGGGCTTGGCGGCCGTGGTCGTCACGAGACGCTCCCGAAGGCGACCGCCACGTTGGCGCCGCCGAATCCGAACGAGTTGTTGAGCGCCACGATGTCGCCCTCGGGCAGGTCGCGCCTCGAGGTCGGGATGTCGAGGTGGACCTCGGGGTCCAGGTCGTCGAGGTTGATCGTCGGTGGGCTGACCCGGTCGCGCAGAGCCATCACCGTCGCCACGGCCTCGAGAGCGCCGGCCCCGCCGAGGAGGTGACCGGTCATCGACTTGGTGCTGGTGACCACGCAGCGGTCGACGTGCTCGCCGAGGACGGCATGGAGCATCAACCCCTCGGCGATGTCGCCCTTCGGCGTGGAGGTGGCGTGGGCGTTGACGTGGACGACCGTGGCCGGGTCGACGTCGCCCTCGCGGAGCGCCATCTTGATGGCGCGGGTGCCGCCGCGACCCTCCGGGTCGGGCTGGGCGATGTCGTGGGCATCGTTGCTGATGCCGGCGCCGCGGACCTCCGCGTAGATGGTCGCGCCGCGGGCGCGGGCGTGCTCCTCGGACTCGAGGACCAGCACGGCGCCGCCCTCGCCGAGGACGAAGCCGTCGCGGCCGGTGTCCCAGGGGCGGGAGACGGTGGTGGGGTCACCGCCGTCGTCGCTCGCGGTCTTGGACAGCGCCATCATGTTGGCGAAGGCGGCCATGGGCAGCGGGTGGATGGCGGCCTCGGTGCCGCCGGCCAGCACCACGTCGGCGCGACCCAGACGGATGAGGTCGAGTGCCAGCGCGATGGCCTCGTTGCCCGAGGCACAGGCCGACGTGGGCGCGTGGACCGCCGCGCGGGCGCCGTACTTGAGGCTGACGTTGGCCGCGGGGGCGTTGGGCATGAGCATCGGCACGGCGAGGGGCGAGACGCGGCGGGGGCCCTTCTCGAGGAGGGCGTCGTAGTTGGCCAGGAGGGTGGTCACGCCGCCGATGCCGGAGGCGAGTGCGACGCCGAGGCGCTCGTGCTCGAGGCCGGAGCCCTCCAGGCCCGCATCGGCCCACGCCTGGTCGGCGGCGACCATCGCGAACTGGCTGGAGCGGTCGAGGCGACGGGCCTTGACGCGCTCAAGGACCTCGGTCGGCTCCACGGCGACGCGGCCGCCGATCTTCACCGGCATCTGCTCGACCCAGTCGTCGGTGAGGTGCGCGATGCCGGAGGTTCCGGACAGCAGCGCCTGCCACGTGGAGGCGACGTCCCCTCCGACAGGGGAGGTGGTGCCGAGGCCGGTGACGACTACGCGGGTCGAGGGCATCTGATGAGGTTCCGTTTCTCGCGGGGTTGGAAGTGTTCGGCCCTGAGAGCCGAGGTCACGGGGGCCGGGCTGGACGCCGGCCACCCGTGACGTCGAGGAGGGCGTCAGCCCTGGGCGCGCTCGATGTAGGCGACGGCGTCACCCACGGTCTTGAGGTTCTTGACCTCGTCGTCCGGGATGGTCACGCCGAACTTCTCCTCGGCGGCCACGACGACCTCGACCATGGAGAGCGAGTCGACGTCGAGGTCGTCGACGAACGACTTGTCCAGCTGGACGTCGTCGGCGTCGACGCCGGCCACCTCGTTGACGATGTCAGCGAGGTCGGCACGGATTTCTTCGGTGGTGGCCATGGGGCCTTCCCTTCTTCTTGTCTTCTTGTGGGGTGGTGCTTGGGGTGGACGGGGGTGTGCTTCCGGACCGGGCGGGTCAGGGGATGGTGACGACCTGGGCTGCGTAGGACAGCCCCGCACCGAAGGCGATCAGCAGGGCCGTGTCACCGGACCTGGCGTCGCCCTCGGCCATCATCCGGTCGAGCGCGAGCGGGACCGAGGCGGCCGAGCTGTTGCCCTGGTCGGCGACGTCGCGGGCGATCCGCACCGTGTCGGGGAGCTTCATGGAGCGGGCCATCGCGTCGATGATCCGCATGTTGGCCTGATGGGGGACGAAGACGTCGAGGTCGTCGAGGCCGACGCCGGCCGCGTCGAGCGCCTGCTGGCCGATCTTCGCCATCGCGAAGGACGCCCAGCGGAAGACGGAGTTGCCCTGCATGGTCAGGTGGGGCATCACGCCGCTGCCGGGCACCTCGGGGCTGCCGACGACGTCGCGCCAGTCCTCGCGCTGGCGGATCAGGTCGAACTGCTCGCCGTCGGATCCCCACACGACGGGACCGATGCCCGGGGTGTCGCTGGGGCCCACGACGGCCGCACCCGCACCATCGGCGAAGATGAACGCGGTGCCGCGGTCGGTCAGGTCGAGGATGTCGGTGAGGCGCTCGACGCCGACCACCAGCACGTGCTCGGCGCTGCCGGCCCGGACGATGTCGGAGGCCAGCGCGATCCCGTGGCAGAAGCCGGAGCAGGCGGCGGAGATGTCGAAGGCGGCCGCGTGGTCGGTGCCGAGCTCGTGGGCGATCGCGGTGGCGACGGCGGGGGTCTGGAGCAGGTGGCTGACGGTGGCGACGACCACGCAGTCGATCTGCGAGGCGTCGAGGCCGGCCCGCTCGATGGCGATCCTGGAGGCCTCGACCGACATCATCTGGACCGACTCGTCCGGACCGGCCCAGCGGCGCGTCTTGATGCCCGAGCGCTGCTGGATCCACTCGTCGCTGGAGTCGATCGCCTCGACGACGTCGGAGTTGGGCACGATGCGGACGGGTCGGTAGGCACCGACGCCCATGATGCGGGCGTACGGCGCGCCGGACCTGCTGGTGATCGCGGCCATCAGGCGCTCGCCTCGGGGTGCAGTCGCAGGAGGGGCTGACCGGGGGAGACCAGGTCGCCGTCCTCGACCAGCCACTCCACGACGGAACCGCCGTGCGGTGCCGTGATCTCGGTGCGTTCGCGCAGGCTCGCCACGGCGCCGATCGTGGCTCCGGGGGCGAGCAGGTCGCGCTCGACGGCCTCGGACGAGAGGTGGAAGGTGCCCTTGACGGGCGAGACGACCATCCGCCAGGTCGGCGTGGTCTCGATCATGGATGCCTCGCCGTGCTTGTCGCAGAAGTCACGGGCCGCGTCGAGCTGGTCGGGAGTCTTGAGGGCGAACGTCTCGACGCCCTTGAGCGCCCGCTTGGCGATGCCCGTGAGGGTGCCGGCCGGCGGCATCTCGAGGATGCCGGTGACGCCGAGGTCGCTCATCGTCTCCATGCACAGGTCCCAGCGGACGGGGTTGGCGATCTGGCCGACCATCCGTCGCAGCACGTCGCGCCCGTCGTGCACGACCTGACCGTCGCGGTTGGAGATGACCGGGGTGCGCGGGTCGTGGGTCGAGACAGATCGTGCGAGCGAGGCGAGCCGGTCGACGGCGGGGGCCATGTGGGTGGTGTGGAAGGCGCCGGCGACGCTCAGCGGCATCAGGCGCGCCTTGGCCGGCGGCTCGTCGGCGAATGCCGCGAGCTGCTCCATCGTGCCGGCCGCGACGACCTGCCCGGCGCCGTTGTCGTTGGCCGGGGTCAGGCCGTGGCGCTCGATCGCGGCGAGCACCTCCTCACGATCACCACCGAGCACGGCGGTCATGCCGGTGGCGGTGGTCGCGGCGGCGTCGGCCATGGCGTTGCCGCGCTCACGGACCAGGACCATCGCCTGCTCGGCGGTGATCACGCGGGCGCCGGCGGCCGCGGTCAGCTCGCCGACGCTGTGACCGGCCACCGCGCCGATCCGGGCGAAGGCGTCCGCGGGCTGCGGGAACAGGTCGAGGGCCGCGACCAGGCCGGTGGCGACCAGCAGCGGCTGGGCGATCTTGGTGTCGCGGATGGTGTCCGCGTCCGCCTCGGTGCCGTAGTGGGCCAGGTCGATGCCGGCGACGGTGGCCAGCCAGTCGAACCGGGCGGCGAAGGTGGGGTCCTCCAGCCAGGGCGTGAGGAATCCGGGGGTCTGGGCCCCTTGACCGGGAGCGACGATGACGAGCACGAGGTCCACTCTGCCGGGTCCGGAGACCGGGACGCGGGTCCGACGCCGACGAAACTCACCCCCACATCCTTGTAGGGTTCCTACAACTCGGTGCGGCCCGACTGCCGCCCCAGGATGAGGGCCAGCTGGAGCGCGAACGCCTCGCGCGGCCGCGTCGGCGACCAGCCGGTGACGTCGGCCACCTGGCGCAGGCGGTAGCGCACCGTGTTGGGGTGGACGAAGAGCGCGCGGGCGGTGCCCTCGATGGACGAGCCGTGCTCGAACCAGGCGCCCATCGTCTCGAGCAGGGTGCCGCGCGCGGCCACCAGCGGGAGGTAGACCTCGTCGACGAGGTGGCGACGCGCGTGGCCGTCGCCGGCGAGCGCACGCTCGGGCAGCAGGTCGCGGCTGGCGACCGGGCGCGGCGCATCGGGCCACCCGCTGGCGGCGCGGTGGGCGGAGAGCGCGTCGCGCGCCGAGGCGTAGGCGTGGGCGAGGTCGGCGGTGACCGGCCCGACGACGACCGGCCCCTCGCCGAAGTGGTCGATGAGGCGGGTGGCGGCCTTCAGCGGGTCGCTCACCCCGCCCAGGACGACGACCAGCCGGTCGCCCTGGGTGGCGCACAGCGCGTCCATGTCGGCGGAGCGGGCCGAGCGGCGTACGGACTCGAAGACGTCGAGCTCGGCGCGGTGGGGAGGGACGGATCCCAGCACCACCGCGACGTCGCCGTGTGCCCCCCAGCCCAGTGCGCTGGCACGGGAGAGGACCGACTCGTCGGTCTCGGCGCGGACGACGGCATCGACGACCAGGGCCTCGAGGCGGGCGTCCCACGCGCCGCGGGACTCCGCGGCGCGGGCGTAGACGGCGGCGGTCGCGAAAGCCACCTCGCGGGCGTAGAGCAGCACGGCTGCGTGGACGTGGGGGCCGTCCTCGGGGTCGAGGATGTCGTCGACGGTGGTCTCCACGACCCGGATGCTGAGCCGGACCAGCTCGACGGTCTGCTGCAGCGAGATGACGCCCGTCAGCTCGCGCGGTGCGGCACCGAAGACCACGACGTCGAGCGGGTCGTGGGCTGAGGCCTCGACCTCGCGGTCGTACCAGTCGACGAAGCCCCGGATGCCCGCCTGCACGATCAGCCCGACCCACGACCGGTCCTGCGCGCTGAGGTCGTCGAACCAGGGCAGGTCGCTCGACATCCGACCCGTGGCGGCGGTGCTGAGGGCCCCGGTCGAGTTGCGCAGGGCGTCTGCGGCGCGGCGTCTGGACGGGGGCATGGGACGACTGTAGTGGCGTCAGACGAGTAGTGGGATTCCCACGAAGGCTCTCCGTCGCACCCCCGGGCCGTCGGAGACGGTCGAGTGCCACGTGGTTGAATCCGGGACCTGCCTGCCCGCCCGGCCACACGGAGGTCGCGTTGCCCCGACGCACGAGCCCCCGGGTCGAGCACGTCACCGTGCACGGGCACCGGCGTGCGTACGTCATCACCGGCTCCGGCCCGGTCGTCCTGCTGCTCCACGGGCTGGGCTGCGACCACACGACCTGGGCCCCGGTCATCGCCAGGCTGGCGCGCACCCACACCGTCCTCGCACCCGACCTGCTCGGCCACGGCGAGTCCGACAAGCCCCGCGCCGACTACAGCGTCGGCGGCTACGCCAACGGGATGCGCGACCTGATGACCGTGCTCGGCATCGACACCGCGACCGTGGTCGGGCACAGCTTCGGCGGGGGAGTGGCGATGCAGTTCGCCTACCAGTTCCCCGAGCGCACCGAGCGCCTGGTGCTCGTCGGGTCCGGCGGGCTCGGCCCCGAGGTGACGCCGGCCATCCGGGCGATCACGACACCCGGCTTCCACCAGGTGATGGGCGCGCTCGCCGTGCCCGGAGTCCGCCACGCCACCACCGCTGCCCTGAAGCTGCTGTCCAGGAGCGGCGTGCGCCACCTGCGTGACCTCGACGAGGTGGCCGCGATCTACGACTCCCTCCAGGACGCACGCACCCGCGCCGCGATCCGGCACGTGGTCCGAGCGGTCGTGGACTGGAAGGGCCAGATCATCACGATGGCCGACCGTGCCTACCTCACCGAGGCGATGCCGATGTGCGTCGTCTGGGGTGCCGACGACCAGGTCATCCCCGTCGCGCACGCGAGCAACGCCGGCACGCTCGCGCCGTCGGCGCGGGTCGAGATCATCCCGGACGCCGGGCACTTCCCGCACAAGGACCACCCCGAGCGGTTCGTGAGGATCGTGCGCGACTTCATCCGCACCACGGAGCCGAGCCGCCACGACCGCGAGCGGTGGCGCGAGCTGCTCGAGGAGGGCGCCCTCGTCGCACCGGTCCACGCCGAGGCGGGCGGTGCGCCACTCGCGCCGGTGCGTGCCGCACGACGCGCGAAGCCCGCCTGAGGAAGATCCTCAGACGGGCTCCGGCAAGCGATCGGTCAGGCTGGTTTCGTCACGACGTCGCAACGTCAGGCGTCGCCACCCTCCTGCTTGATGTCCTTCGTGGCGGTCGGGTCGTCGATCTTGTAGCGCTGCGCGGCCTCGACGACCTTCTCCACCGGCACCTCGCCGGCGTCGGCGAGGGCCTGCAGGGCCTGCACGACGACGCTGACGGCGTCGATGTGGAAAAAGCGACGGGCGGCCGGGCGGGTGTCGGCGAACCCGAAGCCGTCGGCACCGAGCACGCGGTAGTCGGCGGGGACCCAGCGCGCGATCTGCAGCGGGACGGCCCGCATGTAGTCGGACACGGCCACGACGGGACCCTGCGCGCCGGCGAGCTTGTCGCTGACGAACGCGGTGCGCTTCTCCGCGCCCGGGTTGAGCAGGTTCCACTGCTCCGCGGCCGCGCCGTCACGTGCCAGCTCGTTCCAGGAGGTGACTGACCACAGGTCGGACTGCACGCCCCACTCCTCGGCGAGGATCCGGGCAGCCTCGTCGATCCACGGGTAGCCGACACCGGAGGCCATCAGCTGGACCCGGGGGCCCTCGCCCTCGGCGGTGGAGACCTTGTGGATGCCCCGGAGGATGCCCTCGAGGTCGACGTCGGACGGCTCGGCCGGCTGCGAGACCGGCTCGTTGTAGACGGTGAGGTAGAAGATGACGTCCTCGCCGTTGCCGTCCGGGCCACCGGTGCCGTACATCCGCTCGAGGCCGTTCTGCATGATGTGGCTGATCTCGTAGGCGAACGCCGGGTCGTAGTGCACGATCGCCGGGTTGGTCGCGGCGATCAGCGGCGAGTGGCCGTCGGCGTGCTGGAGGCCCTCGCCGGTCAGCGTGGTGCGACCGGCGGTGGCGCCGATGAGGAAGCCACGGGCGAGCTGGTCGGCCATGGCCCAGATGGAGTCGCCGGTGCGCTGGAACCCGAACATCGAGTAGAAGATGTAGAACGGGATCATGTGCTCGCCGTGCGTGGCGTACGCCGACCCTGCCGCCGTGGCCGACGCCATCGCGCCCGCCTCGGAGATGCCCTCGTGCAGCATCTGGCCCTGCTTGGACTCCTTGTAGGAGAGCAGCATCTTGCGGTCGACCGACTCGTACTGCTGGCCGCCCGGGTTGTAGACCTTGGCGCTCGGGAACATCGAGTCCATGCCGAACGTGCGGTACTCGTCGGGCGCGATCGGGACGAGGCGGTCCCCGATCTCGGGGTCCTTCATCCAGTCGCGCAGGAGACGGACGGCGGCCATCGTCGAGGCGAACTTGTTCTTGCCCGAGCCCTGCTTGAGCTCGGCGTAGAGCTCGTCACCGGGCAGCTTGAGCGCGGGTGCCCGGTTGACGCGGCGCGGGATCGAGCCGCCCAGGGCCTTGCGCCGCTCGAGCATGTACTCGATCTCCGGGGAGTCGGCGCCGGGGTGGTAGAACGGCGCGCCACCCGTCTTCTCGTAGGACTCCTCGAGGTCGCGGTCGCTGATCGGGAGGTAGAGCCGGTCGCGGAACTTCTTGAGGTCCGGGAGGGTCAGCTTCTTCATCTGGTGGGTGGCGTTCTTGCCCTCGAGGGCGTCGATCGTCCAGCCCTTGATGGTGTGGGCCAGGATCACCGTCGGCTGACCGGTGTGCTTGGCGGCGGCGTCGAACGCGGCGTACACCTTGCGGTAGTCGTGACCACCGCGCGGCAGCTTCTCGATCTGCTGGTCGGACATGTGCTCGACCATCTTGCGCAGGCGGGGGTCGCTGCCGAAGAAGTTCTCGCGGACGTAGGCGCCGTCCTCGGTCGAGTAGGTCTGGAACGCACCGTCGGGGGTGGAGTTCATCCGGTTGACCAGCGCGCCGTCCATGTCCTTGGCGAGCAGCGCGTCCCACTCGCGACCCCAGACGACCTTGATCACGTTCCAGCCGGCACCGCGGAAGTTCGACTCGAGCTCCTGCATGATCTTGCCGTTGCCCGTGACCGGGCCGTCGAGCTGCTGGAGGTTGCAGTTGATGACCCACGTGAGGTTGTCGAGCTCCTCGCGCGCCGCGACGCGGATCGCGCCGAGCGACTCGGGCTCGGCCATCTCGCCGTCACCCATGAAGGCCCACACGTTCTGCTGCGAGGTGTCCTTGATGCCGCGGTTGTCGAGGTAGCGGTTGAACCGTGCCTGGTAGATCGAGTTGATGGCCGTGAGGCCCATCGACACGGTCGGGAACTCCCAGAAGTCGGGCATCAGGCGCGGGTGGGGGTACGACGGCAGGCCGGCGCCCTTGCCGTGCTGGACCTCCTGGCGGAAGCGGTAGAGCTGCTCCTCGCTGAGGCGGCCCTCGAGGAAGGCGCGGGCGTAGACGCCCGGAGAGCCGTGGCCCTGGATGTAGAGCTGGTCGCCGCCGCCCTCGTGGTCCTTGCCGCGGAAGAAGTGGTTGAAGCCGACCTCGTAGAGGCTGGCGGAGGACTGGTAGGTGGCGATGTGGCCGCCGACCTCGAGGCCCTTGCGATTGGCGGAGGAGACCATGACCGCGGCGTTCCAGCGGATGAACGCGCGGATGCGGCGCTCGACCTCCTCGTCGCCGGGGAACCACGGCTCCCGCTCCGGGGGGATGGTGTTGATGTAGTCGGTGGACCTCAGGGCCGGCACGCCGACCTGCTTCTCGCGCGCGCGCTCGAGCAGGCGCAGCATCACGTAGCGGGCCCGGTCGCGACCCCGGTCGTCGAGCATCGCGTCGAACGACGCGAGCCACTCCTGGGTCTCGTCGGGATCGATGTCGGGCAGCTGGGTCGGGAGCCCCTCGTGGATCACCGACGCGACGGGGCTCTTGCTGGGCTTCTCGGCGTCACTCACGTGCTCATCGTGTCACGCGACCAGCCGCCACGAAATCTACCCATGGGTAGTGCGCGCGTGCGCGAGACGACGTCCGCACTGGGGGGCCGGGGTTGCGGCTCCTGCCGTGTTCCTGTGGACTGTGCGGCACACGTGCGCGGTCCCCGCGCGCGCCACGAACATGGGAGGCACTGCGTGAGCTCGACGGTGGGCGACTCTGCCCCGGCGGCAGGCACGGCGGACCGGCTGGGGCTCAAGCCCGGCATGGTCGTCCAGGAACTCGGCTGGGACAACGACACCGACGACGAGCTGCGCGTCGCCGTCGAGGACGCCATCGACGCCGACATGGTGGACGGGGACTACGGCAACGTCGTGGATGCCGTGCTGCTGTGGTGGCGCGACGACGACGGTGATCTCGTGGACGGCCTCGTCGACGCGCTGACGGACCTGGTGGGCGGTGGCTCGATCTGGCTGCTCACGCCGAAGGTCGGTCGCCCCGGCACCGTGGACGCCGCCGACGTGTCCGAGGCGGCACCGATCGCCGGCCTCGCCCAGACCACGACCGCGGCGGTCAGCAAGGACTGGCAGGCCACCCGGCTGGTGGCACCCAAGACCCCCGCGTGACGTCAGCCGGTCTCTCGGGACGGCTCGGCGCAGCCGGCACGGCGCTGCGGGTGCTCGGCCGCTCGGGCGTCATCCGGCCCTACGGCCCGCGGACGCTCGCGGGCATCGGCCGCGTGGTGCTGCGCTGGGGGACCGGGCCCGCCGGTGGGTTCGCCACCCTCGCGGCGCGGGCGCCCGACCAGGTCGGCGTGGTCGACGAGCTGGGTGAGCTGACCTGGGGCGAGCTGCACCGCCGCTCCAACTCCCTGGCCCGCGCGCTCGGCGAGCGAGGCGTGGGGGAGGGCGACTCGGTCGCGGTCATGTGCCGCAACCACCGCGGCTTCGTCGAGGCCTCGATCGCGATCGCGAGGCTGGGCGCCGACATCCTCTACCTCAACACCGCCTTCGCCGGCCCCCAGCTGGTCGACGTGCTCGCTCGCGAGGCCCCCAGCCTGGTGATCCACGACGAGGAGTTCACCGGCCTGCTCGCCGGCGCGCACGCGACCCGTCGGCTGCTGGCCTGGACCGACACGGCCGCGGCGGACGCCGAGACGATCGAGCGGCTCGTGGCGGCGTACGACGACGGCGACCTGCAGCCGCCGCGGCGCCATGCCCGGATCGTGATCCTCACCTCCGGCACCACCGGCACCCCGAAAGGCGCTCCGCGCAACGAGGCCGGCATCGACGCCGCTGTCTCGCTGCTCTCCCGGATGCCCCTGCGGGCCGGCTGGCGCACGCACATCGCCGCCCCGCTGTTCCACACCTGGGGCTTCGCCCACCTCGCGCTCGCGATGCTGCTCGGCTCCACGGTGGTGCTGCGGCGCACGTTCGACCCGGCGGAGGCGCTGCGGACCACGCAGGACGAGCGCTGCCAGTCGCTGGTCGTCATCCCGGTGATGCTGCAGCGGATGCTGGCGCTCGGCCCGGGACAGCTCGACGGGTTCGACCTGTCTCGGGTGCGGGTCGTGGCCTCCTCGGGCTCCGCGCTGCCGGCCACCCTGGCGCAGGCCTGGATGGACCGCTTCGGCGACAACCTCTACAACATCTACGGCTCCACCGAGGTCGCCTACGCGTCCATCGCGACGCCGCAGGACCTGCGGGCGGACCCCACCTCCGCCGGGAAGCCTCCCTACGGCACGGTCGTGCGGATCCTCGACGACGCCGGCGCCGAGGTGCCGCAGGGCCGGACCGGACGGATCTTCGTCGGCAACGGCCTGCTGTTCGAGGGCTACACCAACGGCGGGTCCAAGGAGGTCGTCGACGGGCTCATGGCCTCCGGCGACGTCGGCTACTACGACGAGCGCGGGCGGCTGCACGTCGCGGGCCGCGATGACGACATGATCGTCTCCGGGGGCGAGAACGTCTTCCCGCAGGAGGTCGAGGACTGCCTGATCGCCCATCCGCGCGTGGGGGAGGTCGCTGCGCTGGGTGTCGACGACGAGGACTATGGTCAGCGACTGCGCGCCTTCGTGGTGCGCACCGGCGACGTGTCGGAGGACGAGCTGCGTGACCACGTGCGGGCCCACCTGGCCAGGTTCAAGGTCCCGCGCGAGATCGTGTTCCTCGACGAGCTGCCGCGCAACGCCACCGGCAAGGTCCTCAAGCGGGACCTGAGCGGGTGGGACGACGAGACGAAGGACGACGAGGCGTGACCCGCACGGGACTGTGCATCGGAGACGAGGCACCCGACTTCACCCTGCGCGACCAGTTCGGCCAGGACGTCCGGCTCAGCGACTTCCGCGGACGCAAGGCGGTCGCGCTGATGTTCTTCCCGTTCGCGTTCACCGGCGTCTGCACCGGCGAGATGTCGGGCGTGCGCGACCGGCTCGACGAGTTCCTCAGCTTCGACACCGAGGTGCTCGCCCTCTCGTGCGACCCGGTCTACGCGCTGCGACACTTCGCCGAGACCGAGGGACTCAACTTCCCGTTGCTCTCGGACTTCTGGCCGCACGGTGCGGTCGCCTCCGCCTACGAGGTCTTCGACCACGTCAAGGGCGCCCCGCGCCGCTCGTCGTACGTCGTGGACCGCGACGGGCGGCTCCGGTGGTCGGTGCACAACGCGAACCCGGACGGACGCGACCTCGACGAGCACCTGCGCGAGCTGCACGCCGCAGTCTCCTGAGAGCTCACCCGTAGGGGCGAGATCAGCGCTCCGGTCTAGACAGGTCGGACGCTTTTGGACGTTTCCCGGGACAGCCTTGGCCCAGCGTGTAATCTCTTCCTTGTTGAGCCGCTGGTGACCCGAGACGCCAGCGGCTCAACTCATTTCCCTCCGGGTGCCTGAGCGTCCTCCAGGCCCCGCGCCGGTGGTTTCTGCCCGGTGAGCCGGGTCCCGTAGTCTGTGCCACTCCCGCGTCGGTAGCTCAGCGGTAGAGCACTCGGTTTACACCCGAGCGGTCGGCGGTTCGAAACCGTCCCGACGCACCACCACGTCCCTGCGGACCCTCGTCCGCGCGCGTGACGCGTGCCACAGTGGGCCCATGATCGTCCCCTTCAGCGTCAGCGACTTCATCGAGCGCGCAGCGGCCGTCTACGGCGAGCGCGACGGCATCGTCGACGAGCCCGACCAGCCGGCGGACTCGCTCGGCACCCTCACCTACGCCGAGGCCCACGCCCTCGCGCGCCGGCAGTCGGCGAGGCTCGACGAGCTCGGCATCGAGGTCGGTGACCGGGTGGCGATCGTCAGCCACAACTCGGCGCGGCTGCTGACGTCGTTCTTCGGGGTGTGCGGCTCGGGCCGGGTGCTGGTGCCGATCAACTTCCGGCTCCGCCCCGACGAGATCTCCTACATCGTGGCGCACTCCGGAGCACGCGTGCTGTACGTCGACCCGGAGCTGGTCGACGCGCTGAAGGACATCGACGTCGAGCACCGGTTCGTGATGGGCGAGGACGAGTCGATGTTCGCCGCGCCCGGCACCGAGCCACGCGCCTGGAAGCCCGGTCCCGAGGGCGAGAACGCCACCGCGACGATCAACTACACCTCCGGCACCACCGCGCGGCCCAAGGGCGTGCAGCTCACCCACCGCAACCTCTGGACCAACGCGGTGACCTTCGCCCTGCACGCCGGGGTCACCGACCGCGACGTCTACCTCCACACGCTGCCGATGTTCCACGCCAACGGGTGGGGGATGCCCTTCGCGATGACCGGGCTCGGCGTGCCGCAGGTCGTGCTGCGCAAGGTCGACGGGGCGGAGATCCTGCGCCGCGTCGAGCAGCACGGCGTCACCGTGATGTGCGCTGCCCCCGCGGTCGCCGCCGCGGTGCTCGACGCCGCCCAGGACTGGGAGGGCGAGATCCCCGGACGTGATCGGGTGCGGATCATCATGGCCGGCGCCCCGCCGCCGACGAGGACCGTCGTGCGGGTGGAGGAGGAGCTCGGCTGGGAGTTCGTCCAGATCTACGGCCTCACCGAGACCTCGCCGCTGCTCACCGTGAACCGCTCGCGCGCCGAGTGGGACGACCTCTCGGCGGAGGAGCGCGCGCACCAGCTGGTGCGAGCCGGCGCGCCCGCGATCGGCGTACACCTGCGCACCGACGACGAGGGCGAGGTGCTGGCGCGGTCCAACGTCATCCTCGAGGGCTACTGGGAGCGGCCGGACGAGACCGAGGCGGCGCTGCGCGACGGGTGGTTCCACACCGGCGACGGCGGTGTGATCGGCGACGACGGCTACCTCACGATCAGCGACCGCAAGAAGGACGTGATCATCACCGGCGGCGAGAACGTCTCCTCGATCGAGGTGGAGGACGTGCTCTTCTCGCACCCGGCCGTGGCCGAGGTCGCCGTGATCGGCGTGCCGAGCGAGAAGTGGGGCGAGACCATCAAGGCCCTCGTCGTGCTCGCCGACGGGGCGAGCGTGGAGGAGGCCGAGCTGATCTCCTGGTGCAAGGACAAGGCGGCGGGCTACAAGGCGCCGACCTCGATCGAGTTCCGTGACGAGCTCGCGCGCACGGCGACGGGCAAGCTGCAGAAGTTCAAGCTGCGCCAGCCCTACTGGGAGGGACAGGAGCGCCAGGTCAACTAGCAGGGGTCCACTAGCCTGCGCGCATGCCCACGCTCGCGGACGTCGTCGACCTGCTGCACACCTGGTACCCCCCGGCCACCGCCGACTCGTGGGACGCCGTGGGGCTGGTGTCGGGCGATCCCTCGGCCGAGGTCGCGCGGGTGATGTTCGCGGTCGACCCGACGATCGAGGTCGCCCGTGAGGCGGTGGAGTGGGGTGCCGACCTGCTCGTGGTGCACCACCCGCTGTTCCTCGGAGGCGTGACGTCCGTGGCCGCGACGACGCCGAAGGGGCGCACGCTCCACACGTTGACCGCGGGCGGGTGTGCGCTGCTGACCGCGCACACCAATGCCGACCAGGCCGTCTCGGGCGTCTCGGAGTCGCTGGCGCTCGCCCTCGGCCTGAGCGACCTGGAGCCGATCCGGGCGGCCCCGCCGGCCCCCCTCGACAAGATCGTGGTCTTCGTCCCGGTCGACTCCGCCGACGTGGTTCGCGAGGCGCTCCACGAGGCCGGTGCGGGGCGGATCGGCGACTACGACTCCGCGTCGTGGACGTCGTCCGGGGAGGGCCGCTTCCGTCCGCTGGACGGGGCGCACCCGGCGATCGGCCGGGTGGGCGACCTCGAGGTCGTCGAGGAGGTGCGGATCGAGGTGATCGCGCCGCGCGGACGTCGTACGGCGGTGGTGCGGGCGCTGCTGGCCGCGCACCCCTACGAGGAGCCGGCGTTCGACGTGGTCGCGCTCGCCGACTCGCGCTCGGCCACCACCGGCACGGGGCGGATCGGCACCGTCGAGCCCACGACCCTCGACCAGTTCGCCGCCCGGGTCTCGCGGGCGCTGCCCAGCACCGCCCACGGCGTACGCGTGGCCGGCTATGCCGACCGCCCGGTGCGCCGGGTCGCGGTCTGCGGCGGGGCAGGTGACTTCCTGCTCGACGAGCTGGCCCGCAGCGACGTGGACGTCTACGTCACCAGCGACCTGCGGCACCACCGGGCGGGGGAGTTCCTCGAGCACGGCGGACCGGCGCTGGTCGACGTCTCGCACTGGGCCGCGGAGTGGACCTGGCTCCCGGCGGTGGAGGCTCGGCTGCGCGCGGAGGCAGGCGTTAGGGTCGAGACCCGGGTCAGCACGCTGTGCACCGACCCGTGGACGTTCCGCCACTAGCCCCGCCCAAGCCCCGCAAGCCCCGAAGCAGGAGAGCCGTTGAAGGCCGATCCCACCCACCAGCTCAAGCTCCTCGACATCGCCGAGCTCGACTCGCGTGCCGCGCAGCTGCGGCACCAGCGCGCCCACCTGCCCGAGCTGGCCGAGATCACCAGCCTGGAGACCGAGCGCACCGCGCTGACCGACCAGGTGCGTGACGCCCGGATCGTCGTCGACGACCTGACGGTGGAGCAGACCAAGGCCGACCGCGAGGTCGAGCAGGTCAAGACCCGCCGCGAGCGCGACCGCAACCGGATGGACACCGGACAGGTCACCAACCCCAAGGACCTCGAGCGGATGCAGCACGAGCTGGTCTCCCTCGAGCGCCGGATCACCACGCTGGAGGACGCCGAGCTCGAGGTGATGGAGGCGCTGGAGGAGGCACAGCAGGTGCTCGACGGGCTCGGCATCCGCGCCGAGGACATCGACGCCAGGCTGGCCGAGCTGGTCTCGGCGCGCGACGACAAGCAGGCCTCGTTCGACGCCTCGCTCCAAGAGGTGGGCGCCGCCCGCGGGCCCGCCACCGAGGGCATGCCCGAGGACCTGATGGCGCTCTACGAGCGGCTGCGTGAGCAGAAGGGCATCGGCGCCGCGCTGCTGCGCGCGCGCCAGTGCGGCGGTTGCAACATGACGCTCGACGCCTCCGAGCTCTCGCGCATCCGCTCCGCACCGGCCGACGAGGTGATCCGCTGCGAGGAGTGCCAGCGCATCCTGGTGCGCACCGACGAGTCGGGACTCTGATCGGCCGCCACTTGGGAGCCCGGGGCCCGATGCGCAGCCGCTTCCTCGACGCGGAGCTGATGGCCGCGCGGGGTCGCACGTCGCTGCGCACCCGCGTCGCGCGACTGCGCAGCAAGGGCTGGGTGATCGGGCAGTGCGCGATCGCCGCCGGTGTCGCCTGGTGGCTCGCTGCCGACGTCTTCCGGCACCAGCTGCCGTTCTTCGCGCCCATCGCGGCCGTCGTGTCGCTCGGCATGTCCTACGGACAGCGGCAGCGACGCGTCGCCGAGGTCACGGTCGGCGTCGCGCTCGGTGTCTTCCTGGGCGACGCGACGACCCACGTGATCGGGTCCGGTGGGCTCCAGATCATGCTGATCGTCGCCGCCGGGATGTCGATCGCGCTGCTGCTCGACGCTGGCCAGCTGCTGATCATCCAGTCGGCGGTGCAGGGCATCGTCGTCGCTGCGCTCGCCCCCGCGCCGGGGGCCGCCTTCCTGCGCTGGACCGATGCGCTCATCGGCGGCTCGGTCGCCCTCGTGGCGGCGACGGTCGTGCCGCGCGCTCCGCTGCGCAAGCCCCGCGACCAGGCGGCCGTCGTGGTGCGCAAGATCTCCGAGCTGCTGCGGTGCTCGGCCGACCGGCTCGGGGACGGCGACGTCGACCAGGCGCTCGAGGTGCTGCGCGACGCCCGGTCGACCGACGTGCTGATCGGCGAGCTGAGAGCCGCGTCCGAGGAGGGCATCTCGGTGGTGCAGTCCTCGCCCTTCCGGCGCCGACACGGCGAGCACCAGCGTCAGCTCGCCGAGCTGGTCGAGCCACTCGACGTGGCCCTGCGCAACACACGTGTGATCGTGCGCCGGGTGACGGTGGCCGTCTATCGCCGCGAGCCGGTCCCGGCGTCGTACGCCACCCTCATGCGCGACCTCGCCGACCTCTCGGACCGCGTCGCCGACGAGCTGGTCTCGGACCGGATGGCCACGGCGATCATCGACGACCTCGTCGCGCTGGGACGTGCGACCGCGACCGTGGAGCACAGCGCCGACCTCTCCGCGGAGGTGATCCTGGCGCAGGTGCGCTCGATCATCGCCGACCTGCTGGCCCTGTGCGGGATGGACCCGCTCGAGGCGACGGACGTGATCCCGCTCCGCTAGTGGATGTCGCTCACCACGACGTCGAGCTGGGTGCCCTTCGGCGTCGGGTCGCCGATCTCGACCGTCCAGCCGAGGCGGGTCAGGGCCTCGGCCAGCGCCTTCGGCGTGCGCGGGTCGGCGCCGTCCTCGAGCAGCGCCCGGACGATGCGGCCCTTGGTCGCCTTGTTGAAGTGGCTCACCACGGTCCGCCTGCCGCCGGACTCGTGGAGCACGCGGACCGTCGCGACACGGCGGCCCAGGTCCGGGGTGGGGCGCCAGAAGGCGGCGTACGTGCTGGAGCGGAGGTCGACGAGCAGCCCGGTGCCCATGCCGGTGGTGACCGCCTCGCCGAGGACCTCGCGCCACACGCCGGCCACCGATCCGAGACCGGGGAGGACGGCGTCGCCGGAGAGGCGGTAGGCCGGGATCCGGTCGCCGGGGCGGACGATGCCGAAGAGCGAGCTGGTCACCGCGACCCGGGACGTCGCGCGTCGGCGGGCAGCGGGGGAGAGGGTGGCGAAGCCGAGCGCGTCGAAGAGCACCCCGGTGTAGACCGCGTCGGCACGAGCGGTCGGTGCGCTCTCGAGCGAGGCGTTGCGCGCGACGAGGTCGCGCTGCGCGGGTCCGAGGCCGAGCACCGTCGCGGCCCGGTCCGGGTCGTCGCGGCACAGCGTGGTGAGCGCCTCGAGCAGCGTGGTCCGGGTGGCGGTCAGGCTGGGAGAGGCGAGCGCGGCCAGGTCGAGCGACTTGCCCCGACGGGCGGCGGTCTTGCCCTCGCTGGGCGGCAGCAGGATCAGCACGCGCACAGGGTAGGCAGCGCTCCCGGCTCACGCCCGACTAGGGTCGTGACATGCCCAGCAACCGCGTGGTGAAGGTCCGCTCGAGCGGTGACAGCGTCACCGCACAGGAGATGCGCGACGGCATCACCGCGATCCAGCAGGAGATGAAGGTCGAGGCGGCCTTCCCCGACGCGGTCGAGAAGGCGGCTGCCGAGGCGGCCGCGAACCCGCGACTGCCCGAGCTGGACCGCACCGACCTCGAGCTCGTCACCCTGGACCCGGAGTCGGCTCGCGACCTCGACCAGGCCATGCACATCGAGCGCAACGGCGACGGCTACGTCGTCCACTACGCCATCGCGGACGTGGCCGCGTTCGTGTCGCCGGGCGACCCCGTCGACGTCGAGGCCCACCGGCGCGGCGAGACGCTCTACGGCGCCGACTCGAAGATCCCGCTGCACCCCACCGTGCTGAGCGAGGGGGCGGCGTCGCTGCTGCCCGACCAGGTGCGCCCGGCCCTCCTCTGGACGATCCAGGTCGACGACTCCGGCGAGGGCGTCGACGTACAGGTCGAGCGGGCGCTGGTGCGGTCGCGCGCCAAGCTCTCCTACGAGGGTGTGCAGGCCGAGATCGACGCCGGCACCGCCCCGGAGGTGATCGGCCTGCTGCAGGAGGTCGGCGAGCTGCGGCTGGCACGCGAGGCCGCGCGCGGTGGCGTGTCGCTCCCGCTGCCCGAGCAGGAGCTCGTCGAGACCGGCGACGGTCGCTGGGAGCTGGAGTTCCGCCGGCTGCTGCCGGTCGAGAGCTGGAACTCGCAGATCTCACTGCTGACCGGCATGGCGGCGGCGTCGCTGATGGTCTACGCCCGCGTCGGGGTGCTCCGCACGCTGCCGCCGGCCGACCCGCGTGACGTGCAGCGGCTGCACCGCACCGCTCGCGCGCTCGGCATCGAGTGGCCGGCCGAGCAGCTCTACCCCGACTTCGTCCGCACGCTCGACCCGTCGAAGCCCACCCACGCGGCGATGGTCGTGGCCTGCACGCGGCTGCTGCGGGGAGCCGGCTACGTCACCTTCAACGGCGAGCTCCCCGTCCAGGCGCAGCACTCCGCGCTCGCCTCGGAGTACGCACACGTGACCGCGCCGCTGCGCCGGCTCGCCGACCGTTACGCGGGCGAGATCTGCCTGGCCCTGTGTGCCGGCACCGAGGTCCCCGACTGGGTGCTAGCCGCGATGTCCGAGCTGCCCGACACGATGACCAGCTCGAGTCGCCGCGCCCACCAGTACGAGAACGCGATCGTCGACCTCTGCGAGGCGGAGCTGCTGCACGACCGCGTCGGCGACAGGTTCACCGCCGTCGTGGTCGACGTCGAGGAGAAGGACCCGACCCGGGGTGACATCACCATCGAGGACCCGGCCATCGAGGCGAAGGTCTCCGGCCCGACCGACCTGCCTCTCGGCGAGGAGGTCACCGTCGAGCTGGTGGCGGCCGACCCGAAGACGCGGAAGGTGGCCTTCCGCCTCGTGTGAGGCGCGATCCTGCCGGTGTGGACCGGCGCTTCAGGCGCTCTCGGCGTCGACGCCCGCGAGCCGGTCGCGAAGGGCCAGGAGCGCCGACCTGAGCAGGGCCGGGCGATGCTCCGGGGGCGCCGTGTCCGCACTCGGGTGACCGTCGAACCAGGCCAGGTCAACGGCATGGCGCTGGGCGGCCGGGAGCTCGTCCAGGGCCGCGACCACCGTGCTGCGGCGCGGGCGTGGTGCTGTCGTCCCCGAGGCGGTGTCGGCGCTGCCTCGCGGGCGGGGGCCGTCGTCGCGACGCGCGCGTGCGCACAGGACTGCATGGCGGTGGGCGATCGTCATGACCCAGCTGGCGGCTGAGCCGCGACCCGGGTCGAAGCTCGCGGACGTGCGCCAGACGTCGAGGAACACCGCGAGCGTCGTCTCCTCGGCCTGGACCGGATCGCCGACGAGGACGAGCACGGTGCCGTACACCCGGCTCGACATCACGTCGTAGAGGTCTGCGAAGGCCGCGGCGTCCCCGGACCCGGCGCGTGTCAGCCATCCCGCTTCCGCGTCGAGGCGCGGGTCCGGTCCGGTGGCGGCGAGGGGCGGGCGTCTGCGCATGGAACTCCGTCTGCATGTAGTGCGGTGATCCGCCCGGCAGGAGCGTTGTCACGACGGTAGCCGGTGCGCTCCTCGATTACCCGATTTGTGTCGTGCGGGCCCTCCCTAGGGGGGAGGTGCCTCCCGGGGCACTCTGACGGCCCGCGCCACGAGGTCGCATGGTCCTAGCACCTATGGACATCTGGTGACTCCGACCTCGGCGTCCCTAGCGTCGGGACCACCGAGGCCGAGCGGATCCGACCCCACCGGGACGCCGGCCTCCCCGAGCCGAGGAAAGGAGGAGTCATGGGATTCAGCGCCTACCAGACCAAGCGCCGCGGTCGCGGCCGCGGACGCGGTCGCGACAACACCTCGACCCGCACCCGCACGCGCGGCAACACCAGCACGCGGACGCGCACCCGCACCGGTCACTGACCGCACGACCGGGACGGGCAGGAACCCCCACCTGCCCGTCCCGGCCCCATGCCCGCCGTCCGGACCCAGGAGGCCAGATGCCCAGCTCCGCCCCGCGCGTCCGCGACGTGCTGCGACGCTTCTGGCCCTACGCCGCGCCGCGCCGCTGGTGGATGGTCGCCGGCCTCGTGCTCGCGGCGGTCAGCCCGGCCCTGGCGTCGGTCGAGATCTGGCTCTTCAAGGTCGTGGTCGACGACGTGCTCATCCCGCGTGACTTCGGCCTGTTCCCCGTCGTGGCCGCGACCTACGTCGGTCTCACCGTCGTGCAAGCGCTCTGCGACGGCGCCGACCGGCTCCTGTCGACCTGGCTCAGCCAACGGTTCGTCGTCGACGTGCGCACCGCGCTGCTCGACCACCTCCAGCGGCTGCCGCTCGACTTCCTGCACCGCTCGCGTCTCGGTGACGTGATGAGCCGCGTGACGGGCGATGTGTCGGCGGTCGAGGCGTTCCTCGTCTCCGGCTCGAGCGGAGCCGTGTCGAGCCTGCTGCAGCTGGTCTTCTTCTCCGTCGCGCTCGTCGTGCTGCAACCGGTCCTGGCGCTCGTCGCGCTGGTCGTCGCGCCGCTCTTCTGGGGTACCTCGCGGTTCTTCGCCCGCCGCCTGAAGGACATCTCGCGCGAGCGCCAACGCCGCTCGGGCCGGCTGAGCACCTCGCTCGAGCAGACCCTCAGCACCCTGCCGCTGGTGCAGGCCTACGACCAGGGCGAGCGCGAGGTGGCGCGGTACGCCGCCGAGGCCGAGGGGAAGTACCGCACCGAGATGGCGGCGGCGCGGCTGCGCTCGTTCTACGTCCCGACGCTCGACCTCATCGAGCTCCTCGGCGCGCTCGTCGTCATCGGCACCGGTGCCTGGCTCCTCGCGGAGGACGAGCTCACCGTCGGGGGGCTGCTCGCGTTCCTGACCTTCCTGACCCGCCTCTACGACCCGGTGCGCGGCCTCGGCAGCGCGGTCACCTCCGCCTTCACCGCGTCCGCCGGCGCCGAGCGGGTGATCGAGCTGCTCGACGAGCCGACCCTGCCACCCGACCGCCCCGGCGCCGTCGTGCTCGACGACCGGAACGGCGACCTGGACTTCGACGACGTCAGCTTCACCTACCCCGGCGCCGACGGCCCGGCCGTGCGCGGGGTGAGCTTCTCGGCACGGCCCGGAGACGTGGTCGCCATCGTCGGTGCCAGCGGTGCCGGCAAGTCGACCCTGGCCGGTCTGCTGATGCGCAGCCTGGACCCCGACGCGGGCGTGGTGCGCATGGGCGGGCGCGACCTGCGCGACCTCCAGCGCGCGTCCGTACGCCGCCACGTGGCCGTCGTGCTGCAGGAGACCCTGCTGGTCGACGGCTCGGTGCTCGACAACATCGCCTTCGGCCGGCCGACGGCCACTCGTGCGGAGGTCGAGCAGGCGGCGCGCGAGGCCGATGCGCACGACTTCATCGAGGCCATGCCGGAGGGCTACGACACCCCGGTGGGGGAGCGCGGCCGACGCCTGTCCGGCGGCCAGGCGCAACGGGTCGCGATCGCCCGGGCGCTCCTGCGTGACGCGCCGATCCTGCTCCTCGACGAGCCGACGACGGGCTTGGACGCGCTGTCCGCGCGGCGGGTGACCGAGCCCCTGCACCGACTGATGAAGGGCCGGACGACCGTGGTCGTCTCGCACGCCCTGGCCCACGTCCGCTCCGCGACGCTGATCCTCGTCATGGACCGCGGTGAGGTCGTCGAGCGCGGCACCCACGAGGAGCTGCTCGCCCGCGACGGGCACTACGCGGCGCTGTGGCGCACGCACGCACCGCGGCGTGAGCCGGTGGGTGTCGCATGAGCATCCAGCAGGCGGACCCGGTGGTCCTCGCGCCCGGAGACGAGATCGCTCCCGGCTACACGGTCGTCTCGCTCCTCTCGCGCGGATCGGCGCTCGACGTCTACGAGGTGTGGTCGGAGGAGCGCCTGTGCAGCTGCGTCGCCAAGACGATCCGCCCGGACCGCGTCGACGTACGCCGGGTCCGGTGCCGGCTGCTGCAGGAGGGCTGGCTGCTCAAGGAGCTCGCGCACCCGCACCTCCCGCGGGCCTTCGAGACGATCGAGGGCGCGACGCCGGTGGTGATCCTCGAGACCGACGTCGGTCTCACCCTCGAGGAGGTCATCGACGAGCGCCTGCGACGGTTGCCGGTCGCGGACCTGTGCCACCTGGGCCGCCAGCTGGCCTCGGCGATCAGCTATCTCCACGACTCGGGCTACCTGCACCTCGACGTGCGCCCGGGCAACGTGATGGCGCACGCGGGCCGGGCCACCCTCATCGACCTGAGCATCGCCCGCCCGCCCGGGCTGGTGCGCCGCGGGACCGGAACCCGGGAGTACCTCGCACCCGAGCAGGCCCGGGGCGAGGTCGTCACCACCGCCTCCGACGTGTGGGGGCTGGGTGCCACCCTCTTCGAGGCGGCCACCGGCGTCGCACCGTTCGCGCCGCTCGACGAGTCGGAGGACGATGCCTTCGACGACGGCGCCTTCCTCCAGCTGCACCGGTCCGCACCGCGGCTCGGGTCGCTCAGGACGCGGCTGCCCCGCGCCTTCACCGACCTGCTGTCCGCGTGCCTGGCCCCCGAACCGGTCGACCGGCCGTCGGTCCGTCACGTCCACGACCGGCTCGGTGACGTGCTCTCAGCGCTGGACGCGTGACTTCCGGCGGGATGTCCGCTGACTCGAGGATCGCTCGTGCATGTCACGAGCGATCTGCGACCTGGGGGAGTGGGTCGGCCTGTAGGCCGGGTTCTGTCCTGCTGACGCAGGGGCGACCATCCATCTGCGACGACCGTTGCCGGCCGCCTGGTGCGATCTACCCGGATGCTCGGGCGGGCCGCCCTCGAACGCATCCTGTCTGATCTTGCTCCGGGTGGGGTTTGCCTAGCTGCGCCGGTCGCCCGGCGCACTGGTGGTCTCTTGCACCACCGTTTCACCCTTACCTGTCCTGCGCCGAAGCACCGGACCGGCGGTCTGTTCTCTGTGGCACTGTCCCGCGGGTTTCCCCGGGTGGCTGTTGGCCACCACCCTGCCCTGTGGAGCCCGGACCTTCCTCGACCCGCCACCCGATGAGGGTGGTGGACCGCGGCCGCCCGGCCGACCCACTCGAGGAGTGAGTCTAGGGGTGGGTGAGGACCTCGGCGCCATCCGCGGTGACCAGCAGCGTGTGCTCGAACTGGGCCGAGCGACGCCGGTCCTTCGTCACGACGGTCCAACCGTCGTCCCACATGTCGTAGTCGGGCGTGCCGAGGTTGAGCATCGGCTCGATGGTGAAGGTCATCCCGACGCGGATCTCGTCGTCGTACCTCGGGTCGTCGTAGTGGGGGATGATCAGCCCGGAGTGGAACGCGGTGCCGATGCCGTGGCCGGTGAAGTCGCGGACCACGCCGTAGCCGAAGCGCTTGGCGTAGGCCTCGATCACCCGGCCGATGATGTTGACGCGGCGACCGGGCTTGACCGCCTTGATCGCGCGGTCGAGGGCCTCGTGGGTGCGCTCGACGAGCAGCCGCGACTCCTCGTCGACGTCGCCGGCGAGGAAGGTGGCGTTGGTGTCGCCGTGCACGCCGTCGAGGAAGGCGGTGATGTCGATGTTGACGATGTCGCCGTCCTCGACGACCCGGGAGTCGGGGATGCCGTGGCAGATCACCTCGTTCACGCTGGAGCACAGGGACTTGGGGAAGCCGCGGTAGCCGAGGGTGGAGGGATAGGCGCCGTGGTCGCAGAGGAACTCGTGGCCGATGCGGTCGAGCTCGTCGGTGGTCACCCCGGGCGCGACGTGCGAGCCGACGAGCTCGCGTGCCTGGGCGGCGAGCCGGCCGGCGACCCGCATCCGCGCGATCGTCTCCGCGTCCTTGGCCTCCTCGCCGGTGAAGCGCTGCGGCGCCGGCTGGTCGACGTACTCCGGTCGGGGGATGTGGGCGGGCACGGACCGACGTGCGGACACCTGCGCGGGGGATACGACAGACACGACAGCGAGTGTAGTTTCGCGGACATGAGCGACAGCGACGACGAGTACTGGTTCTGCCTGACCCACCACACGGTCGAGGGTCGCGACGGCTGCAAGAACGCCGACCGCCTCGGGCCGTACGCCACCGCGGAGGAGGCCTCGCACGCGCTCGAGAAGGTCGCGGAGCGCAACGAGGAGTGGGACAACGACCCGAAGTGGAACGACGACGCGGTCGAGGACTGACCCGCGCCGGCCGCGCCGCTCAGAAGGTGTGGTCGGGTCCCGGGAAGGTGCCGCCGCGGACGTCGTCGGCGTACGCCTTCGCGGCGTCGAGCAGCACCTGGTACACGTCGGCGTACTGCTTGACGAAGCGCGCCATCTTGCCGGTGCGCAGGCCGAAGGCGTCCTGCCAGACCAGCACCTGGCCGTCGCAGCCGGCGCCCGCACCGATGCCGATGGTCGGGATGGTCAGCTCCTTGCTGATCTGCTCGGCGACGTCGCCGGGCACCATCTCCATGACGACCGCGAAGGCGCCGGCCTCCTGGACCGCTCGGGCGTCGGCCATCACGCGGTCGCTCGCGTCGCCGCGGCCCTGCACGCGATAGCCGCCGAGGGTGTGCTCGGACTGCGGGGTGAAGCCGATGTGCGCCATGACGGGGATGCCGCCGCGGGTGCACTTCTCGATGACGGGGGCCATCTCGGCGCCGCCCTCGAGCTTCACGCAGTGCGCGCCGGCCTCCTTCATGAACCGCACGGCCGTCAGGTAGCCCTGCTCGGGCGAGGCTTGGTAGCTGCCGAACGGCAGGTCGCCGACGACCATCGCCCGCGTGACCGAGCGGGTGACGGCGCGGGTGAGGGGCAGCAGCTCGTCGACCGTGATCGGCAGCGAGGTCTCGTTGCCGAGGACGTTGTTGGAGGCCGAGTCGCCGACGAGGAGCAGGTCGATGCCGGCCTCGTCGAAGGTCGCCGCGGTGTACATGTCGTACGCCGTCAGCATGGTGATCTTCTCGCCGCGCTCCTTCATCTCCCGCAGGTGATGGGTGCGTACGCGCCGGGTCGGTGCCGCCTTCGATGAGGCGGATGCTGCCGGGCCGGAGCCGTAGGGGGCGGTCTCTTCGGGCTGTGCGGTCTGTCCGGACATGGGTCGCTCCTCGTCATCTCGCGGCTCCCTGATGGAGTCCACGGACCACTCACGAGGCTAGTGCCGAACGGGCCGGTAGGGCGCTGTGGCAACCCTCACACGTCAGTCGAGCAGCGTCCGCGCCGGCTCGAGTCCCTGTGCCTTGACGTAGTCCTCGTCGTCGCCGGAGTAGCGCTTGCAGGGCCCCTGGAAGCTGACCTTCCACGTGCCGGGGGTCGTGGCGGCCAGCTGCTGCTGGAAGTCGAGCGCGACCTCGTCGCGGGTGACGCTCACATGGCCGTCGACCTGCGTGCCGTCCTCGAAGCCGGCACCGACGAGCGCGTCGCGCACCGCCTCGAGCTGCGCTGCGGCGTCACCCTCGCCGGCGCTCAAGGTGCCACCGCCCGCGAAGCGGTGCCCGACACCGCCGGGGCACGAGCTCCACTTGCCGTCGACCAGGACCTTGCTCGCGCCGAGGGCGTCCTGCGCCAGCGGCACGGCGTCGGCGACCGTGTCGACGACGTCCTGCTCGCGCGACTTCGCCGAGACGTCGTCCCCGCCCATGCTGCAGGCGGAGGTGGCACCGAGCAGCGCGGCCAGCGAGAGGAGGGTCAGTGCGGTGCGCATGCGGCCCACCGTAGTGCTCACGCCAGGCTCCTCACGGCCATCGCGGCGGCCACACGCTGTCCCAGACGTGGTTCCAGGTGTCGGTGGCGGTGTCGACGGCGTCGTTGACCCCGTCGCGGACCCCCTCGTAGGTCTCCACCACGCCGTCGCGGACGCCCTCGTAGGTCGAGACGACGCCGTCGACGACGGGATCGATGACGTGGTGCTGCACCTCGCCGCCGACCCAGTCGTAGAGGTAGTCGTGGGCGTCCTGGGTGCGACCGCCGGTGTCGACGACGGCACCGGAGTTGCCGGAGACGACGTCGGCCATGCTGGCGAGCGCCGGGTTGCCGTCGTCGAAGTAGTTGACGTGGTTCTGCATGAAGCCGGTGCTGACCAGCCCGCCCGGCCCGTGGAACTCCTGGCCGTTGTCGACGGCGAACACCGTGGCGCCGAAGTCGCTCTGGGCGGGGTCCTCGCCGAGCCCGAGGCTGTCGTCCCAGGTGCCCGGGAACAGGCCGTCCTTGCCGCCGAGCCAGGAGACCGGGTCGTGGTCGGCGGCGCCCACGAAGACCTGTCCCTCGGGCATGTTGAGGTCGTGGACGTTCGTGACGCCCTCGCTCGCCCCGGGGCTGCCGATCAGGACCAGGCTGTCGGCCGCCATCCCGCCGGCAGCGGCGTACGCCGAGGTGGTGGAGCCGTAGCTGTGGCCGATCACCGTCAGGTGCGGCTGGTCGCCGGTGGTGTGGGTGCTGTTGAGTCCGTCGACGAACTGCGAGAGCGCCACGCCACCTGCCTGCGCGTTGGACTCGGTCACGGTGTGCGCGACGTCGCCGGCGGAGTCGACCAGGTCCCACGGCCACTTCGACTCGGGGTTGAAGTTGGGGGAGTCGTAGCCGATCCAGGCGATCGTCGACACCGACCCGGTGCGCGGCGGGTCCTCGCCGGCCATGCTGTTGACCGTCTCCTCGTAGAGGTTCAGCGCCTGCAGGCCGTTCTCGTCGATCTGGGTGCCGTCCTGCATGATGCCGGGCACGTAGACCGCGGTGTGGTCGGCCGTGTCGGGGTTGCCGTAGGCGACCGCGGCGATGCCGTCGCCGCCGAACGCGTGCGGCTGGTAGGCCATGACGTAGGCCTCGACGCCGAGCTCGGCGTACGACGCTGAGGTGGCGTTGGCGACGGCCAGCTCCACGGACTGGGCGTTCTCCAGCCATCGCCGCTCCGAGGCGCTGAGCGAGTCGCCGGACTCCTGGCGGCCGATGAGGTACTCGATGTCGCGCTGCACCGCGGAGGTGTTCGCCTCGTCGCGGTCGCCGGTCGCGATGCCGTTGGTGTTGCCGACGAGGTCGGGGTGGCTGATGATCAGCGCGTTGCGCTGCGCCTGCGACAGGCCGCTCCACCAGGCGTTGACCGCGTCGGTGTCGGTGCCGAGGGCCGTGAGCTCGGCGGCCAGCGCGGCGGTGTCGGCCCGGGAGGCGTCGGCGGCCGCGGCGGTGCCCTCGGCGAGCTCGTCGACGGCGGACAGGGCACGCACGCAGGCCTGCTCGTCGGCGTCGACGCGCTCGCGCCAGGCCTGGAGGTCGCTGAGGTAGGCCGCGAACCGCTGGCGGAGGTCGGCCGCCTCCGCCTGGAGCGAGGCGACCTGGTCCTGGGTGGCGCCCTGGATCCGCTGGCGGAGCGACTCCTGCTCGGCGTTGAGGCGCTGCCGGCGGTCCATCAGGTCGGCGTGCTCGGTGCGTCGCTGCCGCATCTGGTCGAGGAACGCGTCGATGGCGAGGGCACCCCGCTCGAGCGCTGCGTTGACGGCGTCGGTGTCGCGGGCGAAGATCGTCACGGCGTGGTCGGCGGCTCGAGCTGCGTCGCCGCCGAAGTCCTCGGGCGCACCGCTGGACCTCGCCCAGTCGGCCACGTCGCTCACGGCGGTGGCGGCGGCGCGTACGTCGGTGAGCACGGCGCTGGACGCCGCGGTCACCTTCAGCTCGGGCTCCGGAGGCAGCTGCGCAGGCAGCTCGATCGTGGTCACAGCGTGCCCACCTCCGTCGGCAGCGCGTCGCGGTCCTGCCAGAGGAGCAGCTGCTGGGTGGCGCGGACGCTGTCCTGGTCGGTGGCCCGGAAGTCGTACATCGTCTGCGCCAGGGCGTCGGCGTGCGACGACGCCCGGTCACGCAGGGCCAGTGTCTGCTGCTCCCAGGTGGTGAGGAACGCCTGGGCCGCGGCCTGGACCGCATCGCCCAGCAGGGCGGGATCGGCCTGCGCGAGGTTCTTGCGGGGGCCGTTGAGGCCCTCGGACTGGTCCTCCCACGCCTCACGTGCCCGAGCGAGGGCGGGGGTCCACATGCGGATCGTCATCGGGTGGCCTCCCCTGCGAGCCCGTCCGGCACGTCGGTGAGGCGGACCCTGGCCGTGCGGATCCTCAGCACCAGCGAGGTGGGTCGCACGGTGGCGGTCGCCTCCGCGCCACCGCGGGCTCTGGCGACCAGGCGAGGCCGGTCGCCGGGGACCGGCCGGGCACGCCAGCCGAGCTCGACGAGCGAGCGGCCGGTCTCCCGGAGCAGGGCGACGTTCTCGCCGACGTCGAGACCGCCGACGACGGCGGCGCACTCGTACCAGTTCTGGTCCCACTCGTCGGTGTGCCAGCGCCCGTCCTCACGTGCGACGTCATGGCGCGCGGCGTCGGGTGCGAGCCGGGTGAGGAGGTCGTCGAGGGCCAGCTCGAGGTCGGCGGCGAGGGCGTCGCGCCGGACCGGGTCGACCTCGGGCGCCTCGGCGACGGGGCGGCGCTGAGGCAGCACCACGACGTCGACCTCCGGGTGCCGCTCACGCAGCACCCGGAGCATGGGGTCGTCCGCCACGGGATCGGGGGCGCCGGGGTCCGTCGGGGGAGACGTCATGGATCTCTTCTTCCGTGCCGCTGGGCTCCTCAAACCCCCGGGTTGCGTGCGGTCAGCGCGGCGAGACGCGCAGCACCTGGTCGCGATCCCCGTTGTCGGTGGTGAGGAGCAGGTCGCCGTTGCGCGCGGAGGTCACCGATCGCAGACGACCGTGGGTGGTCAGCTGCTTCGGCTGGGTCACCGAGACGAGGTCGCCCGCGTCGTCGAACTCGAGGAACAGCACGCGGGACGCCTTCAGCGCGGCCACCGCGAGCGTGCCGTCGAGACGGCCCCACTGCTTGCCCCGGACCCATGCGGCACCCGAGGTCGCCAGCGTCGGGTCGCCCGAGGACCACTTCGCGTCCTGCTGCTCGCCGGGGAGGGCCTGGTCGGTCATCGGGACCGACTCGTCGTAGCCGGGGACCGGGTTCCAGCCGTAGTCACCACCCGGCACGAGGAGGTTGACCTCGTCGTCGCGATAGCTCCCCTGCTCGACCGACCACAGCGACCCGTCGCCGCGCTGGGCCAGACCCTGCACGTTGCGGTGTCCGTAGGTCCACACGAACCGGCGGTCCGTGCTCGCGCCGGCGAAGGGGTTGTCGGCCATCGGCTCGCCCGTGCGACGGTGGACGCGCAGCACCTTGCCGCCCAGGGAGTCGAGGTCGCGCGGGTTGGTGCCGACGGCAGCGTCCCCCGTGCCGACGAGCAGCGCGTCGCTGGCGCGGTCGAGGAGCAGCCGGCACCCGCCGTGTCGGCCGGAGGTGGAGGGGAGTCCGGTGAGGATCGTGCGGTGGCGGCTCAGCCGCTTCCACTTCGCATCCACCCGCCACCGGCTGACCTGCACGTGGTCTCCGCCTCTCGAGCTGCCGTGGCAGGCCCAGACGGTGCGCGTGCGGGCGTCGACCGCCATCGACATCAGCCCGGTCTCGCCGGAGACCCACACCAGCCTCGACAGGTCGGCGAGCGTGCGGCGCTCGCCGTTGCGTACGACGCTGATGCGGGCGCGGTCGCGCTCGGACACGAGCAGCCGCCCGCCCGGTGCCTGCTGGACGTCCCACGGGTTCGCGAGCCCGCGGGCGACGGCTCGCACCTTCAGCCGGGGTGCCCTCGCGGCGCGATCGACGGCCGGCGCCGTGACCTGGTGGGCCGACGGCTCGGCCGGGACCGCGACGGACGGCGACAGCCCTGTGAGCAGGCCGCCGGTGAGAGCGAGCACGGCGATGGACAGCGAGGTGGTGCGGAGCGGTGGGCGCACCCGCGCGACGCTAGTCCAGCGGGAGGTCGCGCGCCACCATCGTGCTGCGACGGGTGGTGGCGTAGCCGAGGCGCTCGTTGAGCGTGCGCATCGCGTGGTTGCCGTCCTGGGTCCAGGTGTAGACCTCGGTGATCCCGTGCTCGGCGGCCCACGCGAGGGTGCGCTGCTTGAGATGGATCGCGAGGCCGCGGCCGCGCCAGTCGCGGCGTACTGCGGTGAGCGCGTTCTCCGCGCGGTGCGGGACGTCGGCCTCGGTGACCAGGCCGGCGCAGCCGACGACCCGGCCGTCGTGGACGGCCAGGAACATCGGGTCGCCCAGCCAGGAGGTGGCCCACCGCTCAGGGGTGACGTCGAGGGCGGTCGAGAGCGCGAAGTCGCTCGTCGCCTCCCTGCCGAACCGCTCGTAGGACGCCTCCCACAGCCCGGGCCGGTCCGCGGCGAGCACCACCTCGACGTGCTCGGGCGCGTCCTGGACGTGCGGGGAGGCGGTGACGGAGAAGGTCTGCTCGATCTCGTGGTCGATGTCCTCGAACCCGCTGGCGTGGGCGAACGCCAGCGACCCGTCGTCGTCGACCGTCGCGCGGACGCGCGGCAGGCCGAGGTCCTCGAGGTGCGCGGCGAGCCGGCGCAGGAGCGCGGTGCCGGTCCCGCGGCGGCGATGGTCCGGCAGCACCCGCGGCGCCAGGGACCCGGTCGCCGCCGAGTCCGACCGGTCGGCGAGCCCCGAGCCGACGAGCACACCGTCCGCGCGGGCAAGCAGCATCAGCCGGGTCTCCTTCTCGTCCTGCCGGCGCAGGTCCTCCACCGAGGGACAGAGCTCGTAGGGGACGACGGCGATCCGGACGGACCGCCACGCCTCGTAGTCGGCGTCGGTGACGCACGGGCTGATGTCGAGTGCCGGAGGGAGGGGCATGGAGGCACCGTAGACCCGCAGGTGACGACGGATCCCGACGCTCGGTGCGCTCGCGCCTCATCCACCGGGTGGGGCGTTCCCTAGAGTGAGCGCGTGGACTTCTACTCCGCCTACGCGCAGGGCTTCGCCCGCGTCGCGGCCGTCACCCTGCCGGTGCACCTCGCCGACCCGGCGGCCAACGCCGCGGCGGTCATCGAGCAGGCGAGCGCCTGCCACGACGAGGGTGTCGCGGTCGCGGTGTTTCCCGAGCTCTGCCTGACGGGTTACTCCGTCGACGACCTCTTCCTCCAGGACACGCTGCTCGCGTCGGTCGAGGAGGCGATCGCGGAGATCGTGGCCGCGAGCGCCGACCTGATGACCGCGCTGGTCGTCGGGGCGCCGGTCGTGCAGGGCAACCGCGTCTACAACTGCGCGGTCGTCGTGCACCGCGGGTCGATCCTCGGCGTCGCGCCGAAGTCGTACCTGCCCAACTACCGCGAGTTCTACGAGCGCCGCTGGTTCGCGCCGGGCGACGACCGCGAGCTCGAGTGGGTCAGCATCGCCGGGCAGGACGTCCGCTTCGGACCCGACCTCGTCTTCCGCTGCCTCGACGTGCCCGGCCTCGACCTCCACGTCGAGGTCTGCGAGGACATGTGGGTGCCCGTCCCGCCCAGCGCGGAGGCCGCCCTCGCCGGCGCCACCGTGCTGGCCAACCTCAGCGGGTCGCCGATCACCGTCGCGCGCGCCGAGGACCGTCGGCTGCTCGTCCGCAGTGCCAGCGCTCGGTGCGCGGCGGCGTACGTCTATGCGGCTGCGGGCCAGGGCGAGTCGACCACCGACCTCAGCTGGGACGGCCAGACGCTCGTCTACGAGTGCGGCGACCTGCTCGACGAGGGGGAGCGGTTCCCCGACGGGCCGCGGCGCACGATCGCCGACGTCGACCTCGACCGGCTGCGCCAGGAGCGGATCCGGCAGGGCTCCTTCGACGACAACCGGCGCACCCACCACGAGCGCGTGCACCGCTTCCGCACCGTCGAGTGGGAGCTCGAGCCGCCCACCGGCGACATCGGCCTGCTGCGCAAGGTCGACCGCTACCCGTTCGTGCCCGACGACCCCGAGCGGCTCGCGCTCGACTGCTACGAGGCCTACAACATCCAGGTCTCCGGCCTCGAGCGACGCATCGCCGCGATCGGCTCGCCGAAGGCGGTCATCGGCGTCAGCGGCGGGCTCGACTCCACCCATGCGCTGATCGTCGCGTGCAAGGCGATGGACCGGCTCGGCCGGCCGCGCAGCGACGTGCTGGCGTTCACGATGCCCGGGTTCGCGACCGGCGCGACCTCGAAGTCGTACGCGACCCGCCTCTCGCAGGCGCTCGGCGTCACCTTCGAGGAGCTCGACATCCGCCCGGCCGCCGAGCAGATGCTGAAGGACATGGGCCACCCCTACGCGGACGGCGAGAAGGTCTACGACGTCACCTTCGAGAACGTCCAGGCCGGCCTGCGCTACGACTACCTCTTCCGGCTGGCCAACCAGCGCGGGGGCATCGTCGTCGGCACCGGCGACCTGTCCGAGCTGGCGCTGGGCTGGTGCACCTACGGCGTGGGCGACCAGATGTCGCACTACAACGTCAACGCCGGGGTGCCCAAGACCCTCGTGCAGCACCTGATCCGCTGGGTGATCAGCCACGGCGAGTTCAGCGACGAGGTCGGCGAGGTGCTCGGCGAGATCCTCCAGCAGGAGATCACCCCGGAGCTGATCCCGATCGAGGAGGGCGTCAAGCCGCAGGCGACCGAGGACTCGGTGGGCCCCTACAACCTGCAGGACTTCACGCTCGCCCACGTCGTGCGCCACGGCTACCGACCGCGCAAGATCGCCTTCCTCGCCTGGCACGCGTGGAAGGACGTCGAGGCAGGGGAGTGGCCGCCCGGCTTCCCGGCCGACGCGCGGGTGGCGTACTCGCTCGAGGACATCCGGTCCTGGCTCGAGGTCTTCGTGAAGCGCTTCTTCGCCAACCAGTTCAAGCGCTCGGCCCTCCCCAACGCGCCCAAGGTGAGCGCGAGCGGGACGATGAGCCCGCGCGGCGACTGGCGGATGCCCAGCGACGCCCGCGGGACGGCCTGGCTGGCCGAGATCGAGCGGGACGTGCCGGCCTCCTGACGGCTTTGCGCCCGAGTCTCCCGCTCTGCACCCCAGATCTCGTATGACAAGCGGGGTGGTCACCGGATATCCGGTGACTCCAGGTGGCGGAGCCGCTCGCACCCCGACCAGCCGGGACAGCTGCTTAGCGCTGCCTTAACGACTGGCTGGAGCGGGGTTAGCCCCGCGTCGAGCAACCTCCTGGTCATGGCGTCACCCCGACGTCGGACCACGAGGAGGAACAGTGCAGAAGAAGGCAGTCATCGGCGCCGGCGCCGCGGCGGCGGTCCTGGTCGGACTCGGCGGCTGGTGGGCCGTCGACGCCGCGGTCGAGGACCAGACGACCGAGCGCGGCACCTGCGGTGGCGCGACGTGGGAGCTCAGCGCCGAGGCGGAGGACGGCGGCACCGAGGTCGGTGCCGAGCTGCAGTCCAGCGGCCCCGGTGAGGAGTGGCAGGTCGAGCTGACCCGCGACGGCTCCGTGCTCCTCGACGGCACCCGCACCACCGACGAGGACGGCGAGATCGACCTCGACGCCTTCAGCTCGGGCAACCCGGGCGACGCGACGTACGCCGTCACCTTCACCCCGCCGGAGGGCGAGCCCTGCACGGGCACCCTCGGCTCCTGATCGCACGACTTCCCCACACCAGCGAAGAAACCCACAGAGGAGACCCCCGTGAAGAAGCTCATCGCCAGCACCGCCCTGCTCGCCACCGCCGCAGCCGGCACGACCGTCCTGGTCGCCGCCCCCGCCAACGCCGACGTGGAGAAGCGCGGCACCTGCGCCGGAGCGACGTTCGAGCTCAACGTCGACCGGGAGCGCGGCGGCTACGACGTCGACGCCGACGTCGAGGGCGCCCGCGCGTTCAGCGAGTGGAAGGTCGCGATCCGTCACAACGGCAAGCTGGCCGTCTCGCGCACCGTCAAGGCCGACGACGAGGGCGAGCTGGACCTCGACGCCTTCCGCAAGAACACCCGTGGCAAGGACACCTTCAAGCTCACCGTGACGCCGGCCGGCAGCAGCGCCTGCTCGGTGAAGGTCACCGTCGCCTGAGCGAGACCCGCACACCGGCTGGAGCCCGGGTCAGACCGTCCGCAACGTGACGGCGACCCGGGCTCCTCCCATGTCCGAGGCACCCGTGGTCACCTCGCCGCCGGAGTCCTCGGCCGTGCGCGCGGCGATCGAGAGGCCCAGCCCGGTCGACCCGTTGCCGCTGGCCCCGCGGCCGGTGGCGTCCAGCCCCGGAGGCAGGCCCGGCCCGGCATCCTCGACCACGAGCTCGACGCGGTGCTCGTCGGCGCTCAGCGTGAGGCGTACGGCGGCGTCGTCGGGCGTGTAGGAGAAGACGTTGTCGAGCAGCACGTCGACCATCGCCTCGAGGTCGGCGCGGCTGGCCCGCAGCAGCGGCCCGGAGGTCGCGAGGTCCATCACGTAGGAGCGGCCCTGGTCCTCGGCCAGCGCCTCCCAGTGCCGGACCCGCTCGGCGATCACCGCGACCGCGTCGGTCCGCGGGTCGAGGCCCTCGCGCTCGGAGCGCCGGGCCTCCCGGACGATCTCGTCGACGGTGGCCTGCAGGTGGTCGAGGTCGCTGCCGAGCCGCTCGCGGAGGTCGTCGTCGGCGACGGTCTCCACCCGCAGCCGCAGTGCCGTCACCGGCGTGCGGAGGCGGTGGGACAGGTCCGCGACGCTCTCGCGCTCGCGGGCGAGCAGCAGCTGGATCCGACCGACGAGGCGGTCCACCGCGCCGGCCAGCTCCTGCACCTCCGGAGGCCCCTCGACGGCGGCGACCGGACCGATCGTGCCGGTGCTGCCGAGCGTCTGGGTGTGCTCGGCGAGCTGGCGGATCGGCTGCACGAAGGAGCGACCGAGCCGGTCGACCACGACCAGCGAGCCGACGAGCAGAGCCAGCCCCAGCCCCGCGAGCAGCGCCCAGGCCGCCCCCACGACCGAGTCGATGCCGGGCTCGTCGACCAGCACCCGGATGACCGGGGTCGCCGAGGGGAGGGCGGAGTTGCCACCCCGGGAGACCGGCACCAGGATCTGGGACCCGCCACCCACGTCGTCGACGCGGGCGCGGCCGGTGTTGCGGGCGTCGAGGACCCGCCAGTCCTCACCGGGGTCGGGGCCGACGGGCACGCCGTCGGGATAGAGCACGGTCACGCGGGTGTGGCTGTCCTCGGCGTTCAGCTTGGCGACGTACTGCCCGACCGAGCCCTTGTCGTCGTAGCGGGCGACCACGGTCTCGACCGCCTGCACCTCGAGCGCGCCGCGGGCGAGACGGTCCTCCAGCGCATAGCTGCGCACGAGGATGGCCATCGGGATGAGCATCGCCAGCAGCACCATCGAGATCGCCGCGCCGGCGGTGACCAGCAGGCTGCGACGCACCTCAGTCGTCGCTCTCGGGAGCCGTGAGGCGTACGCCGACACCTCGCACCGTCGTCAGGTAGCGCGGTGCCGCGGCGGTCTCGCCGAGCTTGCGGCGCAGCCAGGACAGGTGGACGTCGACGGTCTTGTCGGAGCCGCCCCAGGGCTGGCGCCAGACCTCGACCAGCAGGTCGCGCTTGGTGACCACCTCGCCGGGTCGCTCCGCGAGGTGGGCGAGCAGGTCGAACTCACGCGGCGTGAGCTCGACCTCGGCGCCGTCGAGGTGGACCCGGCGACCGGACAGGTCGACCGAGAGCCCACCCACGGTCAGGGTGGTGGGGCGCTCGCGACCGGAGGCGGTGCGCCGCAGCACCGCACGCACCCGGGCGTCGAGCTGGGCGCTGGTGAACGGCTTGACCACATAGTCGTCGGCACCGGCGTCGAGCGCACCCACGAGCGACGGGTCGTCGGCGCGGGCGCTCGCGATGATCACCGGCACCGCGCTGACCCCGCGCAGCATCGACAGGACCTGGGTGCCGTCGACGTCGGGCAGGCCGAGGTCGAGCACGACCAGGTCGGGGGAGGAGTCGATGGCGAGCTGCAGCCCACCCATCCCGGTCGGCGCCGACGTCACCGTGTGCCCGCACTCGCGCATGCCGCGGACCAGCAACGGCCGGATCCGGTCGTCGTCCTCGATGATCAGCACCTCAGCCACGCGGTGACCGTACCGTCCCGGCGCGCACCTCCAGCACGCCTTAGCCGTCCCTTAACCACCGCCTGGCCTCGCGCTGAGCCGGCACCCGGCACGATGGGGTCCGTGAGACGTCGCATCCTGCTGCTCGGCCTGTGGGCCGCCACCACGGCCGTGGCCGTGCTGGTCGGCGTGCTGGCGGTGTCGACGGTCGGCGCGACGATCCGCGACCGTGGACCGGTCGGTGACGAGGTGCTGCGCAACGCACCGGCCGACCCGTCGTCGGTCCCGTCGCCCGACGGTCCGGCGGTCAGCGACGCGATCACCGGCGAGTGGGGTGCGTTCGACGTCGAGTGCCGCGGCACCTGGGCCTACGGCACCGGCGTCCGCCCCGACCGCGCCGCGGGGTGGCGCGTCGTCAGCTGGGAGAAGGGACCCGACGACGACGTGGACGCGGTCTTCAGCGACGGTCGCAACTCCGTCGACCTCGAGGTCTTCTGCAACCAGGGGCGGCCGACCCTGGCCGAGCTCGAGCGCAACACGCTGGGTGGCGACGACGACTGAGGTCGAGAGCCTGGATCTCCGCGCAACGCGTGCGGGTGTCCCGTGCGTCTACCGGTGGTAGGACGGACACACCTTCACAGGAAGACTCACACGATGCCCTCACGCCTGATCTCGGGAGCCCTGCTCGCCACCCTCCTCGTCCCGACCGGCGCACCGGCGCTGGCTGCCCCGGCGCCCGCCGCTGGAAGGGCCGCTGCGACCACCACGCTGACCGTCCATGCCGCCGGGTGCGAGGGGTGCGAGATCACCGCGCACTCGGCCCTGACCTCTGACGACGACGACGTCTGGCAGTCGAAGGAGGTCGAGGTCGTCGACGGCGAGGCGACGTTCCGGGTGCCGACCGACCGCACGGCCGGGCTGTCGCTGAGCCTCACGGCGCCCTGGGAGCGCCGCCTCGGCTACGTCACGGTCGTCGCGATGCGTTACGCAGGGACCCGCCCCGGCGACACCGTCGGCTACCGGGACGCGCGCACCGAGCGTCGGGCCAGCGCCTGCTGGGGTGGCACCACCGAGCAGTCCTTCGACATGACGATCCGCACCCGCAAGGTCCGAGTCGACGGGGTGGCTCCCGGCAAGGTGCCCGGCACCCTCGCCTGGGCGCGTACGACGCCCGAGTGGCTGGCACCGATGCGCCGTGTCTTCAACGGCGTGATGGGCGAGCAGGACATCGACTTCTGCGAGCCCCCGGCCGAGGGATGAGGACACCGCGGAAGCAGATGCAACCCTCCCGGGCGGAGGTGCGTCCAGGCAGTGACAGATCACCTACGGGGAGAGAGACATGAACTTCCGCAGCACCACCGTCCTGGCCAGGTCGGTCCTGACCGCCGCCGTCCTCACGGCCGCGCTCGTGCCGGCCGCCGCCACCGCCACGCCTGACCGGTCCGCCGACCGGCCCGGCGGCGCCCAGCGGACCACGCTGACCTTCACCGTCGACGACTGCGAGGGCTGCCAGATCCAGCTCGCCAACGCGCTCCAGACCCGCCACACCGACGTGAGGCTCTGGTCGTCGAAGACCAAGAAGGTCCGCGACGGCCAGGTCCGCTTCACCGTCGCCACCGCCAAGACCTGGGGCCTGTCCGTCACCGTCCGCGCGCCGTGGGAGGGCCAGACCGGCTACCTCACCACCGTCGCGTGGCGCTACAACGGCATGCTGCAGGGCGACCCGGTCACCCTGCAGGAGGCCGTGACGAAGAAGAGGGCCTCGGCCTGCTGGGAGGGGGTGCGTAGCCGCACGGTCACCGTCCCCCTCGTGGTCGAGGAGGTCGAGGTCGACGGTGTGCACGGCCGCGTCCCGGGCAGCATCGCGTTCGTCCCCGAGACCCAGAGCTGGCTGCACCCGATGCGCGAGGTGCGAGACGGCGTCCTCGGCTCGCAGGACGTCAACATCTGCCACTGAGCCCGGACGACCCGCGTCGAGCGGGCGGGCGGCCCGCACCGGGTGGTCACGTGCGGCTCCGGCCCCACGTGACCCCTAGGCTGATGCCATGGGCAAGCAAGAGGACTTCGTACTCCGTGCGCTCGAGGAGCGTGACGTCCGGTTCGTGCGGCTGTGGTTCACCGACGTGCTCGGCTTCCTCAAGAGCGTGAGCGTGGCGCCGGCGGAGCTCGAGAACGCCTTCGAGGAGGGCATCGGCTTCGACGGCTCGGCGATCGAGGGCTTCGCCCGCGTCTACGAGTCCGACATGCTGGCGCACCCCGATGCCGCCACGTTCCAGATCCTGCCGTGGCGCGGTGGCGACGACGGTGGTCCGGCGACGGCGCGCATGTTCTGCGACATCGGGATGCCCGACGGCAGCCCGTCGTACGCCGACCCGCGCCACGTCCTCAAGCGGACGCTCGGCGCCGCTGCCGACAAGGGGTTCACCTTCTACACGCACCCCGAGATCGAGTTCTACCTGTTCAAGGACATGCCCGGGAAGGGCGACGAGCCCCAGCCGGTCGACCGCAGCGGGTTCTTCGACCACACCGCCCAGTCGCGCGGTGCCGACTTCCGGCGCGAGGCGATCACGATGCTGGAGGCAATGGGCATCTCGGTGGAGTTCAGCCACCACGAGGGCGGTCCGGGCCAGCAGGAGATCGACCTCCGCTACGCCGACGCGCTCACCACGGCCGACAACATCATGACCTTCCGCACCGTCATCCGTGAGGTCGCGCTCGGCCAGGACATCTGGGCCTCCTTCATGCCCAAGCCGTTCACCACGCACCCGGGCTCGGGCATGCACACCCACGTCTCGCTCTTCGAGGGCGACCGCAACGCCTTCTTCGAGGCCGGTGCCGAGTACCAGCTCTCGAAGACCGGCCGGCAGTTCATCGCCGGCATCCTGCGCCACGCCAGCGAGATCAGCGTGGTGACCAACCAGTGGGTCAACTCCTACAAGCGCCTCCTCGGCGGTGGCGAGGCGCCGTCGGGCGTGTGCTGGGGTCACAACAACCGCTCGGCGATGGTCCGGGTGCCGATGTACAAGCCCAACAAGGGCCAGTCCACCCGCGTCGAGCTGCGCACGATAGACGCCGCGTGCAACCCCTACCTCGCCTTCGCCGTGGTGCTCGCGGCCGGCATGAAGGGCATCGAGGAGGGCTACGAGCTGCCGCGCGAGGCCGAGGACGACGTCTGGTCGCTCACCGAGCGCGAGCGCCGGGCGCTGGGCATCACCCCGCTGCCGCGCAGCCTGTGGGACGCGATCGGGATCGCCGAGGACTCCGAGCTCCTGGCCGAGACCCTGGGCGAGCACGTCTTCGACTTCTTCCTGCGCAACAAGCGCGCCGAGTGGGAGGAGTACCGCGGGCAGGTCTCCGCGTTCGAGCGCGACCGCATGCTCCCGGTCCTCTGACCCACGATGAATCCTGCCGCCTCCGACCACGCCGTCGGCGTGGCGAGCCCGCGCGTGCTGGCCGTCGAGCACGAGGAGTCGTGCCCGCCGGCACTGGTCGGGGAGTGGCTGACCGGGGCGGGCTGCACGCTCGAGGTCTGCCGGCCCTACGCGGGTGACGCACTGCCCGCCCTGACGTCGTACGACGGCGTGCTGGTGCTGGGCGGCGAGATGGGCGCCGACGACGACCACCTGCACCCGTGGCTGTCGCCGCTGAAGGCGGGCATCCGGGACGCGGTCGCCGTCGGCACACCGCTGCTCGGCATCTGCCTGGGCCACCAGCTGGTCGCCACCGCGCTCGGCGGGGTCGTCGGGCGCAACCCGCTCGGGCGCACCGTCGGTCTGCAACCGCTCGGCTGGAGCGACGACGCAGCGACCGACGAGCTCTTCGGCGTCTGCTCCGGCGACGAGCGCGCGATCCACTGGAACGACGACGTCGTGGTGGAGCTGCCCGACGGCGCCGTGGTGCTGGCGCGCACCCCGGGCGGCGAGGTGCAGGTCGCCCGGTTCGCACCACGCGTCTGGGGCGTCCAGTCCCACCCGGAGGCTGACGCCGCGATCATCGAGCGCTGGCTCGCGACCGAGCGCGAGGACGAGACCTTCGACCCGCAGGCGGTCCTGACCTCGATCGAGGCGGCCACGGCCGCGCTGACGTCGTGGTGGCAACCGGTGGCCACGCGGTTCGCCGCCCTGGTGGCAGACGATGCGGGGAAGGAGCCGTCGCCATGACGTCGTCGGGCTCCTACGTGCGCATCGGGTTCGTCGACGGCGCTGCGGCCGCTCGGGGCATCGAGAGGCTCGGTGCCGCAGGCAGGCCGTTGACCGACAAGCTCGCCGCGACCGCCGACCCGGACGCCGCCCTCGACGGCCTGCTGCGTCTCGTCGAGGCGCTCGACGAGGCGGCGGGGCCGGACGCGGGGGCCGCGATGCTGGCCGAGGTCGCCGACGACGAGGGCACCGCGATGCGGCTGTGCAGCGTCCTGGGGGCGAGCGCCGCGCTGACCCACCACCTGGTCCGGCACCCCGACCACTGGCGCGAGCTCACCGACCCGACCCTCGGCAGCACCCGCGCTGCGGCGTACGCCGTCCGCGAGGCGATGCTGACTGCGGTCGGTGCCGACCCGCAGGCACCGGGGCCGGTCGCCGGCCTCCCCGACGCGGAGGCGGTCGACGCCCTGCGCGTGGAGTACCGCCGGATCCTGCTCCGGCTCGCCGCTCGCGACCTCGCGCACCACGTCAGCCTCGACGACGCCGCGGCGGAGATCTCCGACCTCGCGGCCGCGACCCTCGAGGGAGCCCTGGCGATCGCGCGCGCCCGCGTCGGGGAGGCAGCCCACGCCGCCCGCCTCGCCGTGATCGCGATGGGCAAGTGCGGTGGGCACGAGCTCAACTACATCTCCGACGTCGACGTGGTCTACGTCTTCGAGCCCGGTGTGCTCGACTCGGGGGAGCCCGCCGACGACGGGCTGGCGCTGCGCACCGCCACGCAGCTCGCCTCGCACCTGATGCGGATCTGCTCCGACCACACCCGCGAGGGCACGATCTGGCCGGTCGACGCCAACCTGCGTCCGGAGGGCAGCCAGGGCCCGCTGGTCCGCACCCTCGCCAGCCACCGCGGCTACTACGAGAAGTGGGCCAAGACCTGGGAGTTCCAGGCCCTGCTGAAGGCACGACCGGTCGCCGGCGACCTCGAGCTCGGCCGGGCCTACGTCGAGATGGTCGAGCCGATGGTGTGGAGCGTCGCCGAGCGCGACGGCTTCGTCTCCGACGTCCAGGCCATGCGCCGCCGGGTGATCGACCACATCCCGGCCCACGAGGCCGAGCGCCAGCTGAAGCTCGGCTCGGGCGGCCTGCGCGACGTCGAGTTCGCCGTCCAGCTGCTCCAGCTCGTGCACGGCCGCGCCGACGCGTCGCTGCGGGAGGGCGCCACCCTGAGCGCGCTGGCCCGGCTGACGGAGGGCGGCTACGTCGGTCGCGACGACGGCGAGAAGCTCCACGAGGCCTACACGTTCCTCCGCACGCTCGAGCACCGGATGCAGCTGCACCAGCTCCGGCGTACGCACGTGGTGCCCGACGACGCGGCATCCCTGCGTCGCCTCGGCCGGTCGCTGGGCCACCTGTCCGAACCGGCCGCGGCGCTCGACAAGGAGTGGCGCTACCACCGTCGCGAGGTGCGCCGGCTCCACGAGAAGCTCTTCTACCGCCCGCTCCTCGGTGCCGTCGCCAGGCTCCCCGGCACGGAGGCGCGACTCTCGCTGGAGGCCGCCGAGGCACGCCTGTCCGCGCTCGGGTACGCCGATCCCAGGGCGGCGCTGCGCCACCTCGAGGCGCTGACCAGCGGGATCTCGCGCACCTCCGACATCCAGCGCACCCTGCTGCCGGTGCTGCTGGAGTGGTTCGCCGACTCGCCCGACCCCGACGCCGGCCTGTTCGGCTTCCGCCGGCTCAGCGAGAGCCTGGGCCGCTCCCCGTGGTACCTCACGATGCTCCGCGACGAGGGCGAGGTGGCACAGCGGCTGGCCTACCTCCTCGGCACCTCCCGCTACGCCACCGACCTCCTCGAGCGCGAGCCGCGCGGCGTGAAGATGCTCGGGGAGTCGCTGGTGCCGCTGAGCGCGGAGGCCGCGCTCGCCGAGATGCAGGCGCTCGCCGAGCGCGCCGACTCCGCGGAGTCGGCGGTCGGCGCGGTGCGTGCCGTACGCCGGCGCGAGCTGCTGCGGATCGCCTGCGGTGACCTGGTGGCCGGGACCGACGTGGCGCTGGTGGGGCAAGGTCTGAGCCGGCTCACCGACGCCACCCTGCAGGCCACGCTCGACATCGCGACGGAGTCGGTGCGCCGCCAGCGCGGGCTCGACGCGCCCGCCAGCCGGATCGCGGTGGTCGCGATGGGTCGCTACGGCGGCTTCGAGCTGTCCTACGGCAGTGACGCCGACGTGATGTTCGTCCACGAGCCGGTCGAGGGCGCCGAGGCGCAGGCGGCGTCCTCGTTCGCGCAGGCCGTGGTCTCCGAGCTCCGTCGGCTGCTGTCGCTGCCCGCCAGCGACCCGCCGCTCGAGGTCGACGCGGACCTCCGGCCCGAGGGGAAGAACGGGCCGATGGTGCGCACGCTGGAGTCGTTCGCCGCCTACTACGCCAAGTGGTCGCACGTGTGGGAGTTCCAGGCCCTGCTGCGCGCCGACGCGGTGGTCGGCGACGAGGACCTGCGTCGTCGGTTCACCGCACTGATCGACCCGCTCCGCTTCCCCGCCGACGGCATCTCGGAGCGCGACGTCGTGGAGGTGCGCCGCATCAAGGCGCGGGTCGACGACGAGCGCCTTCCACGTGGAGCCGACCGGCACACCCACCTCAAGCTGGGCCGAGGAGGGCTCGCCGACGTCGAGTGGACCGTGCAGCTGCTCCAGATGCGTCACGCGGGACGCGTCGAGGCGCTCCGGACGCCCCAGACCCTGCCGGCCCTCGAGGCCGCAGCCGGAGCCGGGCTGGTCGCCGGGGCGGACGCGGAGACACTGGCCGAGGCCTGGCGGCTGGTGAGCCGGGTCCGCAACGCGGTGACGCTGGTGCGCGGCAGGCCCTCGGACCAGCTGCCCCGCGACGCCCGCGAGCGCGCAGCGGTGGCGCGGGTGCTGGGCTATCCGCAGGGCTCCTCGGACGAGATGGTCAACGACTACCTCCGCACCACGCGACGCGCCCACGCGGTGGTGGAGCACGTCTTCTGGGAATGAAGGAGATGTGTTCATCTCGGCCAGAAGAAGGTATGATCTTCATATGGACGATATGAAGCAAGAGGCTTCATTCACCGTGATCGGTGACCTGGTCGGCTCCCGTCGGAGCAGGGACCGCACGCACGTGCACGCGCTGTTCGCGCGAGCCGTCGACGACGTCAACGCGACCTACGCGCCCACGGTGCCGCTGCGCATCGGCACCGGCGACGAGTTCCAGGGGATCTTCGCCACTCTCGGCACGGCGATGGCCGCGACCCTGCGGCTGCGCCTGTCGCTGCTGCCCGAGGTCGACGTCCGGCAGGGCATCGGACGGGGACGGGTGCAGGTGCTGTCCGAGGAACCCCGGGTCGAGGACGGGCCCGGGTGGTGGGCGGCACGATCCGCGATCGAGACGGTCGAGGCCTACGGACGGAAGGCGTCGATGCGTGCGGTGCGCACGGCGTACGTCGCCGCCGAGGGCGAGCAGGGACCCGACGCTGCCGCGGTCAACGCGGCACTGATGACGCGGGACCAGATCGTGAGCGGCATGTCGGAGCGGTCGATGTCGGTGCTGGATGGTCTGCTGAGGGGACGGCAGCAGCACGAGATCGCCGACGAGCTGGGCATCAGTCCGTCGGCGGTGTCGCAGAGGATCCGTGCCGACGGCATCGGAGTCCTGCTGGCTGCAGACGAGCTGGTGCGCGACCTGTGACAGTCGGCGAGAGGATCGTGGGAGGAGGCAGGGGATGAGCTGGCTCGCGATGCTGCTGATCGGCCTGGCAGCCACTGACCTGACCCACTCGGCGCGCAAGGTGAAGGTGCTGCCGCAGGTCGTGGGAGCGCTGGTGGCGCTCACCGTCGGCCTGCTCGTCGGGATGACGACCGGCCGCGACGTGGTCGCGCTGTTCGTCATCGCCGCGGTCGTGCTCGTGTGGGGGTTCGCGGTCACGTGGGGCTTCGGTCATCCCGCCCAGGCGGCCGCATGGCTGCCGCTCGGTCTCTTCGTGCTGGCGCTGGTCGCCGCGATCGCGTGCTCCGGCCTGGCGCCCGAGGCGTCCGGACCCCTGGTCCGGTGGCTCGACTCGGTCTCGCTGCCGGTGCTGGACGGTCTCCCGGCCGACCGGTTCCTGCTCCTGCTCGGGGCGTTCGGGATCCAGCTCTCGACGGGCAACGTGCTCGTGCGGCTGGTCCTCAAGTCCACCGGCACCATCAACCCCCGCAGGGACGGTGGGATGCCGCCGACCCAGCTCAAGGGCGGCCGACTCCTCGGACCGCTGGAGCGGGTCTTCATCCTCGCCCTCGCGCTCGGCGGCCAGGTGACCGCGGCCAGCGTGGTGGTCGCGGCCAAGGGCCTGCTGCGCTTCCCGGAGCTCTCCTCGCGCCACGAGCAGCAGACCGTGCACGAGATGACCGAGTACTTCCTGCTCGGCTCCTTCATGTCCTGGCTCGTCGCCCTCGGCTCCTACGTGCTGCTGCTGGGCTGACGTGCGGTCCACGACGCCGCCGATGTCCACGTGATGAACAGACTTCCGGATGCTGGCGCCGAGGCCCGTGGTGCTGGTGTGATTCCGTCCATGCGCCCCCACCCCCGCTCGCACTCCCGTTCGCACGCTCGCGCCGTCCTGCTCTCAGCCGTCCTCGCGCTGACCCTCGGCACCACGATCGCGGCGTCGCCGACGTACGCCACCGACCCGACAGCGACCCCGGACGCGACGACGCGCCCCGGCGAGACGACGATCGCCGAGGAGGCGTTGGCCGCGGCGGAGTCCGCTGTGGTCAGCGAGCCCGCGGCCGCGCCCGACGAGCGCACGGACCTGACCCTGGCGATGCGCGACCTGTTCGTCGCCAAGCACGCCCTGCGCGGCTCCGACCGGGCAACGGCCGAACGCCTGCTCGCGCGCCCGACCACGCCGCCGGACGACCCCGACGACCCGCGCGACATCTCCTACGGCCCCGAGGCCGATCTGCAGACGCAGTGCAGCGCGACCTTCTGCCTGCACTGGGTCGAGGAGGGCCAGCACGCCACGACGCCGGCCTTCGCCGCCACCGCGTTCGACACGATCACCCACGTGGCCGGCGTCTACGCCGCGGCGGGCTTCAAGCGTCCCCTGCGCGACGCCGGGCAGGAGGGCGACACCCGGATGGACTTCTACCTCGGTGACATCGACTCCGTCGGTGCTCTCGGATACTGCCGCTCCGACGCGGACGGCCCCGTCGTCGGCAGCGCCTGGTATGCCTACTGCGGCTTCGACAACGACTATGCGAGCACCCCGTGGCTCGACCCGACCGCGGCACTCCAGATCACCGTCGCCCACGAGTACTTCCACGCCGTCCAGTTCGCCTACGACGCCGAGGACGACGGTTGGTTGATGGAGTCCACGGCGACCGCGATGGAGGACGTGCTCTACACCGATGTCAACGACAACGCGTTCTTCCTCAACTACGGCCAGATGGGCGACCCGGACTACCTCGGCTACCCGCTCGCCGGGCCGTCCACGAGCCTCGACACCTTCGACCTCAACGCCTACGGCAACTGGGGCTTCTGGCGCTTCCTGACCGAGAAGCACGCCGACACGACCGCGGGCGTGCCGAACCTCGTCCGTCAGGTCTGGGAGGCCCTCGACACCACGAAGGGCGTCAACACCCGCCACTCCCTCCAGGCGATCGACAAGGTCCTCGTCGCGCGTGGCACGTCGACGCCCGAGCAGTACGCCGCCTTCGCGGACGCCAACCAGCACCCGAGCGACGTCTACAGCGAGGCCGTCGAGCAGGCGTACCCGACGGCCCCGAACACCCTCCCCACGATCCAGCTCGCCAAGAAGAGGCCGATCGCCACCCACCGTGCGCGCCTCGACCACCTCACCAGCGCCACCGGTGCGGTCCAGCCCTTCGCGGGCAGCAAGTGGCTCACCGTCGCAGTTGACCTCGGTCGCTCGACGCCGGTCCGGGCCGTCGTCACGGTGCACCGCGTCGACGGCAGCACCTCGACGACGCACGTGCGCACCAACAAGCAGGGCTACGGCGTCACGGTCGTGCCGTTCGCCTCCGCCAAGGTCGCCTCGGTCGAGGTGACCCTCGCCAACGGCAGCACCCGGATGACCGGGTGCGGCGGCGGCAGCGCGCAGGCCTGCGGCGGGACCAGCCCCGACGACGGCCTCGTCGCCGACGTCGGCTACCTGGCGGTCGGCTGAGCCGGACGGAGGCTCAGAGCCGCAGCACGCGGCCTGCGACGACGAGATGGACCTCGTCGCAGGCCGCGGCCACGCGCTGGTTGACCGTGCCCAGCAGGTCGCGGAAGAGCCGGCCCGACCGGTGCTCGGGCACGACGCCGAGGCCCACCTCGTTGGTCACCAGGACGACGTCCTGCTCGCAGGCGGCGAGAGCCTCGACCACCTCGTCGACACGGGCCAGGACGAGACCGAGCACGTCGTCGCTGTCCTGCTCCCACGCCTCGGCGGCGTCGACCACGGCGGTGAGCCACGTGCCGAGGCAGTCGACCAGCACGGGCACGTGGGCGTCGCCGATCGCCGAGGCGAGGTCCTGGGTCTCCAGGGTCGTCCACGAGCCGGGTCGACGGACGCGGTGCGCGTCGATGCGGGCGGCCCAGTCCGGGTCGGTCTCCACGTCGGGCGAGGGGCCGGGCGCGACGTAGGTCGCGGGCTCGTCGCCGAGCAGGGCCTCGGCGTGGGTCGACTTGCCGGACCGCACGCCGCCGGTGACCAGGATCCGCATGGCGCGCATCCTGTCAGAGCAGGGAAGGCTTGACGCTCCGGACCTCAGACGGTCGACGCCGCCAGCACGAGGACGGCGAACGACAGCTCGACCGCCGCGCCCAGGACGTCGCCGGTGATCCCGCCGAGGCGGCGTACGCACCTCAGCAGCAGGGCGAGGACCGCGGCCACCATGACCAGCAGCCCTGCCACCGCGGGCCACGCCGATCCCAGCCCGAGGCCGGCGAGGGCGACTGCGACGACGCTGACGAGCAGCGACGAGACCGCGAGCACGACGGGCACCGACCCGATGTGCATCGCGCCGAGCCCTTCGACGCGGGCGGCAGGCACGCCGCGCACGCAGGCCAGCGCGAGGCACGCCCGGGAGGCGCAGACCAGCAGCCCGACGGCCCACCAGGCGTGCTCGTGGCGGACGACGGCGGTGAGGCCGGCCACCTGGAGCCCGGCCACCAGCACCACGGCGACGACGCCCGCCGGGCCCACCGGACCCGTGCGCATCACCTCGAGCGAGCGCTCGGCGGAGTAGGACGCAGTCAGCCCGTCGGCGGTGTCGGCGAGGCCGTCCCAGTGGAAGGCGCGGGTGCCGAGCGCGAGCGCGAGCAGCACGACGTACGCCGTCGCGAGCGGTGGCAGGTCGATCCAGCCGCCCACCAGCACGACCAGCGCCGCGGCGAGGCCGAGCGGCAGCACGGCCAGGGGCGCGAGCGCCATCGCGAGACCGGCGACCGACCGGTCGACCCGCCCCGGGGGTGGCACGCGGACCGCGGTGAGGGTGCCGGTCGCCAGGAGCCAGGCGTCGCGCAGGATCACGGGACCATCACCCGGGCATGATCTCCGAGAGCAGTGCCACGTCGCGCAGGACTGCCACGCCGGAGCGCAGGACGGGCAGCGCAGCCACGGCCCCGGACCCCTCGCCGAGGCGCATGCCGAGGTCGAGCAGCGGCTCGAGGCCGAGCGACTTCAGCGCGTGGGTCTGGGCCGGCTCGGTGGACCGGTGGCCGGCGACCCACCAGGCGGCCGCGCCGGGCGCGAGCGCCTGCGCCACGACCGCGCACGCGACCGACATGAGGCCGTCGAGGACGACCGGGACACCTCGGGTGGCGGCCTCGATCAGGAAGCCGACGGTGGCGGCGAGGTCCGCGCTGCCGAGTGCGGCGAGCACCTCGACCGGGTCGGCGGTGCGCCCCTCGACACGCTCGAGCGCGGCGGCGATCACGTCGCGCTTGCGGGCCCACCCGTCGTCGTCGATGCCGGTGCCGCGACCGGTGACCTCGTCGGCCGGCAGGCCCAGGACGGCGGCGACGAGTGCCGCGGCCGGAGTGGTGTTGCCGATGCCCAGGTCGCCGGTCATCAGCAGCTGCGCCCCGTCGTCGACGAGCTCGCCCGCCACCTCCGCGCCGAGCGCGAGCGAGCGCTCGGCCTCGGCGCGGGTGAGCGCGTCCTCGAGGTGGATCGCGCCCGATCCGCGCCGCACCTTCCGCCCGGTCACGGCGGCGGGCAGGTCGGAGAGGTCGGCGTCGACGGCGACGTCGAGGACGGTCACCGTCACACCGTGCTCCCTCGCGAGGGCGGAGACGCCGGCCTGGCCGGCGACGATCGTGCGGACCATCGCCTCGGTGATCGCCGGCGGGTAGGCCGACACCCCGTGCGCGGCGACACCGTGGTCACCGGCGAGCACCACGAGGCGTACGTCGGTCAGCGGTCGCGGCGGCACCTCGCCCTGCGCGGCGGCGATCCACGCGCCGATCTCGCCGACCCGGCCGAGGGCGCCCGGGGGAGTGGCGAGTCCGGCGAGCCGCTCGTGCGCGCGGGCGGCGATGTCGGGCGAGGGCGGGAGGATGCGTGCGGTCTGGTCCATGGCTCAGCCAGCCTAGTGAGGGTGACGGGTCGCCGGCCTGCCAGTCTTGCCGCGTGTCCGGTCACTCCGTCCTCCGGGCTCGGCGCCGATGCTCGGCACGAGTGGCCGCTCGGCGGTTGAGGATGCTGTGGCAGGATCGCGTCATGGCTTCCTGGGCGCACCTCGAGATCACCGTCGACGATCAGGGCAACGTGGAGGTCGGCGGCTACAACGCCGACCCCGAGGCACTCGTGGAGGGCACCGAGTCGTGGGAGGACCTCCTCTCCACGCTGGGCGTCAACGGCTGGGAGCTGGTGCAGGTCCTCCCCGGCGCCGAGACGACGTACTGGTTCAAGCGCCAGGCGTGAGCGCTGACCCGGCCGCCGACCTCACTGCGCGGTTCCGCGCGGCGTCTGCGTCGGCGCAGACGGTCTTCTGGCGTGCCCCGGTCACCCCGGCGGCGATGTTCCACGACCTCGCGGCCTTCGCCGAGGAGCACGGGATCGAGCGTGACGCCTACGGTGCGCGCGGGGCCGTCGCGCAGCTCGAGGGCGAGGTCGCCGAGCTGCTGGGCAAGCCCGCAGCCGTGATGTTCCCCAGCGGCGTGATGGCCCAGCAGGCCACCCTGCGCTCCTGGTGCGACCGGTCGGCGTCGCGCCGGGTGGCGCTGCCCGACCTGTCCCACCTCGTGCACCACGAGCAGGACGGGCCGCGTCGGGTGCTCGGTCTCGAGCTGGAGTGGCTCACGACCGGTCGCGAGACCCCGACCGCCGCCGCGCTGGCGAGGGTCGGCGGCCGGCTCGGTGCCGCGCTGGTCGAGCTCCCGCTGCGCGACGGCGGCTGCCTGCTGCCCACCTGGGACGAGCTCGTCGAGCTGTCCGCGGCGGCACGCGAGCGCGGCGTCCCCCTGCACGCCGACGGGGCCCGCATCTGGGAGTCGGTGCCGCACTGGGACCGCAGCCACTCCGAGGCGGCGGCGCTCTTCGACTCCATGTACGTCTCGCTCTACAAGGGGCTGGGCGCCTCCAGCGGTGCGCTCGTCGTGTGCCCGGACGACCTCGCCGGTGAGCTGCGGTCGTGGCGGCAGCGGATGGGCGGGACGCTCTTCTCGATGACGGCAGCCGCCGTCGGGGGGCTGATCGGCCTGCGCGAGCACCTGACGAGGTTCGGCGACTACCGTGCGTGGGCGATCGCCCTCGCAGCCGCCCTGCAGCAGCGGGGCATCCGCACCTTCCCCGAGGTGCCGCACGTCGCGACCTTCCTGGCCTACGCACCCGGCACCGCCGCCGAGGTCAACGAGCGCGTCGTGACCTTCACCGAGGAGCACGGCATCACCCCGTCGGGGCTGTGGCACGACACCGACGTGCCGGGCTGGGTCGAGACCGAGCTGACCTGCTACGACGCGGCGGTGGACCACGACCCGGTCGAGGTGGCCGCGCGGCTGGCCGAGGCCGTCGGGACCTGAGCGGTCGGGATCTGACCACGGGGCCCGGGGTGACCTACATTCCTCCCGTGAGTGCCCAGGCCCCTTCCGCTGTCATCCTGATCCGCGCGACGAGCTTCGTCCCCAACCCGGCGACGGCGGCGGACAACGCGTTCCAGGCCGATGCGCCCCCGGGACAGTCGGACGACACGACCGCGGCGAAGGCGCTGGCCGAGATGGACGCCCTGGCGGCTGCCCTGCGCGCGGTCGGCGTACGGGTCCACGTCTTCGACGACGACGACCACACCCGACCCGACAGCGTGTTCCCCAACAACTGGGTCTCCACCCACGCGGGCGGCACGGTCGCGGTCTACCCGATGTATGCCTCCAACCGGCGCCACGAGCGCCGGGCGGACGTCCTGGAGATGCTCAAGTCGGAGTACCGCGTCCAGGCGATCGTCGACTACTCCGGGCTCGAGCCCGACGGGATCTTCCTCGAGGGCACCGGTGCGATGGTGCTCGACCACGTCTCGCGGGTGGCCTACACCGCGCGCAGCCACCGCGCCGACGTCGCGGTCCTCGAGCGCTTCTGCACCGACTTCACCTACGAGCCGATGGCCTTCGACGCCTTCGACGCGGACGGCGTGCCGGTCTACCACACCAACGTCATCGCCTGCATCGGCACCGAGGTCGCCATGATCGCGCTGGAGATGATCCCCGACGAGGACCGCCGCGAGCAGGTGCGTGAGCGCCTCGCCGTCACCGGTCGGACGATCGTCGAGCTGACCGAGGAGCAGGTCCGCGAGTTCGCCGGCAACGCCGTCGAGCTCTGCGGCCGTACGCCGACGGGCAGGCGCCGCTACGTGATGGCCATGTCGGCCCGGGCACGACGCTCGCTGCGCCCCGACCAGGTCGCAGCGATCGAGGAGTCGTGCGAGATCGTCGACGTCGACATCCCCACCATCGAGCTCGCCGGCGGGTCCGTGCGCTGCATGATCGCCGGCGTCCACCTCGACCACCGGCCCGAGCAGCTCCCCGAGCCCGGCGAGAACGTCGTCGCGATCAACGAGGACAACCCGGTCACGCCGGACGGCCGCTTCGTCGCCAAGGACTACGTCTGAGCGGCGGCGCGGCTCACGAGACGCTCACCGGCCGTCCGCCGGAGACCAGGCGCCAGTCGACCGAGGCGAACTCGGCCGGGTCGATCGTGCCGTGGGCCGTCACCCAGTCGATGAGGAGCTGTCGGATCTCGTTCTGCCGGTTGTAGACCACCGGCGCTGTCGACACGTGGGGGAAGCCACCGCCTCCGGACTGCCGGTAGTTGTTCACCGCCAGCGCGAACTCCCGGTCGGCGGTCACGGGCTGCCCGTCGTAGGCGAGCCCGACGATGCGCGACCCGGCGGGCTGGGCGATGTCGATGTCGTAGGTCAGCGGGGCGTCGAGGCCGGCCACGGAGTCGAAGTTGTAGTCGGGGGTGCCGTTGGGAGCCGTCGGCGTCACGGCGTTCGTCACCTGGTCCAGGGTGAACGGCCCGGCCCCGGAGACCTGCTGGAAGTAGCGCGCGGAGAACTCGAGGTAGTCCTTCACCTGCGCACCGGTGACCTTCACGGCGAGCAGCGTGTTGTCGTAGATGTAGAGACCTGCCACGTCACGCACGGTGACCTCCCCGGCGGGGAACGACGCGGAGCGGTTGAACGGCGCGGCGATCGACAGCACCGGGAGCGCGGCGTCGGCACCGACGAGCCCGGCCTTGACCGCGTCGGCCTGCACGAACTGCACGAAGTCGATGATCGGCACGTCCTCGACGACCGCGCGAGCGGCCGAGAGGGCCGCGGCCGAGGTGCCGACGGGGGAGTTGACGTAGCCCACGACCGTGTCGTGCTGACGTTGCACGGCGGCGAGGACGGCCGGGTCGCCGGCGACGGTGTTGGAGTTGAGGGTCTGCCCGTGGGCGGCGACCACCTTCCACCGGCCGCGCTCGTGACGGAGGTCGAGGTCCATCACGGCGACCCGCATGCCCCAGTAGAGCGGCTCGCAGAGCAGCACCTGCTGTCCGGTGCGCACGTTGGTGACGAACCGCTCGGGGATCTCCTTGTGGGCGTGCCCGACGAGGATCGCGTCGACGCCGGGCACCTGCTCGGCCACGAGGGACGCGGCGTTCTCCGGCCACGGCAGCGCGTCGCCGTACGACGACGAGGTGTCGGCGCCGCTGTGGGCGCTGATCACCACCACGTCGCACCCGCGGCGCCTGAGCTCCGGCACGAACTTCCTCGCCTGCTCGACGAGGCCCGGGAACTCGATGCGGCCCTCAACGTTGGCCTTGTCCCACAGGGCCACACCGGGGTTCGTCAGGCCCAGGACGCCGACGGTGAGGTGGGGGCCACCGTGGACGCGGAGCTTCTTGATGACATAGGGCGGGAAGACGGGTCGACCCGTGGCCGGGTCGACCGCGTTGGCGCCGAGCAGCGGGAAGTCCAGCTGCGACTCGAAGGTGCGCAGGGTGTCGATGCCGTAGTTGAACTCGTGGTTGCCGAGCGCGGCGGCGTCGTAGCCGACGAGGTTCATGGCGCGTGCCATCGGGTGGACGGTGCCGCCGGTGATGGGCTCGATGCGGGCGTAGTAGTAGGCCAGGGGCGTGCCCTGGATGGTGTCGCCGGCGTCGAGCGTCAGCACCGGCTGGTGCCGCAGCCGCTGGCGGGCGGCCTTGATCAGGGTGGCGGCCTTGGCGATGCCGATGTCGTCGTGGGTGGCGTTGTCGAACTCGAGGTTCTTGAAGTAGTCCCAGTTGAGGACGTTGCCGTGCAGGTCGGTCGTGCCGAGCACGGTCAGCCGTGTCGAGCGGTGCCCGTGGTGCCCGCCGTGGCGACCACCGCCGTGCGCGTCGGCCGGCGCCGGGTGGGCGACGAAACCGGCCGCGGTGAGTGCTGCGGCGCCGGTGAGCACGCTGCGACGAGCAGGACTCGGCGCGGGCGTGGGTGCAGGGGTGGACGAGGTCATGGGTCAACCACTTTCCGAGAGTTCCGAGACGGGGGTCGGTCCATCTACCTACACCGTCTCGGTCCCGGTCAACCCACTACGAGGCCAGCTGCACCAGCAGGACGGCGTTGAGGACGATGATCACCCCGGCGGCCAGGCCCCCGGCGATCGTGGTGACCGGCCGATTGACGAGCGAGCCCATCACGTCCTTGCGCGCGGTGAACCAGACGAGCGGGACCAGCGCGAACGGGATGCCGAACGAGAGCACGACCTGCGAGCCGACCAGTGCCGCGGTCGGGTCCACGCCCATGCCCAGGATGACCAGGGCGGGCAGCAGCGTGATGAGGCGGCGCAGGGTCACCGGGATCCGGCGGCGGATGAAGCCCTCCATGATCACCTGGCCCGACAGGGTGCCGACGCTGCTCGAGGCGAAGCCCGAGGCCAGCAGGCCGAGGGCGAAGAGGAGTGCCGCGCCCTTGCCGAGGGACTCGCCCAGGCCGGCGTGCGCACCCTCGATGGTGTCGATGCCCTGGCCCGAGAGGGCCGAGGCCGCCACGAGCAGGAGCGAGAGGTTCATCAGGCCGGCGATGGTCATCGCGACGATCACGTCGACGCGCTGGCCACGCATGATCGTGCGTCGCTCGGTGTCGGTGCGCGGGCGGTGGCGCTCGCTGGTGAGCGCACTGTGGAGGTAGATCGCGTGGGGCATGACGGTGGCCCCGAGCATCCCGGCGGCGAGCATCACGCTCTCGGCGCCGTCGAAGCGGGGCAGCGTGCCGTCGAGCACGGCCATCGAGTCGATGCCACTGATGGCGACGTCGTAGACGAAGCCCACGAGGATCACGCCGAGCAGGCCGACGATGGCGGCCTCGAAGTGGCGGTGGCCGCGGTTCTTGAGGCCGAGCATGGCGAACGCCACGACCGCGGTGATCGTTCCACCGACGATGAGCGGCAGGTCGAACAGGAGCTTGAGCGCCAGCGCGCCGCCGACGACCTCCGCGAGGTCGGTCGCGATGGCGACCAGCTCGGCCTGCCCCCACAGTCCGCGCACCACACGGCGGGGCAGGTGGGCCCGGCACAGCGCGGGCAGGCTCATGCCGGTGGCGACGCCCGCCTTGGCGGAGAGGTACTGGATGAGCATCGCCATCACGTTGCTGACGACCACCACCCAGACCAGCAGGTATCCGTAGATGGACCCGGCGGAGATGTTGGTCGCGAAGTTGCCGGGATCGACGTAGGCCACCGCGGTGACGAACGCCGGTCCCAGCAGGGGCCACAGCCGGCCCATCGCCCGTCGCGGACCGCCCGGAGGCCCCGGCTCCGCAAGGGAGACCGCGTCCCCCGACGCACGACGGGTCGGGGGAGCGGCGTACTTCTTGGTCTGGAACATCTCGGTCCTCAGTCCTCGGTCCACGGGGCGACCTGGGCCAGCGCCCGGGCACGGCGACGGCGGTCGATGAGTCGGGTGATGACCTCGGCCAGGATGAACAGCACCATCATCGGGATGGCGAGCATCAGCATCGAGAACGGGTCGGTGGAGGGTGTCGCGACGGCGGCGAAGACCACGGCCGACATCAGGATGATGTTGCGGTGCTTGCCGAGCTGCGCGCCGGTGACGACGCCCGCCAGGTTGAGCAGCACCAGGAAGAACGGGATCTCCACGGCCAGTCCGAAGACCAGGAGCATCCGGCTGAAGAACGAGAAGTAGTCGCCGAACTCGACGAGGTTCTCCATGCCGGCCGGGGTGAACCCGATCAGCACCCCGAGGCCCTTGGGCAGCACGTAGTAGCCCAGGGCCACGCCTGCGATGAAGAGCGGGCCGGCGATGGCGGCGAAGACCTTGGACCAGCGCTTCTCCCGGGCCAGCAGACCGGGCACGATGAAGGACCACGCCTGCCAGAGCCAGTAGGGGCTGGCCGCGACGAGGGCGGCGACGCCGCAGAGCTTGAGGTTGAGCATGAGGGGACCCGTCGCGCCGGCCACGTAGGCCGTGCTGACGGTGTCCTCCCCGATGAGCTGCTGCGCCTGGTTGTAGGGGCCGAGCACCAGCGAGAGCAGCTGGTCGTAGAAGGGGAGGGCGACGAAGAACGCCACCACCAGCACGAGCGCACAGCGGATGAGCCGGGCCCTCGCCTCGCGGAGGTGGCCGGCCAGCGACATGCTGCCGGGCGTGGAGCCCGGCTGGCTGGGGGCGATCCGCAGCACGTTGACGGCAGTGGCGATCGACATCTGAGGTCCTCTCAGCCGCGCGGAGCGTCGTGCTCGCGGGGCGTCTCGACGACGACCGGCTCAGCCACGACCGTCTCGGTGAGGACGGGCTCGGAGACCGGGGCAGCCGTCTTCGCCTTGTCGGCGCTGGCCGGCTTGTCGTCGTCCATCAGACCCTTGGTCTCGGACTTGAAGATGCGCAGCGCCTGGCCGGAGCCGCGAGCGAGGTCGGGGAGCTTGGAGGCTCCGAACAGCAGGAGGAGCACGGCCAAGATGATGATCAGCTCCATGCCGCCCAGCCCTCCGATCAGCAGCGGGGTGATGGTGGAAGTCATGCTGTCTTCCTCTCGTCGCGGAGCGGGTGCACCGCTCCTGCGGGTAGTGCGTCGGTGGCGCCGGCGGGCTCGTCGGCGTCGTCCTCGTCGTCGGTGTTGTAGGTGTCGTCGTCCTCGTCGTCCGAGTCCGACTCGTCCTCGTCACGCTCGGCGAGGACCTCCATGACCTGGCGCCGGACCATCTCGCGCGGGTTGAGGTCGCGCAGCTCGAGGTCGGCGTAGTCGTCACCGAGGGAGGTACGGAGGTCGTCGCGCACGGAGTCACCCATGCGCTTGGCGGCCTTGATCCCCTGACCCAGCTGCTTGGCCAGTCCGGGGAGCTTGTCGGGGCCCATCAAGATGACCCCGAAGAACGCGATGACGGCGAGCTCGGGCAGTCCGATGCCGAACATGTGATCTCCTCTCAGCCGCTCCCGGCGGTCCGGGCGCCTCGCGACGCCCGGACCACCGGTGAGCGTTCGGGACCGGTGCCGCGAACGAGCAGAGCGCTCGATCGCGACACGGAGGTCACGAGCTCTTGTTGACGGCGCCGTTGACGCCGCGGGGGAAGAAGCCGCCCTTGGTGACGGACTTCGGGTTGAGGTAGACCACGTTGAGGACCTGGCCCGGCGTGCGGCTGAAGGCGATGCCGTTCTTGTCCGTGGGGACGAGGTTGGCCTTGCCGGCCTCCGAGCCGATGCCCTGGTCCTTGGTCGACTTGCCGTCGAGGCTGTCACGCGCCTTGGAGATGGCCTTGGCGGCGTCCTGCAGACCCTTGGAGTAGAGCGCGCTGCGCACGATGCCGGCGTGGTAGGCCTCGACGGCCAGGATGCCGGCGGCAGCCTCCAGGTAGGTCTTGTTGGTGATGAGCGGAGCGGCGCCCTTGTAGGCCGTGACGCCCACGTCCTCGAAGACGAACGCAGCGAGGAGGAAGTTGTCCTCGTTGGCGTAGGGGTCGAAGGTCTGGCCGGGCTGGATCAGGCCGGCCGCGGTCGCCGCGGCGGTGAAGCTCTCCTGGATGTTGATGGCCGGACGCGCCACCTTGGCGCCGCCCAGCGCCTTGCGCAGGAAGCTGACGTGGTCGAGCTCGTCGGTGGCGATCTCCTCGGCGTACTTGCGGATCGCCGGCGTGGCGAACTGCACCTGACGGCCGCCCTTCACACCGCCCTTCTTGCCCTTGCCGGAGGTGAGCTTGTCGTCGAGGCCCTTGCCGAAGGCGGCGTACTGGTAGAACTCCGCCTCCAGGTACTCGAGGTTGAGCGCGAAGTTGAGGACCGCTCCGTCGCTGACGCCTGCGGCCTGCGCGGGCGCAGCGGTCATCCCGCCGAGTGCTCCCGCGCCGACGACGCCGAGACCGGCGACTCCCGCCGACTTGAGGAACAGGCGCCGGTCGGTCTCGTTCTCGGCGCTTCGGTTGATCATGTCTGTGACTACTGCCTTGCCGAACATGCGTACTCCATTCAGAGGTGTCGCTGTCGCTTCGAGGTCGCCGAGCCTCCGACGGCCCACCGGGACTGAGGCCCGATTGGTGTGACCTAGGACGTTCGGCACAGTGGGCGACAACGGATTGGGCCGAATCTGACTAGCTCGACCATCTCCACCCGGATGGATGAGTTTCAGGCTGCGGGGCGCAGGCGCTCCGAGGCGTACATCCGGAACAGCCAGTAGGCCGCGACCGCGCACAGCAGGTGCCAGACGGCGTGGCCCTGCAGGAGCGAGTGCGGGTCGCACCAGCCGGCGTTGCTGAGCAGCCAGACGGTGAAGGCGAGGAGCATCGCGGCGAGGGCGACGACGCCGTGGCGGAGGACCAGCACCGACTCCGCGCGCCGCCAGACGAGGAACTCCAGCACCACGGCCGCGACCAGGAGGAGGCCGAACGCCAGGTTGCCGGCGTAGTGGACGACGGGCACGGGGCCGGACCAGAGCCCGGCGGCCTCGCACGCCGCGACGCAGGCGACGTACGCCGTCGCGAAGGCCGCCGTGCCTCTCCGGGTCCAGCGCACCCACGCCCACGAGGCGGCGAAGCCGGCGACGAGGTACATGCTCAGCATGTCGAGGTGCCCGCCCCACGCGCTCTGGGTCGCGTGCATCGCCGCGGAGCCGGGGCCGAGCAGCACGACGACGCACGCGTAGAAGGTGGCGACCCGCATCGGCAGCACGCTGTCGGGGGACCGGCTGCCGGCGCGACGGGCGACCAGCAGTCCGGCGACGACGAAGCCGAGGTTGGAGAGCGTGTTGGCCGGCTGCCGCACGAGGCCGTCGCGCGCCGCCTCGCAGAAGTTCGCGCCTCGGCCGACGTCCGGCCCGAGCCAGCCCTGCCCGATCGCCACCACGAGCAGCGCGGTCGAGCTCACCGCGACCGCGCTGGCGACGGCGATCGGAGGAGTCCTCACACGAAGCCCTCCTCGACCAGGACGCAGCCGCCGCTGGTGATCACGTGGGCCTGGCCGGACCCGCCCGCCACCCGGCACCAGCTCTCCACCACGAGGCGGTTGCGGTGCAGGCTCAGGGAGAACCCGCCGTACATCCCCGGATAGGGGAACCACAGCGAGTCCAGCGGCTCCAGTGCGGCGACCTCGGTGGCCACCGGTCGGTAGGCGACCGGTGGCAGGCCGTCGGTCCGCTCGGCGACGAGGGCGTCGAGGTGGCTGTCCCAGGCGTCGTGCCTCCGGCGCAGGGACGCGGTCACCTCCGAGGTGGCGAGCGCATCGACCAGGTGCGCGTGGCCGCGGTCGCGGGCGAGGTCCACCGGGCGGGCGCCGTCCGCGGTGCGGAGCGAGCGCCAGGCGCCGAGCTCCACGAGCCGGTCCACGACGCCGACGGGTGCGCCGAGCCACGCGGCCTGGTGCAGCGGGCTGAACCAGCTCGAGCCGCCGATGCGCCACTGGTTGGCCCCGACTGCGTGGGACGACGTCAGCTGGTGCAGGACGGTGTCCCACGCACCGACCTTGGCGGCGTCCGCCAGCCGGTGGGACGCCGCGACCACGGTGTCCTTGAGGACCTCGGGGTCCACGACCCCCGGCCACGTGCCCCGCTGCTGCTCCATGGCGTGATCAGACCACATCGACCCGGCGACGGGTCCGACCACGCCACGGATGCGGTGTCGCGCGGAGATGCCGGTGTCAGCGGCTGCGCGTCACCTGCACGACGGTGGGCCGCGGACCGGAGAACTGGCCGGGGCGGCTGGCGGCGCCGGTGGGCACGAAGTCCGGGAAGCGGGACTGCGGCGCCTCCCACGAGCCGTCCTCGCCCGGGTGCTGGACGGCGACGAAGACCGAGCCGTCCCGGTCGTGGATCACCGGGCCGCAGGTCTCGGCGCCCGAGGGGACCGCCAGGAACTGCTGCACGTGACCACGCTCGGGACCCTCGACGGGCACCTTGAAGAGGCCGTCGCTGAGCTTGATCGCGCTCGGCTGCCCGTCGGTCGAGATCCAGAGGTTGCCGACGCTGTCGAACGCGACGTTGTCGGGACAGGAGATCGGCGACACCGGGCCGGTCCAGCCGCCGAAGTAGGTGCCGGCCGACGCCGCGTCCCCGCAGACGAGCAGCAGGTTCCAGGTGAAGGTGGTCCGGGTGTGGTCGGCGCCGTCGGGGACGATCTCGACGATGTGGCCGTCCTTGTTGGCCGCACGCGGGTTGGGCTCGGTCGGGCCTTCCTTGCCCGGCTTGCCGCGATCGGTGTTGTTGGTGCAGGCGACGTAGATCCGGCCGTTGTGCGTGCTCGGCTCGACGTCCTCGGGCCGGTCCATCTTGGTCGGCATCACCGCGTCGGCGGCCAGGCGCGTGTAGACCAGCACCTCCTCGAGGCTGAAGCCCGGCACCATCGACCGGCCGTCGCGGGTGAGCGGGATCCACTCGCCGGTGCCGTCGCTGACCCCGTCCTCGAGCCCGTCGCCGGTGAACCGCGCAACCGAGAGGTCACCCTCGCTGAGCGGTGAGCGCTGCCCGTGCCGGCGTCCGGCCCGGTGGTGCCCGCCGCCGCGGACCCGGTCCTTCGACACGAAGCGGTAGAGGTAGTCGAAGCGCTCGTCGTCGCCCATGTAGGCCACCACGTGCCCGTCGCCGTTGAGGATGACGTTGGCGCCCTCGTGCTTGAAGCGGCCCATCGCGGTGTGCTTGACCGGGGTCGAGCGCGGGTCGGACGGGTCGATCTCGACGATCCAGCCGAACCGGTTCGGCTCGTTCTCGTAGTCAGCCGTGGTGGCGTCCCAGCGCGGGTCGACCGAGCGCCAGTTGCGGGTGTCCTGGGTGGCGGAGAGGCCGTAGCGGGCCTCCTTCGGGTCGGTCCCGGTGGCGCGGAAGTACTGGTTGAAGTTCTCCTCGCCCGACAGCACGGTGCCCCACGGGGTGGTGCCGCCGGCGCAGTTGTTCATCGTGCCGCGCACGGTGCGGCCGGTCGGGTCCTCGGCCGTCTTGAACAGGTCGGAGCCGGCGGCCGGGCCGTCGAGGACGAAGGGCGTGTCCAGGGTGATCCGGCGGTTGAGGCGGGCACCGGGGACGTAGGTCCACCTCTCCCCGCGACGCCGGCGGGTGAGCTCGACGACGGACATGCCGTGGGCCGCCCAGGCCGTGCGGATGACGGTCTCGGAGTCGGTGCCGGGCGGGAACATGATGGTCTCGTTGGTGTACTCGTGGTTGCACACGAGCAGCGCCTTCGTGCCGGAGCGGTTCGTCTCGATGATGTCGAGGTAGTCGTTGTTGTAGCCGAACTGGCCGGCCTGCGCCTCGGGAGTCTGGTGGGCACCGTCGAAGGCGGGAGCGCCGCGCAGGATCGGGTCGCCCCAGCGCAGGATCGGGTCCCAGCGGTAGCCGGCCGGGACGGTCACCGTGTCGACCGTCGTGGCGACGGGCGCGATCGCGGTGAAGGGCAGTGGGTCGCGATGTCCGTGCCCGGGGTGGCCGTGACCGGGCCCGCCCGTGCCGGGCTTCGCGGCGGCCGGGAGGGCCGGCACGGCGGTGAGGGCGGCAGCTGCGACACCGCTGCCGACCACCGTGCGGCGGCTCAGGGCCTGGGCGGCGACGTCGCGGAAGTACGACGTGTCGGTGCCGTTGGGAGCGGCGGCGAAGCAGGCGTCACCGCAGCGCAGGTGGCAGGTCACCGCGCTGCGGTTGCCGTGGGTGCGATCGGCCATGGGGAGCAGGGGCAGGGGGGTGCGGGGGCTCATGGTGAGGGACCTTCCGAGAAGCGGGGGATGACCCTCCGACCCTCGGTGCCTGCATCGCCCACCGCGGAGCCGGCAGGTGGACGAGCGGTGAACACCGGCCGTCCCCTTCGCGACATCGCTGCAGGATCAGCGGTGGTGTGCTGCGCCGACCTTGACGTCGAGCCACACGAGCCGGTGGTCGCTCGCCGGGAACGGGAAGGTGCCGACGAGGCCGAACAGCGGGTCGCTCGCCAGCGGCCAGAACACGCCCGCCCGCTTCGGAGTGAGGCGCTCGCTGGGCAGGACGTAGTCGGCCCGCAGGTTGCCGGGCGGGGTGTCGGCGAAGTCCGCGGTGTCCTCCGCGGCCGGTCCGGTGTGGGCGAGGTTGGCGCCTGCCTGCAGCTCCGACTGCTCCACGGCACCCGGGGAGGTCGGGTGCGGGTCGGTGATGCGCGGGTGGTCGAGCAGCTGCCGGATCGCCCCGTCGTAGGAGTCGCCGTCGAAGGGGTCGGCGTTCTGGTCGCCCGCGATGACGAACTGCTCGCCCCGGCCGAGACCGCCGCGCTCGCCGCCGTCGTCGTAGATGTAGGAGGCGTGGTGCCCGCCGCTGACGTAGTCGGCCCAGAACCGGATCTCGTCGTGGTTGCGCCGGCCGTTGCGGTCCTCGGGGCCGTCGAAGGTAGGGGGAGTCGGGTGCGAGACCAGGAAGTGCACGGTCTGCCGTCCGGGCAGCTGGATCGGCACGTCCCAGTGCGACTTCGACGACAGCCGGAGGACGTCGAGCTCCTCGGGGGAGTACCAGTCGGCGGGCTCGGGCGTCGACGGGTCGTCCGGGAGCGCCGCATCAGGCATGTCCTTCCAGAGGAAGTGCTGGAAGGTGCGCACGTCGCGGGTGCCGATGGGGTGCTTGGAGTAGACGATTATGCCGTACTGGCCGGGGTAGAGCCCGAAGCCGAACGAGTCGTCGCCGCCCGCCTGGGTGCCGGGCTCGCCGACCACGCCGTTGTTGTCGAGGTCGAAGCCGCTCGGCACGCCGGTGTTGACCGGCGCGACGTAGTAGTAGGGGTAGTCCACCGGCTTCGCGCCGTTGTGGGGGACCTCGAGGTAGTTGGCGCGGAACAGCTCGGCGGCCCGGCCGCCCTCGACGTAGTCGAACTCGTTGATGAGCAGCACGTCGGGGTCGGTGCGCTGGATCGTCTCGGCGACCGCGGCCGCCTGGGCGTTGTCGGTCGTCGACAGGTCGCGGACGAGGTCACCGGCGCCGTTGCGGTTGAGCGAGGCGTTGAACGTCGAGAACCGGACGTCACCCTTCGCGTGGCCGTGTCCCGGCCCGTGCCCGTGGCCGTGTCCCGGTCCGTGGCCGCCATGTCCGCGGCCGGGTCCACCGCCGGCGACGGCGGGCGTGACGAGCGCGGGAGTGGCGAGGCCGGCGAGCGCGAGCGCCGTGACGGCGGCGCGCGTGAGTCGAGAAGTCATGGAGGTGAAGACCTTTCCGAGAGGGGTGTGGCCAACCTACGACGTGCGCTAGCCGGCCACGGCGGCGCCGATGTCGGGGTGGTCGGTGAAGAAGTCGTCCATGCCGGCGCGGAGGAAGGTCCGGATCTCGCCGGCGACGTCGCCTGCCGCGGCCGGGTCGGCCGAGGAGCGGAACTCCAGCGGCAGGAACGAGTTCTCCCGGCGGAAGGTCCAGCCGGTCACGGTGAGCCCGGCCCGGTGGGCGTTGCGGATCGCGTCCGTCGGCCTGCCCAGGCTGCCGTCGGCCCGGCGCGGGATCATCACGTCCTTGCACAGTCCGGCGCTGTCGGCGTACCTCGCGATCTTGCGCATGCCGTCGCGGGTCACCAGGTCGGCGTACGTCACCCCGGTGCCGGCCCTGACCTGGTCGTAGGGCGCGCCGGCGCAGTCGACGAGCTGGACGAGGTCGAAGCGAGTCATCCGAGAGAGGCGCTGGAGGTTGCCCACCTCGAAGCTCTGGATCACGACCGGGGTGTCACCGGGACGGACGCCGTTGCGGGCGAGCGCGTCGAGCAGCGGCTGCTCGGCCGGCAGGCCGGCGTCGGCGAGGTAGGTGCTGTGCTTGATCTCGGGGATCACGCCGATCGGCTCGCCGTCGCAGGTCTCGGTGCGGCGGGCGAAGGCGAGGACCTCGTCGAGGGTGGGCACCTGGTAGAGCCCGTCGTAGGTCGTGCTCTCCGGGCGGAGCTGCGGCAGCCGCTCCTTGGCCCGCAGGGTCCTGAGCTCGGCGAGGGTGAAGTCCTCGGTGAACCAGCCGGTCACTGCGCGACCGTCGACCTGCTTGGTGGCCCTGCGGTCGGCGAACTCGGCGCGAGTGGCGACGTCGGTGGTGCCGCCGATCTCGGGCTCGTGGCGGTCGACGAGCACGCCGTCCCTGGTCATCACGAGGTCGGGCTCGACGAAGTCGGCGCACTGGCGGGCGGCGAGCTCGTAGGCGGCGATGGTGTGCTCGGGGCGGTAGCCCGAGGCGCCGCGGTGGGCGAAGACCGTCGGCCCGCCGGTGCGAAGCTTCTGGCGCCGCAGCTCGACGTGGATGATCTCGATGTCGTCGGGCTCGCCGTCCACGCGGGCGTCGTCACCGGGGTAGTTGTTGTCGTTGGTGAGGACGAAGCTGCCGTCCCGCATCTGGACGACCGTCTCGTCGGAGACGAACGGGAACGAGAACTCCTCACCGGTGCCGTAGCCGTCGCCCTCGCCGATGCCGTCGGGGTTGGCGATCTTGAGCAGGTCGAGGACGGGCTCGGTGACGAGGTGTCCGGCGGGCTCGGCCCTGCGGAGGTCGACCTCGACGACGCGCTTGGTGACGGCCTGCGCGCCGCCGAAGTTGTCGCGCTCGAGGATGAGCATCCGGTCGCGGCCGGTCATGAAGGCGTCGCCGACCAGGTTGGCCGCCTCGACGGTGCGATAGGTCCACGTCTTGCCGGTGTAGCGCATGGTGCGGGTGTCGAGCTGGCTGATCCGACGCACGCGCTGGTCGGTCTCCGCGATCAGCGCGCCCTCGAGGATCGGGTAGGCGTAGCGCGAGCCGTCGTACGCCGTCGCCTCGAAGCCCTTGCTGGCCGGCAGGGTGGGCTGCGCCCCGCCGAGGTCCGGGTTCTGCGGGGACTGGACGCCGGGGAGCGGCACGGGCGCGTCGAGCAGGACGCCGTCGGTGTCGAAGTGCAGGAGGTACGGGCCGAACTCCTCGCCGACCAGGAAGCTGCCGTCGCGCAGGCGCACGACCGACTCGATGTCGAAGTCCGCGCCGGTGAGCAGGCGCTCCTCGGTGTCGTCGTTGACGATCGGGAAGCCCGCCCTCTGATCGGGGTCCGCGAACGAGATGAGCTCCGGCAGGTCGACCGACCCGTCGCCGCCGGCTCCCTCGAAGCTGGGGCGCACCAGATACATCCGGAGCAGGAAGTCCGCGGAGTTGCCCTTCGCGCCGAAGCCGTTGTCGGGCATCGCCCAGAAGGTGCCGTCGCCGTTGTCGAGCATCGCGGAGAAGCCGGGGACGACCTGGCCGGGGAACGGGCCCGTCCGACCGTTGGCCGGTGTCATCTGCGCGCCGGACGGCGGGCCGGGAGCCAGGTGGTCGGCGTCGATCGTGGCGCGTCCGACGAGCGTCGGGACGTCCACCCAGCGGCTCGTGCCGCCACCGTGGCCGCGGTGGTCGTGCCCACCGTGTCTACCTCCGTGTCCGCCTTCGTGTCCGCCTTCGTGTCCGCCGCCCGGACCGGCGTGGCCGGGTGCGGCGAGGAGGAGCGAGGTGCAGAGCGTGGCGACGGTGGCGATCGCCGTACGACGAACGGGCAGGCGCATGTGAGGTTCCTTCGCGGTCCGAGTTCCAGCGGGAGGGCGTCCTCACTCTCGTACGCCGCCCGCCGCGCCGGAGGGGCCTGCAGGTGCACATCGGGTGAACGGATCGTCACCTCCGGGCGTGTCCGGACGCGATGCGACGCGGTGGAAGAATCGAGGCATGCCCACCGACAGGAAGCCCCGTCGACGCGACGTGACCACGGTCGAGATCATCGGCGGTGTCGTGAAGCGTGCGCTCTTCCTGACCGACCACGACCCCCGGTGGGCCGAGGCGTACGCCGAGCACGAGACCCGCATCCGCGCGGCGCTGGGTCCGGCCGCTCTCCAGGTCGAGCACATCGGATCGACGTCGGTGCCGGGTCTCGCGGCCAAGCCGATCATCGACGTCCTGATCACCGTCGCGGACATCACGGCGGAGGAGGACTACCTCGACCAGCTGGTGGCCGCCGGCTACGTCCTGCGGGTGCGCGAGCCGGGGCACCGACTGGTGCGCACGCCCGCGCTCGACGCGCACATCCATGTGATGGAGGCGGGTGACCCGCTCGCCGGGGACTACCTGATCTTCCGGGACCGGTTGCGGACCGATGACGACGACCGTGCGCTGTACGAGCGCACCAAGCGCGCGCTGCTCGAGCAGGACTGGGCCGACATGAACGCCTACGCCGACGCCAAGACCGAGGTCGTCACCGCGATCAAGGAACGGGGACGGGAGTCGAGGCTCGGCAGTGGGGTGCCGGAACGTCCTTCTGCTTCGCCACGCCCTTAGATTCAGCCCTATGTTGGACGACGACGTCTGGCGCTACCTGCCGCTCGGGCCCGTGCCGACGCTGGTCGTCGCCACCGTCGGGCTCGCGGCCGCGGTCCACGTCGCGGTCGTCCGCTCACGAGTGACCCGAGCCCTCACGATCGCCATGCTCGTGGTCACCGTCAAGACGATCCTCGCCCTCACTGCTCGCGGCGTCCTCTCGAATGAGGACGGTGAATTCAGCTGGCGCCTGGGCGAGACGATCCGAGGTGAGTGGGGAAGCGTCAACAGGGCGCTGGGCCTCGTCAACATCTTCGGCAACGTCGCGATGTTCGTGCCTGTCGGCTGGTTGATCGCGGTGCTGTCCGCGCGGCGACCGGTGCTGGTGGCCACCCTCGCCGGTCTCGTCTTCTCGACCTCGACCGAGGTCTGGCAGATGCTCTCGGGCATGTTCGGCGATGTCGACGACATCCTGCTGAACACGCTGGGCGCCCTCCTGGGTGCTGCGGTCGCTGCCTTCCTCAAGTCGCGTGCCGTCCGCCGGCCCGAGGGTGATCCCGACGCGAGGTCGACTGGCATGCCGGTCGAGGTCACGGAGTGAGCTGGAGGCACCGGCGCTGTTTACCCGTTCACTGCGGTACGGCACCGTCCGGGTAGGACGCCGGGCTGGGCTGCGACAAGCGATCGGCGTGCTCCAGCTCGATGTCGGTGATGCGAGCCGACGCCGTCCCTGCTGTAGGTGACACCGGTTGCGGGCGTGTGCGCGACATGCCTCTGCCCCCGCCGTCGTAGGACGGGCGGGGGTGTGGGGCGTGCTCGCAGTTGGCGGAGTCGGCTCGGAGTCGGCTCGGGGTCGTTGGTCGGGTCAGGACGGAGTCCTGTCGCGAGACCCGGTCAGTCGGGTGGTTCGTCGATGCGGGTGGTGCCGGTGTGGTCGCGTCGGTAGCGATGCTCGTGGGGGCTGGTCCACTCGAAGACACCGGGTTCGACCATGCGGTAGCGCCAACCGGTGTGGGTCTTGAGGCGGTGGTGGGTCCGGCACAACGGAGCGAGGTTCGATGTGGTGGTGGGTCCGGTCTGAGGTCTGCCGTCGGCATCTGCTTCGTGGTCGAAGGCGATGATGTGGTCGATGTCGCAGGCCCTTGCTGGTCGGCTGCACCAGGGGAACACGCAGGTGCGGTCGCGGAGGATGACGTGCTCGCGGATACGGTCGGGGATCTCGTACGCCGGGGTGACGAGCTGGTGGTGGAGGTCGATGACGGGCTTGACGGTCACGGTGGTGCGGGAGCCGGCGCACCACGCCTGGACCTGGTCCAGCAGGGCGAGGCGCCGGCCGTGCTCCATGCGGCCGGTCGGACCGAACACGGTCTGCTGGCCGGACATAGTGGCGTCGAAGTGGGCATAGAGCACGACCTGCCGCGCCGCCGGGAGCCCATCGTCGTCTGCAGCAGGCTTGGCTGATCGGGTGCTCTGGTGGAAGAGGTCGAGAGCGGTCTGGGTGCGGGCGAGGTCACCGAGTGCCTTGGCGCGTCGGACGTCGAGGGACTCGGTCGATCCCATCGCCTTGCGCGCCTTCGCACCATGCGCGAGGGCACGGTCGAGGTCGAGGCTGTCGGCGAGGTCGACCTCGGCCTCGATGCAGACGGTGCCGGCGAAGTGGATGTCCTGGCCGTGCACGGTCACGTGCCTGGGGTCGACGTGGAGGTAGCCGTCCTCGGGATCGGCGGCCGGGTCGGGGTCGGCGAGGTCGAAGCGGGTGATGGTCTCGGCGACGAGCCGGTCGAGCTGCGCGGGACCGACACGTGCAGCAACAGCGGCGACCTGGGCGTCGACCCACCCCGCGGCCTCGATGGTGAGGACTGGGCTGGTGTGGATGGTGGCCTCGGCTACCGACCTGGCCCGCCACGCGGGCACGACACCAGCCTGGACCTGTGCCCAGAGGCGGGGGAGCCGGTGGCGGAGCTCGAGCGAGTGCCCGATGAGCTTCTTGGCCGACAGAGTGGAGATCCCGAGGACGGTGCCGAGCTCGGCGATGCAGAACTCCGCGACCAGTGGGCACCCGTTGCCGGCGATGGGTTCCTCGTGCTCACACCCCGGAACGGTGAACGACGCGGCGGAGTGGATGGACTCGGGTGGGTGGAGGTCGGCCCACCGGGCGGCGAGGTCGAGCTGCTCGGCTGCAGCGGCGTGCTCGACATCGCGGGCCGAGCGGATCGAGGCGAGCAGCGCCGAGGCGGAGAGGTCGTCTGCCTCTGCCTCGGGTACGGCTGCCAGAATGTCGATCATGTGTTCGATTGTATCGGCGACCACCGACAACGGCCATCGCGGAATCGGATCTGTGAGGACTGATGTCGACGGGGGTGGCCTTGGTTTCGACACGGTCGCTGCGCGACCTGCTCAACCGGCAGGCGGGGGTGCGCAACCTGCTCAGCCACCGCCGAACAAAGCGGTCGCCCGAGCCGCGTGCGCGCTGCGAGGATGCCGGCGTGAGCAGCGTGTCCACCGAACTCATCCTCCCTCCGTCGCTCTCGACCAGCAGACGAGATGCCCTGATCGAGGTCGCGTCCCGCAACGAGGGTGCGCACGGATCCGACCTCCTGGGACTGGTGCTGTCCGGTTCTGTGGGTCGGGGGTTGGACACCCATCGATCGGACCTCGATGTCTACGTCGTCCTGACCGACGAGGGCGCACACGGGCGCAGCACCATGAAGTCGACGACCATCGACGAGATCCCGGTCGCCCTGTCGGAGCTGGAGGACGTGCCGTCGTTCGGCAGTGACGGGTGGTGGTACCGCTGGTCGTTCGCGTGGGCGCCGGTCCTCCTCGACCGCACCGGCGGGCGGCTCGCGCCACTGCTGGAACGTCAGGCGACCGTGTCGGAGACCGAGGCCGAGGAGATCCTCGTCGTGCACGACCGGCTGGACGGGTGGATCAACTACGCCTACCGCGCCCTCAAGAACGACCGCGACGGTCGGGCACTCGAACGACGGCTCGACGCGGCCGAGTCGGTGCCGTGGCTCCTCGACACCGTCTTCACGCTCGCGGGCCGGGTCCGCCCGTATCACAAGTACCTGCCGTGGGAGCTCCGCGAGCACCCGCTGCCGGGCTGGGAGGCGGACGCGCTGCTGAGCCTGCTGGAGGCGACGCTCGACGGCGACCCGGCAGCGATCCGTGCCACGTTCGCTCGGGTCGAGGACGCCTGTGCCACCTTCGACAGCGCTCGTGGGGAGCCGCTCCTGGCCCCCATCGTCGAGGGGTGGGGGGACGAGTTGTCCCTCCTCCGCGGTGGAGCAACGCGGCCGCGCTGCTGAGATGCTGACGTCCGTGCTCCCCAGCCCCCGGCGTACGGCCATGCTCCTCGTCGGCTGCGTCGTGCTCGGGACCGGAGTGGCGATGCTGCTGTCCGCCGACCTCGGCTCCGACGGCTATTCCACGTTCGTCAACGGGCTGACGCTGAGCACCGGCGTGGCGTTCTGGATCATCAACCTGGTCGTCGGCGTCGTCCTGGTGGCGCTGGCCGCCGCTCGCAGGGTCTACCCGGGGATCGGCACCGTCGTGCAGGTCGTGCTGGTCGGCGTGGTCGTGTCGGTGGTGCTGGACCTGCTCGAGACGCCCGATGGCGTCGCCTGGCGGGTCGGACTGCTCGCCGCGGCGTTCCCCGTGCTCGCGATCGGGATCGCGCTCTACCTGGGCAGCCACACTGGCGCCGGTCCGGCCGAGGCGGCCGCCCTGGCCTGGGACCCTCCGGTCGCCTTCAGGTGGAGCTACGGCCTCGTTCAGGGCGGGGGCGCGCTGGGCGGGTGGCTGCTCGGCGCGACGGTCGGTGTCGGCACGCTCGCCGTCATCGCCCTCCTCGGCCCTGCGGTGGACCTCGCGGCCCGCCTGATGTCCCTCGATCTCCACCAGCAGACGGATCCGGAGCGCGACGTCGCTGCCTAGGGTCGGAGGATGCTGATCTCCGAGGAACTCTTCCTGCTCCTGCGCCGCGACGACGGAAGGCCCGAGAGCGCGACGGCCCAGCGTGGCTACGGTCTCGCCGCCACGATCATCACCGACCTCGTCGTCGCCGAGCGCGTCAGTCTCAGCGAGGACAAGGACCCGCGCGTGACCGTCACCGATCCCACGCCGGTCGGGCACCCGGCGACGGACGCGGCGCTCGCGCGTCTGAGGGAGAAGGACGGCAAGCGGCTGTCCTCGCTCGTCACCGACTCCCAGGTGGCGGCGGAGCGCCACGTGGCCGAGCACCTCGCCGCGGCAGGCGTCGTCGAGATCGAGGAGAAGCGAGCGCTGGGCCTCGTGCCCGCCAGGTACCCGGTGATCGACTCCGAGCCCGAGCGCCGCATCCGCGAGCGTCTGCGGACGGTCCTCGCGGGCGGGTCGCCGCAGCCGGCCGACTCCGCGCTGCTCGGCGTGCTGCAGGGACTGGGGGTGGTGTCGAAGGTCCTGTCGGAGGAGAAGGGCACCCTGGGGAGGCGCGAGCTGAAGAAGCGCATCGACGAGGTCGCCTGCGAGGTGGAGGCGGGCGCGGCCGTGACCCGGGCTGTCGCTGCCATGAACGCCGCCGTCATGGCGGCGGCGACGGCAGCGGCCGGTGCGGCGGCCGCTGGAGCGGCCAGCAGCTGAGTGCACGTGGCGGCCCGGGTGAGCAGGGTGGATCTCCGTCAGTCGGGGGATCCGTCGACACCCGATCGTGCCTAGGGTCGGAGGCATGTTGATCTCGGAGTCCCTCTTCCTGCTCCTGCGTCGCGACGACGGCAAGGCCGAGAGCGCGTTCGCCGCGAGCACGTACGGCCTCGCTGCCGCTGCCATCACCGACCTGGTGCTCGTCGAGCGCGTGACGCTCAGCGACGACAAGGACCCGCGGATGACCGTCCTCGACACCGGCCCGACCGGTCATCCCGCCCTGGACGCGTCACTGGCCAGGCTGCAGGAGAAGGACGGCAAGAAGCTGTCGTCCCTCATCACCGACGGCAAGGTCGCGGTCGAGGAGCACGTGGCCGCGGCCCTCGCCGGGCAGGGCGTGATCCGCATCGAGGAGAAGCGCGCACTCGGCCTCGTCCCCGCGAAGTACCCGGTCATCGACCCAGAGCCGGAGCGCCGCGTCCGCGAGCAGCTGCGGACCGTGCTGCTGGGAGGCACGCCGCAGCCTGCCGACGCGACGCTGCTGGCGGTCCTCCAGGGCCTCGGCATGGCGGAGAAGGTGCTTGCCGAGGAGAAGGGCACGCTCTCGAAGAAGGAGCTCGAGGCCCGCATCGAGCAGGTGTCCGAGGAGGTCGTGGCCGGTGATGCGGTCGCCCAGGCGGTCGCGCAGGCGATCGCCGCGATGAACGTCGCGGTCATGACGGCGGTCATGGTGCCGGTGATCACCAGCGGCTCCTGACCGAGCCGACGCCGGGGGTGAGTGGTCGGGCCGTGGCGGTCGCAGCACGCTGCGCAAGGGCTGCGACCACCACGGCACGGGGATGGAAGGACCGGCCTCCTACGAGGCGCTGAGCTCCGCGCGCTCGCGCGCGCTGTCGGACTCGCGAGCGATCTGGATCTTGCGGGGCTTCGCGCGCTCGGCGACCGGCACCTCCAGCCTCAGCACGCCGTCGGTGTAGGAGGCCTCGATGCGATCGAGGTCGAGGTTGTCGCCGAGGATCAGCTGGCGGCTGAAGGCACCCCGCGGTCGCTCGGCGGCCAGTGCCTCCCAGTCGCCGTTGCGGGCCACTCGCTCGGCTCGGACCGTCAGCACGTTGCGCTCGACGTCGAGGTCGATGCTCTCCGCGCTGACCCCGGGCAGGTCGAACTCGATGACGAAGCGATCGCCCTCTCGCCACGCGTCCATCGGCATCACCGCGGGACGGTTGGTCGTGCCCATGAGCTGCTGGGTGAGGCGGTCGAGGTCACGGAACGGGTCGGTGTTTCGAAGCAACATGTCTCCTCCTGGATCTGCCGGGTGAGTCCCGCGAGGACCCACAACCTGTACTGAGTGATACAGGTTTTATATAGTCAAGATCACCGGCAGGATCAAGCCGCCAGGCCAAGAATTTTCTGAGCACCCGACGGAGGACCCATGACGGCGAGCGACAAGGGCGTCTACGCCATCTCGGTCGCGGCGGAGATGGTGGCGATGGAGATCCAGAACCTCCGGGTCTACGAGCGACGCGGACTGCTCACCCCGGACCGGACGTCCGGAGGCTCGCGGCTCTACAGCGCAGATGACGTCGATCGGCTCGTGCGCATCCGTACGCTGCTCGCCGACGGCCTGAACCTGGCCGGCATCGCCCTCGTGCTCGAGCTCGAGGAGGAGGTCGAGCGGTTGCGGGCGCGGCTCGGCGGCACCTCAGCCTGAAGCGGGCCTGCTGGTCAGCACCCGCACCGCGAAGTCGGTGGTGAAGTCGTTGTCGAGGAAGCCCACCACCCGGCTGACCCGGTCGAAGTCGAGCGGCAGCAACCCGCGCGATCCCGGCACGTCGGGCGTGAGGCCGAGGTCGAGGTCGTGCTTGCCCGACATCATCTCGACGTTGAAGTCGTAGCGCTCACGGGCGCCGTCGGCCATCAGGCGGCGTACGACGGTCGCGCCGAGGCGGCGGCCGCCGGTCTCGGCCGACCAGTCGTCGAGGGCGGCGAGGAGGTTGCGACCGCCCTCGTGGTCGATGTCGGCCCAGACGGCGTCCATCGAGCCGGCGACGTCGAGCAGGATCGCCGCTGTCTTCTCGCCGATGCCCTGCACGCCCGGAAGGTTGTCGCTGGAGTCGCCACGCATGGCAGCGAAGGCGAGGTAGTTGGCCGCGCGGACGCCGTACATGTTGAACAGCTTGGCCGGGTTGAGCATCGGGGAGCCGTGGATCCCGCCGTCGATGAGGCGCAGCACCTGCGTGTGCGGGCTGATGTGGGCGAAGGCGTCACGGTCGGAGGTGATGATCACGCAGTCCCAGCCGTTGCTCTCCGCCCACGTCGCGCCCGAGGCGTTGACGTCGTCGGCCTCCAGGCCGGGTGGGGTGATCGTGGCCAGCCCCAGGGCATCGAGCAGCGCACCGGCGCGGTCGAGCTGGTCGACGAGCTCGGGGTCCTTCTCGGCCCGACCCGCCTTGTAGTCGGGGTAGGCGTCACGGCGCACCGACCCGGTGCGGTCGTCGAGACCGAAGATCACCGCGTCGGGTGCGATGGTGTCGATCGACTCGAGGATCTGGCGCAGCATCCCCTGCAGCGCCCAGACCGGGCGGCCCTGCCGATCCGTGAGCCGGGTGTGGGCGCGCGCGTGGTGGTTGCGGTGCAGCAGGGAGGGGGCGTCGACCACGAGCAGCAGCCGCCGGGCGCGGGAGGCGGCGCGGGGCGAGGGCTGGGTCGAGGGCTGGGTCATGGCGATCGCGGCCAGCCTAGGTGCTGCTCGTAGGGTCGGGACGACACCGCACCCCGTCACCGCCCGAGGAGAGAGCATTGATCTTCATCACCGCCAAGTTCCAGGTGAAGCCGGAGCACGCCGACGACTGGCCCGCCATCTCGCGAGCCTTCACCGAGGCCACCCGTGCCGAGGAGGGCTGCCTCTGGTTCGACTGGTCGCGCAGCCTCGACGACCCGCACGAGTACGTCCTCATCGAGGCGTTCCGCGATGGCGACGCCGGCGGCGCCCATGTCGGCTCCGACCACTTCAAGGCCGCCCAGTCCGAGCTGCCGCCCTACCTGGCGTCGACCCCGAAGATCGTCAGCCAGTCCGTCGACCAGGACGACTGGTCCGAGCTCGGCGAGATGCAGGTCGACTGACGGCAGGCCCCGTCAGGGGCGCAGCAGGATCTTGCCGCGCCGGCCGGGCTCGCCGCTGGCCCGAGCGGCGTCGGCGATGTCCTCGAGCGCGAAGACCTTCTCGACCGGGAGGGTGAGCGCTCCGGACGCAATGCCGCTGACCAGCTCACCCATGAGGCCGGCGCGCTTGTCGCCCGACATGGCGCCGAAGACCTTGCTGCCCCAGAAGCCCTTGATCACGACCTGCTTGAAGATCACGTCGCCCGACCCGATCTCGAGGGTCGGGGAGGCCATCGCGCCGAACACGACGAGCACGCCGTCCTCGGCCAGCAGGGAGACGATGTCACCGGCAGCGGCGCCGCCGACGGAGTCGACTCCGGCGACGATCGGGGCGTTTGCGACGATCTCGCGGACCCGGTCCTGCCAGCCGTCCTCGTCTGTGGCGACGACGTCGTCGATGCCCTGCTCGCGCAGCTCGTCGACACCCGCCGCACGGCGTACGAGCCCGAGCACGTGCACGCCACGTGCCCGGGCCAGCTGGGACAGCAGGCGCCCCACGGCGCCGTTGGCGGCGTTCTGCACGAACCAGTCGCCCTCGGAGAGCTCGAGGAAGTCGAGCAGGGCGATCGCGCTGAACGGCATCGAGACGAGCTGGGAGGCGGCCTCGTCGCTCATCTCGTCGGGGACCGGGATCAGCGCCTTCGCGGGCGCAAGGACGTACTCGGCCCAGGCGCCGAAGGCGCCGCCGATCGCGACCCGGGTGCCGATCTCGGGACCGTCGGTCCCCTCGCCGAGCGCCCCGACCACACCGACGAGCTCGGTGCCGGCGCGAGCGGGCATCTCGGGCTTGAAGCCGTAGCTGCCACGCACCGTCCAGAGGTCGTGGTTGTGGATGGGGGACAGGAGCACGCGGACGAGCGCCTGCCCCGGCCCGGGCTCGGGGGTCGGCACCTCCTGGACGGAGAGGACCTCGGACGGGTTGCCGAACTGGGGCTGGACGAGTGCACGCATGCTCTCAGTGAAACAGGTCGTGCGAGGGCGAGGACGTCAGGGCCTGTCGCGCTGCTGCCCGATGCTGTCGAGCACGTCTGCCGCCACCTCGACGAGCCGTCGTCTGGTGGCTCGGGCACGCGAGCGCATGAGGTCGAACGCCTCCTCGGGCGTAGACCCCTCCATCTGGGCGAGAGCACCCTTCGCCTGCTCGATGACGATCCGACTGTTGAGCGCGCCCTGGAGCTGCTCGGTCAGGACCTCGGCACGCAGGATGCTGCGCTCCTGCAGGATGGCGATGGTCGCGACGTCCGCCAGGGCCTGGACGACCCCGACCTCGTCCGAGGCGAAGCGCGACCCGGTCCGGCTGAACAGGTTCAGCGCGCCGATGGTCTCCTCGCGCAGGCGCAGCGGGAAGGCGTGCACGGACCGCAACCCGGCCGCCGTCGCCGCGGGGGCAAAGCGCGGCCACCGCTCCGCGGCATTCACGAGCTCGGCGTTGACCACCGGGTCGCCCGTGGTGAAGCAGTCGAGGCACGGCCCTTCGGAGTTCTGCAGCTGGAAGAGCTCGAGCATCTCCCCGGTGTCGTTGGACGCGGCCATGAACCGCAGGACGCGGTGGTGGTCGGCGAGGAGCAGCCCCACCGCGTCCGCACCGCTGACGGCGGCGGCGTGGTCGGTGAGGTTGTGCAGGAAGTCCACGAGGTCGAAGTCGTCGACCAGGGTGTCGGCGACCTCCACGAAGAGTGCCGAGAGCCGTTCGGTCGAGATCATCGTCGTTCCCCTTCGGTGGTCACCGCAGCGGGCGTGTGCCAGTGCACGGACGGCACCTTCATCAGTCTGACCTTTCGTCGGTGAGCGTCAAGCGGCCGGCGAGGATGTCGAGCGACACCTCGTGGAGGCTTCGTTCGGTCTCGTAGGCGTGGGCCCGCATCCGGGCGAGTGCGGTGGCGAGGTCGGTGCGCAGGGTGACCATCGCCATGCCCTGGGCCTGGAAGATCTCCACCCGGAGGTCCATGGCATCGTCGAGGGCGCGGGCCAGTCCGCCCTGGGGTCCGGCTTCGGTGCTGCGCAGCAGGACCTGCGTGGCGAGCTCGGCCATGGCCAGGCAGCGCGTGGTGCGGAGCGGATCGAGCTGTTGCGGCTCGCGGCCGTACATCGTGAGCACCCCGAACCTGGCCGCGCCCACGTGGAGGGGGAACGCGAAGACCGATCGCAGGCCGCGACCAGCCAGTCCGGGCCCGTACGCCACCCACCTCGGATCGCCGTCGAGGAGATCGGCCCGCAGGACAGGGCGGCCGAGGCGCAGGGCGTCGCGGGACGGGCCCTCGCCGAGGGTGTGCTCGAGCTCCGCGGCACCAGCGCCGAGCGGGTCGGAGGACGCCGCCAGTGTCTCGCTCTCGCCGCCGGCGCGGACGAGCACGACGGCGCTCGCCATCTCGAGTCCCGACCGGGCAGCCAGGCAGACCCGTCCGAGGTGGTCGGCGACGGGATCGTCGAGGGACCCGGCAGTGGGCTGGGCATCGACGAGCCGGCGGCACCACTCGAGCGCTGCAGCGCCCACACGGTCGTGCGGTTGCTCGCTGATGGCGTGACCTCGGTCCGTGGGACGACGCGGTTCGCCGCTGTGAGCGTCAGCCTACGCCTGCGCTCACGCGGCCGTCCCGATCGTCGCTCGGGTCGTGCCCGCGACGTGGTCGCGGAGCCGACCGAGGACGTCCTGGATGAGGCGGGAGACCTGTGACTGGCTCAGGCCGAGCTCGTCACCGATCTCACGTTGCGTGCGCTCCTCGACGAAGCTCAGCTGCAGCAGCCGGCGGTCGGCCGCTCCGAGTGCGGACAGGCCGGGACCGAGGACGGCACGTGCCTCGGCCGAGGCGTAGCCCTGCGCCGAGCGGCCGTCCACCAGGGTGTCGGCGAACGCCAGGTCCACGGTGCCCGGCACTGGCCGGTCCAGGGACGTCGGAGAGAAGCAACCACGGGCGGCCAGCGCCTGACGCACCGCGTCGAGCGGGACGTCGAGCCGCGCTGCCACGTCGCGATCGTTCGGCGGCCGGCCGGTCACCGGCATCGGCCGCGTCCGCTCGACCTCGACGAGCGCCTGCAGCTCCTGCACGGCTCGCGGGGGACGCACCATCCACCCGTGGTCGCGGAAGAGCCGCTTGACCTCGCCGGTGATGCAGGGGACCACATAGCTGAGGAAGTCGTGACCGGCCGCCGCGTCGAACCGCTGGGCTGCCTTGACCAGCGCGAGGTACGCCGTCTGCTCCAGGTCGACCGCATCACAGCCGCGACCCTCGAACTTGCGGGCGATGCGGCGGGCGACGGGCATGTTGGCGAGCGTCAGCTCGAGCACGATCTCGCGGTGCGTGCCCGGGTCGAGGGCCACGCCACCGTCGCGGAGCCGCGCGGTCAGCTCGTCGGTGACGCGCTCGCGGTCGGCGCTGGCTCGATCGAAGCTGTGCCTGCTGCGCATGGGCCCTCCGTGCCTGATGGACTGCGCCATCGGGGTCCGGGATGGTCGGGCACCGGAGGTGCCCCGCAGCACCAACCTAGTCATCTCCCCGACGTCTGCTCCACACCCTCACGGGGGCCACGTGGATCACCTCGCCGGACACGGGTACCCCCGTGCGCGAGCCCTCGCCTCGAGGCCTCCCGCACCTAGGAGTCGTCATGCGCCCCATGTTTCCCGCGTCCCGTCTGCAGATCGCTGAGCACGCCCGTTGATCGGGGGGTTGCGGGTGTGTCTCATCGCCTCCAGCAGGTTCCCGATCCGTGAGCCCTTCGCGGGAGGTCTCGAGGCGCACACGTCGACCCTCGCGACCGAGCTCCAGAGGCGCGGCCACCACGTCTCGGTGTTCGCCGCTCCCGGGTCGCACCTCGGGTGCCCGGTCGAGATCCTCGACGTGCCGCCGTTCCGGGCCAGCCGAGCCGCACGGGCGGACGTCGCTGCTCCTCCGGAGGTCTGGATGCAGGAGCACCACGCCTACCTGACGCTGATGATGCGCCTCATGGGCAGCGGTCGGCAGGAGTTCGACGTGGTGCTCAACAACAGCCTCCACCACCTGCCCGTGGCGATGGCGCCGGTCGTGCCGGTGCCGATGGTGACGATCCTGCACACGCCGCCCGTCCCGTGGCTGGAGTCGGCGATCGAGATCGCCGGCGCCGGCAGCACCTTCGTCACGGTCAGCGCCGCCATGGGTCGCGCATGGGCCCACGCCACGACCACCCGCACCATCCTCAACGGCGTCGACCCGGACCGGTGGTCGGAGGGGCCGGGCGGCCTCGACGCCGTCTGGTCCGGACGGATCGCGCCGGAGAAGGCACCCCACGAGGCGATCGACGCGGCCCGCGCGAGCGGCCGGGCGATCGTGCTGGCCGGACCGATCATGGACGAGGACTACTTCGAGACGGAGATCCGCCACCGGCTGGGAGCAGACGCCCGCTACGCCGGCCACCTCGGCCAGCGCGACCTGTGTCAGCTGGTGGGATCCTCGCAGGTGGCACTCGTGACCCCCACCTGGGACGAGCCGTTCGGGCTGGTGGCCGCGGAGGCGATGTCGTGCGGGACGCCGGTGGCGGGATACGCGCGAGGCGGCCTGGTCGAGGTGGTCACCGCCGACTCGGGGCGACTCGCCGCTGCCCACGACATCGGTGCTCTGGCAGGGGCGATCGACGACGCCGCGCGACTCGACCGACGTGCGGTCCGGGCACACGCCACCGCTGCCCACGGGCTCGCGCGGATGGTCGACGAGTACGAGACGCTCTTCGCCTCGCTCCTCCTGGAGCCGGCCGCGTGATCGGCTACTACGTCCACCATGTCGGCACCGGGCACCTCAACCGGGCACGCGCCGTGGCGGAGCAGGCATCCGTCACGGGTCTGTCGACGCTCGGCCCGCCTGACGACTGGCCCGGCGACTGGGTCCAGCTCGACCGGGACGACCTCGGCGCGACGCCGGCGGACCCGACTGCCGGCGGGTCGCTGCACTGGGCGCCCCGGGGCGACGAGGGACTGCGTCGTCGCATGGCTGCCATCTCGGCGTGGATCGCCCGTGCCCGGCCCGACGTCCTGGTCAGCGACGTCTCGGTCGAGGTCGCGCTCCTCGCTCGCCTGCACGGCGTACCGGTCGTCTCCGTGGTGATGCCGGGAGACCGTGGCGACCGGGCCCACCGGACCGGGTACGCCGCGAGCAGCGCGCTGGTGGCCGCGTGGCCCCCGGAGGCCAGCGACATGGTGCGCGGACTCACCGCGGTCGACCGCGGCCGCCTCCACCAGGTGGGCGGGCTGTCCCGCGTGCCCGTCGGAGTGGCGCGGGCCGCGACGGTGGGTCGCCGCTCGGCCCTGCTGCTGTCCGGGCGTGGGGGTGGCCATCCGTCACGCGAGCACGTGGAACGCATCATGGCCGACACCCCCGACTGGTCCTGGCAGGTCCTCGGCGGCACGGGGGAGTGGAGCGACGACCCGGGGGCGGCCATGCAGTCGGCCGACGTGGTGGTCCTCCAGGCAGGGCAGGGTGCGGTCGCGGACGTCGCCGCCGCCCGCCGTCCCGCCGTGGTGGTGCCGTCGGCGCGCCCCTTCGACGAGCAGGCCACCACCGCGGCGGTCCTCGCCGGCCCCGAGTGGCCGTGCCGCGTGCTGCCCCACCTGCCCACGTCCGGCTGGAGCGAGCTCCTCGCCGAGACGGCGGCGCTCGACGCCGACCGCTGGCACCCCTGGCACGACGGACGCGCCGCCGACCGGTTCGTGGCCGTCATCGCGAGCGTCGCTCTCTCAGCGGGGATCAGGTCGTGAGCGACATGACGGCCGTGGTCACCATCGCCCACCGCCGGCACGAGCACCTGCGCCGTCAACGCGAGTCGTTGCTCGCGGGCACCCGTCACCCCGACCTCCACGTCGTCGTCGCGTTGGACGACCCGACGCTCGAGGCGTGGCAGCCGGCGGGGTCCCTCCCGACCGTGGTGGTTCGTGGACCGGCCGACCAGCGCGGGCTGCCCCTGGCCGCATCCCGCAACCTCGGCGCGTCGGTCGCGATCGACGCCGGGGCCACGGTGGTCATCGGCCTCGACGTCGACTGCCTCGTGGGCGCCGGGCTCGTGGCGTCGTACGCCGATGCCGTCCGCTCGGAACCCGACGTGCTGTGGTCGGGACCGGTGACCTACCTGCCGCCGTCGGCGCGGGAGGTCGAGCCGTCGGGGCTCGCCGATCTCGACGACCCGCACCCGGCGCGGCCCGCTCCGGGCCCGGGCCAGCGGTGGAGCGGCGGCGACCCGGACCTGTTCTGGTCCCTGTCCTACGCCGTGCACGCCGACGCGTGGGCTCGAGTCGGCGGCTTCTGGGAGGAGTACGCCGGCTACGGGGGAGAGGACACCGACCTGGGCCACTCGTGGGTGGCCTCCGGGCGCACGCTCGGCTGGCTCGGCGATGCCCGCGCCTACCACCAGCACCACCCCACCGAGACGCCGCCGACGCAGCACCTCGACGCCATCCTCCGCAACGGCGCGATCTTCGCCCGCCGCTGGGGGCGCTGGCCCATGGGCGGATGGCTGGAGGCGTTCGAGGAGCTGGGGCTCGTCGACCGACTGCCCGGCGGCGGATGGACCCGCAGGAGCCTCGCATGACGACCCCGGTCGCCGACCCGCTCATCGTGGCGTCCGTCCCGGGGCGGCACGTCTACGTCCGTCATCTCGCCGCCGAGGTGGAGGAGCGCGTGACCCGACTGCCCGACCCGGACCCCGACGACCCGCGCCGTCCGGCCCAGCAGACGTGGTGGCCCCCGGTCATGCTCGACCCGGACTGGATCGCGCGCGAGCACTTCGACGTGTTCCACCTGCAGTTCGGCTTCGACGCGTGGTCGCCGGAGGGCCTGCAGACGGTGGTCGACGCCCTGCGCCGCAAGGGCACGCCGATCGTCTACACGGTCCACGACCTGCGCAACCCGCACCACGAGGACCGCACGCTGCACGACGCCCAGCTCGACGTGCTGGTGCCGGCGGCCGATGCCCTCGTGACCCTGACCGAGGGAGCCGCGGAGGAGATCACGATGCGCTGGGGGCGCACGGCGCACGTCGTGCCGCACCCCCACGTGGTCGACCTGGCCACCATGGCCCGCGTCGCCCTGCGGGGCGAGCGGAGCAGGCGGCGCGGCCCCCGCATCGGCCTGCACGTGAAGAGCCTCCGCGCCAGCATGAACCCCCTGGAGCTGCTCTCGACGATCCTGGCGTTCGTCAGTGCGACCCCGCACGCCGTGCTGCAGGTCAACGGCCACCGCGACGTGCTGGAGCCCGACGGTGCCAGGTACGACGCGCACCTGGCCCGGCAGCTGCGCCTCGCGGCCGACCGGGGGCTGGTCGACCTCCACGTCCACGACTTCATGACCGACGCCGAGCTGTACGCCTACCTCGCGTCGTTGGACGTGTCGGTGCTGCCCTACCGGTTCGGCACCCACTCCGGGTGGCTCGAGGCCTGTCGCGACGTAGGCACGACCGTCGTGGCACCCGACTGTGGCTACTACGCCGACCAGGCTCCCGTCTTCTCCTACCGCAACGACGGCATCGGGTTCGACGGGTCGTCGCTGCGCGCAGCGCTCGAGGACGCGGTGGCACACCCGGGCTGGGGTGCCGCCACCGTCGCCGAGCGTCGTGCCCAGCGAGCACGCATCGCCGACTTCCACGCCGACCTCTACGCCTCGCTGGTGCGCTAGGAGCAGACTGGCCGCATGCCTCCCGCACCGAAGACCTGCCAGTCGTGCGGTCGCACGATCGAGTGGCGCAAGAAGTGGGAGCGCGACTGGGAGTCGGTGCGCTACTGCTCGACCGCCTGTCGCAGGCGAGGGGTCTCCTCGGTCGACCAGCGGCTCGAGGAGGCGATCACGACGCTCCTGGGACAGCGGGCCCGGACCGCGACGATCTGCCCCTCCGATGCGGCCCGCCTGGTGGGCGGCGAGGACGAGGAGGCGTGGCGAGCGCTGATGGAGCCCGCCCGGCGTGCGGCGCGCCGTCTCGTCGACCGCGGCGAGGTCGAGATCACCCAGAAGGGGCGCGTGGTCGACCCGTCCACCGCGAAGGGACCGATCCGGATCCGGCGCCGCTGAGCACACGGCGCACCCGCCGATGTCGCGGGAATTGGTTGTCATGAGCAACGTGTGTAACTTACACACATGCCCTCTCGCACGGATGTCGCCTCGCGCCCGGGACTCGCCATCGCGGTCCTGTGCGTCGGCGGTCTCAGCGCCGCCCTGACCCAGACCATGGTGATCCCGATCCAGAGCGAGCTGCCGCAGCTGCTCGACACGTCGGCGTCCAACGCGTCGTGGGTCATCACCATCACGCTGCTCGCCGCGGCCGTGACCATGCCGGTCGCCGGCCGCATCGCCGACATGGTCGGCAAGCAGCGCGTCCTCGCCGCCAGCGCCGCCCTCCTCACGGTCGGCTCGGCGGTCTGCGCCCTCTCCGACTCGCTCGTCCCGGTCCTCGTCGGCCGCGCGCTCCAGGGTCTGGCGATGGGGTTCATCCCGGTGGGCATCTCCTTCATCCGTCAGTTCGCGCCGCCGGACATGGCCTCGACCGGAGTCGCCACGATGAGCGCCACCCTCGGCGTCGGCGGCGCGATCGGCCTGCCGCTGGCTGCCTGGATCGCCGACTCCGGTGACTGGCACACGCTCTTCTGGGTGGCGGCCGGTCTCTCCGCGGTCATCACCGCCCTCACCTGGTTCGCGGTCCCGCACGTGCACGACGGCCACGAGGGCACGCTCGACGTGCCGGGCACCATCGGCCTGGCCATCGGCCTCTCGGCGTTCCTCGTGGGTGTCTCCAAGGGCAGCACCTGGGGGTGGGACAGCGGCCGCACCTGGGGCGCGATCGTCCTCGGCGTGGTCGTCCTGCTCGCCTGGGGCGCCTTCGAGCTCCGCCGGGCCGAGCCCCTGGTCGACCTGCGCACCACCGCCTCGCCCGCGGTGCTGATGACCAACCTCGCCGCCGTCGCGATCGGCTTCGGCATGATGGCGCAGTCGATCGTGGTGCCCCAGCTGCTCCAGATGCCGGAGACCACCGGATACGGGCTGGGGCAGTCGATCCTCGCGGCCGGGCTGTGGATGGCCCCCGCGGGCCTGATGATGCTGGTCTTCGCCCCGGTCTCGAGCAGCCTGATGAAGAGCATCGGGGCCAAGCGGACGCTGATGATCGGTGCGACCGTGCTCGGCGCGGGCTACCTCGTCGCGCTGGTGATGATGGCCGCCCCGTGGCAGCTGCTCGTCGCCTCCTGCGTCGCCTCCGCCGGGGTCGGCATCGGCTACGCCGCGATGCCCACGCTGATCCTCGACTCGGTCCCTGCCCACGAGGCGGGCTCCGCGGTCGGTGTCAACGGCCTGATGCGCTCGACCGGGACGACGCTCGCCGCCGCCGTGATGGCCACGCTGCTCACCAGCAGCACCGTCGACCTGGGCGGGTTCGCGGTCCCGAGCGAGTCGGCCTTCCGCTGGTGCTTCGTGGTGGGCGCGGTCGCCGCCTTCGTCGGCGTCGCGCTCGCCTCCCTCGTGCCGGTCGTCCGGCGCCGGACCGATGCGATCGGTGGCGCCCCCGACGAGAGAGCGGACGAGACCACCGACGAGACCCCCGCCGGTGCCCACGCCTGACGGGTCCAGGGTCACGGACGAGACCCTGACCGCCCTCCGGCAGGAGCTCATGAGACTCGGCCGCCGACGCGAGACCGGATCGTCGGCGACCTCGCTGGACGCCTCGGCCTTCAGGATCCTCTGGCTCGTCGTCGAGCACGGACCCCACACGCTGCGTGGGCTCGCCGAGCACCTCCAGCTCGAGCAGTCGACGATCAACCGGCAGGTGCACGCCGCGGTCGGCCGCGGCTGGATCGAGCGCTACGACCACCGCGACTCGCCGGCGATGCTGGTGCGGGCGACCGAGGCCGGCCAGGAGGCCTACCGCCGCGAGTCGCAGGCGCGGGCCGAGGGGCTGCGCGAGGTCGTGAGCACACTGGGGGAGCGGGCGGTCGCCGAGCTCGCCGGTGGTCTGGCCCGCTTCAACGACGCGGTCGACGAGGCCATCGAGGCCTCGGTGCGTCGCGACGAGTGAGGCTCACTCCGCGAAGAGCCGGTCCTCCGCCTCGCCGGAGGTGACCTCCATCCGCAGTGCGAGCACCTTCTCCGGCGCCAGCCCGAGCCGCATCAGCATCGCCTGCACCTGGGGGAGCACCCAGCTGTAGGACTCCACCGCGACGCGTCCGGCCTCGTCCTGCACGCGGATCCACACCACGGGATCACCGGCTCGGTCGGGGAGCCAGTGGGCCTCGAGCACGCCGACTGCTCCGAGCGAGGCGACGATCGGCAGCATCGCCGCGTCCGCCGCGCGCCGGAGCTGGTCGTCGTCCACGGCTCCACGCTAACCCCGCAGCGGTCAGGCCGGCGGCGCCACCGTCGCCTCGACGCCGCTGCGGGCGAGCTCGTCGCGGACGAAGCCGGAGGCCTTGAGCTGCTCGAGGTGCGCCGCGACCGCGCTCACCGCGGCCGGGTCGAGCGAGCGGGGCAGGCCGACCGACTGCCGGATCTCCATGAACGCCGGCTCGAGGATCCGCCGTCCGCTCGCCGCGACGTAGTCCTCCATCGGCTGGCGCACACCGGCCGCCACGTCGAGGCCCTGCTCCTCGAAGACGTCGGTCGCCTCGGCTGCGCGGACGATCTCGGCGTGCTGGAGGCTGCGGGTGAGGAACAGGTCGTACGCCGACCCCTGCCGCACGCCGATCCGCACGCCGTCGCGATCGACCTCGCCCGACGTCGTCAGCGGCGAGTCGGCATCGGTGACGTAGACCCCCTCGATGAGGACGTAGGGGGCGGTGAAGACGACGCCCTCCTCACGGGCCGGCTCGTTGGCGAGGAAGCAGAGGTCGACGCGCCCCTCGACGATGGCGGCGTAGGAGTCGCGGGCGGCGTCAACGCAGTGCAGCTCGAGCGGGACCCCGAGCCAGTCCGCGACCGAGCCGGCGATCGCGACCGTGACCCCGCGCGGCTCCTGGGCCGTGCCCTGCGCAAGGACCGGGTTGCCGAGGTTGACGACGACGCGGAGCGTGCCCGTCGGCGCGACGACGTCGGCGAGGTGCGCGCCGGTGCTCATGGCATCACCGGCGGGACGAACTCGAAGGTCATGCCGAGCAACCAGAGCAGCAGCAGCACCACCGGCAGGTGGAAGAGGAACTGCAGGAACGTGAAGCCGACGAGGTCACGCGCCCGCACGCCGAGCACCGCGAGCAGCGGCAGCATGAAGAACGGGTTGACGAGGTTGGGCAGGGCCTCGGCGGCGTTGTAGATCTGCACCGTCCAGCCGAGGTTCATGCCGACGTCGGTCGCCGACTGCATGACGTAGGGCGCCTCGACCAGCCACTTGCCGCCGCCGGAGGGGACCAGCAGGCCGAGCAGGGCGGTGTAGATCGCGATGACGATCGCGAAGGCGCCACCACCGCCGATGCTGGTGAACAGGTCGGCCAGGTGGTGCGAGACGGTGACCCCGCCGCGGCCCTCGGCGCGGGTCAGGACGGCGGCCATGGCGGCGTACAGCGGGAACTGCACGAGAACGCCGGCGGTGGTCGGGACCGCACGAGCGACGGCGTTGAGGAAGCCGCGCGGCGTCCCGTGGAGCACGAGCCCGAGGATGAGGAAGACCATCAGGTAGCCGTTGAGGCTGCTGATCACGGTGAGGAACGGCAGGGTGGCGAGCTGCTGGACCAGCCAGCCGAGCGTGAGCAGGCCCACGAGGATCGGCAGGATGCGGGAGTACTCCAGCCACTCGCCCGGGCGGGTGCGCCCACTCGGCGGCGCGACCTCGTCGGACAGGTCGATGCCCATGTCGTCGGCGGTCTTCACGGCCTTGCCCTGCGGCGCGGACGCCCACGCGACGGCGACGCTCAGCGCGATCAGGACCGCGGCCATCACGAGCGACTGCCAGGTGAGGATCGTCGCGCCGAAGTCGAGCACGCCGGTGATCTCCAGCAGCTCGGGCGGCAGCGAGGCCGCCGTCGCCTGGAGCTGGGCGGCCGACGAGGAGAGGCCGAGGGCCCAGACGGCTCCGAGGCCGAGGTACGCCGCCGCCCCGAGCGCGCGGTAGTCCGCCCGCAGGTCGGTGCGCCTCGCGATCGCCCGGGCGAGCAGGCCGCTGAAGACCAGGCTCAGGCCCCAGTTGAGCATCGAGACCAGGCACGACAGCAGCGCGACGAAGGCGACCGAGCCGCGCGGCGTCGAGGGATAGAGCGCGATCCGCTCGATGATCCGGGCGACCGGCGGCGAGGTCGCGACGACGTAGCCCGTCAGCACGACCATCGCCATCTGCAGGGTGAAGGTGGCCAGGTCCCAGAAGCCGCCGCCGAAGGTCTCCGCGACGGTGACCGGGCTGGCGCCGTTGACCATCGCTGCCACGCAGACGATGACCACGCCCGCGAGGGCGAAGACGTAGGCGTCTGGGAACCACTTCTCGGTCCACGCCGCGCTGCGCTGGGCGAGGCGGGCGAGGCCGCGTTCCTGTTCGGTGCTGGCGACGGTCGACATGGTCAGCGAACGTATCGGACCTCGGTGACTAGGGGATTCGCGGGGGAGCGGCGCCGCGTGCTCGGCTGCCGGCGTCGTCCGGCGGCGCGGTCGGGGTGCGCAGGCCGTGCATGATCGACCACAGCACCGCCTTCGTCCGGCTGTCGACCCCGATCGTGCGGTAGGCGCCCCGGATGTAGGTCTTCACCGAGTTGATCGACAGGTTCAGCTGGGTCGAGATCTCCCGGTTGCTGAGCCCGCTGGAGATGAGGGAGAGCACGTCCGCCTCGCGGGCGGTGAGTCCGGCCTCCTGGCCGGGGAAGTCCGACTCGGGCCAGGCGAACCCCGGCTGCGCCGACCCGGTCCCGGTCGGACCGTGCGGGGACTCGTGCACCGGGCGGCCGCGGTGGACGGCGCACAGCGAGTCGACGAGGGTCACGCCGGGGAGCCGGATGGACAGGCACGCGTCGTAGCCGTGGGCGGACAGCCAGCCGGCGGCGTACGACTCGACGCTCCACGTGAACGCCACGATGCGTCCGACCTGGGGGTCGGCGACCAGGCGGTCCATGACGGCGTGCGGGCCCGGCACGCCGGAGGCGGGGTCGTGCAGGACCAGGTCGACGGGCGCCGCGCCGGTGGCTCGCAGCTCGACCAGCTCCATGTCCCGGCCGTAGCGGGCGAGGGCGTAGGTCACGCCGAGGACGACGACCTCGTCGTGGTTGGCGAGGGCGATGCGAAGAGACATGTCTGCGGGGTACCCACGTCCACGACGATCACCCGGTGACCGCTGCTCCCGGGTCCGCCGGTGGCCGGTGCGGCGGTGTTCGGGTGTGCTTGGGCGGCGCCCTCGCCTCGCTCCACAAGGAGATGCCGATCGTCCCACGCGAACGCCCGGATCGACTTCCTCCGTCGTCAGGTGATCATGTCTCGCGCGGCTGACGCCTCGGTCGGCGTGCGTGACGCAGGATGGGCCGGTGAGCACCACGGTCTTCCGCAACGCCGTCGTCTTCGACGGGCACGCCTATCGCGGCCGCGTCGGCGACGTGGTCGTCGAGCACGGCCGGGTCCGCGCGATCGGTGAGGACATCGCCACCTCGGGTGCGCGGGTCGTCGACGTCGCCGGCGCTCTGCTGCTGCCCGGCTTCACCGACGCCCACGTCCACCCGATCCAGGGCGGTCTCGAGCGGCTCGGCTGTGATCTGAGCGAGCTGCCGGTCGACAGCGGTCGCTACCTCGCTCACGTGCAGGCGTATGCCGCCTCGCACCCCGGACGGGAGTGGGTGCAGGGCGGCGGCTGGGCGATGGCCGCGTTCCCCGGAGGACTCCCGACCGCAGCGGCGCTCGATGAGGCCGTGCCCGACCGCCCGGTCGCGCTGGTCAACCGCGACCACCACGGGATGTGGATCAGCTCCCGCGCGCTGGAGCTCGCTGGGATCACCCGTGCCACCCCGGACCCGCTCGACGGGCGCATCGAGCGCGATGCCGACGGCGAGCCCACGGGGGTGCTGCACGAGGGCGCGATGGACCTGATCGCCCACGTGCTGCCCGCCGCCGACGACGCCGCGATGCACGCCGGACTGATGGAGGGCCAGCGGTTCCTTCACTCGCTCGGGGTCACGAGCTGGCAGGACGCGATCGTCGGGACCTACGCCAACATGCGCGACGGCGGACCGACGTACGCCCGGGCAGCCGGCACCGGTGACCTCACCGGCACGGTGGTCGGCGCCCTGTGGTGGGACCGGAGCCGGGGCAGCGAGCAGGTCGCCGAGCTCGTGGCGAAGCGGACGGAGTGGTCACGCGGACGATTCGTCGCGAGCGCGGTCAAGATCATGCAGGACGGTGTCGCCGAGAACCAGACAGCCGCGCTCGTCGAGCCCTACCTCGACCGGTGCGGCCATGCGACGGGCAACGCGGGCATCTCGTTCGTCGATCCCGCCGCACTGCGCGGACACGTCGCCGAGCTCGACCGGCACGGCTTCCAGGTGCACGTCCATGGCCTGGGCGACCGCGGCGTGCGCGAGGCGCTGGACGCCCTCGAGGGCACGAGTCCCGACCGGCGCCACCACGTCGCCCACCTCCAGCTCGTGCACCCCGACGACGTGGGCCGGTTCGCCGCCCTCGGCGTCGCCGCCAACATCCAGGCGCTCTGGGCGTGCCACGACGACCAGATGACCGAGCTGACGGTCCCCTTCCTCGGTGCGGCGCGGGCGGCGCGGCAGTACCCCTTCGGCGACCTGCACCGGACCGGGGCGCGGCTCGTGGCCGGAAGTGACTGGCCGGTGAGCACCCCCGACCCGCTGGCTGCGATCCACACCGCGGTGCACCGCACGGCGTACGGCGAGCCGGCGCCGGCAGGCACCGACCCGTTCCTCCCCGAGCAGGCGCTGCCGATCGAGGTGGCCTTCGCCGCCTACACGAGCGGGTCGGCGTGGGTCAACCACCGTGACGACGCCGGCACGATCGCGCCGGGCTCCGTCGCCGACCTCGTCGTGCTGGACCGCGACCCCTTCGCGACACCCGACGAGATCGGCGCCGCGCGCGTCCGCTCGACCTGGATCGACGGGGAGTGCGTCCACGAGGCGTGAGACGTGATCTAGCGTGCGACGAACATCGGACGCGAGGTGACCGGGTCGGTGAGCACCAGCGCGTCGATGTCGAACACCTCGTGGAGCACGCGCGGTGTCAGCACCTCGGCCGGCGGGCCGTCGGCCAGGATCCGGCCGTCGCGCAGCGCCACGATCCGGTCGGCGTGGCGTGCGGCCTGGTTGAGGTCGTGCAGCACCATGACGATCGTCTTCCCCTGCTCGTCGCGCAGGCGGACCACGAGCTCCATGAGGTCGAGCTGGTGGCGCACGTCGAGGTAGGTGGTCGGCTCGTCGAGCAGCAGCAGGTCGGTCTGCTGCGCGAGGGCCATGGCGATCCACACCCGCTGCCGCTGCCCGCCCGACAGCTGTGCCACGGGCGTGCGGGCCAGGTCTTCGAGCCCGGTGAGCCCGAGCGCCTCGCGGACGGCGTCGTCGGGACCGCGGCGCAGCATCCCGAGGGCTCCTGTCCTCGGGTAGCGCCCCTGGTCGACCACCTCGGTGACGGTCGCGCCGGGTGGCGCGAGAGCCGACTGGGGCAGCAGCGCGAGCCGACGCGCGACCGCGACGCTGCGCTGGGACGTGATCGGTGTGCCGTCGAGCTCGACGACGCCGTCGGTGGGTGTCAGCACCCGCGCCAGGGCGTGCAGCAGCGTGGACTTGCCGGACCCGTTGGGGCCGACCAGCGCGGTCACCGAGCCGGGCTCGATACGCAGGTCGAGGGCGTGGATGACCTGGCGGTCGCGATAGCCGACGCCGAGGGCGCGGGCTCGCAGGACAGGCTCGGTCGGGACCTTCAACGCAGCTCCTTGCGGACGAGGTGGACCAGGACGGGGGCGCCGAGCAGCGCGGTGACGGCGCCGACGGGCACGCCCGCCACGTCCCGCGCGCCCGGCAGGTCGATGCCGACCGAGAAGGCGATGAGGTCCGAGCCCGCGAGCAGCACGGCCCCGAGCGCGGCTGACACGGGCACCAGCAGGCGGTGGTCGGAGCCCACGAGCAGCCGTGCGACGTGCGGGGCGACCAGCCCCACGAACGCGACCGCGCCGGCCGCGGCGATGGCGACCGCTGCCGCCACGACGGCCACGACCAGGACGACGACCCGGGTGGTGCGCACCGGCACGCCCAGGCTGATCGCCTGGGCGGCTCCGAGCGCCCACGCGTTCATCCAGGGCGCGAGCAGCCAGGCGGCGACGGGCAGCGTGGCCAGCCACGGCCACAGCGCCGACCAGTCGCCGGCCGTGCGCGCGTTGAGCGAGCCGACCAGCCAGCGCATCACCGACGACGTGGGGCTGGAGTCGACGACGAGGAGCAGCGCGGTGACGGCTGCGAGCACGGCACCCAGGAGGATGCCCGCCACGGCGGGGGAGCGGCGCCCGAGCAGGAGCAGCAGGAGGCCGGCGCCGAGTGCACCGACCAGCGCGGCGGCGTACGTCGCGTGGAACCCGAGCATCGTCGCCGCCACGACGCCGAGGGCCGCGCCCGAGCCCACGCCGGTCGTCGCGGGCTCGGCCAGGGGGTTGCGCACGACTGCCTGCACGAGCACGCCGGACATTGCCAGCAGCGCACCGGCGCCGAGGCCCAGGAGCACCCGCGGGAGGCGGTACCTGAGCACGATCACCCGGGCGGCGCCGTGGTCCGAGCGTCCGGTCAGCACCTCGACCACCTCGCCCGCGGACAGCTCCGAGCGTCCGACGAGCAGGTGCGCCGCCACCAGGCCGACGGCCACCGACGCTGCCGAGAGGACCAGGAGCACGGCACGGAGCAACCGACTCATGCGGGCCGCCCGCGCAGGGTGAGCAGGGCGAGGAGCGGCACGCCGACCAGCGTCGTGGCGATGCCGACCGGGACCTCGACGGGGTAGAAGGCGGTCCGGGAAGCCAGGTCGGCGACCACGAGCAGGGTCGAGCCGACGGGAGCGGCCACCAGCAGCACGAGCGGGGTGGAGGTGGTGCCGGCCGCTGCCCGTGCCACGTGTGGTGCGAGCAGCGCGACGTAGGCCACGGGCCCGCAGATCGCGGCCACGGTCGCGGCGGCGAGGGAGGCGACCAGCAGCGCCATCAGCCGGACCCGGGCCACGGAGACCCCCAGCCCGGTCGCGACGTGGTCGCCGAGGCGCAGGGCGGCCACGGAACGGGTGAGGAGCAGCGCCGCGAGCAGGGCCGGTACGACGCCCAGCGCCACGACGGCGAGGTCGTTCCACCCGCGAGCGCTCAGGCTGCCGAGGAGGTAGCGCATGAGCAGCACCACGTCGCCCTCCGTGCCGAGCCCGATCACTGCCACCACCACGCCCCCGCAGGCGGCGGTGACGGCCGCGCCGACGAGCACGACCCTCGTGGACGCCCCGGGGCCGGAGCCCGGTCCGACGGCGAGGACCACCACCAGGCCGGCGGCCAGCGCCCCGGCGAGCGAGAGCAGCGGCAGCACCTGCAGCGGCACCGGGAGGTGGAGGACCGTGGCCGTCGCCGCGACCACCGCCGCACCGGACGACACACCCAGCAGCTCGGGTCCGGCGACGGGGTTGCCCAAGGCGTCCTGGAGCAGCACACCCGCGGCCGCCAGGCCGGCGCCCGCGACCGCGCCGAGCAGCGCACGCGGGAGGCGCACGTGGAGTGCCGACACGTGCACCGGGTGCTGGGGGTCGGTCAGCGCCAGCAGCAGCTCGGGCGGCGACAGGGTCGCGGCGCCGACCGCGAGCGAGGTGAGCAGCGCCGCTGCCAGCAGGGCCGCAGCACCGGCAGCGACGACGAGGGAGCGGTACACGGATCGAGACCGTACATGAGAATGGTTATCATGCGCATTCCGACTTCGAGAGGACCCACCATGACCCTGACCCGAGCCGCCGCGCTCGCCCTGACCGCCGTGCTGCTGCCCGTCGTCGCCGGTTGCGCCAGCACCGAGGACGCGACGGGCGACGCCGGTCCTGCCGGCTCCGCCGACACCGGCGCGCGGACCCTGACCGACGACGCCGGAGCGGAGGTGAGCCTCGAGGGGCCGGTCGAGCGCATCGCGTGCCTCACCATGATCTGCGTCGACGCGCTGGTCGAGGTCGGCATCACTCCGGTCGCCTACCGTGACCAGCTGGCGCTCGACGACCGCTATGTCGGTCCGGGCTCCGACATGCGCGAGATCACCGGCGGCTTCGGCGAGGAGAACGTCGAGGACGTCGCGCTGAGCGAGCCGGACCTGGTGATCGGACTGAGTGGCGCGCACGACGGACTGCGCGAGGCGGTCGAGGAGGTCGCGCCGCTCTACCTGGTCGACCCGCGCTCGTGGCAGGACTCGGTGGCGTTCCTGCGTCTGGTCGGTGAGCTGACCGGCACCGAGGACGAGGCCGAGGCGGCGGCGGTGGCGTTCGAGCAGCGGGTCGCCGACCTCGAGGCCACCGGCCTCACGACGGTGTCGATGTTCGGCGAGCCGGGAAGCCTCGGCGTCGACTCGGTCGAGACCCCGGTGGGCTCACTGCTCGCGGAGGTCGGTGACTACCCGTGGCCCGCCGCAGCCGATGCCTTCGCCAACGTCTCCGTGGAGCAGGTGGCCGAGGTGGATCCGGACGTGGTGTTCGCCCAGACCTTCTCGTCGGGGAGCGACGCGGAGTCCTTGGCCGGTCGACTCGCGCAGGACCCCGTGTGGGCGCGCATGACCGCGGCGCGTGAGGACCGGGTCGTCGAGGTCGACGCCGGGGTGTGGGCCACCGGACGGGGCACGATCTCGCTGGGCCTGGTGCTCGACGAGGCCGTGCCCGAGCTCCAGGGGTGAGTGCGTCCGCGTGGGAGGTCCCGGACTATCGCCGGTTCCTCCTCGCCCGCACCGTCGCGATGGCGGGTGGGACCCTCGCGCAGGTCGCGATGCCGATCCTGGTGTTCCAGCTGACCGGGAGCGCTGCCTGGACCGCCCTGACCGCGGTCGTCGAGACCCTTCCCTACCTCGTCGTCGGGCTGCCCGCGGGTGCGCTCGCCGACCGATGGGACCGTCGCCGGACCCTGGTGGTCGGTGAGGTGCTCAGCGCCGGCGCCCTGCTGACCGTCCCGCTGGCGACGTGGGTCGGTGTGCTGTCCGTCGGGCAGGTGCTGGCCGTCGCGGCGGTCGTGTCGACGGCGTTCGTGTTCACCGACGCCGCCACCTTCGGGCTCGTCCCGGCACTGGTCGAGCGTGAGCGGATCCCGTCGGCCACCTCGGTCCTGGTGACGGTCGGAACCACGCTCGGGCTCGTGGGACCGGTCGTGAGCGGCGTCCTCGTCGTCGTGCTGGGGCCCGCGGTGGTCCTGGGCGTCGACGGAGTGGCGTACGCCGTCTCGGCCGCTGTCCTCGCCGGGCTGGCGGTGCCGGCGACGGACGCGCCACCGCCGGTGCGGCGTCGGCTCCGGGTCGAGATCGGTGAGGGTCTGGCCTTCATCCGCGACCACGCCCTGGTGCGACGGCTCACCCTGCTCGGGATCGGCAACAGCCTCGCGGGCGGAGCGGTGACGGGCCTGCTGGTCGTGGTCGGTGTGCAGCAGCTGGGCCTCGGCGCCGACGACGCGCGGATCGGCTGGCTCTTCGCTGCCGGAGCAGCCGGTTCGCTCCTGGCGAGCACGATGCTTCCCCGGCTGCAGCGGCGCGTGGCGGTGGGGGCGATCACCACGGGCGGCTTCGCCGTCGCCCTCGTCGGCGTGCTCGCCCTGTCGGCCAGCGGGCGGCTGGTGCCGGCGCTGGTGGCGGTCGCCGCCTTCCACCTCGCCTCGACCACGCTCATCGTCAACGGCATCGTCACCCGCCAGGTGGTCACACCTGCGGTCCTCCAGTCCCGGGTGAACACGACGGCTCGCCTGGTCGCGTGGGGCGGCAGCCCTCTGGGCGCCGCACTGGGCGGAGTGCTGGCCGAGACGGTCGGCACGGACTGGGCGCTGCGCGTGGCCGCTTTCGGTCTGGCCGCCAGCCTGGCCGCGGCACTGGCGACGAAGCTGCGGAGCACACCGCTGCTGGGCGACCTCGAGGAGGCGACGACCGCGGCCGGGTGACGATCAGCTGCAGGCGGATCCGCCCACGGCAGGACACCCTGTGGTGGACCGGGAGTGCCGGCCACTGTGGGGGCATGAGCATGAATCCCACGTCAGAACGCATCGAGGACGAGCTGGTCCGCCGCCTCATGCACCAACGCATCATCGTCCTCGGCGACGAGCTGCGCGAGGGCAACGGCAACCGGCTGATGCACCAGCTGCTGCTGCTCTCCGCGGAGGACCCGCGCGCCGACATCAGCCTCTGGATCAACTCACCCGGCGGCTCGGTCTCGGCGATGCTGGCCATCCACGACGTGATGACGCTGATCCCGAACGACGTCAGCACGCTCGCGATGGGCATGGCCGCCAGTGCCGGTCAGTTCCTGCTGTCGGCCGGGACGCCCGGCAAGCGCTACGCGCTCCCGCACTCACGGGTGCTGCTGCACCAGGGGTCCGCAGTGATCGGCGGGACCGCGGTGGACATCGAGATCCAGGCCGACGACCTGCGCCTGACGCGCGACACCGTGATCGGTCTGGTCGCGCAGCACACCGGCCAGAGCCGGGAGACGATCGAAGGCGACTCACGGCGCGACCGCTGGTTCACCGCCGAGGACGCGCTGGCCTACGGCTTCGTCGACCAGGTGATCACCTCGCTCGACCACGTGACGCCGGCGCAGCAGCGCCCCGTCGGTCTGGCCGGAGCCGGTCTGGCGGGTGCCCGATGAGCACCTACACGATCCCGTACGTCGTCCAGCAGACGCCACGGGGCGAGCGCACCCTCGACCTCTACTCCCGGCTGCTGTCCGAGCGCATCGTCTACCTCGGCACCGAGATCGACGACGGCGTCGCCAACGCGGTCATCGCGCAGCTGCTGCACCTGTCCTCGGAGAACCCGGACCGGCCGATCAGCCTCTACATCAACTCACCCGGCGGCTCGATCTCGGCGATGCTCGCGATCTACGACGCCATGCAGTTCGTCAAGCCGCGCGTGGAGACGGTCTGCGTGGGGCAGGCGGCCTGGACGGCGGCGGTGCTGCTGGCCGGGGGATCGGAGGGCAGCCGGGCGATCCTGCCGCACGGCCGGGTCGTGCTCCACCAGCCGGCGACCCAGGGACGCGGCACCGTGCCCGACCTGATCCTGGAGGCCGACGAGGTGGCCCGGGTCAGGCTGGAGCTCGAGGAGATCCTGGCGCGGCACACCGGGCGTACGACCGAGCAGGTGCGGCAGGACACCGACCGCACGCTCGTGCTGCCGGGCGTGGCCGCGGTCGACTACGGCATCGTCGACGCCGTCCTGCACGAGCAAGGCCCGGCGCTGGGCTGACGCCGGAGGCGGCTCAGGCGGCGAGCGCCAGCGCCGTGGGGGCCGACACCCGGGTGGCGAGCTCGCGGACACTCAGGTCCAGCGCGCCGGCGATCGCCTGCAGCATCTCCGAGGACGGGTCCTTGAGACCGCGCTCGACCTCGGAGAGGTACTGCGTGGAGACGCCGGCACGCCCGGAGACGTCGACGAGTCGCTCGCCGCGACGCACGCGCTCGCGACGCACCTCGCGTCCGACCAGCTCGCGCCACAGGGGCTCGGGCTGCTCGGACCGCTCACCCGGCGCGGCCGGTGCGGGTGCGGGGAACTCCAGGATCTCGCCCATGGACCGAATCTAGCCCCGCAGCGTCGACGTGCCGCCGTTGTTCTGCTCAGAGCAGAACGCGCGGCGCCGGTCAGCCCCGCACGGCGTGCCACAGGTCGGCCCACTGGCGCGGCGTCAGGTCGCGCGGCAGGCTGCGCCGATCGATCTGGGCGCGCTCCATCGCCAGGTCCGCACGTCGGGCGTCGACGCGCGCGGCCGCCTGGAGGATGCGGTGGAGCGAACCGCCGCGGCCGGTGAAGACGCCGTGCACGAACCGCTCGTAGGCCGTACGCCGTGCGGGTGGCACGAGTGGCTCGGGGCGGCGCTCGATCCGCAGCAGGCCCCCGTCGACGGACGGCTTCGGCGTGAAGCCGTGGGCGGGCACGCGGCCGGCGAGCCCGACGTCGAACCACGGTGCTGCCTGCGCGGTCATCATCGTGCCGCCACCGACCCCGGCGCGCTTGCGTGCCACCTCCCACTGGACGAGCAGGACCGCGTGCTCCCAGGCGGGCTCGCGCAGCAGCCGCCGCAGGATGGGAGTGGTCAGGTGGAAGGGGACGTTGCCGACGACGACCGGGCGGTCGAGCGGGTGGGTGAGCGCGTCGGCGTGCACGACGCGGGCGTCCGGCACGGCGGTGCGCAGGCGTCGCACGAGGTGCTCGTCGAGGTCGATGGCGGTGACGTCGCGGCCGAGGCCGACCAGGACGCGGGTGAGGGCGCCGTCACCGGCGCCGAGCTCGATGATCGCACCGTCGGTGTCGGCGACGAGCCGGGCGATGCGGTCGAGGGTGGGCGCGTGGTGGAGGAAGTTCTGGCCGAGCTCGTGGCGGCCACCGTGGACCGAGCGAGAGGTGGAACGAGACATGGGTGTGCTCCCGGATCGAGGGGAAGCACCTGGCGCGGTGCGCGGGGCAGGGCGCAGCGGCCGCTCCGAGGTGCGAGGACGACTCGGTGACGGCGCGAGGCGGGCCCGGGTGGTCCGGGCAGCACTCGCGTCGTCAGGCGATGCGGTCGCGGACGGCGTAGAAGGCTGCGCTGCCGGGAGATCCCATGGCGTCGATCCTCACCCGGGGCGGACCGTGGTGTCGACGGGTTTTCCGCTCCTCAGCCGAGCTCGCGGTCCAGGTTGAGGATCGCGCTGATCATGCTGAGGTGGGTGAAGGCCTGCGGGAAGTTGCCCAACTGCTGGCCGTTGAGGCCGACCTGCTCGGCGTACTGGCCGAGGTGGTTGGCGTAGGTGAACATCTTCTCGAGCGCGAGCCGGGCGTCCTCGACGCGACCGACGCGGGTGAGCGCCTCGACGTACCAGAACGAGCAGAGCGAGAACGTGCCCTCACCGGCCTCGCCCGCGGAGCCCACGCCGTCGTCGAAGCGCTCGGCGTCGTAGCGGAAGACCAGGCTGTCGGTCACCAGTCGATCCTCGACCAGCGCGAGGGTGGAGAGGAAGCGCGGGTCGTTGGGGGCGATGAACTTCACCATCGGCATCAGCAGCACACCGGCGTCGAGGGTGTCGGAGCCGACGTGGCTGACGAAGGCGCCGAGCTCCTCGTCCCAGCAGTCCTGCATGATCCGGTCGTAGATCTCGTCGCGGACGCGGCCCAGCTCGGTGAGGTCGCCGGGGAGGCCGCGGCGGCGGGCGACGCGCATCATCCGCTCGACCGCGACCCACGACATCAGGCGCGAGGTGGTGTGCGCGCGGGGCTCGCCGCGCACCTCCCACATGCCGGCGTCGTCGCGGTCCCAGTTGGCCATCAGCCAGTCGGCGATCCGCCAGAGGTCCTGCCACGCGTCGTGGCTGATCCCGCGGCTGTACTTGTCGAAGAGGTAGACCGAGTCGATCAGCTCGCCATAGACGTCGAGCTGGAGCTGGTCGACGGCGGCGTTGCCGACGCGCACCGGGCGGGAGTCGCGATGACCCGCGAGGTGGTCGAGCTCGCGCTCGTGCGGCACCTCCCCGTCGAGGTCGTACATCACGCGCAGCGGACCGAGGTCGGAGTCGGAGCCGGCGGAGGACTCGCCCATCCGCTCGGAGAGCCACTGGACGAACGCCGCCGCCTCGTCGGTGAAGCCGAGTCGCAGCAGCGCGTAGACGCTGAAGGCGGCGTCGCGGACCCACACGAAGCGGTAGTCCCAGTTGCGGCTGCCGCCGATCTCCTCGGGCAGGCTCGTGGTGGGGGCGGCGACGATGCCGCCGGTGGGCTCGTGACACAGCAGCTTGAGGGTCAGCGCGGACCGGTTGACCCGCTCGCGCCAGCGGCCGGTGTAGGTGCAGGTCGAGAGCCAGTCGCGCCAGAACGCCGCCGTCTGGTCGAAGAGGTCGTCGATGTCGTCCGCGCCGCAACCGGCAGCGTCCTCGTCGGGCGCGAGCACCTCGAGCACGAACAGGGCAGCCTCGCCGGGCTCGAGGTCGACGTCCGCCACCGCATCGGCACCATCGACGACGAGGTCGACGGTGCTGGACAGCACGAGGGCCACGTCGCCGTCCTCGAAGCGCACGCCCCCGGACTCCTCCGACAGCGTGGGCTCCTCGGCGCCGTAGCCGGGACGCGGCGCGAGACGCATGGTCAGCGGCACGGACCCCCGCACGTTGACCACCCGGCGGACCAGGCGCTGTCGGTGGTCCGGGTCGTGGGCGCGCAGGACGGACATGAAGTCGTGCACCTCGGCGACGCCCTGCTCGGTCATGAACCGGGTGACCAGGATGTTGGTCTCGGGAAAGTAGTACTGCTGGCTGCGCGCGTCCTCGTCGTCCGGGGTGATGCGCCACGACCCGGCGTCGGGGTCGAGCAGCGACCCGAAGATGCTGGGCTGGTCGAACCGTCCCGGGCAGAACCAGTCGATCGTGCCGTCCGTGGCCACCAGGGCCGCGGTGCGCAGGTCGCCGATGAGCCCGTGGTCGGCGATGGCCGCAGCCGTCACCCCACCCGTCATCCCAGCCGCCATCCGCCGGGTGCGAGGTCAAGGGCCGCCTGCGGCCCCCAGGACCCCGGCTCGTAGGGCTGAGGGTCGGGCCGGTCGTCCAGCACCGGCTGGCAGACCTCCCAGAGCCGCTCGGTCTCGTCGGACCGGGCGAAGAGGGTGTGGTCGCCGCGGAGCACGTCGAGGAGCAGTCGCTCGTAGGCCTCGAGCGGCTCGTCGTCGGGCAGCTCGTCCTCGTAGTCGAGGCGCATCGTGGCCCGCGCGAGCTCCATGTCGGGACCGGGCCGCTTGCCGAGCAGGTCGACGGAGACCTGCGCCTCGTCGGTGAGCTCCAGGACGAGCTCGTCGCCTCGCGACGCGTCGTCGCCGAAGAGGCTGGAGTCGGGCGAGCGGAAGCGGAGGGTGATGGTGCGCCGGGTCTCGGCCATCGCCTTGCCGGTGCGCAGCAGGAACGGCACGCCCTGCCAACGATCGTTGTCGACGTAGGCCGTGAGCGCGACGAAGGTCTCCACGTCGGAGTCGTCGTCGACGTCGTCCTCGTCGCGGTAGCCGTCGTACTGCCCGAGCACGACGTCGTCCGGGTCCAGCGGTCGCAGGGCGTCGAAGGCGTCCTTGCGGGCCTGCCGGACCGCGTCGGCGGACCACTCGCCCGGGTCCTCCAACGCGACCACGCCGAGGATCTGGAACAGGTGGGTGGAGACCATGTCGCGCAGGCAGCCGGTCGACTCGTAGAACGAGCCACGACCCTCCATCTGCAGCGTCTCCGGCACGTCGATCTGCACCTGGGCCACGCTGCGTCGGTCCCACGCCGGCTCGAAGAGCGCGTTGGCGAACCGGAGCGCCAGGATGTTCTGCACGGCCTCCTTGCCGAGGAAGTGGTCGATCCGGAAGACCTGGTCCTCCTCGACCGCATCGTGCAGCGCGTCGTCGAGCTCCTTGAAGGACTCGAGGTCCAGGCCGAAGGGCTTCTCGATCACCAGCCGGGCGCGGTCGGTCAGCCCCTCGCGGTCGAGCATGCCGACCATGCCGGGCATCGCGGTCGGCGGCACGGAGAGGTAGACGAGTCGGCGTACGTCCTCACCGAGGCCGTCCTCGGCCTCGCGCACCGCGGCGGCGAGGTCCGCGCCGTCATCGGCGTCCGAGGTCTGGAAGGAGACCCGGCCGAGCAGGTCGGCGACCAGGTCGTCGTCGAGGTCGTCGACCGTGTCGCGCAGGCCTTCGGCCAGCTGCTCACGGAACTCGTCGTCCGTGCCGGGGGAGTGTCGTCCGCTGCCGATGACGGCGTAGTCCTCCGGCAGGCGCCCTGCCGCGGCCAGCCGGTAGAGGCCCGGGAACAGCTTGCGCGCGGCGAGGTCACCGGTCGCCCCGAAGACGACGAGGACGTGGGGTGCCAGGTCGTCGCCCGTGGCCCCGCTCACGAGGTCGGCGCCTCACCGAGCGTCTCGGCATCGATCACCGCGCGGTAGCGCACCTCGCCGTCGACGACCTTGTCGTAGTAGTCGTCGACCTGGTCGGCGGAGATCACCTCGACGGTGGCGGTGATGCCGTGCTCGGCGCAGAAGTCGAGCATCTCCTGGGTCTGCGGCAGGCCGCCGACCATCGAGCCCTCGAGCGCGCGTCGCTTGGTCAGCAGCGAGAACGCCGACGTCTCCAGCGACTCGCTCGGGGCGCCGAGGTTGACCATGGTGCCGCCGCGGCCGAGCAGGCCCATGAAGGAGTCGAGGGGAACGGCGGATCCGACGGTGTTGACCAGCAGGTCGAAGCTGCCCTCGAGTTCGTCGAAGACCGACTCGTCCTCGGTCGCGAAGTAGTCCTTGGCGCCGAACGCCAGCCCGTCGTCCTTCTTGGCGTCCGTACGGCTGAGCACGGCGACGTCGGCTCCCATCGCCGCGGCGATCTTGACCGCGACGTGGCCCAGGCCGCCCATGCCGATGATGCCGACGCGCGTGCCCTCGCCGACGCCGTGGCGCTTGAGCGGGGCGTACGTCGTGATGCCGGCACAGAGCAGCGGGGTGGTGCCGGCGAGGTCGACCCCGTCGGGGATCGTGAGCACGAAGTGGTCGCGCACGACGACCTGGCGGCTGTAGCCGCCGTAGGTGACCTCGCCGTGGTAGTCCTCGGCGCTGTAGGTCTGGACGACGCCCTTGCTGCAGAACTGCTCCTCGCCGTCCTTGCAGGCCTCGCACTCGAGGCACGAGTCGACGAAGCAGCCGACTCCCACGGTGTCGCCGACCTGGTGCTCGGTGACGGCGGAGCCGACCTCGGAGACGGTGCCGATGATCTCGTGGCCGGGCGTCATCGGGAAGATCGCGCCGCCCCACTCGTCGCGTGCCTGGTGGATGTCGGAGTGGCAGATGCCGGCCCAGCGGATGTCGATGCGTACGTCGTCGTCGCGCAGGTCGCGGCGCTCGATCGTCGTCTCCTCGAAGGACGCGGACGCCTTCGGCGTCGACAGGGCGGAGATCGTGGTGGTCATGTGAGGTCCTTCCATCGTGGAGCGTCGAACGCGTTCCACGCTAACGATCACCCGAAGGGGCGTGGGACCCCCGGACGGGCGGGGCAGAGACCTCGAGCACGTCCCACTGGAGTGCTCGGGTGGCGCGCTGCGTGCGGCAGGTGAGGAGGGCCTCCGGGCGACGGCTGCTGGCCACCACGACCCGCGTGGAGGCGGGCAGGGGGCCGGTGCCGACGACGTCGATCGTCCACCGCCCGGCGTCGAACGTGCCGTCCTGCTCGACGAGGTGGGCGGTCGCATCGCTGATCGCGGCCGGGCCCCACCGCTCGAGCACGACCCCGAGGGCGACCTGCTCGGCCGGGTGGAGACCGGCGACCCCGCGCAGCCAGGTGGTGTCGATGCGCCGGTCGAAGTGGGCCTCGACCGTCGGCACGGCGTCGTCGGCGTCCAACCCGCCGTAGCAGCCGAGGTCGGGGAGGACGAGCACGTTGGGAGCGAAGCGGTCCCCGCCCAGGTGGCTGCACTCCCAGGTCGCCTCGGGCCAGCGGCCGGCGAGAGCGGCGGCGACCGGGCGCCCCTTCACGGCGCAGCACAGGTCGTGGACGCCATGGGTACACACGAGCAGGAGCGGCTCTGCATAGGCCTCGCCACCCGCGTCGCCGAGGCTGGCCAGCAGGTCGTCGGGGTGCTGCCAGAGCCCGGTGCGGACCGCCCCGGCGCGCGAGCGGAACCACCGGCGTGGCCCGGTCAGCCGGTCCGCAGCACCCTCGCGACCGTGTCGACGCACGAAGAGCGTGCGCAGCTCGGGGTGCCCGAGGTCGCGCAGCAGGGTCGTGGGGAGGTCGGCGCCGAACGGCGCGGTGATCGGCCACGGACCCGGATGCTCGACGAGCAGCCAGTCGTGCTGCGGGGGAGCCGTGCCGATCACCGGGTCGCGACGTGCCGCGGCCTCGTCGGAGCAGCGGAACGTCATCCGGCGACGACCAGTCCCGCCTCGATCATGCGGCGGGCCGCGCCGGTCCCGAGCTCGCCGGCAGTGACGCGCTCGCCGGCCAGGAGTCGACGTACGACCTCGGTCGGCACGTCGGCGACGTCGACCGACCCGGCGCGCGAGACCACCGTGTGCTCGGTGAGCGTGACGTCGAGGTGGTCGCGCAGGCGTAGGACGGTGTGATCGGCGAGCGACGTCGACAGAGCGTGCTGGGCCAGCGGGCCGACGGGTGCGGCGCGCTGGGTGTCGCGTCGCCGCGCGCGCATCTGCTCGGCGATCTCGGCAGGGTCGAGACCGTCGAGCGCTTCGCGCAGCAGCTTGCCGACGACCTCCGCGTCGATCTCGTCGGGCGCGAGGGTGGTGCCCAGCGGCAACGACGCGCGGGCGTCCTCGTCGTCGGAGAGCCTGCGCAGCGCGAGCGTCACCAGCTCCTCGGCGACGGCGTGGCGGGTCCAGCTGTGCACGCCGAGGGTGAGGTGGATGGTGACGCCGCCGAGTGCCGTCGCGGAGTGGAGGTAGCCGCGCGGCAGGTAGAGCGCGTCGCCGGGCTCGAGCACGGTCTCGATCACCGGCTCCTCCTCGGCTGCGCGGCGCACGTCGTCGCGGCGGTCCGTCCACGGCTGGTCGCGCAGCGGCGAGGGCAGGACGGGGGAGTGGATCGACCACCTCTTGCGGCCCGCGATCTGGAGCACGAAGACGTCGTGCACGTCGTAGTGGTCGTCGAAGCCCTGGTTCTGCGGGGGCGTGACGTAGGCGTTGGCCTGCACCGGGTGACCGAGGTCGGCGGCCAGCTGCTGGCAGAAGTCGATGATCGGCCGCCAGGTGCGGTGCAGCGCCTGCAGCACGAGGGTGGCGCCGTCGGCGAAGAGCGCGGTGAGCTTGTCGTCGCTGACCTGGTCGGCGATGCCGGCTCCGAGTCCGCCCGGTGCGGTGAAGGCGCGGTTGGCCATCGTCGACCCCGACCTGGCGACCCGCAGGAACGGCGTACGCAGGCCGCGCTCGGCCACCAGCTCGTCGACGGCGGACGCGGTGAGCAGGTCGTCGAACCCGTCGGGATCGGCCGACGGGCGCAACAGCGGTCCGCGGGCCCACGTGTTCTCGGCGAAGCCGTCCACGTCACCGACGAGGCGAGCCAGAGCGGGACGGCCGGCGGCAGGCCCGGGAGTCCCGGACCTGCCGTCGTCAGCATGCAGCGGCATCGGGACTAGCTGTCCGCACCGCCGTCGGCGCCACCGTCCTGGACGCCCGGGGTGCCGTCCGCACCACCGTCGGCCGGACCCTCGGCGCCACCGTCGGCACCGCCGTCCTGCACGCCCGGGGTGCCCTCAGCACCGCCGTCGGCGGGACCCTCGGCTCCCGAGTCGGCACCGCCGTCGGCGCCACCATCCTGCACGCCCGGGGTGCCCTCGGCACCGCCGTCGGCGGGTCCTTCGCTCTCGGACTGACTCATGTCGTCCTCCCTCTGCACACGTGGGCCGTCCGGCCCGGTCAGGCGGCGCCGGTCAGCGCCGTCCCCTCGTGTATAGCCATGCTCCCAAGCCGTGCCCACCCCCGGAAGGACGGGCGGGGCCCGGAGCTCACGCCTGACGGGTGAGACGGTGGGTCCAAGCAGGGTCGTAGTCGGGGTGGGTGCCGTAGCCGTGGAGCAGCATCCGCAGCTCGCGCCGCGGGGGGAGCAGACCGGCCCTCAGCGTCATCAGCAGATCGTCGACCACGGCGACCTGTGCGGCCAGCCCCGGACGGTCGTCGCGACCCGCCCGCGCGTCCTCGCGCTCCCAGAGCGCGGTGAGGTCCTCGGTGAGCCGTGCTGTCAGGAAGGCGACGAGCGGGTCGTGGGTCCCGGCGGTGGCGGACAGCGACCGGTCGCGACCCGCCTCGGTGTGGCCCACCGTCAGACCTGCACAGCGGTGGAGGTGGGCCGGAACGTAGCCCGGCGCAGGCTCTCGGGCAGCTCGGCGACGCCGGGTCCGCCGGCGTGGACCCAGTCGGCGATCGCGGAGGACTCGTGCCGGCCGTTGAGCCGTCCCAGCCAGACCGGCCGCGCCCCGGAGCGGCGCGCGGTCGGGGACGGGCTCACCACCACGACGTCCGAGCGCTCGCAGGGGCCGAGGCAGTCCGTCACCCGCAACGTGGCCCGGTCGCCGAGCAGTGCGCGCAGCGAGTCGAGCCGCGCGGCGTGGTCGACGCCCGGTCGCTTCTTCGTGGTCCCGCAGCAGCAGCCGCGGCACACCGTGACGGTGGGCAGGTCAGGGCGGGGTGCGTTCAAGGTCGTGCGCTCCATCTCTCGTGGAACCAACAGGATGTGGACAGGACGCAGGCGGTCTCCTGACTCCTGGGTCGAGCGCTGCCCCCGGCCTTCCCGGACCTGGCAGTCCAGTGGCATGTTCGGGCGCAGCTCCCCAGTCACAGTGGCGAGGACCGTGTCGGGCTTGCACCGACTTCCCGGTCTGCGTCTGGTGGGCAGTCTAGGTGGTGGGCCGGCGGACGAGTGCCTCAGTGCGGTGCCTGCGACGTGCCTGGCACGTCACCGGCTCCACGCTGGGTCTCGGACAGCCGAGCCGTCGTCGAAGGACACGACTCAGTCGTCGGCCGGCTCCGCGGGCTCGGCCTTCTCGGCACCTTCCGGTTCGTCCTCGGCGATCGGGATGACGGCGGGCTTGGTGCGCGCGTCGACCACCTCGTCGAGGTAGCGCATCACGACCGCCAGCACCGCGACGACCGGCACGGCGAGGAATGCCCCGGTGATGCCGAACAGTGTCCCGCCCAGGGTCACCGAGAGCAGCACGACGGCGGCGTGGAGGTTCATCGACTTCGACTGGAGGATCGGTGAGAGCACGTTGCCCTCGATCTGCTGGACCGCGACGATCAGCGCCAGGGTCAGCAGCGCGCCGGTCAGGCCGTTGGAGACCAGCGCGATCAGCACGGCGATGGTGCCGGCGACGAAGGCACCGACGATCGGCACGAAGCCGGCGAAGAACGTGAGGACGGCGAGCGGCAGCGCCAGCGGTACGCCGATCAGCAGCAGGCCGATGCCGATGAAGATCGCGTCGATGAGGGACACCAGGGCCTGGGTGCGGATGAAGCCGCCCAGCGTGGCCCAGGAACGGCCGAGCACCTCGGCGAGGTGCGCACCGGCGCCCGGGCCGGCGAGGCGACGCACCCACGGCAGGAACCGGTGGCCGTCCTTGATGAAGAGGAAGCTCAGGATGAGGACCAGGACCAGGTTGATGAGCCCGTTGGTGACCGCGGAGACGCCCGTCAGCACACCGGAGGCGATGGCGCCGGCGGATCCCGTGAGTCGCTCCTGCAGGTTCTGCAGACCGGCGTCGATCTGCTCGCTCGTCACGAAGTTGGAGTCCTGCACCCAGTCCTGCAGGTGCTGCAGGCCTTCGTTGGCGCTGGTGACGATGTCACCGCCCTGGGAGGTGACGGACGGGGCGATGAAGAAGCCGACGGCCACGACCAGCCCGATGGATCCGATCATGGTGACGGCTGCCGCGAGAGCGCCGGGCAGCCGTGCGCGCGTGCGCAGGAACGTCGCGACCGGCGCGAGCACGGTGCACACGATCAGGGCCATCAGCACCGGGAAGGTGATGGGCCAGGTGTACTTGACGACGAGGCCGAGCAGCACCAGCCCGAGGGCGATCCCGATGAGGCGGAGGCTCCAGCGGGACAGCCAGGCGACGCCGTTGCCGATCGTCTCCCCGCGCGTCGGCAGGATGGGTGCGTCGACGGGGGTGGGTTGCAGGGGTGGTGTGCTGGGGCCGGCCATGGGCCCAGCCTGTCAGGATCGGCCCGCGAACGTGAGATCCGCCCGGGTCACCGGGGCGAGATGGCCGTCACGTCCTAGGCTGCGGCGGTGCCATCCGACACCGCGCGCTCCACCGAGGGCGTCCACCTGGCGTGCATGCTCGCGCTCACCTTCTCCACCGGTGTCGCCGATGCGGTCGGCTACCTCGCGCTCGACAAGGTCTTCACCGGCAACATGACCGGCAACGTCGTCATCCTCGGCATGGGCGTCGCGGGCGGCGCTGATCTCCCGGTCGTCGGGCCGCTCGTCGCGCTCGTGACGTTCATGCTCGGCGCTGCCGCGGGCGGTCGGGCGATGCGCGGCCGGGATCGCGGGTGGAGCGGCCGCGCGGCCTTCCTGATCGGGCTCGTCGGGTGTCTCTTCGGGTCCGGAGCGGTGGTCTTCGCGCTGGTGTCCGTGCACGAGGGGTCGGTCCTCGCCTACGCGATGACCGGCGGGCTCGCCGCGGCGATGGGGCTGCAGGCAGCCGTGGCACGGCGGATCGCGGTCGCGGACGTGACCACCGTGGTGGTCACCTCGACCATCACCGGGCTGGCGGCCGACTCGCGCCTCGGCGCGGGTCTCGAGCAGCCGTGGCTGCGGCGGGCAGGTGCGATCGTGCTGATCGGGGTCGGCGCGGCTGTCGGCGCGCTGCTCCTGAGCGTCGCGACCTGGTTGAGCGTCGCGGTGCCTGCGGTGCTCAGCATCGCGGTCGCCGTGGTGGGCGAGGTGCTCGTCCGGCGTCAGCGTCAGGTGCCGCAGAAGGTCTGATAGCCCACGAACGACTCCGGCGCGGGCTCGGCGTAGCGCTCGAACCCGGGACGTGGGTCGTACGGCGCGCGCAGCGCCTCGAGAAGCCGGTCGAGCGGCTGGAGGTCCCCGACCGACGCCGCGGTGAGCGCCTCCTCGACCAGGTGGTTGCGGGGGACGTGGACGGGATTGACCCGGTCCATCGCGCCCGCGTCGGGACCGAGGGCGAGCCAGCGCGCCGCCCAGGCGTCGTACGCCGCCAGCTCCAGGACCATTCCCCGCGCGGGCTCGGCGTCGCCGCGGGCGGCCTCGGCGAGGGCACGGAAGAAGGTGGTGTGGTCGACGTGGTTGTCCCGCATCAGGGCGACCAGGTCGCCGGTCAGCGCCGAGGTCACGTCGTCGGCCAGCCCCTCGGGCAGACCCAGCTTGGCGCGCATGCCGCGCGACCAGGCGGTGGAGTAGAGGCCGCGGAACCGTTGCAGCGACTCGGTGGCCAGCGCGACCGCGTCGTCCTGGTCGTCCGCGAGGAGCGGCAGGAGGGCCTCGGCGAGACGGGCGAGGTTCCACTCGGCCACGACGGGCTGGTTGCCGTACGCGTAGCGACCGCCGGTGTCGATCGAGCTGAACACGGTGGCCGGGTCGAAGACGTCGATGAAGGCGCACGGTCCGTAGTCGATGGTCTCGCCGGAGATCGTCATGTTGTCGGTGTTCATCACGCCGTGGACGAAGCCGACAAGCATCCAGTCGGCGACCAGTGACGCCTGCACCGCCATGACCGCTTCGAGCAGCGCGAGGTGGGGATGCTCCGTGTCGGCTGCTGCCGGGTGGTGGCGGGCGATCGCGTGGTCGGCGAGTCGGCGCAGCAGGTCGACGTCGTCGGTGGCACGGGCGTACTGGAAGGTGCCGACCCGCAGGTGGCTGCTCGCGACCCGGGCGAGCACCGCACCGGGCAGGGGCACCTCGCGCTGGACCGTCGCCCCGGTCGTGACCACCGCGAGCGAGCGCGTCGTCGGGATGCCGAGCGCGTGCATGGCCTCGCTGATCACGTGCTCGCGCAGCATCGGACCGACGGCGGCGAGACCGTCGCCGCCGCGGGAGAACGGCGTACGTCCCGAGCCCTTGAGATGCAGGTCGCGCAGCCGGCCGGATCCGTCGGCGAGCTCGCCGAGCAGGAGTGCCCGGCCGTCGCCCAGCCGAGGCGAGTAGCCGCCGAACTGGTGACCTGCGTAGGCCTGCGCCACCGGCGTCGCCCCGACCGGCACCTGGGTGCCGGTGAGCAGCCCGATGCCCTCGGGGCTGCGCAGCCAGTCGGGGTCGAGGCCGAGCTCGAGGGCCAGCGGCTCGTCGAGCACCAGCAGATGGGGATCAGGGGTGTCCGCGGCCTGCCACGCGAGCGCCAGCTCGGGGAGCTCGCTCGCGAAGCGGTTCCCGAGGGCGATGGCAGACGTCTCGGCGGTGGTCACTCCTCGACGATACGGCGGGGGTGGCGGGCGGTGGAGGATGGTCGGGTGGATCCACGTTTCGTCCTGCACGACCACCGCCGGCCCAGCCCGCACTTCGACCTGAGGCTGGAGGAGGACGGTGTGCTGCGCAGCTGGGCGGTGCCGAAGGGGCTCCCGGACGACACGGCCCACGACCGGCTCGCGATCGCGGTCGACGACCACGACATCGAGCACGTCGACTTCGAGGACGAGCACAAGTCGATCGCCGACGACGGGACCTGGGAGGAGCACGACCGCGACGAGCGCCGGATGGTGTTCTCCCTGCACGGCCGCACCGGCGTGCGCCGCTACGCCCTGATCCACACCGGCGGCACGCAGTGGCTGCTCCACCTCACCCGCGAGCAGCCGGACCGGACCCGCTGACGCCTCGAGGAGCGGAGGCCCGCGAGCCGCTACGCTCCCGGGACCGTCTCGGTGACAGGCAGTGGCGACAGAGGAGCGACGATGGTGGTCCGGCGGTCGCCGCGCGCATCCGGGCAGCCGCCCGGTCGACGTGGGTGGTGGTCCGCGCTCCGGCACCGTCGCGGCCAGGCGGCCGCCCTGCTGGCCGTCTCGGCGCTCATCACGGCCTGCACGGCCTTCGCGCCCGTCTACGAACGGGCGATGCAGCAGGCGCTCGCCGAGACGCTCCTGTCGCAGGCGAGCACCGCCGAGCGGGTCGTCGCGCTCGGCTCGGAGTCGGCGGTCAACGCGATCGGCGTCACCGAGGCGCGAGACCCTCGCGAGCTGCAGGCGCTGCTGCCGGCGGACGTCGCCGGGCGCCTGGGCGACGTGGTCCTCGACCGTCGCGCGCTGGTGAGCCCGACGACCGGAGCGGTCCCGCCCAACGGTCTGCTGGTGTGGCGCGACGGTGCCTGCGCCCATCTCCAGCTCCTCAGCGGTCGCTGTCCCGACGCCTCCGGCGAGATCGTGGTCAGCGAGGCGGACGCCGACCACTTCGGCCTCGCCGTCGGCTCGACGCTGGCGGTCGCGCCGGCCGAGGACGGGCCTGACGTGCCCCTCGAGGTCGTGGGGACCTACGACGTCGTCCCCGACGACGGCTGGTGGCAGGGCCTCGGTCTCGTCGGTGCCTCCCGGGTCGCTCCGGAGGGTGCCAGCGACCCGTCGGCCGCGCACGACGCCTGGCTGACGTCGGAGGGCACCTTCGCCGCCGCCGCCGTCCTGCCCGGGGAGTCCTCGCAGGCGGGCGCGCTGGTGCCGTCGACGACCGACGTGGACGGCCTCCTCGCGCTGGACGCTGCCGTCCGCGCGATGACCACCGAGGTCAGGGGACAGGGGGACGACCTCCGCGTGGTGCGCACCACCGACGACCTGGCCGACGACGTGGGCGGCCAGATCCGCCTGGGCGCCGGCACGGTCCCGCTGCTGCTGGCGCCGCTGACCGTGCTCTCCGTCTTCGTCCTCTGGCTGGTGCTCGGCGCGGCCGTGCAGCAGCGGCGCGGCGAGGTGGCCGTGGCCCGGCTCCGGGGCAGGGGACCGGGCGCGGCCGTGCGCCTGCTGCTCGCCGAGCTGCTGCCGGCGCTGCTCGCGGGGGTGGTCCCGGGCGTGGCCGCCGCCCTCGCCGGCGGCGCGGTGGCCGGTGCCCTGCTCCCGGGTCCGGTGCGGCTCGAGCTCGCGCCCGGGACGGTGACGGCGGTGCTCCTCGCCGTCCTGGTCCTGGTGCTCACGACTTTCGCGGCCGCGGTCCGGGTGGCCCGCGAGCCGCTCGACGCGCTCGTCCGCAGCGGACGGACGGGTGCCAGCAGGTGGCGGCTCGGCGCCCTCGACGCGGTCCTGCTCGCCGTCGCCGGCACGGGCGTGCTCGCCTTCGTCACCGGCAGCCTCACGACCCGCGCGGCCCTGGTCGGCCCGGCGTTGCTCGCCCTCTTCGTCGGCCTGCTCGTCAGCCGGATCGGTGCTCCCGTCGCGAGCCGGGTCGGACGAGCTCTCCTGAGGCGTGGGCGCCTCGTCGCGGGCCTGACGCTGCTCGAGACGGGACGACGTCGCGAGACCGGGGTGCTGGTCACCGTGGTCACGGTCGCCGCCGCCCTCGCGATGTTCTCACTCAGCGCGCTCGCGATCGGCGAGCGCACCCGCGACAACGCGAGTGAGCACGACGCCGGCGCTGCGGTGGTGCTCGGCATCGAGGGTCACGACCTCGACCGCGTCCGTACGGCCCTGCGCGCCGCCGACCCCGCGGGCGGACGCGCCACACCCGTCGCGGTCGCCAAGGACACCCTGGCCGTGGACACCGACACGTTCCGCCGGGTGGCCTACTTCCCGCGCGGCGGCCCGACGGCCGCGCAGTGGCGGTCGTTGGCGCCTCCCGACCACCCGCCGGTGGTGCTGTCCGGCACCCGGGTGTCGCTGTCGGTGCGGGCGGAGGAGGAGCTCGTGACGCAGGACCTCGTCGGCGCCGCGTCCGAGCTGCGCCTCGGCCTCGTGGTGACCGCCGCGACGGGCGTGCGCAGCACGGTGGTGCTCGGCCCGGTGCCGGTCGCGGGGGAGCAGGCGACGCTGCGCGGCAGGCTTCCGACGTGTGCCGACGGCTGCGCGCTCGCCGCGGTGCAGCTGCGTGCGGCGCAGGGCGTCGTCGCCACCGGCGGGCTGGAGCTGGGTGACCTGCGAGTCGACGGCGACCCCGTCGACCTGGGGACCTCGGTCGACGACTGGAACGCCACCGAGGACCAGCGCACGGTCCTCCGGCCGTTGCCGGGCGGCGCGGACGACGTCCTGCACGTGCTGGTCAGCGTCCGAGGGTTCTACCCCGTCGAGCTCACCCCGGCGTGGGTGCCGGAGACGCTGGCCGTCGTCGTCCCCACGGCCCGCACCGACGCCGGGGATCCGGTCGTCACGGGGGTCGACGGCGCCGACCGCGCAGCGGAGGTCGTCGCGCGCACGACCCTGCTCCCGGCCCTGCCCGACCGATCGGCCCTCGTCGACCTCGACGCCGCCACCCGTGGTCGGGACATCACCTTCGACGCCCATCTCGAGGTCTGGCTCGACGACGACCCCACCCTGGTGAGCGCCACGCAGGACGCCCTGCGCGACCAGGGGATCGGCATCACGGACGTGCGCCGTCACTCCGAGATCGAGCAGGCCTACGCGCACACCGTGCCGACGTGGAGCCTGGCCCTGGGCGCCGTGGTCGGGCCGACGGTGGTGCTCGTCGCGATGCTGGTCCTGCTGGTGCTGGCCGTCATCGGCTGGCGCGATCGCTCACGGGAGCTGGCCATCCTCCGGCTCAACGGAGCCACACGTCGTACGACGGCACGGCTCGCGGTGTGGGCGCACCTGCCGGCCGTGCTGGTGGCCGTCATCGCGGGGGCGGGCGCCGGTCTGGTCGGAGCCACCCTGGCGATGCCCGACGTCGCGTTCTTCCCGGTCCCGGCGCAGACTCCCGTGGTGGACACCTCGACCGCGTGGCCCGTGGTCGGCGTCGCCGTCGCCGCCTGCGCCGTGGTGCTGCCCGCGACGGCCGCGCTCGCCGGACGTGCGATCGCCCGTCGGGCGCACCTCGAGCAGGCAGGGGAGGCGGGGTGATGGGCGGTCTGGCGATCCGCACCCGGGGTCTGGTGCACCTCTACCACGTCGAGGAGCACGACGTCGCCGCGCTGTCGGGCGTCGACCTCGACGTGGCAGCGGGTGAGGTGGTCGGCCTCCTCGGACCGTCCGGGTCGGGCAAGTCGACCCTGATGAGCCTGCTCGCCGGGATCCTGCGTCCGAGCGCGGGCAAGGTCTTCGTCGGCGACACGGAGGTCTCGGCCGCCACCTCGCGTGACCTCGACCACCTGCGCGCCGCCGACGTCGGGCTGATGCTGCAAGGCGCCACCCGCAACCTGCTGCCGCACCTGTCCGCGCTGGACAACGTGCGGTTCGCCCAGCACCTCGCCCGTCGCTCGGGACGGGAGGTCGCCGACGCGGCAGAGGTGCTCTCCGACGTGGGCCTGGCCGCAGCGGCCGACCGACCGCTGGGCGAGCTGACGCCCGGCGAGCTGCAGCTCGCTGCCGTCGCCGCCGCGATCTCCAGCCGACCCGGCCTCCTGCTTTGCGACGAGCCCACCAGCCAGCTCGACCACGCCGCCCGCGACCGCGTCCTCGAGGTGCTGACGAGGGTGAACCGCTCCCACGGCACCACGGTCGTGCTGGTCACCCACGACCCCGAGGTCGCCCGGGTGCTGCCGCGGACGGTCACCATCCGCGACGGGCGGATCGGCGGGGAGGGCCGCAGCGGCGAGGAGTACGCCGTCGTCACCGCCGACGGCTTCCTGCCGCTGACGGGTCCGGCGCGGCACCAGCTGGCGCCAGGGACCCTGGTGCGGCTGCACCAGGTGGACGACCACTTCGAGCTGTGGGCGGAGGACTCGTGAGCGGGCTGGACGCGACAGGCCTGTCGGTGTCCTGGCGCGGCACGATCGCCGTACGCCTGCTCGACCTGACGGTCCCCGCAGGGTCGGTCGTCGCGGTGACCGGCCCCTCGGGCGCGGGCAAGTCGTCGTTGCTCTGGGCCCTCGCCCGTGCGCTCCGGCCGGCGGTGGCGACGGTGACCGGGACCGTACGGGTCGGCGGCGCCGCGGTGGCAGACCGCGACGAGGCAGCGAGGTGCGGGATGGTGCTCGTGCCCCAGCGCAACGGGCTCACGGCCTCGCTGACGGCGCACGAGAGCGTCCTGGTCTCGCTGCTGGCCATCGGCGTGACCGCACCTGAGGCGGCCAGGCGGGTGGAGGAAGCGCTCGGACGCGTCGGCCTGACCGGGTCCGAGCACCACCTCGTCGACCAGCTCTCCGGAGGACAGCAGCAGCGCGTGGCGATGGCCAGGGCACTGGCCCTGCGCCCCGAGGTGCTCCTCGCCGACGAGTCGACGAGCGAGCTGGACGCCGGCAACCGGGGCATGGTGCTCGCCGCGCTGCACGAGGAGGCGGCACGCGGCGCTGCCGTCGTGCTGGCGACCCACGACCCGGAGGCCGCCGCCGACACCGCCGCGGTGCTGGCCCTCGACGCGGGCACCGCCACGTGGGAGCGGACCGCGTAGCCGAGCTGGCGCCGCGTCAGGCGCCACCCGCGGGCAGGGCCTCCAGCATGATCTCGGGGTTGTCGCGTGCGGTGACCATCGCGCGCCACTGGTCGACGAAGAGGGCCAGGTGGGTGCCGTCGCTGCGCTGCAGCACCTCGACACCCCGCATCCCGGCCAGCGCGCTCGCGCCCACGGCGTCCGTGCGCCGCGCGACCTGGTAGTCGAGCCGGGAGAACCGGATGGGGGAGTTGAACTCGTTGGTCATCCGGTCCTCGACGACCTCGAACTGCATCGGCCCGACGGCCGCCAGCACCGGGTTCTGGTCGCCGCGCAGGTCGGAGCGCAGCACCTGCACGACGCCCTCCTGGTCGAGCTGCTCGATGCCGCGGCGGAACTGCTTGTAGCGGCTGATGTCGCCGGCGCTGGCGGTGACGAAGTGCTCGGGCGCGAAGCTCGGGACCGGGGGGTACTCGATGGCGTCACCGACGTAGACGGTGTCGCCGACCCGCAGCGCCTGGGCGTTGACGAAGCCGATGATGTCGCCCGGCTCGGCGGTCTCGACCGAGGCGGTGTCGCGGCCGAACACGGCCTGTGCGAACTTCGTGGCGAACGGCCGGCCGCTGCCGGCGTGCGTCACGACCATGCCGCGCTCGAAGTGCCCCGACACCACGCGCGCGTAGGCCAGCCGGTCACGGTGGGCGTTGTTCATGCCCGACTGCACCTTGAAGACGAAGGCGCTGAAGTCGTCGCCGGTGTCGCGGACCGCGCCGTCGACGCCCTCGGTCGGGCTGGGGTCGGGAGCGATGTCGAGGAGCAGGTCGAGCAGCTGCGCGACGCCGAAGTTCTGCAGGGCGGAGGCGAACATGACCGGCGTCGTCTCACCGGCCAGGAACCGCGCCTGGTCGTGGTCGGCCTCGTCCAGGGTGAGGAGCTCGTGCTCCTCCCGGGCTGCGTTCCACTGGTAGGAGTCGGTCTCGTCGACCTCGTCGGGCGACATCCGTCGCTCCGGGGCCCGGGTGGCGCCGCCGGCGGTGCGGGTGTACTTCACGTACTCGCCCGTGCGCCGGTCGAGCACGCCGCGGAAGTCACCCGCCTCGCCGACCGGCCAGGTCAGGGGAGTGGGCCGGAGCTTGATCTTCTCCTGGATCAGGTCCATCAGCTCGAGCGCCGAGAGCCCGGGCCGGTCCCACTTGTTGATCACCGTGAGCACCGGGATCCCCCGCAGCGCACAGACCTTGAAGAGCTTGAGGGTCTGCGGCTCGAGCCCCTTGCCGGCGTCGACGAGCATGACGGCTGAGTCGACGGCGGAGAGCACGCGGTAGGTGTCCTCGGAGAAGTCGCTGTGACCGGGGGTGTCGACGAGGTTGATCACGTGGTCGCGGTAGACGAACTGCAGTGCCGCCGAGGTGATCGAGATGCCGCGGGCCTTCTCCATCGCCATCCAGTCGGACACGGTGGCGCGCCGGTCGCCCTTGCCGTGGACCGCGCCGGCCTCGGTGATCACCCGGGCGTGCAGGGCGAGCGCCTCGGTGAGGGTGGACTTGCCCGCGTCGGGGTGGCTGATGACGGCGAACGTACGGCGGGGGCGGGTGTCGGGCACCGAGCGAATCTACCGGCCGAGCCCCACGACCACCGAGTCGCGGCCCGAGCGCGCACCCGATGAGCGGGCGGCACCACTAGATGTGGGGGGTTACATCGGTGTAGTTCCCCGTATATGGTGGCGCACGCAGCTGGTTCGGCGGCCCAACCCGGGGTCGTCGTCGCAAGAGGGAACCCGGTGAGACTCCGGGACTGCCCCGCAGCGGTGAGTGGGAACGACCTCCGCCTCCTGGATCGACAGGAAGCACTGGGACGAGCAGTCCTGGGAAGCGACGGACAGTAGGAATCCGGCACGACAGTGCCGGGGCGGCCCACGAGTCCGAAGACCTGCCAGTGCTCCGCCGCGATCGGTGGAGGTCCGCGACCCCGAGGGAGGGTCAGGGGATCAGACGAGCACGGCCGTCGCAGGCTCACCGCCCAGCGCACCCGTCGTACGCCGCACCCCTGTGCTCCTCCCGCCCGGATCCGGACGCACCACACATCACGGATTCCACGAGGGGTGGAGACATGAGCATCACGGTCATCAAGCGCGACGGCACCCGGCAGCCCTACGACGGCTACGAGATCGCCCGGTCGATCGAGGAGGCCGCCGCGGGTCTCGACGACGAGGTCGCCCGCGCGACGCAGCTCCGCTCGGAGCTCGAGATCACGCTCTTCGACGGCATCACGGCTGCGCAGCTCGACGAGGCGGTCGTCCAGGTCGCCCTGCAGAACGTCAAGGACGACCCGGCCTACGACACGATCGCCTCGCGGCTGCTGGTCAAGAGCCTCTACAAGTCGATCTTCGGCGAGGGCGTCACCTCGGCGGAGGTCCGTGCCTTCCATGCGCAGGCGTTCGTCGCCTTCGTCGAGCGCGGTGTCGAGCTCGGCCTGCTCGACACCCGCCTGCGCGAGCTCTTCGACCTCGAGCGCCTCGGCGCCGCGCTCGACCCCGACCGCGACGACCTGCTGCGCTACATCGGTGTGCAGACCATGCGCACCCGCTACATGATCACCAGCCCCGACGGACGCGCCATGGAGATGCCGCAGTTCTTCTGGATGCGCGTGGCCATGGGCCTGGCCCTCAACGAGGACGATCCCGACACGGCCGCTGAGCGCTTCTACGACAAGATGTCGCGGCTCGAGTACCTCGCGGCAGGCTCCACCCTCGTCAACGCCGGCACGTCCTACAGCCAGCTCTCCAACTGCTTCGTGATGCAGATGGAGGACGACATCGAGCACATCGCCAAGTCGGTGCGCGACGTCATGTGGCTGACCAAGGGGACGGGCGGCATCGGCCTGTCGGTGACGAAGCTGCGCTCCGAGGGCTCGCCGATCAGGTCCAACAACACCACCTCGACCGGCCCGATCCCGTTCATGCACACCATCGACTCGACGCTGCGCGCGGTCAGCCGCGGTGGCAAGAAGTTCGGCGCGCTGTGCTTCTACATGGAGAACTGGCACCTCGACTTCCCGGCCTTCCTCGACCTCCGCCAGAACTCCGGTGACCCCTACCGCCGCACCCGCACGGCCAACACCGCGGTGTGGATCTCCGACGACTTCATGAAGCGCGTCGACGCCGATCAGCCGTGGTACCTCTTCGACCCCGCCGAGGTGCCCTACCTCGTCGAGCTCACCGGCGCCGCGTTCTCGCAGCGCTACGCCGAGTACGCCGCGATGGCCGAGGCCGGCGAGCTGCGCCACAAGAAGATCGGCGCCCGCGAGCAGTTCCGCGCGATCCTGACCTCGCTGCAGTCGACGTCGCACCCGTGGCTGACGTGGAAGGACACGATCAACACCCGGGCGCTGAACGACAACACCGGGACGATCCACCTCTCCAACCTCTGCACCGAGATCACGCTCCCGCAGGACCGCGACAACGTCTCGGTGTGCAACCTGGCCTCGATCAACCTGGCGCGCCACGTCACCGGGCGAAGGCAGCACGCCCGGGTCGACTGGGACCGGCTGGCGGAGTCCGCGCGCCTCGCCGTGCGTCAGCTCGACAACCTCATCGACATCACGATCTCCTCGGTGCCGGAGTCGGAGCGGTCCAACGAGCTCAACCGCGCCCTGGGCCTCGGCGTCATGGGCTTCACCGACATCGTCGAGCGCTTCGGCTTCTCCTACGAGTCGGACGAGGCCTACGACCTCATCGACCAGGTGATGGAGTTCGTCAGCTGGCACGCCATCGACGCCTCGGCCGACCTGGCCCGCGAGCGCGGGGCGTACGCCAACTTCGCGGGCTCGGGCTGGAGCAGGGGACTGGTGCCGATCGACTCGCTCGACCTGCTCGCTGCCGACCGCGGTGTGCCCGTCGAGGTCGACCGCACCACCCGCCTCGACTGGGACAGCCTGCGCAGCAAGGTCGCCGGCGGCATCCGGAACTCGACCCTGATGGCGATCGCACCCACGGCCTCGATCGGCCTCGTCGCCGGTACGACACCTGGGCTCGACCCGCAGTTCAGCCAGATCTTCAGCCGGGCCACCAGCTCCGGGAAGTTCCTCGAGGTCAACCGCAACCTGGTCGAGGACCTGCGCGCCGCCGGGCTCTGGGAGGAGGTCCGCGAGGACCTGCTGCGCCACCAGGGCGACCTGTCGAAGGTGGCGGAGGAGCACGACGTGCCGGCCGAGCTGGTGGAGATCTACCAGACGTCGTTCCAGCTCTCCGGGCGCGCCTTCGTCGAGGTGGCGGCACGGGCGCAGAAGTGGATCGACCAGGCGATCAGCCGCAACATCTACCTCGCCGACCGCAACGTCTCCACCATGCTCGACCTCTACGCGCTGGCCTGGCGGATGGGTGTGAAGACGACCTACTACCTCCACATGATGCCGCGGCACACCGCCGAGCAGAGCACGGTGAAGGTGAACAAGGCCGAGGCCGTGCGTCCCGGCGGCGAGGGCGGTGCCCGCCGTGGCTTCGGCGCAGCTGCGCCAGCGAGGCGCGGGTTCGGGGCGGCGACGGCCACGGCGACTCCCGTCGTCCCCGCCGACGTGCAGGAGCTCGACCAGGTCGAGGACGTCCAGTGCCCCATCGACCCGCAGGAGCGTCTCCAGTGCGAGTCCTGCCAGTGATGCCGGCGACCACCACCACGACGTACGGAAGCGAGAACTGACATGCCCATCCTCGGCACCGGGATCCAGCAGGGGCTGCTGCTCAAGCCCGTCACCTACCCGTGGGCGATGGAGCTCTACGACCAGGCCGTGGCCAACACCTGGTTCCCCAACGAGGTCCAGCTCGGTGAGGACCTGGCCGACTTCGAGAGGATGAGCGAGGAGGAGCGTCGCGCGCTGACGTTCCTGATGAGCTACTTCAACCCCAACGAGCTGCTCGTCAACAAGGCGCTGGCGTTCGGCGTCTACCCCTATGTCAACGCGGCGGAGTGCCACCTCTACCTCGCCAAGCAGATGTGGGAGGAGGCCAACCACTGCATGTCGTTCGAGTACGTCCTGGAGACGTTCCCGATCGACCGCGAGGCGGCCTACGAGTCGCACGTGACGGTGCCGTCGATGGCGCGCAAGGAGGAGTTCGAGGTCCGCTTCATCACGCGGATGACCGAGCAGACCCTCGACATCACGACGGTGGAGGGCAAGCAGGACTTCGTCCGCAACCTCATTGCCTACAACGTGATCCTCGAGGGGATCTGGTTCTACTCAGGCTTCATGGTGGCGTTGAGCTTCCGGCAGCGAAACCTGCTGCGCAACTTCGGCTCGTTGATCGACTGGATCGTGCGTGACGAGTCCCTGCACCTGAAGTTCGGCATCAACCTGGTGCTCACCGTCCTGGAGGAGAACCCCGAGGTCGCGACCGAGGAGTTCGCCGCCGAGATCAAGCAGATGGTGCTCGACGCGGTGGAGATGGAGGAGGCCTACAACCGAGACCTGCTGCCCACCGGGATCCTCGGGCTCAACGCCGACTACATCAACACCTACGTCCGCTACCTCGCCGACCGCCGACTCGACGAGCTCGGCTTCGGCCCCCACTACGGCGTGGCGAACCCGGCGAAGTGGATGGCGACGGCCAACGACACCCTGCAGCTGGTCAACTTCTTCGAGTCGATCAACACCTCCTACGAGGTCAACGCGAAGCAGGGCTGAGGGATGTCGTGCGTCGGGTTCCTCAGCCCGGAGCAGCGCGCCGCGCTGGCGGCGTCCTCGCGTGAGGACGCCGCCGGGGCGCGGCTGTCGTCGTTCGCCTCGCCGCCGCCGTCGGACGGGAAGGTACGACGGGTGCGGCTGCTCGCCAGGTCCACTGACCCCCGCATCCGCGAGAGCGCGGCGCTCTCCCACCACGCACCGGCCGACGTCCTGCGCCGGCTGGCCGACGACGAGGAGCCCGGCGTACGCCGTTGCGTGGCCCGCAACGTCCATGCCGATGCAGCGCTGCTGGCTCGGCTGGCGAGCGATCCCGACCCGCACGTGCGGGGGTGGGTGGCATCGAACCCATCCGTTTCCACCGCTGTCCTCGAACTGCTCAGCGAGGACGAGGACGAGTCGGTGCGCGCGGTCGTCGCGTGGGCGAAGGGCTGGTGGGACTGAGGTGCTGCTCGCATTCACGCTGACCCTGCTCGCGGGTGCGGCCACGGCTGTCGGCGGGCTGATCGCGGTCCACGGCCGGGTCCGCAGCGATCGCGGCCTGGCGATCGCGCTGGCCTTCGCGGGCGGAGCGATGGTCCTCGTGTCGCTCGTGGAGATCCTGCCCAAGGGTGCGGCCTCGCTCGCGCCGGCCCTGGGCATCGGCGGTGGATGGCTGGCGACGCTCGGCGCAGCCGCGCTCGGCGCGGTACTCGCGGTGCTGCTCGGCCGGGTGGTGCCCGTCGCCGGACACGACCACGACCACGGCCGCGGCCGTGACGCGCCAGGCACGCACAGGCTCCGCCAGCTCCCAGGCGTACGCCGGAGCGGACTGGTCGTCGCGATCGCGGTCACCGCGCACAACCTTCCCGAAGGCCTCGCGACCTTCGTGGCCACCCTCGACGACCCGGCGGCGGGCGCGACTCTCGCCGTCGCGATCGCGCTCCACAACATCCCCGAGGGCGTGGCGGTGGCGGCGCCCTTCTACGGCTCGGGAGCCTCACGTCGCAAGGCCGTCGGCATCGCCGCGCTGTCGGGCCTGGCCGAGCCGATCGGCGCCCTGGCCGGCTACCTGCTCCTCGCCGCCCTCCTGCCCGGCGCAGCCTTCGGCGTCGTCTTCGGCCTGGTCGCGGGTGTGATGCTCCTGATCGGGCTGGCCGAGCTGCTCCCCACCGCGCTGCGCATGGCGTCCCCGGTGCCGGTGGCTGCGGCCTGCACGGCAGGGGTGGTCGTGATGGCGCTCAGCCTGGCGCTGCTGAGCCTGGCGTGAGTGCCACCACTCCGACCCGAGGCGTTGCTCAGGCCCGGCCGCCGAGCCCGACGATGTGCTCGGGGAGGCGCTCGTTCGTGCCGTACATGAAGTGGTTCTCCATGCGCTCGGAGTAGCGGCTGGCCTCGGTCTCGATCCCGACCGCCTCGGCCACCTGGCGTACGAGCATGGGCGAGGCCCCGCAGCACACGCCGAGGTAGCCGATCCCGAGCCCGGACGCCTCCGCAGCGAACGCGGCCATCTCGTAGCGGTTGACGGAGAGCGGGTCGAGCGCGGTCGGGAAGGTACGCCCGTGCGGTGAGTCGACGCGGGCACGGTCGTCGGTCAGGTTGAAGAAGGTCGGCTCCGCCTCGGTGGTGCGGTAGGGGATCGGCAGGGCCGCGACGTGGCAGGAGACGGCCTCTCGGATCTGGCGCAGCCAGGGCAGCATCGTCTCGGGACCGCGGAAGCAGTTCATGCCGACGACATCGGCGCCGGCCTGCTCGAGTCGCTGGCACGTCTCGACGATGCCGACACCGTCGGCCATCTCCTCGAAGGCCATCGGCGCCACGGTGAGCACGACCGGTAGCCCGCTGGACCTCGCGATCTCGAGGGCGGCGAGTGCCTCGCCGGCGTAGTAGAAGGTCTCGCCGATGATCATGTCGGCACCCTCCTCGACGGCCCAGCCGACCATCTCCTCGAACATCGCGCGCACCTCGCCCTGACGGCCGGTGTCGGCGGGGTCCCAGATGTTGCTGTTGGAGATGTTGCCGGCCATGAAGTTGCCCGGGCGCTGGTCGGCGACCTCGCGCGCCACCTGGAGCGCTGCGCGGTTGAGCGGCTCGAGCAGCTCCTCCTTGCCGATCACGCGCATCTTCTCGCGGTGCCCGTTGTAGGTGAAGGCCTCCACCACGTCGGAGCCGGCGTGCTGGAAGTCGGTGTGCAGCGCGCGCAGTGCCTCGGGGTGCTCGAGCGCGACCTCGGGAACGAACTCGCCGGCGGTCAGGTAGCCGCGTCGCTCGAGCTCGAAGAGAAAGCCCTCGGCGCAGATCACCGGCCCGGCGTCGAGGCGCTCGGTCAGGGAGAGGTCCGGGTTCGGGTGGTCACTCATGGTGTGGTTCCTTTCCTGCTGCAAGGCGCAGGGGAACGAGTGCGCGGCGACCGCGCCCCGACCCGCTGCGTGTCGCGACAGCATGTGGTGGACTCCGCCCCCGAGGCACTCCGACTCATCACCTCACGGTGATCCACGGTTGCGCGTCAGCGCCGGATTCTGACCGGCTTCCCCTCGCGGGCGGGAGATGTGAACTTGTGCTCGGCACGGTAGCCCCGGTCCGCCCAACATGCCAGAGCAGTCCACCTGGCGACGCACGTGCCGTGGCGACCGGCCGATGACGGCCGTGCTGCAAGGATCGTCGCCGTGACGAGCGAGCAGCACGACCGGGGCGCGACGGGGCAGCCGGGCATGGGACCGTGGCTGGCGGCCGTGCTCGTGTTCGGCTCGTCGGCCGCGGTGCTGGTCGTCGAGCTGGTGGCGCTGCGACTGCTGGCTCCCTACTTCGGGCTCACCCTCGAGACCAGCACGCTCGTCATCGGTCTGGCGCTCGCCGCCATCGCGGCCGGCACGTGGGCCGGCGGCCGGACGGCTGACAACATCGTGCCCCGACGGCTGCTCGGTCCGCTGCTGGGCATCTCGGGCGCCTCGATCGCAGTGACCCCGTCGCTGGTCCGCTGGGCCGCGACCGGCAGCCCCGGCCTCCTCCTGATCGCGGCCACCCTGTCCATCCTCGTCCCGGGCGCGCTGCTCTCGGCCGTCAGCCCGGTGGTGATCAAGCTGCGGCTGACGAGTTTGCGCGAGACCGGCACGGTCGTCGGCCACCTGTCGGGCGTCGGCACCGTCGGAGCGATCTTCGGCACCGTCGTCACCGGCTTCGTCCTGATCTCACGGGTCCCGGTGAGCGTGATCATGGTCGGGCTCGGGGCGCTGCTGGTCGCGACCTCACTGCTGGTCCAGGTCACCGGGCGACGCGGGCGCGGTGACCTCGTGCTGGGCGCCGTCGTCGCGCTCGGCGGCCTGGGCGCGACGGTCACGCCGAGCGGCTGCGACACCGAGACGACCTACCACTGCCTCGCGGTCGACACCGACCCCGACCGGCCGACCGGACGGGTGCTGGTCCTCGACGGGCTCCGGCACTCCTACGTCGACGTGGCGGACCCGACACACCTCGACTTCGAGTACGTCCGTGCGATGGCGTCGGTCATCGACGTCGCCAGGCCCGAGGGCGAGCCGGTCGACGCCTACTACCTCGGTGCTGGCGGGCTCACGCTCCCGCGCTACGTCGCCGCGACCCGCGCAGGCTCGGCCAACCGGGTCTCGGAGATCGACGCCGGCGTCGTCGAGGCCGACCGCGACCTGCTCGGCGACGAGTTCCCCGCGCGGACCGACCTGCGCGTCGAGGACGGACGCCTCGCCATCGACGACCTCGACCCGAGCAGCCTCGACCTGGTGGTCGGCGATGCGTTCGGCGGTGTCAGCGTGCCGTGGCACCTGACGACCCGCGAGGCGCAGGAGGGCCTGCACGCAGCGCTGCGCGACGACGGCGTGCACGTCACCAACGTCATCGACCACGGTCCGCTCGACTTCGCCCGGGCCTACGTCCGCACCGCGTCCGAGGTGTTCGGCGAGGTCGTGCTGCTCGCCGACCCGGCGACACTGGCGGGGGAGGACGGCGGCAACCTGGTCGTCGTCGCCTCCGACACCGCGGTGGACCTGGCCGGCGTGATGCAGGCCAACGAGGACCGTGATCTCGGGTGGGCCGCGCTGAGCGGCGCCGACCTCGAGGACTGGATGGCGGACGCGCCGGTGCTCACCGACGACTACGCGCCGGTCGACCAGCTGCTCACGCCGTACGGCTCGAGCGCCGGCTGAGGGGGAGCTGCGCTCACGCCGTCGGCACGTCCGACTCGACCTCGGCGTTCCAGTCGCGCTTGACGCGGCGCCAGGCCTCGTCGGTCATGGTGCGGCGCCAGTAGCCCGACACGGACAGGTCCGCGCGGGGGACCTGGCGCTCGCCGAGCAGGTGGCGACGCACCTCCCGGACCTCGCCGGCCTCGCCATGCACGAATCCGTGCACCCGGCCGTCGGGGAAGTCGAGGGAGCGTACGGCGTCGACGAGCAGGTCGGCGTCGCTCGGATCGCCGGTGCGGTGCAGCCACTGCACCTCCAGCGAGGCCGGCGTGGACAGCTCGAGCTCGTGCTCAGCGCCGTCGCACACCAGGATCGCGATCGCCCGGGCGCCGGCGGGCAGGACCTCCAGCGATGCGGCGATCGCGGGCAGCGCCGCCTCGTCGCCGACCAGCAGGTGCCAGTCGGCCCCGGGGTCGGGCCGATGGCTGCCGTGCGACGTGGAGAGGACGACCTGGTCGCCCACCTGGGCATCGCGCGCCCACGGACCTGCGAGGCCGGAGTCGCCGTGCACGACGAAGTCGACGCTCAGCTCCTCCGCGACGGCATCCCACGCGCGGACCGAGTAGTGGCGGTGCGCGGGCCAGAGCGCGCGGGGGTGCTCGGCCTCGACCTGCGCGACGGAGAAGGGGGCAGCGTAGGGCGCACCTGCCGGCGGGAACCGCAGGACGAAGTAGGCGTCGGTGGCGTCGGGCCGGCCCGCGCCCCACCCGGCCATGCCCGGACCACCGAGCACCACCCGCACCAGGCTCGGCGTGAGCTGCTCACGGCGGACCACCGTGCCGTAGAAGTCGTCGGTGCCGCGCGTCACGGGTTCCTCCAGGGGATCGAAGTGAGGTGACCCTCACTGTAGGTCGGCGGACCATCATCTCCCCAAGACGCGGCAGCCTCCCTCAGGCGCCGAGACCCTCGAGGAACGCCGCGAACCCGTCCGGCACTCGTCCGGTGGCCCGCCCCGACGTGGTGACCGCGATCTCGCCGGTGGCGATCCAGCTTCGTCCGGACCGTTTGATCGCCATGACGAGCTCGACGTCCTCGTGGACGGGGAGCGGTGGGTAGCCGCCGACGGCCCGGTAGGCCTCGAGCGAGAAGGCGAGGTTCGCGCCGTGGACGTGCTCGTGCCCGTCGGCCGTGCTGTGGCGCTCCCGCCACGCAGCCAGCACGTCGGCGGGGAGGTCCGCCGGCACCGGCTGGGCGGTGCCCACGACCAGGTCGTGCCCTGCTCGGGCCAGGCGCACCTGCGTGGTGAGCCAGTGCGGGGGCACGACGGTGTCCGCGTCGGTGTTGGCCAGCCACAGCACGTCGGACGACACGCCGGCGGCCCACAGTGCCGCGGCCTCGACGGCGGTGGCTCGCGCGATGCCGACGCAGCCGGCCTGGAGCGCCGCGGCCGTGACGCCCGGTCGGCGCGCGACGATCTGCGCCGATCCGTCGCTGCAGGCGTCGAGGGCGACGAACACGCGCGCGGACACGTCCGGGTGCTCGAGCCGGAGGGCGGCCACCGCCACCTCGACGGAGTCCAGGCAGGCGGGCAGCAGGTCGGCCTCGTCACGGGCGGGGATGACCACCGCGACGGCCGTCGGGTCCGTCACCGCGGCGCTCCCAGCACGTGCAGCAGGAAGTCGCGCTCCTGGTGCTCGACCAGCACCTCGAGACCGGTGGAGAGTCCCGCATCGAGGAAGGCCTCGTGGACGGCCGGCCCGGCGAGGGGCCACCCGACCGGCTGGTGCCGCCAGTGGCACAGCAGCAGGTGACCCCGTTCGGTGAGTGCCGCCCGGGACCGGCGCACGACCTCGTCGAGCTGGCGGGGGCTGAGGAAGTAGCCCACCTCCGAGACCGACACGAGGTCGAAGGTGCCGTCGGGCCACTCCTCGGGGACGTGGGCGAGGCGGACCTCGACGTGCGGCAGCGACGACGTACGCCGCTGCGCCAGGCGGATCGCCTCCGGGCTGGCGTCGAGGGCGAGCAGGTCGTCGCAGCGGCCGGCCAGGTCGACGGCGAGGGCGCCGACAGAGCAGCCGACCTCGAGGGCGCGGCCGTATGTCTCGTCCGGCAGGGAAGCGAGGGTGAGTGCCCGTTTGCGGCGCTCGTAGGGGGAGTCGACCTGCCACGGGTCCTCCCGCTCGCGGTGGACGAGGTCGAGGGAGTCGTCCTCGACCGGTGCCTCGCGGGCGATGAAGACCTCCGTGCTGCGGTCGAAGTGAGCCAACAGGTCGGGCCCGAGCAGCACCTCGTCACCGGGCCGGTCGGAGAGCGGCGCGACCTGGGTGGCGTGGGCGGCGACGGCGGCCCGCTTCGCAGCCCGTGCCGACTCGGCCAGGCTGAGCGTGGACGTCTCCGCCCACGGCAGGTCGTCGTCACCACCCCAGTGCCACAGCCACACGGGGTATTCGAGGAGCTGCGCGTCGGTCCGCACCGCCGCCACCGCGGCGGCCCTGCCCACCGCCTCGTGGTCGGGGTGCCCGTCGTGGCGCCACGGTGCGCAGAGGAGCACCCGGTCCCCGTCGATTCCGATGACCTCGACCAGGGTCGCGACCAGACCGGCGACGTCGTCGGCCACTCCTCCGTCCGGCAGGTCGAGGCAGCGCACCGTCGCGGACGGCGCGAGCAAGGAGATGGCGGTGGTGAGCTCGGCGCGGCGGCGGACTGCGAGCTCCTCGGTCGAGTGGGTGGTCGACCCGGGGTGGGACCCCTCGCCGGCGGTCGCCGACACCACGTCGACCGGCCATCCCGCGCACGCAGCGGCATGGATGAGCCCGCCGGCTCCCAAGGTCTCGTCGTCCGGGTGCGCCCCGACCACGACCAACCTGCTCCGGGTGCTCGGCAGGACCAGGTCGCGCGCAGCGGCCCAGCGGGGGGACGCGGCCCACGCGGCGGCGGGCGTGCCGGCCCGATCGTGGGTGAACGCCGGTTGCGTCACCACCTCGGGGACCCGGCACTCAGCACGTCCTGGCCGAGGGCGGCCTGGTCGCGCTCGGCGTGCCACTGGCGCAGGTAGAGCTCGAGGTCCGCGACGCGGCGCGCGTGCTCCTCGTCCGTGGCGAGCGGACCCGGGCCGAGCGCGTGGGCAGCGCGCTGCAGCACGTCCTCGGCGGTGCGGGCGACCACGTCACGCACGCGCAGGGCCGCCCGCCAACCCGCGGCGCCGGTGAGGGCACCGACGTCGATGGCGGAGGCGGCCTGCTCGAGCGCGCAGCGAGCGGCGTACAGCTGCGCGTCCACTGCGCCCAGGTGCATCAGTGCGACCTGGTCGGGGGGGCGTGACTCGCTGGCCCGTCGCAGGCGGCGGGCCACGCCGACGGCACCGCCGAACCAGACGGCCGCGACGCCGATCCCGCCCCACGCGAAGCCGGGCCGCTCGAGGTACCAGCCCGGCTCACCGACGGGACGAGCTGATGCTCCGGCGAAGTCCACCGGGCCGGAGTCGATCGCCGCGAGTCCACGGGCCACCCAGGTGCCGGGCACGGCGCGTACGCCGGGCTGGCTCAGGTCGACTGCGAAGAGTCGGCGCTCCTCGCCGACCCACGCACTGACCAGTGCGCGGTCCAGCACACCGGCCAGTGAGCACCAGTGCTTGCGGCCGTCGAGGACGTGCACCCATCCGTCCACGGTGGCCTTCAGCGGCTCGCCCGGCCCCTCGGCCGCGAACACCCCGTAGGTCCCGGGCTCGACCGTCTCGTGTGCCTGGCCGAGGATCGCCAGGGCATCGAGGTGCGGCTCGAGCACGCGGGCCACGGTCAGGTCGGCGGCGGCGACGGTCGCCAGCGCCGACCACAGGTGAGCCGTCCGCCCGTTGCCCGGGACGGGAAGTGTGTCGCCGGCCGCCGCTGCGAGGTCGAGCGACGCCGCGACGTCGGCAGCAGCCGCTCGCGCTCGCACGTGGAGGTCGGTCAGCTCGGCCTGCTCCAGGTCGGTGCGCCCCCCGATGAGGACGGCCTGCGGGTCAGGCACGGATGTCGCGGTCCCAGAAGCGCAACGACCCGCACAGCTCGACGAAGCCCTCCGCGTCGGATGCGGAGGCCAGGTCCAGGAAGCCCGCGTCGGGCTCCACCCCCGCCTCCGAGACCAGGGGCGCTGCCGCCGGACCGGTGCCGATCAGCTTGCAGTGCGCGAAGGCGTCGCTGACGAAGTCCTGCGCGCTCGCGCGGCCGGCGAGGTCGGCCGCACCCTCCGCGGAGGGAAGCAGCGCCACTGCGTCGAAGAGCACCGACGGGCCGCCGTCGATCGCGTGGTGCGGGGTCAGGGACCGCCCGCCCGTGAGCTTGACCGGGCCGATCGCCGGGGCGACGTACTCCACGACGGCACCGGCGTCCTCGAAGGCCCGGGTGACCGCGTCGACGAGGGCCTTGTCGCTGCCGGCCGTGACGAGCACGCCCAGCTTGCGGCCGGCGAAGGACGCCGGGGGGTTGCGCAGGATGCTCAGCGCGGCAGACTCCGGCAGGTCGGTGCGGGTCGCGACGACCGCCTCGGCCGCCTCGGGGAGCGGCATGCCCAGCTTGTCGGCCACTGCCCGGGCCAGGTCGTCGTGCACGTTGCGCAGGTTGCCGAGCACCCGGGTGCGGATGCGCGGGTCCTCCACCTTGGCGAGCTCGAACGCGAACGCGTCGATGATGTGGCCCTGCTCGACCTCGGTCTGGCTGATGAAGAACTGGCGGGCCTGGCTGTAGTGGTCGGCGAACGACTCCGCCCGCAGGCGCCGGGTCGGTCCCTCCTCGCGACGGGCCACGCTCTGGTAGCCGTGCACCACGTCGGCGCGTGGGCCGCGGTCCTCACCCGAGAGGGAGTTGGGCTCGTAGGTGCCGCGCCCGAGCTGCGGGTCGGTCTGCATGTGTCCGTCCCGCTGGAAGTGCATGACCGGGCACCGGGGCGCGTTGACCGGCAGCTGGGTGAAGTTGGTGCTCCCGAGCCGCTTGAGCTGGGTGTCGAGGTAGGAGAAGTTGCGGCCCTGCAGCAGCGGGTCGTTGCTGAAGTCGATGCCGGGGATGACGTTGTGGGTCCCGAAGGCGACCTGCTCGTTCTCGGCGAACATGTTGTCGACGGTCCGGTCGAGGGTCAGGCGCGCGATGACGCGCACCGGCAGCACCTCCTCGGGGATGAGCTTGGTCGAGTCGAGGACGTCGAAGTCGAACTCGACGGCGAACGCCTCGTCGAAGACCTGCACGCCCAGGTCCCACTGCGGGTGGTCGCCGCTCTCGATGGCGGCGTAGAGGTCGCGTCGGTGGAAGTCGGGGTCGGCGCCGTTGATCTTGAGCGCCTCGTTCCACACCACGGACTGCAGGCCCTGCTTGGGCTTCCAGTGGAACTTGACGAAGGTGGACGCGCCCTCGGCGTCGATGAACCGGTAGGTGTGGACGCCGAAGCCCTCCATGAAGCGGAACGAGCGCGGGATGGTCCGGTCGCTCATCTGCCAGAGCAGCATGTGGGTGGACTCCGGCATCAGCGAGGCGAAGTCCCAGAAGGTGTCGTGAGCGGACTGGGCCTGCGGCCAGCCGCGGTCCTGCTCCTCCTTGACCGCGTGCACGAGGTCGGGGAACTTCACGGCGTCCTGGATGAAGAAGACCGGGATGTTGTTGCCGACCAGGTCCCAGTTGCCCTCCTCGGTGTACATCTTGACCGCGAACCCGCGCACGTCGCGGGCGAGGTCGGCCGAGCCGAGGTTGCCCGCGACGGTGGAGAAGCGGACGAAGGCCTCGGTCTTCTTGCCCTTGCGCTGGAACGGCGCCGCGCGGGTCAGGTCGGGGATCGCGTCGAGGCACTCGAGGGTGCCGTGCGCGCTGTAGCCGCGGGCGTGCACCACACGCTCGGGGATGCGCTCGTGGTCGAAGTGGAAGATCTTGTCGCGCAGCGCGAAGTCCTCCAGCAGGGTCGGACCACGATCGCCGACCTTCAGGGAGTTCTGTCCGTCACCGAGGGGAACACCGGTCGAGGTCGTCAGTCGCTCTCCGCGCTTGACGCCCTGGTGCAGCTCATCTCCCGTCCCGCGCTCGTCGGACGTGCTGGCCGGTCGTCTGTTCGCCATGGGCTCCCCAAGATTCGTGCGCGCAGGGACGCGCGTCCCTCTCGACGCTAGATGGGGGCCGAGCGCCCGGCTTCATCCCAAGGGGGACCATCGTGCGGGCGCTCACCCCTACGGGTCCCCCCGTCAGGCACGGGACCGCGGGGTCCTCGTCCGCGCCCGGTCGCGTCGCCGCCCGACGTCGCCCGTGAGCCGGTGGGCGCTGTCGAGGAGGAGGGTGCCGAGCTCGGCGCGCCGGTCCTCGCTGAAGCGGTGCTCGATGCCGGTGATGCTGAGGGCCCAGGCGGGCCTGCCGTCCTCGTCGAACACGGCGGCGCCCATGCCCCAGCTGCCCGCGACGAGCAGGCCCGGGTTCAGGGCGTACCCGCTCACCCGGGTCTGCGCGATGCGCTCTCGGACCCGGTCCGAGGCGTGCAGCTCGCCGTAGGTGTCCTCGAGCCGGGCGCGGGCCAGGTGGTCCTCGACCTCCGGGTCCGGCAGGTGCGCCAGGATCACCAATCCGGCCGATGCCACGCCGAGCGGGAAGCGGATCCCCTCGTGCAGGACGTGCGAGCGGATCGGATGGCTCCCGTCCTCCCGCAGCAGGCACACGGTCTCGTTGCCGCGCCGGGCCGAGAAGAACGCGCTCTCCCCGGTGGCGATCGCGAGATGGCGTACGACGCTGTGGGCGAGCTCGGTGACGTCGTAGCGCGTGGCTGCCGAGGTCCCGAGCAGGTAGAGCTCGGGTCCCAGCAACCACCTGCCCTCGCGCGTGCGGTCGGTCAGGCCCTCCTCCAGCATCGAGGTGAGCAGCCGGTGGACGGTCGGCCGGGACAGTCCGGCCGTCCGCGCGACCTCGGAGGTGGTGGCGCCGCCGGGCTCGTGCGTGGCCACCGCGCGCAGGGTCGTCCCGACCCGTCCGACGAGGTGCACGGGGCTGTTCATTGAGTGAACGCTACAAGGTGCCGGAGTTCACCTGGCGAATGAACTCCGGCCGCAAGGCGGACGGTTGTTGACTGCAGCGCGGGCCGCGTCATTGGATCTCGGCATGGACAAGGTGGTGGAGTCAGCGGCCAGCGCAGTGGCCGACATCCCGGACGGTGCGACGTTGGCGGTCGGCGGCTTCGGCCTGTGCGGGATCCCGTCGGTGTTGATCGAGGCGATCCTCGAGGCCGGGACGTCCGACCTCGAGGCGGTCTCCAACAACTGCGGTGTGGACGAGTGGGGGCTCGGCAAGCTGCTCTTCGCCAAGCGCATCCGGCGGATGATCTCGTCCTACGTGGGGGAGAACAAGGAGTTCGCGCGGCAGTACCTCTCCGGTGAGCTCGAGGTCGAGCTGACGCCGCAGGGCACGCTCGCGGAGCGGATGCGTGCGGGCGGCTCGGGGATCGCGGCGTTCTACACCGCGACCGGCGTCGGCACGCAGGTGGCCGAGGGCGGTCTGCCCTGGAAGTACGACACCGAGGGCAACGTGCTCGTCGCGTCCCCGCCGAAGGAGACCAAGGTCTTCGCGACGGCGGAGGGAGACCGGGAGTACGTCCTGGAGGAGGCCATCGTGGCCGACTTCGGCCTGGTGCGGGCCTGGAAGGGCGACCGCCACGGCAACCTCGTCTTCCGTGACTCCGCACGCAACTTCAACCCCCTGGCCGCGATGTCGGGCCGGGTCACCATCGCCGAGGTCGAGGAGCTGGTCGAGCCCGGCGAGCTCGACCCCAACGACGTCCACACGCCGGGCGTCTACGTGCAGCGGGTGGTGCAGCTGACGCCCGAGCAGGCAGCCGACAAGAGGATCGAGAAGGTCACGACGCGACCGCGGCCGTCGTCGGACCCGGCGGGCTCGTCGGGGGACGCGCTGGTGGACGACGTGGCGACGCACGGACTGGGAGGCTGACATGAGCTGGACACGTGAGGAGATGGCCGCCCGGGCGGCATCCGAGCTGGTGGACGGCTCGTACGTCAACCTCGGGATCGGGCTGCCGACGCTGGTGCCCAACTACGTCGGTGACGACGTGGAGCTGGTGCTGCAGTCGGAGAACGGCATCCTGGGGGTGGGGGCGTACCCGTTCGAGGGCGAGGAGGACCCCGACCTGATCAACGCGGGCAAGGAGACGGTGACCCTGCGCAAGGGTGCGTCGTTCTTCGACTCGGCCCAGTCGTTCGGGATGATCCGCGGCGGAAAGATCGACGCCGCGATCCTCGGCGCGATGCAGGTCTCCGCGGTGGGTGACATCGCGAACTGGATGATCCCCGGCAAGATGGTCAAGGGCATGGGCGGCGCGATGGACCTGGTCCACGGCGCCAAGCGGGTCATCGTCTTGATGGAGCACACCGCGAAGGACGGCTCGCTCAAGATCCTCGACGAGTGCGACCTCCCCTACACCGGCAAGCGCGTGGTGCAGCGCATCATCACCGACCTCGCCGTCATCGACGTGATCGACCCCGCCACCGGCGAGGTCGCCCCGTCCGGCACGCTGGGCGACCGCGCGCTCAAGCTCGTCGAGCTCGCGCCCGGCGTGACCGAGGACGAGGTCCGCGAGAAGACCGGACCCGAGCTCGTCTAGCCGGTCACACCGGCCGGGCGGCCCGCCACGGCACGAGCCGGTCGACCCGGTCGTGGGCGAGGGCCGCGCGGGCGGCGTTGTCGCCGCACGCGCCGTGCACGCCGCCGCCCGGGTGCGCCGACGCCGATCCGAGGTAGAGCGCCTTCACCGGGGTCTCGGCCCGGCCCAGCCCGGGCACGGGACGGAAGACCAGCTGCTGCTGGAGCTGGGCGGTCCCTCCGTTGAGCGCCCCACCCGCGAGGTTGGCGTCGCGGGCCTCGAGCTCGCGCGGGCCCAGGACCCGGCGAGCGAGGATCCGGGAGCCGAACCCGGGTGCCACCTCCTCGAGCCGGGCCTGCATCCGGTCGGCGAAGCGCTCGCAGTCGTCGCGGTCCCAGCGACCCGTGATGCCGCCGTCGCCGGCGTCGTGCCCGGTCTCCTGAGGCACGTGGGAGTAGGCCCAGAACGACTCGGTGCCGCCGGGGGAGCGGGTCGGGTCCGCGGTGGTCATCTGGCCGGTGAGCATGAAGGGCTTGGCCGGGACGGCGCCGGCACGGACCTGCGCCAGCGCCTCCGACATGTCCCGCACGTCGTCGGCGATGTGGACGGTCCCGCTGGCGAGCTCCGGACCGTCGGTCCACGGCACCTGCCGGTCGAGTGCCCAGTCGACCTTGACCGTCCCGGGGTCCAGCTCGAACCGCTGCATCGACCGGAGGACCCGGCCGGGCAGCACAGCGGGATCGAGCAACCGCGTGTACAGCGCCGGGGCGAGGACGTCGGCGACGACGGCGCGGATCGCACGATGCCCCTCACCGTCGGCGGTGACGACCGTGTGCGCCCGACCGTCGCGCACCTGGATCCCGGTCACCTCGGCGTCCGTGCGGATCGTGCCGCCGTTCGCGACGAAGCGCCGCGCCAGCGCGCCGGTCAGCTCACCGGCACCGCCGCACGGGACCGGGAAGCCGACCGTCTGTCCCATCATGGCCAGCAGCAGTCCCATCAGACCCGACCCGGGCGCCTCGAGCGGGATGTCGGCGTGCCCGGCGTTGCCCGCGAGCAGGACCCGGGCCGCCTCGCCGCCGAAGCGCTCACGTGCGAGGTCGACCATCGGGGTCAGCAGCATCCGGACCGTGTCGAGGCCACCGGCCGTGCGGAGCGCGGACAGGAGGGCCACGCCGCTGCGCACCGGGGGGAACGGCGTCAGCAGGCTCCCGACGAGGTGCGGCCCGATGCGGTCCCACTGCGCGCACAGCTCGAGCCAGGCCTCGCCGTCCCCGGGGTGCAGCTCGTCGAGGCCCGCCGCGGTCGCTGTTCGCTCGCGGTGCAGCACCGCCCAGCTGCCGTCGCGCAGGGGATGACCGAGGACCGACGGCGCGTGGCTCCACTCCAGTCCGTGCTCGGCGAGGTCGAAGGACGCGATGGTCGGCGACGACGCGGCCAAGGGGTAGAACGCGCTGAAGGTGTCGTGCACGAAGTCGGGGTGGACGTCACGGTCGCTGCGCACGGCGCCGCCGACGGTGGGCTGGGCCTCGAGCAGCAGGACCGCCCATCCGGCGTCCAGCAGCCGGTTGGCGGCGACCAGTCCGTTGGGACCGGCCCCGACGACGACGGCGTCCCAGCTCATGTCATCTCCCGGTGCGACGGCGGACGACCTCGCGCACGTTGCGAGCCACCGCGACGAGCGCGTTGCCCTGGTCGCCCCTCAGGGCGTTCAGCCGCTGGTCGGGCTCCAGCACGTTGCCCGGCCCGTGCGTCACCGGAGCCACCAGGTCCTGGGCGATCACCCGGAAGAGCGGCCCGACGAGCCGGTCGTACGCCCACGGAAGGGCGGTGTAGCCGAGCTTGATGATCTCGTTGGCGGCGCCGACCTGGCTGGGCAGCCACGGCCGGTCCGCCACGGCGAGCGCGCGTGCCGCGACCCGCTCAGGGGTGACGACCGGGAACGGCGGGCGGCCCACCGAGTCGCCGTACGTCGCTGCCTGCCGGTAGATGGGCGTGTCCACGCCGCCCGGGGCGACGTAGCCGAAGGTGAGACCGGGGCGGTCCCGGTTGTCCACGCGGAGCTGCCGCACCAGCACGCGCACGCCCCACTTGCTCAGGACGTAGGCCGACATGTCCGGCACGGCCAGGTGACCGATGAGCGAGCCGACGAGCACCAGGCTGCCGGTGCCCTGGTCGCGCATCACTGGCACCACGTGGCGGGCCAGGTTCGCCGACCCGTGCAGGTTCGTGTCCAGCACCCGGTCGAACACCTCGACCGGCACGTCCTGGATGCGGCCGTAGGCGACCACGCCGGCGCAGCCGACGACGATGTCGAGCCGACCGTGCCGCGCGACGGCAGCCGTGACCGCCGCACGTACGCCGTCGTCGTCCGCAACGTCGGTGGGCAGCACCAGCGTGCTCGCGGCTCCCCGCTGCCGGCAGTCCTCGGCCACCCTCTCGAGGCTGGGCTCGCCGCGGGCCAGCAGCACGACGTGGTCCCCGCGCGACGCAGCGGCGCGCGCCGTGGCCTCGCCGATGCCGCTGGACGCACCGGTCACCAGGACCACCCGCGGGGTGCTCACGAGCGGTTCTCGGCGACGAAGGCGAGGCGACGCAGCGTCTCGGAGTTGCGCCACTTCAAGGCTGGTGCGTGCAGCGGCGGTGGCATCAGGGCAGCCGGGCCGGAGACAGGCACCTCGTCGATCCGCACGTCGGTGTCGACCCCGGAGGCGTCGAGCCGGAGGTGCACCCGAGCCTCACCCGCCGGCCACGCCCGGGCGCGCAGGGTGATGGATCGTCCCGGGGTCGCGTCGACGACCTCGGTCTCGTCGTCGAGGAGCAGCGGCCAGCTGCCGACGGAGTGGTGCAGCTTGCTCCCCACATCTGGCCAGGACTCGTCGACGTCCCGCATCCGGGCTGCACCCACGACCCACAGTGGATAGAGCCAGCCGTCGCTGATCACGTCCCACACCTGGTCTGGAGTGGCGTGGATGAGGCGGTGGTTCTCGGTCACGGAGCAGTCCTGACGCTGGGGAACTGTCCACGGTAACGAGGGCGGGTCGTCGAGCCACCACCCCAAGGGTGACGGGTGTCTGCCAGGCAGCCCATGGGGGTGGTGCGCAGGCCGGATCGACGTGTCACGTTCGAGGACATGAAGGCACTCACCTGGCAGGGACTCAACGACGTCGCGGTCGAGGAGGTGCCCGACCCACGCATTGAGCAGCCCACCGACGCGGTGGTCCGGGTGACCTCCACCGCGATCTGCGGCTCGGACCTCCACCTCTACGGCGTGCTGGCGCCCTACCTGGTGCCCGGCGACATCCTCGGCCACGAGTTCATGGGCATCGTGGAGGAGGTGGGCAGCGCGGTGACCGGGCTCGAGGTGGGCGACCGCGTCGTGGTGCCGTTCAACATCTCCTGCGGGCACTGCTGGATGTGCAGCCGGGGGCTCTTCGCCCAGTGCGAGACGACGCAGAACGTCGACCAGGGCAAGGGTGCCAGCCTCTTCGGCTACACCAGCCTCTACGGCGCCGTGCCGGGCGGCCAGGCCGAGCTGGTCCGCGTGCCGCACGCCGACTTCGGCCCCGTCAAGGTCCCGACGGAGGGCGCGGACGAGCGCTACCTCTACCTCTCCGACATCCTGCCGACCGCGTGGCAGGGAGTGGACTACGCCGACGTGCCCGAGGGCGGCTCGCTGGTGGTGCTGGGGCTGGGACCGGTCGGTCAGCTCGCGGTCCGCTCCGCCAAGCTGCGGGGCATCACCGACGTGATCGCCGTCGACCTCGTCCCCGAGCGTCTGGCCACCGCCCGCGCCGCCGGTGCGACCACGATCGACCTGAGCGAGGTGCCGGACGTCGCGGACGCCGTACGAGATCTCACCGACGGGCGAGGGGCCGACGGCGTGCTCGAGGCCGTCGGCATGGAGGCCCACGGCAACCCGGTCGCCGCCACGGCCATCAGTGCTGCGAGCAGGCTGCCCAAGCCGATCGCCCGGGCGGCCATCGAGAAGGTCGGCATCGACCGGCTCGACGCCCTCCTGACGGCGTTCGACGCCGTCCGCCGCGGCGGGACGGTGTCGATCAGCGGTGTCTACGGCGGCATGGCCGACCCGCTGCCGATGATGACGATGTTCGACAAGGGCCTGACCCTGCGCATGGGGCAGTGCCACGTGAAGCAGTGGACCGACGAGCTCCTGGAGATCGTGTCGCAGGAGGAGGACGTCCTCGGACTGGAGTCGCTCGCCACGCACCGTGCCCCGCTCGAGCACGCCCCCGAGCTCTACGAGACCTTCCGCGACAAGGCGGACGGGTGCCTCAAGGTCGTGCTGAAGCCCTGACCCGTGCCGGGCGCCCCGGCCGCGCCCGCCCGGTGGCAGGGAGCGGCCGGGGCCTCGCGCTCAGAGCTCGACGGTGCGGTTGTCCGAGGGGAACTCGTCCGGGTCGTCGTTGCGGATGGCCTTGACCATCCCGAGCAGCTGGCGGGCCTTGCTCGAGGAGGCGTCCCAGAACTCGGCCGTGTCGCCGTGCACCTTCAGCAGGCACAGTCCGGGGGTCTCGAGCCCGTCGGGGAACCAGGCCTCCAGCGGCTTGGACCACAGCTCCTCGGCCTTGGTCCGGTCGTGCACGACCTCGGCGGTGCCGGCGATCGACGTCCACTCGCTCTTGCTGTCGTTCGCCAGCGCCACGTTGACCTTCGGGTGCGCGGCGATCTGCTGCGCCTTGGGGGAGTCGTCGTAGGTGAAGAACCACAGGTCGCCGTCGAACTCCATCTCCTGCACGGCCATGGGCCGGCTGACGTGGTCGCCGTCCGCGGTCATCGTGGTGAGCATCGCCGACGTCGCTCGGCCGACGAGCTCGACGACCTTGGCGCGGTCGTCCTCCTGCTGTGCCATGGGGTTCTCCTCTTGTTGACGTCCTTCGAGTCAAGCGCGGAGTGCGCGTCCTGTCCCCACCCCGACGAGGAGTGCCGGGTCGGCTCCGAACGGCTCAGGCCGGACCACCGTGCACAGCAGCCGGCGGGAGGTCCTCGTCGCGTGCCGGACCGACGGCACGCAGGTCGGTGGGCAGCTGCGCCACCTGCTCCCGGCACCAGGGCGAGACCTGCCTCGCGCCACTCAGCACGGCCTCGCGGAAGTCCGGCCAGGGCTCCCAGCTGACGGCGCCGACCTCGTCCGGGTCGACGGTGAGCGGTCCGCCGGCGACGGCGACGAACACCGGGCACATCTCGTTCTCCACCACACCGTCCTGCTCGGCCCGGTAGCGGAAGCGGGGCAGCACGAGCCGCAGGTCGCGCGGGGTCGTGCCGAGCTCCTGCTGCATGCGGCGGCGCACGGCGTCCTCGAGGGCCTCGCCGGGAGCGGGGTGACCGCAGCAGCTGTTGGTCCAGATGCCTGGGAAGGTCCGCTTGTGGGTCGCTCGCTGCGTCACCAGCACCCGGCCGTCGGCGTCGAGGAGGTAGCAGGAGAACGCCAGGTGCAGCGGCGTGTCGGCGTGGTGCACGAGCGCCTTGTCCTCGGTGCCCACCGCCCGCCCGTCCTCGTCGAGCAGGATCACGAGCTCGGTCATGCGGTTCTCCCCACAGGTCGGGCCAGCTGGTTGACGGCGGCATCGAAGACGGACGGCAGCCGGGCGGCGGCCGGGACGAGCCGTCGGCGCAGGGCGGGCTGCGCGGTGGCCCGCAGCAGCAGGTGGGTGAGCAGCTCGTGACGCGCGCCGAGACGTCGAACGACGCGGTCGTAGCGCTGCGGTCGGCCGAAGGCGATGCACTCCACGGCGACCCGCGCCTGCGCGAGGCCCAGTGCGATGCCCTCGCCCGTCAGCGCGTCGACGTAGCCGCCGGCGTCGCCGACGAGCAGCACCCGGCCCGCGGACCGGGCTCGGGCGCGCTGGCGCAGGGGACCGGCGCCCATCACCCTGGTCCGCGGTCCGGTGAGGCGCTCGCGAAGCAGCGGGAAGTCGCCCATCAGGTCCTCGAAGCGGAGACCCGGCGCGGTCAGCACCGCGACGCCGACGAGGTCGTCGGCCACCGGCGTCACGTAGGCCTCCGCCCGGTGGGACCAGTGGACCTCGACGAACGACGTCCAGGGTGGCTGCTCCACGTGGGCGCGCAGACCGAACCGCCGGCGGCCGCGGGACGGGACCTCGAGGTCGAGGAGCCGGCGCACGGGGGAGTGCAGGCCGTCGGCCGCGACCAGGTAGCGCGTGCGTCGGCCCTCGACGACCACGTGCGTGCCGCGGTCCTCGACGGCCTGCACGGGACGGCGGTCGACCTCGATGCCGGCGTCGGCGAGCCCGGAGGCCAGGGCCTCGTGCAGCGTCGTGCGACGCACCCCGCGGCCCGGCCCGGTGGTGAAGGTGGCGCTCACCTGCGCCTCGGCGACGGCGTCGACGTAGTGGATGCCCGAGAGGAGACGTCCGGGCGGATCGACGCCGAGGGCGAGCAGCTCGGCCACGGCGCCGGGCATCAGTCCTTCGCCGCAGGCCTTGTCGACGGGGCCGGTGCGCGGCTCGTGGACGACGACGTCGAGGCCGAGCCGGTGCGCGTGGAGTGCGGCGGCCATCCCGACCGGACCACCGCCGGCGATCACGAGGTCATGCATGCTCGACCTCGGTGCTGCGGGGCAACGTCTCGAGGGCGGCGTCCTCGGCTCGGATCCGGACGGCGAGGAGCCCGGCGTTGAGCACGGTGAAGACCAGGGCCGTCGTCCAGGCCGCGTGCACCAGCGGCAGTGCCACCCCCTCGACGACCACGGCCACGTAGTTGGGGTGCCGCACCAGGCGATAGGGACCGGAGACCACCGGCGGCAGGCCGGGTACGACGATGACGCGGGTGTTCCACCGCCGACCGAGGGAGGCGATGCACCACCAGCGCAGCGCCTGCGAGGCCAGGACCAGCGCGAGCATCGACCAGGCGAGGACGGGCGCCACGTCCGGTCGGCGTACCCACGCCTCGACGAGCGCGCCGACGAGCAGGCCGGTGTGGAGCACGACCATGAAGGGGAAGTGGCCCTGTCCGCTCTCGATGCCCCCACGCGCCTTGCTCCAGGCGGCGTTGCGCACCGACACGACGAGCTCGGCGACGCGCTCGAGGCCGACCAGCGCGACGAGGACGGTGAAGGCCAGCAGCCCCGTCACGAGGCCGCCCGCAGGAGCACCAGCTCGGAGCAGAATCCCGGTCCCATGGCGAGCAGCATGCCGTACGTGCCGGGTGTCGGCGGCCGGTCCCGCAGGGTGTCCTCCAGGACGTGCAGCACCGAGACCGACGACAGGTTGCCGACTCGTGCCAGCGACTCCCACGTGAGGCGGACAGCCTCCCGTGGGATCTCGAGCGCCGACTCGAGGGCCTCGATGACCTTCGGGCCCCCGGGGTGGCAGACCCACCAGCCGATGTCGGTGCGGGTGAGGCCGTGGTCGGCGAGGAAGCCGTCGACGTCACCGCGCAGGTGGCGCTCGACGAGGGTCGGCACCTCGGCGTCGAGCACGATGCGCAGACCGCTGCCCGCCACGTCGAAGCCCATGGTCCGTTCGCTGTCGGGGTAGAGCCGGCTGCGGGAGTCGAGCACCTCGACGGTCCCGGGCGGACCGTCGGCGCCCGTGGCCACCACGGCCGCCGCACCGTCTCCGAAGAGGCCGCTGGCGACCAGGTTCGGCACGGAGACGTCGTCGCGCTGGAGGGTCAGCGAGCAGAGCTCGACCGCGACCAGCACGGCGACGTGCCCGGGGTGGCCGAGGAGGTAGTCGTGGACGCGGGCGAGACCGGCGGCGCCCGCGACGCACCCCAGGCCGACGAGCGGCATCCGGCGGACGTCCTCGCGCAGCCCGACCAGGGTGGCGATCCGCGCGTCCAACGAGGGCACGGCGAGTCCGGTCACGGTCGCGCTCACCACGAGGTCGACGTCGGACGGGGTGAGACCGGCGGCCTTGAGCGCGTCGACCAGCGCCCGCGCGCCGAGCTCCACTGCGTGCTCGATGAACAGGTCGTTGGAGTGACCGAAGTCGACGAGCCCGGCGTAGTCCTCGAGCGGCAGCACGGTGTGGCGTCGCTCGACCCCGGCGTGGGCGTGGAAGCGCCGGAGGAGGGCGTGGTCGAGGCTGCGCTCGGAGATGACCCGGGCGAAGGCCTCGGTGATCTCGGACTGCGGGTGGGAGTGGGCGGGCAGGGCGCTGCGGACGGACAGGATCCTCATGTCAGCTACCTCGTGGTTCTGTGGGGCGGGGTGGGCGGATGAGGCTGCGGACCAGGCCGCCGGCGAGCCGGGCGTCGATCCGGCCCCCGCCCAGCCCGATCTCGACGAGCGTGTCGAAGACGTGCTGGTCGCGCGCGGCCGCGCGGATGCCGGCGTCGACGACGCGTGGTGAGCCGGAGAGCCGCGAGGCGGTCCAGGTGTGACGCAGGTGCCGGGCGAGCAGGCGGCGGACGTCGCGTCGGTGCCGCGCGCCTGCGTCGCCGGGGCGCCCGTCCGCGATCGAGTGGGCCGCCGCGCGACCGGCCGAGACGCCCGAGGCGACTGCGTAGTAGATGCCCTCGCCCGTCATCGGGTTGATCAGCCCGGCGGCATCGCCCACGAGCAGGACCGGGCCGTCGGGCTGGTCCCACCGCCACGAGCTCAGCGGGAGGTGGTGGCCGCGCCACTGGCCGCCGGTGCTCGCCGAGCCCGGGATCAGCCCCTCGAGCTGGTCGAGGAGCAGGCGTCTGCTCGGCGACCCACCGTCGTGGTCCTGGGCGAGCAGCTCGCCGTAGCCGACGTTGGCCCAGCCGTCGCCACGGTCGAAGGCCCAGGCGTAGGACGGGTGCCGGCCGAGGCCGTAACGGATGACCTGCCGGCCCCGCACGGCCTCGGTCGTGGGTGCGTATCCCCGGATCGCGATCGCGCGGCGCTGCCGCCGCTCGCCCAGGACGGTGCGGCGCACGAGCGAGTGGGCGCCGTCGGCGCCGACGACCACGCGGCCGGCGAGCCGGCCGGAGACCAGGGGCGTGCCCCCGTCGGTGTCGACGGAGGCGACCCGGTGCCTGCGCAGGACCGCACCTGCGGCGACGGCACGCTCCACCAGGCGGGCGTCGAAGACCTCGCGCGGGACGACGTGGGCCTCGCGCCGCATCGCTCGCGCCACGCGGAGGTCGCCGCGGGCCAGCTCGAGGTGACGCACGGGGGCCCAGTCGTCCACCACGTCGGCGACTCCGACCTCAGCGAGGACGTCGAGCACGTGGGGGGCGATGCCGTCGCCGCAGGACTTGTCACGCGGGAAGTCGCTGCGGTCGAGGAGGAGGACCCGGAGGCCGGGATCCGCGACCAGGGCGCCCAGCGCCGTCGACGCGCCGGCCGGTCCGGCGCCGACCACGACGAGGTCCCAGGTCTCCTCCGCCTGCGCCGTCATCGCGCCACCACCAGCAGCGTGGCGTCGCCGAGGGCGATCACGATCGCGCACACGAAGGGAACGCGGCCCGGTCCCACGACGACCACGGCTGCCAGCATCAGGACGACGGCACCGACCGCCGCCGAGACCAGGAGCGGCGCCCCCGCGCCGAGCAGGACCACGGCGGACGCAGCCACGAGCACGGCTGCCGCGACCGGCGGCAGGCGCCGCGGTCCCAGGTGGTGCGGCAGGCCGCGCACGCCCGTGGCGGCGTCGTCGGCCAGGTCGGGCAGCACGTTGAGCAGGTGCGCGGCCACGCCGAGCAGGGCCGCGCCGACCGGCCACCACCACGGCGGCGCCTGGCCGTCGGCGAGCGTCACGATGGCCGGCAGCGCTCCGAACGAGACGGCGTACGGCACCCACGACCACGCGGTGGACTTGAGGCCGAGGTTGTAGGCCCATGCGGAGGCGACGCAGAGCAGGTTCACCGCGCCTGCGGCGACCCCGAGGCCCATCGACAGGACGATGCAGAGCACGACCGCACCGATGCATGCCAGCCGGACGGTCGGGACCGACACCGCGCCGGTCGCCAGCGGCTTGTCGGCCCGGTGGACCTGACGGTCGCGCGCGACGTCGACGAGGTCGTTGCTCCACCCCACCGTGAGCTGACCGGCCAGCACCGCCGCCACGACGAGCACGGCGAGGGAAGGCTCCAGGTCCTGGGCCGCTGCGAGGAGACCGGACAGCACCGTCACCGCGAGCGCCGGGCCCGGGTGTGCCGCGAGCACGAGGCCTCGGGCCGCCGAGGGGCTCGCCGGTGCCGTCGTCGTCCTCACAGGACCATCGAACGCCCTCGTCCGGTTCTGCGCACGATGCCTAGGGGTGATCTGCGGCAAGGAGCGGTCACGTCGAGGACGCGCTGGACCGGGCGTGCTGCAGGACGTCGTCGTAGGGCAGCAGGCGGTTGACGATCTCGTTGGCCACCTCGCTGAGCTTGCGACGGTGGTCGCGGGCGTAGAGACGCAGCACGGCGAACGCGTCGTCCATGTCGAGGTCGCCGGCGTAGGCGAGCGCGCCCTTGGCCTGCTCGACCACGATGCGACTGGTGAGGGCGTAGTCGAGCAGGGCACTGATGCTCGCCCGGTCCGTGGCGGCGCGCTCGTGGACGATGGCCACGCTGGCGACGTGCACGAGCGCCTGGGCGAGGGCCAGGTCGTCCTCGTGCAGGTCACCCGTCTCGTCGCCGAAGAGCCCGACCGCGCCGAGCACGTTGTCCTTCAGCCGCATCGGCAGCGCGTGGACCGAGCGGATCCCCACGTCGAGCGCGGCGCGCTGGAACTGCGGCCAGCGATGGGCCGCGGCGTCGAGGTCGGGCGCACTGACCGGCTCGCCGTCGTGGAAGGAGTCGAGGCACGGTCCCTCGTCACGCTGGAGCTGGAACAGCTCGAGGTGGTGCGTGCGCTCCGACGACGCGGCAGCGAGGTGGAGCTGGCCGCGGGAGTCGCCGAGCAGGAGCCCCGCGGAGCTGATGTCGAGGAGGCTGGCGCAGCTCGCGGTGAGCTGGGCCAGCATGTCGATGACGTCGTAGTCCTCGATCAGCTCCTGGGAGAGCTCGACGAAGGCGCGGATGATCTGTGGTTCCCTGTCCTCGGTCATGGGGAGCCCCTTTCCGGGTCCGGCTGCGAGTGGTGCGAACCGTTCGTGTCGTGCGGCCAGTGCGCGTCGTCGCGCTCCAGCACGAGCCTGCGCTCGATGATCGCCCGCGCCACCTGGCTGGCACTCTGGCTGGTGGCGAGGGCGTGGGCGCGCAGCCTCAGCATCGCCTCGTCGGCGCTCACCCCCAGGGCCGGCATGAGCATCCCGGAGGCCTGGTAGATCTCGACCCGATCCATGTCGGGCGTCGGATCGTCGTCCGCGTCGGCGTGCGGGTCGACCTCGGAGTCCTCGACCGTCCGTGCGCCGCTGATGAGATCGAGCAGGGGCGCGGACGCCAGCTGGGCCGCGACCATCGCGCTGGCCAGCGCCTCTCCACCCAGCGGACCGGGCCGCTGGCGGTAGAGGTCGAGTGCACCGACGCACGCCGACGTGATCATGATGGGGAGGGCGAAGACGCCGCGGATGCCGTCCTCCAGCAGGGCGTCCCGGAAGGCGGGCCACCTGTCCTCGCTCCCCGCACCCAGGTCGGGCACGAGGACGGGCGAGCGCGAGGAGACGGCGTCCAGGCTGGGTCCCTCCCCGAACGTGAAGTGGTACTCGTCGAGCCGCCGGCTCACGGCGCTGCTCGAGCCGAACGTGCCGGCGGACGTCCCACCGGAGATGACCGAGACCGCGACCCCGTCGACCTCGAGCAGGCCGACGCAGGAGACGCACAGGGCATCTGCCGCGTCGCGTCCCGGTGCGCGGGCGGCCATCGCCGACTCGAGCTCGGTGCGCGTGAGGTCCAGGGACGAGGTCACTGCGATCCCCTCAGGTCAGCTCACGAGTCGGGCCCGACACGCGTTCCTCGCAGCCTAGACCGGATCGTCGGCGCGTGCGCGTGCGCGCACACGTCCGGCAGCGAGCACGGCCAGCGCCACGATGATGCTCAGGACGCACCAGGTGGCGACGTAGGGCCGGTCCAGCAGTGTGGGGTTGTCCGCGCGAGCCCCGAGGCGGGTCAGGACCGGGATCGCCGCGACGGTGAGGCCGCCCCAGACGACCAGTGCGATCGTCGCGGGGGCTCGCCACGGCGACGGGAGCAGTCGCGACCCCAGGAGACAGACGCCGATGAGCAGTCCCGAGAGCACCACGTCGTGGGCCACGATGGCGGCGGCCAACCAGACCAGCACCTCCAGCCACTGGCCGGGGTCCTGGCGCGACAACAGCAGCCACCCGCCGTACGCCATGAGCAGGGCGCCGACGACCACGAGCCCGCCGCGAGCCCTCATGTCGACACCTCCAGCCGGGTGACCCACTTGGTCTGCAGGACCCCGGGTCGGTTCGGTGCGATCAACCGGCAGGGATAGCCGTGGTCCAGCGAGAGCGGCTCGCCGGCCAGGTCGAGCGCGATGAGGGTGCGGCGGTCGTCGGCGAAGTTCGCGGGGAGCGTGGTGCGCCGGTAGGGGCCCGACGGCTGCAGGGAGGTGACCTGGACGTCCGCCCCCGTGACTCCGTCGAGCAGGTCGCCCATCCGGACGCCGGACCAGGTGCCCTGCGCGCTCCAGCCCTCGACGCAGGCGATCGGCAGCGACTCGACGTGCTGGGGCATCGCGCGCAGGTCGTCGTAGGACAGGGTGCGGAGCACCGCGCCGTCGACGACGACCTCGAGGCGCCAGTCGGGCGACGTGGCGGTGTCCTCGACGCCGGCGGCCAGCGCGGACTTGTTGATGGGCACCCCGCCCGGCCCGTCGCCGGTGCGGACCGCGAACACCGAGACGCGACGCAGCCACGGCACGGTGCCGCCCGCGGTGGCGAGGACGGCCACTCCCGCGGCAGCGAACGTGGTGCGCACCAGGGCCCGGCGTGAGAGCGGACCGCGGACCGTGGCACTCGGACGATCGTGCGCGGTGTCGTCGATGTCGCTGGTCAGCACGTCTCGGATCACCGGCAGCTTCACCGCGATGTGCACCAGCAGGGCACCGATGGCGACCCACGCGACGGCGTAGTGGACGGCGCGGAAGGAGAAGGTGGACCAGGGATACCACTGGCTGGAGTTGGCCAGGCCCGTGGCGAGCTGGAAGACCGCGGCGGACACCAGCACCGCGATCGAGCCGCGCTCGAGGGCGGTGAGCACGAGCCGACGAGGGTCACCGAGCGGGGGGAGCGACTCGAAGAGTCGCGGCAGCACCGACCAGAGCTTGACCAGGAGCAGCGGGACGGCTGCGGTCCCGGTGACGACGTGGAGGCCCTGGGTGAGGCGGTAGCCCCAGCTCGGGCTGGTCGGGAACGGGACCGGGTGCGTGGGCAGCTGGGCGTAGTGGCTGACCAGACCGGTGAGGAAGCAGGTGCCGAAGCAGATGCCGAGCCAGACGCCGACGCGGGCCGCGACCGCCGGGCTTCGCAGCCGCGAGGTGAAGGACGCCGGCGTCGGTCTCACGGTGTCGCGACCGTGAGGACGGCGACCCACCGGTGGCCGACCGGACACACCCGTTCGACCGCGAGCCCTGCTCGGGCGGCCACGTGCTCGACGTCGTCGACGCCCACGTGCGCCCACCGGAAGGGCCTGCTCCGGCCCGCCGCGCCCTCGAGGACCGCCCAGCCGTCACGCATGGCGATGCCCGGGCCCTCGAGCTCGACGACGGCCCGGCCACCGGGTGCGAGGAGGCGGCTGACGCGGGTGAGCAGGGCCACCGGGTCGCCGCCGATGCCGACGTTGCCGTCGGCGAGCAGCGCGGTCTCCCACTCGCCCTCGGAGGGCACGCGCTCGAAGACGTCGTGGCGCAGGGCCGACACCCCGCGCTGACGCGTGAGGTGGACGGCTGCTTCGACGACGTCGATGCCGAGCGTCTCGTGGCCGGCCGCGGCGAGAGCCTCCGTCATCCGGCCCGGGCCGCACCCGACGTCGAGGGTCGGACCCGAGCACAGGTCGACCAGACGGAGGTCGTCGGCATCGGCCGGCCGCCGCCACAGGTGCATCGGCAGGAGGGTGGGCTCCTGGTCGAGGCCGTGGACGACGGTGGGCCGACCGTGGAGCGCGTCGGTGAAGACCTCGCTGAAGGACTGGTCGCTCATCTCGCACCCCTCACGCGGCTCGTGCGCCACATGTCGGCGAAACGGGTCTGCGGCGCGAGGTCAGCGACCCTGTCGGCGTCCTCGACGGTGTCCACGTCACTGATCTCGACCCCGTGGCCGACCCGGCACCCCGCGCGCTCGAGCGCCTCCCAGGTGTCGACGAACGTGCGGTCGGTCGACATCTCCACGTCGACCAGGTGACGTACGACGTCGGGGTCGCGCCGGGCGAGCGCCCACCAGCCGCCGTCGGTGGCCGGAGCCAGGACGGCGTCGTGGTCCACGAGCCCCTCGGCCACCGAAGCGAGGCCGGCGGGCGTGATCTGTGGCGTGTCCATGCCGACCTGCACGACCGCGCCGTGGCCGGCATCGGCATGGGCGTTGACCAGCCGCTCGGCGAAGCCGGCACCGCGCTGCGCGGTGATCGTCCACCCGGTGAGGGCCGCGCCGATCTCCTCACCGCGGACGGCGTCGGCGAGGTCGCCGGCCAGGCTCACGTGCCCGACCGCTCCGGCGCGCGTGCACGCCTCGATGGTGTCGAGGAGCGCGGCGGCGGCCAGGTCCGCGGCGAGGTCGTCCCCGATGACCGCGCCCAGCCGGGTCTTCACCCGACCGGCGACCGGTGCCTTGGCCACGATCAGCGCCCTCATCGCGGCACCCCCGCGTCAGCCTTCGCGTCCGGCTTCTGGCGCAGCACGCGGGCGAAGTCGCGCGCCGTGAGCACCGTGCCGCGCACCGACCCCGACACCTTCGACCGCGTGCCGGCCGCCCGGGGGTGGTAGCCCACGTCGTGCTCGCTGACCCGCCAGCCGGCGCGGGTCAGGGCCTGCAGGAGCTCGACGGGATAGCCGAAGCGGCGGTCCTCGAGGTCGAGGTCGAGCAGGGCCTGTCGACGGCAGACCCGGATCGGTGCGATGTCGTGGGCGTCCATCCGGATGGAGCGACGCAGCCACGCGACGATGAGGCCGTTGCCCAGCCGGGCGTGCCACGGCCAGGTGCCACGGCGGGTCGGTCGCCGTCGGCCCACCGCGATGTCGGCCCGGTCCTCGCGCACGTCGGCGAGCAGGGGCAGCAGGTCGGCGGGATCGAAGGAGCCGTCGCCGTCCATCACGGCGACGAAGTCGTGGGTCGCGGCGAGCATCCCGGCGTGGACTGCCGATCCGTAGCCCGGCACCGGCTCGACCACCACCCGCGCACCCAGCCCGCGGGCGACCTCGGCGGTGCCGTCACGTGACCCGTTGTCGACCACGACGACGGCGAACTCCTGGGGGACCCGGGCGAGCAGGTCCGGCAGTGCCGCGGCTTCGTCGCGGCACGGCAGCACCAGGTCGCAGACGGTGTCGTGGCTCATGGGACGAACGTTAGCCAACTACTGGGTCCGGCGGACCCTCCTTCGGGCGTGGACGGTCTGGGTCCCGCCCCTAGGCTCGCCCGCATGAAGGGGAGCACCGAGGCGAACACCGAGGCGAGCGGCGCCACCGCCCGCGCCGCGACCATCGGGCTCGCCGTCGCGGGGGCCGTCCTGCTGGCCTCCTTCCTCGTGCCCGTGCTCGCCGACTGGGACGTCAGCGCCCGCAGCGACATGTTCGGCGTGCCGCCCCTGCACGGGTTCTGGCAGGCCAAGGTCGGGATCGGCACGCTGCCGGCGATCCTGATCGCGATCGTCGGGGTGAGCCGCGCCGAGACCTGGGCGCTGGTCTGGTCGTGGCGCCGCCTGCTCGTCGTCTCGTACGTCGCCGCGCTGGCCTGGCTGCTCGCGCTCGCGCTGGTCGACGGCGAGTCGGGACTGACCCGGGTGATGACCAACCACCACGAGTACCTCATCACCGCGCGCAGCATCACCGACGTGCCGGCGATGCTGCACGAGTACGTCGAGCGCATCCCGAACGCGCACCCCGACAACTGGACCACCCATGTGGCGGGGCACCCGCCGGGGGCGATCCTGTTCTTCATCGGTCTGGTGCGCATCGGGCTCGGGGCGGACCTGGCCGCCGCTCTCGTCGTCGTGGCGGTGGCGGCGAGCATCCCGGCCGCGACCCTGCTGACGCTGCGGCGCCTCGGCCTCGACCGTGGCGCACGGCTGGCCGCGCCGTTCCTGGTGCTCACGCCGGCGGCCGTCTTCCTGGCGGTCTCGGCCGACGCGCTCTTCGCCGCGTGGGCGGCCTGGGGGCTGGCGGCGCTGGCGACCTCGGCGACCGCGCGGTCGCGGCGCGGTCTGGTCGGGTGGGGGATCGTCGCGGGCCTGCTCCTGGGCTGGTGCGTGATGAGCTCCTACGGCCTCCCGCTGCTCGGCGTGGTCTGCCTGGCCGTCCTGTGGCTGGCCAGGAGCTGGTGGCCACTGCCGGTCGCCGCCGCGTCCGCGAGCGTGGTGGTCCTGGTCTTCGCGGCGCTCGGCTTCGCGTGGTGGGAGGCCTACCCGGTGCTCGAGCAGCGCTACTGGGACGGCATCGCCTCCGACCGGCCGGCGGCGTACTGGATGTGGGGCAACCTCGGCGCACTGCTCGTCTCGGCGGGACCGCTCCTCGGTGCGGGTCTGGCGGTCACGGCGCGCCGGCACAGCGGGCAGGCCCGCGTCCTCGCGGTGCTCGCGCTCGCGGGAGCGACAGCGGTCGCCGTGGCCGACCTGAGCCGGATGTCGAAGGCGGAGGTGGAGCGCATCTGGCTGCCGTTCGTGCCGTGGCTGACGCTGTCCATGGCCCTGCTGCCCGGCGGGTGGCGGCGCTGGGGGCTCGGCCTCCAGGTCGGCTCGGCGCTGCTGGTGCAGCACCTGCTCTACACCAGCTGGTGAGTCCGCCGCGGATCAGGCCCGCAGCGGGGCGGTGGCGAAGTCGGCCAGTCCGGTGTCCGGGTCGACCGCTGCGGTGAAGCCGAGCTCGCGCGCAGCGAGCTCGGGGGAGGCCACGACGTGGCGTACGTCGCCGGGGCGGAAGCCGCCGGTCACCTCGGGCTCGAGGTCGCGTCCGGCGCCCGCGGCCACCCGGCGGGCGACGTCGAGGATCGACACCGGCTGCCCGGAGCACACGTTGTAGGCCGCGAACCGCGGCGCAGGCTCGGCCACGACCTGCTCGAGCGCCACCACGTTGGCGCGGGCCACGTCGTCGACGTGCACGAAGTCGCGCGCCTGGGCGCCGTCCTCGTAGACCTGCGGTCGCTCGCCCCGCTCGAGGGAGGAGCGGAACATCGCCGCGACCCCGGAGTAGGGGGTGTCGCGCGGCATCCCTGGCCCGTAGACGTTGTGGTAGCGCAGCGCGACCGCACCGGCCCCGGCCTGCCGGACCCACGACGAGGTGTAGTGCTCCTGCGCGAGCTTGCTCGCGGCATAGCTGCTGCGCGGGTCGAGCCGGGCGTCCTCGGGCACGAGCGCCCACTCCAGCGCGCGACCGCAGCGCGCGCAGTGGTTCTCGAAGTCGCCCGACTCGAGCGCGGCCACCTCGCGCGGCGGCGGCTGCTGGTCGCCGTGCTCGGTGCAGGTGTAGCGCCCCTCGCCGTAGACCACCATCGAGGAGGCGAGCACCAGCCGGTCCACGCCCGCCTCGTGCATGGCGGCGAGCAGGGCGGCCGTGCCGACGTCGTTGTGAGAGGCGTAGTCGGGCAGGTCGGCGACGCGTACGCCGGCGCCGACGACCGCGGCCTGGTGGCACACCGCGTCGATGCCGCGCAGCAGGTCGGACCACGCGGGCGCCCCGGCGTCGCGCACGTCGAGGTGGTGGACGCCCGCGGGCGGCGACGTCTCACCGTGGGCCGAGGCGAGCATCAGGTCGACGCCGACCACCTCGTGCCCGGCGTCGCGCAGTCGGGTGCCGATCGCGGTGCCGATGAACCCGGCCGCGCCGGTCAGCAGGATCCTCATCGGGGCACCTCGTAGGTCAGCTCCACCCCGTCCGACCACGAGCCGCAGGCGCAGCCCTCCGGGTCGGGCAGGGACTCGATGGCGGAGGCGAGGAGCCCGGTCAGTCGTTCGAGGTTCGCGCGGAAGAGCGCGAACACCTCCTCCTGGCCGACGCCCTCGCCGGACTCGGCGCCGGCGTCCATGTCGGTCACCAGCGCCAGCGGGGCGTAGCACTGACCCATCTCGCGGGCGAGCGCCGCCTCGGGGGCGCCGGTCATGTTGATGAGGTCCCAGCCCTGGTCGGCGTAGTGGCGCGACTCCGCGCGGGTGGAGAACCGGGGACCCTCGACGACGACCATGGTGCCGCCGGAGCGGACGTCGCCGTCGGCGCCCGCCAGCGCGGCGGAGACGCCCGGGCAGTAGGGATCGGCGAAGGGCAGGTGCACGGCCCCGGACTCCACGAAGGAGCCGACCCGCCGGTGGGTGCGGTCGACGAGCTGGTCCGGCACGACGAGGTCACCCGGGGCGACGGTGTCGCGCAGCCCGCCCACCGCGCACGGCGCCAGCACCTGGCGTACGCCGAGCGAGCGCAGGGCCCACGCGTTGGCGCGGTAGTTGATGCCGTGCGGCGGAGCCTCGTGGTGCTTGCCGTGGCGCGGCACGAAGGCCACCGAGCGGCCGGCGACCTCACCGACCGCGATCGGCGCCGACGGCTCGCCGTAGGGCGTCGTCACGACGCGCTCGGTCGCGCCGGACAGGAAGGAGTAGAAGCCGGACCCGCCGATGACGGCGATGTCGGCGGTGACGTCGGCAGAGCGGGATGCGGTCATCCGGTGAAACTAGCCGACGCTGCGATGAGGGCGGGCCCTCCTCCGGAGTGGTCGGTGCCCTTTGCCATGCTTGCGCACCGGACACGGTGGGCGACGACGACAAGACGAGAGCGAGGGGACCGGGCAGTGAGCGACATCGCGGCCGAGCTTGCGCGGGTCAAGGGCGCGTTCGGCCAGCCCACGCTGACCCTCCTCCACCAGCGGCAGGCGCCGGTGGTCATCACCATCTTCCGCACGGCCTTCGGTCGCACCAACCACCCGATCCCGACCGCCCGGCTGCACACGCAGGTCGAGGAACACCTCGCCGCGATGCGGCTGGCCGGGGAGCAGGACGTCCCGGTCGGCAGCGGACGCGAGATCTGCCAGCGCTGGATGCGCGGCCAGTGGCTGGTGCGCTCGCTCGACGAGCAGGGCCACGAGGTCTATGCCCTGACCTCGCACGCGCAGCAGGCGCTGGAGCTGGTGAAGAACCTCGCCCGAGACCGGGCCACGCTCAGCGAGCACCGGGTCGCGACCATCCTCGGCACGGTCCGGCGGTTCAATTCCGAGGCCAACCCCGACCGCACCGCGCGGGTCACCATCCTCAACGAGGAGATCGCCCGGCTCCAGGCCGAGCGCGACCGGCTGGTCGACGGCGGTGACCTGGCGGGGGCGACCGAGGACTACATGCTCGAGGGCTTCACCGAGCTGCTGTCCCTGATCTCGGCCCTGCCCAGCGACTTCGCGCGGGTCGAGGAGCGCTTCGCCACCATCCGGGCCGAGATCCTGGCGGCGTTCCGTGCCGAGGACCGCCCCGCCGGTGAGGTGATCGACGACTACCTCGCCCGCGCCGACGCGCTGATGACGGCGACGCACGAGGGCCGGGCCTTCGAGGGCGCGTTCGCGCTGCTGCGCGACGACGCGCTCGTGACCCGCCTGCGCGAGGACCTCACCGACCTGCTCGAGCACCCGCTGTCCGACCGGATCCTCAGCGACGCCGACCGCGCGGAGCTGCGCGGCACGGTGCGGCTGGTCCGCGACGGCCTCGACCGCGTGCTCGCCCAGCGCTCGCGGGTGACGGCGACCCTGAAGGAGTACATCGTCTCCCACGACGCGGCCCGCGACCGTGAGCTCGAGCAGACCCTGCGCCAGGTGGAGTCGGAGCTGATGACCTGGATGGCCACGACCGGGCCGCGGGCCACCCACGACGTGGTGCTCCTACCCGCCCGCACGGGCGTCGAGCACCTGCGCGAGCGGTTCCACGACCCGGCCGACGACGTCCTGCCGGAGCGCATCGGCATCCCCGATCCCGCCCTGGCGCCGCCGGTCTCGCTCGCCGAGCTCGTGGCACAGGGTGGCCCGAAGCTGACGTCCCTGCGCGAGCGCCTCGATGCCGTGCTGGGCTCGCTGCAGCCGGTCGGGTCGCTCGGTGCCCTGTTCGACGCGCTGGAGCCCGCGCTGCGCCGACCGGTCGAGATCTTCGGCCTGCTCCACCTCGCCGCCGACCGCGAGTGGGAGGCCGAGGAGTCGCTGGAGCACTTCGACGCCGTGCGTCCTGACGGGAGCCGGCGCACCTTCGTCGTGCCGCGCACACCCCTGCCCGACCCCGACCTGCCCCCACCCGACCACCCCGCCGCCGACCACCCCGGCCCCGACCACCCCGACAGCAGTCCCCAGCAGCAGAAGGAGCGCCGCGGATGAGCGTCGACAGCCCCATCGAGGTCGAGATCGAGACCGGCGTCGAGACCAGCATCGAGTCCGGGATCGAGCCGGACGGGCTCGACGACCTGGTCGAGGACGACTCGGTCTCGCTCTTCGAGGGCGACGAGGGCGGCCTCGAGTACGCGCAGCGGCGCGCCCTGGTGACCCTGCTCAAGCAGCGCTTCATCAGCGCCCGCACGCACCCGCGCGACTGGACGGTGCTGGTCGAGCACGAGCGACTCATCCGCTCGCGGCTCAACGACCTCTTCCTCGAGCTGCAGGTCGACCGGTCGCGTGAGGTGGCGTGGAAGCGCCAGGCGACCTCCGAGACAGCCAGCCGCTTCCCGACGATGCTCTACGACGCGGCCTGGTCGCGGGAGGAGACGCTCGTCCTGGTCCACCTGCGCGACCGGCTCCGTGCGGGGCTCGCGAGCGGCGACGCGCGGGTCTTCGTCGACCGGGAGGACCTCGTCGGCTACGTCGCCAGCTTCCGCCCGTCGCACGCGACCGACGTGGCCGGCGACGAGAAGCGGGCGCGCAACGCGGTCGCGAGCATCGTCAAGGCGGGTCTCCTCATCGGCACCGTGACCGACGACCGCTACGAGATCTGCGAGGCCGTCGAGCCGCTGATCCCGCTCGAGCTCCTCCAGGAGCTGCTCGAGGCGCTGCAGACGGCCACGAGCAGCGACGGAGCGGCGGAGGACGACGAGCCGGCCGACCTCTTCGACGACGACGCCGACCCGGACGCGATCCCCGACGCGCCGGCCGAGGAGCAGTGAGCATGTCCATCGACGAGATCGAGCACTCCCCGGCGGACGGGCTCTTCGAGCGCAAGGACGTCGCCACCCCTGCCGACGACACCATGCAGTGGCGGGCGGCGCTGCTGCAGATGGTCAACTGGGGCGGCTTCGGCGGCCTCACCGTCGTACCGCTGCGGGGCGACGCGACGATGATCTCCGGCGCCTCGGGCGTCGGCAAGAGCACCATCCTCGACGCCTACACCGCGCTGATGATGCCCTCGGACACCAAGTTCAACGGTGCCTCCAACGACGCCGTCGCAGGTCGTGCCCGTGGCGCCGGGCAGCGCAACCTGCTGTCCTACCTGCGCGGCGCGGTCGACGTGGTCGACGACCCCCGCACCGGCCGGCCGGTGGAGAAGCTGCTGCGCGGGAAGGGCTCCGACACCTGGGGCGCGATCGCGATGACCTTCGTCAACGACCAGGGCGGCCGGTTCACCGTGCTGCGCACCTACTACGTGCCGCGCCGTGCGACGCGGTCGGCCGACGTGCAGATGCAGCTCACGACGCAGGACGGTGCCCTGCCGCTCGACACGCTCGAGGTCGCGGTGCCCGAGCGGTTCCACGCCAACACCCTCAAGAAGCTCTTCCCGGGCATCCGGGTGCACCGGACCTACGCCGAGTTCGCGGCCGTGCTGCACGCGCGCCTGGGCATCGGCGCCAACGGCGACGGCGCGAAGGCACTGCGCCTGCTCGCCCGCATCCAGGCGGGCAACCAGGTCCGCAGCGTCGACGAGCTCTACAAGGACATGGTGCTCGAGCGTCCCTCGACCTTCGCCGCGGCGGACCGGGCGATCGAGCACTTCGACGACCTGGACACCGCCCACTCCGCGATGCGCACCGAGGAGCAGAAGCTCGAGCTGCTGCAGCCGATCGTCGACCTCCACGACCGCAAGGTCGCGGCGGCCCGGCGGCTGGCCGAGCTCGACTCCTTCGGGGTGACCTCGGCCGGGGACACCCCGCTGCGGTTGTGGCTGCTGCGCACCCACCTGCGCCTGATCGAGGCGGCTGTCGCCGACAACCGCGCCGCGCGGGCGTCGACCGCCGACGAGCTCGGCACGACGACCTCGGCCGAGCAGACCCATCTCGCCGACCTCGAGGCCGCGCGGGAGTCGCACCGGGCGGCGGGCGGGTCGAGCCTGCAGTCGCTCGCGCTGTCGCTCGAGCAGGAACAGGTCGTCCGCGAGGACCGGCTCGCTCGTCGTGAGCTCCTGCAGGAGCGGCTGCTGCCCCTCATCGACGCCACCGACGCCCAGGCACCCGACGTCGAGGCCTCGCTCCTGTCGCACGAGTCCTTCACCGTGCTGCAGATGCACGCCCAGCAGTGGCTCTCGGGCTTCCAGCGCGAGCAGGAGCGCATCCGCCGCGAGCGCGACGTCGTGCTCCGTGGCCAGTTCCCGCTGAGCGAGCGCCAGGCGGGACTGCGCCGGGAGCGCGCGTCGATGGAGGGCCGGGCCGGGCGGATGCCGGCGCGCATGCACGAGCTGCGCGCGGAGGTCGCCCGGGCGAGCGGCCTCGGCGTCGACGAGCTGCCCTTCGTCGCCGAGCTGATCGACGTCGCGCCCGACGAGACGCGGTGGCGCACGGCGATCGAGACGGTCCTGGGTGCCAGCGCCCGGACGATGCTGGTCCCGCTCGACCGCCTGCAGGCGTTCTCCTCGGCGATCGACGGGCTGCTGCTGCGCGGCCGCCTCACCTTCGAGGGCGTCGAGCTCGACCTGCCCGACCTGGGCCCCGGGGACCCGGAGCGGGTCGCCGGCAAGCTCGTCTTCCAGGACTCGCCGTTCGCCGGCTGGGTGCAGGCCCACGTCGGGGAGGCGTCGCGCAACGCGCTGTGCGTGGAGTCCGCCGAGGGTCTCGCCGGCGCCGGTCTGCGGGTCACCCTGGCCGGTCAGACGCGCAGCGGTCGACGCGGCACCCACGGACGCGGCGACAGCCGCAGCATCATCGGCTTCTCCAACGTCGACGCGATCGCCGAGGTCGACGCCGAGCTCGCCGACGTCGAGGAGCGACTCGACGCGGTCGGTGCCGAGCTGGCCGACCTGGACCGCCAGTCCCGCGTGCTGGAGCAGCAGCGCGCGTCGTACGACGTGGTGGCGACCGCGCGCTTCGACGACGTCGACGTCGACGGCAGCGACGCCCGCATGGCCGACCTCGAGCGGCGCCGGACGGAGATCCTCGACTCCGACGACGGGCTGCAGGCGCTGGAGGCACAGATCGCCGAGCTGGCGGCGCGGCTGGAGCAGACGCGGCGCGCGCGCTACGGCGTCGAGCAGCGTCAGCGCGAGCTGAACGTGGCGCACGCCGAGCTCGTCGACGCCGAGGACGACGTCAACGACCGCCTCCGAGCGGTGGAGGAGTCCGGCAGGATCGTGCTCGACGCGGACCAGGAGGCCGCGCTGGCGCTGGACTTCGCGGCCGCCGCGGCACCTGCGGACCCCGACGACCTCGAGCGGTTCGCCGAGACCTCGCACCGGCTCGCCGAGCGGCTCCGCGCGGCGGTCGCCGACGCCGAGGCCGAGGTCCGCCGGGTCGACGACGACCTGGCGCAGGTGTTCCGCGTCTACAAGTTCCAGTGGGACTCGCCCAACCTCGGCGCCAGCGCCGACTCCTATCCCGACTACGCGCGCATCCTCGACGACATCCGCGGTCAGGGACTCGCCGCGCGGCGCGCCGAGTGGCGACGCCGGCTCACGGAGTGGAGCGGTCAGGACCTCGTGCCGCTGCTCGGCGCGATGGCCGCGTCGGTCGAGGAGATCGAGGACCGGCTCGAGCCGATCAACGCGATCCTGCGGCGTCTCGAGTTCGGTGCGTCGGGCGACCGGCTGCGGATCCGGCTCCGGCGCCTGGCGCCGGCCCACGTGCAGACGTTCATGAAGGACCTGCGCGTGCTCTCGTCCGGTGCCACCTCGGAGCTGGGGGAGGAGGCCCTCGAGCAGCGGTTCGCCGAGCTCAGCCGATTCATGCAGCAGCTGCGCAGGCCCAGCCAGGTCGGCGATGCGACCGTGTCGGTGACCGATCGCGAGCGGCTGCTCGACGTGCGCCGGCACGTGGAGATCAGCGCCGAGCGCTACGACCACACCACCGGCGAGCTGCGTGCGACCTACCGGACGCTGGGGGAGAAGAGCGGCGGCGAGAGCCAGGAGCTGGTGGCCTTCATCGTCGGCTCGGCGCTGCGCTTCCGGCTCGGCGACGAGATGCGCTCGCGCCCGCGGTTCGCGCCGGTCTTCCTCGACGAGGGCTTCGTCAAGGCCGACTCCGAGTTCGCCGGGCGCGCGGTGCAGGCCTGGCGCGGGCTCGGCTTCCAGCTGATCGTCGGCGTCCCGCTCGACAAGGTGACCGGTCTCGAGCCCCACATGGACGAGCTGCTCGCCATCACCAAGAACAGCACCACGCACCAGTCGTGGATCACGCCGATCACGGGGGCCGGCGACGCCAGGGGAACGGCAGGGTAGGACGCGCCCGACGCGGGGGACGTCGGGCGCGTCCGGATCAGGCGGCCGGCGTCGGGCCGGCGAGCTCGCGGCGCAGGCGATGAAGGATCCCGTGGAGGATGCGGGACACCTGGGCCTGGGTCAGACCGACGCCGTCGGCGAGCTCACGCTGCGTGCGCTCGTCGACGTGGCGCCGCGACAGGATGCGCCGGTCCCGCTCCGAGAGCCTGCTGAGCACCGTGCCGAGGACGAGCCTGGCCTCGAGGGACGCGAGCTCGCCGTCGTCCCAGCCGAGCAGGTCGGCCACGGTGGTCGAGCCGTCGCCGACGATGCCGTCGATCACGCTCGTCCGGAAGCAACCGTGCGCCCCCAGCGCCTCGACGACCTCCGGCAGCGGGACGTGGAGGTGCTCAGCCAGCTCGGACGGCCGGGGGGAGCGGCCGAGCGAGGCGCGCAGCGAGGTCTCGACGGCGCGGATGCGAGCCTGGAGGTCCGGGACCGTGTCTTGGCTCTCGCGGAGAGTGGCCACCAGGGCCACGGTCTGCTGGGCACGCCCGTCCGACGCGGAACGCGTGCGGTCGGCGACCTGCTGGTCCCGGTCCTGCGGGACGATCGTGAGAGTGGCCACTCGGGGGACATCCTTCCGGCGAGCTGTCCGACGCAGTGCTGAGCCGCTGCGAGACGGAACCATGGACAAACTGTGGACAGAATACACAGTGCCGGGCACCCGCACTCACCCGAACGGCGGGACGAGACGGAGCTCGCCCGAGGCGATGAGCGGTCGCGACAGCCCGTCGCGGAGACACACGGTGTGACCGCGGTACTCCGCGACCGGGTGGTAGCGCTGCCGGACGAGGTGCGCGATGTGCGAGGTGTCCAGCCCCCACGTGCCCGTCCCGTGCAGGAGCACCAGCCAGGTGGGCGCCTGCCGCCCATCGAGGACGGCGTCGAGCCCGCTCAGCCCGGGATCGAGGGTCCGGGCGGGCAGGGTCCACAGGTAGGGGTACGGGGACGGGAGGCCGGCGGCGAGGTTGACCTCCGGCTGGCCGTACAGCGTGACGAGGGTGTCGCCCGGACGGCTCGCGTCGCGCACGCCGGTGCCGATCACCTCGCCCACCGACGTCCGCGGGACGTCGTCGATCGCGCGCGCCGCCGGCACCAGCGACAGGACCAGGGTCGCCAGGACGGCCGCGACGGCCACGGTCGAGCCGTCGGCGGCGAGCACCCCACCGGCGATGCCGAGCGGCACGACCAGCTCGATCAGGTAGTGGTTCCAGAAGCCGCCGCCGAGCACCACCGAGACGAGGTCGAAGACGATCGTCGCATCCAGGGCGAGCAGGACGGGACGGCGCACCCACCGCCGCACCGACAGCACGACGGCGACGGTGAGCAGGCCCAGGCCGCTGAGGAGCCAGTCCAGGACCAGGGACATCTCCCGGGCGCGGGTGGTGACCAGGTCGTCGCCCTCGACCAGCAGGTGGGCCGACTCGACGCGGAACGCGTACATCGCGTCGAGCACCCCAGCGGGCGACGTGCCGTGCGCCAGGACCCACACGCACGCCGCCAGCAGCGTCGCGAGCGATCCGGCCGCACACGCGGCCACCAGGCGGCGCAGGTGCCCGTCCCGGCCGCTCCACCGCGTCGCGACCACCAGCGCGACGAAGAACACCGCGACGTCGCCGTGGTTCTGCTTCACCAGGACGGCGCACGTGCCGCACACACCGCCGAGGAACGGCAGCCAGGCCGACGACGGACGGCATGAGGCCGTCACCAGGGCGAGCACTCCTGCGGCGACGAACGGTGCCGCGAGGAGCTCGCCGTTGACCTCCTGGGTGCCGAGTCGCGGCGCCACGAGCAGGACCGCCGTCGCCGCCGCGGTCCAGCGGGACGCACGTGGGCCGCCGATCAGCTCGCCCGACCGGGCGCACAGCAGGACGGTGGTGGCGACGGCCAGGCAGCCGATCAGGCGCAGCGGCACCAGCCCGCCCGCGGCTGCGGCGACCTGGAACAGAGTGATCAGCAGGGGCGGGCGGTCGACCCAGTAGTGGCCGTAGAGGGAGCCACCGCCCGTCGACCACTGCGCGGCCACCTGGAGGTAGCCGGCCTCGTCGGGGTGGGCCGGTGCGGCCAGGAACGGCACCCGAAGCGCGACGGCGCCCAGCGCCACCGTCCACTCGACCTGGCGCCCGGCCAGGTGCAAGGTGCGGACGGGCGTCGCCGTCATGACCCGGCAGGGCCCGCCGGGTGCCGCGGCTGCTGCATCACCGTGGCGCGCGGACGCGGCCGGCGCGGATCGTCGGCTCCACCGCCCGGACGGCCGCGTCGAGGGCGGTCGCCTCCTCGAGGTCGAGGGTCCAGCGCACGAGCGGGTCGACCGGCGTCGCGGAGGACGTCGGGGTGGGGGTCATCCCTCCACTAGACGTCGCGACGAGCCGGATCACAAGGCTGGCGGTGACCGGTCCCCGTCCGGTCAGCGACGGGGCGTGGCGTATCCCAGGGCGGCAGCCAGCCCGAGCGCGCTGCGGGGCTCGTAGGCCACCCGCCACAGCCCGCCGTGCACCGCGGCGTACGCCTCGTCCTGCCACGGGTGCTCGTGCTGCGGCGTGTCGGTGCTGAGGTCGTGGACGAGCAGCGCGGCCATCAACGTGTTGGCGGTCTCGGGCTCGAAGATCTCCACCCCGAACCGGTGCGCACCCGCGAACGCCGCAGCCAGCGCGCGGTTCTTGACGACCGAGCGCGTCCGGGTCGACGGCGCCACGTGGAAGGACACCTGCTGCCCGTCGCGACGGGCCACCGCGGCACGCCACCGCTGGATCCGCTTGGCCAGGGCGTAGTTGGGCCCCTGGACCGGCACGATGCTGTCGCTGATGCCGGGATCGGCGAGCGGCGGGTAGGCGCGGTGCAGCAGCCGTCCGCGGCTCGCCCAGCGCAGGGGGCGGCCGACGAGCTTCGAGGGCGTGGAGCGCTCGCGGTAGGCGCGCGTCGAGTGCTCGACCGCCTCGCGCGGGACCGCGAAGGCGTCGGTCGGCGTGGCCAGGAACGCCAGCGCCGTGTCGGGCCGGGCCGCGCTGAGGCGGGTCGCGAGCGCGTCGGCCGCCGCCGAGACGCGGACGTGGGTGCCACCGTCGGCGTAGAGGTAGTTGCCGAGGACCAGTCGTCCCTCGAGGCCGGCCAGCCAGTCCGCCACCTCCGGCACCTCGGCGAGCAGGTCGACCCCCGCGACGCCTCCGCCGTCCGGCACCAGCAGCGTCCCCGCACCTTCGCGCGCCGTGGCACGCACCCGCTCCCACAGGGCCTCGCGCGGCAGGTCGACCGCGGCGACGGTCGCGCCCCACCGCAAGAGCGCCGCGAGCGGACCCATCTCCGCGCCGGCGCCCAGCACTGCGACGGTGCGCCCCTCCAGCGGCAGCCACTCGGGGTGGTCGACGACCTCGCCGACGGCGTGCGCCGCCGAGGGTTCGAGCACCCCGCGCGCCACCCAGTCGGCCAGCTGCTCGCGCAGCGCGTCGCCGCGCAGCTCCCGACCGCGGTGGGGGAGGGCCAGGTCGGTCACCGGAGCCGCCTCGCCGACCACCTCGGTCGTCACGAGGGTGCGCGTGGCCGGCGCTTCGGCGAGCACGTCGAGGGGCTGGTCGGCCTGATCGTCGTCGGAGGCCACGACCAGGGTCCGGCGTACGGCGTCGAGCCCGGCGTCGGCGATCGCGTGCCAGGCGTCGGGGCTGGAGATCGCGGCCTCGACCAGTCGGCGCAGGTGCAGCACGTAGCCACTGCGCCACGCCGTCTCCTGCTCCGCACCGAGCGCGCCGACCGGGTCGACGGGGCGCAGGGCGTCGGCGACGATCGTGCGCCCGGCCCGGGTGGTGCTGCGGCGACCGCTGTCGTCGGCGGCGAAGGAGACTCCGTGCGTCATGCGCCCATCATGGTGCAGGTGGTGCATCCGGCGGCCACGTAGGCTCTTGAGATGGAGATCATCCTGCTGGTCGTCGTCCTCGCCGCCCTGGCCGCCGTCGCCGTCACGGCACAACGCCGCAACCAGGCCACGCAGCTCCGCGAGCGCGAGGAGGAGCTGGCTCCGGTGCGCAAGCTCGCCTTCGAGGACATCACGGCCTTCGGCGAGGACCTCCAGAGGCTCGACGGCGAGATGATCGGCACGCAGCTCGACGAGAGCGCGAACGCCGACTACCAGCGCGCGCTCGACGCCTACGAGTCGGCCAAGGTCGCCAGCGACTCCATCACCCGGCCCGACGACATCCGGCACATCACCGAGATCGTCGAGGACGGCCGCTACGCCGTGTCCTGCGTGCGGGCCCGGGTGGCCGGCGACGCTCTCCCGACGCGGCGGCCTCCGTGCTTCTTCGACCCTCGCCACGGTCCGGCGGTCACCGACGTCCTCTGGACGCCGCCCGACGGTGTCGAGCGCGACGTCCCGGCCTGCGCCCTGGACGCCGAGCGTGTGAACGCGGGTGCCGAGCCCGACATCCGCAAGGTGATGGTCGGCGCCCAGCGCGTCCCCTACTGGCAGGGTGGGCGCGCCTACGAGCCCTACGCCGTCGGCTACTACGGCGCGTTCGGCCCGATGAGCTGGATGTTCATGGGCGGCATGATGTTCGGCGGCTTCGGGGGCGGCGGCTACGGCGACTCCGGTGACGGCGGCGGCGACTCGGGTGACGGCGGCGGCGACTACGGCGACGGCGGCGGGTACGACGGCGGTGGTGACTCCGGCGGTGGCTTCGACGGCGGCGGGTTCGACGGTGGTGGAGGCTTCGACTTCGGGGGATTCTGATCCCCGTGCACCTGCGCCGCTACGAGCCGGACGACGCGGCGCGTGTCCTCGACATCCACCGACGTCCCGAGATCATCCGCTGGCTGGGCGACCCACCGCACGTCCCGATGTCCGACCTCGCGGAGGCGCTGGAGTGGATCGAGGAGCGCCGCCGGCGGGAGGCGCGTGATCCCCTCGACGTGACCCGGGCGATCGTGGCCGACGGGACCGACACGGTGGCGGGCAGCGTGTCGGTCGCCAGGGCCCATCGACGCAACGGTGAGTTCGTCGGCGAGTACGAGGTCGGCTGGCACCTGCACCCCGACTCGACGGGCCGAGGTCTCGCGACCGAGGCGGCTCGCATCCTGCTGGACCACGTGTTCGACCACGACCTGCCGGAGGTGTGGTGCGGCATGTTCGTCGGCAACGAACCCTCGCGCCGGGTCGCCGAGCGCCTGGGGTTGCCGTTCGTCGGCGTGCGGCCCGACCCGTGGTACGAGGGCGACAGCCGTCTCTACCGCGTCACGCGCGACGAGTGGAGGGCAGCGCGTACGACTGAGTAGGTCACACCTTGCTGCCGTCGTCGCGCTCGGCGTCCTCGGGCGTGGCCTCGTGACCTTCGCGGCCACGAGTGCGCCGCAGCTCCTTCATCTCGGCCTCGAAGACGTGCCGTCGACCGCCCGTCAGCTCGTCGACCGCGCGACGGTTGATCGAGGTCGCCTCGGCGTAGTAGCCGTCGTCGTAGGCCTCGACCATCTGGAACGACCACATCCCGGGAAGCGGGTTGCGGCCGAGCACGCCGCGATCCAGCGCGTCGGCGATCTCGTCGTGTCCGGCGGCCCGGATCATCTCGGTGGCCTCCTCGAACGTCGTCTCCGCACTCCCGCACAGGCGGTGGAAGGCGTAGAGGTGACCGCGCGCCTCCTCGACGTGGTCCAGTGCGGCCGACAGCTTGCCGAGCGCCTCCACCGTGGCATCGGTGACATCGGCGGGACGCTGGTGCTCGGGTGCGGGCTCGTCGCTCATGCGTCGAGCCTCACACGATCGAGGTGCTTCCTCCCACGCCGCAAAGGGGGAGCGCGCGGTGACCGGGTCTCGGCGGACCTACGCCGAGGTGCGCGCAGTCACCGCACGCAGGGTCTCCTGGAGCTCGGCGAACGCGGTCTCGTCGAGGCCCAGCAGACTCTTCATGTCGCAGTGGATGCGGTCGGCGTGCCTGCGGAGCTCCTCACCCTCGGCGGCGAGCCTCACCCGGACCAGTCGCTCGTCGACCCGGTCCCGGCGGCGTTCGACGAGCCCTCGGGCCTCCATCCGCTTCAGCAGCGGGGTCAGGGTGCCGTGGTCGAGCTGGAGCTCGCGCGCGATGTCGCTGACGCTCTGGTCGTCGCGCTCCCACAGCACGATCAGCACGAGATATTGGGGATAGGTCAGGCCCAGAGCCGACAGCACGGGCCGATAGGCAGCGGTGACCGCGCGGGAAGCCGCGTAGAGATCGAAGCAGAGCTGGTCCAACAGCGGTGGTGCCTTGACGACGGCCATGACAGGCAAGTGTGCCGCATGAGATATAACTTGTGTCCAAGAGGTTGGTGCACACGGCATCTGCTGCGGTGGACAAGGACGTCGATGACCATTCGCATCGCCCTCATCAACCACGACGAGGTCGTCGTCCTGGGAGTTGCGACGATGATGGCTCGTCACGCGCGCGACATCTCGCTGACCGACCTCCGTGGAGACTTCGAGGAAACGGTCGACCTCGTCCTGCTCGACCCGGCCGGGATGAGCGACGAGCCGAAGCTGCTCGCCCAGCTGCTGGCCGACCGTCGCGTGCGCCACGTGGTCGCGCTCACGGGTGACTTCGAGCCGATGGCCGCCGACGCGTTCTTCGCTCGCGGCTACGACGGCTACCTCAGCACCGGTCTGTCGACCCACGAGCTCATCGACTCGCTCCGCGCGGTCTGCGACGGGCTCCGGGTCCTCGCGCCCGTGCCAGACGACGACCGGATCACCGAGAAGGGCTGGCCGGGTCGCGAGCACGGTCTGACCGAGCGGGAGGCCGACGTGCTGTCCCTCATCGCCGGAGGGCTCAGCAACAAGGAGATCGCCGAGCAGCTCGGGATCACCGTCAACTCCGTGAAGTCCTACATCCGCGGCGCCTATCGCACCATCGACGTCGACAGCCGGACCAAGGCCGTGCTGTGGAGCATCACGCACGGCCTGCGGACCCCCACGGTCGCCCACGGTGCTCGTTCGGGGGAGGCAGGGACGCGCGCCGGCTGAGCCCTCTTCGGTGGTCCTGGGCAAAGCCCCTGGACGTCCCTGCGGAGGTGGTGAGGTCGCGCCGGGGTGCCTAGCGTCGACGGCACGAGTCGATCGGCGCGACCTGAGAAGAGGACCGAATGCGAATGCCCGAACCCCGCGGGCCGGTGAGCGAGTGGGTCGTGGCGCGACTCGCGTCGTACCGACCGTCGGCCCTTCCCCGACCGCCGGACACACCGTCCACGCTCGACGACGAGGCGATCGCACTGTGGACGCTCCACGAGCTGTCCTACCAGGGGTTCGAGGACGCCACGGAGCTCGCCGAGTCCGACCCCGACGTGTCCCGGACGCGGTTCCGCTTGGAGGCGACCCTCGAGTCGCGGCTGCGTGAGCGGTGGGTGCGGGTCGCGCCGACACCTGCCGAGGTTCCCGAGGCGCTCGAGCAGCTGGCTGCGCAGGACGCCGGACCGTCGCTGGCCGATCACGTGCGGCGCCACGCCGATGCCGATCAGGTGCTGGAGATGCTCCGGCAGCGCTCGATCTACCAGCTCAAGGAGGCCGACCCGACCACGTGGGTCGTGCCCCGGCTGCCGACTCGCGCCAAGGCTGCCCTGATGGAGCTGCAGTTCGACGAGTACGGCAACGGGAACCCCAACCGCCTCCACGCCCATCTGTTCGCCCGCGGCCTGGACGCTGTCGGGCTCTGCGCGGACTACGGCGCCTACGTCGACGGAGCGCTGCCCGAGACGCTGGAGCTCAACAACGCGCTGAGCATGTTCGGCCTGAACCGCCGCCTGCGCGGAGCCGCCATGGGTCATCTCGCGGCGTTCGAGATGAGCAGCTCGATCCCGGCTCGGAAGATCGCGCAGGGGCTCGACCGACTGGGACTCGCGGGGCCGATGAGCGCCTACTACGACGAGCACGTCGAGGCGGACGCCGTCCACGAGATCACGGCGGCTCACGCCATCTGTGGGACCCTCGCCGAGGACGAGCCCGACCAGGCCGCCGAGATCATGTTCGGGGCGTTCACCTGCCTCGACCTCGAGGGCAGGATGGCCGGCGCGCTGCTGGACTCCTGGCGGTCGGCCGCGTGAGCGAGAACGACATCCCGCACGCGGACGTCGTGCTGCAACCCCACGGGCCGATGTTGATCCGCGGCGCCGCGACCGTCCAGGACGAGGACGGCGTCGTCCACCCGGTCGAGCGGCCCGTGGTGGCGGTGTGCCGGTGCGGGAAGTCCAGCCGCCTCCCGTGGTGCGACAGCACGCACAAGCTGATACCTCGCGGCTGACGGCACCGGGAACGAGACCGCGGTGTCCACCCCAGCGGATGGAGTGCCGTGGACGACGAACCTGTAGAAACTTGGTGGGGTTTCCGCTGATCTGCTCGCCGCACTCCCGGGCTCACGCAGCACAGGAGCGGGCGGACCAGCGGAAATACCCGCCATCGGATCCGGTGGCGCCGACCGCCCCGCCCGAGTCCCTTTCGTGGACCCGACCGTTAGCGTGTGCTCGTGAGCGAGTCTCCATCTCTCCAGAGTCCCTACCTGCTGCCCCCCGGCCTCCAGCGGCGCCAGATGATGCAGCGCATGGGCATCAGGCCGTGCTCGCTCGACTACGACGACGCGGAGTGGGCCGCGATCGAGGCCGAGGCCACGAGGCTCCGAGGAGCAAGCACGCCGACCGCGACGAGTGCTGACGACGACGGGAACGGCTCGGTCGAGGACGCTGTGGCTCACCCGTAGGTCGGGAACTGGGGCCACCCGTCGGGGCTGTCCTCCCAGTCCTGCTGACGGCCGTAGACCGTGCGGTCCATGATGTGAGCGGTCGGCAGGATCGCCTCGGTCCCGCGCGCGGTCGTCATGTAGGTGAGGTAGGGCGTGCCGTCCTTGAGCAGGTAGTAGGAGTAGCCCGGGAGCTGACCCTCGTTGCCCTGGTCGTCGGTCTGCGTCCAGCCCCAGTCGTCGTGGTAGGTCGTGTCGTACGACGACACCCACCGGTGCTTCCAGCCCCGCTCGGCTCGCCAGGCCTCCAGCTTGTCGATCGGTGCCTGGGAGACCATCGCGAAGGCGATGCCCTCGTCGGCGAGCCGGTCCATGTTGGCGGGCAGGTTGTCGACGGCCCAGGTGCAGCTGGGGCAGCCGGAGTTCCACGACGGGTTGAACATGACGTTCTGGACCATCAACAGGTAGCGACCGTCGAACAGGTCGGTGAGGGCGACGGGCCCGTCGGGTCCGGTGAACGTGTAGTCGTCGACCTCGACCATCGGCAGTCGTCGCCGGGCCGCTGAGACCTCGTCGTCGTGGCGGGTGACCTCCTTCTCCCGGGCGACCTGCTCGGCCAGCGCTGCGTCGAAGGCAGCGCGGTCGGCGACAGGTGGGGTGGCGGCGGGCTGGTCGAGCTTGGTCATGGCGGGCTCCTCTCGCGGGGACACCTCCCAGCCTCGCGCGACGGTGTCCGCATGGGAAGCCCCGACGCCCGATCTCCGCTCGCAGGCATTAGGGTAGGCAAGCCTTACCAAACGTCCTGTTCGCGACCTGAAAGGTCCCCCCGTGCGTTCACGCCTGGCAGTGGGCATCGCCCTCGCCACGTCCCTCGTCCTGGCCGGCTGCGGCTCCTCCACCGACTCCTCGGAGGCAGAGGCCTCCGACGCCTCGTCCGACGGCGCGGTGTCGTCGGCGTACCCCCTCGAGATCACGACGGCCCTCGGCACGGCCGTGCTGGAGGAGAAGCCCGAGCGGGTCGCCACGGTCCAGTGGGCCAACCACGAGGTGCCGCTGGCGCTCGGCGTGGTGCCGGTCGGGATGGCTGCGGCCAACTTCGGCGACGACGACGGTGACGGTCTGCTCCCGTGGGTCTCCGAGCGGCTCGAGGAGCTCGACGCCGAGACCCCGGTGCTGTTCGACGAGACCGACGGCATCGACTTCGAGGCCGTGGCGGACACCCAGCCCGACGTGATCCTGGCGTCCTACTCGGGGCTCACGCAGGACGACTACGACACCCTCAGCGAGATCGCTCCCGTCGTGGCCTACCCCGAGGCGCCGTGGGCGACCGGCTGGCGCGACGTGATCCGCTACAACGCGATGGGCATGGGGATGGAGGCCGAGGGCGAGGAGATGGTCGCCGACCTCGAGACCGAGATCGCCGACGCCGCTGCCGAGCACCCCGACCTCGAGGGGAAGTCGACGATGTTCCTCACCCACGTCGACACGACCGACCTGAGTGAGGTCAGCTTCTACACGACCGCAGACACGCGCGCCCTGTTCTTCGAGGACCTCGGCATGACGACGCCGAAGAGCGTGGCGGACGCGTCGACGTCGGGCGAGTTCTCCCAGAAGGTGAGCGCCGAGCGCGTCGACACCTTCGACGACGTCGACCTGATCGTCACCTACGGCGACCAGAAGCTGGTCGACACCCTCGAGGGCGACCCGCTGCTCTCGAAGATGCCGGCGGTGGCCAACGGCGCCGTCGTCTTCCTCGGCTCCGACCCGCTCGGCACCGCGGCGAACCCGACACCGCTGTCGATCTCGTGGGTCCTCGACGACTACCTCGACCTGCTCTCCGAGGCCGCCGGCAAGTCTTCGTGACGATCTCGACCACCAGCTCCACAGGCACGACGGGCAGCACCTCTGGCAGCACCCGGCCGGCCGGCGCGGACTCCCTCCGGAGCTCGCGCCGGTCGCGCGTGGTGTGGTTGCTCGTCGTCGTGGGCGTCCTCGCCTGCGTGGCCGTGTCCTCCCTGGTCCTCGGGTCACGGCAGGTCGGCTGGGGCGACATCGTCGCCGGCGTGACCGGCCACGACACGACGATCGCCGAGGCCGCGGTGGCCAAGCGCGTCCCGCGCACCGTCCTGGCGATGGTCGTGGGCGCAGCCCTCGGCCTGGCGGGCGCGGCCATGCAGGGCGTCACCCGCAACCCGCTCGCCGACCCCGGGATCCTCGGCGTCAACATGGGCGCCTCCCTCGCCGTGGTGACCGGCATCGCCTGGTTCGGCCTCAGCGGCGCCCAGAGCTTCACCTGGGTCGCGATCACCGGGGCGGCCGTCACCGCCGTGTTCGTCTACGCCGTCGCGTCGATGGGTCGCGGGGGACCGACACCGCTCAAGCTCGCCCTCGCGGGCACCGCGACTACCGCAGCCTTCTCCTCCTTCATCACCGCAGTTGTGCTGCCGCGCGGTGACATCGCGGACAGCGTCCGGTCGTGGCAGATCGGCGGCGTCGGGGGCGCGACGTTCGACCGCATCCTCCCGGTCGTGCCGTTCCTCGTCGTCGGGCTGCTCGTGAGCGTCGTGTCGGCGCGCGGGCTGAACTCGCTCGCGCTCGGGGACGACGTGGCCGCGGGCCTCGGCGAGCGCGTCGCGATCGCACGCGGCTCCGCCGCACTGGGCGCGGTCGTGCTGTGCGGCGCGGCAACCGCACTGGCCGGTCCGATCGGATTCGTCGGCCTGGTGCTGCCGCACGTGTGCCGGCTCCTGGTCGGGATCGACCACCGGTGGCTGCTGCCGTTCTCCGCGCTCACCGGCGCCTGCCTGCTCACCGTCGCCGACGTCGTCGGACGCGTCGTCGCGCGACCGGGCGAGCTCGACGTCGGGATCATCACCGCGATCATCGGCGCGCCGTTCTTCATCTACATCGTCCGACGCCAGAAGGTGCGCGCCCTGTGACCACCACCCTCGAGCTGGTGGTCGCCGGCCGCCGACGCCGTGCCCGCCGCCGCGCGAGCATCGTCGGCGTGCTGCTCGTGCTCGCCGCCGCGCTCTTCGCCGCCAGCCTCGTCTACGGCCGCACCGTCTACCCGATCGGTGACGTCTGGGCCGTGATCCGCGGCGAGGAGGTGCCGGGCGCGACGTTCACCGTCGGGCGACTCCGCCTGCCCCGGGCCGTGCTCGCGGTGATCGCGGGCTTCGCGTTCGGGCTCGGCGGCGTCACCTTCCAGACCATGCTCCGCAACCCGCTCGCCAGCCCCGACATCATCGGCATCACCGGGGGCGCCAGCGCCGCCGCCACCATCGGCATCGTCTTCTTCTCGCTCGAGGGCGCGCAGATCTCCGTGCTCGCGATCGTCGCCGGACTAATGGTCGCGATGGTGATCTACGCCCTCTCCTTCAAGGACGGCGTGGCCGGCATCCGCCTCATCCTGATCGGCATCGGCATCGCCGCGATGCTGGAGAGCGTCACGACGTACGTCTTGAGCAAGGCCGGTCAGTGGGACCTCCAGGAGGCGCTGCGCTGGCTGACCGGGAGCCTCAACGGCTCGTCGTGGTCCGACGTCGTCCCGCTGCTCGTCGCCTCCCTGGTCCTGGTCCCGCTCCTGCTCAGCCGCACCGGCGCCCTCGGCACGCTGCCACTCGGCGACGACACCGCCGCCGCGCTGGGCACCCGCGTCGAGGCCACGCGGCTCGTCGTGGTGCTGGCGGCGGTCGGCCTGATCGCCTTCGCCACCGCGGCCACCGGCCCGATCGCGTTCGTCGCGTTCCTGGCCGGGCCGATCGCCGCCCGGCTCGTCGGGCCCGGCGCCTCCCTGCTGGTGCCTGCGGCCCTGGTCGGTGCGGTGCTCGTGCTCCTCGCCGACCTCGTCGGGCAGTACGCCCTCGACACCCGCTATCCCGTCGGCGTCGTGACCGGGGTGCTCGGTGCGCCCTACCTCGTCTACCTCATCGTCCGCACCAACCGTGCCGGAGGAAATCTGTGACCACCGACCACCGCCTCGTCGCCCAGCAGCTCACGCTCGGCTATCGCGAGCGCACCGTCATCGAGGGCCTCGACCTCGAGGTCCCGCCCGGGCAGATCACCGCCATCGTCGGTGCCAACGCCTGCGGGAAGTCGACGCTGCTCCGCTCGCTGTCCCGGCTGCTGGCACCGACCCACGGGCAGGTGCTGCTCGACGGCAAGCAGGTGCACCGGCTCCCGGCGAAGGAGCTGGCCCGCACCCTGGGACTCCTGCCGCAGAGCCCGATCGCGCCCGAGGGGATCGCGGTCTCCGATCTCGTCGGGCGCGGCCGCACGCCTCACCAGGGGATGTTCTCGCGCTGGTCGAGCGACGATGACGTGGCAGTGGCGGCCGCCCTCGACGCCACCCAGACCGCCGAGCTCGCGGACCGTCCGGTCGACGAGCTCTCGGGCGGGCAGCGACAGCGTGTGTGGATCGCGATGGCCCTCGCGCAGCAGACCGATCTGCTGCTCCTCGACGAGCCGACGACGTTCCTCGACGTCAGCCACCAGGTCGAGGTGCTCGACCTGCTGACGGACCTCAACCGCTCACGAGGCACGACGATCGTGATGGTGCTGCACGACCTCAATCTCGCCGCGCGCTACGCCGACCGGCTGATCGCCATCGCCGGTGGCACCGTCCACTCCAGTGGCGAGCCGCGCGACGTCCTCACCGAGGACATGGTGCGCGCGGTCTTCGGCCTGGACAGCCAGATCATCACCGACCCCACCTCCGAGCGACCGCTGATGCTCCCGCTGGGCCGCCACGGCGTCGTGGGATCGACAGCGGACGGGCGCCGCTCCCAGTAGCCCGGGAGCGTGCGCGCCCGGGAGGTCGGGGCGACGCCAGGTCAGCTGGTGAAGGGAGCCGCCTGGCGGATCGACTCCTTCGTGGCCCGCGCCCGCGACTTCGCGGACGCGGCGATGCCCTGCGTCAGGAGCGTCAGGCCCGCACCGACCAGCCACACGTCCTTCGCGACGGCCGTGCCCTCCTGGCTCGGGCGGATCCCGTCCTCGAGGGTCATGGAGGGCGTCTTGAGGTACATCCCGACCAGGCTGGCGCCGAAGCCGGCCAGCCCGGCCCCGGCGACGGTCGCGGGCACCATGGGCGCCAGGAGCGCCGTACCGAGCGCGATCTCGCTGTAGGCCAGCACCTTCGCGAACTTCGTCGGCTCCATGTCCTTGAAGAGGGCGGGATAGGTCGACGCGGCCGCGCCGTGGAGGAACTGCGCGGTGCCCTCGTCGGCGGAGAGCTTGCCGATCCCCGAGTTGAGGATGAACGCACCGGTGGCGACGCGGATCGGGACGTGGGTCGGGTGCATGGGGGGCTCCTCAGGGGCGGGTGACGTGGCAACGTCGACCCTAGTCGACCGCGCCGTGCCCGGCCCGTACGGCGACGGCTACCGTCAGGCAGTGACGACGACCGAGACCACTGACCCCTACGTGCGCGTGCGCGGAGCCAGCGAGCACAACCTGCGCGACGTCGACGTCGACCTGCCCCGCAACGCGTTCGTCGCCTTCACCGGGGTGTCCGGGTCGGGCAAGTCCTCGCTGGCCTTCGGCACGCTGTACGCCGAGGCGCAGCGCCGCTACTTCGAGTCGGTCGCGCCCTACGCGCGCCGGCTGCTCCAGCAGGTGGGCGCACCGCACGTGCAGGAGATCACCGGTCTGCCGCCGGCGGTGGCGCTGCAGCAGCGGCGCGGCGCGCCGAGCTCGCGCTCGACGGTCGGCACCATCACCACGCTCTCGAACCTGCTGCGCATGCTCTACTCGCGTGCCGGTGACTATCCCGAGGGTGCCGAGCACCTCGCCGCCGAGGCGTTCTCGCCCAACACCGCCGCCGGAGCGTGCTCGCGCTGCGGTGGTCTCGGGGTGGAGCACGACGTCGCCGAGGACCTGCTCGTGCCGGACACGTCCCTGAGCATCCGCGACGGCGCCATCGCCGCCTGGCCGGGTGCATGGCAGGGCGCCAACCTGCGCAGCATCGTCGCCGGCCTGGGCATCGACGTGGACCGCCCGTGGAGGCGGTTGGCGAGGAAGGACCGGGACTGGCTGCTCTTCACCGACGAGCAGCCGTCGGTGCTCGTCAAGCCCGAGCGCGACCGCATCGACCACGGCTACCACGGCACGTTCTGGAGCGCCCGCAAGCACGTCATGCACGTGCTCGCCGACTCCCAGAGCGAGCGGATGCGGGAGCGGGCACTGCGGTTCGTGCGTGACTCGACGTGCACGGTGTGCCACGGCAGCGGGCTGAAGCCCGAGTCCCTGGCAGTGACCTTCGGAGGACGCTCGATCGCCGAGGTCAACGCGCTGGCCCTCGCCGACGTCGTCTCGCTGCTGCGACCCGTCGCCGGGACCACGGAGGACGACGGGACCACCGAGGCGGCGGTCCGGATCTGCGCCGACCTCGTCGCCCGCCTGGAGGTGCTGCTCGACCTCGGTCTCGGCTACCTCAGCCTGGGGCGTGGCTCCACGACGCTGTCGCCCGGAGAGGCGCAGCGGCTGCGGATCGCCACCCAGCTGCGCTCCGGCCTGTTCGGGGTCGTCTACGTCCTCGACGAGCCGTCGGCCGGTCTGCACCCCGCCGACGCCGAGCCGCTGCTCGACGTGCTCGACCGCCTCAAGGCAGCGGGCAACACCCTCTTCGTCGTCGAGCACGACCTCGACGTCGTACGCCGTGCCGACTGGGTCGTCGACATCGGACCGGGTGCGGGCGAGGGCGGGGGACAGGTGCTCTACAGCGGCCCGGTCGCGGGCCTCGAGGCGGTGGCGGCCTCGGTCACCGGCGACCACCTGTTCGGCCGCGTCGAGCCGCTGCGGCACGATCCCCGTGAGCCGACCGGTTGGTTGCACCTGCGCGGCATCGACCGGCACAACCTCCGGGACCTCTCGGTCGAGGTCCCGCTCGGCGTCCTCACGGCCGTCACCGGGGTGTCGGGCTCGGGGAAGTCGACGCTGGTGACCCAGGTGCTGGCCGAGCTGGTGCGCGACCGGCTCGGTCTGGTGCCGGAGGATCCCGACGACGCCGGCCTCGAGATCGACGTCGACGACGTGTCGGGGCTCGAGGCGTTCGACCGCCTGGTGCGCGTCGACCAGCGCCCGATCGGCCGGACTCCGCGCTCCAACCTGGCGACGTACACCGGTCTCTTCGACGCCGTGCGCAAGGTGTTCGCCGCGACCGACGAGGCACGTGCCCGCGGCTACGGCGCCGGGCGGTTCTCGTTCAACGTGGCCGAGGGGCGGTGCGACACCTGCCAGGGCGAGGGGTTCGTGTCGGTCGAGCTGATGTTCCTTCCGGGCACCTATGCCCCCTGCCCGACCTGCCACGGCGCCAGGTACGACGCCTCGACGCTCGAGGTCACCTACCGCGACCGGAACGTCGCCGAGGTGCTGGCCATGTCGGTCGATGAGGCGGCGGTCTTCCTGGCCGACGTGCCGGCGGCATCGAGGAGCCTGGAGACGCTCCGCGAGGTCGGGCTCGGCTACCTCCGGCTCGGCCAGCCCGCCACCGAGCTGAGCGGCGGCGAGGCCCAGCGGATCAAGCTGGCCACCGAGCTCCAGCGGGCGCGCCGCGGGCACGCGCTCTACCTGCTCGACGAACCCACCTCGGGGCTGCACCCGGCCGACACCGCGCTGCTCGTGCGCCAGCTCCACCGTCTCGTCGACGCGGGCAACACCGTCGTCCTCGTCGAGCACGACCTCGACACCATCGCCACCGCCGACTGGGTCATCGACCTGGGACCCGGTGGGGGAGACCACGGCGGGACCGTGGTCGCGACCGGTTCACCCGCGCAGGTCGCCGGGTCCGCGCAGAGTGCCACCGCTCCCTACCTCGCCCGGCGTCTCGCGGAGCGGCCATACTGAGGGATGAGCTCCCCGGGCGAGGACGCGGTCGAGGCCTACATCGCTGAGTTCCCGCCTGACGTGCGCGCCCGACTGGAGCAGGTGCGACGTGTGATCGTGGATCACCTGCCGGGGAGTCACGAGGTGGTCCGCTACGGCATGCCGGCGGTCATGGTCGGTGACCGGTACGGGCTGCACTTCGCGGGCTGGAAGCGACACATCGCCCTCTACCCGGTCCCCGCGTTCGAGGATGCCCTGGAGTCCCGCGTCGCTCCGTACAGGTCGGGAAAGGACACCGTGCGCTTCCTCCACGCCCAGGAGCTGCCGTACGACCTCGTCGCAGACGTGTGCGACCAGCTCATGCAGGCACGCCGATCGCCCTGACGTGCTCAGGTGCGACAGTGGTGCGGTGCCGAACACCTCGTCCGCCCTGACGCTCGCCGACTGGCGCTCGCGCCTCTCGTCGCTCTACGAGGTCGTGCGCTCGTGCGCCGACCCCGCCGAGGGACACCGCCACTGGCGGGAGGGACGGGCCGACCTCTTCGCCACGCACCCGCAGAGCCCGACCGCCGGCGTCCCCCAGCTGCGGGTGAACGGCGTGGACTACTGGCCCTACGACCCGACGCTGCGGTTCACCCTCGAGATCGAGCCGGCCGAGGTCGACGAGCGTGACGTCGACGGAGGGGACGACGGCTCGGTCACGCTGCGCCGGATCGGACTCGTCCGGCTGCCCGAGCCGGTCGGCGGCAGCCTCGACGTGTGGTGGCTGCACCAGTACGGCGGCGGGATCTTCGTGCCGATGCGCGACGGCACCGCCGGCGACGGGAGCTACGGCGCCGGTCGTTACCTGCTCGACACGGCCAAGGGTGCCTGGCTCGGCGGCGACGACCGGCACCTGGTCCTGGACCTCAACTTCGCCTACCACCCGTCCTGCCGCTACGACGACCGCTGGCGCTGCCCGCTCGCCCCGGCCGGCAACACGATCGAGGCGCGGGTCGAGGCGGGCGAGCGTCTGTAGGCCGAAGGGAGCTCGTGGTCACGCGGACCGGGAGTCCTCGACGTAGCGGGGCCGGCAGGCGAACCAGCCGGCGGCCACGCCTGGCACGGTGGTCGCAGCGAGCACCACGAGCGGGGTCGTCCAGGAGCCCGTCGCCTCGCGCAGGAGCCCGAGGCCGACAGGGCCCACGCACGCCACGCCGTAGCCGATGCCTTGCACGAAGCCCGAGACGGCGGAGGCGGACTGCGGGCTCCTGGTCCGTCGGTTGATCAGCGCCATGCACAGCGGGAACGTGCTGACGCCGACGCCCAGCGCGCACACCCACACGACGGTGCCGTCGAGGGGCGACACGGCAAGGCCCACATAGCCGAGCACGAGGAAGGCGGCGCACGCGACGACGACGGCGAACGGGTTCTCCATGCGCGTGGCCACCTGCGGGACCACTAGGGCCGCGAGGACTCCCCAGGCCGAGTAGAGCCCGACCATGGACCCGCCCAGGGAGGTGCTGCCACCGGCGTCGGTGAGCACCGAGGGCACCCAGGTGATGATCGCGTAGTTGGACAGCCCCACCATCGCGAACAGGATCGTCAGTCCCCAGGCGGTCGACGACCGGCGCAGCCTCGGCCTCGCGTCGCCCGCGATCGTCGCGACGGGCGCGTGGTGGTCGGTGGGCAGCTTCGCGGTCAGCACCAGCCAGACCAGGGCCGCCAGGGCGGCCGGCGCGGCCCAGAGTCCCACGGAGAGCCGCCAGGACGCTGCCTCCGCCACCGGCACGGCCAGGAGCGGGGCGACGAACTGACCGGTCTGCATCAGGATCAGGTAGAACGAGGTCCACAGCGCGAGGCGATGCGCGAACCACGCCTTCACCAGCGGCACGACGACGACGTTGGCCGCACCGATCCCGGCCAGGGCCAGCACGGTCGACAGCACCAGCGCCAGGGGGCTCGGGGACACCGCGCGCAGCACGAGTGAGACCGCGGTGAGCGCAAGTGCGGCGGTGGCGGTGCGCTCGAGCCCGAACCGTCTGGTCACCACCGGAGCGAGGATGCCGAAGACTCCGAACGCGGCCGCCGGGGCGGTGCCGAGCAGGCCGGCGAGCGCCACGCCGTACCCCAGGTCGGCACCGATGATCTCCTGCAGCGGCGCGAATCCCGTGACCGCCGTGCGTAGGTTGACCGCGGTCAGCGCGATGGCGACTCCCGCCCAGAACGAGAGCCGAGCGCGATGCACGGGCAGCGGTGCCGGCGACAGAACGGTCACACTGGACTCCAGGAGCAGCGAATGATGGGATCATGGGATGAATCGAAGGCAGTCTGGCACGACGCGACCGGTGCGTCGAGAGGGACTCATCGATCAGGTCGCCGCACGCTTCCAGGGAGAGATCTCGACGGGCCGTTGGCCGGTCGGTGAGCGGATCCCCACCGAGAGCCAGCTGGTCTCCGAGTTCGGGGTCGGGCGCAACACGGTGCGCGAGGCGCTCCAGGCGCTGGTGCATGCCGGTCTGCTCAGCCGTGAGCAGGGACGCGGCACCTTCGTCATCTCGAGCTCGGAGCTGACCGCCCCCCTCGCGCGTGGGCTCTCGGGAGGCAGCCGCCGCGACTACCTCGAGCTGCGCCTCGCTCTCGACAGCACGGCCGCATCGCTCGCCGCCTCGCGTCGTTCGGACGCGGACGTCGAGCTCCTGCGCGACCTGCGACAGCGTCGGGAGGCGAGCTGGCACACCGGCGACCCGGACCTTCGAGCGAGCGCGGACCTCGCACTGCACCGAGCGATCGTGGCGGCGACGCACAACCCCCTCTACCTGCAGCTCTACTCCAGCATGATCGACGTGTTCGCCATCCACATGCGCGACGACGAGGACGGGAGCGAGGACCCGGCACATGGCCACCACCACGACCTGGTCGAGGCGATCGCCGAAGGGGAACCGGCGCGGGCAGGCGCCCTGGTCGCCGCCATCTTCGAGCCCTTCACGCGATGAACCCAGGAAGATCCTTTCCCTCGCTCGGGGGGACTCGGTCCACCAGGGTGTTCGCATCGGACAGGCGCGCGACCAGACGGTCGTCGACGCACCAGGCCGGCCGCGACTCCGTTGCGGCTACGAGCTGAGCTCAGGTCGGAGTCGTACGGCTCGCACGGGGGACACGCTCGCTCCCGACCTCATCAGGTGGTGGGGACGGTCCCGCCGTCGATGACGTACTCGGCTCCCACGATCGAGGAGGCTCGATCGGAGACGAGGAAGCCGACGAGGTCCGCGATCTCCGCGGGTGACGCGAACCGTCCGAGGGGAACCCCTCCGAGGGAGTCGAGGATCGTCTGCCTCGCCTGGTCGGGCGTCAGGTCGTTGCCCCGGGCGAGAAGGTCGATGAAGCCTTCATAGGCCTCGGTCTCGATGCCGCCGGGGCTGACGGCGTTGACCCGGACGCCGTGGGGAGCGAGCTGGTTCGCCAGCCCCTTGCTGTAGGTCCGCAGCGCACCCTTGGCGGCGGCGTAGGGAAGGGTCGCGTCGTGCAGCGGCATCTGGCGCTGGATCGAGGTGACGTGGACCACCGCGCCCGATCCGGCCTCGACCATGCCGGGGAGCAGGGCTCGATCCAGCCGGACCGCGCCGAGGAGGTTGAGGTTCAGCTCGGCCATCCACTGCTCCTCACCTGCGGCGGCGAACCCGCCGGGCGGTGTGGACGAGCCGCCGACCACGTGCACCAGGATGTCGAGCGGACCGTGCCCCGAGACCCTCGCCGCGACGGCCGTCGCGCCGTCGACGGTCGAGGTGTCGGCCTCGATGAAGCGGTCCGAGTGCTCGTAGCCGGCTGGCATCGTCCGCGCGGTGGTCCACACGTCCGCGCCCAGCTCTCGCAACCTGTCCACCACCGCCCTTCCCGCGCCCTTGGACCCGCCTGTGACGAGTGCGCGTCGACCGTCGAGACGGTCGCGATCTGACTGGGACATGTCGATCCTCCTGGTGGTGTCGGTGGGGGTGGTGACGTCAGACGGTGATGTCGAGCCTGCGGATCACGTCGTCGACGAGGGTGAAGACCATGCGGAGGTCGACCTCGCCGCCGGGGAAGTTCCCCGAGAGGTGCGTGCCGACCTCCCACACGTCGTCCGCGGGCCGGGAGACCGAGCCCAGCGTGGTCTGCACCTCGTAGTCCTGCGCCGACTGGTCGAAGACCTCGAACGTCTCGTCGCGGCCCTCGAGGACCTCGCCGTTGTCGGTGACGGTGACGTCCTCGGGCAGGTAGGTCACGGCGGTGGCGAAGTCCTGGGACACGTGGGCGCGCAGGTAGCTCGCCACGACGTCGGGGAGCGCGTCCCACGCGAATGCGGTGTTGTCGTCCATGGTGTCGTTTCCTCTCAGCGGTGTGGTCATGGCGCCCACGCTGCTGCGTCCCCGAGCGGCAGGGTCAAGCACGTGACTCTCCCCCGGGGGGAGAGTGCACACTGACGCCATGCTGGCCATCGGTGAGTTCTCGCGCCTGACGCACCTGAGCGTGAAGACGCTGCGTCGCTACCACGAGGCGGGGCTGCTCGTTCCCGCCGCGGTCGACCGGGCCACCGGGTACCGCTCCTACGACGGTCACCAGATCCCGACCGCGCAGGTGATCCACCGCCTCCGGGAGCTCGACGTACCCCTCGCAGACGTCCGACGCATCATCGAGTCGGGCGACCCCGACCGCCGTGCCGCGCTCGTGTCCGACCACCTGGCGCGACTGGAGGCCGAGCTGGACCGGACCCGGTCCGCGGTCGTGTCGCTGCGTCGCCTCCTCGACCCCGACCCCGTGCCCCTGAGCGTCGAGCTGAGGGCCGTGCCCGTGACGACCGTGGCCGCGATCGAGGACGACGTCGACGGCGACTCCGTGGCCGCGTGGTTCGCCGGAGCCCTGGCCGAGCTCGACGCCGCGATCGGCACCCGCACCGGCCCCCCGGGAGGGGTTTACGACAACTCCCTCTTCGAGGAGGGACGTGGCCACGTCCTGCTGCACCTGCCGTCAGCCGACCCGCCGCGTCGCGGGCGCGTACGCCCGGTGACCCTGCCGGCGGTGGAGCTGGCGGTCGCCACCCACGTCGGCCCGCACGACGACTCCGACATCACCTACGGCGAGCTCGGGTCGTGGGTCGTCGCGAACGCACTCGCGGTCGCCGGCCCCGTCCGGGAGACCTACCTCGTCGGACCGGCCGACGACCCCGACCCCGCCGCCTGGCGCACCGAGATCGGATGGCCGATCTTCCGGATGACCTAGACCGCGCCGACCCAGGCCGGAGACCTCTGGCCGTGACCGGCCGATCAGGGGATGCTGGACGTCCCGACCTCTCCGAGGTCCTGGCCACGAGGAGACGCCCGATGCCGGTGACCCGAGGATTCAGCCGACGCCGACCCGACTCCGGGGGCCGGTTGCCGCCGGGGCAGTACGACGTCGGTGGGAGCTGGCCGGTGCTGACGGCGGAGGCCACCCCGCGCATCGACCCACAGTCGTGGACCCTCGCCGTCGAGGGCCTCGTGGACGAGCCGACGACGTGGACGTGGGACGAGGTGCACCAGCTGCCGACGTCCTCCTTCCGCGGTGACATCCACTGCGTGACGACCTGGTCGAAGTTCGACGTGGCGTTCACCGGCGTCTCCGTCGACACGCTGCTCGAGGTGGCCGGGCCGCAGGACGATGCGGCGTTCGTCATGGCGTACTCCACCACGGGTTACACGACCAACCTGCCGCTGTCCGACGTCACCGGTGGCAGGGCGTGGGTCGTGTGGGACTACGGAGGCAAGCCGCTGACGGCGGAGCACGGTGGCCCGGTGCGGCTGCTGGTCCCGCACCTCTACTTCTGGAAGTCCGCGAAGTGGATCAGCCGGCTCGAGCTGACGGCCGGGGACCGTCCCGGGTTCTGGGAGACCAACGGCTACCACGACCGCGGCGATCCGTGGCTCGAGCAGCGCTACCAGGGCGACGCGTGAGCGACTCCTTCGCGCCCGTGGGGGCGGGTGCGACCGCGTGGACGACCGGACGGATCATCACCAAGGAGATGCCCGCACCCCACCTCGTACGACTCCGGATGCACGTCGAGGACCGGCAGCGGCACCGGCCCGGCCAGCACTACCTCATCCGGTTGCGGGCACCCGACGACTACACCGCGCAGCGGTCCTACTCCGTCGCCTCCCACGACGAGGACCCGCTGGTGGAGTTCCTGGTCGAGAGGCTCCCGGGCGGGGAGGTCTCGGAGTTCCTCGCCGACGTGGCCGAGGTCGGCGACGTCCTGGAGATGCGCGGCCCGATCGGGCGCTGGTTCCGGTGGGACGTGTCCACGCCGGCGTTGTGCCTCGTCGGCGGGACCGGCGTCGTCCCGGCCGTCTCCATGACCCGTGCCGCGCGACACCTCGGCCGCGCCGACCTGCTGCGGGTGGTGGCCGTGGGCCGCAGCCCCGACGAGCTGCCGTACGCCTCCGAGCTCGCCGAGGCGGGCGCCACGATCGCCTTCACCCGGCACACCGCCGATGACCGCCCACCCGGCGCCCCGACCGTGAAGGAGCTCACACCGCTCCTGGCCGGGGTCGAGGTGGCCTACGTCTGTGGCTCCGCCCGCTTCGCTCAGCTCGCCGAGGATCTCCTCGTGGCGTCGGGCTTCAGCCCGGAGGCCATCCGCGTGGAGCGGTTCGGCGTCACCGGCTGAGCGCGAGGACGGCCGGGACCAGCCCTGGGGGTGGAGGACTGAAGGTGTTGACAGCCCACGGACTAGCATCCGAGGTGTCAGGAGGGTTTGCGGACTCAGGGATCGGGCTCGTCTCGTGCATGCGGGGCTCACGCATGGGTACCCGAAGCGGCCTCTCTTTCACCACAGTCGCCGCCCGGCGTGTCTCCAGGAGCACCCATGATCCAGAACTCAACCCATCGCTACGAGCGCGCAGTCGTGCTGGGGGTCGAGCGGGTCGAGGCGCCCGTCGTCGTCACCTCGGCAGAGCTGGACGAGAGGCTGAGCGAGGTCTACCGGCGTACGCGCATGCGTGCGGGGCTGCTCGAGGGCCTGGTCGGCATCCGCGAGCGGCGTCGCTGGGCTGACGACCAACCCTTCACCGACGGCGCCGTCGCGGCCGCCCGAGCAGCCCTGGCGGCGAGCGACCTGGTTCCCGGGCAGGTCGACCTGCTCATCAACACCTCGTTGAGCCGCCGCTGGCTGGAACCCTCGACCGCGGTCGTCATCCACGATGCTCTCGGCCTGTCGCCGGCCTGCCAGAACTTCGACGTGACCAATGCCTGCCTCGGCTTCATGAACGGCATGGAGATCGCGGCCGCCATGATCGAGGCGGGCATGATCGACACGGCGCTGGTGGTGGACAGCGAGGACTCCCAGCCCGTGCAGGAGGCCACCATGAGGAGGCTGTCCGCCGAGGGCGTGACCTCACGTGACCTGATGTCGGAGTTCGCCGCCCTGACACTGGGCTCCGGTGCGGTGGCGATGGTCCTGGGGCGAGCCGACCAGCACCCCGAGGGCCACGCGCTGGTCGCCGGGGTGAGTCGCGCCGCGACGCAGCACCACGAGCTGTGCGTCGGCGACAACGACACCATGAGGACCGACCTGAAGGGGCTGCTCGCGGCCGGGCTCGAGCTCTCGTCCGGGCTCTGGGACGAGGCCGCCGGCGAGTTCGGCTGGGACGCCGGCATCCGCCGCTACTTCCTGCACCAGATCTCGCAGGTCCACACCGACGCCATCTGCGAACGCCTCAAGATCGACCCCGAGGACGTCCCGCGCAGCTTCCCCGAGTTCGGCAACATCGGGCCTGCCTCCGTGGCCTTCACGCTCGCCGACCAGACCAGCGACCTCAGCCCGGGGGACCGGGTCCTCCTCATGGGGATCGGCTCCGGGCTGAACGCCAGCGTCGTCGAGATCCGCTGGTGAGCGCGGTGGTGGCGGACCACCGGGTGCCCGACGACCTGCCCGGGCTGGACCCCGCGTGGTCGCGGACGGTCGTCGCCCCGGACGCCGAGGGTCGTGAGCGGCGGTGGCACGTCCTCGACAACGGCGTGGAGCCCACCCACGGGACCCTCCTGTGCGTGCACGGCAACCCGACGTGGTCCTACCTGTGGCGCGGGTTGATCGCGGCGGCGCCGGCGGGTTGGCGCGTGGTCGCACCCGACCACCTCGGGATGGGGTTCTCCGAGCGCCTCGACACCCAGCGCACGGTCGAGCAGCGCGTCGCCGACCTCGGCCGCCTCACCGAGGCGATGGGAGTCACCGGACCTGTCGTCACGGTCGGCCACGACTGGGGCGGGATCCTCTCGCTGGGCTGGGCGCTGGCCCATCGTGACCAGCTGCGGGGGGTCGTCCTCGGCAACACCGCGGTGGCCCAGCCGCCCGGTGACCTGGGCCCGCCGCTGATCCGCCTCGCCCACCTGCCGGGCGTGCGCTCGGTCGGCTGCGTGGCCACGCCGGTGTTCGTGCGCGCCACGTCCGCACTCTCGCGGCCCGCGCTGGACCGCGGGGTCCGTGACGCGCTCGCCTCGCCCTACCGCACGCCCGGGCGTCGTCGGTCCGTGGGCGCCTTCGTCGCCGACATCCCCTTCTCGGCCGGCCACCCGTCCTACGACGTCGTGTCCGACCTGGCCGACGGCGTGCGCAGCCTGGACGTGCCGGCCCTGATGTTCTGGGGGCCGCGCGACCCCGTCTTCGGCGAGCGCTACCTGGCTGACCTGCGTGAGCGCCTGCCCCAGGCGCAGGTCCACCGGTTCGAGGGTGCCTCGCACCTCGTGACCGAGGACGCCCCGCACTACGCCGAGCTCGTGGCCACCTGGGTGCGCGAGCTGGACGAGTCCCAGGCCGTCCCCGCCACGCCGGACACCGACACGGAGGTCGCTGCAGCGACCGCCTCGGAGCACGTACCCCTGTGGGCCGCCCTCGACCGTCGCGCCGACGACCCGGGTCCGGCCATGTCCGCGCACGGCACGACGGTCAGCTGGGCTGCGCTGTCCCGCCGGGTCACCGAGCTGGCCGCCGGACTGGCGGCCGCCGGTGTGCGGCCCGGCGACCGGGTGGGCCTGCTCGTCGAGCCGTCCGCCGACCTGACCTCGGTGGTCTACGCCGTGTGGCGAGCAGGTGCGGTCGTGGTGGTGGCCGACAAGGGTCTCGGGTTCGCCGGGATGCGCCGCGCCCTGCGCGGAGCGTCCATCGACCACCTCGTCGCCGGTCGTGCCGGTCTGGCGGCCGCCCGGGTGATGGGCCTGCCAGGTTCGCGGATCGCGGTGCGCCCGCTGCCCCCGGCGACCCGCCGCCTTCTCGGGGTCGACCACGACCTGGACGAGCTCGCGGGACGCGCTCGGACCACCCCGATGCCGGCTGCCCCGGGACCCGACGCGGAGTGCGCCGTGGTCTTCACCTCGGGAGCCACGGGCCCGGCCAAGGGGGTCGTCTACCGGCACCGGCAGGTCCGGGCCCAGGTCGACCTCGTCCGCGCGACCTACGACCTGCAGCCCGACGACACGTTCGTGGCCGCGTTCGCACCCTTCTCCATCCTCGGTCCCGCCCTGGGGCTCGGGTCGGTGGTCCCCGACATCGACGTCACCGCCCCGGACACGTTGACCGCTCCGCTCCTGGCCGACGCGGCGAGCGCCGTCGACGCACGGGTCGTCTTCGCCTCTCCGGCGGCCCTGCGGCGGGTGGTCGCCACGAGCGCCGACCTCTCGACCGACCAGCGTGAGGCGCTGTCACGTGTCCGGCTGCTGATGTCGGCTGGTGCGCCCGTGCCGGCCGCGCTGCTCGCCGACGTCGGCGAGGTGTTGCCGGGCGCGAGCCTCCACACGCCCTACGGCATGACCGAAGTGCTGCCAGTCACCGACGTCTCCTACGGCCAGATCAGGCGCGCCGGAGCGGGGGAGGGCGTCTGCGTGGGACGTCCGCTCCCGGGGGTGGAGATCGCCGTGGAGCCGTTCGAGCACCGGGGGTCGGACGCGGCACTCGTGCTGGCTCCCGGCGTGACGGGCGAGATCTGCGTCCGCGCCGCCCACGTCAAGGACCACTACGACTCCCTGTGGGACACCGAGCGCACGGCGAGCCGGCACCCGGGCTGGCACGCCACCGGCGACGTCGGTCACGTCGACGACGAGGGCCGGCTGTGGATCGAGGGCCGCTCGGCACACGTGGTCAGCACGGCCGCCGGCCCGGTGACGCCGGTCGCGGTCGAGCAGCGCGTGGAGTCGCTGGACGGCGTACGAGCCGCAGCGGTCGTGGGTGTGGGTCCTCGCGACGCCCAGGTGGTGGTCGCCGTCGTCGTGCGCGACGACGGCGCGGCCGACGGGCGCGGGCGCCGCCGCCGTCGGGGTCCGTTGGACCTGAGGGTCGCCGATCACGAGCTGGCCGAGGACGTACGTCGCGTCGCCGGGGTCCCCGTGGCGGCCGTGCTGTGCAGCGACCGGCTGCCCCTCGACATCCGGCACGCGTCCAAGGTCGACAGGCTCGAGGTCGCCCGGCAGGCGGCCCGGTCGCTCGCGGGACGCGGTGGCCGGTGAGCGCGTGAAGGTCCTGGTCACTGGCGCGTCCGGCCTGCTGGGGCGAACCACGGCGAGGCTCTTGATGGCCCGCGGTGACGACGTCACGGTGATGCAGCGTCGCAGCGCCGGCCTCGACTGCCGCGAGGTGCTGGGCGACGTCGCCGACCCCGGCGCCGTGGACCGCGCCGTGCGGGGACAGGATGCCGTCCTGCACCTCGCTGCCAAGGTCGACGTGGTCGGGCCCCGGAACGAGTTCGAGCACGCCAACATCCGGGGCACCGCCACCCTCGTCTCAGCCGCCCGAGCCGCCTCGGTGGAGCGCTTCGTCCAGGTGTCGTCACCCTCGGTGGCGCACACCGGTCGCCCTCTCTGCGGTGCCGGCGCCGAACCGGCCGACCCCGTGGGCGCGCGCGGTCACTACTCCCGCACGAAGGCCGCGGCCGAGCTGCTCGCCCTCGCCGCCGACGCGCCCGGCTTCGCGGTGCTGGCCGTCCGGCCCCACCTGGTCTGGGGGCCCGGCGACACGCAGCTCGTCGCACGCCTGGTGTCCCGCGCGCGCAGCGGGCGGCTGCCGGTGATCGGGCGCGGGACCGCGCTGATCGACACGACGTACGTCGACGACGCGGCCGCGGCGCTCGTCGCTGCTGTCGACGCGTGCGGACCCGCCGCCCATGGCGAGGCGCTGGTGGTGAGCGGGGGAGACCCGCGTCCCGTGGCCGAGATCCTCGGTCGCGTCTGCCGGGCGGCCGGAGTTGCTCCGCCCCGGCGTCACGTGCCGGTCCCGCTGGCCCTGGCCGCGGGTCGGGCGGTGGACCTGGCGTGGGCGGCCACACGTCGCACCGACACCCCACCGCTGACGCACTTCCTCGCCGAGCAGCTGACGACGGCACACTGGTTCGACCAACGTCGCACCCGCGAGCTGCTGGGCTGGACTCCTGAGGTGGGCCTCGACGCCGGCTTCGACGCCCTCGCCGCGTGGTACTCGCGCACCGAGACATCGGAGGCGTCCTCCTGACGTCCGCGACCGCTGCGCCAGAGGATCGCCCCCGGACACCACAGGTGTCCGGGGGCGTTGTCGTAGGTCAGCGCCGAGCGTGACTCAGATGTCGTAGTACAGCTCGAACTCGTGCGGGTGCGGCCGCAGCTGGACCGGGGCGATCTCCTCGGTGCGCTTGAAGTGGATCCACGTCTCGATCAGGTCGTCGGTGAAGACGCCGCCGCGCGTGAGGTAGTCGTGGTCCGCCTCGAGAGCGTCGAGCACGGCGCCGAGGCTGGTCGGCACCTGGTCGATCTCGGCCATCTCGTCCGGCGGCAGCTCGTAGATGTCCTTGTCGATCGGAGCTGCGGGCTCGATCTTGTTCTGGACACCGTCGAGGCCGGCGAGCATGAGCGCGGCGAACGCGAGGTAGGGGTTCGCCGACGGGTCGGGGAAGCGGGTCTCGACACGCTTGGCCTTGGGGTTCGCGCCCGTGATCGGGATGCGGACCGACGCGGAGCGGTTGCGCGAGGAGTAGACCAGCGAGATCGGCGCCTCGTAGCCCGGGACCAGGCGGTGGTAGGAGTTCACCGTCGGGTTGGTGAAGGCCAGCAGCGACGGCGCGTGCTTGAGGATGCCGCCGATGTACCAGCGGGCGGTGTCGGACAGGCCGGCGTAGCCGGTCTCGTCGAAGAACAGCGGCTCGCCGTCCTTCCACAGCGACTGGTGCACGTGCATGCCGGAGCCGTTGTCGCCGAAGATGGGCTTCGGCATGAAGGTGACCGACTTGCCCTGCTCCCACGCGGTGTTCTTGATGAGGTACTTGAACTTCATCACGTCGTCCGCGGCCTTGAGCAGCGTGTCGAAGCGGTAGTTGATCTCCGCCTGGCCGGCGGTGCCGACCTCGTGGTGGGCGCGCTCGACCTGGAGGCCGCAGGCCTCGAGGTTCTTGACCATGTCGGCGCGCAGGTCGCTGTAGTGGTCGTAGGGCTCGACGGGGAAGTAGCCGCCCTTGAGGCGCGTCTTGTAGCCCTTGTTCTCCTCGCCCTCCTTGCCCGAGTTCCACCACCCCTCGACGGAGTCGATGTGGTAGTAGCCCTCGTTGACGCCCGTGCTGTAGCGGACGTTGTCGAAGATGTAGAACTCGGCCTCGGGGGCGAAGAACGCGGTGTCCGCGATGCCCGTCGAGTCGAGGTAGGCCAGCGCCTTGCGCGCGATGTTGCGCGGGTCGCGGCTGTAGGCCTCGCCGGTGATCGGGTCGTGGATGAAGAAGTTGACGTTGAGCGTCTTGGCCTTGCGGAACGGGTCGAGGTAGGCCGTGGTCGGGTCCGGGAACAGCGACATGTCCGACTCGTTGATGGCCTGGAAGCCGCGGATCGACGAGCCGTCGAAGCCGAGGCCGTCATCGAAGACGCTCTGGTCGAACGACGACGCCGGCACCGTGAAGTGCTGCATGATGCCCGGCAGGTCGCAGAAGCGGACGTCGATCATCTCGACGCCCTCGTCCTTGATGAACTTCAGGAGCTCATCGGAGTTGTTGAACATTCGGTTCCTCCTTGACGGCGACCAGCGCGCGTCGAGTTGCAGCGTTCGGGAGCGGAGCCTCGTTGCACCGTGCCGCCACGCTAGGGGGGAGCAGTTTCTAGACCGTATCCCGTTTGTTTCAGCCGTGTTACGGCTGCCCGGTTCGTGGAGCCTGCCACCGGCCCTCCTACGCTTGGCGCGTGACGAGCCCTGTAACAACGGACCTGCAGCCGGCCTCCTGGGGCCGCCGCATCCTCGCGCTGCTGATCGACTGGCTGACCTGCCTGGCGATCGTCGAGGGCCTCGTCGCGGCCGGTGTGCTCGCGTCGAACCCCTACAGCCTCGCGACGATGGCGCTGTACGTCGTCGAGGCCTCACTGTTCACCACGCTGATGGGCGGCTCGTTCGGCAAGCTGGCCACCCGGGTGCGGGTGGTGCACCACAAGGACCCGTCGCGCCCGGTCCAGCTGATCCCGGCGTTCGTGCGCTCGCTGCTGGTCGTCCTCGTCATCCCGCCGCTGCTGACGGTCGACGGCCGCGGGCTGCACGACCTCGCCGCGGGGACGCGGACGGTGACGATCCAGTAGCGCAGGGGTCAGCGACCGCGCTGCTGCGAGCGCATGCCCTTCATCGAGGTCGGGATCGGGCCCTTGGGCAGCGGCAGCTTGCCGCGCTGGGCGTCCAGCGCCTTGAGGCGCTGGAGGATGTCGGTCATCTCGGCGGGCTTGACCGAGCGCTTGAGCTTCTGGACGTGGCGCACCAGCTTGGGCAGCGGGATCTCGCCCTCGCCGCGGCCGGCGACGATCTCGTGGATCTGCACCTCGTAGGCGACACGCTCGTGCTTCCTGCGCTCGGTGGCGAGGAGCTGCTTGACCCGGCTCGGGCTCGTGCCCTCACCCACCAGGACGATGCCGGGCGGGCCGACGACGCGGTGGACGACGTCCTGCTGCTTGGTGAAGCCGACGACCGGGTCGACCTTCCAACCGCGGCGCAGCATCTGGAGCGCGCCCGCGGCGGCAGCCGGCTGGCCCTCCATCTGGGTGTAGGCCGCCTTCTGGGCGCGGCGACCGAAGACCAGCAGCGCGCACAGGGCGCCGATGAGCAGTGCACCGACGATCGAGAAGACCCAGCCCAGCCAGCCGCTGCCCGGCAGCAGCCACATGAGGCCGAAGCCGGCGGCCGCGCCCAGCAGGAAGACCCCCAGGACGATCCAGCCCAGGCGCGGGTCGCTGCGCTTGGCCATGGTGTAGGTCTGCATGATCTGCGCACGACGGGAGCTCGGCGTGGAGGCGGGGGTCGACATGTGGTGCCCTTGTCTCGGTCGTTCGGGTCGGGGTCAGGCGGTCGCGGCAGCGCGCGCGTCCATGGCCTGACCGTACAGCCGTCCGGCGCGGTAGGACGAGCGGACGAGCGGCCCGGACAGCGCGCCGGCGAAGCCCATCGCGTCGGCCTCGGCCTTGAGCTCGACGAACTCCTCGGGCTTGACCCACCGCTCCACGGGGTGGTGGCGCGGCGAGGGGCGGAGGTACTGGGTGATCGTGATCAGCTCGCACCCGGCCTCGTGCAGGTCGCGCAGCGCCTGGGAGACCTCCTCGCGGGTCTCGCCCATGCCGAGGATGAGGTTGGACTTGGTGACCAGCCCGAAGTCACGGGCCTGGGTGATCACGTCGAGGGAGCGCTCGTAGCGGAACGCCGGGCGGATCCGCTTGAAGATCCGCGGCACCGTCTCGACGTTGTGGGCCAGCACCTCGGGACGGCTCTCGAAGACCTCGGTGAGCAGGTCGGGCTGGCCGTTGAAGTCCGGGATGAGGTTCTCCACACCCGTGTTCGGGTTGAGCTCGTGGATCGCACGGACCGTCTCGGCGTAGAGCCACGCGCCGCCGTCGGGCAGGTCGTCACGCGCGACGCCGGTGATGGTGGCGTACTTCAGCTCCATCTTCTGCACCGACTCCGCCACGCGGCGCGGCTCGTCACGGTCGAGCGGCTGCGGCTTGCCGGTGTCGATCTGGCAGAAGTCGCAGCGCCGGGTGCACTGGTCGCCGCCGATGAGGAACGTGGCCTCGCGGTCCTCCCAGCACTCGTAGATGTTGGGGCAGCCGGCCTCTTGGCAGACCGTGTGGAGGCCCTCGCCCTTCACCAGCTCCTGCAGCGCGGTGTACTCCGGGCCCATCCGGGCCCGGGTCTTGATCCACTCCGGCTTCTTCTCGATCGGCGTCTCGGCGTTGCGGATCTCGAGCCGGAGGAGCTTCCGGCCTTCAGGTGCGGGAGCGGTCGTCACGTCCCTCACTCTACGACGGCGTGTCGGGCACCCCAACTCACGGTCCGCGGCCGGAGCGCCCGATCGCCACGCCAGCTCAGAGGAGCAGGTCCGGGGTGATCGGCAGGCGCCGGACGCGCCGTCCCGTCGCGTGGAACACGGCGTTGCCGATCGCCGCGGCGACCCCGCAGAGGCCGACCTCGCCCACTCCCTTCACGCCGACCGGGTTCAGCCGGTCCGGGCCGCCGACGAACTCCACCTCGAGGTCGGGCACGTCGGCGTTGACGGCGATCAGGTAGTCGGCCATGTGGGCGTTGGTGATCCGCCCGGTCTGCGGCCCGGCGTGAAGGTCGGTGACCGTGTGCTCGAGCAGGGCGTGGCCGATGCCGCCGACTGCTCCGCCGATCACCTGGCTGCGCGCGGTGCGCTCGTTGAGCACCTGGCCGCAGTCGATGACCGACACGAGTCGCTCGACCCGCACCAGGCCGAGGTCGGCGTCGACGCGCACCCGGGCGAACTTCGCTCCGAACGCCCCGGAGGGGGACATGCCCATCTCAGCGGGGTCCGGCGGCTCGGCCGTGGCCTCGGCGGCGACCTCGTCGCGGGCACCGACTGCACGAGACAGCGCGTCACGCCCCGGGGCGCCGGACAGGTCGAGGTCGTCGAGCACCGCGGTGACGGCGAGCGCGACGGCGTTCGAGATCGCGGTCGCCAGCCCCGACCCGCCGGCCGGGGGAGAGGGCGGGAGCGAGCTGTCGCCCAGCACTACCTCGACGTCGCCCAGCCCGAGTCCCAGCCGCTCGGCGGCGACCTGGGTGACCACGGTGTAGGTGCCGGTGCCGATGTCCATCGCCGCGCAGTGCACGGCGGCGGTGCCGTCGCGTCGGACGACCACCCGCACCGTGCACGGCTGCTGGAAGTAGAAGAACGAGACGGCCGCGACGCCGTAGCCGATGAGCTGGTCACCGTCGCGCATCGAGCGCGGCGCAGGATCGCGGTCGTCCCACCCGATGAGCTCCGCGCCGCGGCGCAGGCACTGGTCCAGCGCCTTGCTCGACCACGGCAGGTCGTCCTGGTCGGGGTTGGTGGTCGCGTCGTTGTGCAGCCGGAGCCGCACCGGGTCTATGTCCAGCTCGACCGCGAGCTCGTCGAGCGCGGTCTCCAGCGCGAAGTTGCCCTGCGCCTCGCCCGGCGCGCGCATCGAGCCGGGCGGCGAGATGTGCAGGCGCACCTGGTCGACGTCCGCACGTAGGTGCTCGACGGCGTAGCCCTGCCGGGTGCCCGACACGACGTTCTCGGGGTTGTCGTCGTCGACGGCGACCGGGATCGTGGCGGTGTGCTCGACCGCGGTGAGGGTGCCGTCGCGGCGGGCGCCGAGTCGCACGTGCTGGACGGTCTCGGGCCGGTGCCCGACGTCAGTGAACATCTGCGGCCGGCTCAGCACGACCCGCACCGGTCGGCCGACCACCTTCGCCGCGATGGCCGCGGCGTGGATGTAGGGCCAGGGACGCAGGCCGGAGCCGAAGCCGCCCCCCAGGTAGGGGCACTCGACACGGACGTCCTCGCGGGGGACGCCCCACGCCTCGGCCAGGCAGTCGGCGGTGTTGGACGGCCACTGGGTGGTCGCCCACATGTGCAGGCTCTCGCCGTCCCACTCCGCGCACGCGGCGAACAGCCCGATCGGGTTGTTGGTGTTGTCGCCGGTCACGTAGTCGGCCGCGACCACGACGTCGGCCTCAGCGAGCCCGCGCTCCAGGTCTCCGCGGGTGCTGTCGGCGCCGGCCGGGTCGTCGTCCTCGCGGGTGGCCCGAGGGTCGTTGAGGTCCACGACCGGCTCGGAGACGTCGTACGACACGTGCAGCAGGGTCGCGGCGTGCACGGCCTCCTCGCGGGTCTGTGCGACGACCATCGCGACGTGGTCGCCGTGGAAGCGCACGGTCGCGTCCTGGAAGGGCGGTCGCGGCGCGCGCTCGTCCGCGGACGCCTCGTTGGGACGTACGACGCTGGGCGCGTCGTGGTGGGAGATGACGGCCACCACGCCGGGCGCGGCGAGCGCGTCGCTGGCGTCGACCAGGGAGATCTGGCCGGCGGCGATCGTCGAGCCCACCAGCACCCCGACGAGCGCGTCGCGGGGGGCCAGGTCGTCGGCGTAGGGCACCGCGCCGGTGACCTTGAGCGGTCCGTCCACGCGGGTGACACCGGCACCGAGCACGGGGGTGGCGGTGCCGGCGGGGGCGTTCGTCGTGGTGGTCATGCGGTCACCTCCGTGACGTCGCGGAGCTGGCGGACCAGGGTGCGGCGGGCCAGCTCGGGCTTGAAGTCGGTGCCGGGCACCGTGAAGGCGTCGGCCAGCTCGGCGGCCGCGGCCTGCTCGAACAGCGCGAGCGAGGCACGCTGTCCGCGCAGCACCTCCTCGGCCCTGGTCGCACGCCACGGCACGGACCCGACACCACCGAGGCCGACCGCGACGTGGGCGAGGATGCCGTCCTCCACCCGGGCGACGACGGCGGCCGAGGTGAGCGCGAACTCGTAGGACGCGCGATCGCGGACCTTGAGGTAGCCGGTGCGGGCGTCGGGGACCGGGATCTCCAGGTGCGTGACCAGCTCGCCGGCTGCGAGCACGTTGTCGCGGGCGGGGTCGACGTCGGCGCGGACGTGGAGGTCGGCGACCGGGATCGTGCGCCCACCGTCGGGCCCGTGCAGGCGCACCCGTGCGTCGAGGGTCACGAGGGCGACGGCGAGGTCGGAGGCGTGGACCGCGATGCACCCGGCATCGACCCCGAGGACGGCGTGGGTGCGAGCGGTGCCCTCGATCGCCGCACAGCCGCTGCCGGGTCGGCGCTTGTTGCACTGGGTCACCTCGGGGTCGCGGAAGTAGCGACACCGGGTGCGCTGGAGGACGTTGCCCCCGACGGTGGCCATCGACCGCAGCTGGGGCGAGGCGGCCAGCAGCAGCGAGTCGCGCAGGACGTCGAGGTCGGCGACGGCCTCGTGCCGGGCCAGGTCGGCCATGGTCACGGCGGCCCCGACGACCAGCGTGTCCTCGTCGAGCTCGACGTCGGCGAGCGGGAGGCGACTGACGTCGACGAGGGTCCCCGGCGACCAGACGCCGTCACGCATCAGGTCGAGCTGGGTGGTCCCGCCGGCGATGAAGACGGTGTCGTCAGGTCCCTGGACGGCGCGGGACACGGCGTCCGTCGTGACCGCCGCGCTGGCCGCCTCGACGTCATCGACGCGCGTGTAGGTGAACGGATGCACCTCAGGCCTCCTGGGTCGCGCGCACGGACAGGACGGCGTCCACGATGCGGGGATAGGCGCCGCAGCGGCACAGGTTGCCGCTCATCAGCTCGCGCACGTCGTCGCGGGTGGACCAGTCGTCCTCCTCGAGCAGCGCGACGGCCGACATCACCTGGCCCGCGGTGCACGCGCCGCACTGGAAGGCGTCGCAGTCGAGGAAGGCCTGCTGGACGGGGTGGAGCTCATCGGCCGTGCCGATGCCCTCGACCGTCGTGACCTCGCGGCCCTCGGCCTGCGCGGCGAGCGTGAGGCACGAGAGCACCCGCCGACCGTCCACGTGGACGGTGCACGCGCCGCACGCGCCTTGGTCGCAACCCTTCTGCGTCCCGGTGAGCGCGAGGTCCTCACGCAGCAGGTCGAGGAGCGAGCGTCGCGTGTCCACCTCGACCGCGTGGGCCTCGCCGTTGACGGTGACGTGCAGGGAGTGTCGGCTCATCCGACGAGCCAACCAGAGGCCCCGCGGGAGCACATCACCCCTGAGCGGCGCCGGTCAGCGGCCGGGCGTCACCAGCTGGATGCGAGGCCCGTGGGCGGGCTCGGGGCGGGGCTCGTAGTCCGGTGTGGCGTCGTAGGGGTGCCACGCGAGGTAGTGCGACAGGTGCTCGCGCACGCTCGGCAGCACGTCGCGGACGGTGACGTCGCGGCCGAGCTCCTGGGAGAGCGAGGTGACGCCGGCGTCGTCGATCCCGCACGCGACGAAGCGGTCGTACCAGCCCAGGTCGACGTCGCAGTTGAGGGAGAAGCCGTGCATCGTCACGCCTCGGCTGACCCGGATGCCCAGGGCGGCGATCTTGCGCTCGGGGCCGCGGTCGTCGGCACGCAGCCAGACACCGCTGCGGCCCGGCACGCGTGCGGTGGTGATGCCGAAGTCGGCACAGACCGCGATCAGCGCCTCCTCCACGCGGCGGACGTAGTCGACCACCTTGACGTGCTCGGGCAGGCGCACGATCGGGTAGCCGACCAGCTGACCGGGGCCGTGGAAGGTGATCTTGCCGCCGCGGTCGACGTCGATGACGGCCGCGCCGCCGGGGTCGAGGGGACGCTCGTGGTCGTCGGTGCGCTTGCCGGCGGTGAAGACCGGCGGGTGCTCGAGCAGCAGGACCGAGCCAGGCCGGGTGCCGGCGACGACCTCCTCGTGGACGTGGCGCTGCAGGTCCCAGGCGGCGAGGTAGTCGACGGCGTCGGGCCCGAGACCGGCGATCTCGAAGTCGAGAGAGGTGTCCACAGCGGTCGGGTCGAGCGACATGCTCCGAGCCTACGCCTCGCGCGACGGCGGCCTGCCTGTGGATGAGCACCGACGCCGACGGACGATCTCGGCGAGGGTGGAGGGGTGGACCCGCGACGACTCCTCCCCGTGCTGACGGCCGTCGCCTGCGCCCTCGTGGTCGCCGTGCTCGTCGTCACCCTCGCGGGTCCTGACAAGCCGGAGCCGACACCCCGGCTGCGTGCCGGTGACGCACCACCCGCGGCCGCGGTGGTCCTCGCTCGCTGGGACGAGCGTCGGGCGGCCGCTTGGGCGGCGTCGGACCCGGCCGCGCTGGAGGAGCTCTACGTCGAGGGCTCGCGTGCCGGCGCCGCCGACGTGCGCCTGCTCCGCGACTATCGCGACCGTGGCCTCGCGGTCGAAGGGCTCGCCACGCAGGTGCTGGCCCTCGAGGTCGTCGAGCACACGCCGGACCGGCTGGTGCTCACGGTCACCGACCGGGTGGCTGCAGGCCGGGCGGTCGGTCGCGACACGTCGCTCGCGCTGCCGCGCGACCGGGCCTCGACGCGCCGGGTGGAGCTGGTGCGCGTCGACGGCGCGTGGCTGGTCGCCGAGGCTCGGGACCAGCCCGGACCCGGTGCGGGAGGTCAGCCGAGCGCGGCGGCCAGCACCTCGCGGACGTCCTCGTCCTCGAAGTCGTAGCCGGCTCGCTCGAGGGCGGCGGGGCGGGCGTTGACGGAGCCGAGGAGCTCGGGGGCCATGTCGCCGGCCGCCACCTTCATCACCGGAGCGGGGACCGCGAGGAAGGCCTTGCGGTGCAGCGCCGAGGCGAGCTCCTGGGTGAACTCCGCGTTGGTCGGGGTGTGCGGGCAGCACAGGTTGAAGGCGCCGGCGACGTCGCGCGAGCCGATCAGGTAGGTCACCGCGCCGATCCAGTCGCGCAGGGAGATCATCGGCATGTGCTGCTCGCCGGAGCCGAGCCGCGCGCCACCGCCGATCTGGAAGAGCAGGCGCAGTTGCTTGAGCGGGGGAGCGGTGCGGTCCATCACCGGCGCCGTGCGGAGCAAGCACACCCGGGCGCCGGCCTCGTGGGCGGCATCGGTGGCCGCCGCCCACTCGCGGGCGACGCGGGTGAGCAGTGCGTCGCCCCGGCTCTCGGAGTCCTCGGTGACCGGGGCGGCGCCGTGGTCGCCGTAGTAGCTGATGCCGTTGCCTGCGAGGAAGGCCGGCGGTCGCTCGCACCCGGCGATCGCCGAGGCGAGGAGCGAGGTGGTCGAGACGCGCGAGTCCATCACCTCGCGCGCGTACTTCTTCGAGTGCGGGTTGGCGGCGATGCTGGCACCGGCCAGGTTGACCACGGCGTCCGCGCGCTCGATGACGCTCGTGTCGATCCGTCCCTGCGCCGGGTCCCACTGCGACTCGTGCGCCGTGGACGGCTCGCGCCGGACGAGCGCGCACACCTCGTGTCCCTGCACCCGGAGGTGGTCGGTGAGGTGGGTGCCGAGGAATCCCGACGCTCCGGCGATGACGACGCGCATGGGACCACCCAACCATGCGCTCCAAGCCCGCCGGCCGGGATCAGTGGGCCGTCAACCGGCCAGGTGCGCCCATCGGGTGGAGAGGTCGCGCCACGGTCCGCTGTCGACGACGCGGCCCGCGTCGAGGACGACGACCCGGTCGGCCTGGGCCAGCGCGGCGGCCTTGCTGGTGGCGCCGACGACGGCGGCGCCTCGGGCCCGCAGTGCTCGCCAGAGGTCGATCTCGGTGGCGGCGTCGAGGGCCGACGACACGTCGTCGGCGAGCAGCAGGTCGGCCTCCGTCGCGAGCGCCCGGGCCAGGGCCAGGCGCTGCACCTGACCGCCGGAGAGGCGTACGCCGCGGTGGCCGACGAGCGCGTCGGGGCCACCGGCCTCGGTGACGTCGCGCCCCATCCGGGCCGCCTCCAGCGACGGCAGCACCGAGCGCTCGGCGTGGTCGAGCGCGACGTTGCCGGTGAAGGTGCCCGACAGGACGCGCGGCACCTGGGCGACGTGGGCGACGCGGCCGGGACGCAGGGTGGTCTGGGGGTCGGTGACGACGCGGTCGTTCCAGCGGATCTCGCCGGTGTTGGTGACGAGGCCGGCCAGCGCGCTCAGCAGGCTGGACTTGCCGGAGCCGACCTGGCCCAGCAGGAGCACCAGCTCGCCCGCGTGGACCTCGAGGTCGACGCCCTGGACGCCGAGGGTGCCGTCGTCGTGCACGGCGCTGAGGTCGCTCACGACCAGGGCGCGCAGCGGCTCGCGTTCGACCGGCGCAGGATCGGGCCCGGTGCCGGCGACCAGGTCGACACCGGGTGGGAGGTCGACGAGGTCGCCACCGCCGGCCAGCTCGCTGGTGGCGTTCATCCAGGCACGCACGCCGGGAGCCTCGGTGACCACGGAGCCGGCCACGCGGCCGAACCAGTCGAAGCCGCTGACCGCGTTGGCGATCAGCAGCGCCGTGGCGAGCTCCCAGTGACCGGTGAGCAGGCCGCCCCAGGCGGCGACCACGCCGCACTGGACCATGACGACGGGGACGCCGTCGAGCAGGGCCTGGACGCGGTGCTCGCGCACGGCCGCATCGACGCGCCCCCCGTCGACCCCGCGCAGGTGCTGGTGCACCTGGGGCGTCGCGGCGGCGAGCTTGACGGTGCGCACCGACTCGAGCGCGGACACCAGCGACTGGCCGAACCGAGCGCGCGCCGTGGACGCCGCGGCGGCCGATCGCCCGGCCACCCGGCGCCCGAGCGTGGAGGCCAGTGCGGAGACGACCATGACGGTCATCAGCACGGCGCCGGCGACCCACGTCTGGGCGATGAGCGCGGTGAGGGTGGCGACGAACAATCCGTTGACGAAGTCGACCCACCGGTCGGTGTAGCGCGCGAGCCGGTCGGCGTCCATCGTGCGGGCGACGACCTCGCCGGGGGGAGTGCGCAGCAACCGGCGCTGGGAGGTCTGGCCGTGCAGCACCGCGGCCCGCACGCGGAGGCGTACCTCCACCCACCAGTGGGGATAGGTGCGGAACGCCTGCGAGAGCAGGAAGGGCGCGACCACCAGCGAGAAGACGAGCGCCACGACGAGGACGCCGGGGTTGTCGCCCCGCTGGAGGTCGGTGACGATGTGGCCCCACAGCCAGCCCGTGACCGCGCCGAAGGCGCCGGTGATGGAGGCCAGCAGGAACAGCGCGGCGCCGAGGAGTCCCCACTGCGGCTGGATGCCGATGGTGTGCAGGACGGCCCGGGCCAGGCTCGGGGTGGGCGCGAGCTCGGGCGGGGCGGGAGGCGTGGTGCTGCGGCGCACCGTGCCGATCGCGGCGTCGTCGTGGTGGTGCTCCTCGACGACGGGCTCGTGGGCGGCTGCCTCGAGCAGGTCGCGGAAGGGCCCGGGCGCGCTGGCCAGCCGCGCCCGCGGGCCCTGCTGGACGACGCGGCCCGACTCGAGCACGGCGACCTGCTCGGCGCGCTCGGTCGTCGAGAGCCGGTGCGCGACGAGGATGCCGGTGCGTCCCGCGATCAGGCGGTCGGCGGCGCGGACGACCCGTGCCTCGGTGACCGGGTCCATCCGCGCGGTCGCCTCGTCGAGCACGACGACGCTGACGTCGCGGACCAGCAGGCGCGCGAAGGCGACGAGCTGCTCCTCGCCGGCGGACAGGCTGGTGCCGCCCGGGCCGAGCACCGTGTCGAGGCCCGCGGGCAGCCCCGCGACCCAGTCGGTGAGGCCGAGCTCGGCCACGGCCGCCTCGACGCTCGCGCGGGAGACGTCGTCGAAGAGCGTGATGTTGTCGGCCAGCGAGCCGGCGAGCACCTCCGTGCGCTGGGTGACGACGCCGACGGCGGCTCGCAGCTGCTGGAGGTCGAGGTCGAGCACGTCGATGCCGCCGAGCAGGACCGTGCCGCGCGGCGGCTCGACGGCGCGGGAGAGCAGGGAGGCGAGGGTCGACTTGCCGGACCCGGTGCGACCGACGAGCGCGCAGGTGTGGCCGGCGGCGAGCTGCAGGTCGACGTCGCGCAAGGCGAAGGTGCCGGTGCCGTAGCTGAACTCGAGGTGGCGGAACTCCACGCCGAGCGGACCCTCGGGGACCGGGAGGCCTCCGGTGGGCTCGGCGGGCGAGGCGAGCATGCTGCGCAGCCGCAGCACCGCGCCGAAGCCCTCCTGGAGGTCCGGGAGGTGGCGCGCGAGCTGGTCGACGCCGCCGACGAACATCGTCGTGACCAGGAACAGCGTGACGAGCCGGGCCGTGGAGAGGTCGCCGGCGAGGACCAGCGCGACGCCGACCACGCCGACGGCGGCCAGGGCGCCGTGGAGCAGACCACCGCTGCGGCGCGTGATGCGCACCTCGACGGCCAGCACGGCGTCGAGTGCGTGGTGGACCACCGAGGCGAGGTGGGCGTTGCGACGCAGGACGTGGGCCTGGCCCAGCGACGTGCGGAGGTCGTCGCGGGCCGTGACGCCCTCCTCGGTCGAGGCGGCGTGGTCGGTCCAGGCGGCCTCCTCGATGACCTTCTTCTGGGCGACCAGCGGCAGCAGCCGGCGTACGACGAGGTAGGCCGCCACGGCCGTGATCGGGAAGAGGAACGTCGCCGGCCACCAGGTGAACGACGCGACCACCCACAGCGGGCCGGAGGAGAGCAGCGTGCGCGCGGCCTGCCACACGCCCCAGCGCATGAGCTGGCCGACCTCCCAGGTGTCGTCGTCGATGCGGTCGAGCACCTCGCCGACGGCCTGCTCGGACAGCTCGGACAGCGGCTGCGCCATCGCCGCGTCGAGGAGGTCGGAGCGCAGCTGGCCCTCGGCGCGGTCGCAGATGGTGGCCCAGATCGTCTTGGCCAGCGTGTCGATGACCGCGCCCCCGACGACGCACGTCGCCAGCAGGACCAGCAGGGTCTCGGTCGGGCCGTCGGCCAGGCGCCCCGCGACCAGCGAGCCCAGCGACGCGGCGATCGCACCCAGCAGCGACATCGAGAAGCAGAGGTAGGTCAGGGGACGACGCACCCGCCGCCAGTCGACGGGACGGCGGTGTGCGGGGAGCTCCGACGTCGGGGTGGTGGCGTCTGTGGAGCGGGAGGTGTCAGTGATCGTCACGGTGTCCTCAGGCTAGGCCTCGGCACCGACGGTCCGCGCCTGGTTTTCGGTGCCGTTCGTCACCCGCCACGCGTCCTCGCGCGACGTGGCTCCACGACGGCCTACTGGGACACGGCAATGGCCGCTCGGCGCACGGAATGCCGTGCGTCGAGCGGCCATTGGTCCGCTCGAGCCGCCCCGTGGCGGGGCGGGCCCGAACCGGGCTCAGATCTCGAAGGCGCCCGACTCGAGGCGCTTCTTGACCTCCTGGAGGAACCGGCCGGCGTCGGCGCCGTCGACAAGGCGGTGGTCGTAGGTGAGCGACACGTAGACCATGTGGCGCACCGCGATCGTCTCGCCCAGGTTGGGGTCGTCGATCACGACGGGGCGCTTCACCACGGCGCCCGGGCCGAGGATCGCGACCTGCGGCTTGTTGATGATCGGGGTGTCGAAGAGCGCCCCGAAGCTGCCGAGGTTGGTGATCGTGAAGGTGCCGCCGGAGAGCTCGTCGGGCGTCACCTTGTTGGTGCGGGTGCGCTCGGCGATGTCGGCGATCTTCTTGGCCAGGCCGGCGATCGAGAGGTCGCCCGCCTCCTTGACGACCGGCGTGAGCAGACCCTTCTCGGTGTCCACGGCGAACGCGATGTTCTCGCGGTCGAAGTAGGTCACCTCGCCCTTCTCGGTGTCGATCGTCGCGTTGAGCTTGGGGTGCACCTTGAGCGCGTCGATCGCCGCCTTGGCGAAGAACGGCAGGTAGGTGAGCTTGACCCCCTCGCGCGCCAGGAAGTCGGCCTTGGCCGCCTCCCGCTGGCGGGCGATCGCGGTGACGTCGACCTCCATGACCTGGGTGAGCTGGGCGGCCTCGTGCAGCGACTCGGTCATCCGCGTGGCGATGACCTTGCGCAGCCGCGACAGCGGCTCGGTGGTGCCACGCAGCGGCGACGGGGACGACGACGCAGGCGCGGCCGCGGCGGGCGGCGCACCGGCGGCGGCAGGGGCGGGCGCAGCCGGGGCAGCAGCCGGAGCAGCGGCAGCCTGGGCCGCGGCGGCGGCGTCGAGGACGTCCTGCTTGCGGATGCGGCCGCCGACGCCGGTGCCCTGCACCGAGCCGAGGTCGACGCCGTGCTGGTCGGCCATCTTGCGCACCAGCGGAGTGACGTACGCCGTCTGGTCGCGGCCGCCCTCGCTGGCCGCGGGGGCGGACGGGGCTGGGGCCGCCGGAGCGGCAGGTGCCTCCTGCTTCGGTGCCTCCTGCTTCGGGGCCTCCTGGGCGGCGGGCTCGGGCTGCTTCTCGGCCTCGGGGGTCTCGTCGCCGGCCGGCAGGCTGCCGGTCTCCTCGGCGATCTGCTCCTCCTGCTCGGCCTTCTTCTCGGCGTTGTCCTCGTCCTTGGGCTGCGCCTCGGGAGCGGCCTGGGCGGGAGCGTCGTCGGCCGAGCCGATGACGGCCAGCTCGGCGCCGACCTCGACCGTCTCGTCCTCCTCCGCCTTGATCTCCAGCAGGGTGCCGGCGACGGGGGAGGGGATCTCGGTGTCGACCTTGTCGGTGGAGACCTCGAGGAGCGGCTCGTCGACGGCGACCTCGTCGCCGACCTGCTTGAGCCAGCGCGTCACGGTGCCCTCGGTGACGGACTCACCGAGCGCCGGCAGCGTCACCGACGTGCCACCGCCGGAGCCGGAACCCGATCCGGAGGAGGCCTGCTCGGCCGCTGGCTCGGACTGCGCCGGGGCGTCGTCCTTCTCCGACTCGGGGGTCTCGTCGCCGGCCGGCAGCTCGCCGGTCTCCTCGGCGACCTGCTCCTCCTGCTCGGCCTTCTTCTCCGACTCCTGCTCGTCGGCGGGCTGTGCCTCGGGCTCGGCGGTCTCGGTGGCGTCCCCGGAGGACTCGCCCTCCTCGCCCACGACGGCGAGGACCGCGCCGACCTCGACGGTGTCGTCCTCGTTGGCCTTGATCTCCAGCAGGGTGCCGGCGACGGGCGAGGGAATCTCGGTGTCGACCTTGTCGGTGGAGACCTCCAGCAGCGGCTCGTCGACGGCGACCGTGTCACCGACCTGCTTGAGCCAGCGGGTGACGGTGCCCTCGGTGACGGACTCGCCGAGTGCGGGGAGGGTGACTTCGGAGGCCAATGTGGTTCCTTCGCTCGCGTGTGTGGTGGGGGCCGGGATTGATGTGGTCAGGAATGTGCGTGGAGCGGCTTCCCGGCGAGGGCCAGGTGGGCCTCGCCGAGCGCTTCGTTCTGGGTGGGGTGGGCGTGCACGAGCGGCGCGACGTCGTCGGCGTGTGCCTCCCAGTTGTAGATCAGCTGGGCCTCACCGATGAGCTCGCCCACGCGATCGCCCACCATGTGGACGCCGAGGACGGGGCCGTCGGTGAGACCGACGAGCTTGACGAACCCCTGGGTCTGGAGGATCTGGCTCTTGCCGTTGCCGCCCAGGTCGTAGGTGATCGTGGTGACCGCGTCGCCGTGGAGCTCGCGGGCGGTCGCCTCGTCGAGGCCGACGGAGGCGATCTCGGGGTGGGAGTACGTCACCCGCGGGATGCCTGCGTCGTCGACCGGGCGCGGATCGAAGCCGGCGATCTCCTCGGCCACGAAGATGCCCTGCTGGAAGCCGCGGTGGGCGAGCTGCAGGCCGGGGACGATGTCGCCGACGGCGTAGACGCCCTCGACGTTGGTGCGGCACCGCTCGTCGGTGAGGACGAAGCCGCGCTCCATCGCGATGCCCTGCTCCTCGTAGCCCAGGCCGGCGGTGGACGGGCCGCGGCCGACCGCGACGAGGAGCACCTCGGCCTCGATCACGCTCTCCCCGTCCTTCGCCCCCTCGACCGTCACGGCGACGCCGGTGTCGGTGACCTTGACGCTCTTGTAGGACGTCGCGGTGCGGAAGTCGATCCTGCGCTTGCGGAAGGCGCGTTCGAGGGCCTTGGACGAGGCCTCGTCCTCGGCGGCCACGAGCCGCGGGAGCGCCTCCACGATCGTGACGTCGGAGCCGAAGGACTTCCACACGCTCGCGAACTCGCAGCCGATGACCCCGCCGCCCAGCACGATGGCCGAGGCCGGGACGCGGTCGAGCCGCAGCGCCTGCTCGGAGGTGATGATGCGCTCGCCGTCGATGTCGAGGCCGGGAAGGCTCCTGCTGTAGGAGCCCGACGCCAGGACGACCGCCTTGCCGGTGTGGGCCATGCCGTCCACGGTCACCTCGCGCGGGCCGGTCAGCGTGCCGGTGCCCTCGATGACGGTGATGCCGCGCGACCTGATGAGGCCGGTGAGGCCCTTGAACAGCCGGTCGACGACCTTGTCCTTGTAGGCGTTGACCCCGGCCATGTCGATGCCGTCGAACGTCGCGCTCACGCCGAACTGGCCGGCCTCGCGGGCCGAGTCGGCCACCTCTGCGGCGTGGAGCAGGGCCTTGGTCGGGATGCACCCCACGTGGAGGCAGGTGCCGCCGAGGTTGCCCTTCTCGACCAGTCCGACGCTCAGTCCGAGCTGTGCTGCTCGCAGGGCGCAGGCGTAGCCGCCCGAACCAGCCCCGAGGACGAGTACGTCGTACTCACCGTCCGCCACAGAATCCCTCCAGGTCCTCATCCTGCGATCCACCTAGCCACGTCGCGCCATGCAGCGCGTGGGCGCGACCATCTTTGCACTCTTCGCGAGCCTGTCCACACCGGGTCGGGCCGAAGTGCGGCGCGGTGAGGACGCACCCGGCACAATGTCCGCCATGGGTTTGTTCGATCGATTCCGGCGCAGTGGGCGCACCAGTCGTCCATCACGGAACGCTGAGCGCACCGGCTCCACCACGGTGCGTGCCTCCGACGGTGAGGACGTGCGTCACCTGGAGAGGTTCGTGACGACCAAGCAGGGCGTGGAGGGCTTCGTCGAGCCACGCACCGCGGTCAACGACGTGACCCTCCTGCTGGTCGCCCACGACGGCGAGTGGACGCGCCGCCGGGTGCCCAGCGTGAAGTGGGCGCACGACTTCGCCAACCGCCACCAGGTGCCGTCGTACGACGCCGCGGTGGTCGGGGTGCCGCAGCGGATGCGCGACTACAACCGCCGCAAGAAGGCCGGCGGGATCTAGCGTCCCGACACGCTCGCTGGAGCTCGCTGCTCAGCCACCGGTGGTGGCGAGCGAGCGCGCGAGCTCGACGAGCGTGGTGACGCCGAAGCCGGTCGCACCCGACGGGACGTGCCCGTAGGGACCGCCGGTGTTCATCTCCTTGCCGGCGATGTCGAGGTGCGCCCAGGGGAGGCCGCCGGTGAACTCGCGCAGGAAGGCCGAGGCGTAGAGCCCGCCGCCCCACCGCACCCAGTCGTGCTGGAGCAGGTCGGCGACCTTGGAGCTGGTGATCCGCTCCGACATCTCCTCGGGGATCGGCATCGGCCAGTGCTGCTCGCCGGCGGACGCGCCCGCGGCCAGCACGGCGTCGACCTGGTCGTCGGTGCCCATCACGGCGCCGACCTTGTCGCCGAGGGCGAGCTGCATGTGGCCGGTGAGGGTGGCGATGTCGACGACGAGGTCGGGCTCCTCCTCGATGGCGAGCGACAGCGCGTCGCCGAGCAGCATCCGGCCCTCGGCGTCGGTGTTGGCGATCTCGACGGTCCGCCCGCTGTGCATGGTGATCACGTCGCCGGGACGGGTGGAGGTCGCCGAGACCATGTTCTCCGCCATCGGCGCCCATGCGGTGACCCGGAGGGGCAGGCCGAGGCGCGCGATCGCGAGGGTGGCGGCGACGACGCTGGCCGCACCGGCCATGTCGCCCTTCATGTTGAGCATGCTGGAGGAGGGCTTGATCGTGAGGCCGCCGGAGTCGAAGGTGACGCCCTTGCCCACGAGCGCGAGGTGCGCGACCGCGCCCTTCGGGGCCCAGGAGAGCTTCACCAGCCGCGACGGCGCGACCGAGGAGTTGCCCACGCTGAGGATGCCGCCGCAGCCCATCTCCTCGAGCTGCTCGTGGTCGAAGACCTCGAGCTTCACCTTCGGAGCGCCGCGGCCCTTGGTGACCTCCTTGTGCGCGGCCGTGACGAGCTCTGCCAGCAGCGGGGGAGTGCAGTCCTTGGGCGGGGTGTTGACCCAGTCGCGGGTGAGCGCGACGGCGTCGGCGAGGACCTCGGCCCGCTCGAGGGCGGCGCCGGCCTCGGCACGGCGGGCGATCGGGCTGAGCACGATCACGTCGTTGGGCTCGCTGGTCTCGGACTTCGCGGACTTGTACGCGGTGAAGGTGTAGCCCCCCAGGCGGTGCCCCTCGACGACGGCGGCGACCAGCTCGGGGGTGTCGCTCGGCAGGGCGAGGGCGACCGACGCGGCGTTGGGCACGCTGCGCGCCGCGACCCCGGCTGCGCGTCGTACGGCGATGAGGTCGGCCGGGTCGTCGCCGAGCCCGACGAACACGAGCAGCGGTGCGTTCACCTCGTCGCCGGTGGGCGCCTTCACGGCCTCCCCGGCCTTGCCCGTCACACCCATGGTGGAGAGGAAGGGGCGCAGCCGTCGTCCGTAGGCCGCGCTGACCTCCTCGGCCGCGTCGCACAGCCGTGGACCCTTGGGGCCGGAGAGCACCCCCACGACGACGGCGTCGGCTCGGGTCTTGGCGGGGCTGGCACTGCGCAGGGAGTACGACGTCACCCGGGGCATGTTAGGTGACGGGCGGGGGAGGTAGGTTTCGCGGCATGGCCGGATCGCTGAAGCAGTCCCCTCTCCACGACCGCCACGAGGCTCTGGGGGCGAAGCTCGCCGAGTTCGGCGGGTGGTCCATGCCGCTGGAGTACCCGACGGGCGTCGTGAAGGAGCACACCGCGGTGCGCGAGTCCGTGGGTGTGTTCGACGTGAGCCACCTCGGCAAGGCGATGGTCTCCGGCCCCGGCGCTGCCGACTTCGTCAACGCGACGCTCTCCAACGACCTCGCCAAGATCGTCCCCGGCAAGGCGCAGTACACCCTCTGCCTCGACGAGTCCGGCGGCATCGTCGACGACCTGATCGCCTACTGGCACGACGACGAGCACGTGCTGCTGGTGCCCAACGCCGCCAACACCGCCGAGGTCGTACGCCGCCTCCGTGCCGTGGCGCCCGAGGGGATCAAGATCCTCGACCGCCACGACGACTACGCCGTGCTGGCCGTCCAGGGCACGCGGTCCGACGAGGTCCTGGAGAAGGTCGGCCTGCCGGCCGGGCACGACTACATGTCGTTCGTCGAAGCGCCCTTCGGGCAGGACGACGACGAGGTCGGTGTCGTGGTCTGCCGCACCGGCTACACCGGTGAGCGCGGCTACGAGCTCATCGTCGCCAACTCCGCGGCCGGCGCCCTGTGGGACGCGCTCCTGGCGGCCGGCGAGGAGTTCGACCTGGCGCCGTGCGGCCTCGGGGCCCGCGACACGCTGCGCACCGAGATGGGCTACCCGCTCCACGGCCAGGACATCGGGCTCGACACCAACCCGGTCGAGGCCGGCCTCTCCTGGGCGGTCGGCTGGAAGAAGGACGCCTTCCTCGGCCGCGACGCGGTGCTGAAGGTCCGGGAGGACGGGCCGACCCGCCGCCTCCGCGGGCTGATCGCGGTGGGCCGCGGCATCCCGCGCCCGGGCATGGGCGTGACCCTCACCCACGACGTGCCCCTGGCCGACATCACCTCGGGCACCTTCTCCCCGACGTTGCGCAAGGGGATCGGGCTCGCGCTCATCCCGGTCATGGTCGCCGAGGACGCCGAGGTCGGGGTCGACGTGCGCGGCCGTCGCGAGATCTTCCAGCTGGTGAAGCCGCCCTTCGTCGATCCCTCGGTGAAGGAGGCCTGACGTGCTTCCCGGACAGCCCCCGACCTTCCGGCAGCCCTCCGCGTCCGAGCGCCCCTGGTGGTGGCGCCTCGAGGATGCGTCCGGCGCCGAGCTCGACCTCGCGGACTACGCCGCCGAGCGCTTCAGCAACCAGGGTGACGCCGAGTCGTGGGTCGGCGAGGTCTGGCCCGACCTCGCCGAGCACGGGGTCGCGGCGGTCACCCTGTTCGAGCACGAGCGGCAGGTCTACGGGCCGATGTCGTTGAGCGCCTAGCCGCACCTCGCCATCCGGCGCCGCGTCCGGCTCCGAACGCCCGGCAGGAGGTGGGCACGTGCCTGATGGGGACTTCGAGCGCTACCTCGACGCCCGCTGGCCGGACCTGGTCGGCGCGCTCGAGGCCGACGGCGTCGCGCCCGACGAGGCGCGGCTCGCCGTGGCCGAGGTGCTGCTCGCCCGTCGCCGCTCGTGGGACCGGCGCACCCGCGAGGAGCAGGTCGACGTCACCGTCTGGGCCGAGGTGCGCGAGCAGGCCGGGCTGCCGGTGCGTCCGGGCGAGCCGGTGCCCCACGGCGTACGCCGCCACGACCCCGCCGACGCTCCCGATGAGTGGCTCCTCGAGGCGCGGGCGCTGCGCGGGGCGAGGAGGCGCCGCGGCGTGCGGCAGGGTGCGGTGGGTCTCGTCGTGCTCGTCGTGCTCGCCGCGGGGTGGCAGTGGTGGGCCTCCCGGCCGCCGCCCGTCGAGGTGCGCGAGGAGGTCAACACCCTGCCGGTCGTCTGGTACTCCCAGGGCGAGCTCCATCTCGAGCAGGTGGTCGTCACGCTGCCGGACATCGAGGAGTTCGTGGCGTCCGGCCCAGCGGTCGTCGCACGTCTCCGCTCCGGCCGGGTCGTGCGGATCGACCAGGACGGCACGGTGGAGTCGAGCGACGTGACCGCTGCACTGGACGACCCTCCGCAGGCGCCGAGATTCATCGCCTTCACCCAGTACGACGTCGTGGTCCAGGCCGCCCCGGTCAGCGGCGGTGGGTGGGCCTACCTGCTCGACTCCTCGCGGCGCGACGGCCAGCGCGACGCCGTACGCCAGTCGGAGACCGGGCGCCGTGCGCTGGTGGTGTGCACGTCCGAGCTGATGTGCAGCGACCCGCGCACGATCGTCGAGTCCGACGGAGCCGTGCGGCTGCGGTGAGCCGGACCCGGACGCGGCGGCGCAGGCGTCGCGGACGGCGGGCGCCGAGGTGACGCGGTCCGGCCCGCGGACGGCGTACGACCGGCTCGGTGAGCCGTGGCGCGACGGTGAGGAGCTCGCGTTCGACGTCGAGTGCGTCTTCGTCGAAGCCCGCGTGCCGAGGTCGTAGAGTCGCCTCGTGCGCGCCTACCTCGACCTGCTCCAGCGGATCCTCGACGAGGGTGTGGAGAAGACCGACCGCACCGGCACCGGGACGCTGAGCGTCTTCGGGCACCAGATGCGCTTCGACCTCGCCGAGGGGTTCCCGCTCGTGACGACCAAGAAGGTCCATACGCGGTCGGTCTTCGGCGAGCTGCTGTGGTTCCTGCGCGGCGACACCAACGTGAAGTGGCTGCAGGACCGCGGCATCACCATCTGGGACGAGTGGGCCGACGACGACGGTGACCTCGGCCCGGTCTACGGCTACCAGTGGCGCTCGTGGCCGACTCCCGACGGCCGGCACGTCGACCAGATCGCCCGGCTCGTCGAGGGCATCCGCACCAACCCCGACTCGCGACGCCACATCGTCTCGGCGTGGAACGTCGCCGACGTCGACGACATGGCGCTGCCGCCGTGCCACACGCTCTTCCAGTTCTACGTCGCCGACGGCCGGCTGTCCTGCCAGCTCTACCAGCGCTCGGCCGACACGTTCCTCGGCGTGCCCTTCAACATCGCGTCCTACGCGCTGCTGACCCACATGGTCGCCCAGGTCACCGGTCTCGAGGTCGGTGAGTTCGTCCACACGATGGGCGACGCCCACCTCTACCTCAACCACGTCGAGCAGGCGCGACTGCAGCTCTCCCGCGAGCCGCGCCCGCTGCCGACGTTGGTGCTCGACCCCGCCATCACGGAGATCGACGGCTTCGACCTCGAGGACGTCGCCGTCGAGGGCTACGACCCGCACCCCGGCATCAAGGCGCCGATCGCGGTCTGATGACAGGTCCTCGCCCCGACCAGCGGGTCGTCCTCGTCGCCGCCCACGCCCGCAACCGGGTGATCGGCGACGCGGGGCGGATCCCGTGGCACCTGCCGCACGACTTCGCGCACTTCAAGCGCGAGACCCTCGGTCACACGCTGGTCATGGGCCGGCGCACGTGGGACTCCATCGGCCGCCCGCTGCCCGGCCGCGCCACGATCGTGGTGACCCGCGACGAGGCGTTCGACCCGGGGTTCGACGGCGTCCAGGTCGCGCACTCGCTCGAGGACGCCTTCGCGCGAGCGGCGCTGCTGCCCGGTGACGTGATGGTCGCGGGCGGCGGAGAGATCTACGAGCTCGCCCTGCCACACGCGACCCACCAGGTGCTGACCGAGGTCGACATGGCGCCCAACGGCGACGCCTTCTACCCCGACTACCCCGCCGACGAGTGGGCCGAGGTGCGCCGCGAGGTGGGCGAGGGCTGCCAGTGGGTGTGGCTGGAGCGCATGGACGCCGCAGCGTGAACCTCTCGATCGACCCGGCCTCCGGCGTGCCGCCCTTCGAGCAGGTCCGCGAGGGCGTGCGGACGCAGGTCGAGTCCGGGGAGCTCGAGCCTGGTTTTCGCCTGCCGCCGGTGCGCGCCCTGGCCGACGAGCTCGGCCTGGCCGCCAACACCGTCGCCCGCGCCTACAAGGAGCTCGAGGCGCTGGGCGTGGTGGAGACCCGTGGGCGTGCCGGCACCTTCGTCGCCGGCAGGGGGGTGGAGTCGTCCGCGCGCGCGGCTGCGTCGGCGTACGTCGCCTCGGCGCGCCGGCTCGGGCTGTCCGACGACGCGGCGCTCGACGCCGTACGCCGCGCGCTCAGCCACTAGCAACGGGTTGGTGGAGTCCCTGAGTCACCAGATGACTCAGGGACTCCACGATCTCGGAGGGACGGACGCGGCAAGACGGAAAGTCCGTTGCCCCAGGTGTCCTGCATCCCGCAGGGTCGGGGTCATGGCCGATGACGAGCACCCCTTCGCCGCCGTGGATCGTGCCGCCGAGGCCAACGAGCTGCACCGACCCGTCGCCATCGCCGACGGGGTGGTCACCCGGCCGGCAGGTCGCGGGACGGCGACCGTGCACAGCTTCCTGCGTCATCTCCGCGGCAAGGGCCTCGACTGCGTGCCGGTGCCGCTGGGCGTCGAGGGCGACCTCGAACGTCTCGGGTTCATGACCGGCGCCGACGGAGGTGAGGGGTGGTACCACCAGCACACCGACCAGGGCCTGACGTCCGCCGCGCGGCTGCTGCGCCGCATCCACGACGCCGGTGAGGACTGGACGCCGCCGGACGACGCGGTCTGGGGCGCCCCGGCGGTCCCGGGTGACGGCGCGGTCTTCTGCCACGGCGACCCCGGTCCGTGGAACTTCATCTGGCACGACAACGAGGCGGTCGGCCTGATCGACTGGGACTACCTGCACCCGGCACCGCGGCTCGACGACGTGGCGTACGCCCTCCACTGGTTCGCGCCGCTGCGCTCCGACCTGCACGCGCGGGAGTGGCACCACTTCCCGGAGGTCCCGGACCGGGCGGCTCGGGTGCGGACCTTCGTCGCGGCCTACGGCGACCTGCCCGAGTTCGACGTCGTCGACGCCGTGACGGACCGGATCCGGGCCGTCGTTAGCCTGCAGGAGGAGATGGCGGCGCAGGGGATCGAGCCCCAGGCGACGTGGGTCGCCGAGGGCTCGCTCGAGCGCGACCACGAGGAGATCGCCTGGATCGAGGCGCACCGCGGCCTGCTCTGACTGATCGCCGTGGCAGGCTCTGATCCATGGAACCTGCAGGCGACCGGCACATCGTCGTCGCCGCGATCGCGCTGGTGCGCGACGGATGCGTGCTGACCGTGCGCAAGCGCGGGACCGAGCGGTTCATGCTCGTGGGCGGCAAGCTCGAGCCGGGGGAGTCGGCGCGCGCGGCGGCGCTGCGCGAGACCTACGAAGAGGTCGGGCTCCGCATCGAGGAGGCGACCCTGCTCGGCGAGTTCCTCTCCGAGGCCGCCAACGAACCCGGCCACACGCTGCACTCGACGGTGTTCCGGGTCGAGTCGGACGGTGAGCCGGTCGCGTCGGCGGAGATCGCCGAGGTGCGGTGGACGCCGCTGCGCGACCACCCCGACGACTTGGCGCCGATGCTCGAGCACCACGTCCTGCCGGTGCTGCTGGCCGTCCGCGGAACGGCGCAGCCCGAGGTGTGATCTCGGGCACGTTACCCAAGCGGCGCACGGGCGTCGATCGCATGTAGACAAATCGTGAACTACTTCGCGGTTGCATGGTCGAGGCCCCAGAACCGGGGTCCTCCGACTCCCGCTAGGAAGCCCCGTGACCACTCGGTCGTCCCGCCCCGCCCTCGTCGTACGCGCCCTCGTGGCCTCGGTCCTGGGCCTCTCTGCGGCCGTCGCCGCGGCGGCCGTGCCGGCCCAGGCCAGCGCGGTCCCGCTGGCTGACGGGCTCTGCGCGGTGACCTCGCTGTCCCAGCCGGTGCGTCTCGCGGATGCGCTGACCCGCGGCCTCAGCGCCGTACTGGTCCGCACGACCAACGACCTCTCGGTCGACCAGCTGCTGCACATGTCCGGGGACGAGACGTCGTGGATCGACCCGTGCGGGCGGATCTTCGTGCGGGAGGAGCCGGTCCCGGCGGCCCAGCGTGCGGCCGCGAGCGCGGTCGCCGACGCCCAGGTGCCGGGCGACGTGTTCGACCTGTCCTCCCGCCCGCAGTCCAACCGCACCATCTACCTCGACTTCGACGGTGCGACCTACTCCGGCACCAGGTGGAAGAACGGCGCCCGGATCGACTCACCGGCCTTCTCCATCGACGCCGACCCCGCGACGTTCAACGACCAGGAGCGGGCCCAGATCTACCTGGCGTGGCGCACGGTGGCGGAGGACTACGCCCCGTTCGACGTCAACGTCACCACGCGCGCGCCCGACGCGTCGGCGCTGAGCCGCACCAGCATCGCCGACCAGACCTATGGCATGCCGGTCGTCATCACCCCCACCAACTCGGTCGGCTCGGACTGCGGTTGCGGCGGCCTGGCGTACGTCGGCATGTTCGGCGCGGTCAACGGCACCGCCTACCAGCCGGCGTGGGTCTTCACCCAGGGCACCGGCACCGCGGGCTACGACATCGGCCAGGCCATCAGCCACGAGGTCGGCCACACCTTCGGCCTGAGCCACGACGGCACGAGCCAGTCCGCCTACTACACCGGCGCCAAGGGCTGGGCGCCGATCATGGGCGCCTCCTACGGCAGGCGCGCCTCGCAGTGGTCGAAGGGCGAGTACGCCGACGCCGACAACACCGAGGACGACGTGGCCATCATCGCGAGGACCGCCCCCCTGCTCACGGACGACCACGGCGACCAGGCGGTCGGCGCCACCGCGATCCAGGTCGGCTCCAGGACGGCCGGCACCATCGGCTCCCGCGACGACGTCGACGCGTTCGGCTTCACCGCGAGCGGGCCCACGACGCTGTCCGTGGTCGGGCCGGTGGGCGTCTCCGACGCCGACCTCCAGCTCACCGTCCGCGACTCGGTGGGTCGCGTCGTCGCCACGGCCAACCCGGTGGCCGACGTCGCGACCGACGGCTCCCTGTCGGCGACCTGGAGCGCGGACCTGGGTGCGACGCCGACGGCGTACACCGCGTTCGTCGAGGGTGTCGGCTACGGCGACCCGGTCGAGGCCGGGCGCTACAGCGACTACGGCTCACTCGGCGGCTACACGGTGATCCTCCAGTCCGGTCTGGTCGCGACCACCCCGGACCCGACCACCCCGGACCCGACCCCGACCACCCCTCCGGCCACCACGACACCGACCACCACCGCCACGGCGCCCAACGGCACGCCGCCTGCGTCCCACACCTCATCGACGTCGGCGCCGAAGGCCGGGCCCGGGCTCACCTTCCTCACCACCCGGCTGCCGCGGGCGAAGGTCGGCAAGAAGTACCGCGCCGAGATCCGCTTCGACGGACCCGTCACCGACGTCTACGTCGACCGGCGGTTGCCGAGGGGCCTGCGGTGGCGCATGAGCGCGGGACGGATCCTCATCACCGGCAAGGTGCGTGCGCGCACGGCCGGGACGTTCTCCGCGGAGCTCACCGGCGACGACGGCTCGGTGCGCATGCAGTACCGACTGGTGGCCCGCTAGCGGTGATGCCTGCCGGGGCGCTCACCTCGGCGGCAGTGCGCGCACGAAGGCGACGCCCCGGCCCACCCACAGCTCGAGCTGCTCGTCGCTCGTCAGGGCATCGGACGAGACCAGCAGCCAGCCGGCCATCTCGCGCCCGCGCATCTTCATCGGGGTGACCCCCTCACCGTCGACCCAGGCCGGGGCGTCGGCGGGGTCGATGCGCACCATGAGAGCCCCGCCGCTGCCGGCGGCCACCGCCATGTGGCCGTCGAGCATGTAGCCGAGCCCGCCGAACATCTTCCTCGAGGTGAGCCCTGGCTCTCCCTCGAGCACGTCGCTGATCCGCTGCGCCAGCGCCTCGTCGTAGGCCATGGCCCAGAGTAGGCCCCGGGACCGATAACCTTCGACCATGAGCGAGCGGAGCCAAGCGACCACGTGGATGAGCGACCGTGCCCCGTTCGGCCGGCTCCTCACGGCGATGGCCACCGCGTTCCACGCTGACGGCAGCGTCGACCTCGAGGGCACCGCGAGGATCGCGGCACACCTCGTCGACCACGGCAACGACGGCGTCGTCGTCAGCGGCACGACCGGTGAGAGCCCGACCACCTCGGTCGCCGAGGACGGCGACATCCTCCGTGCCGTGCAGGACGCGGTGGGGGACCGGGCCACGGTGATCGCCGGCGTGGGCACCAACGCGACCGCCCACTCCGTCGAGCTCGCCCGCCAGGCCGAGAAGATCGGCGTCGACGGCATCCTCCTGGTGACCCCCTACTACAACAAGCCCGGCCAGGCCGGCGTACGCCACCACTTCACGTCCGTCGTCGAGGCGACCGGCCTCCCGGTGATGCTCTACGACGTCCCGGGCCGCACCGCCACGCTCATCGAGCTCGACACCTACGAGGCGATGCGCGGCTACGACCACGTGCTGTCGGTCAAGGACGCGACCGGGCTGCTCCCGCGAGCCGCCGAGCTGGTCGACCTGGGCTACTCCGTCTACTCCGGCGACGACGTCGCCACGCTCGGCTACCTCGCCTACGGCGGCGCCGGCCTCGTCTCGGTGTGCGCCCACGCCGCCGGTGACCGGCTCGCGGCGATGCTCGACGCCTGGGGCAGCGGAGACCACGCCGAGGCGCTGCGCATCCACACCTCGCTGCTCCCGGCGTTCGACGCCATCATGGGTGTGCCCAACTACGGGGCCACCACCGCCAAGGCAGCGCTCGAGCTGCTCGGCGTGCTCGACAACCGCCGCGTCCGCGGCCCGCTGGTCGCCCTGGACGACGACGAGGTCGCCGCGCTGCGCGCGGGCCTGGTCGCCGCCGACCTGCTCTGACCCCGGGTCGGGTCCACCTGCGATCCGTCCCACACGACAACTGAAGGATTCCCTTGAGCCACACCCACCCCGAGCTGAGCGCCCCCGCACCCCTCCCCGCCGGAGGCCTCCGGGTCATCCCGCTCGGCGGGCTGGGCGAGGTCGGTCGCAACATGACCGCCTTCGAGTACGACGGTCGACTGCTGCTCGTCGACTGCGGCGTGCTCTTCCCCGAGGACCACCACCCCGGAGTCGACCTGATCCTCCCGGACTTCGAGCCGATCCGCGACCGCCTCGACGCCGTCGAGGCGCTGGTGCTGACCCACGGTCACGAGGACCACATCGGCGCCACGCCGTACCTCCTGCGCGAGCGCGGCGACATCCCGCTCGTCGGCTCCAAGCTGACCCTCGCCCTGCTGGGCTCCAAGCTCCGCGAGCACCGCCTGAAGGAGACCGTCCACTACGAGGTCGCCGAGGGGCAGACGATCACGTTCGGCCCGTTCGTGCTCGAGTTCGTCGCGGTCAACCACTCCATCCCGGACGCGCTGGCGGTCGTGATCCGCACCGGCGCCGGCGTGGTGCTGCACACGGGCGACTTCAAGATGGACCAGCTCCCGCTCGACGGACGGATCACCGACCTCAACGAGTTCGCCCGCCTCGGCGACGAGGGCGTCGACCTCTTCCTCACCGACTCCACCAACGCCGAGGTGCCCGGCTTCACGACCTCGGAGAAGGACATCTCCCCGGTCCTCGACCGGGTCTTCGCCAAGAGCGACCAGCGGATCATCGTGGCCTGCTTCGCCTCCCACGTGCACCGCGTGCAACAGATCCTCGACGCCGCCGTCGCCCACGGCCGCAAGGTCGGCTACGTCGGTCGCTCGATGGTGCGCAACATGGCGATCGCGCAGGAGCTCGGCTACCTCACCGTGCCGCCCGGCGTGATGGTCGACGCCAAGGAGCTCGCCGACCTGCCGCCGCACAAGCAGGTGCTGGTCTCCACCGGTTCGCAGGGCGAGCCGATGTCGGCCCTGAGCCGCATCGCCCAACGCAGCCACAGCTTCGTGCACCTCGCGGAGGGTGACACGGTCGTCCTGGCCAGCTCGCTGATCCCGGGCAACGAGAACGCCGTCTACCGGGTCATCAACGGTCTCTCGCGCCTGGGCGCCAACGTGGTGCACAAGGGCAACGCCCTGGTCCACGTCTCCGGTCACGCGAGCGCCGGCGAGCTCCTCTACTGCTACAACATCGTCAAGCCGCGCAACGTGATGCCGGTCCACGGCGAGATCCGCCACATGCGCGCCAACGCCGACCTCGCCCGAGCGACCGGCGTGGAGAACGTCGTGCTGGCCGAGGACGGGGTCGTGGTCGACCTCGTCGACGGTGTCGCCAAGGTCGTCGGCAAGGTCGAGGTGGGCTACGTCTTCGTGGACGGCACCACGATCGGCGACATCACCGAGGCGTCCATGAAGGACCGGCGCATCCTCGGTGAGGAAGGCTTCCTGTCCGTGATCGTGGTCGTCGACTCGGTCACCGGCAAGGTCGTCTCCGGCCCGGAGATCCACGCGCGCGGCTTCGCCGAGGACGAGACGACCTTCGCCGAGATCCGCCAGCCGATCATCGACGCCATCAACGCCGCGGTCGCGGACGGGGCCAACGACTCCTACCAGCTGCAGCAGACCGTGCGCCGCGTGGTGGGTCGCTGGGTCAACCGGGCGCACCGTCGCAGGCCGATGATCATCCCTGTGGTGATCGAGGCCTGACGGGCCTAGAGTCGCAGTCGGGCCCGCGCACGTCGTGGGCGGCCCGCGAGACCTTCGGGGGGAGGTGGAGATGCCGCACAACCAGGACGCGCTGAAGCGGCTCGCGGAGCTCATGAGGCGGGTCAACTCCTCGACCGACACCGAGGTGATCCTCGAGGAGATCGCGCGGGGCGTGGTCGACGTGCTCGGCTACGGTGTCGCCGCCATCGCCCGGCTCGAGGGCGAGATGCTGGTGATGACCCACGTCGCCGGCCCGCCCGAGGTGGTCTCCCAGATCCTGCACCGCCGCACGCCCGCCGAGCAGATCCTCGACGAGTTCCGCGAGGCCGACAAGTGGGGGATCCTCCGGTTCATCCCGGCCGGGCGGATGTCGGAGGAGCGCCTGAGGGCCGCCTGGATCCCGGAGTTCCACCCCGACTCCGCCTCCGACGCCTGGCACCCGGAGCACGCGCTCTACGCGCCGCTCTACTCCTCCAGCGGCGAGCTCCTCGGCAACATGGCGGTCGACCTCCCCGCCGACGGCAAGGTCCCCCACGAGGCCGATCGCGAGCTGCTCGAGATGTTCGCCGTGCAGGCCGGCGTCGCGCTGTCGAACGCCCGTGAGCGCGACCGGCTGACCGACCGCGCCCGCCTCGACCGGATGCTCACGACGGTCGCCGGCGCCGGCACCCAGCAGAGCCTCTCGCAGGCGCTGCACACGGCGGTGGCGGCAGTGGGGGAGAGTCTCGGGGCGGTCCAGGCGTGGGTGCGGACCTTCCCGATCGACGCCCAGGGCAGCCAGCTCGGCGCCGGGTCGCCCCGGCCCTTCGTGCCCGAGCTCGACCTCCCCGACGTACGCGACGAGCTGGCCGCGCTCGAACGCACCCCCGTGCTGCTCGAGCTCGGCCCCGGGGAGCGCGACGCGCGCCACCTGCCGCTCAGTGCCGCCCGGCTCGCCGACGTGATGCAGGGCATCCGTGCCGAGCGCGTCGTGCTCTGCCCGCTCGTCTCCCAGGACGACCTCGTCGGCTACCTCGTGCTGGCCCACACCCGCAACGCGCCGGCGCTCAGCCGCGCCGAGTCCGACGCGGTGCTGGAGGTCTCCCGGCTGCTGGCCCAGATCGTGCGCGCCTCACGGGTCCTCGAGACCGAGCAGCGGCTCGTGCAGGAGCTGCGCGAGCTCGCCCGCTACCGCAGCGAGCTCATCGCGACGATCTCCCACGAGCTCAAGACGCCCCTCACCGCGATCCTGGGCCACGCCGAGCTGATCTCGGACCGGCACCCCGAGCTGAACTCCATCGACGCGATCATCCGCAACGCCGGACGGCTGAGCAACCTGGTCGCCAACCTGCTGCACTACTCCCGGATCCAGGGGCGTCGCGAGACCGTGCGCCGTGCGGTGGACCTCGCCGAGCTCTGCGAGGCCAGCGTCGACCTGCTCGACATCCGCGCCAAGCAGGCCGGCGTCCACCTGGCGTTCCTCAACTCCGGGTCGCCGCCCGTCGTCGTCTTCGGTGACCCCGAGGAGCTCGCGCGCGTCATCGACAACATGGTCGACAACGCCGTGAAGTACACCCCCGAGGACGGCTCGGTCACCGTCTCGATGGCGATGACCGTCGACGAGGTGACCGTCGACGTGGCGGACACCGGGATCGGCATCTCGGTCGCCGACCAGGGTCACGTCTTCTCCGCGTTCCACCGCTCGACGAACCCGAACGCCCTGTCCGTGCCCGGCACCGGTCTCGGCCTGCCGATCGCGCAGCGCATCGCGGAGTCCCACGGCGGGACCCTCACGCTGGAGTCCGAGCTCGGCAGGGGGAGCACGTTCCGCTTCACCCTGCCGCTGCGGTCCTCACGAGACGAGGGCTGAGCGCCGGACCGTCCGCGACGCCGCCGCCCTCGAGGTGGAGGACGCGATCCATGGCCTCGAGACCCACGGTCCCGTGGGTGATCCAGACGATAGAGCGCCTGGCACGAGAGGCCGCGCGGAGCATCTCGGCGGTCACGTCGCGGGCGGTGGGACCGTCGAGGTGTGCGGTGGGCTCGTCGAGCACCAGGACGGGTGGGTCCGCCAGCAGCGACCGTGCAAGGGCGAGCCGGGCACGCTCGCCGCCGGACACCTCGCGCGAGCCCGCCCCCACGTGGGTGTGCATGCCCTCGGGCAGGGCGTCTACCCAGGCACCGAGCCGGGCGCGGTCGAGCGCGCCACGCACCTCGTCGTCCGACGCGCCCGGGCGTGCCAGCCGGACGTTCTCGGCGACGGTCGAGGCGAACACGTGCGGGTCGTCGTCCACGAGCCCGATCGTGCGGCGCACGTCGTGGAGCGTCAGCCGGCGCAGGTCGGTGCCGCCGAGCAGCACCTCGCCCGCCAGCGGGTCGATGAAGCGGACCAGGGTTGCGGCCAACGTCGACTTGCCCGACCCGGACGCTCCCGTGATGCCGACGTGCTCGCCCGGCCGGATCGCGAGGTGCTCCAACGCCAGCGCAGGCCGGTCGTCCCAGCCGAGCGCGGCGCGGTGCAGCGTGACGACGTACGACCCGGGCGCGGACGCAGGGACGCTCGGGTCGAGCACCGCCGGGGGTGTGACGGACAGCCGGTCGAGCCGCTGGCGGGCGGCTCGTGACCGGACCGAGAGCGCGCCGGCCTCGGCCAGCGCGCCGGTCACGTCGGCGAGGGCCAGCGGGACGAGCAGCAGCAGGGCCAGGACAGCGGGGGAGACCTGCGTGGGTCCGACCAGCAGCGCGACGGCGACGACGCCGAGCCCGGCTGCGGCGCTGGTGAGGGCGGAGCCCGCGGCGACGGCGCGGGTGGACTCGCGCACCGCCGCGGACAGGGCGGTCGACTCGTCGTGCACCCGGGCGAGGGCCCGGTCGGTGGCACCCCACTGCTCGAGCTCGCGCAGGCCGTGGGCGACCTCCTCGACGCGCGCGCCGAGTGCCGCGCGGCGGGCCACCAGGAGGGGCTCGGCGGTGGCCGCACCTCGACGGCCGACGGCGAAGGCCGCACCACCAGTGGCGACGACGAGGCCCACGACCACCCCGGCGACCGGGGCGGCGAGCCCGGTCAGCAGGGCTGCGGCGAGGCCGACGAGGACCGCCGTCACCACGGGCTGGCGCACCCGCAGCCGTTCGTCGAGCATGGCGTCCACGTCGTCCACGACGCTGGCGAGCAGGTCGCCCCGACGCGGGCCCAGCCGTCCCGGGACGAGCGGGACGAGGTCGGCGAACACCCGTGCGCGGCGCTCTGCGAGCTCGCGCAGGACGACGTCGTGGCTGAGCACGCGCTCGACGTGGTGCAGCACCGGGCGGGCCAGGCCGAACAGCCGGACGCCGACGATGGCGACCATGAGATACAGCACCGGCGGCTGCTCGCTGGCCCGGGTGATGAGCCATCCGGCCGTCGCGGTCAGCGCGACACCCGAGGCGGTGGAGAGCGCACCCAGGCCCGTCGCGGTGCGGATGCCCCACCGCGGACGGACGTCGTCCTCGTCGGTGCCGACCACGGTCCGTGCGGACGTGTCGGGGTGGCGGCGTACGACATCGGTCGGGGCCGATCCGATGTCGTACGCCGCCACCTCGGGGCGCGCCGACACCGGTGCCAGGGTGATCACGAGGTCGGCGGCAGCGAGCACGGCCGGTCGGTGCGCCACCACCAGGACCAGGCTGGTGCGCGCGAGCGTCGCGATCGTGGCGAGCAGGACCTGCTCGGTCTCCTCGTCGAGGTGGGCGCTGGGCTCGTCGAGCAGCACCACCGGGCGCTCGGCGAGAACGACCCGGGCCAGGGCCACGCGGGCCCGCTGCCCGGCGGAGAGCCCGGCACCGTCCTCGCCGAGCGGTGCGTCGAGACCCTCGGGCAGGGCGCGCACGACGTCGGCGAGCCCGACCGACTCCAGCGCCGACCAGACCTCGTCGTCGTCGGCGTCGGGCCTGCCGAGCCGCACGTTGGCCGCGACCGTGTCGGCGAGGAGCCACGGCCTCTGCGGGGCCCAGGAGACCTGCCCGCGCCACCATGTCGGGTCGGCCTCGGGCAGGGGAGTGCCGGCGACGAGCACCTCACCAGCGACGGGAGGGAGGTCGCCGCGCAGGGTGTGCAGGAGGGTGGACTTGCCGCAGCCGGACGGCCCGGCGACGGCGACCAGGCCGGTGCGGGGGAGGGTGAGGTCGAGCGGCGCGAAGAGTGCGGTGTCGTGGCCGGCCCGCAGCCCGGACAGCACGATCCCGGTGGACGCCGGTCGCTCGGTGCCCGTCACCTGCGTCGAGGTGCTGGCCAGCACCGCGTCGGCGTCGGCCAGCGCGGCGGTGCCCTCGGCGGCGGCGTGGAACTCCGCGCCGACCCGACGCAGCGGCCAGTAGGCCTCCGGTGCGAGCAGCAGCACCGTGAGCGCGACCTGGAACCCGACGGAGCCCGAGGCGAGCCGGAGCCCGACGGTCACGGCGACGAGCGCGACGGAGAGCGTGGCGACGAGCTCGAGCACCGACGAGGACGCGAACGCCACCTTGAGGGTGTCGACGCTCGCGCGGCGGTAGCGGTGGGTCACGGCACGGATCGTGTCGACCTGCGCCTCCGCGCGCCGGTGCGCGACCAGTGTCGGGAGGCCGCGCACCACGTCGAGGAAGTGACCCGACAGCGTCTCGAGGGCCCGCCACTGGGAGCGGGCGTGGTCGCGGGTGGTGAGCCCGACGAGCACGGCGAAGAGGGGCACCAGCGGCAGCGTGAACGCCACGACGAGGCCCGACAGTGGGTCGAGCCAGGTGATCGCCGCCAGCGTGACCACCGGCAGCAGCACCGCCGGCACGAGTGCCGGCAGGTAGCGCGTGACGTAGGGCTCGACGCCGGTCACACCGCGGGTCGCGAGCACCGCGAGCCGGGAGGGGGAGACGTCGCCCCCGCGCCGAGCAGCATCCAGCAGGCGCTGACGCAGGCTGCCGGAGACCTGGCCGGCCGCGCGTGCGGCGGCGCGCTGGCCGACGTACGCCGTCGCGGTGCGCAGCAGCACGAGAGCGACCAGCGACCCGGCCGCGGACTGCCAGGCGCCGCCCGTGACGGCACCCACGACGAGGGCTCCCAGCGCGAACGCCTGCGCCACCGTGGCCAGGCCGCCGACCATGCCGCACGCGACGACGAGGGCGAGCGCCCCGCGCGCCGGTCGCAGGTGACCCAGCGCTGCGGGGTCGAGCGGTCTCACCTCGACACCTCGGCCAGCTTCGCCGTCGGGATGTGGTGCACCGAGATCCGCTTGCGGAAGACCCAGTAGGTCCACGCCTGGTAGCCCAGCACGATCGGCGTGAAGAACACCGCGACCCACGTCATCACCTTCAACGTGTACGCCGTCGAGGCGGCGTTGGTCGTGGTCAGCGAGAACGCCGCGTCCGTGGTCGACGGCATCACGTCGGGGAACAGCGCCAGGAACAGGCCGGCGACGGCGAGGCCGATCGTCAAGAAGGTGCCGGCGAAGGCCCAGCCCTCACGACCGGCCTGGGCGGCCACCAGCCCCCCGAGCAGGAGGAGCGCCGCGGCGGCGAAGGCGACGGCCGAGGCGAGGCTTCCGGTCCGCGCCTGGGTCCAGACCAGGAAGACCACGGCGAGGACGGCCGCCACCGCACCGACGCGCACGGCCAGTGCTCGTGCCCGGTGCCGGATCTCGCCGTCGGTCTTGAGGGCGATGAACATCGCGCCGTGGGTCGCGAAGAGGGTGAGCATCACGATCCCGCCGAGCAGGCCGAAGGGGTTGAGCAGCGTGAGGAGGTTGCCGGTGAACTCCTTGTCGGCGTCGATCGGCACCCCGGCCACGATGTTGGCGAACGCCACGCCCCACAGCAGCGAGGGCACGATCGAGCCGAAGATGATCGCGAGATCCCAGCGCGCCTTCCACTCCGCCTCGTCGCGCTTGTGGCGGTACTCGAAGGACAGCCCGCGCACGATGAGCGCGACCAGGATCAGCAGCAGCGGGAGGTAGAAGCCGCTGAAGAGGGTGGCGTACCACTCGGGGAAGGCGGCGAAGGTCGCGCCGCCGGCGACCAGCAGCCAGACCTCGTTGCCGTCCCAGACCGGGCCGATCGTGTTGATCATGACGCGGCGCTCGCGATCGTCGCGGGCGAGCACCGGCAGCAGCATGCCGACGCCGAAGTCGAACCCCTCCAGGCAGAAGTAGCCGATCCAGAGCCCGGCGATCAGGGCGAACCAGACGGTGGTGAGCTCCATGGTGTCCTCGTTCCGTGATCAGTAGGCGAAGGTGAGCGGGGCGTCCTCGTCGGCGTCGCCGGCCCTGACGTCCGGTGGCTCCTCGAAGGGGTCGGCGCCCTTCTTGATGTAGGTGACGAGCAGCTTCATCTCGATCGCGAAGAGTGCTGCGTAGAGGAGCGTGAGCACGATCAGGGAGGTCGCGGCCTCGAAGACCGAGACGCCGGGGGAGACGGCGTCCTCGGTGCGCATCAGGCCGAACACGACCCACGGCTGACGACCCATCTCGGTGAAGATCCAGCCCCACGACGAGGCCAGCGTCGTCGCGATCGGCAGGCTCAGTCCCAGCCAGCCGAGCCACCTCGCGCCGGGCGTACGGCCCCTGCGGGTCAGCCAGAGGATCAGCGCCGAGCCGGCAGCGGCGAACATGCCGAGGCCCATCATGAAGCGGAACGACCAGTAGGTGACGGGGATGATCGGGGTGTAGTCGGCGGGGCCGTAGGTCTGGGCGTACTCCTCCTTGAGCGGGTTGATGCCCTGGACCGTCCCGTCGAAGGAGCCGGTGCCGAGGAAGGACAGCAGGCACGGCACCGTGACCGCGAACTTCTCGTGCTCGCCGTCGGGCGTGCCGACGGTGAGCACCGAGAACGGGGCACACCCCTCGCTGGTCTCGTAGAGGCCCTCGGCCGCGGCCATCTTCATCGGCTGGACCTCGGTCATCACCTTGCCCTGGAGGTCGCCGGTGATCGCGACGCCGATGCCGGCGAGCAGCGCGATCGTCGCACCGATGCGGATGGCGCGGTGATACATCGGCCGGTCGGCCTGGTGCCTCCTCTTCATGTAGAGGTAGGCCGAGACGCCGAGCAGGAAGGTTCCCGCGGTCATGTACGCCGCGAAGATCACGTGGGGGAACGTCACGAGCTGGACCTTGTTGAACATCACCGCCCAGAAGTCGGTCAGCTCCGCGCGACCCGACTCCTCGTTGAAGCGGTAGCCCACCGGGTGCTGCATCCACGAGTTCGCGGCGAGGATGAACCACGACGACGCGAGCGTGCCGAGGTGGACGATCCACATGCACGCGGCGTGCAGGCCGCGGGGGAGCTTGTCCCAGCCGAAGATCCAGAGGCCGAGGAAGGTCGACTCGAGGAAGAAGGCGAGCAGGCCCTCGATCGCGAGCGGGGCGCCGAACACGTCGCCGACGAAGCGGGAGTAGTCCGACCAGTTCATCCCGAACTGGAACTCCTGCACGATCCCGGTCACCACGCCGATGGCGAAGTTGATCAGGAAGAGCTTGGCGAAGAACTTCGTCAGCCGGAGGTAGTCCTCCTTGCCCGTGCGCAGCCAGGCGGTCTCGAGGCCGGCGATCACGGCGGTCAGCCCGATCGTCAGCGGGACGAAGAGGAAGTGGTAGACCGTGATGATCCCGAACTGCCAGCGAGCGATGTCGAGGACTTCCATGGGCACCCCTTCGAGCGGACCGGTACGACGCCGAGTTACTACACGATGTAGTAGATACTACGCCGTGTCGTAGTTGTGTGCACACGGCCCCTAGACTCCGGTCCATGAGTCCACGGTCCCGGACGGGAGAGCTCGAGCAGGCGGTCCTCGAGACGCTCTGGAGCGCAGGCGCGCCCTCCTCGGGCCGCGAGGTGCACGAGAAGCTGGCCGACCGCGACCTGGCGTACACGACCGTGATGACCGTGCTCGACCGCCTGGTCGCCAAGGACCTGGTGGTGCGCGAGCGCGACGGTCGCGCCTTCCGCTACGCACCGCGACTCACCCGCGCCGCGATGACCGCCGAGCTCATGCACGAGGCGCTCGAGGTCACCGGCGCCGACCGCGACCAGGCCCTGGTGTCCTTCGTCGGCGAGGCCAGCGCGGACGACCTCGCGGCCCTGCGGCGCGCGCTCGCCGACCTGGGCTGAGCGCCGGTGCCGACCCCGCTGGTCCTCGGGGCGCTCGCGGTCATGCTCGCGGGCCCGTTCCCCTGGGCGCTGTCGCGGTGGCACGGTCTGAGGCGTACGCCGTCGGCGGCGATGCTGCTGTGGCAGAGCACCGCGCTGGCCGCCGTGCTGGCGGCCCTGGGTGCCGGGCTCTCGCTCACCACCGACCGGCTGTGGGTGCCTCCGGTGGCCACCTCCGACGTGGTGGTGGCGTTCCTGGCCGGCGCGATGACCGCCGTCGTCGCCGCGCGTCTGCTCCTGAGCGGGCACCGCACCGGCACCTCGCTGCGCCGGATGCGCCGGATGCACCGCGAGCGGGTGGACCTCGTGGCCCGGGTCGACGGGGGAGTCTCGGTGCTCGACCACGACCTGCCCGTGGCCTACTGCGTGCCCGGCATGACCGGCTCGCGCATCGTGGTCTCCCGCTCGACGCTCACCAGCCTCGCCCCGGCCGAGCTCGGGGCGGTGCTCGAGCACGAGCGCTCGCACCTGCGCTCCCGGCACGACCTGGTGCTCGAGGCCTTCACCGTGCTCCACCTCGCCTTCCCGCGGTGGGTGGCCAGCGCCGCCGCCCGGCAGGAGGTCGAGGTCCTGGTGGAGGTGCTCGCCGACCGGGCCGCCGTACGCTCCGGGGAGCGACGCGCACTCCTCTCCGCGCTCGTGGCGCTGGCCGGCTCATCGGCTCCCGCCGGCTCCCTCGGGTCCACGGGCTCGTCGCTCGCCGCGCGGGTCGAGGTGCTTCGCGACACCCGAAGCCATCGGTCCCAGGCCGCCGCCGTCGTGCTCCTCGCCGCGGCCATCCTGGCGCTGCCGACGGTGCTGGTCGTGCTGCCGTGGCTCACCGGGCTGCACGCCGGCTGAGTGCACTGAGCCCGAGCCGGTCCGGACACGGACGACGGCCCCGGCGGATCGCTCCGCCGGGGCCGTCGTCGTGCTCAGCTGGTGCTCAGCCGATGTCGTCAGGTCAGCGTGTGACCCGGAACGTCAGCGAGTCCTTGCTGCGCTTGACGGTGTCGGAGCCCTTGTAGATCACCTTCACCTTGTGCTTGCCGGCCTTGAAGCCCTTCTTGATCTTCACGGTCGCCTTGCCGTTCTTGATCTTGACGGTGCGCTTCTTGCCGTCGATCTTCATCACGACCTTGCCCGAGGGCTTGGTGCCCTTGGCCTTGACGGTGATCTTCAGCGTCACCTTCTTGCCGGCCTTCGGCTTCTTGGGCATCACCTGGACCGTGGTCGTGGACTCGACCTTGCTGCTCGGTCCGGCTGCCTTCACGGTGGCCGTGAAGGTCGTCTTCGCCGAGCTGAGCGAGCTGTCGCCCCCGTAGGTCGCGGTCAGCGTGTTCGTGCCGACCGGCAGGTTCGCCGGGAGCGCCACGTCGGCCGCGCCGTTGGCGAGCGTGGCCCGGCCGAGCTCGGTGCCGGCAGCGTTCGTGACGACGACCTCTCCGGTCGGGGCGCCACCGGTCGAGCCGTCACGGGTGACGGTCACCTTGGCGGTGGAAGCCTGGCCGAACGTCGACGGCTCCGGCACGTGGACGGCGCTGACCTTCGCGGCCAGCTTGCAGTCGATCACCTTCACGTTGTCGATGTACCAGCCCTCGTTGCCGCCACACCCGTCACGACCGACGTCGAAGCGCAGCTGCAGGGTGTCCCCGGCCTTGACGCCGGCGGCGGACAGGTCGATCTGCGACTGGCCCCAGCTGCCCTTGGTCTCGCCACCGTCGGTGCCCGTGAACCCGGGCTGTCCGGCGAGCGGGTTGGTGTTGGTCGCGGTGCCCGTGAGCGTGGTCGGCGCGTTGTAGATGAAGGCAGCGGCCGGCACGGCCGTGAAGGCCCTGCCGTTGATGCTCATCTTGACGTTGCCGCCGTCGTAGCCGATCTCCGTCGCGACGTAGTGGTCGAAGGAGATCTTCGGCGCGCGCACGACTCCCGGCATCTCCACGATCGGGCTCGTGATCGAGTCCCGGCTCGAGAAGTCGCCTGCACCGTTGGTGCACTGGCCCTCGTCGGGCGTCGGGCCGAAGGCGACCTTGCTCGGGTGCGCCGCACCCGTGCCCGCCGGAGCGTTCGCGATGCTCCTCCACGGCTCGTGGATGCCTCCGGGGAACACGACCTCGTTGCTGGCGGTCCAGCCGGTCAGGCCGTCCTCGAAGTCCTCGCTCCACAGCACGTCCTCGGTGAACCCGGCGCCGCAGGTGGCGGGCGCGTTCTTGGCGAGCAGCGGCTTGAAGGCGCACTTGACCGGAGCGGTCCGCATCTCGGTGGCAGCCGTGGCGGCGGCCACGGAGGCGCAGTCACCGGCAGCGATCGGCGTCGCTGCCTGCGGGGTCGCGTTGGGCTGCGTGGTCAGCTTGTTGATCGGCTTGCCCACCAGGTCCGCACACGACTGCTCGAACGCGTTGGCCGCGTCGGTGAAGTTCGACTGCGGGGTCAGGTACGCCGTCTGGGCGCGCCACCAGATCGCAGCGGCCTTGTCGAGCCCGAGCCCGACCACGGTCTGGCCGTTGTCGGTCCCGCCGTCGACCACCAGCGCGTAGGCGTGGTTCGGGACGCCCGAGTTGGAGTGCACGCCGCCGGCGTCTGCTCCGGTCGGATCACACTTGTACTCGGCGTCGCTGACCTTGCCGGGGTCGCCGTAGCAGGTGGGGTTCCACATGTCACGGATCGCGCCGCCGAAGGCAGTGGACTTCTCGCCCATCAGCCACCGGGTGGTGGCCGGGCGGGTGCTGGTGTCATCGGCCTTGACCGAGACGGTGACCGAGCCGGTGACGCTCTTGAACTTGTTGCCGTCGGCCTGGGAGACCATCACGCCGTAGAGCGCCGGGTCGCCGGTGAAGCCGGCGGGCGGGTCGACGTTGTTGTTGCCGATCACGATGCCGGCGGCGTTGGCGGCCTTGGCCTGCGCGACCTTGTCGGCGAACGGGCAGGTGCCCCGGTCGACGTAGGCCCACTTGTTGGCCACAGCAGCGGCATTGGTGTAGGCGGTGCAGCCGTCCGTGGTGGTCGGACCGGCGGTGTTCGCGGCGTCACGGGCGGAGACCACCTCGGCGGTGATCGCCGTCGTGGGGATCGCCTTGGCGCCGGTTGCGGCCACCGCGACGCACGGGCCGGCCAGGTTGGCCGGAGCGGTGATGGCCATGTCGAGGCCCGGCGGTGCGGTGATGTCGCAGTCGCCGACCGTGCGCTTGGTCGTGTACTCCTCGTCCTCGTCCTCGCGACCGTTGATGAGGTCGAGGGTCTCGCCCCACACGTCGGAGTAGGACTCGTTGAGGGCACCGGACTGGTACTGGTAGATCAGGCCGGAGGTGTACTCGGTGTAGGCGTGGCCCCACTCGTGCGAGACCACGTCGTCGGAGGTGACGCCGTTGCAGTAGTTGGTGGTGATGCCGTTCCAGTTGGCGTTGGGGCAGTTGATGCGCGGGTCGTTGTTGACCGTGCGCATGGTCGCGCCGTTGCCGTCGTAGGAGTCGCGGCCGAAGGTGTTCTTGTAGAGCCAGTAGGACTCGCCCGCGGAGTTGACCAGGTTGCGCTGGTCGACGTTGAGGGCACCCGGGAACGCGTCGCCCTCCTTCCACACGCGGGTGAGGACGGGCGCCTGGGCGGTGCCGGTGGCCTCGTAGAGCTCGCGGTTCAGCGCGTCGTTGGCCATCGACCAGCGGTTGAGCGCTTTGCCGGTCTGCGCGTCGATGAAGACGACGTCGCGGATGTTCTTCTCGTTGGAGACCTCGACCTGGTAGGCCAGCACGGCCTCGCCGTCGTCGCCCCGGGTCGCGCCCATGCGGTAGATGACGAGGTCGGCGCTCGCGGGTGCGATGCCGGTGAGGTCGGCGGGCTCGCCGCCGTCAGTGGTCGGGGCGTCCTCCTTGACCAGGCCAACGGCGCGGGTGCCGGCGTCCTGCGCGGTGATGCGCGGGTCGACCGAGAGCGACAGGTCGGGCGCGGCGTAGCCGTTGACGGACGTCAGCTCGCCGTCGGCGTCGACCTGTGCGCGCAGCATCGAGCCGAAGACGTCGATGCCCTTGTACTGCTGGGTCAGGGTGACGGTCCAGCCGGCGGCGGACTTCTGGGTGTCCTTGCGGATCAGCTCGTCGGGACGTGCTCCGAAGTTGCCGGCGTAGGTGGCCAGGTAGGCGTCGACCTTGTCCTGCGCGGCGGCGACGGAGTCGCCCTCGACGCCGGGGAGCAGGTCGCCCTGGCCCTTGACGCGGATGAAGCCCACCTTGTCGGTGGCCTCCTCGCGGGTGACGGCGACGCTTCCGTCGGCCTTCGCGGCCATCGCCGCGACGCCGGTGTTGTCGGCCTGGGCGGCCGGTGCTGCCTGCACGCCGATGGTGGGGATTGCGGCAAGACCCGCCCCGACCACGGCAAGTGCAAGCCCTCTATTGAGGAGCTTCACATTTTCCTCCGATTCCGAGATCCACCCGGAACCTAGGCGCCCGAGTGATCCGGCTCACCATAAGGACGACATCCGACACTTGGGAAGACCGGATGCCGAGCACCTGACCGAACGGCCGGTCTGTTTCACCCCGCCGGGCGAGCAGCGACACGCACTCCTGTGGTCCGTGTGACGGATGGGACGGAGCCGTAGGGTTCGGACCATGGCGACCCGTACGTCTTCCCCGCCGGGGTCGCGGAGCTCGAGCACGTCCAGATCCACCAGCAAGACCAAGGGTTCGAGCACCCGATCACGGAGTACCAGCAAGCGTCCCAGCTCTTCAGCGAAGGGCCGGAGCGGATCGAGCGCGTCCAAGCGCCGGCCAGCCTCGCGACCGGCGCCGCGCGCGGTGCGCAACGGGCAGGGGCCGGTCGCTCGACTGTTCGGCGCCCTGTTCCGTGGCGTCGCCACGGTCTGGCTGGGGATCGCCCACGGAGTCGGAGCGGTCGCCCGGTCCATCGGCAGGTCCGCACGCGACCTCGATCCCGAGCACCGCCGTGACGGCGCCGGCCTGTTCCTCATCGGGCTCGCCCTCGTCATTGCCGCCGCCGTGTGGTGGCAGCTGCCGGGCGGCGTGATGGAGTTCGCGCGCTCGGCCACCGCCGGCGCGGTCGGCAAGGTCGGCTGGCTGGTCCCGCTCTTCGTGACCTACGCCGGCTGGCGCACCCTGCGCGACCCCGAGCACAACGGACCCGTCGGTCGTCAGGTCATCGGCTGGATCGCCTTCGCGCTGGGCCTGCTCGGGATCGTGCACATCGCCAACGGCAACCCGCAGCCCGTCCTCGGCGACGCCTCCAACCTGCAGGAGGCCGGGGGAGCGATCGGCTACGTCACCTCGAGCCTGCTGCTCGACCTCATGCAGACGCCGTACGTCGTCGTGCCGCTGCTGGGCCTGCTGGCGGTCTTCGGCGTCCTCATCATCACCGCCACGCCGATCTACCAGATCCCGGTCAAGCTGGCCGCGCTGCGCGACCAGGCACTCGGCCGCACCCCGTCCGACGCCGACGCGGCGGACGAGGAGGTCACGAAGCCCGCGCGCACCCGCCGGCGCTCGATGCTCGACGACGAGATCGACCCCGAGATGGGCGACCCGGCCTACGACAGCCCGGTCCTCAGCGAGCGCGAGCTGAAGAAGCGGCGCAAGAAGAAGGGCGCGGACACCGAGGGCGTCGAGGACTACGGCATCGACCTCTTCGCCGACCCCATCGCCGACGCCGTCGTCGACCCCGCCGACGTCCCGACCGAGCTCACCCCGGTGGTGCCGGGGCTCGGCAAGGACGACGCCGGTGCCGTCGAGCCCCCGCCGCACACACCCCTGCCCGCCCGCGTCGAGCAGCTCGCGCTCTCCGGCGACATCACCTACTCGCTGCCCGCGAACGAGGTGCTCAAGCCCGGTTCGGTGCACAAGGCGCGCTCGAAGGCCAGCGACGCCGTCGTCGAGCGGTTGATGCAGGTGATGGACGAGTTCAACATCGACGCCACCGTCACCGGCTACACCCGCGGCCCCACGGTGACCCGCTACGAGGTCGAGCTCGGCCCCGCGGTGAAGGTCGAGAAGGTCACCGCGCTGTCGAAGAACATCGCCTACGCCGTCGCGTCGGCCGACGTGCGGATCCTCAGCCCGATCCCCGGCAAGTCCGCGATCGGCATCGAGATCCCCAACACCGACAAGGAGATCGTCTCCCTCGGCGACGTGCTCCGGTCCAACACCGCGCGCTCGGACCACCACCCGATGGTGGCCGGGCTCGGCAAGGACGTCGAGGGCGGCTTCGTGGTCGCCAACATGGCGAAGATGCCGCACCTCCTGGTCGCCGGTGCCACCGGATCCGGCAAGTCGTCGTTCATCAACTCGCTCATCACCTCGATCCTGATGCGGTCCACGCCCGACGAGGTGCGGATGATCATGGTCGACCCGAAGCGGGTGGAGCTCAACGCCTACGAGGGCGTGCCGCACCTGATCACGCCGATCATCACCAACCCCAAGAAGGCCGCCGAGGCGTTGGCCTGGGTGGTGCGCGAGATGGACCTGCGCTACGACGACCTGGCCAACTTCGGGTTCCGCCACATCGACGACTTCAACAAGGCGGTGCGCGCGGGCAAGGTCGAGGTGCCGGCGGGCAGCGAGCGGACGCTGTCGCCGTACCCCTATCTCCTGGTCATCGTCGACGAGCTGGCCGACCTGATGATGGTCTCGCCGCGCGACGTCGAGGACTCGGTCGTCCGCATCACCCAGCTCGCCCGGGCCGCCGGCATCCACCTGGTGCTCGCCACCCAGCGCCCGTCGGTCGACGTGGTCACCGGCCTGATCAAGGCCAACGTCCCCTCACGGCTGGCCTTCGCCACGTCGTCGCTGGGCGACAGCCGGGTCATCCTCGACCAGCCGGGCGCCGAGAAGCTGGTCGGTCAGGGTGACGGCCTCTTCCTGCCGATGGGCGCCTCCAAGCCGGTCCGCGTGCAGGGATCGTGGGTCACCGAGGCCGAGATCCACCAGGTCGTCAAGCACTGCAAGGACCAGCTGGAGCCGACCTACGTCGAGGACGTGACGGCGCCGAAGGAGTCCAAGCGGGATCTCGACGACGACATCGGCGACGACATGGAGCTCGTGGTGCAGGCCATCGAGCTCGTCGTCTCCACGCAGTTCGGCTCGACGTCGATGCTCCAGCGCAAGCTGCGCGTCGGCTTCGCCAAGGCGGGTCGCCTGATGGACATCATGGAGAGCCGTGGCGTCGTCGGGCCCAGCGAGGGCTCCAAGGCACGTGACGTCCTGGTCAAGCCGGACGAGCTCGATTCCGTGATCGCCACTCTGGAGGGGGGAGCCTGATGAGCTCAGCGCTGAACGAGAACGAGGTCCACCACGACGCGCTCGACGACGAGGTCACCGGCTTCTCGCCCGACCTCGTCCCCGACCACGTCGAGGTACGCCGCCACGCGGGTGTCGCCGCCGGGGTGGGCCTGACCGCGTCTGCGGTCGCCATCGCCTACTTCGGTCGCGCCACCCAGTCCGGGTCGGCGCTCGACTGGGCCTTCGTGGTCGCGATGGGCCTGCTGGGCGTCTACTGGCTCGTCGGCCTCGTCGACGCACGCACGCCGCTCCTGGTGGCCGACGCGCAGGGCATCCGGATCCGGCTCGGCCGCACGTGGCGTGGGCTGCCGTGGACGGCGGTGCACCACGTCGAGCACACGCCACGCCGCGGCCTGCTGCACGACGGCCGCCTGGTGGTCGTGCCCCACAACCTGGAGCTGATCGAGGCCGAGCTGACCGGTGCCGGCAAGCGCCACACGAGCGTCTCCCGCCTGCTGCACGGGGCGCCGCTAGCGGTGCCGCTTGGCCTGTCCACCCGCGTCGTCGGGGCTGGGGAGGACCTCTCCGCCGCGCTCGGCCGGGTGGCCCGTGACGCGAGCCAGATCGTGGTGCTCGAGCCCGAGGTCGAGGAGGTCTCCGAGGGGGAGCTCGATGTCACCGAGGCCGATGTCGTCGAGGCCGACGTAGTCGAGGCGCAGGTCGTCGAGGCGCCCGTCGCCAGCCCGACGCCGTCCGCCCTGCGCGAGACCGGAGTGGCCCGTCGCTCGGAGGTGCGTCGTGACTTCGTCGAGCCCGACGCGGTCGAGGACGAGCAGACCGGTCGCGAGCTGCGCAGCCCCGGACGGGTGAGCCTGGTCGAGGAGACGCAGTCGTGGGGCGACCGCGTGCGCGCGATCGCTCGGCCCGGCGAGCCCGTCGAGCCGCTGGTGCTCGACGACTTCGAGGTCGAGCCCGCCGAGGACCCGGTCATCGGACCCGAGCTCGCCGCCGCGCGCACCCGTCTCGGCCTGACGGTCGACCAGCTGGCCGACCGCACCCGCATCCGCCCGCACGTGATCGAGGCCGTCGAGGTCGACGACTTCGAGCCCTGCGGTGGCGACTTCTACGCCCGCGGTCACCTGCGCACGCTCGCCCGCGTGCTCGGGATCGACGTCGTACCGCTCCTGGCGTCCTACGACGAGCGCTACGCCCGCGCTCCCATCAACCCGCGGCGGGTCTTCGAGGCCGAGCTGGCCACCGGCTCGCACGGCTCGATCCGCGGCACCCGCGGTGGGCCCAACTGGTCGGTGCTCGTCGCCGTGGTGATGGCGGTCGTGCTGGCGTGGTCGGTAGCCCGGCTCGTGATGGACACCCCGCCCGAGCTCCGGGGGGCCACTCCGGTGCTCAACGGCTCCGGCGGCCCCGAGGGCACCGGCAACGCCGCGGTCGCGGACCCGGTCGCCGTCGTGGTGAACGCAGAGTCGGGAGGCGCCCGGGTCGTCGTACGCGACGGTGCCGGTGAGATCGCGTTCAAGGGCAACCTGGCCGCCGGGGAGACCCGCGAGCTCGAGGCCTCGCCGCCCGTGCGGGTGCAATCCACGGACGGCGCCGTCACGGTGTCCCTGGCCGGTGGTGACGCCCGTGCCGTCGGTGAGCCCGGCGTGGCCGGTCAGGGCACGTTCGTCGCCGACTGAGCCGCTGTCTCGCGGACCACAGGTGTCCGCGATGTCGCCCTTGTAGATCCCTCCGGAGGGCCATGTCGCGGACACGTGTCCGAGAAGTTGCCTTCCGTCGTGGCGTCGAGGGGCAAGTTCTCGGACATGTGTCCGTCGGATGCGCGCGCACGTCCTGTCGGGGCGACTTCGCGGACACGTGTCCGTCGCGTGGCCACGCGACGCCGGTCCGAGGGGCAACATCGCGGACACGTGTGGCGGCCGCGATGCGTCCGCCTCAGCCGACCAGCTCCAGCACCCGGCTCGCCTGGTCCTCCGTCGACCCCGGAGGGTTCCGGTGCCACCCGGGTCTGCCGGGCAGCAGCATCGCGAGCCAGAAGCACGCGAACGTCCGCCGGTGGTGCTCGACCCGCTCCCGCTGGTCGGCCGTGAGCGCGAGCTCTGCCAGCAGGGCGGATGAGTCCAACCTGCGCTCCAGGCGCGACGAGGCGTGCTCGAGGACGTCGGCGACCTCGTAGGACAGGTCCGAGACGCCGTACTCCTCCCAGTCGACGAGCCGGCAGGCGCGGCCGTCCCACAGCACGTTGTCGAGGTTGCCGTCCCCGAGCGCGATCACGGGGTCGTCGATCCAGTCCGGCGTCGGCGGGTGCCGCACCAGCCATCTCCGGGCGGCGTCGACCGCGTGGCGCACGCCGTCAGGGTCCTGGCAGGCGTCCCAGTCGTGGTCTGCCTCCAGCCACCACCGGAAGCGCTCCCGGAAGCTCGTCGGGTCATGGGCGCGCAGGCGCAGGTCGGCGGGGACGGGGACGGCGAAGAGCCGGAGGAACGCACCGGCGAGCGCCGAGGTCTGCTCCCGCGACAGCGCCTCTGTGAGGGGCAGCCCAGCGACCAGGGCCATGTCGATCACCGGGCGATCGTCGACCTCGAGACGTGCGATCGGCCTCGGTGCCAGTCCCGGCGCATGTCGGTCGAGGTGCACGAGCGCCTGCCACTCGCGACCGGGCTCATCCTGGGCCCACGAGACGTACGTCTTGCGCACGACGTCGTCGGTGACGGAGATCTCGTGGGTGTGCAGCACTCGCGCGACGCTAGCGCGCGTGGACGGGCCGAGGGGGAGCGGAATGGGGTGAGGGACGCCCGAACCGGCATACTCACGGGTGCGATGACCACCACTGAGCACGAGTCCCTGCCCGCCTCACCCCAGCCTGCCGCGCCCCTGCAGGTCGCTGTCGTGACCCTCGGCTGTGCGCGCAACGAGGTCGACTCCGAGGAGCTGGCCGGACGTCTGGAGGCCGGTGGGTTCGTGCTCGTCGACGATGCCGAGGACGCGGACACCGTCGTGGTGAACACCTGCGGCTTCGTCGAGGCCGCCAAGAAGGACTCGGTCGACACCCTGCTCGAGGCTGCCGACCTCAAGGCGTCGGCCGGCCACGGTGGGAAGGCGCAGGCCGTGGTGGCCGTCGGCTGCCTGGCCGAGAGGTACGGCAAGGACCTCGCCGAGTCGCTGCCCGAGGCCGACGCAGTCCTCGGCTTCGACGACTATCCCGACATCGCGGCCAAGCTCCGCGCCATCGTGTCCGGCGAGGTGCACCACCCGCACACGCCCTCCGACCGCCGCCGGCTGCTCCCGATCTCCCCGGTCGACCGCGACGCGTCCACGATCTCGGTGCCCGGGCACGAGGTGCAGGCAGACACCGCGGAGATCGGCGCAGGTGCCCCCGCGACGGGCCCCCGCGCCGTACGACGTCGGCTCGACGCCGGCCCGATGGCGCCGCTCAAGCTCGCCAGCGGCTGCGACCGGCGCTGCTCCTTCTGCGCGATCCCGAGCTTCCGCGGCTCCTTCGTCAGCCGCCGCCCGAGCGACGTCGTCGGCGAGGCACGCTGGCTCGCCGAGCAGGGCGTCAAGGAGCTCTTCCTCGTCAGCGAGAACTCGACGTCCTACGGCAAGGACCTGGGCGACCTGCGACTGCTCGAGACGCTCCTGCCCGAGCTCTCCGGCATCGACGGCATCGAGCGGGTGCGGGTGTCCTACCTCCAGCCCGCCGAGACGCGCCCCGGACTCATCGAGGCGATCGCCTCGACCCCCGGCGTGGTGCCCTACTTCGACCTCTCCTTCCAGCACGCGAGCGCCTCGGTGCTGCGTCGGATGCGTCGCTTCGGCGATCCCGAGAGCTTCCTCGGCCTGCTCGAGCAGGTGCGTTCGCTGGCCCCACTGGCTGGCGTACGGTCCAACGTGATCGTCGGGTTCCCCGGGGAGACCGATGAGGAGCTGCAGACCCTGTGCGACTTCCTCGAGGCCGCCCGGATGGACGTCACCGGCGTCTTCGGCTACTCCGACGAGGACGGCACCGAGGCGGCGGGCTTCGCCGACGACCTCAAGCTCGACGACGACGAGATCCGCGCCCGCACCGAGCACGTCACCGCCCTCGTCGAGGAGCTCAACGCCCAGCGGGCCGAGGAGCGCATCGGCGAGGAGGTCGTGGTGCTGGTCGAGACCCTGGAGGAGGCTGACTACGGGCTCGTCGTCGACGGTCGCGCCGCCCACCAGGGCCCGGAGGTGGACGGTACGACGACCCTCGTCGGCGCAGCGGACGCGCAGGTCGGCGACCTGGTGACGGCGACCGTCACCGCGACCGACGGGGTGGACCTGGTCGCACGAGCGAGTGGAGCCGGCGCATGACCACCGAGCAGCGGCAGGTGTCGAACTTCAACATCGCCAACGTGCTCACCACGCTGCGCATCGTGATGGTGCCGTTCTTCGGCTGGGCCCTGCTCGTCGACGACGGCAACGACCCGCTGTGGAGATGGATCGCCTTCGGCCTGTTCGCGGTCGCCATGATCACCGACAAGATCGACGGCGACCTGGCCCGCAAGCACGACCTGATCACGGACTTCGGCAAGATCGCCGACCCGATCGCCGACAAGGCGATCACCGGAATGGCCTTCATCGGCCTCTCGATCGTGGGCGACGTCTGGTGGTGGGTGACGATCCTCGTGCTGCTGCGCGAGTGGAGCGTGACCCTCCTGCGACTCTCGATCCTGAAGGACGTCGTCATCGCTGCGGCGCAGAGCGGCAAGATCAAGACTGTCCTGCAGGCTTTCGCGCTCGCGGGCCTGATCTGGCCGCTGCCGCACGGCGATGCCCACGGTGGAGCCTTCGACTTCTGGCCCGGCCCCACCGGCGAGGTGCTGTTCTACCTGGCCCAGGCGATGCTCGCCGCGGCCGTCGCGATGACCCTCTGGTCGGGCTACGAGTTCTTCCGGGACGTCGCCAGGCAGCGACGCTCAGAAAAGGTCTGAGGCCTGCGTCACATCGCGACGAAATGGCACCCGAACTTTTGGCAACAGTCTCAGAACAACTGGGCCGGGTGGATCCCCAAATGTCGGCGACGTGGGTCAAGATGCGGTGCACATCACCTGCACCCCCCGAATCCCGGAGTAAATATGCGCTCACTTGCGCTCTTGTCGTCGCGTCGTATCGCGGCCGGAGCGGGTCTGGCTCTTCTCACAGCTGGACTCACCCCCTTTGCAGCACAGGCCAATCCAGCCGGCACCGGACTGGTCATCAACGAGGTCTACGGGGGAGGCGGCAATAGCGGCGCGGTCTACACCAACGACTTCATCGAGCTCCACAACCCGAGCTCGACTCCGCTGTCGGTCGCCGGACTGAGCCTTCAGTACCGCTCGGCGGGGGGGACTGGTGCGCCCGGAACGTCGAACGTCTTCGCCCTGCCGAACAAGACGATCCAGCCGGGTGGCTACTTCCTCGTGCAGGCCGCCGCCGGTACGTCAGTCACCGACAAGCCCTTGCCGGTGACGCCTGATGCTCAGACAACGGGAACCGACCTCAATCTGGCCGGCACGGGCGGGCAGATCTACCTCGTCAACGGAACGGCTCCGCTGGATCCCGGCACCGGCACGATCTCCCACGCCAACGTGGTCGACTTCGTTGGCTGGGGAACTTCCACCACCAGCTACGAAGGCACTCCTGTCGCGCCGGCAACGCGCAACGTCGCACCTGCGACCGCCAACGCCACGTCGATCTCCCGCAAGGCGAGCGCCGGGGTGGTCCAGGACACCGACTCGAATGCGGGCGACTTCGCGGCCGCGACGGCTCCAAGCCCTCAGACGACCACGACCGCTGGACCACTGACCGCAGATGCGTCCGGCGACAAGGCCGGTCAGGTCGACGCGCCGGTCGCCGGCTTCACGCTGACCGCCACCGGCGGTACGACGCCGTATGCCTGGACGGCGACCGGTCTGCCCCCGGGCGTCACCGTCGCGGCGAACGGCGCCGTCTCCGGTACCCCGACCACGGCGGGCACCTACAGCGTCACTGCGACGGTCACCGACTCGGCCTCGCCCGCTGCGTCGGAGGATGTCACCTTCACCTTCACCATCACCGCGGCCGCCCAGCTGATCTCGATCGCCGAGATCCAAGGCACCGGCGCGACGACTCCGTTCGCCGGCCAGCAGGTCAAGACCCAGGGTGTCGTGACCGCGGCCTACCCGACCGGTGGCCTGAACGGCTTCTACATGCAGACCCCCGGTCCGGACACTGCGAACGCCTCGGACGCGATCTTCGTCTACGGCGGCACCACCGGCTTCACGACGTACCCCGCGATCGGTGATTCGGTGCAGGTGGTCGGTCAGGCCACGGAGTTCGGTGGCGCCACCCAGATCGCGGCGTCGGACGCCGGTGTGACCGGCGTCGCTGCCCTCGGCACCGTCATCGCCAAGACCACGATCCCCGGCACCACGTGCGCACTGCCCGGCAGCTCGTGCAAGTCGCTGGAGGACCTGACCGCGGAGCGCGAGGCGATGGAGGGGGAGCTGGTCAAGCCGACCGCTCCCTTCACCGTGACCGACAGCTACGACGGCAGCCCCTTCTGGCCAGGCAACAACCCCTCGTCGGGCATGTTCGGCGAGATCGGCCTGGCTGCCGAGAGCAGCAGGCCCCTGGTCGCGCCGACCGAGCTGTACGACGCTCAGACCGAGGCCGTGAGGATCAGCGAGCGCACGGCCTACAACAACGCACGTCGGATCGTCCTCGACGACGGCTCCAGCCTCAACTACGCCACCGCCGCGAACACCGGACAGGCCTACCCGTGGCTGACCGCGAACCACACCGTGCGCATCGGTGCCGCGGTCACCTTCCCGGAGCCCGTGGTCTTCACCGAGGGCTTCAGCACGTGGCGCCTGCTCCCGACCACCCGCGTGATCGGAGCTCCCTCACAGGCCCAGCCGCAGATCTCCCAGACCCGCGGAGCGAATCTTGCTCCCCAGGACGTCGGTGGTGACATCAAGCTGGCGACGTTCAACGTGCTCAACTTCTTCCCGACCACTGGTGAGGAGTACGTCGCGGGTGGCGGTTCCTGCACCTGGTACACCGACCGTGCCGGCAACCGGATCACGACCAACCAGTGCGGCACCCCTGCCACCAGCAGTGGCAACGGTCCGCGAGGTGCTGCCAACGACGCGAACCTGAAGCGTCAGCGGGACAAGATCGTCGCCGCCATCACCACGTCCGGTGCCGACATCGTGTCGCTCGAGGAGCTGGAGAACTCGGCCAAGTTCGGCAAGGACCGCGACTTCGCCATCACCCAGCTGGTCGACTCGCTCAACGTCGGCAACGCCGGCACGTGGGCCTTCGCGCCGTCCCCGACGGGGGGCGACCTCCCGCCGCTGGCGGCCGAGGACGTGATCCGCACCGGGTTCATCTACAAGCCGGCGAAGGTCGAGCTGGTCGGCACCTCGAAGATCCTGGTCGGCAACGCGGCTTTCGGCAACGCGCGCGAGCCGCTGGCACAGGCCTTCAAGCAGGTCGGCACCCCCGACGCGAGCGCGTTCGCGGTGATCGTGAACCACTTCAAGTCCAAAGGTTCCGGCGTGAACGACGGCACGGGTCAGGGCAACGCCAACCCGGACCGGATCGCCCAGGCCAACGCGCTGGTCGCCTTCGCCGAGCAGTTCAAGACCGACCGCAACACCACCCGGGTCTTCCTCACCGGTGACTTCAACTCGTACACCAAGGAGGACCCGATCCAGGTCCTCAACGCAGCTGGGTACACCAACCTGGAGTCGACCAGCGACCCCGAGGAGGAGACCTACTCGTTCGACGGCATGGTCGGCTCGCTCGACCACGTGCTCGCGAACGCAGCGGCGTACGCCACGGTCGACAAGGTGGACATCTGGGACATCAACGCCGGGGAGCCGGTCTTCTACGAATACGGCCGGTTCAACTCGAACGTGACGAACCTCTACACCGATGGTCCGTTCCGCTCCTCCGATCACAACCCGGAGATCATCGGCATCAACACTCAGCTCGCCCCCGTCGACCCGCCCGTCGACCCGCCGGTCGACCCGCCGGGTTCGACGGTCGACTCCACGGTCGGCGGCTCGGCTGAGAAGATCCGCTTCGGCAGCGCCGGATCGGTCGAGGTGCGAGTGTCGCCTTCCGACGCGACCGGAGTGGTGGCCCTGACCCGAGGATCGAAGGTCCTGGGGAGCACCACCCTCGTCTCGGGAACCGGCCGGATCGCCGTGCCCGCGGGGGCGCTCCCCGTGGGCAACCACACGCTGGCGCTGACCTACACCGGCGACACCCGGCATCGAGCGTCCGTCGGCACGGTGTCGGTTCGCGTCCGCAAGACGCACGCCGACCTGTCCGCCAAGGTGCGTCCAGCACAGGTGTGGGCTGGCCGCACCCGGGCCCGGGTCAAGGTCTCCGTCGAGGCTGACGGTGTTCGGCCGACCGGCGGGGTCGAGGTGAGGATCGGCCGGAAGACCTATCGGGCCAAGCTCGGCGACGGGTCGGCCACCATCCGGCTCGACCGCTTCGACCGCCCGGGCAAGTACCGCATCAGGGTCGTCTATCTCGGCGACTCGCACACCAAGTCGACGGCCACGCGCATGACCATCAGGGTCAAGCGTCGCTGACGCCCGGAGCGTCGCGAGCCCGGTCGCCGAAGGACCGGTGGCCGGGCTCGCACCCCCTCATCCGGCCCGCTCGCAGGTCTCTGCGAAGCGCACGACCCGCAGAACCCGCGGGTTAGGGTGACCCGACTCTCACGTACTCAACCTTCACGTACTCAACCGAAAGGCCACCTCGTGTCAGCAACCCGAACCGGTCGCAGAATCGCTCTCGCGACCTCCCTGACGGGGCTGCTCGCAGCCCCGCTCGCCGTCATCGCGACGGCCACGCCCGCCCACGCGGCGCCCACCACCATCCAGATCCTCGGCACCAACGACTTCCACGGTCGTCTGGTGTCGGAGGGCACCACCGGCACGACGCCCGCGGGAGCGGCCCAGTTCGCCGGCGCCATCGAGCAGTACCGCGCCGACCCGACGGTGGGGGGCACCGTCTTCGCCGCCGCGGGTGACCTCGTCGGCGCCTCGACCTTCGAGTCCTTCATCCAGCAGGACAAGCCGACCCTCGACGCCATGAACGCGATGGGCCTCGACGTCTCGGCCGCCGGCAACCACGAGTTCGACGCCGGCTACGGCGACCTCGTCAACCGGATCATGAAGCCCTACGACGCCAGCACCAACCCTGCCGGTGGCGCGGAGTGGCAGTACCTCGCGGCCAACGTCCGCAAGAAGTCCGACAACACCTACGCGCTCCCCGACGTCGCCGCGTCGCCGGGCACGTCCGACGGTGGCACGTGGATGACGACGGTGGACGGCGTCGACGTCGGCTTCGTCGGCGCCGTCACCGAGGACCTCCCGTCGCTGGTGTCGCCGTCCGGCATCGCCGACGTCAAGGTGACCTCCATCGTCGACGAGGTGAAGACGGGGGCCGCCGCGCTCAAGGCCGCCGGCGCCGACGTCGTCGTGATGCTGGTGCACGAGGGCTCGTCCACCAACAACTGCTCCGGCGTCTCCGACGACAGCGCCTTCGGCAAGATCGTCAAGGGCGTCGGCACCAACGTCAACGCGATCATCTCCGGTCACACCCACCTGGCCTACAACTGCACCGTCGATGGTGTGCCGGTGGTCTCCTCCGGCCAGTACGGCACGAACTTCAACGTCCTCAAGTTCACCGTCGACACCTCGGTCCCGTCCGTGTCGGTGGCCTCGCAGGCGATCGTCTCGGCCAACTCGGTGGCACTGACCGCCCAGAGTGCGATCGACAAGAAGGCGGAGGTCAAGACCATCGTCGACGCGGCCGTCGCCAAGGCCGACGTCCTCGGTGCTCGTGAGCTCGGCAAGCTCGGCGGTGCGTTCAACCGCGCCAAGCTGGCCGATGGCACCACCGAGAACCGCGGTGGCGAGTCGACGCTCGGCAACCTGGTCGCCGAGGTCCAGCGCTGGGCCACCAGCACGCCCGAGGCGGGTGCTGCACAGATCGCCTTCATGAACCCGGGCGGCCTGCGCACCGACATGGCCGGCACCAACGGCACGCTGAGCTACAAGCAGGCGGCCGTGGTCCAGCCCTTCGCCAACACGCTCGTCAACATGAAGCTCACCGGCGCGCAGATCAAGACCGTGCTGGAGCAGCAGTGGCAGCGCGACGCCGGCGGCGCCGTCCCGAGCCGTGCGTTCCTGCGTCTCGGCGTGTCCGAGGGCTTCTTCTCCACCTACGACCCGACCAAGCCGGAGGGCAGCCGGGTCACCGGCATGTGGCTCAACGGCAAGGCCATCGACCCCGCCACGGCCTACTCGGTCACCGTGAACTCGTTCCTCGCCACGGGTGGTGACAACTTCCGCGGGTTCAACGCCGGGACCGCCAAGCGCGACACGGGCAAGGTCGACCTGCAGGCCATGGTCGACTACATGGCGACCTTCGCTGCGACGACGCCGCTCAAGGTCAAGGGCGACCAGCGCCAGGTGGGAGTCTCGCTGCCGGCTGACGCACCGCGCTTCTACCGCCTCGGGGGCGAGATCAAGCTGAACCTGTCCTCGCTGGCGATGAGCACCCCCGCAGACGCCAAGGACCCCACGCTCGCCGTGAAGCTGGGCGACGCCGGGAGGGCATCGGCCAAGGTCGACAACACCATCTCGGCCGTGCAGAACGACGAGTCCGGCACGAGCGCGGTCTCGGTCAAGCTCACGGGCAAGGTCCGCAAGGGCAAGCAGATGCTGACCTTCACCGGTCCCTCGACCGGCACGTCGTTCTCCATCCCCGTCGACGTTCGCAAGGCCAAGCCCGAGGTCAAGGCCCGGGTGAATCCCGGCCGCATCGTCAAGGGCAAGACCCGCGCGCGCGTGAAGATCAAGGCGAGCGCCCTCGGCATCAAGGCCGTCAACGGCAAGGTGATCGTCAAGGTCGGCGGCAAGAAGTACACCGCCAAGCTGAAGAAGGGCAAGGCGATCGTCCGCCTCGACCGCTTCGCCAAGACCGGCACGAAGCGCGTCGTCGTGAAGTACGCCGGCAGCCAGAAGGTCCGCGGCAAGCAGGCCGTGGTGAAGATCAAGGTCCGCAAGCGCTGACCAGCGTCACCTGAGCACACTCCAGTGCGGCCCTCGTCCTGCTAGCGCAGGGCGAGGGCCGCCTGCACGAGAGCGAGGTGGCTGAAGGCCTGAGGGAAGTTCCCGGCCATCCGCCCGCGCTCGGTGTCGTACTCCTCGGCGAGCAGGCCGACGTCGTTGGTCAGCCCGCACAGCCGGTCCATCAGGACCTCGGCGTCGTCTCGTCGGCCGGCGTGGGCCAACGCGGAGACCAGCCAGAACGAGCACGCGAGGAACGGGTGCTCGTCGCCGGCCAGGCCGTCGACACCGGTCTGGGTGCGGTAGCGCAGCAGCAGTCCATCACGCATCAGGTCCGCGCAGACCGCGTCGATGGTGCCCAGCACCCGTGGGTCGTCGCCCGGAAGGAATCCCACGAGGGGGATGGTCAGCAAGGACGCGTCCACCTCGCGGGTGTCGTAGTGCTGGGTGAACGTCCCACGCTCGGCGTCGAACCCCTTCTCGAGGATCTCCTCGCGCACCCGGTCGCGCAGCTCGCGCCACCTCTCGACCGAGCCGGGCAGACCGTGGTCCTCCGCCGCCCGGACGGCGCGGTCGAAGGCGACCCACACCATCACCCGCGAGTGGGTGAAGTGGCGCTGCGGCCCGCGGATCTCCCACAGGCCGTTGTCCGCCTCGTCCCAGTGGTCGGCGAGCTCGTCGACGAGAGCGCGCTGGAGCGCCCACGAGTTCCTCGTCTCGTCCAGGCCGGCGTTGCGCGCCAGCTCGAGCGCGACCATCACCTCGCCGAGCACGTCGTTCTGCCGCTGGGAGACGGCACCGTTGCCGATGCGCACCGGCCGGCTGTCGGCGTAGCCGGGCAGGTGGTCGAGCTCGCGCTCGGGCAGCTCTCGGCCGCCGTCCACGGTGTACATGATCTGCAGGTCGGCCGGGTCACCGGCCACGGCGCGCAGCAGCCAGCGCCGCCACTCCAGCGCCTCCTCCTCGTAGCCCGCGCCGAGGAGCGACTCGAGGGTGAGTGCGGCGTCGCGCAGCCAGCAGAAGCGGTAGTCCCAGTTGCGCTCGCCGCCGAAGTCCTCGGGCAGGGAGGTGGTCGGCGCCGCGACGATGCCACCGGTGTCGTCGTGGGTCATCAGCAGGAGCGTCAGCAGGCTGCGGCGTACGACGTCGGCGTGCGGCACGTCGTCGGGCGAGCGGCCGGACCACTCCCGCTGCTGCTGGGTGGTCGTGCGGATCCGCTCGTCGAAGCCGAGCGGCTCCGGCACGTCGTGCCACGAGTGGATCCACGTGGTCGAGAACGTCATCTCGTCGCCCGCGCTCATCTCGAACTCGTCGTCGTGGTGCCCGTCGTGGCCATGGGGCAGCCGCGGGCCTCGCAGGACGAACTTGTCGGGACCGGCGACGGCCACGACGACATCGTTGCCGTGGGCGCGTTGCCGGGTCACCCAGGGACGGACCTTGCCGTAGTCGGTGCGCACCACCCAGTCGTGCCGGACGGTCACGGTGCCACGGGTGCACGTCAGGCGGCGTACGACGTCGGCGCGGTTGTCACCGGTCGGCATCACGTCGAGCAGCACGAGCTCGCCCCCGGCGGTGGTGAAGGTCGTCTCGAGGAGCGCCGTGCCGTCGACGTAGCGGCGGCTGGTCTCCACCACCTCGTCGGCCGGTGCCAGGAGCCATCGGCCGTGGTCCTCGGTGCCCAGCAGCGCGGCGAAGCAGGCGGGGGAGTCGAAGCGCGGCAGGCAGAGCCAGTCGATCGATCCGTCCTTGCCGACCAGGGCCGCCGTGCCGCGGTCGCCGATGAGTGCGTAGTCCTCGATGGGGAGAGCCATGGCGCTAGTGTCCCGGACATGTGGTCGGCAGGCACGACGTCGGAGGGAGTCGCGGCGCGGGTGCTCGAGGAGCTCGCCGGACGCGGGGAGAGCGTGGCGACCGCGGAGTCGCTCACGGGAGGACTCCTCGCGGCGACGCTGACCGACGTGCCCGGCGCCTCCCGCAGCTTCGTGGGCGGGGTGGTGTCGTACGCGACGAGGGTCAAGGTCTCGGCTCTCGGCGTGCCCACCTCGGTGGTCGAGCAGCACGGGGTGGTGTCCGAGCAGTGCGCCGCCGCGATGGCGTGCGGGGTCCGTGAGCGCCTGGACGCGACCTGGGGGCTGGCCACCACCGGGGTCGCCGGACCGGACGAGCAGGAGGGTCATCCGGTCGGGACGGTCTGGATCGCGGTCGCGGGTCCGGGACTCGTCGAGACCCGGTTGCTCGCGCTCGACGGCGACCGGGTCGGCATCCGCCGCGGCACCTGCGCGGCGGCGCTGTCGGCGCTCGGTGCGATGCTGGCGTCCCGTCCCACCGGTTGACCGGCGGGAAGAAAGGTCGCTCAGGTAGCGTTGGGCCAGGCGACCTCCCCCGAGAGAGAAGGACTCGCGCATGGTGCTCTTCCGACGGCTGCTCGGCGAGGTGCTGCGCGGCGCTCGCATGCAGCGCGGCATGACGCTGCGTGAGCTCTCGGCCGAGGCCCGGGTGAGCCTGGGCTACATCTCCGAGATCGAGCGTGGACAGAAGGAGGCCTCGTCCGAGCTCCTCGCGTCGCTGTGCCAGGCGATGGACCTGCCGCTCTCCGACGTGCTCCGTGATGTCGCCGACGCGGTGGCGCTCGAGGAGGCCGCCATCGGCATCGTGGCCCGCGCCACCATCGCCCCGGCGCGTCCGGCCGGCGACGTGGTCGCCTCGGCGGCCTGACGCCGCCCGTCGAGCGCTATTGCTCCGGTTGACAGCTGGGACACCAGTAGGTCGCGCGCTCGCGGCCGGGCTCGCCGAGCATGGTCACGGCGATCGGCGTGCGGCAGCGTCGGCAGGGTGACTTGTCGCGGCGATAGACCCACATGCGTTCCCGCTCGCGCAGGTCGCCGGTCGTCGACTGGATCGCTCGCTCCTTGTTGACCTCGAGCATCTGCTGGCCGCGTCGCACGAGCCGGGGCAGCTGGTCGACGGTGGACACGGCGTTGGCGGGGTTGACGCCCATGGTGAAGCAGAGCTCGGCCATGTACATGTTGCCGATGCCGGCCAGGTTGCGCTGGTCGAGCAGGGCCTGCGCGACCGGACGGGCCGGCTCGGAGCGCAGGTTGGCCACGGCCCGTTCCTCGTCCCAGTCGGGCCCGAGCAGGTCGGGACCGAGATGGGCGACGAGGTCGGCCTCGGCCTCTCGCGGCACGAGCTCGACGATGCCGAGCTGGAAGCCGACCGCCTTGCGTCCCTCGATCCCGAGGACGATCCGCGCCTGGTCCTCGGGTCGGCGCCACCGCTCACCCTCGGGGTAGACGTGCCACGAGCCCTCCATCTTCAGGTGGGTGTGGAGCGACCAGGCCCGCTGGTGGTCGATGCGGGTCAGGATGTGCTTGCCCCGCGCGAGGGTGCGGATCACCGTGCCGTCGGAGAGGTCGACCGTGGCGAACGCGGGCACCCGGAAGTCGGTGAGGGTGAGGCGGTGCCCGGTCAGGGCGCGATCGAGCTTGGCCGCCGCACGCCAGACGGTGTCTCCTTCAGGCACGGAGCCTCAGTCCCTTCGGGGTCGCGATGAACCCGGCGGCTGTGAGGGCCAGTCGGATGGGGGTCTCGCCTCCGTTGCCGATGAGCGCCTGCCCGTCGACCTTCTCGACGGTGAGCCGGCCGAGCGCGCCGCGCTGGGCGGCGTCGGCGAGAGCCGACATCGCCGGTGTGAGCACGTCGGGGTCCTCGCTCCAGGTGAGCAGCGTGCGGCCGCCGCGCTCGACGTAGACGGTGAGCTCGCCGTCGACGACGACGACCAGCGCCCCGGCCTTCCGACCCGGTCGGTGGCCCACCCGGTCGGGATCCAGGGGCTCGGGCCAGGGGAGGGCGGCCCCGAAGACGTTGGCCGGATCGGTGGCGGCGAGGGCGACGACGGTGGGCTTCGCGCCGGACTTCTGGCTCTCGGCCTCGGCGAAGGTGCGGAGCCGGTCGATCGCGCCGGCGCTGCCGAACTGCGCCGCGCCGAGGCCCTCGATGAAGTAGCCGCGGCGGCAGCGGCCGGTGTCCTCGAAGGCGCTGAGCACCTTGTAGACACCGGCGAAGCCACCTACGACGCGTTCGCTCATCACAGCGCCGCGGGTCACCACACCGTGTCGCTCGAGCAGGTGCTCGGCGCGAGCGTGCGCGCGGCGGGTCGGGTCGTCGTCGCGCTCGGGCAGGAGCGCCCAGCGGCCCGCCGTCTCCGGAGGTCCGGTGCGCGCCGGCATCCGTCCGCCCCGCATCCGGCCGCGGGTCGTGCTGCCCATCCGCGGCGGCGCACGTCGGCTCCGGTGCGACGGGGTGCCGCTGCGGACCAGCGCGCGCAGCGGGGTGAGGGTGTCGTTGGTGACCAGGCCCTTCCAGACCAGCTCCCACAGGGCGGCGCTGAGCTCGGCGTCACTGGTGGAGCCGATCCGGTCGGCGAGCTGCCGGAAGAACCACGCGCCACCGGGGTCGAGGGCGTCGAGGACGGCGCGCTGGAGGCCCTCCGGCTCGCCCTCCCCGCCGGGACCGGTCTCGACCTCGGGCAGGGTCAGGTGCGCCTGGTCGGCGAGGTGGAGGCTGACCCAGCCGTCGCTGCCGGGCAGTGGGGAGTGACCCGCCCAGATGACCTCGCCAGACGCCGTGAGCTCGTCGAGCATCGACGGCTCGTAGTCGCGCACGCGCGCGGCCAGCACGAGCGGCTCGAGCGCGCTGGCCGGGACCGGGCAGCCGGCCAGCTGGTCGATCGCGGCGACCACGCCGTCGACACCGCGCAGGTTGCCGGCGCGAGCCTGCCCGGCGGCGTCGCGCCCGACGACGTTCTGCCAGACCGGGAGGAAGCGCGCCACCGCGTCCTGGCTGACCGGCTCGATCTCCTGGCGCAGCCGGGCGAGCGAGCGGCGTCGGAGCTTGCGCAGGACCTCGGCGTCGCACCACTCGTTGCCGGTGCCGGACGGGCGGAACTCGCCGTCGAGCACGCGTCCGCGATGGGCGAGTCGTTGCAGGGTCTGGCGGGCGACGGCCTCGCCCAGGCCGAGGCGGGTGGCGACCTCCGCCGTGGTGAAGGGGCCGTGGCTGCGGGCGAACCGCGAGACGAGGTCGCCGATCGGGTCCTCCGGCAGCTCCAGGAAGGCGTCCGGGGTGCCGACGGGGACCGGCACGCCGAGTCCGTCGCGCAGTCGGCCGATGTCCTCGATGGCCGTCCAGCGGTCCTCGCCGGCCATCCGCACCTGCACCACCCGGCGTACGTCGGCGAGCGAGGTGAGCCAGCCCTCGATGTCGGCTCCGTCGATCGAGCGTGCCCGGATCTCGTCGGCGGACAGCGGACCGACGAGCCGGAGCAGGTCGGTGACGGCCTCGGCGGTGCGGGCGCGGCGGTCGTCGGCGAGCCACTGCAGCTCGGCCTCGACCTCTGCGAGCACCTCCGGGTCGAGCAGCTCGCGGAGCTCGGCGCGACCGAGCAGCTCGGCGAGCAGGCCCTGGTCGAGCGAGAGCGCGGCAGCGCGGCGCTCGGCGATGGGGGAGTCGCCCTCGTAGACGAACTGGGCGACGTAGCCGAAGAGCAGGCTCCGCGCGAAGGGGCTGGGCTGGGTGGTGGCGACGTCGACGACCGTGACCTCACGGCGCTGGACCCGGCCGAGCAGGGCGACGAGCGCGGGCAGGTCGTAGACGTCCTGCAGGCACTCCCGCACGGCCTCGAGCACGATCGGGAAGGCGGGATATTGCGAGGCGACCTCGAGGAGCTGGGCGCTGCGTTGGCGCTGCTGCCACAGGGGGCTGCGGCGACCGGGATCGCGCCGCGGGAGGAGGAGCGCCCGCGCGGCACACTCGCGGAAGCGGCTGGCGAAGAGCGCGGATCCGCCGACCTCCTGGGTGACGAGCTGGTCGATCTCCTCGGGCTCGAAGACGATGACCTCGCCCGTGGGCGGCTCGGCGTCGGTGTCGGGGATCCGGATCACGATGCCGTCGTCGGAGGCGACGGCCTGGCCGTCGATGTCGAACCGCTCGCGGAGGCGGGCGTTGATCGCCAGTGCCCACGGTGCGTGGACCGGCGTGCCGTAGGGGGAGTGGACGACCAGGCGCCAGTCGCCGAGCTCGTCGCGGAACCGCTCGACGACGATCTGGGTGTCGCTGGGCACGACCTGGGTCGCCTCGCGCTGCTCTCCGAGGTAGGTGACGAGGTTGGTCGCGGCGTTGGCGTCGAGGCCGCGCTCGCGGACCTGCGCGGTCGCCTTGGCAGGGGACAGGGAGGCGAGGTCGCGGGTGAAGGCCCCGACGGCAGCGCCCAGCTCGGCGGGACGGCCGAGGGAGTCGCCCTTCCAGAACGGAAGCCGGCCGGGGATGCCGGGCGCGGGCGTGACGAGCACCCGGTCGTGGGTGATGTCCTCGATCCGCCAGCTCGTGGCGCCGAGGGCGAAGATGTCGCCGACGCGCGACTCGTAGACCATCTCCTCGTCGAGCTCACCCACCCGGCTGGCCTTCTCGCCGACGAGGAAGACCCCGAACAGGCCACGGTCGGGGATGGTGCCGCCACTGGTGACCGCGAGCCGCTGGGCGCCGGGGCGACCGCTGAGCTTGCCGGTGACTCTGTCCCACACGATGCGCGGGCGCAGCTCGGCGAACTCGTCGCTCGGGTAGCGCCCGCTGAGGAGGTCGAGGGTCGCGTCGAAGGCGGAGCGCGGGAGCTGGGAGTAGGAGGCGGCGCGCACCATGAGGGCGTACATCTCGTCGACGTCCCACTCGTCCATGGCGAGCATGGCGACGACCTGCTGGGCCAGCACGTCGAGGGGGTTGGCGGGCACGGACAGCTTCTCGATGGCGCCGCTGCGCATCCGCTCGACCGACACGGCGGTCTGCGCGAGGTCGCCGCGGTGCTTGGGGAACAGCACGCCGCGGCTGGTCTCGCCCACCTGGTGACCGGCGCGGCCGACGCGCTGGAGGGCGCTGGCGACACTGGGTGGCGACTCGATCTGGATGACGAGGTCGACCGAGCCCATGTCGATGCCGAGCTCGAGGCTGCTGGTGGCGACCACGGCGGGGAGGCGGCCACGCTTGAGGTCGTCCTCGATGATCGCGCGCTGCTCCTTGGAGACCGAGCCGTGGTGGGCCTTGGCGATGATCGTGTCGGCGCCGCTGCTCTGGCCGGACTGGGCCATGACCTGGGCCGGAGCCTTGCCGGCCTTCTCGCGCTGGTGCTCACCCGCCGCGACACCATCCTGCTCGGCGCGCTCCGCCCGCTCGGCGGCGATCTCGTTGAGGCGGGCGGTGAGCCGCTCGGCGAGACGGCGCGAGTTGGCGAAGACGATCGTCGAGCGGTGCTGCTCGACGAGGTCGACGACGTGCTCCTCGACGTGGGGCCAGATGCTGGTGGCGCGGCCCGGGTCCTCGGACGTCTCGTCGTACTCTCCGGGCATCGTCATGTCCTCGACGGGCACGACGACCTTGAGGTCCCACTCCTTGGTGCTGGGCGGGGCGACGATCTCGACCGGCTGGGTGCCGCCGAGGAAGCGTGCCACCTCGTCGAGCGGGCGCACGGTCGCGCTGAGGCCGATGCGCTGCGCGGGCTTGTCGAGGAGCTGGTCGAGTCGCTCCAGGCTGATGCCGAGGTGCGCGCCGCGCTTGGTGCCCGCCACCGCGTGCACCTCGTCGAGGATGACCGTGTCGACGCCGCGCAGCGTCTCGCGCGCCTGGCTGGTGAGCATCAGGAACAGCGACTCCGGCGTCGTGATGAGGATGTCGGGCGGAGTGGTGCCGAGCTTGCGCCGGTCGGCCGGGCTGGTGTCGCCCGACCGCAGGCCGACGGTCACGTCGGGCACGGCGGTCTCGAGCCGCTCGGCGGTGTGCTTGATGCCGGTGAGTGGTGCGCGGAGGTTGCGCTCGACGTCGACGCCGAGCGCCTTGAGCGGAGAGATGTAGAGGACGCGGGTGCGCCGCGACTTGTCGTCGGGTCGCTCGCTGCTCGTCAGCCGGTCGATGGCGTGGAGGAACGCACTCAGCGTCTTGCCGCTGCCGGTGGGCGCGACGACCAGGGCGTGCCTGCCCTCGGCGATGCTGGTCCAGGCACCCTCCTGCGCGGGGGTGGGCCCCGCGAACGACGCCTCGAACCACGCCCGCGTGGGTGCGCTGAAGCGGTCGAGGGCGGTCATGCTCTGCAGTCTCTCACCGACGTACGACACCGAGCCTGCCCCGAAGGGCGGGGTGGGCCCGCCTCCGTCGCTCGGCCCGGGGTAGTCCCATACGTCCTGGGGCTTCGTCGTCGCGACGAGAACGTAGGGGACTACCCCGGGGTCTTGGTGAGCCTGCGGTCAGATCACTGGAGTGAGAGCGTGCCCGTCGCATCCGTCAGCAGCTCGCCGCAGGACGTGCCGCGACACTGGGTGAGGACCCGCTCGTCGCCCCGCTGCGTGAGCACGACCAGCCGGTCGCCCACCCAGGCGAGGTCGAGCGCAGCCCCGTCGAGGCGGACGCGTTGCGTGCGGTCGGTCCCGACGTCGTAGAACGCGAGGCCGGGGCGCATGCCGCGTGCGCGCTCCTGCTCGTCTGGTGCGTATGCGTACGTGCCTCCGTCGGGGGACAGGGCGCCCGTGAGGCCGCCCAGGAACCCGCCCGTGCGCGCTCCCTCGTCGTCGAAGAAGTGGACGACGCCGCCGGCCGCGACCATGACCACGTCTGCACCCACCTCCACCGCAGAGGGAGATGACCGGGCACCGTCGCTGCCGGTGTCGAGCCCGTAGGTCCCGGCTTCGGTGTGCAAGGTCAGGGTCCCGGTCTGCTGGGTGACGTAGGTGTCGTCGCCCGCAGCCACGAGACGGCCCTCCGCGGCCACCGGCGGACGGTCGCCGGAGGGGTGGATCGTGCCGTCGGCGTCCTGGTAGGTCACACCGTCCGGTGCGACGTACGCCGCGCGCACGTCCTCGGCCCGCAGGCCCGGTCCGGTCAGCACCCCCTCGTCCAGCGAGACCAGCTCCCCGTCGAGGACACCGACGGGAGCGCCGGAGCGCTCGGTGTCGGTCACCGTGCCGTCGGAGTGGGCCCACCGGATCGCCCCGTCCAGGACGACCGGGACGCCTCCCTCCGGCACCGGGGTCGCCACGATGGCGTCGGGTGCGCGCAGCACGGTGGGCAGGGCCACAGCGCCCACGACCGCGGCGACCGCCGCCCCCGCCCCCAGCGCCTGCAGGACCCTGCGCCGTCGACGCAGTCGCCGGGTCCGGGCGGCGAAGTCGACGTGGTCGATGCGAGGCACCTCCACCGCGTCGCGCACCTCGCGCAGCGTCTTGGTCACCATTGGTTCGGTCACAGCACGATCTCCACTTCGGTCATGGCGGCGCGCAGCCGCTTCAGGGCGTGATGGGTCTGGCTCTTGATGGAGCCGACGCCGACGCCGAGTGCTTCGGCCGCCTCCGCCTCCGACATGCCCTCGAGGTAGCGCAGGACCAGGGCCGCCCGCATCCGGGGCGGGAGCCGACGCACCTCGTCCCACACCGCCTGCCGATCGGCGGCCTCGGCGACGTTGCCGACCTGCACCACGTCCGGGGGCTGGCCGACGAGCGTCTCGCGGTCGCGCCGACGCCACGCCCGTGACGCCTGGCGCACCATGGCCCGCCTCACGTACGCCTCGGCCGCACCCTTGTCGCGGATCGAGCGCCACCGCACGCACGTGCGCGCCATGGCCTCCTGCAACAGGTCCTCGGCCCGGAAGTGGTCGCCGACCAGCACGTAGGCGAAGCGGTACAGGCTGGCCCACCGGGCGGCCATGAACTCCTCGAACGTCATCTCTTCTTCCATCACCACTCAAGAGCGCCGACCATGGGCAAAGGTTGAGAAGCCTCCGGAGCTTCTTCGGGCACGCCCCGCCCGGACCGCAAGCATCACCCACGAGCAGGCGGCGACGTGCCCCGGTCGGGGTGCCAGACTGGGCGGGCCATGACCTCCGCTCCGTCCGTGCCGCACCCGCCATCGACGACGCGGTGGCGCTCGACCCTCCTGCAGCTGGTCGTCTTCGCCTGCGTGGGCGGGGCGTTCAACGTGCTCTACGGACTGCTCTACCTCGTCCTCCGCGAGCAGCTGAGCGCACAGCCGGCCAACGCCCTCGCACTGGTCCTGTCGACGATCGCCGGCACGTTCGGGCACCGCTACGTCACCTTCAGGGTCCGCGGCACCGAGCGCACCGTGCAGCACCAGGCGCTCGGGCTCGCCCTGCTGGGGTTCAGCCTGGTCGTGACGGCCGGGTCGCTGTGGTTGCTCGACGTCGCCGTCGACCAGCCGTCGCGCCAGCAGGAGGTGGCGGTCCTGGTCGCGGCCAACCTGGGCACGGGCCTGGTGCGCTTCTTCGCCTTCCGTGCGGCGATGGTGGGGCGTCGGGCCAGGACGAGCGCCTGACTCGGCTACGGTCCAGCGGTGGCCAGCCGTCGACGATCCCGAGCTCGTCGACGCGGGTCGTCCCCGTCCCGGCGCGGCACGCAGCAGCGGCCGTTGCCGACCGCGGGCCCGGGTGAGCGGCTGTGGGTGCTCGACGTGCCGTACGGGACCCAGGTCGACGGGGCCGCGTGGCACCCTGCCGTGCGGACCCACCTGTACGTCGGGCGCGTGCTGCGCGCACACCTGGCGCCGTACTCCCCGGGGCCGTACACGCTCGGTCGTTTCGTCGAGAACACCCTCAACCCCGACGCCCCGACGCCCGACCCGGAGCCCACGGACGATCTCGAGCCGCGGCGGATCCAGTTCGAAGCGGCCGACGCGATCGCGGCTCGCGCCGAGGCGGGTGGCCGGCAGTTCCTCCTCGCCGACGAGCCCGGGGTCGGCAAGACGATCTCCGCGATCCTGGGCGCGACGGCGGTGGGGGACCTCCGCGGCGCCCGCCGGGTGCTCGTCGTGGCCGACCGTCCGGCTGCGATCACGATCGGCCACTGGTGCCGCACGATCACGGCTCTGGGCAACGGCGGCCTGGAGTGGGTGGTGATCACGTGGGACCGGCTGGACAAGGTCACCGACTACGCGTGGGACGTGATCATCGCGGACGAGGCGCACGCCCTGCGGCGGACGACGACGAAGCGGTGGAAGCTGTGGGCACGCATCTCCGGGCACGGCACGCCGCACGACGCGGCGCCGTTCGTCATCGCGACCACTGCGACGCCCGGTCACACGCCGCTCGAGCTGCCCTATCTCGCGCCGGCGTACGCCCAGGCGCTGGGGGAGTCGATCAAGGAGTGGACCTCGGCGGCGCAGCCCGCGGAGACCTTCGCGACCGCGCTCGAGCGCAACGGCGTCGGCGTGGAGCGGGGACGCTACGGCGCGACCTGGACCACCGACCCGGTGCGGCGCGCCGCGGACCTCGAGCTCGTGCGCGGCTGGCTCGACGAGTCGCGGCCCCCGGCCATGCTGCACCGGGCCGCGCCGTGGGGGCCGGTGCCGATCTCCGGGATGCCCGTGGCGCTCACGCCGGCCGAGCGGACGGCGTACGAGGCCGAGTGGGGTGAGTTCTGCCGCGAGATGGACCTCGCCAGACGCGGACGCAACACAGCGAAGGGCCGCGCCGCGCTCCTGCGCTTCCGCCAGAAGGCCGGGCTCATCCGTGTCGACTCGACGGTCGCCTGGATCGCCCAGCAGGTGGAGGCCGAGCGACAGGTGGCGTGCTCGGTCGAGTTCGTCGCGACGGCGGCCGACCCGATCGCCGACCGGCTGCGCGACGCGGGGATCGAGGTGGCCACGATCTACGGTCGCGACAGGTTCGACCCGGAGACGGAGCGGCTGCGGTTCCAGACGGGTCGGGCGAAGGCCTGCGTCTTCACGACGGTCGCCTCGATCAGCCTGCACGCCGGCGAGACCCTCGCCGACGGCCGCATCGCCAGCACGGAGCCACGCGTCGGCGTCTTCCACCAGGCCCGCTTCTCGGGGATCGCCGGGCGCCAGGTGACCGGCCGCACGCACCGCGACCACCAGGTCTCCCCGTGGCACATCGCCTACGCCGAGGGCACCGTCGAGGAGCAGGTCGGCAAGGTGATGGTGGAGCGGATCGCCGCCGCCTCCGACGCCGTGGGTGGCGACACGACCGGGCTCGCCGACGTGGCCGAGCTGCTCGGGGCCGACTGGCTGCCGGCGACGAGCCTGACCGGTGACTCCGGCTGACACGGCGTCAGCCCGGGCTACGCCAGGTGGTGCGGGGTGTCCGTCCGTGCCGAGCCGTTGCCCTGGCCCGACGACCCGTCGCCCTCACCACCGGTGGTGGTGCCCGGGCGCTCGAGGCGGATCACCAGCGACTTGTAGACCGGCTGGTTGCTCTTCTCCGCGGTCGAGTCGAGCGGCACGAGCGGGTTGGTCTCGGGGTAGTAGGCCGCCGAGCAACCACGCGGCTGGTCGTAGGACACGATCCGGAAGTCACGCGCCACCCGCGAGACGTCGTCCTCCCACTCGCTGACGAGGTCGACCTGGTCGCCGTCGGCGAAACCGAGCTCGGCGATGTCGGAGGGGTGCACGAAGACCACCCGGCGACCGCCCTTGATCCCGCGGTAGCGGTCGTCGAGACCGTAGATCGTGGTGTTGAACTGGTCGTGCGAGCGCAGGGTCTGCAGGAGCAGCCGTCCGCGGGGGACGTCGAGCACCTCGAGGGGCGTGGAGGTGATCACGGCGCGGCCGCTGTCGGTCTCGAAGACCCGGTTGTCGCGCGGCGGGTGCGGCAGGACGAAGCCGCCGGGCTGCAGCACCTTGTCGTCGTACGACGCGCAGCCGGGCACCACGCGGGCGATCCGTCGCCGGATCTCGGTGTAGTCGGCGCGCATCGCCGCCCACGGGATCGTCGAGGCCGGGAGAGTCGCCATCGCCAGCGAGCAGATGATGTCGACCTCCGACCTCAGGTGGGGAGACGCCGGCTCGAGCGGGCCGTGGGAGGCGTGCACGGCCGACATGGAGTCCTCGACGGTGACGCGCTGGACGATGCCGCCGGTGAGGTCCTTCTCGCTGCGTCCGAGCGCCGGGAGGATCAGTGCCTCTCCGCCGTGGACGACGTGCGAGCGGTTGAGCTTGGTGGAGACGTGCACGGTCAGGTCGGCCTTGCGCATCGCAGCCTCGGTGGCCTCGGTGTCGGGGGTGGCGCCGACGAAGTTGCCGCCCAGCGCCACGAAGACCTTGACCTTGCCGTCGCGCAGTGCGCGGATGGCGTTGACCGTGTCGTAGCCGTGCTCGCGCGGCGGCTCGAAGCCGAACTCGTCGCGGATCGCGTCGAGGAAGTGGTCGGGCACCCGCTCCCAGATGCCCATCGTGCGGTCGCCCTGGACGTTGGAGTGCCCGCGCACGGGGCACAGCCCGGCTCCGGGCTTGCCGATGTCGCCGCGCAGCAGCGCCACGTTGACGATCTCCTTGATGGTCGCAACTGCGTTGTGGTGCTGGGTGATCCCCATGGCCCAGCACGTGACGGTGGCGGGGGAGTCGGCGAACATCCGCGCGGCCTCGGTGACCTGCTCGCGGGAGAGACCGGTCGACGCCTCGACCTTCTCCCAGTCGAGGTCGGCCACGTGGGCGACGTACTCGGTGAAGCCGGTGGTGTAGCGGGCGAGGAAGTCGTGGTCGAGCGCGTCCCACTCGACCAGCAGGGACCCGATCGCCTGGAAGAGCGCGAGGTCGCCGTTGAGCCGCACGGGCAGGTGCAGGTCGGCGAGGGCGGTGCCGACGGTGAGGCCCTTGGCGTTCTGGGGGTTCTTGAAGCGGACCAGCCCGGCCTCCTCCAGCGGGTTGACCGAGATGATGCGGGCGCCGCCGGCCTTGGCCTCCTCGAGGGCGGAGAGCATGCGGGGGTGGTTGGTGCCGGGGTTCTGGCCGACGACGACGATCAGCTTGGCGCGGTGGATGTCGTCGAGGCTGACCGAGCCCTTGCCGATGCCGATGGTCTCGGTCAGGGCGGACCCCGACGACTCGTGGCACATGTTCGAGCAGTCCGGCAGGTTGTTGGTGCCGAAGGCGCGGGCGAAGAGCTGCAGGGTGAACGCCGCCTCGTTGGAGGCCTTGCCGGAGGTGTAGAAGACGGCTTCGTCCGGGCTGGCCAGACGGGTGAGGTGGCCGGCCATCGTGGCGAACGCGTCGTCCCACGAGATCGGCGTGTAGTGGGTCGCACCCGGCCGCAGCACCATCGGCTCGGTGATCCGGCCCTGCTTGCCCAGCCAGAACTCCGTGCGACCGGCCAGGTCGGCGACGGAGTGGGTCGCGAAGAACTCGCGGTCGAGGAGCTCCTTGGTGGCCTCCTCGGCGACCGCCTTGGCGCCGTTCTCGCAGAACTCGGCCGCGTGCCGGTGGCCGGGGGCGGGGTCGGGCCAGGCGCAGCCCTGGCAGTCGAAGCCGTCGACCTGGTTGAGCCGGAGCAGCGTCTGCGCGGTGCGGACCGGACCCATCTGGCCGACGGCGCGGCGCAGGGCCACCGTCACCGCGGTGGCGCCCGCCGCAGCGTGCGCGGAGGAGTCCACCTCCACGTCGGCCTCGTCGATGTCGTCGACCGGCACCTGACGAGCCACGTGGCGGAAGCGAGCGGGCACGTCTCTGAGCGCGTCGAGGAGGGTCATCCCTCCATCGTGCGCTCCCCCTGGCTGCCCCGGTACGACCCGAGGGGTGCGGTGACCGTGCCGGCCCCGTCCGCCGGTCGAGCCCGTGTGCCCGGTCCGTAGGGTCGACGGGTGGTCGTCGCCCGGCGCCCGCGACGTCCGCCGGAAGGACCGCCGTGTCCCAGTCATCCTCCCCGTCAGCGACGTCCTCGACGTCCTCGACATCGTCCGACGCCCCTGGCCGCGCTCTCGTCGTGGGCGCCACCGGCATCGTGGGCCAGGCCGTCGCCCGCCGGCTCGTCGAGGAGGGCTGGGAGACCCACGGCCTGTCGCGCAGCGGCGGGACGCCGCACCCCGAGGTGCGTCCGGTCCGGGCCGACCTCGGTGACGCGGCCGGTCTGGCCGAGGCGCTGGCCGACGTGGCGCCGGACTTCGTGGCGATCACGGCCTGGACCCGGATGGAGACCGAGGCGGAGAACATCCGGGTCAACGGCGGCGCCGTGCACGACCTCCTCGCGGCGCTGTCGCCGGCCGGATCACTCACGCACGTCGCGCTGATGACCGGGCTCAAGCACTACCTCGGGCCCTTCGAGGCCTACGGCAAGGGCGAGATGCCCGACACGCCCTTCCACGAGGAGGAGGATCGGCTGCCGTACCCGAACTTCTACTACGCGCAGGAGGACGAGCTCGTCGCCGCCTCGGAGCGCGACGGGTTCACCTGGAGCGTGCACCGCTCTCACACGGTCCTCGGCTTCGCGACCGGCAACGCGATGAACATGGTCGCCACGCTCTGCGCCTACGCGTCGCTGTGCCGCGCACAGGGCATGCCCTTCGTCTTTCCCGGATCCGAGCAGCAGTGGAACGGCCTGACCGACGTCACCGACGCCGACCTGCTCGCCGAGCAGATGCTCTGGGCGGCGCGCACGCCGGCGGGACGGGACGAGGCGTTCAACACCGCCAACGGCGACGTCTTCCGCTGGCGGTGGCTGTGGCCCCAGCTCGCCGCGTGGTTCGACCTGGAGTGGGAGGGCTACGTCGACACGCCGCGACCGCTGGAGCAGTCGATGACGGGCATGGAGCCGGTCTGGCGCGACCTGGCGGCAGCGCACGACCTCGTCGAGCCGGACCTCGCGCGGGTGGCGTCGTGGTGGCACTCCGACGCCGACCTCGGACGCGAGATGGAGGTCGTGACCGACATGAACAAGAGCCGCACTGCCGGGTTCTCCGCGACCCGCGACACCCGGGCGGCGCTGCTGTCCTACGCCCAGCTGTACCGCGAGGCGCGCATCATCCCCTGAGCGGACGCGGGTCCGTCACGAGCGGCCGGGGTCGTCCAGCACGTCGCGCCACGAGTGCTGCGGCTCGAAGCCCAGCAGCCGGCGCGCCTTGTCGATCGAGTAGAACGTCTCGTCGCGCCCCATCTCGCGTCGCACCTCGACCCCGTCGTAGAAGCGCTCGATGACCTGAGAGGTGGTGGCAGCCACCGACATGTCGGCGTTGGCCACGTTGAAGACCTCGTAGCCCAGGCCGTCGGTCTCCAGGCACCGCTGCACCATCTGCCCGAGGTCGCGCACGTCGATGTAGGCGAAGATGTTGCGCCGTCGCAGCGACGGGTCGGCGAGGAACGGCGGGAACAGCTCGGCGTACTCGTGCGGCTCGATGACGTTGTTGATCCGCAGGCCGTAGACGTCGGCGCCGGTGCGCGCCTGGAACGAGCGGGCTGTCGCCTCGCCGGCGACCTTCGACATCGCGTAGGAGTCCTCCGGGACGGTCGGGTGCTCCTCGTCGACCGGCACGTAGAGCGGACGGCGCTCGCCCTGCGCGAAGCAGACGCCGTACGTCGTCTCCGAGGAGGCGAAGACGACCTTGCGGACGCCGAGCCGGGTCGCCGCCTCGAGGACGTGATATGTGCTGAGCACGTTCGTGGCGTACGTCGTCGTGTCGGACCGCAGCAGGATCCGGGGGATCGCCGCGAGGTGGACGACCGCGTCGTACGCCGGCAGCTCGGGCAGGTCGAGCTCGTCGAAGCGCGCGGCCCCGGCGAGCGCCGAGTAGGTCTCACCTGCGTCGGTGAGGTCGACGAGGAGGTCGTCGACGGCGGGGTGGCCCAGTGGCGTGAGGTCGGCGTTGGTGACCTGGTGGCCCTGCTCGGCGAGGTAGGGGGCCACGTGACGACCGGCCTTGCCGCTGCCGCCGGTGAGGAAGATGCGCATGCCCCCTTCCTACCTGGTCAGTTGATGATCTCGGCGCGCTCGTCGGCCATGGCGGTGATTCGGTCCCGCCACTGCTGCAGTGCCTCCGGCGACAGCCTCGTCCAGTCGGTCTGCTCGCCGACCACCCGGAGCGGTTCGGTGCTGCGGTAGGACCGGGTGGGGTTGCCGGGGAACTTCTTGTCGGTCACGTTGGGGTCATCCTCGAACGGACCGGTCGGCTCGACGAGGTAGACCCGCGGCTCGCCGTCGCCGGCGGCGAGCTCGGCAGCCAGTCCGGCGCCGTCCGTCTGTGCGGTGAAGTAGACGTGGTTCATCACGACCTCCGGCCTGTAGTTGGACCGGCGACCCGCGGTGAGGAGGTCGCCGATCTGCAGGTCGGCCTTGGTGCCGTGGAAGAACGGGCCCCGGACGTGCTCGTAGTGCTCGTACGTCACGGGCTCGCGGTGGATGTCGTCCATGGGTCGCATTCTCCTCCGGGACCTGGGGCCGTCGACCGAACCGAGACCTCGCGATGCCGGCGTCGACGTCGTCCCCACCGGGAGAGCTCATCGACGCACGACCACCAGACCGCGACAAGGCCCCACAGGCCTCACCAGGGCTGGATGCCGGTCTCGTCGCGGAACGTCCCCGACGGCCCGCCGTCGGGCAGGGTCGCGAGCTCGAGGAAGATCGCGGCGCCCTGCTCGGGCGTACGGAAGCCCTGGTGGCCGTTGAGGTCGGTCGCGACGTAACCGGGGCATCCGGCGTTGACGAGGATGCCCTCCCCTGCGAGCTCCTTGGCGTACTGCACGGTGACCGCGTTGAGGTAGGTCTTGGTGGGGGAGTACGCCGCCGACAGCGGCCCGACGGGCTCGGCCTGCGCGGTCTGCAGGCCGAGCGAGCCGACGGTGCTCGAGACGTTGACGATGCGCGGCGACGCCGAGCGGCGCAGCAGGGGCAGCATCGCGTTGGTGACCCGGATGACGCCGACGACGTTGACGTCGACGACCCCGAGCACCTGCTCGGCGCTGACCCGGGTGGGCTCCTGCGGCATCCCCCCGGTGATGCCGGCGTTGTTCACGAGGACGTCGAGCCCGCCCGCAGCCTCGAGCTCGGCGGCGGCGGCGGCGACGCTGTCGTCGGAGGTGACGTCGAGGGCCACGCCGAACACGTCGTGCCCGTCCGAGAGGAGCTTCGCGACGGCCTCCTCGCGCCGCCCGTCGTCGCGCGCGCCAACGGCGACGCGGAAGCCGAGCCGGGAGAGTCCGGCGGCGATCTCGTAGCCGATGCCCTTGTTGGCGCCGGTGACCAAGGCGGTCTTCTTGTGCTGGTGGTCGGTGGTGTCTGTCATGCCTCGATCGTGCGTCGGCCCGGGTGCCCGGTTCCAAGACCGATCGGGTGGAGGCCGATACCGGACAGGTATGGCGGCAGGTCAGCGCCACGTAGGCTCGGGGCGTGGAGACCCGCGAGCTGCGCTACTTCGTCGCCGTCGCCGAGGAGCAGCACGTCGGCCGGGCGGCCGACCGGCTGGGCATGGCCCAGCCGCCGCTGTCGCGGGCCATCGCCCAGCTCGAGCGCCGGCTCGGGGCCGAGCTCTTCGTCCGCACGCCACGCGGCATGGCGTTGACGACCGCCGGCGAGACCCTCCTGCGAGAGGGACGGGTCGCGCTCGCGGCCGTCGAGGCAGCCGAGCGCCGCACCCGGCGCACGGTCGAGTCGGCCGACCGCCCGAGCATCGTGCTCACCGCCAAGGCCGGCGCGTCGAGCGAGCTGATGGCCAAGCTGCTGGACGCGTACGCCGCCGAGCCCGACGCCGTCGCCGTCGACGTGCTGCTCAGTGCGCCCGGCCACCAGGCCCCGATGCTGCGTGACGGACGCGCCGACGTGGCGATCCTGCACCAGCCGTTCGACGACCTGAGCGGCTTCGACACCGAGGCGCTGAGCGTCGAGGACCAGGTGCTGATCCTGCCCGCCGGTCATCCGGCCACCGCTCGGCACTCGATGAGCGTCGCCGAGGCCCGGTCGATCCCCGACCTGCCGCTCCCGCGGTGGCCCCACCTCGACGGCAGCTATCCCGACGGGCCCGGTCCCGAGCTGCGCGACCTGACGCAGGTGCTGCAGCTCGTGCGCCTGGGGCGCACGGCGCTCGTGCTGCCGGAGTCGGCGCAGGCCAACCTGCGCGACGGGCTCGCCGTCGTCCACCTCACCGACGCGCCGCCGGTCACGACGGTCATCGCATGGCCGCCGCACAGCACCTCGACCGGCGTCGCCGGGCTGGTCCGGACGGCCGGGCGGCTCTAGGCCGAGACCGGCCATCGCCTCGCGGGGCTCCTCGGAGAAGAACTCGACCAGGGCGATCGGCTCGGTGAGGTCGAACATGCGGCGGGCGACCGACGGTGCGGTCGACGGGTGGCTCATACCCGTCCTACGCACGGGAGGCCCCGGGCACGACAGTCCCCTCAGGAATCGTCCCGGGCCCTGCGTCCGGCTGCCCGCGTGTGCAGCTCGCGCAGCTCGTCGGCCAGCTCGAGAGCAGGCCCCGCGACCGGGACACCGGGAGCCACGTCGTTGATCGCCAGTGGCAGCACGGGACCAGGCCTCACGCCCACCTCGCGGCGCCACTCGACCAGCTGTTGGCTCGACCCCGCGTAGACGATGCGCCCGAGACCGACCTGGGCGTGCCCGGCCGAGCACATCGGGCAGTGCTCGCCCGAGGTGTAGACCGTGCAGGACGGCCGTTCGTCGGCGGCCACGTGCAGGGCCGCCCACCGGGCGAGGTCGAGCTCGGGGTGCCGGGTCTGGTCGCCGCCGCCGGTGCGGTTGCGCTCCTCCTGCAGGACCGCGCCGTCCGGGCCCACCAGCACCGAGCCGAACGGCTCGTCGCCGGCCTCGAGCGCCTCACGGGCCAGCTCGAGGCAGCGTCGCAGGTGGGTGAGGTCGTCGGGGGAGGGCTCGCTGGGGTCCATCCGCCGACCCTAGGACGTCGGGCCCGCCGAGCCACGCGCCCGGTTGTCGTCCGCCCGCCGCCGGAGCACCGCACGCTCGCGCTTGTTGTGGGTGCGCGAGGCCGCATCGTCGAACGCCTCGCTCGCCTCCGCGTGCCGGCCCGCGCGCTCGAGGAGGTCGCCCCGCACGCTCGGCAGGAGCGGGCCCGGCACGGGTGGACCGGGCGCCGCCTCCACGGCGTCGAGGACCGCGAGGCCGGCGTCGGGGCCGAAGGCGCGCCCGTGGGCGACGGCCCGGTTCGCCTCGACGACCGGCCCGGGCGCGGCGCCCGCGAGGACGTCGTACAACGCGGCGATGCGACGCCAGTCGGTGTCCTCGGCCCGCGGGGCGACCGCGTGCTGGGCCGCGATCGAGGCCTGGAGGAAGTAGGTGCCCACCGGCGTGCCCTGTGCGGCGATCCGCTCTGCCCGCCGCAGCGCGGCCAGCCCGCGCCGGATCCGGAGCCGGTCCCACCGCGTGCGGTCCTGCGCCTCCAGCAGCACGGGTGTGCCGTCGGTGTCGAGGCGGGCCGCGGTCCGTGACCCCTGCAGCTCGAGCAGGGCCTGCAGGCCCAGCACCTCCGGCTCCTCGGGCGCGAGGTCCGCCAGCATCCGCGCCAGGCGGGTCGCCTCGTCGACCAGGTCGGGACGCATCCAGTCCTCACCCGCAGTGGCCGTGTAGCCCTCGTTGAAGACGAGGTAGACCACGGCCATCACGTCGTCGAGGCGCTGCGTGCGCTCGCTGCCCGTCGGCAGGTCGAACGACGCGCCCGCCTGCGCGAGCGTGCGCTTCGCCCGCGAGAGCCGCTGGCCCATCGTGCTCTCGCTCGTGAGGAACCCGCGTGCGATCTCCGCCGTGGTCAGTCCGCCCACGAGCCGCAGCGTCAGCGCCGCGCGCGAGTCGGGTGTCAGGGACGGGTGGCAGGACAAGAAGACGAGTCGCAGCACGTCGTCCTCGATGTGGTCGACCTGGGCGTCGAGGTCGGGCACACGTGCCTCCTCCCCGCCGTCGGCGCGTCCGAGCTCGGCGAGCTTGTGCCGGTAGGTCTCGGCGCGGCGGAAGTGGTCGATGCCGCGCCGCTTGGCCGTCGTCATCAGCCAGGCGCCCGGGTTCGCGGGGACGCCGGTCGTCGCCCACTGCTCGAGGGCTGCCACGAGCGCGTCCTGCGCGAGGTCCTCGGCGAGGTCGACGTCGCGCGTCATCCGGGTCAGGGCGCCGACGAGGCGGGCCGACTCGGCCCGCCACGCGGCGGCGATCTCGTGCTGGAGGTCGTCTGGCACGCCCCCAGCGTAGGAAGCGCTACTCGCTCGGCGCGTCCGGGCCGTCGGAGATCTGGCGCAGCGTCGCCACGACGGTGACCTCGGGCCAGTGCCTCGCGTGCAGCTCGGCGAACTCGCGCTGGTCGGCGACGGCCGCGTCGAGGTCGGCGTACTCCATGATCGCCCAGCCCCCGACGACCTCCTTGCCCTCCGCGTAGGGGCCGTCGACGCGGGTGACCTCGCCCTCGCGGACGACGAAGTTGATCGCGTCCTCGGTGCCGTAGAGGCCACCGCCGTCGAGGAACCGGCCGTCCGCGGCGCGCTCGCCGATGTGGGCGTCCATCGCCTCGAACAACGACTTCGGCGGCATCCCGATGTTCTCTTCCATCCGGACGAATCCCATGAAACGCGGCATCGTGCTCACTCCTCGATCTGTGGTGTGCTGCTGGTGGGTGCTGCTCTCTCGCACGTACGTCGAACGGACCCGCGCGGCTTCGACATCGACCTCCGAAGTTTTTTCCGACAGTCTGGCCCGATGGCCACCACCTCGACACCCGGCTGGACCAACTGGGTGGGCAACCAGTCCTTCACCCCTGCCCGCGCGGTCGCACCACGTGACGAGGAGGAGGTGGCCGCAGCCGTCCGGGAGGCGTCGGGGCGTGGCAGCGCCGTGCGTGTCGCAGGTGCCGGCCACTCCTTCACGCCGGTGGTGCAGACCGACGGCACGCTCCTCGACCTCTCCGCGCTGACCGGAGTGGTCGCCACCGACCCGGTCAGGCAGCGCGCCACCGCACGCGCGGGCACGCGGATCCGCGACTTCTACGAGCCGCTGTGGGCCGACGGGCTCGCGCTGCGCAACCAGGGCGACATCGACACCCAGCAGATCGCGGGGGCGGTCGCCACCGGAACCCACGGCTCCGGCATCCGCTACACCAGCCTGTCCGGCGTGGTGCGCGGGTTGCGGCTGGTGACGGCCGCGGGCGAGGTGCGCGACATCGGGGAGGACGAGCCCGACCTGCTGCACGCGGCACAGGTCTCGGTCGGCATGCTCGGCGTGGTCACGCAGCTCGAGCTCGACGTGACCGAGGCCTACCGCCTGCGCGAGCACGTGAGCCTGCGAGCGTGGGACGACGTGCTCGAGCACTGGGAACAGCTCGTCGCCGAGCACCGCCACTTCGGGATGTTCTGGCTGCCGACAGAGGAGTCGGGGTCGCTCTACAACCTCGACGGCCACGGCGAGCGGCTGGCCGACCAGTGCTACGTCAAGGTCTACGACGAGGTCGGCGCCGACGTCCCCGACGACGACACCGTCGGGCGTCGCGTCGACCGGTGCTACCGGATCTTCCCGATGGTCTACGACGCGAACTTCCACGAGCTCGAGTACTTCGTCGCCCTCGATCGCGCACCCGAGGCGCTGCAGGCCATGCGCGAGCTCATGCTCGCCAGCCTGCCCGACGCGATCTACCCGCTCGAGGTGCGCACGGTCGGACCCGACGAGGCGTTCCTGTCCTCGCAGCAGGGCACCCCGACCGTCGTGATCTCGGTGTCGGGCACCCCCGGCACCGACTACTGGGCCTACCTCCGGTCCGTCGACGCGCTGCTCGCGCAGTTCGACGCGCGGGTCCACTGGGGCAAGCTGCACTTCCTCACCCCCGAGCGGCTGCACGACCTCTATCCGCGTGCCGGCGACTTCATCGCGATCAGGCGCGAGCTGGACCCGCAGGGGATGTTCCTCAACGATCACCTGCGGCCGCTGTTCGCCTAGGTGTCGTCGCCTGAGGCGACGACGCGGTTGATCCCGCCCCGCACCATGGAGGTCATGAAGTCAGCGACCGTCGCCCTGGCCGGACTCCTCGCCGTCCTCACCACGTCGTGCTCCTCGGACACGGCCGCGTCGGGGAAGCTCGGTGCCGCCACGGCCGAGGACGACGCCGCCTGGCCGTTCGCGGTCGAGGAGGTCGACACGTTCGACGCGCCGTGGGCGATGGCGTTCCTGCCCGACAGCGACGACCTGCTCGTCACCGAGCGGACCGGGGCCCTGCACCTGCGCGACGGCGAGACCGGCGAGCGCGTCGAGGTCACCGGCACGCCGGACGTTGTCGATGCCGGTCAGGGCGGGCTCGGCGACGTCCTGCCGGGACCGACGTACGACGACGACGGCACGGTCTACCTCACGTGGGCCGAGCGCGGTGACGACGGCGTCGGCGCCGCGGTCGGGCGCGCGCAGCTCGTGACCGGCGAGGACGAGGCCTCGCTCGAGGGTCTCGAGGTGATCTGGCGACAGACGCCGAAGACCAGCGGTGACGGCCACTTCGGCCACCGCCTCGCCTTCTCGCCCGACGGCGAGCACCTCTTCGTGAGCTCGGGCGACCGGCAGCTGATGGACCCCGCCCAGGACACCGGCAACACGCTCGGCACGATCGTGCGCCTCACGCCCGACGGTCAGCCGGCGCCCGGCAACCCGCTGGCCGACGAGGGCGGCGTCTCGGCCGAGATCTGGAGCTGGGGCCACCGCAACCCGCTCGGTCTGGAGTTCGCACCCGACGGGACGCTGTGGTCCTCGGAGATGGGACCGCAGGGCGGCGACGAGCTCAACCTCGTCGAGGAGGGGGCCAACTACGGCTGGCCCGAGGTCTCCGACGGCAGCCACTACGGTGGCGAGGAGATCCCCGACCACGCCGACGGCGACGGCTACGCCGGCCCAGCCAGGTCGTGGAACCCGAGCATCTCTCCGAGCAGCCTGATGGTCTACGGCGGCGACCTCTTCGCCGACTGGGAGGGCGACGCGTTCCTCGGAGCACTGTCCGGGGAGGCGCTGGTGCGCGTCGACCTCGACGGCGACACCGCCGGCGAGGCCGAGGTCTACGACATGGGTGAGCGGATCCGTGCCGTCGAGGAAGGTCCCGACGGGGCGATCTGGCTGCTGGAGGACGAGGGTGCTGGACGTCTCCTGCGACTGACGCCCGCCTGATCTAGGCTCGCGAGCATGACCACTTCCTCCACGGAGTTCCAGGTGACCCGGTGGCGCGAGCTGCCGTCGATGGTCGCTGCCCGACAGGGCGACGAGACCGCGAAGGTGCAGCTCGCGGCGAGGTTCCAGGAGGCCATCGACGAGGCCGCGATGCGGCTCGGCGACACCGGTGCGACCGACTACCTCGAGGGATGGGAGCGGACCCCGTGGACCGGGGCCGACGGAAGCCCGGCCGAGGTGCTCGACCGGGTGGCCGCCGAGCTCGACGCCGACTGGCCCGCGGAGAAGATCTCGGCCTACCTCGACGGGCTGACCCGGTGAGCGGGGCGAACCGTCTGGCGGCCCTGCTCGGGGACACCCGCCCGGTGCTCCTCGACGGCGGCATGGGCACGCTCCTGCAGGACAGCGGCCTCGAGGACGGCAACCCCGGCGAGCTGTGGAACCTCGAGAACCCCGACGCCGTCCGCGCCGCGCACACGGCGTACGCCGAGGCGGGCGCGCGCATCCTCACCACCAACACCTTCGGCGGCACCCGTCCGCGCTTGGACATGCACGGCCTCGGCGACCGCATCGACGAGGTGAACCGCAACGCGGCACAGATCGCACGCTCCGTGGCCGACGAGCACGGGCTCCTGGTCGCCGGCGACCTCGGACCGACCGGTGAGCTGCTCGCGCCGCTCGGCACGATGACGCCCGAGGACGCGCAGGCGCTGTTCGCCGAGCAGCTCCGTGGCCTGGTGGCCGGCGGCATCGACCTGGTGCTCGTCGAGACGCTGAGCGACCTCGGTGAGGCCGACGCCGCGCTGGCCGCGGCCCGGGAGGTCGCCCCCGACCTGCCCGTCGTGGTGACGATGAGCTTCGACACCAACCTGCGCACGATGATGGGTGTCCGACCGGCCGACGCCGTGGCGCACCTGGCCGCAGCCGGCGCCGACGCGGTCGGCGCGAACTGCGGGCGCGGGCCGGAGGAGATGGAGGTCATCGCCGCCGAGATGGTCGAGGCACGGCCCGACGGGCTGCTCCTCGTGGCGCAGTCCAACGCCGGCCTCCCCCAGGTCGTGGGCGACCACTTCGAGTACGACGCCACGGCCGACGACATGGCCGCGCACGCGTCCCGCCTCGCCGGGCTCGGCGTCGACCTGGTCGGCGGCTGCTGCGGCTCGACGCCGGCTCACATCGCGGCGATCGGCTCCGAGCTCGCCTCGACCTGACGGAGGGTCGAGGGTCGCGCTCAGCCGCGGCGCGGACGCCGCGCGTCGCCCGGCAGGCCGAACTCGGTGTGGACACCGGGGCTGAACCCGACGTGGTCCGGCGGGCGCGCGGCGAGCTCCGGCAGCCCGACCGAGGCCAGCAGGCCGTCGTCGATCTCCAGGAGCTCGGCATCGTGCACGGGCCAGGCCGCGTGACGGTTGGGGACGTAGAGCGTGCGACCCCACCACCGGGTGTGCAGTCCCCATCGGGCGCTGAGGAAGTGGTCGAGCTCGGTGGGTGTGCGTGCCGCGCCGGCGCGGACCACCAGGCGGCTCGACGCGGGTGTGGCCGGCCGACGCAGGCGGGCGTCGTAGGTGTGCGTGTCCCCGTCGCGGTGGTAGCGCATGCGCGCCCAGCGGTAGGGGACCCCGAAGCCCGCCCGCGCTCCGAGGACGACGGCGGCCCGGTCGGTGTCCAGGCTGAGGAACACGATGCCGCGCCGGCCGGTCGCGTCGACCGAGTAGAGGCGCACGTTGGTCTCGAGGAACGTGCCCAGCCACGGGATCGCCGGACCGCGACCGAGCCCGGCCCCGACCATCCGGAAGGGGATCAGCCCGACGTACGTCTTGCCGTCGAGGGTGTCGGGGCGGACCCCGGGTGGCATCCGGTGCGCCACCTCGACCGGGTCGACCGCCCAGTGCAGGAAGCTCAGGTCGCGCCAGTGCTGGCTCATCACGACGGTCGGTGTCATGGGCGGGGCGTCCGGGGACAGAGGCTCGACGGCGGGGACCTCCACGTCTCCACCCTAGGCGTGCCGGCAAGCGTCACCCGGCAATCCATTTCCTCGTCGTCGGCGTCCTGATCTAGTGTCCCCGTCGTGACTGAATCGATGATCTCGGCTCGAGGGCTGCGCAAGTCCTTCGGTGACTTCGAGGCGGTCAAGGGCATCGACGTCGAGGTCCGCAAGGGCGAGGCGTTCGGCTTCCTCGGCCCCAACGGCGCGGGGAAGTCGAGCACGATGCGGATGATCGCCTCGGTGAGCCCGGTCTCGGGCGGCGAGCTGCGGATCCTGGGCATGGACCCGGCGACCGACGGCCCGGCGATCCGCGGCCGGCTCGGGGTCTGCCCGCAGGAGGACACGCTCGACAACGAGCTCAACGTCTTCGACAACCTCTACATCTACGGCCGCTACTTCGGCATCGACCGGGCCACCTGCCGCGAGCGCGCCCGCGAGCTGCTCGAGTTCGCCCAGATCACCGAGAAGGCGAAGGCCAAGGTCGAGGACCTCTCCGGTGGCATGAAGCGCCGCCTCACGATCGCGCGCAGCCTGATCAACAACCCCGACGTGCTGCTGCTCGACGAGCCCACCACCGGTCTCGACCCGCAGGCCCGCCACGTGCTGTGGGACCAGCTGTTCCGGCTCAAGCAGGCGGGTGTGACCCTGGTGATCACCACCCACTACATGGACGAGGCCGAGCAGCTGTGCGACCGGCTCGTGGTGATGGACAAGGGCCTGATCGCCGCCGAGGGCTCCCCGCGCGAGCTGATCGACGCCCACTCCACCCGCGAGGTCGCCGAGCTCCGCTTCGGCGTCGGCGAGCACGAGGGGCTGGCCGAGAAGGTCGCCGACCTCGGCGAGCGCGTCGAGGTGCTGCCCGACCGGCTGCTCGTCTACAGCGACCACGGCGAGGAGGTCCTCACCGCGGTGCTCGACCGCGGGCTGAGCCCCATCGCCACGCTGGTGCGCCGCTCGACCCTTGAGGACGTGTTCTTGCGCCTCACCGGCCGGAGCCTGGCCGACTGATGGCGACCGACACGACGCAGCGCGGCGCCCGCCCCGCCGGCACGCTCACCGCCTGGCAGGGGATGGCCCGCCAGTACGACTACTGGCTGACGGTCTACAAGCGCACCTGGCGCGGGGGAGTGATCAGCTCCTTCCTGACCCCACTGTTCTACGTCGTCGCGATGGGGGTGCTGCTCGGCGGCTTCATCGACGGCGACCCCGCCAGGCTCGAGGGCGCCACGTCCTACCTCGCCTTCATCGTGCCGGGGCTGGTGGCTGCGCACGCCATGCAGATCGCGGTCAGCGAGTCGACCTACCCCGTGATGGGGGCCATCAAGTGGCACAAGACGTTCTTCGCCCAGCTGGCCACGCCGCTGGCGGTGCGTGACCTGGTCAACGCCTTCGTCGCCTTCGTCGTCTTCCGGATCGCCTCGGCGTGCGCGGTGTTCATGCTGGTGCTCGCACCCTTCGGCGTCTTCGAGAGCTGGTGGGGGCCGTTCCTCGCGTGGGTCGCGCAGGTCCTCGTGGGCACGGCCTTCGCGCTGCTGACCTTCGGCTACTCGGCGCGGCTGAAGTCGGAGGAGGGGTTCGGCGTCCTGTTCCGCCTCGGCGTGCTGCCGCTCACGCTCTTCTCGGGCGCGTTCTTCCCGGTCGCCAACCTCGGGCCGGTGCTGGAGTGGGTCGCCCGGCTGACGCCGCTGTGGCACGGCGTCTCACTCTCGCGGATGTTCTGCCTCGACACCGTCGACTGGCCCGTCGCCGCGGTCAACGTGGTCGTGCTGGTCGCCCTGTGCGTCCTGGGATGGTTCTGGTCCGTCCGAGGCCTCGACAAGCGGCTGGAGGTCTGAGATGGCGTCCCTGTCCTCGGCCGCGGTGCCGGCGCCGATGACGCCGACCAACGCAGCCCGCCTGCTCGTGCTGCGCAACTTCATCGTCTACAAGTCGGCCTGGCGGCTCTTCCTCACCGGCTTCCTCGAGCCGGTCCTCTACCTCTTCTCGATCGGCATCGGTGTCGGGCAGCTCATCGACACCTTCGAGTTCCACGGCGAGGCGATCCCCTACGCGACCTTCGTGGCGCCTGCGATGCTCGCGACCTCGGCCTTCAACGGCGCCCTGATGGACTCCACGTTCAACGTGTTCTTCAAGCTGCGCTACGAGAAGCTCTACGACCAGATGCTGGCCACGCCGCTCACCACCGGCGACATCGCGCGCGGTGAGATCGCGTGGGGGCTGATCCGCGGCTCGGTGTACTCCGCGGCCTTCCTCGTGGTGATGGTGGCGATGGGCCTGGTCGAGTCGTGGTGGGCCCTCCTCGCGCTGCCGGCGGCGGTGTTGATCGCCTTCGCGTTCTCGGCGGTGTGCATGGCGCTGACGACCTGGATGAAGTCCTGGCAGGACTTCGACAAGATCACGCTCGTCCAGATGCCGATGTTCTTGTTCTCGGCGACGTTCTTCCCGGTCGAGGCGTTCGGCACCGGCGTGCTGCGCTGGGTGGTGGAGGCCACCCCGCTCTACCGCGGCGTGGTGCTCTGCCGTGAGCTCACCACCGGCGTCGTCACCTGGGAGTCGGGGGTCTCGGTGGTCTACCTCGTCGTGATGGGTGTCCTCGGCCTGCTCGTCGTACGCCGCCGGCTCGACGCGCTGCTGCTCACCTGAGCGCCGAGCCCGGCGAGGGCGACCCACGTCGAGGCGGGGAGCAGCCGCTCAGCCCGGGAGCGGTGCCCGGACGCCGGTCAGGTGCTCCGACGCCGTCCAGAGCGCCTGCGCGAGTGCGCCGTCGCGAGCACGTGCGGAGCGTCCGATGACCTGGGCTCCGCCGCGCATGTGCAGGAGGTGCTTCGGCCCCGTGAAGGTGCCGCCCGGCAGGTCGGCCGTCGCTGCCATCAGCACGGGCAGCGCGCCGGCGTCCGCGCTCTGCCCGATGATCGGGAGGAGCCGGTCCCAGAGACCGGCGCGTCGCCCGTCGCGCCGGTCGTAGATCGCGGTGACCACGATCCCGGGGTGGGCGGCCAGAGCCCTGACCGTGGATCCGGCTGCGCGAAGTCTGCGGTCGAGCTCGAGCGTGAAGAGCAGGTTGGCGAGCTTGGAGTCGGCGTAGGCCCGGGAGGCGTCGTAGGGCCGGTCGTGCCAGTCGAGATGGTGAGCAGTGAGGCTCGCGACGTCGAGTCGCGACATGCGCTCGGCCTGCGAGGCGACGGTGACGATGCGCCCGGTGACGCGGGGCAGCAGCGCCGAGGTGAGCGCGAAGTGTCCGAGGTGGTTCGTCCCGAACTGCAGCTCGTGACCGTCGGCGGTGCGCCGCAGGATCGGGCTCGCGACCCCGGCGTTGTTCACGAGCAGGTCGATCGCCTCGGGCGTCGCCTCCGCGAAGGACGCCACTGATGTCAGGTCCGCGAGATCGAGCTCGCGGACGACGTGGTCACCTCCTCCGTCGGGGACCGTGGGCAAGGCAGCGACGACGGCGTGCGCCTTCGGCAGTGAGCGGGCGGGGACGATGATGCGGGCGCCGCGGCGAGCGAGCGCGATGGCGACCGCCCGTCCGATGCCGCTCGTGGCCCCGGTCACGAGGGCGGTGCGACCGGTGAGGTCGGGAGAGGGGGAGGTGGAGGACATGGCACCAATGTAGTCACCGTCTACATATGTGGTCAATGACTACATGTCGCTAGCATGACGGTGTGCCGACGCCCTACCACCACGGGTCCCTGCGCGACTCGCTGCTCGAGGCGGGGCGCCGGCAGCTCCTGGAGGAGGGGGTCGCATCGCTGACGCTGCGCGGGCTCGCCAAGCGGGTGGGCGTCAGCCACAGCGCGCCACTGCGTCACTTCGACGACCGGGACGCCCTCCTGGATGCGATCGCCGCGGCAGGCTTCGCCGAGCTGATCAGTGAGCTCGAGTCGGCGGCTGGGCTGTCGAGCCTTCGGGCCAGGCTCACGCAGTACGCACGCGCGCACGCGCGCTTCGCCCTCGAGAGCGGCCCGCTCCTCGAGCTGATGTTCTCGGTGGGCCCTGGTGGCGGAGCGGCCGAGGAGTCCGCCGCGCGGTTCTTCGCGCTCGGCGGAGAGCTGCTGGGGGAGCGCGCGGACCGGGAGTCGGGCCCCCTGCCGTACCTCCTCGCGGCGACCCTGGAGGGGATCGGTTCCCTCGTCGCGTCGGGAAGGCTCCCGGTCGAGCGCGTCGACGAGGTCGTCGACGAGGCAGTCTCGATGCTGCTCCCTGCTGTCGAGGCGCGGCTCTCGAGCTGACGGGTGCCGCGTCCGTGCTGCGTCGGTGGCCGCCGGGCTGCGGGGGCTCTCGGCGTACGCCGCCGCCAGGACGCCCTGCTGCTCACCTGACGCGCGACCAACCTCTGGCCAACACCGCGACGGCCGTCCTAGGTTGCCCGAATGGACTCCTACGCACGCGGTGAGACCACGCCCGCCCTCCTGGAGGAGACGATCGGCGCCAACCTCGAGCGGACCGTGGGGGCGCACGCCGACCGCGAGGCGCTGGTCGAGTGCGCGAGCGGGCGTCGCTGGACGTGGGCGGACCTCGACCGGGACGTGGACCGGCTCGCGCGCGGGTTGATCGGCGCCGGCATCGAGAAGGGGGACCGGGTCGGCATCTGGGGGCCGAACAGCGCCGAGTGGACGCTCGTGCAGCTGGCGAGCGCCAAGGTCGGTGCGATCCTCGTCAACGTCAACCCGTCCTACCGCACCCACGAGTTCTCCTACGTCGCCCAGCAGAGCGGGATGCGGATGCTCGTGGCCGCCACGTCGTTCCGGACCAGCGACTACCGCGCGATGGTCGAGGAGACCGCCGACCGGACCACCGGACCGGGTCTGGCGCTCGAGCGCACCGTCTACCTCGACGACGAGGAGAGCTGGGCCGGGCTCCTCGCCGACGGCGAGGGGGTCACCGAGGAGGACCTCCGCTCGCGGTCGGCATCGCTGCAGGCGAGCGACCCGATCAACATCCAGTACACCTCCGGCACGACCGGCTTCCCCAAGGGCGCGACCCTCAGCCACCGCAACATCCTCAACAACGGCTACCTCGTCGGAGAGGTCTGTCGCTACACCGAGGCCGACCGGGTCTGCATCCCGGTGCCCTTCTACCACTGCTTCGGGATGGTCATGGGCAACCTCGCCTGCACCTCCCACGGAGCCACGATGGTCATCCCGGCGCCCGGCTTCGACCCTGCCCTCACGCTGAAGGCCGTCTCCGACGAGCAGTGCACCTCGCTCTACGGCGTCCCGACGATGTTCATCGCCGAGTGGGCGCTGCCGGACCTCGCGTCGTACGACCTGGGCAGCGTGCGCACCGGCATCATGGCCGGCTCGCCGTGCCCCGAGGAGATGATGAAGAAGCTCATCGGTGCAGGCATCGACGAGATGACGATCGCCTACGGCATGACGGAGACGTCACCGGTCTCGACCCAGACGCGGACCGACGACACGCTGGAGCGGAAGGTCGGCACGGTGGGTCAGGTCGCGCCGCACCTCGAGGTCACGATCGTCGACCCGGTCAGCGGCGACACGCTGCCGCGCGGCGAGGCGGGGGAGTTCTGCACGCGCGGCTACTCGGTGATGCTCGGCTACTGGGACGATCCGGACAGGACCGCCGAGGCCATCGACGCCGACGGATGGATGCACACCGGCGACCTCGGCGTGATGGACGACGAGGGCTACGTCCGGATCACCGGCCGGATCAAGGACATGGTCATCCGCGGGGGCGAGAACATCTACCCGCGCGAGATCGAGGAGTTTCTCTACACCCATCCCGACATCGAGGACGTGCAGGTCGTCGGTGTCCCGGACGCGAAGTACGGCGAGGAGCTCTGCGCGTGGCTGCGGATGCGACCCGGCACCACGCCGCTCGACGCCGAGGCGGTGCGCGAGTTCGCCACCGGCAGGCTCGCCCACTACAAGATCCCGCGCTACGTCATGGTCGTCGAGGAGTTCCCGATGACGGTGACCGGCAAGGTGCGCAAGGTCGAGATGCGCGAGGTGTCGACCAAGGAGCTCGGCCTGGAGTGACGCCCTCGCTCAGTCGAGGACCTTCTGGAGCCACGTGACGTCGATCCAGCGGTCGAGCTTGTGGCCGACCTCGCGCATGGTGCCGACCTCCTCGAAGCCGCACGCGCGGTGCAGGGCGAGGCTCGCGGGATTGGGCAGGGCGACGGCGGCCACTACCAGGTGCACGCCGTCGTCGGTGAGCCGCGCCAGGAGCGCGTCGTACAGCCGGCGGCCGGTGCCCAGGCCCTGGTGTCCCGGCGCGACGTAGACCGTGCTCTCGCGCGTGTGCCGGTAGGCGGGCTTCGGGCGGAACGACCCGGACGTGGCGTAGCCGACCACCTGGCCCTCGTGCTCGGCGACGAGGAAGTGGTCCTCGCCCCCGAGCTTCTCCTCCCACAGGGCCATCGGGCGTGGTTCGTGGTCGAAGGTGGCGTGGCCCCCGAGCGCCTCTCGCGCGTAGATCGCGTGCACGGCGGGGAGGTCGGCAGCATCGGCACGACGGATGTCCATTCCCCGCATTGTCCTCGCCGCGGTGGCTGGTTGGATGACCGGCATGAGCATCGCGCCCGACACCAAGGACTGGACCTGGGTCCTGGAACGGCCGTGCCCGGAGTGCGGCTTCGACCCGGCTGCGCAGGGGCTGGCGGACCTGCCCGGGCTGTTCCGCGACACCGCGACGACGTGGTCGGAGGTGCTGGCCCGTCCCGACGCGGGCGAGCGGCCCTCGCCCGAGGTGTGGTCGGCGCTCGAGTACGGCTGCCACGTGCGCGACGTGGTGCACCATCTCCGCGACGTGGGTGCGGACCGGTCGTGAAGGAGACCGTCCGCGCCTACGACCTCGACGCGGGGGCGTACGCCGACGCCTCGCCCGTCGTGCCCGACTCGGTGCGCGGCGACATGGAGGACCTCGCCGCCCGCCTCGGACCGGGCGCCCGGGTGCTGGAGATCGGCTCCGGCGGCGGTCGCGACGCCCTCCTGCTCGAGCAGCTCGGCCTCGCGGTCCGGCGTACGGACGTCACGCCCGGGTTCGTCGCCCTGCTGCGCGAGCGGGGCCACGAGGCCGACGTCCTCGACCCGCTCGTCGACGACCTGACCTCGGCGGAGGGGCCCTACGACGGCGTGTGGGCCAACGCCTCGCTCCTCCACGTCGCCCGGACCGACCTGCCGGTCGTGCTGGCGCGGCTGGCGGTGGCCACCCGTCCCGGCGGGCTCCTGCGGGCCTCGCTCAAGGAGGGTGACGGCGACGGATGGTCGACCCACGGGGCCGTGCGCAACCCGCGTCACTTCACCTACTGGCGGGCAGGGCCGCTGCACGCCGTGGTGGAAGGTGCGGGCTGGGACGACGTGGTGGTGCGGACGGGGATCCCGGGCCGGCGGCAGGAGTCCTGGCTCGAGGTGTCGGCGGTCCGTGGCACGGTTGCCCCATGAGGCACACCGAGTTCTGGACGCGGCTCGACCACGCCCTGGGCCGTGCCTACTCCCGCACCTGGGCCGAGCTGACGGTGGTGCGCGACCTCGACGGACGCACCACGCAGGAGGCGCTCGACGCCGGCGTTCCCCCGAAGCAGGTCTGGGCAGCCGTGTGGCGCCAGCTCGAGCTCCCGGACAGCGAGCGGTGAGCAGCCGGCTCGAGGGGGCCGTCGACGTCGCCCAGGTCCAGCGCCGCACCGTGCGGACGCTCGTGGTGTCGCAGGCGGTCGGTGCCGTCGGTGTCACGATCGGGATCGCGACCGCGTCGCTCCTGGCCCGCGACATCTCTGGCAGCGAGGCGATGGCCGGGCTGGCGCAGACCTTCCAGGTCCTCGGCACGGCCGCAGCGGCCTACGCCCTCGCGCGGGTGATGCGCCGACGCGGCCGACGCGTCGGGCTGGTCGCCGGCTACCTCCTCGGTGCCACCGGTGCACTGCTCGCGGTCGTCGCCGGTGTCGTCGACTCGATGGCCGTCCTGCTCGTCGGGGCCGTGCTGCTCGGCGCCACCACGGCCGTCAACAACGGCTCGCGCTACGCCGCGACCGACCTGGCGACCGAGGAGCACCGTGCCCGCGCGCTCTCCGTCGTGGTGTGGGCCACCACGATCGGCGCCGTCGCCGGGCCGAACCTCGTCGGAGTCGGTGGTGAGGCGGCCCGACGTCTCGGGATCCCCGAGCTGACGGGCGGCTTCGCGATCGGCTCGGTGGTGCTGGTGCTGGCGGCGGGGTGGGTCTGGCTCCGGCTGCGGCCCGACCCGCTGCTGCTGGCGCAGCGGGCCGCGGGAGTGACGCCCGGCGCGCTCGGGGAGCCGGGCGGACGGTCGTGGGCGCGCTTCCTCACGGTCGTGCGCGACGTCCCCGCCGTCGGCGCGGCCGTGGTCGCGATGGCCTGCGCGCACGCGGCGATGGTCACCGTCATGATCATGACCCCGCTGCACATGGAGCACGGCGGCGCGCACCTGGAGGTCATCGGCTTCGTGATCTCCGTCCACGTGCTCGGCATGTTCGCCTTCGCGCCGGTCGTCGGCTGGGCCGCCGACCGCTTCGGCCGCTCGAGCGTGCTGGTCACCGGGGGAGCGGTGCTCCTGGTCGCCCTCGCGCTGTGCGGGCTCTCGCCGGAGGGGTCGTCGTGGCAGATCTTCGGCGGCCTCTTCCTGCTGGGGCTGGGGTGGTCGTGCGCGACCGTGGCCGCCTCCACCGTCATCGCCGACCGCACGCCGATCGAGGCGCGCACCGAGGTCCAGGGCACCTCCGACATGGCCATGTCGCTGACGGCTGCCGGCGGAGGAGCCCTCGCCGGGCTCATCGTCGCCGGTCCCGGCTACTCCGCGCTCGCGCTCTTCGCGGCCTGCCTCGCCCTCGCCGTCGTCGTCGCCGGCCGGCTCACGCGAGGGTCGGACCAGGCGCCTGCCTGACCGGCGCGAATCTGCGCGACACGCCGCACCCGCACCGTCCGTCGAACACCTGTTCGGGCTACTGTCTGTCCACAGGTACGACGAAGGACGAGGTTGTCCACAGCGTCAGACGGTCCTGATCAGGGATTGTCGGTGGCTCGCCCTAGCGTCGAAGAAGTACCTCACACAACGACGAGAGAACGGGACACAGCCATGGCTGGAGCAGACCGCGAGAAGGCCCTCGACGCCGCGCTCGCTCAGGTGGAGAAGCAGTTCGGCAAGGGCTCGGTCATGCGACTGGGCGACGAGACGCGTGCCCCGCTCGAGGTGATCCCCACCGGGTCGATCGCCCTCGACGTGGCCCTCGGCCTCGGTGGTCTCCCGCGCGGTCGCGTGGTCGAGATCTACGGCCCGGAGTCGTCGGGAAAGACGACCGTCGCCCTCCACGCGGTGGCCAGTGCCCAGGCCGCCGGCGGCATCGTGGCCTTCATCGACGCCGAGCACGCGCTCGACCCCGACTACGCCAAGGCCCTCGGCGTCGACACCGACGCCCTGCTGGTCTCCCAGCCCGACTCCGGTGAGCAGGCGCTCGAGATCGCCGACATGCTGATCCGCTCCGGTGCCCTGTCCCTGATCGTCATCGACTCCGTGGCCGCCCTGGTGCCCCGTGCGGAGATCGAGGGTGAGATGGGTGACAGCCACGTCGGCCTCCAGGCCCGACTGATGAGCCAGGCGCTGCGCAAGATGACCGGTGCCCTCAACAACTCCGGCACCACCGCCATCTTCATCAACCAGCTGCGCGAGAAGATCGGCGTGATGTTCGGCTCGCCCGAGACCACGACCGGTGGCCGCGCGCTGAAGTTCTACTCCTCGGTGCGCCTCGACGTGCGCCGCATCGAGACGCTCAAGGACGGCACCGACATGGTCGGCAACCGCACCCGCGTCAAGGTCGTCAAGAACAAGGTGGCCCCGCCCTTCAAGCAGGCCGAGTTCGACATCATGTACGGCAAGGGCATCAGCCGCGAGGGTGGCCTGATCGACGTCGGCGTCGAGGCGGGCATCATCCGCAAGGCCGGCGCCTGGTACACCTACGAGGGCGACCAGCTCGGCCAGGGCAAGGAGAACTCGCGCAACTTCCTCAAGGACAACCCCGACCTCGCCAACGAGATCGAGAAGCTGATCCTGGAGAAGCTCGGCGTGACGCCTGCGGTCGACAAGCCCGCCGACGAGCTGAGCGACGAGCCCATCGGGGTCAACGACTTCTGACCGGGCAGCTGACCTCGAGGGACGAGGAGTCGGCGTGCGCCCGGGCAGGTTGAGCGAGCGTCCGGCTGAGCCTGCGAAGCCGGAACCGCGCGTCGAAACCAGCAGCCTGCGCTTGAGGAGGAGTGTCCGATGAGCGAGGAAGTTCGTCCGGCCCCCGACTGGGTCGGCGACGTCGGCCTCGGCGTGCAGGCGTGGGTGGGGGAGACCCCACCCACGCCGGCCGAGTCCCGTGGCCCACGCGGCCGCTCGGTCGACGGGCCCGAGGGCGGCGCACGGGGCAGGAGGAAGAAGCGCTCGCGACGCACGTGGGAGGAGCGGGAGGCGGCCCGCGTCGCCCGCGAGGAGGCGGCGGCCGCCGAGGTCGAGGCCGATCCCGAGGCGGTGGCCCGCAAGATCCTGCTCGACGCGCTGACCGGCCAGGCCCGCTCTCGCAAGGAGCTGGCCGACAGGCTCGCCAAGCGCGGGGTCCCCGACGAGCTGGCCAGTGGTCTGCTCGACCGCTTCACCGAGGTCGGCCTGATCGACGATGCCTCCTATGCCCGCCAGTGGGTCGAGAGCCGACACCGCAGCCGGGGCCTGGCTCCCCGGGCACTGGCCCAGGAGCTGCGTCGCAAGGGGGTGGGCGACGAGGAGACCAAGGCGGCGCTGGAGCAGATCGACGACGGTGACCAGCGCGAGGCGGCTCGGGCTCTGGTCGAGAAGAAGCTGCGCACGATGCGCGGTCTCGACCAGCAGGTCGCCACGCGCCGGCTGGCTGGACTGCTGGCGCGCAAGGGCTACACGGCCGGGCTCGCCTTCTCGGTCGTGCGGGAGGCGCTGGCCGACGCAGGCAGCGACGACGACGTGACCGACGTCATCGAGCCGCACGACTTCTGACCCTCCTCTTTCGGCCGCCCTGCGCCTCTGGTGGGATGTGCGCGTGAGCAACGAGCGCGAGGTCCTCACCTACGACCTGTTCGGCACCGCCAGCCGCGAGCTGGCGCAGGAGGTGGCCGACTCGGGTTTCGAGCCCGACCTCATCCTCTCGATCGCCCGCGGCGGCCTGGCGCTGGGCATGGGCCTGGGCTACGCGCTGGGCGTGAAGAACCTCTCGGTGATCAACGTCGAGTTCTACACCGGCGTCGACCAGCGCCTCGACGTGCCGATCGTGCTGCCCCCGACACCGGCGGCCGTCGACCTGTCGGGCCTGAAGGTGCTCATCGCCGACGACGTCGCCGACACCGGGCGCACGCTCGAGCTGGTCCACCAGTTCTGCGAGGGGCACGTCGCCGAGGCCCGCACGGTCGTGATCTACGAGAAGCCGCAGTCGGTGATCAAGCCCGACTACGCCTGGCGCAGGACCGAGCAGTGGATCGACTTCCCGTGGTCGATCCTCCCGCCGGTGGTCGGCACCGGACTCGCGCACTGACGAGGCATGGACCGCACCCCGGTCGTCGTCCGGTGCGGCGAGCGTGAGCTCCGCGGAGGGGTGCGGTCCGCCGAGTCCTGGGCTGCTGCGGCGTGTCGCGTTGCCGCGCCCCTGAGTGGCACGGTCGTCGCGGCCGACCTGTCCGGTCCGACCAAGGCCTTCGTGGTCGAGCCCGACCTGACCGTGACGCTGCGCACGATGACCCGTGGCGACCTCCCGCTGCTGGCTCGGTGGCTCGGTGAGCCACACGTGCAGCGCTGGTGGCACCACGATGGTGAGCCGACCGCCGAGAGGGTCGCGACGACGTACGGTCCTCGCATCGACGGCTCGACACCCACGTGCATGTGGGTCGCCGAGGTCAACGGACGCTCGGTCGGCTTCGTCCAGGACTACCGGATCCGCGACTACCCCGACTTCGCGTTGCTCACCCCGGACCCGGACGCGATCGGCCTGGACTACGTGATCGGCGAGCCCGAGTGGGTCGGCCGCGGTCTCGGAGCGCGGGTGCTGTGGACCTGGATGCTGGACGCCGCGCGTCGGTTCCCCGCCGCCGAGGGCTTCTTCGCCGCCCCCGACCACACCAACGTGGCGTCGTTGCGGGTGCTCGACAAGGTCGGCTTCACCCGGGGCATCTGGTTCGACGAGCCGCAGCGCGACGGCGGGGTGGCCACGATGGTGGGCTGCACCCTCGACGTACGCCGCGTGCTGCGCGGCTCTGCGACATGATGTCCTCATGACGACCTCTCCCATCGCCGAAGCCCTGAGACTTCCCGCCGGGCCGGTCGACCTGACGGCGATCGACACCGATGCGGCGCCTGGCTTCGACGGGAGGAAGGCCGACGGCAAGGAGGCGTTGGCGGCGATGGAGCCCGAGCTGGCCGACCTCCAGGAACGGCTCTGGGCCGAGCGCACCGCCGGGTCCGAGCGTCGCGTGCTGGTCGTGCTGCAGGGCATGGACACCAGCGGCAAGGGCGGCGTGCTGCGCCACACCATCGGGCTCGTCGACCCGCAGGGGGTGCGGATCACCAGCTTCAAGGCGCCGACCGAGGAGGAGCGTGCTCACGACTTCCTGTGGCGCATCGAGAAGGGTCTGCCCTCCGCCGGGTTCATCGGGGTGTTCGACCGCAGCCACTACGAGGACGTGCTGATCGCCCGCGTGCGCGGCCTGGCCGACCCGGGGGAGATCGAGCGCCGCTACGGCGCGATCAACGACTTCGAGGCGCGTCTGGCCGACCAGGGTGTCTCGATCATCAAGTGCATGCTCCACGTCAGCGCGGACGAGCAGAAGGCACGGCTTGCCGAGCGGCTCGCCAACCCGGAGAAGCACTGGAAGTACAACCCCGGTGACCTCGACGAGCGTGCTCACTGGGCCGAGTACCGCCGTGCCTACGAGGTGGCCCTGGAGCGCACGAGCACCCAGATCGCTCCGTGGCACGTGGTGCCGTCCGACAAGAAGTGGTTCCGCAACCTCGCGATCGGCCAGCTGCTGCTCGACACGCTGCGCGGCCTCGACCTGCAGTGGCCGGTGGCCGACTTCGACGTCGAGGGCGAGAAGCGGCGACTGGCCGAGGAGACCCCGGTCCGGTGACCGCGACCGGACTGCCCACCGTCACCGTCACGCGCTACGTCACACCGCTGCGCGAGGGCGGCAGCCTGCCCGGGATCGTCGAGGCCGACGATCTCGGCACCTACGTCTGCAAGTTTCGTGGCGCCGGACAGGGCGCGAGGGTGCTGGTCGCCGAGGTCATCGTCAGCGAGCTCGCCATCCGGCTGGGCCTCCGCACGCCGCGCCTCGTCGTGCTCGACCTCGACCCCGAGCTGGCCCGCTACGAGGCCGACGAGGAGGTCCAGGACCTCATCCGGGCGAGCGTCGGTCCCAACCTCGGCATCGACTTCCTGCCCGGCTCGTTCGGCGTCGACGGCCAGCTCGCGGTCGGGGACGAGGGCGCCCGGGTCCTGTGGCTGGACGCGTTCACCGCCAACGTCGACCGCTCCTGGCGCAACCCCAACCTGCTGGTGTGGAACGGCGACCTGTGGGTGATCGACCACGGCGCCTCGCTCTACTTCCACCACGGCTGGCGCTCCGGCGTCACCGATCCGACGAAGTTCGCGGCGCAGCCGTGGGACGTCAGTGGTCACGTCTTCGAGACGTGTGTCGACCGCGCACGCGAGATGGACGAGGAGATCTCGGCCAGTCTCGACCGCGAGGTCTTCGCCGAGGTGCTGGCCCGCGTGCCCGACGTCTGGCTCGAGCCGCTCCCCGGGGCAGACGGAGCAGGCGAGCTGGGGCCGGATGCGCTGCGCGAGGCCTACGTCGACTTCCTCACCGCTCGGCTCGGCACGCGCCAGTGGCTGCCTGCTGCGCACGGTGGTGCCTCGGCATGAGGGTCGCCTACCAGTACGTCGTCCTCCGCTGCGTGCCGAGACCCGACCGCGAGGAGTTCCTCAACGTCGGGGTCGTGCTGCACTGCCAGGCCGCCGACTTCCTCGCCGCGGACTGGTCCGTCGACGCCGGGCGGCTGCGCGCGCTCGCCCCGGGCATCGACGTCGACCAGGTCTGCGAGGCGCTCACCTTCGTCGACCAGGTCTGCAGCGGTGACGAGGGAGCAGGCGAGGCTGCGCGTCAGTCCCTCGGTCAGCGGTTCGGCTTCCTCAAGGCACCCCGCAGCACCGTCCTCCAGCCAGGTCCGGTCCACGGTGGTGTCACCGACGACCCGGCCCGCCAGCTCGAGCGCCTGCGCGAGCGGCTGGTCGGCTGAGCCCTGGTCGGCACCTGGGATGACGTACGTCGGAGCCGTCCGCGCCGCGCTCGCCGAGGTCGGCGACCCCGCGCGGGCGGCCCAGCAGCAGGCCTACATGAAGTCGGCCATGCCCTGCGTCGGGCTCGCCGCACCCGAGCTGCGGGCGCTGCTGAGGCCGATCCTGGTCGAGCACCGGTTCATCGACCGCGCCCAGTGGGAGGACGCCGTCGTCGAGCTGTGGGACGACGCGAGCCACCGTGAGGAGTGGTACGCCGCGATCGCCCTGCTGCGACATCGCCACCACCGGCAGTGGCTCGACGCGGACCTGCTGCCGCTGCTCGAGCACCTCGTGCGGACCGGCGCCTGGTGGGACGTGGTCGACGAGATCTCCGGCCACCTGGTGGGTCAGGTGCTGCTGGACCACCGCCAGGTCGTCACGCCGGTGACGGACGCCTGGTCGGTGGACGCCGACTCCATGTGGGTCCGACGCTCGGCGATGATCGCGCAGCTCCGGCACGAGGATGCGACGGACACCGACCTGCTCGAGCGGGTGCTGGTCGCCAACCTCGGCGACACGGCGTACGGCAAGGAGTTCTTCATCCGCAAGGCGCTCGGCTGGGCGCTGCGGCAGCACGCACGCACGGACCCGGCGTGGGTCTGGAGGTTCGTCCGGACCCACACCGACCGGTTGAGCGGGCTCTCGCGCCGCGAGGCGCTCAAGCACCTCTAGGCGTAGCAGGAGAGGTCAGACCGGGACCAGCTCGACCGCGCCGACGGCGTAGCGGGCCAGGATCGCGCGGGCCACGGCCGGGTGCGCACCGAGCGGGTCGGAGACGGCCACGGCGCCGGCCTCGAGCGCGAGCTCGGCGGCCCGGTCGGGAAGCTTGCCCGGTGCGAGGAAGAACGACGCGACCGCGACGTGGCGCTTGCCCTCGGCGCGGAAGGCGCGCACCGCCTCGCCGGTGGCCGGGGGAGCGGCCGAGGCGAACGCCGCGGTGACCGGCAGCCTGTGCCGGGTCGCCCAGGTGCGGGCGATGCGGGCCACGGACTGGTTGGCCAGCGCGTCGGAGGACCCGGCGGCCGCCAGGACGAGCGCGTCGAGCTCACGCACGCGAGCGTCCTTGAGCGCGTCGCGCAGGCGGACGTCGAGGACCTCGAGGAACGCGGCCTCCATGCCGAGGATCCGGCTGGCCTGGATCTTCACGCCTTCGTGGCGCGCCATCGCCGAGGCGATCGCGGCCGGGACGTCGACCTTGGCGTGGTAGGCCTCGGTGAGCAGGAGCGGGACGACGACGATCTCGTCGAAGCCTGCCTTCACGAGCCGGTCGACGACCGTGTCGAAGCTCGGCTTGGAGAGCTCGAGGAACGCCGTCTCGACGCGGAGGTCGGGTCGCATCGACTTGACCTCGGCGACGAGGGCCTTGATCGTCGCGGCCGAACGCGGGTCGCGGCTTCCGTGAGCCAGGGCAATCAGAGCAGGAGCAGCCATCAGGGGTGCCTCCGATCGTGCGTAGTGCGGTGGTGCTGGGTGGGTGCGACGGCGTTGTCGCGGGACGGGGAGACGGTCATGCGTGGATCCCGCACTCGGTCTTGGTGGTGCCGGCCCATCGGCCGCTGCGCGGGTCGTCGCCGGGCGCGACGCGTCGCGTGCAGGGCCAGCAGCCGATGCTGGGATAGCCGTCGTGGACGAGCGGGTTCACCAGCACGCCGTTGTCCTGGATGTAGGCGTCGATCTGCTCGTCGCTCCACCGCGCGAGCGGGGAGACCTTGACCTTGCCCTTGCGGGCGTCCCAGCCGATGACCGGGGCGATGACCCGGTTGTGGGTCTCGGCCCGGCGCAGGCCGGTCGCCCAGGCGTCGTACTCGCCCAGGGTGTCGGCGAGCGGCTTGACCTTACGCAGTGCGCAGCACAGGTCGGGGTCGGTCTTGTAGAGGTCCTTGCCGTACTGCTCGTCCTGCTCGGCGACGGTCAAGGAGGTGCTGACCGTGCGCAGGTTGACCGGGAGCGTGGCCTCGACGGCGTCGCGGGTGCCGATCGTCTCGACGAAGTGGTAGCCGGTGTCGAGGAAGACCACGTCGATGCCGGGGGCGACCGACGAGGCCAGGTGGGCCAGGACGGCGTCGCCCATCGACGAGGTGATCGCGAACCGGTCGCCGAATGTGGCGACGGCCCACTCGATGATCACCTCGGCCGGCGCGAGCTCGAGCTCGGCGCCGACGTGGGAGACCAGCTCGCGCAGCTCCTCCGGCGTACGACCGGCGGTGTGCGTGCCCTTGAAGTCGCGGGCGGCCTGCGTGGAGAGGCTCATGCGGTGCCACCCCCCGTCGACGGGTGCGGGATCATGCCGGTCATCTGGACGGTGAAGCTCCGCAGGCACGAGCGGCACTCCCAGGCCCCTGCACCCTCGCGGGGGAACAGGTTCTCGTCCCCGCAGTAGGGGCAGTGGAAGGGCTGCGCGCGCTCGCTCATGACAGCGCCGGCTCGGGCTCGCCGCGCAGCAGCTTCTCGTCGGCTCGCGCGACCCAGGCGGCGAAGCGCTCGCCCTCCGTGCGGTCGTCGAGGTAGGCGGACACGACGGCGGTGACGTAGTCGTCGAGACCGGCGCTGGTGATCTTGTGGGCGCGCAGCTTGCGGCCGAAGTTCGCGCCGAGTGCCAGCGCTCCGCCGAGGTGGACCTGGAAGCCCTCGACCTGGTTGCCGTCGGCGTCCATCACGAGCTGGCCCTTGAGGCCGATGTCGGCGACCTGGGTGCGGGCGCAGGCGTTGGGGCAGCCGTTGACGTTGACCGAGATGTCGGTGTCGAGGTCGGGGAAGCGCTTCTCCAGCTCGGTCACCAGCAGACGTGCGCGCTCCTTGGTGTCGACGATGGCGAGCTTGCAGAACTCGATGCCGGTGCAGGCCATGGTGGAACGGCGCCAGTTGCTCGGACGGGCCGTGAGGCCGATCTTCTCGAGGTCGTCGGCGAAGGCCTCGGTGTCCTCGGCGGCCACGCCGATGACGACGAGCTTCTGGTAGGCCGTCAGCCGGGCGCCCTCGGCGCCGTACTGCTCGACGAGGTCGGCGAGGCCCGAGAGCGTGGTGCCGTCGATGCGACCGACGACCGGCGCGGCGCCGACGTAGAAGCGACCGTCCTGCTGCTCGTGGATGCCGATGTGGTCGCCGGGTCGCACGGGCGACTCGGGCGAGGGGTTGTCGACGAGCGCGCGGTGGAGGTACTCGTTCTCCAGGACCTCGCGGAACTTCTCCTTGCCCCAGTCGGCCAGCAGGAACTTCAGCCGAGCCTTGGAGCGCAGACGGCGGTAGCCGTAGTCGCGGAAGATGCCGGCGACGCCCTCCCAGGCGTCGGCCACCTCGCCGACCGGGATCCACACGCCGAGCTTGTGCGCGAGCATCGGGTTGGTGGACAGGCCACCGCCGACCCAGAGGTCGAACCCGGGGCCGTGCTCGGGGTGGACGGTCCCGACGAAGGCGACGTCGTTGACCTCGGGGGCCACGTCGTGGCTCGGGTGGCCGGTGAGCGCGGTCTTGAACTTGCGCGGCAGGTTGGAGAAGTCGGGGTTGCCGAGGATGCGGCGCTTGATCTCCGCGAGCGCCTCTGAGCCGTCGATGATCTCGTCCTTGGCGATGCCGGCGACGGGGGAGCCAAGGAAGGGGCGCGGGCTGTCGCCGCACGCCTCGAGGGTGGTGAGGCCGACCGCCTCGAGGCGCTCCCAGATCGCCGGGACGCTCTCGATCTCGATCCAGTGGTACTGGATGTTGTTGCGGTCGGTGATGTCCGCGGTGTTGCGGGCGTACGTCGTCGACACCTCGCCGAGCGCCCGGAGGGCCGGCCCGTCGAGGATCGCGCCGTCGGTGCGCACGCGCATCATGAAGAAGCGATCGTCGAGCTCCTCCTCCTCGAGCTGCGCGGTCTTGCCGCCGTCGAACCCGGGCGCGCGCTGGGTGTAGAGACCCATCCAGCGGAAGCGGCCACGCAGGTCGGCGGGGTCGATCGAGTCGAAGCCGCGGCGCGAGTAGGTGTAGAGGATGCGGTCGCGCACGTTGAGCGGGTCGTCGTCCTTCTTGGACTGCTCGTTCTTGTTGAGCGGTTCGGTGTAGCCGAGGGCCCACTGACCCTCCGCGCGCTTGGGGCGCGGGATCTCGGTGTTCTGGGCAGCCTGGGGCTTAAACCGGAGGTCGGGCATGTCAGGAGAGTCCTGTTCGCTGAGGATTGCCGCGCGCGACGTTGAGCACGGGAGGGGGTGGGGGGCGGCGTCAGCGATGCCAACAGGTCGCGCTGCCCACGCGCATGAGGTCGACGTGACGTCGAACCACCAGGTGCATGTGGGTGGAGGCGGTGACCATGTCAAGAAGTCTCAGGGGTTGGACAGCTCTTCCACAACCCGAAATCTCGTTCCATGAGATGGAGCGCCACGATGTGAGACGGACGGGCGTCGGCACGCGGACCCCGGGTCGAACGTGCGACCCAGGTCACACCTTCAGCGGTGCGCGGCGCAGGCGGCCACCCGCTCGTCGCACGAGGCGATCCCGAGCCAGGTGTGCCGGTTGCCCCACCAGCACCAGCCGAGCTTGGGGGCGTCGCGACGCTCCGTGCCGTCGCGACCGGTCCCGTTGCTGATCCACAGTGCAGGGGTGCGGGCGTCGTACGCGCCGTTCGGCTTGCGCAGCCGCGACCCCGGCGTCATGAAGCAGTGGTTGCGCTCGAGCACCTGCTCGTCCTGGAGGACCCAGTGCAGTCCCTCCTCGAGGGTCAGCGGTCGACGACCTCCGGCCAGGATCTCGGGCACGGCCTCGGCCGGCGTGCGGTTGCCGAACGCCTCACCGCGGTCCAGCCCGGTCGCGACGTAGGGGCCGTCCGGCACCGGGGAGTCGTCGGTGGGGCCGAACGCGTCGACGTCGGTCATGTCCTCGACGACGAAGCCCGGCCGGTCGCCACGCCTCATCAGCGGGGCGAGCGAGGAGGCCGGCGCACCGGTGACCAGCAGGCCGCCCGCGGGGCCGGTCCGCGCAGCCTCCAGGAGGTCGTCCGCCGCGAGTCCGGCGACGACGTGGACGCCCAGACGGACGAGCCGCTCGGCCTGGTCGTGGAGCGAGGGGAGGGGCACGGGGGAGTCCAACGGACCGCCTGCCGTCAGGGTTCCCACGACGTCCAGTCCACCACGCGTCGGCCCCCTCCACGACCTGCCCGACGACCTCTAGGCTGTGCGCCATGACGGACTCCCTGATCAGCAGCGCGTACTCCCAGGCACTCGAGGTCATCGCCTCGGTCGAGCCGCGAATCGCCGAGGCGACTCGTCAGGAGCTCGCCGACCAGCGTGCCTCGCTCAAGCTCATCGCCTCGGAGAACTACGCCTCGCCCGCCGTCTTGATGACGATGGGCACCTGGTTCAGCGACAAGTACGCCGAGGGCACCGTCGGGCACCGCTTCTACGCGGGCTGCCAGAACGTCGACACCGTCGAGTCGCTGGCCGCCGAGCACGCGCGCGAGCTGTTCGGCGCGGAGTACGCCTATGTGCAGCCCCACTCCGGGATCGACGCCAACCTCACGGCGTACTGGTCGATCCTGGCCCACCGCGTCGAGGGCCCGTGGCTCACCGACGCCGGCGTGAAGAACATGAACGACCTGTCCGAGGCCGACTGGGAGAAGCTGCGCGGTGCCCTCGGCAACCAGCGCCTGCTCGGGATGAGCCTGGACGCGGGCGGCCACCTCACCCACGGCTTCCGGCCCAACATCTCGGGCAAGATGTTCCACCAGAACCAGTACGGCACCGACCCCGAGACCGGGCTCCTCGACTACGACGCGCTGCTGAGGAAGGCGCGCGAGTTCAAGCCGCTCATCCTGGTCGCCGGCTACTCGGCCTACCCGCGTCGGGTGAACTTCGCCAAGATGCGCGAGATCGCCGACGAGGTCGGCGCCACCTTGATGGTCGACATGGCACACTTCGCCGGCCTCGTGGCCGGCAAGGTGTTCACCGGCGAGGAGGACCCGGTCCCCTACGCCCACGTCGTCACCAGCACCTCGCACAAGTCGCTGCGCGGTCCGCGCGGCGGCTTCATCCTCGCCACCGAGGAGTACGCCCCGAGCGTCGACCGCGGCTGCCCGATGGTGCTCGGCGGTCCGCTCAGCCACGTCATGGCGGCCAAGGCCGTCGCGTTCGCCGAGGCCCGCACCCCCGAGTTCCAGGGCTACGCCCAGAAGGTCGCCGACAACGCCCAGTCGCTCGCCGAGGGTTTCTTGACCCGCGGCGCGAAGCTCGTCACCGGCGGCACCGACAACCACATCGTGCTGCTCGACGTCTCGTCCTTCGGCCTCACCGGCCGCCAGGCCGAGTCCGCGCTGCTCGATGCGGGCGTCGTCACCAACCGCAACTCGGTCCCGTCCGACCCCAACGGCGCCTGGTACACCTCCGGCATCCGGTTCGGCACGCCCGCGCTGACCACGCGAGGGTTCGGCCGCGAGGAGTTCGACACGGTCGCGGAGCTGGTCGTCGACGTGCTCAGCAACACCGAGGCCGGCACCAACAAGGCCGGCGCGCCCAGCAAGGCGACCTACGTCCTCGGCGACGGCGTGGCCGACCGCATCACCAAGCAGTCCGCCGAGATGCTCGACAAGCACCCGCTCTACCCGGGTCTGAACCTCTCCTAGCGAGCGCAGCGAGCAGCGCTCGTGGCCTCGGTCCTCAGCTGGGGCTGTCAGGACTGTCGGGGCCGGCCCAGACGTAGCCGACCTCGGGGCGTCCGGCACCGCCGTAGCGCGGTTGCCGGGCGACCCTGCCCTCGTCGGCCAGGTGCTCGAGGTAGCGCCGGGCGGTGACGCGGGAGACGCCGACCTCGGCACCGGCCTCGGTGGCGGAGAGGCCGTCGGGGCTGCGCCGCAGCGCCTCGACCACCGCGCGCAGCGAGTCCAGGCTCATGCCCTTGGGCAGCTCCTCGCCGGTCGGCCGGCTGCGCAGTGCCCCGAAGAGCTGGTCCACGTCGTCCTGCACCACGTCGGCGGGTGAGCTCTCCAGGCGCGTGCGGAACTCGGCGTACTGCTCGAGCTTGTTGCGGAACGCGGCGAACGTGAAGGGCTTGAGCAGGTAGAGCACCACCCCCTGTGACACCGCACGCCGGACGACCTCGGTGTCGCGGGCCGAGGTCACCGCGATCACGTCGACCGGTCGCCCCTCCGCCCTCACCCGCTGCAGCAGACCGAGGCCGTGACCGTCGGGCAGGTGCATGTCGAGCAGCAGCAGCTCGATCGTGTCGTCACGCCGCAGCAGACGCAGGGCCTCGCCTGCCGAACGGGCGACGCCGGCCAGCTCGAAGCCCGGGAGGCGACCGACGTAGGTCGCGTGTGCCTCCGCGGCGACCTCCTCGTCCTCGACGACGAGGACCCGCACGCTCATGGGTGTGCTCACCGCGGCTCCGTCACGTCGAGCACGAAGCGGGCCCCTCCGAGCGGCGAGTCGGTCACCTCGAGCGTCCCGTGGTGGCGCGAGATGACCTGCGTGACGATCGCCAGCCCGAGGCCGCGCCCCTCCGCGGCCTTGCTGGACCACCCGCGGTCCAGGACGTGGGCGCGGTCCTCCGGGGCGATGCCCGGACCCGAGTCGTCGACCTCGATGCGCAGGTGCTCGTGGTCGCCGTCGAGCAGCACCCGCACCTGCTGCGGCCGGCTCGCGCGAGTGCCGGCGACGGCATCGAAGGCGTTGTCGACCAGGTTGCCGACGAGCGTGACGAGGTCGCGCGAGTCGACCGGGAGGTCGGCCGGCAGCTCGCCGTCGATGTCGAGCGCGATGCCACGCTCCGCGGCCTGGGCGGTCTTGCCGAGCAGGAGGGCGGCCAGCACCGGCTCCTCGACGGCCGCCACCAGCTCGTCGGCGAAGCCCTGGGCCACGTGGAGCTCGGAGGTGGCGAACTCGACCGCCTGCTCCGGTCGCCCCATCTCGACCAGGGACACGATCGTGTGGAGCCGGTTGGCGGCCTCGTGGCTCTGCGCGCGCAGCGACTCCGTCAGCCCGCGCACGAGGTCGAGCTCACCGGTCACGGCCTGCAGCTCGGTGCGGTCGCGCACCGTCACGACGGCCCCGACCTCGGCCTGGCGCCAGTAGGCCGGGGAGGTGCTGAAGACGAGCACCTGCTGGCCCATCACGAAGGTCTGGTCGGCGGCGGCGTCGCGCTGCTCGACCGCGGCGACGAGCCCGGGCGGCAGGTCGAGCTCGGTGAGCGAGCGGCCCTCCACGGGGTCGGGCAGCGCGAGGAGCCGCACGGCCTCGTCGTTGACGAGCTGGACCCGCAGGTCGGAGTCGACGAGCAGCAGCCCTTCTCGGACGGCGCCGAGGACGGCGCGGTAGTACTCGTACATCCGGGTGATCTCCTGCTCGCCCATGCCGTGGGTCTGCCGGCGGAGCCTTCGCGCGATCAGCCAGGCGCCGAGGACGCCGGCGAGCAGGGTGGCCAGCGCCGCCACGGCGATGCCGGGCAGGTCCTCGAGCAGGCGGCGGTCGAGCCGGTCGACCGTGATGCCGACCGCGACCAGGGCGACGACCCGGCCGTCGTCGGTCACCGGGACGACGGCGCGGACCGACGGTCCCAGCGTGCCGGCGTAGAGCTGGGTGAACGCCCGGCCCTGCAGGGCGCCGCCGATGTCACCGACGAACCGTCCGCCGATCTGCGCGACGTCGGGATGGGTCCACCGGATGCGCTCGGGACTCATCACCACGACGAAGTCGGTGCCGGTGTCGCGGCGCACCTCCTCGGCGAAGGGCTGGAGCAGGCTGGTGGGGTCGGCCGTCTCGACGGACTGCCGCACGAAGGGCGAGTCGGCCACCGACCGTGCGACCGCAGACGCCTGCTCACGGGCGTGGGCACGGGAGTCGCGGCGGGCGTCCCACGCGACGAGGGCGACCGCGGTCACGACCAGCACCACCACGACGCCGATCTGCAGCAGCATGATCTGCCGCGCGACCGGGCTCTCGCCATCGCCGCGTCGCGTCATGCGGTGGATTCTGCCCCACGGGAGGCCGTGCTTGTGACGGCGAACACAACGCACGAAACGGTGACTGCCGTCACAACCGGGAGCAGGGTGGCACCCGGGCCGGCGAACGCCGGCACCGGAGCCAGGAGGAGACCATGAGCACCACCCCCACCGCGGACGCGCCGAAGGTCAGGCGCGACCGCACCCACTACCTCTACATCGCGGTGATCCTCGCGGTGATCCTCGGAGCCGTCGTCGGATTCGTCTTCCCCGACTTCGCGGTCGGGCTGAAGTGGATCGGCACGACGTTCGTGGCGCTGATCAAGATGATGATCCAGCCGGTCATCTTCTGCACCCTCGTCCTCGGCGTGGGCTCCGTGCGCAGCGCGGCCAGCGTGGGCAAGGTCGGCGGGCTCGCCCTGGCGTACTTCCTCACGATGTCGACCGTCGCGCTCGCCATCGGCATGGTCGTCGGCAACCTCCTCGACCCGGGCAAGGGGCTGCACCTCTCCGAGGCCGTCGCCGGCGTCGGCAAGGAGCAGGCGGCCGAGGGCCACGGCTCGACCACGGAGTTCATCGCCGGCATCGTCCCGGACTCCCTGCTGTCGTCGCTGACCTCGGGCGAGGTGCTCCAGACGCTGCTGGTCGCCCTGCTGGTCGGCTTCGCGCTGCAGGCGATGGGCCGCTCCGGCGAGCCGATCCTCGGCGCGATCGGGCACATCCAGCGGCTGGTCTTCCGCGTCCTCGCGATGATCATGTGGGCCGCCCCGGTCGGCGCCTTCGCCGCGATCGCCGCGGTCGTCGGCGAGACCGGTGTCGACGCGCTCAAGAGCCTGTTCACCATCATGGTCGGCTTCTACATCACCTGCTTCCTGTTCGTGTTCCTCGTGCTCGGCGCGATCCTCAAGCTCTCGACCGGCGTGAACATCTGGAGCCTGCTGAAGTACCTCGGCCGCGAGTTCCTGCTGATCGTGTCGACGTCGTCGTCCGAGTCGGCGCTGCCGCGACTGATCGCCAAGATGAACCACGCCGGTGTCGACAAGACCACCGTCGGCGTCGTCGTCCCGACGGGCTACTCCTTCAATCTCGACGGCACCGCGATCTACCTGACGATGGCCTCCATCTTCATCGCCGACGCCCTCGACAAGCCGCTCAGCATCGGCGAGCAGGTCTCGCTGCTGCTCTTCATGATCATCGCGTCGAAGGGCGCCGCCGGGGTCACCGGCGCCGGCCTGGCCACCCTCGCCGGCGGCCTCTCCTCGCACCGCCCCGAGCTGCTCGACGGAGTCGGCCTGATCGTCGGCATCGACCGCTTCATGTCCGAGGCCCGCGCGGTCACCAACTTCGCCGGCAACTCGGTCGCCACGATCCTCGTCGGGCACTGGACCGGGACCCTCGACCGTCCTCAGCTCGACCGCGTCCTCGCCGGGGACGACCCCTTCGACGAGGCCACCATGGTCGACGACGACCACGGCGCCCCGCCCGCCGAGCGGGAAGAGGCCGCGGCTCACTGACACGGCACCAGCTGCGCCCCGGGACCTCGGTCCCGGGGCGTGCTGCTGCGTCGACACGCGGACCTTGGTGGCGTACGCCGATCGCGCTAAGCGGCGCGCGCGTCCAACCGTCCGACCAATGTCTGCGTGTCTCCTGCGAGCGTTCGGATGAGCACCTCGCGCACCCAGTCGGCTCGGAACATCACGTCCTCCCACGTGAACCGGAGGACGGTCCATCCCTCGGAGGTCAGCAGTGTGTAGCGGCGGACGTCCTTGCGGAAACCCGCACGGTTGCCGTGCCACTCGTAGGACTCGCACTCGACGACGATTCGCCTGTCCCGGTCCACCAGGTCGGGTCTGGCCCAGCAGTGCGGTGTCGATATCACCACCTGGGGTTCGACGTCGAGACCCGGCACCGAGTGGCAGATGGCGCGGGTGACCGACTCGAAGGCGTTGGCCGACTCTGCACTGGCGCGTTGTGCGACCTCACGAGCCTTCGTCTGTCCGCGACCGCGCACCAGCATCGCGGCTCGCCGGAGTGTCGCAACCTCACCCGCTCGCAGAGCGGAGTCCGCGATCACGAGTGCCTCGTCGTAGGGCAGCAGTCGCAGGCACTGGACCAGGGTGAGCTCCCTGCTCGTGGCCGGACCGTCGATCTCGTCCGGCTCGAGGTCGCGGCGATGGAGGACGACCGCGTCACGCCAACGTCGAGGGACGTTGCGCTTGCGCGGCACGAGGACGTGTGGCTTCTCCGGTAGCGCCTTGACCTCCCACTCGTGGTGGAGTGCGGCACTCGTCAGGCACAGGACGGCGTTCATCGCATGCGCCGTCGTCGGGGCGGCATCGACCTCTGCGAGGGCATACCTGCCGTGCCCCACCCGCACGACCGCCTCGGCGCGCAGTGCGCGGTCGACCTCGGCGCGCGAGGTGGCCTGGATCAGTGCCGCTCGGGTGCCCAGCCCACCCATGCGCCGGATCGCGGTGACGGCCTCCACGCGCCCACTCTCGTCGATGCGAGGCGATCGGCGCGTGCGTCATCCACAGGCCGTGGACGCGCGGGCATCTCCTCACCCATCAGCCACCGCCACGCTCACCTGGCGTGGCGCGAGTGACCAACGTCCGCGCGTCTACGCCAGCGAGCGGTAGAGGTCGAGCGTGCGGGCGGCGATCGAACCCCAGCTGAAGGACTCCTCGGCGCGCCGGCGGCCGGCCCGGCCGTAGGCACGCGCCCGGTCGGGGTCGCTGACCGCGTCGGTGAGCGCGGCGCCCAGGTCGGCGACGTACTGCTCGGGGTCGAGCGGGGTGCCGGTGCCGTCGGTGGCCTGCTCGATCGGCACCAGCCAGCCGGTCTCGCCGTCGACGACGACCTCGGGGATCCCGCCGGTGGCGGTGGCAACGACGGCGGTCTCGCAGGCCATCGCCTCGAGGTTGACGATGCCGAGCGGCTCGTAGATCGACGGGCAGGCGAAGACCGTCGCGGCGGTCAGCAGCGCGACCACGTCGGGTCGGGGGAGCATCTCGGCGATCCACACCACGCCGGAGCGGGTGGCGGCGAGGTCGTCGACGAGCCCGCGGACCTCGGCCTCGATCTCCGGGGTGTCCGGCGCGCCGGCGCACAGCACCAGCTGCACCTCGGGCGGCAGCGCCGCGGCCGCGCGCAGGAACAGCGGCAGACCCTTCTGGCGGGTGATCCGGCCGACGAAGATGACGCTCGGCCGATCGGGGTCGACGCCGAGCTCGCGCACCCGGTCGGGGTTGCTGAGGGGCGACCACCGGGTGGTGTCGATGCCGTTGTGCACCACGTGCACACGCGCCGGGTCGACATCCGGATAGCTGCGGACCACGTCGTCGCGCATGGCGGCGCTGACGGCGACGATGCCGGCGGCACCTTCGTACGCCGTCCGCTCGGCCCAGCTCGACAGGGCGTAGCCGCCACCGAGCTGCTCGGCCTTCCACGGCCGCATCGGCTCGAGCGAGTGGGCGCTGACGACGTGGGGGATGCCGTGCATCAGCCCGGCGAGGTGGCCGGCCATGTTGGCGTACCAGGTGTGGGAGTGCACGAGGTCGGCCCCGGCGCAGTCGTCGACCATCGCCAGGTCGACGCCCAGCGTGCGGATCGCGGCGTTGGCGCCGGACAGCGACTCCGGCTCGGCGTACGCCGTCGTGCCCGGCTCCGAGCGCGGTGCGCCGAAGCAGCGCACGCGGGCGTCGACGTCGGGCAGCACGCGCAGGGCGCGGACCAGCTCGGCGACGTGCACCCCCGCACCGCCGTAGACCTCCGGGGGGTACTCCTTGCTGAGGACGTCGATGCGCATACAGCGAACCTAGCGCCAACCCCACCTCCCCAGGATGGTCGACCGCGTCCGGTCCACCGGCTAGTTTCATCGCATGGCCATCACGCCCCCGCGCAAGAAGGTCCTCGCAGTCGTCCTGGCAGGCGGTGAGGGCAAGAGGCTGATGCCGCTCACCGCGGACCGGGCCAAACCCGCGGTGCCGTTCGGAGGGATCTACCGCCTCATCGACTTCGCGCTGTCCAACGTCGTCAACTCCGGCTACCTCAAGGTCGTGGTGCTGACCCAGTACAAGTCGCACAGCCTCGACCGCCACGTCACCACCACGTGGCGGATGTCGAACCTGCTCGGCAACTACGTCACCCCGGTGCCGGCCCAGCAGCGCGTGGGCAAGCGGTGGTACCTCGGCAGCGCCGATGCGATCTACCAGTCGCTCAACCTGCTCACCGACGAGCAGCCGGACATCGTCGTCGTGGTGGGCGCAGACCACGTCTACCGGATGGACTTCGCGCAGATGGTCGCCGACCACGTCGAGTCCGGAGCAGGCTGCACGGTCGCCGCGATCCGCCAGCCGATCAGCCTCGCCGACCAGTTCGGTGTCATCGACGTCGACCCGGGCGCGCCGCAGAAGATCCGGGCCTTCCTGGAGAAGCCGACCGACCCGGTCGGTCTGCCCGACGCCCCCGACGAGGTGCTCGCCAGCATGGGCAACTACGTCTTCACCGCCGATGCGCTCCGCGACGCGGTGACCCGGGACGCGGAGATCGAGGGCTCCAAGCACGACATGGGCGGCGACATCGTGCCGTGGTTCGTCGACAAGTCGGAGTCGGCGGTCTACGACTACAAGGACAACGAGGTGCCGGGCGCGACCGACCGCGATCGCGGCTACTGGCGCGACGTGGGAACCATGCGCTCCTACTACGACGCACACATGGACCTGGTGTCGCCGCTGCCGGTCTTCAACCTCTACAACACCGCCTGGCCGATCTACACCAGCTACGGCCCGCACCCGCCGGCCAAGCTCGTCGAGGGTGCCAACGGCGCCCCCGGCTCGACGTTCAACTCGATCCTCTCGCCCGGCACCGTGGTCAGCGGCGGCACGGTCAACCACTCCGTGCTGTCCCCGGCCGTGTGGGTCAAGGACGGCGCCGAGGTGTCCGACTCGGTGCTGATGGATGGCGTCCGGATCGGTGAGGGGGCGGTCGTGCGCAACGCCATCCTCGACAAGGGCGTCGTGGTGCCGCCCGGCGTGCAGATCGGCGTGGACCACGACGCCGACCGCGCCCGCGGCTTCGTGGTCGACGAGGGCCTGACGGTGCTGGCCAAGCAGCAGCCGGTGCCGGAGGACTAGAGCCTCTCGCGCTGGGTCTCCAGGAAGGCTCGCTCGACGTCGTTGCGGCATGCCGCGATCGCCTGGTCGTACGCCGCCCGTGCGGCGTCGACGTCGCCGGCGCGGGTGAGCAGCTCGGCACGGACCGCGGCGGGGCGGTGGCTGTCGGGGATCTCGAGTCCTTCGAGGGCGTCGAGCCCAGCCGCGGCGCCGCGGTCCTCGGCGACCGCGACGGCCCGCGCGAGCCGGGCCGATGGCGACGGCTCGACCTGCAGCAGCAGGTCGTAGCACTCCACGATGCGGTCCCACCGGGTCGCGTCGGGCGTCGGCGCGGTGGCGTGCTCGACGGCGATCCGCGCCTGGAGGACGTACGACGCTGCCGGCCGGGTCAGCGGACCGGCGAGCACCGGGGAGGCGAGCAGACGCGTCGCCTCGGCGATGTCGTCGTGGTGCCAGCGGGTGCGGTCCTGGTCGGCCAGCAGGACGAGACGTCCGTCGTGGGTGCGGGCGTCGCGGCGCGAGTGCTGGAGCAGCATCAGCGCGAGCAGGGCGACCAGCGCGGGCTCGGCCGGGCGCAGGCCGAGCACGACCCGGACGAGCCTGATCGCCTCGCCGGAGAGGTCGGCGCGCAGCAGGTCGGGTCCGGTGCCGGGGGCGTAGCCGGCGGTGAAGGCGAGGTACGCCGTCCGGGCGACGAGGTCGAGCCGGTCGGGCAGCACGGAGGCGTCGGGCACGGCGAAGGGGATGCCGGCGCCGACGATGCGCTTCTTGGCGCGGGTGATCCGGGCGGCCATGGTCGGCTCGGGCACCAGGAACAGCCGGGCGATGTCGGCGGTCGGGACGCCGAGCACCAGCCGCAGGCTGAGCGCGCTGGCCGACTCGGGCGCCAGCGCCGGGTGGGCGCACATGAGCACGAGCCGCAGCACGTCGTCCTCGACCAGGGCGCCGCTGTCGGCCATGGTGCGGGCTCCTTCCTGGTGGCGCTCGGCATCGGTGAGCAGCAGGGCCTGCTTGCGACGAGCCACGTCCTCGGTGCGGAGCCGGTCGAGCACCCGGCGTCGGGCGGTGGTCATCAGCCACCCCGCCGGGTTGTCGGGGACGCCGTCCTCGGGCCACGTCCGGCTGGCGGCCTCGACCGCGTCGCCGAGGGCGTCCTCGACGAGGTCGAGTCTTCGGAACTGCGCCAGGAGCAGGGCCACCAGTCGGCCCCACTCCTGGCGCACGACCAGCTCGAGCTCGGTCACGGTCAGTAGGGGTCGACTGCCGGGGTGAGCTGCATGTCGTAGGCCGGCAGGATCCGGAGCAGCTCCAGCAGCACGTCGAGGTCCGGCACCTCGAGCAGGTAGAACCCGCCCATGCCCTCGACGACCTCGGCGTAGGGGCCCTCGGTGACGGCGACCTGCCCTCCACGGGTGCGGACGGTCGTGGCGTGGCTGGGGCCGCTCAACGCCTCGCCGGCGAGGATCTCGACGCCGTCGCGCTCCCGGCAGGCGGCGTCGAAGGCCTCGAACTGCCCCATCACCTCCGCCTGCTCCTCGGGCGAGTGGTCCGTCCACGCCTTGAGCTCACCGTCGCCGATGAGCAGCACCAGGTACTTCACGACGCCACCTCGCCGGTCAGCTTGCGGCGCACCTCGACGGCGTCCCCGGTGTCGGAGAGGATCCGGCACACGTCCATCAGGTCGTCGAGGTCGTCGGTGCTGACCTCGTAGTAGCCGCCGAGCTGCTCGGTGGTCTCGGCCCACGGGCCGTCGGTGACGACGTCGGCGTGGGGCGCGAGGCTCTTCGCCTCCGAGGCCCGCGGCAGCTCGGCGCCGCCGACGATCGTGTGGCCGCGCCTCACCAGCTCCGCCGTGAACCGCCCGTGGACGTCGTAGGTCGCCTTCTTCCCCTCCTCGGGCGAGTCCCACCACGCCTCGGTGTCGCCGAACAGCAGGACGATGTAGTCGGTCATGTCGCTTCTCCTCACCCGGCCAGTCGCCGGAGCTCGATGTGCTCACCGCGGCTCGCGAACCTCGTGCACGCGGCCCGGAGGTCGGCCTCGTCGCCGGACTCGACGAGGTAGAACCCGACCACCTGCTCGGCGGTCTCGCTGAACGGTCCCTCCGTGACGAGCGCGCCGCCCTCGCCGTCGGGGCGCATGGAGGTGGCCTCGGCAGAGGGCTCCAGCGGGCTGACCGCCACCAGGGTGTGCCCACCCTCGGCGAGGTCTCGGTGGAACTGCTGGTGGGAGGCCATGCCCTTCTCGTGCTCCTCGGGCGGGAGCTGGGCCCACTCGGCCTCGGGGGCCGGCAGGAGGATCAGGTAGCGGCTCATCGGGTGTGCGCTCCTTCGGTGTCGGGGGCCGCCGGGCGGCGGCCTCACCCCTGTGACGGTTCGATCCTGCCCGATTCGACAGCCGGGGCCGGACTTTCTCGACTCGGGGTGCCGGACCCACCAAGATGGTGACCATGGCCACCCACGCACGAGCCGGACAGACCGCCCGCCCCGAGGACCTGGTGGACGTCGCCCACCTGGTCACGGCCTACTTCGACCTCCAGCCCGATCCCGACGACGTCGCCCAGCAGGTGGCGTTCGGCACCAGCGGTCACCGCGGCACGTCGCTGAACACGTCCTTCAACGAGGTGCACATCGCCGCGACGACCCAGGCGATCTGCGACTACCGGCAGGAGCAGGGCTACGACGGTCCGCTCTTCATCGGCCGCGACACCCACGCACTCTCCGAGCCCGCGTGGGCCACCGCGCTCGAGGTGCTCGTGGCCAACGACGTGACGGTCCTCGTCGACGACCGCGACGGCTTCACCCCGACCCCGGCGGTGAGCCACGCGATCATCCGCGCCAACCAGGGGCGTACGACGGGCAGCGGGCTCGCCGACGGCATCGTCGTGACCCCCTCGCACAACCCGCCGCAGGACGGCGGCTTCAAGTACAACCCGCCCCACGGCGGCCCCGCCGACTCCGACGCCACCAGCGTCATCGCCGCACGCGCCAACGAGCTGATCCGCGCCAACCTCGAGGGCGTGCGCCGCGTGGCGTTCGCGAAGGCCCGGGCCGCGGCCGGGAGCTACGACTTCATGGGGACCTACGTCGACGACCTGCCGCAGGTCCTCGACCTCGACGCCGTCCGTGACGCGGGAGTGCGCATCGGCGCCGACCCGCTCGGCGGGGCGAGCGTCGCCTACTGGGGCGAGATCGCGGAGCGCCACCGCCTCGACCTGACCGTGGTGAACCCGCTGGTCGACCCGACGTGGCGCTTCATGACGCTCGACTGGGACGGCAAGATCCGGATGGACTGCTCCTCGCCCCACGCGATGGCCTCGTTGGTGAGCCGCAAGGACGAGTACGCCATCGCCACCGGCAACGACGCTGACGCCGACCGGCACGGCATCGTCACCCCGGACGCCGGCCTGATGAACCCCAATCACTTCCTCGCGGTCGCGATCGCCCACCTCTTCGGCGGTGCCCGTCCGGGCTGGCCCGCCTCGGCACGGATCGGCAAGACGCTGGTGTCGAGCTCGATGATCGACCGGGTCGCGGAGTCGATCGGCAAGCCGCTGGTCGAGGTGCCGGTCGGCTTCAAGTGGTTCGTGCCCGGGCTGATGGACGGCTCGTTCGGCTTCGGCGGAGAGGAGTCGGCGGGCGCCTCGTTCCTGCGCCGCGACGGCTCCACGTGGACCACCGACAAGGACGGGCTCCTGCTGGCGCTCCTGGCCAGCGAGATCCTCGGCTCGACCGGGAAGACCCCCAGCGAGCACTACGCGGAGCTCGTCGCCCAGCACGGCGACCCGGCGTACGCCCGCATCGACGCACCGGCCGACCGTGAGCAGAAGGCCAAGCTCGCGGCGCTCTCGCCCGAGGACGTGGCCGCCACGGAGCTGGCGGGGGAGAGGATCACCGGCAAGCTCACCGAGGCGCCCGGCAACGGCGCGAAGATCGGAGGGCTCAAGGTGACCACCGAGTCGGCGTGGTTCGCTGCCCGCCCGAGCGGCACCGAGGACGTCTACAAGATCTACGCCGAGTCGTTCCGCGGACCCGAGCACCTCGCCCAGGTGCAGGACGAGGCGCGTGAGGTCGTCAGTGCCGCCCTGACCTGACGCCGGCTCCGGGCGGACGCTCAGCGGGTGACGGGTCCGGCCTCGATGGGCGGTCGCTCGCCCTGTCCGTGGGCGCGGGCCCCGGGCTCGGCAGGTGCGTCGGACGCACCGTCGATGTCGGTGCGGGAGAAGCTGACCGCGAGGATCGAGTCGAGTCGGACCAGCACCTGCTGACCACCGCCGTCGTCGAGCACGACCCCGAGGCCGTCGGCGCCGACGATCACGCCGTCGAGCCAGGTGCCGGAGACGAGCACGCGCACGGGTGCGCTCGCGTCCTGGGCGTGGCGCAGCAGCGTGCCGACGGTGAACAGGGTGCTGGTTCTGCTGGACAAGGTGACTCCCCGTGGTGGACCGGCCTCGACGGTAACCCGACCGGTCCTGGTCCACCCGGGTCATGGCGAGACACTGACCGAACGGCGGCGCAGATGGCCCGTTCGGGCCATGGGAGTCAGTCGATCACGGGCGTGGCGCGGTCGACGACCTCGCGGAGCGACCCGCTGGTGAGCATGCCGAACGTGCCGCCGTACGACGTCCCGAGCCGGCTGCCGCAGAAGGCGTCCGCGACCTCGGCGGGCGCGAAGCGGACGAGCAGGGAGCCCTGGAGGCACGCGGCCATCTGCCCGGCGAGGCGCCGCGCCCCCGACTCCAGCCCTCCGGTGTCGCCGAGCAGTGCCAGCGTGTCGTCGACGGCCCGGTCGAGCCTCGCGTCACCGCCGCGCGCGGCGCCGACCTCGGTGATCCATGCCTGCAACACCTCGGGCTCGCGGCCCAGCGCACGGAGCACGTCGAGCGCGTTGATGTTGCCCGAGCCCTCCCAGATGGAGTTCAACGGCGACTCGCGGAACATCAGCGGCAGCCCGGAGTCCTCGACGTAGCCGTTGCCGCCCAGGCACTCCAGCGCCTCGGCCACCATGGCGGGGGTTCGCTTGCACACCCAGAACTTCGCCAGCGGGAGCGCGATGCGCCGCAGCGCCGCCTCGTGCGGGTCGTCCGGGCGGTCGACGGCCGCGGCCAGGCGCATCGCGAGGGCGGTCGCCGCCTCGGACTCCACGGCGAGGTCGGCCACGACGTTCTGCATGAGCGGCTTGTCGCCGAGCGGTCCACCGAAGGCCGAGCGGTGCGACACGTGCCAGGACGCCTCGGCGAGCGCATGCCGCATCAGGGCCGCCGAGCCGAGCACGCAGTCCAGGCGGGTCGCAGCGACCATCTCGATGATCGTCCGCACGCCCCGACCCTCGTCGCCGAGACGCTGGGCGAGGGTGCCGTCGAGCTCGAGCTCGCTCGAGGCGTTGGACCGGTTGCCGAGCTTGTCCTTGAGCCGCACCACGTCGATGCGGTTGCGGGTGCCGTCGTCGAGCATGCGCGGCACCACGAAGCAGGTGAGTCCTCCGGCTGCCTGGGCCAGGACGAGGAAGACGTCGTTCATCGGCGCGGAGGTGAACCACTTGTGCCCGTGCAGGGCATACCAGCGGTCGTCGCCGGTGGGCACCGCGCGCGTCCGGTTGGCGCGCACGTCGGAGCCGCCCTGCTTCTCGGTCATGCCCATGCCGGCCAGAGCCCCGCTCTTGGTCGTCCGCCCGCGCACGCCCGGGTCGTAGGAGCGGGCGGCGAGCAGCGGGACCCACTCCCTCGCGATCGCCTCGTCGGCCCGGAGCGCCGGCACCGCGGCGTAGGTCATCGAGATCGGGCAGCCGTGACCGGGCTCGGTCTGGGACCAGGCGAGGAAGCCGGCTGCCCGGCGCAGGTGGGCGTGCTCGTCGCCCGCCTCCTGGCGTTCCCACGGTGCCGCCTGCAGTCCGTGGCCGACCGCGCGGTCCATCAGCCAGTGCCAGGACGGGTGGAACTCGACCTCGTCGATCCGGCTGCCGAAGCGGTCGTACGTCGTCAGCTCGGGGCGGTGGCGGTTGGCGAGCATGCCGTGCTCGCGGGCCTCGGCGGATCCGGCCTCCGCGCCGAGGGCGCTGAGGTCGTCGACGAGGTCGGGCGAGCCGTGGCGGACGAGCGCCTCGGTGAGGGCGTGGTCGGACGTGACCACGTTGTGCCCGACCAGCGCCGGTGCCTGGTTCGTCGCGGTGCGGGCATCGGGCAGGTCGGGCTGGTCGGGCATGGCCCCACCGTAAGGCGTGGGAGCCAGCGCGGGGCCCCGGCTCGACTAGCGTTGCGGCCATGGCCGAGGTGAGCGAGGAGACCCCTGCGCCCAGCAGGTCCGCGGTCCTCGTACGCCGCTGGCGCGAGCACGTGTGGCGCCTGGTCGTGACCACCGTCGGGTCGTGCCTGCGGCACCGGGTGACCGGGCTGGCCGCCGAGGCCGCGTTCTTCGCGGTGCTGTCGGTGCCGCCGCTCGTCTTCGCGCTGGCCGGCGCGATCGGCTTCGTGAGCGACCGGTTCACCGCGGCGCAGATCGAGGACGTGCGCAACGCCGTCCTCGAGCTCTCCCGCCAGGGCCTGACCGAGAAGGCCGTCAACACGATCATCCGGCCGACCATCGACACCGTGCTCGACGGAGGGCGCTACGACGTCATCTCGATCGGCTTCATCCTCGCGCTCTGGTCGGGCTCGCGCGCGCTGAACGTCTTCGTCGACACCATCACGATCATGCACGGCCTGGGCGGGCACCGCGGGATCGTGGCGACCCGGGCGCTGTCGTTCGTGCTCTACGTGCTGGCGATGGTCACCGGGGCCGTCAGCCTGCCGCTCGTGGTCGCCGGCCCGAGCCTGGTGGACCGGTTGGTGCCGGACCAGCTGGGGTTCGTCAACAGCCTCTACTGGCCGGTGGTGCTGCTGGTCTGCATCTGCTTCCTCGCCACGCTCTACCACGTGTCGGTGCCGGTGCGGACCAACTGGAGCTTCAACCTGCCGGGTGCCGCGTTCGCGCTGTTCTGCTGGATCGCCGGGTCCTACGTGCTGCGGTGGGTGCTGACGGTCACCGCGGCGGAGTCACGCTCGATCTACGGCCCGCTCGCCGCGCCCATCGCCGTTCTGCTCTGGCTCTACCTCCTCGCCCTCGCCGTGCTCATCGGCGCCGCCGTCAACGCAGCCTTCGACACCGTCTTCCCGCAGAAGAACACGACGCGTGCCCGGCTCGAGATGGTGCAGCGCCTGCGCGAGCGGATCAGCGTGCGAGACTCCTGACCGTGCACGCCGACAGCCCCCACCCCAGCGTGGGCCGGGTCTCCCTGCCCGAGCGGGTGCGGTCACCGTGGTGGGAGCTCGGACGGCGGCTGCTGATCGCGCTGGCGATCCTGGTCGGCACCGTGCTGCTCGTCTACTTCGACCGCGAGGGCTACCGCGACAACGCACACCCGGACCGGCAGCTGACGCTCCTCGACGCGTTCTACTACACGACCGTCACGCTCAGCACCACCGGCTACGGCGACATCGCGCCGATGTCGGAGCAGGCCCGGCTGATCAACGCTCTCGTGATCACCCCGGCCCGCATCGCCTTCCTGGTCCTGCTGATCGGCACCACCCTCGAGGTCCTCGCCTCGCAGGGACGCGAGATGTTCCGGGTCGCCCGGTGGAGGAAGAAGATGGACCAGCACGTCGTCGTCGTGGGCTACGGCACCAAGGGCCGCAGCGCGATCGACACCCTCATCAGCAACGGCTACGACCGTGCCTCGATCGTCGTGGTCGACCCGGGCACAGTGGCGATGGAGGAGGCCAACCGCGACCAGCTCGTCGGCATCGCCGGCGACGCCACGCGTCGCGGGGTGCTGCGCCAGGCAGGCGTCGAGAAGGCCACCCACGTCATCATCACCACCGACCGTGACGACTCCAACGTGCTCGTGACGCTGACCGTGCGCCAGCTCAACCCCGACGCCTGGATCGTCGCGTCCGTGCGAGAGCACGAGAACGTGCCTCTCATGCGCCAGTCGGGGGCGAACTCCGTCATCACCTCCTCCGACGCCGTCGGCCGACTGCTGGGCCTGTCGTCGATGTCGCCGATGCTCGGCTCGGTGATGGAGGACCTGATGACCTACGGCGAGGGACTCGAGGTCGCCGAGCGCGACCTCCTGGTCAACGAGGTCGGCAAGCAGCCGCAGCGCCTGCCCGACCAGGTGATCGCGGTCATCCGCGACGAGAAGGTCTACCGCTACTTCGACCCCGTCGTGTCGCTGCTGGCGCGCGGCGATCGGCTCATCGTCGTGCGTCCGGCCAAGGAGCTCCCGTGGGCGCCGCGCCCCGGCACGCACGGCGAGGCGCTCGCCGACGACGACGACTGAGACGGCCCGGACCGTGATCGCCTCCCACGCCCACCGCTTCGTCTTCGTCAAGACCCGTAAGACCGCCGGCACCAGCCTCGAGATCGCGCTGTCGCGGCACTGTGGCCCGACGGACATCGTCACCAGGATCAGCCCCGAGGACGAGACCCTGCGCGCCGCCGCCGGGGGAGTGGGTCCGCAGAACGACGACACCACCCCGACGTCGTACGCCCACATGGGAGCGCGCCGGGTCATCGAGGTCGTCGGCCGCGAGACGTGGGACGACTACTTCACCTTCGCCGTCGAGAGGAACCCGTTCGACGTCGTGGCCTCGTCGTGGCGCTACAGCGCTCGGAAGCCGTCGTTCACCAAGACGTTCGCCGAGTTCGTCCGGACGCCCAGGCGGATGGAGCGGCTCGCGCTCAACGAGCGGCTCTACCGCCTCGACGGGCGCGTGATCGTGGACGAGGTCTACCGCTACGAGGAGCTGCGCGCCGCCGTGGCCGACATCTCCGCGCGCACCGGGCTGCCACTCGACCTCCCGCACGCCAAGCAGGGGAGCGGTCCGCACTATCGCGAGCTCTACGGTCCCGGCGACGCCGACATCGTCGCGCAGCGGTTCTCCCGCACCATCCGGGAGCTCGGCTACGAGTTCTGAGTCGACGTCACCGGTGTCTCGCATCGGACGGTCGGACCAGGTTCGCCGGCACCCACGACTGCGACACCATGACCTCGACGCCGGTGCCCGTGGAGTAGGAGTCCACGCGCACCACCCACGCCTCCCAGCCCCGACGCGAGGTGTGCCGCCATGCGAGCAGCACCCCCGGCGACGCGGCCGACCACGCGCCGGTCAGGTCCACCCACACGTGGAACGGTGGCGTGCGCGGCATGTGCACAGAATAGAACAGGTGTTCGACGACCTCGGAGATCCTGTGGTCCTCGCGCGGGCGAAGTCGGAGGATGCGTGAGTGCTGACTCGGTGCGTGTCGTGACGGTTCTCTCGAGGAGCGGGGTGCCCCGCGGGACATGTCGTGGACACCCGGCAGATGCAGAACAGCCCCTGAATCTGCGTTTCCGCAGGTCAGGGGCTGTTTCTTGCTGGTGGGCGATACTGGGTTTGAACCAGTGACCTCTTCCGTGTCAAGGAAGCGCGCTACCGCTGCGCCAATCGCCCGGGTCTTGAATTAGAAACGCGAGGTGGGTACGGGATTTGAACCCGTGTAGACGGATTTGCAGTCCGTTGCCTCGCCTCTCGGCCAACCCACCGTGGAGGTTCCGTAAGCTACGGGGGAGACCTTCCGAGCGGACAACGAGACTCGAACTCGCGACCTCAACCTTGGCAAGGTTGCGCTCTACCAACTGAGCTATGTCCGCCTGCTCCTGCTGCCGTTTTCCCGGCCTCAAGTGCGAGTGGAACAGTAGTACATGCCTTGCGCGGGGCCAAAATCGACCCCCTGGCTCGCGTGTTCGCAGGGCGTTCGCCCGCCGTTCGCAGTGCCGCCCGACGCCTAGGGTGTGGGCATGCGCGCATGGCTCAACGGTGACCTGCTGGCCGATCCGACCGAGGGGGCCGTCGCGGTCACCGACCACGGCTTCACCGTGGGGGACGGGGTCTTCGAGGCGGTGAAGACCCTCGACGGCCACCCCTTCGCCCTGACCCGGCACCTCGCCCGGCTCGAGCGGAGCGCCGCCGGGCTCGGGCTGCCCGCACCGGACCTCGACGACGTACGTCGGGGGGTGGACGCGGTGCTCGACGGTGCGGGGGGCGACGCGATCGGTCGGCTCCGGATCACCTGGACCGCCGGCCCCGCCCCCATGGGCTCCGGCCGCGGCGGCGGTCCGCCGACGCTCGTCGTGGCCTACAGCGCGATCGAGCAACGAGCCGACGCCACGACGGTGGTCACGGTGCCGTGGACGCGCAACGAGCACGGTGCGACCGCCGGCCTCAAGACGACGTCGTACGCCGAGAACGTCATCGCGCTCGCCCACGCCGCCGAGCGCGGGGGCACCGAGGCGGTCTTCGCCAACACTGCGGGCCACCTGTGCGAGGGCACGGGGTCCAACGTCTTCTACGTCGTCGACGACGAGCTGCGCACACCCACCCTCGCCAGCGGCTGCCTGGCCGGCATCACCCGACAGCTGGTCGTCGAGTGGTGTGGCGCCCGCGAGGTCGACGAGCCGCTGACCGACGTGCTGGAGGCCGCCAGCGAGGTGTTCCTCGTGTCGACGACCCGCGACGTGCAGGCCGTCTCCCGCTGGGACGGCCGGGACCTGCCGGCGCCCGGTCCGGTGACGCAGAGGTGTGCGGAGACCTGGGCCGCCCGCGAGGCTGAGACGATGGACCCGTGAACCTCACTCCGGACTCCGCTCTCGACCCGGCCATCTCCGAGCGGCTGCGCCACACCGCGGAGGGCCTCGTGCCCGTCGTCGTGCAGCAGCACGGCTCCGGCGAGGTGCTGATGCTGGCCTGGGTCGACGACGAGGCCCTGGCGCGCACGATCGACAGCGGCCGGGCGACGTACTGGTCGCGCTCGCGCCGGGAGTACTGGGCCAAGGGCGACACCTCCGGCCACGTGCAGTGGGTCAAGGAGGTCCGGCTCGACTGCGACGGCGACACGCTGCTCTTCGTGGTCGACCAGGTGGGTGCCGCCTGCCACACCGGCGACCGCACCTGCTTCGACGCCGACCTCGTGCACCGCGTCGATGGCTGAGCCGGACGCGGACCAGGAGCCGCAGGAGGCGAAGCCACGCAGCACCTTCGGGCCCGTGGTGCTCCTCGGGCTGGCAGCGGCCGGACTTGCGGCGGTCGCGGGGGCGAAGCCGTGGGTGGCGGGCAGGTCCGGCGCCTTCGACACCACCGTCGAGACGAACCAGGCCGTGGCGTCCACCCTCTCGGCCAGCGGCGCGAGCGAGGCGCCCCTGGCCCTGGCCCTGGCGCTCGTCGTGCTCGCCTGCTGGGGCGTCGTCCTCGTCAGCCGGGGACGCTTCCGGCGGGCGGTCGCGTGGCTCGCCCTCCTCGCGTCGCTGGGTGTCGTGGCGACGACCGTCGAGGGGCCCTTCAGCCTGCCCGGCAAGCTCGCCGACGCCCTGACCCAGATGTCGGGCACCGACACGGTGAGCACGTCCCTGACGCCCTGGTACTACGCCGCCGTGGTGGGCGCCGTGCTCTGTGTCGTCACCACGCTCGCGGCGGTGCGCCTCGTGCGGACCTGGCCCGAGATGGGCCGCAAGTACGACGCCCCGACCGGGGCGCAGGCCGCGCCCGACCGGGAGGGCGCCGCCGGGTCGCGGGTCCCGACGGACAACATCGACATCTGGAAGGCCCTCGACGAGGGCCGCGACCCCACCGCCTAGACTTCACCGCGCATCCGCACCACTGATCAGTTCGGTCGACGAAGGAGCTCCCACGATGGCTGCAGGCCACGGCAACACCCCCGCTGCATGGACCGCCGTGTCCGTCGCGATGCTCGGATTCGTGGTGGGCAGCGTGGCCCTGCTCCAGGTCCCGACGCAGATGACGCTGCTGTGGATCGGCATCATCGTCGCCGCGATCGCGTTCCCGCTGTTCCTCGTGCTCGCCAAGCTCGGCTTCCACGCGTCCGAGCACTGATCCCGGCCCCGGCACGCGGGGACCGGGGTGAGAGGCTGGACGCATGCCTGCGACCGGTTCCGTGCTCGACGACATCGTCGCCGGAGTACGAGAGGACCTCGCGCGCCGCGAGGCCGCGCTCCCGCTGAACGACCTGCTCGCCCACCTCGCCGAGGCCCCCGCGCCCCGTGACCCGATGCCGCACTTCCGGGCGCGTGGATCGAGCGTCATCGCCGAGGTCAAGCGCCGCAGCCCCAGCAAGGGGGACCTGGCCGACATCCCCGACCCGGCCGTCCTCGCCGCGGCGTACGCGCGGGGTGGCGCGGCCGCGATCTCGGTGCTGACCGAGGAGCGGCGCTTCGGTGGCAGCCTCGCCGACCTGCGCACGGTCCGCGCGGCCGTCGACACCCCGCTGCTCCGCAAGGACTTCATCGTCGAGACCTACCAGCTGGTCGAGGCACGCGCCGCGGGCGCCGACCTGGCGCTGCTGATCGTGGCGGCCCTGGACGACGACACGCTGCGCCGCCTCTTCGACGAGGCCGGCGAGCTCGGGCTGACCGTCCTGGTCGAGGTGCACGACGAGGCCGAGACCGAGCGGGCCCTGGCCCTGGACGCCGAGCTGATCGGCGTCAACAGCCGCAACCTCAAGACCCTCGACGTCGACCCCGACGTCTTCGGCCGCCTCGCGCCCCAGATCCACGACGACGTGGTCAAGGTCGCCGAGAGCGGTATCTCCGGCGTCCCCGACGTCCAGCGGTTCGTCTCCGAAGGAGCAGGCGTGGTGCTGGTCGGCGAGGCGCTGGTCAAGGACGGCGACCCCGAGTCGGCCGTCCGCACGATGACAGGAGTGACTGCACCATGAGCCAGACCGTGCCCAGCGGGCCGATGCGCTACGAGGCGGACGAGCGTGGCTACTTCGGCGAGACGTGGGGCGGGCGCTTCATGCCCGAGGCCCTCGTCGCCGCGCTCGACGAGCTCACCGTCGCCTGGCAGGACGCCATGGCCGACGCCGACTTCGTGGCCCAGTTCGAGCGAGTGCTGCGCGAGTACGCCGGCACCCCGAGCCGGCTCTACCACGCCGAGCGGCTCTCGGAGACGGTCGGCGCCCGGGTGCTCCTCAAGCGCGAGGACCTCAACCACACCGGCGCCCACAAGATCCGCAACGTGCTCGGCCAGGCTCTGCTGACCAAGCGGATGGGCAAGACGCGGGTCATCGCCGAGACCGGTGCCGGGCAGCACGGCGTCGCCAGCGCGACCGCCGCCGCGTGGTTCGACCTGGACTGCACTGTCTACATGGGCTCCGTCGACACACGTCGCCAGGCGCTCAACGTCGCCCGCATGCAGCTCCTCGGCGCGAAGGTCGTCCCGGTCGAGTCCGGCAGCGCGACACTGAAGGACGCCATCAACGAGGCGCTGCGCGACTGGGTCGCCAGCGTCGACCACACGGCCTACCTCTTCGGCACGGCGGCCGGCCCGCACCCGTTCCCGAGCATGGTCCGCGACTTCTGCCGCGGGATCGGCGACGAGGCGCGCGCCCAGTGCCTCGACCAGTACGGCGTCCTGCCGGACGCGGTCGCGGCCTGCGTCGGCGGCGGGTCCAACGCGATCGGCCTGTTCACCGCGTTCCTCGAGGACAAGAGCGTGGAGATCCACGGCTTCGAGCCCGGCGGCGACGGCGTCGAGACCGGGCGTCACGCCGCCACCATCCACGCCGGCGAGGCCGGGGTGCTGCACGGCGCCCGCACCTACGTGCTCCAGGACGAGGACGGACAGACGATCGAGTCCCACTCGATCTCGGCAGGCCTCGACTACCCCGGCGTCGGGCCGCAGCACTCCTGGCTGTCGGCCGCCGGGCGGGCGACGTACACGCCCGTGACGGACGCGCAGGCGATGGAGGCCATGGCGCTGCTGAGCCGCACCGAGGGCATCATCCCGGCCATCGAGTCCGCGCACGCCGTCGCCGGCGCGCTCGACCTCGCGAAGCGGCTGGGTGCCGAGAAGGGCCCCGACGCGACGATCATCGTCAACCTCAGTGGTCGCGGCGACAAGGACATGGGCACGGCCATCGAGTGGTTCGGGCTCGGCGACGCTGAGGAGGGCCCGGAGGCCGACCTCGACCAGACGGAGACGGTGAGCCAGCAGTGACATCGACGAGTGCCGCCTTCGAGAAGGCGCGCGCCGAGGACCGGGCGGCGCTGATCGGCTACCTGCCCGCCGGCTACCCCACGGTGGAGGGCTCGGCGAAGGCGCTGCAGGTGATGGTCGACGCCGGATGCGACGCCATCGAGATCGGGCTGCCCTACAGCGACCCGGTGATGGACGGCCCCACGATCCAGGCGGCGGCCCAGCACGCGCTCGACGCGGGCGTCCGCACCAGCGACGTGCTGCGCGTCGTCGAGGCGGTGGCCGCGACGGGCGTGCCGACGCTCGTGATGACCTACTGGAACCCGATCGAGCGCTACGGCGTCGAGCGGTTCGCGGCCGACCTCGCGCAGGCCGGGGGAGCGGGCCTCATCACGCCTGACATCACCCCCGACCACGGCACCGAGTGGATCGCGGCGGCCGACGCGCACGACCTCGACAAGGTCTTCCTCGTGGCGCCGAGCTCCACCGACGACCGCATCGCGATGACGGCTTCCGAGAGCCGCGGCTTCGTCTACGCCGCCGCCGTCATGGGTGTCACCGGCGCCCGCGACGCGAGCTCCGACCTCGCCGGCCCCCTGGTGGACCGGGTGCGCTCGAACGGCGACATCCCGGTCGCGGTGGGCATCGGCGTCAGCAACGGGGACCAGGCCGCCGACGTGGCGTCGTACGCCGACGGGGTGATCGTGGGATCGGCCTTCGTCCGCTGCCTGCTCGACCACCCCGACGACGAGGCGGCCGGTCTTGAGGCGCTGCGGGCGCTCACCACCGACCTGGCGGAGGGCGTGCGGCGTGCGGCGCGGTAAGGCCCTGCTCGCCGTGCCGGTCATGCTGCTGGCCACCGCGTGCGGCGGCGCGTCCAGCGGCAGCTCGGGTGCCATGGAGATGACGGGCACCGTGCTCGAGCCTCCGTTCGAGGTCTCGGCGACGCCGCTGGTCGACACCGACGGCGAGCCGTTCAGCCTGACCGACGACACCGACAACGACCTCACGCTGGTCTTCTTCGGCTACACCCACTGCCCGGACATCTGCGGCCAGGTGATGGCGACCCTGGCGGGCACGCTGAACCGGCTGAGCGACGAGCAGAAGGCCGATCTCGACGTGGTCTTCGTGACGACCGACCCCGGTCGTGACGACGAGGCCGTGGTGAAGAAGTACGTCGACGCCTTCGACCCGAGCATCATCGGACTCACCGGCCCGCTCGACGACATCGTGACGGTGGCCGGGAGCATGAAGGTCGCGATCGGCTACTTCGACGCCCAGGGCAAGGAGCTCTCGCCCGACGAGCTCCCTCCGACCTACGACGTCGAGCACGGCACCCAGGTCTTCGCCATCGACGCCGACGACGACGTCACGACGTTCTGGCGGGCCGACGTCTCCCAGGCACAGCTGACCCACGACGTGACGATGTTGCTCGACGAGGGATGATGCTCCCCGTGCCTGTCGAGATGCTGTCGCCGCTGGTGACCCTGATGTCGATCCCCAGCCCGTCCGAGGGCGTGTGGCACATCGGGCCCGTCCCGATCCGCGGCTACGCGCTGTGCATCATCCTCGGGATCGTCCTGGCGATCTGGATCGGCGAGAAGCGCTGGGTGGCCCGCGGTGGCGCGTCCGGCGAGGTCAGCGACCTGGCCATCTGGGCGGTCCCGTTCGGGCTCGTCGGCGGCCGGCTCTACCACGTCGCGACCGACTGGGAGCTCTACTTCGGGGAGGGCAAGAACCCGGTCACCGCGCTCTACGTCTGGCGCGGCGGGCTGGGCATCTGGGGTGCGATCGCGCTGGGTGCCGTCGGAGCGTGGCTCTACACCCGCTCGCGCGGCATCAAGCTCCTCCCGATGCTCGACGCCCTGGCTCCCGGGGTGCTGGTCGCCCAGGCGATGGGGCGCTGGGGCAACTGGTTCAACCAGGAGCTCTACGGTCGCCCGACCGACCTGCCGTGGGGCCTCGAGATCGACGTCGCCCACCGGGAGACCCGCTTCCTCGACGTGGCGACCTACCACCCGACGTTCCTCTACGAGTGCCTGTGGAACCTGGCCGCCTTCGCGCTGCTGATCTGGCTGGACCGGCGCTTCAAGCTCGGCCACGGGCGGGTGCTCGCGCTCTACGTGATGCTCTACACCGCCGGACGCGGCTGGATCGAGAACCTGCGCGTCGACGAGGTCCAGCTCAACAACGTCTTCGGGCTCCGGTTCAACGTGTGGACCTCGATCGTGCTGTTCGTCCTCGCGGCGATCTTCTTCGTCTGGTCCGCGCGCCGCCACCCGGGCCGCGAGGACGTCGTACGCACGCGTCCGCCGGCGGGGGAGTCCGGCGGGGGCTCCGACTCCGAGCCGGCTGCCGCGGACGAGACCGCGTCCGGTCCCACCGCCTGACATGTGGACCTCCGGCGCCTCTCGCCGGTGATACATTCCACCTCGCTCGGGCCAACGTCGTCCCCAGCGGTAACGCCCACCACCCGTGACCTGCCTGTGCCCAGCACTGGCGCGCCGGGACGACGACGGGAGAATGCCTCCATGCACGCATTCCCGCCGAGCCAGGGTCTCTACGACCCTCGCCACGAGAAGGACGCCTGCGGCGTCGCCATGGTCGCGACCCTGACGGGCGAGGCCAGCCACGACATCGTGGCCAAGGCGCTCACGGCCCTGCGCAACCTCGACCACCGCGGCGCCGCCGGCGCCGAGGTGAACTCCGGTGACGGCGCCGGGATCCTGCTCCAGGTGCCCGACGCGTTCCTGCGCGAGGTCACCGCGGAGCTCGGCTTCGAGCTGCCCCCCGCCCGGGCGTACGCCGTCGGCACCGCGTTCCTGCCCGGCGACGACGAGGCGGTGGCCAAGACGCGCCAGCGCATCGAGGAGATCGCCGACGAGGAGGGCCTCGCGGTCCTCGGCTGGCGCGAGGTGCCGGTCGACGACTCCACCCTGGGCGCCACGGCGCGCAGCGTGATGCCGCACTTCGCCCAGATCTTCGTGGCCGGTCGAGGCGCCCGCGTGAGCGGGATGGCCCTGGAGCGGCTCGCCTTCTGCCTGCGCAAGCGCGCCGAGTCCGAGACCGACGTCTACTTCCCGTCGCTGTCCTCGCGCACGCTCGCCTACAAGGGCATGCTCACCACCGACCAGCTCGACCGGGTCTTCCCCGACCTGACCGACGAGCGCGTCGCCTCGGCCATGGCCGTGGTGCACTCCCGCTTCTCCACCAACACGTTCCCGAGCTGGCCGCTCGCGCACCCGTTCCGCTTCATCGCGCACAACGGCGAGATCAACACGGTGATGGGCAACCGCAACTGGATGCGGGCACGTGAGGCGCTCCTCGAGAGCGACCTGATCCCCGGCGACCTCGAGCGACTCTTCCCGATCTGCACGCCGGAGGCGTCGGACTCGGCGTCGTTCGACGAGGTGCTCGAGCTGCTGCACCTCGCGGGTCGCTCGCTGCCGCACGCCGTCTTGATGATGATCCCGGAGGCGTGGGAGAACCACAAGGAGCTCGACGCCAAGCGGCGCGCGTTCTACGAGTTCCACTCGATGCTCATGGAGCCGTGGGACGGACCGGCGTGCGTCGTGTTCACCGACGGCACCCAGATCGGCGCCGTGCTCGACCGCAACGGCCTGCGCCCCTCGCGCTACTGGGTCACCGACGACGGCCTCGTGGTGCTGGCCTCCGAGGTCGGCGTGCTCGACCTCGACCCGGCCACCGTGGTGCGCAAGGGCCGGCTCCAGCCGGGCCGCATGTTCCTCGTCGACACCGAGGAGCACCGCATCATCGAGGACGAGGAGATCAAGGGCCAGCTCGCCTCCGAGCAGCCCTACGACGAGTGGCTGCACGCCGGCCAGATCCACCTCGACGACATCGACGACCTCGAGCACATCGTCCACACGCACGCCTCGGTCACCCGTCGCCAGCAGATCTTCGGCTACACCGAGGAGGAGCTGCGGGTCCTGCTGAGCCCGATGGCCAACACGGGCGGCGAGGCGCTCGGCTCGATGGGCACCGACACCCCGATCGCGGCGCTCAGCGACAAGCCGCGGCTGCTGTTCGACTACTTCTCCCAGCTGTTCGCGCAGGTGACCAACCCGCCGCTCGACGCGATCCGCGAGGAGCTGGTGACCTCGCTCAGCGGGTCGATCGGCCCCGAGGCCAACCTGCTCGAGCCGAGCCCGGCGTCGTGCCGGCAGATCGTGCTGCCCTTCCCGGTCTTCTCCAACGACGACCTGGCCAAGATCCGGCACATCAACCGCAACGGCGACATGCCGGGGTTCCAGGTCCACATCGTGCGCGGGCTCTACGATGTCGCCGGTGGGGGAGAGGCGCTGGCCGCCAGGCTCGACGAGCTGAGCGCGGAGGTCTCCGCCGCGATCGCCGACGGAGCCCGGATCATCGTGCTCTCGGACCGGCACGCCACCGCCGAGCTCGCGCCGATCCCGTCGCTGCTGCTCACCGGTGCCATCCACCACCACCTGGTCCGCGAGAAGACCCGCACCCAGGTCGGCCTCCTCGTCGAGGCCGGTGACGTCCGCGAGGTCCACCACGTGGCGCTGCTGGTCGGCTACGGCGCGGCCGCGGTCAACCCCTACCTCGCCATGGAGTCGGTGGAGGACCTCGCCCGCGAGGCCTACTACGTCAAGGTCGAGCCCGAGCAGGCCGTCGCCAACCTCATCAAGGCGCTCGGCAAGGGCGTGCTCAAGGTGATGTCCAAGATGGGCGTCTCCACCGTCGCCTCCTACACCGGCGCGAAGATCTTCGAGGCCGTCGGGCTGTCGCAGGCCGTCATGGACCGCTACTTCACCGGCACGACGTCCAAGCTCGGCGGCATCGAGCTCGGCACGATCGCCGAGGAGGTGGCGCGTCGGCACGCGACGGCGTACCCCCGGGGCGGCATCTCGCCGGCCCACCGCGAGCTGACGATCGGCGGCGAGTACCAGTGGCGCCGCGAGGGCGAGCCGCACCTGTTCGACCCCGAGACCGTCTTCCGGCTTCAGCACTCCACCCGGACCGGCAGCTACGACATCTTCAAGCAGTACACCGACCGGGTGAACGAGCAGTCTCAGCGGCTGATGACGCTGCGCGGCCTCTTCACCTTCAAGGACGGCGTGCGCGCGCCCGTCGACGTCGACGAGGTCGAGCCCGTCTCGGAGATCGTCAAGCGCTTCTCGACCGGAGCCATGTCCTACGGCTCCATCAGCAAGGAGGCGCACGAGACCCTCGCCATCGCGATGAACCGCCTCGGCGGCAAGTCCAACACCGGTGAGGGCGGCGAGGACCCCGACCGCCTCTACGACCCCGAGCGCCGCTCGTCGATCAAGCAGGTCGCCTCGGGTCGCTTCGGGGTGACGTCGGAGTACCTGTCCAACGCCGACGACATCCAGATCAAGATGGCCCAGGGGGCCAAGCCCGGTGAGGGCGGCCAGCTGCCCGGCCACAAGGTCTACCCGTGGGTGGCCAAGACCCGGCACTCCACGCCGGGTGTCGGCCTGATCAGTCCGCCGCCGCACCACGACATCTACTCGATCGAGGACCTGGCGCAGCTGATCCACGACCTCAAGAACGCGAACCCGTCGGCTCGCGTGCACGTGAAGCTGGTGTCCGAGGTCGGCATCGGCACCGTCGCGGCAGGTGTCTCCAAGGCGCACGCCGACGTGGTGCTGGTCTCCGGCCACGACGGCGGCACCGGCGCCTCGCCGCTCACCTCGCTGAAGCACGCGGGTGGTCCGTGGGAGCTCGGGCTCGCCGAGACCCAGCAGACCCTGCTGCTCAACGGGCTGCGCGACCGGATCGTGGTGCAGGCCGACGGCCAGCTCAAGACCGGCCGCGACGTGATCATCGCGGCGCTGCTGGGTGCGGAGGAGTTCGGCTTCGCGACGGCTCCTCTGGTGGTCAGCGGCTGCATCATGATGCGGGTCTGCCACCTCGACACCTGCCCGGTGGGCGTGGCCACGCAGAACCCGGTGCTCCGCGAGCGCTACAGCGGCCAGGCCGACTACGTCGTGAACTTCTTCGAGTTCATCGCGCAGGAGGTCCGCGAGCTGCTGGCCGAGCTGGGCTTCCGCAGCCTCGACGAGGCCATCGGCCAGGTCGGCACGCTCGACGTCGCGCAGGCCGTCACCCACTGGAAGGCCTCCGGCCTCGACCTGACGCCGATCCTGCACGAGGCGTCGCGTCACGGCGAGTTCGGCCAGTTCGAGGACCAGGACCTGCGCAACACCACGGGACAGGACCACGGGCTCGACAAGGCGCTCGACAACGAGCTCATCGCGATCGCAGCTCCGGCCCTGGAGTCCGGCGAGCCGGTGCGCGCGCAGGTCGCCATCCGAAACGTGAACCGCACGGTCGGCACGATGCTCGGCCACGAGGTCACCAAGCGCTACCGCGGTGAGGGCCTGCCCGAGGGCACCATCGACATCACGCTGACCGGCTCGGCCGGCCAGTCGTTCGGGGCGTTCGTGCCGAAGGGCATCACGCTGCGGCTCGAGGGCGACGCCAACGACTACGTCGGCAAGGGGCTTTCCGGCGGTCGCCTGATCGTCCGCCCCGACCGCGCCGCGACCTTCGAGGCCGCCGAGCAGATCATCGCCGGCAACACGATCGGCTACGGCGCCACGTCGGGCCAGATCTTCCTGAGCGGTCGCGCCGGCGAGCGCTTCTGCGTCCGCAACTCGGGCGCGAGCGCAGTCGTGGAGGGGGTGGGCGACCACGCGTGCGAGTACATGACCGGCGGCGTCGTCGTCGTGCTCGGCCCGACCGGGCGCAACGTCGCGGCCGGCATGTCGGGCGGCTACGCCTTCGTGCTCGACCTCGACGAGTCACGGGTCAACCCCGAGCTCGTGGAGCTGGCTCCGGTGACCGGGGACGCGGCCGACGAGCTCAAAGGGCTCGTCGAGCAGCACGCCGAGGAGACCGGCTCGGTGGTCGCCACCGAGCTGCTGGCCGACTGGGACACCTCGCTCGCCCGCTTCACCGAGGTGATGCCGCGCGACTTCAAGCGGGTCCTCGAGGCGCGGGCGAAGGCCCTCGACGAGGGGCTCGACGAGGACCAGGCCAACGCCCGGATCATGGAGGTCCTCCATGGCTGAGCGACTCCGCGGATCCACCGTGACCATGCTGACCGACCGCGAGCCCGTGCGCTCGCCCGTGGAGGAGGGGGCCCGGAATGGCTGACCCCAAGGGATTCCTGAAGAACGGCCGCGAGGTCGCCTCACGCCGTGACGTCGCCGAGCGCGTGCAGGACTGGGACGAGGTCTACCCCGACGGCATCGGCCGCGCGCTGCTGCCGATCATCAACACGCAGGCCGGCCGCTGCATGGACTGCGGCATCCCGTTCTGCCACCAGGGCTGCCCGCTGGGCAACATCATCCCGGAGTGGAACGACCTGGTCTGGCGTGACGACTGGGACGGCGCGATGGACCGGCTGCACGCGACGAACAACTTCCCGGAGTTCACCGGTCGCCTCTGCCCGGCGCCCTGCGAGACGGCCTGCGTGCTGGGCATCAACCAGGACCCGGTGACCATCAAGAACGTCGAGGTCTCGATCATCGACCGCGCCTGGGGCTCGGGCTATGTCCGCCCGCAGCCGCCGGAGTGGCTCTCGGGCAAGACCGTCGCGGTCATCGGCTCCGGGCCGGCCGGCCTGGCGGCCGCCCAGCAGCTCACCCGTGCCGGCCACACCGTGGCCGTCTACGAGCGTGCCGACAAGATCGGCGGGCTGATGCGCTACGGCATCCCCGAGTTCAAGATGGAGAAGAAGCACCTCGACCGGCGCCTGGACCAGATGCGCCGCGAGGGCACGGTCTTCCGGGCCGGGGTCGACGTCGGAGGCGACCTCTCCGGTCCGCAGCTGCTCGCGCGCTACGACGCCGTCGTGCTCGCCATGGGCGCGACCCAGGCGCGCGACCTGCCCGCCACCGGTCGCGAGCTCGGCGGCATCCACCAGGCGATGGAGTTCCTGCCGCAGGCCAACCGCGTCGCGCTGGGGGAGGAGGTGGAGGGCCAGATCCTCGCCACCGACAAGGACGTCGTCATCATCGGCGGCGGCGACACCGGTGCCGACTGCCTCGGGACGTCGATCCGTCAGGGCGCACGCTCGATCACGCAGCTGGAGATCATGCCCCAGCCCGGCGGTGAGCGCCCCACGGGCCAGCCGTGGCCGACGTACCCCATGACCTTCCGCGTCTCCTCCGCGCACGAGGAGGGCGGGGACCGGGTCTACGCCGTCTCGACGCAGGAGTTCGTGGGCGATGCCGACGGCAACGTGGCCTCGCTGCGGCTCGTGGAGGTCGACGCGAAGTTCCAGCCCGTCGAGGGCACCGAGCGCGAGATCCCGGCGCAGCTGGTGCTGCTCGCGATGGGCTTCGTCGGCCCCGAGCAGCCCGGCATCATCGAGCAGCTCGGCGTCGAGCTCGACGAGCGCGGCAACGTGCGGCGCGACGAGTCGTACGCCGCCTCCGTCCCGGGCGTCTACGTCGCCGGTGACGTCGGTCGCGGCCAGTCGCTGATCGTCTGGGCGATCGCCGAGGGTCGGAGCGCGGCCGCGTCGGTCGACGCCTACCTGACGGGCTCGACCACGCTGCCCGCGCCGATCAAGCCGCACGAGCGCCCCCTCGTCGTCTGATCGCTGTCGCACGTCCGTGTCGGCGGTGAGTGGGACAGGTTCCTGACGGAAATTTCCTGTCCTACTCACCGGTCAGGGCCGGAAGAGGGCTTTGGAACGATCCAATCTGCGCTAGGGTGAAGCACGTGCGTAGAGCCAAGATCGTCTGCACCCTCGGCCCCGCGGTGAACACCCCCGAGGGCATCCGAGCACTCGTCGAAGCCGGCATGGACGTCGCGAGGCTCAACATGAGCCACGGCGCGTACGCCGACCACGAGGCCGTCTACCGTCTGGTGCGCCAGACCTCCGACGAGACCGGGCGGGCGATCGGCATCTTCGCCGACCTGCAGGGTCCGAAGATCCGCCTGGAGCGGTTCGGAGACGGTCCGGTCAAGCTGAAGCGCGGCGCCACGTTCACGATCACCACGCGTGACGTGGTGGGAGACGTCGACCAGTGCGGCACCACCTACAAGGGACTGCCCGGCGACGTGAAGCCCGGCGACCCGCTCCTGATCGACGACGGCAAGGTGCGTCTGGTCGTCACCGCGGTCAGCGACACCGACGTCACCACCGAGGTGGTCGTGCCCGGCAAGGTGTCCAACAACAAGGGCATCAACCTGCCCGGCGTCGCGGTCTCGGTCCCCGCCCTCTCCGACAAGGACACCGAGGACCTGCGCTGGGCGCTCAATCTCGGCGTCGACTACATCGCCCTCAGCTTCGTGCGCAACGCCGCCGACGCCGAGGACGTGCGCAAGGTGATGCGCGAGGAGAACATCTTCGTCCCGGTGATCGCCAAGATCGAGAAGCCGCAGGCGATCGCCAACATCGACGAGATCGTCGATGCGTTCGACGGGATCATGGTCGCTCGCGGCGACCTCGGTGTGGAGTGCCCGCTCGAGGACGTGCCGATCCACCAGAAGCTCATCATCGACAAGGCGCGCCGCAACGCGAAGCCGGTCATCGTCGCCACGCAGATGCTCGAGTCGATGATCACCTCGCCGGCCCCGACCCGCGCCGAGGCCAGCGACGTCGCCAACGCCGTGCTCGACGGCGCCGACGCCGTCATGCTCTCGGGCGAGACCAGCGTGGGGGAGTACCCCGTCATCGCGGTCCAGACCATGGCGCGCATCGTGGAGTCGACCGAGGACCACGGACTGGGGCACATGGCGGCGGTGACGTGGAAGCCGCACACCCGCGGCGGCATCATCGCCAAGGCAGCAGCCGAGGTGGCCGAGAGCGTCAACGCCAAGTACGTCGTCGCCTTCACCGTCAGCGGCGACTCCGCGAAGCGACTCTCGCGCTATCGCGGCCCGATCCCGATCCTCGCCTTCACCCCGACGGCCCGCACCCGATCGCAGCTCGCCATGACCTGGGGAGTGGAGACGTTCCAGGGCGCCGAGGTGCAGCACACCGACGAGATGGTCCGCCAGGTCGACGAGTCCCTGCTCCACATCGGCCGGGTGCGCGAGGGTGACCTCGTGGTCATCATCGCCGGCAGCCCGCCCGGCATCCCCGGCTCGACCAACGCGCTGCGGATCCACCGGATGGGGGACGCCATCAACGGCGAGGCGCCTGCCTACCGGCGCCCCTGACGCGTCAGCTCTTCGGGCCGATCATCGCGTCCAGGGCCGCGACGGCCTCCCGGCGCGAGACGGACACCACCCGCGATCCCGAACGGCGCCATGGCACGTGGACGAGATCGAGCGCCCACGTGCACATGCCGAGGATGTCCTCGCTGGTGTTGACGAACTGCCAGCGCGGGTAGTCGTAGCGACGGGTCTCCCCGGCGACCTCGCGGGTGGCCCAGTTCGCCACCCGGCAGCCGTCGGAGTGGAAGAGTCCTCGGAGGAAGTCAGAGGGGAACGATCGCACGATCTCCTCCTGCCAGGCCACGAGCGCGATGGCGCGCTCGTGCTTGCGGCCGGAGCCGTGCTGCGGGAACAGGCACGGCCAGTGCTTCCACGAGACGGTGGTGATCACTGCTCCCGGCACCAGGCGTGTGTGTGGCTTCCCGCCAGGCTTCACAGCCGCCATCAAGTCGAGCAGGTGCGCGTTGAGGTCGACGTAGCGTGCGTCGTTGGTGATGTGGAGGCTGAAGACCTGGCGTCGACCGAGGGACAGGTGTCCGTCGCCGAGGTACCACCCGAGCAGCTCGGCGTACGACGATTCTGCGAGGTCCGCGCCGTCGCACCGAGGGCACGGAGGCGCGAGGTGTCCCTGGCCCCGAGGTAGCCCACGGCGCTGGTAGAGCCGTCGCCAGCGTCTGATCGTCTTGATCGCGACCCCGTGGAGCGCCGCGTTCTCGGCATCTGCCATGCCTCGGTCCGAGCAGGCCAGCGCCGAGTCGACGACGGACTGGGGGCGGACGCGGGGCACGAACACGAGCGTGCCCGCAGCCACCGACACCGCGCGTCGACGACCACAGAGTGCCGGGTGTGGGAGTCGAACCCACACGCCCTTGCGGGCAGTGGTGTTTGAGACCACCGCGTCTGCCATTCCGCCAACCCGGCTAGGTGGGCACACGCTAGCGGAACTAGCCTTGTCGCCGTGACGCAGCCTGCCGACAGCACCGCGCCCGCCGACGTCGTACGCCGGGTGGTGATCGCCGAGGACGAGGCCCTGATCCGCATGGACCTCGCCGAGATGCTCGGCGAGGAGGGCTACGAGGTGGTCGGCCAGGCCGCCGACGGGCAGAAGGCGATCGAGCTGGCCCGTGAGCTCGGACCCGACCTGGTGATCCTCGACGTGAAGATGCCCGTCCTGGACGGCATCGCGGCCGCCGAGGTGATCGCCGCGGAGCGGATCGCGCCGGTGGTGATCCTCACCGCCTTCTCCCAGCGCGACCTGGTGGCGCGGGCGCGGGACGCCGGCGCGATGGCCTACCTCGTCAAGCCGTTCCAGCGCGGTGACCTGGTGCCTGCGATCGAGATGGCGGTCAGCCGCTACGGCGAGATCACCGTCCTGGAGCAGGAGGTCTCCGACCTCCAGGAGTCGCTGGCGACGCGGAAGTCGGTCGACCGGGCCAAGGGTGTGCTGCAGGCGCAGCTCGGGCTCAGCGAGCCGGAGGCGTTCCGCTGGATCCAGAAGACCGCGATGGACCTGCGACTGTCGATGAAGCAGGTCGCGGACGGCGTCGTGGAGCACGGCGTGGCGGGTCTCGGCGGCGCTGCCGACACCTCCGACGTGAACCCCGTTGTCACCCCCGTTGACAGATCCGACGACCCGTCCTGAGGGCGCTGCACGTTTCAGGATCATTTCCGGATTCGGCCGTTTGGTCACGAAACGGCAACGGCGGACAACTCGTGCCGCGCAATCGTGTCCCGGGCCACATTCATGGTGTTAGGTTCCCGCCACGAGGCTGCCGAGGTGGACAGCCCATAGGACTAACGGAGGATCCATGATCCGCTCGACCAAGACGTGGCAGGCTGTCGCGTTCACGGCCGTCGCCGGCCTTGCGCTGTCGGCCTGCGGCACGACCGACACCGGCGGCGGAAGCAGCAGCGCCGACGACGGCGACTGCAACTTCAAGATCGCGGCGATGGGTGCGCTCTCCGGCGCCAACGCCAGCATCGTGATCCCGTCGGTCGACGGCGCGCAGCTCGCGCTCGACCAGTGGGACGGCGGTGACTGCACGGTGTCGCTCGAGCGCTTCGACACCGAGGGCGACCCGGCCAAGGCCACGCCCGTCGCGACGCAGATCGCGGGCGACGAGTCGTTCATCGGCGTCATCGGTGGCGCGTTCTCCGGCGAGACCCGCGCGACCAAGACCATCTACCAGGATGGCGGGATCCCGATGGTGAGCCAGTCGGCCACCGCGACCGACCTCACGCAGGACGAGCCGGTCGAGGTCTTCCACCGCCTCGTCCCCTACGACGACTACCAGGGCGTCGCGATCGCGAAGTACCTCACCGACGAGGCCGGCGCCTCCAAGGTCTTCGTCATCGACAACGCCGAGGCCTACGGCGAGCCGCTGGCCGACCGCGTCGCGGAGACCCTCGGCGACAAGATGGTCCAGCGCGACAAGACCGAGGTCGGCCAGACCGACTTCGCCCCGACCATCTCCAAGATCGAGTCGGCCAAGCCCGACGCGATCATGTACGGCGGCTACATCGCCGAGGCCGCGCCGCTGCTCAAGCAGATCCGCGACGCCGGCATCGAAGCCCCCTTCATCGGTGGTGACGGCCTCTACGGTGCCGACTTCGGCAACGCCGTCGGCGCTGCCGGCGAGGGCGCGGTCGTGATGTGCCCCTGCGCCCCGATCGAGGACGACAGCACCTTCGCCGACGACTTCGAGGAGGAGTTCGGCGGCAAGCCGGGCGCCTACGCCGCCGAGGGCTACGACGCGATGACGGTCTTCCTCAAGGGTCTCGAGGACGGTGCCCGCAACCGCGCCGACATGCTCGAGTTCGTCAACAGCTACACCGGTGAGGGCCTGAGCAAGGACATCGCGTTCGACGAGAACGGCGACGTTCCCGCCGACCAGGTCTCCTACTGGGCCTACAAGAACGAGGGCGGCACGCTCACCCCTGAGGTCGAGGTCAAGCCCGGCAGCTGAGCACCACCACGTACAACCACCCGCGGGGGCGGCCGAAAACCGGCCGCCCCCGCTCCATGGCCCGGGTCGGGCCTGAGCCCTGGAGGGGCCTGAGTGGACTTCAACAACCTGATCAGCGGGTTGGACCGTCACACCCTTGACGGCATCACCCGCGGATCCATCTACGCGCTCGTCGCGCTCGGCTACACCATGGTGTACGGCGTGATGAAGCTGATCAACTTCGCACACTCCGAGGTGTTCATGGTCGGCACCTGGGCGGTGCTGGGCACGTACACCGTGATCGGTGCCACCGCCGGGGACGGCCTCGGCATGGTCATCGCGGCCACGGTGCTGGCACTGCTGGCAGCGATGCTGGCCTCGGCAGGCACCGCGCTCGCCGTCGAGCGGATCGCCTATCGTCCGCTCCGCAAGAAGGGCGCCCCGCCCCTCATCTTCCTCATCACCGGCATCGGCTGCTCCATGGTGCTCGTCGAGATCTTCGGCCAGGTGCTGCGGGTCTTCTTCGGACGCCCCTTCGGCCGCGTGACCGTCAACATCCCGTCGGTGCTGGAGACCAAGACGGTCTTCACCATCCCCGGCATCGACCTCGCGGTCAGCAACACCCGCATCCTGATCATCGTCGGTGCGATCGTGATGATGCTCGCGCTGGACGCGTTCGTGAACAAGAGCCGCCTCGGTCGCGGCGTGCGAGCCGTGGCGCAGGACCCCGACACCGCCTCCCTGATGGGTGTCAACCAGGAGCGCGTCATCATGCTGGTGTTCGTGCTCGGTGGCGCCATGGCTGGTGTCGCCGCGCTCCTCTACACCGTCCAGTACGACATCACGAAGTTCGACATCGGGTTCATCATCGGACTGAAGGCCTTCACCGCGGCCGTCCTCGGCGGCATCGGCAACCTGCGCGGCGCTCTCGTCGGCGGCCTGTTCCTCGGCCTCGTCGAGGTGTACGCCTCCGCCGTGTGGGACTCCAGCTGGACCAACGTCTACGCGTTCGTGGTCCTCGTCGTCGTCCTGATGTTCCGCCCCACCGGCCTGCTCGGTGAGTCCCTCGGAAAGGCCCGCGCATGAGTCAGCTCACCGCCGCCTACCGCGGCCTCAGGATCGGCGACCGCTGGGACGCTGCTCCCAAGCCCGTCCGCTGGTTCGGGCTGCTGCTGGTGGTCGCCTTCGCGTACTACCTGCCCTACCTCAACATCCTGCCGTTCGCCTACATCCGCACCGACCTCACGCCGAGCGGCTCGGACTGGGCGAGCGTGCTGTTCCTCGTCGTCGTCTACATGATCGTGGCGGTCGGCCTCAACGTCGTGATCGGCCTGGCCGGTCTCCTCGACCTCGGCTACGTCGGCTTCTACGCGCTCGGGGCCTACTCGATCGCGCTGTTCGGCTCCAAGTCGTCACCGGTCGTGGAGGCGCTCCAGGTCAAGTTCGGCCTCTCCGAGGAGTGGGCGGTCCCGTTCGCCGCGTGCATCCCGATCGCCATCGTGATGTCGCTGGTGGCGGGCGTGATCCTGGGTGCTCCGACCCTGCGGCTGCGAGGCGACTACCTCGCCATCGTGACCCTGGGCTTCGGCGAGATCATCCGCATCACGGCCCGCAACCTCGACGGCGTCACCAACGGTGCCGCCGGCATCACCCAGGTCCCGACGCCCCCCGGCCCGGAGATCGACGGTCGCCAGTTCTTCAACACGATCGACGCCGAGCGCTGGTACTGGCTGGCGCTGACCATCCTCATCCTCATCATCTGGCTCGCGCGACGCCTCGAGCACAGCCGGGTCGGCCGTGCGTGGCTCGCGATCCGCGAGGACGAGGACGCCGCCGCGGTCATGGGCGTCGCGGGCTTCAAGTTCAAGCTGTGGGCCTTCGCCATCGGTGCCACCCTCGGTGGCTTCGCCGGCCTGCTGTTCGGCTCCAAGCAGCAGTACGTCGAGCCCAACGCGTTCATGGTCCAGCTGTCGTTCCTCTTCGTGGCCATGGTGGTCATCGGTGGGTCCGGCAACATCGCCGGCGTCCTCCTCGGTGCCTTCCTGCTCACCTACCTGCCGGAGCGCTTCCGCGAGTTCGTCGAGTGGCGACCCTTCGCCTTCGGCGTGGCGCTGGTCGCGGTGATGATCCTGCGTCCGCAGGGTCTGGTGCCGAGCAGGCGCAGGGCCAGGGAGTTCGAGGATCGACGACACGAGGCAGAGGAGGCGGCTGCAGATGTCTGAGCCGACGCACGGCAGCACCGTCGAGCAGGAGGAGGTCGTCTTGAAGGACACCTCCGACCACGACGAGATCGCGATCGAGACCACGGGTCCCGACGGCAGCGTCCTGCTCGAGGTCGACCACGTCACCCTCCGCTTCGGTGGTGTCGTGGCTCTCAACGACGTGAACTTCCAGATCCGACGAGGGGAGATCCTCGGCCTGATCGGACCCAACGGTGCGGGCAAGACGACCTGCTTCAACGCGATGACCGGCGTCTACACCCCGACCGAGGGCAAGATCCGGTTCAAGGGCACCGAGATCGCGGGCACCAAGCCGCACAAGATCAATCAGCTCGGCATCGCGCGCACGTTCCAGAACATCCGGCTCTTCCCGGAGATGTCGGCGATGGAGAACGTCATGGTGGGCTGCGACGCCCGCCACAAGACGAGCGTCCCTGGTGCGCTGTTCCGGATCTACCGCCAGCGCCCGAAGGAGGAGGAGCTGCCCGACAACGGCATCCGCCGGGCGTTCGCCAAGGTGTTCGGCATCAGCCGCCACACCCTGGAGGAGCGGGCGGGGCGTCGTCGCTCGATGGAGCTGCTGCGCTTCGTGGGCATCGCGGACCGGGCCCACGAGCTCGCTCGCAACCTGCCCTACGGCTACCAGCGCCGACTGGAGATCGCCCGAGCCCTGGCCACCGAGCCGGAGCTGATCTGTCTCGACGAGCCGGCAGCCGGCTTCAACCCGGCGGAGAAGGAGGACCTCATGGGCCTCATCCGCCGGATCCGCGACCTGGGGCACACGGTGCTGGTCATCGAGCACGACATGAAGCTGGTCCTCGGCGTCACGGACCGGATCGTCGTGCTGGAGTTCGGCCAGAAGATCGCCGAGGGCACGCCCGACGAGGTCGCCCGCAACCCGAAGGTCATCGCCGCCTACCTGGGAGAGCCCGACGATGCTGCTTGAGATGAAGGACGCCGTGCTCAACTACGGCAAGATCCAGGCCCTGCACGGCATCACCGTGGAGGTCGAGGCGGGTGAGGTCGTCTCGCTGATCGGCGCCAACGGCGCCGGCAAGACCTCGACCATGCGCGCCCTGTCGGGCGTGCGCGGCCTGGCGGCCGGGTCGGTGATCTTCGACGGCGAGGACGTGACCAAGCTGCGGGCCGACCAGCGGCTGCGCAAGGGGCTCGTGCTGTGCCCCGAGGGCCGTGGGATCTTCCCGGGCATGACGGTCACCGAGAACCTCAACATGGGCGCCTACACCCGCAAGGACAAGGCGGCCATCGAGGAGGACTACGACCGCGTCTTCGGCCTCTTCCCGCGGCTGCTCGAGCGCAAGAAGCAGGTGGCCGGCACGATGTCCGGCGGTGAGCAGCAGATGCTGGCCATCGGCCGAGCGCTCATGTCGCGTCCCAAGCTGCTCATGCTCGACGAGCCGTCGATGGGCCTGGCGCCCATGCTGATCCAGCAGATCTTCGACATCATCACCGAGATCTCGCAGCAGGGCACCACCATCCTGGTCGTCGAGCAGAACGCCAAGCAGGCGCTCACGCGCAGCGACCGGGCCTACGTCCTGGAGACCGGCAACATCGTCAAGACCGGCACGGGTGCCGACCTTCTCGACGATCCGTCGGTGCGAGAGGCCTACCTCGGCGTAGCCTGACCGAGTCAACGGGCGATAGGGTCGCCCGGGTGTGGTGCCGCATCGAGTCGGCAGGGGGCCACTGTGGGTGCTCGAGCAAGAGGTGGGTCGATGAGTCGGACGCCAGTGACCGTACGCGCGGCAGAGCCGTCGGACGTCGCGACGCTGCGTGAGCTGTGGAGCGACATCCTCCGCAAGGGCGGCCTCGACGAGCAGCTCGCCGACGTGGCCCAGGTGGTCGCGTCGGCGGCGGCACGCGACGACACGTGCGTGGCGGTGGCGGAGATCGACGGACAGATCGCGGGAGCGGTCTACCTCGAGGCGACGACGCTGACCCCGCTCAACCTGGAGTCGGCGGTGCTGGCGGTGTCTCCCCACGTGTTCCCGCAGTTCCGCCGCAAGGGCGTGGGTTGCGCGCTGATGGAGGCGGCCTGCCGTTTCGCGGAGAAGCACGGCATCGGCCACGTGCAGACCGCGGCGGCCGCGGAGGCTCGCGACGCCAACCGCTTCATGGCGCGGCTCTCGTTCACCCCGCAGGCGATGCTGCGCGCGGCGACGACGAGCGCTGTCCGTGCGCGGCTCCCGCAGTCGCGCCAGGGGACACCTGCGGCCACGAGCCGCCAGCGCATCGACCGGGTGCTGGCCGCGCGCCGCATTCGGCGCGAGCGCGTTCCCGGCTGAGCGCGCCCTGCCGGGGCGCGGAACTCAGCCCTGAGGGTTGGGCACGAGCGCACAGGTGATGCGGGAGGTGCACACCCGCTTGCCGCGCTCGTCGGTGATCACCACGTCGTACGACGTCGAGGTGCGACCGAGGTGGATCGCCGTCGCCACCCCGGTGACGAGACCCGAGGTGGCGGAGCGGTGGTGGGTCGCGTTGATGTCGACGCCGACCGCGATCCGCTCCGGCCATGCGTGGATGGCCGACCCGATCGAGCCGAGGGTCTCGGCCAGGACGACCGACGCGCCGCCGTGGAGCAGGCCGAACGGTTGGGTGTTGCCCTCCACGGGCATCGTGGCGACGACCCGCTCGGCGGAGACCTCGACGAGCTCGACGCCCATCTTGTCGTTGAGGCGACCATTGCCGTCGGGCAGGAACGCGATCAGCTCGTCGACGCTGAGGCCGGCGAGGGAGGTGGGTGTCTCGCTCATGCCGTCATTCTGCTGTCGGCGGCGACGGATAGAGTCGGCGGGTGCCTGAGACGAGCCAGCCCACCCGCCCGCGCCTCCTGCTGCTGGACGGTCACTCGCTGGCCTATCGCGCGTTCTTCGCCCTGCCGGTGGAGAACTTCGCGACCGCGACGGGACAGCACACCAACGCGGTCTACGGCTTCACCTCGATGCTGGTCAACGTCCTGCGCGACGAGGTGCCGACCCACGTCGCCGTCGCCTTCGACCGGTCACGCCAGACCTTCCGCCTCGAGCAGTACTCCGACTACAAGGCCAAGCGCAACAAGACCCCCGACGAGTTCAGCAGCCAGCTGCCGCTGATCAGGCGCGTCCTCGACGCGCTCGCGATCAAGCACCTCGATCTCGAGGGCTACGAGGCAGACGACATCATCGCCACCCTGGTCACCGATGCACTGGCCGACGGGATGGAGGTGCTGATCCTCACCGGTGACCGCGACTCGATCCAGCTGGTCACCGACAGCTCCACCGTGCTCTACCCGATGCAGGGCGTCAGCAACCTCGCCCGCCTCACCCCGGCTGCCGTCGAGGAGAAGTACGGCGTGCCGCCGCACCGCTATCCCGAGCTCGCGGCGATCGTGGGCGAGACGTCCGACAACCTCCCGGGCGTGCCCGGCGTGGGGCCGGGGTTCGCCGCGAGGTGGATCAACCAGTTCGACGGGCTCGACAACGTCATCGCCCGCGCCGACGAGATCACCGGCAAGAAGGGTGAGGCGCTGCGCGCGCACCTCGGTGACGTGATCCGCAACCGCCAGCTCAACGCCCTGGTCCGCGACCTCAGCCTCCCCCTGGCGCCTGCCGATCTCGGTCGCCAGCCCTGGGACCGGACCCTCGGCCTCGAGCTGCTCGACGAGCTCGAGTTCCGCGGTGAGCTGCGCACCCGTCTGCTCGACACGATCGACCCCGACCCGGTCGAGGTGCTCGAGGCGGAGTCGGGCTTCGACCTCGACGGGCGTCGCCTGGCCGCAGGCGAGGCGGCGGCGTGGCTGCAGGAGCACGCTCCCGCTGGTGTCCGGGTCGGCGTCGCCGTCCAGGGCACCTGGCGCGCTGGCACGGGAGAGGTCCAGTCGATCGCGATCGCGACTGGCGACGGCCCGGCAGCGTGGATCGACGTCGCCGACATCGAGCCCGACGACGACGCGGCGGTGGCCGCCTGGCTCGCGGACGCGAGCCGGCCCAAGGTGATCCACGACGCCAACGGCCCGAGCCTGGCTCTGGCCGCGCGCGGCTGGGAGCTGGCCGGCCTCGAGGTCGACACCGCGCTGGCGGCCTACCTCGTCCAGCCCGACCAGCGCTCGTACGACCTCGCCGACCTCACGCTGCGCTATCTCAAGCGTGAGCTGCGCCAGGACACCGCCGACGCCGACCAGCTGACCCTGGACGCGCTCGACGACACCTCGGCCAGCGACACCGCGATGCTCACCGCCCACGCGGTCCTCGACCTGGCTGCCGCCCTCGACGGCGCGGTCGAGGAGCACGGCGGCACGGGGCTGCTCCGCGACGTGGAGCTCCCGCTGATCGGCACCCTCGTGCGGATGGAGCAGGTCGGGATCGCGGTCGACACCGACTACCTCGAGGGCCTCGAGTCCGAGTTCGGTGACCAGGTGCGCGCCGCCGCCGACGACGCCTACGACGTCATCGGCAAGGAGATCAACCTCGGCTCGCCCAAGCAGCTCCAGGTCGTGCTCTTCGACGAGCTCGACATGCCGAAGACCAAGCGCACCAAGACCGGCTACACCACCGACGCCGACGCGCTGCAGCAGCTCTTCGAGAAGACCGAGCACCCGTTCCTGCAGCACCTGCTGCGTCACCGCGACGTGATCCGGCTCCGCCAGACGGTCGAGGGACTGCTGAAGACGGTCGCCTCCGACGGCCGCATCCACACCACCTACAACCAGATCATCGCCGCCACCGGTCGGCTCTCCAGCACCGACCCCAACCTGCAGAACATCCCGATCCGCACCGAGGCGGGTCGCCGGATCCGCGAGGGCTTCGTCGTGGGCGAGGGCAACGAGTCGCTGATGACCGCCGACTACAGCCAGGTCGAGATGCGCATCATGGCCCACCTCTCCGAGGACGCCCTGCTGATCGAGGCGTTCCGCTCCGGCCAGGACTTCCACTCGATCACGGCCGCGCGGGTGTTCGGCGTGGACGCCGCCGACGTGAGCATCGAGCAGCGCGCCAAGATCAAGGCGATGAACTACGGCCTCGCCTACGGCCTGTCCGCCTTCGGGCTGTCCCAGCAGCTGCGCATCAGCACGAGCGAGGCGGCCGGCCTGATGCAGGAGTACTTCGAGACCTTCGGCGGGGTGCGCGACTACCTCGGCGGCATCGTCGAGGAGGCTCGCCGCTCGAGCTTCACCGAGACCATCCTCGGCCGCCGCCGCTACCTGCCCGACCTCACCAGCGACAACCGGCAGCGCCGCGAGACGGCCGAGCGGATGGCGCTCAACGCCCCCATCCAGGGCTCGGCCGCAGACCTGGTCAAGGTCGCGATGCTCGGCGTCGAGCGGGCCCTCGCCGAGCAGGGCCTGCGCTCACGCATGCTGCTGCAGGTCCACGACGAGCTCGTCTTCGAGGTCGCACCCGGTGAGGGTGACGCGCTCGCGGAGCTGGTCCGCACCGAGATGGGCGGCGCCGCCGACCTGACCGTGCCGCTCGACGTGTCCATCGGCACCGGGCGGAGCTGGCACGACGCCGCTCACTGAGCAGGCGGCCCCGAGGGCGGCTGCGCCTCGACCGCTGCACGGGCCGACGGCGCGCGCCGCAGCATCACGACGCTGATGGCGAGGAGCACCGCCAAGAGGACCACCTCGACGGTCAGCACGACGGTCAGCAGGCCGGCGACGGTGGAGACCATCGAGGAGGCGATGCCCACCATGACGACCAGCGCGACCCACACGAGCGCGATCGACAGGGTGCCCTGACGAGCCAGGACCGAGTAGACCAGCAGCTGCAGGACCGCCATCGTCGTACCGAGCAGCGCGAAGAGCCAGAGCAGGTCGGCGACCTCGTCGTACTCGCCACCACCGGCGAAGATCAGCGCCAGCTGCGGCAGAGCGGCTGTCGCCGCCGTGCAGACGACGCCCAGTGCGGTGACGGCCCCGACGCTCTGGGCCAGCGCCTTGCCGCGCCCGTGCTCGGTGGCCATCGACGGGAACGCGACGACGACGACGAACTGCGGCAGGAACATCACCGCGCGCGCCACGATGAGGCCCGCGGCGTAGAGGCCGGAGTCGTGCGAGTCGAGCACGGTGCGGCCCACGAGCATGTCGGTGTTGGTGAGCGCGAAGTAGGCGAACAGCGCCTGGGAGTTGATGAGCGCTTCCTTGATGATCGGCAGGAAACCGTGTCGCTCGTGCGTCTCGCCGGTCGCGCGCTCGTTGCGCAGGACCAGCGTGCCGTAGAGATAGGGCGCGAAGAACCCGATGGTGACGCCGAGGAACGCCATGAACTCGGTGGGCTGCCAGAGGATCAGGGCGAGTCCGACCACCAGGCGCGGCACACCGGCCAGGACGTAGAGGATGCCGAGCTCCCGCCACCTGCGCTCACCCTGCAGGATGCCGGCCTGGGCGCCCATCATGGTCATCGGGAACGCCACGACGGCGGCCAGCGCGGCTGTCGACAGGCTGTCGAGGTCGAGCAGGCGGTCGACCAGGGGGGCGGCGACGAGCAGCAGGCCGCTCAGCAGGAGCGAGGCTCGGATCGAGACGCGCAGGATGCCGCGCTCGATCTGTCCCACGTGCGCGGGGTCGGCGCTGATCCTGCGAGCCGCCGTCGCCTGCAGGCCGAGCTGGACGACGCTGACGATCATCACGAGGTTCATCAGGGCGAAGAAGGCGCCGTACGAGGCGGGCCCGATCACGCGGGCCGCCGACATCGTGAACCCGTAGGTCGCGAAGTTCATCACCATCATCGCGACCGCGATCTGGCCACCTCCGCTGAGGAAGGTCCGGGCCTTGCCACCGAGGGTGGTGGCACCCGGCGATCCCTCGGGCGCTCGATCAGGCATGCGGGACACCTTAGGGTGTCGAGCCGTGGGGAGTCGGGTCGGCGTCGCGGTGATTCGCGCGACGCCGACCGTGTGGGCGTTGGTGCTGGCCGCGGTCCTGCTGGGCCCGGCGCTCGCGCCGGGATACGTCCTCTCCTACGACATGGTCTGGGTGCCCGACCTCGCCCTGGGGCGTGACGTGCTGGGTCTCGGGTCCGCGCTCCCGCGTGCCATCCCGTCGGACGCGGTGGTCGCTGCCCTCGACGAGCTGGTGCCGGGCGCGCTGCTGCAGAAGATCGTCCTGCTCGGCTCGCTGACCGCCGCCGGCGCGGGATTCGGTGCGCTCGTGCGCGACCGGGGTCTGCCCGCGCGGCTGGTGGCGGTGTCCCTCGGGGTGTGGAACCCGTTCGTCGTCGATCGTCTCCTGCTCGGGCACTGGCCGCTCCTCATCGCCTACGCCGTCCTCCCGTGGCTGGCCGTCGTCCTCCGCGGTGGTGACAGCGGGCGGTGGGGAGCCCGGGTGCCGCTCCTGCTCGTGCTGGGCAGCCTCAGCGCCAGTGCCGGCCTGATGACCGCGCTCGTGGCCCTCACCGCGGCCGGCCGGTCAGGACTCCGGCGGACGCTGCTCCTGCTGGCGTACGTCGCTGGCGCCAACGCGCCGTGGATCCTGGCCGGGCTCACCAGCCCGGCGAGCCGCACGACCGACCCGGTCGGGGCGATGGTCTTCAGGACCGGCGACGAGGGGCTGCTGCCCGGGCCCCTGGCCGCGCTGTCCTTCGGGGGGGTGTGGAACGCCGACGTGGTCCCGGCGTCGCGACTGGGGATCGCGGGCGTCGCGACGACGGCCCTCCTGGTGGCCGCCGCGCTCATCGGTGCCGTCCTCGTCGCCCGGCGGCGCCGGACCCGCCCGGTCCCGCAGCTGCGCGCGATGGCCCTGTGGTGGTGCGTTGGGTGGGGGCTGGCGGCGATCAGCTGGGCGGCCCCGCAGGCGTTGGGCTGGTGGGGAGCGCACGTGCCGGCCGGGGGCCTGGTCCGGGACGGCTCACGCATGCTCGCGCTGACCGTCCCACTCGTGGTCGTCCTGGTGGCCGCGTCGGTCGACGAGCTCCTCGACCGGGTGCCCGAGGTCGGAGCCCGGGCCGTCGTCGCGGCCGTGCTGGCGCTGGTCCCGATCTCGCTGATGCCCGATGCCGCCGGGGGAGCGGACGGTCGGCTCGACGCGGTGCGCTACCCGACCTCGTACGCCGACGTCCGGGCGGCCGTCGCGCACGCCCCGTCGGGGGACGCGCTCTCGCTGCCGTACGTGTCCTACCGGGCCCCCGCGTGGAACGGCTACCGGCGGGTGCTCGATCCGCTGCCGCGCTATCTCGACCGGACGACGGTGGTCAACGACGAGCTGGTGGTGTCGGGTCGCACGGTGGCGGGGGAGGACCCGCGCTCGGTCCTCGTCGCGGCCGCCCTGGCGCTGCCCACGCCGGACGAGCGATCGCTCGCCCTCCGCGAGGCGGGGGTGTCGGTCGTGGTCACCGAGGAGATCGAGGGGTACCCGGTGCCGGCGCTGGACGGCACGACGGTGCACGACGGCGACCTCGCTGTGATCGTGCTGGGCGCGGCGTCCGTGCGTCCGCTGCCACGCGCGCGCGCCGCAGCGATGGCCGTGGCATGGCTGATGTGGTCGGCGGTCGTCCTCGGACCGCTGGGTCACCTGGTCCAGGCACGCCGGAGCCCGCGCCGCAGGCGGGACGGCCAGGCGTCGGACGACGCGCCCGGAGCCCTCCCCTGAAAAGTTACTGGCGAGTCGTCCCGGTGCTAGGGTGTGCTCGTCCACGCCGAGAAGGGGTCTGAGCATCATGGGTTCGATCGTTGCGCCAGTCGTCAGCATCATCGCGGGCGCTGTGCTCGGTGTCACCACGCTCATGGGAGTCGTCTCGACCCAGACGGCGGCCCCCGACAAGTCGCCTGGCAACGTCGAAGCCCCCACGCTCGACTACGGCACCGTCAGCGAGTGACATGGCTGGGTCAGGTCACTGACCCAGCGGCTGGTCACCCCTCGTCCGGGTCCTGGCTGTCCACCAGCTCCTCGCGCAGCGCGCTCGCCACCACGTGCGCGAACGACTCCTGCGCGTGCTGCCACGTGAACTGATGGCTCATCACCTGAGCACCCTCGCCCAGGCGCGCCCGCTCGTCGTGGTCGCTGAGCAGGCGGTCGAGTGCGTCGACGAACTCGGCCTGGTCCTCCACGAGCCGTCCCGATCGTCCGTCGGACACCGACTCCTGCGTACCGCCGGCTGACGCGTAGGCCACCGTCGGTGTGCGGTGCATGCCGGCCTCGCCGATGACCAGGCCCCACCCTTCCTTCAACGAGGGCAGCGCGAGGAGCCAGGCGGACTCGTAGACCTCGTGCTTGCGCCGCTCGTCGACGTGCCCCTCGAAGACCACCGTGTCCCTCGCCCCGGCCCGTTCTGCGTACTCGCGCAGCTGAGCGTCCCACCATCCGCTCCCGACGACATGCAGCCGTAGTCCCGGGTGTCGGTCGCGCAGGGTGATCGCGGCGTCGATGGCGTGCTCGACCTGCTTGTGGGGCACCAGGCGCCCCACGACGGCGAACGACGGGTGCGCGGTCTTGCCGACGCCCACGGGCACGATCGGATCGGTGCCGTTGTGGACCACGGCCACGCGATCACGACCGACCCCGAGTCCCACCAGCTCGCGGCGAGTGGCGCGGGAGACCGCGACGTACTGGCACCTCCGGTAGAGCCGCGGCGCCAGCCGTCGCTCGATCCACCACCCCACGTGACCGCTCGCGCCGGGGTAGACGACCGGCCACTGCTCCCGGTGGACGTGGTGGACCAGGACGACGACAGGCTTCCGGGTGGCCGCGCGGGTGAAGAAGGGCAGACCGTTCTGGACGTCGACGACGACGTCGACCGTGCCCAGCTGACGTCGCAGGAGCGCGCGGACACCTTCGAGATAGACCGTCAGCTTGGTCCCACGCCGGACGAAGCGGATCCCGTCGACGGTCTCCTCCGGTGGCGCGGCCGCGTGCGCGGCGCAGAAGATGGTGACGCGAGCGCCGCGCTCGACGAGTCCGGCGGCCATCTTCTCGAGGTAGCGCTCGGCTCCACCGCCCTCGGGATTGCGGGTGTCACGCCAGCTGAAGAAGGCGATGTGACGCCCGCTGATGTCGTCGTGATCTGTCATCGGCGAGAACCCTACCGCCGGGTCACTTGTCGGTTAGGGTCTCCGGGTGCTGACGAGCCCCCGACCCTGGCGCGCCGACCTCGCCCGGTCGCTGCGCCTGTTCGGGGAGTTCCGCCACGAGCAGTCGGACCCCGCGCGGTTCTATACCGCGCTGGCCCAGGACTCGGTGGAGCACGTGTCCCAGTACCACCCACTTCACGGTCAGCTGCTGCTCGACGTCGGGGGAGGGCCTGGCTACTTCCGGGAGGCCTTCACCGGTGCGGGGGCGACGTACGTCGCGCTCGACTCCGACGTCGGCGAGCTGGCCGGCGCCGGGGACATCGGCGAACGGACGGTCCTCGGCAGCGGGATGCAGCTGCCGTTCGCCTCGGGGGCGGTCGACGTCTGCTACTCCTCCAACGTGCTCGAGCACGTGCCCGAGCCGTGGCGCATGGCCGAGGAGATGGTCCGGGTCACCCGGCCCGGCGGGCTGGTCTTCATCAGCTACACGACGTGGTGGGGACCGTGGGGCGGGCACGAGACCTCGCCGTGGCACTACCTCGGCGGGCGCTGGGCGCGTCGGCGCTACGCCCGCAAGCACGGGCACGAGCCGAAGAACAGGTTCGGGGAGTCGCTCTTCGCCGTGACGGTGGCCGACGGCCTGCGCTGGGCTGCAGAGCAGGACCGTGCCGAGGTGCTCCATCTCATCCCGCGCTACAACCCGTGGTGGAGCCGGTGGCTGCTCCGTGTGCCCGTGGTCAAGGAGGTGGTCACGTGGAACCTCGTGCTGGTGCTGAGGAAGAAGTGACCTCGGCCGGCACTCGGTTCCGCTGGCGGCTGGTCGCCGTGTGCGTGCTGCTGCTCGGCGTCGCCATGACCCAGTCGCCGGGACTGCTGGTGGCGGACACGAAGCTCGACCTGGCCATCGCGCCCCTCGACTTCCTCGGCCGGGCGGCACACCTGTGGGACGGCCAGGGAGCCTTCGGGCAGCTGCAGAACCAGGCCTACGGCTATCTCTGGCCGATGGGGCCGTTCTTCGCTCTCGGCTCGCTGCTCGACGTGCCCGGGTGGGTGGTGCAGCGCCTGTGGATGGCCCTCGTCCTCAGCGTGGCGTTCGTCGGGGCCGCGCGGGTCGCGCGGGCGCTCGGAGTGCGCTCAGACCTGGCCTGCATCCTCGGCGGACTCGCGTTCGCCCTCTCGCCCCGCATGCTGACGGTGATCGGGCCGAGCTCGATCGAGGTGTGGCCGATGGCGCTGACGCCGTGGGTGCTGCTGCCACTCGTCATCGGTGCCGAACGCGGCTCGGCCCGGCGGGCCGCTGCGCTATCCGCGCTCGCGATCGCCATGGTGGGCGGGGTCAATGCGGCGGCGACGGCCGCCGTGCTGCCCCTGGGGGCCATTTGGCTACTGATCCGCACGCCCGGCGCCCGACGCCGCACGATGATGATCTGGTGGCCGATCTTCACGCTCGTCGCCACGCTCTGGTGGCTGGTCCCGCTCTTCCTGCTTGGCGCTTACAGCCCGCCGTTTCTCGATTTCATCGAGTCCGCGGGCATCACGACCATCCCTACGAACCTCGCCGACTCTCTGAGAGGCACCTCCAACTGGGTGCCGTACGTCGACGGGTCGTCTCGAGCCGGCAACGACCTGATCCGCCAGCCCTACCTTGCCCTCAACAGCGCATTCGTGCTCGTGGCTGGTGTGGTCGGTCTCGTCCTGCGCCGTACGCCCCACCGCCTGTTCCTGGTCAGTGGCCTAGTCGTCGGCCTGTTCCTCGTGTCGATGGGCCACCTCGGAACGGTCCAGGGCTGGTTCGCTCCCAGCATCCAGGAGCTCCTTGACGGTGCGCTCGCGCCGCTCCGCAACGTCCACAAGTTCGACCCGATCGTCCGGCTCCCGCTCGTCATCGGGGTGGCGTGGCTTGTCGACTGGCTGGTCGAGCTGGCGCGCGACTCTCGCCTCGGACGTCCGGAGCGGGCCAACTTCCGCTTCCTCGCCGGCCTCGTGGCGTTCGCAGTCCTCGCGGCCGCGACGCCGGCGGCTGCAGGACACATCACGCCGTCGGGCGGCTTCGACGACGTGCCGGACTACTGGGCGCAGACTGCCGAGTGGCTCGCCGAGCAGCAGGACTCCGGCGTCGCACTGCTCGTCCCGGGCACCATGTTCGGCAGCTATGTGTGGGGCGAGCCGCGCGACGAGCCCTTCCAATCGCTCGCCTCCACCCCGTGGGCGGTCCGCAACGCGGTGCCGCTCACGCCGGCGGGCAACATCCGGATGCTCGACGCCGTCGAGGAACGCTTCGCCCAGGGCCACGGCTCCGCAGGCCTCACCGATTACATGCGTCGCGCAGGTATCAGCCACCTCGTCGTGCGCAACGACCTGTCCCGCGGCGATGACCACCCCGACCCGGTGCTGGTCCACCAGGCCATCGAGGAGTCGCCCGGCCTCGAGCTCGAGACGACCTTCGGCCCGGCGGTCGGCGGCGGGGCGCACGTCGACGGCGACCTCGGTCGCGCCCTGATCAACGGAGGCTGGCAGAACGACTACGCCGCCATCGAGGTCTACTCGGTGGACGACCTGGCCGCCCCCGCAAGCGCCACCGACGAGGCACCCGTCGTCGTGGGCGGGCCCGAGGACCTGCTCGACCTCACCGACCTCGGCGTGATCGGCGATGACGTACCCACGCGGCTTGCCGCCGACGTGGGTGACGGCGCCGCCACGGACGACGCGTCGGTGGTCCTGACCGACGGCAACCAGTCCGTCGTGCGCCACTTCGGACGCATCCACGACGCGACCTCGTCCGTGCGCACCCGCGCGCAGGCGCAGGACCCGCAGGAGACGGTCCCCGACTACCTCCTGCCGGACCCCGCGCGCTGGTCGACCTTCGCCGAGTACGACGGCGTCGTCGGGGTCACCGCCTCGAGCTCCCTCGCCCAGGCGGGCGCGGCGCCGGCGCAGCCCGGACGACTGGCGTACGCCGCGATCGACGGCCAGCCGTCCACGTCGTGGCAGAGTGCGCAGGTGCCGGACGATGCGCACTGGTGGCAGGTCGACCTGGAGGAGGGCGTCGCGCTGACGTCGATCGAGGTGACCGGAGCGGGCCTCGGTGACCAGGAGGTCACCGTCAGCACCGACGACTGGACCAGCGACCGGGTGCTGCTCGCCCCCGACACCCCGACCCGCATCCTGGTCGACGACGCGAGCTCGCCCTTCGTGCGGATCACCGATGCCTCGGGCCGGACGAGCACCCCGCTCGCCCTCGCGGAGGTCGAGATTCCTGGCGTCAGCGCTGCGCGTCCCCTCCGGCTCCCGGCCCCACCAGCGGGTGCCGGGACGCCCGATGCGGTGGTGCTGCGCGCGATCGGCGACGCCCGGAGCGGCTGCGCGAGCGTCGACCTCGACGTGCGGTGCGTGCAGGGGCGCGAGGGCTCACCGGAGGAGCCGCTCGACCTGGACCGCATCGTCACTCTCCCCGGCTCGGCGACCTACGACGCGGACCTCCGGGTTCGGGCCGTGCCCGGCGACGCGCTCCAGGACCTGCTCCAGCAGGGTGCCTTCGTCGGGGTGGACGCCTCGTCCACCGGCGTCCCCGACGCACGGGGCTCGGCACTCGCGGCGATCGACGGCAACGACGGCACGACCTGGACCGCGGCCCTGTCCGACGTACGCCCTACGATCTCGCTGCGCTGGCTCCGTCCGCAGACGTTGCGCGAGCTCCGTATTCGGGTCGCCCGGGACACCGCTGCACGAGCGCCCCAGACCCTCGACCTGCGGTGGCCGAAGGGGCGCCGGAGCATCGAGCTCGACGAGGACGGCCGTGCCGAGTTCCCGACGATCCGGACTGACCAGCTCGTCCTCGAGGTGGGGGAGTCGGAGCCGGTCACCAGCGTCGACTTCGACGGGGCGACGAGCGCCGTGCCGGTCGGGGTGACCGAGCTGACCTTCGCCGGAGCCGACGGCCTGCCGGAACTCGTCGGGGACCAGCCCCTCGACCTGCCCTGCGGGAGCGGCCCCGACGTCGAGCTCGACGGCGACACCCTCTCCACAGCAGTCCGCGCCACCGCGATAGAACTCTACGAGGGCGAGACCGTCCCCGCCGAGCTGTGCCCGGAAGGACCTGTGACGCTGGGGTCCGGAGACAACCGGATCACCGTGCGCGCCTCGGACGCCTTCGCGCCCGACTCACTGGTGCTGAGCACCGGGACCCTGCCCCTCGGCGTCTCGACTGCGGTCGCGGGATCGTCGGACGGCGCGGGCCGGGCGGAGTACGGTGACGCTCCCGCGGGAAGCCTGCTGGCCGGTCGAGAGAACGCCAACCCGGGGTGGCGGGCCACGCAGAGCGGCGCGGACCTGAGCTCCGTGGTGGTCGACGGCTGGCGCCAGGGGTGGCGGACCAGCGGGAGCGCGTCCGCAGTCGAGGCTCACTTCGGCCCCGGGTCCGGCTACCGCATCGCTCTGTTCACGGGCCTGCTCACCGCTCTCGCGCTGCTCGGCCTGGTGCTCCTCGCGCGTCGCTGGTGGTCACGCGACGCCGGCCTGCTGCCGGTGAACGAGCGCGGGCTGCCGCGCCTCGTGGCACTCGTGCTCGTCCCCGTGGCCGGACTGCTCCTCGCTGGTCGGTGGGGACTCGTCGTGGCGATGCTCGCGGGAGTGATCGTTTGGACCGTCCACCGGACCTCCGACGCCGTGGCGCGCGGCCTCGTCGCCCTACTGGTGTTCCCGGCGATCGCCATCTACGCGTTCGAGCCGTGGGGTGGTCTGGGCTCCTGGGCTGGCGGCCGCGCCTGGCCGAGCTACCTCGTGGTGGCAGTGGTGTCCGGACTGGTGGTGCTCGTAGCCACGGACTCGTGTCGGCGCAACCTGCCCTGGAGGCGGAGCGCCGGCATCTCGACGACACGGTAGAGGACTTCCGACGCCGCGAGCGAGAGCACGAGCGTCGTCGTCCAGATGAGGAGCCCGTGCCCGGTGAAGACCTCGACGCCGGTCAGGTGGAAGGCTCCCGCGAGGACGGCGAGGTGCACGCAGAAGACGCTGTAGCTGATGTGCCCGAGGTGGCGCAACGCCTGCCACGCCATCACCCGCGAGTACGTACCGGGTGCGGTGAAGACGCCGCTCAGCACGAGAAGCGTGCCGATGCCCGCGTAGAGCAGGTGCTTGGTGATCGACTCCGTCACGCTCGAGGCCTCGAGGAGCGTCGGCCCGGCCAGCGGCGTGGCCGCGACGAGCAGCAGCCCGATCGCGAGCGACCAGCACACCCCGGGCAGCCGGCCGAGGGCGACGACCTGCTGGACGACCCAGGTGGTCGAACCCTGCTGGTGTGCCACGTGCACGGCCGCGAGGCCGATGCCGGCGGCGAACCAGGTGAGGTACGCGGGCAGCCACAGGCCCGGTGACCCAGCAACGTTGGTGTCGAGGTGGGGCGAGAGCGCCAGCCACAGGACGGACAGCAGGAGCATCGCGCCGAGCAGGCCGGCCAGGGAACGGCCGGATCGGCGAGGTCGTACGGCCACCATCAGGACCGGCAGGACCAGGTAGAAGGTCGCCTCGACTGCAAGGCTCCACATGTGGGTGAGGCCGTAAGGGAGTGACTTGCCCACGAACGAGTCGATGAGGACGGTCGAGGAGAGCCAGTTGCCCACGCCGGCGTCCTCGTTGCCGCCGACGAAGAGGTACGCGATCACCACCACGACGAGGTAGACGGGGAGGATGCGCAGCGCTCGCTTCTCGTAGTAAGTGCTGAGCCCGGGCCGCGGCAGGCCAAGCGCCTGTCGGGCCAGCCACGCCCGCGAGAGCAGGAAGCCCGAGAGCACGAAGAAGATCGCGACGCCGACATCGAGACGGGCGAGAAGCGTACCGCCGACGCCGTTGCCGAGATACTCACCGGTCTGGAACGACGTGTGCGTCGTGAGCACGGCCAGCGCGCCGATGGCGCGCAAGGTGTCGAGGACGGGAAACTGCGGGGAGACCTCCACCCCGGAGGTGCCGGGCGTGGTCATCACGCATCACCCGGCTCGGCGGTGCCGACCTCGACCACGTCGACGCAGACGGTGGTACCAGGCGTGAGGCCGGAGACCCGTACGGCGTCGAAGGCGCCGGTCACCTGGACGTAGAGGCTCCCGACGCCCGGGTTGAGAGTCGTCGTGCGGCTGACGTCGGCGGCGCTGACAGTGACGTCCGTGCGCGCAGAGGCGAGATAGCCGATCCGCAGCCACCAGTCGACGTCGATCGTGCCGTTCTGCAGTGGGATCGTTCGGCCCTTGGGTCCGACCTTCCAGCCGCAGTCGGGCAATGGCCCGGGCTCAGAGGTCACGGCGGCATCAATGACGGTCTGCGCCACCCGTCCGTCCTCGGCGACGGAGTGCAGGTCGGTGCTGACGGAGGGGAAGCCGGCACGGGGCGTGTAGAGCGGCACGAGCTCCTCCAGTGTGTTGTAGGGGAACGAGTAGCCGGGCATGACGGCGGCGGGGACGGGGCCACCTGTCAGGTCGAGCGACCCTGACTCGTTGGCCGCGTCGCGGACGCGGTGTAGGAAGGATGAGCCCGGGTTGTCGGTGTGCCAGATGTAGGCGTACGTCGTCGTGCTGACCACGGCGCCGGCAAGGTAGACGAGCCCGACGAGCCCGACGAGCGCCGGGGTCGGGGCGAGGGCGACGAGCGACCGGGAGCGGGGCTCGCTGTGCTCGACGGCGCCCGGGACCGGCAGCCACGCCAATCCAAGCGCGAGCACCAGCGCACACACGGTTTCGGTGAGGTATCGCATCTCCAGGCCGATGCCGGCGCCGGCGATGGGCGCGCGGGTGGTGAGCAGGAGCAGGTAGGCGCCGGCGAGGGAGAATAGAAGCACGAGCCAGGCTCGCCCGGTCCGCCGCCGTCTGAAGGCCGCCAGGGCCACAAGTGCGGCGAGTGACATCCAGGCCAGGTGGACGCCCCAGACTGGGGGATCGGCGTAGCCGGTGGGCGGGTTGAAGGTGTCCCAGCGCCAGGGCCCACCGGCGGCGGAGCTGCCGAACGCGGTGAGGAGCATGGTGTCGACGAGGGAGCCGGCCAGTCCGGATCCCCCTTCGGCGCCCCGCTTGACGAAAGGCGCTGGGATCGCCGTGGTGTAGTAGGCGACGTAGCCGATTGCTGTCACGGCCCCGACAGCGGCGGCCGACCACCAGCTCCGAAACGCGGTCGCGACCCGCGCTTGGACCGAGCCTGTCGTGAAGTAGCCGAGCGCGAGTACGAGCAGGACCGGCAGAACCAGCAGTGTCTTGACGTAGCAGAGCAGCCCGAGCGTGATGACGACGGTGGTGACGGCCAGCCAGCGGTTGCGCCGGGTGCGGAGGTAGCAGGTCCAGGCTGCGACGGCGGCGAACCAGACGCCCTGCAGCGGCAGCTGATTGAGGCCGGCCGCCCACCACATGAGAGCCGGAGCGCTCAGTGCGCTGAAGAGGTAGAGCACCAGCAGGGGCAGCAGCTCCCACCGAGTCCCGAAGACCGTAACGAGCATCCACCAGCACGCAACCGCCGCCAGGGTCGAGAGGGCGAGCGTCAGCGTCACCGCCACGTTCCAATTGGTCGCCACCTCGCCCGAGTTTCCGACTACCCAAGCCACCAGGCGGCCGACTGGCATGAACTGGCTGTCGAACGGGGTCATGAGGTAGCCCACGTCGAGGCGTACGTCCCGGGCCTGAGCGAGCAGGCGGTAGTCGTCGGTGTAGAACCAACTGCCACGCAACATCCACGTTCGGAGTGCGAGTTGTCCCAGCAGCAGCACTAGCGCCGCGGCATGGATGCTGGCGTTGTCGAGAACGAGCCGGGGCCGGTGGGGCGAGGGGTCGTCATCGACGGCGAACAACCACGGCCACACCTTGTCCACGCACCCTCCTCGGGAGCAGGACTATGCCACAGGAACTGTCACGGTCCGATGTGTTCGCCCTACCAGCCTCGCGAGGGGGGCTACTGCACGTAAGGTGCCGGCATGGGACGTGGGGGACGAGTTTTGCTGGCCGTGCTGATGACGTTGTCGGGCGGGATGGTAGTCATCACCTCGACGGCTGAAGCAGTTGCTCCACCGACCAGGTCGGTCGCGATCGTCGGTGCTGGCTCGGCGACGTTCCCGGCGTTCGCACACGATGTGGACCGCTATGCCGTGCGGCCCGCAGCGGGCGCGTCCTGGTCGCTGACCGTCCAGGCCTCGACGTCGGACCCGTCCGGGACGATCCGCGTGGACGGTCGACTGGCTACGAGTGGCTCGTCCGTCGTAAACGATCTCGAGGCCGGCGACGAGATCTCGGTGATCGTGCAAGACGCGGCAGGGGAGTCGTCGTACTCCTTCATCGTGCTTCCGCCGCAGTTTCCTCTTTTGCGTCGTACGACGGCGCCGGACCCTCGTGTCACTGCAGGAAAGGTGCTGCTCACCTTGGGAAAGTGGCTCACTGCCGGGCCATTCTTCGAGACTGCGGTTGACGAGAACGGGGTCCCTGTCTACGTCCACCAGACGGCGAACTCGATGGATCTGCGTCGCCTGCCGAACGGCCACTATTCGGTCGCGCGCGGAGCGGCCAACGGCGCTGACATCGTCGAGCTCGATGCGCAGTTCCGTGAGGTCCGGAAACTCCGGACCCGGGGGCTCGTGCACACAGACGGCCACGACTCCATCATGCTGCCGGACGGCAGCACCTACCTCATGGCCTATGAGTCCAACCCCGTCACGGGGCGGACCGACTCGGTGATCCAACATCAGGACCGCGATGGAGACGTGCTGTTCGAGTGGAGCACTGCCGACCACGTCGACATCTCGGCGGAGACGGTAGTGAATCCGGCGGACCACGATTACGCTCACATCAACTCGTTCCAGGTACTCCCAGACGGCGACCTGCTCGCGTCCTTCCGCAACCTGAGCTCTATCTTCAAGATCGCTCGGACCGCTCACGACGGCTTCGATGAGGGAGACGTGGTATGGCGGCTGGGCGGGCGAGCCAGCGACTTCACCTTCGTCGACACGAACGGGAATCCGGACGGTGGCCCGTGCGCGCAGCACACCGCAACGCAGCTCGCCGACGGTGAGATCATGGCGTTCGACAACGGGGCATGGAACGTCGAGCCGCTGTGCGTCGATCCGGAGGATGCGGCCGGGCCACCCGTCGCGCGCGGCTACACCCGGGTCGCGCAGTGGTCGATTGACGAGTCGGCGATGACAGCCACCATGACCAAGGACTTCACCGTCCCGGCCGGGACCGGTCTGCGCTACGCCATCTTTGCCGGCTCCGCGCAGCCGCTCGAGGGTGGAAACGCGTTGGTCGGCTGGGCTTCGGACACTCGGGCCGTCGCCAGCGAGTTCTCGTCGGACGGCGAGGTGCTCTGGGAGATCACGGCACCGGAGAACCCCAAGTACTTCACCTACCGCGCGCAGAAGACGTCCGTGCCCGATGCCGTCGAGCCGCAGATCGGCTTTGCGCCAGGAAGCGCGAGCAGCGTGCTCACCGTCGGTGACACCGAGGTCAGGGACCTCTGGTGCACCGACCGCGGTGGAAGCAACCTGCAGTCGTGCGGAGCCACGGACCTCGACACCACGACGCCCGGCTCACGCACGATGACCGTCGTGGCTCGCGACGGCGCCGGGAATCAGACGTTCGCGCGACGCGACTACACGGTCCTTGCCGCGCCGACACAGCCTTCCCCTTCGCCCACCCCGATGCCGGCGCCCCCCGCTCCGCCTACTACTCCGGAACCGGCCGCGGCACGACACCGCCCGGACCTGCACGTGAAGGCCGCTGGCGGGAAGTGGTTTGGCGTGGACCGTCACGACGCGCGACGAGGGCAGACAGCTCGCGCTTCGACGAAAAGCGCCCGGTCGGTGTTCCGCGTCCGGCTTCGCAACGACGGAGCGGTCGCCGATCGGTTCCGCGTGCAATTGCGCAGCCGCGGCACGGTCGAGGCGCCACCGCTGATTGCTCATGGTCGTCGTACTCCGCTGCTCGCCCCAGGCGAGACGCTGACCTTCACGATCGTGATCCGACGTGGCTCGAAGTCGCCTACCACGACGCGCATCATCGCCCGATCCTTGACCGACCGCAGCGCTCGCGACCGGGTGTGGACCCGCACCAGATGGCGTTGACTGGCACGTCGTACGTTTTGTGGGCACCGTCACCTACTTGCTGGTAGCCTGCGGCGACTCGTCGTTGCCTGGAGGGATGTCCGTCGTGCGCAAGATCATCGGTTGGGTGCTGCTCGCACTGGGAACCTTCCTCGTCGTCCTCGGCCTCATGGCGGCGATCTGGGCGCCCGGCCAGGTCAAGCGCACACCGCTCGACACCGACAGCACGACGCGCTTGGCGGGCAACGCCGACAAGCTCAACCCGGCCACCGGCGAGGTCGACAACATCGACGTCCTCGCGACCAGCATCACCAAGGCCGACTCCGAGAACTCCGACGACAAGGTCATCGTCTTCGTCAGCTCCACCTGCCTGGTGATCGACGACGGCAGCGGTGACGTCCCCGACTGCGTCCCCGGGACCGACGACCGCCTCGTGACGGCGTCCACCGAGGTGTTCGCCACCGACCGCCGCACCGGCCTGGCCGTCAACGGCAGCACGTACCTCCCGCCGAGCGCCGAGGAGCGGGAGGGCCTGGTCAACAAGTGGCCGTTCGACGCCGAGAAGAAGACCTACCCCTACTGGGACGGTCTTCTCGGGGAGGCCGTCGACGCGGAGTACGACGGCACCGAGACGCTGGACGGCCTGGAGACCTACCGCTACCACGTCCTCGTCGAGGACGCACCGGCCGAGGTGGTCACCGACATCGACGGCGTCTACTCGCAGGACAAGTACATCTGGATCGACCCGATCACCGGCGCGATCATGAAGCAGAGCCAGCACGAGGTCCGCACCCTCGAGGACGGCTCGCCGCTGCTCGACCTCAACCTCGAGTTCACCGACGCCCAGGTCAAGGCCAACGTCGAGGACGCGGAGGCCAACGGCAGCCGGCTCGGACTGCTGACCCGCACGGTGCCGATCATCGGCATCGTCGGTGGTCTGGTGATCCTGGTCGCCGGCGGCTTCGTCACCCGTCTCGCCGGACGCCGTGAGACCGAGAGGGCCTGACCCGCAGGGCTGAGACGATGTCGGACATGGCCACCGTCCACGCCGATGACGTCCGGTGGTACGCCGACGCGTTCGACCGGGTCACCCGCAACGTCGAGTCCGCGGTGCTCGGCAAGCATGAGGTCGTCCGGCTCGCGCTGACGTGCCTGGTCTCCGGGGGCCACCTCCTCCTGGAGGACCTCCCGGGCACCGGCAAGACGATGCTCGCGCGTGCGTTGGCCAAGTCGCTCGACTGCTCGTTCGCCCGCATCCAGTTCACCCCCGACCTGCTGCCGTCGGACGTCACCGGCGTCACGGTCTACGACCAGACCCGGGGAGAGTTCTCCTTCCATCCCGGTCCGATCTTCCACAGCATGGTGCTCGCCGACGAGATCAACCGGGCCTCGCCCAAGACGCAGTCCGCGCTTCTCGAGGTGATGGAGGAGGGGCACGTCACCGTCGATGGCCGCACCCACGAGGTGCGCCCGCCGTTCATGGTCATCGCCACGCAGAACCCGATCGAGCAGGCCGGCACCTACCAGCTGCCCGAGGCCCAGCTCGATCGCTTCCTGATGCGCACCAGCGTGGGTCACCCGGACGCCGAGTCGACCGAGGCGCTGCTCGCGGAGTCGCGCGTGCGGGACCGGGCCGCCGGTCTCGGGCCGGTCATCGGCGCCGACGAGATCACCCGGATGAGCCAGCTCGCCGACCTGGTCCACGTGGACCGCGCGATCATCGGATACGTGCGACGCCTCGCGGAGGCGTCCCGGGAGGTCCCGGACGTCCGCATCGGGCTCTCGACCCGCGGTGCGCTGGCGTGGATCCGCGCGTCGAAGGCCTGGGCGCTCTCCGAGGGCCGCGGTCACGTCGTGCCCGAGGACATCGCGACGCTCGCCCTTCCGGTCCTGGGGCATCGTCTCCTCATGGCGTCGGGCGCCGCCTTCGGAGGCGCCACCTCGGACCACGTCATCGACGACCTGCTGGTGCAGGTCCCGGTGCCTCGCGACCGCGCGTGAGCCGGTGGATGCTGGGTCCCGTGCGGATCCTCACCCCGCTCGGCCGGAGCGTGCTCCTGCTCGGCGTCGTCGCCCTGGTGCTGGCCCACCGCCTGCACTGGCAGGAGTTCACCCAGCTCGCTGTCGTCGCGTTCGGGCTGCTGGCGATCGCGGTGCTGTGGCAGGTGCTGCCGGGCGCGCCGGTGGCGCAGCTGACGCTCCGTCCTCAGCGGGTGGTCGAGGCAGGTGCCGCACCGAGTGCCACCCTCGACCTGCAGGCCGGTGCCGTGCCGATGCTCTTCCCCAAGGTGACCGTTCCCGTGGGACATCGCAGCATCTCACTGCGCCTGCCGTTCCTCGCGCCCTTCGCCCACCACGTGGAGACCCTGCCTCTTCCGGCGCTGCCGCGCGGCGTGCACACCGTCGGTCCGGTGGTCTACGAGAAGACCGATCCCGTCGGTCTGGTCAGTCGTCGCTTCGAGTCGGGTCACCCGCTCGAGCTGATGGTCTCGCCGCGGGTGAGCGAGCTGTCGGTGTTCGCCGGGGGCCTCACCAACGACCTCGACGGAGCCACGAGCCAGCAGCTGTCGATGAGCGACCTCGCCTTCCACGCGCTGCGGGAGTACGTACCGGGCGACGACCTGCGCCACGTGCACTGGCGGTCGTCGGCGAAGGCCGGCGAGCTGCTGGTGCGCCAGTACCACGAGACCAGGCGCGGCCACGTGACAGTCCTCGTGGACGGTGCCCGAGACGCCTACCCCCGGCTCCGCGACTTCGAGCTGGCCGTGTCGGTCGCGGCGTCCGTCGCGCTGCGAGCGGTGCGCGACGACTTCGACACCTACCTGCGGTGCGGGTCGTACGTCGCCCGCGGGCGCGACGCGACCGAGATGACCGACGTCGCGTGCCGCTTCGTCGCCGGTGACGACGACTACCTGGCGCACGCGGCCGATGCTGCGGAGACCGTCGTGGGCACCGGCCTGGTGGTGCAGGTGACCGGGGCCGGACGCGAGCTGGAGCAGCTCGACTCGGCCGCCCGGCGCTTCGGCCGCGGAGCGGACTGGATCGTCGTGCGCGCGGACAGCGAGTCCGAGGCGAGCCTGCGCGACAGCCACGCCCGGCGGGAGATCTCCGTGCCGGACCTGGCCCGACTCCACGAGCTCCTCGCGCGAGGGATGCGATGACCCGCGCAGGCAGTGCTCGCGACGCGGTGCTCGACGCGGGCGTCGTGCTGGTGCTGATGGCCACGATCCTGTCCATCTTGGACGACACCTTCGCCGACCGCACCTACCTGGTCGCGGGGCTGGCTCCGGTCGTGGTCCTGCTCGCGCTCGCCCTGGCCGTGCGGCAGCTGCACGAGGGGGGCTGGTGGTACACCCTGGCCGCCCTCATGGTGTTCGGACCTCTCGGCGCGCTCGCAGCGCTGCGGGAGCCGGGCCCCTTCCTGGTCCCGACGATCTCGTCGGTGAGCAGGGTCCTGTCCCAGAGTCTCGACGCGCCGATCGAGCTGGTGAGCACGGTTCCACCGGTGGACGCCGACGGGGTCGTGATGCTGGTCCCCTTCCTGATCGGCTTCCTCGCCACGCTCCCCGCCGCCTGGTTGGCGCTCGCGACGTGGCGCCCGCTGGCCCCTGTGGTGCCGCTCGTCCTCGCGCTCGTGGCCACCATCCCGCTGGGCGTGCTCGTGCCGACGCTCCTGGTGCCGCGGGGCATCTTCGTCGCTGTCGTGCTGGTGGCGTGGTCGGCGATCAGGGCCCGGCGGCGGGAGGAGCTGGCGGGCCGGGTGCGTGGTTCGATGGCCGGTGCGGTGGTCGCGCTGCTCACCGTCTCGCTCGTGTCCGGCCTCGGCAGCCTGCTGGTGCCCGACCAGGACACCTCGGACCGCGTGTTGCTGCGCGGCGGTGGCGACACCCCGGACCTGACCGCGGTCGCCGTCGTCCCGCCGCAGGGGCGAGACGACCTCCGGCTGCTCAGGGCCACCGGGGTGCCGGAGGGGCGGCGGCTGCGCTTCGCCGCTCTGGACCTCTACACGTCCGGGGGGTGGATCCCGGCCGAGGACTCACCCGGCTCGGAAGGCTACGGGACGTTCAAGCGGATCGGCCACGACGTCGCCCCGCTGCACCCGGGCCGCACGGTCGTCGTGCGGGTCGAGCTGCGGCCCGGCTACGACAGCGACTGGCTGCCCATGCTCGGTGAGCTGACCAGCGTCGACCTCGACTGGAACCCGGGTCGTACCGAGGTCTCCGACATCCGCTACAACCAGGCCACCTCCAGCGCCCTGGTCGTGGGCGGTGTCGACGTCCGCGACCGGTACTCCTTCGAGTCGGTCGTCGTCGACGACGGCTTCACCCGGAGCGACGCCACGCGTGAGCCGGCCGGCGATCAGGGCCAGGTGGCCGGGGCCTTCCTGGACCGCTACCTCGGCCCGTTCGACCGGCCGGAGCTGCTGCCACTCGAGCGGGTGCTGCTGCTCGGTCGCTACCTGCGCGACAGCGGAACGGTTCGCCTGGTCGAGGGATTCGACCAGTCTCCGGCGGAGCTGGGGCGCGGCATGCTGGGGTCGGACCGGATCACCGGCACGTCGTTCCAGTACAGCGCACTGACGGCGTTGGGTGCTGCGCGGCTCGGAGTGCCGGCTCGGGTGGTGTTGGGCGCAGAGCCCGGACGGAAGGGCCTGGTGACCTACGGAGACGTCACGTCCTGGGTCGAGCTGCAGTTCGCCGACGGGACGTGGCGCACGCTCGAGCCTGCGCGTTACACCCCGTCCGAGGTGGAGGGCTACGGGTCCGACGAGCCCGTGCCGACGGAGCCCGGACGCTTCGTGCAGGGTCAGCTCGATAACGCAGCGAAGGGGAGGGACAAGGAGATCCGGCTCGACGCGGGCACCACCGACACCGGGTCGGAGGACGAGGCCGTGCCCGCATGGCGGAGCGTCCTGCTCGCAGTGGCGGGGCTGGTGGCCCTGATGTCGCTCGCACTGATCCTGGTGCCGGTGGTCAAGGTGCTGCGTCGCGGTCGTCGGCGGCGTACGTCGTCCTGGTCGGGGATCTACGTCAACGGCTGGCAGGAAGTGTTGGACGCCGCCCGGGACCGGGGCACGCCGGTCTCGGACGGGTGGAGCCGGGTGGCTCAGGCGACCGAACTGGGCGCGGGGCTCGACCTCGCGCGACGGGCCGACGCAGCCGTGTTCGCACCCGCGCCCGGCGACCCGGCGGACGGGAGCGACTTCTGGCGCGAGTGCCAGGACCTCCGGCGGCGCCTGCTCGCCGAGCCCGACGCACGACGTCGGCTCCGGGCACACCTCGACCCGGCGTCGCTGCTCGCGAGCTGGGCGCGTCGTCGTGCCTCAGGCCGTCAGGTGCGCCACGAAGATCGCCGTGCCGGGGGTCAGCAGCCCACGGGTGCGTGACCAGCCGCCCCAGACGCGGTCGTGGTCCTCGGGCCACTCCGGCTCGACCAGGTCGGTGAGCGCGAAGCCGTGCCCGGCCAGCAGGCGCACCCAGTCGCCGAGCGTGCGGTGGTGCTCGACGTAGGAGACGACACCGGTGGCGTCGTCGATCTCGACGTAGGGCGTGCGGTCCCAGTAGGACTGGGTGGCGGTCAGGCCGGGGACGCCCGGGTCGTCGGGGAACATCCACCGCGTCGGGTGGGTGACCGAGAACGCGAACCTGCCGCCGGGCCGCAGCACCCGGGCCACCTCGCCGACCGCCTGAGCGATCTCGCTGATGAACTGCAGCGCCCCGAACGAGCAGAAGACCACGTCGAAGCTGGCGGCCGCGAAGGGGAGGTCGGTCGCGGTGCCTCGCACGGACGGCACCACCACCCCGGTCTCACCGTCGAGGCGGAGGGAGTGCTGCAGCTGCCGGTGGGAGAGGTCGAGGCCGAACCCGCGACCGCCGTGGGTCCGCACCCAGCGCGAGCACTGACCGGCGCCGCTGCCGAGCTCGAGGACGTCGAGCCCGGCGACGTCGCCCAGGACTCCCAGGTCGTCCTCGGTGTGTCCCTCGGGTCCCCAGACGAAGCCGGCATCGCCCAGGAACGCACCGTGGGTGGCCTGGTACTCGTCGGCGTACCGGTCCCAGTCGGGACCGTTGGCCTGCCGGGACTCCTGCTCGGAGACCGGTCGCCGCTCGACGCGGACCGACTGGGGCTGGTGATCCTCCACGCCCGGAGCGTAGTCGCTGTGGCGCGGAGGTGGCCGCGTGGAGGGGTGGACATGGTGGTGCCGGCGCACCGGGTGGGGTCCAGTGCGCCGGCACCTCTTGTGGGGAGGGGGACGTCAGCCCGTGGCCTCCGAGCGGGCCCGGGGGTTGCGCGGGGTCGACTTGATGTCGGCCGGGTTCGACCCGGCCTTGACCTCGGCACCGTCCGAGACGCCACCGCGGTCGGTGTCACACCGGCTCGGGTCGGTCTTGGCCTTCTTGAACTTCTTGTTCGCGGTGCCCTTGAGCTCGACCTTGTCCTTCAGGCCGTCGCGGTCGGTGTCCTTCTTCGTGGGGTTGCTGCGGACGAGGCCGATCCGGATGGTCTTGCCCTTGGGGATCCGCACCTTCTGCTTGATCTTGTAGCCCTTGACCTCCTTGCCGTCCTTGATGCCGTCCCTGTCGGTGTCGGAGCGCAACGGGTTGGTCTTGACCGTGATGGACGAGCGGATCTTCTTCTGACCGCAGATCTGGAACTGGTGGCGGATCTTGACCCCGTTGACCTCCTGGCCGTCGGTCAGCCCGTCGCGGTCGGTGTCCTTCTTCGTCGGGTCGGTGCCGTGGACGTTGACCTCGGCCCCGTCAGTCAGGCCGTCGCCGTCGGTGTCCGGGTTGTTGGGGTCGGTGCCCTGTGCGGCCTCCTGGGTGTTGGTCAGGCCGTCACCGTCCGGGTCGTCGGGTCCGGGCACCGGGCCGGGGACGCTGCCGCCGGCGACGATGCTGAACGTGACCGATGCCGATGCGCTGGTGTTGCCGGCGCCGTCCGTCTGCGTGGCCGTGACGGTGTGCGGACCGGTGGGGAGCGCGGTGGCGGGGGAGCAGGACCAGGTGCCGGCCTGCGTGACGGTCGCGCGGCACAGGACCGCACCACCCTCGGCCACGGTCACGGTCGCGCCGGGCAGGCCGGTGCCCGAGACGGCGGGAGTCGTGTCGGTCAGGCGCGCGCCCGGGGCGGGCGAGGTGATCGTGGGGGCGTTGGGCGCACCCGGTGAGGCGGTGGGGCCGCAGTCGACTCCACCTGCCGGCGCCGAGGCGCTCACGCTGGACGGCGCGACGGCGAGGGAGACGTCGGCCACGTCGGGCAGGCCCGGTACGGCGTTCAGCACCTCGACATCCACGCGGAACAGCGCGTCGAGCGTGGCGTTGGCGGAGGCTCCGGTGACCGTCGACGTCGGCCGGAACGCCCGGATCGTGGCGTTCAGGAGCGGGTTGCTGGGCAACCCGATGTCGACCGGCGTGCCGTTGAGCGGGACCGCGATGTCGGTGCCGGCGACCGTCGCGACGATCGTGGGGTCGCTGACGTACCCGGCCGTGGCGGTCGTGCCGTCGGAGCGCGCCTCGAGCTGGACCGGGTTGGTGACCCGGATCCGCACCTGGTTGCCGAACAGGTGGACGTCGCCGACGCGGGTGGTGGCCCGCGTCACGACGTCGGAACCGGCGGTGTCGTCGTCGACGAGGTAGGTGGCCGTGGACGTGTCGGAGGCGTCGACCTGGGCCACGGCGCCGAGAGGCGGCACCGACGCCAGGGTGACTCCGGCCAGCGACGTGCTGGACGACGACAGGGTGCGCATCCCGCCGACGGCTCCCACGCACGCGTTGGCACCGCCCCACGCGGCCTGGACGTCACCCGTCAGGGCGCCGATGGTGGCGACGGGCGCCGCCGGGACGGCAACGAGCGTGCGCGACGTGGGGTCGTCGACCCCGGCGCCCGGTCCCGCCTGCGCCGTCTGGGCGTCGACCGGCACGGGCGTGCCGCCCAGCGTGGCGTCGAGGTTGGCCGAGCTCGCCGAGGTGGTGCCGGTGCCGGACGACGAGCTCGACACGGTGCTCCGGCTGTGGCCGACGGCGAGCGTGGCGAGCGAGTTCCCCAGGATCGAGGCCCCCACCGTGACGATGTCGGCATGGCTGTCGGCCGAGTAGGTCGCGGGCACCGGCGCGGCTGCTGCCGGCGCCTGCGTCGCGCCCAGGACCGACCCCGGCACGACGACGGCCAGAGCCGCTGCCGCGATGGTGAACCGGTTCCCAGACCGGTTGCGGATGTGCGTGTACATCTCGTAGAACCCCCTCTAGTTGAGCCGCAGCAGATCCACGAGACATCTACGCAGCGGTTACGACAGATCTAACGCGATCAACGAGACGCGCACAGAGAAGTAACGCACTTTGAGTACTTGAGGGTGAAAGAGTTGGGGGCCACGCTCGGCGCGACCTGGTCCGGAGCGCGCCGTGCCACCATCGAGCGGTGAACGATCTCGGCACCTCCATGACCCCGTTGGCCGGCGGGTGGTCGGGTCGCACCTTTCTCGGCGACGTCGGTGGCGAGCGCGCGGTCGTGCGCGTCTACGTGCCGGACGATGCCCGTGGACCGGCTGCGGCGGAGATCGACCGGGCGGTGCTGGACCTGGTGCGCGGGCTCGTCCCGGTCCCCGAGGTGCTGGAGGCACGTCGGTCGCAGCCGGCCCAGGGACAGCCGGGGCTGCTGATCACGACCTGGGTCGAGGGCGAGCGGGGCGACCTCGTCGTAGCCGACCTGCTCGATCGCTCGGACCGCGACGGGATGGCTCGGCTGGGCGCGGCGATGGGCACCGTGGCCGCGACGCTCGCCGGCATGCCGGTGCGGCGACCCGGCACCTTCGTCGACGCGGAGCTCGCGCTGGGGTCGCTGCCCGACCTGGGACTGGACGAGTGGGTCGGGCGTCACCTGCACGACTGGCCCCTCGAGCGTCGCGCCCGCCTCGAACGTCTGGCTGCGCAGGCGCAGGACCTGCTCGACTCCGTCGCCCGCGCGTGCCTGGTCCACGGCGACCTCAATCCCAAGAACGTCCTCCTCGCCCCGGGGGCAACCGAGCTCGCGGCCGTGCTGGACTGGGAGTTCGCCCACGCCGGCCACCCGTGGACCGACGTGGGCAACCTGCTGCGCTTCGAGCGCCACCCGGCGTACGTCGAGGGGGTGCTGGAGGCCTGGACCGACCTGCGCGGTGGCACGCCGGATGCCCTTCGCGAGGGTGCCCGTGCCGCCGACCTGTGGGCGCTGGTGGAGCTCGCCGCGCGGGCCGGTGACAACCCGGTGGCGAGCCGCGCGGCGGTCCTGCTCCAGGCTGTCGGCGACTCCGGCGACATGCATGCCTGGCCCTTCTAGCCCCAGGTGCGGTTCGCCCCCCGCGCCGGCGCGTCCGTGGCCGCCGTACGACGTCCGGGCCGCTTCGGCGTGGACCTCGAGTCCGAGGGGTTCGAGCCGGCCCTGACCTCGGCACCGTCGGAGACCCCGCCGCGGTCGGTGTCGCACGTGCTCGGATCGGACTTCGCCTTCCCGAACTTCTTGTTCGCCTTGCCGGTGATCTCGGCCTTGTCGCTGAGCCGGTCGCGGTCTGAGTCCTTCTTCGTCGGATTGGTCCGGACCCTGCCGATCACGTAGCTGCCGGTCCGGGTCCTGACCCTCTGCTTGATCTTGACGCCCCGGACCTCGGCGCCGTCCGTCAGCCCGTCGCCGTCGGTGTCGCTCTTGAGCGGGTCGGTCTTGACCACGATCGCGGTCCGGGGCTTGCGACCGCACACCTCGAAGCGCTGACGGATCCTGACCCCGCTGACCTCCCGGCCGTCCGTGATCTTGTCGTCGTCGGTGTCGCTGTCGAGCGGGTCGGTCTTGTGCACATTGACCTCGGCTCCGTCGGTGAGGCCGTCGCCGTCGGTGTCTGCCTTCTTCGGGTCGGTGCCGAGCTGGGCCTCCTGGGCGTCGGTGAGGCCGTCGCCGTCCGCATCGGACGCCGGCGGGTTCGGTGTCGGGTTCGGTGTCGGGGTGGGCGTCGGGGTGGGCGGCTGGGTCGGCGTCGGCGCACCGGCGACGGTGAAGGTCACCGAGGACGGCTGGCTCTCGCCGCCAGGTCCGGTCTGGGTCGCGGAGATCGTGTGGGCACCCGGCTGCAGCACGACGTCGGAGCTGCACGACCACTGGCCGTCGGGGCCGACCGTGGCGGTGCAGAGGACGGTCGTCCCCTCGCGCACCGTGACGGTCAGCCCGGGTCGACCCGTGCCCGAGACGGCGGGTGTCGTGTCCTGCACCGTCGCGCCCGGTGTCGGCGAGGCGATGACCGGCGGTGCCACGGCACCGCTCGCCGGGACGATGGTGAAGGTGGTCGTGTCGGTCGCGGTGTTGCCGGCCGCATCGGTGGCGGTGGACGTCAGGGTGGTGGGACCGTCCTCCAGGGGGCTGGCGGACGTGCACGTCCAGGCTCCGTCGGCGGCCGCCTGCGTGGTGCAGACGACGGTGCTGCCGCGCCTGACCGTGATGGTGGCCCCTGCCTCCGCCGTCCCCGAGATGTCGGGGGTGAGGTCGTTCGTGGTGGAGCCGTTGGCGGGGAGCAGCAGGTCGACGGTCGTGGCGGTGTCGATGGTGAAGGTGGTCGTGGCGGTGTCGGTGTTGCCGATCCGGTCCGTGGCGGTGGCGGTGTAGGTGTCCGTGCCGTCGGGCAGCGCCGTGGTGGGGGTGCACGACCACGTGCTGACGGTGCCGGAGGTGCTGGCGGTGGTGGTGCAGACCTGGTTGCCGTCGGAGTCCTCGACCACGACCGTGGCGCCCGGCTCGGCGGCGCCGGAGAACTCCGGCGTCGTGTCATTGGTGATCGAGCCGTCCACGGGAGCGGCGATGTCGACGGTGGTGAAGGTGTCGATGGTGAAGGTGACGTCGGTGCCGGGTGAGGTGTTGCCGGCCGCGTCGGTGGCGGTGGCTGTGTAGGTCTCCGTGCCGTCCGCGAGGGGCGCGGTGGGGGTGCAGGACCAGGTGCCGACGGTGCCAGAGGTGCTGGCGGTGGTGGTGCAGACCTGGTTGCCGTCGGAGTCCTCGACCACGACGGTGGACCCGGGCTCGGCCGTGCCGGCGAATCCGGGGGTCGAGTCGGCCACGGTCGTGCCGGCGACCGGCGCGGTGATCACCGGCGGGGCGGGGGCTGCGGTGTCGATGGTGAAGGTGACGGCGGTGCCGGGTGAGGTGTTGCCGGCCGCGTCGGTGGCGGTGGCGGTGTAGGTGTCTGTGCCGTCGGGCAGCGCTGTGGTGGGGGTGCAGGACCAGGTGCCGACGGTGCCGGAGGTGCTGGCGGTGGTGGTGCAGACCTGGTTGCCGTCGGAGTCCTCGACCACGACGGTGGAGCCCGGCTCGGCGGTGCCGGAGATCGTCGGCGTGTTGTCGTTGGTGGTGGAGCCGCCGGCCGGGGACGCGATCACCGGGGCGCCAGGGGCTGCGGTGTCGACGGTGAAGGTGACGTCCGCTGCGGGTGAGGTGTTGCCGGCCGCGTCGGTGGCGGTGGCGGTGTAGGTGTCCGTGCCGTCGGGCAGCGCTGTGGCGGGGGTGCAGGACCAGGTGCCGCCGACCGCGGTGGCGGTGCACACCTCGTTGCCGTCGGGGTCCTCGACCACGACCGTGGCGCCCGGCTCGGCGGTGCCGGAGAAGGTCGGTGTGCTGTCGTCGGTGCTGGAGCCGTTGGCCGGCGTGGTGATGACCGGGGGGCCGGGGGGCGTGGTGTCGTCGGCGTCGGGATCGATGGTGAAGGTGGTCGTGTCGGTGGCGGTGTTGCCCGCCGCGTCCACGGCCGTCGCGGTGAACGTGTGCGGGCCTGTCGCCAGTGCGCTGCCCGGGGTGCAGGACCAGTTGCCGTTGGGCGCGACGGTCGCGGAGCAGACCTGGGTGGGACCCTGCTGCACCGTGACGGTGGCGCCCGGCTCTCCCGTGCCGGCGACCAGTGGAGTGAGGTCGTTCGTGGTGGAGCCGTCGGCCGGCTCGACGAGGTCGAGCGTCGTGGAGGTGTCGATGGTGAAGGTGACCACGGCGCCCGGTGAGGTGTTGCCGGCCGCGTCGGTGGCGGTCGCGGTGTAGGTGTCCTGGCCGTTGGGCAGCGGTGTGGTGGGCGTGCAGGTCCAGCTGCCCCCGGAGACGGTGGTGGTCGTGCAGACCTGGTTGCCGTCGGAGTCCCGGACCACGATCGTCGAGCCTGGCTCGGCGGTGCCGGAGAAGGTCGGGGTGGTGTCATTGGTGCTCGAGCCGTTGTCGGGGGTCACGATCACCGGGGCGCCCGGGGCCTGGTCGTCGACGACCGGGCACTCCACGCCGCCTGCGGGTGCGGTGGCCTGCACCGACATGGGCGCGAGGTCCAGCCCGACGTTCGCCGCCGGGCGGCCGATACCTCCGAGCACGTCGAGGTCGATGCTGAGGAAGGCGGCGGTGGATGCCGCTCCGGTGGCGCCAGATGACGTGTTCTGGGCCGCGCGCACCGAGACGCTGAGGTCGGCGATCGCGTCGAGGAGACCGAGGTTGATCTGCCGGGTGCCGCCGGGAAGGATGTTGACCGTCGTGCCGGCTGCCGTCACGGAGACCGACGGCGGGTTCGTGTACGACGCGGTGCCGGTGGTGCCGTTCGACCGGGCCTCCAGGACGACCGGGTTGGTGACCCGGATGGTCACAGCGCCGCCGAGCATGCTGATGTCGCCGATGGTCGAGGTGGTGCGCGAGACGACCTCCGAGCGGCCCGCACCGTTGTCGTCGAGGAACGTGCGGGTCCGCGTGCGCGAGGCGCCGACGTCGGCCAGGGTGCCGAGGATCGGCAGCGACGCGAGGGTGAGTCCCGCGAGCTGGGTGTGTGCGTCGGAGAGGATGCGGTCTCCGTTCGCGTCCGCGGGGACGCACGTGGCGGGGTTGTCCGAGAACGACGCCTCGGTGTCGCCGCGGACCGCGCCCACGCTGATCACCGGGGCGAGGTTGACCGCCAGCAGCTGCTGCTCGCCCGGGTTGACGCTGGGTGGGGCGTTCGACACCTGCTGGCCGAGGGCGAGACCTGTGCCGGCCAGGTTGCCGTCGAGGTTCGCGGAGGTGGCCGAGCTGGTGCCCGTGGTCGCCGTGCTGCTCGTGGTGCTCCGGCTGTGGCCGACGGCCACGCCGGCGAGGTCGAGGGTCAGCAGGTCGACATCGAGGCCGACGATGTCTCCGTGGGCGTTCGCCGAGAAGGCCGCCGGCAGCGGCGCCGCCGATGCCGGCGCCGGCGTGGCCGCCAGGACCGACGCCGACAGCGCGACCGCGACGGTCGCTGCTGCGAACTGGTGCGGCCAGCCGGCCCTCCGACGAGCTCGTGACGCCATCTCTACCCCCAGGAGTTGGTGCCTCGCGTCGGACTGGATCGACGCAATGGCCACAGAAACTTCGAGAAGAGTAACGAGAAACCTACGGAAAAGTGACGGGATATCTACATTGACGTGCGACGGTCATCGCGCCACCCTGGCCGCCGAACGAGCGGTGAGGGTGCGCCTCGTGAGCGTGGACCGAGCGTGGGTCGCCGGTTGGACGTGGTCGTCCGCGTGCGCGTAAACTCGTGACCTGCGCCAGACGTCTGCCCGGAATCCATACCGAGCGAAGCCCGGCTCGCCGCGTCCGTCCCGATGACTCGTCACCGGGCAGGCCCAGTGAAACCGACGATTGCGCGCGTCCGCACGACTCCATCCATCCAAGGAATCACTTCCCATATGACGAGCCTGCTCTCTCACCTCCAGGACTACGACGCGCCCCAGGTCGCGATCAACGACATCGGGTCCGAAGAGGACTTCCTCGCGGCAATCGACGCGACCATCAAGTACTTCAACGACGGCGACATCGTCGACGGCACCATCGTCAAGGTGGACCGTGACGAGGTCCTCCTCGACATCGGCTACAAGACCGAGGGCGTCATCCCCTCGCGCGAGCTGTCGATCAAGCACGACGTCGACCCCAACGAGGTCGTTTCCGTGGGCGACAAGGTCGAGGCTCTCGTCCTCCAGAAGGAGGACAAGGAAGGCCGTCTGATCCTGTCCAAGAAGCGCGCCCAGTACGAGCGCGCCTGGGGCACCATCGAGCAGGTCAAGGAAGAGGACGGCGTCGTCGAGGGCACCGTCATCGAGGTCGTCAAGGGCGGCCTCATCCTCGACATCGGCCTGCGCGGCTTCCTGCCTGCCTCGCTCGTGGAGATGCGTCGCGTCCGCGACCTGCAGCCCTACGTCGGCCAGACGCTCGAGGCGAAGATCATCGAGCTCGACAAGAACCGCAACAACGTCGTGCTCTCGCGTCGTGCGTGGCTCGAGCAGACCCAGTCCGAGGTCCGCCACGGCTTCTTGACCCAGCTGCAGAAGGGTCAGATCCGCAAGGGTGTCGTGTCCTCGATCGTCAACTTCGGTGCCTTCGTGGACCTGGGTGGCGTCGACGGCCTGGTGCACGTCTCCGAGCTCTCCTGGAAGCACATCGACCACCCGTCCGAGGTCGTCGCCGTGGGCGACGAGGTCACCGTCGAGGTCCTCGACGTCGACATGGACCGCGAGCGTGTCTCCCTGTCGCTGAAGGCGACGCAGGAGGACCCGTGGCAGCACTTCGCCCGCACCCACCAGATCGGCCAGATCGTGCCGGGCAAGGTCACCAAGCTGGTGCCCTTCGGTTCGTTCGTCCGCGTCGAGGAGGGCATCGAGGGCCTGGTGCACATCTCCGAGCTCGCCGAGCGTCACGTCGAGATCCCCGAGCAGGTCGTCCAGGTCAACGACGACGTCATGGTCAAGATCATCGACATCGACCTCGAGCGTCGCCGGATCTCGCTGTCGCTCAAGCAGGCCAACGAGACCGCCGCCGCGGCCGACGTGGAGGAGTTCGACCCGACCCTCTACGGCATGACCGCGACCTACGACGAGCAGGGCAACTACGTCTACCCCGAGGGCTTCGACCCCGAGACGGGCGAGTGGCTCGAGGGCTTCGACGACCAGCGCGCGGTCTGGGAGGACCAGTACGCCAAGGCGCACGCCCGCTGGGAGCAGCACGTCAAGCAGCAGGCCGACGCCAAGGTCGCCGAGGCCGAGGCCGGCGAGGCCACGTCCTACTCCTCGGGTGGCGACACCGCGACGGGCGACGAGACCGGTGGCGACACCGGCGGCTCGCTCGCCTCCGACGAGGCGCTGCAGGCGCTCCGCGAGAAGCTGACCGGCGGCGCCAGCTGATCCGCTGACCCACCGCACCACACGACGGCCCGCCGGGACTCCCGGCGGGCCGTCGTCGTTCGCGCACCTCAGGGCCCGTCCTCGCCGGCGGTGACTGGGATCGGACACCGCCCACGACGCGACGAGGCCCGCCGGGCATGTCCCCGGCGGGCCTCGTCACCGTCTCCGATCAGCGCTGGACGCGGATCCACCAGCGGATCGTGCGGGTGTTGCCCGCACCGTCGCGGACCGTCACCACCACGCGGTGCCGGCCGGTGGAGAGCGCCTTGGCCTTCGCCACCAGGACGCCCTTGCGGTTCACCCGGACCTTCTGCGCGGTCCGCCCGCCGATGCGCACCTTCACGTGACGCGCGCGGAGGTTCTCGAAGCGGTCCTTGACCCGCAGCCGGATCGTCGGCGCGCGGTCCCGCGTCGTCTCCGACCCGGAGAGCACCTGGACGGTCGGCTTGCCGCGGTCGACGGTCCAGGACCGCACCGCAGGTGAGGCATCGGTGTTGCCGGCGGCGTCGACGGCACGCACCTCCAGCCGGTGCTCGCCGGCCGCCAGCTTGCGGAAGGTGGCTGGTGAGTCGCACGCCGCCCAGTCACCTCGGTCGAGGCGGCACTCGAACGTCCCGGCCTCGGTGGAGGTGAACCGGAAGGTGGCCGAGCGCTGCCGCACCATGCCGCTCGGGCCGGCCGTGATGGTGGTGTCCGGCGCCGACGTGTCGTTCGGCGTCGCGGGCGTGGTCGGCGGTGTCGTCGGGGGTGTGGTGGGCGGGGTGGTCGGGGGAGTGACCGGGTCCTCGTCGGCGGTGACGACGACCTCGACCGAGTCGGTGACCTCGTCCGTGCCGTCCTGGCTCCCCACGGTCACGGTCGCCGTGTACGTGCCCGGCTCGGTGTAGGTGTGGGCCGGGCTCGGACCCGTCGCCGTCTCGCCGTCTCCGAAGTCCCAGTCGTAGGTGAGTCCGTCGATGCTGGGCGTCAGGTCGACGCAGGCGATCCTGCGGGCGGGGTTGTCGGGGTCGTGGACCACGACGGAGACGGCCTTCGCGCCCGCGCGCTGCGGGCTCGTGACCACGATCTCGCCACTGGCGCCGTCGGCGTCGGCGGTGAAGCCGGGCCAGATCTCGTTCTCCTCCGAGAACGGCTGGGTCTCGTCGAAGCGGAAGTGAGCGCCGGCGTCTGCGTTGCCACAGGCCTGCTCGTGCACGTGCACCATGTGTTCGGCGCCCGGCTTGACTCCGGTGACGTCGATCGTGGTGACCGTGGTCCCCTTCGAGCGCACCATGGAGGCGGTGCCCGCCGCATCGGGATAGGCGTGCGTCCCGTGGGAGAACGCCGCGAACTCGCCGTTCGTGGTCACCGAGGTGTCGAGCTGCACGTCGAGCGGGGCGTCGCCGTTGCTCGGGGTCGCGGTCGCCTCGATCTCCGGCAGCGACTGCACGTCGATCTGCACCGTGTCGGACCCGGTGTTGCCGTCGGAGTCCGTCGCTGTGAGCGTGGCCTGGTAGCTGCCCTGCTCGGTGTAGGTGTGCGTCACCATCGGCTTGGGCCCGGTGTACGGCGTGGACCCGTCGCCGAACTCCCACCTGTAGGTGAGCGCGCCGCCCTGGTCGTCCTCCGCGGTGCCGGCCAGGCTCACCACGAGCGGGGCACGACCGCTCGTGGGGGTGGCCGTGGCCTTGACCCGCGGGGCGTCACCGGTCACCTGGATCGGGAAGTCGCGCTCGAACACGCCACCCCTGCCGTCCTGGACGCGCAGCCTGGCGGTGTACGAGCCGGGCTCGGTGTAGCTGAAGTGCGCGTGGCTCTCGGTCGAGGTGTCGCCCTGCCCGAAGTCCCACAGGTAGGTGAGTGCATCACCGTCCGGGTCAGTGGCCCGAGCCTCGAAGTGGACGTAGAGCGGGGCCGCTCCCTGACGTGGGTCGACGTACGGGTCGGCGGTCGGCGGCTTGTTGTCAGGAGCGGGCTCCTCCACGATCACGGTGCCCGTCATGGTGGTGGCGTGGATGAGGCACACGAATTCGTAGGTGCCGGCCTTGGTGAACGTGTAGCGAACGGGGTCACCGTCGGGGTTGCGGTACTCGTTCAACGCCGGGCTCCAGGTGGAGGCGGTGTCGCGCGAGGTGAGGTCGTGACCCATCGTGGCCCGGTCGAACTGCCACTCGACGGTGTCGCCGACCTGGATCCGCACGGTGGACGTGCCGGTGTCGGGCGAGCGCCAGTAGTTGCCTGACGCGTCGTCGACGGCGTCGATCACGTGCACCTTCCCCACGGCTTCCTCGACCTCGATCTCCACCGAGTCCTCGGCGGTCTCGCCGTCGGGGTCGGTGACCGTGACGGTCGCGGTGTAGGTGCCCGGCTCGGTGTAGGTCCACGACGCGTCGGCGGTGTCCGCCGTGTCGTCGTCGGTGCCCGCCACGCCGAAGTCCCAGGCGTAGGTGAGGTCCCCACCGTCGGGGTCGTCGCCCTCGGCGGTGAAGTCCACGTCGAGCGGCGCGGTGCCTGACGTGGGCGTCGCCGACGCCGTGACGGTCGGCGGCTCCCCCTGCTGGGCGTCCGACCAGCGGAAGAAGTCGTACGCGGCGACCGGGTCACCCGGCGCCCCGCCCTTGAGCGCCATGAGACCCACGCGGGGGTTGGTGATGCCGGCCAGCGTGCGCGGGTCCCCGACCTGGGTGAAGTCCTCGCCGTCGGTCGAGTAGTAGCCGCGCAGCTGCGTTCCGTCGGAGGTGAGTCGCAGCCAGAACGTGGTGGGGAAGTCGCCGGGCAGGAACGGCCCGTCGAAGCTGCCGCCGCCGGTGTTCCAGTTGCCGGTGAACTGGAAGTCGTCGTTGCTCGGGCTGGACGACTTGAGGAACTCGATCCACTCGTTGTCGTTGCCCTTGTCGACGAAGGTCAGCTTGGCGAAGCCGGAGCCGCCGCTGCCGGCGACCACGAGCCCGGCCTGCTGGCCCTGCTCGGCCGGGTCCCAGGTGAGCTTGGACGTCACCGTCCACGATCCGTCGGGTGCGGCCTGGGTGATGACGTTGCGGGTGTCGTTGTACTCGCCGGGACGCGCGGTCAGGCGCAGCGCACCGTCGCTGACCTCGTACGCCGAGGCGTCGGCGCGGCGAACGGTCCAGTGGCAGTTGTCGAGGAGCTCGGAGTCGTTGAACTCGTCAGACCGCTCGGGCTGCTCGCAGGGCGTCGTGGGGCCCTCGCCCCGGACGCCGGAGATCGCGAAGACGTGCAGCTTCGCGTTCGTGGGCAGCGTCAGCGTGTCGGGCTGCTTGCCGGCTTCCAGCGTCATCCGCTGGGAGAAGATCATCACCCGTGGCGAGGTGTCTCCACTGCCGTTGTGCCGGTGGGGCATGTCGATCGCGATCTCCTCGCCGAACTTCGGCGCGACCGCCCAGTCCGTGAACCGCAGCGGCACCTCGGCGGTCGACCCGTCGCCATAGGTCAGCGTGGCGTTCTCCTGCACGTCGCCGTTGTGGGCGGTGGCGAGGATGCTCAGCTCGTCGTAGGTCCCTGCCGGCAGGCTGACCACCTGGCCGTTCGCCTCGACGTTGTTGAGCTGGCCGTCGGCGGGACTGCCGAGCTCGTAGTCCACGTCGTTGATGCGGACCGGCCCGCCGTTCTCACGCACCGCGGCCGGCAGCAGCTCGGCGGCGAACGTCCAGCCCCCGCCGTCGAAGTTGCCGTCACCGGGGTTGTCGTGGGTGGAGATGCCGTCGTTGTCGAACAGCTCCGACAGGTCGGCGACCGGGCGGCACTCGCCGTCGGCCAGCACCTCGATGCGCACCGTGGTGGTGCCGGTGTTGCCGTCGGGGTCCGTGGCGGTGAGGGTCGCGGTGTACTGGCCGGCCTCGGTGTAGGTCCACGTGGGGTTGCGGTCGGTCGAGGTGTCCTCGTCGGTGCCGTCGACACCGAAGTCCCAGGCCCAGGTGATCGGCTGGCCCTGCGGGTCGGTGGCGTCACCGGTGAAGCTGACCTCCAGCGGCATCACGCCGCAGCGGGGCGTGGCGGTGGCGCTGGCCACCGGGTCGACGAGGACGGTGATGTCCTGCGTCTTGCGGCTCGCGCCGCGGTGGCCCTCGCTGTCCACCGGGGTCACGGTGGCCTCGAAGGTGCCCCCGTCGGTGTAGGTGTGCGTCACGTCCGGGCCGCCGGTGACGGGGTCGGACCCGTCACCGAAGTCCCACTCGTAGGTGATCTCGTCACCCTGCCGGTCGATCCCTTCGGCGGTGAAGTCGACCTCCAGCGGCGCCGCGCCACGGGTCGGCTCGGCGGACAGCGTGTTGATGAACGGCTCGGCGACCTCGAGCTCCTTGGCCTGGATGTTGCGGAAGGTCACGGTGTCGTCGGCCCCGTGGTTCTGCAGGCCGACGAAGCCCTCGGTCCCGCGAGAGCCGTCGGAGGTGTAGGTGTTCACGACCATGTCGTTGAGCGTCATGGTGTAGGTCTGGCCGACCACGCGGATCTCGTAGTCGTTCCACTCCCCGACGGGGTTGGCGTTGCGCGCGTCCTCGCGGTCGAAGTTGTAGACCGAGCCGGTCTTCTGCGGCTCGTCGTTGGGCTGGCCCTCCTTGATCTGGATCTCGTGGCCGTCGTCGACCGCGTTGAACGGGTCGTCACCGGGGTCGGGGAAGCGGGTGAACACCCCGGAGTTGTCACCGTCGTCGGACAGCTTGAACTGCAGCTTGAGCGAGTAGTCCGTGAGGTTCTTCTCGGTGTTCCACAGCAGGCCGAGGCCGCCGAAGCTGGTGAGCGTGCAGTCGTCGACGAGGAAGCCGCCCGGCCCGGACTGTCGCCAGTCGCTCAGGTCGGTGCCGTCGAAGAGCAGCTCGTAGCCGTCCTCGGCGACGGGCGGGGAGGCGCACGGTCGCCGCACCGTCACGTCGACACCACGGGAGGTCTCCTTGCCGGTGGCGTCACGCACGGTCACGGTCGCGGTGTACTCACCGGGCTCGTCGTAGGTCCACGAGGCGTCGGCGGTGTTGGCGACGTCGTCGTCGGTGCCCTCGACGCCGAAGTCCCAGGCGTAGGAGATGGTGTCGCCGTCGGGGTCGCTCGCCTCGGCCGTGAAGTCGACGTCGAGCGGGGCCAGGCCCGAGCTCGGGGTGGCCGTCGCCGAGGTGATGACCGGCGAGGTGTTGCCCGCGACGCCCTTGCCCGAGACGCGGAACTCGTCGAAGTTCATCTCGCCGCCGCCGGTGTAGACGAAGTAGAGCGGGCGACCGCCCGCGTCGGCGTCGCGGGCGGTGATCTGCCCGCTCACGGTCTTGTAGAAGTACTGGCCCTGGGTGCCACCGTCCAGCGGCACCCGCGCCACGACGGGGCCGTCGGCCGCGCCGGCGCGCACCTCGACGGCGGCGCCGGACTGGGGGCCACCGGAGTAGGTGATCGCGATCTCGGTCATGTTGACCAGGCTCATCGGGTCGAACATGACCCAGTCGTTGTTGCCCATGCCGGTGATCAGGGAGCCACCGCCGGGCCGCGTGCCGGACTTGTCGTCGTAGCCGGTCTGGCCGACGCCCTGGCGCTCGGTGGCGTGCTCCGCCTGCCGCAGCTTGGGCTGCATGATGAGGGTGTCGCTGCCGGAGAGCCGCGCGTTGGCGCCGCCGTTGGCGCCACCGTCGGTGTAGGTCGCGATGAGCACGCCGTAGGTGTTGGCGTCCGGCCCGTGGTCGCCCGCGGTCGAGGTGCGCAGGACACCGTCGCAGCCGTTGACGCTCAGGTTGGGGTGGACGTGCACGTCGTGGCCGAGCCCGGCCTGGACGACGACCTCGTCGCAGTCGATGTCCTCCTCGGCATCGGTGACCCGCACCGCGAAGGGGATGTCGTCGCCTGCGGCGTAGAAGCCACCGTCGACCGGGAGCTCGAACTCGACCTGGGGAGCGGTGTTGCCCACGTTGACGACGACCTGGGCCGTCGCGGACTTGCCGGTGGAGTCGGTGACGGTCAGCAGGACGCGGTAGTCGCCGGCGTCGGTGTAGGTGAAGCTGGGCGCGGCGTCGGTCGAGTCGGGCTGACCGTCGCTGTCGAGGTCCCAGGAGAAGGTGACGTCGTCACCGTCGGGGTCCGAGGTGCCCTCGCTGCTGAACTGGACCGTCAGCGGCACGCCGCCCTCGGTCTTGTCCGCGGACGCCCGCGCCACCGGCGCCGAGCCGTTGATCGCGTAGTCGATGCGCACGAGCTTGGTCTGCGGCGAGCCTGAGAAGAACCCGGTGCCGTACTCCAGGACGTACATCGACCCGTCCGGGCCGAACTCCAGGTCGCCCGGGGCGACGAAGCCCGACATGAAGTCGTTGATCGACTCGATGTTGCCCTCGGCGTCCATCCGGACTTCCTTGATCCAGCCGCGGCTCATCTCGGACATGAAGTACGAGCCCTCGTAGTGCGCGGGGAAGGCGGTGTCCTTGGCCTCGGTGTTCTGCGACTGGCGGTAGACCTGGCCACCGGTGGGCGTGGCGCCCTGGACCGCGGGGTACTTGTAGGGGCCGACGTCGGAGTAGGGGATCCAGGCGTCGGTCATCGGCGGCAGCGTCTGCAGGCCGGTGCTGTTGGGGGAGTCGTTGACCCCGGACATCTCGTCGGGGTCGTTGCAGGGGAATCGCTTGGGGGAGCCGTCGGGGTTGGTGCGGAAGCGGTTGGCCACGAAGTCCCAGTCGACGTAGGCGCCGCCGAAGTCCATGTTGGTGAGGTCGTCGCCGACCTCGCCCCCGCAGTAGGGCCACCCGCCGTTCATCGCGACGTCGGTGCGGTTGAACTCCTCGAAGTGGCGAGGGCCGCGGTTGGGGCTGTTCACGCGTGAGTCCGGACCGACCTCGCCCCAGTAGAGGGCGTCGGTGTCGGGGTCGAGGCCGAGGCGGTAGGGGTTGCGCAGGCCCATGACGTAGATCTCGGGACGGGTCTTGTTGGCGTCGGCGTTCGGGTAGAGGGCCGCGGGGTAGGCACCGCCCTCGCCGAAGAGGTTGCCGTCGGGGATGTCGTAGGAGATCCCGTCGCCCGGTGTCGGGTCGACGTCTCCGCCGTCGTCGTCGCGGGGGATGACGCGCAGGATCTTGCCGCGCAGGTCGTTGGTGTTCGCCGAGGACTTCTGGGCGTCGTAGTCGGAGCGGCCGGGGCGCTCGTCGTGGGGGGAGTAGCCGTCGTTGTCGGAGGAGGAGGTGTTGTCGCCCGTCGCGAGGTGCAGGACGCCGCCCTCGCCGAACTGGACCGAGCCGGCCGAGTGGCAGCAGACGCGGCGCTGGGTGCCGACCTCGAGCACGATCTTCTCCGACGCCTTGTCGATGAACGTGTTGCCGTCGTCGTCGGTGGTCACCGTGAGGCGCGAGAGCCGGTTGGCGTTGTACGACGCCGGGAGCGGGGCGTAGTAGACGTACATCCAGTTGTTGTCGGCGAAGTCCGGGTCGAGGGTGATGCCGAGGCCGCCGTCCTCGAGACCGCTCCAGACGCCGAGTGCCGGGTTGTTGAGGATGATCTCGATGCTGCCGTCGGCGGGGTCGTACATCGAGATGTCGCCCGCGCGGGTGATGAAGAAGACCCGGCCGTCGGGAGCGACGGTGAGCTCCATGACCTCACCGAGGCCGTTGCCCTGGCCGAGCACGACCTTCTGGAACTTCGAGAGGTCCGGCTCGTCCTGGACCGCGGCCTTCGCCGGCTGCCCACCCTTCGTCTGCGGCCCGCCCTTCGCGGTGCCCTCCTGCGTCGAGGGCTGCTTCGTGTCCGGTGCTGTCGCCGCCGAGCCGGCGCGCGGGGTCACCGGGTCGGGGATCGCGGCGGCGGAGGGCACGAGACCGACCGCCAGGCCGAGGCCGAGCACGACCGCCACGGAGGCAGCGAGCCAGCGGGCGGGCGTACGGACGACGGGGTGAGGTGACCGCGAGGGCATGGAGGCGCCTTCCACTTCCGAGTGATGTGTGGATGGCACAGACGTGCGGGCCTGTGACGTCGGTCACCGTAGGGCCGACTTTTGAGGTCGGTCAAGCAAAAGTTGACGCGCAGACGACGAATGCGACCAAAGTCAGGCGCGCGGCACCAGGTGGTGACGCTCCTCGACGAGGCCCAGGTCGTCGAGCTCGCGGTGGGTGGACGCGGGGCCGGCGAACCGGTCGTGGCGGGCGTAGTGGACCAGCGCAGAGGCGGCGGCGATCAGGATCATGAGGGCGAGGATGGTGGCCATGGCAGTAATCATTCGCTCATCTGTTTCCTGCCACCAGTGGCAGGAACGACAGGCGTAGTTGATTTCCTGCCAGCGGTGCTGCAGGCTCGGAGCATGAAGAAGGTCGCCGTCGTCGTGCAGGAGCAGCCGGAGCCGTTCGGCCTCGGCGCGTTGTGCGAGGTCTGGGCGGAGCCCTATCACCCCGAGGACGACAATCCCGTCTTCGACTTCGTCGTCGTCACCCCCACGCCGGGTCGCCTCAAGGGGCGCGCCGGGTTCGACCTGGTCGTCGAGCACGGCCTCGAGGCAGCTGCCGACGCCGATCTCGTGTGCCTGGTGCCGAAGACCGGGAGCATCGGCTCCGCGCCCGAGGTCTCCGAGCTGCTCCGGGCCACGCACGAGCGCGGCGCGATGCTCTTCGCCCACTGCTCGGCCACCTTCATGCTGGGCGAGGCCGGCCTGCTGGACGGACGCCGCTGCACGACGCACTGGCGCTACGCCGCCGAGCTGGCCGAGCGCTACCCCGCGGCCACCGTGGACCGTGACGTGCTCTACGTCCAGGACGGCACGATCGTGACGGGAGCCGGCTCGGCCGCGGCGCTTGATGCCGCCCTGCACGTGATGCGGCAACAGTTCGGCGCGCAGGTCGCCGCCACCACGGCTCGCCGGATGGTGGTGCCTCCGCACCGCGACGGCGGTCAGGCACAGTTCATCGCCCGCGCCGTCCCGGTGTGCGAGTCCGAGGCGCTCGCCCCGCTGCTGGCCTGGATCAGCGCCCACCTTGCCGAGGAGCTCGACGTGGAGACGCTGGCTCGCCACATGCACATGTCGGGACGCACCTTCGCGCGGCGGTTCAAGGAGGAGACGGGCACCACGCCCTACAGCTGGATCCTCGGTGAGCGGGTGCGTGCGGCACAGGAGCTCCTCGAGCTGACCGACCACTCCATCGACTGGGTCGCGAGCGAGGTCGGCTTCGGCAACGCTGCGACGCTGCGTCACCACTTCGGGCGCTCTCGGGGCGTGAGTCCCCAGGAGTACCGGCGCACCTTCCGGACACCCGCCTGAGTCGGGGCCGTTGCTCGGTAGCCTTGCGGGTGTGAACGCGACCGCGCTGTCCGACCTGTCCGCCGACGACCTCGCCGTGCTGCTCGAGGAGCAGCGGACGGCGTACGAGCAGCTCAAGACACAGGGCCTCAAGCTGGACCTCACCCGGGGCAAGCCCTCGGCCCAGCAGCTCGACCTCGCCGACGGTCTCCTGCGGCTGCCCAGCACCACCAAGGACTCCGCGGGCGTCGACGTGCGCAACTACGGCGGGCTCGAGGGACTGGCGGACCTGCGCGAGATGTTCGCCGAGCTGCTGTGGGTCGAGCCCGAGCAGGTCGTGGCCGGCGGCAGCTCGAGCCTCACGATGATGCGCGACTGCCTGTTCTACCTGACGCTCTTCGGTGGCGTGGACTCCGAGCGCCCGTGGGGCCGGGAGGAGAAGGTGCGCTTCGTGTGCCCGGTGCCGGGCTACGACCGGCACTTCACCCTGCTCGAGAGCCTCGGCATCGAGATGGTCACCGTGCCGATGCGCGACGACGGTCCCGACGTCGACGCGGTGGCCGCGCTCGTGGCCGACGACCCGAGCTTCAAGGGCATGTGGATCGTGCCGACCTACGCCAACCCGTCCGGCTCCATCGTCAGCCAGGACGTCGCCGCCCGGCTGGCCGCGATGCCGACCGCCGCGCCCGACTTCAAGATCTTCTGGGACAACGCCTACGCCCTGCACCACCTGACCGAGGACGAGGCCAAGAGCGCGGACATCCTGACGCTCGCGTCTGCGGCCGGCCACCCGCACCGGCCGATCATGTTCGCCTCGACCTCGAAGATCACCTTCGCCGGTGCCGGGGTCGCGTTCCTGGCGGCGTCGAGCGCCAACATCGCGTGGTACCTCGGCCACCTCGGCAACGGCTCGATCGGTCCCGACAAGGTCAACCACCTCCGCCACGTCGAGTTCTTCGGCTCGCCCCAGGGCGTGCGCGACCACATGGCCCGGCACCGCGAGATCATCGCGCCCAAGTTCGCCGAGGTCGACCGGGTCCTCACCGAGCGGCTGGGCGGTCGCGGCATCGCGACCTGGAACACGCCGGCCGGCGGCTACTTCGTCAACCTCGACGTGGTGCCCGGGACGGCCGCTCGCGTCGTCGAGCTGGCCAAGGCGGTCGGCGTCGCGCTGACGCCGGCCGGGTCGTCCTACCCCTACAAGCAGGATCCCGACGACACCAACATCCGACTCGCTCCGACGATGCCGCCGGTCGACGAGGTGACGGCGGCGATGGAGGTCGTAGCGACCTGCGTGCTGCTGGCGGCCGCGGAGAAGGCAGCCGAGCAGGCGAGCGCCTGACGCCGCGTCACGCCGCGGCCGGCTCCGGCACGAGACCGCCCCGCACCAGGTCGGCGTAGCGCCCGCCGAGGAGCAGCAGCTCCTCGTGGGTGCCGAGCTCGACCACGCGCCCGTGGCTCAGGACGGCGATCTGGTCGGCGTTGCGGACCGTGGAGAGCCGGTGTGCGATCGTGATCGTGGTCCGGGTGCGCGTGACGTCGTCGAGCGTGGCGAGGATCGAGCGCTCGGTCTCGTTGTCGAGCGCGCTGGTCGCCTCGTCGAGCACCAGGACCGCCGGGTCGCGCAGCAGCGTGCGCGCGATCGCCAGCCGCTGCTGCTCGCCGCCCGAGAAGCGGTGACCGCGGGAGCCGACCACGGTGTCGTATCCCTCGGGGAGCGAGGCGATCAGGTCGTGGATGCGGGCCTCCCGGCAGGCCTGCTCGATCTCCGCGTCGGTCGCGCCGGGCCGCGCGTGGCGCAGGTTCTCGCGCACGGAGGCGTGGAGGAGGTAGGTCTCCTGGGTGACCACGCCGACGAGTGCGGCCAGGTCGGTCGAGGCGAGGTCACGCACGTCCACGCCGTCGATGCTCACGCTCCCGGACGTGACGTCGTGCAGGCGCGGGACGAGCGAGGCGAGCGTGGACTTGCCGCTGCCGGTCTCGCCGACCAGGGCGAGGGTGCCGCCCGCCGGCACGTGCAGGTCGATGCCCGTCAGGACCGGTCGGTCGGCGTCGTAGGCGAACCCGACGCCGTCGAGGCGCACCTCGCCGCGCGCGGTCGCACGAGGCAACGGGGTCGGCGCGTCCGGCTCGGCGATCTCGACGGGCAGGTCGGCGTACTCGAAGATGCGGCTGAACAGCGCCATCGAGGCGGTGAGGTCGACGCCGACGTTGAGCAGCCCCATGAGCGGGCGGAACAGCGTGCCCTGGAGTGCGATGAAGGCGACGAGGGTGCCGATCGTCATCCCGCCCGAGGTGGCCGGGAAGCCGGCGGCGAGGTAGATCGCGGCGGGAACCGCTGCGAAGACGATGTTCATCGTGGCCATCCGCCAGCGGCCCGCCAGCTGGGAGCGGATCTCCAGACCGACCAGGTCGGCCGACGTCTCCTCGAACCTGGCGGTCAGCCGCGGCGAGGCGCCGAGGGTCTTGGTGAGCAGCACGCCGCTGACGGAGAGGCCTTCCTCGACCTGCACGTGCAGGTCGGCCAGGCGCTGCTGGCGCTCGCCGGTGACCCGGTGGCGCATCCGGGCGACCTGACGGGTCAGCAGCACGGCCGGCGGAAGCACGACCAGGGAGATCAGGGCCAGGCGCCAGCTCAGGGCGACCATCGCGACGGCCGAGCCGACGACGACGGTGAGGTTGGCGGCGATCGACGTCGCGGTCTGGGTGACGACCCCCTGCATGCTGCCGATGTCGTTGACCAGCCTCGACTGCACCTCACCTCCGCGGGTGCGGGTGAAGAAGCCCAGCGACTGGCGCTGGAGGTGGGCGAACAGGTCGCTGCGCAGACGGTGCATGACGCGCTGGCCGACCGTGGTCGAGAGCCAGGTCTGCACGACGCCGATCGCGGCGGTCGCGACGGCCACGCCGAGCATCGCGCCGACCAGCAGCAGGAGCAGGCGTACGTCCTGGCGCGGCAGCGCGTCGTCGATGACGTGGCGGACGAGGAACGGCTGGGCGAGCCCGACGGCCGAGCTCGCCACGATGAGGACGACGACGATCGCCAGTGACCCGCGGTGCGGCGTGAACAGGCGGGCGACCCGACGCAGGGACACGGGGGAGTCCGCGAGCTGGCGGAGGTCGTCGGGGTCGCGGCGGCCGATGCGCGAGCCGCGTGGCCCCCGGGACCCGGTGCTGGTGGCGTCGGGAGTGGGAGTGGTGGAACGAGGGTGGTCAGCCATGTGACCAGCTCCTCTCGATCGAGGGACGAATAGTGTGAGGTAGCCTCACTATGAGGTAACAACCAGATGAGCCCTGGAGGTATTCCCGTGGAGGCAGGACCGCAGACCGGCGACCTGGTGATGGCCGTCGCGCGCCGCGTGCGCCGTGCGCACGTCGACGCGCTCGCCGACTGGGAGGTCACGCCGTCCCAGGCGCGGGCGCTGCGGGTGCTGGCGACATCGGGTGGCGGGATGCGGCCGTCGGTGCTGGCCGAGCACCTGCGCATCGCGCCGCGGTCGGCGACCGAGGTCGCCGACTCCCTCGAGGAGCGCGGCTGGGTCCGGCGCGAGCCCGACCCGACCGACCGCCGGGCGACGACGCTGATCCTCACCGGCGACGGTCTCGAGCTGGTGTCACAGATAGACGACGTACGGCGCGCGGCCTCCGAGCAGGTCCTCGACGTGCTCACGCCCGCCCAGCGTCGTACGCTCCACGAGATCCTGACCGTCGTCGTGGGGGAGGACCCGTGATCCGTGTCGGCCTGACCGGAGGCATCGCCTCGGGCAAGAGCACGGTCTCGGCGCTCCTCGCCGAGCACGGCGCCGTCGTCATCGACGCCGACCTGATCGCGCGCGAGGTGGTCGCCCGTGGCACGCCGGGCCTCGAGGCGGTCGTCGCGGAGTTCGGCGCCGACCTGCTCACGGCCGACGGCGACCTCGACCGCCCTGCCATGGGGCGCCTCGTCTTCGGCGATCCCGACGCCCGTCGTCGTCTCGAGTCGATCATCCACCCGCTGGTCCACCGGCGCAGTGCCGAGCTCGAGGCCGAGGCGGCCGACAGCGCGGTGGTCGTGCACGACATCCCGCTGCTGGCCGAGGGCGGCCGGGCGGGGTCGTTCGACGCGGTGGTCGTGGTCGACGTGCCGACCGAGGTCCAGGTCGCCCGGATGGTCGCCGACCGAGGGTGGAGCCGTGAGGACGCCGAGGCACGCATCGCCGCCCAGGCGACGCGCGAGGAGCGTCTCGCGATCGCCACCCACGTCGTCGACAACACGGGCACGCTCGAGGAGCTCCGCCGACGGGTGGCCGGGCTCCACGACGAGCTCGCGGGTCGTGCCTGACGTTTCCCGATCCTCGGGGTGCGGCCGGTAGCGTGCTGGCGTGCTCCCGATCCGCCCCCGCATGGCCGTGGTCGCAGCAGGAATCCTGCTGGTGAGCGGTTGCGCGAGCCTCGGCGCGGGTTCGGGTGAGGCGCCGGACGCAGGCCCGGCGACCACGGCGAGCACGTCGCCCGCCCCTCCGGAGCCGTCGGCCTCGTCGGCCGAGGCGCAGGAGGAGGACGACCCGAGCACCCCCAGCAGCTGGGGCCCGACGCTCGGCGAGATCGAGGAGGCCCAGCAGCTGGTCAGCGGCTGGACGCCCGACCAGCTCGCAGGTCAGGTGATCGTCGGACGCTTCCACGGCACGGACCCGCAGGTGCCCGCCCAGATGGTGCGCGACCTCCACCTCGCCGGTATCTCCGTCACCGCGGACAACGTCACCGACCACGACCAGGTCGTCGCGATGACGACGGCGATCTCCGAGGCCGCAGCCGACGACGGTCGTGCCTTCCCTCCGGTGATCGGCGTCGACCAGGAGGGCGGCTACGTCTCCCACCTGCGCGGCATCGCCACCGACTTCCCGCACTTCCAGTCCGCCGGGCTCGCGGTGCAGGCCGACGCCCGGGTGGGACGCCGCGTCACCCGCGCCGCGGCCCTGACGACCGGCCTCGAGCTGCGGGGGCTCGGCTTCACCTGGGTGTTCGCACCCGTCGCCGACGTCACCATCGGCGCAGCCGACCCCACCATCGGCGCGCGCTCGCCCTCGATGGACCCGAAGATCGCCGCCCAGGCGGTCGGAGCAGCGATCAAGGGATACGACGACGCCGGCATCGTGTCGACGGTCAAGCACTTCCCCGGGCACGGCACGGCCACGTCCGACAGCCACGACACGCTCCCGCAGGTGGACTCGTCGGTGGCCGAGATCGAGGAGCACGACCTGCCGCCCTTCGACTCGGCGATCAGGCACGCGGCGCCCGCGGTGATGCTGAGCCACCTCGACCTCACCTCGATCGCCCCGGGCGTGCCGGCCAGCATGGCCCCCGAGGTGTACTCGATGCTGCGCGACGACCTCGGCTTCGAGGGCGTCACCATCACCGACTCCCTCGGCATGGGTGCCGTCGGCGGCCGGCCCAAGCCGGCGCTCCAGGCGCTCCAGGCCGGCGCCGACCTGCTGCTGATGCCCGTGGACACCGCCACGACACACCAGATCGTGGTCGACGCGATCGCCAGTGGCGAGATCTCACGCGAGCGCGTCGAGGAGGCCGCGGCGCGCGTGGTCGCGGTGCAGATGTGGCAGGCGCGGCTTGCGGCGCAGCGGCCCGTCCCCGACGACGTGGTCGATCGGGCACGAGCGGCCAGCGCGGACCTGCTGGCCGCGGCGTACTGACCCTTGATCGGCCTCGATCACGCCTGACGTCATGGGGATCGGCCGTCCCGCCGACCGCGTCCCATGACGCTGGTGGCGGGCGTCATGGGAGGTGGCTGCTCCGCCGACCGCCGGACATGACGCAGCCGCTGGGCCCTGTCGGGTCCCAGCGGCTGCGGAGGTACGTCGCTCAGGCGGCGAGGTCGGGGTCGCCGGCGCGGCGCAGCTTCTGCAGCGCCTCCCGCTCGAGCTGGCGCACGCGCTCGGCGGAGATGCCGTGCTTGGCGCCGATGTCGGCGAGCTTGTGCTGGCGTCCGTCGGCCAGGCCGTAGCGGGCCCGGACGATGTCGGCCGACCGGTCGTCGAGGATCCCGACGAGGTCCTCGAGCCGCTGGCGTGCCTCGGCGTCGAGGACGTTGAGGTCGGGACCGGGCGCGGTCTCCTGGGCCATCAGGTCACCGAGCGAGGTGTCGCCGTCCTCGTCGACCGGGGTGTCGAGGGACACGTGGTCACGACCCCAGCTCATCAGGTCGAGGACACGGTCGATGTCCATGCCGAGCTCGGTGGCGATCTCCTGCGGCTCCGGGTCGCGGCCGAGCTGGCGCTCGAGCGTGCGGCGGGCGCTCCCGACCTGGTTGAGCTCCTCGACGACGTGGACGGGAAGCCGGACGACGCGGGCCTGCTGGGCGATGCCGCGCGTGATGGCCTGCCGGACCCACCAGGTGGCGTAGGTCGAGAACTTGTAGCCCTTGGTGTAGTCGAACTTCTCGACCGCTCGGATCAGGCCGGTGTTGCCCTCCTGGATCAGGTCCAGCATCGGCATCTGCGAGCGGCCGTACTTGCGGGCGATGGACACCACGAGGCGCAGGTTGGCCTCGATGAACCGGTCGACCGCGAGGTCGCCCTGCTCGGCGAGCCACTCGAGCTCGGCCTCGTTGGCGCTCATCGGGGCGCCGCCCTTGCGGCGACCGACGCGGCCGGTCTCGAGCAGGTGGCGGGCCAGCAGCCCCGCCTCGATGGTCTTGGACAGCTCGACCTCGGTCTCGGCGTCGAGCAGGGGTGTGCGGGCGATCTCGTCCAGGTAGAGCCCGACGCTGTCGCGGCCCTCGATCTCACGCGTAGTGGTGGTGCGCTTGGCCTGTGCAGTGCTCATGTGATCCTCCAACGTCTCGTGCGACCACCCCGTGCCGCACACCTTGTCCAACACCAGTGCTCGATGCGGTGTTCCCGCTTCGCCGTTCGGTGCCTTCACCTCCACTGACGACCCAGTCGTCCCGGGAGTTGCACGATTCAGGAACTCTCAGGGACTTCTCAGGGGGTTCCCCACGACACTGGTCCCATGCGCGGAACGCCCGAGACCGTCGTCCTGTCCACGGTGGACCTGAACGCCGACCTGGGGGAGGAGGTCACCGACGACGTCGGCCTCCTCGAGGTGGTCACCAGCGCCAACGTCGCGTGCGGCTTCCACGCAGGCAACGAGGACGTGATGCGGACGGCCTGCGCCGAGGCCGTACGCCGCGGGGTGAGCGTCGGCGCCCAGGTGTCCTACGACGACCGGGAGAACTTCGGGCGGGTGGCCCGCGACGTCCGGCCCGACGTGCTGCGTGACCAGGTGGCCCAGCAGGTCGGCGTGCTCGCCACGATCGCCGCGTCGGAGGGCGGGGCGGTGGCCTACCTGAAGCCGCACGGTGCGCTCTACCACCGGGTGGCGAGCGACGGCGAGCAGGCGCTCGCGGTGCTGGACGGGTCGGGCGACCTGCCGGTGCTGGGGATGCCGGGCTCGCTGCTGCTGAGGCACGCACGCGAGCGCGGGCGCGGAGTCCGCCTGGAGGGGTTCCCCGACCGCGGCTACTCCGACGACGGGGGGTTGCTGCCGCGCGACCGGCCGGGCGCGTTGGTGACCGACCCGGAGGTGATCGCCGCACGGGCGGTCGCGCTGGCGCGGGAGGTCGACTCGGTGTGCGTGCACGGAGACTCCCCGGGTGCGGTGGATGCCGCCCGCGCCGTCCGCCGCACCCTCGAGGCGGCCGGAGTCGGGCTTACCAGCTGCTGGACGTCGCCATGACGACGCGACCCTGTGGACGAGACGCTCGTTCCTGTGGAGCAGTGGACGACTTCTGTGGGTAACCCTGTGGGTCGGGAAGTTGACCGCGTCACCCTCTTGCGGAGGGTGACCCACGCCACATAGAACTCTCCTACCGGGACCGCTTCGGCGGGACCGGCGATCGGATCGGACGAACAGTCCCACTCGGCGACTTGCTCGCCGCGCAGGCCCGGTGACGGGGTCGGTGGGGACTGGGAAGACGGTGCGGTGGATCGGACGTCACGATGCCGATCACACGTGAGGGGCTCCTGATGCTCATACCATCGGGAGCCCCTCATCCATGTGCGCCCTCGAGCCTGCCAAGACCGGCCGGTGTCCGCAACCACGTCCCGGTGGACGGCGCGCGACGAGCGCGCGTCCTAGGGTCGTGCCCATGGTCGTGCCGCGCCTCGTTCCCGTCGGCACGCGGGCGTGCCTGGTCGAGGTCGAGGACGGCCCCGCCGCCGCGTCCCTGGCCGACTGGGCTCGCCGCACGGGGATCTCGGCAGAGGAGATCGTGCCCGCCGCCACGACGGTGCTCTTCGACGGTGTGGACCTGCCGGGCCTCGAGGCGGCGCTCGCGGGCTGGACGCGCGGTGCTGTGAGTGAGCCCGGCCCTGCGGTGACGGTGCCGGTGACCTACGACGGACCCGACCTCGCAGCCGTGGCGCAGCACTGGCGCTGCACCGTCGAGGACGTCGTGCGCGTCCACACCTCGCTCGAGCTCACCGCGGTCTTCAGCGGATTCGCTCCGGGCTTCTCCTACCTCTCCGGCCTGCCCGCCGAGCGGGCCGTGCCGCGCCTCGCCACGCCGCGCGCCCGCGTGGCGCGCGGCTCGGTGGCCCTCGCCGACACCTGGTGCGGCATCTACCCCAGCGCCTCGCCGGGTGGCTGGCTGGTGATCGGCTCGACGGACGCCGTCCTGTGGGACGCCGACCGGGACCCGCCCGCGCTGCTCGCTCCGGGCACGCGGGTGAGGTTCGAGGAGGCCGGGTGAACCGGGCGGCCGTCGAGGTGGTCGACCCGGGGCCGCTGTCGACGCTGCAAGACCTCGGCCGCACCGGCTGGGCCCACCTCGGGGTGCCGCGGGCCGGGGCGCTCGACCGGGGGGCGGCCGCGCTGGCGCGCCGGCTCGTCGGCGGCGCGGTCGACGACGCCGTCATCGAGACGACGCTCGGAGGAATCGTGCTGCGGACCCGTCGTGCCGTCACCCTGGCCGTGACCGGTGCCCCGTGCCCGGTGCGCGTCGACCGGCGCACGGTCGACCACGGCGCCGCCGTCACGGTGCCCGCCGGGGCCGAGGTGAGCGTCGGCGCTGCGACCTCCGGCGTCCGCTCCTACGTCGCACTCTCCGGCGGGATCGACGTCGAACCGGTTCTCGGCTCGCGGTCCACCGACACCCTCGCCTGGGTGGGTCCTGCTCGACTCGCGGCGGGTCACCTCCTGGCCGTCGGCTCGCCGCCCAGCCCGTCGGACCTGCCCGAGCCCCCGCCCGCGATCGTCGTACGACCTCGGGCGCGCGAGCTACGGCTGGTGCGGGGGCCTCGGGCCGACTGGTTGGGAGAGGGCTCCTGGCAGGCCCTCGACGGTGCGACGTACGTCGTTGGCGCGGACAGCGACCGGGTCGGGCTCCGCCTGGACGGTCCGCGGGTCGAGCGTCGCGGTGGCGAGCTGCCCAGCGAGGGCCTCGTCCTCGGCGGCGTGCAGCTGCCGCCGTCGGGGCAGCCGGTGGTGTTCCTCGCCGACCACCCGACCACGGGCGGGTATCCGGTCGTCGCCCTGCTGCTGGACGACGACCTCGACCTGTGCGCCCAGCTGCGGCCCGGCGACGAGGTCGCCCTGCGGACGATGTGAGGCTCAGTCCTCCGCGGGCGGCTCGAACCGGCGCAGGGCCGGGTCGTCGACCTTGAAGCTGCGCACCGGGCCCGGAGGCGTGTCGGCAGTCTCGAACCGGACCGTCACCACGCCCGACCCGGAGCCCCAGACCCAGCCCGCGCCCATCTCGTCGTGCACGACGTCGGCGCCCGGCGGCCACGCGCGCCGCGGCGGCTCGGGCAGTGTCACCTCCTCGGCGTCGTCCTCCTCGTCGGTCTCGCCGAACAAGTCCTCCTGGACCCAGTCGGCGAGGCCGGACACGCCGACGCCGAGCAGGCGTACGCCGCCGGTGGTGTCGAGGTCGGCGAGCAGGGACCGCGCGATGCGCCCGATCGTGCCGCCGTCGTCGGTGGGGCTGGACAGCGTGCTGGACCGGCTGAGGGTGGTGAAGTCGTAGAGCCGCACCTTGATGGTCACCGTGCGGCCGGAGTAGCCGCTCTTGCGCATCCGGGCGCCGACCTCCTTCGCCTGACGGGTCAGCAGGCCCTCCATCAGCCGGCGGTCGGTGAGGTCGGTGTCATAGGTGCCCTCGGCGCTGATCGACTTCGTCTCCCGCTCGGCCAGGACCGGGCGCGGGTCCTGCGCCCGCGCGAGCTGCCACAGGCCGTGGCCGTGGGCCTGGCCGAGGAGACGCACCAGCTCGTCCTCAGGGACGAGCTCGAGCTCGGCGATCGTGTGGATGCCGGCGCGTCGCAGCCGCTCGGTGGTGGCGGGCCCGACGCCGGGGATGACGGTGACCCGCATCGGTCGCAGGAGCTCGAGCTCGGTGCCCGGGGGTACGACCGTCATGCCGTCCGGCTTCTCCAGCTCGCTCGCGACCTTGGCGAGGAACTTCGAGGAGGCGATGCCGACGGTCGCGGTCAGGCCCCCGGTGACCTCCTGGACGCGCCGCCGCAGCTCCTCGCCCGCCGCGGTCACCGTCGCCACCTCGAGGTCGGGGAGGCCGGCGGCGGTGAGGTCGACGAACGCCTCGTCGAGCGACAGCGGCTCCACCAGGGGCGAGAGGTCACGCAGCACCTGCATGACCTTGCGGCTCGTGTCGCGATAGGCGTGGAACCGCCCGCTCAGGAACGCGGCGTGCGGGCAGCGGGCCCGCGCCTCGCGCCCCGACATCGCCGAGCCGACGCCGTACCGCCTGGCCTCGTAGGACGCTGTCGACACCACCCCGCGACCACCCGTGCCGCCGACGATGACCGGCTTGCCCCGCAGGGACGGCTTGTCGCGCTGCTCGACGGCGGCGAAGAAGGCGTCCAGGTCCAGGTGCAGGATCGACGCGGTGGTGCGCACCGTGCCATCCTCTCAGGCCCGTCAGGCCGATCGTGGGCCACCAGTCGTCCACAGACCCGTCCTCGCGGCGCTCCTCCACAGGCTCCGGAGGTGTGAGGCGTACGCCGTGGGTGCCCGCGGGAAGCGTCCCCGGCATGGAACCCACCGACCTGACACCCGACCTGACACCCGACCCGCCGCTCGACGGCCCGGCCACCCCGACCCTCATGCGGGCGAGGACGCCCGACGACATCGCCGCCTTCGTGCCGCTGGCGCTGGGCTTCGTGCCCGAGCGGTCGGTCGTGATGGTCAGCATCGGCGCAGGCGGGCTGCACGCCCGCGTCGACCTGCCCCACGACCCCGACGACGTCGACGACGTGGTCGAGGCGTTGCTGCGCCCGGCCCGGCGGCACCGGGTCGCCGAGGTGATCGTGGTGGTCTACGACGACGACACCACGGTCGCCGACGAGGCCGCGTGGGCGATCCACGAGGAGCTCACGTCCGCCGGGATCCTCGTGCACGAGCTGCTGCGCGTGCACGACTCCCACTGGTTCGCCGTGCTGCCCGGAGCGCCGCTCGCCGCCTACCGCGGGGTGCGGTTCACCCTCGACGAGCACCGGTTCACCGCGCAGTCCGTGCTCGACGGTCGCGTCACCCACGCCAGTCGCGAGGACCTGCGGGCGACGATCGCTCCGGACCGGGAGGCGATCGCCGCCACCGCGCCGCACCTCGGGGACGCCCGGCTGCTCCCGGCCGGGGCGCTGGCGGCCCTCGTGCGCCGACACGTCGAGCTCGGCACCTCCTTCTCCGCCGCCGAGCTCGCCTCCGTGGCACTCGCGGTCCGCTCCGGCGCGTCGCGCGACGAGGCATGGGTGTGGCTCGCCCGCCCCCAGGCGAGGCGCGCGGTCGACCTCTGGTCCGACGCCGTGCGCCGCCTGCCCTCGCCGCACGTCGCCGGTCCCGCGGCCGTGCTGGCGTTCTGTGCCTGGTTGCTCGGCGACGGTGCGCTCGCCTGGTGTGCCGTGGATCGGTGCCGGGACGCCGAGCCGTCGCACTCGCTGGCCGCCCTGGTGGACCAGCTGCTCGACACGGCCACGTCGCCCGACCAGTGGGAGCTGCTGCGGCCGCGCCTGGCTGCGAGTGGCGACCCGGCGGCCTGAGCGCGCTCGCGACCGGTGGCCGAGTTGCCCCCTCGGGGCGGTGTGCGCGGGGCCGCGCCGTGGCTAGGGTGCCGTCATGGGTGAAGAGGTCGAGCAGCAGGAGTTCAGCCGGGCCGACCGGACGCGTCACCGCGAGAAGGTGCGTCGCAACCTCGACGTGTTCGCGCGGATGCTGCGCGAGGCGGCGTTCGACACCGACGACCCGATGACCGGCCTCGAGATGGAGCTCAACCTCATCGACGACGCCGGTGACCCCGCCCTCAAGAACGCCGAGGTGCTGGAGGCGATCGCCGACCCCGACTTCCAGACCGAGCTGGGCCAGTTCAACATCGAGATCAACCTCGCGCCGGCGAAGCTTCGCGAAGGAGGCCTCTCGACGTTCGAGGACAGCCTGCGCCGCTCGCTCAACGACGCCGAGGAGAAGGCTGCCAAGGTCGGCGCGCACCAGGTGATGATCGGCATCCTGCCGACGCTCGCCGAGGGGCACATGACGCTCGCCTCGCTGAGCTCGAACCCCCGCTACAAGCTGCTCTCGGAGCAGATCCTCGCCGCGCGCGGCGAGGACATCACGATCAGCATCTCCGGGCGCGAGCGGCTCACCACGACCGCCGACTCGATCGTGCCCGAGGCCGCGTGCACCAGCACGCAGTTCCACGTGCAGACATCGCCCGACCAGTTCGCCAACTACTGGAACGCCGCCCAGGCGATCGCCGGCATCCAGGTCGCGGTCTCGGCGAACTCCCCGTTCCTGCTCGGCAAGGAGCTGTGGCGCGAGACCCGGATCCCGCTCTTCGAGCAGGCCACCGACACCCGCAGTGAGGAGCTGAAGGCGCAGGGGGTGCGGCCTCGGGTGTGGTTCGGCGAGCGGTGGATCACCTCGGTGTTCGACCTGTTCGAGGAGAACGTCCGCTACTTCCCGGCGCTCCTGCCGGTCACCGACGAGGAGGACCCGCTGGAGGTGCTCGAGTCCGGTGGCACGCCGACGCTGCCGGAGCTGCGGTTGCACAACGGCACGGTCTACCGCTGGAACCGTCCGGTCTACGACATCTCCCAGGGAGTGCCGCACCTGCGGGTCGAGAACCGGCTGCTCGCCGCAGGGCCCACCGTCGCCGACACCATCGCCAACGCCGCCCTGTGGTTCGGACTGGTTCGCTACCTCGCCGAGAGCGAGCGGCCGCTGTGGTCGCAGATGTCGTTCTCCGCGGCCGAGGAGAACTTCCACGTCGCTGCGCAGATGGGCGTCGACGCACAGGTCTACTGGCCCGGCATCGGCCAGGTGCGCGCGACCGAGCTGGTGCTGCGCCGGCTGCTGCCGATGGCTCGCGCCGGGCTCGACGCGTGGGGCGTGCCCGGTGAGGAGAGCGATCGCTACCTCGGGATCATCGAGCAGCGCTGCCTGTCCGAGACCAGCGGTGCCGCGTGGTTCGTCGAGCGGGTGCGCGAGCGTGGGGGAGGGGACCGCTACGACGCGCTGCGGGCCACCCTGCTCGACTATCGCGACCGGATGCACAGCAACGAGCCGGTGCACCTCTGGGACTGAGGCCCGAGCGGACGCCCGGGCCTAGTCGGTCCGGGGTCGCAGCCGGCGCCACTCCCGTCGTACGTCGCTGACCGGGTCGAACCAGCCGCGGCGGGTGACCACGACGAGGCCCGTCGGCGATCCCAGTGCCGAGCTCGCCCACCGGGCCGGGCCGAGCCACCGCAGGTCGGCGTCGTGCGGGCTCAGCTCACCGGGCCGGGTCAGCCACAGGCGCGGACGTTGCGTGAGCACCGCCGCCCTCCGGAGCATCGCGACCACGACGTCCGCGCGGAGGCCCACGTCGTACGACGGGTCGTCGCGGTGCCGGACGCTGCGTCCCGGCACACCGGCGTGCAGCACGACCGGGAACGTCCGGCCGCGCTCGGTCTCGACGAGCTCGAGGACTGCGGCCCGCAGGACGACGTGGGTGTGCCGGTCGATCGGAGCCTGCAGGCACGCCGGGTGTGCCGCGGAGATCGAGGGAGGAACGGCCACCGTGGCAGCCTGCCGCAGCGACGGCCGTCCCACGCGCCTCTCCACAGGCTGCCCAACGACCGCGGCATCCGTTACGGTGCCAGCAGGACCACGGCAGAGCGCCCGTGGCTCGAGAGGAGACACCATGGGCACCGTCGTCGTCGGATACGTCCCCAAGCCCGAGGGCGAGGCCGCCCTCGCCGCTGGCATCAACGAGGCGAAGCTGCGTGGCAGCAAGCTCGTGGTGGTCAACTCGCACCGGGGTGGCCAGGAGTTCGACGGCTCCGCCGCCCGCGCCGCGGAGGGTGAGCTCGAGACGATCAAGAGCACGCTCGAGGAGTCCGGGGTGGAGCACGACATCCGCCAGCTGGTGCGCGGCTTCGAGCCCGCGGAGGACCTGATCAGCATCGCCGAGGCCAACAACGCCGAGCTCCTCGTGATCGGCCTGCGACGCCGCTCGCCGGTCGGCAAGCTGATCCTCGGCAGCAACGCCCAGCGCGTCCTCCTCGACGCTCCCTGCCCGGTGCTCGCGGTCAAGGCCCAGTAGGGGCTCCACGCCCGCCCTGTCCGTAGGTCGTCGCGCCCGTCTGCGGCAAGATGGCCGCATGGGCTTCCAGATCACCGGCGACGCGGCCGCCGACAAGGTTCTCGACGACTCCTCCTTCGCCCTGCTGGCCGGCATGATGCTCGACCAGCAGTATCCGATGGAGCACGCGTTCCGTGGTCCTGCCAAGGTGCTGGACCGGTTCGGCACCTTCGAGCCCGAGGCGATCGCCGGCGCCGATCCCGAGGAGTTCGCCGCCATGGCATCCACGCCTCCGGCGATCCACCGGTTCCCCGGCTCGATGGCGGCGCGACTCCAGGAGATCGCGAAGATCGTCGAGGACACCTACGGCGGAGACGCCTCGCGCCTGTGGACCGAGGCTGCCGACGGCAAGGACCTGCTCAAGCGGGTGATGGCGCTGCCGGGCTTCGGCAAGCAGAAGGCCCAGATCTTCGTGGCGCTGCTGGCCAAGCAGCTCGACGTACGCCCCGAGGGCTGGGAGGCCGTGGTGGGCGACTACGCCCTCGACGGCCACCGCTCCGTCGCCGACGTGGTCGACGCCGAGTCGCTGCAGAAGGTGCGCGACTTCAAGAAGCAGAAGAAGGCCGCGGCGAAGGCGTCGGCACCGCCGGCTCCCTAGCTCGCGACGGCGCTCCACGTCGCCGAGACGCGGTAGTTCGCGCACCGGGTGACGGGCGTGTGGGACACCGTGGCAGAATGACCACGCGGCTCTTGACGTCACCGGGCCTCGCCGCGCCCCGATGTAGTTCGACGAGAGGTGTTCGTGTCTTCACACGCACGGAAGTTGCTCCCAGCAGAGGTGCTGACGCACCCCTCCATCGCCACCCTGGTCGCCCATGGCGCACCCACCGGCACCGTGTCCCCCGAGGACGTACGACGGGCCAGTGACGAGGCCGGCGTCGAGCCGAGGCACCTCAAGGCCCTCCTCGTGCACCTGAGCGGCCTCGGCATCTCGGTGCACGTCGACGCCGCGAGCCTGCGTGCGGTCGCCGCGACCAGCAAGCGCACCGCCACGTCGGCTGCCGCCAAGAAGGCCCCGGCCAAGAAGGCCGCGGCCACCACGGCCGAGCCTCCTGCCAAGAAGGCGGCCGCGAAGAAGGCCACCGCGAAGAAGGCGAGCAGCGCGAGCGCCGGCGGCGACGACGAGGTCGTCGACCTCGGTGAGGTCGCCGCGCCGATCGTCGGCCCCGACGGCAAGAAGATCCTGCCCGACATCCCCGACGCCGAGTTCGAGAAGGACGTCGCCAAGGACCCGACGATCAAGGAGGACGAGAAGCAGGCCTTCACCGTCTCCGCGGCCGACGAGACCGACGAGCCCGAGCAGCAGGTCATGGTGGCGGGCGCCACCGCCGACCCGGTCAAGGACTACCTCAAGCAGATCGGCAAGGTCCCGCTGCTCAACGCCGAGATGGAGGTCGAGCTCGCCAAGCGGATCGAGGCGGGCCTCTTCTCCGAGGAGAAGCTGGCCAAGGGCGGACGGATCAGCCCGAAGATGCTCGAGGAGTACGAGTGGATCTCGGAGGACGGCCGTCGCGCCAAGAACCACCTCCTCGAGGCCAACCTCCGACTCGTCGTCTCGCTGGCCAAGCGCTACACCGGTCGCGGCATGCTGTTCCTCGACCTGATCCAGGAGGGCAACCTCGGGCTGATCCGCGCGGTCGAGAAGTTCGACTACACCAAGGGCTACAAGTTCTCGACCTACGCCACCTGGTGGATCCGTCAGGCGATCACCCGCGCCATGGCCGACCAGGCCCGCACCATCCGCATCCCGGTGCACATGGTCGAGGTCATCAACAAGCTCGCCCGCGTCCAGCGCCAGATGCTCCAGGACCTGGGCCGCGAGCCCACCCCGGAGGAGCTGGCCAAGGAGCTCGACATGACCCCGGAGAAGGTCATCGAGGTCCAGAAGTACGGTCGCGAGCCCATCTCGCTCCACACGCCTCTCGGCGAGGACGGCGACTCCGAGTTCGGTGACCTGATCGAGGACTCCGAGGCGATCGTCCCGGCCGACGCGGTCTCGTTCACCCTCCTGCAGGAGCAGCTGCACGCGGTCCTCGACACGCTGTCGGAGCGCGAGGCGGGCGTGGTCTCGATGCGCTTCGGCCTGACCGACGGTCAGCCGAAGACCCTCGACGAGATCGGCAAGGTCTACGGCGTGACCCGCGAGCGGATCCGCCAGATCGAGTCGAAGACGATGTCGAAGCTGCGTCACCCGAGCCGCTCTCAGGTCCTGCGCGACTACCTGGACTGAGGTCCCGCGCAACCCGCGCACCAGCACCACGAGCCACCCGGTCGCCACACGGCGCCGGGTGGTTCGTGCGTACGGGAGGCGTACGGGGCCGGAGGGGCTGCTGTGGCCAGGGCGTGGGCGAGCCAGCCGTAACCTCGCCTCGTGACCGCGCCCGCCCCCGAGTCCGACGACACCTCGCGCGGCGGACTCGTCTCGCTCACCTACCTCAGCTCGGCCGTCGAGCCGTGGCCGGACGCGGAGCTGCGCGCGCTGCTCAGGCGGGCGCGGGCGACCAACGAGGCCATCGACATCACCGGGATGCTGCTCTATGCCGGGGGCAACTTCATCCAGACGCTGGAGGGTCCCTCGGACGCGGTCGACCGGGTCATGGACCGGGTGCTCGAGGACTCGCGCCACGGCGGGGTGTTCATCGTCCGGCGCGACGACATCGCGGAGCGGATCTTCGCCGGCTGGGCGATGGGCTTCCGCTCGACGAGCGTGGAGGAGGCCGACGAGATCCCGGGCTTCACCGACTACCTCCGCACCGGGCGGATCAGTGGTGCGGCCGAGCGCCGCTCCGCCGCGCTGACCTTCCACCGGGTGTTCCGCTCGAGGATCACCGACATCCACTCGTGACCCTCTCGTGCCTCGGGCCCTTGACGTCGTCGCCGCCCGGGAGCAGGATCGAAACGCGAATCCACTTTCGCGTTTCCTTCTCGGGAGGCTCACATGCTCGGACGACCCCTGCGCACGCCGGTGGCACTCGCCAGCGCGCTGCTGCTCACGACGGCCGCTGCGGCGGCCCTGACCCTGGCACCACCGGCGCAGGCCGATCCGCTGCCGCCGACGGCCGTGGCGATGGGCGACAGCTTCATCAGCGGTGAGGGGGCCGGCGGCTACGTCGCCGTGACGGACCAGGACGGGGTGTCGCGTGACTTCCCGGGCTGGGACGCCGACAACAGCAACCCCTACTTCTGCCACCGATCGGCCAGCGCCTCGATCCAGGTCGCCGACCTGCCCGGGATCTCCCAGCGGGTGAACCTCGCGTGCTCGGGCGCCCAGCCCGCCGACATGGCGCAGGCCTCCAGCGCGCGTCCCGCGGGGCGCACGGTCGCCGCCCAGATCGACCAGCTGCGCACGGTCGCGCAGACCGGCGACATCGACCTCGTCCTGCTGGGTCTCGGATCCAACAACAGCCAGTTCACCTTCGGCGGGGTCGCCGCGGAGTGCGCCGGACGGTTCGTCGCCGACGGCTACACCGGGTGGTGGGAGGTGTGGATCCACTTCATCAACTGGGTCACCGGCGCCGAGCTCAACGAGCGCCCGTGCGCCGACGGTGACTTCGCCTCGGCCGCCCAGCTCGAGGCCGCTCAGGCCGAGACCACCGCCGCGGTGCGCCAGGTGCTCGACGTGCTCGACGAGATCGACCCCGACGGCGAGCACCGCGTCGTCCTGCAGGACTACACGAACCCGTTGCCCGACACGTTCGCCGAGGACTACCTCAGCGAGAACGGTCGCAGCGACACCCGCGACAAGTACCGTCCGCTCGTCGACGAGAGGTACGCCGCCGGCTGCCCGACCCACGTCGCCTCGCTGGCCCCGGCGCACCGGTTCAGCGAGAACCTCGGTGGACTGGTCTCCGGCGTCGCCTCGACGCTGCAGGCCGAGCGCCCGGACGCGGACATCACCTACCTCAACGTCCAGCACGCCTTCGACGGCGCGCGGCTGTGCGAGAACGCCGGCAGTCCGGGCAACGCGCTGGCCACCCCGCTGCGCGTGATGGACGGCCCCAGCGGCACCCACGTGGAGAGCTTCGGTCCCTACGACAAGCTCGACATCAAGCGCGTCACCGACACCTGCTCGGACTACTACCAGACCTGCCAGGAGTCGTGGCACCCCAACACGGCGGGCCACCAGGTCCTCGGCCGCTGCCTCTCCGGGGCGTGGCTCGGCGCGGCAGCCAGGCTGTCGTGCACGCGTACGTCGGCGGGCGACGTGCAGGTGCAGTGACCACGTCCACCCGGCGTGGCCCCCAGCAGGTGCGGTCGCAGGAGACGGTCGAGCGGATCCTCGAGGCGGCCGACCAGGAGATCGGTGAGCGCGGCCTCGCCGGCGCCAGCACCACCCGCATCGCGGCGCGGGCCGGGCTGTCGGTGGGGGCGCTCTACCGGTTCTTCGACGACAAGGCGGCCATCGCCGACGCTCTCGCGGTCCGCTACCTCGAGGCGGTCACCCCGGCGTACGCCGACGCTGTGGCCGAGGTGTCGTCGGTGGCGGACCTCGAGACGGTGCTGGGGGAGCTGGTGCGCCGCGCCGCGGAGCTCCAGGTGCTGCACCCGGGCTACTACCGGCTGACCGAGGAGGCCGCACCCGAACGCGGCGACTCACCGGCCCACGCGGTGCGCGAGCACCTGATCGGACTCTTCGCCCAGGCGCTGCGCGGGGCGGGCGTCGGCACCGGCGAGGGGGAGCTGCACGCGGTCGTGGACCTCTGCATCGAGACCGTCCGCCACACCCTGGCCCGCCACCCGGTCGGCGACCCGGCGCGCGGCGCGACGCTCCGCGAGGTGGAGCGGATGCTGCGTGCCTACCTCACCTCCCGGCTGCGCTGAGCGGTCGTCGAGGGGGTCTCGGGCTGTCAGAGCGGGACGACGAGCGGGGTGCCGGCCACCGGGTCGGGCACCACCATGCTCCGCAGGCCGAAGACCTCCTCCACCAGCTCGGCGGTCACCACGTCGCCCGGCGCGCCCTGGGCGACGATGCGTCCGTCCGACATGGCGATCATGTGGTCGGAGAAGCGCGCGGCCAGGTTGAGCTCGTGGAGCACGACGACGATGGTCTTGCCGCTGCGGGCGTTGAGGTCGCGCAGCAGGCGCAGCAGCTCGACCTGGTGGTTGAGGTCGAGGTAGGTCGTCGGCTCGTCGAGCAGGAGCACTTCGGTCTGCTGGGCCAGGGCCATGGCGACCCACACCCGCTGGCGCTGCCCGCCGGAGAGCTCGCGCAGGGGCCGGCCGACGAGGTCCTGCGAGCCGGTCGCGTCGAGGGCGTCGGCCACCGCGGCCTCGTCCTCCTCCGTCCAGCGCCGGAACCAGCCCTGGTGCGGGTGCCGGCCACGCCCGACGAGGTCGCCGACGGTGATGCCGTCCGGCGCGACGGGTGTCTGCGGCAGCACGCCGAGCACCCGGGCGACCTCGAGCGTGGAGAGGTCGTCGAGCGGCCGGTCGTCGAGGAGCACCACGCCGGAGCGTGGCCGGAGCAGCCGGGCGAGGCCGCGCAGCAGCGTCGACTTGCCGCACGCGTTGGCGCCGACGACCGTGGTCACCTTGCCCTCGAGGATCTCGACGTCGAGCCGGTCGACGACGACCCGGTCGTCGTAGCCCAGCGTGAGCCCCTGTGCGGCGAGCTTGGTCATCCGCCCTGCCCTTCCCGGTTGGCGGTGGCGAGGAGCCACACGAGGTACGGCGCCCCGAGGGCACCGGTGACGACACCGGTGGGCAGCGCCACCGGCAGGAGCTGGGTCGCGACCAGGTCGGCGCCCAGGAGCAGCGCGGCGCCCACGAGGGCAGCGGGGAGGATCCCGCCGGCTGCGGGGCCGAGCAGCCGCTGGGCCAACGGGCCCGCCACCAGGGCGACGAAGGCGATCGGCCCGGCCACCGCCGTGGCGAGCGCGATCAGCAGCACGGCGAGGCTGATGAGTCCGACCTTGGCCAGCTCGGTGCGACCGCCGAGCCCGCGGGCGGTGTCGTCGCCGAGCTCGAGCAGCCGCAGCTGGCGCTGGAGCAGGACGGCCAGGGGGAGCAGCACGACGAGCGACGCCGCGAGCGCGTACTGCTGGGCGTCGTCCGCTCGCCCGACGGTGCCGGTCAGCCAGTGGATGGCCTCGCGGGCGTCGAAGACGGTGGCGCGGGTGAGGAGGTAGCCCGTGATGCCCTCGAAGGTGGCGGCCACACCGATCCCGATGAGGATGAAGCGATAGCCGCTGATGCCGTCGCGCCAGGCGAGGACGTACATCAGCAGCGAACCGACGATCGCCCCGCCCAGGGCCAGGAAGCAGGTGACGAGGCTGGTGGTGCCCCAGAGCACGATGCCCGCCACGGCAGCCACCGAGGCGCCGGCCGAGACGCCGACGAAGTCGGGGGACGCCAGCGGGTTGCGCAGCAGCTGCTGGAAGATCGTCCCCGAGGCGCCGAGGGCCGCGCCCACGCACAGGGCGGACACGGCCACCGGCAGGCGCAGGTCGCGCACGATGAAGTCGACCGCCGGGTCGTCGACCAGGTGCGTGACCGAGCCGAACACCTCGCCCAGGCTCAGCCGGAAGCTGCCGACCAGGAGGGTCACGACGAACAACCCGAGCGCGAGGCCCGTCAGCGAGAGGGTGACCGCGGTCGCGCGCACGCGCCGCGAGCGGCGTACGTCGCGGAGCTGGTCGAGGGTGGTCACAGCTCGGCCAGCCTTCCCCAGCGGACGACCGCGATGAAGGCGGGTGCGCCGAGCACGCAGAGCAGCACCCCGACCTGCACCTCGCCGGGGCGCGCCACCAGCCGGCCGACGACGTCGGCCAGCAGCAGCACGACCGGGCCGAGCGCCAGCGAGTAGGGGAGGATCCACCGGTAGTCGGGCCCGCAGACGAAGCGCGCGACGTGGGGGATCACCAGGCCGACGAACACGATCGGCCCGCAGGCGGCCGTCGCGGCGCCGGCCAGCACGGTCACGACCGCGAAGGTGGCCCACCGCGCGCGTCGTACGTCGATGCCCAGCCCGCGCGCGGTGTCCTCGCCCAGCGCGAGCCCGTTGAGCGTGCGACCGCAGGCGAGAGCGGCGACCGTGCCGAGCAGGAGGAAGGGCGCGACGCCGAGCACCACCGGCTCGTAGCGGCCGGCGAGCGAGCCGACCTGCCAGAAGCGGATCTGGTCGAGCACGTCGGTGCGCGTCACCATGACCGCGCTCGTCACCGACGCGAAGCCCGCCGTGACCGCGACACCCGCGAGTGCGAGCTTCACCGGCGTCGCGCCCTCCCGGCCCATCGAGGCGATCGTGTAGACGATCACGGTGGCGACCAGGGCGCCCGCCATGCCGAACCACACGTAGCCCTGCACGTGCGTGATCCCGAGCCAGGCGATCGCGACGACCACGAACAGCGCCGCGCCGGCGTTGATGCCCATGATGCCCGGGTCGGCGAGCGGGTTGCGGGTGACGCCCTGGAGCACGGCACCGGCCAGACCGAGCGCGGCGCCGACGAGGATCCCGAGGATGGTCCGGGGCACGCGGAGCTCGAGCGTGACGGTGCCGTCCATGGTGTCGCCTGCCTGCAGGGTGAGCAGCGCGCGCATGGCGTCGGCGAACGCGATGTCGCGCGAGCCCTGGGTCAGGCTGACGAAGGCCAGCGCGACGACCAGGGCGAGGAGCGCGACGAGCCCCGCCGCCAGGAGCGGGGCCCGTCGCCGGGACTCAGTCCCCAACGGTGCCGTCGGCGTCGCGGATCGCCTCCGTCAGCTGCTCGAGCTGGTCGGCGTAGTCGCCGTAGGTGTGCAGCCAGAACGCCGGCCACGACGCGACGGCTCCTGCCTCGGCGGCCTTGATGGAGAACCAGGTCGGCTGCTGCTCGCCGTAGTCGGCGTTGAGCTCGGCGACGTTGTCGAGGTCGTCGCGGTCGTCCCAGAGGATCAGGTCGGGCTGGTACTTGTCGGCGTTCTCCATGCTCAGCGTCTCCCAGTAGGGGAAGTCCGGGTCAGGAGTCTCGGGCGCCTTGAGGTCCAGCCCCCAGGCGATGAAGTCGAGCAGCTCGGGGGCGAACTCGGGGTTGGCGACGTAGACCTTGTCCTCGTAGGGCGACATCGCGTAGACGCTCAGGTCGTCCCGTGAGGTGGCGACCTCCTCGAACTCGGCGCGCACCTCCTCGAAGCGCTCCTTGTCCGCGGCGATCTCGGCGTCGTCGACGTCCGCGCCGAGGCTCTTCGCGAGGTCCTCGTAGCCCTCGGCGAGAGCGAGGATCGACTCGCCCTGGGTCGCGCCGACCATCGGGGCGAGCTCGGCGATCTTCTTGCTCGTGGCCTCGACGCCGTTCTCGACCCCGGAGTGCGCCTCCTCGGCGGGCCACCAGTCGGCCACGATGAGGTCCGGGCGCAGGGAGGCGGCCTTCTCGACGTCGATCTTGCCCCACTCCTCGCCGATGATCTCGATGCCGTCGAGGTCGAGGTCGCGCAGGTTCGGGTCGGAGTCGACCGACTCGTCGGCGTAGATCGCGACCGGCTCGATCCCGAACGACATGAGCGCGCGGGCCGCGCCGGCGTGGGCGATGATCCGGGTGGGGGTCTCGTCGAGCGTGACCTCCTCGCCCGAGCCGTCGGTGAACGACCACGGGCCGCTCGGGGCGTCGGCGCCCGAGGCGGGCTCGGCCTCGGAGGAGCCCCCGCACGCGCTGAGGGGGAGCGCCAGGGAGGCGGCGACGAGCGCGGCGGATCGGATTCTGCTGGTCATGGTGAGCGTCCCTTTCCGGACTGTGAGTTAGGCAAGGCTAACCAACACTGGAGGATCGTGGTGACGAGGGCTGGCAATCTGGACGCATGAGCCGCCGACCGCTGCCCGCCCCGCCGACCACCGGCAGGGTCGCTGTGGCGCCGGCGATGCTGACGCTCGTCCTGGCACTCGGCGCCTGCTCGGACGACAGCGCTCGCCCGGCGCCGGCTCCCTCCTCGCCGTCCCTCACGCCGACCAGCCAGCCCCCGACGACGGAGGGCACGCCGGGGAGCACCTCCCGGCCGAGCCCGTCGATGAGCTCCGAACCGGTCGCGCCCGGCGACCTCGACCGGTCCACCGCGGTGCGCACCGTCCGGCACCTCGCCGGGCGCATCGGCCCGCGCGAGGCCACGGGACCGTCGTTCCGGCGCGCCGCGGACTGGGTGTCCGACCGCTTCGCCGCGATGGGGTACGACGTCTCGCGCCAGCGCATCGACGTGCCCGCGGGCGTGTCGTGGCAGGGGGCCCCGCTCGCCGCCGGCCGCTCGGCCAACCTCGTCGCCACTCCCACCGGCTTCGACACGTCGGCGCCGCACCTGGTCGTGGGCGCGCACCTCGACACCGTCTCGCAGGCTCCGGGTGCCGAGGACAACGCCTCGGGCGTGGGGGTGGTGCTGGCGGTCGCCGAGGCGGTCGCGGACCGGCGTACGCGCCTGCCGGTCGTGTTCGTCGCGTTCGGCGCGGAGGAGCCCCGGGGACCTGGGGACGACCTGCACCACTTCGGCTCGCGGGAGTACGTCGCCTCGCTCACCCCGGCCGAGCGTCGAGCGGTGCGGGGAATGGTGTCGCTGGACCGGGTCGGGGTCGGCACGGTCGTCCCGGTCGGCTCCGCGGCGGAGTCCGACCCCGTGCAGCAGGACCTGCTGGCGGCTGCTCGTCGGGTCGGCGTGCCCACGGTGCCGGAGGCCGACGAGAGGAGCAGCGACCACTGGTCGTTCGTGAAGGCGGGCATGCCCGCCGCACGGCTGGGCTCGACGCCCTACGCCGGCTACCACTCGGCGCAGGACGTCCCCGCCGTGGTGTCGCCCGGCCAGCTCGAGCGGGTGGGGCGGACCGTGATCGCCTGGCTCGCGCCGCGGGGCTCAGGCTAGGCCGACGGTCGAGCTAGCGGCGCAGCCCGGCACAGGCCCGCAGCGCCTCCCGCTCGGCCGCGAACCGCTCGGCTGCCTCGCCCGTCGAACGAGCCGCCAGCCCGTCGGCGCCGATGGCGGCGGGCCACCAGCGAGCCCGGGTGACACGCGCCCTCCCGGGGCGTTCGTCGGGCGGTCGGACGGTCAGGGTGAGCACGCCCGTCGGGCCGGGGGAGTACCAGGCGAAGTTTCCCAGTCCGTAGGCGACGTAGCCCTGGCCGAGCCGTCCGTCGCCCTGCAGCCGGTGGGCGTGCGTCCCGACCACGACGTCGGCGCCTGCCCGGACGAGGCGACGGGCCAGCGACCGCTGGTCGGGGCTCGGGCAGCGCTCGCCCTGCACGCCCCAGTGGAGGTAGGCCACGGCGACGTCGGCGTCGCGGTCGGCACGGCGTACGCCGGCGAGCAGGCGCGTCGGGTCGAGCGCGTCGGCGATCCCGGCGCGATCGTCGGTCGCCGCCCACGAGCCGGTCGGGTCGGCGGTGGGGTCCTGGTCGGCGAGCGAGGCGCTGATCGTGGCGACGACGGTGCCGTCGACGTCGGTGAGGGACGGACGGAAGGCCGCCTCGGCGTCGCGGCCGATGCCGATGACGGTGAGCGGCCGCTGGGTGCCCGCAGCGGCCCCGATCGCGCGGAAGGTGCTCGGCAGCCGCTCACGGCCGAAGTCGAGGGCGTGGTTGTTGGCCATCGTGGCGACGTCGATGCCCGCCGCTGCCAGCGCGGTCAGCGCCTCGGGACCGGCCGAGAAGGTGAAGCGCTTGGTGGGGTCGGGTCGGCCGCCGGTGCCGACCGACGTCTCGAGGTTGGCCACGGCGAGGTCGGCGCCGGCGAGTGCGCGGGTGGCGGTCGCCAGGGCGGTCCTCGGATCGCGCAGGCGGTCGGCGAGGACGCCCTCGAAGTGGATGTCGCCCGCGAACGCGATCCGGACGGGGCGCCGCGGCTCCGCGGTCGTGGCCGGGAGCTCGGGTGCCGTCGTGGACGTCGGCGTCGGGGCGGGCCGACCGGCGGGCCCCTGCGTCGTGGTGCAGGCGACCGCCACGAGCAGCGCGGCGAGCAGCGCGGCGACCCGGGCCGGGCGGCGTACCCACCTCGCGCCGGCGTCCGTCATGGCGCCATGGTGCCACCGCAGTGGTCCAGCATCCCCGGGCGTGGGTGGACGCACAGGGGGTGCGCAGTGACAGACTCGGGGCCATGAGATCTCGGACCGCAGCCTCCGTCGGTGCCGCCCTCGCGCTCGCCGCGCTGGTCGCCGCTCCCGCGCAGGCGGAGTTCTACAGCATCGACGACCCGGCCGACGCCACCGCGTCGCTGACCGACATCACCGGGCTCGAGGTCAACCACGGCGGCGACAACCTGCTGGTCAAGGTGCGCTTCGAGGAGCTGATGCGCTCCAGCGCGGCAGGGGTGTCGGTCTTCATCGACACCGACCGCAGCCGGAAGGGCGCCGAGTACGTCCTGAGCAGCGGGCTCGGAGACGGCACCGACTACGTGCTCACCCGGGCGAGGGGCTGGCGCCCGATCGACCAGGTGGTCCGCTGTGACTACACGGCGCGCCCGAAGTGGGGCAACGACGTCTTCCGTGCGGTGATCAGTCGTGACTGCCTCGGACGCCCGGCCTCCGTGCGCGTGTCGGTCAAGATGGGTGACCAGGCCGACGGCTCGCGCCCGGTCGTGGACTGGGCGCCGAAGCGACACCGGTGGAGCCTGCCGATCGCGTCGGGGCTCCCCGCCTGAGTCGAGGACGACCCGGGCCGGTCACGCCGCCGCGACGAGCGCGACGGCGACACCGCACAGCACCAGCCCCCATCCCTGCGAGGCGTGGACGCGCTCGCGCAGCACCACGGCAGCGAGCCCGATGGTGAGTGCGGGATAGAGCGAGGTCACGACCGATGCGACCGTGAGCAGCCCGGACTGGGTCGCGAGGAGGAACGCGACGGTGGCGCCGATGGCCAGCGCCCCGGCCAGGACGCCCCAGGCCTCCGAGCGGTGCCGGGGCACCCACGCCCCACCCAGGAGGGTCGCGGTCACGGCGACGCACACGGTGCCCACGGCCTGCGCGACCGCGAGGGGGGCGAGACCGGCGGATGCCGGCACCTGGCCCATCGCCGCGAAGAGCAGTCCGAACCCCAGTCCGGCCAGCACGCCGTCGACGATGCCGGCGGCGAGGTCGCCCGCACCGCCCGGCTCGCGGCTGACCAACCAGATCCCCGGGACCGCTGCGGCGATCCCGAGCCAGACCAGCAGGGCGGGCCGCTCGCCGGTCGCGACGCCGACGCAGACCGGGAGCAGGGCCGCTCCGACGGCCGAGATGGGTGCCACCACACCCATCCGACCGGCGGCGAGACCGCGGTAGAGGAACGCGCCGCCCGTGCCGGTCCCGACACCCGCGAGGGCTCCCCACCACAGGTCGGTGCGCGCGGGAGAGCCGTCGGTGACCACGGTCAGCAGGACCGAGCCGACCAGCGCGGTGGCGGCCCCGACGAACGCGACCGGCCACGCCGACGTACGACGCGAGGCGAGCCCGCCGACGAAGTCCGAGAGCCCGTAGGCCAGTGCGGCAGCCAGCGAGAGCAGGACCGCCATCAGGTGAGGAACAGACCGACGACCCACGTCACCGCGGCGAGGAACGCGGCGACGAGCTCGATCAGGATCGACACCCCGACGGCCCTCAGGGCACCGACGGTCGAGGGCCAGGCCTCGGCGTGGGGGAGGCGGGCGCGCTCGGCGAGGTAGACGCCCAGGACGAACCCGATGAACATGCCGATGACGGGCACCACGAAGAACCCGATGAAGGCCAGCAGGGCGCCGACCACGAGCGTCCGGTTGGGCACCCCCGACGCCTTGAGGCGCCGTCCGGGCACGAGGTACTTCACGACCGTGCCGCCCGCCAGCAGTGCCGTCGAGACCGCGAAGACGACCCAGCCCGCGGTCGTCCCGATCTGGACGGCCCAGACGAGGATGGCTCCCATGATCAGCAGCGTGCCGGGCAGGACCGGGAGGATGATCCCGGCGATGCCGACGGCGATCGCGAGGGCGACGAGGACTTCGAGGGCGCTCACGGCGCTCATGCTCGCAGACGAGGGCGCCGGCCCGTCACGAGCCGACCGGGGAGGAGACGCAGATCGGCCCCGGAGAGCTGAGTCCGGGGCCGATCTGGAAGTAGCGGTGGAAGTGGTGCTCAGGCGTCGCTGTCAGCAGCCGGGGTGCCCGGCGTCTCCAGCTTGTGCGTCTCGTCGTGCACGCTCGCAGCGACCTCGCGAAGCTTCTCGCCGTGCTCACGCGCGTGGTGGGCGCAGAACAGCAGCTCGCCGCCGGTCTGGAGCTCCACACGGAGGTAGGCCTGGGCGCCGCAGCGGTCGCAGCGGTCACCGGCCGTGAGGACGGCCTGGGTGGGTGCGGTGGCAGTGGTCACGTCAGCCTCATTTCTGTTCATCGGTGTCTGGCCCAACGTAGCCAGTGGGACAAAGATTCCCCGCTGGCCGGTGTAGTTCGAGAACGACCCAAGTCAACCACGGTGACCCCTGCAGCGCTGGCGTTGCCCTCAACCGTGGACGAGCCGTTGCGAAGGTGACACCCGTGACGTGGCCCACGGTAGACCGGGGGAGTGCCGGCGGAGCGCAGCGTGCCTCCGCCGTCCCACGGCGTGTCGCGGGTAGTGTCGTCGTGATCCACATGAGTGGTTCGTAGCACCCGTTCCAGACAGATTTCTCGTACGACAGGACCTCCGTGGCGGCACCCGCAGACAACACCTACAACGCAGCGCACCTCCTGGTCCTCGAGGGCCTCGACGCCGTGCGCAAGCGGCCAGGCATGTACATCGGCTCGACCGACACACGCGGCCTGATGCACTGCCTGTGGGAGATCATCGACAACGGCGTGGACGAGGCGCTCGCCGGGGTCGCCCATCGCGTCGAGGTGACGATGCACGACGACGGCTCCGTCGAGGTCTTCGACGACGGTCGCGGCATCCCGACCGACAAGGAGCCCAAGACCGGGCTCTCAGGTGTCGAGGTCGTGGCGACCAAGCTGCACGCCGGGGGCAAGTTCGGCGGCGGCTCGTACGTCGCCACCGGCGGTCTGCACGGGGTCGGCCTGTCGGTCGTCAACGCGCTCTCGGCGCGGATGGACATCGACGTCGACCGCTCGCCGAGCCAGCAGGGGCTGTCGTTCCAGCGCGGCGTCCCCGGCGTCTTCGACGGCGAGGGTCCGTCGGCCTCGTTCACCCCGCAGTCCGGGCTGACCCGCAAGGGCAAGCGCGTGGCCAAGGGCAAGACCGGCACCCGGATCCGGTTCTGGCCGGACCGCCAGATCTTCACCAAGGACGCCCGCTTCGAGATGGACGGCCTCATCGGTCGCGCCCGGCAGACGTCGTACATCGTGCCGGGCCTCGAGCTCGTCATCCGCGACCAGCGCACCTCGGAGATGGTGGAGGAGAAGTTCCGCCACGACGGTGGCATCGCGGAGTTCGTGGAGTTCCTCTCCCACGGCGAGCCGGTCACCGACATCCTGCGGCTCCAGGGCACCGACACCTTCACCGAGACCGTGCCGCTTCTCGACGAGAAGGGGCACATGACGCCGCAGGAGGTCGAGCGCGAGCTCACCGTCGACGTCGCGGTGCGGTGGGACACGGCGTACGACACCGAGGTGCGCTCGTTCGTGAACGTGATCGCGACCCCCAAGGGCGGCACCCACGTCGGCGGGTTCGAGGCCGCGCTGACCAAGACGTTCAACGACGCGATGCGCGGTGCGAAGGTGCTCAAGAGCGCCGACACCGACGTGATCAAGGACGACGTGCTCGAGGGCCTCACGGCCGTGGTGACGGTGCGCCTGGCCGAGCCGCAGTTCGAGGGCCAGACCAAGGAGATCCTCGGCACCCCGGCCGCGCGTGGCGTCGTACGCAAGGTGGTGGCCGCCGAGCTCAAGAGCTTCCTGACCTCCACCAAGCGCGCCGAGAAGGCTCAGGCCAAGCTGCTGATGGAGAAGGTCGCGGGCGCCTCGAAGACGCGGCTGGCGGCGCGGCAGCACAAGGAGAACCAGCGTCGCAAGACCGCCCTCGAGTCCTCCGCGCTGCCGTCGAAGCTCTTCGACTGCCGCAGCTCCGACAACGATCGCACCGAGCTCTTCATCGTCGAGGGCGACTCGGCCATGGGCACCGCGAAGGCCGCCCGCAGCAGCGAGTTCCAGGCACTGCTGCCGATCCGCGGCAAGATCCTCAACGTCCAGAAGGCCACCGTCGGCGACATGCTCAAGAACACCGAGTGCGCCTCGATCATCCAGGTCGTCGGTGCCGGCTCGGGCCGCACGTTCGACCTCGAGGCGGCACGCTACGGGCGGATCATCCTGATGGCCGACGCCGACTCCGACGGCGCCCACATCCGCTGCCTGCTCGCGACGCTGTTCTTCAAGTACATGCCCGAGCTCGTGCGCGACGGCCGCCTCTACTCCGCGGTCCCGCCCCTGCACCGCATCGAGCTGTCGAACCCCAAGAAGGGGATGGACAAGTACATCTACACCTACTCCGACGCCGAGCTGCAGCGCCGGCTCGCCGAGCTGAAGAGGAAGAACGTCCGCTGGAAGGAGCCGGTCCAGCGCTACAAGGGCCTCGGCGAGATGGACGCCGACCAGCTGGCCGAGACCACGATGGACCCGCGCCACCGCACGCTCCGCAAGCTGACGATCGACGACGTCGACGAGGCCAGCAAGGTCTTCGACCTGCTGATGGGCTCCGACGTGGCGCCCCGCAAGGAGTTCATCGTGCAGGGCGCCTACGAGGTCGACGTGGAGTCGCTCGACGCGTAGGACGCGTGAAGACGCACGTGTGACGCGTCCTGTCGATAGGGTTCACGCCATGTTCGACATCGGGGGTGCCGAAGTGCTGATCGTGTTCCTGCTCATGTACGCCGTCGCGGCGCTCGCGCTCTACTGGATCATCCGGCTCGGCGTGCGCCACGGCACGCTCGATGCCTACCGGATCGACCGGGGGGACCAGCGCATCGCGCGGATGAAGGACGCGGACGCCCGGCCCCAGCCCTGAGCGTCAGACGTGCTGGGTGAGCAGCCCGGAGTCGACGTCGTAGAGGAAGCCACCGACCGCGGCGCGGTCGCCGATGAGCGGGTGCGTACGCACCTTGGCGACGTCCTGGCGCAGCTGGTCGAGCTGGTCGGTGACCATGTCGAAGGACTGCCAGCTGGCATCCATGCCGGCCGACTCGCCGACCCGGACCCGCAGCTCGGCCTCGGTGGCCGAGGCCATCGCGCAGCGGGTGTGGGGGACCACGAGGATCCGCTGGACGTTGAGCAGGTGCACACCGAGCACGAGCGCCTCGAGCGCCTGCGGGGTGACCCGGCCGCCCGGGTTGCGGAAGATCTTGGCGTCCCCGTGCTTGAGCCCGAGCATCCCCAGCGGGTCGATGCGCGAGTCCATGCAGGTGACCAGCGCGACGCCGGCATGGGCCTTGCCGTCGAAGCCGCCGAGGTGGAAGGTGTCCGCGAACGCGCGGTTGGCCTGGATGAGGTCGTCGAAGTCGCTCACGAGACTGCAGGCTAATCCGCCGGCCGCGCGACGCGGCAGCGGCCCAGAGTGTGGGCGGGTCAGCCGCCCGAGCCGATGGCGTCGCGGACGCTGAGCCGTGACGGCCTGACCTGCCGGAACAGCACGAGCGCCAGCACGGCAGCGACGACCGCGCAGCCCGCCGCGCCCCAGAACACCGCGTGCTCCTGCGCGATCCCCGCCACCCGCAGCAGGTCGGAGAACTCCTTGCACCGGCTCCTGCCGTCGCAGACCTCCTGGACCGGCGGGATCGCGAGCTGCTCGGAGTAGTAGCGCCGCAGGCCGATCGTGGTGAGCGCCGAGATGCCGACGAGCATGCCCACCATCCGCGCCACGACGACGAACGCGCTCGCGACACCGTGGGCGTCGTCGTCGGTGAATGCGAGGAGGGCTGCGTTGACCGGGGCCAGCGCCAGGCCGAAGCCGAGGCCTCCGGTGATCAGCGCGACGTTGGCGACGGGCTCCTCGATGGTGGTCAGCCCCCAGCGCGTCATCAGCACGAAGCCGGCCGCGGCCATCAGCATCCCCACCGCGGTGACGACGCCGGGTGGCACGGTCCGGATGAGGTAGCCGCCGACGACCGCGCCCACAGGCAGCGCCAGCAGGAACCGGACTAGCACCAGCGCGGCGGGCAGCTGGTCGTCGGGGTAGACGGTCGTGCGCGCGAAGAGGGGGATGTCGATGAGCGCCGCGATCAGCGCGGCACCCACGAAGAAGCTGACCAGCAACGCACCCCACGCCGGCGTACGACGCAGGGCGCCGCGCGGCACGAGCGGGTTGTCGGCGCGGCGCACGTGCCAGGCGAAGGCGACGGCGGCGACGATCGCGCCGACGAGGTACCAGCGGCCCCGCGGGGAGAAGACCTCGATCTTGGGGTCGGCGGTCGCGAAGGCCAGGATCACGCCGCCGAGCGCGGCGGCGAGCAACAGCGCGCCGACGAGGTCGGCGTCCACCAGGACCCGGACCCACCCGCGCAGGTCGAGCAACGGGCGCGGGGCGAACCAGCACCACGCCACCAGCAGCACGAGGGCGGCGATCGTGGCAGCGCCGATCGGCGTGAGCCACCTGCCGTCCCCGGCGAACGGGATGAACAGCTGGCCCCAGGTGAGGTCGCGCATCAGGGACGGTGGGCGCAGGAACACCACGGCGCCGGCGGCGAGGGTGAGGAGCGCCAGGAGGAGGCCGACGAGGTCGAGGTGGGGTCTCGAGGCTCGCTGCGCTCGTTCGTCGACCGACGGAGGGGACGTGCCGGCCAGGGCGCGGATCGCGGCGGCGAGCACGAGGCCGACGGCGAGGTTGATCGCGAAGATCGCCCGCCAGTCGGAGACCGAGAGCACCACCGCGCCGAAGAGGGGGCCGAGCACCGAGCCGATCTCCTGCACGGCGGAGACGATGCCGAGGGGCACGCCGCGGCGCTCGACGGGGTAGAGGTCCGCCACCAGCGCGAGCGTGGCAGGGACCAGGCCGCCACCGCCGACGCCCTGCAGGAAGCGACCGGCGACGATGCTGGGCATGTCGTAGGCGAGCGCAGTGATGAGCGAGCCGAGTGCGAAGACCACGAGCGCCATCACCAGGACCGGCACCCGCCCCCGGAGGTCGGCGATGCGCCCGATCAGCGGCAGCATCGCGACGTAGCCGAGCAGGAAGCCGCTGACGATCGGCGCGGCCCGCTGGAGCTGGTCGATCGGCACCCCGACGCCGGTCATCATGTCCGGCAGCGCCAGCACCACGACGTAGGTGTCGGCAGCCGCGAAGGCGACGGCGACGGCCGCCATCGCCAGGAGCAGCCGCGAGGTGCGCGAGACGGTCCCGCCCTGCGTGGCGGGGCGCTCCGCGGACGGGCTCACGGCGCGGTGATGTTCTTCTCGGTGCCGTAGTTGTCGAAGTCGACCGTGTAGGTCATCGGGTCGGCGCGGGGGTAGAAGACGCCCGTCATCGTGGCCTTGCGCAGCTCACCGTCGTCGGTGACCTGCCACTCGACGTCGAAGGAGTCACCGGAGGAGGAGGGGATGATGGCGTCCATCGCGTCGCCGGGCACCGTGCCGGAGTAGGTGGTGAGCACCTCCTCGTTGTTCGCGCCGCCGCGCACGCTCTCGCCCTTCTCGGGGGAGTCGGTGAGGGTGAGCAGCCCGGCGAAGCCGTCCTCGCCGATGAGGTTGGCGGGGTCGGGGGCGCCGTACTCCTTCGGGTCGACCTTGTTCCAGCCCGGCGTGAAGGGGAGCTGCGCATAGACCGTGTCGTCGACCGCGATCACCGGCACGTCGACGTTCTGCCCGGCGAAGACCACGGAGATCGACCCGTCGAAGGCCGGCGCGTTGGTGAGGGTCCCGGTGGCCTTGGCCATGCCCGAGACGCCGTCGGGGAGGGCCGCGGTCGACAGCGCCAGGTCGACGCCGCTGGTCTCGGTCAGCTTGGCGGACGCGTCGGCGAGCACCTCCTCGGGCGTCTTGGACTTCTCCGCCGGAGCGTCGTCGTCGCCTCCGGAGCAGGCGGCGAGGGCGGGCAGGGCCAGCAGCACCGCGGCGGCGGCGGTGGCGAGACGGCGGTGCGTCCGGGCGCGGGTCGACATGGCGTCAGCCTTCCACAGGGGCGGTCAGCTCGCCGTCGGCCGACGAGGCCTGGTCGAGCTGGGTGGCGACCTGGGCGGCCACGGGAGAGGCGACCGCGGCGATCGGCTGGGAGGCGGGTACGCCGGATCCGTCCCGCCTGCCATTGGCCTCGGGGAGGTCGATCGGGGCACCGCTCGCTGCGGTCGCGCGGGCGGGCCCGGGTCCGGCCCACGCGGCCACGAGGACGTCCTCGCCCTTGAGGAACCGGTGGCTGCGCACGCCGCCGGTGGCGCGCCCCTTGGCGGGGTACTCGGTGAAGGGCGTGACCTTGACCGCGCCCGCCTCGGTGCCCGGCAGGGCGGTCGAGGACCCGGAGGCGGTGACGACGACGGCGTCGGCGGGGTCGAAGGCGCCGAAGAACGCGACCTTCTGACCGGCTCCCAGCTTGATGCCGGCCATGCCGCCTCCGGAGCGGCCCTGCGGCCGCACGCCCGACGCGCCGAAGTGGAGCAGCTGCGCGTCGGTCGAGATGAAGCACAGCTCCTCCTCGCCGGTGCTCAGCTCGACCGCGCCGACGACCTCGTCGCCGTCCTTCAGTCCGATGACCTCCCACTCGTCGCGCGCCAGGACCTCGGGGTTGACGCGCTTGACGACCCCGTCGCGGGTGCCGAGCGCGAGACCCGGGCCGTCGGTCGGGAGCGAGGTCAGCGCCAGTGCGCGCTCGTCGGACCCGAGCGACAGGATCTCGCTGAGGGGCAGGCCACCCTGGAGGTTGGGATCGTTGGCCGAGTCGGGCAGCTCGGGCATGTCGAGCACGCCCACCTTGAGCAGCCGGCCGCGGTTGGTGACCACGCCGACCTCGCCACGGGCCGTGGTCCGGACGGCGCTCGTCACCACGTCGTGGTTGGCGCGGCCCTCGCCGTGACCGGGTGCGGCAGCGGACGTCGTACGCGCGAGCAGGCCGCTCGACGAGAGCAGCGCGAAGCACGGGTCGTCGGCGACCTCGAGCGGCGTGGCGCTGGCGGCGGTGACGGTGGTGCCCGCCGAGGCGAGCAGCACGGTGCGGCGCGGGGTGCCGTGCTCCTTGGCTACCTCGGTGAGCTCGTCGGAGACCACCTTCCGCAGCAGCTTCTCGTCGGCGAGGATCGCGTCGAGGTACTCGATCGTCCGCTCGAGCTCGGCCTTCTCCTTGTCGAGCTCGAGCTTGGAGAACTTGGTGAGGCGGCGCAGCGGCATGTCGAGGATGTAGTCGGCCTGGGCCTCGCTGAGCTCGAAGACCGAGATCAGGCGCTCCTTCGCAGCGGCAGCGTTGTCGGAGGTGCGGATGACCTGGATGACCTCGTCGATGTCGAGGATCGCGATGAGCAGGCCGTCGACGAGGTGCAGCCGGTCGGCGGCCTTGCCGCGGCGGAACGTCGAGCGGCGGCGTACGACGTCGAAGCGGTGGCCGAGGAAGACCTCGAGCATCTCCTTGAGACCAAGCGTGCGCGGCTGGCCGTCGACCAGGGCGACGGCGTTGATGCCGAAGGAGTCCTCGAGGGCGGTCTGCCGGTAGAGCTGCTCGAGGATCGCCTCGGGGACGAACCCGTTCTTGATCTCGATGACCAGGCGCAGGCCCTGGTGGCGGTCGCCGAGCTGCTTGATGTCGGCGATGCCCTGGAGCTTCTTGGCGAGCACGAGCTTCTTGACCTGCTCGACCACACGCTCCTCGCCGACGCCGTAGGGCAGCTCGGTCACGACGATGCCCTTGCGGCGCGCGGTGACGGACTCGATGCGGGCGGTGGCGCGCATCCGGAACGTGCCGCGGCCCGACTCGTAGGCGTCACGGATCCCGTCGAGACCGACGATCTTGCCGCCGGTCGGGAGGTCGGGGCCGGGGATGAAGCGCATCAGGTCGTCGAGGCTCGCCTGGGGGTGGGTGACCAGGTGCTTGAGCGCCTGGACGACCTCGACGAGGTTGTGCGGGGCGATGTTGGTCGCCATGCCGACCGCGATGCCGGCCGAGCCGTTGACCAGGAGGTGGGGGATGGCAGCCGGCAGGACGACCGGCTCCATCTCGCGGGAGTCGTAGTTGGGCTTGAAGTCGACGGTGTCCTCGTGGATGGACGCCGTCATCGCGACCGCCGCGGGGGCCATCCGGCACTCGGTGTAGCGCATCGCGGCCGGCGGGTCGTCGGGCGAGCCGAAGTTGCCGTGCCCGTCGACGGTCGGCAGGCGCATCGACCAGGACTGCGCCATCCGCACCAGGGCGTCGTAGATCGCCCCGTCGCCGTGCGGGTGCAGCCGACCCATCACCTCACCCACCACGCGAGCGCTCTTGACGTGCCCGCGGTCGGGCCGCAGCGACATGTCGTCCATCGTGTAGAGGATCCGCCGCTGGACCGGCTTGAGACCGTCGCGGGCGTCGGGCAGCGCCCGGGAGTAGATGACCGAGTAGGCGTACTCCAGGAACGACGACTGCATCTCGTCGCGGATGTCGGTGTCGAGGATGTGCTCCTCGAAGTCGTCCGGGAGGGGCTGCTTCGTCGTACGTCGTGCCATGGGGGCATTCTTCACGCTCGACGCCCCGGCGCCGCCGGGGGCACGCCGTACGGCGTCGTCGAGGTCGCGGCACCGTGCGTGCTCCTTGCCGATAGATTGCAGCCGTGACCGAAGCGGACGCCCCTGTCGAGCAGGTGGCCACGACGACTCCGCCGCCGCCCCGGCACTGGGAGGCGGACGTCCTGCTGCGCGACGGGCGCACGGCCCACATCCGGCCGATGCAGCCGGAGGACCGCGAGCTGCTGGTCGACTTCTACGCCCGGGTCTCCGACCAGTCGAAGTACTACCGGTTCTTCTCCCCGATGCCCGAGCTCTCCGAGCGTGACCTGGACAGGTTCACCACGGTCGACCACCGCGACCGGGTCGCGCTCATCCTGCTCGTGGCCGGACACATGATCGCCGTCGGCCGCTACGACGTCATCCGCCCGGGCTACGCCGAGGTCGCCTTCCTCGTCGAGGACCGGCACCAGGGTCGCGGCATCGGCCAGCTGCTGCTCGAGCACCTCGCCCAGGCCGGTCGCGAGCGGGGCGTGGAGGAGTTCGTCGCCGAGGTGCTGCCCGACAACCAGGCGATGATCCACACGTTCAAGGACGCCGGCTACCAGGTCAAGAGCGCGTTCGAGGACGGCGTGATGGAGCTGGTGTTCCGCATCGACCCCACCGACACCGCGATCGGGGTGATGGAGCAGCGCGAGCACCGGGCGGAGTACGCCTCCATCGAACGGTTCTTCTCGCCGAGGTCGGTCGCGATCATCGGCGCCAGCCGGCGGCAGGACACCATCGGTCAGGCGCTGGTGCGCCACCTCGTGCTCGGCAACTTCACCGGTCGCATCCACGTGGTCAACCCGAGCGCCGACTCGGTCTCGGGGATGCCGGCCTGGAAGTCCGTGGGCGAGATCCCGGGGGAGGTCGACGTCGCGATCGTCGCGGTCCCCGCGGAGTCCGTGCAGGACGTCGTGCTCGACTGCGCGGCCAAGGGCGTGCACGGCCTGGTCGTGATCTCGTCGGGCTTCGCCGAGACCGGCGAGGAGGGGCGGATGCGCCAGCGCCGGCTCGTGGGGCTGTCCCGCTCCTACGGGCTGCGCCTGATCGGCCCGAACGCCCTCGGCATCATCAACACCGATCCCGACGTGCAGCTCAACGCGTCGCTGTCGTCGGTCATGCCGCCGCGCGGTCGCGCCGGCTTCTTCTGCCAGTCCGGGGCGCTGGGCTCGGCGATCCTGGAGAAGGTGCAGAACCGCGGCCTGGGCCTCACCACCTTCGTCAGCGCCGGCAACCGCGCCGACGTCTCGGGCAACGACCTCCTGCAGTACTGGGAGGAGGACGACGCCACCGAGGTGGTGCTGCTCTACCTCGAGTCGATCGGCAACCCCCGCAAGTTCTCCCGGATCGCCCGGCGGGTCAGTCGTCGCAAGCCCATCGTCGCGGTGCGCTCCGGACGCAGCTCGCAGGGCGTCCCGATGGGCCACGCCGTGCGCAAGATCGGCGCTCCGCCGGAAGCGGTCGACGCGATGTTCCGGCAGGCGGGGATCATCCAGGTCGAGTCGCTGGAGGAGATGTTCGACGTCGCCCAGCTGCTCGCCCACCAGCCGCTCCCACGCGGGCGCCGGGTCGCGATCGTCGGCAACTCCGACGCGCTCGGCCTGCTCGCCGCCGACGCCGCCAACTCGGTCGGCCTGGTGGTCAACCGGCAGGAGGCACTGGGCGCCGACGCCCTGGCCGAGGACTTCGAGGACGCGCTCGACGCCGCGATCGACGATCCCGAGGTCGACGCCGTCGTCGCCATCTTCATCCCGCCGCTCAACGTCGCCGGTGCGCGCGAGCAGGTCGCCAACGTGCTCGCCGCCGTGGGGGAGCAGTCCGACAAGCCGATCGTGTCGACCTTCCTCGGGACCGAGGGCGTGCCCGAGCTGCTGCGGGTCCCCGACGTGGCGGGATCCAGCGCCGGACGCGGTTCCGTGCCGTCGTACCCCGCCGTCGAGGCCGCCGTGCGCGCGATGGCCCACGTCGTCGAGTACGCCGTGTGGGTGCGGCAGCCGCAGACCGCGGTCGCCGAGCTGGGCTCCCACGACCGCGACGACGCACGTCACCTGGTCAACGAGCTCCTGATGAACCACCCCGAGGGGCGCGACCTCGACTTCGTCGAGCAGCACCGGCTGCTGGCCGCCTACGGCATCAACCTGTGGGACACCTACGCCGTCGAGACCCTCGACGAGGCGACCACGGCGGGGGAGGCGCTCGGCTGGGACGTCGTGCTCAAGGCGACCGCCGACCACCTGCGCGACCGTCCCGACCTCGCGCACGTGTGGCGCAACATCGACTCGGCCGACGAGATGGCCGATGCCTGGAGCTCGCTCAACACGCTCATCACCGACCCCGACAAGGCCGGCTTCGTCGTGCAGCGCAACGCCGCTCCGGGCGTGCCGGTCACGATCAGCACCATGGAGGACCCGCTCTTCGGGCCGGTGCTCTCCTTCGGGGTCGGCGGCCCGCTGACCGAGCTCCTCGGCGACCGGGCCTTCCGCATCCCGCCGCTGGCCGACCACGACGCCCAGGACATGGTGCGCGAGATCCGGGCGTCCCCGCTGCTCTTCGGCTACCGCGGCAGCGAGATCGTCGATGTCGCCGAGCTCGAGCAGCTCGTCCGTCGGGTCTCGCAGCTCCAGCACGACCTTCCCCAGGTGCGCTCGCTCCAGCTGCCGCTCGTGCTGGCCGGCGCCGAGGGGGTGACGGTGCTCGGCGCTCAGGTCCGCGTGGAGCCGGTCAAGGACCCGCGCTCCGACTGGTTCGTGCGACGACTGAGCACCATGCCCGGCGACACCCTTCCTGATTGAGCACAGCCCGACTGAGGTCGGACCGGATCCGGCACGCGTGACAGACTGCGTGCATGCCCCGCTCCACCCGTGACGCGGACGTCTCCCACGACCTCCGCCAGGCGATCCACCGCACCGGCTACTACCCCGAGGTCGTCGCCGACGGCGTCTTCTCGGCCGCCGGAGGTGAAGAGGTCCTGTCCTACTTCGTGCACCACGAGACGACGTTCGACCACGAGGAGGTGCGTCGGCACCTCACCGCCCTCCTCCTCACGCCGACCCGGCTCGTCATCGCGCACACCGACGAGCACCCCGGCGACGACCTGCTCCCCGAGCCCTACACCTCCACCACGACCGAGGCGGTGACGCTCACCGCGATCCGGACCGTCGTGGTGACCCGGATGGTGGCCAACCCGACCAAGGGCGTGGCACCGCCGGCCGAGGCCGTGCTGACCATCGGCTGGGGTGGCGTCGGTCGCATCGACCTCGAGCCCGCGGCATGCTCCGACCCGAGCTGCGATGCCGACCACGGCTACACCGGCACGCTCGCGGGCGACGACTACACGCTCCGGGTCTCCGCGGCGGCGGAGGGTGCCGACTCGGTCGGCGGCCTGCTCGCCTTCTCCGAGGCGCTCTCCGCACGCACCCGCGGATGAGCACCCCACGTGGCTGAGGTCGACCCGCCGGGCGCGTTCACCGCGCCGGCGTACGGCGACCGCTCGCTCGCCGACGTGGTGCCCTCGGTCGCCCGCGCGCTCGGGGTGGACCTCGACGGGCACCCGACCGGTCTCGAGCTGCCACCTGCTCCGTCCTACGTGGTCTTCCTCATCGACGGGATGGGCGCCGCGCTCCTGGCCCGCTACGGCCACTCGGCGCCCTACCTCTCCTCCCTCCTCGAGGGCAGCGCGACCGGCACCGCCGGCGTGCCCTCGACGACGGCCACCTCGCTGACCTCCCTCGGCACGGGGCTGACCCCCGGAGCCCACGGGCTGGTCGGATTCACCGCCCGCGTCCCGGGCACCGACCGGCTGCTCAACCACCTCTGGTGGGACCAGGACGTCGACCCGCTGGAGTGGCAGCCGCACCCGACGGCGTTCGGGCGGCTCGCACACGCCGGGGTGCACGTCACCTCGGTCAACAAGCGCGACTTCGCCGGCACCGGCCTGACCGTCGCCTCGCAGCGAGGATCGGCGTACGTCGGTGCGGACCGGGTCGGCGAGCGGATCGCCGGAACCGTCGCGGCGGCCTCCCACTCGCCGTCCCTGACCTATGTCTACGACTCCGACCTCGACTGGACCGGCCACAAGTTCGGCGTCGCCTCGACCCAGTGGCTTCAGCAGCTCGCCATGGTCGACGCCGAGGCCGAGCAGCTGCGCGAGGCGCTGCCGTCGGCCACCCGGCTCGTGGTCGTCGCCGACCACGGCATGGTCGACAGCCCGCGGGAGTCGCGCGTCGACGTCGACTCGGTGGACGGGATGCGCGAGGGCATCTCGCTGATCGGCGGCGAGGCGCGCTTCCGGCACCTCTACTGCGCCGCACGCGCGGTCGACGACGTCGTCGCGACCTGGCGCGAGGTGCTGGGCACTCACGCGACCGTCCTGACCCGCGAGGACGCGATCGGGCGAGGCTGGTTCGGCGACGTGCACCCCAGCGTGCTGCCGCGCCTGGGTGACGTGATGGTCGCCTGCCACGGCGACGCGGCGGTGATGTCGAGCGTCGACTTCGCCTACGAGGGCACCCTGGTGGGTCTGCACGGCTCGCTCACGCCGGCCGAGATGCTGATCCCGATCCTCGTCGGCTGAGCCGCCCCCGGGCGATGAGTCTCCAGGAGACTCAACCCCGTGCCGCGGGCGCCGCCGGGCTCCCCTGGTCGTTGAGTCTCTGGGCGACTCGACCCCGTGCCGCGGGCGCTGCCGGGCTCCGCTGGTCGTTGAGTCTCTGGGCGACTCAACGTCCAGGGTCCGATCCGGAGGCGCCCCAGCGGCGGTTCGGACGGTTCGGTCAGCCGAAGGGCAGGGGCTCGGGCGCGAGGCTGACGGCCTTGGCGCGGGCGGCGGTGAGGCGGCGCCGGTGGTGCTGGCGGCAGAGCACCTCGTAGGCGACGTCGGCCGGCGGCTCGTCGGCCTGCTCGACGTCGCCGACGACGATGACGTCGCCCTCGACGACCATCGCGCCGTTCTCGGTGCGGGCGTTGTGGGTGGCGCGCTTGCCGCACCAGCACAGAGCCTCGACCTGGAGGACGTTCATCCGGTCGGCGAGCTCGACGAGTCGGGCGCTGCCCGGGAAGAGCGCGGTGCGGAAGTCGGTGAGGATGCCGAAGGCGAAGACGTCGATCTGCAGCTCGTCGACCACCTTGGCGAGCTGGTCGATCTGCTCGGTGGCGTAGAACTGTGCCTCGTCGCAGATCAGGTAGTCGATCCGACCGCCGCGGGTGAGGGAGTCCACGACGTAGCGCCAGAAGTCGAAGTCGCTGTCGACCTCGAGCGCCTCGTGGGTCAGCCCCAGCCGGCTGGAGAGGACCGCCGCGCCCGACCGGTCGTGCGTGGTGAAGATCCGGCCGACGCGACCTCGGGCGGCGTGGTTGTGGTTGGTCTGGAGCGCCAGCGTCGACTTGCCGGAGTCCATCGTGCCCGTGAAGAAGTGCAGTTCAGCCATGTCCCGGGGATCTTGTCACAGTGCGCGACCAGCGTGCGCGACGGACACGGCTCACCCGGTGGCGCCACCCGACGAGCTGCTCGCGCTGGACTGGCGTCGGGTGAACTCGACGTACGCCACCCACAGCACGAAGCAGCCCGCGCGGGCCTCCACCGGCTCGCTGAGCACCAGCCGCGGCCGCGTGGTGAAGATGCCGGACGTGCTCGCCTCGCCGATGGTGGTGCCGGCCCGCGACAGCGACAGGCGGGACCCGAACCATCCCGCCTGCCTCAGCTCGAGCGGCTGGCCGGCGTCGACGGTCCACGTCGAGGTGAAGAACCCTGAGCGCCTGGCCGAGAAGCGGGCCACACCGTCGAGCTCGGCGACGAGGGTGCCGCGGCCGAAGCCCTCGGACCGGTACTGCCAGAGCTCGGGCCCGATCTGGACCTCGGCGCGCTCGCGGAACCACGAGCGGGCGGCGTTGGCCACCTCCTGGCCGTCGAGGAGGATCACGTCGCCCTTGGCCCAGTCCAGCTCCATGACGGCAGCCTCCCACGACCTGGCAGGCTGGTCCCATGGGTGATGGACCGCTGATCAGTCCTGACGAGCTGGCCGCCGTGCTCGGGCAGGTCACCGTGATCGACGTGCGCTACCAGCTCGGCGGGCCGCCGGGCCGCGAGTCCTTCGCCACCGGCCACGTGCCGGGCGCGGCGTACGTCGACATGGACCACGACCTGGCCTCGGCACCTGGCTCTGGCGGGCGGCACCCGCTGCCGGAGCGGGAGTCGTTCCAGGAGGCGATGCAGCGCGCTGGCGTGCGGAGCGACCGGCCCGTCGTGGTGTACGACGACTGGCAGGGTCGCGCGGCTGCTCGCGCCTGGTGGCTGCTCAGGCACCACGGGCACGACGACGTACGCGTCCTCGACGGTGGCTGGAGCGCGTGGCTCGAGGAAGGTCACCCGGCGGAGTCGGGGGAGTCGAGCGTCGAACCGGGCGACTTCACCGCCTCGGCGGAGCCGCACTCGAGAATCGTCGAGGCCGACGGGGTGCTGGCCGTGGACGTCCTCATCGACGCACGCGCCCCCGATCGGTTCCGCGGGGACAGCGAGCCCGTGGACCCGGTCGCCGGGCACATCCCCGGCGCGGTCAACGTGCCCAGCACGGACAACCTGGACGAGCGAGGTCGGTTCCGCAGCGCCGAGGAGCTGCGAGCGACGTACGCGCGGGTCGGTGCTGACGGAGCCGGTTCGGTCGCCGCCTATTGCGGCTCCGGGGTGACGGCCACCCACGACCTCCTGGCGATGCAGGTGGCCGGGATCGACGCGGCGCTCTATCCCGGCAGCTGGAGCGGCTGGATCACCGAGCCGTCCCGGCCGGTCGAGCGAGGGTGAGGCTTACTCGGCCCAGACGTCGTCGCCGACACTGATCAGGCCACCGGACTCCGGGACGAGGTGCGCTGCGAACAGCGTCTTGCCGCCCACCAGCCGGTGACGGGCGAGCGAGCGGGTCGGCTCCTTGGCAGTCGTCAGCGTCTTGAGGTTGACCGTGGTCATGACGCAGCGGCTGGTCGGCTTGGCCACCCGGAAGCGAACCCCTCCGACCTCGAGGCGGTGCCAGCCGTCCTCGGCGAAGGGCACGTCGCCGTCGATGACCAGGTTGGCGCGGAACCGCTCGATCGGCAGCGGCTCGGGTGCTTCCTCGCCCATCTCGACGGCGCGCTCGGCGATCCAGTCGTTGAGCTGGCGCAGCGACGCGAGCGAGGCCACGGTGACCGGGAACGAGTCGGCGTACGCCGTGTGGTCACCCTCCTGCGAGAACTCAGGCTGGAGCCGACGGGCGGTCGGGTCGTGGCACCACACCAGGTGGAGGTCCTCGCGCCCCAGCGCGTCGGCGAGCCAGGCGTCGGCGTCGGGCGCGGGGATGCCCAACAGGTCCTGGGAGTGGAGGCGTACGGCGACCGGCTCGCCGGCGGGGACGTCGATCTCCAGGTCAGCGGGACCGTCGCCGTCGCGAGTCCTCAGTCGGAGCGCACCGACGACCGTCGAGTCGGTGGCCGGGGTGTCGGCGACGATGCGGAACGTCGCGTGCACCTCGCGTGCCGAGACCAGCCGGCCGGTCGCGTCGACGATCATCCACGAGCGGTCGTCCGCCAGGCCGCGTGACAGCACTGCCGCGCTGTCGACCGAGCGGATGGCGCCGGACTTGAGGGGGTGGACGTTGAGCTGCAGCAGTCGCAACGTCAGTCGCTCTTCCCGCCGCCGAACATGATCTCGTCCCAGCTCGGCACCGACGCACGGCCGCGCTTCTTCGCGGGGCGGCGGGGCTCCGGCGCCTCGGCCGCGGCCTCCTCGGCCGGAGGGTCGTCGGCCTCCGCTGCCGTGCCCGACTCGGTGTCGCCAGCGACGTCGGCCTCGGTGACGTAGGCCTCGACCGGCTGCTCCGAGCCCAGCGCGGCGTCGGACAGGTCCATCGTGGTTTCCGAGGCGGAGGCCTCGTCGGTCACCATCTCGATCGCGTCCTCGCCCAGTGCGTCGCCACGCGTCTCGCCGACCCCGTCCTGGGTCGGGTCGTCGACGGCGGTCAGCCGGCGCTGGCGAGCGACCGCGAGGTCGTCGGGCATCGGCTCCGGCGCTGAGGGCGGGGTCGAGTCGCCGACGAGCCAGCGCGCGTCCTCGTCGTCGACGGTCACGAAGTTGCCACGGGGGTCGTGGGAGAAGCTCGCCGTGCCCAGCCGGCCGGCGACGTCGAAGAGTGCCGTCAGCGTCCAGCGGCCGTCCTCGCGTCGCCAGGCGTCCCACTCGATCGACGTCGGGTCGACGTTGTGGGCGCGGAGGTGGGCGTCGACGGCGTCGCCGAGGGTGCGGGCGCCGGACTCGGCCGCCCGGCGGCGCACGGACGCGAGCTGGGCCCGCTGGGCCACGTGGGCACGCTCGGCCAGCACGGGTGCGGCGAACGGCATGATCTTCTCGACGGACGTGCCGGCCGCGTGGGCGACCGACTCGGGTGACTCTCCCGCACGGATGCGCGTCTGGATGTCACGGGGACGCAGGCTTGATTCCATCGGGATCTCCAACTGGCCGTTCGAGTGGGTGCCGTTGCTCGCGGGCGGGCCCGGGAGGGCGCGACGGAGCTTGGCGTCGATCACCAGGAAGTGCTCCTGGCCCGCCTCGTCCACCAGCAGCAGGCGCTTGCCGTCCCCGCTGCGTCCGGTGAACGTCAGCTTGGCCATGGACGGCGGGCTCCTGCCTGAGGGTGGTCGAAGGTCTCGGACGAGCCTACGTCAGCAGGGTCCCCCGATCCGGCTAGGACCGCGGCGCGCCCTACGCTTCGGATGTGCTCGACACGGACCACGTCACCACGCTTGTGGTGCTCGACCTCATCGGCATCTTCGTCTTCTCGGTGACCGGTGCCCTGGTGGCCGTCCGCAAGCACCTCGACCTCTTCGCCGCGACGGTCCTCGCAGGCGTGACGGGGCTCGGCGGCGGGTTCATCCGCGACGTCCTGATCGGTGCCACTCCGCCGGCGGCGCTGGCGGACTGGCGCTACCTGCTGGTCCCCGCGACGGCGGGCGTGATCACGTTCTTCTTCCACCCCGCGATCGGCCGGGTGGAGCGCGTGGTCACGCTGTTCGACGCCTTCGGGCTCGCTCTCTTCTGCGTGACCGGCGCGCTCAAGGCCGTCGAGTACGGGCTCGGTCCGCTCCCCGCCGCGCTGCTGGGGATGGTCACCGGCATCGGGGGAGGGATCATGCGCGACGTGCTGGCCGGTCGGGTGCCAGTGATCTTCGAGGGGGCGCTGTACGCCACCCCGGCGCTCGCCGGCGCCGCGGTGGTGGTCCTCCTCGACGGGGTCGGCGTACCACTGGGCGTGGTCGTGGTCGCGGGGTTCGGCATGTGCCTGGGCTGGCGGCTGCTCGCGCTCGTCCGGGGCTGGCAGGCACCACTGCCCAAGGGGCCCGCCAACGTGTGACGGACCCCCGGCGGTGGACGCTACGGCCCGGTCACGGAAGCGTGTCGAGGTGCGCGCCGACCGTCTGCGCGAAGTCGTAGCCGTTGGTGGCGTCCCAGTTGATCGACCACGTCATCACGCCGCGGATCGTCGGGTGGGTCTCGGCGGGCTGGTAGCTCCCGCACCGCTCGCCGGTCGCGAGGCAGTCGAGCGCCTGGTTGACCACGTCGGGGGAGACGTAGCCGCTGCCGGCGGCCTGCGGGGTCGCCGGCAGTCCTAGCCCGACCTGGTCGGCACGCAGGTGGCCGTCGAGCAGGATGTCGGCGAGGGCGGTCTGGAAGTCGACCGTGCCGGCGCTGTAGACCTTGCCGTCGCGACCGAGCATGCTGCCGGAGTTGTAGTACTGCGTGTTGACGACCGTGATCAGGTCGGCGACCTGGTCGATCAGCGCGAGGTAGGAGCCGCCGGGCTGCACGTAGATGGTCTCCGGCGCCATGGTGAGGACGTAGCCGGGCCGCTGGGCCTCGATCTCGCGCAGCGCCTCGGTCATGTGCTCGAGGTTCGGCGCGTTCTCCAGGTCGATGTCGACGCCGTCGAAGCCGTACTCGTCCATCAGGGCGATGGTGGTCTCGGCGAACGCCTCGCCGGCCGCTGCGTCGTCGAGGTGCACGGTGCCGTTCTGGCCGCCGACGGAGATGACGACCTGGCGCCCCTCGGACTGCAGGGCCGCGACGTCGGCCTTGAACGCATCCTCGTCGTAGCCACCGAGCCCGGAGGTCACGTCGGGGTCGAGGGTGAAGTCGATCGCGCCCGCGCGGGTCGGCACCGCGTCGGCGAACGCCACGGCGACGATGCCGTAGTCGTCGGGGACGTCGGCCAGTCGCAGCACGCCGGATCCGTTGTCGAAGTTGTGCCAGTAGCCGGTGAGCACGTGCGCGCGTACGTCGGCGGCGGCCCCGGACGGGGTCGCCCGGTCCACGGCGACCGCCGGGGCGCCGACCGAGGTCAGGGCGCCGACGGCCACGGCCAGTGCGGCGGCGACGGCGGTGCGGGTGAGTCGAGGTGCCGGGCTCATGAGGTCCTCCTGGTGGTGCGTCCGAGACGGAGTTGGTTCAGTGAGATAACAAACCCTTCGCCTCGACGGTACGCGCAGCGCCCCGCTGCCGGAAGGTGTAGGTGACCAGCCGATTCGTGCGGACTCGGTGAATAGTCGACGCCGCGGTCGTCGGTCAGTCGCCGAGGACGCGCCGGAGGTAGGCGTTGGCGAACAGCCGGTCGGGGTCGAGCCGCTCGCGCACGGCCAGGAAGTCGTCGAAGCGGTCGTAGACCGGGGCGAGGTCCGCGGCCGTGAGCGTGTGGAGCTTGCCCCAGTGCGGACGTCCGCCCGCCTCGCGCAGGATGGGCTCGAGGCCGCCGAAGCAGGCGGCGTGGTCGGTGTCCGCCGGGACGTGGAAGGCGAGGTAGAAGCTGTCGCGACCGTGCGAGGTCGACAGCGGCACGTCGTCGGCCGGCGCGGTGCGGATCTCGACCGGGAAGGCGATGCGCCAGTCGCTCGCCTCGATCCTGCGGCGGCACTCGCGCAGGACGTCGAGACCGACCTCGCGCGGCACGGCGTACTCCATCTCGCGGAAGCGGACCCGGCGCGGGGAGACGAAGACCCGGTGCGCGAGGTCGCTGTAGCGCCGCTCGGACAGCGCCCGGCCGGCGATCCGGTTGATCGGCCGGACCAGGCCGGGCACCCGCGTGCCGATCCGGCAGAGGCCGCCGAAGACCGTGTTGGGGAGGAGCTCGTCCTCGCGCCAGGCCGCGAACCGCGACGGCGGCTGCTGCTCGCCCGGCTCGAGATCGGTGCGCACGTTCTGCTTCACCATCATCTGGTCGGTGTGGGGGAACCAGTACATGTCGACGTGGTGCGCCGCGCCGACCATCTCGTCGTACGTCGCGAGAGCTCGGTCCCACGTCATCGGCTGCTCGTGCGCCTCGACCACGAAGAGCGGCTCGACCCGGAAGGTGAGGCTGGTCAGGATGCCGAGCGCACCGAGACCGACCCGGGCGACGTCGAAGACGTCGGGATCCTCCGCGGCGGAGGCGCGGACGACCTCTCCCGTGCCGGTGACGAGCTCGAGACCGGCCAGCTGCGCGGCCAGCCCGGCAGCGACGCCCCCCGTGCCGTGGGTGCCCGTCGACGTGGCGCCGGCCAGGGTCTGCTCGGCGATGTCGCCCATGTTGTGCAGGGAGAGGCCGAGGCGCTCCAGGGCGAGGTTGAGCTCCTTGAGCGGCGTCCCGGCTCCGGCGGTGACGGTCATCGCCTCGCGATCGACCGCCTGGATGCCGGTCAGGCCCTCGGGCCGCAGCAGCGTGTGCTCGGGTGCCGCGATGCCGGTGAAGCTGTGCCCGGTGCCGGTCATCTTCACCGTGGCACCCCGCTCGCGCGTGCGGCGGACGACGTCGACGACCGCCTCCACCGACGCGGGGGTCTCGACGTGCCGCGGCACCGCCTTCTCGAGGCCGGACCAGTTGCGCCAGACGTGGCCGTGGAGAGGCGACGGGACGGGGGAGGTCATGCGCTGCACGCTAGGTCATACGCTGGCGTCCATGAACCCCCCGGGCCACCCCGACGTGACGCCGTACGACGCCCTCCTGGTCCTCTCCTTCGGAGGCCCCGAGAAGCCCGAGGACGTGGTGCCGTTCCTCGAGAACGTGACCCGCGGCAGGGGGATCCCGCGCGAGCGGCTCGAGCAGGTGGGCGAGCACTACTTCCTCTTCGGCGGCAAGAGCCCGATCAACGACCAGAACCGTGCGCTGATCACGGAGATCGAGAAGGACCTCGCCGACCACGGCATCGACCTGCCGGTCTACTTCGGCAACCGCAACTGGGACCCCTACCTCGCCGACGCGCTCGCGCAGATGGTGGCCGACGGGGTACAGCGGGCCGCGGTCTTCACCACCTCGGCGTACTCGTCGTGGTCGTCGTGCCGGCAGTACCGCGAGAACCTCGCCGACGCCGTCGCCGAGACGCCGGGCGCGCCCCGCCTCGACCGGCTCCGGCAGTACTACAACCACCCCGGGTTCATCGAGCCCGTCGTGGACGCCTGCCTGCGGGCCCTCGACGAGCTCCCCAGCCACGGTGACTCGGCCCGGCTCGTCTTCGTCACGCACTCCATCCCGACCGAGATGGCCGAGACCAGCGGTTCCGAGGACCCGGCCGGTCAGCCGAGGCCGGCGTACGTTCCGCAGCACCGCAGCGCGGTCGACGAGGTCGCCCGACGCGTCAACGCGGCGACGGGGCGCGCGCACCGGCACGACCTCGTCTACTGCTCACGCTCAGGTGCACCTTCGACGCCGTGGCTCGAGCCCGACGTCAACGACCACCTCGAGGAGCTCGCGACCGATGGCGTCGACCAGGTCGTGATGGTGCCGATCGGCTTTGTGTCAGATCACATGGAGGTCATCTACGACCTCGACACCGAGGCGATGGCGACGGCCGAGCGGCTCGGGATCCGGGCTGTGCGGGCGGCGACCGCCGGCACCGACGCGCGGTTCGTGGCGATGGTGCGCGACCTCGTGCTGGAGCGCGCGGCGGCCGAGCGCGGCGCCGAGCCTTCGCGCCCTGCCGTCGGGTCCCTGCCGCCCGGGCCAGACCTGTGCGGCGTCGGGTGCTGCCCCAACGCCAAGGGGCCTCGCCCGGCCCTGTGCGGGCGTGACTCGTGAGCGCAGGCCCCGACGAGCTGCGTGACATCGCGCTCGCCGTCGGGCGCGAGGCGGCCGTGCTGGCGCGTGCGATGCGCGAGGAGGGCGTCGACGTCGCCGACACCAAGTCCAGTGGCACCGACGTCGTGACCAGGGCCGACCGGGCCGTCGAGGACCTGCTGCGCCGGCGCATCCTCGAGCAGCGCCCCGACGACTCGATCCTCGGCGAGGAGGGTGACGACCACGCGGGCACCAGCGGCGTGCGGTGGATCGTCGACCCCATCGACGGCACCGTCAACTACCTCTACGGCCTGCGTGACTGCGCGGTCTCGGTCGCCGCCGAGCGTGACGGTGAGCTGGTGGCGGGAGCGGTGGTCGGCATCGGCGCCCCGGTCGAGTACGCCGCCGCAACGGGCCACGGTGCGACCCGCGACGGCCAGCCCATCTCCGTGCGGCCCGACACTCCTGTGGGGCAGCGACTGGTCCACACCGGCTTCGGCTACCGCGCCGAGGTCCGCGCGCACCAGTCCGCGTGCCTTGCCAGGCTGCTGCCGCAGGTGCGCGACATCCGTCGCTTCGGCTCGGCGGCCCTCGACATCTGCCACGTCGCGGACGGCTCCGGGGACGCCTACGTCGAGGAGGGCCCGATGCCCTGGGACTGGTCGGCGGCGGCGGTCGTGCTGCGCGAGGCCGGTGGTCGGTTCGGTGTCCTGCCCGGCACGATGGCCCTGGAGGGCTGGCCCGCCGAGAGTGTCGTGGTCGCGACCCCGGCCGACGGGTGGGACGCCTTCGTCGGGCTGCTTCGTGAGGCGGGCTTCCTCGCCTGACGTCGCGGCGATGAGGCGGTCCGGGATCGCCCGAACAGGTGGTCGGAACCACCTTTCGCGAGCGGGAATAGCGAGACGTGGCCCACTGTTCATGCGACACGTCGCGGACCGGCTCACCACGGAGCCTGTTCATGGTGCACAATCTGGCGCCGACGACGAGCACAACTGGTCTCAGCTCCGCCGCGACCCGGCGGACGCGAGCCACAGCATGGGGAGAGGGATTCGATGGCTACCGATTACGACGCACCGCGCAAGTCCGAGGAGGACCAGAGCGAGGAGAGCATCGAGGAGCTCAAGGCCCGACGCCACGACAAGAACTCCGGCAAGGTCGACGAGGACGAGACCGAGGCGGCCGAGTCCTTCGAGCTCCCCGGTGCCGATCTCTCGCACGAAGAGCTTGCGGTGGAGGTCATGCCGCGGCAGGACGACGAGTTCACCTGCATGAGCTGCTTCCTGGTGCACCACCGGTCGCAGCTGGCGGATGAGAAGAAGCTCATCTGCCGCGACTGCATCTGACGTTTCACGGCATCTGAGAAGGCACCACCTCGAACGCGTCAGCGCTCGTTCCCCGCAAGGGGACGGGCGCTGTGTCGTGTCCGTCTCAGGCCGCATCCCCTCGCAGGCGACGCTCGTCGCGCTCCCGGAGCTCGCGCAGGCGGTCCGCGCGCACCTCCTCGAGGTGCATCGCCTCCGCCACCTGCTGGTGGAGCGCGGGGTGATCGTCGGGGGTGCCCCACAACGTGCGCTCGCGCTCCTTGAAGTACGCCGACGTGGAGTAGCTGATCGCCGGGTCCTTCCTCGCCCGTGACCGGTCCCGCCAGGTGAACCGCTCGATCGTCGACCTCTTCAGCGCCGACCTCGGTATCCACCACCCGGTCACCCGCAGGTCCGTGTGCGCGGGGTAGCGGCTGCCGCCGTGCTTCCTGACGCCGTCGGCGCGCATCGGCTCCACCTGCTCGCCGGTCTCCTCGTCGGAGAAGGTCACCTCGAGCCGAGCCATCCGGAGCAGCCGCTCCAGGACCGTCGCACGCGGACTGGTGCGAGCGGTCTCCCACCGGGCGACCACCGACTGGGACACCCCGAGAAGCGCCGCCAGCCCGCGCTGGGACACGTCGAGGATCCGCCTGATGCGGCGTACGAGCCCCGGTATCCCGCCCGGGAACGGACCCATCCGCCAGTACTCCCGCTCCTCCTCGCTCCAGTTGGCCATCGAGTCCCACGTCGTCGGGTCGATGTCTGTCGGATCCTGGTCGTCGGGATGGCTCATGGTCGTGCCTCCTCCGGGTCGGTCACGCGAGCAGTCGCACCGCGTCGTACGCCATCCCACGACAGCGATCCGACATCCGAGAGCCGTCCTCCACAACCGGCCCACACGACCCTCGGAGCGGCGGGCTGTGGACACTGCGTGGCCCGCGATGGCGTCGCCCGGCGTCTCCGTACCCGCCTCCGCGGCCACTGGCCGGTGAGTCGCTGACGGACTCACGACTCGGGGGAGCGGCCGCAGGTCGCGTCCGGGCCGTGAGTCGCTCAGAGACTCACTGGCGAGTGGCGGCGGGCGTCGACGGCACGTCTGGACCATGAGTCTCTCGGAGACTCAACGACCAGTGGCGCGGTGAGGCTGCGCGACAACGGCGGCCAACGCAGACTCGACCGCCGTTGCGGCGCGACCGGGGTTGCCGGGCAGGCGCGTGCCTCCGGTGGGCGCGGTCGAGCCGGCGGGAGCAGTTCGCGCAGGTCAGGCACCTGCGAGGCCGGACCGGCAGACCGGCCAACCGACAGACCGGCAGGCCTAGCGGGCGCGCTGGCCGTCCTTCTGCAGCTGCCCGGGGAGGTGACCGGTGGAGCGGGCGTAGTAGTGGGCCGCGCGGCGGGTGGCGAGCATCCGGGCCACGCCGATCAGCGTGCCGCTGAGGGTCGCCCACATGACCGCCTCACCGATGCTGACGTCGGGGTCGGCCGGGTTCTCCGGCGGCTTCTTGCCCGTCGCGGCCTGCCAGGAGGTGTTGAGGGCCTTCTTGGCGACTGCCGCCGCACCGATGGCGGCGATGAGGGAGAACGCCGAGTAGAACTTGCTGTTCGAGTCCTTGGAGGCCATGCGACCCACCCTACCCAGCGGTCGAGCCGGTCCGCCCCGCCTCCAGGGCTGAGACGAGCGCATCGGGCCGTCGGCAGCTCACGAGCCAGTAGGGCGCGGGATCGGCAGGGTCGGTGATGTCGACACGCACGCCGCGCTTCACGTAGGGACGGAGCAGCAGGTAGGCCCGTGCGTCGGCGTCCACACCGGCCTGTCGGCGTACGCCCTCCGCGTCGAGGGGGGTGACCTCACCGACGTGCGTCAAGGAGATGTGCGCCCGACCGGCGCGGAAGGTGGACCCGTCGACGGCCACGCGCGCACGGCCGTAGGAGGTGAAGAGCGCCACCATGAGGCCCAGCGCCACCACGGTCGTGGACCAGGCGAAGATGCCGGGCACGGCGACGACGAGGGCCAGCCACAACGACGCCACGAGCATCGTGCCCTGCGCCCACCATCGCAGCGGGACGGTGAGGCGTTCGGCGTAGTCCACGGCGCAGAGCCTATAGATTCACCTCCCGTGCCCGACCACGACCTCGACCACGACCGTGACGATGACCGCGACCATGACCGTGATCACGACCTCGACATCGCCGTCGTCCGGCTCGATCCCGACCTGCCGCTGCCGTCCTACGCGCACCCGGGAGACGCGGGCGCGGACCTGCACACCACGGTCGACGTGACCCTCGGCCCCGGCGAGCGCGCGCTGGTCCCTACCGGCCTGTCGATCGCCCTGCCCGACGGCTACGTCGCGCTGGTCCACCCGAGGTCCGGCCTCGCGGCCCGGCACGGGTTGTCGATCGTCAACACCCCCGGCACCGTGGACGCGGGCTACCGCGGCGAGATCAAGGTGATGCTGATCAACCACGACCCCGTCGAGGCGGTCTCGCTGAGCCGCGGTGACCGGATCGCCCAGCTGGTCATCCAGCGGTTCGAGCGGGCCCGGTTCGTCGAGGTGGGGGTGCTGCCGGACTCGGTGCGGGGTTCCGGGGGCTACGGTTCTACAGGTACCGGCTCACGTCCCTGAGCCGGTTCGCGACCAAGGAGAAGCTGACGTGAAGTTCCGCCGCAAGGCAGAGGCCACCGATTCCGCTGCGACCGCTGAGGAGGCCTCACCCGACGCCCCCGCGGACACCCGTGTCGGGCCGTTCGACGTCTCGGAGGTCGAGGGCGACGAGATCGACCGCGCCGACCTCGGCTCGGTCCTCGTGCCGGCGATCGCCGATCGGGAGCTCCGCCTGCAGGTCGACGAGCAGAGCGGCCAGGTCCGGTCGGTCATGCTGGCCGGGTCCGACGGCGCGTGCGAGTTCCAGGCCTTCGCAGCACCCAGGCACGGCGACCTGTGGTCCGACGTCCGGCCGCAGATCGCGGAGGACATGGTCCGTCGCGGAGGCCAGGTCACCGAGCGCGAGGGTCGCTGGGGCACCGAGCTGCTGTGCCAGGTCCCGGTCAAGCGTCCCGACGGCACCGACGCCGTCCAGCCGTCCCGCATCATCGGCATCAACGGCGACCGCTGGATGCTGCGCGCCTCCTTCCTCGGCCGCCCGGCCCTCGAGCCGGAGGAGACCTCGGAGTGGGAGGACGCGCTCGCCCAGGTCGTCGTACGCCGGGGCGAGGGTGCGATGCCGGTCGGAGAGCCGTTGCCCGTGACGTTGCCGGACGACGCCCGCCGGGTGCGGTGAGCCATGGCCGAGAAGAGTCGCCTGCGCCAGGCCCTCTCCAAGTGGGCGGACAGCTCCGACCAGAACCAGCGGGACCTGCGTGAGTCCCTGAAGTCCGGCGACCACGGCGAGGCCGTTGCGATCGCGGATGCTCCCGAGCGGGAGCACGTCGTGGTGAGCGGTGTGCTGCGCACGGTGACGCTCCGCCCGCGAGGCGGCGTCCCGGCCCTCGAGGCCGAGCTGGACGACGGCTCGGGCGTGATCACCGTCGTGTGGCTGGGCCGCCGTCGGATCACGGGAGTCGATCCCGGTCGGTCGGTGGTGGTGGCGGGCTGCATCGGACGACAGAGCGACGTACCTCTCATGTTCAACCCCCGCTACGAGCTGCGCCCGTGACGGACCCGAAGCCGGCTGACGAGGCCCAGACCGACGAGGCTCGCGAGCCCGCGAAGGCGGCCGCTGACACCGACACCGTCGAGGCCGTCGTGCGCCAGCAGCTCTCCAAGGCCCTGGGCGGTCGACGGGGCATGGCCGAGGCGGCCGTCCCGACGATCCTGTTCACCGCCACCTGGCTCACGATGCGCGACCTCCAGCTCGCGCTCTACGTGAGCATCGGCGCGGCGCTGGTGCTGCTGGCGATCCGCCTGGTGCAGCGCTCGACGGTGCAGTTCGTCGTCAACGCTCTCTTCGGGATCGGCATCGGCTGGTTCTTCGTCCATCGCTCGGCGTCAGCGGGTGGCTCGGAGCAGGACCAGGCCCTGGCCTACTTCCTGCCCGGGATCCTCTACAACGGCGGGTACGCCGTCGTGCTGGCGTTCACCTGCCTCATCCGCTGGCCGCTGGTGGGTTTCATGGTCGGCAGCATCACCGGCGACCCGACGGCGTGGCGCTCCGACCGGCAGATCGTGAGGCTGTGCAGCCGGCTGACCTGGCTCCTGGTGGCGCCGTGCATCCTCCGGGTGGCCATCCAGGCACCCATCTGGCTGGCCGGCAGCTCCGGGTCGATCGACCCCGACACCGCGGTCGCCGCGCTCGGCGTGCTGAAGATCGTGCTCGGCTGGCCGCTCCAGCTGGCCGCGCTCGGCTCGATGGTGTGGCTGCTTTCGCGCAACCGGACCCCGGTGGCGGCGGAGGCCGCACCGGCCTGAGCGACCCTCAGTGGTGGCCGGGGGAGAGCAGCTGCTCGAGCTCGGCCTCGACCTCGGCCGGCACCACGAACAGCAGCTCGTCGCCGGACTCCAGCGGCTGCTCCGCCTCGGGCGTGTAGACCTGCCCGTCGCGCAGGATCGTGACGAGGGCGCAGTTGTCCGGGAACGGGACGAGCCCGGCCGGCGTGCCGACGAAGGGGGAGTCCGCGGACAGGGTGAGCTCCACCAGGTTGGCGTTGCCCTGGCGGAAGGTGAAGAGACGGACCAGGTCACCGATCGAGACGGCCTCCTCGACCAGCGCGGACATGATGCGCGGGGTGGAGACGTTGACGTCGACGCCCCAGGCCTCGGTGAAGAGCCACTCGTTGTTGGGGTGGTTCACCCGGCCGACGGTCCGCGGCACACCGAACTCCGTCTTCGCGAGGAGCGAGGTGACCAGGTTGGCCTTGTCGTCGCCGGTCGCGGCGATGACGACGTCGCACTTGCCGAGCTGGGCCTCAGCCAGTGAGGACAGCTCGCACGAGTCGGCCAGCAGCCACTCGGCGTTGGGGACGCGCTCGGGGCGGATCGAGGACGGGTTCTTGTCGATGAGCAGGACCTGGTGGCCGTTCTCGATCAGCTCGCGGGCGATCGATCGACCCACGGCCCCGGCTCCGGCGATGGCGACGCGCATGTGTGCAGTGCTCCTGGCTCAGGGTCTGTGGTCGGTGGGCGGGGTCAGTCGGCTTCGGGGCCGGACTCGAGGACGGCGTAGGCGTGGGCGGCGTTCTCCTCGCGCATGACGAGGTGGAGCATGTCGCCCTCCTGCAGCACCGTCTCCCGGGTCGGGAGCATGCCTTCGCCCAGCCGGTCGATCCAGGCGATGCGGCTGCGCGACTGCATCTGGAACTCGACCGTCCGGTTGCCGATCCAGGCCTCCGGGATCGGGACGTGGTCGACGCGGATCGTGCCGGACGGGTCGCGGAAGTCCGGCTCGGCGCCGGCCGGGAGCAGTCGGCGCAGGATCTGGTCGGCGGTCCACTTGACCGTCGCGACCGTCGTGATGCCGAGGCGCTGGTAGACCTCGGCGCGGCCGGGGTCGTAGATGCGGGCGACGACCTGCTGCAGGCCGAACGTCTCCCGGGCGACGCGGGCGGCGATGATGTTGGAGTTGTCTCCGCTCGAGACCGCGGCGAAGGCGTCGGCGCGGCGGATGCCCGCCTTCTCCAGCACCTGCTGGTCGAAGCCGTAGCCGGTGACCTTGTCGCCGTTGAACTCCGGTCCGAGACGTCGGAAGGCGTCGGGCTCGCTGTCGATGATCGACACGGTGTGGTTGCGGTCCTCGAGGCTCCGGGCAAGCGTCGAACCAACGCGGCCACAACCCATGATCACGACGTGCACGCCAGAACCGTATCCCAGCGGGGAGAACCGTGCTGCCGGGTCTAGGCTTCCCAACCGTGAGTGTCGGTGACGTCTCGAAGCGGATCCTGCTGGGTCGCAAGCTGCGCAGCAGCCAGCTCGGGGAGACGCTGCTCCCGAAGCGGATCGCCCTGCCGGTCTTCGCCAGCGACGCGCTGTCGTCGGTCGCCTACGCACCGGACGAGATCTTCATCATGCTGGCCGTCGCCGGTGCCTCGACCTATGTCTGGTCGTGGAAGATCGGCATCGCCGTCGCGCTCGTGATGCTGACGGTCGTCGCCAGCTATCGCCAGACCGTGCACGCCTATCCATCCGGGGGCGGCGACTACGAGGTCGCCACGGTCAACCTCGGGCGCAACGCCGGGGTGACCGTCGCGAGCGCTCTCCTGGTCGACTACGTGCTCACTGTCGCGGTGTCGATCTCCTCGGCGTCGCAGTACGCCGCAGGTGCCATCAACGGGCTGATCGGGCACGAGGCGACGATCGCGATCGTCGCCGTCATCGTCCTCGCTGCGATGAACCTGCGAGGGGTCCGCGAGTCCGGCGGCTTCTTCGCGGTCCCCACCTACCTGTTCATGGTCGCCATCCTCGGGATGTGCGCGTACGGCCTGCTGCGGCTGCTCGCCGGCGACCTGCCCCAGGCCGAGAGCGCCCAGCTCGTGATCGAGCCGCAGCCGGGGTGGGACGAGCCGCTCACCCAGGTCGGTCTGATGTTCCTGCTGGCGCGAGCCTTCTCCTCGGGCTGTGCGGCGCTGACCGGGGTCGAGGCCATCAGCAACGGCGTGCCGGCCTTCCGCAAGCCGAAGAGCCGCAACGCCGCCACCACGCTGCTGATGCTCGGCCTGATCGCGATCTCGATGATGATGAGCGTGATCGTGCTGGCCAAGCAGATGACGATCCGCTTCGTCGACCCGCACGAGCTCGACCGGCTGCGTACGGCCTCCGGTGGCGCGTTGCCGGACAGCTACGAGCAGCACCCGGTGATCGCCCAGATCGCCGCCGGGGTCTTCAACCACTTCCCGCCCGGCTTCTACTTCGTCGTCACCGTCACCGGGATCATCCTCGTGCTGGCCGCGAACACGGCGTTCAACGGCTTCCCGGTGCTCGGCTCGATCCTGGCCCAGGACGGCCTGGCTCCCCGGTCCCTGGGCTCGCGCGGCGACCGGCTGGCCTACAGCAACGGCATCGTCTTCCTCGCCGCCATGTCGATCCTGCTGATCTGGGCCTTCGATGCCGAGACCACCAAGCTCATCCAGCTCTACATCGTCGGCGTCTTCGTCTCGTTCAACCTCAGCCAGCTCGGCATGATCCGGCACTGGACCCGCCACCTGCGCACCGAGCGCGATCCCGCCGCCCGGCGCCGGATGCTGCGCTCGCGCGCGATCAACACCTTCGGTCTCGGCATGACGGCCGTCGTCCTGGTGATCGTGCTGATCACCAAGTTCGTCCACGGCGCCTGGATCACCATCCTCGCGATGGCGTTCTTCTTCATGCTGATGAAGGCGATCGGGCGCCACTACGCCCGGGTCGAGCTCGAGCTCGCGGCCGACGAGCAGGACAAGATCATGCCGACCCGCGTGCACGCCATCGTGCTGGCGTCCAAGCTCCACAAGCCGACCCTGCGCGCGCTCGCCTTCGCCCGGGCGACCCGCCCCAACGTGCTGGAGGCGATCTACGTCAGCGTCGACACGAAGGCGACCAACCGGCTGCTGGAGGAGTGGGACGACCGGCACCTCGACATCCCGCTCAAGGTCCTGCACTCGCCCTACCGCGAGGTCGTGCGCCCGATCGTCGAGTACACCCAGGAGATCCGCAACGCGAGCCCGCGCGGCGTGGTCGCGGTCTACATCCCGGAGTACGTCGTCGGCCGCTGGTGGGAGCAGCTGCTCCACAACCAGACCGCGCTGCGGCTCAAGGGCCGCCTCCTCTTCACCCCGGGCGTCATGGTGATCTCCGTGCCCTACCAGCTCCGGTCGTCCCAGGCCGCCCAGGAGCGCGAGAAGGCCAACGAGGGCCGCGTGCTCGCCGGTGACCTGCGTCGCGGCCGCGTCGGCTCGCGCTCCTCGCGCCGCCAGATCGGCGACGAGTGAGCGGCCGACGCGAAGGCAGGAGCAACCGGCCACGCAAGCCGCGCGGGCGATCGCGGGTCGGTGAGCGGTTCGAGGCCGAGGTCGGTCCCGTCGCCCACGGCGGGCACTGCGTGGTCCGACTCCCCGAGCCCGAGGCCCGGGTCGTGTTCGTGCGCCACGCGCTGCCGGGGGAGCGGGTGCTGCTCGAGATCACCGAGGGCACCGATGGCGACCGGTTCTGGCGCGGTGACGCCGTGGAGGTCCGCGAGGCCTCGCCCGACCGGGTCGCTGCACCGTGCCCGTTCTCGGGTCCCGGTCGGTGTGGGGGCTGCGACTTCCAGCACGTCGCCGTGCCCGCCCAGCGCGACCTCAAGACCGCCGTCGTCCGCGAGCAGCTGGTGCGGCTCGGACGGCTCGCGGCGGACTCACCCCTGGTGACCGGACTGCAGGTCGAGGCCGTCCCGGTCCCCGGCCGTCCCGACGACGGCCTGCGCTGGCGTACCCGGCAGAGGTACGCCGCGCTGCCGGACGGTCGCCCGGCGATGCGGGCGCACCGCTCGCACGAGCTCGTCGCGATCGACGACTGCCTGATCGCCGCCGAGGGCGCCCGGCCCCACCAGGCACCTACCGGACAGCCGGTGGTCGAGGAGGGCGCGCAGCGCCCGTCGCGAGACCCGGTCACCCACGAGGTCTCGGTCGGCGAGGCGACGTACCCCTTCAGCGTCGCGGCCGACGGCTTCTGGCAGGTCCACCCCGAGGCGCCGCGGGTGCTGGTCGAGGCCGTCCTCGACCTGCTGCGGCCGACGGCGGGGGAGCGCGCCCTCGACCTCTACGCCGGTGTCGGCCTGTTCGCCCGGTTCGTCGGCCACGCCACGGGCGCCCGCGTCGTCGCGGTCGAGGCCGACCGCACGGCGTGCCAGCACGCCCGTGCCAACCTGGCGGCGCTGAAGGCGGCCGTCGTCGAGTGCGGAGCCACCGACCACGTGCTGCGTGCAGGCTTCGACGAGCCGTTCGACCTGGTCGTGCTCGATCCGCCGCGCGAGGGCGCGAAGCGAGCCGTCGTGGAGCAGGTCGTCGACCGCCGTCCCCGCGCGGTGGCGTACGTCGCCTGCGACCCCGCCGCGCTCGGTCGGGACGTGGCGATCTTCGCCGAGCACGGCTACGAGCTGACCGCGATCCGGGCCTTCGACCTCTTCCCCATGACCCACCACGTGGAGTGCGTCGCGCTGCTCACGAGGAGCGGCCCCCGGTCCGACCCCTAGGATCGCCCGGGTGCGTCTCGTCTCGGCAGTCCTGGGCTTCGTGCTGCGGAAGGCCGGCGCGCTCGTGGTGCTGGTGCTGTCGCTGTTCGTCGGCTACCTGCTCGTCCAGGCGCTGGTCCCCGCCATCCGCGAAGCCGTCTCCGACCGGGATCGCCTGGAGCAGGTCGCGGAGGAGCGCGCAGGTCTGGAGACGGACCTGGCCCAGCTGAAGGAGGTGGCCGAAGAGCGCCGGAGCGCCGCGGTCGACTCACTACAGGCCGCCGTCGGGACGGAGCTCGACAGCAGCAGGCAGAAGGTCGCGGACCAGAAGGCGGTGCTCGAGGACCGGCTCGAGGAGGCTGACGACTGCAGTCGTCTCCGGGAGCTGGTCGAGAGCCTGCCGGTGGTGCCGAACACGTGCGAGCTCAAGGAACGCGCGGCCGAGGCGGCGCGCGAGACGCTGACCACCCTTGAGCGCGGCGTGGCCACGGCCGAGGCCCGAGCCGAGATCCTGACCGACCCGTCGTTGAGCAACCAGGAGAAGCTGTCCCGGCTCGGCGAGGGCAGCGACCTGGCCTCGACCGACCGCGAGATCGAGGACACGGAGGCGGTGCTCGGCCAGAAGAAGGCGGAGGAGCGGACGCTGGAGCAGGCCCAGGGGTCCGGCGTGGGATGGGTGGTGGACCAGTGGGCGAAGTCGTGGAAGTGGCTGGCCCTCGTCGCCCTCCTCGCGCTGGTCATGCCCGCACTGCTCCGCGTGGTCAGCTACTTCGTCCTGATGCCGGCCGTGAAGCGGGCACACCGGCCCATCCACCTGTCGGCCGGTTCCGAGGAGGGGGCGGCCCGCCTCGACACGTCCGAGGCACTCCGGACCTTGACGGTCGAGCTCGCCGACGGCGAGGTGATGTCCGCGCGGTCGGAGCACGTCCGGCCGGTGCAGGGGAGGATCAGTGGCCGGCTCCTCTACGACTGGTCGTCGCCCTTCATCAGCTTCGCGGCCGGGCTCTACGGGCTGAGCCGGGTCACGGGTGACGAGCGCGGCACCTCGGCGACGTTGTCGACTCCCGGCGATCCCGACTCGTACCTGATGCGGATCGACTTCACCGACCACCCGGGCGTGGTGATGCGACCGAGGCACGTCGTGGGCGTGATCGGCACGCCGGAGCTCGAGACGCGCTGGCGGTTCGGCATCCAGTCCTTCGCGACGTGGCAGGTGCGCTACATCCTGTTCGCGGGCACCGGCAGCCTGATCGTCCAGGGCAGCGGCGACGTCGTGGCCACCGACCCCGGGGGCCGCTCCACAAGGATGGAGCAGAACCTGGTGATGGGCTTCGACTCCCGCCTGAGCGCAGGAGTCAACCGGACCGAGGTGTTCTGGCCCTACCTGTGGGGCCGGACGCCGCTCGTCGACGACGAGTTCACCGGGATCCACCCGCTTTTCTGGCAGAAGGCGACCGCGGACGGATCCCGCAACCCGATCGCGCGGACGTTCGACGCCTTCTTCTCGGCGCTGGGCAAGGTGCTGGGCTTCTGAGTCTGGCAGGGTGGCGGGCATGGCCACCTACGAGGTGAACCCGGCCGCCGTCGGCCACGCGAGCAGGCTCATCGACGCCCGGCAGTACGTCCTCGACAGCGACTGGGGCGACGTCCAGCCCGATGCCGAGGCGCAGAACGCCTACCTCGAGAGGCACCCGTGGGAGGACTACGCCGCCTGGCACCTGGGCCTCACCCAGGGCGCGAACGACGAGACCAAGGCGCGGCACGCCTTCGGCTACGGCGACTTCCGGCGGGTCCACCGCACCGGGCTGATCGCGTGCGTCTACCGCGCGGCCGAGTGGCGCCACAAGGACGTCGAGCTCGCGGCCCACGACCTGCTGCAGCGCCTCGACCGGGTCGCCGGCATCGGCTGAGTCGCAGTCAGCGCCCGGCGAGCGCGGCCAGCTCGGCGAGCGCGGCATCGCGATCGCCCGTGTCGACGACGGGCCATCCCTCCGCGGCGGCCAGGTCGAGCAGCTGCCGGCGGCCCTCGAGGACGAGGGCATCACCGCCGCGCTCCTCGATGATGCGCGAGATCACCGCGGTGACCGGCGTGACCTCGCGCGCGTGCAGCCGGCGCAGCACAACATCCGGGTCGGCGTCCAGCACCACGCCGACGTACGACGCTCCTGCCTCCGCGGCGGCGGCCTCGAAGCGAGCGACCTGCGCGGGGGTGACGATGAGCTGGGGGAGCACCACGTCTCGGCCCGAGCGGAGGTAGGCCGTCATCAGCGCCAGGGCGGTGGCGCGGACGGCCTCGCCGGTGCCGACGAAGTCGTCCTCCCAACCCGACACCCACGACCTGAGCTCGTCGATGTCGCACAGCAGCGTGCCGGGGTGGTCGGCGGCGTGCGCGCGGGCGAGCGTCGACTTCCCGACGCCGGACGGACCGTTGAGGTGGAGGAGGGTCGCCACGCGGGAGACAGTAGCCAGGGCGTTGTCCCTGCTGTGGTATCTTGACGTCAAGATATCGCATGACCGGAACTTAGGGTCGCCTTCCTTTTCCCGCGCTCACGCGCGACGGCAGGATGGGCACGAACCCGCGAACTCCCCGAGGAGATGTGGCTGATGGCCAGTCAGGACAGCTTCGGTGCCAAGGGCACCCTGGACGTCGACGGACAGTCCTACGAGATCTACCGCCTCGACGCGGTGAAGGGTGAGGGCCTCGACGTCGAGAGCCTGCCCTTCTCGCTCAAGGTGCTGCTGGAGAACCTGCTCCGCACCGAGGACGGCGCCGACATCACGGCCGACCACATCAAGGCGATCGCCGGCTGGGACGCGAGTGCCGCTCCCGACCAGGAGATCCAGTTCACGCCCGCCCGCGTGATCATGCAGGACTTCACCGGCGTCCCGTGCGTCGTCGACCTCGCCACCATGCGCGAGGCGATGGCCGAGCTCGGCGGCGACGCCACCAAGATCAACCCGCTCGCGCCGGCCGAGATGGTCATCGACCACTCGGTCATCGCCGACGTCTTCGGGACCCCGGCGGCGTTCGAGCGCAACGTCGAGATCGAGTACGAGCGCAACCGCGAGCGCTACCAGTTCCTGCGCTGGGGCCAGGGTGCCTTCGACGACTTCAAGGTCGTCCCGCCCGGCACCGGCATCGTCCACCAGGTCAACATCGAGCACCTCGCCCGCGTGGTCATGGTCCGCGACGGCGTCGCCTACCCCGACACCTGCGTCGGCACCGACTCCCACACCACGATGGTCAACGGCATCGGCGTGGTCGGCTGGGGCGTCGGCGGCATCGAGGCCGAGGCCGCGATGCTCGGCCAGCCGGTCTCCATGCTCATCCCGCGCGTCGTGGGCTTCAAGCTGTCGGGCGAGCTGCCCGAGGGCTCGACCGCCACCGACCTCGTGCTCACGATCACCGAGATGCTCCGCGAGCACGGCGTGGTCGGCAAGTTCGTCGAGTTCTACGGCGAGGGCGTCTCCGCACTGCCGCTGGCCAACCGCGCCACGATCGGCAACATGAGCCCGGAGTTCGGCTCGACCATCGCCGTCTTCCCGATCGACGAGCAGACCGTCGACTACCTCCGCCTCACCGGCCGCTCCGAGGAGCAGCTCGCCCTCGTCGAGGCGTACGCCAAGGAGCAGGGCCTCTGGCACGACCCGAGCGCCGAGCCGCGCTACAGCGAGCAGCTCGAGCTCGACGTCTCCACCGTCGTGCCGTCGCTCGCCGGTCCGAAGCGTCCCCAGGACCGGGTCGAGGTCACCAAGGCCCAGGAGAGCTTCCAGAAGGCGCTCGCCGACTACACCGAGGACAAGGACGCGAAGGCGACCGTGAGCCTCGACGGCCAGGAGTTCGAGATCGGCCACGGCGCCGTCACGATCGCCGCGATCACCTCCTGCACCAACACCTCGAACCCGAGCGTGATGATCGGTGCGGCCCTGCTCGCCAAGAACGCCGTCGACAAGGGCCTCTCGCGCAAGCCGTGGGTCAAGACCACGCTGGCGCCCGGCTCCAAGGTGGTGTCCGACTACTACGACCGCGCCGGCCTGACGCCGTACCTCGACAAGCTCGGCTTCAACCTCGTCGGCTACGGCTGCACGACGTGCATCGGCAACTCCGGCCCGCTCATCCCCGAGGTCAGCGCGGCCGTCAACGAGGCCGACCTCGCGGTCACCTCGGTGCTGTCGGGCAACCGCAACTTCGAGGGTCGGATCAACCCCGACATCAAGATGAACTACCTCGCGTCCCCGCCGCTCGTGGTGGCCTACGCGCTGGCCGGGTCAATGGACCTCGACCTGTTCAACGACGCGCTGGGCCAGGACCAGGACGGCAACGACGTCTTCCTGAAGGACATCTGGCCCAGCCCGACCGAGGTCGAGGAGACGATCGCGCAGGCGATCAACTCCGAGATGTTCAACGAGTCCTACCAGGACGTCTTCGCCGGTGACGAGCGCTGGCAGTCGCTTCCCACGCCCGAGGGCAACACGTTCGAGTGGGACGAGAACAGCACCTACGTCCGTCGCGCGCCCTACTTCGACGGCATGCCGCACGAGCCGGAGCCGGTCACCGACATCGTCGCCGCCCGGGTGCTGCTCAAGCTGGGTGACTCGGTCACGACCGACCACATCAGCCCGGCCGGCGCGATCAAGAAGGACAGCCCGGCGGGTCGCTACCTCGCCGAGCACGGCGTCGACCAGCGCGACTTCAACTCCTACGGCTCGCGCCGCGGCAACCACGAGATCATGATCCGCGGCACGTTCGCCAACATCCGCCTGCGCAACCAGCTCGCGCCGGGCACCGAGGGCGGCGTCACGCGCGACTTCACCACCACCGACGGTGACGTCACCAGCGTCTTCGAGGCCAGCGAGCACTACCAGGCCGCCGGCACGCCGCTGGTCGTCCTGGCCGGCAAGGAGTACGGCTCGGGGTCCTCGCGAGACTGGGCCGCCAAGGGCACCGCCCTGCTGGGCGTCAAGGCCGTCATCGCCGAGTCCTACGAGCGCATCCACCGCTCGAACCTCATCGGCATGGGCGTCATCCCGCTCCAGTTCCCCGCGGGCAAGACGGCCGACGACCTGGGCCTCACCGGCGCCGAGATCATCTCGATCTCCGGCATCACCGAGCTCAACGACGGCACCACGCCCAAGACGGTCACCGTCAAGGTCGAGCCGGCTCCCGGCACCGACCAGGCGCACGGCGAGACCAGCGAGTTCGAGGCCGTCGTGCGCATCGACACCCCGGGTGAGGCGAACTACTACCGCAACGGCGGGATCATGCAGTACGTCCTGCGCAACCTCCTGCGCGGCTGACCGCACGCGTCGGCTGAGCATCACACGGCCGCGTCCAGGCTCCCTGGGCGCGGCCGTGCCGCGTCCTGGAGGGAGCCGACCGAGGGCGGGGTCGACCTCGGCGCATGGCCCCGATCGGTAGCCTGACGCCGTGAACGACGACGAGCGGCCAGAGCAGGTCGAGCCGGCACCGCCCGTCGAGCCAGGGGGCCTGGCCGCACCCCGCGCCGCGGGCGAGTTCGTCGAGGCCGGGACGGAGCACCGCCGCAGCCTGCCGCTCGTGCTCGCCACCGCCAGTGCCGTGCTCGTGCTCGGTGCCGCGCTGGTCGCGCCTCTGGTCGACCGGGCCATCCGGGGTGAGGAGGACGCCCAGCGCGCCCTCGACCTGTCCGAGGTGCAGACGTGGGACATCACCGACCGCTCGCACACCACCGACGACGTCAACTACCCCCAGGACCCGCCTGCGGGCGGTGCGCATGCGCCGATCTGGCTGGCATGCGGTGTCTACGACGAGCCGGTGCGCGACGAGAACGCGGTCCACGACCTCGAGCACGGCACCACGTGGATCACCCACGACCCCGACCTGTCGGCCGACGACGTCGACCAGCTGGCGTCCGTGCTGCCCGACAACGGCATCATGTCCCCGCGCGAGGGCCTGCCCTCGCCCGTGGTCATCACCGTGTGGGGCGCCCAGCTCCAGCTGGACGGCGCCGACGACTCGCGCCTCGCCCTCTTCCTCGAGGAGTACGGCGACGGGCACACCGCACCCGAGTTCGGGGTCTCCTGCGAGGGCGGCACCCCCGACCCGGGAGGCGGGCTTCCGGGCCAGGGGGCCAACGCCTGAGGTCGTTGGTGCTGCGTGGAGGTCAGCGCTCCAGGAAGTGCAGGAGCGAGCGGTTGAACTCCTCGGCGTGGCTCACGTTGAACCCGTGCGGTGCGCCCTCGACGACGACCAGCTCGGAGCTGGCGATCGCCGCGTGCGTCCGTCGGCCGGACCCCTCGACGGGGACGATGCCGTCCGCGTCGCCGTGGATCACCAGGGCAGGCACGGTGACCTTCGTCAGGTCGTCGCGGAAGTCGGTGGTCCCGAAGGCCTCCATGCAGCCGAGGGCGGCGGTCTGGTCGCTCTGGTGGCACAGGGCGATGGCCTGCTGTCGCTGCTCCTCGGTCACCTTCAGCTCGCCGCCCGCGGAGAAGAAGTCCGTCGTGAACCCGTCGAAGAAGGTCGCGCGGTCGTCCTTGAGGCCCTGCTCCATCTCGCCGGCCGCGTCCTCGGTGAGGGGACCATCGGGGTTGTCGTCGGTCTTCATCAGGTACGGCGGCACGGCTGCGGCGAACACGACAGAGTGGATCCGGTCCTCGCCGTGCTTGGCGACGTAGCGCGCGACCTCGCCGCCGCCCATCGAGAAGCCGACCAGCGTGACGTCGGTCAGCTCGAGCTCGGTGAGCACGCTGTCGAGGTCGTCGGCGAGCGTGTCGTAGTCGTAGCCCTTGGACGGCTTGTCGCTGCGCCCGAAGCCGCGGCGGTCGTAGGCGACGACCCGGTAGCCGGCATCGCGCAGCGGGCCGACCTGCTCGCTCCACGACTCGCCGGAGAGCGGCCAGCCGTGGATCAGGACGACGGGGCGTCCGGAGCCACCCGAATCGTCGACGTGGACCTTCGTCCTGCTGAGGAGTCCGGAGCTTGCGGTGACATCGGGCATGTGGTCATCCTTCCTCGAGAGCCCGTAGGTACGGGCCGTTGTGAGTGCTTCGAACGTAGGCACGCCTGCGGATGGGTCGGGCCACCCGAAGAGGTGCCCTGCACCGGGGCGACTAGCCTCGTGATCATGCTGGTTGCCTTCTCGATCTCACCCGTCGCCCAGGACCCGAGCGGATCGGTCACCGAGGCGGTCGCAGCCGCCGTACGAGTGGTCCGTGAGTCGGGACTGCCCCACGAGACCAACGCGATGTTCACGAACATCGAGGGGGAGTGGGACGAGGTGATGGCCGTCGTGAAGCAGGCCGTCGAGGTCGTCTCGGCCGTCTCCCCGCGCGTCGGGCTCGTGCTCAAGGCCGACATCCGCCCGGGCTACGACGGCCAGCTCGCCGCGAAGGTCGAGCGCATCGACCAGGCGCTGGCGGACTGACGTGCGCAGCGAGACCCGCACCTACCGCACCGGTGGCGACGAGGTCGTGCTCGACCTGACCCGCGACGCGGCCGACTTCGTGAGCGGTGGGGGCGACGGTCTGCTGCAGGTCTTCGTGCCGCACGCGACCGCGGGCATCGCGATCATCGAGACCGGCGCCGGGTCGGACGACGACCTGCTGGCCGCCCTCGGCGACCTGCTCCCGGCCGACGACCGGTGGCGGCACCGGCACGGCTCTCCCGGCCACGGCCGCTCGCACGTGATGCCCGCGATCGTGCCGCCGCACTGCACGGTGCCGGTGCTCGGCGGACGCCTCGCGCTCGGGACCTGGCAGAGCATCTGTCTGGTCGACCTCAACGTCGACAACGCCCGGCGCGAGGTGCGCTGGTCCTTCCTCGAGGGCTGACGTCACCGTGGACTGGGCGCGTGCGACCGTGGCGGGGCACGCGCACGAACTGCCCGGCGACGACCTGGTGACGGCCGACGTCGTGATGGATCGCGGCTTCGACCTCGCCGCACCGCCGCACGACGTGTGGCCCTGGCTGGTGCAGCTCGGCAAGCGACGCGCCGGGTGGTACCTGCCCAGGAGCGTCGAGCGGTTCGTCCCACCCTCGCGCCGCGGCCGCACCGACCTCACCTGGTGCCTGCACGTCCTGCCGACGCCGGACGGCGGCACCCGGGTGCACCTGCGCCTCCGGCTCGGTCCCGTACGCCGCCGTCGGGTGGCGACGTACGCCGGTGGGGTCGTCGACGCGCTCACCATCAGTGGCCTGGCGGCGGGGATGCGCGAGCGCGTCGGGCGCTAGCGTGGCGGCCATGGGTGCGCCGTTCGAGGTCCGACCTCCGGCGTCGACCCATCGCATCGAACAGGTGTTCGATAGACTGGGGCGGTGTTCCCGCTTCCTCAACCGCGCCAGCGGCCCACACCGCCGCCGGGGCACCCGGGCGTCGCGCCTGCGGGTTGGCCGCACCAGGTCCGCCCGCCCGACGCGCCCGACTGGGAGGCCACCGCGGCCAGCTGGCTGCTCGACCTCTGCCCGCCCGACTACCGCCGCTTCCCCGGGCTGCGCCGACACGTCGTCGTCCTGGCCCGCTTCGCCGTGCTCCACGTCGAGGCACAGCAGCAGGCCACCCGACGGGGCCTGAGCGAGATCCGCGGAGACCTCAAGGACGTCACGACCGCAGCGGTCGTCGAGGCGGCGGTGCAGACCTTCCAGCTCGAGGACGCCCGGCTCCTCGGCGTACGCCGCGAGGTGGGGCTGGTCGAGGAGGCGCTGCGCGGGCGGCGCTTCCGGCCACAGATGTGAGGCCTGGCTAGGGTCACACGATGCATCGGTTCGCAGCGGTCGCGGTCGTCGACGTCTTCGGCCGCCTGCTCATGCAGGAGCGGGGCGACGACGCGCTGCACGACCCCGGACGCTGGGGCTACCCCGGTGGTGACCTCGAGCACGGCGAGGACTTCGTCGACGCAGCCGTCCGCGAGCTGCAGGAGGAGACCGCGCTCCGGGTCGAGGCGTCGGAGCTCGAGTCGCTGGGGATCCACCGGTTTCGGAGCGACTCCTGCGGGGAGGACGACGAGCTCGGGCTGTTCGCCGTACGACTCGACGTCGGCGACGACGACCTCGTGTGCGGCGAGGGCCGACAGGTCCGGTTCGTCGACCCGGAGTCGTTCACCGGCGACCAGCTCCACCAGGCCGTGCGCCTCACCCTGCCGATGACCTTGGCGTGGCGTGCCGCGCAGGAGCGCAGCGACTTCGTCTGCCTGACCCTCGTCGACCCGCGGGGGTGGTTCCTCATGCAGGAGCGGGACGAGCACGCGCCGGTCTGGCCGGACACGTGGTGCTTCCCCGGTGGAGGGATCGTGCCGGGGGAGAGCCTGCGGGCGGCGGCGCTCCGGGAGCTGGCCGAGGAGACAGGCATCGTGCTCGACGCCGATGCACCCCACGACCTGGGCGAGTTCCGGGTCGAGTCACCGCTCGGCCGCTTCCGCTACCACGCGTTCGTCGCGCCGACGGAGCTCGGCGACGTCGACGTCGACTGCCGTGAGGGCCGTCAGATCGTGTTCGTGGATCCGGCCACGCTGACCGACCGGCCCCTCGTGAGCTCGACCGAGCGAGTACTGGGGGCACTGCGTGGCTGGGCGATCGAGCACACCCCGGTCCCGCCGCCCGACGCCCGCGGCTTCGCCGGCGTGATCCTTGTCGACCGGCGCGGCTGGATCCTGCTGCAGGAGCGTGACAGCAACCCGCGGATCGACCCGGACTGCTGGGGGCTCTCCGGTGGCCATCTCGAGGGTGACGAGGACCCGGCTGCGGGCGCGCTGCGCGAGCTGGAGGAGGAGACCGGTGTGCGCCTCGAGGTGGGGGACCTGCACGAGGTCGGGGCGTTCGCCAACGACCACCGTGCGTCCTACGGCACCTGGGACCGGATGTGGGTCTACGCGGCCGCCGTCGACCTCACCGACGCCGACATCGACTGCCGCGAGGGTCGCCAGATCGTCTTCGTCGATCACGCCACGGTGTCCGACCTCCGGCTCACCAGGGGCGGGGAGGGCATCGTCCCGGCCTTCCTCCGCAGCGACGTCTACGCCAGCATGGCGTTATGAGCCTCACTGTGCACCCGGTTCCCGGGCCCGGCGCCGAGGACGTCGTCGTGGGCCTGGACGGCACCGTCTTCACCGGCACGGAGGACGGCGCGATCTGGGCCGTCGACCCCGCGAGCGGAAGCGTGCGCCGTGTCGCCGACACGGGTGGTCGGCCGCTCGGCATCGAGCTGCTGGGCGGCGACCTCCTCGTCTGCGACGCCGTACGCGGCGTGCTCCGGGTCGCGCCCGCCACCGGTGCGGTCGACGTGCTGGTCGGCGAGGTCGACGGCGGGCCGATGCGCTTCTGCAACAACGCCGCCGTCGCGACCGACGGCACGATCTGGTTCAGCGACTCCTCGCTCCACCACGGCATCACCCAGTGGAAGGACGACTTCGTCCAGGACACCCGCACCGGGCGCCTGATCCGCCGCGACCCCGACGGCACGGTCACCGTGGCGCTCGACGGCCTCGCGTTCTCCAACGGCGTCGCGCTGGCCGCCGACGAGTCCTATGTGGCGGTCGCCGAGTGCCGCGGGCGCACCGTCGTACGCCTCTGGCTGACCGGCCCGCGAGCCGGCGAGCGCGACCACCTCGTCACCGATCTCCCCGGCTATCCCGACAACATCAGCCGCGGCAGCGACGGCCTCGTCTGGGTGACGGTCGCGAGCCCGGTCGACCCGGTCGTGGAGGCGCTCGTGCGGGCGCCGATGGCGCTGCGCCGCCTCGTCACCAAGGTCCCCGAGGCGCTGCAGCCCCGGCCGAAGCGGACGATCCGGGTGCAGGCCTACGCCGACGACGGTCGGCTCGTGCACGACCTCGACCTGCAGCAGCCCGAGCACGGCCCGGGCTACCACATGGTCACCGGCGTCCGCGAGCACGACGGCCGGGTCTGGATGGGGAGCCTCGAGGAGGCCGCGGTAGCGGTGTACGACCTGCCATGAAATAGACTCGGGCGCTATGGCACTCCTCGACTCGATCGCCTCTCCGAGCGACCTCCGTGGACTCTCGCCGGAGCAGCTGGACGAGCTGGCCGCCGAGATCCGTGACGTGATGATCCGCACCGTCGCCACCAACTCCGGACACCTCGGGCCCAACCTCGGCGTGGTCGAGCTGACGCTGGCCATCCACCGGGTCTTCGACTCCCCGCGCGACCGCGTCGTGTTCGACACCGGGCACCAGTCCTACGTCCACAAGCTCGTCACCGGTCGTCATGCCGACTTCGCGAGCCTGCGCAAGGAGGGTGGCGTCAGCGGCTACCCGAGCCAGGCCGAGTCCGAGCACGACATCGTCGAGAACTCGCACGCCTCGACCTCGCTGTCCTACGCCGACGGCCTCGCGAAGGCGTACGCCATCCGCGGCGAGGACCGGCACGTCGTCGCCGTCATCGGCGACGGCGCGCTCACCGGCGGGATGGCGTGGGAGGCGCTCAACAACATCGCCATCGCGAAGAGCAGCCGGCTCGTGATCGTGGTCAACGACAACGAGCGCTCCTACACGCCGACCATCGGTGGCCTGGCCACGGCGCTGACGTCGCTGCGCACCAACCCGCGCTACGAGCAGGTCCTCGACCTGGTCAAGAAGCGCCTCAACGCGGTCCCCGGCGTCGGCCACGCGGCCTACGACGCCCTCCACGCGATGAAGAAGGGGATGAAGGACGCGCTCGCGCCCCAGGGCCTCTTCGAGGACCTCGGCCTCAAGTACGTCGGCCCCGTCGACGGCCACGACCGCGCCGCCATGGAGCAGGCGCTGACCAACGCCAAGCGCTTCGGCGGCCCGGTGATCGTGCACGCCATCACCCGCAAGGGCCAGGGCTACGACCCTGCGCTGCGGCACGAGGCCGACCAGTTCCACGCGCCCGGTCCCTTCGACGTCCAGACCGGCGCGGAGAAGCCCAAGGGCAAGATCTGGACCGACCACTTCTCCGAGGCGATCGTCGACCTCGGTGCCCGGCGCGAGGACGTCGTGGCCCTCACCGCCGCGATGATGCACCCGGTCGGACTCGACGCGTTCGCCCAGAAGTACCCCGAGCGCACCTTCGACGTCGGCATCGCCGAGCAGCACGCCGTCACCTCGGCCGCCGGCCTCGCGATGGGTGGCCTGCACCCGGTGTTCGCGGTCTACGCCACCTTCCTCAACCGTGCCTTCGACCAGGTCCTGATGGACGTCGCGCTGCACAGGTGCGGCGTGACCTTCGTGCTCGACCGCTCGGGCGTCACCGGCGACGACGGCGCGAGCCACAACGGCATGTGGGACATGTCGATCCTGCAGGTCGTCCCTGGTCTGCGCTTGGCCGCACCCCGCGACGTCACCCGGCTCCACGAGCTGCTCGACGAGGCCGTCCAGGTCGACGACGCGCCGACGGTGGTGCGGTTCCCGAAGGGCCCGCCGCCCGCGGACGTGCCCGCGATCGACCGCGCCGGCGGCGCCGACGTCCTGGTCCGCGAGGGTGAGCGTGACGTGCTGGTGGTCGCGGTCGGGTCGATGGCCACCACGGCGGTCGAGGTCGCCGCGCGGCTCACCGCCCAGGGCATCGGCGTCACCGTCGTCGACCCGCGGTGGGTCAAGCCGGTCGACCCCGCCGTCGTCGACCTCGCTCGCGAGCACCGGCTCGTCGTCAGCGTCGAGGACAACGGACGCATCGGCGGGTGCGGCGCGGTGCTGCTCCAGACCCTCAACGACGCAGGGGTGCGTACGCCGTTCCGGCTGCACGGCATCCCGCAGGAGTTCCTCGACCACGCCAAGCGCGACGCCATCCTGGCCCGCATCGGCCTCGACGCGCAGACGCTGGCCCGCGAGATCGTCGAGGACGTCACCGCTCTCGACGGTGGGCCGACCCTCGTCGAGGTCGACCACACGGCCTGAGAGGCGCTCCGCACCCGACGGCGACACCCACCTCCGGGGTGCTCGCCGCGGCGCTCCGACAGGTCTACCTTGCAGGAATGAGCATCTGGCGCACCAAGTCCATCGAGCACTCGATGGCCGACACCGAAGACCCCGAGTTCAAGCTCAAGAAGAGCCTCACCGCGCTCGACCTCACCGTGTTCGGCATCGGCGTCATCATCGGCGCCGGCATCTTCACGCTGACCGGTCGCGTCGCCCAGGCCTACGCCGGTCCCGGTGTCGTGTTCTCCTTCATGGTCGCCGCGCTCTGCTGCGGCCTGGCGGCCCTGTGCTACGCCGAGTTCGCCTCGACCGTGCCGGTCTCCGGGTCGGCGTACACGTTCTCCTACGCCACCCTCGGCGAGATGATCGCCTGGATCATCGGCTGGGACCTGATCCTCGAGCTGATGCTGGGCGCGTCGGTGGTGGCGCAGGGGTGGTCGTCCTACTTCGAGACGTTCCTCGGCGAGATCGGCCTGGGCTGGCCCGAGCAGCTCGGCTACGGCGACTCGTTCGACCTGCCGGCCTTCCTCCTCGTCGTGGTGCTGACCGCGCTGGTGGCCTTCGGCATCAAGGAGTCACTGCGGGTCAACCTCGTCCTGGTCGCCCTCAAGCTCTTCATCGTGCTGTTCGTGATCATCGCGGGCATCCAGTTCATCAACACCGACAACTACAAGCCCTTCGTCCCGCCGAGCGCCCCGGGCACGACCGGCGAGGGGTGGTTGCACACGCCGCTCATCCAGACCGTCTTCGGCGCCCCGGGCGTCTACGGCGTCGCCGGCATCCTGTTCGCCGCCTCGCTGGTCTTCTTCGCCTACATCGGCTTCGACGTCGTCGCGACGACCGCGGAGGAGGCCCGCAACCCGCAGAAGGACCTGCCGCGCGGCATCATCGGCTCGCTGATCGTCTGCACGATCCTCTACATGGCCGTCGCACTGGTGATCACCGGCATGGTCAAGTACGACGACATCAACCCCGATGCGGCACTGGCGACGGCGTTCATCGACCAGGGCAAGGACGGCTACGCCACCCTCATCTCCGCGGGCGCGGTGGCCGGCCTGACCACGGTGGTGATGACGCTGATGATCGGGGCGGTGCGCGTGTTCTTCGCGATGAGCCGCGACGGCCTCATGCCGACCGCGCTGGCGCACGTGAACCCCAGGACCGGCACCCCTGTCCGGATCACGCTCGTGATCGGCCTGGTCGTCGCGCTGGTCGCGTCGCTGACGCCGATCGGCAAGCTCGAGGAGATGGTCAACATCGGCACCCTGTCGGCGTTCGCCCTCGTCTCGATCGCCGTGCCCATCCTCCGCAAGAACCGCCCCGACCTCGAGCGGTCCTTCCGGGTGCCGTTCTCCCCGTTCGTGCCGTGGCTCTCGGCCGCGATCTGTGTCTTCCTGATGCTCAACCTCACCGCCGAGACGTGGCTGCGGTTCCTGGTCTGGATGGCGCTCGGGTTCGCGATCTACTTCGGCTACGGCTACAAGCACAGCCGGGTCGGCCAGGGCATCGGCGAGCCGGCGAAGGACTACTCCGGCCGCGACTAGCCGCCCGCTCAGGAGCGGTGAGTGAGACATGTTCTCGGACCTCAGATCCTGTCTCACTCACCGCTCGGCGTCGGTCAGCGCGTCAGTGGAACCGCTGGCCGGACACCTTCTCGGAGATGCCGAGGACGTCGAGCATGAAGGTCAGGCCGCCGTTCCAGAAGGAGAACCCGGCACCGGCGATCATCGCCAGGTCGATGTCCTGCGGAGCGGCGACGACGCCCTCGTCGAGCATCAGGCGCGCCTCCTCGGCCAGGCCGGAGAGCGTCCGCTCGCGGACCTCACCGGCGGAGAGCACCACCGGCGAGGCCGGCTTCTCGAGCAGCTCCTCCACCGACGGGTCGAGCTGGCCGTCCGGGCCGTAGTAGCCCGACTTGCGAGCCGCGACGAGCCGCTCGAGGGCGGGGGAGACGTAGAACCGCTCCGGGAACGCGCCCTTCAGCGTCTCGACGTTGTGCAGCGCGATCGCCGGGCCCACGAGCGACAGCAGCTGATAGGGCGGCATCGGCGCGATCCCGGCGAAGGCACCGTCGGCCACGGAGACCGGAGTGCCCTCGTCGACGATGCGGCCGACCTCGCTCATGAAGCGGCCGAGCAGCCGGTTGACGATGAACGACGGGCTGTCCTCGACCAGGATCGACGTCTTCTTGAGCGTCTTCCCCGTGGCGAAGGCGGTCGCCAGGGTGGCGTCGTCCGTGGCCTCGCCGCGGACGATCTCCAGGAGCGGCATGACCGCGACCGGGTTGAAGAAGTGGAAGCCCACGACCCGCTCGGGGTGCTCGAGGTCGGCGGCCATCTCGGTGATCGACAGCGAGGAGGTGTTGGTCGCCAGCACGCACGCGGGCGAGACGACCTTCTCCACGTCGGCGAAGACGGTCTTCTTGACCGACATCTCCTCGAAGACGGCCTCGATCACGAAGTCGGCGTCACCGAAGGCGACCTGCTTGTCGGTCTCGCCGGAGACGAGCGCCTTGTGCCGGTTGGCCTTGTCCTGGCTGATCCGGCCCTTGGCGAGCAGCTTGTCGATCTCGGCGTGGACGTAGGCGACGCCCTTGTCGGCCCGCTCCTGGTCGAGGTCGGTCAGCACGACGGGCACCTCGAGGCGGCGTACGAAGAGCAGTGCCAGCTGGCTGGCCATCAGGCCGGCACCCACGATGCCCACCTTGGTCACCGGCCGCGCGAGCGACCTGTCCGGCGCGCCGGCGGGCCGCTTGGCGCGCTTCTGCACCAGGTCGAAGGAGTACAGCGACGCGAGCAGCTCGGGGGTCTGCGACATCGCGTGCAGCGCGTCGTCCTCGGCTGCGAAGCCGGTGTCGCGGTCGGTGTCGCGCGCCGCGGCGATGAGCTCGACGGCCTTCGCGGCAGCGGGGGAGGCGCCCCCGGTCTTGGCCGCCACGATCCCTCGGGCTCGTTCGATCGCGGCGTCCCAGGCCTCACCACGGTCGATGGCGGGACGCGACACCGTGGTCTCCCCGCGGACGACCGAGGCCGCCCAGAGCAGCGACTGCTCGAGGAAGTCGGCACCGTTGAAGACCGCGTCGGCCAGCCCGAGCTCGTACGCCGCCTGCCCGCCGAGCGTCTTGCCCTGGTTGAGCGGGTTCTCGACGATCAGCGTCACCGCCTTGTCGGCACCGACGAGGTTCGGCACGAGCCACGCGCCGCCCCAGCCGGGCACGAGGCCGAGCATGACCTCGGGCAGGCCGAGCGCCGGCGCGGAGTCCATGACGGTGCGGTAGGTGCAGTGCAGCGCGACCTCGAGGCCGCCGCCGAGGGCGAGGCCGTTGATCAGCCCGAACGACGGCTTGCCGCCGTCCTGGAGCTTGCGGAAGGTCGCGTGGCCGAGCTCGCCGACGACGCGGACGGCGTCCGGCCCGCCGCCCTGGATCGAGACCAGGTCAGCGCCGGCCGCCAGGATGAACGGCTTCCCGGTCACCGCGATCGCGTCGATCGTGTCGTCCGCCAGAGCGGCGTCGATGGCCTCGTTGAGCGCGAGCAGCGAGCCCGGTCCGAAGGTGTTGGGCTTGGTGTGGTCCTCGCCGTTGTCGAGGGTGATCAGACCGAAGGTCACGCCCGGGAGCGCGACCGTGCGCAGGTGGGCCTGGGTGACGCGCTCGGCGTCGGAGACGAGGGCCGCGGCGCGGTCGAAGATGTCACTCACGAGTCTGCTCCGTTCGAGGCCAGGCCGTTCCAGTGCGGGTTCTCCCAGATCACGGTGCCGCCCATGCCGATGCCGATGCACATGGTGGTGAGGCCGTAGCGCACCTCGGGGCGCTCGGCGAACGAGGCGGCGAGCTGGTTCATCAGGCGTACGCCGGACGACGCGAGGGGGTGGCCCATCGCGATCGCACCGCCGTAGGGGTTCACCCGGGTGTCGTCGTCGGCGATGCCGAAGTGCTCGAGGAAGGCGAGCACCTGCACGGCGAACGCCTCGTTGACCTCGAAGGCACCGATGTCGTCGATGGTGAGGCCGGCGAGACGCAGCGCCTTCTCGGTCGCCGGGATCGGCCCGGCGCCCATCACCTCGGGCTCGACGCCGACGAAGGAGTACGTCACCAGGCGCATCTTGACGGGCAGGCCGAGCTCGCGCGCGGTCTCCTCGTCGGCGAGCAGCGCCGCGGTGGCGCCGTCGTTGATGCCGGCGGCGTTGCCCGCGGTCACGTGGCCGTGCGAGCGGAACGGGGTCTTGAGCCCGGCGAGCGACTCCATCGTCGTCTCGGGGCGCATCGGCTCGTCGGTGGTGGCCAGGCCCCAGCCGGCCTCGGCCGAGCGGGTCGCCACGGGCACCAGGTCGGGCTGGATCCTGCCGGCGTCGTAGGCCGCCTTCGTCTTCTGCTGGCTGCGCACGGCGTAGGCGTCCACGCGCTGCTTGGTGATCGTGGGGTAGCGGTCGTGGAGGTTCTCCGCGGTCTTGCCCATCACGAGGGCGTCGGGGTTGACGATCCGCTCGGAGAGGATGCGTGGGTTGGGGTCGACGCCCTCGCCCATCGGGTGGCGGCCCATGTGCTCGACGCCGCCGGCGATGGCGACGTCGTAGGCACCGAAGGCGATGCCCGACGCGGTGTTGGTGACCGCGGTCATCGCGCCCGCGCACATGCGGTCGATGGAGTAGCCGGGCACGCTCTGCGGCAGGCCGGCGAGCAGGGCGGCGGTGCGACCGAGGGTCAGGCCCTGGTCGCCGATCTGCGTCGTCGCGGCGATCGCGACCTCGTCGACCCGCTCGGGCGGGAGTGACGGGTTGCGGCGCATGAGCTCGCGGATGGACTTGATGACGAGGTCGTCGGCGCGCGTCTCGGCGTACTGGCCCTTGGCCTTGCCGAACGGTGTGCGCACGCCGTCGACGAAGACGACCTCACGCTGTGGACGGGACACTTGCGGCTCCCAGGCTGGAGGGGACGGAACGGCACCAGGCTACCCATCGGTAACAACACCTGACCACTGCCGCGGGTGTGTGCCCGGTCACCCGGGGGCACCCCATAGGCTGGGGCGCATGGCCGACAGACTCGTGCACATCGTCGACGACGCCGAGGTGTCGAAGCCGACCGACGTCGGTGACCTCACGCTCGTCTGCGTGCTCACCGGATTCCTCGACGCGGGCAAGTCGGCGGAGCTGGCCGCCGCCCACCTCGCTGACCTCTCCGACGGCAAGGTGGTGGCCACCTTCGACGTCGACTCGCTGCACGACTACCGTGCGCGTCGCCCGCCGGTGACGTTCGTCCGCGACCACTACACCGACTACGAGGCGCCCCGCCTGGTGGTGCGCGCCCTGCGCGACACGGGCGGCACACCCTTCCTGCTGCTGACCGGGCCCGAGCCCGACATCAGGTGGGAGGCCTTCGCCCGCGCCGTGCGCGAGGTCGTCGAGCACTTCGGGGTGGCGCGCGTCGTGGGCCTCGGGGCCGTGCCGATGGCCGTGCCGCACACCCGCCCGATCGCGATCACCCCGCACGCCAACCGACCCGACCTGGTCCCCGGCGAGAGCCCCTGGCAGGGCGAGCTCCGAGTGCCGGCGAGCGCTCAGGCGCTGCTGGAGATCCGCCTGGGCGAGTGGGGTCACGACGCGCTCGGCTTCGTCGCCCACATCCCTCACTACCTGGCGCAGATGGAGTACCCCCAGGCTGCGCTCGTGCTGCTCGAGCACCTCGAGATCGGCGGACGGCTCACCATCGACCTCGGCGAGCTGCGTGAGGCGGCCGAGATCACCGAGAACGAGGTCGACCGCTACCTCTCCTCCCACGACGAGGTGGCCGAGGTGGTCCGCGGACTGGAGCAGCAGTACGACTCCTTCCGCGAGGCCGAGGCCGCCGGCACGTCGCTGCTCGCCGGCGACGGTTCGCTGCCCACCGGCGAAGAGATCGGCGACGCGTTCGAGGCCTTCCTGGCCGACCTCGAGGACAAGCCGAAGGACGCCGGAGACGAGTCCGGCTGGGAGGAGCGCTGATGGCCGGCAGTGCCGAGGAGCTGGCCTCGATCCTCGACCTCGAGAGGCTCGAGGTCGATCTCTACCGCGGGACGCAGGCGCGCACCGAGCGGCAGCGGGTCTTCGGCGGTCAGGTCGCCGCCCAGTCGGTGGTGGCCGCCACGCGCACCGTCGACGGCGATCACGCCCTCCACTCGCTGCACTCCTACTTCCTGCGCCCGGGCGATCCGAGCGTGCCGATCGTCTACGACGTCGAGCGCATCCGCGACGGCCGTTCGTTCGTCACCCGCCGTGTCCTGGCCCGCCAGCACGGCCGCCCGATCTACTACATGACCGCCAGCTTCCAGGTCGCCGAGTCCGGCTTCGAGCACCAGGACGGCATGCCCGACGTCCCGCCACCGCAGGACGGCATCCCGCTCGCCGAGCTCGTGCGTCGGCAGGGCCAGAGCGCGGCCGAGGAGTGGGTCCGGGAGTGGGCGGCGCTCGACGTGCGCCACGTCGGCGTGACCGGGATGGGCCTCCCCGACGATCCGGACCACCCGGCCCGCGCCCGGATCTGGATCCGCGTCGACGGCCAGCTCGCCGACGACCCCACCGTGCAGGCGGCAGCCTTCACCTACGCCAGCGACCTCACGCTGCTCGGGGCCACCCTCGTGCCGCACGGGATCACCCTCGGCTCGCCGAGGCTCCAGCCCGCGTCGCTCGACCACACGATCTGGTTCCACCGACCCTTCCGGGCCGACGAGTGGTGGCTCTACGACCAGTTCTCCCCGTTCGCCGGAGGCGCGCGTGGTCTGGCGCTGGCACGCGTGTTCACGCAGTCGGGCGAGCTCGTCGCGACGGTGGCCCAGGAGGGCCTGATCCGCAGGCACGACGGACGCAGCTAGCGCCGCGAGGCGGCTCGTGGGTCCTGGCCGACGCTCACGCGACCCAGCAGGTGGGGCGCCCCGTCCTTCGGGTTGGTCATCGCGAACGTCCAGCCCATCTGGTCCCGGCGCGCCGCGTAGGCGACGGTGCCCGGCAGGAGGACCGGCTTCTTGAAGGCGACCTCGACAGTCACGGCGTCCGGCACCCGGTTCTCGATCGCGGCGACCGACCGCGCGAGGGTCCACATGCCGTGCGCGATCTGGCGCGGGAAGCCCAGCGCCCTCGCGGTCAGCGGGTGGAGGTGGATCGGGTTGGCGTCGCCCGACACCGAGGCGTAGGTGCGCCCGAGGTCGCCGGGCAGCCGCCACTGGATGCCACCGGACGGGGGGTCCGGCACCTCGAGCCCGGCCGTCGGCTCACCGTCGACGCTGTCGCCGCGACGCAGGTAGGTCGAGGTCGACTCCCACGCGGGCTCGGCGGCCGCCGTGACGGTCGTGGTGAAGTCGAGGAGCACCCCGCGTGCGTGCGGGCGCGGTGGCCCGACGTCGGTCCGGACGTCGAGCGCCTCGCCGACGCGCACGGCCCGGTGGGCGGTGATCGCGTTCTCGACGTGCACCATGCCGATCGCGGCATAGGGGAAGGCCGCGTCACCCATGATCGCCATGTGCAGCGGGAAGGCGAGCAGGTGCGGATAGGTCAGCGGCACGACGTCCCTGCGCGGGAAGCCGCACACCGCGGCGTACGCGTCCACCCGCGCGCGCTCGACGACGGCATTCGTGCGGGCGTACGCCAGACCGGTGAACCCGGCCGCGGACCGCTTGCGCACACCTGGCAGCCGGTTCACGCCGGGCACGGCGGGGAGTGCCGCGTGCAGCAGCGTGCGGAGGCGTCCGGGCTCGCCGTGCAGGAGCTTGGCGTCCGTCATCAGGCGCCCAGCATCATCTGGCCGCACACGCGCACGACGTTACCGTTCACCGCGCCCGATCCCGCGCTGGCGAACCACGCGACGGTCTCGGCGACGTCCACGGGCAGGCCGCCCTGCGACATCGCGTTGAGCCGCTGCCCGACCTCCCGGGTCGCGAACGGCACGGCGGCGGTCATCTGGGTGACGATGAACCCCGGCGCGACGGCGTTGACCGTGATCCCGTCGGCCAGCTCGTCGCGCAGGCTCTCGACGAGGCCGATGATGCCGGCCTTCGAGGTCGCGTAGTTGGTCTGGCCGACGTTGCCCGCGATCCCGGCGATCGAGGCGACGCCGACGATCCGGCCGGCGGCGTTGACCACGCCTGCGTCGAGGAGCTCGCGGGTGATCAGCTCCGGCGCGGTCAGGTTGACCGCGATCACGCTGCTCCACCGGTCCTCGGCCATGTTGGCGAGCCGTCGGTCGCGGGTGATGCCGGCGTTGTGGACGACGACGTCCACCCCGCCGTGGTGCTCGCGCAGGTGGTGGGCGATCCGCTGCGGCGCGTCGGGGGCGGTGATGTCGAGGACGAGGTGGTCCCCGTCGAGCTCGGTCATCAGGTCCTGCAGCTCACTGGCGGCCTGGGGCACGTCGACGCCGACGACCGTGGCGCCGTCGCGGTGCAGCACCCGGGCGATCTCCTCGCCGATCCCGCGGCTGGCGCCCGTGACGAGCGCGACCTTGCCGTCGAGCGGCCGGGTCCAGTCGGCCACGGCTTCGGTGGAGGTCGAGCCGTGCGCGCCGATGCGGACGACCTGGCCCGACACGTAGGCCGACTTGGGGGACAGGAGGAAGGCGAGAGTCGAGTCGACCGCCCCGTCGGCGGCGGGGGCGACGTAGACCAGCTGGACGGTCCCACCGCGCCCGATCTCCTTGCCGAGCGAGCGGGTGAAGCCCTCGAGCGCGCGCTGGGCGACGCGCTCGCCGCCCGACGTCAGCTCCGGCGGCGTACCGACCACGACGACGCGCGGGCAGGACTCGAGCCGGCGCATCAAGGGTGTGAAGAACTCCTGCAGCGCGAGGAGGCCACCGGTGTCGGTGATGCCGGTCGCGTCGAACACGAGTGCCTTGGCACGTACGCCGTCCTCGAGCGAGGTCGCCGATGCGATGCCGAGGCCGTCGAGGGTCGTCGGGAGGATCTCGGCGATGCGGCCGTCGCCTCCGAGCACGACGAGGCCGTCGACGAGCCGGTCGCCCGCGCCCCACCGCTCGAGCGCCGTGGGGTCGGGCAGGCCTAGGTTCTTGACCAGCAGCCGTCCGATCGGGGTGGACGCGAAGCCCTGGTAGCGGTCGCTCATGGGGTCGGGAGCCTTCCGTGGGTGTGGCGGGACGGACCGGTGTAACTCGGAGTGACACTAGGATAGGAAGATGCAGCCCACCACCCGCCCGGTCGCCGTCGTCGGCGGCAACCGCATCCCGTTCGCGCGCTCGAACACGGTCTACGCCGGGGTCTCCAACCAGGAGATGCTGACCGCTGCGATCGACGGCCTCGCCGACCGGTTCGACCTCCGGGGCGAGCGCCTCGGTGAGGTGGTGGCCGGCGCCGTGCTCAAGCACTCGCGCGACTTCAACCTGACCCGCGAGTCGGTGCTCGGCTCGCGTCTCGCGCCCGAGACGCCGGCGACCGACATCCAGCAGGCGTGCGGCACCGGGCTCCAGGCGGCGATCCAGGTCGCCGGCAAGATCGCGCTCGGCGTGATCGACGTCGGGGTCGCCGGTGGCACCGACACCACCTCCGACGCGCCGGTCGCCATCAGCGACCGGCTGCGGAAGAAGCTGATGCGGGTCAACGCGGCCAAGGACACCGCGAGCCGCGTCAAGGCACTCGGCGCCATCCGACCGGGTGACATCGGACTGGAGATCCCGCAGAACGGCGAGCCCCGCACCCGCCTCTCGATGGGCGAGCACGCGGCGCTCACCGCGCTCGAGTGGCGGATCTCCCGCGAGGCGCAGGACGAGCTCGCGGCCCGGTCGCACCACCGCCTCGCGCGGTCCTACGAGGAGGGCTTCCACGACGACCTGATCACGCCCTTCCGGGGGGTCGAGCGCGACAACAACCTGCGTCCGGACTCCACGGTGGAGAAGCTGGCCACGCTCAGGCCGGTCTTCGGCAAGGGCTCCGCTGCGACCATGACGGCCGGCAACAGCACCCCGCTGTCCGACGGCGCGTCCGCCGTCCTGCTCTCCAGCGACGAGTGGGCCGAGGAGCGGGGCCTGCCCGTGCTCGCGCACCTCGTCGATGCGGAGACCGCGGCGGTCGACTACGTCAACGGTCACGAAGGCCTGCTGATGGCACCGGCGTACGCCGTCCCGCGGATGCTGGCGCGCAACGGGCTCACCCTGCAGGACTTCGACGTCTACGAGATCCACGAGGCGTTCGCCTCGCAGGTGCTCGCCACCCTCGCCGCCTGGGAGGACCCGGTGTTCTGCCGGCAGCGGCTCGGTCTCGACGCCCCGCTGGGCGCGATCGATCGCGAGAAGCTCAACGTCAACGGCTCGTCGCTCGCGGCCGCGCACCCCTTCGCCGCGACCGGCGGCCGGATCCTTCCCGTCGCCGCCAAGCTGCTCGCGCAGAGGGGCTCGGGCCGAGCGCTGATCTCGATCTGCGCAGCCGGCGGGCAGGGCGTCGTGGCGATCCTGGAGCGCTGACCGAAGGTCCGGTCAGCATCGTTCCAGGACCGGGTCAGGACCGGGTCAGGGTCGGGTCAGGATCGGGTCAGGCGGTACCAGGTGCCCTGACGATCGGCGTCGGCCTCATCGACCTCGGCGTCCCGCTCCTGGGTGACCGTCCAGCCCGTGAAGGCTCGCTCGAGGTCCGCGGCGCTCGCACCGTGCCCGCCCCGGTACCACGGCTGGTGCGCCGCGGTGTGCAGGAGGATCGCGGCGCCGGGCTCCGCGAGCGCGGTGATGCCGGTGGCCATCAGCATGCGGTCGGCGTCGTCCAGCCCCTGGAAGCAGCCGACGTCGAGGAAGAGGTCGAAGGCGGTGCCGACCCCGCAGTGGACCAGGTGGCGGACGTCGCCGATGACGAACCTCGCGTCGTCGAGCTCGTTGCGGTGCACGGCCACGTCGACGGCCTGGCGCACGTTGTCGACGCCGATGGCGTCCCACCCGCGGTCGACGAGGAGCTTGGTGTGGGCGCCCCGCCCGCAGCCGAGGTCGAGTGCCCGCCCGCGCCGGTCCGGTCGGCTCTGCTCCTCGCGGGCGAGCAGCCGCTCGAGGACGGGGAGCCCGGCACGACCGGCCTTCTCCCACGGGACGATGCGGGCACGGTAGGCGGTGGCGTAGCGGACGCTCATGAGCGGTTCCTGACCTCGAGGGTCGGAAGGTACCGGCCACCGTCCACGCTACGCCGGAGGTCCCCACCCGGCGTGCCACTGCTAGGGTCGGGCCGATCGACATCCTTTAACGAGCCGTCCCGTGAGGCGGAGAAGGAGGTCCGGCGCGCAGATGCCTGCCCCCGACGACAGTCCCGCTGGGACGAGCCCCGACCCGCCGAGCGAGCGGCCGGACCGCACCGTGCTCGACGCCCGTGACATCTCCCGGGCGCTGACCCGGATCTCCCACGAGCTCCTCGAGCGCAACAAGGGCGCCACGGACCTGGTGCTGCTCGGCCTGCACACCCGCGGAGTGCCGCTGGCGCGGCGCATCGCCGAGAAGATCACCGCCGTCGAAGGTGCTCCCGTCGCGGTCGGCGAGCTCGACGTGACGATGTATCGCGACGACCTGCGATCCCAGCCGACGCGTCGCGCCCACAAGACGGCGCTGCCCAGCGGCGGGATCGACGAGAAGATCGTCGTGCTGGTAGACGACGTGCTCTTCTCCGGGCGCACCATCCGTGCGGCGCTCGACGCGCTGGCCGACCTCGGTCGCCCGTCCGCCGTCCGTCTCGCCGTGCTGGTCGACCGCGGTCACCGCGAGCTGCCGATCCGTGCCGACCACGTCGGCAAGAACCTCCCGAGCGCGCTGGCCGAGCGGGTCAGCGTGCGGCTCAGCGAGGTCGACGGCGTCGACGAGGTGAGCATCTCGTGAAGCACCTGCTCTCCATCGACGACCTGGCCACCGACGAGATCCACCAGATCTTCGAGACCGCCGCCGACATGCACGACGTGCAGCGGCGCGAGGTCAAGAAGCTGCCGGCCCTGCGCGGCCGGACGGTCGTCAACATGTTCTTCGAGGACTCGACCCGCACCCGCTCGTCGTTCGAGATCGCCGGCAAGTGGCTCTCGGCCGACGTGATCAACGTGAGCGCCAAGGGCTCCAGCACGTCCAAGGGCGAGAGCCTGCGTGACACCGTGCTCACGGTCTGCGCGATGGGTGTCGACGGACTCGTGATCCGGCACCCGGCCAGCGGGGCGGCGCTGCAGGTCAGCGAGTGGGTCGACGCTGCGGTGGTCAACGCCGGCGACGGGATGCACGAGCACCCGACCCAGGCCCTGCTCGACGCCTACACCCTGCAACGCCGGCTCGGCTCGCTCGAGGGCAGGCACGTCGCGATCATCGGCGACCTCACCCACAGCCGGGTGTTCCGCTCCAACATCCAGTGCCTGACCCGCCTCGGTGCCCGCGTCACGGTCGTCGCGCCACCCACGCTGATGCCCAGCGGCGTCGGAGCGTGGTCGGCCGCGGCCGGCTTCGAGACGTCGTACGACATCGACGAGGTGCTGCCGGAGGCCGACGCGGTGATGATGCTGCGCGTCCAGCGTGAGCGGATGTCCGGCGCTTTCTTCCCGAGCGCGCGGGAGTACACCGTGGGCTACGGGCTGACCCGCAACCGCCTGGCCCTGCTCAAGCCGGATGTGCCGATCTGCCACCCCGGCCCGATGAACCGCGGCCTCGAGATCGCCGCCGACGCCGCCGACGCGGCCCAGTCGGTCGTGCTGGAGCAGGTCTCCAGCGGCCTGGCGATCCGGATGGCCGTGCTCTACCACCTGCTTGCGGGGGAGACCCGAGGAGAGACCGCCTGATGTCGCTGGTGATCAAGGGAGCCTCGCTGCTCGGCGAGAAGACCGCGGACCTCTACGTCGACGACACCGGGATCCTCCAGCCCGTCGACGCGGCACCCTCCGGTGCCGAGACCATCGACGCCGACGGCCTGGTCGCGCTGCCCGGCCTGGTCGACCTGCACACCCACCTGCGCGAGCCGGGACGCGAGGACGCCGAGACGATCCTCACCGGCTCGCAGGCGGCGGCGCTCGGCGGCTACACAGCGGTGCTGGCGATGGCCAACACCTCGCCGGTCACCGACACCGCGGAGGCGGCGACCCGGGTGTGGGAGCTCGGCCGTGAGGCCGGGCTGGTGCACGTCCAGCCGGTCGGCGCGGTGACCCGCGGACTCGGCGGCGAGGAGCTCGCCGAGCTCGGACTGATGCACCGCTCCCGTGCCGGCGTGACCGTGTTCTCCGACGACGGGAAGTGCGTGCACGACGCCCGGGTGATGCGCCGTGCGCTGGAGTACGTCAAGGCGTTCGGTGGGGTGGTGTCCCAGCACTCGCAGGACCCGGCGCTCGCCGGACCGGCCGCGTGCTGCCACGAGGGCGAGCTGTCCGGCCGGCTCGGGCTGCCCGGCTGGCCCGGCATCGCCGAGGAGGTCATCGTCGCCCGCGACGTGATGCTGGCCCGTCACACGGGATCGCGCGTGCATGTCGCGCACGTCTCCACCGCCGGCTCCGTCGAGGTGGTGCGCTGGGCGAAGGCCCACGGCATCGACGTCACGGCCGAGGTCACGCCGCACCACCTGCTGCTGACCACCGACCTGCTGACGGGCTACGACCCGACCTTCAAGGTGAACCCGCCGCTGCGCCCGCAGGAGGACGTCGCCGCGCTGAGGGCCGGGCTGCTCGACGGCACGATCGACGCCGTCGCCACCGACCACGCGCCCCACGCACGCCACGACAAGGAGCACGCGTTCGTGGACGCGGCGTTCGGGATGCTCGGCCTCGAGACCGCGCTCGGCGTCGTCCGCACGGCGTTGCCCGACCTGTCGTGGGCCGACGTCGCGCGGGTCATGTCGGTGACTCCGGCACGGATCGCCGGGCTGGCCGACCAGGGGCGCACGCTCGAGCCCGGCTCGCCCGCCCACGTCGTGCTGGTGGACCCCGATGCGTCGGTCACCGTCGACCGCGACGCCTCGGCGTCGCTCTCGCGCAACAACCCGTGGCACGGACGCGTGCTGACCTCCCGCGTCGTGCACACGGTGTACTCCGGGCGGGTGACGGTCCGCGACGGCGTGCTGGTCTGACGTCCGGTCGCGCTCGGGCCGAGGTGAGCTTCCACGCGTGTGCGGGGCCGCTCAGCGAGGGGTGACGACCCCGGTCGTCGGGTCCCGGTCGGTCAGGCAGTAGACCTGACCGCCGGGCGCGGTCAGGGCCGTCCAGAACGCGTTGACCGAGACGACCTCGGCTCCCAGCCCGACGTGGCGCTCGGTGTCACTCCCGCGGTCGGCGCTCGCGAAGTCGGGATGGGCGCGCACCGTCTCGTCGGCCTCGAGGAGTCGCTGCAGGAGGATCCGCACCCGGCCTGGTGCGGCCAGGCGGGCGAAGCCGGGCAGGCTGCCCTGCTGGAGCTCGCACCCGGTGAGGTCTCGCCAGAAGCCGATCTCGGCGTCCCAGCGTGCGGCCGGGATGTCGAGGCAGACCTGGTCGAGGATCGTCGAACCGTCCCGCACCAGCTCGGGTCCGGGTGGATCGACGTCGAGCAGTGTCTGGCAGAACGTGAAGCCGCCGGGGGAGCGCATCACCTCGACGCCCTCGTAGACCCAGGCGGTCGTGGCACCGAGCGAGCGGGCACGCTCGATGGCTGCGGGACGGTCCTCGTGGTCGAGGTCGAGGTGCACCCCGGCGGTGGCCTCGACGGCCTGCACCTTGACGTACGCCGACCCTGCCGCCGGCAGCAGCGTGAGGAACTGTCCGTCCTCGCCGCGGCGCTCGGAGGGCCGCCACCCGGTGACCGCGGACCAGAAGGCCACGGCCTCCTCGAACGCCGAGGACGGGGTGTCGAGGAAGACCTGGATCCAGCCCGGTCGGGTGCTCATGCCGCGATCCTGACACGTCGTACAGTCGAGCGATGAGCGACGAGCAGCCGGTGGTGCCGCAGCTGCTGCACACCGTCCTCGACGCCACCGACGTCCGGGGCGAGGCCGAGTTCTGGCGGCAGCTCCTCGGGCTGGTCTACCGACCCGGCGACGAGGTGGAGCAGGCGCAGGACTGGCTCGTCCTGACGCACCCTGATGGGCGCCGCTGCCTGGCCATCCAGGAGGTCGAGCAGCTTCCGGGGAGCCGGTGGCCGGAGCCCGGCCAGCCGTCGGTGTCACACCTCGACATCACCGTGCCGGCCCGTGCAGCCCTCGACGCGGCCGACGCACGGGTGCTGGCACTGGGAGGCGAGCCCCGGCTCGACCGGACCGACGACCCCGACGAGCCACTGCGGGCGTACGCCAGCCCGGCCGGCCACGTGTTCTGCGTGTTCGTGGCCTGACCGGGCGTCGGATCAGGCGCGCCTGTTGACCCGGACGCGGTTGTTGGCGCCCTTGACGCTGAGCTTGGTCTTCCCCTTCTTGACGACGGCGGTGTTGTTGGCACCGACGATCGTGAGCACCGGCAGCTTGGACACCTTCACGGTGTTGTTGGCGCCACGCACCGTGACCTTCGTGGCCTTCGTGCCGCGATAGGTCGTGTTGCTGCCCTTGATGGTGACGGCACCCGCCGTGGCGACCCTGGCCTGCTGGTTGCCGCCGCGCAGCAGCACCTTGCCGGCGGAGGCCGCCTTGACGGCGTTGTTGCCGCCGGTGAGGGTGGCGTCGCCGATGGCCCCGGAGAACGTCGCCTCGTTGTTGCCGCCCCCCACGGACACGGACCCGGCACCGAGCCCGGTGACGGTGTCGTTGCCACCCGTGATGGTCAGCGTGCCGATGTCGCCGGTCGCGGTGACCTCGAGGTTCCCGCCGGCCACGGTCAGCGAGGTGACCGCTGGCACGACGACGGAGATGTTGGAAGCATCGATGCGGACGTCGGTGCACACGCCGGTCAGCGTCACGTCGTCGAGGGTCGAGGGGATGGTGACCGGCCCGCCGGCACAGTCCAGCACCGCCGGCTCGGCGTGGGCCGGGGTCGCGACGGCGACGAGGGCGGCCGAGGCGGTGAGTGCGGTGGTCGCGGCGAGGGCGAGTCGGGAGAGGACGGACGTCGTGGAGTTCATGCCGCGATGCTGCCCCACCCGCTCGGTCGTGAAACCGCCCGTGCCCCAAATCGGTTGGCCCGCACCGACGGAGGTGCCTAGGCTGGTGCACATCATGTGGATCCAGGACTGACCCGACTCGCGTCCGCGGCGGCGCCCCGTGTGCGCCCGATGGCCCGGCGAGTCCCTCTCCCGCTCCTCGAAGGACGTCCGCATGCCAGCGACCACCCCCGCCACCTCCCTCGCCCCGCTCGTCGTCAGCGGCCTGTCGGTGACCTATCCCGACCGGACCGTGCTGACCGGCGTCGACCTGCTCGCGCAGCCAAGTCGTCGGATCGGCCTCGTCGGCGAGAACGGCGTCGGCAAGTCCATCCTCCTCCGCGCGGTGGCCGGTCGGCTGCCCACCCGGGCGCGGGTCTCCGGCACCGTGCAGGCCCCCGACGACCTGGTCCTGCTGGGCCAGGAGCCACCGTTTCGCGACAGCGCGAGCCTCGCGCAGGTGCTCGCGATGACGCTGGCCCCGCTGCGGGCGGCCGTGGCCGACGTCGAGCGTCTCGCCGGGGAGCTCGGCACCCCCGAAGGCGACGCGGCGTACGAGCGGGCGCTGGAGCTCGCGACCGCGCACGACGCGTGGGACGCAGACCGGCGTGCCGAGGTGGCCGCAGGTCGGCTCGGTCTCGACGGCATCGCACCGGACCGCGTCGTCGGGACCCTGTCCGGTGGCCAGCGCACCCGCCTCGCCCTCGCCACGATCATGACGACCAGGCCGACCTGCCTGCTGCTCGACGAGCCGACCAACCACCTCGACGACGAGGCCATCGAGGTGCTCACCGGCTTCCTCCGCGACCTGCCCGGTGTCGTGGTGCTCGCCAGTCACGACCGGGTGCTGCTCGACGACGCGTGCACCGACCTGGTGGACCTCGACGCGGGCGAGCTCGGCACGGACGGCAGCGGTGGGCGCCGGTTCGGTGGTGGCTGGAGCGACTACGAGGCGGCCCGTGCCGACGCACGACGTCGCTGGGAGGAGACCTACGCCGCACAGCAGGAGGAGCTCGGCCGGCTGCGCGACGCGACGCGGATCGGCACCGGCTCGGTCGCTCACGACCGCGGTCCGAGCGACGGGGACAAGTTCATCCATGCCTTCAAGGGCGCCCGCGTCGAGCAGACCCTCGCCCGGCGCAAGAAGGACGCGCAGCGGCGCCTGGCGGCGGCCGAGCGCGAGCAGGTCGGCAAGCCGCCGGCGCCGCTCGTCTTCCGCGGCGACCTGACCACGTCGGCGTCCGGACGGCTGGTGCAGGCGCGCGACGTCGAGGTCACGGGCCGGATGCGCCTCGCGCGCCTGGACCTGGCGGCGGGGGAGCACCTGCTCCTCACCGGACCCAACGGGTCGGGCAAGTCGACGCTGCTGGGCGTCCTGTCCGGGCGGCTGAAGGCGAGCGCCGGCACGGTCGAGGTGTCCGCGCGGACGGTCCGCGAGCTCACCCAGGACCCGGAGGTCACCGAGCCGACGCGCTCCGCGCTGGCGACGTACGACGCCGCGGTGCGCGATCTCGCCGACCCGCCCCGCCTCCGCGACCTGGGTCTGCTGCACCCCCGCGAGCACCGGACACCGGTCGGGAGCCTCTCGGTCGGTCAGCGCCGACGCCTCGGCCTCGCGGTGGCGATCGCGGCGGCGCCCGACCTGCTCCTGCTCGACGAGCCCACCAACCACGTGTCGCTCGCTCTCGCCGGCGAGCTCGAGGAGGCCCTGGCCAGCTCACCGGGCGGTGTGGTCCTGGCCTCGCACGACCGGTGGCTGCGGCGCCGCTGGGAGGGGCCGGAGCTCGCCCTGACGCCGTGGTGACGACGCGTGGACGCGGTGCCGGAGGAGGCGTCCGGCGCTGGTAGGGTCGGCTCCGGCTCGAACATCCTTTAACGATCCGTCCCGTGAGGCGGAGAAGGAGGTACGGCATGGCTCTGCCTGCCAAGAATCTGACCGCAGCGCTCCTGGTCCTCGAGGACGGGCGCACCTTCCGCGGTGAGTCCTTCGGAGCCGAGGGTGAGACCTTCGGCGAGGCCGTCTTCTCCACCGGCATGTCCGGCTACCAGGAGACGCTGACCGATCCCAGCTATCACCGGCAGGTCGTCGTGATGACCGCGCCGCACGTCGGCAACACCGGGATGAACGACGAGGACGTGGAGTCCTCGCGCATCTGGGTCGCCGGCTACGTCGTGCGCGACCCCGCCCGGGTGCCGTCCAACTGGCGCAGCGTGCGCACCCTGGACGACGACCTGCGCGACCAGGGCGTCGTCGGGATCAGCGGCGTGGACACCCGTGCGTTGACCCGCCACCTGCGCGAGCGCGGCGCCATGCGGGTCGGGATCTCCACGACCGAGACCGACCCCGAGCGCCTGCTGGCCCGGGTGCTCGAGTCGGGCGAGATGGCGGGCGCCAACCTCAGCGAGGCCGTGAGCACCGCCGAGGCGTACGTCGTCCCCGCGGTCGGCGAGAAGCGCTTCACGGTCGCCGCGGTCGACCTCGGCATCAAGGCCAACACCCCGCGGATGATGAGCGAGCGCGGCATCGAGGTGCACGTGCTGCCGGCCACGGCGTCGCTCGAGGACGTGCAGGCCGTCAGCCCCGACGGGCTGTTCTTCTCCAACGGTCCCGGCGACCCGGCCGCGACGACCGGACAGGTCGAGCTGCTCCAGGGCGCGCTGCGAGCCGGCATCCCCTACTTCGGCATCTGCTTCGGCAACCAGCTCTTCGGCCGCGCTCTCGGGTTCGGCACCTACAAGCTGAAGTACGGCCATCGCGGGATCAACCAGCCGGTGATGGACCGCACCACCGGCAAGGTCGAGGTCACCGCCCACAACCACGGGTTCGCCGTCGACGCCCCGCTCGAGGGCGCCACGACCACCGAGTTCGGCGAGGTCGCCGTCAGCCACGTGTGCCTCAACGACGACGTGGTCGAGGGCCTCGAGCTCCGCGACGCCGACGGGGCGCTGCGAAGCTTCTCCGTCCAGTACCACCCCGAGGCCGCGGCCGGTCCGCACGACGCCGCCTACCTCTTCGACCGCTTCGTCGACCTGATGACGAGCTCGACGTCCGGCAGGAAGGACGCCTGACATGCCCAAGCGCACCGACATCCAGAGCGTCCTGGTCATCGGCTCGGGGCCGATCATCATCGGCCAGGCCTGCGAGTTCGACTACTCCGGCACCCAGGCCTGCCGGGTGCTGCGCCAGGAGGGCCTGCGGGTCGTCCTGGTCAACTCCAACCCCGCCACGATCATGACCGACCCCGAGTTCGCCGACGCCACCTACGTCGAGCCGATCACGCCGGAGTACGTCGAGAAGGTCATCGCCAAGGAGCGACCCGACGCACTGCTCGCCACCCTCGGCGGCCAGACGGCGCTCAACTGCGCGATGGCCCTCGACAAGGCCGGCGTGCTGGAGAAGTACGGCGTCGAGCTGATCGGCGCCTCGATCGAGGCGATCGAGCGCGGCGAGAACCGCCAGCAGTTCAAGAAGATCGTCGAGCAGCTGGGTGGCGAGTCCGCCAAGAGCGTCATCTGCCACTCGATGGACGACCTGCTCGCCGCGGCCGACGAGCTGGGCTACCCGATGGTGGTCCGTCCGTCGTTCACGATGGGCGGCACCGGCTCCGGCATGGCCTACGACGAGGCCGACCTGCGCCGCATCGGCGGCTCCGGCCTGGCGGCCAGCCCGACCACCGAGGTGCTCCTCGAGGAGTCGATCATCGGCTGGAAGGAGTACGAGCTCGAGGTGATGCGCGACCGCGCCGACAACAGCGTGATCGTGTGCTCCATCGAGAACCTCGACCCGATGGGCGTCCACACCGGCGACTCGATCACCGTGGCACCGGCGCTGACGCTCACCGACCGGGAGTACCAGAAGATGCGCGACCTCGCGATCGCGATCATCCGGGCCGTCGGCGTCGACACGGGTGGCTGCAACATCCAGTACGCCGTCAACCCGGCCGACGGGCGCCTGATCGTCATCGAGATGAACCCGCGCGTCTCCCGGTCGTCGGCCCTCGCCTCGAAGGCGACCGGCTTCCCGATCGCCAAGATCGCGGCCAAGGTCGCGATCGGCTACACCCTCGACGAGATCCAGAACGACATCACCCGGGAGACCCCGGCGTCGTTCGAGCCGACGCTCGACTACGTCGTGGTCAAGGTGCCGCGCTTCGCCTTCGAGAAGTTCCCCGAGGCGGACCCGACGCTGACCACGCACATGAAGTCGGTCGGCGAGGCGATGGCGATCGGTCGCAACTTCACCGAGGCGCTGCAGAAGTCGCTGCGCTCCCTGGAGAGCAAGCACGCGCCCTTCGACTGGCACAAGGAGTTCGTCGAGCTCGACAAGGCCTCGCTCCTCGAGGAGATCAAGGTCCCGCACGACGGCCGCCTCAAGAAGGTCATGGACGCCATCCGGGCCGGCGCGACGCCCGAGGAGATCTTCGAGGCCACCAGGATCGACCCGTGGTTCGTCGACCAGCTCGCGCTGATCAACGAGGTCGCCGTCCAGCTCATCGACGCCACCGAGCTCACCCCGGAGCTGCTGCGCCTGGCCAAGCGCCACGGCTTCTCCGACGAGCAGATCGGCAAGATCCGCGGTCTCTCCGCCGACGTCATCCGCGGCGTGCGGCACGCGCTCGGGATCCGGCCGGTCTTCAAGACGGTCGACACCTGCGCGGCCGAGTTCGCCGCCCAGACGCCGTACCACTACTCGTCCTACGACGAGGAGACCGAGGTGCAGCCGCGCGCGGAGGGCAAGCAGGCCGTGATCATCCTCGGCTCCGGGCCCAACCGCATCGGCCAGGGCATCGAGTTCGACTACAGCTGCGTGCACGCCTCGCTCGCGCTGGCCGAGGCCGGCTACGAGACGATCATGGTCAACTGCAACCCCGAGACGGTCAGCACCGACTACGACACCTCCGACCGGCTCTACTTCGAGCCGCTCACGCTGGAGGACGTCCTCGAGATCGTCCATGCCGAGCAGCAGGCCGGCCCCGTCGCGGGCGTCGTGTGCCAGCTCGGCGGCCAGACTCCGCTCGGCCTCGCCCAGGGGCTCGCCGACGCGGGCGTGCCGATCGTCGGCACCACGCCCGAGGCGATCCACCTCGCCGAGGAGCGCGGCGCCTTCGGTCGCGTCCTCGCCGACGCCGGCCTGCCCGCGCCCAAGCACGGCACCGCGACGTCGTACCCCCAGGCGCAGCGGATCGCCCACGAGATCGGCTATCCGGTCCTGGTCCGACCGTCCTACGTCCTGGGCGGGCGCGGCATGGAGATCGTCTACGACGATGCCGCGCTGGAGGCCTACCTCGAGAAGTACGTCGCCAACGGGCTGATCAACGAGCGCCAGCCGGTGCTCGTCGACCGGTTCCTCGACGACGCGGTCGAGATCGACGTCGACGGGCTCTTCGACGGCGAGGAGCTCTTCCTCGGCGGGGTGATGGAGCACATTGAGGAGGCCGGCATCCACTCCGGCGACTCGTCCTGCGCACTGCCCCCGATCACGCTCGGGCGCGAGGAGATCGAGCGGATCCGCCGCTCGACCGAGGCGATCGCGCGCGGCCTCGGCGTGCGCGGGCTGCTCAACATCCAGTTCGCCCTGGCCTCCGACGTGCTCTACGTCCTCGAGGCGAACCCGCGCGCGTCCCGGACCGTCCCGTTCGTCTCGAAGGCGACCGCGACCCCCCTCGCGAAGGCGGCCGCCCGGGTGATGCTGGGGGAGTCGATCGCGGAGCTCCGCACGGCCGGCGTGCTGCCGGCCGAGGGCGACGGCGGGCACCTGCCCGACGGGTCGCCGATCGCGGTCAAGGAGGCGGTCATGCCCTTCGACCGCTTCAAGACCGCCGACGGCCGCACGGTCGACGCGCTGCTCGGCCCCGAGATGCGATCGACCGGCGAGGTGATGGGCTTCGACGCGGTCTTCGGCACCGCGTTCGCCAAGGCGCAGGCCGCGGCCTACGGATCGCTGCCGCTGTCGGGCAAGGTGTTCGTGTCGGTCGCCAACCGCGACAAGCGCCACATGATCTTCCCGGTCAAGCAGATCGCCGACATGGGCTTCGAGATCCTCGCCACCGCCGGCACCGCGGAGGTGCTGCGTCGCAACGGCGTGGAGTCGACCGTCGTGCGCAAGCAGTCCGAGGGCGAGGGTCCCGACGGTGAGAAGACGATCGTGGGCAAGATCCTGGACCGCGAGGTCGACCTGGTGATCAACACGCCCCACGGCGCCACCAGCGGGGGGTCTCCGCGGGCCGACGGCTACGAGATCCGCACGGCCGCCGTGCTGACCGACATCCCGTGCATCACGACCATCCAGGGCCTGGGTGCCGCCGTGCAGGGGCTGGAGGCGATGCGCCGCGGCGACATCGGTGTGCGGTCGCTGCAGGACTGGGCACGGCTCGCTGCCGACAGCCGGACGTTGTGATGGTGCGTCCCTACGACCTGCTCTTCGAGCAGGGCCTGACCCGGGTCGACGCCGAGCGCATCCACCACGTCGCGTCCCGCGCGATCCGGGTGGCGGCTCCGGTGACGGGCCGCACCCTCCGCCTGCCCTCGATGCCGGTGCGGGCGCTCGGCCTGACCTTCCCGCACCCGCTCGGCCTGGCGGCCGGCTTCGACAAGTTCGCCGTCGGCATGGACGGTCTCGCCGCCCTCGGGTTCGGTCACGTCGAGGTCGGCACCGTGACCGGTGAGTCGCAGCCGGGCAACCCGCGCCCGCGGCTGTTCCGTCTCAAGGCCGACCGCGCGATCGTCAATCGCATGGGCTTCAACAACGACGGTGCCGTCGTCGTCGCACGACGGCTTGCGGCGTGGCGGGCCGGCGGCGGCTCGACGATCCTCGGGGTGAACATCGGCAAGACCAAGGTGGTGCCGGAGGACTACGCCGTCCGCGACTACGAGAAGTCGACCGGTCTGCTGGCCCCCTACGCCGACTACCTCGTCGTCAACGTCTCCTCGCCCAACACCCCGGGCCTGCGCGACCTCCAGGCCGTCGAGAAGCTCGAGCCCCTGCTCGCCGCCGTACGCCGTCGAGCCGACGAGGTGCGCCCCGACCACCGGGTGCCGCTGCTGGTCAAGATCGCTCCCGACCTCAGCGACGACGACGTGCTCGCGGTCGCCGACCTCGCCCTGGCCTCGGGGCTCGACGGGATCATCGCCACCAACACCACGATCAGCCGCGACGGCCTGGCCAGCCCTGCCGGTGAGGTCGAGGGCATCGGCGCGGGCGGGCTCAGCGGCCGGCCCCTGACGCAGCGGTCGGAGGACGTCGTGCGCCTGCTGCGCGGGCGCGTCGGCCCCGACCTCACCCTCGTCGGCGTCGGCGGCATCAGCACCGTCGACGACGCGCGCCGGCGACTCGCCGCGGGCGCCGACCTGCTGCAGGGCTACACCGCCTTCGTCTACGAGGGTCCGCTGTGGCCGCGGAGGATCGTGAAGGGGCTCGCCACGGATGCCTGAGGCGGCGGTCGGCGGGGCGGTCCACGGGTCCGGGCACCCGGTCCACGTGGACGGCGAGGTGGTGGCCACCAAGCGCATCGGCGGCTACCAGCACCTCACCCTGACCGCACCCGGCGTGCCCGAGGGCTTCCGGGCCGGCAACTTCGTCGCGGTCAGCGTCGCCGGCCACGTCGCCCGCCGCGCGCTGTGGATCCACCGGGTGCGTGCCTCCAGCGCGTTCGGACCGACGCTGGACGTCGTCGTGGAGCGGCGCGGCGACGGGTCGGGATGGCTCGCGGCGCAGCCGGTGGGCACGCGCATCGCGATCACCGGGCCGCTGGGGCGTCCCTTCGCGTTGCCCAAGGAGGCGGTCTCATGCCTCCTCGTCGGCGAGGGCTACGCCGCCGCGCCGCTGTTCCCGCTCGCCGAGCGGCTGCGCGAGCGCGGCTGCGCGGTCTCGCTCGTCGTCTCCGCCCCCGACGAGTCACGGCTCCTGTCCGCGCTCGAGGCGCGCCGCTCGGCCCGGTCGGTCACCGTGCTCACCGCCGACGGCTCCGTCGGTCTGCGCGGCCGGGTCGGCGACCACGTCGGCGACCTGCTCGCCAGGAGCGAGGCCGACGTGGTCTACGCCGCCGGACCCCACGAGGTGCTCCGCGCAGCCGCCTCCGCCGCCGAGAGGGTCGGCGCCTGGAGCCAGGTGGCGGTCGAGACGTGGACGCCCTGCGGCACCGGGCTCTGCCACGGCTGCCCGCTCCCGGTCGTGGGGGAGGACGGGGTGGCCCGGGTGGTCCGTGCCTGCACCGAGGGCCCCGTCGTGCGCGGCGACCGCGTCCGCTGGGACGACCTGTGAGCGCGCAGCTCCCCGGTCCCGTGATGGTGGCGTCGGGCTGCGGCGGCACCGGGCGCGAGCTCGAGGCCTTCGCCGGCGCCGCGGGCATCGCCGGGCTCCACCTCGTCACCCGCTCGATCACCCTGGACGCCCGCCCCGGCGGCGCCGCCCCGCGCGTCGCGGAGGTGCCCGGCGGCCTGGTCAACGCCGTCGGCCTCCCCAACCCGGGTCTCGAGCACTTCCTCGCCACCGAGCTGCCGTGGCTCGTGCGCGCCGGCGTGCAGGTGACCGTGTCCATCGCGGGAGCGACGCTGGGGGAGTACGCCGACCTGGCGCGCCGCCTCAGCCGCGCGCCGGGCGTCGTCGGGCTCGAGGTCAACGTGGGTGCGCCGGACGACGCGGGCACCGGCCTGTTCGAGGTGCGCGAGCCCTACCACTCCGCCAGCGTCGTCGCGGCCGTGCGCCGGGAGTTCCCCTCCGACCGCCCGCTGCTCGCCAAGCTCCGCCCCGACGTGTCCCGGATCGTCGAGGGTGCCCGCGCCTGTCACGAGGCCGGCGCGAGCGCCGTGGTGATCGGCAACTCCGTGCCTGCCGCGTTCCCCGACGGCCGCGCCGGCGGCCTCAGCGGCCCCGCGATCGCCCCCATCGCGCTGCGCTGCGTCGCGGCCGTGCGTGCGGCCTTGCCTGACGTGCCGACGGTCGGGAGCGGCGGCGTACGCGACCTCGCCTCCGCCCGCGCCTACCTGGACGCGGGCGCCCTCGCGGTCCAGGTCGGCACCGCGCTGCTCCACGACCCCACCACCGTCGCCCGGCTCCGGGCGGACCTCGCAGAGGAGACCCCATGACCGCGTCCAGCCAGCCGTTCGGCACCCGCCTCGCCCGCGCCATCGAGGAGCGGGGTCGCTTCTGCGTCGGCATCGACCCCCATGCCGCGCTCCTCCAGGAGTGGGGTCTCGGCGACGACGTGGCCTCGCTGGAGCGCTTCGCCCTGACCGTCGTGGAGGCCGTCGCGCCGGTGGTGGGCGTGGTCAAGCCGCAGAGCGCCTTCTACGAGCGCTTCGGCAGCCGCGGCATCGCGGTCCTCGAGCGGGTCGTCGCGGAGTCCCGGGCCGCTGGAGCGCTGGTCCTGATGGACGCCAAGCGCGGCGACATCGGCTCGACCAGCCAGGCCTACGCCGACGCCTACCTCGACCCGTCGTCGCCGTTGGCCTCCGACGCCCTCACCGCCAGCCCCTTCCTCGGCTTCGGCTCGCTCGACCCGATGCTCGACGCCTGTCGCCGGCACGGCGCGGGCCTCTTCGTCCTCGCCCTCACCTCCAACAAGGAGGGCCCCGAGGTGCAGCACGCCCGCACCGCCGCGCGCACCGTCGCCGCGACCGTGCTCGACCACCTGCGCGCGGCCAACGCCGGGGCGCTGCCAGTGGGCTCGTTCGGTGCGGTCGTCGGCGCCACGATCGGCGCGACCGAGGAGGACCTGGACATCAACGGCCCCCTCCTGATGCCCGGCTTCGGCGCCCAGGGCGGCACGACGGCCGACCTGGAGCGGATCCTGGGGGCCGCGGCCCGGTGGGCGCTGCCGAGCTCCTCGCGCGAGGTGCTGCGCGCCGGCCCCGACGTCACCGCGCTCCGCGACGCCGCACTCCGCGGGACCGAGGCGGTGCAGGGACTCGGCGCGTGAGGCTGCGACCTCCCGCTGCCGTCCTGTCCCTCGTCGCGCTGCTCGCTGCGGGTTGCTCGAGCGACCCGCAGGAGACCTACTGCCGGGCCGTCGAGGCGCACCAGGGGGAGCTCACGGAGATCGCCGCCTCGGACGACTCGGGCGCCGTCCTCGACGCGCTCGACGCGTACGACGACCTGGCGTCGAAGGCGCCGCGCGACATCGCCGACGACTGGGAGGACGTCATCGTCCCGCTGCGGGACCTGCAGCAGGCGCTGGGCGACAACGGCGTCGACCCGTCGGCGTACTCGGCCGAGAAGCCGCCGGCCGGGGTCGACCAGACCGCGCAGGGCGAGATCGAGGCGGCTGCCCGCGAGGTCGGGTCCGAGCGGACCGTCGCCGCGATGGCAGCGGTCGAGCAGCAGGCCCTCGACGTCTGCGGCACGCCTCTCTCGCGCTGAGACGTCAACCGGCCGGGTCGCCAGCTCGTCCCACCACTGTGGACACACGACGAGGACGGACCCGCACGATGGGTCCTCGCACGCAGGCGGCCGTGGTGTGCGGGATGCTGGTCGTCCTGGGTGGGTGCATCCCCTCGGGGCCCGTCAGCACTTCCCCGCCCGCCAGCGACCCCAGCAGCACCCCCACCTCCGCCCCACCGAGCGCCGCCCCCCGGGACGACGCGGCTGCGCCAGCCCAGAGCCCGCCACCGCCCGGCACCCGCGGCCTGGTCTACGTCGCCGGGCCGCGAGCGCGGACGGGGGAGCTGCTGCTCTTCGCCGAGCAGACGTCGTTCGCGGGCCGCAAGGACCTGCTGGCCGCGGCGCGCGCCGCGACGTCAGGGGCGCCGGCCGATCCGGACCACACCTCGCTGTGGCGCACCGGCGCACCCGTCGCGGTGCGGCTGTGGTGGGACGGCGACGAGGGCTACTACGACGTACGCCTTCCCGACGTCCGCAGCACGGAGCGCCCCGCCGGCACCACGATGCGGGAGGCCCATCTCGCGATCCAGCAGGTCGTGTGGACCCTGCAGTCGGTCGGCGGGATCGCGGCGCCCGTGAGGTTCCACGTCGGTCGTCGGGGCGACCCCGTCACCGACCTGCTCGGTGTGCCGGCGACGGGGCCCGGCGCCACCTACCTCGCCGCCGACCACGGCGGCGTGCTCAGCCGCGTGGACATCCTCGCCCCGGCCGAGGGCGCACGCGTCCAGGGCGAGGTGGCGCTGTCCGGCCTCGCGGAGTCCTTCGAGGGCACCGTCGCCATCCGGGCCTTCGACGAGTCCGGAAGGCGGGTGCACGACGACTCGGCGACGGCCGAGCAGTGCTGCGGTCGCCTGTGGCCCTGGCGCCACGTCCTGGACACCTCCGGTTGGGAGCCCGGGACCTACGTCGTCCAGGCCCTCACCGATGATCCGGTGGGCATCGACAACGGCAGCGACGGTCCCGAGATCGACACGCGGACGATCGTGGTGAGGTGACGACCCGGGCGGATCGCTCCTGTCACGCAGATCACCTCCTGGACGGCATCTGGCGCACGCGATTGCCTGCCCGCTGACGATCTGGCTAGATTGAGCCGACCCTCCGCCGGACCCACCCCAAAGGACAGCATTCGTGGCCTTGCCCCCTCTGACGCCCGAGCAGCGCCAGGCAGCCCTCGACAAGGCGGCGGCCTCCCGTCGCGAGCGGGCCGAGGTGAAGAACCGCCTCAAGAACTCCGGCGGCTCCATCCTCGACGTGCTGCACGAGGGTCAGACCAACGAGGTGATCGGCAAGATGCGGGTCGTCGAGCTGCTGCAGTCGGTCCCGGGCCTGGGCCGCGTCCGCGCGCGCCAGGTGATGGAGCGCCTCGGCATCGCCGAGAGCCGCCGGGTCCGCGGGCTCGGGGTCAAGCAGGTCGCCGCGCTCGAGCGTGAGTTCGGCCCCGACGCATCGTGACCGACGCCCACCCCCACGCCCGTCCCGACGCCCGCCCTGTCACTGCGCCCTCCACCGGCCGCTCGCGGCTGATCGTCCTCGCCGGTCCCACGGCCGTGGGCAAGGGCACCGTGGCCGCCGCCGTGCGCGAGACGCACCCCGAGGTGTGGCTGTCGGTCTCCGCCACCACCCGCCCGCCCCGTCCCGGGGAGGAGAACGGCGTGCACTACTGGTTCGTCTCCGACGAGGAGTTCGACGCCATGGTCGACAAGGGCGACCTGCTCGAGTGGGCCGTGGTCCACAAGGCCGCCCGCTACGGCACGCCCCGCGGCCCGGTCGACCTCGCCCTCGCGTCCGGGCACCCGGCCATGCTCGAGATCGACCTCCAGGGCGCGCGACAGGTGCGCGAGACGATGCCCGAGGCGCTGTTCGTCTTCCTCAAGCCGCCGTCGTGGGAGGAGCTCGTACGCCGCCTGGTCGGTCGCGGCACCGAGAGCGAGGCCGAGCGCGAGCGTCGCCTGGAGACCGCGCGGGCCGAGCTGGCCGCCGAGAGCGAGTTCGACGTCACCATCGTCAACCACGAAGTTCACGCGGCAGCCGACGAGTTGGTAGCCTTGATGGTTGGACCGGCATCACCTTCCTGACCGACCTGACTAGCGAGGCACCCACACCGTGGCTTCTCCCACCATCGCCGCCGAAGGCGTGACCAACCCTTCGATCGACGACCTGCTCAGCAAGACCGACAGCAAGTACAAGCTGGTGCTCTACAGCGCCCAGCGTGCCCGCCAGATCAACGCCTACTACTCCCAGCTCGGCGAGGGCCTCCTGGAGTACGTCGGCCCCCTCGTCGACACCCACGTGCAGGAGAAGCCGCTCTCGATCGCGCTCCGCGAGATCAACGACGACCTGCTGACCTGCGAGGACATCGACCCCGCCGCCGAGGCCGCCGCTGCCGAGGCCGCTGCCGCCGGCGACGCCACGGAGTGACGCGGAGCTCGCGATGACCGTCAGGGTCGTCCTGGGCGTCTCGGGCGGCATCGCGGCCTACAAGGCCTGCGAGCTGCTGCGCCGCTTCACCGAGTCGGGGCACGACGTGACCGTCGTGCCCACGGCCGCGGCCCTGGAGTTCGTCGGGGCGCCGACCTGGGCGGCGCTGTCCGGCAAGCCGGTCTCGACCGAGGTGTGGGCCGACGTCCACGAGGTGCCCCACGTGCGCATCGGCCAGCAGGCCGACGTGGTCGTGGTGGCCCCGGCGACGGCAGACCTGCTCGCCAAGGCCGCCCACGGACTGGCCGACGACCTGCTCACCAACACGCTCCTGACCGCTCGCTGTCCGGTCGTCCTGGCCCCGGCGATGCACACCGAGATGTGGGACCACCCGGCCACCCAGGCCAACGTCGCCACCCTGCGCGCGCGAGGCGTGGTCGTCATCGACCCGGCCGAGGGGCGGCTCACCGGCGCCGACATCGGCAAGGGCCGGCTCCCCGACCCGGTCGAGATCTTCGAGCTCGTGCTGGGCGTGCTCGACCGAGGCCCGGAGGCTTCGCAGGACCTCGCGGGTCGGAAGGTCGTCGTCTCGGCGGGCGGGACCCGCGAGCCGTTGGACCCGGTGCGATTCCTCGGCAACCGCTCCTCGGGGCTGCAGGGCTACGCCCTCGCCCGGGCCGCCGCCGCCCGTGGCGCCCACGTCACGCTGGTCAGCGCCAACGTGACGCTGCCCGACCCCGCCGGCGTGAGCGTCGTACGCGTCGAGACGACCGCTCAGCTGCGCGAGGCCGTCGTCGCGGCCACGTCGACCGCCGACGCCGTCGTCATGGCTGCCGCGCCCGCCGACTTCCGGCCCACGTCGGTCAGCGACGCCAAGATCAAGAAGGCCGGCGACGGCTCGGCACCGGCGATCGAGCTGGAGCAGAACCCCGACATCCTGGCCGAGATCTCGCGCGAACGAGCCCGACCGGGATCGGTGATCGTGGGGTTCGCCGCCGAGACCGGCGACGACACCGGCTCGGTGCTCGAGCTCGGGCGCGCCAAGCTCGCCCGCAAGGGCTGCGACCTGCTGGTCGTCAACGACGTGAGCGGAGGCGCCGTCTTCGGCAGCGCCGACAACGAAGCGGTCGTCCTGTCCGCCGACGGCGACGCCGTCGACGTGCCGCGCGGGTCCAAGAGCGCGCTCGCCCACGTCATCTGGGACCAGGTCGCCCGGCGATTCGCTGACTGAGACCTGCGTCTTGGATGCTGGTCAGCAGGTACGTTTTTCCCGATCCCGTTCCGCAGAAGAATTGAGAGCACCGTGGCTGGACGCCTGTTCACCTCCGAGTCCGTGACCGAGGGACACCCCGACAAGATCGCCGACCGCATCAGCGACTCCGTCCTCGACTACCTCATGTCGCACGACGCCGACCGCGAGAACCTGCGCGTGGCGGTCGAGACCCTGTTGACCACGGGCCTCGTCGTGGTCGCGGGCGAGGTGCGCACGACGGCGTACGCCCCGGTGGCCGACATCGTCCGCAAGGCGATCCTCGACATCGGCTACGACTCCTCCGACAAGGGCTTCGACGGCACCACCTGCGGCGTCCAGGTCGCCATCGGTGCCCAGTCCAGCGACATCGCCGCCGGTGTCGACGCCGGTCACGAGTCGCGGGTCGGCTCCTCCGACGACGAGCTCGACAAGCGCGGCGCCGGAGACCAGGGCCTGATGTTCGGCTACGCCTGCGACGACACCCCCGAGCTGATGCCCCTGCCGATCACCATCGCGCAGCGCCTCGCCCAGCGCCTCACCGCAGTGCGGAAGGACGGCACGCTCGACTACCTGCGCCCCGACGGCAAGACCCAGGTCACCATCGAGTACGACGAGGACGACCGCCCGGTGCGCATCGACACCGTCGTGCTGTCGACCCAGCACGGTCCCGACGTCGAGCACGCGCAGCTCGAGGCCGACATCAAGCAGCACGTGATCGACCCCGTGCTCGCCGACTTCGAGCTGCCGTCCGAGGGCTATCGGATGCTGGTGAACCCGACCGGCACCTTCGTCATCGGTGGCCCCATGGGCGACGCGGGCCTGACCGGCCGCAAGATCATCGTCGACACCTACGGCGGCATGGCCCGGCACGGCGGCGGTGCCTTCTCCGGCAAGGACCCGTCGAAGGTCGACCGCTCGGCCGCCTACGCCATGCGCTGGGTCGCCAAGAACGTCGTCGCCGCGGGCCTGGCCCGTCGCTGCGAGGCCCAGGTCGCCTACGCGATCGGCAAGGCCGCGCCGGTGGGCGTGTTCATCGAGACCTTCGGCACCGGCGTCGTGGCCGACGAGAGGATCCAGGAGGCCGTGCTCGAGGTCTTCGACCTCCGCCCCGCCGCGATCATCCGCGACCTCGACCTGCTCCGCCCGATCTACGCCGAGACCTCGGCCTACGGTCACTTCGGCCGCGAGCTCGCGGAGTTCACCTGGGAGAGCACCGACCGCGCCGAGAAGCTCAAGGCGGCCGCCGGCGTCTGAGCCGGTCCCGTTCGTCCACAGGGGCCCGACAGGTGTCGGGGGCCGCTGACAGAATCACCCGCATGACCTCACGCGAAGCCCCGGAAGCAGACATGCTCCCGGGGCTTCGCGCTGCCGTCGACGACGCGAAGGCCAGGGCCGCGGCCACCAGGCGACGCACGGCGGCGTCCTGGGAGCCGGCGGAGGTCGACCCGGTGGCGCGGGTGCTCGTCGACATCGCCCTCGCCCACCTCGACCGCCCGTTCGACTACGCCGTCCCCACCACGATGGCCGACACGGCCGTCCCGGGAGCACGCGTCAAGGTGCGCTTCGCCGGCCAGGACGTCGACGGGTTCGTCGTCGAGCGCGCCAGCGACAGCGACCACACCGGTCGCCTGCAGCCGCTGCGCCGCGTCGTGAGCCCGGAGCCGGTGCTGGCACCCGAGATCGTCGCGCTGAGCGAGACGCTCGCCCGGAGGTACGCCGGCGCCCGCTCCGACGTGCTGCGCCTCGCCGTGCCGCCGCGCCACGCGACCGCCGAGAAGGCCGGCTCTGCTCCCGCGCCGACGCTCTCCGCCGCCGTCGAGCCGACGAGCTGGGGCGACGTCGCGCACGCCGACGCCTTCCTCCGCCGCCTGGCGGCGGGGGAGTCGCCGCGGGCGGTCTGGTCCGCGGCTCCCGCCGACGACTGGCCGGCGATGGTCGCGGAGGTGGTCGCGACGACGTACGCCGCCGGGCAGGGCGTGCTGGTGTGCGTGCCCGACCGCCGCGACGTCACCCGCGTCGACGCAGCTGTCCTCGCGCTGCTGGGCGAGGGGCACCACGTCTGCCTGACCGCCGACGGTGGCCCTGCCGCGCGCTACCGAGACTTCCTGGCTGTCGCGAGGGGAGCACGCCGGGTCGTCGTGGGCACCCGCTCCGCGGCCTTCGCGCCGGTGCGCGACCTGGGCCTCGTCGTCATCTGGGACGACGGAGACGACCTCCACGCCGAGCCCCGTGCGCCCTATCCCCACACGCGTGAGGTCCTCCTCGCCCGTGCGGAGCAGCAGCGGGCCGCAGCGCTCGTCGGGGCCGTGGCCCGCAGCGCGGAGGCCCAGCAGCTGCTGTCGTCGAGCTGGGCGCACGAGCTCCTCACCCCGCGGGCGGTGCTGCGACGACGGGCGCGCGTCGAGGCGGTGCCGGCCGAGGACCGCCAGGTGGGCACCCGCGTGCCGCGCGCGGCCTATGACGCGATCCGCACCGGGCTGGGGTCCGGACCGGTCCTGGTGCAGACGCCACGCGCCGGGTACGCCGCCTCGCTGGCCTGCGACACCTGCCGGGCACCCGCGCGGTGCACGGTGTGCACGGGTCCGCTCGCCCTGTCCGGACCGACCGTCCCGCCGCACTGCCGGTGGTGCGGCCACGTCGCGTCGGCCTGGGCCTGCCCGACCTGCGGTGGCCGGGGCCTGCGGGCCCCGGTGCGGGGCGAGGCGCGCACGGCCGAGGAGCTCGGTCGGACGTTCGCCGGCACGACGGTGCGCAGCTCGAGCGGCGAGCGCGTGCTCGATCGGGTCGGCACCTCTCCCGACATCGTGGTCGCGACCGTGGGCGCGGAGCCGGTCGCCGACGACGGCTACACCGCGGTGGTCGTCCTCGACACCTGGCTCACCCTGGCCCGCGACGACCTCCGCGCCGACGAGGAGGCGCTGCGTCGCTGGTCCAACGCGGCCGCGCTCGTGCGCGCCGGCGGACACGTGGTGGCGGTGGGCGACCCCGCCCATCCCGCCCTGCAGGCGCTCGTGCGGTGGGACCCGGCCGGCTTCGCCCGCCGCGAGATCGAGGAGCGGGTCCAGGCCCACCTGCCACCTGCGGCGCGTCTGGCCACCGTGACCGGCGACCTCGGTGCGCTCGACGACGTGCTGCACCTCCTCGACCTCCCCGACGGTGCCGAGGTCCTCGGGCCGGTGCCCGTCGACGACGAGCACCGGGTGATCCTGCGGGTCCCGTGGACTCGGGGTCCGGCCCTGTCCGCGGCTCTCGGCGACCTGCAGCGCCTCCGGTCGGCACGCAAGCTCGACCCGGTGCGGATCCAGGTCGACCCCCTCACCCTCTGACCGCGTGTGCCGGGGGTCTGGGAGGCCGACGTCATGGCGGCCGGCGGCTGCGGCGACCAGCCACCATGACGTACACACACGACGTCATGGCGCGCGGCGGCTCCGGCAGCCCACCGCCATGACGTCCCTCCCGACGCCTCCCTAGACTTGGTCGCTCCGCCAGTCCCGCAGTCCTCGAGCCTCAAGGAGCTCCGTGGCCGTCCAGCCCATCCGACTCTTCGGTGATCCCGTGCTGCGTCAGCGTGCGATCGAGGTCGACAGCTTCGACCGCGAGCTGCGTCAGCTCGTCACGGACCTCACCGACACGATGCTCGCCGCCCCGGGAGCCGGACTCGCGGCGCCACAGATCGGGGTCGGCCTGCGGGTGTTCACCTGGAACGTGCACGACGAGGTGGGTCACCTGGTCAACCCGTCGCTGGAGCTCTCCGACGACACCCAGGACGGCGCCGAGGGGTGTCTCTCGCTGCCCGAGCTGACCTACGATTGCCTGCGCGCCCTCTCCGTGGTCGCGACCGGCTTCGACATGCACGGCGAGCCCCAGCGGTTCGAGGCCTCCGAGCTGCTCGCTCGCGCGATGCAGCACGAGACCGACCACCTCGACGGCATCCTCTTCATCGACAAGCTCGACACCGACGCACGCAAGGCCGCGATGAAGGAGATCCGCGAGTCCGAGTGGTTCGGCGTCGAGAAGCCCACCGTCCGGGTCAGCCCGCACCAGACGTTCGGTCTCGGTCGCTGATGCGGGTCGTCTTCGCCGGCACCCCGGAGGTCGCGCTCCCCGCACTCGAGGCCGTCGCCAGCAGTCGGCACGACCTGGTGGGAGTCGTCACGCGACCCGACGCCCCGAGCGGGCGCGGGCGCAGGCTGGTGGCCAGTCCGGTGGCGCAGCGGGCCGAGGACCTCGGCGTACCGGTGCTGAAGCCCGCGCACCCCCGCGACCCGGACTTCCAGACCGCGCTCGCAGGTCTCAGCCCCGACGCCTGCCCGGTGGTGGCGTACGGCGCCCTCCTCCCGCAGTCGGCCCTCGACATGGTGCCGCACGGATGGATCAACCTGCACTTCTCGGTGCTGCCGGCGTGGCGCGGCGCGGCGCCCGTGCAGCACGCCCTGTGGGCCGGCGACGAGCTGACCGGGGCCACCACGTTCCGCATCGTCAAGGAGCTCGACGCCGGTCCGGTCTTCGGCGTGATGACCGAGCGGATCCGGCCGAGCGACACGGCCGGCGACCTGCTCGACCGGCTCGCCACCGGCGGCGCCGGGCTGCTCGTGCAGACCCTGGACGGCATCGAGGACGGCCGCCTGGAGGCGCGCGAGCAGGAGGCGGACGGCGTCTCCTTCGCCCCCAAGATCCTGGTCGACGACGCTCGCGTGGACTGGACGCACCCGGCCGTCGGCGTGGATCGGCAGGTCCGCGCGTGCCACCCGGCGCCCGGTGCCTGGAGCACCTTCGAGGGCGAGCGGATCAAGATCGGCCCCCTCACCCTCGTCGAGCGTGACGCGCTCGCGCCCGGCGTCCTCGAGGTCACCAAGAACGCCGTCTTCGTCGGCACCGCCACCGGTGCCGTGCAGCTGGGTGTGGTCAAGCCGTTCGGCAAGAAGGAGATGGCCGCCGCGGACTGGGCCCGCGGCGTGCGTCTCGAGTCCGGCGCGCGCCTAGGCTCGGACGGGTGAGCACCCACGACCAGCGACCCGCGCGCCCCGAGGACATCGACGAGATCTGCGCCGGGCTGCCCGAGACCGAGCTCGGCACCTCCTGGGGCGACCGCCCGACGTGGAAGGTGCCGCGCGGCGCGAAGGGCAAGGGCTTCCTGCTCTACCGCGCACCGGGCCCGACCGCGATCGACCCGGAGACGGGGGAGCCCTACGAGGACCTCGTGGTGGTCACGACGCCGACCGAGGTCGAGAAGCACGCGCTCGTCGAGGACGACACCAACCCGTTCTTCACCATCGAGCACTTCAGGAGGCACAGCGCAGTCCTGGTGCAGCAGTCCCGGCTGGGAGAGATCACCCGCGCCGAGCTCGCCGAGATCCTCACCGAGGCCTGGGCCGCCAAGGCACCGAAGAGGCTCGTGCGGGAGCACTTCGGTGAGTGACAGGTCCCCGGCAGGCCGCCGTCCGGTGGACCGTCCGCGGCGCGCCGCACTCGAGGTGCTCACCGCGGTCCGGGTCGACGGGGCGTACGCCAACCTGGTCCTCCCGCAGGTGCTGCGCAAGCACCGGCTGGAGGGCCGCGACGCCGGTCTCGCGACCGAGCTGGCGTCCGGGGCGATCCGGATGCACGGCCTCTACGACCCGATCATCGACGCGTGCCTCACCAAGCCGCGACTGCAGCCCGAGGTCCGCGACGTGCTGCGGCTCGGGGTCCACCAGCTGCTCGCCATGCGAGTGCCCGACCATGCCGCGATCTCGACCAGTGTCGACCTCGTCCGTGCCACGGTCGGCCGGGGACCGGCGGGGCTGGTCAACGCGGTCCTGCGCAAGGTGAGCCGTCAGGACCGGGGCACGTGGATCGAGCAGGTGGCACCCGCGCCGGACACCGATCTGCGAGACCACCTCGCCGTCGCGGAGTCGCACCCCCGCTGGGTGGTCGACGAGCTCGCCGAGGCCCTCGGGTCCGACGACGAGCTCGGCCGGCTCCTCGCGGCCGACAACGCTCCACCGCGCGTGACCCTGGTCGCCCGGCCCGGGCTGGCAGAGGTCGCGGAGCTCGAGGCCGCGGGCGGCACCCGCACCAGCCGTTCGCCCTACGGCGTGGTGCTCGACGGTGGCGACCCCGGTGACATCGCGGCGGTCGCCGAGGGGCGTGCCGGTGTGCAGGACGAGGGGTCCCAGCTCGTGGCCCTCGCGATGGCCGACGCTCCTCTGGCGGGTCGCGACGAGCGCTGGCTGGACCTCTGCGCCGGTCCCGGCGGCAAGGCAGCGCTGCTGGCCTCGTTGGCCTTCCGACGCGGCGCGACCCTGGTCGCCCACGAGCGGCAGCCGCACCGGGCCGCGCTCGTGGCCTCCGCGGTCCGGGCGGTGCCACCGGAGGCGGTCCACGTCCTGGCGGGTGACGGGACCAGGCCCGCCTGGGTCCCGGGCACCTTCGACCGCGTGCTCGTCGACGCACCCTGCTCGGGACTGGGCGCCCTGCGCCGGCGCCCCGAGTCGCGCTGGCGGCGTACGCCGGAGGACGTCGAGGTGCTGGTGGGGCTGCAGCAGGTGCTCCTCGACGTGGCGCTCGAGTCGGTCCGTCCGGGTGGGGTGGTGGTCTACGCGACCTGCTCGCCGGTGCTCACCGAGACGGTGCAGGTCGTCGAGGCCGTGGTCGGCCGTCGCGACGACGTGGAGGAGGTCGATCGCTTCCAGCTCTGGCCGCACCGTGACGGCACGGACGCGATGTTCGCCGCGACCCTGCGTCGCCGCGCGCTGGCCTGAGGAACGCCCGGGGCTCAGTCGTCTCGCAGGTGACGGAGGTAGGCCCACGGCTCCGCGAGGTAGCGACGCCAGTGGTCGACCAGGTCGAGGTCCTCCCACGCGCTCTCGCGCAGGCCCCACGGACCCGCCTCGAGGATCCGGGCACCCGGCATCGCGGCCAGCACGGGGGAGTGGGTGGCGCAGAGCACCTGGCCGCCGCGGGCGACGACCCGCTGCAGGGCCGCGATCAGGCCGAGCGTCGAGGAGAACGACAGCGCGGCCTCGGGCTCGTCGAGGCAGAAGAATCCCTTGCCGGTGAACCGTGACTCCAGCACGGCGAGGAACGACTCGCCGTGGCTGAGTGCGTGGAACTCCGGATCCGGCTCACCTGACGTCTTCGGGTGGTCCTCGATGTAGGAGTACCACCCGTGCATGGTCTCCGCGCGGAGGAAGAAGCCCCACTTGGTCGCCCCGGCTCCCCGCACCAGCTGAAGGGCACCGCCGAGGGACGACTCCGTGGGTCGGGTGGCGTGCATGGAGTGCGTGCTGCCCCCCTCGGGGGAGAGGCCGAACGCCGTGGCGATCGCCTCGACGACCGTCGACTTGCCCGAACCGTTCTCGCCGACGAGGAAGGTGACGCCGGGCTCGAGGTCGAGGCCCGCGGCGAGCAGCTGCGCCACCGCCGGGATCGATGCCGGGTAGTGGTCGGAGACCAGGTCGTGGCCCGTCCTCGCCTCCACCCGGCGCACGGGATGGCGCGGGAAGTCAGCACCCCTCAGCGACATGGCGACAACGTAACCAGTCGCGGGGACATCCGACGCGCAGGCAACATTCCGCCTTCATCTGCGCGTCATGTGTTCACAACCCTTGTGTAGCCAAGCATGATGGACTCAGCTCATCGCACCGACGGGGTGTGACGTGTCACGGGGAGCAGGAAGAGAATGCGGTTGCGCACCACCTTGTCAGCCGTCGCTGCGGCGACGCTGGCATCCACGCTGGGCACGAGCCTGATGGCCGTCCCGGCCCATGCCGACGGGTCCCGGACGCTGTCCGGTCCGACCACGGGCGATCCCGACGTCTTCATGACCTACGTCAGCTGCTCCGACGTGTTCGGTCAGGGTGCGGCGGCGCAGTCGCGGATCAACCTTGGCCCCTACGCAGCGCCCATGGGCCGCCGCTCGCTCGGTCTCGTGCCCGCGGGGCAGGGCAGCGCCTCCGGTCCCTACTCGACCTTCGGCTCGCTGGCCGGTGCCGACTCGTCGCTCTCCGTCGCCGCGACCGGCGGCGCCCGCGGTGTCTCCTACATCGTGACCGTCACCTCGACCAGTCCGGCCGGCACCGCGTGGGTCGGCCGGTCCGACGTCGACGTCGCCGCGGGCTCGTGGTCGCAGGTCTCCACGGCCTCGCTGACCTACGACTGGAAGCTCGTCGACCTCGCCTCCCGCGCTCCCGTGTCCGACGCCGGCAGCGCCACCCCGGCCGCGTTCGCCGCCAGCAACGGCGACGGTCGAGGATTCGTGGTCACCGGGTTCGGCTGCGACGGCCGGCCGTTCAACCTCGACGCGATCCGGGCAGGTGGCTCGACCCTCGACTTCGAGGGCATCAGCCTCACCACCGTCGCCGGCGCGCAGAAGCAGCAGGCCACCGCGGGCGAGCAGGTCGCCCTCACCGGACGCGTCGCCGACGCCGGCGGCCGACTCACCGGTGACCCGCTCGTGCTCGAGTCCCGAACGCCCGGTGGCGCTTGGCGACCCGTCGGGCCGCCCGTGCTCGCCGACCCGGACGGCGTCTCACGTATCGCCGTGCCCGTCGAGCAGACCACGGAGTTCCGCTGGCAGCGTCCGGAGAGCCAGTACGCCGACCAGGGCTGGTCCGAGCCGGTCACCGTGACCGTCGCTCCTCCCGCTGTGCCGCAGGAGCAGCCGGGTGACCAAGGCGACCAAGGGAACCAGAGCGACCAGAAGCCGGGTCAGCAGGCTGACCAGAAGGCCGGCGACCAGAGCGACCAGAAGTCGGGCGGGAAGGCCGACCAGAAGGCCGCCGGCGCCGACGCGGCCGGGGCCGACCAGGCCGGCGTGCCCGTCGAGGCCGGTGCCGAGCAGTAGCCACCGCCGCTAGGCTCCTCGGATGGCGTCGCCGTTCATCGAGATCGAGGTCGACGACCGCGTCGTCAAGGTGACCAACCCCGACCGGGTCTACTTCCCGCCGACCGATCGCCAGGCGTCGGGGGCGACCAAGCTCGACCTCGTCGAGTACTACCTCGCGGTGGGTGACGGGATCGTCAACGCGCTGTTCGAGCGGCCGTGCATGCTGCACCGCTTCCCCCAGGGGCTCGCCGGCGACAAGGTGCACCAGAAGCGCCTGCCGGCGGGCGCCCCTGAGTGGGTCGAGACCGTGCAGCTGTTCTTCCCGCGGTGGAAGCGCACGGCCGACGAGCTGTGCGTGAGCGAGCTGGCGAGCGTGATCTGGGCCGTGCAGATGTCGACGGTCGAGTTCCACCCGTGGAACAGCCGTCGCCACGACACCGAGAAGCCCGACGAGTGGCGGATCGACCTCGATCCCGGCCCCGAGTGTGACTGGGCGACGGTCCAGCGGGTCGCCCACGTCGCCCACGACGTGCTCGACGAGCTCGGTGCGGTCGGCTTCCCCAAGACCAGCGGCGGGACCGGTCTGCACGTCTATGTCCGGATCCCGCCCGACCACGGCTTCCAGGACGTACGCCGCGGTGCGCTGGCGTTCGCGCGCGAGGTCGAGCGGCGTGCCGGCGGCGAGGTCACCACGGCGTGGTGGCGCAAGGACCGTGACCCGGCGCAGCTGTTCGTCGACTACAACCAGAACGCACGCGACCACACGATCGCGGCCGCCTACTCGGTGCGCGGCGTGCCCGAGGCCCGGGTCTCCGCGCCGATCGGCTGGGACGAGGTCGACGACTGCGAGCCCGACGACTTCACGATCTTCTCCATGCCCGAGCGCTTCGCCTCGATCGGCGACCTGCACGCCGACATCGACGCCCACCCCTTCGACATCGCGCCGCTCCTCGCGTGGGCCGACAGGGATGAGGCCGAGGGCGTGGAGGCACCACCCGAACCGGACACGACCTAGCCGCACAGCCGGGGCACAGGTCGCCCACAAGGTGCACCCAACCCTCCGGGCTACCGTCGACCGAATGCCACTCCAGCTGCCGCGCCGCCCACGCACCGATCGGGTCGCCGTCGTCGTCAACACCGCCTCCCGCACCGGGGCCCGTGCCGTCCCCCTGCTCGAGTCCGCGCTGCGACCGGTCGCGGACGAGGTGTCCGTGCACGCCGTGGAGGGCGGTCGTCAGCTCATGGAGGCTCTCCGGGCCGCGATGAGCATCCAGCCGGACCTGCTCGTCGTCGGCGGAGGCGACGGCACCGTCGCGAGCGCCGCGGGCCTCGTCGCTCCCACGGGGACCGCCCTCGGGGTGCTGCCGCTGGGCACCGCCAACGACTTCGCGCGCACCCTCGAGATCCCCTCGGCCCTCGACCTGGCGATCGCCACCCTGGTCGACGGCAAGGTCGTCGACGTGGACCTGGGCCGGGTCGACGGGCGTGCCTACGTGAACGTCGCCTCGGTCGGGTTGTCGGTCGCCGTGACCCGCCGTCTGACGCCGTCGCTGAAGCGACGCCTCGGGCGGTTCGCCTACCCGGCGGCGACGCTGTCGGCGTACCGCTCGCACCGGCCGTTCTCCGCACGGCTCGAGGTCGACGACGGGACCGTCCTCGAGCTCGACCACCTGATGCAGCTGGCCGTGGGCAACGGGCGACACTACGGCGGGGGGCTCACCGTCGCCCCCACGCCTCCATCGACGACCACCTGCTCGACGTGTACGCCGTGGAGCAGGGACGGTTGCGCGACCACGTGTCGGTCGCCCGACTCCTGCGCAGCGGTCACCTGATCGAGCACGAGCGGGTCCATCACGTGACCGGTCGGCGGATCCGGGTGGTCACCGACGAGCCCATGGAGGTCAACCTGGACGGCGAGATCGCCGCCAGCACGCCGGCGACGTTCGAGGTCGATCGCAACGCCCTCCAGGTCGTCGTTCCCGCGCGAAGTCGAGCCGCGCAGATGGACGCACCGCCCACTCCCTAGGATCGTGCCTGTGGGAATCCAGATCACGCCGAGCATCCTGAACGCCGACCTGTCGCACCTCGCCGACGAGGTGGCGCGCATCCCGAGCGCCGACTGGGTGCACGTCGACGTGATGGACAACCACTTCGTGCCGAACCTGACGCTCGGGTTGCCGGTCGTCGAGGCGCTCGCGCGGCACGCCGCGCAGCCGATCGACGCGCACCTGATGATCGAGGACGCCGACCGGTGGGCACCGGCGTACGCCGAGGTCGGCTGTGGGTCGGTCACGTTCCACGCCGAGGCGGCCAAGGCCCCGGTCCGGCTCGCCCGCGAGATCCGTGCCCAGGGCGCGCGGGCGTCGATGGCGCTGAAGCCGGCCACGCCGATCGAGCCCTATGAGGCGCTGCTGCCCGAGCTCGACATGGTGCTCATCATGACCGTGGAGCCGGGTTTCGGGGGGCAGAAGTTCCTCGACCTGTGCCTGCCCAAGGTCCGCACCGCCCGGGAGCTGATGCGCAAGCACGGCGTCGAGACGTGGCTGCAGGTCGACGGTGGCGTCTCGCTGGAGACGATCGAGAGGTGCGCCGAGGCCGGCGCGGACGTGTTCGTCGCCGGCTCCGCGGTCTACTCCGCCGACGACCCCGACGCGATGGTGCGCGAGCTGAGGGCGAAGGCCGAGGCGGTGGCACCGTCATGACGGAGCGGCCGACCGAGTCCGTCTGGGACTACCCGCGCCCGCCGCGCGTGGAGCGCAGTGACGAGCACGTCGTGGTGACCCACGCCGGCGTCGTCGTCGCCGACACCACCGCGAGCCTGCGGGTCCTCGAGACCAGCCACCCGCCGACCTACTACCTTCCGCTCCACGCCTTCGCCCCCGGCGTGCTGCGCCCCGCAGAGGGCGGCTCGTGGTGCGAGTGGAAGGGGCCGGCCACCTACTTCGACCTGGTCGTCGGCGACCAGGTGGTGCCCGCCGTGGCGTGGACCTACCCGACGCCCACGAAGGGCTTCGAGGCCCTGCTCGACCACGTGGCGCTCTACCCGGGTCGAGTCGACCGGTGCACCGTCGACGACGAGGTCGTCCAGCCCCAGCCGGGCAACTTCTACGGCGGCTGGATCACCTCGCGCGTGACCGGGCCCTTCAAGGGAGCGCCGGGCACCTCGGGCTGGTAGTCGCCCGAGGTCTGGCCCTACCGAACGGTACGGATGAGATCGGGGTCGCAGGACACCCGCACCGTTCGGTAGCGGGGACCACGTGCCGTCCTGCGGCGTGAGTCTCCGAGAGACTCGAGGTCGGGCGGGAGCCGAGGGTCAGCCGGCGAAGAGCGTCAGGCGCTGCCGGATGATCTTGCGCCGCAGGACGACGCGTCGCTTCCCGTCGTTGCCGATCCGCAGCCGGTCGAGCTCCCAGCCGCCGTGCTCGGCGCGCTCGACGAGCATCCGGGTGACGACGTTGCGCGAGAGGTCGCGCGGCAGCACGAGCGTCTCGAACTCCCACTCGATGCCACGGCTGGGCGGGCGGCGCTGGATCCGGGCCACGGGACCTCCTCAGTCGACGGACACGTCGTCGAGCGCATCGACGATCTCGGCGGGCAGGGTCAGCTCCTCGACACCGAGCGCGCCGTCGAGCTGGGCGGCGGTGCGGGCCCCGACGACCGGTGCGGTGACCCCCGGCCGGTCGCGGACCCAGACGAGCGCCACCTCCAGCGGGGACCAGCCGAGGCCGTCGGCGGCGCGCGCCACCGCCTCCACGATGCCGCGGGCGCGGTCGTCGAGGTAGACGCCGACGAAGCGACCGAAGTGCTCGGTGGCGCCGCGTGAGTCCGACGGGGTGCCGGTGCGGTACTTCCCGGTCAGCACGCCCCGGCCCAGGGGCGACCACGGCAGCACGCCGAGGCCGAGCGCCTGCGCGGCCGGCACCACCTCGTGCTCGACCTGGCGGTTGAGGAGGGAGTACTCGACCTGCGTGGAGGCGAGCGGCGTACGTCCTGGCACCGCGCGCTGCCAGGTCGCGGCCTGGGCGGTCTGCCACCCGGTGTAGTTGGAGATGCCGACGTAGGACGCGCGCCCCGAGGACACGGCGACGTCGAGCGCGTGCAGCGTCTCCTCGACCGGCGCCTCGTCGCTCCACACGTGCACCTGCCACAGGTCGACGTGGTCGACCCCCAGGCGCTTCAGGGAGGCGTCGAGGGTGGTGAGCAGGTGGCCGCGGGAGGTGTTGATGACGCGCTCGCCCGTGCGGCGCGAGATGCCGGCCTTGGTGGCGAGGACGACCTCGTCGCGCCGGACCACGTCCCCGAGGAGCGAGCCGATCAGCTCCTCGCTCGTGCCGTCGCCGTAGCCGGCCGCAGTGTCGAGCAGCGTGCCGCCCGCCTCCGCGAACGCGACCAGCTGGTCGCGCGCCTCGTGCTCGTCGGTGTCGCGGCCCCAGGTCATCGTGCCGAGACCGAGCCGGGAGACCTTGAGGCCGGTGGCGCCGAGGGAACGCTGCTGCATGCAGGTGAGAGTAGCGACGCGCCCGTCAGGTTCTTCGCAGGGACGCGCCCGTAGGCTGACGCCTCGTGATCGAACTCCTCAAAGCCGTGGTCCTCGGAGTCATCCAGGGACTGACCGAGTTCCTGCCGATCTCGAGCAGTGCTCACCTGCGCATCTATCCCGAGCTCTTCGGCTGGGGAGACCCGGGCGCGGCGTTCACCGCGGTCATCCAGATCGGCACCGAGCTCGCCGTGCTGATCTACTTCCGCAAGGACATCTGGCGCATCGGCAGCGCGTGGGTGCGCTCGGTGTTCCGTCCTGAGTACCGCGGCACGCTGGATGCGCGCATGGGCTGGTACATCATCGTCGGCTCGCTGCCGATCGTCGTGCTGGGCGTGCTGCTCAAGGACGTCATCGAGCGTGACTTCCGCAACCTGTGGATCGTCGGCTGCACCCTCATCGTGATGGGCGTGGTGCTCGGCATCGCCGACCGGGTCGGACGCACCGACCGCACGCTCGGCAAGATCACCCTCAAGGACGCGCTGCTGATGGGCGGGGCGCAGGCGCTCGCGCTGATCCCCGGGGTGTCCCGCTCCGGCGCGACCATCTCGATGGGCCGGTTCCTCGGGTTCGAGCGCGAGGCCGCGACGCGGTTCGCCTTCCTGCTCGCGATCCCGGCGGTCGTCGGTGCGGGGCTCTTCGAGCTCAAGGAGATCCCGAACGGCCACAACGACTTCGGCTGGGGACCGACGATCACCGCCACGGTCGTGTCCTTCGTGGTCGGCTACGCCGCCATCGCGTGGCTGCTGCGCTACGTCAGCACCAGGTCCTACACGCCGTTCGTCATCTACCGGATCCTGCTGGGCGCCGGGACGCTCGCCCTCCTCGGCGCAGGCGTCCTGCACGCCTGAACGTGTCCACCAGCAGGAGCAGCGCCACCACCTGGGTGAGGGCGACGGTGATGACCAGCGCGACCAGGGACCGCTCGTAGAGCCAACCGGCTCCGACACCACCGACCACGGCGAGCAGTCCCTGGATGCCCGCGAAGACGCCGTACGCCGTGGCCCGGCGTGGCGCCTCCACCAGGTCGGCGACCACGGCCTTGATCGTGGAGTCCTGCACGCCCTGGGCCACGCCCCACGCGGCCACTCCTGCGACCACGGCGGCGAGCGCCGGGCCCAGTGCGAGGGCCGGCACGAGCGCGACGAGCACGGGCACCACGAGGAGGACCGTCGGGCCGGTCCGGTCGTAGACCGAGCCGACGACGAGCGCGGCGACCGCCTCGACCGCCATCGCGGCGGCGTACAGGACCGGAACCGCCGCGACGGGCAGCAGGTCCTCGACCGTGAGGTGGTAGCCGATGATGCCGAACGTCACCAGGGCTCCCGTGGTCAGCGACGCCGCGAGGGCGTAGCGGAAGAAGTCGCCCGACAGGCCGGCTCCGACCGCCTCGGCCCACCACCCGCGCCGCTCGTGGACAGGTGCTCTCGCGGGCCGCGGCGAGGTGGCGTCGTAGACGGCGGGGTCGGGCACCCGTCTGCGCAGCACCAGCAGGAGGAGCATGGCGACCGCTCCCGGGACCGCGAGGATCGCCAGGCCCACCCACAGCGACGCGGCGGCGACCGCCGCGGACACGACCAGCGGACCGGTGAGGGCGCCGACCTGGTCGAGCGCCTTGTGCACGCCGAACCCGCGACCTCTGCCGACTGCGGTGGCGACGTGGGCGAGCAGGGCGGACTTCGACGGCGACCGGACCGCCTTGCCCAGGCGCTCCAGCAGGATCATGGTGGCGGCGAAGCCGAGGCCGGCCGTGCCGAGGCGCGGCGCGAGGGCCAGGAGCGGCACGCACACGGCGGTGAGGCCGTAGCCCAGGATCGTGAGTGACCAGTAGCGGCCGGAGCGGTCGGCGAGAGGTCCGAAGGCCAGCCGCAGCACCAGGGCGACGGCCTCGCCCGCCCCCGTCACCAGCCCGACGACGAGTGCGGAGGCGCCCAGCGCGGCCAGGACGGGCCCGTAGACCGAGCGGGCTCCCTCGTAGACCATGTCGGCGGCCAGGCTGACGAAGCCGAACCACCAGACCACGCGCCACGCGCTCGGAGGCGTGCGGCTCACAACCACCCGGACTTCTTGAAGAACCACAGCAGCACCGCGGACGCCGCCACCATCAGGAGCAGGGCATAGGGGTAGCCGTAGGTCCAGTGCAGCTCGGGCATCCGGTCGAAGTTCATGCCGTAGACGCCGGCGATGAGGGTCGGCACCACCACGAGGGCCGCGCCGGCGGAGATCTTGCGCATGTCCTCGTTCTGCTGCACCGAGATGCGAGCGAGGTGGGCGTCGAAGGCCGTGGACAGCAGCTGGTCGAGGTTGTCGATGACCTCCGAGACCCGCTGGAGGTGGTCGGCGACGTCGCGGAAGTACGTCGCGGTCTCGGCGGGCACGTGCTCGCCCGGCATCGCGAACTTGCGCATCGGCTCACGCAGCGGCAGCACGGCGCGCCGCACCTCGGCGATCTCGCGCTTGAGGACGTAGATCCGGGTCGAGTCGTCGGTGCGAGCGGGGGAGAAGACCGACTCCTCGACCTCGTCGACGTCCACCTCCAGGGCGTCGCCGACCTTCTCGTACTCGTCGACGACCCGGTCGCAGATGGCGTACATCACCGCCATCGGTCCGTGCTCGAGCACCTGAGCGCGCTGCTCGAGGTCGCGGCGGGAGGCGGCCAGGTCGATGCCCTCGCCGTGGCGCACCGTCACCACGAAGTCGCGGCCGATGAACATGTTGATCTCACCGGTCTCGACCGCGTCGTCCTCGTCGACGTACCAGAGCGTCTTCAGCACCAGGAAGAGCGTGTCGCCGTAGCGCTCGAGCTTCGGCCGCTGGTGGGAGTCACCGGCGTCCTCGACGGCGAGCGGGTGCAGGTCGAAGGTGGCGGCGATCAGGTCGAGCTCGTCGGGGCTCGGGTCGTGGATGCCGATCCACTGGAAGTCGCCCGGGTCGCACGGCACGCGCGCGTGCCCCAGGCTCTGGTCGTCCCCGTCGCCGACCGGGACCCGCCTGCCCTGGTGGTAGAGCGCGTTGTCGACGATCACAGGCCGAGGCTAGTCCCACTCCGGCCTAGTGGGGGGCGACTAGGGTCGTGACGTGCCCACTCTCATCCTTGTCAGACACGGCCGTTCGACGGCGAACACCGCGGGTGTGCTGGCCGGGCGGACCCCGGGCGTCCACCTCGACGAGGCCGGGGTGAAGCAGGCCGTCGCGGTCGGCGAGCGGCTCGCCGGCGTACGCCTCGCGGCGGCGGTCACGAGCCCGCTGGAGCGCTGCCGGGAGACGTCGAAGGAGATCACCTCCCGCCAGGCCGAGCGGCTCCGGGCGAGCGCCGACAAGCAGCTGTCGGAGTGCGACTACGGCGAGTGGCAGGGTCGACCGCTCAAGGACCTGGCCAAGGAGAAGCTCTGGAAGACGGTGCAGGCCCAACCGTCGGCCGTGACGTTCCCCGGCGGGGAGTCCATGAGAGCCATGCAGGACCGCGCCGTCGCCGCCGTCCGCCGCCACGACGCCCGCATCGCCGCCGAGCACGGGGAGGACGCGGCCTGGCTCGCCGTCAGCCACGGTGACCTCATCAAGTCGATCCTGGCCGACGCCCTCGGCACCCACCTCGACCTCTTCCAGCGCATCCATGTCGACCCGGCGTCGGTGTCGATCATCCGCTACACCGAGAGCCGCCCGTTCGTGATCGGCACGAACACCCACGCCGGCGACCTGGCCTGGCTGACGCCGCCGAGGAAGTCGCGGCGCCGATCGACGCGTGCCTCCTCCGACGCCGCCGTCGGTGGGGGAGCGGGCCCCGGGGCCCAGACGGCGACGTCCTAGGGTGAGTGACATGCCTGTCGTGCACCGATTCGACCCACCTGAGCGCTTCGTCGCCGGCACCGTTGGCGAGCCCGGCCAGCGCACGTTCTTCCTCCAGGCCCGCGAGGGTGCCCGCCTGGTCAGCGTCTCCCTCGAGAAGCAGCAGGTCGAGGCCCTGGCCGAGCGGATCGACGAGCTCCTCGACGAGCTGATGCGCGCGGCGGGCGACGAGCTGCTGATCCCGGCGATCGCGCCGCGCGACCTCACCGACGGCCAGCCGCTCGAGCAGCCGATCGAGGAGGAGTTCCGCGCCGGCACCATGACGCTGTCCTGGGACGGCGCCGACGAGCGTGTCGTGATCGAGGTCTTCCCGTTCACCGAGGCCGCCGTGGTCTCGCCCGAGCAGCTCCAGGAGGACCTCGAGGACCTGCTCGAGCCGGAGCCCGAGGAGATCTTCCTCGTCCGCATCACCGCCGCCTCGGCGCGGTCCTTCGTCGAGCGGTCGCGCAACGTGATCGGCGCCGGACGTCCCGACTGCCCCTTCTGCGGCGAGCCGGTCGACCCCGACGGACACCTCTGCGTCCGTGCCAACGGCTTCCGGCGCCGTGATCCCTGAGTCGTCCCTGCCGGGCGGCATGCCCGACGGCTTCCCCACCGGCGAGCTCACGCTCCACGGCCGGGTGCTGCCCGCCTCCAACGCGACCTTCGTCGGCGAGATCGCCGGTGTGCGCGTGGTCTACAAGCCGATCGCGGGGGAGAAGCCGCTGTGGGACTTCCCCGACGGCACGCTCGCCGCGCGGGAGGTGTCGGCGTACGCCGTCTCCCAGGCGCTGGGCTGGGACGTCGTCCCGCCCACGGTGCTCGGTGACGGACCTCACGGACCGGGGATGGTGCAGCTGTGGCGCGACGAGGTCGACGACCAGTCGCCGGTGGACATCGTCGCGGAGGGACAGGTGCCCGCCGGCTTCCGCCACGTCTTCGACGGTCTCGACGCGCACGACCAGCCGGTGTCGCTGGTCCACGAGGACTCCGACGCCCTGCGCCGGATGGCGCTGTTCGACGTGGTGGTCAACAACGCCGATCGCAAGGGCGGGCACGTGCTCCCGATGGCCGACGGCCACCGCCACGGTGTCGACCACGGCCTGACCTTCAACCTGGAGCACAAGCTGCGCACCGTGCTCTGGGGATTCGTGGGGGAGCCCGTCACCGAGGACGAGGCGGCCGGCCTGGGTCGGCTGGGTGCCGCGCTCGACGGCGAGCTCGGTGCGAGGCTCGTGGAGATGCTGTCCGAGGACGAGGTCGCCACGACGGCGAAGCGGCTCGCCCGCCTCCTGGGTCGCGGGACCTTCCCGGAGCCCGCCTCCTCCCGCTACCCCGTGATCCCCTGGCCGCCCTTCTGAGCAGGCACGTGACACCCGGCCGATAGGCTGCGGTCATGCGCGCCTGGTCGTCCCCCGACGTTCCCCCTCTGCCCGTCACCGGCCCCGCCGTGCGGGTCCACGACACTGCCAGCGGGAACCTCGTCGAGACCACGCCCGAGGGCCCGGCCCGGATGTACGTCTGCGGCATCACCCCCTATGACGCGACCCACATGGGCCACGCGGCGACCTACGTCGCCTTCGACCTGCTCAACCGGGCGTGGCGCAACGCCGGCCACGAGGTCACCTATGTCCAGAACGTCACCGACGTCGACGACCCGCTCCTCGAGCGGGCCACGAAGGTCAAGGTCGACTGGGTGGAGCTGGCCGAGCGCGAGACGCAGCTCTTCCGCGACGACATGGAGGCGCTGCGGGTGCTCCCGCCGGCCCACTACATCGGCGCGGTGGAGTCGATCCCGCAGGTCATCGAGCTGATCCAGCGACTCGACGAGGCGGGCGCGGTCTACAAGGTCGAGGACGATCTCTACTTCTCCGTCACCGCCGACGACGCCTTCGGGTCGGTGTCCGGCTTCGACCGCGAGACGATGCTCGAGATCTTCCCCGACCGCGGCGGCGATCCCGACCGCGAGGGCAAGAAGGACCCGCTCGACTGCCTGCTGTGGCGCGCCGAGCGTCCGGGCGAGCCCGCGTGGGAGAGCCCCTTCGGCCCGGGCCGGCCCGGGTGGCACATCGAGTGCACCGCCATCGCGCTCGACCACCTCGGCACGGGGTTCGACGTGCAGGGCGGCGGCAGCGACCTGGTCTTCCCGCACCACGAGATGTCCGCGGGCCACGGTCAGGTCGCCCACCCGGGCCACAGCTTCGCCCGCACCTACGCCCACGCCGGGATGGTCGCCTACGACGGCGAGAAGATGTCGAAGTCCAAGGGCAACCTGGTCTTCGTCTCCGCGCTCCGGCTGAGCGAGGTCGACCCGATGGCGATCCGGCTGGTGCTGCTGCGGCACCACTACCGCAGCGACTGGGAGTGGACCGACGACCAGCTGTGGAACGCCGTCGACACGCTCGCCGACTGGCGTCGTGCCCTGGCCCTCGGCTCCGGAGCCGACGCCGCGCCGGTCGTGTCCGCCGTGCTCGCCGCCCTCGCCGACGACCTCGATGCCCCGACCGCCGTCGATGCCGTGCAGGCGTGGGTCGACGCGACCCTCGGCACCACCGGACTGGCCGACACCTCCGACCGCGACGCCGCGACGACCGTCCACCGCCTCCTCGACGCGGCTCTCGGCCTGTCCCTCTGACCTACGCCGCGCCCGTGGGCGGTGCGTGAGACAGGTTCTCGGGCGCAAAACATGTCCCACTCACCGGCCTGACCAGGCGCCTGCTCCGAGCGGTCCGTGAGACACCTTCGCGGGCCAAAAAACATGTCCCACTCACCGCTCGGCCGCGCGGGAGGTGGTCCACCTACATGTCAGCGCTCGCGAAGGTCGCTTGGTCACCGCTCGCCTGCGTGTCGGTGTACGCCGCGCCCGTGGGCGGTGGGTGAGCCACATCCGAGCGCTCAGGAATGTGGCTGGACCACCGCTCGGAGGTGCGTCAGTCGGTGTCGCGGCGCTTGAGGTAGCGCTCGAACTCGCGCGCGATCGCCTCTCCCGAGGCCTCCGGGAGGTCGGCGGTGTCGCGGGACTCCTCGAGCGCGCGAACGTAGTCGGCGACGTCCTCGTCCTCGGCGGCGAGCTCGTCGACACCGCGCTCCCACGCCTTGGCGTCCTCGGGAAGGTCGCCGAGCGGCATCGGCGTCTCCAACAGCTCCTCGAGGTGCCCGAGGAGCGCGAGCGTGGCCTTCGGGCAGGGCGGCTGCGCGACGTAGTGGGGGACCGCGGCCCAGTAGGACACCGCGGGGATGTCGAGCTGGAGGCAGGCGTCGTTGAATACCCCGACGATGCCGGTGGGCCCCTCGTACGTCGACTGCTCCAGGTCGAGGCGGTCGACCAGCTCGGGCTCGGAGGCGGTGCCGGTCACCGGGATCGGGCGCGTGTGCGGGCTGTCGGCCAGGAGCGCACCCAGGGTGACGACGAGCTCGGCGCCGAGGTCGTCGCAGGCCGCGAGCAGCTCGGCGCAGAACTGGCGCCACTTCATGTTGGGCTCGATCCCGCGCACCAGGATGATGTCGCGGTCCAGGCCGGCGGGCCGGGCGACGGCGATCCGGGTGGTCGGCCACGTCAGGCGACGATGCCCGTTCACGTCGGTGGAGATGATCGGCCGGTTCACCTGGAAGTCGTAGAACTCCTCGGGGTCCACCGCGCCGATCACCTCGGCGTTCCACTGCTCGATGAGGTGGTCGACGAGGCCGGACGCGGCATCCGCAGCGTCGTTCCAGCCCTCGAATGCTGCGATCACCACAGGGGACACGAGGTCCTGCACGTCGTCGAACTCGATCACCTGCCCAGCCTAGGGCGATCCACCCAGCGCCACGTCGGGTCGGGGTCGACGAGACGGCATCGTGATGATTTCGCCGCCGCTCGACCGGGTGCCACGATGTGGGAACCCAGTCCACGCACCGGACGGCCTTCCTAGGCTGACTCGTACGTCGGCACCGACAACAGGAGGGCACACCCGTGCAGCCGCAGCACCGACCGGACGCCACCGACGCCCTGACGTCGATCCTCAGCGAGCGGATCATGGTGCTGGACGGCGCGATGGGCACCGCGATCCAGCGGGACCGACCCGACGAGGCGGGCTACCGCGGGGAGCGGTTCGCCGACCACCCGAGCGACCTGGTCGGCAACAACGACCTGCTGACGATCACGCAGCCGCAGATCATCCGGACCATCCACGAGGAGTACCTCCGCGCCGGGGCGGACGTGATCGAGACGAACACGTTCAACGCCAACGCCGTGTCGCTGGCCGACTACGGCCTGGAGGAGCTGGCCTACGAGCTCAACTACGAGTCGGCCCGACTGGCCCGTGCGGCCGCCGACGCCGTCGCCTCCGACGGTCGACCCCGCTGGGTCGCCGGCGCGCTGGGCCCCACGACCCGCACCGCCTCCATCTCGCCCGACGTCAACGACCCCGGTGCCCGCAACGTCTCCTTCGACCAGCTGGCCGACGCCTACCTCGTCGCCGCTCGCGGCCTCGTCGACGGCGGCTCGGACCTGCTGATGATCGAGACGATCTTCGACACGCTCAACGCCAAGGCCGCGATCTTCGCGGTGGAGACGCTCTTCGAGGAGCAGGGGCGCCGCTGGCCGGTGATCATCTCCGGCACGATCACCGACGCGTCCGGTCGTACGCTCTCGGGCCAGGTCACCGAGGCGTTCTGGGACTCGGTGCGTCACGCGCGCCCCCTGGCCGTCGGCCTCAACTGCGCCCTCGGGGCACGCGACATGCGCCCCTACGTCGCCGAGCTCTCGCGCCTCGCCGACTCGTTCGTCAGCGTCTACCCCAACGCGGGGCTGCCCAACGCGTTCGGCGAGTACGACGAGACCCCCGACCAGACCGCGGCGGTCCTCGCCGAGTTCGCCGAGGCCGGCTTCCTCAACCTGGTCGGTGGCTGCTGCGGCACCACTCCCGACCACATCGCTGCCATCGCCGGTGCGGTGGCGGGCCAGGACCGACGTGACCCGGTCGCCCATGAGCCGGTGATGCGCCTGTCGGGCCTCGAGCCGCTGACCATCACCCCGGAGAGCCTCTTCGTCAACGTCGGCGAGCGCACCAACATCACCGGCTCCGCCCGCTTCCGCAAGCTGATCAAGGACGGCGACTACGACGCCGCTCTGGCCGTCGCCGCGCAGCAGGTCGAGGCCGGGGCGCAGGTCATCGACGTCAACATGGACGAGGGCATGATCGACGGCGTCGCCGCGATGGACCGCTTCCTCAAGCTCATCGCCGCCGAGCCCGACATCAGCCGCGTGCCGGTGATGGTCGACTCCTCGAAGTGGGAGGTCATCGAGGCCGGCCTCAAGTGCGTCCAGGGCAAGGCGATCGTCAACTCCATCTCGATGAAGGAGGGGGAGGAGGCGTTCCGCGCCCACGCGCGGCTGTGCCGCAAGTACGGCGCGGCGGTCGTGGTGATGGCGTTCGACGAGGACGGCCAGGCCGACAACCTCGAGCGCCGCAAGGCGATCTGCGAGCGGGCCTACCGGATCCTGGTCGACGAGGTGGACTTCCCGCCCGAGGACATCATCTTCGACCCCAACGTCTTCGCCGTGGCCACCGGCATCGAGGAGCACGCCACCTACGGCGAGGACTTCATCGAAGCCACCCGCTGGATCAAGCAGAACCTGCCCGGCGCGAAGGTCAGCGGCGGCATCTCGAACGTCTCCTTCTCCTTCCGCGGCAACAACCCGGTCCGTGAGGCGATCCACGCCGTCTTCCTCTTCCACGCGATCCGGGCCGGTCTCGACATGGGCATCGTCAACGCCGGTGCGCTGACGGTGTACGACGAGGTGGACGCCGAGCTGCGCGAGCGCGTCGAGGACGTCGTGCTCAACCGGCGTCCCGACGCCGCCGAGCGGCTGCTCGAGATCGCCGAGCGCTACAACGTCGCCGCCGACGCCGTGGAGCAGACCGAGGACGAGTGGCGCGCCCTCCCGCTCCGCGAGCGGATCACCCACGCACTGGTGAAGGGCATCGACGCGCACGTCGAGTCCGACACCGAGGCCCTGCGAGCCGAGATCGCCGAGGCGGGCGGTCGTCCGATCGAGGTCATCGAGGGCCCGCTGATGGACGGGATGAACGTCGTCGGCGACCTGTTCGGCGCCGGCAAGATGTTCCTCCCGCAGGTCGTCAAGAGCGCCCGGGTGATGAAGAAGGCGGTCGCCTACCTCATCCCCTACATCGAGCAGGAGAAGCTCGACAACCCGGCACTGGCCACGGCCAAGGACACCAACGGCACGATCGTGATGGCGACCGTCAAGGGCGACGTCCACGACATCGGCAAGAACATCGTCGGCGTGGTGCTCCAGTGCAACAACTACGAGGTCATCGACCTCGGCGTCATGGTGCCGGCCCAGAAGATCCTCGACACCGCCACCGAGGTGGGCGCGGACATCATCGGCCTGTCCGGTCTCATCACGCCCTCGCTCGACGAGATGGTCAACTTCGCCACCGAGATGCAGCGCCAGGGCCTGACGATCCCGCTGCTGGTCGGCGGGGCCACGACCTCCCGGGCCCACACGGCGGTGAAGGTCGACCCGAAGTACGACGGTCCCGTGGTCTGGGTCAAGGACGCGTCCCGGTCGGTGCCCACCGCCGCCGCGCTGCTCCACGAGACCGGCCGCGCGAAGCTGATGGCCGACGTCCAGGCCGACTTCGACTCCCTGCGCACCCGTCACGCCGCGAAGAACGACCGGCCGATGACGACGCTGGAGCAGGCTCGGGCCAACGCCACCCCGGTCGACTGGACCGACTACCAGCCGCCGGCCCCGCGGCTCCTGCTCAATGACCCCGGCACGGACGTCGGCACCCCGGCCGGCCGGCACGTCCGGGTGCTCCGCGACCACGACCTGTCGGTCCTGCGGGGCTACATCGACTGGCAGCCGTTCTTCAACGCCTGGGAGATGAAGGGCTCGTTCCCCGACATCCTCAACAACCCGAGCTCCGGGCCTGCCGCCCGCAAGCTCTACGACGACGCCCAGGCCATGCTCGACCGGGTGATCGAGGAGAAGTGGATCCGCGCCCACGGCGTGGTGGGCTTCTTCCCCGCCGCGTCGGTCGGTGACGACGTCGAGCTCTACCTCGACGACGACCGCAGCCAGGTCCACGCCACGCTGCGCCACCTGCGTCAGCAGGGCCAGCACCGCGACGGCGTACCCAACCGCTCCCTGGCCGACTTCGTCGCGCCGAAGGAGACCGGGCTGCGCGACCACGTCGGCGGGTTCGCGGTCACGGCCGGCGACGGCCTCCACGAGCGGGTCGCGGCCTTCCGGGCCGAGCTCGACGACTACAACGCGATCCTGCTGGAGTCGCTGGGCGACCGGCTCGCCGAGGCCTTCGCCGAGCACCTCCACGAGCTCGTCCGCAAGGAGCTGTGGGGCTACGCGCCCGACGAGCAGCTCGACAACGTCGGGCTCATCAAGGAGCAGTACGACGGCATCCGGCCCGCGCCGGGCTACCCGGCGTGCCCCGAGCACACCGAGAAGAGCACTCTGTGGGACCTGCTCGACGTCCGGGAGCACACCGGCATCGAGCTCACCGAGTCGATGGCGATGTGGCCGGGCGCCTCGGTGAGCGGCTTCTACTACTCCCACCCGCAGTCGCAGTACTTCGTCGTCGGCCGGCTGACCCGCGACCAGGTCGCCGACTACGCCGAGCGCAAGGGCTGGACCCTGGCCGAGGCCGAGCGCTGGCTCTCGCCGAACCTCGGCTACGACCCCGAGGACTGACACACCCGCCCGCGTCGATCGCTGCAACGGCCGACTCCCACGATAGTGTCGGGCCTTCCATTACAGACCTGAAGCAAAAGGGATGAGTCGTCCCTCGGGGGCTTGGCCGTGAACTACCTGTCGTCGTACGCCGTCGTCGTGCCGTCGCTCCACCCGGTCCGCAAGCACTTCTTGCCGTTTCTCGAGGAGCTCGTGCGGAAGTCACCCGGTGCGGTGGTCGTCATCGACGACGGATCGGGCGAGGAGTACCGCCCGATCTTCGCGCAGGCCGAGAGCCTCGGCTGCATCGTCCTGACGCACCCGGAGAACAAGGGCAAGGGTCGCGCCCTGAAGACCGGGCTGCGGCACTGCGTCGACCAGCTTCCGCATCTCTCCGGCGTCATCACGGCCGATTCAGACGGCCAGCATGCAGTGGACGACATCGAGCGAGTGGCAGCGGAACTGGACCGGCTCGCAGGTGCCGGGACTCCGGCAGTCGTATTGGGCTCACGCACCTTCGACGCCGCCGACGTCCCTCCCCGGAGCCGGATGGGGAACACCATGACGACCTCGGTCATCAAGGCCCTGTTCGGTCGCAGGGTGTCGGACACCCAGACGGGGCTCCGCGGTCTTCCACTTGGCGTGGCCGCGCGAGCGGTCGACATCAAGGGGGAGAAGTTCGACTACGAGATGAACCAGCTCATCTGGCTCATCACGATCCGCCACCAGGTGGTCGAGGTGCCGATCCGGACGATCTACCACGACACGGACAACAGCATCAGCCACTTCCGTCCGATCCGTGACTCGCTGTGGATCTACTTCCTGATCCTGCGCCAGTTCCTGGTTTTCATCGGGGTCTCCGCGGCGTCGGCCATCATCGACCTGGCCGCCTACTACGTCCTAATCGACTTCGTCTTCGGTCCCGGTCGCACCACGGCGCACGTCGCCGTCGCCGTAGCCCTGGCGAGGGTCCTCAGCTCGGTGGTCAACTTCGTGCTGAACCGGACTGTCGTCTTCCACGACCCGTCCGCCGCCGTCCCGGCGGCTCGCCGCTACTACCTGCTGGCGGTCGTCATCATGATCGCCTCGAGCGCGGGAACGGCCGTGCTGTCGGTTCTCTCCGGCGGTCACGACATGTGGGCCAAGATCGTGTGTGACGTCGTCCTGTTCTGCGCGAGCTACGCCGCCCAGCAGAGGTGGGTGTTCGCCAAGACGCCGCCCGCGGCCACCGCTGCCCGCCCCGCCGTGTCTATGCGTCGACGATAGGCCCGCCCGATGCTCCTCATGCTCCTGGCCGTACTAGTCGCCGCTCTGGCGATGTCCGCGCTGCTCCGTTGCCCGGTGCCCGTCGCGGCTCCAACCGCGATCTTCGTAGTCGTCCTCGTTCTGTTCGCGTTCGGTGCCGTCGACCTGCTCTTCGTCGGCCTTGTGCTGACCGTTGTGCTCTCGGTCGTGGGCGCGGCGTACGGCGTGGTCGCACGGTGGCGTGCCGGCGGACTGCGAAACGTCATCTCTTGGGTGTTCGCGCCCGCCACGGTCGTCTATCTGCTGATGCTGTCGGTCTTCGGTCTGGCCAGTCGCGGGCTCATGTTCTCCAGCTGGGACGAGTTCTCCCACTGGGGACGGGTGGTCTCAGCCATGGTCAGCAGCGACGCGCTGCCGCCGTACGCGAGTGCCGACCTGCTCTTCGCGTCGTACCCACCGGCCCTCCCGATATGGGAGTACTTCCTCACGCGGATGCAGCCGAGCTTCGTCGAGAGCCACGTGTTCATCGCTCACCACGCGATGGCGTTGGCGCTCCTCCTCCCGTTCGCCTCGCAGTTCCGGTGGCGCCAGCCGGCGCGACTCTTGTTCCTGACCGTCACGGCGACCCTGCTGATGACGAGCTTCTTCACCCTCGACGCCGTCCTCATCGATCCTGTCCTGGCCATGACGTTCGGCTACTGCCTCGCGATCGTGCTGCTGGGAAGCCGCGATGTCGGTTCGATCTGGCGACACCTGGGTCCAGCCCTGGCCGTGCTGGCGCTGCTGAAGGACACAGGGGTGCTGTTCGCGTTGATCGTGGTCGTCGTGCTCACGATCAGGGTTGGGCTCGGGCAGCGGCTACTTGTCCGCCTCGGGCGTGGTCGGACCTGGCGCGTCCCTTCAAGTCTCGGGCACGGCGCAGCCGGCCTTGCGTGCGTCCTCGTGCCCACGGTGATCTGGCGGGTGATCCTCGACCTGACCGAGACGCGTAGCACCTGGGAGGGCGGCACCTCCGTGGGTGGGGCCCTGGCAGACCTCGCGCAGAACGGTAGTTCCTACCGTCGCGACACCACGACGTCGTTCATCACCGCGCTCCAGGACCAACCGCTCACCAGCATTCCAGTCCCGCTCGCCTTCTGGGGTTGGTTCGCGCTCGCGTTGCTGCTGCTCGTGCTGACGGACCACGTGCGGGTGCAGATCAGCTCAGCTCGACCTGTCGAGAAGGGCACCAACCTTCTCGCGACCACAACGTTGCTGGCGGGCTCGTTGGTCTACGTAGTGGCGATGTGGCTCACGTACATGACGGCCTTCACCGAGTACGAGGCCACCAATCTCGCGTCCTTCGCGCGATACCTTGGGGGCTACTGGCTCGCCGTAGTGTTCGTCTGCGTCGCCGTGGCCCTCGCCTCCCTCGGGTCGAGGACGACGAACGCCGCGGCTCCGGGCTTCGAGGTCTCGCGGGTCCACACTGTGGTCGTCCTGGCGGTGCTCCTGTCCGTGGGCAACATCGCGAACGTCGCGGTGGTCCTCACCCGCCAGCACGTGGGAAGCGCGGCGGCTGTCCGCGCTCCCTACAGTGCCACCGCAGCGGCGGCGCGCGACGCCGGCATAGCGGCGGGTGACTCCGTCTGGATCCTGGACGAGCACACGACCGGGTTTGGCTACCACGTGCTCAGCTACGAGCTCGTCGACTCCCACACCACCGGATGGTCGGTGGGTCCGCTGAAGGACGAGGCGGACGTGTGGACCCAGGACCTCACGGTCGACCAGTGGGCGAACGCGCTCATGGACATGGACTACCTGCTGATCCACCACACGGAGCCTGCCTTCGTCGAGCGCTTCGCGTCCCTGTTCGAAGACCCCACGGCGATCGAGGACCGCTCCGTGTTCGCGGTGGAGCCCGACGGTGCTGGAAGCGTCCGTCTCGTCGAGGTAACCGGGTAGGCCCCAGGCGTGCATCGCGCTTCCACAGAGGCTCTCTGTAGGCTCGCCCGCGTGAACGAGCCGGGAGTCGTCGATCGCACCCCGGCCGCGGTGCTCTGGGACATGGACGGCACGCTCGTGGACACCGAGCCCTACTGGATCGACACCGAGTACGCGATGGCCGAGAAGTACGGCGGCACCTGGTCCCAGGAGCACGCGATGAACCTCGTGGGCAACGCGCTGCTCGACTCGGGCGACTACATCCGCGTGCACATGGGCATCGACCGGACCCCGCAGCAGATCGTCGACGAGCTGCTCGACGGCGTCGTGGCGCGGGTCGAGGTCGACGTGCCGTGGCGTCCCGGTGCGCTCGAGCTGCTGACGGACCTCCACGAGCACGGCATCCCCTGTGCGCTCGTGACCATGTCGTGGCAACGCTTCGTCGAGCCCATCCTCGCTCGGCTGCCCGGCGGCACCTTCGCCACCGTCGTGACCGGCGACCGGGTCGAGTTCGGCAAGCCACACCCCGAGCCCTACCTCACCGCAGCGGCCGAGCTCGGCCTCGACCCGGCCGCCTGCGTCGCGATCGAGGACTCCAACACCGGTGCCAAGTCCGCCGTCGCCGCCGGCTGCACCGTGCTCTGCGTGCCCCACCACGTGCCGATCCTCGAGGGAGAAGGGCGCGTGTTCGCCGAGACCCTGGTCGGCCTGGACGCCTCCGCGCTCGCCGCGCTCGCCCGCGCGTAGTCCGCACCCCGTCCGACGTCGTGGTGGCGAGGTGCCACCACCCGTGACAGGACCGTGATGTTCCCGGTGTGGCCCGGCTCACGTCCACCGGTCTAGGGTGACTGGCCATCCCCAGTACGTATACCGGACGGAAGGACCTCGGATGTCCCCCAGACGCACCATGGCGACGTTCACTGCAGCGATCCTTGCAGGAGCAGCCCTCGCGGGTTGCGCGGAGAGCCAGCGCGACGACGAGAGCGGGGGTGGCAACGGCGACGACGGCACCTTCGTCTTCGGCGCGGCCGGAGCCCCGGAGATGTTCGACCCCTTCTACGCCACGGACGGCGAGACCTTCCGGGTCACGCGGCAGATCTTCGAGGGTCTGGTCGGCATCAAGCCCGGCACCGCGGAGATCGTTCCGGAGCTCGCCACCGACTGGGAGCCCAACGACGACGGCACGGAATGGACGTTCAACCTGCGCGACGACGTGAAGTTCCAGGACGGCACGGACTTCAACGCGGAGGCCGTGTGCGCGAACTTCGAGCGGATGTTCGACCAGAACGAGGCCGGCCAGACCGCCGGTGAGTACTGGGGCTACGTGATGGGGTCGTTCAAGAGCGACGCTGCGAACTCCCTCTACCAGGGCTGCGAGGCGGCCGACGACTACCAGGCGGTCATCTCGATCAGCGGCCCGACCTCGGGCTTCCCGACGATGCTGTCGCTCGCGTCGCTGTCGATGCAGTCGCCCACAGCCATGGAGGAGGGCGACGCCAACGGCATCGCCGCCGAGGGCGAGGGCTTCAGCTTCCCCGACTACGCCGACAACCCGGTCGGCACCGGGCCGTTCACCTTCGGTGACTACGACGAGGCCAACGGCACGATCACCCTGAAGCGCAACGACGACTACTACGGCGACAAGGCCGGCGTGAGCGAGCTCGTGTTCCGGGTCATCCCCGACGAGAGCACCCGGCGCCAGGAGCTCGAGGCCGGCAGCATCAACGGCTACGACCTCCCCAACCCGGTCGACTGGGCCGGGTTGGAGTCCGACGGCAACGACGTCGAGATCCGCGACGCCTTCAACATCCTCTACCTCGGGTTCAACCTCGACGGGAACAACCCCGAGCTGAAGGACCCGAAGGTCCGCCAGGCGCTCTACCACGCCCTCAACCGTGACCAGCTGGTCCAGACCCAGCTTCCCGAGGGCGCCACCGTCGCCACGCAGTTCATGCCCGACACCGTGAGCGGCTACAACACCGACCTCGAGCCCTACGCCTACGACCCCGAGGAGGCCAAGCGGCTGCTGTCGGAGGCCGGGGCGGAGGGCATGGAGCTCACCTTCGCCTACCCGACCGAGGTCAGCCGTCCCTACATGCCGGACCCGGAGAAGATCTACGAGGCGCTGCGCACCGACCTCGAGGCCGTCGGCGTCAAGGTCAACGTCAAGACCGCTTCCTGGAACGGTGGCTACCTCGACAACGTGACGGCCGGTCGCTACGACGCCTACATCCTCGGTTGGACCGGCGACTACGACTCGCCGTTCAACTTCATCGGCACGTTCTTCGGCAACCTCAAGGAGAACGACTTCGGCACCAAGGGCATGCCGTGGGGCAAGCAGCTCGCCGACGACCTCAAGTCCGCCGACGCCATCGTCGACGAGGACGAGCGCGCCGCGGCGTTCGAGAAGGTCAACCAGCAGATCATGGAGGACTACCTCCCGGGCCTGCCGATCAGCCACTCGCCGCCGGCGCTCGTCGTCGGTCCCGGGGTCGAGGGCGTCGAGCCCAGCCCGCTGACCGCCGAGGAGTTCGACTCGGTCACCGTCGAGGGAGGCCAGTAGCTCCCACCCGCTGACCCGAGACGTGCGTGACGTCCGGGGGTCGTCCAGGCGGCCCCCGGACCCGCGCAGGCGTGTGTGAGGAGAACCCTTGATCCGCTTCGTCGTACGACGACTGCTGCAGATGTGCGTGGTCGTCCTCGTCCTGTCGATGCTCGTCTTCGCCTGGCTGCGATCCCTGCCGGGCGGGCCGGTGTCGGCGATCCTGGGGGAGCGCCAGACCCCCGAGCGCCGGGCCGCGCTGGAGGCCGCGCTCGGCCTCGACCAGCCGCTGCCCGTGCAGTACCTGAAGTTCCTGGAGCGTGCCCTGCAGGGCAACTTCGGCGTCTCGACCAAGGTGCTCCCCGGTGAGGACGCCCTCCAGGTGTTCCTCGACCGGCTTCCCGCCACGATCGAGCTCTCCTTCGTCGCCATGGTGCTCGCGATCGCCCTCGGCATCCCGCTCGGCTACCTCGCCGCACGGCGTCGAGGGTCGGTCATCGACAACGGCGCGGTGATCTTCTCCCTCGTCGGGATCGCCGTGCCGGTCTTCTTCACCGCGTTCCTCCTCAAGTACTTCTTCGCCGTCGAGTGGAACCTCCTGCCGGTCTCGGGTCGCCAGAGCACCGGACTCGACGCGACGCGGATCACCGGCATGTTCGTCCTGGACGGCATCCTGACCCGGGAGTGGGACGCCGCCTGGGACGCCATCAAGCACCTCATCCTGCCCGCGGTGGCCCTCGCCACGATCCCGTTCGCGGTGATCTTCCGGATCACCCGGGCAGCCGTGCTCGACGTGCTCGACGAGGACTACGTCCGCACGGCCGAGGCGAAGGGCCTCACCACGCGCGTCATCCGCGCGCGGCACGTGCTGCGCAACGCGATGCTGCCGGTGGTCACCACCATCGGTCTCCAGATCGGCGGTCTCCTGGCCGGAGCCGTGCTCACCGAGACGGTCTTCTCCTTCCGCGGCGTCGGCGACGCGCTCGCCACGGCGTTCCGCGACAAGGACTACCCGGTGCTGCAGGTGCTCATCTTGGCTGCGGCGGTCATCTACGTGCTGGTCAACCTGCTCGTCGACATCGCCTACGCCGTGATCGACCCCCGGATCAGGACGAGGTGAGCCGGATGTCCGAGGACCGCGACGGCCGCACGCCCACGCCGCCCGACGGCGGGCGCGCCAGGCGTCCCTCCTACGGCCAGGTGCGCAGGGACCGGATCGACGCGCTGGCCACGGCCGGCACGGTCGACGACGAGCCCGGCGTCTCCCTGATCCGCAGTGCGTGGAAGCGCCTGCGGCGCAACCCGATCTTCCTGCTCGGTGCCGCCATCACCCTCGCGTTCATCGTGCTGGCGATCATCTCGCCGTGGATCGCGCCGTGGGACGTCACCGCGCGACCGCTGCTCGACCAGGTCCGTCCCCAGACCAACCCGGTGCCCGGTCCCGAGCCGGGGCACCTGCTCGGCGGCGACGACCGCGGTCGCGACCTGTTCTCGCGGCTGCTCGTCGGCAGTCGGCAGACCCTCATCGTCGGCGTCTTCGCCACGCTCTTCGGACTGGCCGGGGGCATCACGCTCGGCACGGTGGCCGGCGCGATCGGCGGCTGGGTCGACTCCCTCGTCATGCGCATCGTCGACGTGATGCTCTCGGTCCCGTCGCTGCTGCTGGCGTTCACGATCGCCTCGCTCGCCCGCTCTCCCAGCCAGTGGACCCTGATCGTGGCCATCGCAGTCATCCAGGTGCCGATCTTCGCGCGACTCCTGCGCGGCTCGATGCTCGCGCAGCGGGGGAGCGACCACGTGCTCGCCGCGCGGTCCCTCGGCGTACGTCCGCGTGCGATCGTGTTCCGGCACATGCTGCCCAACTCGCTCGGGCCCGTCATCGTGCAGGCGACGCTGTCGCTGGCCGTCGCCATCATCGACGCCGCGGCGCTGTCCTTCCTGGGGCTCGGCAACCCCGACCAGAGACAACCCGAATGGGGACAGATGCTCGGCCTCGCCCAGAAGTACATCTCCGAGGCACCCCACCTGGCGTTCTACCCGGCCGGCTGCATCATCGTGGTCGCGCTCGGCTTCACGCTCATGGGCGAGTCGCTGCGCGAGGCCCTCGACCCGAAGACGCGGAGGTGACGCGATGACGCAGGCACAGGCCACCCGCCATCCGAGGGGCGCGAGCGAGCCACTGCTCTCGGTGCGCGACCTGAGGGTCACCTTCCAGCGCCAGGGCGACGCGGCGTTCAAGGCCGTCGACGGCGTCAGCTTCGACGTACGTCCAGGACAGACCGTGGGTCTGGTCGGCGAGTCCGGCTGCGGCAAGTCCGTCACGTCGCTGGCGATCATGGGCCTGCTGCCCGAGCGCGGCAACACGGTCGAGGGCAAGGCGGTCTTCGACGGCGAGGACCTGCTCACGCTGTCGCCGTCGGCGATGCGGGACCGGCGCGGAGCGGAGATCGCGATGATCTTCCAGGACCCGCTCTCCTCGCTGAACCCGGTGATCACCATCGGCCGCCAGGTGACCGAGGTGATGGAGCGTCACCAGGGACTCAGCCGCAAGCAGGCGACGCCGAAGGCACGCGACCTCCTCGAGCGGGTCGGGATCCCCGACCCGAAGGCGCGACTGGTCAACTACCCCCACCAGCTCAGCGGTGGCATGCGACAGCGTGCCTTGATCGCGATGGCGCTGGCCTGCAACCCACGGCTGCTGATCGCCGACGAGCCGACCACCGCGCTCGACGTCACGATCCAGGCGCAGATCCTGGCCCTGCTCAAGGAGCTCGTCGTCGACACCGGCACCGCGCTGGTGATGATCACCCACGACCTCGGCGTCGTGGCCGGGTTGTGCGACGAGGTCAACGTCCTCTACGGCGGCAAGGTGGTCGAGCGCGGTGGGCGGCACGGCCTGTTCAAGCGCCCGAGGCACCCCTACACCGTGGGCCTGCTCAACTCGATCCCGCGACTCGACGCGCCCCTCGGGGAGAAGCTCGACCCGGTGCCGGGGTCGGTGGCCGACAACCTGCCGTGGGCGTCCGCGTGCGCCTTCGCGCCGCGCTGCTCGCAGGTCGTCGACGCCTGCACCAGCCACACGCCCGAGTGGGAGGGCGACCACGTCGTCGGCCACCGGTGCTTCAACCCGATGGGAGGTACGCCGTGAGCGAGACCCCGAGCGACACCACCCGCGAGCGAGCTGCCGACGGAGACGTCCTCGTGCAGGTCAGCGGCCTCGAGGTGCACTTCCCGATCAAGAGCGGGATCATCTTCGACCGCACGGTCGGGCACGTCCGCGCCGTGGACGGCGTCGACCTCAGCATCCACCGTGGCGAGACCTACGGCCTGGTGGGCGAGTCGGGGTGCGGCAAGTCCACCCTGGGCAAGGCCATCCTCAACCTCGAGCCGCCGACCGCGGGGTCGGTGGTCTTCGACGGCACCGACATCGCCTCGCTCAAGGGCGAGGACCTGCGGCGCGAGCGCAAGCGCTTCCAGATGGTCTTCCAGGACCCGCTCTCGAGCCTCGACCCGCGTCAGACGGTGGAGTCACTGCTGCTCGAGGGGCTGCACGCCCACGGCCTCGACACCGACACGTCGGCGACGCACACCCGGCTGCGTGAGCTGATGTCGGCCGTCGGGCTGCCACCCGCAGCGCTGAGCAAGTACCCCCACGAGTTCTCCGGTGGTCAGCGCCAACGGGTCGGCATCGCACGCGCGCTGTCGGTGAACCCCGACCTCATCGTCGCCGACGAGCCCGTGAGCGCGCTCGACGTCTCGATCCAGGCCCAGGTCATCAACCTGCTCCAGGACCTCCAGGACGAGTTCGGGCTCACCTACCTCGTCGTGGCCCACGACCTCGCCGTGGTCCGCCACATCAGCGACCGGATCGGCGTGATGTACCTCGGCGCGCTGGTGGAGGAGTCGCCCGCACGTGAGCTCTACGACGTGCCGCTCCACCCCTACACGCGGGCGCTGATGTCCGCGGTGCCGGTGCCCGACCCCGTGGTGGAGGACTCGCGCGAGCAGATCCTGCTGACCGGTGACCTGCCCTCACCCGCCAACCCGCCGTCCGGCTGCCGCTTCCACACCCGCTGCCCGTGGCGGCAGGAGACCCTCTGTGACACCGAGCGGCCGCAGCTGCGGGTCGTCGAGGTGGCCGGCGCCTCCAGCGGCCACCGCGTGGCCTGCCACTTCGCCGAGCAGATCGCGGCGGGTGAGGTCACCCCGCACGAGGTCGAGGCGGAGATCGTCCCGGAGGGCATCGCCGCGCCCGAGGTGAGCACGCCCGACCTGCCGCCCGAGGCGTACTGACAGCCCGCGGCGCAGGAGCAGGCGCCCACCGACGACCCGGCAGGGCGCAGCGGTCCCACTGACTAGGGTGTCGGCGTGCGGGTGCTGGTGGTGGAGGACGACGACCGGGTCGCGCGCGGCCTGATCCGTGCGCTCCTGCGCCATGGCTACCGCGTGCTGCGAGCCGCCTCCGTCGCGGAGGCCCTGGAGCTCATCGACGAGGAGTCGCCGGACGTGGCGCTCGTCGACATGGGCCTGCCGGACGGTGACGGCGGCGATGTCGTACGACGTCTGCGTGACCAGCCCGCCACCGCGACGATCGTGGTCACCGCCCGCGGCGAGGAGCACGAGCGGGTCATCGGGCTGCGCGCGGGCGCGGACGACTACGTGGTGAAGCCGTTCAGCCTGGCCGAGCTGGTGGCGCGGGTCGAGGCGGTCTCCCGGCGCACCCGCGCGCTGCGCCGAGCACCGACCTCGACGACCGTCGTCACCGGTCCGGTCGAGCTCGACGTCACCGGCCAGGTGGTCCGGCGCACGGACGTCGCCTGGGAGGCGTCGCTGACCGGGATCGAGACCCAGGTGCTGCAGCTCCTCGTCGAGGCCGACGGCGCCGTCGTGCCCCGCCAGCGGTTCGTCGACCAGATCTGGAACTCGGTCACCGAGGGCGGCTCCCGCACCCTCGACACCCACATGGCGTCGTTGCGCTCCAAGGTCGGCGGCCAGGTGTCGATCACGACCGTCCGCGGTGCGGGCTACCGCCTGGCCACGGAGTCCTGATGCGGCGACGCCTCCTCGTCGCCGTCGCACCCCTCCTGATGCTGCTGGTGCTCGCGGTCGCGATCCCGGTGGCGGGCACGGTGGCGGACCGGCACACCGCGGACCTCGGGTCGGACCGGCTGGGTGACGGGTCACGCTTCACCGTCGCGGCCCTGACCGCGCTCGCCGCGGAGGACGACAGCTCGTTGCAGCGACTTCGCGCCGAGCTCGACGCCTACGCAGACCTCTACGACTCTCCCGTCTGGCTCGTCGACCGCGAGGCCACCGTCCTGCACGGCACCACGGGCGGCGCGCCGCCCGGGAGCGTGGAGGACTCCGTGCAGGACGTCCTGGCTGGCCAGTCACCTACGCTGCCCGCGCGGATCCTGCCGTGGTCCGCGGCGACCACGCACGTCGTGGTGCCCGTGGGGCGCGACTCGCAGGTGATCGCCGCCCTCGTCATCGAGGCTCCGACGGCGTCGGTGCGGACGGCCGTGCTGCGCGAGTGGGGACTGATCGCCGCACTGCTGACCGTCCCGGCCGCGCTGCTGGTCCTCGGGCTGTGGCCGTTGTCGCGCTGGCTGATGAGGCCGGTCGAGGACCTGGAGCTCTCGGCCGTGGCGGTGGCGCGCGGCGACCTCGACGCACGCGCTGCCACCGCCTCGGGACCACCTGAGCTGCGCGGGCTGGGACACACGTTCAACCGCATGGTCGAGTCCGTCTCGACGACCGTCCAGCGGCAGCAGGAGTTCCTCGCCGACGCGTCGCACCAGCTGCGCAACCCCATCGCGTCCACGAGGCTCGCGGTGGAGAACCTGCAACCACACCTCGAGGACGATCCCGTCGCCGAGCAGACCTACCTGGACGCGATCGACGACGTCGATCGGATGACCGCGGTCGTCGAGGGACTGCTCGCCGCCACGCGCCTGCAGACCCGACCGGCACAGGTGTCGAGGATCGACGGTGCGCTGGGCTCCCGCGAGCGACACTGGCGCTCGGCGTGCGACGACGCCGGCATGGCGCTCGTCGTCGCCGTGTCCGATGCCCACCGATGCGTCCTCGAGCCGACAGGCGGTCTGGCCGCGGCCGTCGACGAGCTGGTGTCCAACGCCGTACGGCTCTCAGGCGGCAGCTCGGTGCGGGTGGAGGGCACCTCCCGCCCCGAGGGCTACCGGCTGGCCGTGGTCGACGACGGTCACGGGCTGACCGCGGACGAGCGCGGGCGCGCCACGCAGCGCTTCTGGCGCTCCGCCCGCGTGCAGAACGTCACCGGCACGGGTCTGGGCCTCACGATCCTCACCCAGGTGCTGGAGGACGTCGGCGGCCGACTGGTGCTCGAGGAGACGCCCGGCGGTGGCCTGACCGTCGTCCTGCTCCTCCCACCGGCGGAGGAGTAGCCGTTCCGCGTCGGCGTCACGGCTTCGCGGACCGGAAGTAGTCGGCGGCACCGGGGTGGAGCGACACGGGGACGGTCGACGACGCCGTGCGTGCGTTGATCTGGCCCGCCTCCGGCCGGACGTCGGAGAGCTCGGGGGCATGCTCCATCAGCACGCGTGCGACGGTGCGTGCGACATCGAGTGGCAGGTCGGACCGGCACGCCAGCAGGCTCGGCACCGTCAGGGTCGTCGCGGCCGACAGTGGCGGATACATCGACGACGGGATGGTCACCGTGAAGTATTCCTCGGGGTAGCGCCGCTCGAGCTCGCGGGTCTCCCTCCCGAGATCCAGCAGGCGGGTACCGCCACCGTCGTCGAGGGTCGTGGTGGCCAGCGTCCGCACGGCCGGTGTCGGCATGCCGGTGAGGCTGAAGGCTGCCTCGACGCTGCCCTCGCGGAGGGCTCGCACCGACGCCTCCTGGGTGTAGCTGCGCAGGACGGGGCGCACACCGGTGACGTCGACGAGCCGGTCCACCAGGTAGCGGGAGCCGGACTCGCGCAGGCCGGCTGCGACCGGCCGGCCGTCCAGGTCGGCGAAGGTGCGTACGTCCGAGCGCTGCGCCACCACCACGTGCAGCACCGAGTCGAAGACCCTGGCGAGGGCCGTCAGGTCGCCCCGGTGCTCACGCGCCACGTCCACGTTCACGAAGCCCAGGTCGGCCTCGCCCGCCACCAGCAGGTCGGCGTTCTCCGACGACGCGGCGGTCTCGTCCACGCGGACGCGGCACCCCGGCCACTCACGCTCCAGCAGCGGGGCGAACGCGCGGCCCACCTCGCGGAACACCGCACCGGGCGGCCCCGTGGCCAGGCGCAGTGCTCGGGGCGCAGGGAGTCGCGGGGAGCAGGCGGCGACGAACGGCGTCGTCACGCCCAGGAACCCCAGGCCGCCCAGTCGAAGGGCGCCGCGCCGGTCGAGCTCGACGGGCGGAGGCATTCCTCGACCCTAGGGCATGCCCGAGCATCGTCTCCCTGTCCCAAGGCCGTCTGAAGAATCGCGCCGCCCGGTGGTGACGGGCGCCACAGGCCAGCAGAGTGACGTCTCCCACACGCCGACCAGGAGGCACCGCATGACTGACGCAACGACCACAGCGCAGGCGCCACCGCGTCGGCAGAAGCGGATCTGGCACCAGCTCTACTTCTGGGTCCTCGTCGGCATCGCCTGCGGTGTGGTGGTCGGCATCACGATGCCCGAGGTGGGCGCCAGGATGCAGTGGCTCGCGACGTTGTTCATCGGCCTGGTCAAGGTCGTCATCGCCCCCACGATCTTCGCCACCGTCGTGGTCGGCATCGCCGGCCTCGGCAACCTCGCCAAGGTCGGCGGGCTCGCGCTGCGCACGATCGTCTACTTCAACGCCACCACCGTGGTCGCCCTGGGCATCGGGCTCGTGACGATCAACCTCCTGCGGCCCGGCGCCGGCCTGGGCTACGACGTCGAGTCGTTCGACGGCTCGGCCGCCGAGAAGACCATCGAGAGCGCGAACGCCGCTGCCGGACAGGGATTCACCGACTTCGTCCTCGGCCTCGTGCCGACCTCGTTCATGTCGGCCTTCGTGGACGGACAGCTCCTGCAGGTGCTGCTGCTCGCGATCCTCGTCGGTGTCGCGATCACGATGCTCGGACCGCGCGGCGACAGCGTCGTCTCGGCGCTCGACACGTTCGTCAAGGTGATGTTCGGGGTCATCAAGCTCGTCATGTGGGTCGCCCCGATCGGCGCCTTCGGCGGCATCGCGTTCACGATCGGCGAGCACGGCAGCGCCATCCTCGGCAACCTCGCCATGTTCATGGGGACCTTCTGGCTCACCTGCCTGGCGTTCGTGTTCCTGTTCCTCGGGCCGATCTGCTGGCTCTCCGGCTTCAGCATCTTCAAGTACGTCCGCTACATCAAGGACGAGCTGCTCATCGTGCTCGGCACGTCGTCGTCGGAGACCGTGCTGCCGCGGATGATGACCAAGCTGGAGGCCGCCGGGACGCCCAAGCACGTGGTCGGCCTGACGATCCCGACGGGGTACTCGTTCAACCTCGACGGGACCGCGATCTACATGACGATGGGTGCGCTCTTCATCGCGCAGGCCTTCGACGTCGACGTCCCGCTCAGCACCCAGATCGGACTGCTGCTGTTCATGCTGGTGTCCTCCAACGGTGCCGCCGGTGTCTCCGGCGCCGGCCTGGTCACCCTCGCGGCGTCGATCGCGGCGTTCGACCACATCATCCCGATGGTCGGCCTGGCCCTCATCGTGGGCATCGACCGCTTCATGTCCGAGGGTCGCGCCCTGACCAACCTCACCGGCAACGGGATCGGCACCCTGGTGATCGCGCGCTGGACCGGCGACCTGGATCGCGAACGCCTCGCCGAGGTGCTCGACAACCCGACGGCCGTCGACGTCGAGCAGCTCATGGCCGAGGAGAACGAGCGTCCGCGGGGTCTCGACCTCTCCGCCGAGGCGTCGGAGCGCAAGGCCTCGATCGCCTCGATGGGTCGCGACGGCGCGTGAGGCACGAGTGACGTCGCGGGCCCGCACGAGCGGGCCTGCGACGTCGGGGCGCGTGCGAGGTCCTCGTCGGGGTGGAGGGTCAGCGCCCCATCGCGGCGAGAGTCATCACGATCGGGACGCCGAGCAGCAGGAGCAGGCCGACCAGCCCGCACGCGAGCATCCACCAACCGAGCCACGGGGAACGGCTCGACGGGGACCTGCCCCGCGCCGAGCCGTCGGATGGTGCCCAGGACTGCTGCGGAGCGCCATTGACCGGAGGCGGGCTCAGAGGGCGACCCGCGTGCGCCGCCGCCTGGTCGTAGGGAGACCGGACGACGGACTGGCGAGCCAGTGCCTCGCGCGCGCCCGGGGCGTCGGGATGCTCGTCGGCGAAGAACTGTGTGAACCGCTCGCCGTCGAACCAGCGCTGGCGACCGGTCTCGGCGTCGTGCTTCCACCCGTGGGACGTCGTCATGCGTGGAACGTATCCACGGCGGTCTCGCCGCCACCATCCTCGTTTCCGGTGGGGTCATGCGTGCCGCCCGACCTCGCGACGGTGTGGTCCGCTGCGGGTAGGGGTGGGATCGTGCCGCCCTTCGTCGGGCAGAACTCGTGGAACGAGCACCAGTCGCACAGGCGGCTCGGGCTCGCCCGCCAGTCGCCGGTCTCACGAGCGAGCTGGATGGCTCGCCACAGAGCCTCGACCTTGCGCTCGGTGGCACGCAGGTCGTCCTCGTCGGGGGAGTAGCGCAGGACCTCACCGTTGCCGAGGTAGATCAGCTGCAGCACCGAGGGCACGGTGCCCCGCAGTCGCCAGATGACCAGCGCGTAGAACTTCATCTGGAACAGCGCCCTGGCCTCGTAGTCGACGTGAGGCGACCTGGATGTCTTGTAGTCCACCACCCTGATGCGTCCATCCGGCGCCACGTCGACGCGGTCGACGAAGCCGCGCAGCAGCAGCTTCGAGTCGAGCAGCGCCTCGACGTAGAGCTCGCGCTCGGCCGGCTCGAGCCGGCGCGGGTCCTCGAGGTCGAAGTAGCGCTCGAGCACCGTGTGGCACGAGGCGAGCCACGCCGCCAGGTCGGGCCCCTCGTCGCCGAACATCGCGGACAGCTCGGGCTCGGCCTCGAGGATCGTCTCCCAGGCGGGGACCAGCATGGCGGAGGCCTGCTCCGGCGTGCGGTCGGAGGCCGGCAGGTCGAAGAGGTCCTCGAGCACCTTGTGGACGACCGTGCCACGCACGGCGTCGGGGGAGGGCCTCTCGGGGAGACGGTCGATGGTGCGGTAGCGATACATCAGGGGGCACGCCATGAAGTCGCCCGCGCGGCTCGGCGAGAGCGCGCCGAGGACGTCGACGCCGTCGACGGGGGTCGACACCCGGTCGGCGGGTGAGGGAGCGGCAGGGATCGACATGGCGCGCCTCACCCTAGGCGAGGGGTCCGACAGCCTGCGGGAGGCGTCGGTGGCGTTGGCTAGGGTCGACCCGTGCCCGAACCCACCGATCCAGCGCCCGTCCAGGGCCGTTCGCCGCGTGCGCCCAGGCGTCCGGGCACCGTGCGGATCGGGTCGATCGTCGGCATCGACGTGCTCATCACGAGCTCGTGGCTCATCGTGGCCCTGCTGATCTCGTTCGCCTTCGCTCCCCGCATCGAGCAGGTCGAGCCCGGGCTGGGCATCTGGAAGTACGTCGCCGGCTTCGTCTTCGCGGTCGTGCTCTACCTGTCCGTGCTGCTCCACGAGGCCTCGCACGCCGTGGTGGCCCAGCGCCTCGGCTACGGCGTCAACTCGATCACGCTCCACTTCCTCGGCGGCATGACCGAGATCGAGGGCACCTCCCGCAAGCCGCGGCACGAGTTCTGGATCGCAGTCGTCGGTCCGCTGACCTCGGTCGCCGTCGGCGTGGCCGCGGTCGGCCTGTGGTTCCTCGTGCCCGCGGGCCTCGTCCGGGTGGCGATCGAGGGCCTGGCCGGTGCCAACCTGGTCATCGGCGTGCTGAACCTCGTGCCCGGGCTGCCGCTCGACGGCGGCCGCGTGCTGAAGGCCCTCGTGTGGGGAGCCACCGGCAACCAGCACCGGGCGACGATCGTCGCCGGCTGGGGCGGTCGGTTGACCGCGCTCGCACTGCTGGCCTGGCCGATCGTGCAGGAGCGGGTGACCGGCGTGGAGCCGACGATCCTGGACCTGGTCCTGGTGTTCATCCTCGGGCTGTTCCTCTGGACCGGTGCGACGGCGGCCATGGCGCACGCGCGGATCCGCGAGCGCCTCCCTGCGCTCGTCGCACGCCCGCTCGCCCGACGCACGCTCACCGTCCCCGCCGACCTGCCGCTCGCGGAGGCCGTCCGACGAGCCCAGGACGCCCAGGCAGGCAGCATCGTCACCGTCTCGCGCGACGGTGCGCCGCTCGGCATCGTCAGCGAGGCCGCCGTCACGGCCATGCCCGTCGAGCGTCGGCCATGGGTCGCGGTCTCGACCGTCACCCGCTCGCTCGAGGACGGGCTGACGCTGCCTGCCACGGTCGCCGGCGAGGAGCTCGTCCAGGCGATCAGCAGCCACCCGGCCGACGAGTACCTCCTCGTGGAGACCGACGGCCGGATCTACGGCGTTCTCGCCACCGCCGACGTGGACCGCGCGTTCCGGGCGAACGCTCGTCGCTGAGGGATTCCGGCGTTCTGGCCACTAGGGTTCGCGGCATGTTCGAGCGTTCCACCGATGACCCAGCCGACGTCCCCGCCGAGGCCTGGTCCGGCGTCCACCGCGGGCCCCTGCGCGAGGGCGAGTGGGTGCGCCTGGTCGACAACAAGGGCCGCAAGCACAACTTCGAGCTCGTCGCCGGCAAGCGGTTCTTCTCCAACAAGGGCCACCTCGACCACGACGACATGATCGGGCGCGAGGAGGGGTTCACCCTCGTCTCCTCCGCCGGCGGCCAGTACCTGGTCTTCCGGCCGCTGCTCAACGAGTTCGTGGTGTCGATGCCGCGCGGCGCCGCGGTCGTCTACCCGAAGGACGCCGCCCAGATCGTCGCTCTGGCAGACATCTACCCCGGGGCGCGCGTCGTCGAGGCCGGCGCCGGCTCGGGCGCGCTCACCTGCTCGCTCCTCCGCGCCGTCGGCCCCTGGGGACGTGTCACGTCCTTCGAGCTGCGTGAGGAGTTCGCCGAGGTCGCGCGTCGCAACGTCGACCAGTTCTTCTCAGCGCCCGACGGCCAGACACACCCCGCCTGGGACCTGCGCCTGGGCGACCTCAAGGAGGGCCTGCCGTCCCTGGGCGCGCAGGTCGACCGGATCATCCTCGACATGCTCGACCCCTGGAACTGCGTCGACGCGGTCGCCGACGCGCTGGTGCCCGGCGGCATCGTGTGCGCGTACGTCGCCACGACCACGCAGCTCTCACGCGTCGTGGAGACCCTGCGGGTCCACGGTGGCTTCACCGAGCCGCAGCCGTGGGAGTCCCTCGTGCGCGACTGGCACGTCGAGGGTCTCGCCGTGCGCCCCGGTCACAAGATGATCGGCCACACCGCCTTCCTGGTCACCGCGCGGCGGATGGCGCCGGGGGAGACGCCGCCCCGCAATACCCGCCGGCCCGCCCCCGGTGCCTACGGTCCCGACTACACCGGCCCGCGCCCCGCCGACGTACCTCCGCCCGAGACGGAGCGCGACGACGCCTGAGGCTCCGGGCCGCCGTTGCCAAACGGTGACCAACACGGCGAGATATCCACTTCCGTCCCTCCGGTTCATGGGTAGTGTCATGAAGCAGGAGGTGCGAGATGTCTGAGCCGACACGCGAGCAACTTGCCACTCAGGTGCGTTACCTGGAGGCCGAGGTCACCGACCTGCGCCGCCGCCTGGACGACGTGCCCGGACAGTCCCACGGCCTGGAGAAGCGTCTGAGCGACGCCCAGCGCTCGCTGGCCGCGGTCTCGAGCCAGAACGAACGGCTCGCGCAGACGCTGCGCGACGCCCGCGACCAGATCACCACCCTCAAGGAGGAGGTCGACCGGCTCGCCCAGCCGCCGGCCGGCTTCGGCACCTTCCTCGCCCGCAACGACGACGACTCCGTCGACGTCTTCACCGGCGGCCGCAAGCTCCGGGTGAGCGTCAGTCCGGCGGTCGAGCTCGACGCCCTGGTGCGCGGGCAGGAGGTCATGCTCAACGAGGCCCTCAACGTCGTCGCCGCGCTCGACTTCGAGCAGGTCGGCGAGGTGGTCATGCTCAAGGAGATCCTCGCCGACGGCGAGCGTGCCCTGGTGATCGCCAACGCCGACGAGGAGCGCGTCGTCCGCCTCGCCGAGCCGCTGCGCGCCGAGGACATGACGATCCGCGCGGGCGACTCGCTGCTGCTCGACACCCGCGCGGGCTACGTCTACGAGGTCGTGCCGAAGTCCGAGGTCGAGGAGCTCGTCCTGGAGGAGGTGCCCGACATCGACTACACGCAGATCGGCGGGCTCACCACCCAGATCGACGCGATCCGCGATGCGGTCGAGCTGCCCTACCTCCACCCCGAGCTGTTCAAGGACCACGAGCTCAAGCCGCCGAAGGGCGTGCTGCTCTACGGCCCGCCCGGCTGCGGCAAGACGCTGATCGCCAAGGCGGTCGCCAACTCGCTGGCCAAGAAGGTCGCCGAGCGCACCGGCGCCTCGGGGAAGTCCTACTTCCTCAACATCAAGGGCCCCGAGCTGCTCAACAAGTACGTCGGTGAGACCGAGCGCCACATCCGGCTGGTCTTCCAGCGGGCGCGGGAGAAGGCCTCGCTCGGCACCCCCGTCATCGTGTTCTTCGACGAGATGGACTCCCTGTTCCGCACGCGCGGGTCGGGCGTCTCCTCCGACGTGGAGAACACGATCGTGCCCCAGCTGCTCAGCGAGATCGACGGTGTCGAGGCGTTGGAGAACGTGCTGGTCATCGGCGCGTCCAACCGCGAGGACATGATCGACCCGGCCATCCTCCGCCCCGGTCGCCTCGACGTGAAGATCAAGATCGAGCGGCCCGACGCCGAGTCGGCCCGCGACATCTTCTCCAAGTACCTCACCCAGACGCTGCCCCTTCACGCCGACGACCTCGCCGAGTTCGGCGAGGACCGCGCAGCGACGGTGAACGCGATGATCCGGGCGACGGTCGAGCGGATGTACACCGAGACCGAGGAGAACCGCTTCCTGGAGGTCACCTACGCCAACGGCGACAAGGAGGTCCTCTACTTCAAGGACTTCAACTCGGGGGCGATGATCCAGAACATCGTCGACCGCGCGAAGAAGATGGCGATCAAGGACTTCCTCGACAGCGACCTCAACCCCGCCCAGCGCGGCCTCCGGGTCCAGCACATGCTCCAGGCGTGCGTGGACGAGTTCAAGGAGAACGAGGACCTGCCCAACACGACCAACCCCGACGACTGGGCGCGGATCTCGGGCAAGAAGGGGGAGCGGATCGTGTTCATCCGCACCCTCATCACCGGCAAGCAGGGCACCGAGCCGGGACGATCGATCGACACCGTCGCCAACACCGGCCAGTACCTCTGAGGCCGGTCGGGCACGCGCGATGGCTCGCGAGGAGGAGCTCGGGCACAGCGACATCGAGGCCGCGCTGGCGACCCGCCGCGAGCTCGGCGCGCGCTACGACGCCGAGCTCGTCGACGGGTTCGCCGACCGGATCGAGCGGGTCGTCGAGCAGCGCGTCGCCGAGCAGGTCGCCCTCCAGCAGCAGCGCACGTCGGCGGTCGCCGGCGCGGGTGCACGCCAGCTGGCGCTGGCGATCATCTCGCTGGTCGCGTGCATCCCGATCAGCATCGTGCTGGGCGTCAACGAGCAGTTCGTCGCTCTCCTGGTGACGCTCGCCGGCATCGTCGCGGTCAACATCGCGCACGCGTGGCAGTCGCGTCCGTGAGCGAGCCCGGACGCGCCGTACCCCTGCGGAGGGAGTGGCGCGGCTCACAGGAGGCGTAGGTTGGTCGCATGCGATCCATCATCATCATCGTCGTGATCATCGTCGTCGTGCTGTTCCTGCTGGGGTTCCTGCGCCGCGGCCGCTGAGCCTCCGGCTCCGGCGTGCCTCACACGGCGCGCAGGCGGGTCACGAACACCCACGGGCGCGACGCCGACGGCCCCGGCAGGTAGTCCTGCTCGAGGTCCTCCACCTCCCAGCCCGCCGCAGCGACCATCGCCGGGACGTCGCGGGTGAGGTGACAGCCGCCGGCCACCGCGCGCTGCAGCGGCTCGAGCCGTCGTTGCCAACGGCGCACGGGCTCGTGCGGTGCCAGACCGTGCTCGAGCACGTGCAGGCGACCACCGCCGCGCACCACCCGCCGGGCCTCGCGCAGCGCGAGCAACGGGTCGGGGATCGTGCACAGGCTGAAGGTGACGAGGGCCGCGTCGTGGGAGTCGTCGGGCAGTGCGAGCCGCTGGCCGTCGAGGCCTGCGCGATGGATCGGCAGGTGCGTGCGGGCGCGCCGCCGCGCGGACAGCTGCCAGCCGAGGTCGGACGGCTCGATGGCGGTGACCGCGTCGACCTCCGGCGGGTACCACCGCACGTTGAGGCCGCCGCCGAACCCGACCTCCAGCACCCGGCCGGTCAGGCCCGCGCACGTCACGTCCCGCAGCTCGCCGACCTCGTGGCCGCGCAGGCTGAGGTCGACCAGACGGGGAACGACCCGCTCCTCCCACACCCGTAGGCTCATCACATGAGCGTACGACGGGTGATGGGCACCGAGGTGGAGTACGGCATCTCGGTGCAGGGACAGCCCGCGGCCAACCCCATGGTCGCCTCGTCCCAGATCGTCAATGCCTACGCCTCCTCGACCGCGCGGGCACGTCGGGCCCGCTGGGACTTCGAGGAGGAGTCGCCTCTGCGCGACGCCCGCGGGTTCGACATGGCCCGCCAGGTCGCCGACCCCAGCCAGCTCACCGACGAGGACCTCGGCCTGGCCAACGTCATCCTCACCAACGGTGCCCGGCTCTACGTCGACCACGCGCACCCGGAGTACTCCTCGCCCGAGGTCACCACCCCGCTCGACGTCGTGCGCTGGGAGAAGGCGGGGGAGCAGGTCATGCTCGACGCCTCGCGCATGGCGGCGCAGGTCCCCGGCAGCACGCCGATCCTGCTCTACAAGAACAACACCGACAACAAGGGCGCCTCCTACGGCGCCCACGAGAACTACCTGATGCGGCGCTCGACGCAGTTCGCCGAGATCGTGCGCCACCTGACGCCGTTCTTCGTCTCCCGCCAGGTGGTCACCGGCGCCGGCCGCGTCGGCATCGGCCAGGACGGCCGCGACACCTCCCCGGAGCGCGGTTTCCAGATCAGCCAGCGCTCGGACTACTTCGAGGTCGAGGTGGGCCTGGAGACCACCCTCAAGCGCCCGATCATCAACACGCGCGACGAGCCGCACGCCGACCCCGCGGTCTACCGCCGTCTCCACGTGATCCTCGGCGACGCCAACCTCGCCGAGATCTCGATCTACCTCAAGGCCGGCACGACCGCGCTCGTGCTGGCGATGATCGAGGACGGCTTCATCGATCGTGACCTGAGCGTCGAGGGCGCCGTGAACTCGCTCCGGGAGGTCTCCCACGACCCGACCCTCCAGCAGCTCATCACCCTCCGCGACGGCCGTCGGATCACGGCCGTGCAGCTGCAGCTGGAGTACCTCGAGCTCGCCCGCAAGTACGTCGAGGACCGCTACGGCGCCGACGCCGACGAGCAGACCGTCGACGTGCTGGCGCGCTGGGAGTCGGTGCTGACCCGGCTCGAGCGCGACCCGATGGAGTGCGCCGCCGAGCTCGACTGGGTCGCCAAGCTCAAGCTCCTCAACCAGTACCGCGACCGCGACGGCCTCGACTGGGACGACGCCAAGCTGCACCTCATCGACCTGCAGTACGCCGACCTCCGGCCCGACAAGGGCCTCTACCACCGGCTCGCGGGGGCGGGTCGGATCCGGCGCCTGCTCGACGACGCCGCCATCGAGGCAGCCATGCACGACCCGCCGGTCGACACCCGCGCCTACTTCCGCGGCCGGTGCCTCGACAAGTACGCCGACTCGGTGGCCGCCGCGTCGTGGGACTCGGTGATCTTCGACCTGCCCGGCCGCGAGTCGCTCCAGCGGGTCCCGACCATCGACCCGCTCCGTGGCACCCGCGCCCACGTCGGCGAGCTGATCGACCGCAGCGAGACCGCACAGGCGCTGGTGGCCGCGATCACCCGCTGACCCACCACCGGTCGAGCAGCGAGCGCCGGACCCGTTGGTGGAGCAGCGAGCGCCAGCAAGCAGGTGCGCCGCTGGTTGAGCAGCGAGCGCCAGCGAGCGTGTCGCAACCAAGGCCACCCCACGGTGGGCATCTCCCTTGTGACGTCGGTGCGAGTGGATAGGGTCGAGACATGGCCCAGGAGCAGAAGCAACCGCGCAAGTCCTCCCAGGAGGAGACGGCGAGCGAGGAGGTCGTGGAGACCGACGTCGCCGAGCGCAAGGAGACGATCGACGAGGACGTCGATGCGATCCTCGACGAGATCGACGAGGTGCTCGAGACCAACGCCGAGGACTTCGTGAAGTCGTTCATCCAGAAGGGCGGTCAGTGACCCCGATGAGCGAGTCCCGTCTGCCCACGTCGTTCATGACGCCCGGCACGTCGAGCTTCGCCGACTTCCTCGGGGTCCAGGCGCCCGACCTGCTGCCCTCGCGCCGCGCCGTACCGTCGGGCGACGCCGGTGACCTGGCGCCCCACGGCACCACGATCGTCGCCGCGACCTTCGCCGGCGGTGTGGTCATGGCCGGCGACCGTCGAGCGACGATGGGCAACATCATCGCCCAGCGCGACATCCAGAAGGTCTTCCCCGCCGACGAGTTCTCCGTCGTCGGCATCGCGGGCACCGCCGGCCTCGCCGTCGAGATGGTGCGCCTGTTCCAGACCGAGCTGGAGCACTACGAGAAGATCGAGGGCACCACGCTGTCGATGGATGGCAAGGCCAACCGCCTCGCCGCCCTCATCAGGGCCAACCTCGGACTGGCGATGCAGGGCCTGGCCGTGGTGCCGCTCTTCGCGGGCTACGACCTGGTCGCCGAGCAGGGCCGGATCTTCAGCTACGACGTGACCGGCGGGCGCTACGAGGAGACCGCGTTCCACTCGGTCGGCTCGGGCTCGCTGTTCGCCCGCGGCTCGCTGAAGAAGCTCTACCGCGAGGACCTCGACGCCGAGGGCGCCGTGACCGCTGTCATCCAGGCGCTCTACGACGCAGCCGACGACGACTCCGCGACCGGCGGGCCCGACATCACGCGACGCATCTTCCCGGTCGTCCACGTGATCACCGCCGAGGGCGGTGCGCGGATGCCCGACGAGGAGGTCTCGGCCATCGCGGACCGGATGCTCGCCTCGCGGATGCAGCGACCCGACGGCCCCGCCGCGCCCCTCACCTGACGACGTAGGAGCCACCTCACATGTCCATGCCGTTCTACGTCTCGCCCGAGCAGCTGATGAAGGACCGCGCCGACTTCGCGCGCAAGGGCATCGCCCGCGGTCGCTCCGTCGTCGCCGTGCAGTATGCCGACGGCGTGCTGTTCGTCTCGGAGAACCCGTCCCAGGCGCTGCACAAGGTCAGCGAGATCTACGACCGGATCGCGTTCGCCGCGGTCGGTCGCTACAACGAGTTCGAGAACCTCCGCATCGCCGGCGTCCGCCTCGCCGACATGCGCGGCTACGCCTACGACCGGCGCGACGTGACCGGACGCGGCCTGGCCAACGCCTATGCCCAGACCCTCGGCACGATCTTCTCCTCGGGCGGCGAGAAGCCCTACGAGGTGGAGATCTTCGTCGCGGAGATCGGCGACGCCGCCGAGGACGACCAGCTCTACCGCCTCACCTACGACGGCCAGGTGGCCGACGAGCACGGCTTCGCCGTCATGGGCGGGGCAGCCGACGTCGTCGCCGCTCACCTGCAGGAGCACTACGTGCCCGGCGCGCCCCTCGAGGACGCGCTCCGGGTGGCCGTGGCCGCACTCGGGCACACCGAGTCCGAGGACCGGGTGATCCCTGCCGGTGCGCTCGAGGTCGCCGCCCTCGACCGCACGAGGTCGCAGCCGCGCAAGTTCCTGCGGCTGCGTGAGTCGAGGCTGGCGGAGATCCTCGGCGAGCGCGGTCCGACGGAGGCCGACGCGCCGTCGGCCGAGGACCGGGTCGCCGGCTCGGGCCCGCACCAGTCCGGGGTCGACGACCCCGCGGACCCGACCGACCAGGTCTCGGGTGCCACCGCTCCGCTGGAGGACCCCGTCACGGGCGAGCCCCCGGTGGCACCGCCCGTCGCGCCGCCCACCGCCCCGCCGGGCGAGGAGCAGGCACCCGTCGATCCGGCGTCACCGGGCGAGGCGCAGCCGCCCGCGCCGCAGCCGTCCGCCCCTGAGCCGGGCCAGGAGCCCGGGACGGGTCAGCCTCCGGCTCCTGGCACCCCGCCCCCGGGGCCGGGCGAGGTCTGAGACTGCTGCTCGTCGGCGGGCCCGCGGGCAGCACGCCGACGATCGACGACGCTGATCGCCAGCGAGGCTCCGGCCGCAGCGACGCCCATCCACATCCGCGGACGACGTACGCCTCGTGCGGCGAGGGTGCGCTCCGTCCACGCGTCCGCCGACTCGGCTCCGCGGCTCACGACACCGACGAGAGTGCCGACCGCGATGCTCGTCGCCACGGTCGTGGCCGTCCCCGGCCGCACCGCGGGAGCGCCGTCCGGGCCCGGCGAGCCGTCCATCCGGCTCAGGGAGAGTGCCGTCGCGGCGCCCGTGACGGCGCCCGTGCCTGCGTGCACGAGCCATCGTGACGGGCGTGACCAGCGGTGCGTCGCCACGCGGGAGGTGATCACACCTGTGCCGATGGCCAGGGCCGCCTGCGCGGGCCAGGAGTCGAGGGTGTTGTCGTCCATGCCCGCACCGTAGGGGAGCCGCCCAAGGGCCCGCGGGCGTCGCGGACGGTGCCCTCCGGTCAGCGGAGATGGAGCCCCGGCCAGTCCGTCGTGGGCTCGGTCGGGATGCCGCCGAGCCGGCGGCGGTAGCGCACGAACGGGCCGAAGTCGTCCAGGGCGCGCCACATCCGCTGGTGCGCGGCCCACGGCAGTGGCCCCGTGGGCTTGACGTTGCCGTCGGGGCCGAACTCGTGCCAGGCATCGCCGAACCCGACCCACACCGGGGTCCAGGTGGCCGCGTCGTCCCACTCGCCGCGTCGCTGCTCGACCAGGCGCCGGCGCAGCTGGAACTCCATCCGGGCGCCGTCGACGACGACCGGCGCGCTGCGCACCGGCCAGAGCCACAGGTCGTCGGTCATCACCCGGAGCTCGAGGTCCGCCACGGTCCGGGGCTCGACCAGCGCGGTCGCGACGAGGTGGCGGGGTCCCATGGATCCACGCTCACCCGAGCCTCGTCCAGCCGTCAAGACCGACCAGCCCGGTGTCGGATCGCCGAAGTCCGCTGCGTTCAACCGCGGCGTGACTACGCTGGGGGTGTGGACCGGCGGATCTTCGGCATCGAGAACGAGTACGGCGTCACGTGCACGTTCAAGGGCCAGCGGCGCCTGAGCCCCGACGAGGTGGCGCGCTACCTCTTCCGCAAGGTCGTCAGCTGGGGCCGCTCGTCCAACGTCTTCCTCCGCAACGGGGCACGGCTCTACCTCGACGTCGGCAGCCACCCGGAGTACGCCACGCCCGAGTGTGACGACATCGTCGAGCTCGTCACCCACGACAAGGCGGGGGAGCGGATCCTCGAGGGCCTGCTGCTCGACGCGGAGGCTCGCCTCCACGAGGAGGGCATCTCCGGCGACATCTACCTCTTCAAGAACAACACCGACTCCGCCGGCAACTCCTACGGCTGCCACGAGAACTACCTCGTCGGTCGCGCCGGTGAGTTCAGCCGGCTGGCCGACATCCTCATCCCGTTCCTGGTGACCCGGCAGATCGTCGTGGGCGCCGGCAAGGTCGTGATGACCCCGCGCGGCGCGTCGTACAGCGTCAGCCAGCGCGCCGAGCACATCTGGGAGGGCGTCAGCAGCGCCACCACCCGCAGCCGACCGATCATCAACACCCGCGACGAGCCGCACGCGGACGCCGAGCGGTTCCGCCGCCTGCACGTGATCGTCGGTGACTCCAACATGAGCGAGACCACCACGATGCTCAAGGTGGCCTCCTGCGACCTGGTGCTGCGCATGATCGAGGAGGGCGTGGTGATGCGCGACCTCACCATGGAGAACCCGATCCGGGCTATCCGCGAGATCAGCCACGACCCGACCGGGCGTCGCAAGGTGCGCCTGGCCAACGGCCGCGAGGCCAGTGCCCTGGAGATCCAGGGCGAGTACCTCGCCAAGGCGCGTGACTTCGTCGACCGGCGCCAGATCTCGACGCCCACGATCGAGCGGGCGCTCGACCTGTGGGAGCGCGGCCTCAAGGCGGTGGAGTCCGACGACCTGGGGCTCGTGGACCGGGAGATCGACTGGGTCATCAAGCTCAAGCTCATCGAGCGCTACCGCGCCAAGCACGGCTTGTCGCTCGGCGACGCGCGCGTCGCGCAGCTCGACCTCGCCTACCACGACATCCACCGTGGCCGCGGGCTCTACTACCTGCTCGAGAAGCGCGGCGCCGTGGCCCGGGTCAGCAGCGACCTCAAGATCTTCGAGGCCAAGAGCGTGCCGCCGCAGGACACCCGGGCGCGGCTGCGCGGGGAGTTCATCCGCAAGGCCCAGGAGCGCCGCCGTGACTTCACCGTCGACTGGGTGCACCTCAAGCTCAACGACCAGGCCCAGCGCACGGTGCTGTGCAAGGACCCCTTCAAGGCCTACGACGAGCGTGTGCAGAGGCTCATCGACGGGATGTGAGCCCGCGTGCGGCGGTGCCGTCGCCCGCGGGTAGGACCCGCTGGATAGGGTGACCCGGCAAACGCCCCTGTCGATTGATGAGGAAGATCCACGTGTCCCGTGTACGTTCCGCTGCCCTCAGCAGCGTCCTCGCCCTCAGCCTGCTCGGGCTCGCCGCGTGCGGCTCCGAGTCCAGTGACTCCTCGCAGGGCACCGCCACGCTGAGCTCGGTGAAGATCGAGGGCAAGCAGGGCGAGGAGCCCCAGGTCACCTTCGACGGCCGTCTCGACGGCTCGAAGGAGGAGACCGAGGTCCTCGTCGAGGGTGACGGTGACACCGTGGAGGACGGCCAGACCGTAGAGGCCAACTGGTGGATCGGCAACGGCTTCACGCAGAAGGAGGCCCAGAGCACCTACGACGAGGATGGCGCGACGCAGTCGGTCGAGCTCTCCGAGGACATCCTCCCGTTCCTCCGCGACGCGATGATCGGCAAGAAGGTCGGCGACCGCGTCGTCATGCTGACCTCCGCGGAGAAGGCCTACGGCGAGTCGGGCAACCCCACCATCGGCATCGGCAACAAGGACTCCGTCCTGGCGGTCGTCGACATCCTCGGCGCCAAGGAGACCGTGCCCCCGCTCGACGGCCCGCAGGGCGAGGACAAGGAGCCTGCCGGCTGGGCGCCGACCCTCATCGAGAAGGACGGGGTGATCACCGGTCTCGACTTCAGCACCGCTCACGAGCCGTCCGGCAAGCTGATCGCCACCACGCTCGTCAAGGGCGACGGCGCCAAGGTGAAGTCCGGCCAGACGCTGACCGTCAACTACCTCGGTCAGGTCTACAACGCCGACGAGCCCTTCGACGAGTCCTACAGCAAGGAGCCCGCCGAGTTCCCGATCGGCGTCGGCCAGGTCATCACGGGCTGGGACGAGCGCCTGGTCGGCCGCACCGTGGGCTCCCGCGTGATCCTCGAGATCCCGCCGGCCGACGGCTACGGCGAGCAGGGCAACGAGCAGGCCGGCATCAAGGGCACCGACACGCTGTTCTTCGTCGTCGACATCCTCGGCGCCAGCTGACCACGCCGGTCCCACGGGTCGCACCGGCGCACGCACGAGCAGGAGGGAGCAGTCGATGGCGCAGCCACGGGCAGAACGCCTGATGAACCTGCACATCCTCCTGCTGGGGGCGCGTCGCTTCATCGGCAAGGACGCGATCCGCGAGGCGGTCTATCCCGAGCACGCCCGCGGCCCGGCGGGCGACGAGGCCTTCGAGCGCGCCTTCGAGCGTGACAAGGACGCCCTGCGTCAGATCGGGGCGGTGATCGAGGTCGGCAGCGCGGACGCGTTCTTCGACGACGAGATCGGCTACCGGATCCCCACCGAGCAGACCTCGCTGCCGGAGATCCGCTTCGAGTCCGACGAGGCCGCGGTGCTCGGGCTGGCGGCGCAGGTCTGGCAGCAGGCCACCCTCGCCAAGGCGACCGGTCGGGCACTGGCGAAGCTCAAGGGCCAGGGCGTGGAGATCGACCCCGGCCGCCTCGAGGTCGTCGCGCCCGCGATCAGCGCGGACGAGCCCGCCTTCGAGCCGCTGTGGGACGCGGTCGGCAAGCGCCGGCAGGTCAGCTTCGCCTACCGGCGCCCGAGCGAGACCGAGCCGACCACGCGGCGCCTGCAGCCGTGGGGGCTGGCCCGCTCGTCGGGACGGTGGTACGTCGTGGGCCTCGACGTCGACCGCGGCGCCGAGCGGGTCTTCCGCCTGTCGCGCATCGTGGGACCGGTGCGTGCCAGCGGCAAGTCGGCGGCGTACGACGTCCCGGCGGGCACCGACGTGCGCGCGGTCGCCCGGCGGCTCTCGCCGTCGTTCCCCTCCGTGCGCGCGGAGATCTGGCTGCGGCAGGGGACCGGTGTGGGCCTGCGCCGACGCGCGGAGTCCACCGCGCCCCTCTCCGACCGCGAGGGCTGGGACCTGCTCGTCGTGGAGGGACCGGTGCACGAGCTCTCCGACGAGGTGCTCACCTACGGCCCCGACGCGGTCGTCCAGTCGCCGCCGGAGCTGCGCGACGACGTCGTCGCGCGCCTGCGTGCGGTCGCGCAGTCCGCGGGGGGTGCGAGATGACCACCTCGCCCGGTGACACCGCTCCCGACCAGGTGGCCCGCCTGCTCGCGCTCGTTCCCTACCTGCTGGCGCGTGGCGAGGTGCGCCTCGACGACGCCGCGGCCCACTTCGGCACCGACGCCGACCAGATCGAGCGTGACCTGCGACTGTTGTTCATGACCGGCATCTCGCCGGGGCTGCCCGGGGACCTGATCGAGGTCGACCTCGAGGCGTTGGAGGGCGACCGGGTCATCCGTGTCGACAACGCCGACTACCTCGCCCGACCCGTCCGGTTCTCGCCGGCGGAGGCGACGGCCCTCGTCGTTGCCCTGCGCACGATGGTCGAGGCCGCACCGCACGAGGCGCGCGACGTCATCGCACGCACCCTGACCAAGCTCGAGCAGGCGGCGGGCGCCGAGGACGAGGGACTGCTGCGGCTCCACGTGACGCCGACCCCGCTCGAGACCAGCGCGGTGCTGCCCGTGCTCGAGGCGGCGATCGCGCACGGCACGCAGGCGGAGATCACCTACCACGTGCCCTCGCGCGACGAGGCGTCGCGACGCGTGGTCGACCCGAGGGGCCTGGCGCGTGTCGAGGAGGTGCTCTACCTCGACGCCTGGTGCCACACGGCCGAGGGCGACCGGGCCTTCCGGGTCGACCGCATCCTCTCGGCTCACGAGCTCGACACGCCCGTCGCCGACCCCGGGGCCCGCGCCCGCGACCTCACGGGAGGTTGGTTCACCGACGCGGAGACCACCACGGTCACCCTGCGGCTCGCGCCACCGGCACGCTGGGTCGTGGAGTACTACCCGGTCACCGGGCAGCGACCCGGCCCCGACGACACCGTCGACGTCGAGCTCGAGGTGGCCAGCGAGCAGTGGGTGCAGTCGCTCCTGCTCCGGCTGGCCCCGCACGCGACCCTCCTCGCCCCGGCCGCCTACGCGACGGCGTTCACGGAGGCCGCACGGGCGACCCTTCGTCTCTATCAGGTGGACGGCGTAGACTCCTGAAGGTCCCTGACGGACCACCGCACCTCGACCCCGTCACCCCTCCCATGACCCCGAAGATGATGGAGTGAGTTCCATGTTGAACCCGATGATCGGCATGCCGCAGGGTGCTGAGTGGCTGGTGATCCTCGCGATCGTCGTCCTCGTGTTCGGTGCCGCCAAGCTCCCCGACCTGGCCCGCAGCTCGGGTCAGGCCCTCCGGATCTTCAAGACCGAGACCAAGAACCTGCGCGACAACGATGACGACGACGACCCCAAGTCGCCCGAGCAGCGCGAGATCGAGCTCCGCAACGAGGCCCAGGCGCAGGCCGAGGCCCGCTCGGAGACCCCGGGCGAGGTCCTGCGCGAGCGCCGCGACGACACCACCGCCTGACCGCCGAAGTCTCGACGAGTGAGGATCGCCGGTCTTGTCGGCCTGTTCAGCGGCCGACCGCGCCAGGAGGTCGGCCCCGATGGTCGGATGGCGCTGGGTGACCACTTCCGGGAGTTCCGCGCCCGGCTGCTGAGGTGCATCCTGGCGTTCGTCATCGTCTTCGGGCTGGCGCTGTGGTTCCGCCACTTCCTCCTCGACGCGGTCTACGGTCCCTACGAGGACGCGCAGGCCAAGCTGCCCGAGGGCACCACGATCGCCACCACCAGCGGCGCCGGCGCCGGTCTGCTGCTGTGGCTCACGCTGTGCGGGTTCGCCTCCGCCGTGCTCACCGCGCCCTACTGGCTCTACCAGATCTGGGCCTTCGTCCTCCCAGGGCTCTACGCCCAGGAGCGGAAGATGACGCGCGTGTTCGTCGCCATCGCCGGCCCGCTCTTCCTGATCGGGGTCGCGCTGGGCTACGTGACCCTGCCGGTCGCGCTCGACGTGCTCATCGGGTTCAACCCCGAGGGCGTCACCAACCTGATCGACTTCAACGGCTACCTGCAGTTCTTCACCCGGACCCTGCTCGTCTTCGGCCTGGCGTTCAACATCCCGGTCTTCGTCGTCCTGCTGAACTTCGCCGGGGTCGTGAAGGGCCGCCACCTCCAGGCGTACCGACCGTGGATCATCATCGGCACGTTCGTGTTCGCCGCGGTGGCGACGCCGTCGGCCGACCCGTTCACCATGACGCTGATGGCGGTGCCGATGGTGCTGCTGTTCTTCATCTCCGAGGCGATCGCCCGCACCAACGACCGCCGCAAGGCGCGAGCCCGCGGCGGCGACGGCCTCTCGCCCGACGACCTGTCGCCGATCTGAGCGTCGGCGCCTGCCGAGGCTCTGACAGGCTGTTCCCATGCCGGCCGCGATCAAGGACCTCGATCCGTTCGACCTGCCGGAGTGGCTCGGCACCCACGACGTGGTGTGGCGCGCGGACGCCGGACTGGGCACCGGACACCTGGTGCGCGGACGGCTCTCCGCTCCCGGCGAGGACGACCTGCCCTGTGATCTGCTCGCGGTCGACGAGGCGTACCCCGCACCTGTCATCGACGACGCCTCGCGGCTCAGGGTCCACCAGGCCTGGCGGCACGGACAGGTCGTGACCGGCGAGCTCGACACCCGGATCGTGCTCGCGGTCCCCGGCACCGGCTTCGAGCCCGACCGCGTCCTGGAGGCGCTGGCCCGGCTCGCGCGGGCCGTCGGTGCCCATGAGGGGCGCTGGGCCGCGCTGCTGCGCCTGAGTCGCTGACGTACGCCGTCGGCGCCGGGGGATAGGGTCGCGCTCATGCACGACCCGGCTGGGCCCGATCACCCTGTGCGTGGGCGCGAGATCGCCCTGCTGACCAATCCCGCCTCCGGGCGGGGCAGGGGAGCGCGGCACCGCGACGCCGCCCTGGCCCGCCTCCGTGAGAGCGGTTTCGTCGTGCGCAACCTGCAGGGGCGTGACGCCGACGAGGCGGCCGACCTGGCGCGCGGCTGCGTGTCCGACGGGGTCGAGGCGCTCGTGGTGTGCGGGGGCGACGGGCTGGTCCACCTCGCCGTCCAGGCGGTCGCCGGCACCGACGTACCCCTCGGTGTGATCCCGAGCGGCACCGGCAACGACGTGGCTCGCTACCTCGACCTCCCGCGCGCGGACCCGGTGGCAGCCGCCGACCGCGTCATCGCCTCCCGGACGCGCACGATCGATCTCGCCCGCAGCGGCGACCGCTGGTTCGTCACGGTGCTCGCCGCCGGCTTCGACGCCGTCGTCAACGAACGGGCGAACACGATGACCTGGCCGCGCGGCCAGATGCGCTACAACCTGGCCACCCTGGCCGAGCTGCGCACCTTCCGGCCGATCCCCTACGTCCTGCACCTCGACGGTGGGTCCCGGACCGAGACCGTCGAGCACGAGGCGATGCTCGTCGCCGTCGGCAACGGCCCGTCCTTCGGGGGTGGACTGCGGATCACCGAGGGCGCCTTGCTCGATGATGGTTTGCTCGACGTCGTGGTGATCACCCGGATGAGCAAGCCCAAGCTGGTCAGGTCCTACCCCCGGCTCTTCACCGGCAGGATCGACGGCCTCGCCGAGTACGTCCACCACCGGGTGCGGTCCGTGACGATCGCGGCGCCCGGCATCGTGTCGTACGCCGACGGCGAGCGTTTCGGACCGCTGCCGCTGACCGTCGACTGCGTCCCCGGCGCGTTGCAGGTGATCGCATGAGCGAGGAGCAGCACGAGCAGTCGCCCGCCGAGCGCTACGCCGCCTTCCAGAGGAAGAAGCCCTACCCGATGCTCCAGGACTTCGCCGGCCTCTACGGCTTCGAGCTCGACGACTTCCAGGTCCGCGCGTGCCAGGAGATCGAGAGCGGCCGCGGCGTGCTCGTCGCCGCGCCCACGGGCTCCGGCAAGACGATCGTCGGTGAGTTCGCCATCCACCTCGCCCTCCAGACCGGGCGCAAGGCGTTCTACACGACCCCGATCAAGGCGCTGTCGAACCAGAAGTACCACGACCTGGTCAAGCGCTACGGCGCCGACAACGTCGGCCTGCTCACCGGTGACAACGTCGTCAACGGCGAGGCGCCGGTGGTCGTGATGACCACCGAGGTGCTGCGCAACATGCTCTACGCCGGCTCGCGCACGCTGGTGGGCCTGGGCTACGTCGTGATGGACGAGGTGCACTACCTCGCCGACCGGATGCGTGGCGCGGTCTGGGAGGAGGTCATCATCCACCTGCCGGAGTCGGTGACGCTCGTGTCGCTGTCGGCGACCGTCTCCAACGCCGAGGAGTTCGGCGAGTGGCTCGAGACCGTGCGGGGTGAGACCACCACGATCCTGGAGGAGAAGCGGCCCGTCCCGCTGTTCCAGCACGTGATGGTCGGGCGCCGGCTGCTCGACCTCTTCGCCTCCAGCGACGTCGACGCCAGCGCCGGTTTCGTGAAGGAGGGCGCACCGGTCAACGACGAGCTGACCCGGATCGCCCGCGACGACTGGGCGAGCTCGCGGCTGATGCGAGACCGTCGTTCGCCGCGCAAGGGAAAGCCGGGATCGTCGAAGAACCCGCGCGCCGTCGGCAACGGTCGTCGGGTCTGGATCCCGAGCCGCGTCGACGTCGTCGAGCGGCTCGACCGCGAGGGACTGCTGCCCGCCATCATGTTCGTCTTCAGCCGCGCCGGCTGCGACGCCGCCGTGTCCCAGCTGGTGCAGGCCAACGTCCGGCTCACCACCGCCGCCGAGCGCGACGAGATCTTCGAGCGCGTCGAGACGGCCTCGCGGACCCTGCCCGAGGAGGACCTGCACGTCCTGGGCTACCACGAGTTCCTCGACGGCCTCACCCGCGGCGTCGCCGCCCACCACGCCGGGCTCCTGCCGGCCTTCAAGCAGGTCGTGGAGGGGCTCTTCCAAGAAGGCCTGGTCAAGGTCATCTTCGCGACCGAGACCCTCGCGCTCGGCATCAACATGCCGGCGCGCACCGTCGTGATCGAGAAGCTGTCGAAGTGGAACGGCGAGACGCACGCCGACCTGACGCCGGGGGAGTACACCCAGCTGACCGGCCGCGCCGGTCGACGCGGTCTCGACATCGAGGGCCACGGCGTGGTGCTCTACCAACCCGGGATGAACCCCGCAGAGGTCGCCGGCCTGGCCTCCACCCGCACCTATCCGCTGCGCTCCTCGTTCCGGCCGTCGTACAACATGGCGGTCAACCTCGTGCACCAGTTCGGACGCGAGCGATCGCGCGCGCTGCTGGAGCAGTCCTTCGCCCAGTTCCAGGCCGACAAGGCCGTCGTCGGGCTCGCACGGCAGGTGCAGAAGGCCGAGGAGGCGCTCGACGGCTACCGGGACGCGGCGACCTGCCACGTCGGTGACTTCATGGAGTACGCCGCCCTCCGCAGGAGGATCTCCGACCTCGAGAAGGGTGCCGCGCGGGAGCGGCGCCAGGACCGGCGCGGCGAAGCGGCCGCCTCGCTCGGCAGGCTGCGACCCGGCGACGTGATCCAGGTGCCGGCCGGCAAGTTCAGCGGGCTCGCCGTGGTCATCGATCCCGGAGCCAACGGGGACGAGCCGCGGCCCTACGTCGTCACGGCCGACCGCCAGGCGCGGAGGTTGGCGATGATGGACTTCCCGGTGCCCGTCGAGTCCATCGGGCGCCTGCGGATCCCGAAGTCCTTCAACGGCCGCAACCCCGGCCAGCGGCGCGAGCTCGCCAACGCCCTGCGCGCCCGCGCGGACGCGTTCGACGCGCCCGCCCAGCGACGTACGAAGCAGCGCGACTCGTTCAGCGACACGCCCACCGACCGGGAGATCGGGCGGCTGCGCGCCGACCTCAAGTCGCACCCGTGCCACCAGTGCCCCGAGCGCGAGGACCACGCCCGGTGGGCCGAGCGCTACTTCAAGCTCGAGCGTGACACCGAGACCCTCAAGCGACGCGTGGACAACCGCACCAACACCGTGGCGCGGACCTTCGACCGCGTCTGCGACGTGCTGACCGCGCTCGGCTACCTCGAGGGCGACCAGGTCACCGAGCGGGGCTCGCACCTGCGCCGGATCTACACCGACATGGACCTCGTCGCCGCCGAGGCGATCCGTGCCGGGCTCCTCGACGAGCTGGCGCCGTCCGAGCTCGCGGCGGTGCTCTCGGCCCTGGTCTTCGAGGCGCGGCGCGCCGACGACGCCTCCTCGCCCAAGATGCCGGGCGGCCAGGTGCGTCCGGTGCTGGGCGAGCTCGTGCGGGTGTGGGGCCAGCTCGACGCGCTCGAGCGCGACCACAAGCTCGACTTCCTCCGCGAGCCCGACATGGGGTTCGCGTGGGCGGCGTGGCGCTGGGCCGAGGGTGACGACCTCGACGACGTGCTCATGGCCACCGGGCTGTCGGCAGGAGACTTCGTGCGCCGGATGAAGCAGCTGCTCGACCTCTGCGGACAGGTGGCCGACGCCGCCGGCGACGGCCCGCTGCGCGAGACCGCCCGGGCCACGGCCAGGAAGCTCAAGCGGGGCGTGATCGCCTACAGCGTGCTGTCGGAGTAGCGGCGCCTGCGGCACGGGGGTGCGTGTGGGCGGCGTGTGGAAGGCTCACGCCATGGCCACCGGCGACCGCCTCCTGCTGCTCGACACCGCTTCGCTCTACTTCCGCGCGTTCTTCGGCGTGCCCGACTCGGTGAAGGCACCCGACGGCACCCCCGTCAACGCCGTGCGTGGGCTGATGGACTTCATCAGCCGACTGGTGGGGGAGTACGACCCGAGCCACCTGGTGTGCTGCTGGGACGACGACTGGCGCCCGCAGTGGCGCGTCGACCTCATCCCGTCCTACAAGGCGCATCGCGTCGTCACGGAGGTCGCCGGCCCGAAGCCGGACGTCGAGGAGGTGCCTGACCCCCTCGAGGCGCAGATCCCGGTCATCCTCGCCGTGCTCGAGGCCTTCGGCATCGCGGTCGTCGGGCACCCCGAGATGGAGGCCGACGACGTCATCGGCACGCTGGCCACCAATGCCGGGATGCCGGTCGACATCGTCACCGGCGACCGCGACCTCTTCCAGCTCGTCGACGACGAGACCGAGGTCCGCGTGCTCTACGTCGCGCGCGGGGTCAGCAAGCACGAGCGCGTCGACAACGCCTGGATCCGCGGCAAGTACGGCGTCGACGCGCGCCACTACGCCGACCTCGCCACGCTGCGCGGTGACACCTCCGACGGACTGCCGGGAGTGGCGGGTGTCGGCGACAAGACGGCAGCCACCCTCATCAACCGCTTCGGAGACGTCGACGCGATCGTCGCGGCCGCCGGCGATCCCGAGTCCGACATGGGGCCCGGTCCGCGGGGCAGGATCAAGGCCGCGCTCGACTACCTCGACGTCGCACCCCAGGTGGTCGCCGTACGCCGTGACCTGGACCTGGGTGCGCCCGACCTGACCCGTCCACGCACGCCGGCCGACCAGGACGCGCTGATGGCCCTCGACGAGCGCTGGGGCCTCGGCTCGTCGGCGGTGAGACTCGTGCAGGCGCTGTCCGGGTCGGACTAGGGTGCGTGCCGTGAGCTCTCCCGAGGTCGAGTCCAAGGACCGGCAGATCCTGTCCCTCCTGGCCGCCGACGGCCGGATGTCCTTCACCGACCTCGGCAAGGCGACCGACCTGTCGACCTCGGCGGTGCACCAGCGGGTCAAGCGGCTCGAGCAGCGCGGGCTGATCACCGGCTACGGCGCGACCGTCGACCACGACCAGCTCGGGCGCCCGCTCACCGCCTTCATCTCGATCACCCCGATCGACCCCTCGCAGCCCGACGACTACCCCGACCGCCTCTCCGGCATCCCGGAGATCGAGTCGTGCTGGTCGGTCGCGGGCGAGGAGTCCTACATCCTCAAGATCCGCGTCGCCACCCCCCGCGACCTCGAGGACCTCCTCGCTCGGATCCGAGGCGTCGCCACCGTCTCGACCCGCACGACCATCGTGCTCTCGACGCCGTACGAGAACCGTCCGATCGCCTGACGGTCCGCGCCCGCACCCCTGCGTCCCCGCCCCGCCCCCGCCCCCGCCCCTTCCTTCACTCGAACCCCCGCCCCTGCGGGGGATCGCCAACCTCGGGGGGCGTGCACACCCGTAGAAGTTCGCAGTACGCCCGTGATGTCAGGCGCCGATAGGACGCCGGTTGCTCTCGAGCACGTTGCGGATGCGGGTGCACGTGGACACAGGTCGCTCGAGGTCGGCCCAGCCGATCCGCAGACATACCCAGCCGGTGAGCTGACAGATGCGCTCCTCCCGCTTCTTCTCGCGCATCAGGAACGCCTCGAGCGTCTCTCCCTCGCGTCGATAGCGCTCGTACTTGATCCGTCCGTCGAACTCGAGGAACACACCGAGCTCGGGCCAGGCGAAGTCGACCCGGGCGAACTCACGTCCGTGCTCGTCGAGCACTGGCACCTGCGGCGTCGGCCGCGGCAGCCGGTAGGTGCGGCACATGAAGTAGGTCCGGGTCTCGGCGACCGACTCCAGACGTTCGTCGGCCATCGCCACGACCCGGTGTGCCGACAGCGTGTGCGGCCAGTGCTTCATCGTGGTGGCCGCAGCGACGAGCTCCTCCCGCGAGATGTGCTTGGCATGGAGGAGTCCGTTGGCGACGACGAGCGCCGCCTCCGGCGTGGCCGTTGCGATGACCTCGACAGCGGATCGCGCGGCCGGTCCCACGCGCACGCCGTTGACGACCCGGACCTCGCTCTCGCTGAGCTCGCCGACGTGGTGCACGACGCCGGCTTCGCGTCGCCCACCCTTTCCGTCGGTGCGGGTCGTGTGCACCTCGTCCAGCGGGATGTTCCACACCGGGACGCCCAGCTCGACGATGGTCGACACGTGGGTCAGAGCCGTCAGGGGATGTGCCCTGAGCAGGACGGCCCGCGCCAGCACCCGGTGCCGGTCCTCGGACGACAGGCGGCGCCACAGCGCGGCGTCGACGTACGCTCCGCGTCGCACGCGGTGCAGCAGCCCGCTGCGGACGAGCATCGCCAGCTGGTGGTCGGTGTACCCGTCGGCGACCAGCTCATGACGCAGCCGTACGACGTCGGTCAGATCGGGTGGTGGCGGCGTCTGCATGGCGCCACCATCCCCGCGCGTACGACCGCGCGAAACCGCCGTGCGGCAATCTGTGGATGACCTCAGGCCGTACGAGACCGGACTTCTCGTGCCTTCCGCGAACTTCTCACCGCGTGCACGCCAGGTGATGTTGGGGATCCCCCGCTGAAGCGGGGGTTCAAGTGAGGCGAGGGTCCTCAGGCCCGCGAGGTCACCAGGCCTGCAGGGCAGCCGTACGCCGCGACGCCTCGGCCATCTCGGCGGCCTTGAGCGAGGCCTCGTCGAGGCGACCGTGCTCCTCCCACCACTGCTGGCCGGAGGCGGGGAGGGTGTGGATCGGGTCGTAGTACTCGTAGAGGCGCGAGAGCGCCTCGGCGTCGTCGGCCTCGATCGAGGTGCGGTAGTTCTTCGTCCAGAACGAGATGCCGCGCTCGGTGTCGTAGTCGGCGTTCTGGTGCACCCAGCGCTTGCCGACGAACGGCACGTCGCACACGATGCGCGGCGTCGCGAAGCCCGGGAGGTAGCCCATGATGTGGTGCTGGAGGCGCTGGGCGTCGGCGAGCGAGACCCGCCAGTGCTCCGAGAACGGGATCATGTCGCACATGTAGAAGTAGTAGGGCATGATCTGCGCGCCGTCGAGCAGCCGGAAGCACAGGTCGAGCAGGGCGTGCGGGTCGGCGTTCACCCCGTTGAGCAGCACACCCTGATTGCGTACGTCGCGCAGGCCGGCGTCGAGCATCGCCCGGGTCGCCTCGGCGACGATCGGTGTCACGGAGTTCGCGTGGTTGGCGTGGGTGTGCATCGCCAGGGAGACGCCGCGGGCGCGGGCGACCGTCGCGACGCGGTGCACGCCCTCGACGACGTCGGGCTGGAGCCAGTGCTGAGGGAGGCCGACGAGCGCCTTGGTGGCGAGCCGGATGTCGCGGATGTTGTCGACCTCGAGCACCGACATGAGGAACGACTCGAGGCGCGGCCACGGCATGTTGGCGACGTCGCCGCCGGAGACCACGACGTCGCGCACCTGGGGCGTGCGACGCAGGTAGTCGAGCATGTCGCCGATGCGGTCGTTGGGCTTGCCGGCGAACTTCAGCTTGTCGATCACGACCGTCGAGTTGCCGACGAGGTCCATGCGCGTGCAGTGGCCGCAGTACTGCGGGCAGGTCGGCAACAGCTCGGCGAGCACCTTGGTGGGGTAGCGGTGCGTGAGGCCCTCGGTGGCCCACATGTCGTGCTCGTGGAGCGAGTCACGCGTGGCGTGGGGGTGCGAGGGCCAGTCGGTGCGCCGGTCGCTGAACACCGGGATCATGTAGTGGCGCACCGGGTCGGCGTAGAAGGCCTCGGTCATCGAGCCGGCCCCGGCGGGCTCGAAGGTCGGGACCATCGTGTTCATCATCTGCGGCGGCACCAGCATCGACATGGTGGCGCGCTCGGCCTGGTCGCGCTCGAGGTCGGCGTAGAACCGCTCGTCGAGCAGGTCGCCGGTCAGCTCGCGCAGCTGCTTGAGGTTCTTGACGCAGTGGGCACGCTGCCACTGCACCGAGGCCCAGTCGTCGGCCGTGACGTCGGCCCAGCCGGGGAAGCGGGTCCAGTCGGGCTCGACCAGCTCGACCTTCCGATAGGGATAGGGCTGGCCGGCGGAGATGGCCTGTCCCAGCGGGCTGGCGGTCTCGATGCTCATGGGGTCTCCTGTGATCAGAGATGACGCGGACGGACGCGCCGGTTGTGTGTGCGGCGACACATCTGGGATGCTACGTGGAGAACGTGCGGCGCGTCCAATGCCGCGCCGGAAGATTTACGGCTCAAGCGCATCAGACAAGAAGGATGGCCCGCATTGTCCCTCCCGACGGATGTCCGCACCGGTGATCCGACCGGCCTGCACCGGGTCCTCGACGACCGCTTGGTCCTGCCGCAGGCCGCGCAGCGCCTGGACGCCCGGGCCGACCTGTGGCCCGACGAGGTGCGCGTGCGCGTGGAGCGGCTCAACCTCGACGCGGCGTCCTTCCGGCAGCTCGAGCGGAAGCACACCAAGTACGGCGAGACCAGCGGCGACGGCGTGCGCGCCGAGGTGCTCGACATCGTCGCCAGCCGCGGGAAGATGCAGAACCCGGAGACCGGCTCCGGTGGCATGCTCGTCGGCACCGTCGAGGAGGTCGGTCCCGAGTCGCCGCTCGGCCTCGCCGTGGGCGACCGCGTCGCGACGCTGATCAGCCTGACGCTGACGCCGCTCGTGATCGAGGACGGACTCTCCGGCTGGGACGGCCGCAGCGAGCAGGTCCCGTGCGACGGCTACGCCATCCTCTTCGGCCGTTCGATCGCCGCGGTGATCCCCGACGACCTCGACCCGGCGCTGTCCCTGAGCGTGATGGACGTCTGCGGCGCGCCCGCGCTCACCGCGCGCGTCGTGGGGGAGTACGCCGCCCGCGGGCAGGACCCGACGGTCGTGGTGATCGGCGGCGCCGGGAAGTCCGGCTCCCTCAGCCTGGCCGCCGCCCGCCGGTCCGGCGCCGGCCGCACGATCGGGCTGGTCCCGCACGACGCCGAGCGTGATCTGCTCGACGAGGCGGGCCTCGCCGACGTCGTCGCCGTCGCCGACGCCCGGGACCCGATCGCCCTGCGTGACGCCGTCACCGCCGCCGGCGGCCCCGCCGACATCACCGTCGTCTGCGTCGACGTGCCCGGCTGCGAGGGCGGCGCGATCCTCTCCACCGATGAGGGCGGCACCGTCATCTTCTTCTCGATGGCCACCAGCTTCAGCGCAGCGGCGCTCGGTGCCGAGGGACTGGCCGCCGACGTGCGGATGCTCGTCGGCAACGGCTACGTCCCCGGCCACGCGGCGTACGCCATGGAGCTGCTCCGCGCCGACGCGGGCGTCCGGTCCCTCTTCGAGCGGCGCCTGTGATGGCCGCGGCCCGCAGGCCCTCCAATCAGCTCGGCCTCGACCGCGCCGACGTCCGACGCGCGCGCACGCTCGCCCGGCAGGTCGGCAAGCCCATCGTCGACCTCGCCACCCAGCACACGACCGTCTCGGTCGAGCGGGCCACGCTGCGCCTGGCGGGTCTGGGCGGCGCGGACCCGGACGGCACGCCGTGGGTGAACCGCCTCGCCGACGCCGTCCGCGCCGACACCGGGCTCGAGCACGGCGTCAGCCTGCCTGTCTGGGACGCCCTGATCCGGGGCGAGGGCGACGACCTGCTGACCCTGGCGCAGAAGGCGGCGGCCGGCTCGGTGACCTTCCGCGTCCCCGAGGGCAAGGACGCCACCCGCGCGACGGCAGCCTCGCGCAAGGCCGTCGCCGTGGGCATCAAGCAGATCGATCGCCAGCGAGCCGCCCGCGACAAGCTGATCGCGAAGGTCGGCGACGCCCCCAGCAAGCCGTGGATCTACCTCATCGTCGCCACCGGCGACATCCACGAGGACATCCCGCAGGCGCAGGCCGCGGCCCGCGAGGGTGCCGACGTGATCGCGGTGATCCGCTCGACCGGCCAGTCGCTCCTCGACTTCGTGCCCGAGGGGGCCACCCGCGAGGGGTTCGCCGGCACCTACGCCACCCAGGAGAACTTCCGCCTGATGCGGGCGGCGCTCGACGAGACGTCGAAGGAGCTCGGCCGCTACGTCCGGCTCACCAACTACGCCTCCGGGCTCTGCATGCCCGAGATCGCCGCGCTCGCCGGCCTCGAGCGGCTCGACATGATGCTCAACGACTCGATGTACGGGATCCTCTTCCGCGACATCAACCCGATCCGCACCTTCGTCGACCAGCGCTTCAGCCGTCAGGTCCACGCACGGGCCGGGATCATCATCAACACCGGCGAGGACAACTACCTCACCACCGCGGACGCCGTCGAGGCGGCGCACACCGTGACGACCAGCCAGCTGCTCAACGAGTACTTCGCCAAGGAGGCCGGGCTCGAGGACTGGCAGCTCGGCCTCGGGCACGCCTTCGAGATCGATCCCGAGGTGCCCGACTCGTTCCGCCTCGAGCTCGCCCACGCGATGCTCGCGCGCGAGCTGTTCCCCGATGCCCCGCTCAAGTGGATGCCGCCCACCCGCCACATGACCGGCGACATCTTCAAGGGCTACCTGCTCGACGGCTTCTTCAACCTCGTCGGCGCGATGACCGGGCAGGGCATCCTCCTGGTCGGGATGATGACCGAGGCGGTCGTGACCCCGTGGATCTCCGACCGCGACCTGGCGCTGCAGAACGTCCGCTACGTGATGAACGCCGCCGGCAACCTCCACGAGGACTTCCGCCCGTCGCCCGAGGGCTTCATCGCGCGCCGCGCACGCGAGGTGCTCGGCGACGCGATCGGGCTGCTCGAGGAGATCAAGGACGACCGTACGGTCGCCGGGCAGCCGCCGCTGCTGTCCGCGATCGCCGACGGCACGTTCGGGCTGATGAAGCGGCCCGCCGACAAGGGCCGCGGACTCGACGGCGTCGCCCGCAAGGCTGCTGACTACTACAACCCGGCCACCGAGATCCTGGAGGGCGCCACGTGAACGAGCGAAGCGAGCGAACAGTCCAGTGCAGCGCCCCTCGTGCCTCGTGGGCGCACGGAGCGAAGCGAGTACGTCCATGAGCCTGATCCGGCCCTACGGCGACACCACCGGCGACGGCATGGTGCAGCTGTCCTTCACCCTCCCCATCGAGCACTCCAAGGTCGCCGACGGCGCCGCGGTGCAGCTGGCCAACAAGATGGGCATGGACCCCGCGCTGGTCGTGCACTCCAAGCCGATGGGGGAGGGCTTCACCTTCTTCGTCGTCTACGGGCGGGTCAACCACCTCGTCGACCCCAGCACCGTCGAGGTCGTCGAGCGCGACTACCCGCTGCTGACGCCCAAGGAGGCCAACGCCGCGATCAAGCGGTCGCTGCGCCGGCGCCTGGTCGTCGTCGGCGGCTGCATCGGCACCGACGCCCACACCGTCGGCATCGACGCGATCCTCAACATCAAGGGGTTCGCGGGGGAGAAGGGCCTGGAGTACTACCGCGAGCTGAAGGTCGTGAACCTCGGCGCCCAGGTCTCCGTGCCGCAGCTCGTGGAGGCGGCGCGCGAGGAGAAGGCCGACGCGGTCCTGGTGTCCCAGGTGGTCACCCAGCGCGACGCCCACCTGCTCAACACCCGCGAGATGTCCGCGGCCTTCCGCGAGGCCTACCCGGCAGCCAGGCGCCCGCTCCTCGTCGTTGGCGGCCCGCGATTCGACGAGACCATGGCCGACGAGCTCGGGGTGGACCGGGTCTTCAGCAGGGGTACGACGCCGGGCGAGGTCGCCTCGTTCATCGTGGACCGCCTCGCCCGCCCCACCGCACCGAAGGAGACGGCCTCATGAGCCAGTCGAGCGACGCGAGCCGCGTCGGCACGACCGTCACGCACCGGCGCTACGTGCCGTACTCGCACGCCCACTACGCCGGCAACCTCGTCGACGGGGCCTACAGCCTGGGTCTCTTCGGCGACGTGGCCACCGAGATGTGCATCCTGCTCGACGGCGACGAGGGCCTCTTCGCGTCCTACTCCGACGTCCAGTTCACCGCCCCTGTACGCGCCGGCGACCTGCTCGAGATCACCGCCACCCTGGCTCGGGAAGGCACCCGCAGCAGGGTGATGGACTTCATCGTCACCGTGGTCGGCCGGGGTGCTCCGACGGCTGACGCGCCGGGTGCTGCGGCGCTCCTCGACCCGCCGGTCGTGGCCACGACCGCCACCGGCACCGTCGTCGTACCGCCGCGCTGACCTTCAGTCCGTGGAGAGTGCCGGCCGCAGCACCTCGTAGGCCCACGCACCGAGCGTCGTCGGTGTGGTCGTGGTGGCGTCGCGTGGCTGCTCGGGGACGAAGCCGTCACGCATGCCCGTCGACATGCCCAGCACGGCCTCGACCTGCTTCGCACCCATCCCCGCCCCGGTCAGGCTCGCGCGCATGTCGTCGTCGCTGATCCGTCGGGGACGTACGTCGTGCCCGGTGGCGGCCGAGACGATCGCCAGTGCGTCCGCCCAACCGAGGTCGGCCGGTCCGTGGACGGCCTGCACGTGCCGGCCGGACCAGTCCGCGCGCAGCAGCCACGACGACGCGACTGCCGCGATGTCTGCGGGAGCCACCCAGGCGAACGGATGGTCGACGGGGAGCACCACGGGCACCTCGCCGGCTCGCAGCGCGTCGAGCTGCATCAGGAGGTTGGTGAAGAAGAATCCGCAGCGTAGGTGGAGCGTCGACGCGGGCGTCGCGTCGAGCAGCTCCTCCACCCTGGCGAGACCGTCGATATCACCGGCACCGCGGCGCAGCTCGGCCCCGATGCTGCTCTGCAGCACGACGTGGGAGACCCCCGCCTCTTCGACGGCTCTGGCGACCGAGGCGCCGAAGGCCTCGTAGTCGGCCAGCGGGTCCTCCGACAGCAGTGCCGGCACGGTGAGGAAGAGGGCGCCGACCCCGTCGAGTGCTGTGGTCAGGGCCGATGCGTCGGCGAGGTCGACGACGACGACCTCGACGTGGTCGTCCAGGCCGGCGGGAACGCCGTCGCGTCGGTGCGCGAGCACCCGCGGCCGTACGCCGCCTCGCACCAGGTCGTGGACGAGGTGCCGGCCGACGTTGCCGGACGGAGCAGTGGTGGCGATCTGGTTCGTGGAGGTGTGTGTCGGGGTCATGTCGCTGACGCTAGCGCCGGATGTGGCCGAATCCTGTCCACAATCTGTGCGACGGTGGTCCCATGGCCACGTCCGACCCCACTGTGCGCACACTCGAGCTGCTGGTGCTGCTCCAGGCCCGCGCGACCTGGCCCGCCACCGAGCTCGCGGAGCGTCTGGGCACCAGCGCGCGGACCTTGCGCCGCGACCTGCACCGGCTCGGGTCCCTCGGCTACGAGGTGGTCGGCAAGCCCGGACCGGGTGGGCACTACCAACTGGTCGCGGGGTCGCGGATGCCGCCGCTGGTGCTCGACGACGACGAGGTCGTCGCACTCGTGACCGGGTTGCGGATGGTCGAGGGCGACCTGGGCTCTGACGCCGGCTCCCGCGCCCTGGTCAAGCTGCAGCGGGTGCTCCCTCGCCGGCTCGCCGACCGTGTCGCGCAGGTCGCTGGTGCGAGCGAGGTCGTCGCCCTGGGAGAGCCGACCACCCCGGCCGGACGTGACCTGTCCGTGCTCACCCGGGCGTCGGTCGACGGGGCGCTCGTCCGCTTCGACTACAACGACCAGCACGACGTGCGGACCCACCGGACCGTCGACTCGATCCGGTGTCTCTACGCGCGCGGCCGCTGGAGCGTGCTGGCGTTCGACCACGACCGGGCGGACTGGCGGCTCTTCTCCCTCGAACGGATGGACAGCGTCGCGACGGGCGGACCCGCCGAGCGGCGGTATCCGCCGGCGCCGGACCTGGCGGAGTGGCTCCGGACCGACTTCGGACGGGCTCGCGACCGCAGCTGACACACACGGTCGGCGTGTCCGCGGCGACACGCCGAAAGCTGTCAAAATTGTCTGGTCGACTTTCGTGCAGACGCCCCCGCGCTGACCTGCAGTTTCGCGCATCGGCGCAGGTCAGGACCGTGTTGACACCATCCGCGTCGCGCGGGAGGGTTCCGGGGTCCGCCTGTGCAGCCCGCGGATCGCGCCACCGGCAGTGGGGAGTACGACATGGGGATCGTGGAGCCAGCGATGCCCCAGGTCGCGCGACTCGTCGGCGGTGCTCCGCGGGGGCTGGATGCGGGAGGAACCACGGGGCCGTAGACAACTCCGTGCGATCGTCAGCCAGGCGGTCGTGCGTTGGTCCGAAGTCCCGCCGTTCCTCCCGCACCGCTGCAGGCTGAGGGCGGTCGGCTACGGTTCGATCGTGCCGCTGCGCTGCCTCCTCGCCCTCGTGGGCGGACTCCTCCTGGCAGCCGCGTTCGAGCCGATCGGCTGGGCCGCACTGCTGCCCGTCGGCATCGCCACGCTCATGCTCACCGTGCACGGCCTGCGTCCGGGACGCGCCTGGATCCCGAGCCTGGTGTTCGGCGTCGGGTTCGTCTACGCCGTCATGGTCTGGATGCGCTCGGTCGGCACGGACGCCTGGATCGCCATGTGCGCCGTCGAGGCGGCGTTCTTCGTCCCGCTGGGTCTCGGCCTCGCCTGGAGCATGCGCCTGCGGCTCTGGCCGGTGTGGGCCGCCCTGTGGTGGACCGGCATCGAGACCTGGCGCAGCGGGTGGCCGTTCAGCGGCATGCCGTTCGGCCGGCTCGCCTACGCGACCGCCGACACACCGTGGGCCGACGCACTCCCGTGGATCGGGATGACCGGCGTGACCTTCCTGGTCGCACTGACCGGTACGACGATCGCGTGGCTGCTGATCGAGCGTCCGCGTCCCTCCCGCCGCGTCGTCGGCGCCGTGGGATCACTCGTCGTCGTCAGCCTCCTCCCGGCGATCTTGTCGTTCCCCGTCGACGAGACCGGCACGTCCACCGTCGCGGCGGTGCAGGGCGACGTCCCCGGCACGGGCCTCAACGTCCCGGCCGTCCACCGCGAGGTGACCGCCAACCACGTGCGCCTGACGGAGGACCTCGCGGACGCGGTCGCCGCAGGTGACCAGCCGCTGCCCGACTTCGTCGTGTGGCCGGAGAACTCCACCGCCGTCGACCCCTTCCTCGACACCCAGGTGCACGCCGGCATCGTCGCGGCCTCAGACGCGATCGGGGTGCCGATCGTCGTCGGCGGCACCAACACCAACCCGCTCGACGACACCCAGGTGCTCAACCAGGGAATCGTCTTCCAGCCGGGCCTGGGCGGTGGCGACCGCTACACCAAACGGCACCCGGTGCCCTACGGCGAGTACATCCCCTTCCGCGGCAACAGCCTGATGCCCTCGACCTATGGCCGGCTCAACGAGGTGCCGCGCGACATGGTCCGCGGCACCAGCCTGGAGCCCCTCCGAGTCGCGGGGCTGCGGATCGCCGACGCCATCTGCTTCGACGTGGCCTACGACGAGGGGATCGGCGGGCAGGTCGCCCGCGGCGCCCAGCTGGTCACCGTGCAGACCAGCAACGCGATGTTCAGCCGCACCGGCCAGCTCGCCCAGCAGTTCGAGATCAGCCGGCTCCGCGCGCAAGAGACCGGACGCTGGGTGGTCGTCGCGGCCATCAACGGCATCTCGGGCGTCGTACGTCCGGACGGCAGCGTCGTGGCGTCGGTGCCCGCGCGGGGCCAGGAGGTCCTGGTCGAGCAGGTGGGGCTCAGCTCGACCATCACGCCGGCGGTGCGCCTCGGGGTGTGGCCCTCGCGACTGGTGCTGATGTTCCTCGTCGTGCACACGGCGGTCGTCACTTTCACCTATCGTCGTCGGCGACGTCGCAGCCGCAGCGTCGTCCCCACCACCCCCATCAGCACCGGATCGAGGTAGTCCCACGTGAGTGTCGAAGGGCTCGGCCGCGTCGTCATGGTCATCCCGACCTACAACGAGTCCGACAACCTCGAGTGGATCGTGGGTCGGCTCCGCGCAGCCGAGCCGGGGGTCGACGTGATGATCGTCGACGACAACAGCCCCGACGGCACCGGTGACATCGCCGACAGGCTGGCCGCCGGGGACGACGCGATCTCGGTCGTGCACCGCACGGAGAAGGCCGGACTCGGCGCCGCCTACCTCAACGGCTTCGCCGTGGCCCTCGACGCCGGCTACGACGTGATCGGCGAGATGGATGCTGACGGTTCCCACCAGCCCGAGCAGCTGCACCGCCTCCTCGAGGCGCTCCACACCGCCGACCTGGTGATCGGCTCCCGCTACGTGCCCGGCGGGTCGGTGGTGAACTGGCCCCTCCAGCGACTGGCCCTGTCGCGCGGGGGCAACCTCTACGTCCGGCTCCTGCTCGGGATCAAGGTCAAGGACGCGACCGCGGGTTTCCGGCTCTTCCGGCGCACCACGCTCGAGGCCATCGACCTTGGGTCGGTGCTGTCTACTGGATACGTGTTCCAGACCGACCTCGCCTACCGCACCGTCACGCGCGGCCTGCGGCTCACCGAGGTGCCGATCGAGTTCATCGAGCGCGTCCGCGGCGACTCCAAGATGAGTGGCCAGGTCGCGAGCGAGTCGCTCAAGCTGATCACCCGCTGGGGGCTCTCCGAGCGGCGCGCCCAGCTGGGCAGGAGGAGGCGCACCGCGTGAGCCAACCCCAGGTGCCCCGAGGCGTCCCGCAACGGCGCCGCCGTGGATGGGTACGTCCGGTGGTCGCCCTGGCGCTCGTCGCCGTGCCGCTCGCCGAGATCTGGACGATCGTGCAGGTCGGCGGCCTGGTCGGCCCGTGGTGGACCATCGCCCTCCTGCTGGCCGGCTCGGTGCTCGGCGCGTGGCTCGTCAGGCGCGAGGGCGGCCGTGCCTGGCGCGCGCTGCGCGAGGCGCTGCAGGCCGGACGGATGCCCGCACGGGAGATCGCCGACGGCATGCTGGTGCTGCTCGGAGGCGGGCTGATCCTGCTGCCCGGCTTCCTGCTCGACGTGGTCGGACTCGTGCTGATCCTTCCCTTTACCCGACCGGTGGCGCGTCGGCTGCTCACCTCGGTGGTGGAGCGGCGCCTCGTCGAGGCGCCGACGCTCGGGGGACCGTTCGGGGCCGGCTTCGGCCCCGGCTTCCGGCCCGGGTTCGGCCCGGGTGCAGCGCCCGGAAATGGCGATCGCCCCGGACCGGGTGGCGATGGGCCAGTGGTCCGGGGCGACGTCGTCGAGTGAGGCGCGATCACCTCACCGAGAGGATCTAGCTGACGCGCTTCTTCTTGTTGGCGCGGTGCAGGTGCGCGGGGCCGATCTCGCCGCCGCGCAGCAGCTCCAGGCGCTCCTTGAGGATGTCCTCGAGCTCCTTCTCCGAGCGACGCTCGAGGAGCATGTCCCAGTGCGTGCGGACCGGCTTCTCGGCCTTCTCTTCCGGAAGGATGCCCGCCGTGCTGAGTGCCTCGGCCCCACACCGGGGGCACTCCCACTTCGCGGGGATGTCGGCCTCGACCGACATCGTCACCTCGAACTCGTGCCCGTGCTCGCAGCGGTATCCGACCTGCTGACGCGCCGCGAACTCGATGCCGCGCTCGTCCTCAAAGCTCTGGCCGCCCAGCCTTGCGCCACGTAGTGTGCGCTCCGCCACCGTGCCCACCTCCAGTTGTTTGCTGACCCCGTTGTGTTGTGTTCGGGATGACCGGGCCGATCGGATTGCCGCTCGTGGCGACGGGTGTCACGGCCCTGCTGATCCTTCAACGGTAGCGGGGCGGCCCACATTCCGCGGATTCACGGGCGGACGCGCCACGCTCAGGCGAGACCAACCTCACCCCCAGGGGTGCACCCAGCCTGAGCCACCCTCGTGAGCGGGCGGCCGCGGACGTCAGATGACCGCCGGCACCGCGTTGCCGGCGTCGCGGATCCCACGCGCCGTGTCCACCCGCATCAACAGCAGGCCGCCCAGGACGAAGAAGGCGATGAGCGCGAAGATCGCCGGCCGGTAGGAGTCGGTGAGCTGGTAGACGAGACCGAACACCAGCGTGCCGAACCAGGAGGTCCCTCGGTCCATCGCGTGGTAGAAGCTGAAGTACTCCGCCTCCTTGCCCTTCGGGATCAGCAGCGAGTAGTAGGACCGTGCCAGCGCCTGGGTGCCGCCGAGCACGATGCCGATCGCGAAGCCCAGCAGCAGGAACGGGATGAGCGACTCCCGCGGGAGGAAGAGGGCGGCGGTCACGATGACCATCCAGACCACCAGGCCACCGAGGATCGTGTGCTTGGCACCGAACCGGCCGGCCAGCCGACCGAAGATGAGCGCGCCGCCGAAGGCGACGAACTGCACGAGGAGGATCGTGGCGATGAGCACCGACTGTCCGAAGCCGAGCTCCTCCGAGCCGTACGTCGACGACGACGCGATCACGGTCTGGATCCCGTCGTTGAAGAACAGGTAGGCGAGCAGGAACGTCAGTGCCATCGGGTAGTTCTTCATGTCGCGCAGCGTGGCGAAGAGCTGACCGAAGCTGCGCGCGACGACGTTGCCCTCGACGCGCTCGACGTCGGCCGGCGGGTGGTCCTGGAGCCGCAGGTAGGGGATGAAGGTGAACCCGGCCCACCACACGCACGCCGAGAGCATGCTGATGCGGGTGGCCTCGCCCTCGGTCAGCCCGAACGGCAGCATCGTGAAGAGCGCCAGGTTGACCACCAGCAGGAGGCCGCCACCGAGGTAGCCCCAGGCCCAGCCGCGGGAGGAGACCCGGTCGCGGTTCTCCTCGTCGGAGATGAGCGGCAGGATCGAGTCGTTGACGACCATGGACGCGGCCAGGCAGAGGTTCGCCCCGATGATCGCGACCGCGCCGATCTGCCAGTTGCCGTCCCGGCAGAACCAGAGCAGCGACCCGAACGCCGCGCCGGTCCAGGCGAAGCCACCCAGCCACCTGCGCTTGTTCGGGGTGCGGTCCATCAGCGCGCCGAGCGGCGGCAGCAGGAGCGCGGAGAGGATGGTGGCGAACGTGATGAGGAACGAGGGCAGCGCCCCGGGCGCGACCGAGATGCCGACCAGCGAGACGCGGTCGTCGACGGCGGCGTCCTTGGCCACGGAGATGATGTAGGGCGCGAACATCACCGTGCTGACGGTCGTCACGAACGCGCTGTTGGCCCAGTCGTACCAGTACCAGGCCTTCTGCTCCCGCGCCTGCGCCAGCGGCTCGAGGTTCGCAATGCTGCCGGTCACGTCGTTCATGCCTCACCCTTCTCGCGGCCCTCGGCCGGACCGTGCCACTGTCCGCGCGCGCGGAGCACGTCCCTGAGTATGTCCGTGCGATCAGTCATGATGCCGTCGACACCGCGGTCCAGGAGGGTGTTCATCTCGATCGGGTCGTCGATCGTCCACACGTGCACCTGCAGGCCGCCCGCGCGGGCGCGGCGGACGAGCCCGCGCGTGACCACCACGAAGCGCCCGCGACGGTGCGGGACCTGCAGCGCGACCGGCTTGCCGCGGGTCAGCAGCCGGGCCAGGCGGCCGCTGGGGGAGATGACGAACGCGACGACCTCGAGCGGGTGCGCGGACGTGGCGACACGCCCGTCCGTGCGGCGCCGGAAGGCCTCCATCCGACGCGGGGAGAACGACCCGACCAGCACCCGGTCCCACGCGCCGCGCTCCTCGATGAACGACGCGAGCCCCTCGACCGCGCCCTCGGACTTGAGGTCGATGTTGAATCGGGCGTCCGGGAAGGCGTCGAAGAGCTCGGCCAGGGTCGGCACGGGCTCGCGGCCGCCGATGAGCGCCTGCTGCACCTCGGCGTACGTCGCGTCCCCGATGCTGCCGGTCCGGTCGGTCACCCGGTCGAGCACGGTGTCGTGGAAGGCGAGCAGCACTCCGTCCCTGGTGACGTGGACGTCGGTCTCGAGAAAGCCGTAGCCGAGCGAGACGGCGTGACGGAAGGCCGCCAGGGTGTTCTCCAGGCCCTCGATGTCGGGGTGATAGGCCCCACCGCGGTGGGCGAACGCGAGGGGCCGGGGCGCGTCGAGGTACCCCGATGTGGGTGGGGCCGGTGAGTTCACCCGAGAAGTATGGGCCCGGGCGGTACCGTCATGGGATGGAGAGCATGAGCTGCCCCCGATGCGGTGTCGAGATGGCCGAGCGGACCCTCGGCCAGGCCACGGTCGCTCAGTGCCCCGAGGGTCACGGAGTGTTCCTCTCGCGCGCCGACCTCGGCCTCCTGGTCGAGGCGGAGAACGACTGGCACCGCAATGCCGGCCAGCACACCGCGCCGATGCCGAGGATCACCGCCGACATGACCGCGCCCCCGACCGTGGGCAAGCAGTCGCGCGCCTGGGTGGAGACCTTGTTCGGCTGAGCCTCGAGACCTCAGATGTCGCGGAAGGTCTCGATGTTGGCCCCGAGCTCGTTGAGCCGCTCGGCGAGGTCCTCGTAGCCGCGGTGGATGACGTACGTCGAGCGCAGCACGCTGCGGCCCTTCGAGGCGAGCATCGCGATCAGCAGCACCACGGCCGGGCGCAACGCCGGCGGGCAGACGATCTCGGCACCTGAGAAGTGCGTCGGTCCCTCGACCAGCACCCGGTGTGGGTCGAGCAGCTTGACCTGGGCGCCGAGCTTGTTGAGCTCGGTGAGGTAGATCGCGCGGTTCTCGTAGACCCAGTCGTGGAGCAGGGTCTGCCCGTCGGCCACGGCGGCGATGACGGCGAAGAACGGCAGGTTGTCGATGTTGAGGCCCGGGAAGGGCATCGGGTGGATCTTGTCGAGCGGCGCGCGCAGCTCGGAGGGATGCGTGGTGATGTCGACCAGGCGGGTCTCCCCGTTGGAGGCGACGTACTCCTCGGACCGGTCGTAGCGGAACCCCATCTCCTCCAGCGTCGCCAGCTCGATCTCGAGGAACTCGATCGGGACCCGCCGGATGGTGATCTCGGACCGGGTGACGATGGCGGCGGCCAGCAGCGACATCGCCTCGATCGGGTCCTCGGAGGGGGCATAGTCGACGTCGACGTCGATGGACTCCTTGCCCGTGACCGTGAGCGTCGTCGTGCCGATGCCCTCGACCTCGACGCCGAGCCTCTGGAGGTAGAAGCACAGGTCCTGCACCATGTAGTTCGACGAGGCGTTGCGGATGACCGTGGTGCCCGGGTGCAGCGCGGCGGCCATGAGCGCGTTCTCGGTGACCGTGTCGCCGCGCTCGGTGAGCACGATGGGCCTCCCGGGCTCGATGGCGCGGTTCACGCGCGCGTGGTAGGCACCGTCGGTCGCCTTCACCTCGAGGCCGAAGGGACGCAGGGCCGACATGTGGGGCTCCACGGTGCGGGTGCCGAGGTTGCAGCCGCCGGCATAGGGCAGCTCGAACTCCTCGACGCGGTGCAGGAGCGGGCCGAGGAACATGATCACCGAGCGGGTGCGACGGGCGGCGCCCTCGTCGATCTGGGACAGGTCGAGCTCTGCCGGCGGGATGATCTCGAGGTCGTTCTCGGTGCCGACCCAGCGGGTCACGACTCCGAGGGAGTTCAGCACCTCGAGGAGCCGGTTGACCTCCTCGATCCGGGCGACCTTGCGCAGCGTGGTGCGGCCCTTGTTGAGCAGCGAGGCACACAGCAGCGCGACACCGGCGTTCTTGGAGGTCTTGACGTCGATCGATCCCGAGAGCGTCGTCGGGCCGTCGACGCGCAGGTGGGTGGGACCGGCGCCGAGCGCGACGATCTCGGAGTCGAGTGCGGCGCCGATGCGCGCCAGCATCTCGAGCGACAGGTTCTGGTGGCCCTTCTCGATGCGGTTGATGGCACTCTGGCTCGTGCCGAGGAGGTCGGCGAGCTGGTGCTGGGTGAGACCGCGGTGCTTGCGGGCGTCGCGGATGAGGTTGCCGATGCGACCCTTGTAGTCAGCCATGCCGACCAAGGTATCTCAGATATGAGATAAAGCCAGTCGGCCTGCTGGCGGGTCGCGCAGGTGGTCGTGGCAGGATCGCCGACATGCGCGCAACCACGATCCACGCCCCCGGTGACATCCGCTTCGAGGAGGTGCCGGATCCCACCATCGAGGAGCCGACCGACGCGATCGTGAAGGTGGTCGCCGGCTGCATCTGCGGATCGGACCTGTGGCCCTACCGTGGCGAGAACCCGGTGCGGGCCGGCAGCACCATCGGGCACGAGTGCGTGGGCATCGTCGAGGAGGTGGGATCGGCCGTCTCGTCGACCAGGGTCGGTGACTTCGTCATCGTCCCGTTCTGCCACTGCGACAACACCTGCGCCCACTGCGTGGCCGGCGTGCAGTCCGCCTGCACCAACCTCGGCATGACCCAGAGCGGCCAGGGGGAGTACGCCCGGGTGACGCAGGCCGACGGCAGCCTGGTCGCCACCGACGGGATGCCCGACGACCACCTGATCCCGTCGCTGCTCGCCCTGTCCGACGTGATGGCCACCGGCTGGCACGCCGCCGTCGCGGCCGGGGTGAGGCCCGGCGGCACCGCGGTCGTCGTGGGGGACGGTGCGGTCGGCCTCAGCGGCGTCCTGGCCGCCGCCCAGATGGGCGCCGAGCGGGTGATCGCGATGTCGCGCCACGAGTCGCGCCAGGAGATCGCCCGAGCCTTCGGGGCCACCGACGTCGTCGCCGAGCGCGGCGAGGAGGGCGAGGCGATCGTCGCCGAGCTCACCCGCGGCGTCGGCGCCGACGCGGTGCTCGAGTGCGTCGGCACCGACGCCGCCATGTCGACCGCCTTCGCCGTCGCCCGGCCGGGATCGACGGTCGGGTTCGTCGGCGTGCCGCACGGCGTGGAGCCGCCCGTGCGCCGGATGTTCCAGAAGAACATCGGCCTCGCCGGGGGCGTGGCGCCCGTGCGCCGCTACCTCCCCGACCTGCTCGAGCGGGTGCTCTCCGGTGCGATCGACCCGGGCCGGGTCTTCGACCTCACGCTGCCGATGTCCGAGGCGGCCGAGGGCTACCGCGCCATGGACGAGCGCCGCGCGATCAAGGTCCTCCTCCAGCCGTGAGCGGCTCCTCGGGCGGCAGCGCGCTCGTGCTCGGCCCGCTGCTGAGGTACGTCGACGACACCTCCGCGGCGATCTGGGTCGAGACACGCGACCACACGACCGTCACCGTGACCTGTGGTCGGTCCACCGCTAGCGCGCGGACCTTCGCCGTGCACGGTCACCACTACGCCCTGGTCGAGCTCGACGGACTCACGCCCGGGTCGAGCGAGCCCTACACGGTCGACATCGAGGGCGCGATGGTGTGGCCCGACCCCGGCTCCGACTTCCCGGCACCGGTCATCTCGACGCTCGAGCCCGGACGCCCGCTCAGCCTGGCCTTCGGCTCCTGCCGCACGTCGGTGTCCCACGACGCGAAGGGCAACGACGAGCACGGCGTCGACGCGCTGCGCGCCTGGGCACTGCGCGTGGCCGACCACGTCGATCCGACCGATCCCGACGACCCCGACCTCGCTCCGGATCGGCTGCCGGACCTGCTCCTGTTCCTCGGCGACCAGGTCTACGCCGACGAGACGACCGACGAGATGCGCGCCTTCATCGAGTCGCGCCGCGACATCGAGCAGCCGCCCTGGACCGAGCTGCGCGACTACGAGGAGTACGCCCACCTCTACGCGCTCGCGTGGTCCGACCCCGCGAACCGGTGGCTGCTCTCCACGGTGTCGACGGCGATGATCTTCGACGACCACGACATCCGCGACGACTGGAACACCTCGCAGGCGTGGCGTGAGGAGATGGAGGCGACCTCGTGGTGGCACGGTCGCATCGTCGCCGGCCTCGGCTCCTACTGGGTGCACCAGCACCTCGGCAACCTCTCGCCGGCCGAGCGACGCGAGGACGAGCTGTACGCCAAGATCCTGGCGCACGAGGGTCACGACGAGCTCGACCTCGGCGAGGTCATCGACGCGTTCGCCGAGCGGGTCGACCAGCAGCCGGAGACCTACCGCTGGAGCTACACGCGCGAGTTCGACACCCAGGCGCGCCTGGTGGTGGTCGACTCGCGCGCAGCCCGCCAGCTCGACCCCGAGCGTCGTGCGCTGCTCGACGACGACGAGGCGGCCTGGCTCGACGAGCAGCTGCGCGGTGACGTCGACCACCTGCTGATCGGCACGTCCCTGCCGTTCCTCCTCGCCCGCGGCCTGCACCACCTCGAGGCGTTCAGCGAGGCGCTGACCGAGGGCACCTGGGGCGATCGAGGCGCACGCTTCGGCGAGAAGATGCGCACGCTGGTCGACCTCGAGCACTGGGGCGCCTTCCAGGCCAGCTTCCAGGCCGTCGCGCGCCAGGCGATGGAGGTCGCGGCGGGGGAGCGGGGCACGGCACCGTCCACCGTGACGTTCCTGTCCGGCGACGTGCACCACAGCTACGTCAGCGAGGCCCGGCCGGCCCGCCGCGGCAGAGCGCTGCGCTCGACCGTCCTGCAGGCGGTCTGCTCACCGATCCGCAACCCGCTCTCGCGCAACATGCGCTTCGCGACGGCCGTGCTGTCGTACGGCGTCGCCGGCCCGCTCGGGCGGCTCGTGTCGAAGTCGGCGAAGGTGCCCGACCCGCCGCTGCACTGGCGATACGCCGAGGGCCCGTGGTTCGACAACAACCTGGCCTGTCTCCAGCTGGCCGGCCCGAGCCTGCGCATGTGGTGGGTCACCGGGACGGTGGAGGACGACCACGAGCGACCCCGGCTGGCCAAGGTGGCGACCTACGAGCTCGACGAGCAGGGCAAGCCGCCCCCGCACGAGAACGCGGGGCAGAAGCTGCGCCGGCGCCTCAGACGGCGCTGAGCACGCGGTCGCGGCCGTGCGCGCAGTCGCACGTGTCCGAGCACGGCAGGTAGGTGTGCCGGCCGTGGCCGCACCCGGTGCACGGCAGGTCGTGCGAGAGGTGCTCCCTGCTGGTCTCGACGGTGTCCCACATGGTGAAGCCCCCACAGCTTGGTGATCCGAGAGGTGAACGTCTTCCCGTTCACTGGTTGTTCGTCCTCGAGGGTGGCACCGGATGGGCGAGCCGGGGACCGAACCACGTCAGGATTGCCTGATCTGGGGCATGAACCACCCGATCGGGCCATGCCGGCCTGGCCCGGTCATGCAGGCGCAGGTTCCACCTAGGATCGCCCCATGGCTGACGACCTCGTGCTGTCCCCGGCGCAGGCGCGCCGGATCGCCGTACGGGCCCAGCTGCTCGACGCACGTCGTCCCACCGACGTCCTCGAGACGGTGCGTCGCCTCGGCTTCCTGCAGGTCGACCTGACCCGGGTCGTCGCCCCGCACGTCGACCTCGCCCTGTGGAGCCGGATCGGCGACCGCTTCGAGCCCGAGGACCTCGAGGAGCTCGTGGGCAACGGCGCCCTCGTCGAGCACAAGGCCATGCTCCGGCCGAGCGAGGACATCGCCCTGTTCGCCGCCGACATGGCCGCCTGGCCGGGTGAGCCGCCGCTGAAGGAGTGGCAGGAGGACGTCCGGGACTGGGTCGCAGCCAACGACGACTGCCGGCGCGACGTCCTGGCCTTCCTGCGCGCGGAGGGGCCCACGGCGGCGCGCGACCTCCCGGACACCTGCGAGGTGCCGTGGCGCTCGAGCGGGTGGACCAACAACAAGAGCGTCATGAAGCTGCTCGAGTGCCTCGAGTCGCGCGGTGAGGTGGCGGTGGCCTCACGCGAGGGTCGGGAGCGACGGTGGGACCTGGCCGAGCGAATCCACCCGGGTGATCCCGCCGTGCCCGCCGAGGAGGCCCACCACACGTTGGCGGCGCGCCGGCTGCGCGCGCTCGGTGTCGCGCGGCCGCGGGCGCTCGAGGCGTGGGAGGAGCCCTACGACGTGCGCGGCACGGGCGTCGCGGCCCGCGTCGACGGCGTGCGGGGGACCTGGCGCGTGGACCCGGACCGCCTCGACGACCTCGGGTCGTTCGAGGGCCGCGCCGCGATCCTCTCGCCGTTGGACCGGCTGGTGTTCGACCGGTTGCGGATGGAGGAGCTCTTCGGGTTCGACTACCAGCTGGAGATGTACAAGCCTGCCGCCAAGCGACAGTGGGGCTACTGGGCGATGCCCGTCCTCGACGGGGACGAGCTCGTCGGCAAGATCGACGCGACTGCGGACCGCGATGCCGGCGTGCTCGTGGTGGACGCGATCCACGAGGACGGTGAGTGGTCGAAGGCCCGCCGTCGGCGGGTCGACCGCGAGCTGAGGGCGCTGGCCGCGTGGCTGGGCCTCGCGGTGTCGCGAGGCTGAGGCACTACGTCGCCGGTGCTCCGAGCGCATCAGCGAGCCCCTCGGGGTCCGCGACCGAGACGGTCGCGTTGGGGTGCGTGATCGATGCTGTGGGGTCGATGGCGGACACAGGTTCGTGGAAGGTGAGGCAGACGGCACGCTCGCCGTTGGTGGTGAAGGAGATCCCGCGGTCGGCGAACGACAGGTGGGGCGGTCCGGCCGTCTTCGGCCAGGCGAAGCCACCCGTCACCTCGGTGGAGGCGATGTTGGCGCGCGGCGTGACCAGCCGCCACGGCCCGTAGCGCACGTAGAGCCACGCGGGCCCGACCTCGACGGTGGTCGTGCGCGGTGTGATGCCGAACGGCCGCGCGGCAGCGGCGTACGACGGGGCGAAGGCGAAGTCGAAGGTCGCGACGCTCTCCTCAGGCGCGCCGAGCCCGTTGCGGTCGCGCACCAGTCCGCGAAGCGCCGCGGCCGCGGGGAGCCGGTAGGGCTGGAGCAGGGTCGCGGACGGACCTGGAACCCGCAGGAACGCCCGGCAACCGACACCGGCGGCGGCCACCACGTGATGATCCATGACCGTGGTGACGGGCCCCCGCCCGACGCGCCAGGACCAGGAGCGCAGCTCCGCGTCGAGACGGGTGACCTCGAAGTCCACTGCGACACCTGCGGGTCCGTGCACACGCCCGGCGGTGCCGACCTCGAGGTGCTCGTCGGAGGCGTCGACCCCGCGGATCAGTGGCGCCCAGACCGGCCACGTGGCGGGGGTGGTGAACCGTCGCCACGCCTCATCGGCGCTGGCCGGTCCGTGCGCCTCGACGAGCACCGGACGCCTCTCAGAGCGCGACGGTGTCGTTGTCGCCCAGGTCGGGCGTGCCGCGGCCGACGAGACCCTTGGCGATCTCGATGACCGAGGTGACCTTGCCGGGGGTGTCCCAGTACTCCGCGGAGGTGCCGGTGACCTCGAGCAGCACGTTGGACTCGTCCTCCGGGCCGCCGGTCATGAACGCCCCGGCCGACAGGTCCCACAGCTGCTTCAGCTTCTCGCGGTCCTCGTTGACGCGGGCGGTGCCGGTGAGGGACACCCAGCCCTCGTCGCTGGCATAGGCCACGTTGACCCGCGGGTCGGCCTGGATCGCCCGCACCTTGTCGGTGTCGCGCTCGGTCAGGAACCACACGGTGCCCGGGTGCTCGAAGTCCTGGGTGCCCATCGGGGTGGAGACGAGCGAGCCGTCGCCTGCGAGGTAGGTGAGCACCGCGATGCGGGTGTCCTTCATGATCTCGGCGACGGTGCCGATCTGGTCCTCGTGCTGGTCGTGGTGCTGGTCGTCGTGAGTCGTCATGGCCTCGACACTGGCACGCGCGCCAAACCTCCTGCCCCATCCCCACGGAGGTGGCCGGTCACACCGGGTGCCCCCCGTTCGTCGTGGTGGCAGGATTGCCCGCGCCAGCGGGCGGACGAGACACCCAGGAGACGCGCAGCGATGAGCACCACGCACCCGGCCGACGACCACGACCTGATCCGGGTCGAGGGCGCGCGGGAGAACAACCTGAAGAACGTGTCGGTGGACCTGCCGAAGCGGCGGTTGTCGGTCTTCACAGGCGTGTCCGGGTCCGGCAAGAGCTCGCTGGTCTTCGCGACGATCGCGGCGGAGTCGCAGCGGATGATCAACGAGACCTACAGCGCCTTCGTGCAGGGGTTCATGCCCTCGCTCGCCCGGCCCGACGTCGACCACCTCGAGGGCCTGACCACCGCGATCATCGTCGACCAGGAGCGGATGGGGGCGAACCCACGCTCGACGGTCGGCACCGCGACCGACGCCAACGCGATGCTGCGGATCCTGTTCAGCCGGCTCGGTGACCCGTACGTCGGGCCGCCGACGGCGTACTCCTTCAACGTCCCGACCCGCAAGGCGAGCGGGATGATGACCACCGAGAAGGGCGGCCGCACCGAGCGACGGATCGCCAAGCAGGAGGTCTACCTCGGCGGCATGTGCCCGCGCTGCGAGGGGATGGGGAAGGTCAACGACATCGACCTCACCGCGCTCTACGACGACGAGAAGTCGCTCAGCGACGGCGCGCTGACGGTGCCCGGCTACTCGATGGACGGCTGGTACGGCCGGCTCTTCGAGGGCATGGGCCTGCCGATGGACAAGCCGATCAAGTCGTTCACCAAGAAGCAGCTCGACACGATGCTGTGGTCGGAGCCGACCAAGCTCAAGGTCGAGGGCGTCAACCTCACCTTCACCGGCATGATCCCGCAGATCCAGAAGTCCATCCTCTCCAAGGACCCCGAGGCGATGCAGCCGCACATCCGGCGCTTCGTCGACCGGGCGGTGACCTTCCAGACCTGTCCCGACTGCGAGGGCACCCGCCTCACGCCCGAGGCGCGCTCGTCGAAGATCGCCGGCGCGTCGATCGCCGACCTCTGCGAGATGCAGATCAGCGACCTCGCCGACTGGGTCCGCGACCTGGACGAGCCCTCGGTCGCACCCCTGCTCAAGGGCCTCCAGCACCTGCTGGACTCGTTCTCCGAGATCGGGCTCGGCTACCTCTCGCTGGACCGTCCGGCCGGCACCCTCTCGGGCGGCGAGGCCCAGCGCACCAAGATGATCCGCCACCTCGGGTCGTCCCTGACCGACGTCACCTATGTCTTCGACGAGCCGACGATCGGCCTGCACCCGCACGACATCGAGCGGATGAACGACCTCCTCCTCCAGCTGCGAGACAAGGGCAACACGGTGCTCGTCGTGGAGCACAAGCCCGAGACCATCGCCATCGCGGACCACGTCGTCGACATCGGTCCGGCCGCCGGTTCCGGTGGCGGTGAGATCTGCTTCGAGGGCGACGTCGAGGGTCTGCGAGCGAGCGGCACGGTCACCGGCCAGCACCTCGACGACCGCGCCCGGCTCAAGGACGTCGTGCGTGAGGCCACCGGGCAGATGGAGGTGCGAGGCGCCAGCACGCACAACCTCAAGGACGTCGACGTCGACGTCCCGCTCGGGCTGCTGACCGTCGTCACCGGTGTGGCGGGGTCGGGAAAGAGCTCGTTGATCCACGGCTCGCTCGCCGGTCGCGAGGACGTCATCGTGATCGACCAGGGTGCGATCAAGGGCTCCCGCCGCAGCAACCCGGCGACGTACACCGGGCTCCTGGAGCCGATCCGCAAGGCGTTCGCCAAGGCCAACGGCGTCAAGCCGGCGCTCTTCAGCTCCAACTCCGAGGGTGCCTGCTCCACCTGCAACGGCGCCGGCGTCATCTTCACCGAGCTCGGTCCGATGGCGACGGTGGAGTCGCCGTGCGAGGAGTGCGAGGGCCGGCGGTTCAAGGCAGAGGTGCTGGAGCACACGCTGGGCGGCAAGGACATCGCCGAGGTCCACGAGATGTCGGTGACCGACGCGCTCGCGCACTTCAGCGACGGCGAGGCGAAGATCGCGGCAGCGGTGAAGATCCTCGAGCGTCTCGTCGACGTCGGGTTGGGCTACATCACCCTCGGACAGCCGCTGACGACCCTGTCCGGCGGCGAGCGGCAGCGGCTCAAGCTCGCCGTGCAGATGGGCGACAAGGGCGACGTCTACATCCTCGACGAGCCCACCACCGGCCTCCACCTCGCCGACGTGGCGAACCTGCTCGGCCTGCTGGACCGGCTCGTCGAGTCCGGGAAGTCGGTGATCGTCATCGAGCACCACCAGGCGGTCATGGCGCATGCCGACTGGATCATCGACATCGGTCCGGGCGCCGGCCACGACGGCGGCACGGTGGTCTTCGAGGGATCGCCCGCGGCGATGGTCGCGGCGAAGAGGCCGACGCTGACCGGCAAGCACCTCAAGGCGTACGTCGCCGGGTGACGGCAGGCGTCAGGCCTGGCAGACCGGGCACCAGAAGAGCCGGCGGGCGGCGATCTGGGCGTCCACGACGGGAGTCCCGCAGATGCGACAGGGGAGCTCGGAGCGTCCGTAGACGTAGTGCGCGTCGACCCTGAGTGGACGACCGGCGGGGCGCTCACGGTCGGCGGGCAGGGTGGTGACGATGCGCCCGGCCCGCACACCGGCACGCAGCAGCACGACGAGGTCGTCCCACACCGCGTGGAGGACGGCCGAGTCGTGCTCGCGCCCGGGACGGAACGGGTCGAGGCGCTGTCGGAACAGCACCTCGGCGCGGTAGATGTTGCCGACGCCTGCCACGACGGACTGGTCCATGAGGAGCGTGGCGATCGGCGCGCGGCTGCGCAGCACACGAGCGACGAAGGCGTCCACGTCGGGCCGCCGACGCAGCGGATCGGGGCCGAGCCGGCCCAGGACCAGCGTCCTCTCCTCGTCGGTCAGCACCTCGCAGGCCGTGGGGCCGCGCAGCTCGAGCCAGTGGCCGCCGCCGAGCAGCCGGAGCCGGAGCGCGCCGCGGGGGAGTGGAGCGGGGAGCGACCCGTCGCGGAACTTGCCGTAGAGACCGAGGTGGACGTGCAGCCACAGGTCGTCGTAGCGGTGGAACAGGTGCTTGCCCCAGGCGTCCGTCGCCGCGAGCTGGCGGCCGTCCAGCAGCGCGGCGCCGTCCTCGAAGCGCCCCTGCGGACTGTCGGCGGACACGTGGTGTCCGCCGAGCAGCCGGGCGTGGCGGCGGGCGAGGCGGTGGATCGTGTGTCCCTCGGGCATCGCACGATGGTCGCGGACCGGCCGTGCGGCCGACACACCCCTCGGGTGCCCGTCGGCCGCCAGGTCAGTCGGTGAGCACCACGAGCTGCTGGGTGGCGCGGGTCATCGCGACGTAGCGGTCGACGGCGCCGGTGATGCCGCCGCCGAAGGTCTCCGGCTCGACCAGGACGACGAGGTCGAACTCGAGACCCTTCGCCAGCTCGGGCGGGAGCCACCGCACCCGTGCCCCGGACCGCAGCCCGGCTCGGTCGTCTCTCGCGGAGATCACCACCGCCGTGCCCTCCGCGTTCTCGGCCAGCCACGCCTCGAGGACCGCGTCGAGGTCGGCGACGGGTGAGTGGCGCACCGGCACCCCGTTCTGCCGGATCGACGTGGGCACGTTGGCGCGCGCCGGAACCAACAGATCCGTGACGACAGCAGACCGTGGAGCTCCTGGGTCACCGGATGGCTCAGGGGCTCCACGATGTCAGCGCGCCTCATTCCTGCCTGACCATATCGCCGATAACTGACATTATGTCATTATCCGTGAGTTCGCCGATACGGTTAGGCGGCTCGCCTCATCCCCCGTCACGCACCAGCTCCTCCTCGAGCGCCGCCAGGAAGTCGTCGACGTCCTGCTCGGTCGTGTCGAACGAGCACATCCAGCGCACCTCGCGCCGGGCGGCGTCCCAGTCGTGGAACGCGAACCGCTGCCGCAGGCGGTCCGCCACGCCCGGCGGCAGGATCGCGAAGACCCCGTTGCTCTGCGTCGGCTGCGTCACCTCGACGGCCGGCAGGAGGTCGACCCCACGCCGCAGGCGGGTCGCCATCGCGTTGGCGTGGCGGGCCGAGCGCAACCACAGGTCGTCGTCCAGCATCGCGAGGAGCTGCGCCGCCACGAACCGTGACTTCGACGCGAGCTGCATGTCCATCTTGCGCAGGTAGCGCAGGGACTCACCGAGCCCCGGGTCGAAGGACACCACGCACTCACCGAACACCAGGCCGTTCTTGGTGCCGCCCCAGGTCAGGATGTCGACACCGGCGTCGGCGGTGAAGGCCCGCACGGGTACGTCGAGCCAGGCGGCCGCGTTCGCCAGGCGGGCACCGTCCACGTGGACCTTCATGCCCAGCTCGTGCGCGTGCGCGGCCAGGTCAGCGATCTCGTCCGGGCGGTAGCAGGTGCCCAGCTCGGTGGTCTGGGTGATCGAGACGGCCAGCGGCTGCGCGCGGTGCTCGTCGCCCCACCCCCAGGCCTCCCGATCGAGGAGCTCGGGCGTGAGCTTGCCGTCCGGCGTCTCCACCGGCAGCAGCTTCATCCCGCCGACGCGCTCGGGAGCACCGTTCTCGTCGACGTTGATGTGGGCCGTGCGCGCACACACGACCGCGCCCCACCGCGGCAGCAGCGCCTGCAGGGCCAGCACGTTGGCGCCGGTCCCGTTGAACACCGCGAAGATGTCGACGTCCACTCCGAAAACGTCCGCCAGCTCGGCCTGCAGGCGCTGCGTGTAGACGTCGGCGCCGTACGCCGGCTGGTGGCCGCCGTTGGCCTGCGCGAGGGCCCGGAGCACTTCGGGGTGCACTCCCGAGCTGTTGTCCGAGGCGAAGCCCCGCCGGGAGGGGTCGTGGAGCCGTAAGCCGTCGAGGACGGCGTACGTCTCCTCCCCCGTCTCGTCATGCAGCTGCGGCACCCTCGTCCTCGTCTCACGTGCGGAGTCCGTGCAGCCGGGCGTGTCCGGCTGCCTCGTCGAGGATGTCTATCAGGTCGACTCAGTCGTTCTCCAGGCCGTTGCCCACGCCGGTGCCGACGTTGACGTCGACGCAGCTGTAGAAGGCGTTCACGGTGTCGGCGACGTTCCACCGGGCCAGGATCGTGTGGCGACCGGGCGTCAGGCCGCTGATGGTGTGACTCACGTCCGACGGGGGCTGGGTGTTGCCCTGGTCGACTGTCTCGTGGAGCTCGCCGTCGACGAAGTACTCCCAGGTCGAGGTGCGGTGCGCCGCCGTGAGCCGCCACTGGAGGGTGACGGTCTGGCCGACGTCGGTGACCGGCCACGGCAGCGAGCTGTCGTCGAGGATGGCGTACTGGCTCCCTCCGCTGCAGGAGGTCGCACCCTGCGGCGCCTCGACGCTCTGCGGTTCGTAGCTGATGGGGCCGCAGTCGAACGACGTCGCCCCGCTCGCACAGCTGTCCTGCCGGCTCGGCGGCGAGGTGATCCACCCGTGCGCGGACGCCGGGCTGCTCAGCGCCGCCGGCACCAGGACGGCCCCGGCCATCGTGGCGACCGCGAGGCCGATGCCGTGCCGCAGTCTCGTGGAGCTCGCGTCGGACGGCGTGGTCGAGGTGTTCATCGTGATCCTCCCGAGTGGATGGACGAAGGCGCGTGGCCAGGCCACCCGACCGTAGGAACCGCCTGCGGGGCACGCCAACACCGCAATTCGCCCGGTCCCTGACAAACCCCACGGACCACCGACCCCGAGAACGCCCGTTGACGCTGGTCACACGCGCGGCGGACCTCCTCGCGGTCGGCCGTCCGAGGGGTCTCGCCAGGTGAGACGTCGCCGCGCGCCCTAACCTGACCTCGTGGAACTGCTCACCCTCGCGATCGCTGCCCTGATGGCCATCGTCGTGGCGGCGGTGCTCTCCAGACGCACCGGCATCGCCACTCCCCTCGTGCTCCTCGTCGTCGGCATCGTCTTCAGCCTGCTCCCGGGCACGCCCGACTTCGAGCTCGAGCCCGACTGGATCCTCCTCGGCGCGCTGCCACCCCTGCTGTACGCGACCGCCGTGCAGGTGCCGGTCATCGACCTCCGGCGCAGCTTCGGCATGATCACCTGGCTCTCGGTCACGCTGGTGGTCGTGTCGGCGCTCGCGGTCGGTGCCGTGGTCCACCTCATCGCGCCCGACGTCTCGTTCGCGGCGGGCGTCGCCCTCGGCGCCGTGGTCAGCCCCACCGACGCGGTAGCCGCCAGCGCGATCGGCAAGCGGCTCGGACTCCCCCACCGCCTGATGACGGTCCTCGAGGGCGAGAGCCTGCTCAACGACGCGTCGGCGCTGGTGGTGCTGCGCACCGCGCTCCTCGCGATCACCGCCGGCTTCAGCCTGGGTGACGCCCTCTTCGACTTCGCGCGCGCCGTGGTGCTCGCGCTCGTGATCGGCTACGCCGTGGGCCACGCGACCGTCTGGCTGCGCAGCAAGCTGGCCGACCCGGTGCTGATGACGGCGGTCAGCTTCATCGTCCCGTTCCTCGCCTTCCTGCCGGCCGAGGAGGCCGAGGCCTCGGGCGTCGTGGCGGTGGTGGTCGCCGGCCTCGTCACCGGTCACCACGCACCTCGCAGGTTCAGTGCGCGCGAACGGCTCACCGAGCGCACGAACTGGCTCACCCTCCAGTTCCTCATCGAGAACGGCGTCTTCCTGCTGATGGGACTGCAGCTCGAGTCACTGCTGCGCGACCTGGACCAGTCCAACAGCACCGTCCCCGAGGTGCTGGGGCTGGCGGCGGTGGTCTTCGTCCTCCTGGCCGTCCTGCGGGTCGGCTTCGTGGGCGTGCAGGTCCTCAGCGCTCGTCGCCAGCAACCCAAGCTCGACGCCATGCGCGAGCGCCTCGACCAGATCAGCGACCGCGTCGACACCATGGAGGAGAAGGGCAACGCGCGCACGGCGACCGAGCGCGGCCAGCAGCGACTCTCCCAGTTCCGTCGTCGGGTCGCGCGCGGCAAGGCCGACGTCGACTACCAGGAGAGCGAGCCGATCACCGCTCGCGGCGGCGCCGTGCTGTCGTGGGCCGGCATGCGCGGGGTGGTCACGCTCGCCGCGGCGCTCACCATCGGCACCGAGGTCGACGAGCGCACCCTGCTGATCACGGTGGCCTTCGTCGTGGCCGTCGCCTCCCTCCTGATCTACGGTGGCACCCTCCCCCTCCTCATCCGCGCGCTCGGCGTCTCCGGCGTCGATCCCGACCGACAGCGCAGCGAGGTCGCCGAGCTGATGGGCGACATCAGCGACACCGCGGTCGCCTCCATCGGTCCGACGGACGCGATCGTGATCGACGGGCAGAAGATCGACCCGAACGTGGCCGAGGAGATGTTCGGCTGGCTCGACCGGGCTCGCGAGTTCGGCGGTGACACCACTCCGGAGGCGCTGACCCAGGCCTCCCAGCGCATGCTGCTCCAACGGCAGTTCATGTCGCTGATGCGCGACGCCCTCCACGAGGAGCGGGCCATCGGCGCCTACAGCACCGCCGCGCTCGCACAGGCCTCGTCCCTCATCGACGCCCAGGAGCTCCGGCTCGAGCGCTGACGTGCGGGGCTACGTTGGGGGCATGGCTGACATCGCGACCTACGACCTCAACGACGGCACCACGATCCCGGCGATCGGCTTCGGCACCTATCCGCTCAAGGGCGAGGCCGGCACGTCGGCCATCGTGAGCGCCCTCGAGACGGGCTACCGGCTCATCGACACCGCGGTCAACTACGAGAACGAGTTCGAGGTCGGCGAGGCGATCCGCCGGTCCGGACTCCCTCGCGACGAGGTGCTGGTGGCCAGCAAGATCCCGGGCCGCCACCACGCGTACGACGATGCCATCACCTCCGTGCGCGAATCGCTCGACCGGCTGGGGCTCGAGCACACGGACCTGCACCTCATCCACTGGCCGAACCCCTCTCAGGGGACGTACGTCGAGGCGTGGCGCGCCCTGGTGCAGCTGCAGAAGGACGGGCTGGTCCGCTCCATCGGCGTCTCGAACTTCACCGAGGAGCACCTGCGCCGCATCATCGACGACACCGGCGTCGCTCCGGCGGTCAACCAGGTCGAGCTGCACCCCCGGTTCCCGCAGGAGCACATGCGCGGTGTCCACGAGCAGATGGGGATCCGCACCGAGGCCTGGAGCCCGATGGGCAAGCGCCGCGCGCCCCTGGACGAGGACGTCGTGACCGCGGCCGCCCGGTCCCACGACGTCTCCCCCGGCCAGGTGATCCTGCGCTGGCACGTGCAGCTCGGCTCGCTCCCGATCCCCAAGTCCGCCGACCCGCAGCGCCAGGCCCAGAACCTCGACGTCTTCGGCTTCGAGCTCACCGACGCCGAGATGAGTGCGATCAGCGGCCTCGCCGAGGACGACGGCCGGCTCTTCGGCGGTGACCCGGAGACCCACGAGGAGATGTGAGGACGCGCTGGTTAGAGTCGGCCGCATGCTGAAGCGACTCGCCACCGTGGCCGCCTGCCTGTCCGTGCTCGTCCTCGCCGGGTGCGGCGACGACTCCGGCGGGGGTGACTCGGCGAGCGACTCCTCGAGCCCGTCCACCTCGGAGTCCGCCTCCTCCTCCGACTCACCGGACGCGGCCGGCAGCGGCAAGACCACGACGTGCGAGTACTCCTCCGACGGGCAGGAGCCCGCGAAGAAGGTGGACCCGCCGGCCGAGGAGGCGCAGGCGGACGGCACCGTCTCGGCGACGATCACGACCAACTTCGGCGACATCGGCCTCTCCCTCGACGCGGCCAAGGCGCCCTGCACCGTCAACTCGTTCGTGTCCCTGGCCGAGCAGGGCTTCTACGACGACACCCCGTGCCCGCGCATCGGCGACCAGGACGGGTTCGGCATCCTCCAGTGCGGCGACCCCACGGGCACCGGCTCGGGTGGCGCCGGCTACTCCTTCCCCGACGAGCTGAGCGGTGACGAGACCTACCCCGCCGGGACCCTGGCGATGGCCAACGCCGGTCCCGACACCAACGGCTCGCAGTTCTTCCTGGTCTTCCGCGACTCGCAGTTCCCGCCGAGCTACAACGTCTTCGGCACGATCGACGAGGCCGGGCTCAAGGTGCTCGACGCGATCGCCAAGGAGGGCAACGACGGTGCGCACCCCGCCGGCGGCGGCGCCCCCAACAAGGACGTGACCATCGAGAAGGTCACCGTCGGCTGACCTGAGCGGTCAGCGGGGCACGTCCGGGTAGACGACGTCCTCGCCGAGCTGGACGGTCCGCGAGACCGTGCAGAGCCGGTCGCGTGACATCGCGATCGCGCTCTGGACGCGCTCGCGGGCCGTGTCGCCCTCGGCCCCTTCGGGGAACTCCAGGCTGAACGAGACCTGCAGGCCCGTCATGTGGTTGCCGTGCTCGTCGCGGACCTTCCGTCCCTCGGCGTGGACCTCGAACGACGTGCTGGTCGTGCGCTTGTGCGTGATCGCCTCCACGTCGAGCGCGCTGCACCCCGCGATGGCCGCGAGCAGCAGCTCGACGGGCGTGAAGTCGGGATCCTCTCCCCCGGTGCCGAAGAACGTCTCCCCGCCGCGGGCGTTGGTCGCCTTGAAGCGTGCCGGGCCGATCCTGGTGAGCTCGACGCTGCGGAGGTCCTCGTCACGGGTGTCATCGGTCATGCGGTCCACCCTGCCAGAGGCCGGGTCGGGTTACGCTCCCCCCAGATACGGTCCGTCTTGGGGGAATTCGCATGTCACGCAGAGCCGCTCTTCTCGCCATCACCGCACTGCTCGTCGCCATGGTCGCGGCGCCCGCGCTCGCGCTCGCCGACAGGTGGGCCGCCTGGGGGCCGATCCAGGGGTCCTCCAACGCGTTCCGCACGACGATGACCCAGCAGCCGGGCTTCCCGGCGGCGACCGTCACCTCGGACTCCCGGTCCCCCGTGTCGCTCCCGGCCGGCGCGAGCACCTTCCTCGGAGCGTCGACGCCGCCCGGCCAGAAGTACGGCTCCAGCGCCGGCAACGCCTACCTGCTCCTGCGCCCCAAGGCCGACACCGCCACGACACCCTCCACGACGACGTACACCTTCGACTCCCCCACGCCGGACATCGGCTGGGCCTTCGTGCTCGGCGACATCGACTCCGACGCCGTGCGGGTCAGCGCCACGGACGCGAGCGGCGGCGCCGTGCCGGCGGCGACGATCGCGAGCTGGTGGCGCGGCGCGTTCAACTACGCGGGAGGCACGGACGTGCCGACCTTCGACGCTGCCGACGCCACCCTCACCGGCAACGCCACCGCCGCTGACACCGACGGCGCGAGCGGCTGGTTCGAGCCCACCACCCGACTGACCAGCCTCACCTTCACCTTCACCCGGCGTGCGGGGTTCCCGGTCTACCAGACCTGGTTCGTCAGTCGGGCCCGTCCCATCGGCGGGACCGTCAGCTCGCCGCCCGGCAACGCGTGCAGCCCCGCCCAGGCCACGCTGACCCTGGTCTCCCCCTTCGGGGAGCCCCTGGCGACGACGCAGCCGGCCGCCGACGGCACGTACTCGTTCGGCCAGTTCGCGACCCAGGCGGGCTACGTCGTGCGGATCAGCGTGCCGGACACCTGCGCGATCGTCGGTGCCGCGCAGAAGCCGGCCGACAACCGCGGCAACGACAACAGTCCCGCGTCGCGAGCCGACTTCGCGATCCGCGAGATCATCCCGCAACCGATCAGCGGACGCGTCGTCGAAGGTGACCCGACCGATGCGGCCGCTCCCGGCGTCGCCGGCGTCGTGGTCACGCTGACCCCGCCCGGCGGCGGACCGACGCGAAGCACGACGACGGATGCCGACGGCTCGTACCTCTTCGACTTCAACGACGACACCGACGCGGCGGGCTACACCGTCTCGATCGCCGTCCCCACCGGTTACGTCGCGGGGCCACAGGGCACGAGCATCGGCGGACTCGTCATCCAGGGCCAACCGTTCGAGAACCAGAACTTCGGCATCGTCGCGCTGCCCTCGGTCTCCGGGACGGTCACCGGCGGGGGTGTGGGCATCGGTGGAGTCCAGGTGGTGCTGACGCCCACCACCGGTCCTCCCATCACCATCGCGACGCGCGGTGACGGGACCTACGAGCTCACCGCCGTCCCGCCGGGCGACTACACGCTCTCCGTCGTCGCCCCGGACGGGTTCACCGCTCCTCCCCCGAGGCCGATCACCGTCTCGCCGGCGGGGCTCACGGGACAAGACGTCGCCCTCGAGCGGCCCGGAGCCGTCGGCGGCACCATCACCCGCGACGGGTCGCCGGTGGCAGGCGTCGAGGTCGTCGTCGAGGGACCGGGTGGACCGCAGGCCGTCCGCACCGACGCGGACGGCCACTACTTCCTCGACCAGCTAGGCCCCGGCACCTGGACCGTGACGGTCCGTGCGCCCGACGGCACGGTCGTGGTCGGCGCGGCCTCGCAGACCGCGACGATCACGGCGGCGGGAGAGATCCGAGGTGGGCTGGACTTCGTCCTGGCCGCGACACCCACGACGCCTCCTCCGACCACACCGACGGGTCCGCCCACGGCGACGCCCTCCCCCACACAGACACCGACCCCGACGCCCACCCCGACCGACGAGCCCACCGACGAGCCCACCGAGTCGCCGAGCGACGAGCCGACGGTGGCGCCCACCAGCACGAACGGTGGCGATGACGGCGGCGGCGGCGTCCTGCCCGACACGGGTGGCCCGTCGGTCTGGCTCGGCGCGACGAGTGCCGCGGCCGTGCTCGCCGGGCTCGTCCTCGTCGCGCTCTCGAGGCGGCGCCCGCGCCGGCCATGAAGAACACCCTGCCAGTGGGGTGACTGACAGGGTGTCCGGTCCCGCGGCGCAGGCGCCGCGAGGTCACGCCCGACGCTGGGTCGGACGCTCGTCGTGCTGGGTCAGCGTGGGGTGCGACGCGCAGCGCGACGGGCTCGGCGCTCCTCACGCAGGGCGATCTCCACGTTGCGCAGGAGGGCGCGGTCCTCGTCCGAACGGGCGCGCGCGTCGACGAGCCTCATGGCGAGGTGCAACTGCGGGTTCATGGTGATCTGTCCTTCCGAGGGCGTCCTGCCCTCTCGTGGTGAGTCTCGAACTGGTAAGAGGTAGCCGCTCCGATGCGGCCCTTACATTCTACGGACGCAGAAGGCGGCGGAGCGCATCCACGGCGGGGTGATCTCGGCCACCAGCCGCCCCCGTCCGCTGCCGGACGACGGCTAGGCTCGTCGGGTGACGACGGAGCGAGCGCGACGCCCAGGACCCTCGGTCAGGACGAGGGTCGTCGAGCACCGGGGCGACGCGGAGATAGCGCGAGAGGACCGCCTCATCACCGAGGAGCCCCTCGAGATCCGGGTGCGTGCCGGCGCTCTCGAGCCGCGACGCGCCTGGGTGACCATGCGGACGCCGGGACACGACTTCGAGCTCGCCGCCGGCTGGCTCGTCCACGAGGGACTGGCCACCCCGCAGGCCATCACCCAGGTCGCCTACTGCACCGACGACGACCTCGCACCCGACCAGGAGTTCAACGTCGTCACGGTGGCGCTCGCCGACGCCGCCGACCTGCCGCACCGGCACGTGGCCGCCTCGGCCGGGTCCTCGGCGTGCGGGGTCTGCGGCAAGGACAGCGTGGCGGAGGCGCTGCAGACGCGGACCGCCGCACCGTGGACGGGTGCGCGCCCGGACGCCGACGTCGTACGCCGCCTCCCCGACGCGCTGCGCCAGCGTCAAACGCTCTTCTCGAAGACCGGCGGCGTCCACGCAGCGGGTCTCGCGGATGCCGACGGGACCCTGCTCGTGGTCCGCGAGGACGTGGGCCGGCACAACGCCGTGGACAAGGTCGTGGGCTCGCGCGTCCTCTCGGGCGATCCCACTGCGGTCGCGTGCCTGGTGCTCAGCGGGCGCGTGGGCTTCGAGCTGGTGCAGAAGGCCGCGGCGAGCGGCATCGGCTCCATCGTCGCCGTCGGTGCCCCGACGAGCCTCGCGGCCCGGTTGGCCGCCGACGCCGGGATCGAGCTCTGGGGATTCACCTCGCCGCACCGCAGCGTCCGCTACTGCTGAGACCCGACTCGACCCGACCCCGACCTGACCCGCCACGGCTCGTCCCGGCGTGGGGCCCCGTCGGTGTCGGTGCCGCGTCATAGCGTCGTCCCGTGCGCATCCTCCACACCTCCGACTGGCACCTGGGGAGGTCCTTCCACCGCGAGGACCTGCTGGGCCACCAGGGTGCGTTCGTCGACCACCTCCTCGAGGTGGTGGCCACCGAGCAGGTCGACGTCGTGGTCGTCGCGGGCGACGTCTACGACCGCGCCCTCCCCCACGTCGACGCGGTGGCGCTGGCCGACGAGACGTTCGCCCGCCTCGCGGCCTCCCGCGCCCAGGTGGTCGTCAGCAGCGGCAACCACGACAGCGCCCAGCGGCTCGGGTTCGGCTCGCGGCTGATGGACGCCGCCGGCGTCTTCGTGCGCACCGATGCCTCGTCGGTCGGCACCCCGATCGTCCTCGGCGACGAGCACGGCGACGTCGCCATCCACGCCATCCCCTACCTCGACCCGTCGGCCCTCCTCGAGCCGTGGGCGCTGAGCCACCGCAGCCACGAGGCAGCGCTGGCCCAGGCGATGACCCGCGTCCGCGCCGACCTGACCCGCCGCAGCGCCGGCACCCGGTCCGTCGTGCTCGCGCACGCCTTCGTCGCCGGCGCCGAGCCGTCGGAGTCCGAGCGCGACATCAGCGTCGGCGGCGTCTCGCGCGTGGCCACCAGCATCTTCGAAGGCGTCGACTACACCGCGCTCGGCCACCTCCACGGTCCCCACACGCTCTCGCCCGCTTTGCGCTACTCCGGCTCCCCGCTCGCCTACTCCTTCTCGGAGGCCGACCAGGTCAAGGGCTCCTGGCTCGTCGAGCTCGACGCCCGCGGGCTCGGCGGTGCCACGTGGATCGACGCGCCGGTCCCCCGGCGCCTGTCCCGTCTCACCGGGACGCTCACCGACCTGCTGCTCGACCCGGCGCTCGAGCCGCACGAGGCCGACTGGGTGCAGGTCACCCTCACCGACCCCCAGCGTCCGGCACGTGCGATGGAGCAGCTCCGGCGTCGCTTCCCGCACACCCTCGTCCTCCAGTTCCCGACGCCCGTCGCCGACCCGAGGGCGCCAACCGCACCCGCGCCGGGCACGAGCGACCACGCGATCGCGGTCGACTTCGTGCGCCACGTCCGCGGCACCCCCGCCTCCGCAGCCGAGTCAGACCTGCTGCAGGAGGCCCTCGACGCCTGCTGCCACGACCCCGACCTCGACGTGCTGGTCTCGGCAGCCGGCCCCGTCCGGCAGGCCCCGGCAGGAGGTGGCCCGCGATGAGGCTGCACCACCTCGAGGTGACGGCCTTCGGTCCCTTCGCCGACCGCACCCGGATCGACTTCGACACGCTGTCCGACGCGGGTCTGTTCCTGCTCAGCGGGCCGACCGGCGCGGGCAAGTCCAGCATCCTCGACGCCGTCTGCTTCGCGCTCTACGGCGACGTCCCGGGCGACAGGTCGACCGCCAAGCGCCTGCGCTCCGACCACGCCGGCGACGACGTCGTCCCGCGGGTCGTGCTCGAGGCGACGCTCTCCGGTCGCCGGTTCCGGATCGACCGCTCCCCCGCGTGGGTGCGCCCCAAGAAGCGCGGCTCCGGCACGACCACCGAGCAGGCGCGTGTGGTGATCTCCGAGCGTCGCCCCACGGCCGGGTCGTCCGGTCCGGACGGGGGAGGCGGACACCAGTGGCACCCGCTCAGCACCCGGCTCGACGAGACGGGTCACCTCGTCACCCGGCTGGTCGGGATGACCCTGCCGCAGTTCTGCCAGGTGGCCCTGCTCCCCCAGGGGCGGTTCCAGGCGTTCCTGCGGGCACGGTCGGAGGACCGTCACGCCCTCCTCCAGCAGGTCTTCCAGACCGGACGCTTCGACCGCACGGAGCGGTGGCTGCGCGAGCGCCGCGTCGAGCTGCGCCGTGCCTCCGACGCGCACCATCGTGCGGTCGCCGACCTGGTCAGCCGGGTCAGCGAGGTGGGGTGCGACACCTCGCCCGACCAGTGGTCGGTCGAGCCGGCCGTGCTCGACCAGTGGCTCGACTCCCTGGCCACCTCCACGGCCGCGGAGCACGACGAGCAGGCGGCCACGCTCGAGGTGCTCGTGGCCGACGAGCGGGAGGCAGCCGAGACCCTTGCCGCCGGCACCCGCCTGGCGGGGCTCCAGGCACGGCGTGCGGCGGCCGAACGTGATCGGGCCGCACTGCTCACCGCGTCGGACGACCACGTCCGTCAGCGCCGTCGCCTCGACGAGGCGCACCGGTCCGCGCCGGTGCGGCCGCTCCACCTCCTGGCCCTCGACGCGCGCCGCACGGTCGACGACCTCGATCGCCGCGTCGACGCCGCTCGCGGCGCGCTGGTCGACCTCCTGGCCGAACAAGCCGGACCGGCGCTACCCGACGACGCCGGACTGCTCGGCGACCAGCCCCTCGACGGGCTGACGATCCCCGCCGCGCCGCTCGACGACCAGGGTGTCGCCGACCTGCAGCGCGAGGCCACGCGGATGCTCACCGACATCGCCCGGGTCCGCCCTCTGCAACACCAGGCGCTCGACCTCGAGCGGCAGCTCGTGCGGGTCGGGCGCGACCGGGACCAGCAGGTCGACGACCTCCTGGCGGTCGAGGTCCGCCTGGCCCAGCTGCCCGACGTCATCGAGGCGCTAGGCCCGGCTCTGACACGTGCCCGTGCCGCCCGTGCGCGCGCCGAGACCCTGGCCCTCGAGCTCGGCGTCCTCGACGAGCGGCTCGCCGCCGCCAGGACGGCCGAGGAGCTCGAGGTCCTCGTGGCCGCCGCCGAGCGCGAGCTGCGTGAGGTGCAGGAGTCGCGACTGATCGCCCGCGAGGCGCTGGTGGAGATCCGTGAGCGCCGGCTCGACGGCATGGCCGCGGAGATCGCCTGCCAGCTCGCGGTCGGGGCGAGCTGCCCGGTCTGCGGCTCGGCCCAGCACCCTCGTCCGGCCTCACCCACTCCCGGCGCACCCGACGAGTCGGCCGAACGCGAGGCCCGGCGAGCCGTCGACGACCTCGAAGGCGTCGTCGAGGCCCATGCCCAGCAGGTGCGCGGTCTCGCAACCCGACTGGCGGCATCCCGTGCGGAGGCGGCCGCGCCCGTCGATCAGCTCCTCGCCCGGACGGAGGAGGCCCGCGGGTGCCTGGACCAGGCTCGGGGAGAGGCGGACGGACTCGAGGACCTGACCGCTCGTGAGGCGCAGCTGCGCGCCGAGGTGCAGAGGCTCTCCGCGACGCGTCACGACCTCGCGACTGCGGTCGCACAGCACGACACCGAGACCGCCGTCCTGGCCTCGCGAGTGGACGACCTGCGGACCCAGGTCGCCGCCGTGGCCGGCGAGGGCGCCGACCTCGACGCACTCGCCCGCTTCCACCAGGAGGTGGAGCGGCTCACCCATGACCACCGCACCGTGACCGCGGACCTCGCCCGGGCCCGGGCCACGGCGACCCAGACCCAGCAGGCTGCCGACGAGACCGCCATGGCTGCGGGGTTCCCCTCGGCCTCGGCGGCGGCGGAGCGCTGGCTCACCGAGTCCGAGGTCGACGCCGCGCAGGCGGCCGTCGATCGACACGACCGTGAGCTCGCGCGGGTCGAGGAGGTGCTGGCGGACCCGGAGCTGGCGCACGCGACCACGTCCGAGCCGCCCGACCTCGACGGGCTCGCCAGCGCGCACGCCGAGGTCCGGCAGGCCGCGGCCAGCGCCCACCAGCGCACCGTGGGCCTGCGTGAGCGCGCCAGCCGGCTGCGCGCCCTGCGCGACGAGGTTCGCGCGGCGGTCGCCGCCTGGGCGCCGGTGCGCGACGACCTCGACCTCGTCGCCGACCTCGCGTCGCTGGTCGACGGCAAGCACCCCGACAACCGCATGCAGATGCGTCTGTCGGCCTACGTCCTCGCCCACCGACTCGGCCAGGTCGTCGACGCCGCCAACCTCCGCCTGTCCACGATGAGCGACCAGCGCTACTCCCTCGTCCACACCGGTCAGCGCGGCGCCGGCGAGACCCGCGGCGGCCTCAGTCTCCTGGTCCGCGACGACTGGACCGGCGACAGCCGTGACCCCGCCACGCTGTCCGGGGGCGAGACCTTCGTCGTGTCCCTCGCCCTGGCGCTCGGGCTCGCCGACGTCATCACGCAGGAGGCCGGGGGCACCGACCTCGACACCCTCTTCGTCGACGAGGGGTTCGGCTCCCTCGACGCCGAGACCCTCGAGGACGTCATGGACACCCTCGACTCCCTGCGCGACGGCGGTCGGGTCGTCGGCGTCGTGAGCCACGTCCCCGAGCTCCAGACCCGCATCCCGACCCAGCTCCGCGTGCTGCGCGGTCGCCACGGCAGCCGCGTCGCCCTCCGCCTCGCCTGACGACCCGCACCTCGCCCGGTCCCGCACCTCGACCGGGCGCTACGTCGCGGGGCCGCGGCGTCGCCGGACGTCATGGCCCCTGGCCGCTGGGACGACCGCCCGCCAGGACGTCGACGACGTACGTCATGGGCACCGGCCGTCGCGACGACCACCCGCCATGACGTCTGGTGAGCCCTCACCGGCGCCGACAGACCCGCACCTGCTCGTGAGCGACGACCCCGCTCGGATAGGTTCGACCGCATGAGTTCGACCGGGCTCGACCCGACCTTCAGCGACCTGCCGCACCGCCACCTCGGAGAGGTGGCCCTGGCCCGTGCCCAGGAGCTCGGCGTCACGCACGCGGACTTCCGCCTCGAGCGCAACCGCTACCAGTACCTCGGTGCCCGCGACGGCGTGCTCCAGACCGCGAGCGACGCCGAGGACCTCGGCTTCGCGGTCCGGGTCGTGCACGGCGGCGCGTGGGGCTTCGCGTCGGGTGTCGTGCTGACCGACGACGAGGCCCGGCGGGTCGCCGAGACGGCCGTGGCCGTCGCCAAGGTCGCGGCGGCGATGACGACCACCCCGGTCGAGCTGGCCCCGGAGCCGGTCCACGACGACGTCACCCGGATCTCGGGCTACGACGTCAACCCGCTCGACGTGCCCACCCGCGAGAAGGCGGACCTCCTGGTCGACTGGACCGAGCGCCTGCGCACGGGCTCGGCGGTCGCCCACGCGACGTCGTTCCTCCAGCAGGTGCAGGAGAACAAGTACTACGCCGACCTCTCCGGCACCCGCACCACCCAGCAGCGGGTCCGGCTGCAGCCGGGCTTCGAGGCGACCGGCGAGGACGCCGACACCGGCGTCTTCGACTCCATGGCCTCCGTCGCACCTCCCGTGGGCCGTGGCTGGGAGTACCTCACCGGATCCCACTGGGACTGGGACGCCGAGCTCGCCGAGGTCCCCGAGCTGCTCGCCGAGAAGCTCACGGCGCCCAGCGTCGAGGCCGGGTCCTACGACCTGGTCGTCCACCCCTCCAACCTGTGGCTCACCATCCACGAGTCGATCGGCCACGCGACCGAGCTCGACCGCGCGCTGGGCTACGAGGCGAACTACGCCGGCACGTCGTTCGCGACCTACGACCAGCTCGGCACCCTCCGCTATGGCTCTCCCGTGATGAACGTCCAGGGCGACCGCACGACCGAGCACGGGCTCGCCACGGTCGGCTACGACGACGAGGGCGTGCAGACGCAGGCCTGGGACATCGTCCGCGACGGCGTGCTGGTCGGCTACCAGCTCGACCGCTCGATGGGTCACCTCAAGCCCGAGCTCAACGAGGGCCGGTCCAACGGCTGCGCGTACGCCGACTCCCCCGGCCACATCCCGATCCAGCGGATGGCCAACGTCTCGCTCCAGCCCGGCACCGACGGGCTCTCCACCGACGACCTCGTCTCGCGCGTGGAGCACGGCATCTACGTCGTCGGTGACAAGTCGTGGTCCATCGACATGCAGCGGTTCAACTTCCAGTTCACCGGGCAGCGCTTCTACAGGATCACCGACGGTCGACTCGACGGGATGCTCCGCGACGTCGCCTACCAGGCGACCACGACCGACTTCTGGGGGTCCATGGAGGCCGTCGGCGGCCCCGAGACCTGGGAGCTGCACGGGGCGTTCAACTGCGGCAAGGCCCAGCCGGGTCAGGTCGCGGCCGTCAGCCACGGCTGCCCGACCGCTCTGTTCCGCGGCGTCAACATCCTCAACACGACCGACGAGGCAGGCCACTGATGACCACCCGGATCAGCACCGCCCAGCAGCTGGTCGAGCACGCGCTCGCCACGTCCACCGCCGACGACTGCATCGCGATCGTCCGCGACGTCACCAGCGCCAACCTGCGCTGGGCCAACAACACCCTCACCACCAACGGCGTGATGACCGAGGTCTCGGTGACCGTCGTCAGCTTCGCCTCGGTCGCGGGCGGGATCGCCACCGGCTCGGTGTCCGGCAGCGCGGCCACCACCGAGCAGGTCACCGCCCTCGTCGAGGCGGCCGATGCGGCGGCTCGTGCGGGCTCACCCGCCGAGGACCGGGCCGACCTGGTGGCCGAGCGGACCTCCCCCGACTGGGACGACGAGCCGGTGACCACCGACATCGGGGTCTACGACGCCTTCGCGCCCGCCCTCGGCGAGGCCTTCGTGCAGGCCACGGCCGAGGACCGGCTGCTCTACGGATTCGTCAACCACGACATCGCCACCACCTACCTCGGCTCGAGCCGAGGGCTGCGGCTTCGGCACGTGCAGCCGACCGGCCACTACGCGTGCACGGCCAAGGACACCTCCCTCACCCGGAGCGCCTGGGTCGGCGGCGCCACCCGCGACTTCGGTGACGTCGACGCGGCGTCGATGGCCGCGACCGTCGCCCAGCGCCTCGCCTGGGCCGAGCGGCGAGTCGACCTCCCCGCAGGTCGCTACGACACCATCCTCCCGCCGTCCTCCGTGGCCGACCTGATGATCGACGCCTACTGGGGTGCCGGCGCCCGGGTGGCGCACGAGGGAGAGTCGGTCTACAGCCGCCGCGGCGGCGGCACCCGCATCCACGACAAGGTCGCCGCGCCCGGGGTCAACCTCTTCTCCGACCCGGCGTACGCTGGTCTGGAGTGCGCGCCGTTCGTGATGGCCGGAGCATCCGACAACACCGACTCGGTGTTCGACAACGGCCTGCCGCTCGAGCGCACCGACTGGATCCGCGACGGCCTGCTCACCGGCCTGATCCAGACCCGTCACTCCGCGGGCATGACCGGCCAGCCCGTCACTCCGATGATCGACAACCTCGTCCTCGAGGTGGGAGATGGCGCCGGGTCGATCGACGACCTCGTCGCCGGCACGCAGCGCGGCCTGCTGCTGACCTGCATGTGGTACATCCGTGAGGTCGACCCGCAGACGATGCTGCTGACGGGGCTGACCCGCGACGGTGTCTACGTCGTCGAGGACGGTGAGATCGTCGGTGCGGCCAACAACTTCCGCTGGAACGAGAGCCCGGTCGACCTCCTCGACCGGTTCAGCGCGGCCTCGGCGACCGTGCCCAGCTTCAGCCGCGAGTGGGGCGACGACTACTTCTCACGCACCGCCACCCCCGCCCTGCGCATCCCCGACTTCAACATGTCGAGCGTGTCACAGGGCGTGTGACCCCGCCCCTGGTTCGAGGCCCGGCTCAGCGGAGCCGCTGCACCCGCGCCCGGTGCTTGCGGCTGTTGTCGCCGTCGATGCTGGACATCCGGGTCCGGGAGATGTGGTCGATCTTCTCCCGCCCGCCCTGCACCGGCTTCGCCTCGATCAGGGTGTCGCGCTCGAAGGCGTGCGACTTGTCGGTGTTGCGGTAGTAGCGGTAGAGCGCCCAGTACGTCGCCACCGCACCGGCCGGTCCCGCTGCCAGCAGCCATACCGGTGGGCCGTCGCTGGAGGCCAGCACCGTGAGCATCAGGTCGATCATGACCACGCCACCAGGAGGAAGCCGGCGATGCCCTCGAGCACCGTGCCGACGGTCATCGCCGCCAGCACGAGACGCCACTGCGAGACCGGCACGCTGCCCATCGTCTCCCCGGTGCGCGCGTTGACCGCGATGTAGTGCAGCATCCCCGTGCTCTCCTGTTGGTAGGAGTAGAGCCAGACGGGCAGGTACATCGAGACCCAGCGCGATCCGCCGACGTCGAGCTGCTCCTGCTCCCAGCGCACCCCACGGTCGAACTCCCGCAACGATCCCTCGACCTGCGAGCGCCCGATCGAGAGCAGCTGGTCCTCCAGCACCGGGTGCAGTCCGTCGACGTCGAGGTCGCGCTTCTCGCTCGTGAAGCCCACGAGATAGCTCGAGTTCCACTGCACCGCGTTCTTGGTGTCGAAGGGCAGGATCGTGTTGATGATGTTGTTGGTGGTCGACGAGTCGAAGTTCGCCCGGTCGGCGGCGCCCTCGATGGTGAGGTCGTCGACCGTGAACGACACCGAGCGGTCGACGCGGAACACGTCGGCGGAGTAGTAGGTGACGGTGTTGTCCCCCTTCTTCTCCGTCCAACGCCGCGTCTGGACCTCGCCGCGCCCCGTGTAGGCGGCCTCGGCGCGCGCGTCGATCACCAGGTAGGGCAGGTAGACGCCGAGCACGTTCTCCGGGACGAACTCCTTCTTGAAGCGCGGGTGCGCGAAGAGGCGACGCTTGGAGGCGAACTCGCGGATCCGTTCCACGGCCTCGGCGTGGGTGAGCCGGAAGGGCAGCACCGCGTCGGGCACGGCCCCGTTGGACGTCTGCTGGTTGACGTTCAGCGTGTGACGGCACCAGTGGCAGCGGGCGTTCATCGCGTGGGCGGTGTCGACGACGACCTCGGCACCGCAGCCGCCGCACTTCATGGTGATCACGTCGCCGGCGTCGGCCGAGATGTCCCGCGCGCCGCCGGCGATCACGGTGCCCTGGAGCTCGTCGATCCCCTCGCCGAGGCCGAACTCCTCCTCGACACGCGACTCCTGCCACTCGTTGCGGCAGAACAGGCACACCAGGTTGCCGGTCGACCCGCGCAGGCGTACGTCGGTGGACCCGCACTTCGGACAGCGGTTGACCCCGTCGGCGAGCGCTTCGTTGACGGTCGCGATGTCAGGGCCGGGCTCGGGCTCGGCCCGGGCGGCGGCGAGCTCCTCCTCCAGCGACAGCGGCGGGCCGTCAAAGGGGGACGAACGCTTCTCCCCCGGTGGCTGGGCGTCGTGCGTCATCTCAGAGACCGAGCGCCTTGGCCTTCGCCGCGTCGTAGTCCTCCTGGGTGATGAGGCCGGCGTCGAGCATGTCCTTGGCCCGCTTGAGCACCGCCATCGGGTCGTCCGCCGCGGGCGCAGCCGGCGCGGCGGGCTCTGCGGCTGGGGCTGCCGCCGCCGGCGCCGCCTGGGTCGGCTGCTGCAGGCCCCCCAGCCCCATCCCGCCGGTGGCCATGCCCATCCCGATGACGCCACCGGGGCCGGCGTTCTCCCCCGCCGCCTCGATGCCCGCGGCGACGGACGCCTGCAGGTTGGAGTTGCCGCGGGAGCCCGACAGGGCGTCGGCACGCTGGACGTTCTTGAGGAGCTCGCGGGTGTTCTCGTCGTACTCGATCGAGATGATCGCGGTCTTGACGATCTCCAGGCCGCGGTCGCTGCGCCACTGGTAGTTCTCCTCGACGGCGGCCGAGAGCGACTGCGCGAAGCCGATGGAGTCCTGCTGGAGGCGGCTGATCCGGTTTCCCTTGGCAGGGTCGTTGGTGTACATCGAGAACGCCGGCGCGAGTGAGCCGACGACCTCGTTGAAGAGCTGCTCGCCGGCCGGGTTGTCGATGTCGGTGAAGTCGAAGACCCCCCGGCCGTTGATGACGTCGGCCGAGACGAAGTTGCGGATGAAGGTGAGCGGGTCGGCGATCTTGAGCGTGTAGGTGCCGCGGGTGATCGCGCCGACCTGGGTGTTGAGGAACGCATCGTCCCAGTAGATCTCCGACTGGGTGCCGAACTTGTTGTTCGGCAGCTCCTTGAGGTTCACGAAGATCGCGGTCTGCTGCGACCCGGGGCGACCGCCGAACTTGAACCTCTCCCAGCTCTGCTTGATGAGCGAGTCGACCAGGCCGCCGCCGGAGAAGACCGACTGTGACGCGGTCTCCTCGGAGTCCCAGATGTAGCCGCCGGGCTCGGCCGCGAAGCCGGTGAACGCCCCGTCCTCGACCAGCACCAGGCCGTAGCCCTCGGGGACCACGATCTTGGAGCCGTTGGTGATGACACCGTCGGAGCCGCGGGTGTTGCTGCCGCGACCGGCGTTCTGTCCCTTGGCGAGCGCCGGGAACAGCGCCGCGGTCGCGGGAAGCCCGTCCGGCACGCCGTAGAAGTCGATCCACTGGTCGGCGAGCGTGCCTCCGATGGCGCCGCTGACAGCCTGGAACAGTCCCATGTCATTCCCCTCTGACGGATGCGGTGCGCCATGGATGCGCCCGCAGCAACACTAGACCCCAGCACGTCGCCGAGGCAGGTGAAACCCACTGCGAGACGCCGGTCGGCGCGCGCCAGTCTGGAGCGCCTTCCAGGTGTCGGTCGTGACGACCCCGGTGGGGTCGAGGCCGACCCGCCGCTGGTAGCGCGCGACCGCCCGGGTGGTGCGGTCGGTGACGACGCCGGTGACCTTCACCGATCCGAACCCGGCGGCCCGCAGCGAACGCTCGAGCCGCAGCGCCGCGTCACCGGACGAGCCCACCTTCACCAGTGGCTTCGATCCCTGGGCGAACAACGCGGTCCACGTCGCGGGATCGGTCCTGCCGCTCTGGCGCAGGTCGTGCCGACGCTGGAACTTCCGCACGGCACGCGCCACCTGGGCGTCGTACCGCCCGTCGAGGCGACTGCGGTAGCCGGCGTGCTTCCTCAGCAGGCACTGCAGTGCCTCCACGGCATCGCCCCTGCGACCGGTGCGGAGCCGGGGGTAGGACCGGAGGTCGAGGTCCGTGCGGCCACACGCGAGGAGGGTGCGCGGCGCCTGCGAGCCACCGTCGAGCTCGAGGAAGTTGCGGTCGATCGTCAGCGCGACACCGCCGTACGCGGCGTCGGTGTGCAGCTGGTACTGGTGGACGCGCTCACCCTCCCAGCTGTCCGTGCGGACCCAGCGCTGGTCGACGTCGACGTTCGCGCGGTTGTTGTCCCACGCGAACCAGACCTGGTCGGGCATCTGGTAGGACCCGGGCGAGAGGTTGTCGGCGTTGTCCAGCGTGTGGATGCCCGCCGAGATGCTGGAGTAGACGCCCGAGCGGTAGCGGAGGTCGTGCAGCGCCTCGGTCCAGCCGCTGAGGAACCGCAGGGCCGAGCGCCTGCAGTCCTCGTCCGTGACATCGAAGCCGCCCTCGAGGTCGTACCAGAGCGTCGTGCGCGGCTTGATGCCGAGCTCACGTGCGCGGACGACGGCGGCGGTCGCCTCGGCGCGGCCGCGCGCGTCAGCGGCTGCGTAGTCCCCCCGGGGTTCGGATCGATCAGGTCGGCGTACGACGAGCACGCCGCCTGCGGGCCCACCCAGATCGGCAGCACGCGCCAGCCGGCCGACCTCTGGCGCGACACCCAGGTGGCGTCGAGGTGCGGCTGGCCGGGGTCGGTCGCGCCGGTCTGGCACGACGCCGTCGATCCGCCGATGTAGATCCCGACGCCCCAGAACGGTGACGACGTCAGCCAGGCGTCCATCTGCTCCTGCGTCGGCGCGCAGCGTGCGTCGAAGGCGTAGCCGGTGAGGCCGTCCTTGCTGCGGGCGGCCTCCGCACCGCCTCCGACGAGCAGCGTGGCGCAGAACGCGAGGACGACCGCCGCGACGACGGTCAGGCGGGCCGGACTGGCTGGTGCGTGCATGGATCTCCCCCGAGAGTGCTGGATGGCCGACCCTAGTCGCCCCCCGTCAGGTCTGGTGCAGGGTGTCGTAGGGCTTCGGGGTGTAGACGAACGTCGCGCACTCGAGGTTGCGGATCGACCCGTCCGGATGTCGTACGACGTCCAGGTGCTCGCCGCGGTGGTAGCCCAGGACGCCGACCAGGCGGCCGTCGACGAGCTCGAACCGGTCGCTCACGGCCCCGCCGCGCGCGATCGGGCGCAGCTCGAGCCCTGAGTTGTGCCACCGCACGTCGTAGGCCGAGTTGCCCCAGAACCACAGGCCCGGCACCCCGACCACCTCCGGCGGCAGCACGACGGTCGGGCGCCACGGGGGTGGGCGCTCGTCCCCGGCGTCGGGGTCGCCCTCGATCAGCGAGACGGCGAGGACCCGCGGGTCGATCCCGGTCGTCGCGTTCGTGAGCACCACGGCCCCGATCCCGCTGTCGGGGTCGACGTGGAGGGCCGCCAGGAAGCCGGGCATCGAGCCGTTGTGCCCGACCAGCCGCCCTCCCGGGTGCACGCCGAGCATCAGGCCGAGCCCGTAGTCCGCCGTCACCGGCCGCTGCATCTCCGCGAGCGTGTCCGCGGGCAGCACGTCGGGGCGTGCGCCGCCGAGCACCTGGCCCCAGGTCACCAGGTCACCCAACGTCGACCAGAGCTGCCCGGCCGCGGCCATCGCGCCGGTGTCGGCGAGCGGCTCGTGCACCCGGATGCCGGTGAAGTGGTCCACGCTCCACCCCGGCTGCGCCCCGGGACGGGGGAGGTACGACGTCGCCCGCATGCCGAGCGGCTGGAGCAGGCGCTCGGAGACGAGCACGCGCCACGGCGCGCCGAGGCGCCGAGCGACGACCTCGCCGAGGAGCCCGTAGCCGAGGTTGGAGTAGTGGAACCAGTCGCCAGCGGCGCCCACCCGACCGCTTCCGTCGTTCGCGGCGACGAGCGAGGCGAAGTCGGAGCCGCGCGTGCGCTCCCACCACGAGCCGCGCGGCTCGCTCTGCATGCCGGAGGTGTGCGCGAGGACGTCGCGGACGGTGGTCTCGCCGTAGCCGATGTCGCCCAGGTGCGCGGACAGCGGGTCGGCGAGGTCGAGCAGCCCTGCGTCCCGCGCCTGCATCACCAGCGCCGCGGTGAGGGTCTTGGTGATCGACCCGATCCGGTACTGCCCGTCGAGGCCGGGCGCGTCCCCCGCGCCTCCCGCCCACACGGCGCCGTATCGGTCGAGGACCGCGCCGACCACGGAGGTCAGCCGGCCCTCGGCCTGGGCGACGTCCAGCAGCCTCTGCCGTTGGTCGCTCATGGGCAGACCCTAGCGATCAGTCCTGCGCGAACGCCTCCGGCGGGGGGCAGGCGCACACGAGGTTGCGGTCGCCGTAGGCCTGGTCGATGCGCGCCACCGGCGGCCAGTACTTGTCGGGGTCGATGCCCTGGGGGAAGACCCCGACCTCGCGCGAGTACGACCGGTCCCACTCGCCGACGAGCGCGCGGGCCGTGTGGGGCGCGTGGCGCAGCGGCGAGTCCTCCGGCGTCCACTCCCCCGCCTCGACGCGCGCGATCTCACCGCGGATGGCGATCATCGCGTCGCAGAAGCGGTCGATCTCGGCGAGGTCCTCGGACTCGGTCGGCTCGACCATCAGGGTCCCGGCGACCGGGAACGACATCGTCGGCGCGTGGAAGCCGTGGTCGACGAGGCGCTTGGCGACGTCGTCCACGCTGACGCCGCTGGCCTTGGTCAGCGGGCGTAGGTCGAGGATGCACTCGTGCGCGACCAGGTCGCCGTGGCCTCGGTAGAGCACCGGGAAGTGCTCCTGCAGCCGGGTGGCGATGTAGTTGGCCGACAGCACGGCCACGGCCGTCGCGCGGGTCAGGCCCTGCGCGCCCATCATCCGGACGTAGGCCCAGGTGATCGGCAAGATGCCGGCCGAGCCGTAGGGAGCGGCGCTCACCGGGCCGATGCCGTCGCGCTTGCCGGCCTCCGGGTGCGCCGCGTGCGACGGGAGGAACGGCGCGAGGTGCGCGCGTACGGCGACGGGGCCGACGCCGGGGCCGCCTCCGCCGTGGGGGATGCAGAACGTCTTGTGCAGGTTGAGGTGGGAGACGTCCCCACCGAACTCGCCGGGGCGGGCGTAGCCCAGGAGCGCGTTGAGGTTGGCCCCGTCGACGTAGACCTGGCCGCCGTGGTCGTGGACGATCTTGCACAGGTCGGTGATCGAGTCTTCGTAGGCCCCGTGCGTGGAGGGGTAGGTGACCATGATCGCTGCCAGGGTCTCGGCGTGCTGCTCGCACTTCGCCAGCAGGTCGTCGAGGTCCACCGAGCCGTCGTCGGACGCCTTGACCACGACGACCTTCATGCCGGCCATGACCGCGGAGGCGGCGTTGGTGCCGTGGGCCGAGGACGGGATCAGGCACACGTCGCGGGCGGTGTCGCCGTTGGCCTGGTGGTAGCCCCGGATCGCGAGCAGGCCGGCGAGCTCGCCCTGCGAGCCTGCGTTGGGCTGCACCGACACCCGGTCGTAGCCGGTGACCTCGGCCAGCCACCCCTCGAGGTCGTCGACGAGCTCGCGGTAGCCCGCAGCGTCCTCGGCCGGTGCGAACGGGTGCAGATCGGCGAAGCCGGGCAGGCTGACCGGCTCCATCTCGGTGGTGGCGTTGAGCTTCATCGTGCAGGAGCCGAGCGGGATCATGCCGCGGTCCAGCGCGTAGTCGCGTCCGGAGAGCTTCGCGAGATAGCGCAGCATCTGGGTCTCGCTGCGGTGCGAGCTGAACACCTCGTGGGTCAGCAGCTCGGTGGTGCGGCGCAGCGACTCGGGCAGCCCGGAGGGTGCCGCGTCGTCACCCGGCGTGAGGCCGAAGGCACGGAGCACGGCGCCGACCGTGGCCGGGCTGGTGCGCTCGGAGGTGGAGATCCCGACGTGGTCCTCGTCGACCAGGCGCAGGTGCAGTCCCACGGCACGGGCCGCGGCCACGACCTCGCCCGCCCGACCGGGCACGGCCACGGTGAGCGTGTCGAACCACGTCTCGTTGACCACCTCCACTCCCCCGGCCCGCAGCGCAGCGGCGATCCGGCTGGCGTGGTCGTGGGTGCGCTGCGCGATCCGGCGCAGGCCCTCGGGGCCGTGGTAGACGGCGTACATCGACGCGACGACCGCCAGCAGCACCTGCGCCGTGCAGATGTTGGAGGTGGCCTTGTCCCGGCGGATGTGCTGCTCGCGGGTCTGCAGGGCGAGGCGGTAGGCAGGGCGCCCCTCCGCGTCGACGGACACCCCGACCAGGCGTCCGGGCAGGTGGCGCTCGAGCCCTGCGGCGACGGACATGAAGCCCGCGTGGGGCCCGCCGTAGAAGAGGGGTACGCCGAAGCGCTGCGACGAACCGACGACGACGTCGGCGCCGAGGGTGCCGGGGGCCTCGAGCAGGAGCAGGGCGAGGATGTCGGCGGCGACCACGGCCAGCCCCCCGCGCTCGTGGACGGCGTCGATGACCGACCGGGGGTCGCAGACCGCGCCGGAGGCGCCGGGGTACTGCACCAGCACGCCGCAGAGGTCGCCCTCGGGCAGACCGTCGGACAGGTCGGCGACGACGACGTCGATCCCCATGCCCTCGGCGCGGGTGCGGATCACGTCGATCGTCTGCGGGAGCGCGTCGGCGTCGACCACGAAGGGCCCGGAGGCGTTGCGCTGCGCCCGACGCACGAGGGTCATCGCCTCCGCGGCGGCCGTGCCCTCGTCGAGGAGCGAGGCGTTCGCGGTCGGTAGGCCGGTGAGGTCGGCCACGACGGTCTGGAAGTTGAGCAGCGCCTCGAGCCGCCCCTGGGAGATCTCAGGCTGGTACGGCGTGTACGCGGTGTACCACGACGGGTCCTCGAGCACGTTGCGCCGGATCACCGCCGGCGTGATCGTGCCGTGGTAGCCCAGGCCGATCATCGCCTCCGCCGGCCGGTTCTGCGAGGCCAGCGTGCGCAGGGCACGGGCGGTGGCCTCCTCGTCGAGGGCGTCGGGGAGGTCGAGTGCGGCCGCCGTGCGGATGCCGCCCGGCACGGCCGCGGACATCAACGACTCCAGCGACTCGTGCCCCACCGCCTGGAGCATCCGGGCCACGGCGTCGTCGTCGGGTCCGATGTGGCGTGCGACGAACTCGCCGAGCGTGGCGTGGTCGTCGGAGGGAGTCGAGGTGGTGTCCGGCACGGGCACTCCTTGAGGTCACGAGGATGACCTCCCCTCTGTCGGCCAGGTGGCCTCCAGAGTGCCAACCCACGCGGTCCTGGTGCCTGAGAGGTTCCGGGAGGATTTGCCCCTTCGGCGCACTGCGGCCGGTCCGGGGACCGGTCGCAACGACTCTCCCGCGCGGGATGTCGGCGTGGCCAGTTTAGCGATACGCAACAGAATGGGACGAAGCCGCCCCGGATGGGGCGGCTTCGTCGGAGGGTCTGCGCGTGGTGCCGGAGTCGGGTCAGCCGGTTTGTCGGGCTGCGCGACGCGCGGCGAGCTCGTCGCCCTCGACCGGAGAGGCAGGCTCCTCGGCGGCACGCTCGCTGGGCAGCTCGGCGAGCGTGCCCTCGATCTCACGCCACACGCCACCGATGGCGATGCCGAAGACGCCCTGCCCGCCCTGCAGCAGGTCGATGACCTCGTCGTTGCTGGTGCACTCGTAGACCGAGGCACCGTCGCTCATGAGCGTCACGCGGGTCAGGTCGTCCGTGCCGCGCTCGCGCAGGTGAGCGGTGGCGGTGCGGATCTGCTGGAGCGAGATGCCCGCGTCGAGAAGGCGCTTGACGACCTTGAGGATCAAGATGTCGCGAAAGGAGTAGAGACGCTGCGAGCCGGAGCCGGCGGCACCGCGCACGCTCGGCTCCACCAGGCCTGTGCGAGCCCAGTAGTCGAGCTGGCGATAGGTGATACCGGCCGCGTTGCATGCGGTGGGACCGCGGTAGCCGGTGTCCCGGGGCAGCGGGGAGACGTCGTCGGCGAAGAGCAGACCCTGCTCCTCGGCGAGCTCAGCGGCCTCGGCCGCTGCCGTGATGCCGGCAGCGTCGGCGCCGTGCTCGTTCTCGTTGCTAGCCACAGTGACCCTCCAGGTCAGTTCCTCCGCTGAGCGGTAACTCCTGGGGGAAGGGCCCGTCCGGCGCCGGCGGAGCCGGCAACCACAACGGTGGAGTTACAACAGAGACAGTTCAAGGTAGGCCTGCGCGGGAGGGTTGTCCATCCACCGGCTCGGCGTGTCGCCAACCCTCGACGTCAGGTCGAGGGTGAGAGTTTCGACGGTCGAGGGACCGTCCGTGCGTCACGGTGCCTCGAAGTCGTCGGGCGAGACGTGGTCGAGGAACTCGCGGAAGCGCTCGACCTCGTCCTCCTGCTCGGCCGGGACCGCGAGGCCGGCCTCGTCGAGCACCGCTTCGGCGCACACGATGCGGGTCCCCGTGCGCAGGGCGAGCGCGATGGAGTCCGAGGGCCGGGCACCGACCTCGACGCCGCCGTCGAAGACGAGCTGGGCGAAGAAGATGTTGTCCTGCACGGTGACGATCCGCACCTCGTCGAGGCGCTGACCCGTGGCGGCCAGCACGTCACGCATCAGGTCGTGCGTCAACGGCCGTGGCGGCGTCACGCCCTGCTGGGCGAAGGCGATGGCGGTCGCCTCGACGGCCCCGATCCAGATCGGCAGGTAGCGCTCCCCCGTCACCTCGCGCAGGAGCACGATCGGCTGGTTGGAGGGCATCTCCACACGTACTCCGACGACGTCCATCTCGCGCATGCCACCACCCTACTCAGGCGCCCTCACCTGCCAGCCCGCGGCTCCGGGTGCTCAGCCGCGGTCGAGCCCGACCTTGACGAGCGTGGCATGGAGCCGCACGGAGAGAGCCGCGATCTCGGCGGTCGCCTCGTCGGCGCGACCGCGCGCGGAGGCGTCGCGTCCGCGCGCGATCGGGGCGACGACCTGCTGGACCAGGCCCACCTCGCGGTCGGCGGCGGTCTTGAAGGCGCGCAGGTGGCGCGGCTCGAAGCCGAAGTCGGCGAGCTCCTTGGCGGTCCTGGCGACCACCAGCGCGTCGGAGTCGAAGTGCCCCGTGCCGGTCCGGGCAGCGACCAGGCCGAACTGCTCGAGCTGGTCCAGCAGCTCCTCGGAGATCTCGGCCACCTTCAACAGCTCGCGCCGCGACAGCCGCAGGTCACTGGTGCGCCGGAACGACTCCGGGCTCGGGAGGCCGTCGGCACTGAGTGCGACCCGGGGCACCGTCGGGACGACGCCGTCGATCGCGGGCGGCTCGAGGCCGCGGTCGATCGCGTCGAGGTGCTCCCCGATGACCTTGTGCGGGAGGTAGTGGTCGCGCTGCATCGTGAGGACGTAGCGGAGCCGGTCGACGTCCTCGTCGGAGAACTTCCGGTAGCCGGCGGGCGTGCGCTCGGGCTTCACCAGTCCCTGGTCCTCGAGGAACCGGATCTTGGAGATCGTCACCCCGGGGAAGTCGGGTCGGAGCTGGTCGAGCACCTGCCCGATGTTGAGGCGGGCGCCGCGACTCGCGCCCGCGGGCGTCGAGGCACTCACGGATCAGCTGTCCGGGTGGGAGGAGAAGAACACCAGGCGGTACTTGCCGATCTGGACCTCGTCGCCGTCGTTGAGCTCGACGGAGTCGATGCGGTCACGGTTGACGTAGGTGCCGTTGAGGCTGCCGACGTCGCTGACGGTGAACCCGGCACCGCTGCGCCGGAACTCGGCGTGCCGCCGCGACACGGTGACGTCGTCGAGGAAGATCTCGCTGTCGGGGTGGCGACCGGCGCCGACCACCTCGATGTCCAGCAGGAAGCGGCTGCCCGCGCTGGGGCCGCGCTGGACGACGAGGAGGGCGTGACCCTCGGGCAGTGCGTCGACCGCTGCCGCGTCGACGGGGCTCAGCTGCCGGTCGGACGACTCGCGCTGGTCCGGCGCCCCGAAGGTGATGGTCGCAGTGGTCTCGGTCGGGCTCACCCCGACCGGGGTGGCACCGGTGTCCTCCCCGGCGACCAGCTTGGTGCCGCACTGGGCACAGAAGCGCGCGTCATCGGGGTTCTGCTTGCCACAGGCGGTGCAGAACGGCATGAATGCTCCTCGACGGATCGACGCCCAACCCTCAGCCGAGGGTTGAGGTTGACGGTTTCCCCGAACCTACCAGCCCGGCGATGGCCCGGTGGGCGGTACGGACGGGGCGATCAGCCCTCGAGCCCGGCCTGGTAGGCAGCGGCGTCGAGGAGGCCGTCGAGCTGCGAGGCGTCGGCGACGCCGACCTCGAAGAGCCAGCCGGCCTCGTAGGGGTCACTGTTGACCAGCTCGGGCGTGGAGTCGAGCGCGCCGTTGACCGCCAGCACCTCGCCGGTGACCGGGGCGTAGATGTCGCTGACGGACTTGGTCGACTCGAGCTCGCCGCAGGTGTCCCCCGCGTTGACCTGGTCGCCGACCTGCGGCAGGGAGGCGTACACGATGTCGCCGAGCGCGTCCTGCGCGAAGTCGGTGATGCCCACCCGCACCGAGCCCTCGGCGTCTCCGGGGGTCCGCACCCACTCGTGCTCGCAGGTGTACTTCAGGTTCTCCGGATACACGTCGACTCCTCGTCGAACTCGTTGGCTGGCGGGACTGAGGTGTGCGGCAGGCTACTGGCCCGTGCCGGACTCTGCATACTCAGGTCGAGGGGGCTCGCGGACGCTGGTGATCTCGATGGAGTCGGGCTCCTCGATGGTGACGGTGGCGCCGTCCAGGGTCTGCAGCGTCTCGACCGGACCGGTCGAGAAGGTCAGCGCGGTGCGGAGGTTGTGGGGGTCGCCGATCACGTCGAGGACGTACGGCGGCTCGAGCAGCTGGTCGTCGAGCTCGATGCCTCCGACGGCGTTCTCGAAGGAGCTGTCGGCGCCGATCCGGATCGAGTCGTTGAACTCCATGGCCTCCGCGCCCGCGGTGCGCAGCTCCTGGATCGTGTCCAGCAGCGACCCGACGCTCACCCTGCTGGTCGACTCCGTGATCGTCACCCGCAGGCCGGGGCCGGAGACCGGCACGAGGCCCGCGATGATGTTCAGGGTGCGCACCCGCTGCTCGGCCTCGTCCAGCGCGGCCGCGCGGGCCTGGGTCTCGTTGCTGAGCTCGTCGCGGCGCCCCTCGAGCCGGTCGACCTCGCGGCGCGCCCGCTCGGCCGTGCCGGTGAGGCCGTCGAGCACCTGGATCAGCTCGCTCTCCCGCAGGCCGGCGTAGGTGTCGTTGGCCGCGGTGTCGCGGACCTGCACCACGAAGGCGAACCCCAGGACCGCGAGCAGGACCGCCACCACGGCCTGGCGTCCTGAGGGGCGCAGCAGCGCGTGGCGGAGTCGGTCGCGACCGGGACTCTCCTCGGGCTCGGGTGTGGACCGGGGTGTGGGCTCGGGCGTCGAGTCAGGCATGGAACACGTGCCTGCGGATCGCTGCGACGTTGGAGAAGATCCGGATGCCGAGCACGACGACCACGCCGGTCGTCAGCTGGGCACCCACGCCGAGCTGGTCACCGAGGTAGACGATCGCGGCGGCGATCACGACGTTGCTGACGAAGGAGACGACGAAGACCTTGTCGTCGAAGATCCCGTCGAGGTAGGCCCGCAGCCCACCGAACACGGCGTCGAGCGCGGCGACGACGGCGATCGGCAGGTAGTTCTGCAGAGCCAGCGGCACGTCGGGCGCGAACACCAGCCCGGCGATGATGCCGATGAGGAGCCCCAGGGCGGCGATCATGGCGCGGTGGTCCCTCCTCCAGGTGTGCCATCGGGGTCGACGTCGTCCTCGATCACACCACGCAGGGGCCGTTCGGGCGCAGCCGGCAGGCGGATGTCGTCCACATTCTGCGGCGTGTAGACGAACCCGAGGCCGTTGACCAGGGCGAACCACTCCTGTCCCTCGGACGACTCCAGCAGTCGTGCCTGCAGCGTCTTGTTGTCGCCGATCACGGAGACGACGTAGGGGGCGTTGACCGGTCGACCGTTGACGTGGATGGCGCGGCTGGTGTTGCGGATGCCGCCGAGGGCGTTGATCCGCTGGTCGTTGATGGCGATGGCCTCGGCCCCCGCCTGGAAGAGCCCGTCGACGAGGACGGCGAGGTCCTCGTCGCGGATCTCGCCGTTGACGTCGACGCCCGGACGGTTGTCGACGGTGATCCGCACCCCGGGGCCGTGGACGGGTGTGTAGCCGGTCCAGAGCTCGGCCCGCCTGACCCGGGTCTCGAGGTCGTCGAGCTGGCTCTGCACGGTGACCCCCTTGCTGGCCGCGGCCGCGTTCGACCGGGTCAGGTCCGCGACCCCGTGCTGGAGGTCGCGCACCTCGGCGCGGCGAGCGTCGATCTGCTCGATGAGCGCGGCACGGCTGAGCTCGGTGACGGCCGCCTCACGGTCGGTCTGCGCCGCCACCACGGCGGCCAGGACCCCCAGCACGCCGATCGCCACCAGGCTCGCCCAGTGCGGTCGGGACCTGGTCGCGGTGGCGGGCGCCACCCCTGCCGCCGCCTTCTTGCGGGCGACGTGGGCGTAGTCCTCGTCCATCGACCGTGCCGTGATCAGCGTCAGCAGGGGCGTGGTGACGTGCTCGGGAAGGTCCCGGGTCCTCGGCTCGGCGGTGCGGGTGTCAGGCATGGTCGGTCGCCGGCGAGGAGCGCCGCGGTGTCTCACGCAGCAGCTTGCGGACCTGCCAGGCGTAGAGCACCCCGGCCCACCAGTAGAGACCGATGCCCCACCAGGCGAAGGCCCACCCGAACGTGCGCGCCAGTGTGGCGACGATGCCGTCACCCTCGCCGAGGAGGAGGAGCGGGAAGGCGTAGAGCAGGTTGAAGGTGGCGGCCTTGCCGAGGAAGTGCACCGGGAGGGCGGAGTAGCCACGGGTGCGCAGGATCGGCACCAGCCCCCACAGGAGCAGGTCGCGCAGCGGGAGGGCGACCGCGACCCACCACGGGATGATGTCGCGCATGAAGAGACCGACCACCACGGCGAGGATGTAGAGCCGGTCGGCGACCGGGTCGAGGATCTCGCCGAGGCGGGAGTACTGGTCGAGCCGGCGGGCGAGCCAGCCGTCGAGGAAGTCAGTGAAGCCGGCGACCATCAGCACGACGAGCGCGATCGCGTCGGCCTCGGGTCCGAGCACGAGCCAGAGGAAGAGGGGCACGCCGGCGAGCCGCACCACACTGATGATGTTGGGCACGGTCCAGACGCGGGTCGCTTCCTCGGACACGGACGAACCCTACCGAGAGCTCATGCGTCCACCGGTGTCACGTCGTGGTGAGCCGCGTCGCGGATCTCTCCGACGAGCTCCTCGAGCACGTCCTCGAGCGTGACCAGGCCCACCACGAGGCCGTCGCGCTGCACCACCCGGGCCATGTGCGCCCCCTTCGCCTGCAGGCTCTCGAGCGCGTCGTGCAGGAGGTCGTCGGGGTGGACGGTGGCGAAGGGACGGATCCACTTGTCCTCGATGACCCGCGACCGCTTGTCGTCGTCGGTCTCGAGGGCGTCCTTGATGTGGAGGTAGCCGACCAGCTCGCCGTCCGCGGTGGCCACCGGGAACCGGCTGAAGCCGGTCGAGGCACACACGGCCTCGACGTCGGCGACCGTCGAGCCGGGCGCGACCGTGGCCAGCGTGTCGGGGGCCATGACGATCGACGTGACGGACTTCTCGGTGAAGCCGAGTGCGCCGGCGAGTCGGTCGTACTCCTCGGCCTCGATCAGCCCCTCGCCGCGCGACTCCTCGACGAGCGCAGCGACCTCCTCGCGCGTGAAGCTCGAGTGCACCTCGTCCTTCGGCTCGATGCGCAGCAGCCGGAGCACCCCGTTGGCGACCATGTTCATCGCGCCGATGACGGGGCGGAGCACCGTGACGATGACCATCATGGGCGGGCTCAGCACGAGGGCGGCGCGGTCGGCGCCGGCGAGGGCGATGTTCTTGGGCACCATCTCGCCGAGCACCACGTGGAGGTAGACCACGATCGACATGGCCACCACGAAGGACACCGGGTGGAGCAGGTTGTCGGGCAGGTGGGCCTGGTGGAAGAGCGGCTCGAGCAGGTGCGCGACGGCCGGCTCGCCGATCGCGCCGAGGCCGAGCGAGCACACGGTGATGCCGAGCTGGGCGCCGGCCATCACGAGCGAGACGTTCTCCATCGCGCGCAGCGTGGTGCGGGCCGCGCGCGAGCCCTCCTGGGCACGCGGCTCGATCTGGCTGCGCCGCGCGGCGAGCAGGGCGAACTCCGAGCCGACGAAGAAGGCGTTCAGGGCGAGCAGGACGACGGCGAGGCCGACACCGAAGAGGTCACCGTTCACCGGAGGCCCCCTGGGACGCAGCGGCGGCCTCGGCAGCAGCCTCGGTGGCCACGACCCGGAGGTCGAGCCGATCGATGCGCAGGCCGTCCATCCGCTCGACGGTGAGGGTCACCAGGCGTTCGCGCACCTCGTGCGGTGAGCTGCGGTCGGGCACGGGCACCTCGACGCGGTCACCCGGCGCGGGGATCTTCCCGAGCTCGCGCATGACGAGCCCGGCGACGGTGTCGTAGTCCTCGTGGTCGGGCAGCTCGACGTCGGTGACGTCCTCGACCTCGTCGGGACGCAGGAGGCCCGACAGCGTCCAGCTGCCGTCGCGCCGCTGGCGGATGCGGGCGCCGAGGCGGTCGTGCTCGTCGGAGATGTCACCGACGATCTCCTCGACCACGTCCTCCAGCGTCACGATGCCGGCGTGGCCGCCGTACTCGTCGAGCACGACCGCCATCTGGAAGCCGTCCTGGCGCAGGAGTGCGAGGAGAGGGTCGAGCCGCAGGCTGTCGGGCACGACCACGGGCTTGACCATGACGTGCTTGATCCGGGTCGTCGCGCGCTCGTGGACCGGCACGGCGACGGCGTGCTTGACGTGGACGGTGCCGACGACGGTGTCCTCGCCGTCGAGCACCGGGAACCGCGAGTGGCCGGTCTGGCGGGCCAGCTCGATCACCGCCGAGACTCGGTCGCCGTCCTCGACGGTGGTCGTCCGCACGCGCGGGGTCATGATCTCCCCCGCCGTGCGGGAGCCGAACTCGACGGACCGCTCGACCAGCTCGGCCGTGTCGGCGTCGAGGGTGCCCTGGTCGGCCGAGCGCTGGACGAGCGACGACAGCTCCTGGGAGCTGCGCGCGGAACGGAGCTCCTCCTGGGGCTCGATGCCGAGCCGCCGCACGATCGCGTTGGCCGATCCGTTGAGCGCCCGGATGGGGCCGCGGGTCAGCGCGGTGAAGCCGCGCATGAAGCCCTGGGTGGACCGAGCGGTCTCGAGCGGTCGCGCGATGGCGATGTTCTTGGGCACCATCTCGCCGAAGATCATCGTCACGACGGTGCCGATCGCGAGCCCGAGCGCGAGCGAGAGCGGGGTGACCGCACCGTCGGGCACGCCGGCGGCACCGAGCGGGTCGCGGATGAGGTCCGAGATCGCCGGCTCGGCCAGGAAGCCGATCGCCAGGTTGGTCACGGTGATGCCCACCTGGGCGCCGGAGAGCTGGGTCGACAGCGAGCGCAGCGCGAGCTGGACGCCACGGGCACCCTCGTCCCCGGACGCGGCGGCGCGCTCGACGCTCGGCCGGTCGACGGTGACGAAGGAGAACTCGGCTGCCACGAAGAGTCCGCAGGCGGCCACGAGGGCCAGCGCGACGAGCAGCAACAACAAGGGGGTCACGACGCGCACCCGAGGTTCAGTGCGGTCGTGCTGGGACTTTGACTACCGTCCATGGTCGGCGCTGGTGCTCTTCCTGGTCGTGGATCCGTGCGTCGGCGAGGCCTCAGCGTAACGGGTCGGACCAGGTTGGCCCCACTCGTCGTGTCGCTTTGGGGAGCCCCACCCCGGCCACCTACTCTTGCCGCACACTGGGGCGAGAGACAGGTCCACCACGGACCCGGCGAGGAATGACGTACATGCGAGCGTGGGCACGGTCGGTCGCGGCTGCACTGCTGGTCGTCCTCGTGGCCACCCTCGCGACGGTCACGGCCTTCGAGGACGACGCCGATGATGCGGCAACCGCGGCGGTGCGCATGGCGCAGGGCACCCAGGCGCCGTCCGCCACGGAGGAGCCGGAGCGACCCAACATCGTGTTCGTCCTCACCGACGACATGCGCGACGACGACCTCGACCACATGCCGATCACGCAGTCGCTCCTGGTCGACCAGGGCATGGAGTTCACCGACGCGATCTCGCCGCACCCGCTGTGCTGCCCGGCTCGCGCGCAGCTCGTCACCGGGCAGTACGCCCAGAACAACGGCGTCCAGCACAACCGCGGGGTGCACGGCGGCTTCCAGGCCCTCGACCCCACGCAGGAGGCCAGCACCTGGTTCCGCGACGCCGGCTACCACACCAGCTTCACCGGCAAGTTCCTCAACGGCTACGGCCCCCACGACGTACGTCCGGCCGGGTGGACCCGCTGGGACGCGCTGACCCGCGGGGTCTACGACTACGTGAACTTCTCGATGACCGGCGACGGCACGCCGACTCGCTACGAGGGCGACTACATCACCTCGGTCATCGAGGACCACGCCAACCGGGCCATCCGCGACTTCGCCGCCACCGACGACCCGTTCGTCGTCTACGCCTGGCACGTCGCGCCGCACTACCGGATCACCCCCGAGGGCGGCCGCAGCCTGCCGCCGGCCGCGCCGCAGGACCGCGGGACGTTCCGCCACCAGCGACCCGCCTCGTTCGACGACCCCGCCTTCAACGAGGTCGACGTCAGCGACCAGCCGCGCTACCTCCGCAACGCGGATCCCGTCCTGCCCGAGGAGGTGGAGGCCGAGGACACCGCGCGACTGGAGGCGCTGCAGTCCGTCGACCGTGCCGTCGGGTCCCTGGTGCGCACGCTCCAGGACGAGGGCGAGCTCGACCACACCTACATCGTCTTCTCCTCCGACAACGGCTACTCGCTCGGGGAGCACCGCTACGTCGGCAAGGACGTGCTCACCGACGAGGCCCTGCAGGTCCCGCTCGTCGTCCGTGGCCCCGGCATCGCCCCGGGCACCACCTCCGACCTGCCGGTGACGCTGGTCGACCTCCCGGCCACGCTGGCCGACCTCGCCGGCGTACGCCCGCAGTGGACGATCGACGGCACCTCCCTGGCGCCCACCCTCCTCGGCGACGGCAGCCAGGAGTTCCGGGACACCACGCTCGTCCAGACCGGCCGGACCCTCGGTGACGGGTGGTCGCACCGCGGCGTGCGCACCGAGCGCTACGTCTACGGCACCGACGGCCACGACGCCTTCCTCTACGACCACCTCGTCGACCCCGACGAGATGACCAACGTGGTCGACGACCCCCGCTACGCCGGCGTACGAGACGCGCTCGAGCAGAGGCGGACGCAGATGGTCGCCTGCGCGGGCACGGCCTGCAACCAGATCTGGGGCCCCCTCCCCGATCCCATGCCCGAGCCGTCATCCTGATCACCGTGCCGTCCGAGGTCCTCCACCCCGTCGTCGCCCAGGTCCTCCCCGTCGCGGTCTTCCTGCTGGCGATCACCGTCACCGCCGAGATCGCCCAGCTCGCCGGGGTCTTCGACGTCGCTGCGCACGCGATGGCCCGGCGCGCGCGGCACCGGGTGCTGCTGCTCTGGCTCACCTTCGCCGCGCTCGCCGTGGTGTGCACGATCGTGATGAGCCTCGACACGACCGCCGTGCTCCTCACACCCGTCGGGCTGGCGATCGCCCAGCAGACCGGGATCGCGCCGATGCCGTTCGCCCTCACCACGCTCTGGATCGCCAACACCGGCTCGCTGCTGCTCCCCGTCTCGAACCTCACCAACCTGCTCGCCGTGCACCGCTTCGCGGACCTCGGGGCCGGGCACGGTGACTACGTCCGGACCGCGGCCGTGCCGGCCGTGACCGCGATCGTGGTCACCCTGCTGCTCATCGCCGTCCTCCAGCGACGGGCGCTGCGCGGGACCTACGCCGTGGACCCGCCGGCCGAGCCCCACGACCGCGTCCTGCTCGTCGTCGGCGGCGTCGTCTGCCTGGCCATCGGGCCGCTGTTCGCCATCGGGCTGGAGCCCGCCGCGGTCGCCACGGGATCTGCGGTCGTCCTGCTGGCCGCCACGGCCTGGCGGTCCCCCGCCATGCTCCGCGAAGTACGCCCACCGTGGCTGATGGCGGGCGTCTTCCTCGTCGTCGCCGGCCTGCTGAGGATCGCCCAGGCCGAGGGGCTCCTCGACTGGTTGCGACCTGCCTTCGGCACCGGCCTGCGGACGCTCGACCTGCTGCACCTCTCCGGCGCCTCCGCGGTGACGGCCAACCTCGTCAACAACCTGCCGGCCTACCTGCTCGTCGAGCCCGCGGCCGCCGACGACGTACGCCGTCTCGTGGCCACGCTCATCGGCGTCAACGCCGGCGCCCTCGTCACCCCCTGGGCCTCCCTCGCCACGCTGCTGTGGCTCCAGCGGTGCCGCTCGGCCGGCCTGCGGATCCCGCTGCTGCGACTGGCCGGGTGGGGCGCGATCTGCGCGGTGCTCGTGGTCACGACGGCGACCCTGACCCTGCGCTGACAGCACGTGCCACGCCTCGGGATACTGCACCGGTGACTCTCACCCGGGACGACGTCCTCGCAGCGCAGGCCCGGATCGACGGCCGCGTGCGCCATACTCCCCTGCTCGCTCCCGCCACTGGTGCTCCCAGCCAGGTGTGGCTCAAGCTCGAGCACCTCCAGCACTGCGGTGTCTTCAAGACCCGCGGCGCGTTCAACCGACAGCTCGCGGCGCGCGAGCGCGGAGAGCTGGGCGAGGCGGGCGTCGTGGTGGCGTCCGGCGGCAATGCGGGACTGGCCCAGGCCTTCGCCGCCCGCGAGCTCGGGATCCGCGCCACCGTCTTCGTCCCCGAGACCGCGCCCGCGGTGAAGATCGCCCGCATCGAGGGCTACGGCGCCCTCGTGCGGCGGTCGGGCCGTGAGTACGCCGAGGCCTACGGCGCCGCGACCGCGTTCGCGGACGTCCAGGGAGCCACCTTCGCGCACGCCTACGACCAGCCCGACGTCGCGGCCGGCGCCGGCACCCTCGCGGAGGAGATCCTCGACGACGAACCGACCATCGACACGATCGTGGTCGCCGTCGGCGGTGGAGGGCTGTACGCCGGCATCGCCGCCGCAGTCCGCGGACGGGCGCGCGTCGTGGCCGTCGAGCCCGTCCTGGCTCCTACGCTGCACCGCGCGATCGCCGCCGGGCGCCCCGTCGACGTCGAGGTGTCCGGCGTGGCCGCGGACTCGCTCGGCGCCCGTCGCATCGGCGACCTGGCCTTCGAGGCGGCGCTGGCCGACGCCCCGGTGTCGGTGCTGGTCGACGAGGACGACATCGTCGCCGCACGCCAGCGACTCTGGGACGACTTCCGCGTCGCCTCCGAGCACGGCGCCGCCACCACCTACGCCGCCCTGCTCTCCGGTGCCTACGTCCCCTCCTCCGGCGAGCGCGTCGCCGTCGTCGTGTGCGGCGCCAACACCGACCCGGCGACGCTCATCTGACACCACCTGCACACTCCATCGTCCGCCCGCCGGTTGAGCAGGTCGCGCACATCCCGCCCGCCCCTCTTCCCGCACGGAGTGCGGAGCGGTCCGCACCATCCCCGGGCCACGAGTCTGGACGGGGCCTCCGGACCACCGGCACCTTCAGACATCCGCCCGAGCAGCATCTCGGGCGGGACGCTCACGTCCTCATCCAGAGCGTTGCAGCCGCGTCTGGTGACCGTCGGTCTTCCCCGAGGCGACAGGTGCAGCATCGGCTTGCGCCACGTGTTCGTGATGTCAACATGCCACCTGGCTGGTCCGCTCACGAACGAAGAAGCCCCTGACCCACGTCTCCGCAGGTCAGGGGCTTCCACTCGGTCGGGCTGACAGGATTTGAACCTGCAACCCCCTGACACTCAACGCGCACTTTCGACGGCCGTCCATCTTTTGACTTCTCTTGCGGGAGAGGGCCCTGACCTGCGAAGACGCGGAACGCCGGCGTCAGGGCGGCCCGTTTGCGTTGACTGAATCGGTCGCAGTTTGAGCATTTTCGAGAGTGTTTACGGTCCATAAACGGTCCACGACTCAAGTCGCACGCGCTCCCCCGCCACTCATCCCGCTGTCGGTTCCGATCCAGGTCGAACTCGACCACCGGCAGGTGCAAGGCGGGGGGTCGTACGAAGGCCCCGCGCGACGCCCGCGGACCCGCCAACGTCGCCAATCACCGCGCTCCTGTCCGTGACCGCGATGAACGTCCGCATCCTCCAATTGCGGAAACGCGGTGGCCTCTCCCGCGCCCGCCGAGCTACCTTCCATCAGACCTTGCCCTAGGCGGTGGCTGCACCCCACAGCGCCGCCCAGCACGCGGAGAGGGAGGCTGCCCGTTCGAGCCGGGCCAGGGTGGGCTCACCGCCTTGCACCTGGGCGAGCGACCGGATCTGCCGATGTCCGGATGTGCGTGCGCCGCGACGGCTGTGAGCGGTGAGTCGCGACCAGTGGCGATCTGAACCGCTCTCGACAGTTTCAGCATACTGAAACTATCGTGTGAGGATGCGAGTCGTCGTGGTCGGTGCCGGCATCGGTGGGCTTGCGCTCGCGCAGGGGCTTGTCAGGCGCGGACTCGACGTTGTCGTGCTCGAGCGAGACACCGACCTCGCGCACACGGGTGGCTATCGCCTGCATCTGGGCACGAGCGCAGTCGATTCCCTCGCGCGCGAGCTGCCGCCCATGGTGTGGCAGTCCCTGCGCGCTGCCAGCGCGGGGCCGGAGTCGTTCACGGCGATGCACCTCGCGGATCGGCAGCTGCGCCTGCTCGGGCGCGTGAAGCCCGAGGGGGGCCGGCACATGCTGGTTGGCCGACGCCCGCTGCGTGTCACGCTCGCGACAGGCCTGGACGCCCACGTGAGGCTTGGTGAGGAAGCCACCGGCTTCGTCCGAGAGGGTTCGTCGGTCCGCGTGCTCGCGCGGTCCGGCACGGAGGTCGCCTGCGACTTGATGGTCGCTGCTGACGGGGTCGGCTCGGCGATCGCCAGCCAGGCTGCCGGCCGCCCCACGTCTGCACCGATCGGTCTCGTGGGCCTGGCCGGCCGCCATCTCGACGTCGCAGCCATTGACCGCAAGGCGCCGCCGTACCTCACCGCGGGGCCCGCTCTTGCGTTCGGTCCGCGGGGCGTCGGGCTGTTCCTCAGCCGCCATGACCCCGCGACAGCAGACGTCGATCCAGGAGCGGGCCCGGCACACATCGAGGAGCCGTCCTGGATCTGGGGTCTCATCCTGACCCGGGCCGCGTCCGAGCGCCGGCTGCCAGACCTGGTCGAGGCCGCAGCACGCACTCGCGGGTGGGCGCCGTGGGCACGGCACCTGATGTCCACCACCCCGCCCGACCAGATCGGCACCTACCGCTTCCACGCCTCCGACCCGACCGCGCCGACGTTCGGGTGGCCGGCGTCGAACGTCACCGCCCTCGGCGACGCGGTCCACGCCATGCCACCCACCGGTGGCCAGTCCGCCGCGACCGCCATCGAGGACGCCGCCGACCTCCTTGGTGTCGTAGACCGGGTCACGTCTGGCGCGGTGACCCTCCCGGTCGCTCTGGCGGACTACCACCACGTGGTGGATCGGCGCGCACGCCCCCGGATCCGCGAATCCCTCGGACCGGCCACGTGGGTGGCCCGCACCAGCGGACCAGCCGCCGGGATGGCACTCACCGCCGCGACGAACCTCATCCACGGCTACCGCACCCTGACCCGGAGCACCACGTGACCGGACAGTCCCGACCCGCGGCGCAGTCAACGACCGGGCCGTCCGCGGTCTGGCCGCCGGTGCTGTGGCCGGTCGTCCAGGTCGGGCACCTGGCACGCCGCCGCTTCGACACCATCTTCGCCGTTGAGGGGCTGAACGGTCAGCAGTTCGGTGTGCTGAGCGCGCTGGCCGACGGCGACGACTTGAGCTCGTCCGACCTCGCCCGTGCCATCCTCGTCCGCCCCCAGTCCATGGCCGCGCTCATCGACTCGCTCGTCCAGCGCGGACTCGTCGAGCGTCACGGCCCTCGAGGACGGGGCCGTCGGGCACCCATCCGACTCACCCGCGACGGTCACGACGTGCTGACCCGCGTACGCCCCCTGGTCGCCAGCCTCGCTAGCAGGGATGTGATCGGCCTCGACACGGACGAGACGACCCAGCTGCGCCACCTGCTCGCCAAGCTGCGTAGCGCCCTCGTCGCGCAAGAGCCTGGGACAGAACCCGAGCCCGAGTCTGGCTCAGAACCGTGAGCCGTCGGCCGGAGTGGGTCGGCACCGCGGTGGGCGTCGGGCAGAACGTCGTCCTGCCCATCGCCTCCTACCTGCTGCTGGTGGCTGCCGGGTGGTCACCGGTCTGGGCGCTGGCCGGTTCTGCTGCTGTCAGTGTGCTGGCACTGGCCGTCGACCGGCTTCGCGGGCAACCGTTCAACGCGCTCGGTGGCCTGGTCCTGCTGCGGTTCGGGCTGTCGTTCGCGTTGGCGTGGCTCACCGGCAACGCGCGCGTCCTCCTCGTCAAGGACGGCGTCATTACGCTCGTCATCGCCGCGTTCGCCCTGTGGTCGCTGACCTGGAGCCGTCCCCTCATCGCACGCATCCGCCGCGACCTGTCCGCCGACCGCCACGCATTCGACGCTCGCCTCGACACTGACCCCGCCCAGCGGCGTCTGCATGCACGTCTGACCCTGATGTGGGCGGCCGGCCTGGCGGTCGAGGCCACCACCTCGATCCTTATCTCGCTCCTCGCGCCCATCACCGCAGCCGTCGTCATCACCAACATCACCGGACCAGCAACCATCGTCGCCCTCATCGCGATCACCGAGTACGCCGCGCGCAGTCACCGAGCCACGCCACCCAACACGCCCACCACGTGAGTGAACCGCCCCGGAATTTCCGGAGGCTGTGTTTGGTGGCTCAGCCGGTCGGCGTGAGCTGGTTTCTTGCAGCGTAGTGAAGTTCTTCGGCCTCGACTGGGGTCAGGTCGTCGATGGCCT
>NZ_JACXYY010000002.1 GCF_014779665.1 Nocardioides hwasunensis | reverse complement strand
CCCCCACGAGGCCATCGACGACCTGACCCCAGTCGAGGCCGAAGAACTTCACTACGCTGCAAGAAACCAGCTCACGCCGACCGGCTGAGCCACCAAACACAGCCTCCGGAAATTCCGGGGCGGTTCAACCTGACCGCCCCACAGCCCGACACCACCCCGGTGCTCGGGCCACAGGCACGCGGTGACCTTCGTCCGGAGAAGCGTCCAGCCGGTTGAGTCGCGGCCACCCGTCGCATGGAAGCGTCGGAGCCGGGTACGCAGGGATGCGGTCGCGACACCCGGCGCGGCTGGACAGAGGAGGATCCAGTGCCGACGACGAGCTCGGCGACGACATCCGCCACGGCGACGAGACCCGCGAGCACCCCACCACCAACCAGCCACTGAACGCCCCCCGCAAGAGGCCGACGTGGAAGCCGCTGATCTTGCTGGTCCTCTTCGTCGCGGCGTTGGTCCTGTTCTACCTGTTCGGACTCACCGTCCTGGTGCCCTCCGACTGAGGTCCTCGTCCCTGCCCCAGGACCTCGCCCGCCGCTGAAGACACCCCGTGACCGCGCGAGGCGACCGCCGCCGGAAGACTGACCGGGCATGGGCGACACCTACACGACGCGGATCCAGGCGCGCTATCGCGACATCAACCTCGCCGGACACGTGGACAACGTCGAGGCCGTGCGGATCCTGGACGAGGCCAGACTGGAGTTCTTCCGGTTCGCGCCGCTGCCCGACCTGCCTGCCGGTCGGACCGGTCTCCTGCACGCCCTCGACGACGGCGTCTCCGAGCTGGTCGCCTCCCAGGCCGTCGAGTACCACGCGGAGATGCGGTTCGTGCCCTACCAGCCGTTCCTCGCGACGTTGTGGGTCAGCCGCATCGGCGGCTCGTCGTTCACCGTCGGCGCTGAGATACGGGTCGAGGAGGGCGGTGCGCCCGCAGTCGCGTGGGAGTGCGCCACCGTCCTCTGGGACCGCGGCGCGCAGGCGCCGTGGCCGATCTCCGAGCGGGTGCGGTCCGACCTCGAGCGCTACCTGGGTGATCCGGTGGCGATGCGTCGCTGACGAGCGCCGACCCCTCAGCGCTCGGAGCGCACCAGCACCTCGAAGTCCTGCCCGTCGTGGGTGGAGACGAAGCTCGCGACCCTCTCGAAGCCGAGCCCCTCGACCACGTGGAGCGCCCGCGCGTTGGACGACGCCACCGTCACCCTGAAGGCCGGCGGGTCGTGGAGCACCCGCCCGTGTGCCAACCCGGCGGCGATCGCGGAGGGACCCAGGCCACTTCCGGTCAGCGAGGGTCGCAGTCCGCCGCCGGTGTCGAGAGCCTGGTCGTCGTACGCCCAGCCGGGGACGCGGCCGTCCTCGCCGTAGGAGCGGAAGCCGACCAGGTCGTCGCAAGCGAGCACGGCGTGGAACCCCGACACCGGCTGGAGCAGCCAGTCGGGATCGGCACCGGTCATGTCGTAGGAGGAGTACGGCGGCTCGTAGCGCCACGTGCAGATGTCGAGCGCGTGCGCGCGGGTCAGCGGCGCGATCCGCAGGGAGCCCGCCACTAGCCCACGATCTCGAGCGCTCGCAGCGCCACGGCGACGTCGAGGCGCAGGTGGGGGTCGGTGGCGACCGGGCCGAGGATCCGCTGCAGCTTCCCGACGCGGTAGCGCATCGTGTTGTAGTGGAAGAACTGCGCGCGGGCGGCCTCGGCGACGTTGAAGTTGGTGTCGAGCAGCACCTGCAGCGTCTCGCGCAGGTCGGCCGCCTCGGCGGTGCGCTCGGCGAGCGGCCCGAGCACGTCCGCGGCGAACGCCGTCAGCTCGGTGCCGTCGGGCACCAGCGCGAGCAGGCGGTGCAGGCCGAGCTGGTCGAAGCGGGTCACCGATCCCCCGCCGTGGACACGACGTCCGATCTCGACGGCGCGCTGGGCCTGGCGGAACGCCTCCGGCAGGTCGGCGAGCGAGGGTGCCACCCGGCTGACGCCGGCGGAGAACGCGATCCGGCCGCCGCCGCGGTCGCCGCGGACCCCTTCGATGATCCGGTCGACCACGGCGTGGCCGGCCAGGACGTCGGCCGGGACGTCGGTGCCGGCGACCGGCACGAGCGTGACGACCTCGCGGCTGAAGGCGACCGAGGCGATGCTGCCGTCCACGCCTGAGGAGACCTGCCGCCACGCGTTCGCGAAGCGGTCCTGCCAGGTCCGTCGCTCCTCGGCGCCGGGACCGAGCGCGGCGATGGCGTCGGGGTCGAGCACCGCCACCACGACCAGGACCGGTCGCCCGAGCTGCCACCCGAAGGCCTGGGCGTGCTCGGCGACGTCGTCCGCCTCCCCCGCACGACCGAGGAACACGTCGCGGAGGAAGTCGCCGCGGTACTTGTTCTCCACCGCCGTGATCGCCTCGACGCGCGTGATCAGCAGCGCCGCCACGATCGCCGCGCGCTCGAGGGCGTGCACGTCGGAGGCATGGATCCTGCCGTCCGGGCGCACCGCCACCAGCCGCGCGAGGTCGACGCCGGCGGCCACCACCCGGCGTACGAGCGCCTCGCCGTCACCGGCGGCGGTCCCGTCCGGGTCGATCCGCTCGACGCGCACGCGGCCGGTCGGATCGACCAGCTCCGCCCCGGTCAGGGACTCGCGGTGCACCTCGTCGAGATGGGCCGCGCGCTCGCGTCCGTCGGTCGAGGTGAAGACCACCCCGCACCCCAGGGCGTCGCCCACCGCCTCGGCGATCGCGGACAGGTCACCACCTTCGAGGACGATGTGCGAGAGCGCCGTGTGGAGCGCGTCGGCGCGCTCGAGCGCGGCGATGGCATCCGGATCACTTATCAAGTCTTGGCCCACTTCTGCCCCTTGCTTGTCAGGAACTCACATCGGCGAGTGTGTCATGGACCGCTAGCGTCGGTGACGTGATCCCCGTGGCTGCCCCGACGCGAGTGGCCTCGCGGCTGGCGTCGGCCGCCCCGGGACCCCGCCACGTGCTGCACGCCAGCGCGACCGCGGTGTACGTCGACCTCGACGGCTGGTGCCTCGGCCTGGTGTCCGCCGCGGCGACCCGGGTGCCCTGTGCGCTGTGGTCGACGCTCGACGACCTCGCACCGATGGCCGGGCGCTCCGCAGTGGTCCGCGACGGCGCGCTCGTCATCGGCGACGAGGCCCTCCGGATCACGCGCCTCACCGACCCCCGTGTCACCCGGGTCGGACGTCATGACGGGTGGTCGCCCGCGCGGCCGGGGGCCATGACGTCCCGGCTCGACGACCTCGACCTCCCCGCCGACGGTCATCTGACGCCGGCCCACCTCGACCGGCTGATCGGCCGCGGCCCCGGCCTCACCCCGCTCGGCGACGACGTGCTGGCCGGCTGGCTGGTCACCCGCGCCGCGCTCGGCGAGCCCGACGAGCAGCTCGCCAGCGACGTACGCCGCCGGCTCGGCGCCACCACGCTCCTGTCCGCCACGCTGCTCGACTGCGCGATCCGCGGCGAGGCGCTGCCCCAGCTGTCGGCCTGGCTCGCCGACCCGACCGAGACGACCGCGCGGGCCCTGCTCGCCGTCGGTGCCACCTCGGGCGCGGGTCTGATGACCGGCGCCGCACTCGCACTCACCTCAACCGAAGAGAAGTCCCGGAGGGCTGCTGCATGAAGGACCACGTCGAGCTGAGGAGCGGTGCCTACGCCGACTCCGTCACCCTGCTGCAGGTGAGTCGGGCGGTGCAGGCCGCGCCGGGCGTGGTCGCCGCCCAGGTGGCGATGGCCACCGGCCTCAACCTCGAGGTGCTCACCGGGATGGGCTTCGACGTGCCCGACTCCTCCCCCAACGACATGGTCGTCGCGCTGCGCCTCGACGACGACGCCGACGTCGCCACCGCGCTGGCCGCCGTCGACGCCGCCCTCGTGCCGACCCGGCCGTCGTCGGGCGACACCACCCTCGCCCCGCCGCGCACCACGGCGTCCGCGCTCGAGCGCAGCGGTGCCGGCGCGATCGCCCTGGTCTCCGTGCCCGGCGCCAGCGCCACGGTCGAGGCGATGGACGCCGTCGAGGCCGGCCACGACGTGATGATCTTCAGCGACAACGTCCCGGTCGCCGAGGAGGTCGCCCTCAAGACGTACGCCGCCTCCCGCGGCGCGCTCGTGATGGGCCCCGACTGCGGCACGGCCGTCATCGACGGTGTCGGGCTCGGCTTCGCCAACACCGTCCGCCCCGGCCGCATCGGCCTCGTCGCCGCGTCCGGCACCGGTTGCCAACAGCTGCTCGCCCTGCTCCACCACGCGGGAGCCACGCAGGAGGGCGTCGGCGTGCGCCACGCGCTCGGCGTGGGCGGGCGCGACCTGTCCTCCTCGGTGGGCGGGCTCGCGACCCGCGAGGCGCTGCGCCGGCTCGACGCCGACGCTGACGTCGACCTCGTCGTGGTGGTCTCGAAGCCGCCGGCTCCCGAGGTCGCCGAGGCCCTGTCGACCTACGCCGACGGGCTCGCCACCCCCGTCGAGCTCGGCCTCCTCGGCCGCGGGCAGCGCGACCTCACCGCGGTCGCCGAGGCGGTGCTCGCCCGGCTCGGGCACGAGGCGCCGGAATGGCCGGTGCACGGTGCCGACAACACCCGCGAGGCGACCGGTCCGCTGCTGCGCGGTCTCTTCGTCGGCGGCACGCTGTGCGACGAGTCGATGCTGATGGCCACCGAGGCGTTCGGCCCGGTCCGCAGCAACATCCCGCTCTCCGACGAGCTCGCGCTGGGCGACGACCTGCTGGTCGACGACCACACGTTCGTCGACTTCGGTGACGACGCCCTCACCCAGGGCCGCGCGCACCCGATGATCGACCCCACGCTGCGCAACGAGCAGCTGGCCCGGGCCGCGGCCGACCCCGCCACCGGTGTGATCCTGCTCGACCTGGTGCTCGGCCACGGCGCCGAGCCCGACCCGGCCACCCTCCTGGCCCCCGCGATCGCCGCGGCCCGGCAGGACCGGTCGATCCCGGTGATCGTCAGCCTCGTCGGCACCGACCTCGACCCGCAGGGCCTCGACGCGCAGCGCGACACCCTGGTCGCGGCCGGCGCCGAGGTGCACCTGTCCAACGCCGCGGCCACCCGCCGCGCCATCCAGCTGATCGAAGGAGCACGAGCATGAGCGAGCCCACCGTCGTGACCGTCGGCGCCGACATGTTCGCCGAGTCCGTGGAAGGCCAGGCCGTCACCGTCGAGCGCGTCGACTGGCGCCCGCCGATGCCCGGCACCGAGGCCGACCTCGCCGCCGTTGCGACGGACCCGCGTCGCGTCGAGGCCAACCAGAAGGCCGTCCAGGCGATGCTCGGGGTCACCGCCCACCTCGTCGACGTCGCGCCGGCGAGCGAGGTGCTCGGCCTCGAGAAGGGCCAGTTCCTGCACGCCGGACCGCCGCTGGAGTGGGCTCGTGCCTCCGGCCCGATGCGGGGCGCGTTGATGGGTGGCGCCGCCCTCGAGGGCCTGGTCGACGACCCCGAGGACGCGGTCGCGCTCTTCGAGTCCGGCAGCAGCGTCAGCCTCGAGCCGTGCCACCACCGCAGCGCCGTCGGCCCGATGGCCGGCGTCGTCACGCCCTCCATGTGGATGTGGGTCCTCGAGGACCGCGCCACCGGCAAGCGGACGTACTGCTCGCTCAACGAGGGACTCGGCAAGGTGCTGCGCTACGGAGCCTACGGCCCCGACGTGCTCACCCGGCTGCGCTGGATGGGCGACGTGCTCGGCCCGCTGCTCCAGGCCGCGGTGCGCGGGACGGAGGAGGCCACCGACGTCACCGGCATCCTCACCCAGATGCTGCAGATGGGCGACGAGGCCCACAACCGCAACCGCGCCGGCACCCTGATGCTGCTGCGCGACCTCTCCCCCGCGATGGTGGACGCCGGCTTCGACACCAAGGACGTCGCCGACGTGCTGCGCTTCGTCGGCGGCAACGACCACTTCTTCCTCAACCTCGCGATGCCCGCGTGCAAGCTGGCGCTCGACGCCGGCCGCGACGTCCCGGGCTCGACGATGGTCGTCGCCATGGCCCGCAACGGCACCGACTTCGGCATCCAGGTCTCCGGCACCGGCGACCAGTGGTTCACCGGTCCGGCCCAGGTGGCCGAGGGCCTCTTCCTCGGCGACTACGGCCCCGACGACGCCAACCCCGACATCGGCGACTCGGCGATCACCGAGACCGCGGGCATCGGCGGCTTCGCGATGGCGACCGCGCCGGCCATCGTCCGACTCGTCGGCGGCTCGGTGCCCGACGCGCTGGCCACCACCCGCCGGATGCACGAGATCACGCTCGCGGAGAACCCGCGCTGGTCGGTGCCCGTGCTCGAGTTCCAGGGCACTCCGACCGGGATCGACGTCACGAAGGTCTGCCGCACCGGCATCCTGCCGCAGATCAACACCGGCATGGCCGGTGCCGTCGCCGGCGTCGGTCAGGTCGGCGCCGGGCTCGTGACCCCGCCCGCGGAGATCTTCCCGAAGGCCCTCGCCGCGCTCGCGTCACGCGTGTAGCGCCGCCCACAGAGGTTCAGGCGTCGACCGGGCGCTCGTTGTAGACGCCCGCCGGCTCCTGGCCCGACAGCTCACCGATCGCCCTCATGATGCGGTCGGTGAGGTCGCGGCGCGCGCGGCCGGTGGGGACGCCGTCGTACTCCCCCGTGACCGTGATGGGCTCGCCGAACCTCACGGTCACCTCGGCCAGCCGCGGCACGTTGGACCCGATCGGCTGGATCTCGGGAGTGCCCTGCAGCCCGACCGGGACGACGGGGCAGCCGGCGGTCAGGGCGAGGTGCGCGACGCCGGTGCGCCCGCGATAGAGCCGGCCGTCGCGCGAGCGGGTGCCCTCGGGGTAGATGCCGAAGGCCTCGCCGCGCCCGAGCACCTGCAGCGCGGTGTCGAGACTGGCCAGCGCGGCCCTCGTGTCGTCGCGGTCGACGGGCAGCATGCCGAGCCCCTCGAACCACGCCCGCGAGAGCGCACCCTTCGCGCCGGTGCCGGTGAAGTAGTCGGACTTGGCGAGGAAGACGACCTTGCGCGGCACGATGCACGGGATGACGACGCTGTCGACGAACGACAGGTGGTTGCTCGCCACGATCACCGGCCCGGTGGCGGGCACGTGGTGCAGACCCTCGACCGTCGGCCGCCACACGGCTCGCGCCAGTGGGGGCACGACGCTGTGCAGCACCGTGTAGAGCATGGGCGTCATTCTGCCCTGAGGACCGGCTGGTGGAACGCCTGCCTCAGATCCACGGACCCCGACGGGCGCAGGGGCGTGCCCTCCTCGAGGTAGGCCTGCCGCGCCTCCTCGTCGTGCGACGGCGGCAGCGACCCGTCGGCGCGCACCACCCGCCACCAGGACACGGCTGCGCCGTGCTGGGCCAACACGTTGCCGACCAGGCGCGGACCACCGCGACCCAGTCGCTCGCCGACGACGTCCGCGATCGCGCCGTACGTCGTCGCCCGCCCGCGCGGCACGGACTCCGCGCACTGCAGGACCAGCTCGACGTAGAGCTCGCGCTCCTCCTCGGTCGTCACGAGACCATCCTTCACTCGGGGGCGCGCTGCGTCAGCAGCGAGGTGGTCGCCAGCATCGCGACCACGAGGACGCCCGCCGCGAGCCACACCCACGACGGCGCGAGGGTCGGGTCGAGACCGCGCACCGCGAACCAGGCGATCGGCGCCGGCACCAGCGCGAGCAACGCCCGCCTCGACCACAGCCGGGCGAGACGTGGGTCGAGCGCCAGCGTCGGCGGGCCGTAGGACAGCACGGTCGCGACCACGTGGGCGGCGAGCAGCAGCACGGCGACCACGAGGACCCGCCAGTCGACGACGCCGTGCGCGGCCCACCAGCAGGCGACCAGGACGAGCGAGACCGCCCCGGCCACGGTGTCGGGCGAACGCGCCCACAGCGCCGAGGTCACCACCACCGCGCCGACCACGAACCAGTGGGGCACCTCGGGCAGGGCCAGCGCCAGTGCGCCGACGGGAAGCACGAACAGCAGGGCCCGGAGCACCTGGACGTGGAGCGGCACCCCCATCACGCGCGCACCTTCGGGACCCGCGCCCGGCGGGCGAGCTGGCTCAGGACCGTGTCGAGGGTGCCCGGCCCGCGCCAGGGGACGACCGGCGTCCCGAGCTCGGCCAGGCGCCGGAGCCGGTCGTCGCGCTCGATCTTCTGGATGCGGTCCGCGAGGCTTCGCAGGGCGAGCCGGTCGGCGGCCTCGTCACGCTCACCGAGCGTGTCGATGACGACGACCGTGGCGCCGCTGCGCTGCAGGCCGGCCGTCGCGGCGACGAGCGGCGTGAAGAGCATCGGCGAGAGGACGTAGACCACGCTGCCGGTGCCACCACCGAGGTCGAGCCGCTCGGGGGCGATGCTGCGGGCGTCGGTGCGCACCCGTGCCAGCGTGCCCTGGAGCCGGTGGTGGTGCCGCGGGCCGGAGCCGCGCGCGACGCGGGCGCCGTCCCCCGCGACGACGAGCAGGCCGACGCGGTCGCCGGTGCGGATGTGGTGCTCGGCCAGCGCCGCGGCCGCACGCACCGTGAGGTCCAGGGTGCTGGCCGCACCGTCGATGCCGCCCGAGACGCCGATGTCGCGCAGGCCGTCGACGACGAGCCAGACCCCGGCGTCCTGCTCGGCGCGGGTGGTGATGACGTGCAGCTCGCCGGTGCGCAGCGAGACCGGCCAGGTGATCCGCTTGAGCCGGTCACCCGTCGTGAAGTGCCGGATGCCCTCGAACTCCGTGCCGCTGCCGATCCGCCGCGACCGGTGCCGGCCGACCAGGCCGTCGGGCTGCGGGACCTCGGCGCGGCTGTCGTACGGCGCCGTCTGCGGCAGCACCGTCAACCCGTGCTCGGGCATGTCGACCGGTCCCCAGCGCCAGCCGGCCCACCCACTGGTGAGGGCCAGCCGTTCGGCGCCGATCGCGCGCCGTCCCCACCGGCGCGGGCCGAAGTCGATGGTCGGCAGGCCGTCGGCGACCAGCATCCCCGCGGCGCCGTACGCCGGTGAGGTGACGACGTGGGCCGTCCCCGACGCGACCCGGGTGACGTGCTCGACGCCGGTGAGGTCGTCGGCCACCAGCCGCGACGTCGTTCCCTGTCCCTCGTGGAGACGGTGGTGGTCGATCCGTGCCTCGACGCGGGGCACCTGTCCGGGGCGTGCGACGAGTCCCATGGCGGCGAGCAGCACGAACGGTGCGGCCAGGACCACGAGCACCTCCTGGCCCAGCACCACTCCGCCGGCGAGTCCGCCGAGGGCGAGCAGGCAGGCCCGGACCAGCGAGGTGGTCGGCCGCCAGCGGCTCACCGTGGCGACTCCAGCGTGCGCGGCGTCGGGACCGAGCCGAGCACCGAGTCGACCACCCGGGCCCCCGAGGCCTGGGTCATCCAGAGCTCGGGCTTGACCGTGATCCGGTGGGCGAGCACGGCGCGCGAGACGACCTTGACGTCCTCGGGCACGACGAAGTCTCGGCCGCGGATCGCCGCCCACGCCCGCGCGGTCAGCACCAGCCCGAGGCTCCCTCGCGGCGAGGCACCGGTCAGCACGTCGGGATGGCTCCGGGTCGCCGCGACCAGGTCGACGCAGTAGCGGGCCACCGAGTCGTCCACGCCCACCCGCTCGACGGCCGCCTGCACCGCCAGCAGCCCCGCGGCGTCAGTGACCTGGACGATGTCGACCTCCTCACGCTGCCGATCGAGCCGCCGGCGGAGCACGTCGTGCTCCTCCGCCGCCGACGGGTAGCCGAAGCCGACCCGCAGCAGGAACCGGTCGAGCTGGGCCTCCGGCAACGGGTAGGTGCCCTCGTACTCGACCGGGTTGGCGGTCGCGAGCACGTGGAAGGGGCTGGCGAGGCGGTGGGTCTGGCCCTCGACGGTGACCTGCCCCTCCTGCATCGCCTCGAGCAGGGCCGCCTGGGTCTTCGGCGGCGTCCGGTTGATCTCGTCGGCGAGCAGCAGGCCGGTGAAGATCGGACCGGGCCGGAAGTCGAACTCGGCGCGCCGCTGGTCGTAGACGTAGGACCCGGTCAGGTCGGCGGGCAGGAGGTCGGGGGTGAACTGGGCGCGGGCGAAGTCCAGCCCGAGCGCACCGGCGAAGGAGCGCGCGGCCAAGGTCTTGCCGAGCCCCGGGAAGTCCTCGAGGAGGACGTGCCCCTTGGCCAGGATGCCGGCCAGCACGAGCGCGAGCACCTCGCGCTTGCCGACGACGGCGCGGCCGACCTCGTCGAGGACGCGCTCGGCGAACGCGGAGGGGGTGTGGTCATCGTGGGGCACGGACGGCCTCGATTCGGGTCAGGATGCGGTCGATGTCGGCGGGCGCGAGTCGGCGTACGTCGGCCAGCTCGCGGTCGAGCTCGTCGGCCAGGACCGGGTCGCGGGCGCGGGCCACCTCGACCAGGCGCCGGTGCAACGCGTCGGAGGGGTGGTCGGCCTGCTGGTGGCTGGTCAGGACGCGGAGGTCGGAGGTGGCCTCGTCGGTCCGGTCCTCACGACGCGGCAGGTCGTGCTGCCAGTGGGCGGACGGCGCGTCGGCCGTGTCGACCACGAGGAAGCCGAGCGTGCACACGATGACGACCATGACGGCGAAGGGCAGCGGACGAGGCTCGAAGTCGAGCCACACGGTGGCTGCGTAGGCGATCGCGCCGAGCACCACGCCACCGGCCAGCCGGGTGCGCCAGTGCCGGGCGATCGCCGGCCGCCTCACGTGCGCACCCCCAGCCCCTGCCGGATCCCGGCCAGCGCCGCGAGCGCGGCCGCGCGGTGGTCCTCGGTGATGGGGTGCTCGGAGAAGCGGGCCTCGCGGTAGAGCTCGGCCAGCCGGTGGACCGACCCGGAGTCGGCCGCGACGAGGTCGAGGATGCGGATGGCGTACTCCGAGGAGGTCTCCGACGGGCTCCGGCTCACCCCGGCACGCTCGCCCTGCACCTCGAACCGGTGCCACGCGGCGACGATCGCGTTGCGGGCGTCGCCGTCACGCAGCAGGGCGTCCTGCTCGGCGGCGTCGCCCGCGATCTGCTCGGCGACCAAGCGCGGCTCGTCGAGCACCGCGAAGTCGGTCACGGCGCGCTCCGCGCGGTCGCGACGGGTCAGCAGCTCGCGCGCAGCGGCGGTGACCAGCCAGACCACCCCGCCGAGCACGACGACCAGCAGCGTGCCGAGGAAGAGCCAGATGAGCACCTTGACCCACAGGGGCGCCGGGTTCTGCTCGACCAGGTCGCGGTAGTCGCCGATGCCCGCCGCGGGCGGGTCGCAGTAGTTGCGCTCGGAGACGTCGTCGGGGATCTGGACGGTTGTCGTGCCGTCGGGGTTCGTGACCTCCGGCAGCGGGATGCAGGACCGGTTCGGAGTCGTCCCGGAGGCCGGGCTGGGGCCGGGACCGGTGAAGACCTCGTCCGGCCCGATCAGCGTCGCCCAGGCGACCAGCACCACCAGCAGGCTGGTGGCCGCGACCGCCGCCACCGTGCGCACGCCGGGCGGGAGAGCCGTGGGCGCACGCATGGCGCGACCCTAGGTGAGTGGGTCGCGCCATGCGAGAGGGGCGCGGCAATGGTGCAGGATCGTTAGAGGACGGGCCTGAACGGCTCCGTGCCCAGGGCCAGCTGGAGACCGGCGATGCCCGAGTGCTGCTGGGCGTAGGCGAGCTCGCGCGAGAAGTCGCCGATGTTGTTCGACGCCGGCAGCGGGGCGAGACCGAGCGTGGACAGCGTGCCGACGGCGTTGCCGCCGGCGTCGAGGAACGCGCTGCCGGAGTCGCCGGGGATGCCCGGCGTGATCGTGTAGAGCGGGTGCGTCCAGCCGTGGTCGGCCGCGTCCTGGCCCAGGCTGACGCCGGTCTTGGGCGAGAGCTGCTCGATCCCGCCGCGCAGGCCGGAGTTGCCGAAGCTGAAGACCCGGTCGCCGGTGGCGGTGCCTGCGGTGTTGATGCCCACCGGGCCACCCCAGAACGGGATCGTCGGGTTGACCTTGTCGACATCGGCCGCGTCGACCTTCACGAGCGCGAAGTCGTTGTAGGCGCACGTGCTGGCGTCGCTCTCCCCGCGCGCCTGCATCGTGTTCCACGAGCTGTACGCGAGGGTGCCGGCGCCGACCTGGGTGCCGGGCGAGACGATGCTCCCGTTGCGGTTGAACGTCACCCGGGTGCCGAGCGGCAGCGCGCCGGCGGTGCAGCCGTCGGTGTCGGTCGCCTCACCGAGCCCGGAGCAGTGGGCGGCCTGTCCGACGTACACCGAGCCGGCGGCGTCGGTGAGCACGAAGTTGGCCGTGCACTGGCCGGATCCGGCGGTGTTGGTCTGCACGCCGGGCGTGATCGCCGCGGAGCCCGCGGGCGCCCAGGCGACCGTGGGGGCCGCGGCGGCGGTGCCGGCGGTCGTGGCGAGGGCCCCGGTGAGGGCGAGGCCCGCAGCGGAGGCGAGGAGCTTCGTAGGGGTTCGCATGCAGCCCCAACGAGACATGGCCCACACGGGTTACGCGCGGGTAGTCATCCCAGTCCGAGCGCCACCCGGGCGTCCTGCAGCAGGAGCAGACCGACGATCGCCGCCGCCCAGTAGCCCGCGTTGCCCAGGTGACGGTCGATCCACCCGGACAGCCTCGCCAAGGGCGTGTCGAGCCGACGACCTGCGAGCAGTCTGGCCCCCAGGAGCACCAGGGCCGGCAGCACCATGACCACGACGTAGGCGGCCACGACGACGACCTCGCCCGCGAACGGGAGGTCGGCGCTCGAGATGATCCCGACCCCGGCCAGGAAGGGGAGCATCGACCCCACCTCCACCAGCGCGGCCAGCAGCCCCACCCCCACGACGACCCGGTAGGACGCGTGCGGTCCGACCAGCCGCTCATGCCAGCGACCTGCGCGCGAGGGAGCGGCCGCGCGCGCACGACCGAACCAGCCTCGGGGATCGCCGAAGATCCCGAGGACCAGCAGCGTGCCCCCGATCACCAGCTCGGCCCACCGGAGCGCGCGCACCTCCCCCAGCCCGGCGCCGGAGTCGAGCAGCCACCCGGCGCCGGTGACCAGCCCGAGCCCGACCAGCGCGTAGAAGCCGGCCACGGTCGCCAGGTAGACCAGGAACCGCCCGACGTGGACCCGCGGAGCCAGCAGCAGGACGATCGGCAGCACGAGCGTCCCGATGCTCGTGCTGTCGACGAGCGCCAGGCCGGCCAGGCCCAGCAGCGCGATCGCTGACATGCTCATCCCCCTTTCCAACACAACTGTGTCGGAACATGAAAACACAGTTGTGCTAGAAAGGCGACGTGCCGAAGATCGTCGACCACGAGAGCCGTCGCGCGGAGATCGCCGCTGCCGTGCGCCGCCTCGTCCTGCGCGAAGGGGTCGCGTCGGCGACCGTGCGGAAGGTCGCAGACGAGGCCGGCTGGTCACCCGGCGCGGTGCGTCACTACTTCCCCGACCAGGCAGCGCTGCTGCGGCTGGTCATCGCGCAGGCCTACGCCGACGTGCCGCAGCGGCTCGAGTCCCACCTGCGCTCGTGGTACGACGATCCGTCGGGACGCGATCCGCTGGGCCACGCCCAGCGGATGCTCGAGGAGCTGCTGCCGCTCGACGATGAACGGCGCGTCGAGGCGGAGGTCTGGCTGGCGACGATGGACGCGGCGAGGCACGACCCGGCACTCGCCGAGGCCCGCGCGATGGCCTGGGCGGGGATCCGGCAGATGAGTCGCATCGCCGTGGCGTGGGTGCGGGGGCGCGAGCTCGACCCCCACCTGGGCCGGCTGCTCGAGGAGCCGCTGGCGGAGCCCGTCGACGAGCGTGCTGCCGCCACGGTGCACGCGCTGCTCGACGGGCTCGCGATGCAGTGCTACGCCTACGCGGAGCAGGTCGAGCTCGACGACCTCCGCGTCACGCTCCGATCACACCTCGACGAGGTGGCGCGCGGAGCGTGACGCGAGTGGCGAGGGGTCAGTACGTCGGCTGGCTGGGGTCGATCTGGCTGACCCAGGCGACCACGCCGCCACCGACGTGCACCGCGTCGGAGTAGCCGGCGCCCTTGACGATCGCCAGCGTCTCGGCGGACCGCACGCCGGACTTGCAGTGCATGACGATCTGCTTGTCGCTCGGCAGCTGCGACAGCGCGTTGCCGTTGAGGAACTCGCCCTTGGGGATCAAGATCGCGCCCGGGATGTGGTTGATCTCGGCCTCGTTGGGCTCGCGCACGTCGACGAGGACGAAGTCGCGCTCACCGTTCTCGCGCTCCTTGAGCATGTGCTCGAGCTGGACCACCGAGATCGTGGAGCCGGCGGCGGCCTCGGCGGCCTCGTCGGAGACCGCGCCGCAGAAGGCGTCGTAGTCGATGAGCTCGGTGACGGTGGCGTTCTCGCCGCACAGCGCGCAGTTCGGGTCCTTGCGGACCTTGAGCTTGCGGTACTCCATCTCGAGGGCGTCGTAGATCATCAGCTTGCCCGCGATCGGGTCGCCGATGCCGGTCAGCAGCTTGATCGCCTCGTTGACCTGGATCGAGCCGATCGACGCGCAGAGCACGCCCAGCACGCCACCCTCGGCGCAGCTCGGGACCATGCCCGGCGGCGGCGGCTCGGGGTAGAGGCAGCGATAGCACGGGAGGTCGTCGCCGAGCATCGGCGCGAACACCGAGGCCTGGCCGTCGAAGCGGTAGATCGAGCCCCACACGTAGGGGATGCCGAGGAAGTAGGCGGCGTCGTTGACCATGTAGCGGGTCGCGAAGTTGTCGGTGCCGTCGACGATCAGGTCGTAGCCCTTGAAGACGTCGAGGACGTTGTCGTTGTCGAGGCGCTCGGGATGGAGCACGACCTCGACGTACGGGTTGATCTCGGCGATCGACTCCTTCGCGGACTGGCCCTTGGGCTTGTCGATGTCGCTCACGCCGTGGATGACCTGGCGTTGCAGGTTGGACTCGTCGACGGAGTCGAACTCGGCGATGCCCAGCGTGCCGACGCCGGCCGCGGCGAGGTAGAGCAGAGCGGGCGAGCCGAGGCCGCCGGCGCCGATCACGAGCACCTTGGCATTCTTCAGTCGCTTCTGACCGGTCATGCCGACGTCGGGGATGATCAGGTGCCGGCTGTAGCGGCGCACCTCATCGATGGTGAGCTCGGCTGCCGGCTCGACGAGAGCAGGGAACGACACAGGGACTCCTTCGGATCACGGCCCAGCTGGTGGCGGACGTCCGGCACAACTCGCCGGGCACCCGCTCTTGTTCCCCTCCATGGTCGCGCCGCACCCAAGGGCCACCCGACGAGTCCCGGCATCCGGACCGGCTCCGGGGCGGATAGGCTCGAGTCTCACTACCCAGGGGTACGCCCGTCGTGCCCCCCGCAGCACCAGGAGCACGACGTGACCGCAGGCAGCACCGATCCGACGTCCGAGGGTCTGTCACCGCGACCCCGCGGTGGACGGATGCCGAGACGCGAGCGTCGCGTGCAGCTGCTCGAGTCGGCCCTGGAGGTCTTCGTCGCCCAGGGCTACCACGCCGCTGCGATGGACGACATCGCCGAGCGCGCCGGCGTCTCCAAGCCGGTGCTCTATCAGCACTTCCCCGGCAAGCTCGACCTCTACCTCGCGCTGCTCGACGCCTCCTGCGACACCGTCATCGAGAACTGTCGCGAAGCCCTCGCCTCCACCACGGACAACAAGGACCGGGTCGCGGCGACGATGAAGGTCTTCTACAGCTACGTCGCGTCGAAGGAGGGTGCGTTCCGGCTGGTCTTCGAGTCCGACCTGACCAGCGAGCCCGACGTCCGCGCGCGGGTGGACCGGGTGACCACCGAGTGCGCCTTCCTCATCGCCGACGTGATCCGCAGCGACACCGGCCTGCCCGACGAGGCCTCGCAGCTCCTGGCGGTCTCCCTGGTGGGAATGGCACAGGTGTCCGCACGGTTCTGGCTGGCGGGCGGCGGTGGAATCTCCCAGGACGACGCAGCCGCCCTGATCGCGGACCTGGCATGGCGCGGCATCCGGGGCTACCCGATGACCGACGACCACTGACCGGGCACCATGCTTGAGTGACACCCCGCACCACCCACCCCTGAGCTGAGGAGCATTCCCGTGGAGGTCAAGATCGGCGTGCAGCACGCCCAGCGCGAGCTGGTGCTCGACACCGACAGCACGCCCGAGGACATCGAGGCACGTCTCGGCGAGGCGCTCGCCAGCAACGGCGTCCTCCACCTGACGGACACCAAGGGCCGCGCCGTCGTCGTGCCGGCCGACAAGATCGCCTACCTCGAGCTCGGCTCACCGACCTCGAGCACCGTCGGCTTCCGCTGAGCCCCACCCCGCCGCCATGGGTCTGATCTGGACCGTCGTCGTGACGGTCGTCCTCGGCCTCGTCATCGGCTTCCTCGGCAAGGCCGTGGCCCCCGGGTCGCGCGACAACATCCCGCTGTGGCTCACCGTCGTGTGCGGCATCGTGGGCGCGGCGGTGGGCAACTACCTCTACTTCGCCGTCTTCGGGGTGGCCGACAACAACCCCGACGGCGACATGTACGACACCAGCCGCGGGATGGACTGGTGGCGCCACGCCTGGCAGGTGGGCTCGGCGGCCGTGCTAGTCGTGATCGCCGCGACCGTCACCGGGCGCCACGACCGCCAGGACCAACGCGAGCGGCGAGACCGGACGGGCTAGGAGTCCAGGCCGAGCTCGGCCATCCGCGCCGCGTGCAGCTCGGTGAGCCGGGTGAACATCCGGCCCAGCGCGGCCAGGTCGAGCCCGGGGCGGTCCACTCCCCCGGCCAGCAGCGCGGTGAGCGCGTCACGGTCGCCCGCGACCCGCTGGGCCTGGGTGAGCGCCTCGCCCATCAGCCGCCTCCCCCAGAGCGCGAGACGACCGCCGAGTCGATGGTCCTCGGCGATCCCGGCGCGCACCCGCTCCACGATGAAGGCGGTCTGGCCCGTGTCCTCGAGCGAGGCGATGATGACCTCGCGGGTCTCGGGGTCGAGGTAGGCCGCGATCTCGCGGTAGAAGTCCGCGGCGAGCCCGTCGCCGACGTACGCCTTGATGAGGCCCTCGTAGTAGTCCGCGGGCGCGGTGTGGGCGTGGAAGGCGTCGAAGCTGGCGCGGAACGCCTGCATCGCCTCGGTCGGGTCGGCGCCGAGCTGCTCGAGCCGGCCGACCAGCTTCTGGAGGTGGGCGAACTCCGCGGTGGCCATGGCGCCGATCGCGATCTTGTCGCCGATGCCCGGCGCCATCTTGGCGTCCTCGACCAGTCGCTCGAAGGCCGACAGCTCGCCGTAGGCGATCGCGCCGAGGAGGTCGATCGCGGCCAGGCGGTAGTCCTCGTCCGGCGAGGCGTCTTCGGCCGATGCGCTCATGCGCGCAGCCTAGCGATACCATGATGGTGACCGAGCCGCCGACGACGTGTCCGGTGGCCGCCTGTATGTGCGCGGTCGGCATGCCCTTCCACCTCGATGGAAGGGGCTTTCGAATGGGCTGACCGCATACGCGTGGGACCTCCCGACTCTCCTCGAAAGCGACACACCTCGTGACCACCTTCCGTGACCTGGGCGTCCAGCCCGCCATCTGCGACGCGCTCGAGCGCGCCGGCATCACCACCCCCTTCGCCATCCAGGAGATGACCCTGTCGGTCGCCCTGATGGGCACCGACCTGATCGGCCAGGCGCGCACCGGCACCGGCAAGACGCTGGCCTTCGGCATCCCGGTCCTCCAGCGCTCGGTGGCCCCGACCGACCCGGCCTACGCCGACATGCCGCAGGGCAAGCCGCAGGCGCTCATCGTCGCCCCGACCCGCGAGCTCGCGCTCCAGGTCTCCGGCGACCTCGCCCTCGCCAGCAAGGACCAGGGCCTCCGCGTCCTCACCGTCTACGGCGGCGTCGGCTACGAGCCGCAGCTCGAGGCGCTCGACGCCGGTGTCGACATCGTCGTCGGCACGCCGGGTCGCCTCATCGACCTGGCCAACCGTCGCGCACTGGACCTCTCCCACGTCCACGCGCTCGTCCTCGACGAGGCCGACGAGATGCTCGACCTCGGCTTCCTGCCCGACGTCATCACGCTGATCTCCAAGACGCCGGAGACCCGCCAGACGATGCTGTTCTCGGCCACGATGCCGTCCGCGATCGTCGCGCTCGCCCGCACCCACATGCGCCACCCGATGAACATCCGCGCCGAGTCCTCCTACGAGAACGCCACCGTCCCGGCGACCGCGCAGTTCATCTACCAGGCCCACGACCTCGACAAGCCCGAGATCATCGGCCGCGTGCTGCAGGCCGACGACGCCGACAAGATGATCGTCTTCACCCGCACCAAGCGACAGGCGCAGCGCATCGCCGAGGACCTCCAGGAGCGCGGCTTCAAGTCCTCCCCCCTGCACGGTGACATGGCGCAGGTCGCCCGTGAGAAGGCGCTGGCCCGCTTCCGCGAGGACAAGATCCAGGTCCTGGTGTGCACCGACGTCGCGGCCCGCGGCATCGACGTGCGCGGCGTCTCCCACGTCATCAACTACACCTGCCCCGAGGACGACAAGACCTACGTCCACCGCATCGGCCGCACCGGTCGCGCCGGTGCCACCGGCACCGCGATCACCTTCGTCGACTGGGCCGACCTGCACCGCTGGAAGATGATCAACAAGGCCCTCGACCTGCCGTTCGACGCCCCGCCGGAGACGTACTCCACCTCCGAGCACCTCTTCCACGACCAGGGCATCCCGGCCGGCACCAAGGGCCGCGTCGTCGACCCGGCGCCGGTGGAGAAGAAGGAGCGTGCTCCGCGCGACGGCTCGCGCGAGCGCCGCTCCGGCGGTCAGCGCGGCGGCTCGAACGCCGACTCCGGCTCGACCGCGGGCTCCTCGGAGAAGTCCGCCGACGCCCCGCGTCGCCGCAACCGCAGCCGTCGTCGTACGCGTGGCGGCTCCGCGGTCGAGACCCCGAAGTCCTGACCTCCCCGGGCTACTTCCTCCGGCGCGCGGGCTTCTTCGCCTGCGGGCGGGAGGCCCGGGCCACGAGGTTCTCGGCGACCTCGCGATAGGCCTGGGCGCCCTTGCTGCTGCGGCTCGTCGAGAGGATCGACCGGCCGGCGGCGGGGGCCTCGGCGAACTTGATCGTCTTGGGGATCGGCGGCTCGACGACCTCGAGGTCGTAGGTCTCGCTGATCGTCTCCAGCACCGTGCGCGCGTGGTTGGTGCGACCGTCGTAGAGCGTCGGCAGCACGCCCCACACCTCCAGGCCACGGTTGGTGAAGCGTCGCACGTCGTGGACGGTGTCGAGGAGCTGACCGACCCCGCGGTGCGAGAGCGTCTCGCACTGCAGCGGGATGAGCACGCCGTCGGCCGCGGTCAGCGCGGCGACCGTCAGCACGCCGAGCGAGGGCGGGCAGTCGAGCAGCACCCAGCCGTAGGGCCCCTCCTCGGTGTCGACGAGGTCCTCGGCGAGCTGCTCGAGCGCGCCCTTGATGACGTGCTCGCGGCCGGTGCGGGTGAGCAGGTCGGCCTCGGCGCGGGCCAGCTCGATCGTGGCGGGCAGGACGTCGACGCCGTCCTCGGTCTCGATGATGATCTCGGCCGGGTCCACGCCCTGGGTGAGGACGTGGTGGACCGAGGTCTCGAGGTCCTCGGGGTCGATGCCCAGGGAGAAGGTCAGGCACGCCTGCGGGTCGAGGTCGACCAGCAGCACGCGATGGCCCAGCTCGGCCAGCGCCGCACCGATCGAGGCGACGGACGTGGTCTTGGCGACCCCGCCCTTCTGGTTGGCCACGGCCAGCGTGACGGGGGACGCGCCCCGGCTCTTGGTGCTCATTGCCCGCCATTGTGCCGGACGGGGTCGCGCGGGCGTGGGTCGTGCTGGAACGCTGCAGGCATGAGCACCTCCCTGATCACCGGCGCGACCGCCGGCATCGGCCACGAGTACGCCGTCCAGCTCGCCGCCCGCGGCGACGACCTCGTCCTGGTCGCCCGCGACGCCGCACGCCTCGAGGAGGTGGCCACGGCACTCCGGCGCGCCCACCAGGTCGAGGTGGAGGTGCTCGTCGCCGACCTGACCGACCGAGACGACCTGGCCCGGGTCGAGGCACGCCTCGCCGACCGCGACCGGCCCGTCGACCTGCTCGTGAACAACGCCGGCTTCGGGCTGAAGAAGCGCTTCCTCGACAACACCGCCGACGACGAGACCGCGATGCTGGAGGTGCTGGTCACCGCGGTGCTGCGGCTCAGCCATGCCGCCCTCGGCGCGATGGCCGAGCGCGGCCACGGCGGCATCATCGACGTCTCCAGCGTGGCCGCTTTCCTGCCCCGAGGCACCTACTCCGCGGCCAAGGCCTGGGTCAACAGCTTCAGCGAGTGGGCGCACCTGGAGTACAAGTCGCGCGGCGTGACCGTGATGGCGCTGTGCCCGGGGTTCACCAAGACCGAGTTCCACGAGCGGATGCAGGTCACCCGCGGCGACGGCTTCTTGTGGCTCGACGCCGACTTCCTCGTCCGCACGTCGCTCGAGGACTTCGACAAGGGCCGCGCCTACTCGATCCCCGGTGCGCAGTACAAGACGATCGTCACGCTCACCCGGGCCATCCCGAACCGGGTGCTCCGGCTGACCCAGAACCTCGGACGCTGACCGTGCGCATCCTGCCCGCAACGGTCGAGGACGCCGAGGCGCTCTCCGACCTGCAGCTCGACGCGTGGGAGGAGGCCTACGCAGACCTCCTGCCCGCGTCCGTGTTCGCCGCGCGGCGAGCCGCCCGCGCGGCCCGGGTCGAGCGCTGGCACGACATCATCTCGGCCGGGTCCAGCGCCAACCTGCTGGCGTGGTCGCCCGACGGCCGGCTGGTCGGGTTCTCCAGCACCGGACCCGGTCGCGACTCCCCCGACGACACGCAACGGGACGGGCGGCCGCCGCTCGAGCTGCCGGCGCTCGAGCTGATGGCGCTCTACGTGCGCGCGACGGCGTACGGCTCCGGCGTCGGCTTCGCGCTGCTGCAGGCGGCGATCGGCGCGGCCGAGGCGTACCTCTGGGTCCTCGACGGCAACGAGCGCGCCATCCGGTTCTACGAGCGGCAGGGGTTCCGCTTCAACGGTGCGGCCAAGCCCGACGACGTCGGGCTCGAGCGGCGGATGGTGCGGCGCAGCACCGAGCCGCGAGGTTGCTGACGGGCCTGGTCGACCATCACGCTACGGTTCGGCCCATGTCTGCCGAGACTCTGCGTTCCGTCCTGGTCCTGGTGGCCGTCGCGCTGCTGATGGCCGCCTTCTTCGTCGCTCGGCGACACCGGGAGACCGCGTCGCAAGCCTCGCGTCACACCCCTGCCTCGCGCGCGCTGATGGGCCTGGCGCTCCTGGCCCTGGTCGGCATCCTCGCCACCTGGCTCGTCTGAACGCGGCGGCCCTCGACTCGCACCCCGGCAGCTCCACGGCGGGCTGGAGCCGGACCAAGACATGCCTGCGGCCCGAGCACCGGGGTGGTGTCGGGCTGTGGGGCGGTCAGGTTCGTCGGTGGTGGCCGCGCGGTGCCGGCGGTGAAGGTGGTTCGGGTCTGGGGGTGGGTGGGTGTGTGGTGATGGTCCGTCCGGTGGGGAGGGTCCACTCGTAGGTGCTGTCGGGCAGGCGTCGGTAGGTGAAGTGTCCGAAGGTCTTGGCGCGGTGGTGGCGGCGGCACAGGGGTGCGAGGTTCGCGGGTCTGGTCTGGCCGGGTGGTCCGCCCTGGTCGAGGGGGACGTATGCGTCGATGTGGTCGAGGTCGGCGTGGACGGATGGTCTGGTGCAGGCGGGGTAGACGCAGGTGGGGTCGCGGTGGCGGACCATGGCGGCCATCCGGGCGGGTGGGTCGTGCTCATCGACGGGCGGGTGGGCTCGTGGGTCGAGGTCCACGACGGGGTTGATCGTGATCGTGCCCGCGTTCAGCAGCCAGGTGCGCAGGCGGCCGAGGAGGATCGGCCCGAGCTTCGGTGAGACAGCGACACCGTGCCTGTCGTCGAGCAGGTCACGGTCGGTGATGCGGAGCTCGCGGACCACCCCACCCGCTCTGCCTGGGTGGCGGAACGGGTTCGCGGTCGCGTGGGCGACGTCCTCGGCCACACAGATGGCCGGATCCATGTCGGGGTCGACCGCCCGGTCGGGGTCGGCGAGGTCGGCCGCGGTGAGGAGGTCGAGCGTGGCTTGGGGGTCGGCGAGGACTCCGACGGCGTGGGCGCGGCGTACGTCGAGGTCGCCGGGGTGGCCGAGGACCCGCATGGTGGTGGCCATCGTGGACACGGTGTGGTCGAACGCGAGGGCATCAGCGGTGTCGAGGCTCATGTACACCTCGCTGACGCCGGGGGCGCCGCGGTCGTGGTCCACGTCGACCCTGCGGGTGGCGAGGGCTGCGTCGTGGTCGGCGATCGCGCGGTCGGGGGTCGGCGTAGAGGCGGGCTTCGTGGACCAGGACCCCGACCCGGTGGGGGTTCAACCGGTGGGGCTGCCAGGTCAGGAGCCGGTCGGCGTGTCCGGCCGCTGCGACGTCGAGGTCGCGGGACTCGCGGGCGGCTTCGCGGGCGAGCCTGGCGGGGACCCGCAGTGTCTTGACGAGGGTCCACAGGCGTGGGAGGCGGTGGGCGAGGTCGAGGACGTCACCGAGCAGCGCGAGGGTGGCTTCGTGGGAGACCTCGAGGGTCGCGGCGAGCTCGTGGACCGCGAACTCCGCGACCAGTGGGGTGCCGGGCCCGGCGATCGGGATCGCCTGCTCCCCGAACAAGGAGTGGATGGTCTCGGGCAGCCACCCGGCTGCGTCGGCGTCCGAGGTGACCACGTGCGCGTGAGCCCACTCGAGCGCAGCATCGAGCACCTCGACCTCAGCCTGCCGGCGGGCGGTGATCGCCGCAGCCGCCCGGTCCAGCACAGCACGGTCCAGCACAGCTCGCTCGAGCACCACACGGGAGACCGTGTGCGACGGTGCCGGGGCGGTGGTGGACATGGGTCCATGATCCCAATGACCACCGACACTGTGACCTGCGCGAATGGATGTGTGGAGAAGTATTTTCGAACAGATGAACACGGCACGCGCGATGCTTGTCGTCTTGGTTTCGACACGCTCGCTGGCGCTCGCTGCTCAACCGGCGGCCCCGGAGCGCGGACGGCGGAGCCTTGGTTTCGGCACGCTCGCTGGCGCTCGCTGCTCAACCAGCGGACCTCATCGAGCTAGCCCAAGGTGTCGATCCACGCCTGCAGCTCGCGTGGGTGGCTGAAGAGCAGCACGGGAGGACCTGCAGGGTCCGAGGCCCAGGCGCGCATGCGGCTGCGCTTGCGGGCGAAGGACTGGAAGTGCCAGCGGATGATCGACCTGCGGCTGACCATGTTGCGCCAGGTCTCGACGTTGCCGTTGCAGCGCGGTTCCTGGGTGATCGCGCCGCGGACGGTGCGACGCACCAGCCGCGCGAGCGAGAGCCGGCGCGGGTAGTCGAGCCCGACCACGAGGTCGACGTGCGGCAGCACCACGTCGAGCCAGACGCCGTACGCCGAGTCCAGCAGCCACCGCTCGCCGGCGACGATCTCGCCGATGAGCTCGCGCTGCCGGTCCTCGTCGACGGGGTGCCAGCCGGGCAGCCAGGTGAGCTCGTCCACGAGGGTCACGGGGTGGCCGGTGCGGGCGCCGATCGCGAGCGCAGCGGTGCTCTTGCCGCTGCCGGTGACGCCGTAGAGGAGCACGCGGTCCGGGGGCTGGGTCATCGCGCCAGCGAGACCAGCCGCTCGTACTGCTCGGGGTGGGTGGTGTTCACCCCGAGGTCGTGGTCGACCTTCCCGAGGCCGTGGTGGTCGCTGCTGCCGGTGACGACGAGGTCGAGGTCGGCGGCGATGGCGCGCAGCTCGGCGCGCTCCGCGGGCGAGTGGTCCTGGTGGTCGACCTCGATCCCGGCGAGGCCGAGGTCGCGCAAGGCGGCGAGGGTGGCCTCGTCGATCACGGAGCGGCCGCTGCGGCCCCAGGGGTGCGCGATCACCGGCACGCCGCCGGCCGCGACGAGGAGCTGGATCATGTCCTCGAGCCCGGCGGCGTAGCGGTTGCGGTAGCCCGGCTTCCCGGGGTTGAGCAGCTCCTGGAAGGCCTCGGTGCGGTCCCCCACCACGCCGAGGCGCACGAGCGCGTCCGCGACGTGAGGACGGCCCGCGGCGACCGACCCGTCGGCCTCACGGCGTACGTCGTCCTCGGTGATGTCGATGCCGTGCCCGCGCAGCGCCGCGACGATGGCGGGCGTCCGCTCGGTGCGACCGGCGAGGATGCGGTCGAGCGCGGCGGCGAGGGGCGGGTACGCCGGGTCGGGCAGGTAGCCGAGCAGGTGCACGCCGCGGTGGTGGTAGGCCGTGCTGATCTCCAGCCCGGGCACCAGCGTGATGCCGACCTCGTCAGCGGCGCGCTGCGCCTCGTCCCAGCCGGAGGTCGCGTCGTGGTCGGTCAGGCCGACGACGTCGAGGCCGGCACTCGCGGCCGCGCGCACGAGGTCACCGGGGGTGTCGGTGCCGTCGCTGGCCGAGGAGTGCGTGTGGAGGTCGATCCGCACGTCAGCTGTTCCACTTCAGCAGCACGGGGGTCTCCCGCTCGAACCCGAGCACGGAGACGGTCGAGGTGTCGAGACGGAAGAAGCGGCCCTCGTCGGCCGGCTGCTCGAGCCAGCGCGCGGTGAGCACGCGCAGCGAGTGGCCGTGCGCGAAGACGAGGGTGCGGTCGTGCTCGCGAGCCCTTTCGACGACGCGGTCCAGTCGGGCCGAGACATCGTCGGCGGACTCGCCCCCCGGTGACGGGTGGGTCCAGACCGACCAGCCCGGCACGCTCCTGCGGATCTCGTCGGTGGTGATGCCCTCGTAGTCGCCGTAGGCCCACTCCGCGAGGTCGTCGTCGACCTCCGCGTGGGGGAACCCCGCCAGCTCGGCCGTGCGCCGGGCGCGCTGGCGCGGGCTGGTGAGCACGAGGTCGAAGTCGGTGTCGTAGAGCCGCGGGCCGAGCAGGATCGCCGCCTCCTCGCCGTCGGCGGTGAGCGGCAGGTCGGTCGTCGAGGTGTGGCGGCCGTCGCGGCTCCACTCGGTCTCCCCGTGGCGGACGATCCAGAGCTCGGCACCCGCGACAGACGACATGTCAGCGAGTCTCCCACGCGCGGGCGGGCACCCTGCCACGATGCTCAGCATGGGTGCAGACCTCCGTCGCGCGCGGCTGGCGATCGCTGCGGCGTTCTTCACGCAGGGCTTGGTCTTCATCAGCCTGACCACCCGGCTGCCGCGCCTCCAGGAGCGCTGGGACCTCGACGAGCTCGCCCTGTCCGGCGTGCTGCTGATGATGGTCCTGCTCGCGGGCGTCGGCTCCCTCGTCGCCGAGCGGCTCGCCCCGCGCCTGGACAGCGCAGTGGTCCTGCGGGCGGGGCTGCTGGTCATCGCGGCGTCGGTCGCCGCGGTGGTCCTGGCGCCGGTGACGGCGGTCTTCGTGCTCGCCCTGGCGGCGTACGGCGTCGGGCTGGGGCTGGTCGATGCGACCGGCAACATGCAGGCGGTCGCGCTCGAGCACCGGATGGGCCGGGTCGTCCTGCCGTCGTGCCACGGCGCGTGGACGCTCGGCGGCATCCTCGGCGCGGTGCTCACCCTGGCCACGAGCGGCGTGCCGTGGTCGGCCGTCGCGCTCGTCGCGGTGGTCCCGCTGCTGGCGACGACGGCGCCGTTCCTGGCGCGCGACCACGGCGAGGCGGCGACGTCGACCGAGACGGACGTGCCGTGGCGAGCCATCGTGATGGTCGGCCTGGCCCTCGTCGTCTTCTACACCGTCGACACCGCGGCGGCGACGTGGGGACCGGTCTACCTCGACCGCGTGTTCGCCGCCCCCGAGGAGCTGGTCGCGCTGGCCACGCTCCCCTACCTCGTCGCGACCGGACTGGTACGGCTCGCAGGCGACCGGCTCGCCGAGCAGGTCGGTGCGGTGCGGCTCGTGCGCGTCGGCGCCGGCATCGCGCTCGTGGCGCTGGCGGTCATCGTGGCTGCGCCGGGCTGGCCGGTCGCGGTGCTCGGCTTCACCCTGCTCGGCTGCGGCGTCGCAGTGGTCGCACCGCTGAGCTTCTCGGCCGCGGCGGCGCTCGCCGGCCGCGACGCCGACCCCGCGACCCGGCAGGCCCGGGTCGACGCGGTGGTGGCACGCTTCAACCAGTTCAACTACGCCGGTGCGCTGCTCGGGGCGGTGATGACCGGCGCCGTCGGCGCCGGCTCGCTGCGGGTCGGGTTCGCCGTGCCGCTGGTGCTCGTGGTGGCCCTGTTCTGGCTGGCGAGGGCCTTCGCACCGGCGGACGACCCGGCTGCGTGAGGATCGTCCGCCGGCACCGGGCGAGGGTGCGACTCAGGTGCCGCCGCCACCGGCCTTGCGGCGGTGCATCGGCTTGGCGACGTTCTTGTCGTTGATCTCCGAGCCGTGCGCCTTCTCCCGGGAGTCGGCGCTGTCGTCGGGGTGGTGATGGCCCTTCTTGCGATCGAGGGCCTCCCGCATCTTCGCCTTGAGGTCTGCGTTGGGGTCCTGGTCAGCCATGGGGTCCTCCTGTGCTCGCGTGAGACGTGCTTGGCGCCACTCACCACCCTGCCAAAGCCGACCAACGACGGCCAGTGGGTTACGGCTTCTGCAGCACGTCGATGCGCCCGGCGAGCTTGCCCATCATCCGGTAGACGTGCCAGCGGCAGTCGCCGAGCATCACGTCGTACGCCGCGTCGCCGAACTCGGCGCGGTAGCGCTCGGGCTCGCGCAGCAGCCGGGCCAGGTGGAGCAGGGCGCGGGCCGCGCGCCCGTCCTGCTCCTGCGACCACTCACCCCACTCGCTGGACAGGTCGATGGTGTCGACGACGCGCAGCCCGGACCGTGCGATCCCGTCATCGAGCACGGCCGGGTCGGCGGACGTCGAGACGACGCCCATCACGTCGAAGAGCCAGCGCGCCTCGTCGGTCTCGATGAGGTCGGTGGCGACCATCTGGTAGGCCGCGACGTAGCCGCCCGGGCGCAGCACCCGGGCGAACTCGTCGTAGGCGTCACCCGGCTGCTCGACGTGGCTCATCACGTCGCGGCACCAGACCAGGTCGAGGGTCGCGTCGTGAGCCGGGACCTGCGTCGCGGAGCCACGCTCGAAGGAGACGCGCGAGGCGATCTCGGTCGTGAGCTCGCGCCGGGCCTCCCGTGCCAGGTCGAGGTGGCGCTGCACCGGGTCGATGCCGAGCACCCGGAAACCGAAGTGCGTGGCGAGCCGGAACGCGTGCGCGCCCTCGCCGCAGCCGACGTCGACGACGCGGCTGTCCGGACGCAGGTCGAGCTCGCGCACCACCTGCAGCAGGACGGAGGGGTCGCGCGGTGCCAGGCTCTCGTCCAGGCGCGCGGCGAACGCCTCCTCCACGCGCGGGTAGCTGTCGTAGAAGAACTCGCGGTCCCAGGCCATGGGCGCAGTCTGCCGGTTCAATAGGATCGATCCATGGCCCGACGCGTGTTCCTCCACTGCGGAACCGCCAAGTCGGGCACCACCTACCTCCAGGACCTGTGGTGGCGACACCGAGGCGCGCTGCGCGAGCGCGGCCTGCTGCTGCCCGGTGACGCCCTGCGAGACCACTTCCACGCCGCTGCCCTCGTCAAGGGCATGGACGTCATCGTCGACGACCTCGACGAGAGCGACCGCGACGTGTGGCACCGGCTCGTCGCCGAGACCCGCGAGTGGTCCGACGACGTGCTGATCAGCCACGAGCACTTCTCGGACTCCTCGGCCGAGGCGGCCGCAGCGGCGCTGGCCGACCTCGCCTCCGCGGCCGACGAGGTGCACCTGGTCGTGACCGTGCGCGACCTCGGCCGGGTCCTGCCCTCGGCGTGGCAGCAACGGGTCAAGCAGGGGGCCCGCCAGCCCTACCGCAGGTTCCTCGCGACCGTGCGCCGCGGTGACGACGAGCAGAAGTTCTGGCGCTACCAGGACGTGCCCGGCATCCTCGAGCGCTGGGCCGCCGGGCTCCCGGCCGACCGCGTGCACCTCGTCGTCGTACCTCCCTCCGGCGCGCCGCGCGACGAGCTCTGGCTGCGCACGGCAGCCGTGCTCGGGGTCGACGTGACCGGTCTCGACACCGAGCCCCGCCTGCCCAACGACTCGCTCTCGATCGTCGAGGCCGAGCTCCTGCGTCGCATCAACACGGTGATCCCGCGCGAGCGCCGCTCGGTGGCGCTCACCCGGCTCACCAAGGGCGCCTTCGCCCGTGACCTGCTCGCGGGAAGCGCGCCCAAGGAACCGTTCGTGCTGCCCGCCCGGCACGCCGACTGGGTGCGCGAGCGGTCCGAGCAGATGGTCGCCACGCTGCGCGCCGGGTCGTACGACGTCGTGGGCGACCTCGCCGACCTGCTGCCCGCCGGCGCGCGCTCGGGGCGCACCCCCGACCAGGCCGACGACGGCGAGCTGCTCGCCGTCGCGAGCACCGTGGTCGCGCGGATGATCGAGCAGGCGCGCTGATGGCCCGGCGCGTCTTCGTGCACATCGGCACGCCGAAGTCCGGCACGACCTACCTCCAGAGCCTGTGGTGGCACAACCGCGGGGCCCTGGCCGAGCAGGGGCTGCTGCTGCCGGGCGGCTCGGCGCACGTGCAGTTCCAGGCCTCCGCCGTCGTGCGTGACAACGCGGCCGTGCTGGAGACGATGACCGAGCGCCAGCTCGGCGCGTGGGACCACCTCGTCGACGAGATCGCGTCCTTCGACGGCGATGCGCTCATCAGCCAGGAGCAGCTCGTCGAGACGTCCCGCGATTCCGCGACAGCTGCGCTCGACCGGCTGCGCGCGGTCGCCGACGAGGTCCATGTCGTGGTGACCGCGCGCGACCTCGTGCGCCAGGTCCCGAGCGCGTGGCAGCAGCGGGTCAAGCACGGGTCGCCGACCACGCTGCGCACGTTCTTCACCCGCGTCGCGAAGGACGACCCCGACTTCAACTTCTGGCACCACCAGGACGTGCCGCGGATCCTCGAGCGCTGGACGTCGGGCCTGCGTGCCGAGCACGTGCACGTCGTGGTGCTCCCGCCGCCGGGCGCCGACCGCGACCTGCTGTGGCGGCGCACGTGCGAGCTGCTCGGCATCGACGACACCGGTCTGTCCCTCGACGCACCCGTCGCCAACGAGACCCTCGCTCCTGCCGAGATCGTCTTCCACCGCGCGATCAACGCGCACTTCCGCAACGCCCACCTCGACGTCTCGCTCTCGCGGCGGGTCAAGGCCTTCATGGAGCCGCGGCTCGGGGGCGCCGCCCCTCAGCGCATCGCGCTGGCCCCCGACATGCACGCGTGGCTGGTCGAGCGCGGCCGGCGGATGGTCGACGAGCTCGCGGCCGCGCCCTGGCACGTCGTCGGCGACCTCGACGACCTCCGGCCGGACCCCGCACCGGCCGACGGCGTGGATCCCGACGCCGTACCCGACTCCGAGGTGCTCGCGGTCGCCCAGGACTTCATCGCCGCCGAGCTGCTGGCGCGGGTGGCCGAGCCGGATGACGCTGGAGCGGGCGGCGGAGCGGTGAGTGAGACATCTTCCGAGGACGCAAAACCTGCGTCACGCACCGCTCTGGGCAAGGCCCTGCGCCGTCTCACGCGGCGCGGTGAGTGAGACACCTTCCGAGAGCGCAAAACCTGCGTCACTCACCGCTCGACGACGACTCAGCGGGGCACGAACGCCCAGAGGTCGAGGTCGAGGAGCACGCCGTCGGCGTACCTGCCCTCGGCGTCGCGCAGCGTCATCGACTCGTCGCGGCCCCTGGTCGCGACCAGCCGCAGCCGGAGCGCGCCGACGCCGGGCGCGTCGACCTCCGCGCGGTCGAGCACCTCTGACCAGGCATGCACCGTGTCGCCGGCGAAGGCCGGGGCCACGTGCGCGCCGGCGTTGATGGCCGCGACGAGCTGCGCGTTCGCCAGGCCGTTGAAGGACAGTGCGCGGGCCAGGGAGATGACGTGACCGCCATAGACGAGCCGGCGACCGTCGGGGCGGGCCTCGGTGTTGAAGTGCACCTTCGCCGTGTTCTGCCACAGCCGGGTCGCCATCATGTGCTCGGCGTCGGTGAGGGTCACGCCGTCGACGTGGTCGATCCGCTCCCCCACCTCGTAGTCGTCGAACCGGTGCGGCTCCCCGGCGGCAGCGGCGTCGTACGCCGAGAGGTCGAGGCCGGCGGGCACCACGAGGTCGGCCGCGTCGACCGCGTCCGCCAGGTCCGGCACGACCGTCTCGGGCGCGGGCGCGGAGGCGTCGCGCTTGTGCACCATCACCCAGCGCGCCCAGTCGATCGCGACCTCGCCGCGCTGGTTCGTCGCCGTCGAGCGCACCCAGACCACGCCGGTCCGGCCGTGGGAGTTCTGCTTGAGGCCGATGACCTCCGAGCGCGTGCGCAGGGTGTCGCCGGGCACGACGGGGACGTGGAAGCGGCACTCGGCGTAGCCGAGGTTGGCGACGGCGTTGAGCGACACGTCCGGAACGGTCTTGCCGAAGGCGACGTGGAAGCCGATGAGCTCCTCGACCGGATGGGGGTCGAGCCCGACCGAGGCGGCGAACTCGGCCGAGGACGGCACCGCGAAGCGCGTCGGGTAGATCGCGCCGTAGAGCGCGCGGTCGCCCTCGGTGACCGTGCGCGGCGTGGCGTGCTCGATCACCTGCCCGACGGCGAAGTCCTCGAAGAAGTTGCCGGCGTTGGTCTTCATGCCCGACATGGTGCCGCAGCCGGGACCACCGAGGGGTCCGTGGTCACGTGGGATGTGTCACGAGCCGTAGGGGTAGCGGCTCCGGATCGTGCTTCCGGACAGGTTGGTGGCGAGGAAGCCGGTCTCCTTGAAGTCGTTGCCGACGTGGATGAAGACGGTCGGCCCGTCGCTGGCCCACACCCGCGCCGTCGCGTGGGCGAAGGCACCCCGCTGGACCCCGAGTGTCCTCTCCGCGACCGCGACGTTGGCGACGAGCCGCTTCGCGCCGAGCCGTCCCAGGTCGAAGATCGCGTTGAACGACGCCACCGCCTGGGGCCCGGACGTGCGCTGCCACTCCCCGTCCCAGGTCCAGCGCTCGAAGCGCGGACGCGACCCGCGCACCGGGACCTCCACGCTGACCCGGTCGGGGAAGAACGAGGCGACGTAGGCGTCCGTCGTGCCGAACTTCGCCTCGTACTGATCCACGAACCGGCGGATCTCCGCCGCCGTCATCTCGAACGGCCGCACCTCGGGCGCGGCAGACGGAGGCGGTGCCGAGGGGGCCTCGGCCACGTCGACCACGCCTCCCGACGAGTCCGCGTCCGGACCCGACGGAGCCAGGGACACCACCATCGCGGCGACCACGAGTCCGATCAGCGCCACCACCACTCCCAGCGCGACCAGCACGGAGGTGCGGCGGCTCGAGCGCGATGCCGGCCGGTGGTCGACCGGCGCGACGTAGCCGGCGGGGAGCTGCAGGTCGCGCGTCAGGGTCTGGAGCTCGTCGAGGGTCTCGGCCGACAGCGCTCGCCCCACCCGCAGCTCGCGGTCAGCGTCGCCGAGCTGCCCGTCGACGTACGCCGCCTCGATCAGCCCCACGTGTCGCTCGCGGTCGGCGTCCCTGGCCCGGAAACCCTCCATGGCGCGGAGTCTAGGGCGCCTGCCGCCTCAGCCCTCCGACTGCTTGCTGAACGCCGCGTCGAAGGACTGCGCGGGAGGGTCGAAGTCGAGCCCGCGCAGGTGGGCGAGCGCCTCGGGCGCACCGCGCAGCCGGTCCATCCCGGCGTCCTCCCACTCGACCGAGATCGGGCCGTCGTAGCCGATCGCGGTGAGCGTGCGGAAGCAGTCCTCCCAGTTGATGTCGCCGTGACCGGTCGAGACGAAGGTCCACCCGCGACGCGGGTCGTCCCACGGCAGGTGCGAGGAGAGGATGCCGTTGCGGCCGCCGCCCATCCGCATGCGAGTGTCCTTGCAGTCGACGTGGTAGATCCGGTCGGCGAAGTCGCTGATGAACGCGACCGGGTCGATGCCCTGCCAGAGCATGTGGCTGGGGTCCCAGTTGATGCCGAACGCGGGCCGGTTGTCGACAGCGTCGAGCGCGCGCCGGGTGGTCCAGTAGTCGTAGGCGATCTCGGAGGGGTGCACCTCGTGCGCGAACCGCACGCCGCACTCGTCGAAGACGTCGAGGATCGGGTTCCAGCGGTCGGCGAAGTCCTGGTAGCCGGCCTCGATCCGCTCGGCCGGGACCGGCGGGAACATCGCGACGTACTGCCAGATCGAGGAGCCGGTGAAGCCGACCACGGTCTTCACGCCCAGTTTCTGGGCGAGGCGCGCGGTGTCCTTCATCTCCTCGGCCGCGCGCTGGCGCACGCCCTCGGGGTCGCCGTCGCCCCACACGCTCTCGCGCACGATCGCCTGGTGGCGGAAGTCGATCGGGTCGTCGCAGATCGCCTGGCCGGTGAGGTGGTTGGAGATCGCGTGCAGCTGGAGGCCGTGCTTCTCCAGGATGCCGAGCCGCTCGGCGACGTAGTCGGCGTCGTCCCAGCGCGCGGCGTCGAGGTGCTCCCCGGACACGGCGACCTCCAGGCCGTCGTAGCCCCAGCCGGCAGCCAGGCCGGCGACCTCGTCGAGCGTCAGGTCGATCCACTGGCCGGTGAACAGGGTGAACGGTCGCGCCATCAGACGTCCTCCCCCACGGACTCCACCGTCACGTGACAGCCGCCCTCGGCCGCGCTCGCCTCGATCGCGGCGAGCACCCGCTGCACGGCGAGACCGTCCTCGAACGACGGCGTCGGCTCCTGCCCCGCGGCCAGCGCGGTGAGGAAGTCGGAGGCCTGGTTGACGAACGTCGCGTCCCAGCCGAGCCCGTGGCCCGGCGGCCACCAGCCGTCGAGATAGGGGTCCTGCGGCTCGGTGACCATGACGCGGGAGAAGCCGTCGGCGCCGTCGAGGCAGACGTCGAGGTGGTTGAGGGTCTCGAGGTCGAAGCGCACCGCGCCGGTGCTGCCGTAGACCTCGATGCCGAGCGCGTTCTTCCGGGCGGTCGCCATCCGGGACACCTCGAGGCTCACCATCGCGCCACCGGACGTGCGCATCGTGCTCCAGGCGGCGTCGTCGACCGTCACGTCCTCGACGCCGTCGGCTCCGGTGCGCTGCGGGACGAACGTCTGGGTGAGGGCGTTCACCCCGGTGACCTCCTGGCCGAGCAGGAAGCGGACCTGGTCGACCGCGTGGGACGCCAGGTCGCCGAGGGCGCCGGAGCCCGCGAGCTCGCGTCGCAGCCGCCACGTCATCGGGGCGCCCTCGTCGGCCAGCCAGTCCTGGAGGTAGGCGATCCGCACCTGGCGCACGTCGCCGATGCGGCCGTCCGCGATGTGCTGACGGGCCCGGGCCAGGGCGGGCACCCGGCGGTAGTTGAAGCCGACCATCGAGTGCACACCTCGCTCGCGGGCGGCCTTGGCGGTGGCGACCATCTTCTCGGCCTCGGGCATCGAGTTGGCCAGCGGCTTCTCCGCGATGACGTGCTTGCCCGCCTCGAGCGCGGCGATGGCCACCTCGGCGTGCAGGTGGCCGGGGACGCAGACGTCGACGATGTCGATGTCGTCGCGCTCCAGGACGGCGTGCCAGTCGCTGGCCGACTCGGCCCAGCCGTACTGGGCGGCGGCTGCGGCGACCGCGTCGGTGTCGCGCCCGACCAGCACCTGCTGGCGTACGCCGGGTGCGCCGGGCCGCAGCGCAGCGACGTTGCGCCACGCGTGGGAGTGGGCCTTGCCCATGAAGGCGTAGCCGATGACGGCGACCCCCGGTGCCCCTGACGAGCCCGGTGCGCCCGATGCGCTGGGTGAGGTGCTCACGTCGTGTCTCCTGACTGGCGGTTTCTCGGTGGGGTGGTGCGTCGGATCTGGGAGGTGGTCACGCGGGTCACGCGAGCGTGCGGAGGAAGGCCAGGCCGTCGCGGGCCAGGTCGTCCTGCGTGGGTGCCAGCGGCCGCCAGATGGAGGCAGCGGTGGCGATGGTGTCGTTGTCGGCGGTGAAGCTCTCGATGTTGAGGGGGCCGTCGTAGCCCACGTCGTCGAGCGCCTCCACGAGCGCCGGCCAGTCGGTCTGGTCACCGCCGGGAGCGCCGCGGTCGTTGCCGCAGACCTGGACGTGCGCGAGGTGCTTCCCCGCCGTGCGGATCGCCTCGGCGCTCGAGCGCTCCTCGATGTTGAGGTGGTAGCTGTCCAGCGCGAGCCCGAGGCCGTCGCCGAGCAGCGGCTCGAAGGCGGTCAGCGCCTGGTCGACGGTGTTGACCAACGACGTCTCGTAGCGGTTCAGCGGCTCGATGCCCAACTGCACGCCGTGCTCGAGCGCGTGGTCGACGACCGGTGCGAGCCCGTCGCGGACCGCGGCGTAGGCGTCCTCACGTTGGGCTGCGTCCATCCGCCACACGCGGCCGGTGGACGCGTAGAACGGGCCGCACACCGAGCGCGCGCCGATGCCGGCGGCGAGGTCGATGCAGGCCCGGAGGTAGTCCTGGGTGTCGGTCACACAGTCAGCGTCCACCAGGTCGCGGCCCGGCGCCATCGCCCCGACGACGTAGGGCGTCAGGCCGGTCTCGGCCAGCGCCTCGGAGACGACCGCGACGGTGAGGTCGCCGACCTTCTCCAGCGGGAGCTCGACGGCGTCGAACCCCATGCCCGCGATCCGGCGTAGCAGGTCGGCGACGCCGCTGTCGGTGAGCGGGGACGTCCAGACCCAGGTGTTGACGCCGATCTCGCGCATGCAGGTGGTTCCTTCTTCCTCGACAGGTGAGTGTCGTCGGTGGGCCGGGTCCCAGACCCGGCCCACCGACGGATGCATCGTCAGCTCAGATCAGCGATCAGGGGATCTGACGCTCCTGCCACACCTCGGGGTAGCCCGGCAGGTCCTCGCCGCCGAACTTGGCGTAGTGGCCGTCGGGCATGCCGTCGTTGGCCTCGAGGAAGTCGGCACGCTCGTCCTCGGTGATCGGCGTCTGCGGCAGGACCCACTCCTTCGGGACCTCCTCGCCGGCGAAGATCTTCTCGAGCGCGAGGAGCGGGGTGCGCCACTGGAAGTTCGAGTAGACCGGAGCCAGGCCGGTCAGCCCGGTCTCCTCCCACTTGCGCAGGAAGGTCATCTCGTCCTCACCGGTCATGACCGGGTAGTCCGCGCCGGCGTCCTCGAAGGCCTCGATGGCGGCGACGGCGCCGTCACCGGCGTCCATCCAGATGCCCTGCACGTCGCCCTTGGCGAGCTCGTCGGTGACGATCTTCTTGATCTCGGTCGGGTCGGCGCCGGTGAAGTAGTCGACCGCCTCGATGCCGTTCTCCTCGAAGAGCTTCTCGGCACCGGCCCAGCGCTGCTCGAGCACGTCGACGCCGGGCAGGATGCGCAGCGCGACGACCTTGTCACCCTCCTCGAGGTTGTCGATGAGGAACTCGGCGGTGTCGATACCCCACGCGAAGCCACCGATCGGGTGGATGAACGAGGTGGCGCAGTCGGTCTGCACGCCGCGGTCGAAGACCACGACGGGCTTGCCGGTCTCGCAGGCGCGCTCGACCGCGTCGGTCATCGCGGCGGTCGAGTTCGGCGAGATGATGAAGGCGTCGCAGTTGCCCTCGGAGATGAAGTAGTCGATGTCGGCGATCTGGGTGTTGTCGTCGTCACCGGCGTCGCGGGTCTCCATCTCGGAGATGACGCCGTCGTCCTGGAGGGCCTTGAGCTGCTGGTTCATGGTGATCCAGCCGGTCTGGCGCCACGGGTTGGAGATCGAGGCGTTGGCGAAGCAGGCCTTCTTGGCGCCGTCGGACTTGAACTCCGAGGTGTCGGTCATCTCCCCGTCGATGTACTGCAGGTACGGGGTCTCGGAGTCACCCTCGAAGGTGGCCGAGCGCTGGTCGAACTGCTCGTCGTAGACCGCCTGGTCGAACCACTCCACCTCCTCGGTGGGGCTCTCGGAGGCGTCCGGCGACTCCGAGCTCTCCGTCGTCTCGTCCGAGCCGGTGCCCCCGTCCGTCGGGTCCTCGGTGCTGCACGCGGTGGCGAACACCCCGAGCAGCAGGGCCGTGGCCACAGCGATCGGCGCGCGGTGGATCTGTCGGCGCATCAATTTTCTCCTGTTTCAGTGCCCGGGCGGGCAGGGGTGGGTGATGCAGCGGGTGCTGCTGGTGGTGCGGATTCAGCAGTCCGAGAAGGTCGACGGCCGTAGGACCAGGCGCGAGCGCCGGCCGCGACGGCGAGGATGATGATCAGGCCCTGGACGGTGGGTCGCCAGGTGGACTCCACCTCCTGGAAGTTGAGGAACGAGAAGAGCAGCTCGAGGGCGAAGGCGCCGGCCGCCGCGGAGAGGACCCACCCGCGGCCTCCGCCCAGCACCACGCCGCCGAGCACGACGGCGGTGATCGCCTGGAACTCGTAGCCCGACCCGACCGACGGGTGGACGCCGGCGTAGCCGACGAGCAGGATCCCGGCGACCGTCGCGGACAGCGACGAGAGCATGAAGGCCCGCGTCTTGACCCACCACACGTGGGCGCCGGCGAGCCCGGCCGCGTCGGGGTTGTCCCCGGCGGCGATGAGCGTGCGGCCGAAGGGCGAGCGCATCAGCAGGACCGACGCCACGGCGACGACCGCGAGGATGATCACCGGGTAGGGCAGCACGTCGAGCACCGGCACGTCCTCGATGCCGCCACGGCCGATCTGGCGGAAGCTGTCGACCGGGTTGCCGGTGGCGGCGCCACCGGTGAGGTAGCGCACCAGCCCGCCGAGGGCGAGCATCGTGCCCAGCGTGACGATGAAGCTCGGAACCCTCAGCAGCGTGGTCGCCAGGCCGTTGACCACTCCGACGGCGGCCCCGATGAGCAGCATCAGCGCCAGCGCGGGGAGCACCCGGCTCTCGTCCTGGCCGATGTAGTTGCCGGCGATGACCACCTGCGTGGCGATGACCGCGCCCATCGAGAGGTCGAACTCGCCGGAGACGATCACGTAGTACTGGCCCATGGCGGCGATCGCGATCGGCGCGGTGCGGCCGATGAAGCGGATCAGCTGCGGCGGCTCGCCGAAGCTGGGGTTGACCCACACGACGGCGACGAACAGCACGGCGAGCAGGATGAACACCGCGCCGCCCGGGGTGATCGCGCCACGGAGCAGCCGCTGGAGCAGCGAGCCCTCGCTGAGCGGGAGCGTGCGCCCCGCGGTGGCGCTGCCGGACGGGGTGGAGGTGGCGGCGCTCATGCCGGGTCCCCCTTCGATGACGGGACGGGCAGGACGGGTCTGGAGGCACCGAACCGTGGCGGACGGCGTACGACGCTGCGGCGGGCGTAGACCGCCACGGCCAGGACGATGACGAAGCCGCGGACGAAGTCCTTGAGGAACGGGTTGACCTGCATCACGCCCATGACGTTGTCGAGGACCGCGAAGATCGCGACGCCGCCGATGGTGCCGATGACGCTGCCCTTGCCACCGGCGAGCAGCGTGCCGCCGAGGACGACGGCCGCGATGGAGAGCAGGTCGTAGCGGCCCTGCGAGCCGATGGTGGGCGAGCCCACGCCGGTGCGGGAGAGCAGCAGCAGCGCGGCGATCCCGGCGAAGACCGAGCAGAGCACGTGGGCGGTGATGACCGGCAGCGCGGTGCGCACGCCGGACATGCGCGCGACGGACTGGTTGCCGCCGATGGCGTAGAGGTGGTGGCCGAGCCGCGTGTAGCGCAGCAGGAGCGTGACCAGGAGCGCGCTGACCAGCAGGATGACGAACGCCGTGGGGATCACGCCCGCGATGCCGCTGCGACCGAGCAGCCTCAGGCCGGGGGCGGCCGATCCGTGGCTGCCCTGGTAGTTGGTGCCGAGGTAGCCGCTCACGACCAGGCCGATGCCGAGGCTGGCGATGAAGCCGTGCACGTGGAGGAGGCTGACCAGCAGCCCCATCACCAGTCCCACCAGGGCGCACAGCGCGAGGGCGTTGAACGTCGCCGCGGCGATGTTGGCGTCGAGCCCCTTCATGCCACCGGCCGCGATCACCGTCGCGAGGCTGACGACGTAGGGCACCGACAGGTCGAGGCTGCCGACGAGGATGACCAGGGTCTGGCCGATCGCGATCAGCCCGAGCACGCTCATCGCGGTCAGGACGGCCCAGATGTTGCCCTGGCTGAAGAAGTTGCGCCCCTCCATCCCGGTCAGCACCACGGAGATCGCGATGACGCCGACGAGCACGAGGTAGATGAGGCCGGTCGAGTCGAGTCGCCGGGCGGCACCCGCGGGCCGCGCCGCGCGGCGACGGCGTACGGAATCCCTCGGCTCGCGGGGCTCCGCGGCGGACGGGGACGTGTGGTCGGTGGTGGCGCTCATGCTGCGTCCTCGCTCGCTGCTCCGGTGGCCATGGCCAGCACGGCCTCCTCGCTCGCACCGGACGGCAGCTCGCCGGCGAGCGTGCCGTCGCGCATGACCAGGATCCGGTCGGACATGCCGATCACCTCGGGGAGCTCGCTGGAGACCATCAAGACGGCGACACCCTGGCGGGTCAGCTCGCGCATCAGCTCGTAGACGCGGTGCTTGGCGCCGACGTCGATGCCGCGGGTGGGCTCGTCCATCAGCACCACGAGCGGGTCGATGCTCAGCCAGCGGGCGAGCACGACCTTCTGCTGGTTGCCACCGGAGAGGAACTGGACCTCCTGGCCCAGGCTGGCGGCGGCCACGTCCAGGTTGGAGAGCACCCCGGGCATGTCGCGGCGCGCCTGCGCACTGCGGCGCGGGAAGACCGAGCGGACCACGCCGAGCGCGTTGTCGAGGATCGACTGGTTGAGGGCGAGGCCCTTGGCCTTGCGGTCCTCGGTGATGAAGGCGAGACGAGCGCGTACGCCCTGGCGCGGGCTGGTGACCTTGAGCGGGGAGCCGTCGAGGCTGACCGATCCGCGAGCGACCGGGTGGACCCCGAAGACCGTCTCGAGCAGCTCGGTGCGACCCGAGCCCTGGAGGCCGGCCAGCCCGACGATCTCGCCGGCGCGCACCTCCAGCGTGATGTCGTCGACGTAGCCGTTGCCGACGCCGGAGAGGGCCAGGCGCACCTCACCCACCTCCACGTCGACGGGCTTGTCCGGGAAGTAGGTCGTGAGCGAGCGACCGACCATCAGCCGGACCAGCTCGGCCTCGGTGAGCTCCTCGGCCGGCCTGGTCGCGACGTGCCGGCCGTCCTTCAGGATCGTGATGGTCCGGCAGAGGTGGAAGATCTCCTTGAGGCGGTGCGAGACGTAGAGGATCGCGACGCCGCGGTCGGTCAGCCGCTCGATGATCGAGTAGAGCAGCTCGACCTCGTGGTCGGCGAGCGCCGCGGTCGGCTCGTCCATCTGGATCACCTTGGCGTCGAAGCTGACCGCCTTGGCGATCTCGACGATCTGCTGCTCGGCGACCGAGAGGTGGCGCACCAGCGTGCCCGCCCTGAGACCGGCGACGCCGAGCCCGGCGAGCAGCTCGTCGGTGTCGCGACGCATGCGGGCAGTGTCCACCGGCCCGACGCGGCCGAAGCGCCGAGGCTCGCGCCCCAGCCAGATGTTCTCGGCGATGGTCCGCTCGAGCAGGAGGTTGAACTCCTGGAAGACCGTCGAGACGCCGGCGCTCTGCGCCTGCACGGGGTGGCTGAAGGAGACCTGCTCGCCGGCGACGGTGACGGTGCCGCTGTCGGGCGCGTGGACCCCGGCGAGCATCTTCATCAGCGTCGACTTGCCGGCGCCGTTCTCACCCACGAGTCCGTGGACCTCGCCGGCGCGCAGGCTGAGGTCGAGGTCGGCCAGGACGGTGTTGCCGAAGAAGCTCTTGGTCATTCCGGTGGCGACGAGCACGGGGTCGCCGTCGGTGGACGCAGGGGACACGGGAGGCACGGAGCCACTGTGGCATGCGTCACCGGCTTTTGTCGAGCACCTATCAAAAGTGTCAGGTCTAGCGTGCAAAGTCGTGCATGTGCTTGACTCCGACCGTGCGCACCGGTGAGCTCTTCGATCTCCTCCGTGACGGAAGGCCCTGGACTCGTGCCCAGCTGGCCGAGGCGACCGGCCTGGCACGCTCCACGATCACGGCGCGCATCGACACCCTGATGCGGCTCGGACTGGTCGCGCCGTTCGGCGGTGCACGCTCCACCGGCGGGCGTCCCCCGGCGCTCTTCGCGCTGAACCCGACCGCCAGGCTCGTCGTCGGCGTCGACATCGGTGCGACCCACGCCAGCGCCGCGCTCACCGACCTCAACGGTCAGATCCTCGGGGAGGTCGACGCGCGCATCGCGGTCGCCGACGGCCCGGAGGTCGTGCTGGCCTGGGTCGTGGAGTCGGTCGCGGACCTCGTGGCGAGCACCGACCGACCGATCACCGACCTCGCCGCCATCGGCATCGGTCTGCCCGGCCCCGTCGAGCACTCCTCAGGGCGACCGATCAACCCGCCGATCATGCCCGGCTGGGACCGCTTCGACGTGCCGGGCTACCTGCAGGAGAAGTACCCCGTGCCGGTGCTGGTCGACAACGACGTCAACATCATGGCCCTCGGCGAACGACGCCAGCACCTGCGCGACGTGGACGACCTGGTGCTGATCAAGGTCGCCACGGGCATCGGCGCCGGGATCGTGTCCGGCGGGATCCTCCAGCGCGGCGCGCAGGGCACCGCGGGCGACCTGGGCCACGTCCGGGTCCCCGGCGCCGACGACGTGCCGTGCCGCTGCGGCAACTCGGGCTGCCTCGAGGCCGTCGCCGCGGGGCCTGCCCTCGCCGCGGCCGTGCGTGCCCAGGGCGAGCAGGCCGAGACCGGCGGCGACGTGGTCGAGCTGGTCCGCGCCGGCAGCCAACCCGCGATGGCGGTGGTCCGCCAGGCCGGTCGCGACATCGGCGAGATCGTCGCCACGATGGTCAACCTCATCAACCCGTCGGTCGTGGTGATCGGCGGTCAGGTCGCCGGGGCCGGTGAGCACCTGCTCGCCGGGATCCGCGAGTCGGTCTACCAGCGCTCCCTGCCGCTCGCGACCGAGCACCTCCGCATCGTCACCTCGCGCGCCAGCGGCAAGGCGGCCGTCCTGGGCGCCTCGGCCCTCGCGATCGAGCACGTCCTCTCCCCCGAGGTGGTCGAGGCCGCCAGCGAGGCTCTGGCCGCGGCCGACGCGGAGGCGGAGGCCGCGGGCGCGTAGCGGCTCAGCGCAGCTGGTAGTCCTTCAGGAGGCTCCGGCCGATGATCATCTTCTGGATGTCGGAGGTGCCCTCGCCGATCAGCATGAACTTGACCTCGCGCATCAGCCGCTCGATCTCGTACTCCTTGGAGTAGCCGTAGCCGCCGTGGATGCGGAAGGAGTCCTCCACGACCTCGTTGGCGTACTCGCTCGCCACCATCTTCGCCATCCCGGCCTCGACGTCCATCCGCTTGCCGGTGTCCTTGAGGCGGGCGGCCTTGACCATCATGGTGTGCGCGACCTCGACCTTGGTCGCCATCTCCGCGAGCCGGAACAGCACCGCCTGGTGCTCGGCGATGGCCTTGCCGAAGGTCTTGCGCTGCTGGGCGTAGGCGATGCCGAGCTCGAAGCCGCGCCAGGCGAGGCCGCACGCCCGGGCGGCGACGTTGACGCGACCGACCTCGACGCCGTCCATCATCTGGAAGAAGCCCTTGCCCGGCTCGCCGCCGAGCACCTGGTCCGCGGCGATCCGGTGGCCCTCGAGGATGAGCTCGGTCGTCTCGACGCCCTTGTAGCCCATCTTGTCGATCTTGCCCGGCACGGTGACGCCCTGAGCGGTCTCCCCGAAGCCGGCCTCCTTCTCCACCAGGAAGGTCGTCATCGACTTGTAGACCGACTCCGCACCACTGCGCTCATTTCCTTGGCCGGTCTTCGTCAGCACCGCCACGAGCGTGGAGGTGGCGCCGTTGGTCAGCCACATCTTCTGGCCGGTGATGGAGTACGACCCGTCGTCCGCGCGGGTCGCCTTGGTCGAGACCGCCGAGACGTCGGACCCGAGGCCGGGCTCCGACATCGAGAACGCGCCGCGCACCTCACCGGTCGCCATCCGAGGGAGGTACTTCTGCTTCTGCTCGTCCGTCCCGTGCTGGATCAGCATGTAGGCCACGATGAAGTGGGTGTTGATCACTCCCGACACGCTCATCCAGCCACGGGCGATCTCCTCGACCACCAGCGCGTAGGTCAGCAGCGACTCACCGAGCCCGCCGAACTCCTCGGGGATCGTCAGCCCGAAGACACCGAGCTCCTTGAGCCCGTCGATGATCTCCTGGGGGTACTCGTCGGCGTGCTCGAGCTCCTGCGCCACCGGGATGATCTGCTCGTCCACGAACTGGCGCACGGCCTTGAGGATCTCGGACTGGTCCTCGGTGAGGCCTTCGGTCTGGCAGAGACGGGGCATGCGGGGCTCCTAGGCGGTCGCTCAGTGGAACGCTCGGAGTCTAGTTAGCGGTCGTTCACCTGGGCAGGGCCCTCACTCGAGACGGATGTCACATCGTCGCGCGGCTCCAGCGGCTTGTCCGCGGGCGTCGTCCACGGCCGCTCGCGCTGGCGGCGTCGCCGGCGGGACAGCAGCCCGGCCGCTGCGAGGCCGAGCCCGAGGAGGAGACCGACCGCCGCACCGAGCAGTCCGACCGTGAAGCCGGGTGGACGGTAGGTGAGGTCGACGGTGCCGCTCGCGCCGGCGGGCAGGGTGACGGTGAGCAGCCCGACGTCGGTGCGGGTGACGCTGAGGGGCTGGCCGTCGAGCTCGGCCGACCAGCCGGGCCAGGCGAGCATCGAGAAGATCAGCTCGCCGCCGTCCTCGGCGGAGGCGACGTCGACGCTCTGGTGCAGGGCCCCGCGAGTCGCGGCGGCGGCCACCTCGATGCCGTCGGAGGTCCAGGAGAGCTCGCTGCCGGGCCACGGCTGCTCACCGTCGTGGCGGAGCACGACGACCTTGTCGTCGGCCGACTCCTGGGTCCAGTCCTCCCCCGGGGCGACACCGTCGGCGAGCTTGGGCTGCACGACGATCGTGTCGAGCTTCATCAGGTCCGCGAGCGGGGGCTGGCCGGAGCCACCGACCTTCCACAGGTTGCGGTAGCCGCACGCCTGGGTGAGGCCGTCGTACTCCATGCAGAAGGCGCGGGTGAAGGGCAGGAACCCCATGCCGGTGTAGTTGTTGACCGCCTGGACGCCGGCCGGGTGGTACATGGAGCCGGGGAGGTAGGTGTCCCACTGCCGCTCGAGCTTGGCGATCTGACCCTTGTTCTGCAACGGCTTCAGGTCGGCGAACTGCATCACCCGCCCGTCGTAGCCGGCGAAGTCCTGCTGGAGCGCGGACACGTCGCCGGGGACGTGCCACACGCGCGAGCTCGCGTTCTCGCCGAAGACCGCGACCTGCATCGCCAGGACGGCGCCGACACCGCCGATGGCGACCAGCGAGACGAGCGCGGTGCGCCGCACCACCAGGTGGGCGACCAGCGCCACGACGGTGAGAGCGCCGACGGCGGCGGTGCCGACGGCCGCGCGACGCAGCGCCTCGGGGTCCTGCGACCAGGTGAGCCAGCCCAGGGCGACCACGATCAGCCCGGTGCCGACCAGCCGCGGTCGCATCGTGGAGCGGGCCAGGCCCTGGCTCAGCAGGACGGCGAACACCACCAGCACGCCGAGGTAGAAGTACTCGATGACGCGCAGCGGCCAGCGGAAGAGCCAGAGCTTGCTCGGCCCGAGGGTCATCGCGAGGTAGGCGAGGGTGATCAGGCCGAGCCCGACGAACTCCTTCGCCCGCCGCCGGACCACGTCGAAGCGCAACCAGGGCAGCAGCGGCAGCACGAACCAGGCGAGGAAGGTGGCCGGCACCATCATCGGGCCGGTGATCGCCCGGATGGGCGGGACGTGCAGCGGCGAGCTCGCTGCGAGCAGGTCGCCCGCCGTCGGGCGCAGCTTGCCGCTGTTCTCGAAGAGCGCACCGGTCGAGCGGACCGCGAGGTCGGACGACTCCAGCAGCGGCAGGTAGACCAGCGGCAGGAACGCCGCGACGGCGATGCCGACGAGCACGAGCCGCGCGACGCCGCCCCACGCCCGCATGACGACGCCCTCGATGATGAGCGCGGCTCCCACGATGATGACCGCGAGGGTGCCGTAGGGATTGCCGTTGAGCACCGCGAGCAGGCCGGCGAGGAACGCCCAGAACGGGCTGCCGACGCCACGCAGGGCCCGCCGGAACGTGAGCCACACCCACGGCGCGTAGGCGAACGCCATCAGGCCCGAGGGCCAGGAGCCGGCGTCCCAGAAGAGCGTGAAGCCGGAGAACGGCAGGGCGATCGCCACTGCGGCGGACGGTGCGGGAGCACCGTCGTAGTCGCGCGCGAGAAGATAGGTGCCGAGGGCGAGCAGCACCATGACCGTCGCCTTGACGAGGTACGTCGACAGGGCCAGGTCGGGCCCCAGGGAGACCCCGACCCACACCAGCACGTTGAGGGGGTTGTAGGTGCCGAACAGGGCCTCGGCGACGTAGTTGCCGCCGGCCCACGACTGCGGGTCGAGCCACACTGGCCACTGGCCGCCCCGGACGAGCTCGCCGAGGTGCCACCACGTCGGCGCGAACTGCGCGGCGGTGTCACCACGCTGGTAGAACCACCCGGTGATCACGTAGGGGATCGCGGTGTAGGCAGCGGTCACGACGACCACGAGGACGGGCCAGACCCACGCCGCGGGCGGGCCGCTCCTGCTCCGGCGTCCGGTGTCCTGCCGGCGGCTTCCGCGCGCCCCGCCGGTGCTCGGGTCGGGGGCCGTGGTCGTCTCGCTCACGCCTGATCGCTCCGTTCGATGGCCTGGTCGTCGCGGGTGTGCTCCAGCTCCTGGAGCGCCTCGTGCTCCCGGCCCAGCGCGCTGGTCACCGGCGCGTCCCGGTCGCTGCTCTCCTTCAGCAGGAAGAGCGGTCGTTGCTTGGTCTCGGCGTAGATGCGCCCGAGGTACTCCCCGATCACGCCGAGCACGATGAGCTGCACGCCGCCCAGCAGCGTGACGGCGCAGATCGTGGTGACGTAGCCGGCGACGCTGTTGCCGTGCCAGATCGCGTCGACGAGCACCCACGCCGCGTAGGCCACCGCCAGGACCGTGACGAAGATGCCGAGCCAGATCGACATCCGCAGGGGCCGGTAGTTGAACGACACCACGCCGTCGATGCCGTAGTTGAACAGGCTGCGCATGCTCCACTTGGTGGCGCCGGTCTCCCGGGAGACGTTCTCATAGTCGACGACGGCGGTCGGGAAGCCGATCCAGGCGAACAGGCCTTTGGAGAAGCGGTTGCTCTCCCCCAGCGTCAGCAGCGCCTGGACCGCGCGGCGGTCGAGCACCCGGAAGTCGCCGACGCCGTCCTGCAGCTCGATGTCGACGAGGCGGTTCATCATCTTGTAGTAGAGCCGCGACAGCGCGGTGCGGACCACGGGGTCGTCGGTGCGGGTGCGCCGGGCCACCACCTGGGAGTAGTCGCCGGAGTCGAGCAGCGGCAGCATCTGCGCCAGCAGCGTCGGCGGGTGCTGGAGGTCTGCGTCCATGATCGCCACCCGGTCGCCGCGGGCGTGGCTCAGCCCGGCGAGCATCGCCGACTCCTTGCCGAAGTTGCGGCTCAGCGAGAGGTAGCGGAAGCGCGGGTGCTCCTGGTGCACCGAGCGGAGCATCGGCAGGGTGCGGTCGCGACTGCCGTCGTCGACGAGGATGACCTCGAAGTGGGGCGTCAGCGCGGAGAGCTCCTCGGCGAGCACCTCCACCAGGCGAGGCAGCGACTCCTCCTCGTTGTAGCAGGGGACGACCACGGACAGCTCGATCGGCATGCCGGTCATGCTCCCACCTCGCCGTCGTCACCCGTGCGGCTGCGCCAGGCGAGCACCTCGGCCACGTCGCGCTCGAGGGCGTCGACGAGGCCTTCCAGCGGCGCCTCGAGCTCGCGGTTCTCGCGCACCGCGACCGCGAGGGAGTCGACCGTCGCGTCGAGGTGGGCGAGCTCGTCCATGCCGACGGCGCCGGCGACCCTGCCCCCCACGCGGCGGCGTACGTCGGCACGCAGCCGCCCGACGCGGCCGGGTCCGCTCACAGGGACCGGTCCCGGTAGGAGCGGAGGGCCGACATGGTGATCTCCTCGTCCTGCTGGGCGGCCGGCAGGAGCAGCTGGGTGACCACGTCGGACAGGGTGGCCACGCGCAGGTGGAGCGCTCGAGACGCCGCGACCTGGGCCTCGAGCTCGGCGATGCGCTTCTCCAGTCGCGCCACCCTGCGGTCGCGCACCGGTGCGGCCAGGCGGGTGAGCGAGCCGCGCACCGCGACCCGGAACCGGCCGGGGGGCTCATGGGTCGCGCTGGTCGGTGCCGGCGTGCGTACGTCGGCCCCTGCCTCGCGTGCCCACACGAGCAGGTCGGCGAGGGCGAGGGCGGCCGACCCGGCGATCTCGGAGTCGGCGACCTCGCTGGGCAGGCGCCCCTCGACCGGGACGGGGCGCAGGTCGTCGAGATCGCCGTGGACGGTGTAGCCGGCCGCGATGATCGCGCGGACCGCGGCCTCGGCCTCGGTGGCGGCCTCCGCGGCGTGCGCCGGCGTGAGGCCGATCGGCTCGCGCCCGATGGGCGCCAGGATCGTGTGGGCGAGCAGGTCGCGCATCCACAGCGACTTCTGCCGACCGCCCTTCACCCGGCCGTCGAGCGCGCCGTTGACCCGGCGCAGCAGCTCGGCCTCGACCACACCGAGCGACTCGTTGGCCCGGTCGACCGCGAGGTCGAGGTCCGCGACCGCCGCGAGGCCCGTGGCGCTGGCGAAGCGGTGCCACAGCTCGTCGGCTCCCGCGCCCTGGGTGGGCACGGTGACGACGTGGACGCGCTTGGCGGGGAGGTCGGCGCCCCACCGGGCCGCGACGTTGGCCGGCTGCATGGTGCGCCAGCCCCACTCGCTGTCCTCGGCCGACTCCTGCGGGGGTGACCAGGCCTCCAGAGGCTTCGTGAGGCCGAACTTCAGCTGCTCCTGCCACGACGAGGCGATGGCCTTGCCCAGGTCGCGCGCGGACACCACGACGTGGACCTCGATGCCGTCGAGCCGCGCCAGCGCGGTGCGCACGTGCTCGGCGGAGGCGTTCGCGAAGAGCTCGTAGCTCAGGATCGCCGAGTGCCCCTGCCACTCCCGCACCTGCTCGGTGACCCGGTCCCAGGCATCGGCCGAGGCGGCCGGCAGGTCGGCGAGGCGTCGGTCTCCCCGGACCGCCATGGCGGCGTGGATCAGCTCGATCCTGGGCCCGACGACCAGGACCCCGGCGCGCGCCAGGGCCTCCTCGTTGTGGTCCAGCACCTGCTGGATGAAGGTGGTGCCCGACTTGGGGCCACCCACGTGGAGATACACGACCTGCGTCATCGCTGTGTCTGATCCTCCTGCGCTGCAACGTCTCGAGCGGGGTACTCGACCATCATCCGCCAGCGTGCCGGGCTGCCCGTGCGACTGGCCCGGGCGGCGGCGGCGAAGCCCTCCCGGAGCACCACGCGGCCACCGCTCGCGCGGACGTCGGCGGCGACGTCGTGGGGGTCGACCGGCCACAGGCGCGGCGTGCCCGTGCGCTCCTGCGCGGCCCGGCACTGCGCGGGCGAGCGGCTCACGCCCTCGACGAAGGCCCGTCCGCCCTCCGACAGGGTCATCGACGCGAAGCGCCACAGCTGGTCGCGCGATCGCGGCGGGACCGCCTCGAGGACGCGACGCGCGGTGACGACCTTCGGTCCCTTCTGCCGCGCCGCCAGCGCGCCGACCGCGAGGACGTCGCGCTCGTTGAGCAGGTTGAGCACCCGGCGCCCCACGCTCTCGGGCAGGTCGATCTCCTTGCCGCCGAGCGCATGCTTGCCCGGGTGGGCGTAGTCGTAGCCGATCGCCTTGCAGCCGGCCCGGTGGTAGGCCCGGAGGTCTGCCGAGGATCCCGAGCCGACGTCGAGCACCCGCAGCCCGTCGGGCTCGTCGCCGCGGAGCTCGAGCTGCTCCACGACCCACTGCGCGAACGGGCTCGGCCGCATCCCGGCGGCGCCGACCTCGCCGTTGTAGGCGGTCCAGTCGCGCCGATGGGTCATCACCGAGCTGAACCAGCCGTCGAAGCGGTCCAGCACCTCGCGCGAGGGCAGGTGGCGGAAGGACGGGTCGGGGACCTGCCAGCCCGGGCCGTAGGAGACCGCGAGCATGCGGTCCGGGTCGGCGGGCGCGGGCATGTCTCGACCTTCGAACTCCAGCGCGCGCAGGGGCAGGATCGCCGAGCGCGGCACCCGTTCCCGCACGGTCGCGGTCTCGTGGAGCAGGTCGCCGACGTAGAAGCAGGTGTAGATGTCGATGCCGTCCTCGCCGCCGTCGGGGGCGTCGTAGACGACCGTGATGAAGCTCGCGGTCTTGTGCTTGACGGTGATCCCCGCATCGACGAGTGCGCGGGCGATGCCCCACATCTCCACCGCCATCTCGGCCGGGGTCTGCTTCTCGGAGAGGAAGCAGAGGTCGATGTCGCTGTCGTGGCCGATGACCTTGCCCGAGCGGGCCGCACCGAGCAGCGTGCCGAAGCCGATCCACCCCTCGATGCCGCACGCGTCACGCATCACGCCCAGGACCCGTTCGGCCATCGCCGTCATCGCCTCGACTGCACCGCCCTCGCGACGGGTCTCGAAGATCCGCTGGGTCAGGCCCCACTTGTCGATGATGACGGGGTTGCCGAACCGGTCGACCAGCTCCACGCGGCCCTCGCCGGCGCCGAAGGTGACCTCCTCGCGGAAGACCTCCACCTCGTCGACGGTGATCGTGACGAGCGAGGTGCCGTCCAGGCGTGACCGGAGCCGCTTGGGCCAGGCCACCGTCACCGGCTCGGGACCGTCCTCCACCGCGACGGACCAGCCGCGCCAGCCGTCGAAGTGCACGTCGAGGGCGCCGTCGAAGCCGCGCTCGAGGTGGAGCCCGTCGTCGTCGACGCGCTGCACGTTCGCCCTCATCGCGACTCCTCCCCTCCCCAGCTGCCCGGCTCCTGGTGCTGCTGTGCGGGCAGCCGGGACATTACTGCACGGTGAACCGCGAGGAGACGACGGCGTGGTCGGTCGTACGCCGCACCTGGGCGCCCTGGTTGACCTCGGTGTTGGAGAACGTTCCGCCCTTGCCGAAGATCCAGTCGACCCGCATCGCCTTCGGCAGCTGGCAGCTGTTGCCGCGGGTGTTGCCGCCCACCGCTGCCTCCATCTGCGTCGGGCAGGCGATCCGTCGGAACGCCTTGGCGTGCTCGTTGAGGTCACCGGTCACGAAGACGGGCAGGCCGTCGCCGCTCAGCTGCTTGACGACCTGCTTGAGGCTCTCCATGCCCTTGTCGCGGTCGTCCTGCATCTTGCCCGGCGACAGGTGAGCGTTGACCCAGTAGATCTCACGCCCGGTCGAGGTGTTGCGGAGACGGACCAGGGGCTGCGGTCGCGAGGACTTCATGAACGGCAGCTGGACGGTCGTGCCCCACACGAAGGACCACTCCGAGTCCTTCCACATCACCGACTGCGGGGCAGCGCTGTAGCCCATGGTGTTGCCGGGGTAGAACGAGAAGCCGCCGTTGGTCGCCACGTCGAGCGCGGTGATCTGGTCGGGCTGGGGCTCGGAGAGACCGATGAGGGTGGAGCCGCGCTGGTTGATGAGGTTCTTGGCCCACTCGGTGCGGACCCGTCCCGGCGCGGCGAAGTTCGGACGCGTGCCACCAGGGGCGGTGTGCTGGCTGCCGAGCAGGTTGAAGGTCATGATCTCGATGTCCGAGCCGGCGCGCTTGGAGCCCCTGGCCTTCGCGCTGACACCCGGTCGGGTGGAGATCGCCTTCTTCACGACCTTGGCCGGCCCCCACTTCCTCATCTGCTGGGTGCTCACCGCAGGGGCCGGTCCCCACGGCGGGGCGGCCTCGGTCGGCATGGTGGCCTGGGTGATGGTGCCGTTGCCGAGCTGGCCGACCTCGTTGGCGCCCCAGCACCCGGCGCCCTCGGCGCACAGGTGCAGCCAGCCGCCGGTGATCTTGCCGGAGGCGACCACACCGGCCGCGACCGGAGTGCTCGATCCGCTGCCGCTGGCGGCGGGGCCGAGCTGGCCGTAGCGGTTGTCGCCCCAGCACAGGACCTGGCCGTCGCTGCGGACCGCGCAGGACGCGGTGAGGGCGGTGCCGACGGAGGTGAAGGTGCCGCTGGTGCTCACCTGCACCGGCTTGGCGACGTTCGTGCGGGTGCCGTCACCGAGCTCGCCGTTGGAGTTCTCGCCCCAGCACCAGACCTGGCCATTCGTGGTGACCCCGCAGGTGCGGCCCCAGGTCGTGGAGATCTGGGAGAACTGGAGCCCGCCGGTGACCACGGTCGGCTGGTTGCGGTTGGTGATGGTGCCGTCACCGACGTTCCCCATCGAGTTCTCGCCCCAGCAGTACGCCGTACCGCTGACGGTCGTGCCACACGTGGTCTGGCCACCTGCGACCACCGAGGTCCACTGCTGGTCGCCCACGACGCGGACCGGACCCGTGCTGCGCGCGTTGGCGTTGCCTGCGCCGAGCTGGCCGCGGTCGTTCTGGCCCCAGCACCACGCCGAGCCGTCCGCCTGGGTGGCGCAGCCGTGCTGCCACGACGCGGAGACGTCGCGCCACGTGTTCGCGGTGCCGACCTGACGCGGAAGCACCGAGGTGGCCTTGTCGGCGCCGCCGAGCTGGCCGAGGTTGTTGAGGCCCCAGCACCACAGCGTGCCGTCCAGCTTGACGCCGCACGTGAAGCTGCCGCCGGTCGCGATTCGCGACCACCCGGTGCCGGAGACCTGCACCGGGCTGACCTGCAGCGTGGTGGTGCCGTCGCCGAGCTGGCCGAAGTCGTTGCGGCCCTGGCACCAGGCGGTGCCGTCCGCGCGGACGGCGCACGAGGACTGGCCGCCCGCAGCGGCGCCGCTGGAGGGCTCGCGGACCAGCACCGTGAGGGTGTGGGTGGTGGGCGTCGTCGCGGGCGAGGTGCCGCTGAGCGTGTAGGTGATCGGGTAGCTGCCCGGGGCGTCGACTTGGCCGGAGATGACCCCGTTGGCGTCGAGGCTCAGGCCGGCCGGGACGCTCACGGGCGTGAACTGGGCGGCGGGCGGCGTGGTCGAGCCTCCGGTGACGGTGATCTGCGCCGAGATCGGCTCCTTCACGCCGACCACGACCTGCTGGATCGCCGGGACCGGCCACAGCGAGGCCTGGGCCCACGCGCGGTTGGCCGCCTCGCGCACGGCGGCGCGCGACTGCTTGGACCCGTAGGACATCGCGAGCTTGAGCGCCTTGCCGGCGGAGACCTTGCTGGGGTTGCAGACGAGGTCGCCCTTGTGGCACACCGAGACGACCTTGAAGGTGGCGGTGGGCTTCGGCACGTCACCGATCGACGTGGTGAACCGGGCGAGCACGCCCTCGGAGTTCTTCGCCGCGGCCGGCTTGCCCAGCGGGCGTCCGGCCGACGACTTCCGCACGCGGGAGGGGTCGGAGACGGTGACCGCACCGACCACCTTCGTGAGGGCGTCCTTCTTGCCCAGGTCCTGCAGGACCTTGTGCACGACGCCTGCTCCCTGGGCGTATCCGACCAGCATCACCTGCTGGTCGGGGCACGCCTCGAGCTGGCGGTTGACGAGCTTGCGGGCGGCCTTGACGCCGGAGCGGATCGGCTTCTTCCACCGCTTGAGGCCGGCCTTGGAGACCGCCGCCGCGCCGGGACCGGACTTCTTGCGCAGGATGGTCGCAGCCTTGGGCGTGGCGAGCTTGATCCGCTTGACCGTGACGGTGCGACCCTGCTTCTGGGCCTTGGCCTGGATCTTGCTCGTGACCGCCGAGACCGCCGGTCCGGGCGCGTCCTTCTTGCCCTGACCGTTGCCGTCGACGGCCACCACGAGGAGCTGGGCACAGCCGGTGGCGCGCTTCTCCGTCGTCGCGACGGACCGCTCGGACTGCGAGGTCACCGAGGACCCGTCCGAGCCGGACGGCTCCGCCTGGGCGGCCGACTGGCCGGCCAGGAGGAGCCCGGCCACCAGTCCGAGCGTGGCGAGCTGAGCGACAGCGGGTGCGAACCCGGTGACGGGGGTTTCCTTGCGGAACCTTCGGGACCGGGCGCGCACGGGTGTCATCTCAGTTCTCCTCCTTGATGAGGGCGTAGGGGTCGACGCCGCGCTTCTTGGCGCGGGCCTTGACGATCGCGTCGTACTGGTCCGTGGCTGCGACACGGGCCTCGTAGCTCGGGAACGGGTCGAGCGAGCCCGCCTTGACCCGACCGACCGGCGCGTTGCCGTTGTTGCCCGGGTGCTCGGGGCCCCAGACCTTCGGGCGGTGGGTGAACATGTAGTCGATCCACTGCATGTAGCGGTTGGTGACCCACTTCTGGCGGACGAAGCCGACGACCTCGTCACTGGCCAGCGCGACCGACGTCCAGTTGGCCGAGCCGTTGAAGGTCACCTTCGCGCCCGGGTCACCGGCGTAGTTGCCGCTGATCGCCATCGTCTTCATGTGGACGTAGCGGTCGTAGAGCCCGTCGTTGTCGCTGTCGTAGGCCAGGTGCGTCAGCGGGACCCTCGCGGAGCGCAGGATGCGCAGCACCTCGTTGCCGAACATGGCGTAGACGATGCGGATGTTGCACCCCTGCTTCTGCAGCCGGGCCAGCTTGCGGGCGAGCTTGAGCCCGCGGTCGCCGTACATCGAGGTCTGGGCGATCCGGATGCGCGTCGTACCGTTCTTGTTGGTCGTCGCGCCCTTGCACGAGATCTGGTTGAGCATCGCCATGACCGGGTCCTTGGCCACGGCCTCGGCCCCGACGTAGGGGTAGAAGCCCGTGCCGATGACACCGTCGTCGTAGCCGGTGTAGGCGTTCTTGACCGGCTTGTCCAGGACCATCTCGTTGAAGTTGGTGAGGAAGCTCTTGTAGCGAGCCTCGTCGTTCTTGATGGTGAACAGGTCGTTCCACTGGATGGTGGCGCCGAGCTCGGTGGCGTTGTAGGAGCCGTACATCGTCACGAACGGGACGATCTTGACCTTGCCGTTCTTCTTCGTCTTGACCTTGTTGAAGAGGAAGTACTTCGAGTGCGGGATGCCGTGCTTGCCGCGGCAGGAGCCGATGCAGCGACGCAGGAAGCTCTTCTGGGTCTTCGAGCGGTTCTTGTTGCCCTTCTTCAGGGCAGCGGACAGGCGGGCCGCGTCCACGTTGGGGTTGTTGGGGTTCCAGTTCGCGCGGTCCATGACGACCTGCACGCTCACCTTGCGGTTGTGCGCACGGATGAGGGAGTTCGTGATGGAGGCACTGCGCACGTTCCACGCCGAGATCCGGATCTTGCCGCCCTTGGGCACGGAGTCGACGGTGCGGTTGACCTGGATGATCAGGCGTCGGATCGCGTCACGACTGCCGTACGGGTTGTTGAACGCCGGGCCCGCCTTCGGGACGTACTTGTCCGGCGTGCCCTTGCCGGGCTTGGCCGAGGCAGGCGCTGCGGCGAGGGTCACCGCGACCAAGGCGGTCACGACGAGGATGCTGATCTTGCGCACGACTGGTTCCCCACTGATTCGTGTGAGTCGCGGAGAGGTGGTTGCGCGCACGCAACAACGATCCCCGTGACGAACGATGGCTGACTGTATCTCAATTTTCACATCAGTCACACCAGCACCACTGGTACGTCGGTGCGCGTGTGTCTGCGGTCTGGCAGGTGACGACGTGCGGCTCCGGGGGTGTGACCCCGATCAGGCCCCGCAGGTTGTCAGGATCTTCTGGAACTTCTCGTCACGTGCGAGCGGGACCTCCGACTCGGTGATGACCTCGCCCTTCGCGGCGTAGAAGTTGCGCTGGTAGGTGACCAGCCGCTGCCCCGAGGAGCACTGGTAGACCATGGCCTGGACCCACGTGTCCTTCTCGGCGTCCTGGCAGCCGTCGTACTTCTCCGGCAGCGTCGCCCCGGCCACCCACACGTCGGCGCAGGCGGGCCCGGCCGGCTCGGACGGCGTCTCGCTCGGCTCGTCGGTGGGCGACTCGGTCGGCGACGCCGTGTCGGAGGGACTGGTGGTCTCCCCCGCCGAGGGATCCTCGGCGGTGCCGCCGTCGTCCTCGCCGCACGCGGTGAGGCCGAGGCCCGCGACGAGCACGAGGGCCAGTGCTGCCCCGCGCGGTGTCCTGGAGCTCCTGACAGATGTGTGGCTCATGGCTTGTCCCCCGGGTCCGTGACGCTGACTTGTGCGTGGATCATGTAGTGGTCACTGATCCGGCCCAGCGTAGCCCCGTCCTGGACGTAGCCCGAGAAGCTCACGCCGTCGCCGCCGCCGCCCATGATCCAGTCCACCCGCAGGGGCGGGGGCGGCAGCGTGCAGCCGGCACCGCCGCCGTTGGCCGCGAGGAACCCGGTCGCGTTGCAGACGCTGTAGAAGAACTTGGTGTGCTCGTTCATGTCGCCGCCGATGATGACCGGCTTGCCGCTCTCGGCCATCAGCTGCTTCATCAGGTTGATCGCGACGACGGTCGAGGCGTCGCGCTGGGCCTGGAGACCACCGGCCGACTGGTGGATCGAGATGACCCAGAACTGCGCCCCCGTGCTGCGGTCCTTCAGCAGGACGTAGGGCATCGGGATGACCTGGCTGGTGAAGGTGAAGCTCACCGAGCCGCTGTCGAGCATCTCGAACTTGTCCGAGCGCCACGCGATCTGGAGCCGCTGGGTGTTGTTGCCGAGCGTCTGCTGGGGCCAGATCGAGTAGCCGCCGAGCTGGTTGGTGAGCACGCCGAGCTGGTCGTCCTGCACCTCGGACATCGTGAGCACGTCGATGCCCCGGTTCATCACCAGGTCCGCCGCCATCGCCGCCCGCGTGGTGCCGGGACCGTAGCCGCGCGCGCCACCGCGGGTGTGCTGGCTGCCGAGCACGTTGAGCGAGCCGACGCGGAACGTCGAGGTCTTCGCCATCGCCGCCAGCCGAGCCGCACGACGAGCTGCTCGGCGCTCGCGCTTGGCCTTCTGCCTCGCCTTGCGCACCTTGATCCGCGCCTGCCGCTTGCGCTCCTTGATCACGCTCACGCCCTGGCGGGCCGCCGCGTTGTCGAGCGGCACGGCGCGACGCGCCTTGAGGATCACCGGACCGGCCTCACGTCGTGCGCTGCGCGACGCCCCTGGCGTGTGCGTCGCCGCGACCTCTGCCGCGGAGATGCTCGACGACGCCGCGCCGATCGTCGGCTGGTCCTCCGACCCGGGAAGGAGCAGCAGCGACACCACCATCACTCCGGTGACAGCACACGCGGGCACGAGCAGGCGCCAGCTCGGTCGCGCAGGCTTCGCCGCCCGGCGGCTGGCAGCGCGGTGGGAGGGCACGGGGGAAGAATCCTTCGGCGTCGACACGAGCTCGGGCACGGCTCCCCAGGGGCGACGTGGGGGCCGATCGAGGGTAACCCATCTTCACGCTCGCACCCACGTCATCGGCGGACCGCTACCGTTACGCCGGTGAGCACCGCCCCGACCCGCGTCTTCGTCGCCAAGCTGGTCGGACTGCCGATCTTCGACCCGCAGGGCGACCAGGTGGCCAAGGTGCGCGACCTCGTCGTCGCGATCCGCACCGAGGCGAGCCAGCCACGGGTCCTGGGCATGGTCGCCGAGATCTTCGGCCGCCGGAGGATCTTCGTGCCGATGACCCGCATCACCGCGATCGACAGCGGCCAGGTGCACACCACCGGGCTGCTCAACATGCGTCGCTTCGAGCAGCGCGGCACCGAGACCCTGGTGATGGGTCAGATGCTCGACCGCACGGTGACCATCCAGGACTCCGCGAAGGACGCGGGCGTGACGGGGGTCGTCTTCGACGTCGCGATGGAGCAGGCGCGCAACCGCGATTGGGTCATCTCGCGCGTCGCCGTGCAGGAGCCGAGCAAGGGCTTCCGCCGCCGTGGGCAGACCCACGTCGCCGAGTGGCGCGACGTCACCGGGTTCATCACGCCCGACGCGGCACAGGGCGCCACCCACCTGATCGCCGCCCTCAACGACATGCGCCCGGCCGACGCGGCCAACATGATCCACGACCTGCCCCCCGAGCGGCGCACGGCGGTCGTGGCCGCGCTGGACGACGAGCGGCTCGCGGACGTGTTGGAGGAGCTGCCGGAGGAGGACCAGGTCGAGATCCTCGAGCACCTCGACTCCGAGCGCGCCGCCGACGTGCTGGAGGAGATGTCGGCCGACGACGCCGCCGACCTGATCGCCGACCTCAACCCGGAGACGGCCGCGACGCTGCTGGGGCTGATGGAGCCCGACGAGGCCGAGGACGTGCGCCGTCTGATGTCGTACGACGACAACACGGCCGGCGCGATGATGACCCCGGAGCCGGTGATCCTCTCCCCCGACGCCACGATCGCCGACGCGCTCGCCCACGTGCGCAACCCCGAGCTGACGCCCTCGCTCGCGGCACTGGTCTACGTGTGCCGCCAGCCGCTGGAGACGCCGACCGGCCGACTGCTCGGCGCCGCGCACATCCAGCGACTGCTCCGGGAGCCGCCCTCGACGCTGGTCGCCGCGGCCCTCGACGACTCGATGGACCCGCTGCGCGCGGACGCCTCGATGGACGAGGTGGCCGCCCACCTGGCGACCTACAACCTGGTCGCCGCACCGGTCGTCGACGAGGAGGGTCGCCTCATCGGGGCCGTCACCGTCGACGACCTGCTCGACCACATGCTCCCCGAGGGCTGGCGTGACCGCGCTCCGCGGCCCGGACCCATCACCGGCAGGGTCGCCGGGGGTGCCGGATGAGCGACAACCGACGCCCACGCCTCGACACCCCGCGCGAGACCCGCCGCCAGCTCGTCCCGCGCCCCAACGTCGACGCCGACGCGTTCGGCGTCTTCGCCGAGTCGTTCGCCCGCTACATGGGCACGGCCAAGTTCCTGCTCTGGATGACCGCGTTCGTGGCGGTGTGGATCCTGTGGAACGTCCTGGCCCCGGAGAGCCTGCGCTTCGACGAGTTCCCCTTCATCTTCCTGACCCTGATGCTGAGCCTCCAGGCGTCGTACGCCGCTCCGCTCATCCTGCTCGCGCAGAACCGTCAGGAGCAGCGCGACAAGGTCGTCGCGGAGCAGGACCGCCAGGCCAACGCCCGTGCCCACGCCGACATGGAGTTCCTCGCCCGCGAGGTGGCGTCGCTGCGGATGGCGGTCGGCGAGGTGGCCACCCGCGACTTCCTCCGCTCCGAGCTGCGCGGCCTGCTCGGCGACATCGAGGACCTGCAGCGGCCCGCCGCCCCGGACGACTCCCAGCCACCGCCCGACCAGGTTTCCCGACCGGGCCCGTGACGTCGGGACCCGGCTCGTAGACTCGGGCATCATGAGCACCCCCACGCAGCAGCAGGTGATGGACGCCCTGGCGACCGTCGACGACCCGGAGATCAAGCGCCCGATCACGGAGCTGGGGATGGTCGACTCGGTCGAGGTCGCCGACGACGGATCGGTCGCGGTCCACGTGCTCCTCACCGTGGCCGGCTGCCCGCTCAAGGACACCATCAACCGCGACGTCACCGCCGCCGTCTCGAAGGTGCCCGGCGTGAGCTCCGTCGACCTGAGCCTCGGCGTGATGAGCGCCGAGCAGCGTGCAGGCCTCAAGGAGATCCTCAGCGACGGCCGCGCCCAGCGCGAGATCCCCTTCGCCCAGCCCGGCTCGCTGACCAAGGTCTACGCGATCGCGAGCGGCAAGGGCGGCGTCGGCAAGTCGTCGGTCACCGTCAACCTCGCCCTCGCGCTCGCCGCGCAGGGCCTGAAGGTGGGCGTCGTCGACGCCGACATCTACGGCCACTCCGTCCCCGCGATGCTCGGCGTCGCCGACACCCGGCCCACCCAGGTCGACGACCTCATCATGCCGGTGCCGACCCCCAGCGGCGTCTCGGTGATCTCGATCGGCATGCTCAAGCCCCGACGCGACCAGGTCGTCGCGTGGCGCGGTCCGATGCTCGACCGGGCCCTGGTCCAGATGCTCGCCGACGTCTACTGGGGCGACCTGGACGCGCTCCTGCTCGACCTGCCCCCGGGCACCGGCGACGTGGCGATCTCGCTGGGCCAGCACCTGCCGAGCGCCGAGGTGATCGTCGTGACCACGCCGCAGGAGGCCGCCGCCGAGGTCGCCGAGCGCGCCGGCACGATGGCCTCGATGATGCACCAGCGCGTGGTCGGCGTCGTGGAGAACATGAGCTACCTGCCGTGCCCGCACTGCCCCGCCGAGGACGACCACCGGCTCGAGGTGTTCGGCAGCGGCGGCGGTGCCCGGGTGGCCAGGACGCTGTCCGAGCGCTTCGGCTACGACGTGCCGGTGCTGGCGCAGATCCCGCTCGACGTCTCGCTGCGCGAGGGCGGCGACGTGGGCAAGCCCATCGTGGAGGCCGACCCGTCCGCTCCGGCCGCCCGGGAGCTGACCGGGATCGCCACCGCGCTCGCGGGCCGCGGTCGCGGGCTCGCCGGCATGCAGCTGGGTCTTGTCCCCTCGAGCACGTTCTAGCCAGTAGGTTCTACAACCATGTTCGACGTCGGGCTCATGGAGCTGGCTGTGATCGCGCTGGTGGCCGTGCTCGTGCTCGGGCCGGACAAGCTCCCGGACCTGGCCCGCCAGGCGGCGCAGCTGCTCCACCGCGCGCGGGGGCTGGCCAACAACGCCCGCGACGAGCTCCGCAACGAGCTCGGCCCGGACTACGCCGACCTCCAGCTCCGCGACCTCGACCCCCGCGCGATCGTGCGCAAGCACATCACCGAGGCGATGGCCGAGGTCGACCGCGAGCAGGCCGAGCAGGCCGAGAGGGATCGGCTGCCCGAGGGCCAGGTCCCGCCGTACGACGTCGACGCGACCTGATCGCTTCCGATCGCCTGACGACGCCCGGTCAGTCGTCCCTGCTCTGGACGGCCACCAACCCGTCGTAGGGCACCAGCACCACCTCGCGCGGGTCGCCCGCGTCCGCGACCGTCCGGCACTCGAGGAAGTCGGCACCGACGCGCTCGACGTAGGCCTCGTGACGGCGACCGTCGGCGAGGTGCACCAGGCAACGCGCCTCGGCGTCGGCGAGCCGGCGCAGCGCCGCTCGCAGCCCCAGCCGGTCGACCGGTGACCAGGCCACCTCCGGCACCGAGCGCTCGGTCGCTCCGCGCACCCCGGCGACGGCACGCACCGAGACGATCCAGTCCTGCCCGGACCCGCTGAGCAGGCACCATCCCTCACCGACTCGCGCCAGGCGCCCCTCGATCCGACCGACGTGCGGCAGGTCCAGCGCCACGTCACGTCCACGCGTGGCCATCAGGCGGCTGGCCAGGGTCACCGCGGCGTACTCGGCGCGGGCGCGATCGGCGATCTCCGCCTCACGGTCGGCCTCCCACGCCGCCGCTGCCTGACCCTCGAGATCGTCGAACAGCGCGAACAGCTCGTGCTCCCAGGACATCGCACCACTCTAAGCACCCGGCTGTGGAGAAACCTTTGACAACACTCGTGAACGTTCGTTGAATGATGCAAACAGACGCAAACGAAAGGTTCAGGGGTGTCTCGGAGAGCTGTCAGGGTGGTGCGCCCCGTGGTGGTCTGGCTGGGGGCGACGAGCGCCGCCCTCGGTGCGGCGGCCCTCGCCCCGGGCGCCTGGCACGCCACCCGCACCGGAGCCGGTGACGACGTCATCGACCTGGTCGTCGCGGTGTGCGCCACGGGGCTGGCGCTGGCCGCCGCCTGGCTCTGGGTCATCACGACCGCGACGGTCGCTGCGCTGCTCCTGGATCGTCGCCGCCCCGGCGTGACGAGCGTGGCCGGCGGCACCGTCCGCCGGTGGGTCCTGGTCGCGTGCGGCGCGGCCGTGGTCGCCGGCACCAGCACACCCGCGCTGGCCGCTGGGGACCGGGCCGGTAGCGACGGTCGTGAAGGCCTGGTCGGGCTGAGCCTGCCCGAGCGGGCCGTCGCCCCCGAGCGGCACGGACCGCGCCCCGCGCATGCGACGATCCGCCCGGCGAGCGTCCGGGTGGACGCCCACGTCGTGCGGCCCGGTGAATCCCTCTGGGCGATCGCCGCCGCACATCCGGTCGGCGAGACGTCCATCGACCAGCGCTGGCGGACCATCTGGCAGGCCAACCGAGACGTCGTGGGCGACGACCCCGACCTGATCCTTCCCGGCCAGGCGCTGCACCTGCCCGGCGACACCCACGACAGCAACGACCACCACGACACGGACGGAGCACGATGATGCCCACACCGGACACCTCCACGGCCGAGGTCATCCTCCTGCGACCCGGCTCGCCGATGGCGAGCGTCCAGGGCTCGCTGGCGCTCGACCTGACTCCGCGCACGGCTCCCCCGCGCCCGCGGCCACGGCTCGCCCGCACCAACGACCTCGTCGTGGGTGGCACCGCCGACCGACAGCAGGTGGACGCCATCATCGCCCGCTACCTCGCCGCGGTCGTCGAGATCGCGTCGGGCGACCGTCCGGTGAGCCAGGTGCTGCGCCACTCGGTGCCGGAGGTCTACGACGACCTCGTGCGGCGATCCCGCGCGATCAGCGAGGCGGCCGGGGCGCCCGGTCGCTCGCGCGGGCCCAACCCGACCCGACCCGTGATCATGAGCGTCCGCACCGCCCTGATCCGCGACGACGCCGCCGAGGCGAGCGCGCACGTGCGCTACGGGCGGCGCTCACGCGCGGTCGCCGCACGGTTCGAGGTCGTGCGGGACCGCTGGCAGTGCGTCGCCCTGTCGTTCGGCTGAGCGGCGTCAGCCCCCCATGGTGGCGCGCCCGGTGGCCCCACCGGGGGCACCGTGGCAGCGCTTGAACTTCTGACCGGAGCCGCAGGGGCACAGCGAGTTGCGGCCGACGCCGGCGAACGGGTCGTCATCGCCCGTCGGGCCGGCCACGACCTCGGCGTCGCCGTCCTCGGACGGAGCGCTGTAGGACAGGTTGCGCGGGCGGTTGGGCTTGTCGAGGCCCTTGGCACGGATCGTCGGACCCTGGTGCTCTGGCTGCTGCTCGCCCTGCGCACCGGGTGCGTGGGCCGCTGCCTTCGCGAAGTCGATCTGCGGGGTCGCCACCGAGATCTGCGGGGCGGGGGCTGCCGGCTCGTCGTCCTCGTCCTCCACCTCCACCTGGAGGTTGAACAGGAAGCCGACCGACTCCTCCTTGATGCCGTCCATCATCGCGGCGAACATGTCGAAGCCCTCGCGCTGGTACTCCACCAGCGGGTCACGCTGGGAGTAGGCGCGGAGGTAGATGCCCTCGCGGAGGTAGTCCATCTCGTAGAGGTGCTCGCGCCACTTGCGGTCGAGGACCGACAGGACGACACGACGCTCGAGCTCGCGCTGCACCTCCTCGCCCATCTCGTCCTCGCGGCGGTCGTAGGCCTCCTGGATGTCCTTCTGGAGGTCCTCGATGAGGGTCTCGCGGGCGAGCCCCTCCACACCGCCGGCGGCCTTGATGACGCCGTCCTTGGTGAGACCGATGGGGTAGAGCTGGCCGAGACCGGTGAACAGGGCGTCGAGGTCCCAGTCGTCGGCGTAGCCCTCGGTGGCGCCGCGGACGTAGCCGGTGATCACGTCGTCGATGAAGCCCCGGATCTGCTCGCCCAGGTCGGCGCCCTCGAGGACGCGACGGCGCTCGGCGTAGATGACCTCGCGCTGGCGGCTCATCACGTCGTCGTACTTGAGGACGTTCTTGCGCGACTCGAAGTTCTGCGACTCGATGTTGGCCTGCGCGCCGGCGATGGCGTTGCTCACCCGCTTGGCGTCGATCGGCACGTCGTCGGGGACCTTGAGCACGGTGAGGATCCGGTCGACCCACTCCGACTTGAACAGCCGCATCATCTCGTCCTGCAGGGACAGGTAGAACCGGGACTCGCCCGGGTCACCCTGACGGCCGGAGCGACCGCGCAGCTGGTTGTCGATGCGACGCGACTCGTGACGCTCGGTGCCGACGACGTAGAGGCCGCCGAGCTCGCGGACCTCGTCGTGCTCGGCCGCGACCTGCGCCTTGATCCGCTCGACCATGGCGGGCCAGGCCGCCTGGTAGTCCTCCGGCGCCTCGACGGGGTCGAGGCCCTCCTTGCGCAGCTCCTGGTCGGCGAGGAAGTCCACCGAGCCACCGAGCATGATGTCGGTGCCGCGTCCGGCCATGTTGGTCGCGACCGTGACCGCGCCCTTGTGGCCGGCGAGGGCCACGACCTTGGCCTCGTCGGCGTGCTGCTTGGCGTTGAGGACGGTGTGCGGGATCCCGCGCTTCTTCAGCAGGTTCGAGAGGTACTCCGACTTCTCGACCGAGACGGTGCCGATGAGGATCGGCTGGCCCTTGGCGTGGCGCTCGGCGATGTCGTCGGCGACGGCGTCGTACTTGGCCTCCTCGGTGCGGTAGACGAGGTCGACGTTGTCCTCGCGCAGCATCGGACGGTTGGTCGGGATCGGGACCACGCCGAGCTGGTAGGTCTTGTCGAACTCCGAGGCCTCGGTCATGGCCGTACCGGTCATGCCGGAGAGCTTGTCGTAGAGACGGAAGTAGTTCTGGAGCGTGATCGTGGCGAGGGTCTGGTACTCCTCGCGGACGGTCACGTTCTCCTTGGCCTCGATGGCCTGGTGCAGGCCGTCGTTGTAGCGACGGCCGGCCAGGATGCGGCCGGTGTGCTCGTCGACGATGAGCACCTCGCCGTCCATGACGACGTACTCCTTGTCGTTGCGGAACAGCTCCTTGGCCTTGATGGAGTTGTTCAGGAACGAGATGAGCGGGGTGTTGACCGAGTCGTAGAGGTTGTCGATGCCGAGGTGGTCCTCGACCTTGGTGATGCCGGGCTCGAGCACCGAGATCGTGCGCTTCTTCTCGTCGACCTCGTAGTCGGAGTCCTTGACGAGCGTCTTGGTCAGCTTGGCGAACTCGGCGTACCACTTGACCTCGTCCTGGGTCGGACCGCTGATGATCAGGGGGGTCCGGGCCTCGTCGATGAGGATCGAGTCGACCTCGTCGACGACGGCGAAGTTGTGACCGCGCTGCACGCACTCCTCGACCGAGTCGGCCATGTTGTCGCGCAGGTAGTCGAAGCCGAGCTCGTTGTTGGTGCCGTAGGTGATGTCGCAGGCGTAGGCCTCGCGGCGCTCGGCGGGACGCATCGACGGCAGGATCACGCCGGTGGTCAGGCCGAGGAAGTGGTGCACGCGGCCCATCTGCTCGGACTGGAACTTGGCCAGGTAGTCGTTGACCGTGACCACGTGGACGCCCTTGCCCTCGAGCGCGTTGAGGTAGGCGGGCAGCACCGCGACCAGGGTCTTGCCCTCACCGGTCTTCATCTCGGCGATGTTGCCGAGGTGGAGCGCGGCGGCACCCATGATCTGCACGTCGAAGGGACGCATGCCGAGGATGCGGTTGCTCGCCTCACGCACCGTCGCGAACGCCTCGGGCATAATGTCGTCGAGCGTCTCACCGGCCTGGAGTCGCTCGCGGAACTCGTCGGTCATCGCGCGGAGCTCGTCGTCGCTCATCTTGACGAAGTCGTCCTCGATGGCATTGACGGCCTTGGAGATGGCTACGAGCTCGCGGAGGATCTTGCCCTCGCCGATGCGGAGCAGCTTGTCGATGATGGCAGGCACGAGTGGTAACTCTACCTACCGCTCCAACGCCTCACCCAATGCCTGCAACAGGTCGCCCGACGCGCCCGACCCGCGGCCGACGACGACGTCGTCGAGGCCCAGCCAGCCGGCGAGCCGGCGGAGCTCGGCGGCGAGCTCCTCGACGGTCTCCGGCGGGGCGCCCGGCTCCACGAAGGCACCCGGCACGAGCAGGGCGCGGGCGGCCCGGTCGGCCTTGAGGTCGACGCGGCCCACGAGCCGGTCGCCGAGCAGGAACGGCAGCACGTAGTAGCCGTGGAGCCGCTGCTCCCTCGGCACGTAGATCTCGATGCGGTAGAAGAAGTCGAAGAGGGCCTCGGCGCGGGCGCGCTGCCACACCACCGGGTCGAACGGGCTCAGGAGTGCCCGGGCCCCCACCCGTCTCGGCAGCCGGGCGTCGCGGTGGAGGTAGGCCTGCGGCTTCCACCCCTGGACCCGCACGGGGACCAGCTCACCGTCCTCGACGAGCTGGTCGATCGCCACCTTCGTGCTCGCCTTGCCCGGGGCCGGCTGGAGCCGCAGCCGGTAGTAGTCGGCCAGGCAGGCACCGGACGCGACCCCGTGCGAGCGGGCGGCTCGACGTACGAGCTCGGTCACCGCCTCCTGGGGCGTGGGCGTCGGCGCGTCGAGCACCGCGGCCGGCAGGACCCGCTCGGTCAGGTCGTAGACCACCTCGAACTGGCTGGTGCGGCCGGCGACGGCCACGTCGCCGACGAGGAAGAGGTAGTCGAGGACCTTGCGGGCCTCCGACCAGTTCCAGCCCCAGTGCTCCCTGCTGCGCGGCCCGGTGCTGAACTCCTCCTCCAGGTCACGCGCGGTGACCGGGCCGCGGTCGCGGACGGCGGCCAGCACCCGGGGCTCGAGGCCGGGATCGGTGGCCGCGAAGCCCCACTTGCCACGCTCGGCGCGGTACTTCTCCATCCGGTGCCGCATGAGCGGCCACAGCTCGACCGGCATCAGGGCCTGGACGTGTGCCCAGTACTCCACGAGCCGGCGGGGCCGTCGCGCCGTCCCGCTCTGCGCCCGACGCAGCAGGTCGACGTCGTAGGGGCCCATCCGCGAGTAGAGCGGCATGTAGTGGGCGCGCTGGAGGACGTTGACCGAGTCGACCTGGAGCACGCCGGTGCGCTGCACCGTGCGCTCGAGCGTCCGCATCGACGGCGCGGAGTGGGCGCGATCAGTGAAGCCCTGGGCGCCCAGCGCGATGCGACGGGCCTGGAGCTTGGTCAGCTGGTCCACGTGGGGAAGCCAACCGGAACGGACCGACATCGCCCGTCAGGGCAGGTCCAGCAGCTTCTCGCGCATGGCGTACATGACGGCCTCCATGCGGGAGTGGAGCTGGAGCTTCTCCAAGATGTTGCGCACGTGGTTCTTCACCGTGTTCTCGGAGATGAAGAGCTCCTTGGCCACCTCACGGTTGTTGAGGCCCTTGGCGACCAGGCGCAGCACCTCGAGCTCGCGGTCGGTCAGCCGCAGCGCCGGGCCCTGCTCGCGCTCGGGCTTCGACATCTGCTTGAACTCGTCGATGAGCTTGACCGCCATCGACGGGCTGATCAGCGACTGTCCCTCGTTGACCACGCGGACCGCCTGCGCGACCTCCTCGATCGAGGAGTCCTTGAGGAGGTAGCCCGCGGCGCCGTTCTTGACCGACTCGTAGAGGTCGGCCTCCTCGTCGGAGACCGTCAGCATGATGATCTTGGCCGACGGCACGGCCTCCTTGATCGCGCGGCAGGCCTCCACGCCGGTGCGCCGCGGCATGCGGACGTCGAGCAGGATCACGTCCGGGGCGGTCTTCACGGCGAGGTCGGTCGCGGTGACGCCGTCGGCGGCCTCGCCGACGACCTCGATGTCGGAGTCCCCGCCGAGCAGCATGATCAGCCCTCGCCGGAAGAGCTCCTGGTCGTCGACCACCAGCACGCGGACGGGTTCGCTGCCTGTTGACTCGGTCACGCGCGCATCATTGCACGCGCGCGGGACCGAGTCGTCAGGAAGCATCCGGCGGCGACGTCTCAGTCGACGTCGAGCGAGATCACGCCGTAGTCGTAGCCCCGACGGCGGTAGACCACGGCCGGGCGGTCGACCTCCTTGTCGACGAAGAGGTAGAAGTCGTGGCCGACCAGCTCCATCTCGTAGAGCGCCTGGTCGAGGGTCATCGGGGCGGCCTTGTGCGACTTCTCGCGCACCACGAGCGGACCGTCACCGGTCACCGTGATGGGCCCGACCTTGCGCTCGACCACACCGTCCTCGTCCGCGGCCGCGTCGTCCACCGTGGGCATCCCGGCGAGGGCCTCCCCCACCGACACGCGCTCGTTGCGTCCCTTGTGGACGCGACGACGGTCGGCCGCGCGGCGCATCTGCGACTGCATCTTGTCGAGCGCCAGGTCGAGCGCACCCATCTTGTCCTCGGCGGCCGCCTCCGCGCGGATCACCGGGCCCTTGGAGAACGCCGTGAGCTCGACCTTGGTCGCACGGTCGTGCTGGCGAGGGTTCTTCTCGAGCTCCACCTCCACCTGGACCCGCATGATGCGGTGGTCGTGCTTCTCCAGACGGGTGAGCTTCTCCGAGACATGTTCGCGGAATCGATCGGACACCTCGCAGTGCCGTCCCGTGACCACAACCTCCATGTGAACCTCCTCAACTAGCGAGCGGACCGCACCCTTCCATGGGCCGCGGCACCGTGCGCCGGGGCAGGGTGGGATGGAGTCCGCCCGGCCGACCTGGTCTTCGACCCCACAATCGCCTGCTGAAGCGTTCGCAACTTCTCCGTCACTACTGGCCTTCTCCCGGCGTCCGACGCATCTGACGTCGGGGCCGAGGCAGGACTTACTTCTAAGCCGCACCGTGATCGTCCGACGGGCCCCTCGTCCGGGGACGCGGTGCTCGTGGACTTACGTGGACCGTTTCGCCTGCGACTGGCATCGGCTTGCCTCGGGCGGGACCTGCGCTCGCGCGCAGCCCTCTCCGTGACGCAACCACGGACCCGGGCGGACTCCATGAAGAGACGCTAGCCCCTCGGGAGCCGCGGGCCAACCGCAGGGTCATCCCTCGGGCGCGCGCCGCCGCGTGGCGGCCACCGCGGCGATCGCCACCGGCCGGAGACCGACCGACTCGAGCGCCCTCTGGGCCTCGCGCGCCGTCGCCCCGGTCGTCATCACGTCGTCGCAGACGACGACGTGGGCCCGCGGCCACCGGCGGGCGACCCGGGTCAGCGCGGACGTCGGGCACCGCATCGAGTGGTCGACGTTGGCGGCCCGGCCGCGGGCGTCCAGGCCGGCCTGGTCGGCGGCCCCCCGCGAGACCAGGAGAGGCGCCACCGCGATCGCGCAGCTCCCACCCGCGCGGTCGCGGAGCAGCCCGGCGGCGGTCCGGACGATCGCCGCGGTGGCCTCGTAGCCGCGCTGTCGGCCCGCTCCCGGACGCGACGGCACGGGCACGAGGAGCAGCGGCGTCACCGGGTCGGCGTACTCCGTCGCGGCACGCACCGCCTCGGCGAGGAGCCCACCCAGCACGCGACGATGACCCCACTGGCCGCGATCCTTGTGGCCCACGACGAGCTCCTTGACGACCCCGTCGTAGGACTCGGTGGCCCACGGTGTCACCAGCCCGTGCGGGACCGGGGTGGGCCACGCCTGCACGGCGGTCCGGGCGAGCGAGGTCCGGCAGGCGACGCACAGCATCCGGCCCGGGTGCCCGCACCCGACGCAGCGGCTGCCGAGGAACAGGTCGAGGGCCTCGTCGAGCACCCGTCCATGCCAGCAGCACGCGGCGTACGCCGACAAGCCCGGCGCCGCCGCCTGTGGATCACCCCACGTAGGTGAGCGAGGTGAGCCCCTCGGGCAGGTCGGGCACCACCCGCTCGGGACGGGTCAGGTTCGTCACCTCACGTCCGGTGAGGGCGTAGGTGTCGGAGACGCGGCTGTCCACCGGGCTCGCGACCAGCGCCCTGCTCGTGCCACGGATGCGGGTGGCGCCGGCGGTGGCGATCTCACCCGGCGCACCGTCGACCGACGTCGTGCGCACCTCCGACGAGCCGTCCGAGATGTCCCGGAGCACCGAGACCGCCGTCGGCGAGCGCCAGCCGATGTCACGGATCCGACCGGTGCCCTCGATGGCCAGCGGCAGTCTCCGGAAGGAGGTGAAGCCGATGACCTGCCCGTCGACGGCGTGCCGGATCCGTCCGGCGACCACGCGGTCGGCCCGCGGCCCCCGCACGACCGCGACCATCCGCGTGCCGTCGCGCGAGACGAGGAGGCGGCTGACCCTGCGTCCGCTCAGACCCGGGACCTCCACCACGCGCGCGGTGTCGTCCTCGACGAGGATGACGCGCGCCGAGCCGGCACCCCGGTCGAGCAGCCACACCCGGCCGCGGTAGTCCCACCGCGGCGGAGCCAGGTCGACCGCACCGACGACGGGCTGGAGGACCTCGCCGTCCGGCGCCTCCGTCGACGCGACGTACGCCCCCGTGCCGTCGCCGGTGACCGCGGCGACCCGGGACCCGTCGATGCTCACCCCGATCGAGCGCACGTCGTAGCCGTCCTCGCCCAGCGGACCCACGGTGGGCCCGAGCGCGCCGAGCGTCCCGGTGACCACGCGCCCGTCGTCGAGGGCGAAGAGGTCGGTGTCGGACCGCACGCCGTTGGGGTCGTAGTCGGCTCCGACGCCGAGGTTGACCTGCGTCGAGCCACCCTGGTAGCTGATCAGCCGGTCGCCGATCGTGAGCTCGACGGCCTTGACGTCCGGGTCCTGCCGCAGCGTCCACGCCAGCTGGACGAGCATCCGGTTGCCGATCTCGGTGTCGATCGCGTCCGGGTCTCCGGACAGCGACACCTGCGCGATGCCCGACTGCACCGGCATCAGCCCCTGCGTGGTGCCGGGTGGGAAGAAGGTGCGGACCACGTCCTGGTCGTCGGTCGGGACCGGGGCCAGCAGGCCACGCACCAGCGAGGAGGCGAACTGGTCGCCCCGCGGCACGTGGACCGGCTCCGGCACGAGCACCTCGGAGGTCGGGTCGAAGTAGTAGAGCGAGACGCGTTGGTACCAGTCGTCGAACCACGAGGCAGGGACGATCAGCGCGTCCGGCACCTCGTCGATGCGCCACTCGCCGTCCTGCTGGACGAGGCCGAGGTCGAGCTCGACGCGGCCCTCGGTGCCCTCCCAGGCGCCGCGGGAGTCGTAGCGGTTCACGTCGTTCAGCGGGACCTGCACCGACATCTGCCCCACCGCGCTGCCGAGCTCGGCGTAGGTGAGGATCTGCTGCTCCGGCGCCCAGCCGTCGGCCGCCTCGCGGGTGAGGAACTGGCGCGCGACCGTGGTGCGGATCGGCGTGGCCTTCATCGCCTCGAGGAATCCGGTGACGATCTCGTCGGGGGTCTCGCCCACCTGCGGCGGCCGCGGGTTGAAGAAGATGCCCGGCGCCGGAGTGCCGGCGCCGGAGCTGACCGGGGGCTCGACCACCGGACCGGACGTCGGCATCTGCACGCAGCCGGCGAGCAGTGCGCACGCCAGCACGCCCACGGCGACGCGCAGGACGGAGCCGAAGAAGGTGGTCGGGTGGTTCATGCGGACTCCCTCGCGTCGGTCGGCACGAGCGGGAGCGGCGAGTGTCGCAGCTGAACGCCGAGGTGGCGCGGCAGGGTGAGCCGGAACTGGGCGCCCTGCCCGGGGTGACCCCAGGCCTGGAGCCAGCCGCCGTGGAGGTGGGTGTCCTCCAGCGAGATCGACAGGCCCAGGCCGGTGCCGCCGCTGGTGCGGGCCCGGGCGGGATCGGCTCGCCAGAACCTGTTGAACACCATCGCCGACTCCCCCGGCTCGAGCCCCACTCCGTGGTCGCGCACCGCGATGGCCGACGACTGGAGGTCGGTGCCGAGGTAGATCTCCACGTCGTGGCTCTCGGCGTGGTCGATGGCGTTGGTGACCAGGTTGCGCACGATCCGCTCGACCCGGCGCACGTCCGCCTCGGCCACGCACCGCGTGCCCGGCTCGTGCAGGACGACGCGGGTGCCGCGCTGCTCGGCGAGCACCGAGGTCATGTCGACGACGCGGCGGGCGACGTCGACCAGGTCGACGTCCTCGGCCTCGAGGACGGCGGCGCCGGCGTCGAACCGGCTGATCTCGAGCAGGTCCGCGAGCAGCGTCTCGAAGCGGTCGAGCTCCTTCTGGAGCAGCTCGGCGGCCCGACCGGTGACCGGGTCGAGGAAGGGCCTGGCGTCGTGGATCACGTCGCTGGCCATCCGCACGGTCGTGATCGGCGTACGCAGCTCGTGGGAGACGTCGGAGACGAACCGGCGCTGGAGCCGGCTGAGCTCCTCGAGCTGGCGGATCTGCTTCTGGAGGTTGGACGCCATCTGGTTGAACGACATCGCCAGGCGGGCGAGGTCGTCCTCGCCGCGGACGCGCAGCCGCTCCTGCAGGTGACCGGCCGCGAGCCGCTCGGCGACCCGGCGGGCCATCCGGATCGGGGTCACGACCTGCCGCGTGACCAGCCAGGTGAGCAGCGCGACCAGCACGAGCAGGGGCACACCGGCGATCAGCATCGCCCGGGAGACCAGGGCGAGGGTCTCCTGCTGCTCGGCGAGGGGATAGAGGTAGTAGAGGGTGTAGGTGTTGTCGTCGGCCGGCAGTCGCACCTGGCTGCCGACCACGATGCCGGGGCCCTCGGGCAGGCCGGCGATCGGTCGCGTGGTGCGGATGTCGGTGTAGGTCCAGGCCGTGGGCGACACCGAGTCGAAGCGCGCCTCGAGGGACTCCGGGACGCTGGAGAGGTCGAGCCCCTCGGTGAACTTGGCACCACCGTCGGCGAGTCGCGCGCCCTCGTCGATCGGCGGGGAGAGCACGACGGCGAAGCCCCGGGTGGCGCCACGCGCCTGGATCGGCTGCACCAGCGCCTCCTGCTGGCCCGACTCGTCCATGTCGAGGCCCGAGGTGGACGCGAGCGCCGCGCGGGCCGACTCGGTCTCGGCCTCGGCCTCCTGCACGACCGCCTCGACCCGGTGCTCGAGCAGGCCGTCGCGCGTCTGCTGGATGAGGAACCAGCCCACCACGCCGACGACGAGCGCGGAGAGGACCAGCGTGCTCAGCACGACTCGCACCTGGAGCGAGCGGCGCCAGAAGGCCGGGCCGTGACGCAGCACGGCGGGCAGCCGCTCCAGCTGGCGACGTACGCGTCCGGGACCGCCGGTGGGAACCGGTGCCGGGGTGGTCGCGCCCGGAGGCGGGGTCATGGCGGCGTCATGGCGAGGTCACGGTCGGGCCTGCGTCACGCGGACTTGCCGGCCTTGTAGCCCACTCCGCGCACCGTCACGACGACCTCGGGGTTCTCCGGGTCGTGCTCGACCTTGGAGCGCAGCCTCTGGACGTGCACGTTGACGAGGCGGGTGTCGGCGCTGTGCCGGTAGCCCCACACCTGCTCCAGCAGCACCTCGCGGGTGAAGACCTGCCACGGCTTGCGGGCCAGGCACACCAGCAGGTCGAACTCGAGCGGCGTGAGGTTGATCGGCGTGCCCTCGCGCGTGACGGAGTGGCCAGCGACGTCGATGGTGACGTCACCGATGGTGAGGCCCTCGTCGGGCGCGACGTCGTTGCGGCGCACGCGCGCCCGGACCCGCGCGACGAGCTCCTTGGGCTTGAAGGGCTTGACGATGTAGTCGTCGGCCCCCGACTCCAGGCCGACGACGACGTCGACGGTGTCGCCCTTCGCGGTGAGCATCACGATGGGCACGCCGGACTCGGCGCGGATCTCCTTGCAGACGTCGATGCCGTCCTTGCCGGGCAGCATCAGGTCGAGGAGGACCAGGTCGGGCTTGTAGTCGCGGAACGCGTCGAGGGCCACGTCGCCGCGGCCGACGATGCGGCTGTCGAACCCCTCCTGGCGGAGGACGATGGAGAGCATCTCCGCCAGGGAGGCGTCGTCGTCGACGACGAGCACGCTGCCACGTGCCGGTTCGGGCAGGTCAGTCATGAGACCAGTCTATGGCTGGCCCCACGCCGGGTACTGCTCAGTAGCGGTAGTGGTCGGACTTGTACGGGCCCTCGACCGGGACACCGAGGTAGCCGGCCTGCTCCTTGGTGAGCTCGGTGAGCTCCACGCCCAGGGCGTCGAGGTGCAGGCGGGCGACCTCCTCGTCGAGGTGCTTGGGCAGCACGTGCACGCCCAGCTCGTAGTCGTCGGCCTTGGCGAACAGCTCGATCTGGGCCAGCACCTGGTTGGTGAAGGAGTTCGACATCACGAACGACGGGTGGCCGGTGGCGTTGCCCAGGTTGAGCAGGCGGCCCTCGGACAGCACGATGACCTTCTTGGCCGGCTTGTCGTCCTCGGCCGGGAAGATCCACTGGTGGACCTGCGGCTTGATCTCGTCCTTGACGATGCCCGGGATCTTCGCGAGACCGGCCATGTTGATCTCGTTGTCGAAGTGACCGATGTTGCCGACGATCGCCTGGTGCTTCATCTTGTGGAAGTGCTCGACCGTGATGATGTCGAAGTTGCCGGTCGTGGTGATGAAGATGTCGGCGGTCTCGACGACGGACTCGAGGCGCTTGACCTCGTAGCCGTCCATGGCGGCCTGCAGCGCGCAGATCGGGTCGATCTCGGTGACGATGACGCGGGCACCCTGGCCGCGCAGGGACTCGGCGGAGCCCTTGCCGACGTCGCCGTAGCCGCACACGACCGCGACCTTGCCACCGATCATCACGTCGGTGGCGCGGTTGATGCCGTCGACCAGCGAGTGCCGGCAGCCGTACTTGTTGTCGAACTTCGACTTGGTGACCGAGTCGTTGACGTTGATCGCCGGGAAGAGGAGCGTGCCCTCCTTGAAGCGCTCGTAGAGGCGGAGCACACCGGTGGTGGTCTCCTCCGAGACGCCCTTGACGAGCGGAGCGCGCTTGGTCCAGCGCTGCGGGTCGGACTCGAGCGAGCGGGCCAGGACGCGCAGCACCTCCTTGAACTCCTCGTTGTCGGTGGAGTCCTGCGACGGGACCGCGCCCGCCTTCTCGAACTCGACGCCGAGGTGCAGCAGCATGGTGATGTCGCCGCCGTCGTCGAGCAGCATGTTGGGCCCGCCGTCGGCGAAGTCGAAGACCTTCTCGGCCTCGTCCCAGTACTCGGCGAGGCTCTCGCCCTTCCAGGCGAAGACCGGCACGCCCTGCGGGTCCTCGGCGGTGCCCTCGGGACCGACGACGACCGCGGCGGCTGCGTGGTCCTGGGTCGAGAAGATGTTGCAGGTGGCCCAGCGGATGTCCGCGCCGAGAGCCGCGAGGGTCTCGATCAGCACGGCGGTCTGGATCGTCATGTGCAGCGAGCCGGCGATGCGGGCGCCCGCGAGGGGCTGCTCCTTGCCGTAGCGCTCGCGCATGGCCATCAGGCCCGGCATCTCGTGCTCGGCGAGCTCGATCTCCTTGCGGCCGTACGCCGCGAGGCTGAGGTCAGCGACCTTGAAGTCCATCTGTTGTCTCCTGGAAGTCGAGGAGGTGCGTCTGCGCCGCACATCTGTGCATCGTCGGGATCTCCCGCGCGGACGAGATAGAGAGTAGGACTGCGCTCAGCGATTCGGGGAATCGTCGGCGGCGCCCACACCGGGCTCCGTCACGTGCTCGCCGGCGTGCTCGTCACCACCGTGGCCGCCGATGCCGACGGCCCGCAGGACGACCAGCACGAGCGCGCCGACCACGAGCCCGACGATCGCCGAGACCACGGTGTTGAGCAGCCATCCGGCCAGGCCGCCGATCGCTCCGCCGACGGCGTCGTGGACCGCCACCTCCCAGTGGTGCACGAGGTCGTAGGGAGCGTGGAGGACGTCGCCGATGCCGGTGCCCTCGAGCAGTCCGTCATGACCGCCGATCTCGTAGAGGCTGACCAGGAAGATGTGGCCGCCGACCCACAGCATGGCGAGCGTGCCGATCGCGGCGATCGCGGCCAGGAGCTTCGGCATGCCGGCGACCAGCGCGAGGCCGACTCGCTGCGAGGCCTTCGACGACTTGCCCGCGAGGTGGAGGCCGACGTCGTCCATCTTCACGATGAGCGCGACGACCCCGTAGACGAGCACGGTGATGACGATCGCCACCACGGCGAGCACGATCGCCCGCATCCAGATGCTGGCGTCGGCGTCGGAGCTGACGACCTCCTTCAGCGCGATCACCATGATCTCGGCACTGAGGATGAAGTCGGTGCGCACCGCCTGCGCGATGGTCCGCTCCTCGTGCTCGGGGGTGAACTCGCCCTGCGTGGCGACCTGCTGGTCGGCCTCGGTCGCGTGCCCGGCGTACTTCTCGTGCACCTTGTGCGCGCCCTCGTAGGCCAAGAACCCGCCGCCGAAGATGAGGATGACCGGGAGCAGGCCCGGGAGGAACTGCCCGAGCAGCACCGCCGCGGGCAGGATGAACACGAGCTTGTTGCGCAGCGATCCGGTGGCGATCTTGCGGATGATCGGCAGCTCGCGCTCCGCGGCCGAGCCGTGGAGGTACTGCGGGGTCACCGCGGTGTCGTCGACGACCACGCCTGCGGCCTTGACGCTCGCGCGGCCCGCGGCCGCACCCACGTCGTCGACGCTGGCGGCGGCGATGCGCGCGAGGGCGGCGACGTCGTCGAGGAGGGCGAAGAGTCCGCCGGCCATGGTCGTCCTTCGGGTCGTGGGGCACGGGTCGCGCCCGCGTCGCCTCGCAGCCTATCGGCGCCGGGCCGGTTCAGTCGCTCCCGACCTCGAGTCGCATCACCCACCGCCACGTGGCGATCTGTCGGTCACGCACGAAGCCGAGGTCCTCGTAGAGGGTCTCGGGACCGGTGTGGAGGTAGGCCCCGCGCTGCGGCTTCCGGTCGACCACCTGCTCGGGGTAGGCCTCGACCACTCCCCCTCCGTGGCGGGCGATCTGGTGGAGGGCGGCTGTCACCGCGGCGCGCGCGACCCCCTTCTCCCGGTGCCGGCTCCCGGTGAAGATGCACCCGATCCGCCACTGCGGCAGCTCGTCGAGCTCCTTCTCGTAGGCCTTCAGGTTCTTGATGTGGGGCAGCTCGTCGGGCGTGCCGAACTGGCACCACCCCACGCACGTGTCGCCGTCGTAGACCAGCACCTGGTGGACCGTGCCGCGGTCGGCGTGGGCCCGCTTGGCCGTGCGGTGGTCCTCCGCCGTGCCGCCGAGCCCCTCGGGGTGGAAGCCGATGCACCAGCACCCGCCCCACACCCCGTTGTTGGCCTCCACCAGCGCGGCGAAGTCGTCCCACGTCTCCGGGCTCAGCAGCCGGGTGGTGTACGCCGGCGCGGCGGGCGGTGCGGCCATGGGCCGACAGTAGCCTCGGGCGATGACATCGGCCGCCGCGACCGCGACCGCGACGCTCCCCACCGTCCACCGTCCACCGTCCACCGCTCCTGCGGCGACGCACGCCCGAGCGTCGATGCGCCGCAGCTGGTCTCGACGGGGCGCTCGTAGGTCAGGAGCTCGGCGTCGGGCAACCGCTATGCCCCGCCGGTCGAGCAGGTCGCAGACCCCCTCCCGCCGGTTGAGCAGGTCGCACACCCCCGCCCGCCGGTTGAGCAGGTCGCGCAGCGACCGTGTCGAAACCAAAGGCACCGCCGTCGACATCAGTCCCCACAGATCCGATTCCGCGATGGCCGTTGTCGGTGGTCGCCGGTACAATCGAACAAATGATCGACCCACCGGCAGGCGCACCCGAGGCAGAGGCAGACGACCTCTCCGCCTCCGCGCTGCTCGCCTCGATCCGCGCGGCCCGCGAGGCTGAGAACGCCGCCGCAGCAGAGCAGCTCGACCTCGCCGCCCGGTGGGCCGACCTCCACCCACCCGAGTCCATCCACTCCGCCGCCGCGTTCACGGTGCCGGGGTGTGAGCACGAGGAACCCATCGCCGGTCCCGGCTGCCCGCTCGTGGCGGAGTTCTGTATCGCGGAGCTCGGCACCGTCCTCGGCATCTCCACGACGGCGGCGAAGAACCTCATCGGACACGCCCTCGAGCTCCGCCACCGTCTCCCCCGCCTCTGGGCACAAGTCCGCGCCGGCGCAGTGCCTGCCTGGCGGGCACGGTCGGTCGCCGAAGCCACCATCCACACCAGCCCTGCCCTGACTGTCGAGGCAGCCGGGTGGGTCGACGTCCAGGTCGCCGCTGTTGCTGCACGTGTCGGTCCCGCGCAGCTCGATCGGCTTGTCGCCGAGGCCATCACCCGCTTCGATCTGGGGGCACCTGATCCCGCTGCTGATCCCGAGGACGGCTACCTGCATGTCGACCCGCGCCATGTGAGCGTGCACGGCCAGGACGTCCATTTCGCTGGCACCGTCCGCATCGAGGCCGAGGTCGACCTCGCCGACAGCATCGACATCGACAACGCCCTCGCGCATGGTGCGAAGGCGCGCAAGGCGATGGGATCGACGGAGTCGCTCGACGTCCGACGCGCGAAAGCACTCGGCGACCTCGCCCGCATCCAGACCGCCCTCGACCTCTTCCACCACGGCACCGGACCAGGCGAGACCCGCGACGCCGACGACCACGACGGACTTCCCTCCGCGCGGCAGGTCATCCTGTACGCCCACTTCGACGCTGCCGTGTCCGGCGACACCACCGTGTTCGGTCCGACCGGCCGCATGGAACACGCCCGCTGCCTCGCCCTCCTCGACCAGATTCAGGCCTGGTGCGCCGACTCCCGCACCGAGGTGACCGTCACGCCCGTCATCGACCTCCACCAGCAGCTCGCCACCCCGGCGTACGAGGTCCCGGACCGGATCCGCGAACACGTCACCCTGCGCGACCGCACGTGCGTGTTCCCCTGGTGCAGCAGACCAGCCCGAGCCTGCGACGTCGACCACATCATCCCCTTCGACCACGACGCAGACACCGACGCCAGACCCCAGACCGGACCCACCGAGACCGGCAACCTCGCCGCCCTCTGCCGGACCCACCACCGACTCAAGACACACACCGGTTGGCGCTACCGCATGCTCGACCCCGGTGTCTTCGAGTGGACCAGCCCCCACGAGCATCGCTACCGACGCGACCACACAGGGACCACTGCGCTCGACCCACCCGTCCGACCATGACCCCGCCCCACACCCCACCCGTCACCACGAGGGTGGGGATCCAGGCATGTTCACGAGCGGATGGTCGTGCCGTGTCTATCGGACCGGGCATCCATGCACGTAGTCGACCAGGTGATTCCGGATGCTCCGTTCGCCGTGACCCGCGAGCTCCTCGACGAGCACGCCACCACGACCGTCGCGCACGGCGATGACCGGAACACCCGAAGGTGCGCGGTCCCTCCACAGAGCCGCGTGGGTCGAGGGCGACTACGTCTCCGTGCCTAGAGTCACGAGCATCTCCATCACCGAGATCATCCAGCGCGTGCTGGACGCAGAGTCCAGCGGTGACCTGTGAGTTGCCAGCTCGGAGAGGATGACCACGTGACCGCGACCCACACACGCCGATCGACTGTCCCCCAGCACCTCGGCGTCGTCATGGATGGCAACAGGCGCTGGGCACGGAAGGCTGGCCTGGCGAGCGCAAGCGAGGGCCACCGGCGCGGGGCCGACCACCTGGAGGAGCTCCTCGGCTGGTGCGAGGCGCGAGGCATCCAGCATCTGACGGCGTACGTGCTGTCGGCGGCCAACATCCGCAAGCGCTCGGAGGCGGAGGTCGGCTTCCTGTTCGAGCTCGTCGCCGAAGTGCTTCCGCGGATCGTGGACGGCTCCGGACACTGGGCGCTGCACGTCAGCGGTGACACCGAGCTGCTCAGCCCGACCGCAGCCGCCGCGCTGGCGACAGCGGAGCGGGTGACGGCCGGTCGACCTGCACACGTCACGCTCGCGATCGGCTACGACGGCCGGGAGGACATCGTGTCCGGCATCCGCGGGGCGATCCTCGCTGGCGCACTCGACGCGGGCGACGGGCTCGACCCGAATGCGATCACCGCGCACCTCCCGGGCGGTCCGTCGAAGGACATCGACCTCGTCGTCCGGACGAGCGGCGAGCAACGGCTCTCGGGCTTCTTCCCGTGGCAGACCGCGCACGCCCGAGGTGTACGTCAGCCCTCGACTCTGGCCCGACTTCTCCGAGAACGACCTCGACCTCGCACTGGAGCACTACGCCGAGGCTCGCGAACGGGCCATGGCGTGACGACCGGCTACTCCGGCAACGACTTCTACTGCGACCTGCGACCTAGCCATTCCCCGAAAGGTCGAGATCGACGTCGTCCACGAGGACGAGCGAGTGCTGGCCCACCACCACACGCGACCGTTCTGGCAGACGCACGTCGTCGTGGTGCCGAAGCGTCACCTCGCCTCGTTCACCACCGTGACCCAGGCGGACGAGGCCGACGTACGCGCCCTGCTAGCCGTCGTCCAACGCATCGCGCGGGAGGTCGAGGAACAGCACGGCGCGGCAGCCGTGCTCACCAACCTCGGCCGCTACCAGGACTCCAAGCACCTCCACGTCCACGTGCACTCGGGCCCCACTCTCCAGGCGTCGGTCGACACCCGTCGGACCGTCGAAGAACCGCGCGCCTGATGTCGGCGCGTCGCGCCACACTGGCCCTCATGGACACCGCCACCCTGCTCACCCGCCTCGCCGAGACCATCGACGCCCACGACTGGGACGGCCTGCCCGCGCTGCTGCACGACGACTTCACCTGCCGGCTCGTGCACACCGGCGAGGAGCTCGACCGCGAGCAATGGGTCCGGTTCAACGCCGACTACCCGGGTTTCGAGCGCATGCTGGTCGAGGACCTCGTCGCGGACGGCGATCGGGCGGTGCTCCGCGCCCGGGTGGTCGGCCGGGGAGCCGACGGTCAGGAGCTGCACTTCGCGGTCGCCAGCTTCGCCACCGCGCAGGACGGATCGATCCTCGACCTGACCGAGGTCTGGGCCGACATCGGCCAGGAGGCCCCGGAGGGCACGCGACCGGCCTGACTCGGGTGCTCCCCGACCCGACCGAGCGCCTGCGCTTCCGTGCGATGACGACGTCCGACCTCGATGTCACGGCGGTGCTGTCAGCACCCGACCCCGTCCGGGTGGACCGGCCGGCGCGTACGCGGGACGACGCGGTCCGCTGGACGACGAGGACACGCCGCACGTCGAGGTCGGCTATCACGTCATGCCGGAGCTGCGCCGCCACGGCTACGCCACCGAAGCAGCCCGTGCCGTACGCGACTGTGCTGCCGACCACGGCGTCGAGCACCTGGTCGCGCTGATCCGTCTCGAGAACACGCCGTCGCAGGGCGTCGCGCGCAACCTCGGGATGACCCTCGAGCGCACGGCGTACGTCCACGGTGCCGACGCCCTGGTGTTCGGCACGCGGCTGCCCTGAACGCGAGGAAGCCCCGACCTGCCTGCAGGTGCAGACAGCCCGGGGCTCCTCACAAGAGCGTCGAGGTGGTGGTCACCTCATCTTCTTGGCCGCCACCTTCGCGAGCTTCTTGACGCTGGACATCGCCACCGGCGCGTCGGCGACGGCAGCCACGGTGCCGACGCGCTTGCCGTTGAGGATCAGGATGCTCGTGGAGTAGCTGGTGACGCCCGCGATGGCCGTCTCCTGCGTGATCGCCAGGGACGCCTGGCCGAGCTTGGGCGCCTTCGTCAGGGTCGCGGTGACCGTGGCGCCCGTGGTGGGCTCGGTGAACGACCCGCACTTCTTGACGTACTTCTTGTAGCTCGCGAAGTAGGTCTTGGCCTGCTTGGCGGACTTCACCTCGGCGACGCCGGCCACGACGATCGACGTGCCGGTGGACGAGACGCCGGTGGTGGTCACCCCGGACTTGGCCTTCTTCGTCGTGGGGGCGCCGCACGTCTTGCCCGGCACCGCGATCTGCTTGGCCTTGTCGGTGCTGAACTGGCCGTCGGCGAGCTCGGGGAACGACTTCACGATGTCGGCCTGGCTCGGGGCGTCCTTCGCGGTCACGGCGGCCTGCGCACCGGGGGCGGACACGAGCAGCAGAGCAGTGGCGAGGGCGCCGGCGAGGGGCAGGGACGTGCGAGTCATGGGTCCTCCTGGGACATGGGGGGTGAACAACCTGATGAGGTTCTACCCCGACACGGCGGATCCCACCCTCACCGGAAACGGGGAGGGCCGCGACTACTCCTCGACGAGCCCCACGCGGAGGTACTCCGCGGCGTAGGTCCCGGTCAGGAGCAGCGAGGCGTAGCGCGCCACCTCGGCGTCGGCGTCGGTGGTCACCGTCTCGACACGTACGCCGTGGCGCGCGGCGGCGGCCTGCAGCATGCCGGTCTGCTCACGCACGACGGGGTCGTCGGCACGGTCGTCGAGCACCAGGAGCAGCGGGCGGAGGTCGGCGGGCTCCTCGGCGAACGGGTCGGCGAAGACGTCGTGGGGCTTGGTGGCCTCGATGACCGGCAGCAGGTGCTCCGCGTCGCCGGCGATCGCCGAGCGGCCGCTCGTGCGCCGCAGCAGCTCGGCCAGCCGACGTGCCGCGCGGGCGGCGAGCACGGACCCGCCCCACACGAGCGGGTTGGTGTCGGCCATCGCGATCGCGAGCATCTTGGCCGGGTTGACCGCCAGGTCGCGGTGCGGCGAGCAGTCGGTGGCCACCGCGTCGAGCGACTCCGCCACCGAGTCGGCGTCCCCGCGCGGACCGAGGTGGACGTGCGCGAGGTAGTCGAGCATCACGACCGCCGTGGCCAGCTGGTCGCCGGTCACCGTCGGCAGCACGGTCACGTAGCGGCCGGCGGCGTGCTCGGCGACGAGCGAGCGCTCGGGGCACGCGACCACCACCTGCGCCCCGCGGCGTACGGCCTCGGCGACGGCGGAGGCCGATCCATGGTCGTTGCCCTCGGGCGCGAGCATCACGACGAGGTCGAGCGAGCCGGCCCAGCCGGGCAGGCCCGGGTTGGGCCAGGCCACGAACGGCACCGGGCACCACGGCTCGAGCACGGCACGCAGCAGCCGGGAGTCGGGACCCGCGGCGATGACGGCGCGGGGTCGCTCACCGTCGCGGCCGGCGGCGATCAGCTGTGCGGTCGCGGTGGCGGCCTCGTGCGCCTCCCGGCGTACGCGCGCACCGCTCTCGGCGAGCGTGCGCAGGCGCAGGTCCACCGTGCTGAGCACGGCGGCGTCGTCGAGCCGGGCCTCGTCGAACCAGGTCACGGTGCCGTCCCCTCCCGGGCTCAGTCGGGCTTGCGGGCCTCGTCGACCAGCAGCACCGGGATGTCGTCGCGGACCGGGTAGGCGTTGCCGCACCCCTGGCAGACCAGCTCGTCGACCCCACTGTCGACCGACGCGACGAGCTCGCCGTGGCAGGCCGGGCAGACGATGATGCTCAGCAGCTGCGGATCGATGTTCACGCCGATGATCCTAGGGGGACGTCAGTCGGTGGGCGTGAGCACCCGCAGGTGCCCCCGCTTGGCGCCCCGGGTGGGGTCGTCCGTGGAGTGCAGCGGCGCGGCCGTGGGAGCCGGGCGGCCCGCCTCGCGGACGGCGTCGGCCAGGGCGAGCAGGTCGTCGCTGCTGGGCCCCTGGGCGTGGGGGTCCGGCGCGAGCCGGAGCACCTCCCAGCCACGCGGAGCCGACAACCGCTCGCTGTGCACGTCGCAGAGGTCGTAGGCGTGCGGCTCGGCGTAGGTCGCCAGCGGGCCCAGGACAGCGGTCTGGTCGGCATAGACATAGGTCAGCGTGTTGACCGCGCCACGGCCACACGCCGTTCGCGAACACCGACGGGCAAGACTCACGACGCCGACGCTACCGGGCAGATGCACGCGCGACGCTTAGGCTCGCGGCGTGGAAGAAGGCGTGGACGACGGGCCGGAGCGCACGAGGCGCAGGACCCGCGACCGGCGAGGTCGTGGCATGCGCGGCCCGGGGGTCGTCCCCGCCCGGCCCGGCACGCCGGCGCTGCGCACGGCGCGGCAGCGGTTCGACCAGCTCGTGCTGGACGTGGTCACCCCGCTCGACGAGCGCTGGCAGCGCCACCTCGGGCTCGTCGAGTACGCCGTCGAGGACGCGCCGATGCTGCCCGACGACTGGGGCGACGAGACCGTCCCCCTCTCCTCGCTGGTGCGCGGCAAGGGCCAGGAGCCGACGCGCCTGGTGCTCTTCCGGCGCCCGATCGAGCACCGCGCGACCGGGCGCGACGAGCTCGAGGCGATGGTCCACACGGTCGTCGTCGAGCAGATCGCCGAGCTGCTCAACCTCACTCCCGGCCAGGTCGACGAGCGCTACCTGGACTGAGCGACCTACCGCTGGGCCGGGCGCACGTCGGGCACCTGGCTGGTGGTCTCCAGCTGCTCGAGCGGGAGCGTCGACAGCCCACCGCCGCTCGCCTCGACCGAGACCACCGCGGTCGAGCGCTCCAGTCGCACCAGCGCCAGGACCGCAGCGTCGGGCAGGTTCACCGGTCGCGCGGTTCCGGGGTCGATCTCCACGCGCCGCTCGCGCACCACCTCCTCGCCCTCGGCGTCCCAGGCCTGGAGCACGAGCACGCCGGGCGCACTCATCCCCGTGACGACCAGGCGCTTCGGCCCACCGGGGAGCGCCGTGCCTGTCTGCGACTCCACCGTGGATCCCGCGGCCGCGAGCGCCAGGTCGGCGGGGGTGCGGATCCGCAGGCTCGCGGTCACCGGCCCCGTGGCCTCGAGCCGCAGTGCCTGCACGCCCCGTGCGGTGCGGCCGCGCAGCACGCCACCGAGGTCCACCTCGCTGACCGAGGCCGGGGGGAGGGTGACCTCCTCGAGCCCGGACGGCGCGAACTCGCTGTCGCCGCTCACCAGCTTGATCTCGACCCGCTCCTCGCTGTCGCCGGGGTTGGCGAGCGTCAGGGTGCGCTGGGCGGGGGCACTGCCGACGCCGACGACGTACGACGTCGTCGCGGGCGCGGCCTGCCCCGGCAGCCACTCGCGCACCGGCCGGGCCCGGCCGACCGGATCGACCACGTCGACCACGCTGGAGGCGAGGCGGCCGCGCGAGACCGCGACGCGGACCGCGAGCGCGTCACGGTTGGGCGCGACCGCGGACAGGTCGAAGGACGTCGAGCCGCCACCGGGCACGCGGACGCCGCGGAGCGCCGGCACGTCGACCAGCCCGCTGCCGTCCCACACCGTCACGTCGGCGACGGCCGGCCCGCGGTCGGGGTTGACGAGCGTCAGGGTCGAGGCGTGCTCGGCCGAGGCGCCGAGCCCGGTGAACCAGCGCTCGGGAGCGGGTTCGGCACAGCCGATGGCCGATCCGGCGCCGGACCGGATGGCGACCAGCCCCGGCGCGAGCTCACCGGTGCCGTTGACCACGACCGGGGCGCGCTCGGTGCGGGCCGCGACGCCGCCGGTCAGCGTCTCGGTCTCCTCGTCCCGCCCGACCCGGAGCGCGAGCTCGCCGGACCCGAGGCCGGTGTTGCCGATGCGCAGCGCCTCGGCTCCGGGGAGGCGGGGCGGGCACACCGCGGTGACCCGGTCGAGGGCAGCGTCCGAGGCGGCGAACGACGTCGGGGGCGTGGCGGCCGGCCGGACGAGGGCCAGCGCGGCCACGGTCAGCAGCGGGATCACCACCGCCAGCACCGTCACCGCGGACGGGCGGCGGCCGGCGGCCTGCGCGACGCGGCGGCGGCCGCCGGTCGGAGGCGTGGGCTCAGTCATCGACACGGTCCTCCCTGCGGGCCCGCACGGTCGGAGCGGCCAGGACGAGCGCGAGCAGGATCGCCAGTCCCTGGACCACCAGCAGCGCCGAGCGCCACCACGAGGTGGGCCCGTCGAGCGCCGAGGCGTCCAGTGGCCGGTCCACGTGCCAGGCGCGGGTGCTCCGATCCTCGGCGCTGGCCTGCTCCAGGCCCGCGGTCGCGTCGAGGAGCGAGGAGATCCTGCCGTCGGCGGGCGAGCTGAGCACGACGTACTCGATGCCGCGCGAGCCGAGCGCCGCGACGACTCCCGGGGTGGGGGCGGACACCAGCGTGCGCACCTCGGCCTCGAGCTGCGGATCCTCGTCGGCCAGCGTGAGGATCTCGTCCTCGCCGACGGTGGTGCCGTCGTCGCGCCGGATGCGGTAGGTGATGCCGTCGTCGACCGACCCGTCGAGCACGAGGACGCCGTGCTCCGGACCGAGCAGCGAGCTCTGCTGCATGTAGACCGGCACCGTCTGCTCGGCGTCGCGGGCCAGCGCGTTGTCGGGCGTGGTGAGCCACCAGCCCAGCCCGCCCAGCGGCACCACCGCCGCGACGACGGCGAGGGTGGCCGCGAGCCCGCGCTGCCAGGCCGGGTGGTGCTCGTCGAGGCGGCGCAGGTAGGCGTCGGCACCGAGCACGACCGCGACGACGGCGGTGCCCTGGAGGATCACCACGAAGAGGCCGAGGCTGGGGCGGGTGGCGACGGCCGGCAGGTCGAGGGTCACCTGCGAGAGCACCCCGGAGACCACCGCGGCAGCGAGCGCGACGAGCCAGCAGATGACGACCGGGATGCGGGTGCGGCGCGGGACGAGGGCGGCGACGGCCAGCAGCCCGAGGACCACCCCGAGCCACCACGGGGCACCGAGGTCGTTGAGGCGGCCGGTGACCAGGCCGTCGAAGGTGACCCGGTCGACGGTGAGCCGCCCGGCCTCGAGCAGCAGCCCCGACGCCGAGCCGGTGGTGATCAGCGGGAGCAGCCAGGGAGCCAGCAGGACGGGGGTGGCAGCGACCGCGACCACCGGAGGTCCCCAGCTGTCGCGCTCGCGGAGCAGCCGGGGGGCGATGACGGCCGCTCCGCCCAGCACCACGGCGGTGGCCAGGAGCGCGAACAGCCAGAACCCCGGCACGAACGCCGCTCCCAGCGCGACCAGCAGCGCGGTGCGCCAGGCGGCGCGCCAGCGGCGGTCGCGGTCGGGGTCGACGAAGCCGAGTGCCGCGTGGGCGGCCCACGGGAGCAGGCTCGCGACGGCGACGGTGCCGAAGCGTCCTTCCGCCCAGGCCCCGGAGGTGACCGGCACGAGGGCGTACGTCAGCGCGCCCCACACGACCAGCCAGCGCGGCAGGCCGAGCGGGTCGACGAGGTGCCCGACGACCTTCAGCAGCCGCCACGCACCCCAGGCCGCGACCGGCACCGCGAGCAGCATCAGGCCGGAGACGACCGCCCCGGTGTGTCCGAGCAGCACCGTCGCAGCGATCGCGAACGGCAGCACGTAGGCCGGGGCGGGCACGTCGGTGCCGGTGCCGAGCGGGTGCCACGTCGAGGTGTGCAGCCGCCACCAGTCCCCCGCCGCGGACGGGACGGGGGAGAGCGCTCCACCGGTGATCGAGCCGACTGCCTCGCGGCCCGCGACCAGGGCGAGCACGCCGAAGAGCACCAGGGCCACGGCGACCGGGTTGGTGAAGAAGCGCGCGACGAGGCCGGTGTCGGTGAGGTAGGCGTCCTCGTCGTCCTCCCCCGACGAGCCGGAGGACGACGACGCGGTGGCCCGGCGCTGCTCGCGCACGGCCGGTCCGCCCTCGGCGACCTTGGCGATCCGGCGCCGTTCGGCGACGTCGGCGGCCTGGCTGGTCGCGGCGGAGGCGAGGTCGGTGACGAAGTCGAGGCCGTGGCGGTAGGGCAGCCACCGCGGCGCCAGCAGGCGGCGTACGTCGCTGGGCTCCCCCTCCCGGCGTCGCGCGCGCTCGCGGCGCGCGGCGAGCACCTGACCGGGTCGCCCGTGCACCGACAGCACCGCGGCGAGCTCGTCGAGCGCCTCGCCCACCGACCGCACGGCGAGGAAGCCGAGCACCCGCAGCAGGGAGCCGAGGAACAGCCGGACGTACTGCCAGGCGAAGCCGCGCGAGGACACGTTGGCGAGCGAGGTGAACAGCGCGGCCCGACGCTCCTGGTAGTGCGTGTGGCGCCCGGTCAGCGGCGTGCGTCGGATGCCGCGGTGCGCGGCCTCCGCGTGGAAGACGACCGACTTCGGCACGACCATGGTGCGGTGCCCGGCCAGCGCGGCGCGCCAGCCGAAGTCGATGTCGTTGCCGAAGATCGGCAGCTCGTCGTCGAGGCCGCCGAGCGACTCCAGCACCTCGCGCTTGACGAGCATGCCCGCGGTGTTGACCGCCAGCACCTCGCGTACGGCGTCGTGCTGGCCCTGGTCGTACTCGCCCCGCTCCAGGCCGGTCTCGCGACGCCCGGTGCCGGAGATGGTGAGCCCGACCTCGAGGAGCCGGCGCAGCGAGGGCCACTCGCGCAGCTTGGGTCCGAGGATCGCGGCGTCGGGGTCACCCTCCGCGGCGGCCAGGAGCTCGAGCAGCGCGTCGGGATCCGGGTTGCTGTCGTCGTGCAGCAGCCAGATCCACTCGGGGTCCTCCCCCGGTCCCGCGCCCGGCTCGACGACCGGGGCGAGGCCGAGGCCGTGGCGCACGGCGGCGGGATAGCTGGTGGATCCGGGCACGACGTCGACCACGAGGCGCGAGTCGCCGAACCCCGCGCCCGCGAGGGCCGCGCGGACCAGCTCGACGCTGTCGTCGCGGCTGGTGGTGTCGACCGCCACGACGCGATCGACCGGGAGGGTCTGCCCGGTCAGGCCTGCGAGAACTGCTGGCAGCCACCGCGCCCCGTCATGACTGACGAGAAGCGCTGTGACGGTCACCGGAGCACCTTAGCGAGGCGCCCCACGCCGTCACGAAGCGGCAGGAGACGAGCTCGGAGGGGCTAGACGGCCCGCTTCTTCAGCTTGCGGCGCTCACGCTCGGAGAGGCCTCCCCAGATGCCGAAGCGCTCGTCGTTCATCAACGCGTACTCGAGGCAGTCGTCGCGCACCTCGCACGTCAGGCAGACCTTCTTGGCCTCCCGGGTGGAGCCGCCCTTCTCGGGGAAGAACGCCTCCGGGTCGGTCTGCGCGCACAGCGCGCGGTCCTGCCACCCGAACTCCTCGCCTTCAGGTTCGAGGAGAAACAGTTCTGCTCTCATGGCTGACGCCCCTTCATCGACCCTGGTCGTGATGCTGCGACCCTTGCTCCAGAACTTAACGACACTGTGGGAATTACATGCCTGTCGTACGCGTGAAGTCAAGCCCGGATCTGATATGGCCATTCCCCTTCGGGCAGGCTGTTCCCATGCCATCATCTGCACCCACGCTCCGCCGTATCACCGTCCTGTCCGGCGGTGTCGGCGGGGCGCGATTCGTCCAGGGACTCCTCCACGGCCTCCGCACGGGGGTGGTGCCGGGCGGGTCCGCCGCGACCGAGGTCACCGTGATCGCCAACACCGCCGACGACTGGTGGATCCACGGCCTCAAGGTGTGTCCCGACCTCGACACCGTGATGTACACCCTCGGCGACGGCATCGACGTCGAGCGCGGGTGGGGGCGTCGCGAGGAGACCTGGAGCGCGAAGACCGAGCTCGAGGCCTACGGCGTGGAGCCGACGTGGTTCGGCCTCGGTGACCGTGACATCGCCACCCACCTCGTGCGCACGCAGATGCTGGAGGCCGGCTTCTCCCTCTCGCAGGTGACCGAGGCGCTGTGCCGTCGCTGGCAGCCCGGCGTGCGGCTGCTGCCGATGACCGACGACCGCGTCGAGACCCACATCGCGATCGCCGATCCCGAGGCCCCCAGCGGGCGCCGGGTCGTGCACTTCCAGGAGTACTGGGTACGGCTGCGCGCGGAGGTGCCGGCCGAGACGGTCCTCGTCGTCGGCCAGGACGCCGCGACGCCGGCCCCGGGCGTGCTGGAGGCGCTCGGCGAGACCGACCTCGTGGTGCTGCCGCCGTCGAACCCGGTCGTCTCGGTCGGGACCATCCTCGGCGTGCCGGGCGTCCGTGACGCGCTCCACGCCACCCCGGCCCCGGTCGTGGGGGTCTCGCCCATCGTCGGCGGCTCCCACGTGCACGGCATGGCGCGGCAGCTGCTCACGAGCATCGGCGTCGAGGTCAGCGCTGCCGGCGTCGGCGCGCACTACGGCGCGCGCTCGGGCGGCGGGGTCCTCGACGCCTGGCTGGTCGACGAGGGTGACGCCGACCAGGTCTCCCGGCTCGAGGAGACCGGGCTGCGAGCGAGGGCGGTGCCGCTGATGATGACCGACCACGACGCGACCGCGGCGATGGCCGCCGCCGCGGTGGAGCTCGTCTCGGGAGCCACCGCGTGAGCCGTCCGACGACGGGCCGCCTCGAGGTCTGGGCGCCCGACGGGGTTCCCGAGGTGCGCGCGGGCGACGACCTCGCGGCTCTCGTGCTCGCCGCGTGCGACTCCGACGGCGGGCTGGTCGACGGCGACGTCGTGTGCGTGACCAGCAAGGTGGTCAGCAAGGCCGAGGGCCGCACCCGGGTCGGAGACCGCGACGCGGCCGTCGACGAGGAGTCCGTGCGCGTCGTGGCCCGCCGCGGCCCGACGCGGATCGTGCGCCACCGGCTCGGCCTCACCATGGCCGCCGCCGGTGTCGACGCGTCCAACGTCGAGGCCGGCTCCATCGTGCTGCTCCCCCTCGACCCCGACGCGTCGGCGCGACTCCTGCGCCAGGAGGTCCACCAGCGCGTCGGTGTCAACGTCGGTGTCATCGTCACCGACACCGCGGGCCGCGCCTGGCGCGAGGGCCAGACCGACATCGCCATCGGCGCGGCCGGTCTGCTCGTGGCCGAGGACTTCGCCGGGCGGACCGACCCCTACGGCAACCCCCTCGCCGTGACGCTCCCGGCCGTCGCCGACGAGCTCGCCGGCGCGGCCGAGCTGGCGCAGGGCAAGCTCGCCGGCCGCCCCGTCGCCGTCGTCCGCGGGCGGGGCGACCTCGTGCTGACGCCGGGTGACGACGGGCCGGGCGCGGTGTCGCTGGTGCGGCCCGAGGGCGGCGACCTGTTCGGCTGGGGCGCCCGCGAGGCCGTCGTACGCGCCCTGGTCGGCGCCGCGGCGGACCAGCTCCCGTTCGGCTCGCCCGTCGCGCTCGACGACCTCCGCGACGCCGTCGGCCGGCTGCCAGACGGCGCCGACCGCACCGCCGTCGCCGCCGTCTGCTTCGCCCACGGGTGGCACGTGGAGGACTGGCTCGCGCACGCTCTCGCGGGCAGCGAGTGCGACGGATCACCGCGGACTACGTAGACTCTGCCCGCGCAGTCCCCGACCAGGCACCATCGACCGACCGAGAGACACCGAGCACCGTGGCCAAGAAGCCGAAGAGCGACCGCCAGGCGGTCATCGACTCCATCCGCTCCCAGCAGTCCAAGCGCGAGAGCCGCCGTGGTCTGGCGATCGTGGGCGTGTGCGTCGCCATCGCCGTCCTGATCATCGGCGCCGCGGCGTTCAAGCCGGTCAAGGACCGGCTGGCCCTGCGCTCCTACGCCTCGCAGTCGCTGAGCGAGATCGGCGCGAAGGCCTCGGTCTGCCAGAAGGTCGAGACCAAGCCCGCGGAGGGCAACCAGGACCACGTCGAGGTCGGCACCCCGATGACCTACCCGGACTCCCCGCCGGCCTTCGGCCAGCACTGGAACATGTGGGACACGATGGACCGCAAGCTCTACACGACCTCGGACCGTCCCGAGCTCGGCGAGCTCGTCCACAACCTCGAGCACGGTTACACGATCCTCTGGTACGACAAGACGATCCAGGACAGCTCGAGCAAGATGGACACCCTGCGCGGCATCGCCTCGAAGCTCCAGGGCACCACCGACCTGCGCGACAAGTTCAAGGCCGTGCCGTGGACCTCCGAGGACGGCGAGCCGTTCCCCGACGGCCAGCACGTCGCCTTCACGCACTGGTCGGTCGGCGGTGTCGGCGAGACCGACTCCTCCAAGCAGGTCGGCGTCTGGCAGTACTGCTCCGACCTGAGCGGTGCCGCCCTGGACACCTTCATGATCGACTACCCCTACATGGACTCCCCCGAGCCCACCGTCGTCTGACCTGATGACCGGCTCCGAGTGAGCACCTTCGCGGAGGTCCTCGCCGCGCAGCTGCGGCGGGACCCCGGGCGACCGCTGATCACCTTCTACGACCACGCCACGGACGAGCGCGTCGAGCTGTCGGTGACGACGTACGCCAACTGGGTGGCCAAGGCGTCCGGGCTGCTCACCGACGTGGCCGACCTCGAGCGCGGCATGTCGCTGCGCCTCGACCTGCCGCCGCACTGGCTCTCACCGGTCTTCCTCGGCGCCGCCTGGACGGTCGGCCTGCGGGTCACGACCTCCGACGAGCCCGACGCCGTCGTGTGCGGTCCCGACGGGCTCGCGACGTGGGCGCCCCGGGCGGGGCGCCTGCCGGTCCTGGCGTGCAGCCTGCGCCCGCTCGGCGTACGGTTCGCCGATCCGCTGCCCACCGGCGTGCTGGACGTGGGCGTCGAGATCTGGTCGCAGCCCGACGGATTCGCCGCATGGGACCCGCCGAGCGCGAGCGATCCCGCGACCGACGACCTGGCCCAGTCGGATCTCTGGAACCTGCGGGTGCACGACGAGCGGACGGCCGCCGCCGGGAGCTCTCTCACCGACGGCGACCGTCTCCTGTCGGTGGCCGACCCGGCTTCCCCACCAGGAATGGCCACCTTCACCGAGCCCCTCGGACGAGGCGGCTCGATGGTCCTTGTCCGCAATCCCGACCCGGCTCGCCTCGACGGCGTCTTCGACGCCGAACGGGCGACGGCCCGGGCCTGATCGCGGTCCTCTCGACCCGCGCCTACCCGGCGAGGTCGTAGGCCCCCAGTCCCTCACCCAGCAGGCGCGGGCTCGACACACCGGACTTGCGCCCGGAGTAGACGTACGCCGCTCCGCTGGCGCGGTCACGCACGATGTAGTCCGCCTGGCCCTTGAGCGTCACCGGCTGGACCTCCAGCACCCAGTCGAAGCCGGACGTGTCGGACGGCAGGCCGGCCCGGGCCGGGACGACACCGCCCTTGACGGGCGTGGCCGCCGCGAAGCCGGAGCCGTTGCCGGGCCACACCATGAGGGCGCCGCCCACGGGGGTGCCGACGAGATCGGGGAGACCGTCGCCGGTGACGTCCCCCACCGCCGCGAGACCGGTGATCGAGGCCCACCCGGTGCCGATGAGCGTCGGGGCGGCGAACGTGCCCGTGCCGTTGCCGGCGTAGAGGTAGAGCTCGCCGGCGGGGTTGCGGGCGAGCACGTCGCCGAAGCCGTCCCGGTTGACGTCACCCGCGTTGAGCAGGAGGTCCATGCCGGCGAAGGAGACGCCGGTGTCGATGGGCGCGCCGAGCTCGAACGTGTCGCGGTTGGCCACGACCACGAGCTGCTTGCCCGACACGCCGATCAGGTCGGCACCCGGGCCACCGGCGAGGTTCACGCCGCCGGTCAGCCAGCCCATCGTCTTGAGGTTCGCGACCGGGCCGAGCGCCGCACCCCAGGTGCCGTCGCCGCGACCGGGCAGCATCACCAGCTTGCCCTTGCTGTTGCGCGCGACGAGGTCGGGGTGCCCGTCGCCGTTGAAGTCACCGGCGACGACGCGGTTGATGTTGCTCCACTTGCCCGCCACCCGCTGCGGCGGCGCGAAGCGCCCGGTGCCGTAGCCGGTCTGGAGGTAGAGCCGGTGCTTGGAGCGGAGGAGCAGGTCGACGCGACCGTCCCCGTTGACGTCACCGGCGCCGATGACCTGCTTGTAGGTGCCGTAGCCCTTGCGCGTGACCTTGCGGGAGAAACCGCCCTTGGCGGTCGCGGTGAGGACGACGAGACGTCCCTTGTAGACGGCGACCAGGTCGTTGCGGCCGTCGCCGTTGACGTCACCGACGGCGGCGAAGCGCGAGTAGCCGCGCAGCTTCATCTTGCGGACGGTCTTGCCGAACTTGCCGTTGGCCCTCCCCTCGCGGATCCGCACCGTGCCGGACGCGTCGACCGTCACCAGGTCGGGCCTGCCGTCCCCGGTCAGGTCGGGCGAGACCAGCACCTCGCGGACCTTGTCCCAGCCCTTCTTGCCGATGACCGTGCGCTTCTGGAACGACGTCAGGCCACCGGTCGGGATGACCAGGCCGCGGCCGTCGGACGCGCGCCGCACCACGAGGTCGGGGTAAGGAGAGGCGTCGAGGTTGTTCTGCGGGTTCGGTGCGGTGATCGTCACCGGCGTCGGCGCGGTGACCACGGGCGCGGATCCGGTCGCCTCGACGGCGTACTGGCGGATCAGCGGCAGCTGGGCGTAGAGGTACCTGCCCGGGCACGCGGTCGAGCCGGCGTCGCGGTGACCGTTGATGGCCTGGAAGGTCCCCCGGCCGATCTTCTGCGAGGTGGACGCCGGGTTCACCCCGGACAGCGACAGCTTCCAGGCGAACAGCTGGCCGTAGGCCCGCAGCATCACGTCCGGCGGCTGCACGACGTCGAAGTTGCCGATCGCAGACATCGCGAAGGAGTACTGGTTGTAGTTGAGCGTGTGGGCGCCGACGACGGGCTTGTCGATGCCGCCGTAGCGGCCCTCCCAGATCCGGCCGAACCGGTCGACGAGGAAGTTGTAGCCGATGTCGCTCCAACCGCGGGACTTCACGTGGTAGGCGTAGATGCTGCGGATGATCGCCGGCACCTGCGCCTCGGTGTAGTCGTTGGCGTTGACCGTGTGGTGGACGAAGCCGCCGTTGATCGTGCCGTAGCTGAGCGCGCTCTTGTTGCGGATGCTCTCGTCGGCGCCCCACTGGGCGCGGGAGAAGATCGTGGGCTGGGCGACGGTCTTCCTGGCCGCCCTCGCGTTGGGAAGGGCGCTGGGGACCGCGTGGGTGGTGGCCGACCGCAGGCTGATGCCGTCGCCCTGCTCGGCGTCGTCCTGGCCGTACGCCGCACTCATGGGGTCGTTCGTCCCGGCCTGGTCGGCCGGCGCCTCGGTCTCGCTGGACGTCGCCGAGCCCGGGTCGACGAGGGCGAGGGACAGGTCGTCGGGGAGCGTGGCGCCGCCGGACGTCCTGGCCTCGACCTGCACGTCGTCGACCTCGCCGACGAAGGTCGGCTCGGTGCCGGGGCGCGAGGCCTCGTCCTCGGCGCTGCCCGGGTCCGGCCCGTGCTCGTCGTGGTACTCCAGGTCCTCCCAGTCGCTCCACTCGTCGCCGGTGCGCGTGCGGACGCGGAGGCTGATCTGGTCCTCCTCGAGGTCCTCACCGTGCTGCCACGTCACGCCGATGGCGGAGTAGCCGCTGACGGCCTGCGGGGTGCTCACCACCCGGGCGGCGCTGGCGCGGCCGGCGACCGTACGGCCCAGGAGGCCGGCCGTGCCGCCGGAGGCGCCGGTCAGCGGCACCTCGGTGACGGTCGGCTCCACCGACGAGGTGGGCACGGTGGCCGACATCAGCTCCGCGGGCGCGGCCTGGCCGCTGGTCGAGGGCTGGCGGCCGGTGTGGTCGCCGACGATGTCGAGCGAGACCACTCCCGAGGCGGGGGTGAGCACGACGAGGACGACACCCAGGGCCAGCACCTGCTGGCAGAGGGTGACGAGACGGACCTGAAGAGGGCGCATGAAGATCTCTACTCCTGTGTGGGGGAAGGTCACACAAGGCAGAAGTTCACACCAGTCACACCAGTCACGGAAGAGTTTCTGAGTAACTACAACGCTGTAATTTCCAGCCGACACGCCGTTACACCGGTGTCATTCTTCTCGATCATGGCACGAATCGGGCTGCCGGGCGGTGAGTGAGGCAGGTTTGCGGGCGCGAGAACGTGCCTCACGCACCGCTCCCCCGTGGTCTGCCGCCACCCTGGCGGCACACGACACCCGCGGCGCCCGATCCGATGTCGTACGCCGCCACTCTCGGATCGACATACGTCTGACGACGTCGCCTCCCACGAGGGGCCGCTGCTCGTCTCAGATGTCTGAGGCGAGGGCCTCGTCGCGCGCGTCGACGTCGTCGTCGTCGCCTTCCTCGTCACCGTCGTAGTGGAGGAACCTGATGGCCTCGTCGACGTCGCCGTCGAAGCCGACGCGGCCCTTGTCCAGCACGATCGCGCGGTCGCACATCTTCTTCACCGAGCCGGCGGAGTGGCTGACGTAGAACATCGTGATGCCGGACTCGCGGATCTGCTTCATGCGCTTGAGGCACTTGCGCTTGAAGGGCCGGTCCCCCACGGCCAGGACTTCGTCGGCGATGAAGATGTCGCAGTCGACGTGCACGGCCACGGCGAAGCCGAGGCGGGCGAACTGGCCCGAGGAGTAGTTGCCGACCGGCATGTCGAGCTGGCGACCGACGTCGGCGAAGCCGGCGATGTCGTCGAACTTGGAGTCGATCTCGTCCTTGGTCATGCCGAGCATGGCGGCGTTCATGTAGATGTTGTCGCGGCCGGTGAGCTCGTTGTGGAAGCCGGCGCCGGTGGCGATCAGGCCGGAGATCCGACCCCGGGTGAGCACCTTCCCCTCGTCGGGCAGCATCACGCCGCTGACCAGCTTGAGCAGGGTCGACTTGCCGGAGCCGTTGAGGCCCATCAGGCCGATGGACTCGCCCTGCTTCACCTCGAACGAGACGCCGTCGAGGGCCTTGAAGGTCGCGTCCGGGGCGGGGCGGTCATCGGCCGCGTCCCGCTTGCGACGGTCGGGGCGCAGCACCTGCTTGAGGGTGCGGTTGTACTGGTAGCGGAAGGTCTTGGAGACGTTGTCCACCACGATCGAGGTCGTCATCAGAGGCGCTCCGTGATCGACTTCTCGAGCCGGGCGAAGACCCACTGTCCGACGACGAGCAGGACCAGACCGACGGCGAGCATGATGAAGCCACGCGTGTAGAGGTGGTCGGCGAACTCCGGCGCGGGGATCGTGCCGCCCCCGTCGGGGTTCGGCATCATGGCGCAGGGACCATCGCACGTGGGATACCAGAAGCCGCGTTGGATGAGCTGCACGGCCTCCGCGACCGGGTTGGAGACGTAGAGCTCGTGCCAGATCCCACCGCCGAAGCGGTCGTAGCTGATCCAGTAGGGGTACATCATCGGGGCAGTGAACGGGACCATGTTGATGAAGGTCTGCACGATCCGCTGGAAGTCGCGGAACAGCACGTTGATGCACGAGAACATCAGCCCGAACGCGGTGCCGTAGACCATCATCAGGACGAACCCGAGCAGCGCGGCGCCCATGCCGACCGCATCGGGGACCCACAGCGGACCGTCACCGAAGAACCCGACGGCGAGGCACGCCGCGACGAGGATGATCAGCTGTGGGATCGCGTGCCACAGCGAGACCAGCATCGAGGCCACGGGGAACATCTCCCGTGGCAGTGCCATCTTGGTGATGACGCCCTTGTTGGAGAGCAGCGACCGGGTGCCGGAGGTGACCGACTCGGTGAAGTAGTTGACCAGCACCATGCCCGCGAAGAGGTGGATCGCGAAGTTCTGGATCCCCATGCCGCGCCCGAGCAGCAGGCCGAAGACGACATAGAACGTGAGGAACCGGGTGAACGGGTTGATGTAGGACCACAGCAGCCCGAAGGCCGTGCCGGCGTAGCGGGCCTGGATCTCGCGACGCACCAGGAGACGCAGCAGGTAGCGACGGCGGAACACCTCGAGCACGCCGGAGGTGCGCGAGGGCGGGGAGAGCGGGACGTGCGCCAGGTCGTGGCGCACCTCGACCGACGGCGCCTCAGCGCCGGTCTGGCTCACGCACCCTCACCTTCATCACCGTCCCGGTAGGGGGCGAACGTCTTCTCCCACGCCTCCGGCGAGGTGATCTCGCCCAGGGCGTCGCGGTACTGCTGCGCCAGCTGCGGCCACTCGCGGTGGAAGCGCCGGTGGATGTCGATCGTGCGCTTGAGCAGGTCGCGGTAGTGGGCCGGGTCGCGCTTGTAGAGGGCGACCGAGGTGCCGTCGTTCATCGAGACGACCGCCGAGTCGTACTTCACGAGGTTGAACCAGGCCGCGTCCATCGCGGTGAGCTCGGTCTCGGGGAAGTCCTGGGCCATCTCGCGCGTCGGGCGCAGCTGACGCAGCGGCGCCAGGGCCGCGGCGACGAGCGTCGCCTTGCGACCGGGGATCTCGATGTCGGACTTGCCCTTCTTGGGCGGCTTCTTGCGCCGCACCGGGGGCAGCTCGTCGCGGTCGGTGTGCAGCTGGGCGTCGGACCACTGCTTGCGGAACGTGTTGATGTCGGCCAGCTTCGTGCCCAGCTCGCCGTGTAGTGCGTGCGGGCCGCGCAGCACGTCCTCCATCGCGAGGTGGCGCAGCTCGGCGGTGGAGTACTGCAGCGACGCGAGGTGCTTGACCTGGTGGTTGAGGCTCTCGCGCACCATCCGGCCGCCACGCTCGTAGGGCGAGTGCAGCAGGGCCGCGATGATGCGGTTGCGGTGGTGGAAGTACGACTGCCAGTCGAGGCCGTCGTTCTTGTCGGTCCACGGCACGTGCCACACCGCGGCGCCCGGGAACGACACCGTCGGGTAGCCGGCCTCCTTGGCGCGCAGCCCGAACTCGGAGTCGTCCCACTTGATGAAGAGGGGCAGCGAGAGCCCGACCTCCTCGAGCACGACCCGCGGGATGACGCACATGAACCAGCCGTTGAAGTCGACGTCCGCGCGCTTGTGCAGCCAGCGCGAGGAGCGCAGGTTGCGCGCGCCGAAGTCCCACTGGGAGTAGCCGTCGAGGCGCGTCTGCCACCAGAAGCGCCACGGCTGGACGATCTCGCCGAAGGAGTGCAGCTCGGCGCGGCTGTAGAGGTTGAACATGTGGCCGCCGACGATGGTCGGGCGCTTGGCCAGGTCGCCGAAGGTGACCGCCCGGATGATGCCCTCGGGCTCGCAGACGACGTCGTCGTCCATCATCATGGCGTACGTCGCGGTGCCCTTGCGCACGCTCTCGAGCTGCCCGCGGGCGTAGCCGCCGGAGCCCCCGAGGTTGCCCTGCGAGATCACGCGCAGCTTGTCGCCCAGCCCGGCCCGGGCCGCGGGGAAGTACTCGCTGTCGGTGACCTTCTCCTTGCCCTGGTCCATCACCATCACGGTGTCGAGGTAGGGCGCGAGCTCCTCGGCGTCGCCGAGCTGACCCAGCAGCTGGGCGCTCATGTCGGGCAGCATCGTGGTGATGCACACGTCGACCGTGCCGTGCTCGGCCCGGTCGGCCGGGACCTGGGCGGTCCACTCGGCGCCCTCGACCGTCGCCCCGTCGTCACCCGCGACGACGTCGTACCAGTACCAGCCGCCGTCGACGAAGGGCTTGAGCGACAGCGTGAAGCTGAAGGTGCCGCTCTCCCCGTCCACCACAGCCGACTCGACGCGTTGGGAGTGACCGCGCGCCATCGACTTGTAGACGGTGACGACCGAGCCGGCGCCGCTCACCGCGACCGTCAGCTCGACCGTGTCCACGATGGTGTGGCGGCGCCAGTAGGACGCGGGGAACGCGTTGAAGTAGGTGCCGAACGACAGCAGCTGCGAGGGCCGGAGCTGCAGCGCGGTGCGCGAGCGGATCTGGTCGGGGTGCAGCTTGCGACCGGTCGAGGTGGACTGGCGGATCGCGGCGTTGTTGAGGTCCTTGGCCGCCTTGTCGCCACCGATCGAGTGCCGGTCGGTGTCGAGCTTGGCCTCCTCGAGGTCGACGTAGAGCGGGAACACGTCGGTGTCGCGGTCGATCGGCATGATCTGCCGCTGGAGCAGCCGGGTGACGGTGCCGGTCGTGGTGGTGGTCGCGCTCATGCGTCGATGCCTCCGGACTTGAGCTCGGCACCCTCGGCGAAGTGGGGCTTGAGCGTGTTGTCGTACATGGACAGTGCCGACCCGATCGCCATGTGCATGTCGAGGTACTTGTAGGTGCCCAGGCGGCCACCGAAGAGGACCATCGGCTCGGCCTTGGCGAGGTCGCGGTACTTGAGCAGCTTGGCGCGGTCGTCAGCGGTGTTCACCGGGTAGTAGGGCTCGTCGCCCTCCTCGGCGAACCGGCTGTACTCGTGCACGATCACGCTCTTGCCGGGCAGGTGGGTCTTCTCGCGCTCGGGGTGGAAGTGCTTGAACTCGATGATCCGGGTGAACGGGACGTCCTGGTCGTTGTAGTTGACCACGCCGGTGCCCTGGAAGTCGCCTGTGTCGACGACGCTCTCCTCGAGGTCGACGGTGCGCCACGAGAGGCGGCCCTCGGAGTTGCCGAAGTACTCGTCGACGGGGCCGGTGTAGACGATCGGGACCTTGCCCTTGAACTCGTCGGCGACCGCGAAGAAGTCGGTCTCGAGGCGGACCTCGATGTTGGGGTGGTCGGCCATCCTGCTCAGCCACGCGGTGTAGCCGTCGGTCGGCAGCCCCTCGTAGGTGTCGCTGAACCAGCCGTTCTGGAACGTGTAGCGCACCGGAAGGCGGGTGATGATGTCCGCGCTCAGCTCGGTGGGGTCGGTCTGCCACTGCTTGGCGGTGTAGCCCTTGATGAACGCCTCGTAGAGCGGGCGGCCGATCAGGCTGATCGCCTTCTCCTCCAGGTTCGTCGCCGAGGCGGTGTCGAACTCGCTGGACTGCTCGGAGATCAGCTCACGGGCCTCGTCGGGCGTGTGGCTACGACCGAAGAACTGGTTGATCAGCGCGAGGTTGAGCGGCAGGGAGTAGACCTGTCCCTGGTACTTGCCGAACACCTTGTGCCGGTAGTCGGTGAACGAGGTGAACCGGTTGGCGTACTCCCAGACCCGCTCGTTGCTGGTGTGGAAGAGGTGGGCGCCGTACTTGTGCACCTCGACCCCGGTCTCGGGGTTCTTCTCGGAGTACGCGTTGCCGCCGAGGTGGTGGCGGCGCTCGAGGATGAGCACGCGCAGGCCGAGCTCCTCGGCGCAGCGCTCGGCGACGGTGAGCCCGAAGAGTCCGGCGCCGACGATGACGAGGTCGGGCAGCTGGACGGCGTCGTGTGATGAGCCCTGGGACAAGGGAAGAACTCCTGAGGTTGAGAGGCTGCTCGAGTCTAGCGAGGGGGCAGTGCCGGATCGGTCAGGCGGCGCATGCCCCGCGCCGCGGCCATGGCGCGGATCACGTTGCGCGCCTCGGCCCGGCCGCCGCGGAGCGGGCTGAGCAGCACCACGACGAGGGTGATCAGCCAGGGCTTGATCCTGACCAGCGCGTTCTCCCCGTGGCGCAGGTGCACCACGAAGAGGTTGCGATACATGTAGTAGCCCTTCCAGCCGGCCAGGTCGTGCTGCTGGTTGAAGTCGAGCTGGCGCACCAGCACCGCGTCGCGCACCGCCCAGATGTGGTGGCCGGCCTCGCGGGCGCGGATGGCGTAGTCGACGTCGTCGTAGAAGATGAAGAAGGACGGGTCGGGGAAGCCGATCTCCTCGACCACCCGGCGGCGCGCCATGAAGCCCTCGAAGGCGACGTTGTGCACCTCGACCAGCGCGGGCATCGACGCGCGGTCGGCGTACGTGCTGTCGACGCTGGCGCGCTTGGGCTTGATCGCGAGCGCGTTGCGCAGGTCGAAGTCGACCGCGGCCTTCTCGACGAGCAGGCCGGCGAGGTCCTCGCGGACCGCGATGAGGCAGTCCTCGTCGACCGCCATCAGGCGCTCGAGGCACTCGGGGGCGGGCACCACGTCGTCGTCCATCAGCCAGACGCGGTCGTAGCCGCCGTCGTACGCCGCTCGCACCCCGAGGTGGAAGCCGCCGGCGCCGCCGAGGTTGCTCTGGGTGGTGGTCACGTGGAGCGGCAGGTCGGTGCGTGCGTCGAGCACCTCGCGGGTGTGGTCGGTGCTGGCGTTGTCGATCACGATCACCGCGTCGGGGGCGTGCGTCTGCGTCGCCAGCCCGTCGAGCATGCCGACGAGCAGGTCGGCGCGGTTGAAGGTCACCACGACGACCGCGACCGTCTCGGGACTCACGACAGGAACCTCCGGTGGCCCTCGAAGTCACCGGCGAGCCCGGCGCGCATCGCACCGACCGAGAGCCGCAGGCGCGACAGGCTGGGGCGGGTGAACGTGTAGAACCACGCGGTCTTCACCACGAAGGCGATCGCGTGGAGCGGGCCGCGGTAGTCGCGGAGGTTCACCAGGTTGTTGCGGGCCATGCAGTAGTGCTTGAGGTCGCTCGGGGAGTCGTTGTAGGTCGTGCGCCCGAACATCATGGGGGTGCCGAGGTTGCCCACGCTGGGGTGCCGCACGGTGGCGGTGACGACGGTGGCGACGCGGGCGCCGGCCTCCTCGGCGCGCAGCCGGTACTCGTGGTCGTCGCCCCAGATGAAGAACTCCTCGCGGGGCAGCCCGATGCGGTCGACGAGCTCCTTGGTGACCAGCACCCCGTTGAAGGGGATGACGATCCCGTCGATGCGACCGCGCCGCGCGGCCCGGCGTACGTCGTCGACGGCGTGCACGACGCGCGTGCCGCCGGGGAGCCTGATCGGGAACACCAGCCGTCCCGGGTCGGCCTCGTCGACCACGAGCGGGCCCCAGAAATCGAGGTGGTCGGTCTCGAGCAGGAGCGCGTCGAGGCAGTCGGGGTCCGGCAGGCCGTCGTCGTCCATGAGCCAGACGAGGTCGGCCTCCTGGTCGATGGCCCAGGCGAGCCCGTCGTGGAAGCCGCCGGCTCCGCCGCGGTTGGTGGTCAGGGTGCGCGAGAGGAGCGGCACCTCCCCGGTGTGCTGGCGCGCGGCCAGCCACTCCCCCGTGCCGTCGCTCGACGCGTTGTCGATGACCAGCACCTCGGCCAGTCCCTCGATCTCCCCGAGCCGGTCGACCAGCTTCTCGAGGAGCCCGAGCCGGTTGTAGGTGACCACGACCGCGACGATGCGAGGCAGCGGTCCGATGGTCACGGCACACACCCTAGGGGCGAGCCGGGTGGCCTCAACAAACCGCGCCGAGGTCCTCCGACTGGTTGGCGGCGTAGCCGTCCTTCATCGAGCCGAGCGACCCGCCCGTGACCGACGGCGGGTTCGCGGGTGTCGGCGGAGCGGCCGGCGGCGCGGCGTCGTCCGTCTCACCGGTGCCCGCGTCTGCGGTGTCCGCAGCCGGCGCACCGGTCGCGGTCTCCGGTGCGGCCTCCGCGGTCTCGGTCGCCGGGGGCTTCTGTCCCTCGGCGCGCGCGATGGCCTCCTGGACCTTCTGCTGGACCAGGGCGATGTCGGGGCTCGCGGTGTTGATCATCGGCGGCACCAGCGACAGCGTCGCGATCTTCTGGCTCTTGGCCTTGAGCGCGAGGTCGACGAAGCGGTCGACCTCGCCGCGCGGGATGTCGGTGGAGACCATCGTCGAGCTGGCCTGGGCGATCTTCTGGAAGTTGGTCAGGGCCGTCTGGGGGCTGATCTGGGTGAGCATCGCGCTCATGACGCACTTCTGGCGCGCCATGCGGGAGTAGTCGTCGGACCCCTCGCGCGCCCGGGCGAACCAGAGCGTGTCGTGCCCGTTGAGGGTGCGCTTGCCGGGATCGATGTAGTGGAAGGTGTCCTCGTAGGGCAGGCCCACCGGGATCGGCTGGCGCACGTTGAGCTCCACGCCGCCGACGGCGTCGACGAGGTCCTTGAACCCCTCGAGGTTGACCATCGCCCAGTAGTTCACGTCGAGGCCGGTGATGCCCTCGACTCCCTGGATGGTCGCCTCGATGCCCGGCTCGTCGGAGCCCTTGAGGACGTCGGGGTGGTCCTGGGCCCACGTCGAGAGGCTGTTGAGGTACAGCCCCTCCTCGTCGAAGCCGTTCGGGAACTGCTCGGCCATCTCCGACCCCGCCGGGAAGGGGAAGTTCTGCATGTTGCGCGGCAGCGAGATCAGCACGGTCTTGCCGGTCTCGGCGTCGATGCTTGCCACGGTCATCGAGTCGGGGCGCTGACCCCAGCGGCCGGCGCCGGAGTCGCCGCCCATCAGGAGCACGTTGTAGCGCCCGTGGGCGGCACCCACGGCGTCCCCGTCGCCGAACATCGTCATCATGAACTGGCGCTGCACGTTGACCATGTAGGCGCCGAAGAGCAGCGTGCCGGCGACGCTGAAGCACAGGAGGCCGTTCACCCCGACGATCGCGAGCCGGTGCTGGCGCTGCAGGGTCAGTGGCTGGCCGAGCCGCCAGGCGTCGACGAAGAGGTACGCCCAACCGACCGCGAGGGCGATCAGGCCGATGCGGACGACCTCGAGGAACATCGTGTTGGTGCCGGCCCAGAAGGCCACCCCGTGCCAGAGGTAGGACACGACCAGCATCCCGAGCCCCAGTCCGACCAGGGCGATCCAGGTGCGCAGGGCGATCAGGCCGACGCGCCGACGGCCCGCCACGAGCTGGGCCGATCCGGGGACGACGAGGGTCATGAGCATCAGCGTCACCGCGCGGCGGAAGCGGACGCGCTGCGCGCGGTCGAGGGTGGTGAACCTCGACTGGTGCGACCCGGGGTGCGGGGCGGACGGCATCGAAGGGCCTTTCAGCTGGGGGAAGTCAGCCCGCCCAGTATCACCAGTCACACGCGTCCCAGGCCGTCGCGACGCGCCGGGGACGCCGGGTCAGCCTTCTACCAGGGCCGCCAGGAGCACCTCGTCAGGCTCGCGGTCGAGGTAGACCAGCCGCACCGCGGCGGGGTCGTCGTTGCCCGCGTCGGGGCCGCGCCACACCAGCCGGAGGCCGAGCTTCTCCGCGGTGCGTCGCGAGCCGACGTTGTGCTCGAGCAGGTAGGCGAGCACCGGCCGCTCGGGCTCCACGTCGTGCGCGGCCGCGATCGCCGTACGCGCAGCCTCGACGGCGTACCCCCTGCCCTGGACGGAGGTCTCGAAGCGATAGGCCAGGTTCCACCACGGTCGACCGTCCGGCACGCTCACGCCCGTCCATCCCACGACCGGACCTGACGGCTGCTCGCGGACCACCCACCCGCTCAAGCCGTGGGCGTCCCACAGGCGCTCGTGGTGCACGACCAGCGCAGCCGTCTCGTCGCGGCGGTCGTGGCGGCCCTGGGGGAAGTGGGTCCAGCTCGCGGGGTCGGAGTAGATGGCGTGGAGAGCGCCCACGTCCGCCGCCTCGGGGCGGTCGAGCCAGAGCCGGTCGGTGCGCGTGTGCGCCCAGTCGCTCATGACTCGCACGGTAGCGTCCTTGCTCATGGCTGATCGACCACAGGGCTCCGGCATGCCCGAGAAGGGGACACCGGAGTACGACTGGCTCTACGGGAGCCAGTCGCAGGGACCCTCGGGCGACGCCACGCAACGGATGCCCGCCCAGGGCGGCCCCCGTGCCTCGCGACCCGACGAGACCCGCGTGATGCCGGTGGCCCGGCGCGAGGAGCGCGCCTCCGGCGGCCGGCCGCCGAACGACGGACGACGTACGCCGACGCCGGTGGCACCGCCCCCGCGGCCGAAGAAGCGCCGCCGCTTCCGGCTGGGCCTGATCCCCCTGGTCCTGCTGCTGCTCCTCGTCTACCTCGTCGGCGTCCCGCTCTACCACTGGACGAAGATCGACCGGATCGACGCGGCGCCCTCCGGGGACCGGCCCGCCGACCAGCCCGGCACGAACTACCTGATCGTCGGGTCCGACAAGGCCGACGACCTCACCGACGCGCAGCGCCAGGACCTCGACACCCCGGAGCGCGGCGGCACCAACACCGACACCATCATCGTCCTGCACACCGGCTCCGGGGGCCGCACGATGATGTCGATCCCCCGCGACACCCTCGTCGACGTGCCGGGCGGCGGCACCCAGATGATCAACGCGGCCTTCGCCAGCGGCGGCGCCCCCCTGCTGGTGCAGCGCGTGGAGGCGCTGACGGGCATCCACATCGACCACTACGTCGAGCTCGGCTTCGGCAGCGTGATCAACACCGTCGACGCCTTTGGCGGCGTGGAGATCTGCCCCACGCAGGACATGAAGGACCCGATGGCGCGCCTCGACATCAAGAAGGGCTGCCAGGAGGTCGACGGCATCACCGCGCTGGCCTACTCCCGCTCCCGGCATGTCACCGCGCTCAGCGACCTCGACCGCGTGGCCCGCCAGCGCGAGGTGATCAGCGCGATCGGCGACAAGGCGCTGACGCCCTGGACCTTCGTCAACCCGCTGCGCTACTGGCGGATCAACGACGCCGCCACCGGGGCGATCGTCATCGACGAGGACATGAACCCGATCGACCTCGGCCGCTTCGCGCTCGCGATGACCAGCAAGAGCCAGACCTGCACCATGCCGAACCTCAACGCCCCCAGCGACCCGAACCGCATCATCGCCGACCCTGACCGGGCGCCGAAGCTGTTCAACGCGATCATCAACGACAGCAAGGTGCCTGACGCGGCCTGCACGCCGACGGGGCGCGTGATGAACTAGCGCGAGTCACGGCTTGCGCGCCTGGTGAGCCGTGGCTGTGGCTCCCATGCGGTGGGTGCTGGGATCGCTGGCAGCGTGCTGCTCTTGCGAGGTGCTGCGCTCGTTGGCAGCGCGCAGTTCCGGAGGGTGACTGCCTGAGGGTCGCGCTGCGAAACGTTTCCGGTGCAGCGCCATCAACCCGCTGCGAACCGCCGCGAATGCTCGCGCAACAACCAGACCAAGCGTCTTGTGATTCGAACACCTGTTCGATAGAGTATCCATATGACCCTTACCGCCGCCCCCCAGCCGGCCTCCGGCGCCGCGGGGCTGAGTGCGGAGCAGGTGCTCGACTCGGCGTCCCAGGCGCTGCGGGCGCGGCGCCTGGCGGAGGTGGCGGAGATCCGGATCGCGATCGAGTGGGCAGTGATCGCTGGTCATCCGCGCGACGACCGGGACCCGATGGTGACGCCAGGTGGTGACGGCACGCCCGCGATGCGCGAGCACGCGATCCCCGAGCTCGCGATGGCGCGAGAGACCCACCCGGCGACGACGCGGGCGCTCGTGGCCGACGGGCTCGACCTGGTCCACCGGCTGCCCCTGACCTGGGCTGTCGTCGAGGCCGGCGACTGCGAGCCGTGGGTCGCGCGCAAGGTCACCGTGCTGACCCGCGCCCTGCTGACCGAGCAGGTCGGACGCGTCGACCGCGCGGTCGCGAAGGCCATCCGCGGGCATGCGCCCTCGACCGTCCTCGAGATCGCACGCGCGAAGGTCATCGAGGCCGACCCCCAGACCCACCGCGCCGAGCAGGAGCGCAGCCGCCACCAGCGCTACGTGTCGCTGTCCCGGTGCGACGAGTACGGCTATCGCCACGTCATCTCCCGGGTCACGGCCGGCGACGCCGCCTGGATCGACGCCATGGTCGACCGGGTCGCCGACATCCTCGCCACCACCATGGGTCACGACCACAACCGCGATGAGCTCCGATCCGTCGCGATGGGTTGGCTGGCACGCCCCGCCGACGTGCTCAAGCTCCTGCTCGACCACACCGAGAGCGACATCGAGAGCGACCCCGAGAGCAACTCCGCGAGCGATCGCGCACCCTGGGCCCCCGACCACCTCGCCGACACCGTCGACCGGCTCGCCTCCATGTCGGCTCGCCGGCTCGCGTCGCTCCGCGGCCGAGGCCGGCTCTTCGTCCACCTCACCGACGACGCGCTGCGCACCGGCAGCGGCGTCGCACGGGTCGAGGGCGTCGGCCCCGTCGACGTACGCCAGCTCCGCGAGCTCCTCGGGCACGCCGACGTCACCGTCACCCCCGTCCTCGACCTCCGGATGCGCCGTCGGGTGGACGCCTACGAGCACCCCGAGGACGTCAAGGACCACGTGTGGGCGCAGACCGGTGGCGACTGCTTCCCCTGGTCACCTCGCTCGGCCACCCGCGACGGCGTGGACTACGACCACGCAGTCCCCTACGACGACACCGGCCCGCCGGGACAGACCGGCACTCACAACTCCGGCCCGCTGCGCCGGCGCCACCACCGCGCGAAGACCCACGGCGGATACGCCACCCGCGTCGTCGGTCCCGGGAGGCACCTCTGGCGCACACCCCACGGCCGAGCCTTCCTCGTCGACCACACGGGCACCACCCGCGTGAGCGCGGCACAGGCAGCAGCCATGGACGCTGCGATCGACGACGGCGTCGAGCTCTACTTCACCGGTCCGCTGACCTACGAGGCCGCCTGAGGGCGGCGCCCGCTCAACATCCACTGCAGCTGGACGTCGTGACCGGGCGCGACGCCATGGATGCGGTCCAGCTCGAGGACCTCCTCGAGCGGGGTGACGACGACGTCGACCAGTCCGCCGCGGGTCAGCGCCGCGGCGACCTCGTCGATGCTGCGGGCGTCGGCCAGCGGCAGGTGTCCCTCGGGTCGCTCGCCGTAGAGCTCGCCGAGCCCGTCGGTGAACCACAGGCTGTCGGCCATGGCCACCACTCCCCCGGGCCGCAGCAGTCGCACCCACCGCTTGACCGCCGCGTCCGGGTCGCGCAGGGTCCACATCAGGTAGCGCCCGACGACCGCGTCGAACGAGCCGGCTGGGAAGTCGGGGTCGACCGCGTCACCGGCCAGGAAGCGGGGCGGCGTACGTCCGGGGCCGGCGTCGGCCTCGGCGTGGTGCGTGGCGATCTCGAGCATCCCGGGCGACAGGTCGATGCCGGTGACCCGGTGCCCGAGCCCGGCCAGCAGCCGCGCGACGTGCCCGCTGCCGGTGCCGACGTCGAGCACCTCGGCCGGAGCCGCGGGCAGTGCGGCCGACCAAGCGCGGCCCCACACCTCGACGTCGAGGTCGCGGCGCTCGGGACGCTGCTGGTAGGCGTCGTACGACGGTGCGCGCTCGGTCCAGTAGGTGTTGATCGAGTCCTGCAGGTCGAGCTGGTGGTCACTCATGCCGAGACGTCCTCCTGGGTAGGGGTCCTTGGGTGAAAGAGCAGGTGGAGCTGGTCGTCTGTGCGGACGCGCTCGATGCCGATGCCGTAGACCGGCTCCAGCAGGTCGGGCACCAGCACGTCGTCGACCGGGCCGGCCGCGACGACGCCTCCGTCGCCGAGCAGGACCAGGTCGTCGCAGTAGCGGGCCGCGAGGTTGAGGTCGTGCAGCACCACCACGACGGTGCGGTGCAGGTCGTGGGCGAGGTCGGCGACCAGGCCGAGCACCTCGTGCTGGTAGCGGATGTCGAGGTGGTTGGTCGGCTCGTCGAGGAGCAGGTGGGTCGCCTGCTGCGTGAGGGCACGGGCGATGAGGACGCGCTGGCGCTCACCTCCCGAGAGCCCGGCGAAGGCGCGGGACGCGAGGTGCGACATCCCCACCCGCGCCAGTGCCTCGGCTGCCACCGCATGGTCGCCTGCACCCGCACGCTGGAACGTCGACAGGTGCGGCCCGCGACCGAGGAGCACCATCTCGGCGACGCTCAGCGTGCTCTCGCCGCCGCTCTCCTGCACGACGACGGCCACGCGGCGGGCGGCGTCGCGGGGCGCGAGCGCAGCCAGCCGGTCACCGTCGACCCGGACCGACCCGGTGGAACTGTCGAGCGCGCCGTGGAGAAGCCGGAGCAGCGTCGTCTTGCCGCTGCCGTTGGGGCCGATCAGGCCGAGCACCCGTCCGTGCGGGGCGGCGAGCGAGACGGCCTGCAACACCTGCGCGGGGCCGTAGGACCAGGAGAGGTCGTCCGCCTCGATCACGAGCCTCGCCCGAACCTCTCGACGATCCGCTGGAGGCCCACGACGGCGAGGGGACTGGGCGGCTCGGTGAAGTTGAAGAGCTGGGTCATCACGTCGCCGTTGCGGACGGCGGTCAGGTCGTCCGCGCCCGGCAGCCTCGTGATCGCGTCCTCGACCGGACCGGGCTCGCCCTCGCTGTGGAGCAGGACCAGGACGTCCGGGTCGCGACCGAGCAGCTCCTCCAGGGTGACCTCGAAGACCCGCTCGTCGACGTCGTCGAAGACGTTCTCGAACCCGGCGGCCTCCAGCTGGGGCTGGGCCATGCTCTGGGTGCCGTAGGCGTAGGTGGTGCCGCCCCCGACCGTCGGGTAGAGCACGGCGGCCGTGCGACCGCTTCCCTCCCCCACCTCGGCCTCGATGTCGGCCAGGTCGTCCTTCACGTCCGAGATCGCCTGCTGCGCCTGCTCCTCTCGCCCGAAGACCGACCCGTAGAGCTCGAGCTGGTCGTAGACGTCGTCGAACGACGGCTCACCCCCGGCGCCGCACAGCGCCGGCTCCTCGAGCAGCGGGATGTCCACGGCGGCGAGGGTCTCGCGGGACAGGTTGTCGACCTGCCCGAGCACCAGGTCGGGCTCCTGTCCGATGACCACCTCCTTGGAGATCTGGAGGTGCCCGCTACTGTCCATCTCGTCGGTCAGCAGCGGGATCCGGTCGAGCTCGGCCTGCGTCTCCTCGTCGTAGTAGTCCGTGGGATAGGCGCCGGCGCGGGCCTCGACCCGGTCCAGGACGCCGAGGTCGTGCAGGAACGGCACGGCCGAGCTCTTGAGCAGCACCAGCCGCTCGGGGGCCTGCTCGAACGTGACGTCCGCACCGCAGTTCTCGACCGTGAGGGGGTAGGACCCCGTGCTGGTCGAGGTGGGCGCGGCGTCGTCGGCGTCGCCCCCGCACGCGGCCAGGACTCCCGCCGCCAGCAGGGCGACGGCCAGGCGGACGGGGGTGCTGGCAGGGACGGACACGGGCATCTCTCCTCCAGGGAGCATCGGGCGGCAGGTCAGGCGGTGGTCGCGTGGAGGCGACGGATGAGCACGAGCAGGAACGGGGCGCCGACGAGCGAGGTGATGATCCCGATCGGGATCTCCTGGGGCGCGAAGAGCGTGCGGGCCAGGACGTCGGCCCAGACGAGCAGGATCGCGCCCATGAGCGCCGCGACGACCACCACGCGCACGTGGGCGCCGCCCACGACACGGCGGGCCAGGTGCGGCACGACCAGGCCGACGAAGCCGATGCTGCCGGCGGCCGAGACGACCACGCCGACGCAGAGCGCGACCACGACGAGCAGCCGCAGGCGGAACCGCTCGGGGCGTACGCCGAGGGTGTGGGCTGTCTCGTCGCCGACCGCGAGCGCGTCGAGCCGTCGGCCCCACAGCGTGAGGAGCGCGGTCGCGCCGAGCACGACCACCGCCACGACGGCGAGGGGCAGGTCCCACTTCGCGAGGCCCAGCGACCCGAGGAGCCAGAACATCACCGAGCGGGCGCCCTCGGCCGAGCCGGACGCGAAGATCAAGAAGCTGGTGAGCGCGTAGAGGGCGTAGCCGACCGCGACACCTGCCAGCAGCAGCCGCACCGAGGTGACCCGGCCGGCGCTCCGGGCGACCAGGAAGACCAGCAGGGAGGCGGCGAGTGCGCCGAGGAAGGCGGTGACCTGCAGCGCGTGCTCGGCGAAGCCGGCACCGACGCCGAACAGGATCGCGGCGGCCGCACCGCTCGACGCGCCGGAGTTCACGCCGAGCAGGTAGGGATCGGCGAGCACGTTGCGCACCATGGCCTGGAGCGCGACCCCGCAGATCGCCAGGCCCGCACCGACCAGCACACCCAGCAGCACCCGCGGCAGGCGCACCTGCCAGACGATGGCGTCCATCGGTGCACTCCAGGTGCGCTCACCCGGCCAGCCGAGCAGGTGGTGCGTCACGACCTGCGCGACCGTCCCCGCAGGCACCGAGAAGGCTCCGATGCCGATGCCGGCGACCATCGTGGCCAGCAGGCCGAGGGCGAGACCGACGACCCACGCCGTCGTACGCCGCCTCGTGGCCGCCAGGCCTAGGACGTCCTCCGGAGCAGCGTCGCGAGCGCGAGACGGCACCGCCCGGGTGTCGACCACGTGCACCCTCCGCTCCTTGTTGCAAGTCGATTGCAAGAAGGAGGGTGCCACATGCGACGCCGCCGGGCTCCACCGGGCCCTTGTCCGACGCCGGACCTCGACGTACGCTCACGATATATCGCGATAGGTCACCGATAGATCTGCGATACATCACGAGCTTCTTCATCCCTCATTCATCCGCACCGTCACCGAGGAGCACGACATGGGACATCAGTGGCCCGGGTCCGACTGGCCCGAGAGCAGCGACAACGACGACCGGGGCAGCGACCGGTCCGGCAGCTGGGGAGGCTCGTGGAGCCACGGCTGGGGCGGTCCGATCAGCCGTGCCGCCGGCCACCGCGGCCGGCAGAGCGGCCCGCCGCCGTGGCTGGGCGAGATCTTCGGCTTCGCCACCGCCCCGGAGCGCCCGAAGCAGCGCAGCCCGCGCGTGCGCCGCGGCGACGTGCGCACCGCGATCATCGACGTGCTGCACCGCGCGCGCCGCGCGGAGGAGCCGATCAACGGCTACCAGGTGATCCAGGAGATCTCCGAGCTGAGCAACGGAGAGTGGCGACCCTCCCCCGGGTCGGTCTACCCGACGATCCAGCAGCTCCAGGACGAGGGCCTGGTCGAGTCCGACGACGAGCGCGGCCGCCGCACGATCCGGCTCACCGACTCAGGTGTCACGTGGGCCGAGGACAACGCCGCGGACCTGGCGGCGGTGTGGGCGCCCTTCGCCCGCACCGAGCAGCCGGCCGGCGACGAGCCGTCGGGGCAGGCCGACATCAAGAGCGAGATCGCGCAGGTCGTCAGCGCCGTGTGGCAGCTCGGCACCCAGGGCTCGGACCAGCAGCGCCGCGCAGCGCTCGACGCGCTGGTCGACACCCGCCGCCGGCTCTACGGCATCCTCGCGGACGGACGGGACGGCGAGCGATGAGCCCGGCGGACCCGCGCCTGCGGGTCTCCGACGCGGACCGTGAGCGGGCCATGGCCGACCTGTCCGGGCACTACGCCGACGGGCGCCTCGACCACGAGGAGTACGACGAGCGGCTGGACGCGATCTGGACCGCGCGCACCCGCGCCGACCTGGCCGTCCTGTTCAGCGACCTGCCCCGCCTCCAGCCCGCGCCACCGCCCGCGCAGCACGGCCGCGAGACGCGGTCGCGTGGGCGCGGCTTCCGGCTGCCGCTCATGCCGGTGCTGATGCTGCTGATCGCGCTCAGCATCCTCACCCACGCCCCGTTCTGGCTGCTGGTCTTCCCCCTGATGTTCTTCATGGGTGGCCGGCGCCGGCGGACCTGCGGTCCGCCGCACCAGGGCCGGGGCCCGGGCGGCACCGACTACCGCCGGCCCGCCCGCTCGCACGGCTGGTAGGTCGACCGGACCCGGAGGCCGCACCGCGCCCATGCTCCCCGTCTGGGAGCATGGGCGCGTGAGCATCGAGTCGAGGGTGGTGCAGGCGCGCGCGCCGCACGCCCTGGGCCGAGCCCTCGCCGCGACGTCCGTGATCGTCACCGGCGCCGCGTCCGCCCACACCTGGGCCGGCGGCGCCGTCCCGACCGGACCCGGACTCCTGCTGGTCGCGCTCGTCGTGCTGGTCGGCGGCCTGCTGCTCTTCACCCGCGACGTGCCGATGTGGGCGGTGCTGCCGGCCGTCGCGCTCGCCCAGCTCGGCCTGCACGAGACGTTCGGTCTCGTGGCCGGGCACGAGCACACCGCGACCCTGGCCGCCGCCGCTCCTGGTTGGACCTGGCAGATGGTGCTCGCGCACGGCTCGGTCACCCTGGCCACCGCACTCATCTGGTGGATCGGCCGGCGCGCCGCGTCGTACGCCGTGTCGTGGCGCGAGCACCCCGCCCTGCCCGTCGTGTCCGGTCCGACGTGGCCCGTCGTCGAGGTGCCCGTCGGTCCCCTGCTCGCGCACCTCCTGGCCGCGCCGAGACGAGGCCCACCACCAGGATCCTGTCCCGCCTGAGCCGTGCGTCGTTCGGGTGGGACGCGCGCGCCCTCGTCCGATCGATCCGTCCAGGAGAATCCCTTGAACACCCGTCATCTCGCGCGCTTCGGCGTGCTCACCGCCGCCTCGTCGGCGATCGCCCTGTCCCTCGTCGCGCCCGCCAGTGCGCACGTGAGCGCCTCCGTCAGCACCGCCGCGGCCGGCGCCTACACCGTCGCGACCTTCAGCGTCCCGCACGGCTGCGACGGCTCGCCCACCACCGAGGTCGAGATCCAGGTCCCCGAGTCCGTGCTCTCGGTGACGCCGACCCGCAACCCGCTCTACGACCTCGAGGTGAGGACCGAGGAGCTCGACGAGCCGCTCGCCGACAGCCACGGCAACGAGGTCACCGAGCGCACCGCCTCGATCGTCTACACCGCGAGGACCCCGCTCCCGGAGGGTCAGCGCGACACCTTCGAGCTGTCCTTCCAGGTGCCCGACGCCGAGGGCGAGACGCTCTCGTTCCCCACCATCCAGACCTGCGAGCAGGGCGAGACCGGGTGGGTCGAGGTGCCGGCCGAGGGCCAGGACGCCGACGAGCTCGAGAGCCCCGCACCGTCGTTCGAGATCGTGGCTGCCTCCGGCGACATCGAGGACTCGGCCGAGCAGGCCAGCGCCACCGCGGAGGGCAGCGGCGACAGCCAGCCCGCCGCCGCTGCCGAGGGTGGCTCCTCGGCCGTCGGCTGGGTCGGCGTCGGGCTCGGCCTGGTCGGGGCGGTCCTCGGCGGTCTCGCCCTGGCACGCTCGCGCACGGGCGCGTGACCTGCCCGTGACGTCGTACGCGCGACCAGCGCGGTGGCACCGGACCCTCCGTGCGGGGGCCGCCCTGGTGGCCACCGCGCTGGTCGCGCTCGCGCTCGTCCTCGGGCTCAGCGCACCCGCGTCGGCCCACGCGGAGCTGATCGGGACCGACCCCGCCGAGGGCGCGGTCGTCGACGCGGCGCCGGGGACGGTCACGCTGACCTTCAACGAGGCGGTCCGGCTGACCGCGCAGGAGATCGCCGTCTACGACGCCGCTGGCGGTGCCGTGCCCTCCACGGCGAGCGCCGGTGGCACCGACGTGCGCGTCGAGCTCACCGACGCCGCAGCGATGACCGACGGCACCTACGTCGTGTCGTGGAACGTCCTGTCCGGGGACGGCCACCCGATCTCGGGCGCGCTGACCTTCTCGGTCGGCGCCCCCAGCGCCTCGGTCGCGGCGCCTCCGGAGCCGCAGACGTCGTCGGCCGCGGTCGCCGTCGTGCGCGACGTGGTCACCGTGCTGGCGGTCGTCGGCCTGCTGCTGGCCGCCGGCCTGGCGCTCTTCCTGGTGCTCGTGCTCCCGCGCTCGTGGGCCGGCGCCGAGGTCCGGGCCCGGCTGCGCCGGCTGATGACGTACGCCGCCGGCGTCGCGGTGGTCGGCGCGATCCTCCAGGTCCCGGTCGCGGCCGTCTACGGCCAGGGGCTGGAGCTGACCGACGGGGTCACCGCGTTCGACGCGGGGCTGGTGTCCCACGAGCTGCTGAGCGCCGCGCTCGTGCTGGTCGGCCTCGGACTGGTCGTGTGGGCCGTCGCGGACGTCCCGCCGGACCGGACGAGGGCCTGGGTGCTCGGCGGTGGCGCGGTGCTGGCGCTCGCCGGACCGTCGCTGGTCGGGCACACCCGCGCCTTCGCCCCGTCCTCCCTCCTGGTCGCCGCCGACGTGCTGCACCTCGTCGCCGGTGCCATCTGGCTCGGCGGCCTCGTCGGGCTGGTGCTGTCGCTGCGGGCGCTCGCCGGTCGTGAGCTGCTGGCCGCGCAGACGCTCGCGCGCTTCTCGACCCTCGCCGGTGGCGTCCTGCTCGCGGTCGCCGCCACGGGCACCTTCCTCGCCTGGCGCATCGTCGGGGCGTGGGCGCCGCTGGTCGAGACCCGCTACGGCTGGCTGCTGCTCACCAAGGTCGGCCTCGTGCTGGTCGTCGCCGGCATCGGCGGCTGGAACCGGTGGCGCACGCTGCCCGCCGTGCGGGCGGCCGCCGGGTTCGGCGACCGGGAGCGCGCGGCCGCGGCCGTGACCCGCACGGTCCGGGTGGAGGCCGTCGTGCTCGTGGCGCTGCTCGGCGTCACCGGCTTCCTGGTCAACCAGTCGCCGCGCCCGGCACCGGTCACCGTCGCCTCCGGCACCACGGGGGTCGGCGCCGCCACCGCTGGGGACCTGCGCGTGCTCGCCGTCCTCGACCCGCGGCGCACGGGCCCCAACTCGCTCCTGGTGCAGGTCCAGGACGCGTCGGGCGAGCCCTTCGACCCGCCCGCCACCCCGGTCGTGGAGATGCGCACCGCCGGCCTCGACATCGGCACCGTCGCGGTGTCGCCGATCGCCGCCGGGACGTGGCGCGGCACGGTGGTCGTGCCGCGCGCGGGTGAGTGGGAGGTCCAGGTGAGCATCCCGCTCAGCCGGTTCGAGAACCCGGTGACGACGGTCAGGCTGACCGTCTCAGACTGAGTCGGCGGGTGCCACCGTGACCTCGACCGGCACGGTGTGCAGGAAGCCGTCGACGCGGACCTGCACGAAGAGGCGGTAGTCGCCCGGCTCCGCGATCTCGGCGTGGAAGGTGAGCTCCGAGCCGTCCTCGGTGATGTCGGGGGCGTCGATCGGGTGCAGGTGCACCATCGCCCCGGTCTCGGTGTCGAAGCCGGTGACGTGGCCGTAGGCGCCGAGGTAGGTGCCGAGGTTGACCGGCTGCCTGTTCGCATCGCGGACGACGAGCCGCAGCTCGCCGTTGCGACCGGTCGTGGGTGCCTCGGAGACGGTGACCGTGACGACCTCGTCCTCGGAGACCGTGTCGCCGGGGTCGCCCGGGGGCAGCTCGAGCGGGCTGCCGAGGACGACGTGGTCGCCGTTGCCGCCCTCGTCGACCGCGATGAACTCGGTGACGACGCGATAGGTCCCCGCGTCGGGGACGTCGAAGGGGGCCGACCACGTGCCGTCGTCGTCGCGGACCGGGTGGAGGTGGCGGAAGACGGTGAGGTCGTCGTTGACGACGTAGAGGTGCAGCTCCTTGGTCAGCTCCTCGACGTAGTCAATGACCGCGTTGCCGTCGTAGTCGTCGATCCGGAAGCTCAGCTCGCCGATCCCGTCGCCGTCCGTGCTCACCTCGACGTCGTCCAAGGTGTAGCCGACCTCGCTCGCCCGGGTCCCGTCACCGACCGCGAGCGAGGTGTGGCTGTGCTCCTGGCCCGGCGCGTGGGTGTGCCCGGCACCGGCCTGGCCGTCCCCGCCGCGCGCGCCGGAGCTGCAGCCGGCGAGGAGGGACCCGAGGACGAGCGCCGTGGCGAGGCCGGCAGCAGGTCGGGTCACGCGGCCAGTATGCGGCACGCGATCCGCAGCAGGGCGGCCGCGGGGTCGTCGAGCGGACGGTCGCGCCGCCAGATCGCGGTGAGCGGCCGCTCGAGGTCGAGGTCGTGCCGCACCTCGACGAGCTCGCCGGTGTCGAGCCCCGCGCGAACGGCGTACGGCGTCACGACGGCCGGCCCGACGCCCGCGAGGGCGGCTCCGACCATCGCCGTCGTCGAGGCGGCGACCATCGCGATCCGCGGCTGCGCGGCCAGGGCCCGCTCGAAGGTGCTGCGGGTGCCGCTGCCCTCCTCGCGCACGACGAACTCGGCGGCGAGCAGCTGCTCGCGCGAGAGCGGGGTGCTGCGGCGCGCCCACGGGTGCGACGCGGGCACGACGATGACGAGCCGGTCTGCGCCGACGACCCGACGGGCCAGGTCCTCCGAGACGCGCGTCGACTCGACGAAGCCGATCGCGCACTCGCCCGAGCGCACCAGGTCGTCGACGCGGTCGGAGTTCTGCACCTGCAGGCGCAGGTGCACCTCGGGCATCGAGGCGCGGAGCTCCCCGATCCACCGCGGCAGCACGAACTCGGCGACCGTCAGGCTGGCCGCGACACCGAGGTCGGACCCGCCCTGCGACCGGCGCGCGCTCAGCGCCTGCAACCCGCCACGGACGGTGTCCACCTGGTGGAGCAGGTCGCGGGCCCAGGCGGCGACCGTCTCGCCGTCCGCGGTGAGCCGGGTGCCCCGCGGGGTTCGCTCCGCCACCCGCAGCTGCCAGCGGGTCTCGAACGCGCGCAGGCTGGTGCTGGCCGCCGGCTGGGTGATCCCGAGTCGTCGCCCGGCCGCCCCGAGGCTGCCCTCGTCCTCGATGAGCGCCAGCAGGCGCAGCGCCTGGAGATCCAGCTCCCTGCTCATAAGGATCGATTATGACCTGACCCCCGATCGACGGCTACTCCTGACGAGCGCATGGCCGCACGCTCGAGGAATGGTCGCCGCCACTCCCCTGTCGCTCCCACCGAGGAGCGACCCGTCATCGACCGCGACGTGGACCACCCCGGCGCGGATGCTCCTCTCCGTCGCCGTGGCGGGAGTCGCGCTGGCGGTGAGCACCGCCGTCCCGCTGCTCGGTCCCCTCCTCGTGGCGCTCGTCATCGGCGTCGCCGTCGCCAACACCCCCGGGGTGAGCCGCCACGTGGTGGGCACCGCTCCTCGCCTCGACAAGCTCCTGCTGCGCGGGGGCATCGTGCTGCTGGGGCTCAAGATCGCCGTCGGCGACGTGCTGGCACTGGGCGTGTCCGGCATCGTGGTCGTGCTCGCGACCGTGGTGACGACGTACGCCGTGACGCAGGTCGTCGGCCGGGCTCTCGGTCTCGAGCGAAGCCTGGTCACCCTGGTCGCCGCCGGGTTCTCGATCTGCGGCGCGGCCGCGATAGCGGCCGTCGAGTCCTCCATCCGGGCGCGGCCGAAGGACGTCGCGCTCGCGGTCGCCCTGGTCACCGTCTTCGGCACGGTGATGATCGGCGCGGTCCCCGCGCTCGGGCACGTCCTGGGTCTGACCGACGAGCAGACGGCGATCTGGGCCGGCGCCAGCATCCACGAGGTGGCCCAGGTGATCGCCGCGGCCTCCCTCATCGGTGCCGGTGGTGCGACCGTGCTGGCAGCGGCGACGACCGTGAAGCTCGCTCGCGTCGCGCTCCTGGCACCCGTCCAGGTCGTCTCGGCGCGGATGTGCCGGTCGGCGGACGCGACGCGACGTGGTCCTCTCGTCCCGCTCTTCCTCCTCGGCTTCCTGGCCGCCGTCGTCGTCCGCAGCACCGGGGTCCTCCCCCCGTCCGTGCTCGACGTCGCGGGCACCCTCACGACGGTCCTGCTCAGCGCGGCGATGTTCGGCCTCGGCACCGGCATCGTGGCCCGGCACCTCTGGCCGGTGCCGGCCCGTGCACTGCTCCTCGCGACGATCTCCACGCTCGTCGCCGCCTCGGTCGCCCTCGCGCTGGTGACCCTGCTCGTCTGACCGCGGACTTTCCCACCTGCGAGCGCCACCAGTTCGTCCTGGTGCCGTCCGGCGACCGCTTCCTGGTCAAGACCGCCAAGATCCGGCGCGGCGGCGAGCCGCTGTGCCTGCAGCTCGGCAAGCGCCGGGTCAGCGTCGCGGCGTGCGACGCCGACAAGCGCCACCAGCAGTTCTCGTTCCGGACGACCAGGAACCGCTACCTCGTGCAGAACGACCTCGGCGGGTTCGAGGCCGCGGCGATCGGCGAGGGCACACCCGACATCGACACGCCCTTCCTCGTCCTCGACAAGGGCCGGGCGAACCTCCCCGCGCTCGACTGACCTGCCGGAATCACATGTCGCGGTAGCGGACCGCGGCGCTGGTGGCTTTCTCGAGGTCGTCGGCCGTGGCTCGCCGGGTCCCGGTCGCGAAGTCGGCGGCGCCGGGCTCGGCGTACGGGGTGACGTAGGCGGCGGTGTCGCGCTGGTAGCGCCAGCCCTCGGCGAGCGGGCCGACGTCGTAGGCGTCGTAGCCGATCGAGTCGAGGAGCTCGGTCACCGTCGCCTTCGCCCCGGCGTCGTCGCCGGCGATGGCGAGTGCCGAGCGCTCGGCGTCACCCTGGGGCCGCGCGAGGGAGGCCAGGTGGGGGAAGAAGATGTTGTTGAAGGTCTTCACCACGTGCGACTCCGGCAGGTGTGCCTGGAGGAGCTCGGAGGTCGTCGTCGACTCGTCGTCGAGCTCGGCGATCCGGCCGTCGCGGTCGGGGTAGTAGTTGTTGGTGTCGATGACCGTCTTGCCGCGCAACGGCTCCACGGGCACGTCGCGGTAGGACTTGAGCGGGATCGTGACGACGACCAGGTCGCCCGCCTCCGCGGCCTCAGTGGCAGTCGCGGCCCGCACGCGGTCACCGAAGTCGGCCGACAGCTCGGACACGAGGTCGACGAGCGTCTCGGGCCCGCGGCTGTTGGAGAGCACGACGTCGTGTCCTCCCGCGAGGGCGAGCCGCGCGACGGTGCTGCCGATGTTTCCGCTGCCGATGAGTCCGATGGTCGTCATGCAGGTGGAACCGGGCGACGGTCACCGTCATTCCCCACCGCTACTGAGCGGCCCCCGCCACGTCGTCCAGGATCCGGCGCATCACGGCCTGGACGGGCTCGGCAACGTCCGGCAGGTGGTGCCGGGCCACCTCGGCGATCTCGGGCTGCGCGTGCGCGACCGCGAACGAGTGGGTGGCCTCGCCGAACATCTCGATGTCGTTGAGGTGGTCGCCGAAGACCGCTGTCTCGTCGGGCCCGACGCCGAGGCGGGCCTGCACGTGGCGGAGGGCCTGGCCCTTGGTGACCCCGAGTGCCGTGACGTCCGCCCAGTGCGTCCCCGAGCGGGTCACCTGGGCTCGCTCGGCCAGCGGTCGGAGCACGTCCCGGTCCACAGCCTCGGTCGACTCGAGGTCGACGATGGCCACCTTGATGACGGGCTCGGTGACGTCCTCCAGCCGATCGACCCGGGTCAGGGTCGGGTGGTAGTTCAGGGCCTCGTCCCACAGGTCGCCGTCGATCTCCACCCACGCGTGCTCGACCCCGCAGACGACGGCCGTCGACCGGCGGTCGTGGGTCCGTGCGTAGTCCCGGACCGCGCCGACCAGCTCGCGCACGAGCGTGGAGTCCAGGGTCCCGGTCGCACGGGCGTCACCGTTCTCGACCAGGACCGCGCCGTTGTCGGCGATGAAGGTCTCGATGAGCGGGACGCCGGAGAAGAGCTCGGCCTGCGAGGCGTACGCACGCCCGCTGGCCGGGACGAACGTGAGGCCCGCCGCACGCAGCTCCCCCACGAGCTCGCCGGTGCCGGCCGGGAGCGTGCGGTCGGGCGAGAGCAGCGTGCCGTCGAGGTCGGAGACCACGAGCCGCACCCCGGCGAGCGCGCCGGGCGCGAGGTCGTCGAGCACGGACGCGGGAGAGGTCGAGGGTCGAGGCACGACACGACCGTAGACAGCGCAGGTCCGCGCGCGACCACCGGGCGCGTGCGACCCCGCAGGCATGAGGCGCAGGTCTCACGTGCGCGCCTCGTGCTCAGAGCTCGGACTGCACCCCGGCGAGCAGCTGCCGTGCCATCACGATCCGCTGGACCTGGTTGGTGCCCTCGTAGATCTGCGTGATCTTCGCGTCGCGCATCATCCGCTCGACCGGGTAGTCGCGGGTGTAGCCGTAGCCGCCGAGCACCTGCACGGCGTTGACGGTGACCTCCATCGCGACGTCGGAGGCGAAGCACTTCGCAGCCGCACCGAAGAAGGTGAGGTCGTCGTCGCCGCGCTCGGAGCGGCCGGCGGCGGCGTACGTCATCTGGCGTGCGGCCTCGACCTTCATGCCCATGTCGGCGAGGAGGAACTGCAGGCCCTGGAAGTCGGCGATCGACCGGCCGAACTGCTGGCGCTCCTTCGCGTAGTCCAGCGCGTAGTCGAGGGCGCCCTGGGCGACGCCGACGGCCTGGGCGGCGATCGTGACGCGGGTGTGGTCGAGGGTCTTCATGGCCGTGGTGAAGCCGGTGCCCTCCTCCCCGATCATCCGGTCCGCCGGGATGCGCACCTGGTCCAGGTAGACCTCGCGGGTCGGGCTCCCCTTGATGCCGAGCTTCTTCTCCGGCGCACCGAAGGACACGCCCTCGTCGGACTTCTCGACGACGAAGGCGGAGACGCCGCCCTTGGTCTTCTTCTCGGTGTCCGTGACGGCCATGACGGTGTAGAACTCCGACTCGCCGGCATTGGTGATCCAGCGCTTCACGCCGTCGAGCACCCAGTGGTCGCCGTCGCGGACGGCGCGGGTCTTCATGCCGCCGGCGTCCGACCCGGCGTCGGGCTCGGAGAGGCAGTAGGAGAAGCCGCCCTCCCCACGGGCGAGGGCTCCGAGGTACGTCTGCTTGAGCTCCTCCGAGCCGGCGATCTGCACCGGGAGCGAGCCGAGCTTGTTGACCGCGGGGATGAGGGACGACGACACGCAGGCGCGGGCGACCTCCTCGATCACCAGCACGGTCGCGAGCGCGTCGGCACCGGCGCCGCCGTAGGCCTCGGGCACGTGCGGCGCGTGGAAGTCGGAGGCCAGCAGCGCCTCGGCCGCCTCGTGCGGGTAGCGCGCCTCCTCGTCCACGGCGGCGGCGTACGGCGCGATCTTGGCGTCGGCGAGCGCGCGCACCGCCTCGCGGATCGCCTGGTGCTCCTCGGAGAGGGCGTACATCGGGAAGTCGTTCATGGCACGTGTCCTGTGATCAGTAGGTGTAGAAGCCGCGACCGGTCTTGCGGCCGAGCAGGCCCGCGTCGACCATCCGGTTGAGCAGGGGCGGGGCGGCGTACAGCGGCTCCTTGAACTCCTCGTAGAGGGACTCCGCGACCGCCTTCGTCGTGTCGAGGCCGATGAGGTCGGCGAGCGCGAGCGGGCCCTGCGGGTGCGCCGCCCCGAGCACCAGGCCACGGTCGATGTCCTCGGCCGTCGCGAAGCCCGACTCGAGCATCCGGATCGCCGAGAGCACGAACGGGACGAGGAGCGCGTTGACCACGAACCCCGCCCGGTCCTGGCTGTCGATCGCCTGCTTGCCGAGCGAGGTCTCGACGAAGGCGCGGGCTCGCGCCGTGGTCTCCGACGAGGTCAGCAGGCTGGGCACGAGCTCCACCAGCGGCAGCACCGGCACGGGGTTGAAGAAGTGGACACCGATGACCTGGGTCGGACGCGCGGTGACCACGCCGAGCTTCATGATCGGGATCGACGAGGTGTTGGACGCCAAGATCGCCTCGGGCGAGGTCACGATCGCGTCCAGGCGGGCGAACAGCTCGGTCTTGGCGGACTCGTCCTCGACGATGGCCTCGATGACGAGGTCGCGCTCGGCGAGGCCCTCGAGGTCGGTGACCACCCGGATCCGCTCCAGCACGGTGGCTGCCGAGTCGATCTTGCCCTTGGCCTCGGCCCGGGCGAGGGACTGCTCCAGCCTCGACCGGCCCGCAGCAGCGGCGGCGTCGGAGGACTCGACCACCACCACGTCGTGCCCGGCGCGGGCCGACACCTCGGCGATCCCGGCCCCCATCAGCCCGCACCCGACGACGCCCACCAGCTGGATCTCTGCACTCATGAGACTGAGTGTACTTGACACGGTACTCAGTCCCACCGACAGGATGCAGCCATGCCCAGCACCCGCGACCGCCTCATCGACGCCGCCTTCGCGCTCTTCGAGGAGCGTGGCTTCGACGAGACGACCGTCGACGACGTCGCCGCCCGCGCCGAGGTGGGCCGTACGACGTTCTTCCGGGCGTTCCGGTCCAAGGAGGACGTGATCTTCCCCGACCACGACGCCATGCTCGGCGCGGTCTCCGCGAGGCTGGCCACCGCGACGGCGGCGACGGTCGAGGTCGCGGTGACCGAGGCTGCGCACGTGGTCCTGGCGCACTACCTCGCCGAGGGCACCCGGGCGCAGCAGCGGTACCGGCTGACGCGCAGCGTGCCCGCCCTGCGCAGCCGCGAGGTGGCCAGCCTCCTGCAGTACCAGCAGGTGTTCCGGACGTTCCTCCACGGCTGGACGGGCGGCACCGCCCGCGCCGACCTGCGCGCCGAGCTCCTCGCCAACGCGGTGGTGACCGCACACAACCACGTCCTGCGTCGCTGGCTGCGCGAGACCATCACGGCGGGCGAGGCGGAGGCGGAGTTCGCCACGTCGATGGACGAGGTGCTGCGGATCTTCGCCGACCCCGCACCGAGCGTCGGCGGGACCGCCGTCGTCGTCCTGCGCAGCGACCAGCCCGTCGAGAGCCTGTTGCCCGCTCTGCGCGAGGTCGTCGCACGTCCTGAGACGTGACACGCCCGGTCGGTGCCAGGCACCGACCGGGCGTGCGGTCGTCGGACGCGCGAGGTCAGCGGACCCGGATCACGACCTTCTTGGACTTCGAAGCCTTGGTGAAGTCGTCTCCGGCGTAGGAGATCTTGACCGCGGTCTTGCCGGCCGGGAGGGCCTTCTTCAGCGTGATCTTGGCCTTGCCCTTGGAGTTGAGGGTGCCCTTGCCGAGCACCTTCTTGCCCTTCATGACCGTGACCTTGCCGCTCGGCACCTCGTTGTCCGCCGCGACGACGACCTTGAGGACGGTCTTCTTGCCGAGCTTGGTGACCTTCTTGGCCGCCTTGGCGGTGGTCTTCGACGTGTTGGTCGTCAGGGTGACCTGGCCGAGGCTCGACGGCGATCCGGCCTTGAGGGCGCACGGCACGTCGGCGAGCATGACTGCCTCACCCTGCTTGGTCGCGGTGAACGTGAATGCCGAGGGCACCGCGATGTCGTAGGTGCCCGCACCCGGCAGGCTCACCGGGACGGTCGAGGCCGGGACCGCGGCGGGGTCGGCGAGCGGGTTCGGCGTGTTCAGCGTCAGCGCGGTGCTGGGCGTGGCCGGGACGGCCGTCTGCGGGAACTTCGCGTTCTGCAGCGCGAGGTCCGAGGCGTCGGTCGAGGCCGTGTCGTTCAGCGAGGCGACCATGTCGTTGGAGAAGCCGCCGATGGTCGTGGCGCCGAAGAGGCCCTTGGCGGCGTCGACCACGTCTCCGGGCAGCGTCACGCTGAGCAGGACCGGGATGGCAGGGGCGTCCAGACCGGCAGCAGCCGTGGGGGGAAGCGTGGCGGTGATGTTCACCGGGATGTCCTTCGCGCCGAGGGACGGGAAGGTGCAGGTGTAGGTCGCCGCCGCGGTCGCTGCCTGGGCGGGGGTCGCGAGGCCGACGAGGGCGGCGACGCCGAGGGCACCGGTGGCGGCGAGGGCGCCTAGGCGCCGGACTGCAGTGTGAGACATGGGAGTTCCCCTCAGTGATGGGTTGTGACGGGCGTCATCCCACCACACGCGTCCCTCCCCGAACAGCACCCGCGTAGGCGAGCGGGCGGACTACCGTGGCGGCATGACGAACTGGCAGGACCCCGACGCCGTCGACCTGATGCTCGACGACCTCGAGACCTGGGCCGTGGTGGGCCTGTCCGGCAATCCGGGGCGCACGGCGTACTCCATCGCCTCCCTGCTCCAGCAGCGTGGGAAGCGGATCGTGCCCATCCACCCCGACGCCACCGAGGTGCTCGGGGAGCAGGGCTACGCCAGCCTCGCCGACGTGCCGTTCCCGATCGACGTCGTCGACGTGTTCCGCCGGTCCGAGGCGGCGGGCGAGTTCGCCGACCAGGCCGTGGCCGTCGGCGCGAAGGGCGTCTGGTTCCAGCTCGGCGTCATCGACGCCGACGCCTTCGAGCGCACCGTCGCGGCCGGCGTGCCGATGGTGATGGACACCTGCCCCGCCATCGAGTGGCGCAAGCGGGGTCGCTAGAGCTCCACGGAGCCTTCCGAGACCGACACCCCGAGCTGGTCGAGACACTCCCCCAGCACCCACTGCACGTCGAGCGTGTCGTCCAGCGGCATCACCGGGCTCTCCGTCAGCCCGGCCGCGAGGCACGCGTGCACCTCCTCGACCTGGTGGACGTAGCCGCGTCCGGTGGGTGGGCGCTCGACGGCCTGCGGCTCGTGGCCGTTGCGGCGTACGACGATGCGGCTGGGGTGGTGGAACGGTGGCTCGAGCTCGATCGAGCCGCCCGTGCCCGAGATGATCGCCCGGACCGGCGTCGCGTTCGCGAGCGAGCACGTGAGCGCCGCCGCGCGACCGTCGGCGTAGGACAGCTGGATGGCCGCCGAGGCGTCGGCGCCGTTGGGATAGGTGGTGCCGGTGACGGTCACCCGGTCGGGGCGCCCGAGCAGGTGCTGCGCGAGGGAGATCGGGTAGACGCCGAGGTCCAGGACCGACCCGCCACCGAGGGCGAGGTCGAAGAGCCGGCTGTCGGGGTCGTAGGCCCGCCACGCGCCGAAGTCGGCCTGCACCAGCAGCAGCTCGCCGATCTCGCCGGCGGCGACGAGCTCCCGGGCCTGGACGATCGCGGGCTGGAACCGCGTCCACATGGCCTCCATGCAGAAGACCCCCGCCGCGCGCGCGGCATCGACGATCTCCTGCGCGCCCCCGAGCGTGGCGGTGAAGGCCTTCTCGACGAGCAGCGGGATGCCTGCCTCGATGGCGGCCAGCGCGAGGTCGCGGTGGTGCGGGTGAGGCGTCGCGACGTAGAGGACGTCGAGGTCGCCCGCCCGTCCGGCCTCGACGAGCTCGCGATAGGTCCCCGCCCCCGGCGCGCCGAAGCGGTCGGCGAAGTCGGAGGCCGACTCGACGGAACGGCTGCCGACGAAGGCGAGCTCGGCGTCCGGCACGAGGGCCAGGTCGGTGGCGAAGACCTCGGCCATCTGGCCCGTGGCGGCGATTCCCCAGCGCGTCGTCATGGCGCCAACCTACGGGCTCGCCGGCTCAGCCCCAGGCCTGGTCGAGCACGTGAGCCGCGATCGCCAGGCTCGACGTGGCGCCCGGCGAGGGTGCGTTGCGCACGCACGTGACGCCGTCGGCGCTGGTGATCCGGAAGTCGTCGACCAGGCTGCCGTCGCGATCGACCGCCTGGGCACGTACGCCGCTGCCCGCCCGTCGCACGTCGGCGACGCCGATGTCCGGGACGTAGGCCGAGGCCCGCCGCATGAAGGCGCGCTGGGACGCCGAGCCGATCACCTCGTCGATGCCGGTGCGCCAGTGGGCGCGGGCGAGGTGCCAGAAGCCGGGCCACGCGAGCACGTCACGGAGGTCGCCGGCGGAGACGTCGCGGAGCCGGTAGCCCTCGCGCTTGGTGGCGAGCACCGCGTTCGGTCCGACCTCGAGGGTGCCGTCGACACGGCGGGTGAAGTGCACGCCGAGGAACGGGTACTGCGGGTCGGGCACGGGGTAGACCATGCCTCGCACCATGTCCTGCTTGGCCGTGCTGACACCGAGGTACTCCCCGCGGAACGGCAGGATCGCCGGTGCCCGCTCGCCGTCGACGAGCGCGGAGACCCGGTCGGCGTAGAGGCCGGCGGCGACCACGACGTGGTCGAAGCGCAGCGGCGCCGGATCGCCCTCGAGACGCACCGTCACCCCTCCCGCGTGCCGCTGGATGTCGACGACCCTCACGCCCAGCCGCACCTCACCCCCCGCTGCGACGACCTCCCCGGCCAGCGCCCGGGTGATCGCCGGGTAGTCGGTGATCGCGGTCTCCGGCGAGTGGAGCGCGGCCAGGCCGACGGCGTGCGGCTCGACCTCGCGGATCTCGGACGGCGACAGGCGGCGCAGCCCGGGGACCTTGTTGTCCGTGGCGGTCCGCTCGAGGGCGTCGAAGCGTCCCATCTCGTCACGGTCGACGGCGACGACGAGCTTGCCGCAGGCGTCGTAGGCGATCGCGTGCTCGGCGCAGAAGTCCCGCAGCAGTCCACGACCGCGGGTGCAGAGCTCGGCCTTCAGGCTGCCGGGCTTGTAGTAGATGCCGGCGTGCACGACGCCGGAGTTGTGCCCGGTCTGGTGCGCGGCGAGGTGGTCCTCCTTCTCGAGCACGACGACCTGCGTGCCGGGTCGGCGACGGACGACCTCACGCGCGATCGCGACGCCGAGGATGCCCCCACCGACCACGCCGACCCTCTGCTCCCCCACAGGGACGACGGTGGTGCGTGACGACCTCGTCGTCAAGCCGGACCGCCGGACCTCCCACAATGGAGGTATGCGCGAGCTTCACGTCCCCGCCGGCCCGGGCCTGCCCGAGGGCCTGGTCGTGCCTGCCGCCGAGCTCGTGGAGCGCTTCACGAAGTCGCCGGGGCCCGGTGGTCAGTCCGTCAACACCACCGACTCGCGGGTGGAGCTGGACTACGACGTCGCGTCCTCCTCGGCGCTCACCGACACCCAGCGGGCCCGAGCCCTGCGTCGCTGGCCGTCGGGCACGGTGAGCATCGCGGCGTCCGAGCACCGCTCGCAGCACCGCAACCGGGTGGCCGCACGCGAGCGACTGGCCGACCTGCTCCGCTCGGCCCTCGCGCCCCCGCCACCGCCACGTCGAGCGACGAAGCCGTCGCGTGGCGCCAAGGAGCGACGGCTGAAGGCGAAGAAGGAGCGGGCCTCGACGAAGTCCCTGCGCGGACGGGTGCGGGACCGGGACTAGAAGCCGACCTTGCGGCCGGTGCCGGCCGCGGCCTGACGTACGACGTCGCCCTTGGCGTGGGCGGTCTCGGCGAGCGAGGCCTGGTAGTCGACGAGGCGCTGCTGGAGCCCGGCGTCGCTGGTGCCGAGGATCCGCGCGGCGAGGATGCCGGCGTTCTTGGCGTTGCCGATGGCGACCGTGGCGACCGGGATGCCGCCGGGCATCTGCACGATCGAGAGCAGCGAGTCCATGCCGTCGAGGTACTTCAGCGGGACGGGAACGCCGATGACGGGCAGCGGCGTGACACTGGCGAGCATCCCGGGCAGGTGGGCCGCGCCACCGGCGCCGGCGATGACCACCGACAGACCACGGGTGTGCGCCTCCTGGCCCCACGCGATCATCTCGGTCGGCATCCGGTGCGCCGAGACCACGCCGGCCTCCCACGCCACGCCGAGCTCGGTGAGGACCTCGCCCGCGGCCTGCATGACCGGCCAGTCGGAGTCGGACCCCATCACGATGCCGACCTTCACGGCCTGCTGCTGCGTCTCACTCATCACTCACTCGCTCTCGTTGCCGAGGTCGCCGCGGAACCACGCGGCGGCGTGCCGGGCGCGCTCGAGGCAGTCCTCGAGGTCGTCGCCGTAGGCGTTGACGTGTCCGACCTTGCGACCGGGCCGCAGGTCCTTGCCGTAGAAGTGCACCCGCAGCTGCGGGTCGCGGGCCATCGCGTGCGGGAGACCGTCGTAGAGCCGGCCGGTGTCGGTGGGTCCACCGAGGATGTTGACCATCACGGTCCAGCGCGCGCGGGGGGCCGGTGAGCCCAGCGGGAGGTCCATGACGGCGCGGAGGTGGTTCTCGAACTGGGACGTCACGGCGCCGTCCTGGGACCAGTGGCCGGTGTTGTGGGGGCGCATGGCCAGCTCGTTGACCAGGATCCGGCCGTCGGTCGTCTCGAAGAGCTCGACGGCGAGGATGCCCGTGACGTCGAGCGCACCGGCGATCCGCAGGGCGATCTCCTGCGCCTGACCGGCGAGGGCGGGCGAGAGGTCCGGCGCGGGGGCGACCACCTCGTGGCAGATCCCGTCGAGCTGGGTGGACGCCACGACCGGGTACGACGCCGCCTGGCCGCTGGGCGACCGGGCGACCAGCGCCGACAGCTCGCGGCGGAAGTCGACGAGCTCTTCGGCCAGCACCTCCACGCCGGCAGCCGCGGCCGCGTCGAACGCGGCCTGCGCCTCTCCGACCGCGCGGACCACCCAGACGCCCTTGCCGTCGTAGCCGCCGCGGGTGGTCTTGAGGACGCAGGGCAGGCCGAACGCCTCGACGTCGTCGGTCGAGGTGACGACCGCGTTGCGTGGGCACGGCACGTCGAGCTCGGCGAGGCGGCGTCGCATCACGGCCTTGTCCTGGGCGTGCACGAGGGCGTCGGGGCCCGGGCGCACCGCGATCCCGTCCGCGGCGAGGGCGTGCAGGTGCGCGGTCGGCACGTGCTCGTGGTCGAAGGTGACGACGGTGGCGCCCCCGGTGACCCGCTTGAGCGTGTCGAGGTCGGTGTAGTCACCGACGAGCTGGTCGGGGATGACCTGGGCGGCGGAGACGCCCTCGGCCTCGGCGAGCAGGCGCAGCGGGAGGCCGAGCGCGATGGCGGGCTGCGCCATCATCCGGGCCAGCTGACCGCCCCCGATGACGGCGAGCGTGGGAGCACGGTGGGAACCGGTCGAGGACACGGCGCGAGCCTATAGAAGGCTCGCGACGCAGGACCGGCCGGCTCAGCGCGCGACCGCGTCCGCGGAGGTCTCGAAGCGCAGGCCGCGACCGCGATGGGTGGTGATGAGGGTGGGCCTGCGCGGGTCGTCGTCGAGCTTGCGGCGCAGCCAGCCCAGGTGAACGTCGATGGTCTTGGAGTTGGTGTAGAAGGACGTCTGCCACACGTCGGCCATCAGCTCGCTCCGCGTGACGATGTCGCCGGGGCGCTCCATCAGCGCGTGCAGGAGCTGGAACTCCTTGCGCGAGAGGCGGATCTCGCGATCGCCCCGCCACACCTGTCGGGTGGAGGGGTCCAGTCGAACGTCTTGCACAGCCAGCACGGGCCGAACGTAGGCAGCGCGGGCGCGGATGGTGCAGCTTTTGGGCGAGAAATGGACGAGTGGTCCAGTCCACCTCGCAGACTCAGCGGCGACGCACGGCGACCGGCTCGACGAGTCCGAACCCGCGCACCGGGCGGGCCGGCAGGCGACGGTTCTCCCACTCGTCGGGCGGCAGGAGGTCGGCGGTGTTCTGGTCGACGATGAGCCGGTTGCGACGCGCCACCTGGGTGAGCCGGGCGGCCATGTTGACCGGGGGGCCGAAGATGTCGCCGAGACGCTGGATGACGGGCCCGCTGGCCAGCCCCAGGCGTACGTCGGGCATCTTGGCGTCACGGCCGATGACGTTGATGATGCCCTCGGCGACCCCGACCGACTCCTCGGCGGTGTTGGTGACGAAGAGGACGGAGTCGCCCAGGCTCTTGATGATCCGGCCGGCATAGCGCGCCACCACGTCCTGGCAGCGGCTCTCGAAGACCTCCACCAGGTCGCCGATCTCGGTGCGGTCCAGGGTGTTGGACAGGGCGGTGAAGGAGACCAGGTCGGCGAAGCCGACGGTCACGTCGATGGTGTGGAGGTCCTCGTCTTTCGCGCCCATCGCCTCGATGCGGCCGACGGCGGCGGCGAGGTGGCGACGCCAGGCGTAGACGAGCAGCCGCTCGAACGGCGGGTTGACCTCGTCGATCAGGCGCAGCGCGGAGCCGATCCGCGAGCCCGTGGCCTCCTCACCCGCCTCCATCTCCTCCACCCGGCTGACCAGGGTGGAGACCTCCCAGTCGGCGAGCCGCGCCATGGTCTGGCCGACGCCGCGGGTGAGGTTGACGGCCGTGTCGAAGTCGACGGCGCCGGCCTCCACGAAGCTCATCAGGGTCGAGACGGCCTCGACGTCGGCCGCGGTGTAGGCCTTCTCGCCACTGAACTCGGGGAACCCCAGGGCACGCCACAACCGGCGGGTCTCCTCGACCGTCACGCCGGTCTCGGTGGCCACCTCGAGCGCGTTGAAGCGGGGCTTGCTGCGCAGGATCGCCTCGTCGAGGGCCTCGCCCGCGGGCCGGTCGGGCGTCTCGCCGCGCTGCTGGCGATCAGGTGCCATCGTCGCGACGGTGCGAGTCGCCGCCCGAGAGGCGGTGCAGCTCGTCGGAGACCTGCAGCTGGACCTTCTCGACGTTCGGGATGTCGTAGAGCTCCACGCTGCCGTCGGTGCTGGCGTCGGAGACGACCAGCGTGCCGCAGCCGAAGATCCGGTCGATCACGCCGATCTCGAAGTCCACGCCGCTGATCCGGTTGAGCGGGATCGTGCGGCCCTCCTTGGAGATGAAGCCGGAACGCTTGATGAAACGGCGGTTGGTGAAGGTGTAGGTCGTGGTGAGCCACGTCAGGAACGGCCCGACGAGGAACCACAGCACCACCGCCAGGAACAGCACCCAGATCACCAGACGCGCGATCGAGTTGTCGACCAGGCCGTTGACGAACAGCGCCAGGGCCAGCGCGACGAGCACCCCGAGCCCCGGCACGATCAGGGCCTTGACGTGCGTGCGGGTGGAGACGACGACGTGCTCACCGGCGTTGAGGAGCTTGCTCGGATATGCCACGCCTCGATCATGTCACCTGGCGGGCCGCACGTGCACCACATCGCCCGCGGCGACGGTGAAGGCGCCGTCGTCGGTGCCGACCACGAGCGCACCGGTCGCGTCGATGTCGAGGGCCTCGCCGCGGCGTACGTCGCCGGCGGGCAGGTGCACGTCGACGGTCTTGCCGAGCGTGACGCACACGTCGGCGTAGGCCGCGCGCAGCGACTCGGTGTCGTCCAGCAGACCCTGGAGCCCGTGCAGCGACCCGAGCACCTGTCCCAGCAGGCCGGTGCGCTCGACGGGTTCGCCGGTCTCCAGCGCGACCGACGTGGCGAGCGCGATCGGCAGCTCGTCGAGCGTCTGGTCGACGTTGATGCCGACCCCGACGACGGCCATCGGACCGCCCGTGGTCTCGACCCGCTCGACCAGGATCCCGCACACCTTGCGGCCCACCCCGAGCTCGGCGTCGACGAGCACGTCGTTGGGCCACTTCAACGCGATGTCTGGCAGCCGGTCGGCCAGCGCGGCCTGGACGGCGTACCCCGTCAGGAGCGGCAGCCACGACCACGAGGTCGGGGGCAGGTCGGGGCGCAGCAGGACCGAGAAGGTCAGCGAGGAGCGGGGAGGCGTCTCCCACACGCGGTCGAGGCGCCCGCGCCCGGCGGTCTGGTGCTCGGTGACCAGCACGAGGCCGGGCTCCTCGCCCGCGCGGGCCCGCTCGGCGAGGACGGCGTTGGTCGACGCAGTCGCCTCCTCGACCTCCACCCGCCAGCCGAGGGGTGTCGCCAGCCGGTCGAGGTCGAGGGGTGGGCGCGAGTCCGGGTCGAGCGTCATAGGCACTAGATTGCCCGAGAGGTAGTCATCCCCGGGCACTGACCAGTCAGCAAACAGGAGGCCATCGCGTGACCGCACAGCCAGGTGTTGGTACGGACGTCCCGTCGCAGGAGTCGGGCATCGACATCCACACGACGGCGGGCAAGCTCGCCGACCTCGAGCGGCGGCTCGACGAGGCGGTGCACGCAGGGTCCGCGCAGGCGATCGAGAAGCAGCACGCCAAGGGACGCAAGACCGCCCGCGAGCGCATCGAGATGCTCTTCGACGAGGGCACCTTCGTCGAGCTCGACGAGCTCGCCCGGCACCGCTCGACCGCGTTCGGGCTGGAGAAGACGCGCCCCTACGGCGACGGCGTCGTGACCGGCTACGGCGAGGTCAACGGCCGCATGGTGTGCGTGTTCAGCCAGGACTTCACCGTCTTCGGCGGCTCGCTGGGCGAGGTCTACGGCGAGAAGATCACCAAGGTGATGGACCTCGCGATCAAGACCGGCTGCCCGATCATCGGCATCAACGAGGGCGCCGGGGCGCGCATCCAGGAGGGCGTGGTCTCCCTGGGCCTCTACGGCGAGATCTTCCGCCGCAACGTCCACGCCTCCGGCGTGATCCCGCAGATCAGCCTGATCATGGGCAACTGCGCCGGCGGGCACGTCTACTCCCCCGCCGTCACCGACTTCACGATCATGGTCGACCAGACCTCAGCGATGTTCATCACCGGACCCGACGTCATCAAGACCGTCACCGGCGAGGACGTCACGATGGAGGACCTCGGCGGCGCCCGGACCCACAACACCAAGTCCGGCAACGCCCACTACATGGCCACTGATGAGGAGGACGCCATCGAGTACGTCAAGTCGATGCTGTCGTTCCTCCCCCAGAACAACCTCGACGAGTCGCCGTCGTTCGACGAGTCCCCCGAGATGGAGGTCACCGACCTCGACCGCGCGCTCGACACGATCATCCCCGACGGCGCGAACCAGCCCTACGACATGCACGACGTCATCACCGCGGTCCTGGACGACGAGGACTTCCTCGAGGTCCAGGAGCTCTTCGCGCCCAACATCCTCATCGGCTTCGGCCGCGTCGAGGGCCAGTCGGTCGGCATCGTGGCCAACCAGCCGATGCAGTTCGCCGGCTGCCTCGACATCGACGCCTCCGAGAAGGCCGCCCGGTTCGTCCGGTTCTGCGACGCCTTCAACATCCCCGTCCTGACCTTCGTCGACGTGCCCGGCTTCCTGCCCGGCACCGACCAGGAGTGGGACGGCATCATCCGCCGCGGCGCGAAGCTCATCTACGCCTACGCCGAGGCCACCGTCCCGCTGATCACGATCATCACCCGCAAGGCCTACGGCGGTGCCTACGACGTGATGGGCTCCAAGCACCTCGGCGCCGACATCAACGTCGCCTGGCCCACCGCCCAGATCGCCGTCATGGGCGCCCAGGGCGCGGCCAACATCGTCCACCGCCGCACCCTCAAGGCCGTCGAGACCGAGGGGGGCGACGTCGAGGCCCGACGCGCCGAGCTCATCGACGAGTACGAGACCACGCTCGCCAACCCCTACATCGCGGCCGAGCGCGGCTACGTCGACGCCGTCATCGCGCCCCACGAGACCCGCGTCGAGATCATCCGCTCGCTGCGCCTGCTCCGCTCCAAGCGCGAGACCCTCCCGGCCAAGAAGCACGGGAACATCCCGCTGTGACCTCTGAGGACAACGTCGAGCAGCCGCTGCTGCGGGTCGTCAACCCCGATGCCACGCCGGAGGAGGTCGCCGCGCTCGTGGCGGTCTTCTCCGCGCTCGGCTCGGCGGGCGTCGACGCACCGAAGCGGCCACGGCCCGCGTGGAGCAACCCCGCCCGCGGCGTACGTCGTACGCACCGCCACGGACTCGGGGGCTGGCGCGCCAGCGGCCTGCCCCGCTGAACGAAACCCCCTACGGTCCTGACGCAAGGCTAGGGTCGGTGCCGTGACCACCCGCACCATCGATGCTCTCTGTGACGCCTACGTCGACGACTACTGCGCGCTCGACCCGCTGACCGCCACCTCGATCGGGGTGGCCGGCCACGAGCACGAGATGACCGACTACTCCCCCGCCGGCTTCGACGCCCGCGAGGCGCTCGCCCGGCAGGTCGTCGCGGCGGTGGAGGCCGCGACACCGGCCGACGACCGAGAGGCTGCGGCGAAGGATGCGTTCCTCGAGCGCACCCGCCTCGAGATCGAGCTCGAGGACGCCGGCGTCAACCGCTCGCGGATGTCGGTGCTGTGGAGCCCGCTGCACGAGATCCGCGGCGTCTTCGACCTGATGCCGACCGAGGGCGAGGCGGCCGTCGCCGCGATCGCGGCCCGGCTCGCCGGCGTACCGGCGGCGCTGGAGGGCCTGCGCGTCACGCTGTCCGACGAGGCGCGCAAGGGCCACGTCGTCGCGGCACGCCAGTACGCCGAGGTGGCCGAGCAGGTGCGTCGCTGGACCGGCCAGGTGGGCGAGGCGGGCGACTTCTACCTGGGCCTGGTCGAGCGGCTGGTCGCCGACGACAAGGACGAGCTCCGTGCGCTCGCGAGTGCCGCCAGCGCCGCCACGGCGGCGTTCGGCCTGTTCCTCAGCGACGAGATGGAGCCGCAGGGCCTCGACAAGGAGGGTGTCGGGCGCGAGGTCTACGCGCTGGCCAGCCGCTACTTCCTCGGCGCTGCGGTCGACCTCGACGAGACCTACGCATGGGGCTGGGACGAGCTCCAGCGGCTCTCCGACCTGATGCACACCACCGCCGAGCGGATCGTGCCGGGCGCCGACGTCGACGCCGCGGTCGCGCATCTCGACGCCGACCCGGCCCGCGTGGTCCACGGTCGCGAGGAGTTCCGCGGCTGGATGCAGGAGCTGGCAGACCGCACCATCGCGGCGATGGCTGACGTGCACTTCGACATCCCGGAGCCGATCCGCCGGATCGAGTGCATGCTCGCACCCACCAACGACGGCGGCATCTACTACACCGGCCCGTCCGAGGACTTCGAGCGTCCGGGCCGCATGTGGTGGTCGGTGCCCGACGGGATCGACGACTTCCACCCGTGGCGCGAGGTCACGACCGTCTTCCACGAGGGTGTGCCGGGACATCACCTCCAGGTGGCGCAGACCGCCTACCGCAGTGACACCCTCAACCGGTGGCAGCGACTGATGTGCTGGTGCAGCGGCCACGGCGAGGGCTGGGCGCTCTACGCGGAGCGGCTGATGGAGGAGCTCGGCTTCCTCGACGACCCGGCCGACCTGCTCGGCATGCTCGACGGGCAGTCGATGCGTGCGGCCCGGGTGATCGTCGACATCGGGATGCACCTCGAGCTCACGATCCCGGATGACAACCGGCTCGGAGCCGGCGGCACCGCGTTCCACCCCGGCGAGACCTGGACGCCCGAGCTGGGGCTGGAGTTCATGCGGCTGCACTGCCGGATGGACGACGAGGTCATCCAGTTCGAGGTCAAGCGCTACCTGGGGCTCCCCGGCCAGGCGCCGTCCTACAAGGTCGGCGAGCGGATCTGGCTCGAGGCGCGCGCCGGCGTGCAGGAGCGGCAGGGCGACGACTTCGACCTCAGGACCTTCCACCGCGCGGCGCTCGACCTGGGCTCGCTCGGGCTCGACCCGTTGCGCGCGGCGCTGGATCGCCTGTGACGGCACGGCTGGTCCTGGCCTCCGCCTCCCCCGCACGTCGTACGACGCTGCGCGCGGCGGGGCTCGACCCGATCGTCATCGTCAGCGGGGTGGACGAGTCCCAGCTGACCGACCTGCCCCCGGCGGAGCTGGCCCTGCAGCTCGCCGGGCTCAAGTGCGCGGCAGTCGCGGAGCGCGCGGACCTGCCTCCCGACGCCCTCGTGCTCGGCTGCGACTCGGTGCTCGAGATCGACGGCGAGGCGCTCGGCAAGCCGCACGACCCGGCGGAGGCGAGGCGGCGCTGGCAGGCGATGCGCGGCCGGTCCGGGGTGCTGCACAGCGGCCACTGCCTGCGCGACGTCGCCACGGGCCGGACGGCTGCTGCCACGGGCTCGACCGTGGTCCACTTCGCCGATGTCAGCGACGCCGAGATCGACGCCTACGTCGCCACCGGCGAGCCGCTCGAGGTCGCCGGAGCCTTCACCATCGACGGGATCGGTGGCGCGTTCGTGACCCGCATCGAGGGCGACCACCACAACGTGATCGGGGTGAGCCTGCCCCTGCTGCGCGATCTCGTCCTCGAGCTCGGCCATGCGTGGCCGGACCTGTGGTCCTGACCGGCTAGCATTCTCCGACGTGGGAGGCGGGGAGAGCGTGACGTCCGAGCGTGTCCGGGCACAGCCCGTTCCCGATCCCGACAACCTCTACGGCGTGCGCGAGGAACGGCTGCTCACCGGCGCCACCGTGATCACCGCGGTCCGCACCATCGCCTCGGTCGTGCTCGCCGCGCTCGCGGCGCACCAGGAGAGCCTGACCCTGCTCGTCGTCGCGCTCGGCGTCTACTGGCTGGGCGACATGCTTGACGGGTTCTACGCCCGCGTCCGGGACTGCGAGACCCGCATCGGCGCGGTCCTCGACATCCTCTGCGACCGGCTCAACGCCGCGGCGTTCTACATCGGGCTGGCATGGCTCCAGCCCGACCTGTCACCGGCGATCTTCGTCTACCTCGCCGAGTTCATGGTGGTCGACTGCTTCCTGTCGATCGCCTTCCTGGCCTGGCCGGTGCGCAGCCCCAACTACTTCTTCGTCATCGACCGGCCGATCTGGCTGTGGAACTGGTCCAAGCCCGCCAAGGCCGTCAACAGCGCGCTCTTCGCCGTGCTGCTCCTGGTCACCGGGTGGATGTGGGTCGGCCTGGCCATCGCCACCGCCCTGCTGGTCCTCAAGTGCGTCTCGCTGCACCGTCTGGTGCGGATCGGACTCCCGGTGCCCGGAGCGCGCGCCTGATGGTGCTCTTCTGGAGCGTGCTGGGCGCGTCGATCGGCTCCGCCCTCCTGCCCCTCATCAACATCGAGGCGATCCTGGCCGTCGCTGTCAGCCAGGCCCCGAGCCACGCGTGGGGCCTGGTCGTCGCCGCCACGATCGGCCAGATGCTCGGCAAGATCCTCTGGTACTGGGGTGGCATGCACATCGAGCGTGCCCCCTGGGTCAACCGACAGCTGCAGAAGCCGAGGGCCAAGGCGGCCCTCGACAAGTGGCACCAACGGGCAGAAGGCCGGCCGTGGTTCACGGCCGGCCTTCTGTTCGTGTCCGCCTTCACCGGCTTCCCGCCGTACGCCGTCACCGCGGTGCTGGCCGGCATGCTGCGGGTGCCGATGTGGATCTTCCTGATCACCGGGACGCTGGGCCGGGGCCTGCGGTTCTGGGTCGTCGTCTACGGCGCCTCGTCGATCCTCGGCCTCTTCTCCTGAGCCTCCCGGCCCCGGCCTACTCGGCCGTGGACCACGCCTGGCGCAGGCTGACCCGACCCCCGGTCTGGAGCAGCGCCCTGCGGTAGAGACGCTCACCGACCATGACCGTGACCGCCGCGAACGCGGCCAGCAGGCCCAGCGCGAGGAGCGGCTCCCACCACTCGACGCCACCGGCGAGGATCCGCTTCGGCATCACGACCGCCGAGACCGGCGGGATGAACGACGCGATCACCTGGCCGCGGCCGTCGAGGGAGATGCCGCCGAAGAACATCACCAGCATCAGCATGGTGAGCGGCGTGGAGGTCGTCTGCAGGTCCTCGGCACGTGAGGCCAGCGACCCCGCGACCGCCCACAGGCAGGCCAGCGCGACGAAGCCGGCCAGGAAGAAGCCGATGAACCACGCGGCCGGCCCGGAGAGTGCCGGGACGTAGGAGGAGTACGACGTGAACGACAGCCCCACGAGCCCCACCGCGAGGTAGATCAGGAGCTGGATCATCGCCAGCGCGGTGTTGCCGAGCACCTTCCCGGCGAGCAGCTGGCGCAGCGGGATCGCCGCGGCGATGATCTCCACGATCCGGCTCTGCTTCTCCTCGATCACCGACGACGCGAGCTGCATGCCGAAGATCAGCGCGGACAGGTAGAACAGGAAGACGAACACGAAGCCGACGGCCTGCGCCACGGAGGCCTTCTCGGCGTCACCGCGCAGGAAGTCGGTGGACACGGTCGTCCCGGCCTCGAGGTCGGCGACCGACGTGCCGACCTTCGCGGCGTTGTCGGCCAGAACCGTCTGGCGCACGACGGTCTGCACCACGGTGGTCAGCGAGTCCTGCTCGCTGGACTCCGAGGTGAGCTGCCAGCCGTCGTCGGCGGGGTGGAGCCAGGCATCGATGTCGTCCTCACGCAGCGCAGCCTTGGCCGCGTCCTCGTCGTCGAGGTCGACGAGCGTGATCTTGACGCTGTCGTCGACCTCCGGCGCAGCGTCCTTGACCGCGGTCGCCATCGCGACCGCATCGGGCGTGGCACCGAGGGTGACGCTGTCGGTCTTGCCGTCCTGCCAGGCGGTGAAGCCGATGAAGCCTGCCAGCATCGCCACCATCAGCACGGTGCCGATGAGGAAGGACTTGTCGGTGATGCGCGAGACGACCTCACGCCGGGTGACCAGCAGCCACGCCGGCTCGTTGCCGCTCTCGGTCCGGGTGCGTCGGTCGTCGCTCGGGGTGTGCTGGGTGCTCATGCGGTGGCCTCCCGGTAGATCTCGCTCAGAGCCGGGCGCACCCGGACGAACTCGTGGACGTCGCCGCGGCTCGTGGCCTCGGCGACCAGGTGCTGCTCGGCACCCTCCTGCTGGACCTCGACCAGGGCGGTGGTGCCGTCCAGGTCGAGGACCTCGAGCCCACGGAGGTCGCGGACCCAGCCGGCGTCGCCGCCGAGGACCAGTCGGAAGCGCGGCACCCCCGCGTCGCGCAGCTCCGACACGGTCCCGGCGGCGACCCGGCGGCCATGGGACAGCACGACCAGTCGGTCGCACAGACGCTCGACGAGGTCGAGCTGGTGGCTGGAGAAGAGGACCGGCACGTCGTCACGGGTGTACTCGCGCAGCAGGTCGACCATCGAGTCGACCGCGACCGGGTCGAGCCCGGAGAACGGCTCGTCCAGGATCAGCGCGGCCGGCTTCGGCAGCACCGAGGCGATGATCTGCACCCGCTGCTGGTTGCCCAGCGAGAGCTTCTCGAGGTGGTCCTTGGCGCGCTCCCCGAGCCCGAAGCGCTCGAGGAGCTCCTGCACCTCGCTGCGCGCCTCGGTGCGGGCCATGCCCTTGAGCTGGGCGACGTACACCAGCTGGTCGAGGATCGGCTGCTTCGGGTAGAGGCCGCGCTCCTCGGGCATGTAGCCGAACGAGCGACGGTCCAGCCGGGTGATCGGGCGATCCCCCCACAGCACCTCTCCGTCGTCGATGCCGAGCACGCCCATGACCATCCGCATGGTCGTGGTCTTGCCCGCGCCGTTGCCGCCGACGAACCCCGTCATCAAGCCCGCGGGCACCTCGAAGGACACGCGGTCGACGGCTGTCTTGTCGCCGAACCGCCTGGTCAGCTCTCGGATCTCCAACATGGCCACGACGCTAGGGCCGCGGGCGCCGCGAGGGATCCCCCGTGCGTCGGAACCCCGCCCACGCGCGTCGGGTCACTCCTCCGTCGGGAGGATGAGTCCGGCCTCGTAGGCGAAGATCACCGCCTGCACCCGATCGCGCAGGTGCAGCTTGGCCAGCACGTTGGAGACGTGGGTCTTGACCGTCGCCTCGCCGAGGACGAGGTCGGCGGCGATCTCGGCGTTGGACAGGCCGCGCCCGAGCATCACGAGCACCTCGCGCTCGCGTGCGGTGAGGTGCGCGAGCTCCGCAGGCTCAGGCCGGTCGGTCGGCGCGTCCTCCCCCGCCATCCGGCCGATCACGCGCCGGGTCACCTCGGGGGCGAGCAGCGCGTGGCCGCGGCCGGCAGCGCGCACGGCGTCGAGGAGCTGCTCGGGACCGGCGTTCTTCAGCAGGAAGCCGCTCGCCCCTGCCTGGAGCGCGTCGAAGAGGTAGTCGTCGCGGTCGAAGGTCGTCACGATGACCACGTGACCGAGGTCGTCGGCGACGAGGTGCCGCGTCGCCTCGATGCCGTCCATCCGAGGCATCTGCACGTCCATCAGCACGACGTCGGGCCTCGTCACGCGCGCCATCTCGATGGCCTGCAGGCCGTCGGCGGCCTCGCCCACGACCTCGATGTCGTCCTCGACCGACAGCACCATCGCGAAGCCCGAGCGGACCATCGCGTGGTCGTCGACCAGCAGCACCCGCAACGGCTCGACCAGCCCGTTCGTCATGGCCCCGATCATGCCGAGCCCTTCAGCGGGTAGCGCACCCGGACCCGGTAGCCGCCGGTCATCCGGGGCCCGATGTCGACCTGTCCGTCGTGGGTCGCCGCGCGCTCGCGGATGCCGAGCTGGCCCAGCCCGCTGCCCGAGGTGCCGTGCCGCGGTCGGCCGTTGTCGACGACCTCCGCCTCGGCGTAGGGCCGCGGCTGGGCCTCGTCGATGCGTACGACGACCGAGACGGTGTCGGCGGTCGAGTGGCGGCGGACGTTGGTGAGCGCCTCCTGGACCGTGCGGTAGACCGCGAGCCCGATCCCTCGCGGGAGCCGTCCCGACGCACCGGGCTGGGTCTCGACCACGTCGAGGGTCACGGCCAGTCCCTGGCCGCCGACCTCGGCGACCAGGTCGGCGAGGTCGCAGACGCCCGCGTCGGTCGTGCGTCCCTCGTCGGTGGGGCTCGTGCGGTCGCCCGTGCTCTCGCGCAACGTCCCCAGCAGGTGGCGCATCTGGGTGACCGCGTCGCGAGAGGCCTCCTCGACGTGGGAGAGCGCCCTGCGTGCGGCGTCCGGGTCGCGGTCGAGGACCCGCCGCGCGGCACCCGCCTGGATGCCCATCGCGGACACGCCGTGGGCGACCACGTCATGGAGGTCGCGGGCGATGCGGAGCCTCTCGTCGACGACGGCCTGGTCGCGCAGACGGCCGGCCTGGGCAGCGATGGTGGTGGCCTGGGACTCCAACCGGGCGCGCTGGCGGGCAGCGCGCCACGACACGCCCCCACCCACGATCGCGCCGCCGAAGTAGAGGGCGTTGACGAGGAGGGTGATCAGCACCGCCGCGGGGATCGCCGGGAAGAAGCCGGTGGTCTCGCTCAGGTCCTCGTCGTCCATCCAGCCCTGCACGGCCGACCCGACGGCGAACTGCCAGCCGAGCCAGGCGAACATGAACAGGACGATGGTGCCCACCACGACCACCGTGGCCCGCCGGTCGCGTGCCCACGCGACACCGGAGAGCAGCGCGACGAAGTAGATGATCTGCAGCGACAGCTGCCCCATCACCTCCGGCATCGTCACCCCGGCGACGAACATGTGCGCCGCGGCCAGCAGGGCGACCGTGAGCGGCCACCGCCGTCGCCCGAGCAGCAGCACGGCGCCCGACGACACCGCCAGCCACTGCCCCCACCAGGGGATGTCGGTGTGGGTGAGCCCACCCGCGCTGCGCACCAGCTCGAGGGCCAGCAGGCTCACCGCCTCGACGCTCACAGCCAGCACGACGTCCTGCCGCCCCACGGCCGGGCGCGGGCGCTCCCACGTGTCGTCCACACCGAACCACTCGAGGGCGCGGGACGTCAGGCGGGGCATGGGGCGAGCGTAGGTCCCGCCGCCTCGCCCGGGATCCGCCGGGAGGCGGAGATCCGCACGACTGCCAGACTCTGCGCCATGACCGTCGCCAAGTCGCTCGTGCTCTTCGCGCTCGCCGCCGTCGCGGAGATCGGGGGTGCGTGGCTGGTGTGGCAGGGCGTGCGCGAGCACCGCGGCTGGCTCTGGATCGGGGCCGGCTTCATCGCGCTCGGCCTCTACGGCCTGGTCGCGACCCTGCAGCCCGACGCCGACTTCGGCCGCATCCTGGCGGCCTACGGCGGTGTGTTCGTCGCAGGGTCGTTGGCGTGGGGGATGGTGGTCGACGGCTTCCGCCCGGACCGCTACGACGTGGCCGGCGCGTGCATCTGCCTGGTCGGGGTCGCGGTGATCATGTACGCCCCGCGTCCGGCCTGAGCCACGCGCGGGCCGTGGGGCCTACTCGACCGGCAGGCCGAGGCCGCGCGCGATGAGCATCCGCTGGACCTCCGAGGTGCCCTCGCCGATCTCGAGGACCTTCGCGTCGCGGTAGAACCGCACGACCGGGTACTCCTCCATGAAGCCGTAGCCACCGAAGACCTGGGTCGCGATCCGCGTCGCCGTGACCGCCGACTCCGTCGCGTAGAGCTTCGCCACCGCAGCGGCCTGCTTGAAGGCGGCCATGCTGACCGACGAGGAGCCGGCGTCCATCGCGTCCTTCATGGCTGCCGCCTTGTAGGTCAGCAGCCGCGACGCGTCCAGCATCACCTGCAGGTCCGAGACCTGGAAGGCCACACCCTGCTTGCGCCCGATCGGCCCGCCGAAGGTCTGCCGCTCACCGGCGTACTGCAGCGACATGTCCAGGCACGCCTGGATGCACCCGACCGCGAGCGCGGCGATGGCGACCCGGCCGTCGTCGAGGGTCGCGAGGAACTGGGCGTATCCGCGCCCCCGCTCGCCCAGGAGGTTCGCCTCGGGCACCCGGGCGTCGGTGAACGACAGCGGGTGTGTGTCGGAGGCGTGCCAGCCGAGCTTGTCGTAGGCCTTCTCCGCGGTGAAGCCCGGCGTGTCGGACGGGACGATGATCGTCGAGATCTCCGCGCGCCCGTCGGAGCGCTCGCCGGTCCGGGCGGTGACCGTGACCAGCGAGGTGATCGACGATCCCGAGTTGGTGATGAACTGCTTGGCGCCGTTGACCACCCACTCACCGTCCGCGAGCACGGCCTTGGTCTTCGTCGCGCCGGCGTCCGAACCGGCGCCGGGCTCGGTCAGCCCGAACCCCGCGAGCCGCTCACCCGCCACCAGCGCCGGGAGCCAGTCCTTCTTCTGCGCGTCGGTGCCGTAGGTCAGGATCGGGTTGATGCCCAGACCGACGGCGGCCTCGAGCGTGATGCCCATCGACTGGTCGACCCGACCGATCTCCTCGATCGCCAGGCACAACGAGGTGAAGCCGCCGTCCTCGCCCGCCATCCCCGCACCGCCGAACTCCTCCGGTGCCGTGAGGCCCATCAACCCCAGCGCGCCCATCTTCGCCACCACATCGGTCGGGAAGTGGTGGTCGCGGTCCCACTGCGCCGCGTGCGGGGCGATCTCGGCCTCTGCGAAGTCGCGGACGCTGTGGCGGAACTGCTCGTGCTCGGGTGACAGCTCGAAGGTCATGACCGCACCTTAGCCCGAATGGTTAACGATCGCTAACCTCGCCGGTCGCGCGATCACCTCATCAGCACGAGGAGCGCGGTCGCGCCGGACACGAGGAAGAGCCCGAGCGACACCGAGAGGTGCGCCACGGGATTGCGCGCCAGCAGGGCCACGAACTCCCGCAGTGCCGCCGCGGGGAAGTAGTAGTGCGCGGTCGGCGCGCCGACCACCTGGGCCACCACACCGGCGTCCCGCGTGACCAGCGCGGCGCGGAAAGCGTGGAAGTCGTTGGTGGTGACGACCATCGGACCGTCGATCCCCCGCGCTCGGAGGAGGTCGCGCGAGAGCACGATGTTCTGCTGCGTGGTGCGGGACCCGGTCTCGGCCAGCACGCGGTCGGCCGGCGCACCCTGGTCCACGGCGTGGGCTGCCATCGCGGTGCCCTCGGCCATGGTCTCGTCGGGCCCCTGGCCGCCGGAGCACACCAGCACGGCCGCCGACTCCACCTCGTCGACGAGCTGGTCCAGCAGCACCTCGACGCCCCGGTCGACCCGGGCGGCGAGCAGCGGCGGCACCCGGTCCCCGAAGATCCGCGACCCGAGCACCACCACGGCGTCCACTCGACCGCGAGGAGGACGGCGGGCGTACCAGCGTCCGTAGCCCAGGAAGGCGACCACCAGGAACCCGAGGTAACCGAGCACCACGAGCGCACCCAGCGCTGCCGCAGCCACCCAGGGAAGATCGAGCGCGAGGGCCAGCACCAGGACGCCGGCGACGACGACGGGCGCCGCCCCGGTCGCGAGCGGCAGGAGGGTGGTCACGCTCAGCCCCTCCTTGCGGATCACGACCACGCCGTTGACCAGCAGGTAGGGCACGACCGCGACGGCGGCCGCCATCAGCAGCGCGCCGGCCACGACGTAGACCACGGCGCTCACGCGGGGGGCGACCGCGCCCACCGCCGCGAGGCCGGCCACGAGCACGTTGGCGGTCAGGACGGTGGCGACGACGGCCAGGCCCAGGCTGCGGGGATCGACACCGAGGGCACGCGTGCTCGTCCCGCGGTCCCGGGAGTCGACGAGGGTCGTGCGCGACGCGACCCCGGACAGCCCGCGCGGGTGACGCAGCACGACGTAGGCGGCGGACACGGCGAGGAGCAGGGTGCCCAGCCGCGAGAAGAGCTCGGTGCCGGTCAGGTCACCGAGCGCGGCGAGGACGAAGTAGGCCCCCGAACCCGTGGCCCACCGCGCCAGTCGTGAGATCACCGGTGGCGGCGCACCGTCGGGCCCGATCGGCCGGACGAAGGTGCTGAGCTGGCCGAGCGTGACGCCCCGCGCCGCCAGCGGGACGACCAGCAGCAGGAGGACGGACACCGCGAGGGTCGTGGCTCCGTCCACGCGGTCGAACGTGGCCCGGTCCGAGGTCCAGTCGGCCCGGCGGGCGGCGATCGTCACCGGCAGCAGCACGAGGAGCGTCACCAGGTAGACCGACACCACGTCGACCGCCATGCCGAGCAGGCGCCGCGCCCGGGTGACCCGGCGTGGCTGGTCGGTCGGCACGACCTCCTGGCCCGGGACCTTGGCGAGCAACGGCGCCAGTGCGACCCCGACCACCGCGCCCACGGTGTTGGTGAGGAGGTCGTCCACGTCGAACAGGCGGTAGGCGCACGGGTAGACGCCCCACACCCCCGTCAGCTGGGTCAGCTCGATGAGCAGGGAGGTGGCGAAGCCGAGCGCGACCACCGTGCGAGCACGCACCCCCGGGGCGAGGTGGCGTACGAGCATCCCGAACGGCACGAAGAGCGCCACGTTGAGCACGAGCTGCAGCAGCGCCGGGTCCCGGACGCCGTTGCGCCCGAGCTCGAGGTCCCGCAGGGAGGCGAGGGGAACCAGCTGCGGGCGGACGCCCGGCGAGCAGGAGATCGTGCTCGGGTCGGGAAGCGGGAGGATGGTGAAGGTCCACAGCGCCAACGCCGACACGATGGCTGCCACCGCGATGAGCGCGTGGCCGAACCCGAGCGTGCCGCGGCGTCGGTAGGTCCAGGCCACGTAGGGCACGAACGCCACCGGCACGAGCAGCGCGCCGAGCAGGATGGCCAGGACAGCAGACGTGCTGAAGCCGGTCACGGGGGAAGGCTAGAACACGTGGCGTCGACGTGGCCTCCATCACATCGGGCAGGAGTCCCGACGCCGTCCGGTCGCGGTAGCCTGCCCAGCGGTACGCATCACGGCCGCCCACAGCCCAGCCTCGAGTCACCCCCCAGGAGTCCTCGCGTGAGCTTGAAGAAGGTCCTCATCGCCAACCGTGGCGAGATCGCCGTCCGCGTGATCCGCGCCTGCAAGGACGCCGGCATCGGCTCCGTCGCGGTCTACGCCGACCCCGACCGCGACGCCCTCTTCGTCCGGCTCGCCGACGAGGCCCACTCCCTCGGCGGTGCGACGCCGGCCGAGTCCTACCTCGACATCGCCAAGATCATCAAGGTCGCCCACGACACCGGCGCCGACTCCGTGCACCCGGGCTACGGCTTCCTCGCCGAGAACGCCGACTTCGCCCAGGCCGTCATCGACGCCGGGCTGGTCTGGATCGGCCCCCCGCCCGCGGCGATCGAGGCCCTCGGCGACAAGGCGAAGGCCAAGCACATCGCCGACCGCGCCGACGCCCCGCTCGCGCCGGGCACCAAGGACCCGGTCGCCGACGCCGACGAGGTCGTCGAGTTCGCGAAGGCCAACGGGCTCCCGGTCGCGATCAAGGCCGTCTTCGGTGGCGGCGGTCGCGGCCTCAAGGTCGCCCGCACCCTCGAGGAGATCCCCGACGCCTACGAGTCCGCCGTGCGCGAGGCCGTCACCGCCTTCGGGCGCGGCGAGTGCCTGGTCGAGAAGTTCCTGGACAAGCCCCGCCACGTCGAGACCCAGTGCCTGGCCGACCAGCACGGCAACGTCGTCGTCGTGAGCACCCGCGACTGCTCGCTGCAGCGCCGCAACCAGAAGCTCGTCGAGGAGGCCCCCGCGCCGTTCCTCACCGACGCGCAGCTCACCGAGCTGTACGAGTCGTCCAAGCGCATCCTCAAGGAGGCCGGCTACTACGGCGCCGGCACCTGCGAGTTCCTCGTCGCCCAGGACGGCACGATCTCCTTCCTCGAGGTCAACACCCGCCTCCAGGTCGAGCACTGCGTCTCCGAGGAGGTCACCGGCATCGACCTCGTGCGCGAGATGTTCCGCATCGCCGCCGGCGAGGAGCTCGGCTACGGCGACCCCGAGATCCGCGGCCACTCCATCGAGTTCCGCATCAACGCCGAGGACGGCGGGCGCAACTTCATGCCCGCGCCCGGCACCCTCTCCGCATGGGCACCGCCATCCGGTCCCGGCGTACGCCTCGACGGCGGCTACGAGAACGGCGAGACCATCCCGGGTTCGTTCGACTCCCTCATCGCCAAGCTCATCGTCACCGGCACCACCCGCACCCAGGCCCTCGAGCGCTCGCGCCGCGCCCTCGACGAGTTCGTCGTCGACGGCATGCCCACCGTCATCCCCTTCCACCGCGCCGTCGTCTCCGACCCGGCCTACGTCGGGCCGTCCACCCCGTCGGGCGAGGGCGAGTTCACCGTCTACACGCAGTGGATCGAGACCGAGTTCGACAACCAGCTCGAGCCCTACTCCGGCGACTCCGCCGAGGCCGAGGAGCACGGCGAGCGGCAGAAGGTCACCGTCGAGGTCGGCGGCAAGCGCCTCGAGGTCGTCCTGCCCGCCGGGCTCGGTGGGCTCTCCGGCGGCGGCGGCGCTGCCGGCGGCGGCGCGAAGAAGGCCGGCAAGCGCACCGCGAAGAAGTCCGGCGCCGCAGCGTCCGGCGACGCGGTCACCTCGCCCATGCAGGGCACCATCGTCAAGATCTCCGTCGAGGACGGCCAGAGCGTCGCCGAGGGCGACGTCGTCGTCGTGATGGAGGCGATGAAGATGGAGCAGCCGCTCAAGGCCCACAAGGCCGGGACCGTCACCGGCCTCTCCGCCGAGGTCGGCGCCACCGTCACCAACGGCGCCGTGATCTGCGAGATCAAGGACTGATCGAGCGGTCGAGGCCGACTTTTGCACCCGAGTCTCCCGCTTGTCGGCCGAGATCTGGTGTGACAAGCGGGGCGGTCCCCGGATATCCGGTAACTCCAGAGAGACATAGATAGCAAGTGCTCACTTTCTATGTGACACTGGCGTAGTGACCACTACTCGCGAACGGCGTACGCAGGCCGAGCGCCGCGAAGGCACCATCGCCGCGCTCCTCGACGCGACCGTGGCGTGCCTGACCGAGCGGGGGTACGCCGCCACCTCGACCGCCGCGGTCTGCGCGGAGGCGGGCGTGAGCCAGGGAGCGCTGTTCCGGTACTTCCCGACGCGACAGGCGCTGCTCGTGGCGACCGCCGAGCACGTCGCGACCCGCAACGTCGAGGCCTTCCGCACGACGGTCGCAGGAGCGTCCGTCGCGACCGCCGACGACGTCGCCGCCGTCCTCGGCCACCTCCGCCGCGCGGTCCTCTCCCCCACCAACCAGACCTGGCGCGAGCTGCTCGTCGCGGCCCGCGCCGACGCCGACCTCCGGGTGGCGCTCCACCCCGCCCGGGAGTCGCTCCACGCGCAGATGCTCGCTGCGGCGGCCGACCTGTGGGGCGAGCACCTCGGCGCCGACGACCTCGCCGCCGTCCTCAGCATCGTGGTCAACATGCTCGACGGGCTGGCGTTCTCCGCCCTCGACCCCGACCCGACCGCGCCACCGGGCCGCACCGTCGAGCGGGCGCTGCGCCTGCTCGCCGAGATGATCGTGCGCCACTACCCCTCGCCGATGGAGCAGCACGCATGAGCACCTTCCACCCCGACGTCATCGTCGTCGGCGCCGGTCTCGCCGGCCTCGTCACCACCCACGAGCTCGCCCTGGCCGGCAAGAAGGTGCTCGTCCTCGACCAGGAGAACCGCGCCAACCTCGGCGGCCAGGCGTGGTGGTCGCTCGGCGGGCTCCTCTTCGTCGACAGCCCGGAGCAGCGCCGGATGGGCATCACCGACTCCCCCGAGCTCGCATGGCAGGACTGGCAGGGCTCCGCCCAGTTCGACCGGCTCGGTGACGGCACCGACGGCCCGGGCCGCGGCGAGGACTTCTGGCCGCAGCAGTGGGCAAAGGCCTACGTCGACTTCGCGCACCGCGAGAAGCGCGGCTACCTCCACGAGCTCGGTCTCAAGTCGCTGCCGTTCGTCGGCTGGGCCGAGCGCGGCGACGGCCGCGCGACCGGCCACGGCAACTCGGTCCCCCGCTTCCACCTCACCTGGGGCACCGGCCCCGAGGTCGTCCGGATCTTCGCCGAGCCGGTCGAGCGGGCCGAGGCGGCCGGGCTCGTACGCTTCGCCTTCCGCCACCAGGTGGACGAGCTGGTCGTCGAGGACGGCGCCGTCGTCGGCGTGCGCGGCACGATCCTGGCCGATGACGACAGTGCCCGGGGGGTGAGGTCCAGCCGCGACCAGGCCGGCGACTTCGAGCTGCGCGCCCCGGCTGTCGCCGTGACGAGCGGCGGCATCGGTCACAACCACGAGCTCATGCGCCGCAGCTGGCCGACCGCGCGCGTGGGCGCGGCTCCCGAGCACATGATCTCCGGCGTGCCCGCGCACGTCGACGGTCGGATGCAGGCCATCTCCGAGACGGCCGGCGCGACCATGGTCAACAAGGACCGGATGTGGGCCTACGTCGAGGGCATCCACAACTGGGACCCGGTCTGGCCCGACCACGCGATCCGGATCCTGCCCGGCCCGTCGTCGATGTGGTTCGACGCCACCGGCAAGCGGCTCGAGGGCATGTCCGGCGTCCCCGGCGCCGACTCGATCGGGGCGATGAAGCAGATCCTCGCCGCCGGACACGACTACTCGTGGTTCGTCCTCACCCAGTCGGTGATCGAGAAGGAGTTCGCCCTCTCCGGATCCGAGCAGAACCCCGACATCACCGGCAAGGACCTGAAGTTCCTGGCGCAGAGCCGCCTCGCCAAGGGCGCGCCCGGCCCGGTCGAGGCGTTCAAGGAGCACGGCGTCGACTTCGTGGTGGCCGACACCCTCGCCGAGCTGGTCACCGGGATGAACGAGCTCGCCCGCGGCCCGAAGCTCGACGTCGACGACCTCGAGCGGCAGATCGTCGCGCGGGACCGGGAGATGGACAACGCCTTCTCCAAGGACGTCCAGGTGATGGCGATCCACAACGCGCGCCGCAGCCGCACGGACAAGCTGATCCGCGTCGCGAAGCCGCACAAGGTCCTCGACCCCTCGCACGGCCCGCTCATCGCCGTACGCCTCAACATCCTGTCCCGCAAGACCCTCGGCGGGCTCGAGACCGACCTCGACGGCCGGTGCGTGGCCGCCGACGGCTCCCGGGTGCCCGGCCTCTACGCCGCCGGCGAGGTCGCCGGCTTCGGTGGCGGCGGCGTGCACGGCTACAACGCCCTCGAGGGGACCTTCCTCGGCGGCTGCATCTTCTCCGGGAGGGCCGTGGGACGGGCGCTCGCCCGCTCGTAGCGCGAGGCTCGCGCTACGTTCGAGCCATGGCACAGCACTGGATCGCGACGCGCCCCGGCGACCTCGAGGTGTTCTCCTTCGAGCCCTACGACGCGCCCGCGCCACGCAGCGGCGAGGTCACGATCGAGGTGCGCGCCGCCGGGATGAACCCGGCCGACGCCAAGCACGTCGCCCGAGGCAGGGACGAGGACTTCCCACGCCCCATCGGCTACGAGGTCGCGGGCGTCGTCACGGCCGTCGGGCCCGACACCGAGATCGGCTCGGGGACCGTCACCGTCGGCGACGAGGTCCTCGCGTTCCGGATCAGCGGCGGGTGGGCGAGCGAGGTGACGGTGGCGGCCAGCGCCGTGTTCGCGAAGCCTGCGTCACTGTCCTTCGCCGAGGCCGCGAACCTCCTGCTCGCCGCGACGACGGCCGCGGAGATGCTCCACGTCACCGGCGTCGGCGAGGGTGACACGATCCTGGTCCACGGCGCCTCGGGTGCCGTCGGCGTGAGCGTGCTGCAGCAGGCCGCGATGCTCGGCGCCAGGGCGATCGGGACCGCGAGCGGGTCGTCCTTCGGCGTCGTCGAGCGGTTCGGCGGGACGCCGGTCGCGTACGGCGACGGGCTCGAGCAGCGCGTGCGTGACGCGGCCCCCGACGGCGTGGTCGCCGCCCTCGACTGCGTGGGGACCGACGAGGCCGTCGACGTGTCGCTCGCGACCGTCGCCGACAGGAGTCGGATCGTCACCATCGCCGCCCCGGACCGCGCGAAGGACGAGGGCTTCATCGCGATCGCCGGTGCGCTCCCCGAGAGCCAGGCCTACCGCGACTCCGTGCGCGCCGACCTGGTGCGGCTCGCCGGCGAGGGTCGGCTCGTCGTGCCGGTCGCCCGCACCTTCGCGCTCGCCGATGCCGTCGAGGCGACCGAGCTGCTGATGGGCGCTCACCCCGGCGGGAAGCTCGCGCTGGAGCCCTGAGGGCCGGGCTAGGCCAGGCCGACCGACTCCACCAGCGCCGCGAGGTGCTGCTCGAAGAGGTCGGCGGGCTCGGCGAAGGTCGCCGTGCCGTACTGCCCGAACACCTCCCAGGTCACGCAGCCGAACAGCGCCGCCCACGCGAAGAGGCCCCGCGCGATCAGTGCCTCGGGCACGCTCAGCCCCATCTCGCGGCGGATCCGGGCGAGGTCGCGGGAGAGCCGGCGAGGCTTCAGCGGCTCGTCGTCGACCGCGATCGCGCCTGCTCGCCAGGCGTCCTCCCAGACCTCGACGAGGCGGCCGACGACACGGACACCGGAGCCGGTCGTCTGCTCGGCGGGCGCCTCGTAACCCGGTACGGGGCTGCCGAAGAGCAAGGCGTACGTCGCCGGCTCGGCGAGCCCCCACCCCCGGACGGCACGGCCGATGGCCGTCATCCGGCCGGCGAAGTCAGTCGGGTCCACGGAGGCGAGGGCCGTGTCGACGGCGTCACCCAGCTCGTCGTAGCCGTCGACCACCAGCAGGGTGAGCAGCTCGTCGCGGCTGGCGACGTAGCGGTAGACCGCCGACGAGACGAGGCCCAGGTCGCGGGCGACCGCTCGGAGCGAGAGCGCGGCCGCGCCGTCGGTGGCGAGGTGCGCGCGCCCGATGCGGACGATGTCGCGCATCGTCTGCTCGCGCGCCCGGGCGCGGGGCGAGGAGTCGTTCGGCATGTGACCATCGTGCCACGAACGTGAGCACCGGTGACTGAAGAGAGCGGTGCTCTTGCATTTGAGGCCGCGACGAGCCATGCTGATCAAAACGAGAGCAGTGCTCTCTCAATCGATCGCAGGAGAGACCCATGGACATCCACGTCGTCACCGGAGCCGGACCCGTCGGTTCGACCGTCGCCACGCAGCTCGCCGAGGCCGGCCACCAGGTCCGGCTGCTGACACGCTCCGGGAGCGGCCCGGTCCACCCGCTGATCGAGCGTCTGGAGGTCGACGTCTCGCAGCCGGCCGCCCTCGGCAGCGCCTTCGACGGCGCGGTCGCGATCCACCACTGCATCCACGGATCGGCGTACGACGCCAAGGTGTGGCGCGCCGAGCTGCCGCAGGCCGAGCTCGCGGTCCTCGAGGCGGCCGGCCGCGCCGGTGCGGTCGTGGTGTTCCCCGAGAGCCTCTACGCCTACGGCCGGGTCGACGGCGTGATGACCGAGTCGTCGCCGCGAGCCGCGACGACGGGCAAGCTCGGTGTCCGCACCGAGCTCCTCGCCCAGCGCGACGCGTCGAGCACACCCACGGTCAGCGTCGCCGCATCGGACTTCTACGGCCCCGCCGTGCGTACGGCCCACGCCGGCGACCGGATGATCCCGACGGTCCTGGCCGGGAGGACCATGCGCGTCCTCGGCAGCCTCGACCAGCCGCACTCCTTCACCTACGTCCCCGACCTCGCCGCCGCGATGATCGCCGCCGCAGCGACCCCCGAGCTGTGGAACTCCTTCCTGCACGCGCCGACCGCGGAGCCGGTCACCCAGCGGCAGCTCGTCGAGATGGTGGCGCGGGCCGGCGGCGTGCCCACCCCGAAGATGTCCGCGATCCCGGTCGGCGTGATGAGCGCGATGGGTGTCGTCTCCCGCACGATGCGGGAGATGGCGGAGACCGGCTACATGTTCACCGATCCGTTCGTCATGGACTCGACCGCGAGCGAGCAGCGTCTCGGGCTCGCGCCGACCCCGATGAGCGAGGGGCTCGCGACGACGGTCGCATGGTGGCGCGCGCAGGAGCAGCAGGCGGCCTGACGCAGGTGCCCGGGTGCCGGACATGAGTCGCGGGTCACACTCCCACTGGATAGCGTTCGCCCCATGTTCTCCAAGGTGCTCGTCGCCAACCGTGGCGAGATCGCAGTCCGGGCCTTCCGCGCAGCACGTGAGATCGGCGTGCGCACGGTGGCCGTGTTCCCCCACGAGGACCGCGGGTCCGAGCACCGGATGAAGGCCGAGGAGGCCTACCAGATCGGGGAGGTGGGCCACCCGGTCCGCGCCTACCTCGATCCCGAGGCGATCGTCGCGGTCGCGGTCCAGTGCGGCGCCGACGCGATCTACCCCGGCTACGGCTTCCTCTCCGAGAACCCCGCCCTCGCCGAGGCGTGCGCCGCCAACGGCATCACGTTCATCGGCCCCAGCGCCGACGTCCTCACCCTGACCGGCAACAAGGCGCGCGCGATCGCCGCGGCCAAGGCCGCCGGCGTACCGGTGCTCGAGTCCGTGCCGCCGTCCACCGACGTCGAGGAGCTGCTGAAGGCCGCTGAGGCGATCGAGGCACCTCTCTTCGTCAAGGCCGTCGCCGGCGGCGGTGGTCGCGGCATGCGTCGCGTCGACGACCGCGCCGACCTGCGCGAGGCCATCGAGACCTGCATGCGCGAGGCCGAGGGCGCCTTCGGCGACCCGACCGTCTTCATCGAGCAGGCCGTCGTCGACCCGCGCCACATCGAGGTGCAGATCCTGTCCGACGGCACCGGGTCGGACGACGGGGTCATCCACCTCTACGAGCGCGACTGCTCGGTCCAGCGCCGCCACCAGAAGGTCGTGGAGATCGCGCCCGCGCCCAACCTCGACCCCGAGCTGCGCGACCGCATCTGCGCCGACGCGGTCCGCTTCGCCCGCGAGATCGACTACAAGAACGCCGGCACCGTCGAGTTCCTGCTCGACCCGTCGGGCAAGTACGTCTTCATCGAGATGAACCCGCGCATCCAGGTCGAGCACACCGTGACCGAGGAGGTCACCGGGGTCGACCTCGTGCAGTCCCAGATGCGCATCGCCGCCGGCGCCACCCTGGCCGACCTGGAGCTCACCCAGGAGTCGGTGCAGCCGCGCGGGTTCGCGCTCCAGTGCCGCATCACCACCGAGGACCCGGCCAACGGCTTCCGGCCCGACACCGGCAAGATCACGATGTACCGCTCCCCCGGCGGTCCCGGCGTGCGCCTCGACGGCGGCACCACCTACACCGGCGCCGAGATCAGCCCCCACTTCGACTCGATGCTGGCCAAGCTGACCTGTCGCGGTCGCACGTTCGAGGCCGCCGTCGAGAAGGCTCGTCGCGCCCTCCTGGAGTTCCGCATCCGCGGCGTCTCCACCAACGTCGGCTTCCTGCAGGCCGTGCTGGCCGACCCGGACTTCGCCTCCGGCGGTGTCACCACCTCCTTCATCGAGGACCACCCGCAGCTGCTCAAGGCGCAGTTCGGCGGCGACCGCGCCACCCGGTTGCTCGACTTCCTCGCCGACGTCACCGTCAACCAGCCGCACGGCGCCGCGCCCGTCACCGTGACCCCGGTCAGCAAGCTGCCGCAGCTCGACCGCTCGCAACCGGTGCCCGACGGCACGCGCCAGCTGCTGCGCGACATCGGCCCCGAGGAGTTCGCGCGCCGGCTGCGCGCCCAGGACACCGTGGCCGTCACCGACACCACGTTCCGCGACGCCCACCAGTCGCTGCTCGCCACCCGGGTGCGCACCCGCGACCTGCTCGCGGTCGCCGACCACGTCGCCCGCACCACGCCGCAGCTGTGGTCGGTCGAGTGCTGGGGCGGGGCGACGTACGACGTGGCACTCCGATTCCTCAACGAGGACCCGTGGGAGCGGCTCGCCGCCCTGCGCGAGGCCATCCCCAACATCGGCCTGCAGATGCTGCTGCGCGGTCGCAACACCGTCGGCTACACGCCCTACCCGACCGAGGTCACCGAGGCCTTCGTCCAGGAGGCCGCCGAGACCGGCATCGACGTGTTCCGCGTCTTCGACGCCCTCAACGACGTCTCCCAGATGCGACCGGCCATCGACGCCGTGCGCGCGACGGGGACGTCCGTGGCCGAGGTCGCCCTCTGCTACACCGGCGACCTGTCGTCGCCCGGCGAGAGGCTCTACACCCTCGACTACTACCTCCGCCTCGCCGACCAGATCGTCGAGGCCGGCGCCCACGTCCTGGCCATCAAGGACATGGCCGGGCTGCTCCGCGCCCCCGCCGCCCGCACCCTGGTCACGGCGCTGCGCGAGCGGTTCGACCTCCCGGTCCACCTGCACACGCACGACACCCCCGGCGGCCAGCTCGCCACGCTGCTCGCGGCGATCGACGCCGGGGTCGACGCCGTCGACGCCGCCTCCGCCTCGATGGCCGGCGGCACCTCGCAGCCCGCGCTGTCAGCCCTCGTCTCGGCGACCGACCACTCCGCGCGCGAGACCGGCCTCTCGCTCGCCGCGGTCAACGCGATGGAGCCCTACTGGGAGGCGGTGCGTCGCGTCTACGCGCCCTTCGAGTCCGGACTGCCGGCCCCGACCGGTCGGGTCTACCGCCACGAGATCCCGGGCGGGCAGCTCTCCAACCTGCGCCAGCAGGCGATCGCACTCGGTCTCGGCGAGAAGTTCGAGCAGGTCGAGGACATGTACGCCGCGGCCAACGACATCCTCGGCAACGTCGTGAAGGTGACCCCGTCGTCGAAGGTCGTCGGCGACCTCGCGCTGGCCCTCGTCGCAGCGTCGGCCGACCCGGCCGAGTTCGAGGCCGACCCGGCGTCGTACGACGTCCCGGACTCCGTGATCGGCTTCCTCAACGGCGAGCTGGGCGACCCGCCCGGTGGCTGGCCCGAGCCCTTCCGCAGCAAGGCGCTGGCGGGCCGGACCTGGAAGCAGCCGGTCGAGACGCTCACCGACGAGCAGCAGGCGAGCCTGGAGACCGACCGCCGCGAGACGCTCAACGAGCTCCTCTTCCCCGGCCCGACGGCCGCCTTCCACGAGTCGCGGGAGAAGTACGGCGACCTGGCGGGCGTCTCGACGATCGACTACCTCTACGGCCTGCGCCGGGGTGAGGAGCACCAGGTGCGGGTCCGCGAGGGCCGGGAGATGATCTTCGGCCTCGAGGCGATCAGCGAGCCCGACGAGCGCGGTTTCCGCAACGTGATGGCGACCGTCGACGGCCAGATGCGACCGGTGCAGGTGCGTGATCGCAGCATCGCCGCCGACGTCGCCTCCGCGGAGAAGGCCGACCCGTCCCACAGCGGCCACGTGGCAGCGCCCTACGACGGCGCGGTCACCGTGTCCGTCGCGGAGGGTGACTCCGTCGAGGTCGGCCAGACGGTGGCGACGGTCGAGGCCATGAAGATGGAGGCCTCGATCACCGCCCCGATCGCGGGCACGGTCCAGCGGCTGGCGATCCCGTCCACCCAGGCCGCCGAGGGCGGCGACCTGGTGCTGGTGATCGGCTAGCTCGCCGCCTGGAGCGCCTTGACCTCGTCGCGGGCAGCGACGACCTCTCCGCGCTGACGGCTGACGACCTGGCGGAAGCCGTCGCTCAGGTTCATCTCCAGGGCCTTGTCGTACTCCGAGACGGTGTGGTCCTCGCCGGTGACGGCAGCCTTGAGGACCGCACTCGCGTCGTCGCCCGTCAGGGCGTCCTTCAGCGAGATCCAGCCGCGGTGCACGGCCGCCGCGACCGACCCGCTCTCGTCGACGTCGTCGCCGTAGTCGTGGCCCAGGTCGACGATCTCCCGGTGGAAGCCGGCCCGCTGCGCCGAGAGTCGCTCCAGCGTCCCGCCCCACTCGGCGTGCTCGCCGTCGCGCACCTTCTCCGCGGCGTCGGCGAAGCCGCGCTCGCCGTCCTTCAGCGTCTCGACCAGTTCCTTGGCCGCCTTGGCATCGTCGGACATGCATGCTCCTTCGTCGGTGGATGTCCTGCCATGCTCGCCCACGCGCTGGCCCGCCGAACCACCCGAGGGGATGACGGCCGCTACCCCTCGGCTGGCTCGTTGAGCACGACGACGTCGGGGTCCGGCTCGGCGTACTCGGTCCTCTCCGGCTCCTCACCGGTGATCTGCTCATAGATCACCGCGGCCATGGCACGCATGCCGTTGAGCTTGGGGTGGAACGGCGCGGCGACACCCGCGCGGAACCGCGGGCCGTTGATCCACGCCCCACGCTGCGCGCACACGTCGTGGCCCTGCGAGGGCTTCGCCATGTCGACGTACGACGCCCCGCCGGCCTTCGCGCCTGCGCGCAGCGACGCGTTGAGGATCCCGGCGATGTCGGCGACGGGGCCGAGCACGTCGGCCGGCACGCCGACCGCGGCGCACGTGCCCTCGGTCGGCAGGATGTCGGGGTAGCCGACGACGTAGACGGTCGCCTCCGGCGCACGCGAGCGGATCCCGCGCACGGCCTTGCGGATGTTGCCCGCGACCTTGCCGGCATCGGCTCGCAGCCGGTCGAGCGGGCAGGCCGCACCGTCCTGGCACTGGATCAGCGAGGTGTAGATGCCGAAGTCGTTGCCGCCCATGCCGAGGGTCACCAGGTCGGTGTCCTCCGAGAGCGCGTCGAGCTGGGGCGGTGCCGTCGTGCCGTCGAAGAGCCTCATCGGGGCGGTGAGGTCCGCGGTCGTCGCGGCCGAGCACGTCACGTCGGTGTAGCTCTTGACGTCGAGCCAGTCGGCGAGGAACGCCGGGTAGTTGTCCCGCGAGCGGGCGCACCCGTTGGGGTCGGTGCGCATGGTGCCGATGAAAGGCCCCGCGGAGAAGGAGTCCCCCAGCGCCACGTAGTCGACGTCGGAGGTGACCTCGGTGTCGGTGACCGGGTCGGGCGCGGGGCTGCCTCCCTCGCCGGGTGAGGTCCCCCCGGACGAGCAGGCGGTCAGGAGCACGAGGCCCGCGAGCAGCGCCGACAGGCGCGAGCGGCCCACTAGCGTGCCGGGCCCTTCTGTCGCGGCGTGACGCCGAAGGTGAACCAGTCGGAGTAGAGGCCGAAGGAGGACCGCACGGTGTCACCGTCGACGCGGACCGTCCCGGTCGTCCCGATGAAGGCCATGTCGGTGACCCGGCCGCCGAGGTCGCCGTTGCCGTCGCGAGCGGTCACCTCGATGGAGGTGAGGTCACCGATCTGGGGCCAGTGCTTCTCGACCTGGGTGTCGTCGATCGTCGTCGTCCAGGCGGAGTACGTCGGGTTGGCGACACCGTCGTAGGGATCGGCCTGCGCCACCAGGTAGGGCATCGACCCGGCTGCGGAGAATCCTCCGTTGCTCGCGGAGAACTGGGTGAAGGCGGGCCGACCGTCGTGGAACAGGCCCTTCCTCGCGGTGGCCTTGATCGCTGCGGTGGCGGCCGGGTGCTCGGTCGCCACGCCGCCGTAGACCTGGCACTGGCTGGTGTCGCAGAGGTCGTAGTGGGACGCCGATGGGTGGGCACGCTCGAACGCGGCGTAGGTGCGCGCCGCCACCGACTGGGCGCTGACGGCTGCCGGCTCCCACAGGGCCGGGACCTCGTCGGGCACCACGCCGCGGAGGTAGGCCTCCATGGGCAGCCTGTTGACCGTCTGGCGCTTGGTGCTCTGGCGCGGGGCGACCGACTGGAGGGTGCCGCGGTAGTCGCGGCGGGCACCGCCGGGCAGCACCAGGGTGAGCGTGCCCGCGGTCGAGGAGAACTCGGCCTGGCCCGGCAGCTTCTTCCAGGTCCGCCACGGACCGCGCTTGGTGTACTGGACCTGGGTGTCCTGCCCCTTGGCGATGAGACGCCACTTCTTCGCGCCGTTGGCGGGGAGCCGCCACGTGCGGGAGCGCTCGAGGCTGCGCACCTTGGTGCCGGACCGGGCCACGACCTGCACGTCGCGTCCGGTGTCGGCGGTGATCAGCACCCGGATCTTGCCCTTGATCTCGCCCCAGGTCGTCCCGGGGTAGTAGAACTCGTTGATCTGCTGCCAGGTCAGTCCCTGCAGGGCCGCGCCCTGCGCGCCGTACTGCGAGAGACCGCGGCCGTGGCCGTAGCCGTGCCCGGTCAGCGTGATGGCCGTGCTGCCCGGCGTCGACCACGTCTCGACCTTCTTGCGCGGTGCGGCGTCGGCGGAGGAGGCGGGCAGGACGGGCAGCACCAGCAGGCTCGCGAGGGCGGCGAGCAGCACGCGGGCAGGACGCAGGCGGGACATGTGATCTCCCCCGGGAGTGACGACGGACCGAACGACCGAGACTACCTCCGGCCCGCGAACGCCGGCTGCCGTCCCGGACGACCACACGGTGCTCCGGGCAGTGGGTGGAGGACCTCTCCACCGTCCACGCACAGTGACGGAGGTCACCTCCATCGTCGCGGCGGGCCGTGGTCCGTAGCGTCCGGACCGGGCGGCGACCGGGCCGCTCCCGAGCCAGGAGCACCCGATGGCACTGACCGAGATCCCCTCCCCCGCACTGCCGCCCGCCACGGACGGCCCGAGCGTCGAGAGGCCCCCGCTGCGGCGGATGTCGTTCGGCCTGCTGATGGTCTACGTCGCGATCCTCGCGGTGAACTCGGGGGGCAACGGCATCCTGCTGCCCAACATCGTGGCCGGGATCGACGAGGCCGCCAAGGTCGGCAACCTCGCCTTCGTCACCACCGTGGCCTTCGTCGCCAACATCTTCGCCCAGCCGGTGGCCGGCGCGCTGTCCGACGCCACGCGCTCCCGCTTCGGCCGGCGCACGCCGTGGATGGTCGGCGGCGCCCTGCTGACCAGCGGCTTCCTCCTCGGCCTGCCGCTCGCGGGCTCGGTGCTCGCCGTGGCGCTCGTGTGGCTCGTCGTCCAGGTCGGCGTGAACACCCTCCAGGCCGCTGCGACCGCGATCGTGCCCGACCGCTATCCCCCGGCCCGGCGCGGAGGGGTCTCGGCGATGATCGGGGTCGGCATCACCATCGGCAACGCCGTCGGGGTGATCGTCGCCGGCGGAGCTGCGAGCCGCGGCCTCCTGCCCTACGTCGTCCTCGCACTCCTGGTGCTCGCCGTCGTCGGTCTCTTCGTGGTGCTCAACCGCGATCCCTCGAGCGCCGGCCTCGCCCGCGAGCGCACGTCGGCGAAGGACTTCCTGCGCGGCTTCTGGATCAGCCCGCGCCGGCACCCCGACTTCGCGTGGGCCTTCGCCTCGCGCTTCCTCATGGTGATCGGCTTCTACGGCTCGCAGACCTACGGCCTCTACATCCTGCGCGACTACATCGGGCTCAGCGACGCCGAGTCCAACTCCTTCGCCGCCACGATGGGCGTCGTGCTGCTGGTCGGCGTGCTGCTCTCCGCACTGGGCAGCGGCTGGCTCTCGGACAGGGTCGGGCGCCGCAAGCCGTTCATCGTGTGGTCGTCGGTCGTGATGTCGCTCGCCCTGGCCATCCCGCTCGTCGTGCCCACCACGACCGGGGTGCTGGCGTACGCCTTCCTGCTCGGCCTGGGCTTCGGCGTCTACATCTCCATCGACCTGGCGCTGATGACCGAGGTGCTCCCGGCCCGCCTGCAGGGTGGGAGCAGCGCCGGTCGCGACCTGGCCATCCTCGGGCTGGCGACGACGCTGCCGCAGGCGATGAGCCCGTCGATCGCCGCGGCGCTCGTCACGATCACCGGTGGCTACCCCGCGGTGTTCGTCTCCGGGATCGTCTTCGTGATGCTCGGCGCCGTGCTGGTCCGCCCGATCAAGGCCGTGCGATGACCCTCACGACCGCTCGCGACGCCGTGCTGGTCGATCTCGAGGACCTGGCCGGGCTGCTGCCGCCCGGCACGCTGCTCACCGACCCGGCCTCGACGGCCCGCTACAGCCACGACGAGGCCGAGTGGGCGCCGTACGCCGTCCCGCTCGCCGTGGCCCGGCCGACCTCCGCCGAGCAGGTGCGCACCCTCGTGCGCTGGTGCGTCGAGCACGACGTGCCCGTCGTGCCGCGCGGCGCGGGCACCGGCCTGTCCGGCGGGGCGAACGCGGTGTCCGGGGGCATCGTCGTCAGCTTCGAGCAGATGGCCGCCGTGACCCGCATCGACCCGGTCGAGCGCCTGGCCGTCGTCCAGCCAGGGGTCGTGAACGACGACCTGCGCGCGGCGGTCGCCGAGCACGGCCTGTGGTACCCGCCGGACCCGGCCAGCTCTCCCTGGTCGACCATCGGCGGCAACGTCGCGACCAACGCCGGCGGCCTGTGCTGCGTGAAGTACGGCGTCACCGGCGACTACGTCCTCGCCCTCGAGGTCGTCACCGGCACCGGCGAGCTCGTGCGCGTGGGCCGCGAGACCGCCAAGGGCGTCGCCGGCTACGACCTGGTCTCCCTGCTGGTCGGCTCCGAGGGCACCCTCGGGCTGGTCACCGAGATCACCGTGCGGCTGCGCCCGGCGCGGCCGGCCGAGCAGACGGTCGTCGGCTTCTTCGACTCGCTCGTCGCGGCCGGCGAGGCCGTGGCCGCGGTGGCGCGCGCCGGCGCCATCCCCTCGGCGCTCGAGCTGCTCGACCGGCACTGCCTCACGGCCGTCAACGACTGGAAGAACCTCGGCATCGAGGCCGACTGCGAGGCGATCCTCCTCGCCCGCGTCGACGGCCCGGGCGCCGCCGGGATCGCCGAGGCCGAGGCCGTCCTGGGCGCCTTCGAGGGCGCCGGCGCGACGTTCGCGGCGCGCTCGGAGGACGAGGCGGAGGCCGACGCGATGTTCGCTGCCCGCCGCCTGGCCTACCCCGCCCTCGAGCGGCTCGGACCGGTGCTCACCGAGGACGTCTGCGTGCCGGTCGGACGGGTGCCCGAGATGCTCGCCGCCGTGCAGGCGATCGCGGAGCGGCACGACGTGCTGATCGCCAACATCGCCCACGCGGGCGACGGCAACCTGCACCCGCTGATCATCACCCCCGCCGGCGACGACGCGGCGCGCGTGCGCGCCCAGCACGCCTTCGACGACATCATCGTCGAGGCACTCGCCTGCGGCGGGACCGTCACCGGCGAGCACGGGGTCGGCCTGCTGAAGCGTGCCGGGCTGGCCGCCGAGCTGCCCCCGGCCGTCGTCGAGATGCATCGCGCGATCCGGCGGGCACTCGACCCCCGGGGGGTGCTCAACCCCGGCAAGGTCGTCACCTGACCCGTGGGTCCGGCCCCATGCGCGAGGATGGGGCGATGGGCACGACGGGTGAGGAGACGGCGTACGACGTCGCCGACCTGCGTCGCCGCGCCGACGAGCTCGCCGTCCTGAACGACCTCGCCCGGCGGCTCGCGGCCCTGCACGACACCCGTGACGTGCTCGACGAGGTGGCTCGCCAGGCCCGGAGGCTGCTCGTCGTCGACGTCGCCTACATCATGCTGCTGCGCACCGACGTCCTGCGGATCGAGGTCGTCGACGGCGCCATGGGCTCGGCCATGCGCGGCATCGAGCTGAGGTCGGGGCAGGGACTCGGCGGCCAGGTCCTCTCCACGGGTCGCCCCCTGTGGAGCGAGGCCTACCTCGTCGACGACCGCTTCCCCCGCACCCCCGGGACCGAGTCCGCGGCGCAGAGCGAGCAGCTCGGCGGCATCCTCGGCGTCCCGCTGGTCGTGGGCGAGGAGATCCTCGGCGTGCTCCTGGCGGCGGACCGGCGACCTCGCGCGTTCGTCGACCACGACGTCGAGCTGCTCGCCGGGCTGGCCGCGCACGCCGCCCTGGCCCTGCGCACGGCCGACCTGTTCGACCGCGAGCGGACCGCCGCGGCCGAGCTGCGGACGGCCAACGCCACCCTGCGCGAGGTCAGCGAGAGCCGCCAGCGGGCCAGTGACCTGCGCGACGTGCTCGACGACGTGGTGATCCGGGGAGGCGGCCTGCCTGCGGTGGTCGCCGCGCTCGGACGATCCGCGGGCATCGTCGTCGAGGTCCGCGACCACGAGGGTCGGACCCTCGCCGGCGAGCGCTCGCCCGAGGGAGGCCCGGTCGTGCCGGTCAACCTGCCGAGCGGCCACGCCGGCGACCTGGTCGCCTCCCCGACGACCACCCCGGGCGAGGAGACCGACCGCTTGCTGCGCATCGGCGCCACGACGGTCGCCGTGCTGCTGGCCTCGGAGCGCTCCGTCACCGAGGCCGAGCTCCGCACGCGCGGCGAGTTCGTGCACGCACTGCTCTCCTCCGAGGCCGACGAGGCCAGCCTGCGACGGCGCGCCCGGGCGATCGGCATCGAGCTCGGCTCGGTCGCGACCGTGGCGGTCGTCGACCCCGAGCCGGTGGGCGCGACCGCGGCGACCGCGTTCGCTGCCCGGCTGGCGGCCGAGGTGCGCGGCTGGTCGGCCGCCCACGCCGGCCAGGTCGTCGTGCTCCTCCCGGCAGGCGTCGACGACGTGCGCGACGTGGTCGCGCGCCTGTCCGGGGCCGACGGCACGACGCCGACCACCGGCCTGGCCGCGGGTACCGGTGGGCCGAGCGGCATCCGCACGGCGCACGAGGAGGCGCGGCAGACGGCCGCGCTGCTCCTGGCCCTCGACCGTGCCGGCTCCTGCGCGGCCGGCGACGACCTCGGGCTCTACCGCTCGCTGTTCAGCCGCTCCGGTCGCGGCGAGATCGCGTCCTTCGTCAGGACGACCGTCGGCCCGCTGCTCGACCACGACCGCGAGCGCCAGCGCGACCTCACGGTGACCCTCGAGACCTACCTCGAGCACGCCCGCCACCACGCGCGGACGTGCGAGGTCCTGCACATCCACGCCAACACGCTCTACCAGCGGCTCGACCGGATCACCGCGCTCCTCGGCCCGACCTGGAAGGAGCCCGGCCGGGCGCTCGAGCTGCAGGTCGCGCTCCGCCTGCACCGGCTCATGGACACCCCCTCCACCTGATCCTGGGCGCGACGGGTGAGGTCTCCATGTCGTCGGTGCCGCCGCGCGGCTACGGTCGGACGATGCCGACCTTCCGCACGACCGACGACGTGACGCTGGCCTTCACCGACGAGGGCCGGGGGGCCACCGTCGTGCTCGTCCACGGGTTCACCGCTCCCGCGACCGCGTGGGTCCTCACCGTCGACGCCCTCCTCGCCGCCGGCCACCGCGTCGTGACCTTCGACCGGCGCGCGCACGGCGAGTCCGAGACGCCGGCGCACGGCCAGCGGATGGCGCGCCACGGGCGCGACCTGGGCGAGCTGCTCGACCACCTCGACCTGACCGACGTGACGCTCGTGGGGGCGTCGATGGGCGGCAACACCGTCTGGGCCTACGTCGACCAGTTCGGCCCCGGTCGGCTCGCCGGCGTGGTGGTCGTCGACCAGACGCCGAAGATGCTCAACGACGACTCCTGGCCGCACGGCTTCTACGGCTACGACGCGAGCAACGCCGCCACCCACTTCGACCACGGCGTCCCCCAGCTCGACGGTGGCCGCACCGTGGACAGGTCGGGTCCGGCAGTCGCGCGGCTGGCCGAGCGCCTCGGAGGGTTCCCCGCCTTCCGCGACAGCACCGCGCCCGAGACGCTGCCGTTGCTGCGTGACCACGCGCTCCAGGACTGGCGCGACGTCGTACGACGCTTCCCGCTGCCGCTCCTCATGCTCGCCGGTCGCGAGAGCCAGGTCTGGTCGTGCGAGCACGCGGAGGCCGCCGTGGCGGGCACGGCCCTCGGCCGCGCACTCGTGATCGAGGACGCCGGGCACGCGATCAGCATCGACCAGCCCGACCGCTTCAACGAGGTGCTGCTCGACTTCCTCGGCGAGGTCGCGACCCGGTGAGGCTCGCGACGCAGCAGCACGGCACCGGTCCGAGGCGGGTCGCGCTCGTCCACGGCCTCGGTGCTGACGGTGCGCTCTGGCACACGATGACCGAGCGCCTGGTCGCCGCCGGCGGCATCGCCGTCACCACCGTCGACCTGCGGGGGCACGGCGCGAGCGAGCGTGCCGACGACTACTCCGTCCAGGCGTTCGCCGACGACCTCGTCGAGAGCCTGCCGACGGGGCTCGACGTCGTGGTCGGCCACTCCCTCGGCGGCACCGTCCTCGAGCGCGCCGTCGCCCGGCTGGCCCCCACCCACGCGGTCTACCTGGACCCGGGCTTCCGGCTCGGCCTGCCGACCTCGGGCCTCGCAGGACGCGTCTTCTGGGCCGCGTCCCCGGTGAGCGTCGTCGGCGCAGCGCTCCTCCAGAGGCTGCGCAGCCGGGGCCGGCCCTCGCCGTCGCCCGCGGACGCCGAGCTCCGGCAGGCAGCGACCGCGAGCTTCGACAAGGCCATGGCGGTCGGGGTGTTCCGCGACGTCGCCCACCACCCGGCGCCGGTCGCAGCGCCCGGCGTGCCGTCGACGATCGTGCTCTCCGACGACTCAGCCGCCGTCCTGCCCGACGCGACCGCCCTCCGTCTCGCGGAGCTCGGGTGGGAGCTTCGGCGCCTCCCGGGAATCGGTCACGACTTCTGGCTCCAGGACGCCGACGCGACGTGGTCGTGCGTGCACGACCTCCTGCTGGGAGTGCCCAGCCGGGACTGATCGGGAGCCCGCTACCCTGCGTGACGGCGAGCCGCTGCCCGAGCGGCGCGAGCCCTGCTTCTCCAACCCCCAGCACGGCCCCTCGATGCAGGACGTCGAGTGGACGCCTCCGGGAGGTACGCCGCGCACGATCGGCGTGTGCGCTGCTGACGGCCGTCGGCTCCTGGCCGGCGAGGAGCCTGAGGTCAGGATGGTCCGGGTGGGAGACCGGTGGATGCCGTGCCACGAGGCCGGCGGCGTCCCGGCAGCCGTGCAGATCAGCGACCGCAACGCCGGGCAGGGCGGCTTCGGCATCTGAGGGCGGCCGGCCTCTGTCGCACCCGCCTGTGACACTGGGCGGGTGCCCGAGGGAGACAGCGTCTGGAAGCTCGCCCGCCGGCTGGATCGCCAGCTGAGCGGACACGCGATCGCGCGCTCCGACTTCCGCACCCCGCGCCTCGCGACCCGTGACGTCGCGGGCCGCACCGTCCTCGGCCACGACACCCACGGCAAGCACCTCCTGACCCGGCTCTCCGCCGCGGGCAGCTCGCCCCCGGCCACGCTGCACAGCCACCTGCGGATGGACGGTTCGTGGTCCACCCTCGCGCCCGGCAAGCGGCTGCCCGGCAAGCTCCAGCCCCACGTGCGCCTGGTCCTGGCCCTCGACGACGGGCGGACCGTCCACGGCATCCGGCTCCACGACCTCGAGCTGGTGCCCACCGACCGCGAGACCGACCTCGTCGGCCACCTCGGCCCCGACCCGCTGCGCGACGACTGGGACCTCGACGAGGCCGTGCGTCGTCTCTCGGCCGACCCGCAGGTGCCGCTGGTCAGCGCGCTCCTCGAGCAGCGCTCGATGGCCGGCCTGGGCAACCTCTGGGCCAACGAGCTCGCCTTCCTCAGCGGCGTGAGCCCGTGGACCCCGATCGGCGACGTCGACGTCGCCCGCCTCGTCACGCGCGCCGCCACGATGCTGCGGCACTCAGCCACCGTCGAGGGCGCCTACCAGGTCACCACGGGGTCCTCGGCGAAGGGCGACGACCACTGGGTGACCGGCCGGCAGCGCCAGGGGTGCCGGCGGTGCGGCGGTCCGGTGAGCGTGCAGGCCGAGGTGCCGGGCGACACCGCCAACCGCCGCACGTGGTGGTGCCCGCGGTGCCAGCCCGGACCGGGCCCGGAGGCTCGGGTCAGACCCGGTGCAGGCGGCGGGCCGCCTCGGCGATCGAGCCGCTCATCGAGGGGTAGACCGTGAACGCCTGGGCCAGCTGGTCGGCGGTCAACGACTCCGCGACCGCGATGGAGACGGGGTGGATCAGCTCGGAGGCGCGGGGGCCCACGACCACTCCCCCGACGACGATCCCGGTGCCGGGGCGGCAGAAGAGCTTCACGAAGCCGTCGCGCACGCCCTGCATCTTGGCGCGCGCGTTGCCCGCGAGGGGAAGCATCACGACCTCGGCGGCCATCTCGCCGGAGTCGACGGCGTTCTGCGACCAGCCGACGGTGGCGATCTCCGGCGAGGTGAAGACGTTGGACGAGACCTTCTTGAGGTCGAGCGGCGCGACCGCGTCGCCGAGATAGTGCCACATGGCGATCCGGCCCTGCATGGCGGCGACCGAGGCGAGCATCAGCACGCCGGTGCAGTCACCCGCGGCGTAGATGCCCCGCGCGGAGGTGCGCGACACCCGGTCGACCTTGATGAAGCCGGCCTCGTCGGTGAAGACCCCGGCCTCCTCCAGCCCGAGGTCGGCGGTGTTGGGGACCGAGCCGAGGGCCAGGATGCAGTGGCTGCCGGTGACCGTGCGGCCGTCGGTCAGGGTCACCGTGACCTCGTCGCCCTCGCGGGTCACCGACTGCATGCGCGACTTGCTCAGCACGTTCATGCCGCGGCGGGTCAGCACCTCCTCGAGCACCGCGGAGGCGTCGGCGTCCTCGCCGGGCAGCACCCGGTCGCGGCTGCTGACCAGGGTGACGTCGATGCCGAGGGAGAGGTAGGCGCTGGCGAACTCCGCGCCCGTGACACCCGAGCCGACCACGATGAGCTTCTCCGGCACCTCAGTGAGGTCGTAGACCTGCTCCCAGGTGAGGATCCGCTCGCCGTCGGGCTGCGCGCTCGGCAGCGTGCGCGGCGCGGCGCCGGTGGCGAGCATGATCGCGTCGGCCTCCAGGGTCTCCTCGCCCGAGCCCGTGTCGACGACGACGGTCAGGCCGGGACCGACGCGGCCGCGACCGGTCACCACGCGTACGTCGTCGCGCTCGAGGCCCGAGGCGATGTCGGCCGACTGGTCGGCCGCGAGCTGCTTGACGCGGGCGTTGACCCGGGCCAGGTCGACCACGATCGAGGTGGCGGCGTCGCCGACGTGGTCGCGGAAGTTGACCCCGAGCTCCTGCGCCGTGGCCATGTCGGTCATCAGCTCCGAGGTGGCGATCAGCGTCTTGCTCGGCACGCAGTCGGTCAGGACCGCCGAGCCGCCCACCCCGTCGGTGTCGACGACGGTCACCTCGGCGCCCAGCTGGGCGGCGACGTGGGCGGCCTCGTAGCCGCCCGGTCCGCCGCCGACGATGACGATGCGGTCGGTCATGGAGTCCCTCAGAGGTTGATCATGTGGCCGGCGATGCCGTGGATGGCCTCCTTGACGGCCTCGCCCAGCGTCGGGTGCGCGAAGACGTTGCGGCCGACCTCGTCGGCGGTGAGGTCCCACTTCTGGGCCAGCGTCAGCACGGGCAGCAGCTCGGTGACGTCCGGGCCGATCATGTGGGCGCCGATGATCTCGTTGTGCTCGGCGTCGGCGACGACCTTCACGAACCCGAAGGCCTCGCCGAGGCCCATCGCCTTGCCGTTGGCGGTGAAGGGGAACGTCGCGGTCTTCACGTCGTAGCCGCGCTCCTTGGCCTGCGGCTCGCTGTAGCCGAACGAGGCGATCTGCGGCATGCAGTAGGTCGCGCGGGGCACGAAGTCGTAGTCGACCGGCATCGTCTCGGCGCCGTTGATCGTCTCCGCCGCCACGATCCCCATCGCCTCGGCCACGTGGGCGAGCATGAGCTTGCCGGTGCAGTCGCCAATCGCATAGACGTTGTCGACGTTGGTGCGGCAGTAGTCGTCGATCTCGATGGCGCCGCGCTCGGAGACGCTCACACCGATGTTCTCGATGCCGAAGCCCGTGACGCGCGGCGCGAACCCGAAGGCGGCGAGGAACTTGTCGGCCTCGATGACCTGCTCGTCGCCTCCGTCGGCGGGGGCGACGGTGACCTTGACGCCGGACCCGGTGTCCTCGACGCCCTTCACGGCGGTGGAGGTCAGCACCTTCACGCCGAGCTTCTTGTAGTGCTTGGCCAGCTCCTTGGAGATGTCGGGGTCCTCGGTGGGCACCATGCGGTCGAGGAACTCCACGATCGTCACGTCGACGCCGAAGTTGGCCATGATGTAGGCGAACTCGACGCCGATCGCACCCGAGCCGCCGATGACGATCGAGCCGGGGAGGTGGTCGGTGAGGATCTGCTCCTCGTAGGTGACGACGTTGTCGCTGAGCTCCACGCCCGGCACCAGGCGGACGGTCGCGCCGGTGGCGAGGATGAGGTTGTCGAAGGTGTAGCCGGTCTTCTGGCCATCCTTCTCCACGTCGATCCCGGTCGCGCTGGTGAGGGTGCCCCAGCCGTCGATCTCGGTGATCTTGTTCTTCTTCATGAGGAAGTGGACGCCCTTGACGATGCCGGCGCTGACGTCGCGGCTGCGCTTGTGGGTCGGGCCGAACGACATCGTCGCGTCGCCCTCGATGCCGTACTTGGCCTTCTCGTGCTGGAGCGTGTGCGCGAGCTCGGCGTTCTTCAGCAGCGCCTTGGACGGGATGCACCCGACGTTGAGGCAGACACCTCCCCAGTACTTCTCCTCCACCACGGCCACCTTCTGGCCGAGCTGGGCTGCGCGGATCGCGGCGACGTAGCCACCGGGGCCGGCGCCGAGGACGAGGGTGTCGAAGTGCGTGTCGGTCACGCCCCCAGCCTAGTTGTCGCCCTCGCCGGCCCGACACCGAGGCTTGTCCTGAGGAACGCGCCCTGCGCGTGTCTCGAAGGGTCGGGGCTGGTTATCGTGTGGCTCGTGACGCTCTACGCCGCCTACGGGACGAACCTCGATCCCGCCCGGATGAGCGAGCGCTGCCCGCACTCGATCCTCCAGTCCACCGGCTGGCTGACGGGATGGCGGCTGACGTTCGGTGGCGAGGAGCACGGCTGGGACGGCGCGCTGTCCACGATCGTCCAGGACCCGTTCGAGCAGGTCTTCGTCGCGGTCTACGACGTCACTCCCGAGGACGAGCGCGCGCTCGACGGCTGGGAGTCCGCCGACACCGGCCTCTACCGCAAGACCAAGGTGCGGGTCTCCACGATGACCGGCGAGCTGGTGGTGTGGGCCTACGTGCTCGACGCCTACGAGGGTGGGCTGCCGTCGGCGTCGTACCTCGGGGTCCTCGCCGACGCGGCTGACGCCGCGGGCGCCCCGGAGGACTACGTCGGCGCCCTGCGTCGGCGGGCGTGCCGCTCGACCGGCCTCTGAGGCGGCAGGTCGTTCTCCGATCGGCGTGACCGACCGGCGGGTGCTGCGTTGAACCTGTGTGCCTCGGCGTCCGCCGCCGGGTCGGGGGCAGCGGCGGGCGTCGTGGTTCGCGTGCGTCCGGTCTAGAGTGCGCGCGTGACCAGCACCGACACCACGACTCCGTACGACAACGCGCAGGCCGCCGCCGCGAAGCTCGCCGAGCTCACCGGAGTGGAGCGCCACGACATCGCCCTCGTCCTGGGCTCGGGCTGGCTCCCGGCCGTCGACGCGCTGGGCGAGGCGACCGCCGAGATCGACACCACCGACGTGCCCGGCTTCAGCGCCGCCGCCGTCGCCGGCCACAGCGGCAAGATCCGCTCGATCCGCACCACCGACTCCGAGGGGTCCGACCGCAACCTGCTGGTCTTCCTCTCGCGCACGCACTTCTACGAGGGCAAGGGCGTCGCCGCCGTCGTCCACCCGGTCCGCACGGCGGCCGCGGCCGGCTGCTCGGCCATCGTCTTGACCAACGGGTGCGGCGGCCTCAAGGAGGGCTGGCAGCCGGGACAGCCGGTCCTGATCTCCGACCACATCAACCTGACCGGCCACAGCCCGCTGGTCGGCGCCAACTTCGTCGACCTCACCGACCTCTACAGCCCGCGCCTGCGCGCGATGTGCCGCGAGATCGACCCGAGCCTCGACGAGGGCGTCTACGTCCAGTTCACCGGCCCCCACTACGAGACCCCCGCCGAGGTCCGGATGGCGGGTGTCATGGGCGGTCACCTCGTCGGCATGAGCACCACGCTCGAGGCGATCGCGGCCCGCGAGGCCGGCATGGAGATCCTCGGCATCAGCCTGGTCACCAACCTCGCCGCCGGACTCAGCGGCGAGCCGCTCGACCACGCCGAGGTCCTCGAGGCCGGCAAGGCCGCCGCCAGCCGGATGGGCGGCCTGCTCAGCCAGGTCGTCACGAAGATCTGAGTCGGGGGACCTGACGTGCGCGTCCTCGTCTCCGGTGCCGCCGGCAGCCTCGGCCGGGTGATCACGGTCGGGCTCATCGAGCTCGGCCACGAGGTCGTCGGCCTCGACCTGGTCCCCGCACCCGAGGGGGCGACGTTCGCCTGGCACGAGGCCGACTGCGCCGACGCCGACGCGGTGGCGGCGGTCTTCGCCGCCCTGTCGACCGGGGGCAGGCTCGACGCGGTCGTGCACCTGGCCGGCGTGCCCGAGGAGGTCTCGCTCCCCGACGAGCTGACCTCCCACGTGATCACGACCGCGGCGCTGCTCGACGCGATGGTGGCCCACGACGTGCCACGGCTGGTCTACGCCTCCTCCAACCACGCGGTCGGCCGTACCCCGCGTGCCGACGGCGAGCTCACCGTGGGCGCGCTCCCCCGCGCCGACACCTACTACGGCGTCGCGAAGGTCGCTGCCGAGGCGCTCCTCCAGCTCTTCGTGGACCGTCACGGCCTCGACGTCGTCTCCTGCCGGATCGGCTCCTTCCTGGAGGAGCCGACCAGCGTGCGCGGGCTCTCGACCTGGCTCTCCCACGGCGACGGCCTCCGCATGGTCGAGGCCGCGCTCACCACGCCCGCCCCCGGCTACGCCGTCCTCTACGGCATCAGCGCCAACACCCGCGCCTGGTGGGACCTCGGGCCCGGGCGCGCGCTCGGCTACGAGCCGCAGGACGACGCCGAGGCGTACGCCGACCGCGTCGAGCCGGGCCCCTACGACGAGGCCGAGGCGGAGTTCGTCGGTGGCCCGTTCGCGACGGCCCAGTTCCAGCGCCCCGCACTGGGCTGACCGGCACGGGGCCGAGGCCACCCTTGACTTGGAGTGCACTCCAGGTCGCACACTGGTCGGGTGACCAGCCTGAGCATCGCCGAGGCGGCCGAGCGCACCGGCCTCACCGCCCACACCCTGCGCTACTACGAGCGTGACGGGCTGCTGCTCGGGGAGGTCCACCGCGCCTCGTCGGGGCACCGTCGCTACACCGACGCCGACCTCCGCTGGATCGAGATGGTGACCCGGCTCCGCGCGACCGGCATGCCCATCCGGGACGTACGCCGCTACGCCGCGCTGGTCCGCGACGGCGACGGCAACGAGGCGGACCGCCTCGCGCTCCTGCTGGCCCACCGTGAGCTCGTCGAGCGGCAGCTGGCCGAGGTCACCTCGCACCTGCGCGCGATCGACTACAAGATCGCGCTCTACGAGAACACGCTCGACAAGAGCGCGTGAGCCCGGGGTTGACTTCGAGCGCACTCCAAGGAGTTCCCTGGAGGGCATGACCATCCAGAAGCGCACCCTCGGCACCACCTCGTCCCTCACCGTCAGCTCGCTCGGCCTCGGCTGCATGGGGATGTCGGAGTTCTACGGCACGCCCGACGAGCAGGGCGGCACCGACACCATCCACCGTGCCCTCGACCTCGGCGTCACGTTCCTCGACACCGCCGACATGTACGGCCCGTTCACCAACGAGCAGCTGGTCGGCAAGGCCATCTCCGGGCGCCGCGACGAGGTGCAGCTCGCCACCAAGTTCGGCAACGAGCGCCTCCCCGACGGCACCATGGTCGGGATCAACGGCTCGCCCGACTACGTCCGCAAGGCCTGCGACGACTCGCTCCAGCGCCTCGGCGTCGACCACATCGACCTCTACTACCAGCACCGCGTCGACAAGGGCGTCCCGATCGAGGAGACCGTCGGCGCGATGAAGGAGCTCGTCGAGGCCGGCAAGGTCCGCCACCTCGGGCTGTCCGAGGCCTCGGCGGCCACCATCCGCAAGGCCCACGCCGTGCACCCGATCACCGCCCTCCAGACGGAGTACTCGCTCTTCACCCGCGACCTCGAGGACGAGATCCTGCCCACGATCCGCGAGCTCGGCATCGGCCTGGTGCCGTACTCCCCGCTCGGGCGCGGCCTGCTCACCGGCGCCATCAGCGCCAGCAGTGGCGCCGACGGCGAGGCCGACCGTCGTCGCTCGGAGTACTTCCCCCGCTTCCAGGGCGAGGCGCTCGACGCCAACCTGGCCCTCGTCGAGCAGGTGCGCGAGCTCGCCGCCACCAAGGGCTGCACGCCCGGCCAGCTCGCACTGGCGTGGGTGCTCGCCCAGGGCGAGGACGTCGCCCCGATCCCCGGCACCAAGCGCGTGAAGTACCTCGAGGAGAACGTTGGCGCCGCCGACGTCGACCTCAGCGCCGACGACCTCGCCGCCCTCGAGCGGGCCGTCCCGCGCGACGCCGTCCAGGGCGACCGCTACGGCAACATGGCCTCGATCGACGACTGATCCCCTGCTCCCCTTCGCGGGGGTCAGGTTGCGGCGATGCCCACCCGGCCCTCGCGGAAGGCGTCGACGAAGAGCGCGTGGTCGGTGCGCACCTGCTCGGCGTAGGCGATGCCCCAGTCGCACAGCCAGGTCACGAGCTCGTTGCGGCGCCCCTCGAGCGAGCGCGCGATGGCCTCCTCGACCTGGAAGTCGACGAGGTCCTGCTGGCTGTCCTCGTCGGAGGCGCAGTGGATCTTCGCGGTCGCCCGGCCGAGCAGGTCGACCACCGAGCGCATGTCGTCGGGCTCGTTGATCTCCGACCAGTCGAGGTCGACCTCGTAGGGCGAGACCTCGGACACCACATAGCCGACACCGTCGATCTCGGTGTGCCCGAGCAGCGGGTCGGTGTGCACCTGCAGCGCCCGCTGGCTGACCACCGTGCGGTGCCCCTCGTGGTCGAAGTAGGCGTCGACCTCCGCGGTGTCGACGAACCGGCTCACGGCCGGGACGTTGGCCTGCTTCATGCTGAGCACCACGTCGTTGTCGAGCACCTGGCTGTAGCCCTCCACCAGCACGTTGTAGGCCGGCAGCCCGGCGCTGCCGATCCCGAAGCCGGACTTCCCCACGACGTCGCGCAGCTCGTAGAACAGGTCGCGGTCGAAGCGCTTGGACTCCGGGATGGTGTCGAGGTAGGCGCGGAACGCCGCCACGACGCGCGTCCGCTCGGCACGGGCGAGGCGGCGCGTGGTGGCGTCCTCGGCGAACCGCCGTCGTCCGTCCTTCAGCGTCGTCATGCCGTCGAGCAGGTCGGAGCGGTGCATCGCGCGCGCCACGACCAGCGCACCCAGCACCGGGCCGTCGGCGTTGTCGAGCCGGATCGCGAAGTCCTCGTCGTCCTCCGACGCGACGTAGTGGCTGACCTGGGCGAGGTAGGAGCGGACGTAGCGGCCGATCAGCTTGCGGATCGCGTCCTCGGGCAGCGCCTTCTGCCACGCGAGCAGGGCGAGACTGGCGGCGAACCGCTGGAGGTCCCAGGTGAAGCGACCGACGTACGCCTCGTCGAAGTCGTTGACGTCGAAGATCAGCCGGCCGTCGGAGTTGAGGTAGGTGCCGAAGTTCTCGACGTGCAGGTCGCCGTGGATCCAGATCCGCTCGGCGCCGTGCCGTGCCCAGTCGTGCACGTCGGGCTCGGCGGTGACGTCGCGGTAGAACAGGCACGCGGTACCGCGGTAGAACGCGTGCGGGTCACGCGCCATCTTGCGGTACTTCGCGCGGAACGCCGCGGGATCGGCGCGCATCAGCGGGGCGAACGCGTCGCGCAGCACCTCGATGATGACGGTCGTACGGTCCGTGGACGCAGTGCCGGATGCCATCTCGCCACCCTAGGGCCGCGGTCCGGCGCGTGCGCGCTGCCACTAGGTTGGGCGCATGGCTACCACTCAACTGGGCGACAACACCATCTCCACCGTGGGCGAGCTGCCCGCGGTCGGCTCCAAGGCACCGGGCTTCGACCTGGTCGACGCGAAGTTCGGCGCGATCACCGACACCGACCTGGCCGGCAAGCGCGTCGTGCTCAACATCTTCCCGAGCATCGACACCGGCGTGTGCCAGGCGAGCGTCAAGAAGTTCAACGAGCTCGCCTCGAGCCTGGAGAACACCTCCGTGGTCTGCGTCTCGCGCGACCTCCCCTTCGCCCAGGCCCGCTTCTGCGGCGCCGAGGGCATCGAGGACGTCCTGGTGGGATCGGCCTTCCGCTCCTCCTTCGGCCAGGACTACGGCATCGCGATCGACGGCGGCGGCTGGGACCAGCTCTTCGCCCGAGCGGTCGTCGTCCTCGACACCGACGGCACCGTGCTCCACACCCAGCTGACCGACGCCGTCGGCCAGGAGCCCGACTACGACGCAGCGGTGGCTGCCCTGGGCTGACGCCCTCCCCGCTCGTCCACGCAGGCCGCGATCCCTCCGGGGGTCGCGGCCTGCGTGCATCTCGGGGCCAGCTCGGACACGTGTCCGCGGTGTCGCCCTCGCGCCCGCCTCCGCTCCCACACGTGTCCGAGCTCTCGCCCCGCGCGTCCCCTTTCCGGGGCAACTTCTCGGACACGTGTCCCCAGCGTCGGAGCACCAGCGCCCGCACCAGCATCCGCCGTACACGTGTCCGCGAAGTCGCCCCTGAGGTCCCGTTCCGAGGGCAACCTCTCGGACACGTGTGGTCCGCGCGGCCGGCAGACCCCAGCGAGAGGCGATGTCTCGGACACGTGTGGCACGCGGCGTCTCCGCCTTTGGACGGATTGTCGACCAGTCAGAATTGAGGTTAGCCTTGGCTTACTTAGGTTAGCCTCACCAAAGGTCGTTATGTCCTCCCTCTCCCGTCCACGCGGCCGACGTCGTGTGCGTACGACGTACGCCCCGCTCGCCGCTGCCACCGCAGCGGTCCTCCTGCTCGGCGCGTGCTCCCCGCTCGCCACGCAGTCCTCGTCCGCGAGTGCCGGCTCCGCCGAGGTGCCCGACGTCTCGGAGGTCACGCCGCTGAGCGACCCGCGCGCGTGGGACGGCGTGGTCGACATCGCGCTGCCGGACATCGACATCGACCCGATCGCCACGGACCCGCGCCCGGAGCTGCCGGTGACCGTCACCGACGCCCAGGGCACCGACGTCACGGTGGAGGACACCTCGCGCATCCTGGCGCTCGACATCTACGGCACGCTCTCGCAGACCGTCTTCGAGCTCGGCCTCGGCGAGAGCGTCGTCGGCCGCGACGTCTCCTCCCAGTTCGGCGCGATCGCCGACCGTCCGCTGGTCACCAGCAACGGTCACGAGCTCAACGCCGAGGCGATCCTCGCCCTCGATCCCACCGTCGTGCTCACCGACACCTCGCTCGGGCCGTGGGACGTCGTCCTCCAGCTCCGCGACGCCGGCATCCCGGTCGTGGTCACCGACTCCCACCGCGGCCTGGACAACCTCGCCTCCCTCACCCGCCAGGTCGCCGACGCGCTCGGCGTACCGGGCGAGGGCAAGCAGCTCGGCCGGCGGATCGCCGACGAGGCCGACGCGATGGAGGAGTCGATCGCCCGGGTCACGCCGAAGGACCTCAACCAGCGCCTGCGCACGGTCTTCCTCTACGTCCGCGGCACCTCGGGCGTCTACTACATGTTCGGCCAGGACTCCGGCGCGGACTCCCTCATCGAGGCCGTCGGTGGCTACGACGTGAGCTCGGAGATCGGCTGGAAGGGCATGCGCCCGCTCACCGACGAGGGCCTGATCTCCGCCCAGCCCGACGTGGTGCTGATGATGAGCAAGGGCCTGGAGTCCGTCGGCGGCGTCGACGGCCTGCTCGAGCGCTTTCCCGCGCTCGCCCAGACCCCGGCCGGCGAGCACGAGCGGATCGTGGCGATGAACGACGACCAGATCCTCAGCTACGGCCCGCGCACCGCCGACGTCCTCAACGCGCTGGCCGTCGCGCTCTACGCCCCGGACGCGCTGTGACGACCCCGGTGGTGCCGCGACCCGCGGCAGCGGACGCGCCGAGACCGGCCCGTACGACGGCACCGTCCGAGGCCGCGCCCCGCCAGGTCGCACGGGGCGGGCGTGCGCGCTCGGTCGGCCTCACCGCCTTCTTCACGATGCTCGCGGTCGGCCTGGTCGTGGCGCTCCTCGTGTCGGCCGGATCGGGACAGCTCCCGATCCCGGCCGACGAGGTCTTGGGCTCGGTCCTGCACCGGCTCGGCCTCGACTGGCTGCCGATGCCCGCCCACCCACGCGGTGACGACACGCTCTGGACCGTCCGCTTCCCCCGCGTCGCGATGGCCGCGCTCGTCGGCGCGGCCCTCGCGGTCGCAGGCGCGCTCATGCAGGGCGTCTTCGGCAACCCGCTCGCCGAGCCCAGCATCGTCGGCGTCTCCTCCGGCGCGGCCGTGGCCGCGGCGACCGTGATCGTCTTCGGCCTCACCTTCGCCGGCGACTGGACCGTCGCGGTCGCCGCCTTCGTCGGGGGCCTGACCACGACACTGCTCGTCTACGCCCTGGCCCGCTCGGGCGGCCGCACGGAGGTCGTCACGCTCGTGCTGACCGGGATCGCGGTCAACGCGGTCGCCGGCGCGCTCCTCGCGCTCCTGATGTTCCTCGGCGACACCCAGGCCCGGGAGCAGATCGTCTTCTGGCAGCTCGGCAGCCTCAACGGCAGCCGCTGGCCCTACGTCGCGGTGGTCGCACCGTTCGCCGTCGCCGGCATCGTCCTCGCGCTCGCCAGCGCCCGCAGCCTCGACCTGCTGGCCCTCGGCGAGCGCCCCGCCCGCCACCTCGGCGTACATGTCGAGCGGCTGCGGATCGGGCTGATCGTCGTGGTGGCGCTGCTGACCGCCGCCGCGGTGTCGTTCTGCGGGATCGTCGCCTTCGTCGGCCTGGTCGTCCCGCACCTCGTGCGCATGGTCACCGGTCCGGGACACCGGCTGGTCCTGCCGGCCTGCCTGCTCGCCGGCAGCCTGGTGCTCGTCGTCGCCGACCTCGCCGCGCGCACCCTCGTCGCCTACTCCGACCTGCCGCTCGGCATGCTCACCTCGCTCGTCGGCGGGCCGTTCTTCTTCTGGCTGCTCTGGCGCACCCGTCGTACGTCCGGGGGCTGGTCCTGATGGCTGCGGTCGCACAGGTGCGTGGGGTCACGGTCTCGTTCGGCACCCACCGGGTGCTCGACGGCGTCGACCTCGACCTCCACGCCGGCGAGGTGCTGGCCCTCGTCGGCCCCAACGGCACCGGCAAGTCGACCCTGCTCGCCGTCGTCGCCGGCGACCTCACGCCCGAGTCGGGCAGCGTCACCGTCCACGGCAGGCCGCTGGGCGACTGGCGCCTCCAGGCGCTCGCGCGCGAACGGGCGGTGCTGACCCAGGAGCAGCGGATCTCCTTCCCGTTCCCGGTGCGCGACGTCGTGGAGATGGGACGCGCTCCATGGCGCGGGCGCCCCGAGGAGGACCTCGACGACCTCGAGGTGGCCGCCGCGATGCAGACCACCGAGGTCGAGCACCTCGCCGGACGCGCCTTCGGCTCCCTCTCCGGCGGCGAGAAGGGACGGGCGTCCTTCGCCCGCGTCCTGGCCCAGCAGACCGGGATCCTGATGCTCGACGAGCCCACCGCCGCGCTCGACATCGGCCACCAGGAGACGCTGCTGGCGACCGCGCGCCAGCGTGCGCTCGCCGGGGCGGCCGTGCTGGTCGTCCTCCACGACCTCACCCTCGCCGCGGCGCACGCCGACCGGATGGTGCTGCTCGAGGAGGGCCGGGTCGCCGCCAGCGGCAGCCCACGAGAGGTGCTCGACGCCGCGGTGCTCACCCGCGTCTACCGCCACCCCGTCGAGGTGGTCGCCCACCCGCGCACCGGCGACCCCATCGTGCTGGCGGACCGCACCGACGCCGCCCGCCCCGTCGACGTACTCACGCAGGAGGACCCGTGCTGACCCGCACCGCCGCAGCTCTCGCGAGCGCCGCACTCACCCTGACCGCCACCGTGGTCGTCGCAGCGCCGGCGCACGCCGCGGCTCGCGTGGGTGTCACCAACGACCAGGGCACCGCGATGGCCGACGACGGGCGGGCGACGTCGTTCACGCTGCGCGGCTCGGGCTTCCAGTCGGTCAAGGGCGGCTTCGGTGGCGTCTACGTCGCGTTCGGCTGGGTCCGTGACCCCGCGGCCGGCGGGTGGCGCCCCTCGGAGGGCGGCGTCACCGGCCGCGACTACCGCTACGTGCCCGACTCCGAGAGCGAGGACAACGCCGGCTACCTCCGCTTCGTGGCGTTCCCCGGCAGCTCGACCGCCGGGGAGGCACAGGCCGTGATGTCGGCCGACGGCTCCTTCTCGGTCGACCTCACCGTGCCGGGACCGACCTTCCAGGCGCTCGACCGCAACGGCGACCCGGTCGAGGTCGACTGCCGCAAGGTCACCTGCGGCGTGATCACCTTCGGCGCGCACGGTGTGAAGAACGCTCGCAACGAGACCTTCACCCCCGTCCGGTTCGGTCAGGTGTACGCCGACGAGGCCGCGGCCCCGACCGAGGAGGAGCCCGGCCCGAGTGCTGGCACCGACGAGGGCAGCGGGACGAGCGAGTCGCCCCGGGGCGGCACGTCGTCCGGGCGCCCGAGCGCCGGTGACACCGGTGGCGAGACGACCGCACCCGTGCGCCGCGGCAGGCCGAAGGTGAGCGCCGAGCGCGCGACCGCGGTCGCCGGCCAGGCCCTCGCCTTCACCGGGAGCGGGTTCACGCCGGGCGAGCAGGTGCTCGCGCTCCTCGACGACGGAGTGGTCGCCCTCGGCCCGCTGGTGGCCGGCGGCTCCGGCGAGGTCGCCGGCGTGATGGCGCTGCCCGCGGACCTCGCGTCCGGCACCCACCAGCTGCGGCTGGTCGGGGCCGCCTCCGACGCCCGCCCCAGCGAGCGCTTCCCGGTGCGCGCCGCGGACCCGGTGGCGCTCGCCCCCGAGCCGGTCGCGACCGACGAGCCCGCGGTCGCCGCGCTCGCCTTCGTCGCTGCGTCCGCGCTCGCACTGCTCGCCTCCGTCGTGCTGCTCGCCCTCCGACTGCGCCGGCGCGGTCGTCGTACGCCTGTCGCGGGTGCTCCGGCCGGGGCGATCGCATGAGCAGGCGGACCAGGTACGCCGCCGGCGCCGTGGTCGCGACCCTGGCCGTGCTGCTCGCAGCGGTGGCCCCGTTCACGTTGCTGGCCGGCCCGGCCCGGGGGGCGGAGACCGCCGCACGGACCGCCCCGTTCGAGGTGGCCGGCGCCCAGCTGCGCTGGGGCCTCAACCACGAGTCCAACAACCGTGCCTTCGCTCCTGGCACGTTCAACTTCTTCTCCGCCGGCATCGTGCCCGACCCCGGCAGGGGCGGCACCACGCTCCCCCAGGCGAGCTGGAAGGCCGAGGACGGCAACGTCCGCATCGAGAAGCAGCAGGCCGACGGCACCTACGCGACGGCGACCTGGGCGGGTCTGGGCACGACCCCGTCCGGCACCACCATCTCGAGCCCCACCAGCGGCCAGTTCAGCAACCACCAGGTCGTCATCGGCGGCGGCACCGGCTCCGTGGATCCCGCGACCGGCTCCGCGACGATCGCCTGGCAGGGCTCCTTCACCGTCCTCTACTACTCCGGGATGAGCTTCTTCACGGTCACCGACCCGGTCCTGACCGTGACGCCGGAGCGCGCGCAGCTGACCGCGACGGGTGGCGGGTTCGCCTCCGACATGGACGACCAGACCCGGTGGAGCCCGCTCCCGCCGACGCCGATCGTGCTGGCCGACCTGCCGCGGACCGAGGTCGACCTCGGTGCCGCGGACGGGTTCGCCAGCACGCCGGCCTACCTCGGCGTCGGCTGGATGCCTCCGGCCGGACAGTCCGCCCAGGCCGGGGGCCAGTGGAAGGGCGCCTTTCCGAGCAGCTTCCTGGACTTCCTCTCCGCCGCGGGATCCGCCGGCTACTGGTACTCCACCGGCGGCGCCACCGACGCCTGGAAGCCCGCCCTCCCGCTGACCGTGAGCTGGGCGGGCGCGACGATCGCGACACCGACGCCGACACCGGCGCCGACCGCGACACCGACGAGGACGCCGCCGACCTCGGCGACGACCACGCCGACGAAGGGCCCGACCACGGGTCCGACCGGACGTCCCACGCCGTCGTCCACGCCGAGCCCGACGGCATCGGCCGGCCCGACCACGCCGACGCCGGCCGGCCGCCCGTCGCAGGCACCGGCCGTGACGGAGTCGGCCGGCGATCCAGGAAGCGGCACGCCCCCGTCCTCGACCGGAGGTGGCCGGGGTGCGCAGGCACTCCCGTACGCGGTCCAACCGGTGCTCGTGTCGGCCACGACCGCTGCCCCGGCGGCCGAGCCCGCGCCTGCGGACACAGGCTCGGCTGCCCTGTGGCTCGTCGGCTGCCTGCTCCTGCTCGGTGCGCTCGCGACCTCGCTGGTGAGCATCACCCTGCGTCGCCCCGACCCCACCTGACCCCACCTGCCCCCCACGACGGCCGCACCCGCGGCCGGCGACCGCGTGCGGCTCCCCGGAGCGCGCGCGACCACCACGACCAGGCTCCTGGTCGGCACTTCCTTGGAAGGAAACAGATGAAGTACGCGCACAGCGGCCCCCGCCGCTCCGTGGGCAGCATCGCCACACTGGCCCTCGTGGCCGGAGCGACGGCAGTCCTCGCGACCTCGGCGCCCGCCCAGGCTGCACCCACGACCGTCACCGACGCCGAGCTGCGGTGGGAGCTCAACCAGGAGTCCGTCTCCGGTGCCTACGCCCCCGGCACGTGGAACCTCTTCTCCGCGGGCAAGCTCGGCAACCCGGGCGCCGGATCCCAGACGCTCACCAGCGGCAACCAGGGCTCGACCTGGTCCAACGGCGCCACAGCCGGCTGGAAGAACAGCGAGGGCAACGTGACCGTCCTCGACAAGCAGGCGGACGGCAGCTACGCCCCCACCACCTGGCTCGGTGCCCGGCAGAACTCGGCGGGCGCCAGCTCCAACACCGCGGGGGTCACCTCCGAGAACCTGCTCTCGCTCAGCAACGGGACCGGCACCGTCGACCCCGTCGCCGACACCGGCACGATCCAGTGGACCGGCGACTTCACGGTCGTCTACTACTCCGGGATGTCGTTCTTCTACGTCTCCGACCCGAAGCTCACCGTCACCAACGGCACGGGCAAGCTGACGGCCACACTCAGCGGCTACGGCTCCGACATGGACGACCAGTCCCAGTGGGTCCCGCTCCCGGCCACCACGGTGACGCTCGGTGACGTGACGGGCGTCGACCTCACCCCCAGTGGGTTGACCACCACCCCGACGTACCTCGGCGTCGACGTCACCGTCCCCACGGGCAGCTCGCCGCAGGTCACGGGCGCAGCGACGTCCGGCTCCTTCCCGCAGTCGTTCATCGACTTCCAAGGTGGCGTCGGCACCGCGTCGTACTGGTACTCCAGCGGCGGCGGAGCGGACGCGCGCAAGCAGACCACTCCGCTCAACGTGAGCTGGGGCCCGGCCGTGACGGTCTCCGAGACCTCGCTCAGCAGCACGGGCGCACACCAGGTCACCGTCCACGGCCGGAACTTCGACCCGGCGCTCGCCACCGGTACCCGACCGCCCCTCGCCGGGAAGCCAGCCGGCGTCTACGTCGCCTTCGGCCGCTACGCCGACGTGTGGCGTCCCTCGGCCGGCGCCCCGTCCACCGCACGGGCCAACGCCGGCGGCGCCGGGGTGAAGTGGGCCGTCTCAGCGGCCGACATGGCCGCCGTCGGTGGCTCCGCCGCGGGTGCCGTCGAGCTGGCCGCCGACGGGTCGTTCACCGCCACCCTGACCGTCGACAAGTCCGTCGTGGACGCCAGGGCGACGAGCGGGACCTACGGCATCTACACCTACGCCGGTGGCGGGGCAGTGCAGGAGAAGTACGAGACGTTCACGCCGATCACCTTCACCGAGCCCACCCCGACGCCCGCCCCGACCCCCGCCCCGACCCCCGCCCCGACGCCCGTCCCGACGCCCGCCCCGACACCTGGGCCGACGCCGGCCCCGGCACCCGGCACGGCGGACGCGCCGGTCGCGGGCATCGCCAAGATCACGTGGGGCACCAGGCCCAAGCCCGGCAGGCGCGGCACCGCCGTGGTGGCCGTCAGCGAGCTCGCCACCGGGAAGGTGACGGCCGTGCTGCGCCAGGTGAAGGGCAAGGGCAAGGGCAAGGGCAAGGGCAAGAAGGTCACCACCCTCACCACCCGCATCAAGAACGGCACCGTGCGGATCAGGCTGCCGAAGCTCGCGAAGGGCCGCTACACGCTGGTCGTGAAGGTCCCCGGCAACGACGCGGTGAGGAAGACGCGGGTCACCCGCACCTTCCGCGTCACGTAGCACCCCCGGCGGCGTCCCGGCCGGCCGCTGCGCCGGCCGGGCGCCGCCTCCCCCCGCTCCTGAGAGACCTCCCGAGAGAAGAGAGCACCACATGTCACTCCTCGATCCCGCACCGCCGATCACGCCGCTCTCGCTCGCCATGCGCGAGGGCTCGCAGGCGGCCCACACCGAGGCCGAGAGCTCCGCGTTCATGGCCGAGCTGACCTCGGCGCGGGTCAATGCGTTCGGCGTGCGCGACTACCTCCTGCGTTTCCGCGAGGTGTATCGCACGATGGAGCTGCTCGGCACCGAGCTCTCCGCCGACCCCGCCGTCGCCGCGGTCGTCGACCCGGCTCTGGACCGTCTCCCCGCGATCGAGCAGGACCTGGCCTACTGGGCGGAGGTCGCGGGCGCACCGGCCCCGGCCGTCTTCCACAGTCCGGCGACCGACGCCTACGTCGCCCGGCTGCTCGAGGTCCGCGCCTGGGCGCCCCTGTTCGTCGCGCACCACTACACGCGCTACCTCGGCGACCTCTCGGGTGGCCAGGTGATCGGGCGGGTGCTCGACCGTGAGCTCGGGCTCGAGGGTCGCGGGACGGCGTTCTACGCGTTCCCGGCGATCCCCAAGCCCAAGCCCTACAAGGACGGCTACCGCGCCCGCCTCGACGCGCTCGGGCTCACGCCCGAGCAGCGGGCAGCGGTCGTCGGCGAGGTCAGCGTGGCGTTCAACCTCAACCAGGCGATCTTCACCGAGCTCGGCGAGGACATGGCCGGCTACCGCCGCTGACGCTGCTCGAGCCACGCGTGCTCGGCCTCGGGGAGCACGCGGGCCTCAAGGAAGGCCGCGGCCAGCTCACGGTCACCCATCACGGCCCGGAAGAGCATCGGGATCGTCAGCCCGTGGCCCGGCCGGTGCACGACCTCGATCGGGTCGTCGCGCTCGACGAGACCCGCCTCGCGCACCGCGAGGTAGACGCCCGTGCGCCCGTGCTCGGTGAACCGCCGCACCCAGCGCGGCTCGGCCATGTGCTGGGCGAACGTCGCGCACGGCACCCGGGGGCCCGTCGCCTCGAGCAGGGTCAGTCCGACCCGCCACCGCTCCCCCACCTCGGCGGCGTCGACGTCGATGCCGCTCGTGGTGAGGTTCTCCCCGAACACCCCGTCGGGCAGGTCGCGGCCGAGCTCGCGGGCCCAGTGGTCGAGCTCCTCGCGGGCGACGGCGTAGACCGCCTGGAGCTCACCGCCGTGGTGCTTGCGGCTGCCGATGTCGTCGCCGACGACGCCGCTGCCGAGGCCGCCCTTCTTGGGACCGGGGTCGCGCACCTCGATCCGGTCGACCGGCTGCTTCACGATGGCGCTCGGACGCCTCATGCCGGCGACCGGTGCGAGCGTGCCGACGTTGACGGAGAGGACGGTGGCGCTCATGCCCGCACGCTAGCGGCCGCACACCACGCGGAGGGATAGCGTGCGCCCATGAGCGAACTGATCGACCAGCTGATCTCGAGGGCGCGCGCCTGGGCCGCCGAGGACCCCGACGACCAGACCCGAGGGGAGCTCGAGGCGGTCGTCGCTGCTGCGGAGCGTGGCGAGGAGACCGACCTCGCCGACCGGTTCGACGGCACGCTGGAGTTCGGCACCGCCGGCCTGCGGGGCGCGCTCGGCGCAGGCCCCAACCGGATGAACCGCGTCGTCGTCACGCGCGCCGCGGCCGGGCTGGCGGCGTACCTCAGGGACACCGGGCACGCGGGCGGGTCGGTGGTGATCGGCTTCGACGCGCGGCACAACTCCGACGTCTTCGCGCGCGACACCGCCGAGATCATGACCGGCGCCGGCTTCAAGGCCCTCGTGATGCCACGGACGCTCCCCACGCCGCTGCTCGCCTTCGCGATCCGCGAGCTCGGTTGCGCCGCCGGGGTGATGGTCACCGCGAGCCACAACCCGCCGCAGGACAACGGCTACAAGGTCTACCTCGGTGACGGCAGCCAGATCGTGCCGCCGGCCGACACCGAGATCGCCAGCCGGATCGCCGCCGTCGGCGCGCTGGCCGACCTGCCGCGCGGCGGCGCCGGCACGCTGGTCAGCGAGGAGATCGTCGACCGCTACCTCGACACCGTCGCCGGCCTGGCCGAGGACGGACCGCGCGACCTGACCATCGTCTACACGCCCCTGCACGGTGTCGGCGGCACGACGGTCGCCCAGGTGCTGGAGACCGCCGGGTTCGACGCACCGCACGTCGTCGAGCAGCAGGAGCACCCCGACCCCGAGTTCCCGACCGTCGCCTTCCCCAACCCCGAGGAGCCGGGTGCGATGGACCTCGCGATGGCCCTCGCCGCGGACACGAGGGCCGACATCGTGGTGGCGAATGACCCCGACGCGGACCGGTGCGCGGTCGCCGTGCCCGACGCCCACGGCTGGCGGATGCTGCGCGGCGACGAGGTCGGCGCGCTGCTCGCCCACCACCTGATCGCGCGAGGGCGCACCGGCACCTACGCCAACTCGATCGTCTCCTCGAGCCTGCTCGGCAAGATGGCAGCCGCCGCCGGGCAGCCGCACGAGGAGACGTTGACCGGCTTCAAGTGGATCGCCCGGGTCGAGGGCATGGTGTTCGGCTACGAGGAGGCGCTGGGCTACTGCTGCGACCCCGAGCACGTCAAGGACAAGGACGGCGTCTCCGCGCTGCTGCTGGTCTGCGAGCTCGCCGCGGAGGCGAAGGCCGCCGGGCGCGGGCTGACCGACATCCTCGACGACATCGCGCGCCAGCACGGACTGCACGCGACGGACCAGCTCTCGGTGCGCTTCGAGGACCTCTCCGACATCCCGGCCACGATGGACCGGCTGCGCGGCACTCCCCCGACGAGCCTCGGGGGTCTCGCGGTGGAGCGGGTCGAGGACCTCTCCGAGGGATCGGCGGCGCTGCCGCCCACCGACGGTCTGCGCTACTCCCTCGCCGAGGGTGCCCGCGTGATCGTGCGTCCGAGCGGCACCGAGCCGAAGGTCAAGTGCTACCTCGAGGTGGTCATCCCGGTCGACGCCGACCCCGACCAGGGTGGCGTCGACGCGGCCCGCATCTCCGCCGCGGGCCGGCTGGACGCGATCAAGGCCGACCTGAGGAGCACCGCGTTCGGATCAGGCGGTTGAGGTGCGGGCGCTCGTCCTGGCCACCGCCGTGCTCGTCGCCGCCCCTGCAGCAGCGACGGCGTACGACGACCCGTCCCGGGCGCAGGCCCCGCGCACGTGGCACGTCGGACCCGACCGCGAGCTGAGGGTGCCGAGCGCGGCCGCCGCGGTCGCGCGCGACGGCGACACCGTGCTCATCGATGCCGGCACCTACTCCGGCGACGTGGCGACCTGGACGCAGGACGACCTCACCCTGCGCGGCCACGGCGGTCGCGCGCACCTGCGCGCCGACGGCGACGACGCCCAGGGCAAGGCCATCTGGGTGATCGCCGGTGACCGCACCACCGTCGACCGCATCGAGCTGAGCGGCGCGCAGGTGCCCGACCGCAACGGCGCCGGCATCCGTCAGGAGGGCACCGGCCTCACGGTCATCCGCAGCTGGTTCCACGACAACGAGAACGGCATCCTCACCGGCGCCGACCCCGGCAGTGACATCCTGGTCGAGCGGTCACGCTTCTTCCGCAACGGTTTCGGCGACGGCTACTCCCACAACCTCTACGTCGGCGCCGTGCGCTCGCTCACCGTGAGGGGCAGCTGGTTCGGGGGCGCCGACACCGGGCACGAGATCAAGTCGCGCGCGGCTCGCACCACGATCGTCGGCAACCGGATCAGCGACGGCGACTCGACCGCGAGCTACTCCATCGACCTGCCCAACGGCGGTCGCTCCCTCGTCGCCGGCAACGTCATCGTGCAGGGTGCGCGATCGCAGAACCCGACGCTGGTCTCCTACGGCGCGGAGGGGCTCACCAACACCAGCCGCACGCTCTGGGTCGTCAACAACACCTTCGTCAACCAGCGCACGACCGGTGTCCTCGTGGCGCTCCCCGACGGAGCTCGGGCACACCTGCGCAACAACCTCCTCGTCGGCCCCGGCGACCTCGTCGCCGGCACCGCCAGCGCGCGGGCCAACCGGCGCGTCGGCCTCGGCGGGTTCGTCGCGCCGGGCCGCGACGACTACCGGCTGAGGCCCTCCTCCCCGGCCGTCGACCGGGGTGCTCGGGTGCCCACCCGCTGGCGCGCCCGGTGGGAGTACGTCGCCCCCGCGGGCCTCGTGCGGCGCGCCACCCTCGGTCGCACGGATCTCGGGGCCCACGAGCTCCGCCGAGCCCGGCTATCCTGACCCGCATGGACCGCACGCTCGACACCGTGGCACGCGGGCGCCTCGCGCTCGTCGTGACGCTGGTGGGGGTCGCCTCGGTCCTCTCGGCAGCGGCCCTGTCCCCCGCCATGACCCAGTCGGTCGTGCTGGTCGCCGCCCTGTCCGCGGCCACGGCCCTTGCAGGTGTCCACTGCCTGCTGACCGTGCCCGACGCCGGTCTCGGCTCCCTGCGTCCGCCGCGTCGTGCGGCCGACATCCCCCTCGTGCTCGCCGGCCGGACCACCGACGTGGTCCACCACCCGGCGCGCCCGCGGGCCCCTGGACGCGTCTGACCCGTCGCCCCGCGCGACGGCGTACAGACCCATCCCACCTCTCGTCCAGGAGACACCCATGTCAGTGCTCGACCCCTTCTCGCACGCCCTCGCCACGGTCCTCGCGGCCACCCATGACGGCCTCTCGACCCTCGGCCTGCCGTCCGAGTCCGCCCTCACCTGGCTGCTGTGCATCGGCGCCGTCGTGGTGCTGGTCCGCACCGCACTGCTGCCCTTCACCGTCCACGGCGTCCGGCAGGCGCACGCGGCATCTCGCGCCCGGCCGCACCTGAAGGAGATCGCAGACCGCTATCGCGGGAGGACCGACGCCGACAGCGTCCGGCAGATGATCGACGAGCGTCGCGCGGTGTCGGCCGAGCACGGCGTCAGCCGCCTCGGCTGCCTGCCCCTGCTGGTGCAGCTGCCCGTGTGGATCACCCTCTACCACCTGATCGCGGACGTCGCCCGCGGCTCGGCCGTGGGCGCGATGGGGCCAGCGCTGGTCGCCTCGCTCGGCGCGGCCTCGCTCCTCGGTGTCTCCCTGGCCGGCAGCGGCTACCTCGGCGGCGGTCCCGCCCACCTCGCCGTCGTGCTCGGCCTCGCGCTGACCGCGGCCGCGCTGTCGTACGCCACCCAGAGGTTCTTCGTCGCACCCAACACCGTCCTGGACGGGATGCCCGAGGCGGTGGCGACGGCGCACCGGCTGATGCCGACACTCTCCGCCGGCGGTCTCGTGGTCGCGGGCGGGGTCGTGCCGGTCGCGCTCCTGGGCTACTGGGTGCTGAGCTCGACGTGGACCCTGGTGCAGGCCGCAGTGGTCATGCGGTGGTTCCCCACCCCCGGGACGGAGGCCGCACGCCGCTTCGCGTGAGACCGCGTCGGGCGGAGGTCCGCCCGGTGCCACACTCCTCCGGTGTCCCGAGCCGCGAGCGTCGCCTTCGTCGTGGTCGGGCTCATCTGGGGCACCAACTTCATCACCATGAAGTGGGCGCTGGAGTCGATCAGCGCCGGGCAGGTGACCCTGCTGCGGGTGCTGTTCGGCTTCGTTCCGGTGCTGGCCTACGGCCTCTTCCGCCGCGCGTTCGCCCGCTCGCACGTGCGACACCTCCACCACTTCGCGGTGATGTCGGTCCTCGCGACGAGCCTCTACTACTTCCTGTACGCCGCCGGCACCCAGCTGCTGCCCACCGGCATCGCCGGTGCCCTCAGCGCCTCGATCCCGCTCTTCTCCTTCCTCGGGGCCGCGGTGCTGCTGCGCAGCGAGCGGATCACGGCACTGCGGCTGGCGGGCGTGCTCACCGGCCTGGCCGGCGTGGTGCTGGTCGCGCGGCCGTGGGCGACCACGGGCGAGGTCGCGGTGACCGGGGTGGTCTACATGCTGCTCGGCTCGGCGAGCGTGGGGCTCTCGTTCGTCTACGCCCGCCGGTTCCTCAGCCCGCTCGAGATCCCCGCAGCCGCGCTCACGACGTACCAGATCGGGATCGCGCTGCTCAGCCTGCTGGTCGTCACCGACCTCGACGGGATCACCGCGATCTCCCACGACGTCCGGGCCACCGTCGGCGTGGTCGTGGGGCTGGGCCTCCTCGGCACCGGGGTCGCCTTCGTCCTCTACTACTTCATCGTCGAGCAGCTGGGCGCAGTCACCGCGGCCAGCGCGACCTACATCCCGCCCGTGGTCGCCGTGCTGATCGGGTGGCTGCTCGTCGGCGAGGAGCTGCACCCGCTCGACGGGGTCGCGATGGCGCTGATCCTGGCCGGGGTGCTGATCCTGCGGCTGGGGTCCCCGCGTCGCCCGCGGCCGGCCGTCTAGATCTAGAGGAAGAACGACACCAGCAGCACGAGCACCGAGGCCACGATCAGCGTGACGGGCAGCATGGCCGGCTCACGGCGTACGGCGTCGGGCAGCGCCAGCTGCTCCTTCGACCCGGGTCGCACGCCGGCCGCCGTCCGGGCGCTGTCGACGAGCTCGTAGATCCGGTTCTCCACGAAGTCGGCGTAGGCCATGTTCTCGACCGTCGCGTCGTGCTCGTCGGGCCGGCGACGCGCCGTGACGGCCTTGCGCCAGGTGCGGCCCACCACGGTCGAGACCCAGCGACGGTCGTCGGCCCGCACGGCCAGCACCTGCCGGACGGCGAGCTCCTCGACCGCGGCCAGCCGGACGTGGACGGTCTCGCCCAGGTTGCGCATGACCAGGTGCTCGCGGGTGACCCACAGCGCCGGACGCAGCATCGCCGCCCACGCGAGCACGCCCACCAGCAGCGCCGCACCGGCGACCCAGGCCGGGAAGCCGTCGTCGAGGTAGGCGACGCCGGCGACCAGCACGACGGCGGCCAGCGCCACGGTCAGCCAGCCGGTGATCCGACCGCTCGTGGGGTGGAACCTCTCCACCACGGCGTCGCGGTCGTCCTGCACGGGTGCCATGTCGTCCTCGTCGATTTGGGCAGGCTTTGGCCCTCTGACGATTGCCCGGGCCCTTCCCGCCAACTCTATGCTGGGCCGGTGACGCCCACTCCCAGCTCAACGGCGAGCACCGGGATGTACGACGACATCGTGCGTTCGGACTCCTCGCTGCGCCGATTCCTCCACGGCCTGCCCGGGGTCGACCAGGTCGGGTGCGAGGCACGCGCCGCCGGTCTGGCCACGCGGTCCATCAAGACCACGGCCAAGGCCTTCGCCATCGACCTGGCGATCCGGATGGTCGACCTGACCACGCTCGAGGGCCAGGACACCCACGGCAAGGTCCGCGCGCTCGCCTCGAAGGCGATGCGCCCCGACCCCGCCGACCCGTCCTGCCCGGCCACCGCGGCCGTGTGCGTCTACCCCGACATGGTCGCGACCGCCAGGCAGACCCTCGGCGACAGCGGAGTCCACGTCGCCGCCGTCGCCACGGCGTTCCCCAGCGGCCGCGCGGCGATGGACATCAAGCTGGCCGACACCCGCGACGCCGTCGAGGCCGGGGCCGACGAGATCGACATGGTCATCGACCGTGGCGCGTTCCTCTCCGGCCGCTACCTCGACGTCTACGAGGAGATCGCCCAGGTCAAGGAGGCCTGCGGGGACGCGCACCTGAAGGTCATCTTCGAGACCGGCGAGCTCCAGACCTACGACAACGTCCGGCGTGCGAGCTGGCTCGCGATGATGGCCGGCGGTCACTTCATCAAGACCTCCACCGGCAAGGTGCAGCCCGCGGCGACCCTGCCGGTCACGCTGATCATGCTCGAGGCCGTCCGCGACTTCCGCGAGCAGACCGGGCAGATGGTCGGCGTGAAGCCCGCCGGCGGCATCAAGACCACCAAGGACGCCATCAAGTACCTCGTGATGGTCAACGAGATCTGCGGCGAGGACTGGCTCGACCCCGACTGGTTCCGCTTCGGCGCGTCCACGTTGCTCAACGACCTGCTGATGCAGCGGACCAAGATGACCACCGGCCGCTACTCCGGTCCCGACTACTTCACGCTGGACTGATTGCGATGACCTCTCCCTTCGAGTACGCCCCCGCCCCCGAGTCGCGCGCCGTCGTCGACATCAAGCCGTCCTACGGCCTGTTCGTCAACGGCGAGTTCGTCGACGGCCGGGGCACGTCGTTCAAGACCGTCAACCCGGCCACCGAGGAGGTCCTCGCCGAGGTCGCCGAGGCGAACGAGGCCGACGTGGACGAGGCCGTGAAGGCCGCCCGCCGCGCCTACACCCGCGTGTGGTCGCGGATGTCGGGCGCCGAGCGCGCCAAGTACCTCTACCGGATCGCCCGGATCATCCAGGAGCGCGGACGCGAGCTCGCCGTCCTCGAGTCGATCGACAACGGCAAGCCGATCAAGGAGTCGCGCGACGTCGACGTCCCGATCGTGGCCGCGCACTTCTTCTACTACGCCGGCTGGGCCGACAAGCTGAAGTACGCAGGCTTCGGCGACACCCCGCTGGGCGTCGCTGGGCAGGTCATCCCGTGGAACTTCCCGCTGCTGATGCTGGCCTGGAAGATCGCCCCGGCGCTGGCGTGCGGCAACACCGTCGTGCTGAAGCCCGCGGAGACCACCCCGCTCACGGCGCTGCTGTTCGCGGAGATCTGCCAGCAGGCCGACCTGCCGCCGGGCGTGGTCAACATCGTCACCGGCGCCGGTGACACCGGTCGCGCGATCGTGTCGCACCCCGACGTCGACAAGGTCGCCTTCACCGGCTCGACCGAGGTCGGCAAGGCGATCGCCCGTGCCGTGGCGGGCACCGAGAAGAAGGTCACCCTCGAGCTGGGCGGCAAGGCGGCCAACATCGTCTTCGACGACGCCCCGCTCGACCAGGCCGTCGAGGGCATCGTCAACGGCATCTTCTTCAACCAGGGCCACGTCTGCTGCGCGGGCTCGCGCCTGCTGGTGCAGGAGTCGGTCGCCGACGAGGTCATGAGCCGCCTCAAGCGCCGGATGGCGACGCTGCGCGTGGGCGACCCGCTCGACAAGAACACCGACGTCGGTGCGATCAACTCCGCCGAGCAGCTCGCCAAGATCCGCGAGCTCTCCGAGATCGGCGAGGCCGAGGGCGCCGAGCGCTGGTCGGCCCCGTGCGAGCTGCCCGCCAACGGATACTGGTTCGCCCCCACCGTCTTCACCGGCGTCACCCAGGCCCACCGGATCGCCCGCGAGGAGATCTTCGGCCCGGTGCTCTCCGTGCTGACCTTCCGCACCCCGTCCGAGGCGGTCGAGAAGGCCAACAACACCCCGTTCGGCCTCTCCGCCGGCGTGTGGACCGACAAGGGCTCGCGCATCCTCTCGATGGCCAACAAGCTCCGGGCCGGCGTCGTGTGGGCCAACACGTTCAACAAGTTCGACCCGACCTCGCCCTTCGGCGGCTACAAGGAGTCCGGCTACGGACGCGAGGGCGGCCGGCACGGGCTCGAGGCCTACCTGAAGGGAGCTGACGACTGATGTCGCGCATCGATGTCCGCAAGACCTACAAGCTCTACATCGGCGGTGCGTTCCCCCGCTCGGAGTCGGGCCGCTCCTACGTCGTGAACGACGCCAAGGGCAAGCTCCTCGCCAACGCCTCGCAGGCCTCCCGCAAGGACGCCCGCGACGCCGTCGTGGCAGCGCGGGCGGCCTTCGGCGGTTGGTCCGGGCGGACGGCGTACAACCGCGCGCAGGTGGTCTACCGCATCGCCGAGGTGCTCGAGGGCCGCCGCGAGCAGTTCGAGGCCGAGATCCGTGCCTCGGAGGGCGTCACCGCGGCCAGGGCCCGGGCGGCGGTCGACGCCTCCGTCGACCGCCTCGTCTGGTACGCCGGCTGGGCCGACAAGATCACCCAGGTGGTCGGCAACGCCAACCCCGTCGCCGGCCCCTACTTCAACCTGTCGACCCCGGAGCCCAGCGGTGTCATCGCCGTCGTCGCACCGTCCGGCCCGCTGCTCGGGCTGGTCAGCGTCGTCGCGCCGCTCATCGTCACCGGCAACACGGTGGTCGTGATCGCCAGCGAGGACCACCCGCTGCCGTCGATCACGCTCGGCGAGGTGATGGCGACCAGCGACCTGCCCGGCGGTGTGGTCAACGTGCTGACCGGCTCGCAGGCCGAGATCGCCCCGTGGCTGGCCTCGCACATGGACGTCAACGGCCTCGACCTCACCGGCGTCACCGACGTGGAGCTGGCGAGCGAGCTCGAGGTGGCCGCGGCCGACAATCTCAAGCGCGTACGCCGGCCCGCGCCCGACACCGACTGGCTCGTCGAGCCCGACCTCGACCGGATGACGCGCTTCCTCGAGACCAAGACGGTCTGGCACCCCATCGGCGTCTGAGCGATGAGCAGTGCCCAGGTGGTCGTCCTGGCGGGTCCGAGCGGAGCCGGCAAGTCCCGACTGGCCGAGCGACTCGACCTGCCCGTCCTCCGGCTGGACGACTTCTACAAGGACGGCGACGACCCCACGCTCCCCCGGATCACCCACGGCGCCAACGCCGGGCTGGTCGACTGGGACCACCCGGACTCCTGGCACCGGGCCGACGCGCTGGCGGCCCTGCGCCAGCTGTGCGCCACCGGCCGCAGCGAGGTGCCGGTCTACGAGATCGCCCGGAACGGCCGCTGCGGATCACGCACGGTCGACCTCGAGGGGAGCACCCGCTTCGTGGCCGAGGGGATCTTCGCGCCCGACGTCGTCGCCGCGTGTCGCGAGGACGGCATCCTCGCGGCCGCCTACTGCATCACCCAGCATCCGCTGGTCACCTTCTGGCGGCGCCTGACCCGCGACCTGCGTGAGCACCGCAAGCCCCCGCTCATGCTGCTGCGGCGCGGCTTCGCGCTGATGCGCGACCAGCAGCGGGTCGTCGCCCACGCCGTCGGGGCGGGCTGCCGGAAGGCGACGGGCGACCGGGCGTACGTCGAGCTGACGCGATGAGGCGGGTCGCTGTCAGCGCGCGGCGACCAGCGCGGCGTAGCCCGGCTTCACGACCTCGTCGATGATCGCCAACCGCTCGTCGAAGGGCAGGAAGGCCGACTTCATCGCGTTGATGGTGAACCAGCGCAGGTCCTCGAGCGAGTAGTCGAAGGCCTCGACCAGCCCGACCATCTCGTCGGTCATCGACGTGCCGCTCATCAGGCGGTTGTCGGTGTTGACCGTGACCCGGAACCGCAGCTCGGTGAGCAGCCCGATCGGGTGCTCGGCGATCGACTCGGCGGCGCCCGTCTGGATGTTGGAGCGCGGGCACATCTCCAGCGGGATCCGCTTGTCGCGGACGTAGGACGCGAGCCGACCGAGCTCGACCGAGCCGTCGTCGGCGACGGTGATGTTGTCGATGATCCGCACGCCGTGGCCGAGCCGGTCGGCGCCGCACCACTGGAGGGCCTCCCAGATCGACGGCAGCCCGAAGGCCTCGCCGGCGTGGATGGTGAAGTGGGCGTTCTCGCGCTGCATGTACTCGAACGCGTCGAGGTGACGGGTGGGTGGGAAGCCCGCCTCCGCGCCCGCGATGTCGAAGCCGGCCACGCCACGGTCGCGCCAGGCGATGGCGAGCTCGGCGATCTCCATCGAGCGTGCCTGGTGCCGCATCGCGGTCAGCAGCTGACGTACGACGATCCTGCCGCCGCTCGCCGACATCCCCGCGTCGAAGCCCTCCTGGACCGCGGCGACCACCTCGTCGAGGCTCATCCCACCCTCGACGTGCTGCTCGGGGGCGTAGCGGATCTCGGCGTAGACGACGCCGTCTGCGGCCAGGTCCTCGACGCACTCGCGGGCGACGCGGGCGATCGCGGGGCCGTTCTGCATGACGGCCACCGTGTGGTCGAAGGTCTCCAGGTAGCGCACCAGCGAGCCCGAGTCGGCCGACTCCGTGAACCAGCGGGCCAGCGACCCCGCGTCACCGGCGGGGAGCTCGTGGCCGATCTCGGCGGCGAGCTCCACGATCGTCTGCGGACGCAGCCCACCGTCGAGGTGGTCGTGCAGCAGCACCTTGGGGGCCTGGCGGATCTGGTCGCGGGTCGGGGTGGGAGCGCTCACGTGGACATCCAACCAGCCGCCGAGGCGTCCCTCCTAAAGTGAGGCCATGCGCACCTTCACCACCCTCGAGGACGTCGCGGCCGCCGCCGGTAGCGAGATCGGCACCAGCGAATGGATCGAGATCGACCAGGCCCGCATCGACGCGTTCGCCGACGCCACGCTCGACCACCAGTGGATCCACGTGGACGTCGAGCGCGCGGGCGAGGGCCCGTTCGGATCCACGATCGCGCACGGATTCCTGACCCTGAGCCTGCTCCCCCACTTCTCCTCCCAGGTCTTCGGCTTCGAGACCCCCGGCGCCCGGCTCAACTACGGCCTGGAGAAGGTGCGGTTCCCCACCCCGGTGCCCGTCGGCAGCCGGCTCCGCTCCCACGTGCGGTTCGGCGAGGTGCGCGACCTGCCCACCGGCAAGCAGCTGATCATCGAGCACACCGTCGAGATCGAGGGCCACGACAAGCCGGCCTGCGTGGCCGCTCACGTGGTGCTGCTGCTGGCCTGAGGGCCGCTCAGCGCACCTCGAGGTCGGTGAGGTCGAGGGTGAAGCGGTAGCGGACGTCGCCCCGGGCCAGCCGGTCCAGGGCGCTGGCGACCTGGGCCGAGGGGAGCGTCTCCACGTCGGCCACGACGCCGTGCTCCCCGCAGAAGTCGAGCATCTCCTGGGTCCGCACCCGACCGGCGCTGCCGGACGACGCCAGCCGACGACGGGCCCGGAGCAGGTCCATCGCCTGCACGCGCGCCTCGCCGAGGTCCCCCACCACCACGAGCGTGCCGTCGAGCGCCAGCGTGCGCAGGTAGGGCCCGAGGTCGTGCGTCGTGGGGGCGCAGTCGATGATCAGGTCGAGGCTGGAGCCGGCCGCCGCCATCGCCCCCTCGTCGGTCGAGACCACGACCTGGTGGGCGCCCAGGGCCCGCGCGTCGTCCGCCTTGCCGGCCGTGCGGGTGAAGGCCGTGACCTCGGCCCCCAGCGCGACGGCGAGCTTCACCGCGAGGTGACCCAGCCCGCCCAGGCCGACGACCCCGACCCGCACGCCCGGCCCGGCGCCCCACTCGCGCAGCGGCTCCCACACGGTGACCCCGGCGCACATGAGCGGGGCGACGGCGGCCGGGTCGAGGCCGGCCGGACGGTGGTAGACGAACGCCTCGCGGGCGACGTACGACGACGACCACCCGCCCAGCGTGACCGTGCCGTCGAGCCGGTCGACCCCGCCGTAGGTGAGGGTCGGGAAGTCCTCGCACATGTTCTCCTGCCCGGCCCGGCACCGGGCGCACTCGCCGCAGGAGTCGACGATGTTGCCCACGGCCACCGGGTCACCCACGGCGAAGCGGGTCACGTCGGAGCCGATCGCGACCACGTCACCGACGAGCTCGTGGCCCGGCACGAGCGGCGCGTCCCCGCGCTGATCGGCCGGTCCGCCCAGGGCGTGGAGGTCGGTGTGGCAGACCCCGCAGTGCGTGATGCGGAGCTCCACGTCGTCGGGGCGCAGGGCGCGACGGTCGAAGTCGAAGACCTCGACCTGACCGGGCGTGGTGGTGGCGCGGTAGCCGGTGGTGCGGGACATGGGCATCTCCTCTGCTAGGAAACTAACCAACTGGTTGGTTTCTTCTGGCTACAGTACGACCATGGGCAAGGCGGACGACACCCGACGGCGGATCCTCGAGGCCGCCACGGCTGAGTTCGTCGCCCACGGCCTCGCCGGCGCGCGGGTCGACCGCATCGCCGCGAACGCCCGGATCAACAAGGCGCAGCTCTACCACTACGTCGGCAACAAGGAGGCCCTGTACGACGCCGCCGTGGCGCAGCTGGTCTCCAGCATGCTCGGTCGCGTCCCGCTCACGGTCGACGACCTGCCGGGCTACGCCACGCGGCTCTACGACGCCTACCTCGCAGACGAGTCGCTGGTGCGACTGCTCACCTGGACCCGCCTGGAGACCCGGCGCAGCGGCCAGCTGTTCACCGCTCCGCACCACGACGGACCGGCTCTGGCCAAGCTCTACGAGGCCCAGGCCGCGGGCGTGCTCGTGGACGACATCGAGGTCGAGGACCTGTGGTCGATGCTCATCGCGCTGGCCGGCAGCTGGGCGCAGGCGTCCCTGACCCTGACCGCGGACGCCGACGAGCCGGCCGAGGTGCACGCGCGACGGCGCCGGGCGCTGGCCGCCGCCGTCGGACGGGCCTTCGTGGGGTGATCAGCCGCCGATGCGGTCCAGCACGATGTCACCCGGCGTGAACTCCGCGCCGTCCGTGATGTCGTACCCACCCTCGAGCGAGGCCAGTGCGCGGTCGAACCGCTCCGGCTCGTCGGTCAGGAGCGTGAAGAGGGGCTCGCCCTCCGTGACCGCGTCACCCGGTCGGGCGTGCCAGACCACGCCAGCGCCTGCCTGCACCGGGTCCTCCTTGCGGGCCCGACCGGCGCCGAGACGCCAGGCGGCCATGCCGACCGCCATCGCGTCGAGGCGGGTCAGGGTGCCGCTGGTGGGTGCGGTCACCACGTGCGACTCCTTCGCCTGCGGCAAGGCTGCGTCGGGGTCGCCTCCCTGGGCGCGGATCATCGCCTTCCAGGCGTCCATCGCCGATCCGTCGGCCAGCTTGTCGGCCGGGTCGACGTCGCCCCGCCCGGCACCGGCGAGCATCTCGCGGGCGAGAGCCAGGGTCAGCTCCACCACGTCGGTCGGGCCGCCGCCGGCGAGCACGTCGACCGACTCCTGGACCTCGACCGCGTTGCCGGCGGTGCGCCCAAGCGGGGTGGCCATGTCGGTGAGCAGCGCGACGGTGCGCACACCGGCGTCCGTCCCGAGCGCGACCATGGTCTCGGCGAGCTCGCGAGCGGTCGTGAGGTCCTTCATGAAGGCCCCGCTGCCGACCTTGACGTCGAGCACGAGCGCGCCCGTGCCCTCGGCGATCTTCTTGCTCATGATCGAGCTCGCGATCAGGGGGATCGCCTCCACGGTGCCGGTGACGTCGCGCAGGGCGTAGAGCTTCTTGTCGGCCGGGGCCAGGCCGTCGCCCGCCGCGCAGATCACGGCGCCGACGTCCTCGAGGATCGTGAACATCTCCTCGTTGCTCAGCGCGGCGCGCCAGCCGGGGATGGACTCGAGCTTGTCGAGGGTGCCGCCGGTGTGACCGAGGCCGCGCCCGGAGAGCTGGGGCACCGCGACGCCGCAGGCGGCGACGAGCGGCGCGAGGGGCAGGGTGATCTTGTCGCCCACGCCGCCGGTGGAGTGCTTGTCGGCGGTCGGTCGCGACAGCGTGGAGAAGTCCATCCGCTCCCCCGAGGCGATCATCGCCGCGGTCCAGCGGGAGATCTCGGAGCGGTTCATCCCGTTGAGCAGGATCGCCATCGCCAGGGCCGACATCTGCTCGTCGGCCACCTCGCCCCGGGTGTAGGCGTCGATGACCCAGTCGATCTGGCTGTCGGTGAGCTCGTGCTGGTCGCGCTTGGCGAGGATGACCTCGACGGCGTCGTGGGCGGCCACTAGTTGTCTCCTCCTGCATCGGGACCCGCACCGCGGGCGTCGGTCACGTGGGTCAGGTCGTCGGGCCCGAAGGCGTCGGGCAGCACCTCGGACATGGGCTTGACTCCGGACACGGTCCAGACCAGCAGGTCACGGCCCCCGTGCTCGAAGAGCAGCTGGCGGCAACGGCCGCACGGCATGATGACCTCTTCGGCGCCGTTGACGCACACGAAGTGCGTCAACCGGCCCCCGCCGCCCGCGTGGAGCTGCGAGACCAGGCCGCACTCGGCGCACAGCACCACGCCGTAGGCCGCGTTCTCGACGTTGCAGCCCACGACGACGCGACCGTCGTCCACGAGCGCCGCGGCGCCGACCGGATAGCTCGAGTACGGCGCGTAGGCGCGGGCCATCACCTCGACGGCAGCCGCCTTGAGGTCGTCCCAGTCCGTCTGTTCCACGCGGGCCACTATGACGCATGGCACGACTCGACGGTCATCGGCAGGTTCCGCCGAAAGACCTGCTCGGGTTTTAGGTCTCAAACGCATCTCGTTCGTGCTGTCCCCCGTGACGACGGACGCGGTGGCAGGCATCATGACGCCCGAACGCTGACCCCACCCCGGGGTGCACGAATTTGGAGGCACTTGTGTTGAAGACGAGGAAGGTCGTCGCGAGCGGCCTGGTCGCGCTGCTCACCGCCGCGACCCTGGCAGCCTGTGGCGACGCGCCCGACGAAGAGACCAACGGCGGCAGCGGCAGCGGGAGCGAGGCTTCGAGCGACGTCGTGCCGTGCATCGTGTCCGACGCCGGCGGCTTCGACGACAAGTCGTTCAACCAGCTCAGCTTCGAGGGCGCCGAGCAGGCTGCCGACGAGCTCGGCGTCAAGCTCATCCCCGTGGAGTCCAACAGCGAGAACGACTACGGCCCCAACCTGGAGAGCCTGGTCGGTCAGGGCTGCAACGTCATCGTGACGGTCGGATTCGCCCTCGCGGCGGCCACCAAGGAGTCGGCCGCGGCCAACCCCGACATCAAGTACATCCTGATCGACGACTCCGCCGACGGCGGCGACGACGGCCAGACCTTCGACGGCGAGGCCGACCAGCCCAACATCAAGCCCCTCCTCTACGACACCGCCCAGGCCGCGTTCCTGGCCGGGTACGCCGCGGCGGACTACACCGAGACCGGCAAGGTCGGCACCTACGGCGGCCTGCCCTTCCCGACCGTGACGATCTTCATGGACGGCTTCAAGCAGGGCGCGGAGTACTACGCCAAGGAGAAGGACAAGGACGTCAAGGTCGTCGGCTGGGACGGCAAGGACGGCTCCTTCACCGGCGGCTTCGAGGCCAACGAGGCCGCGACCAGCACGGCCAAGCAGATCCTGGACCAGGACGTCGACGTGATCCTCCCGGTCGGCGGCCCGATCTACCAGGGCGCCATCACCGCCATCGAGGACTCCGGCAAGGACGTCGCCATGGTGGGCGTCGACGCCGACCTCTACGAGACCGACCCGTCCACCCAGGACTACGTCATGACCTCGATCCTCAAGGACATGAAGGTCTCGACCTACGAGGCGATCATGTCCGCGGACGGCGACGACTTCGACTTCTCGCCCTACATCGGCACGCTCGAGAACGACGGCGTCGGCATCGCGCCGTTCCACAACTTCGAGGACAAGGTCAACCCCGACCTCGCCGGTGAGCTCGACACGATCAAGTCCGGCATCATCGACGGCTCGATCAAGGTGAACTCCTACCTCGGAGGCTGATCACCACAGCACCACCCACGCTTCACCACTGCTTCACCACTGGGGGAGGCCGACGGGACCCGTCGGCCTCCCTCACTGTTCCTCGCGCGTCCGCCCGCGGCGGCCGCGCCCGAGCGCGGCCCCGCGAGGCCGGACCCGCACATTCCGACCCCTAGGATGCGATGCCATGAGACTCGTCCTGCGAGGCATCACCAAACGCTTCGGCAGCGTGGTGGCCAACGACTCCATCTCGCTCACGGTGGAGCCCGGCGAGATCCACTGCCTGCTCGGTGAGAACGGCGCCGGCAAGTCGACCCTGATGAACGTCCTCTACGGCCTCTACAAGGCCGACGAGGGCGAGATCGAGCTCGACGGCGTGGTCCAGCACTTCACCGGGCCGGGCGACGCGATGGCCGCCGGCATCGGCATGGTCCACCAGCACTTCATGCTCATCCCCGTCTTCACCGTCGCCGAGAACGTCATGCTCGGCAACGAGTCCACCGGCTTCGCCGGCAACCTGGACCTCGACGCGGCTCGCGACCGCGTCACCGAGATCTCCGACCGCTTCGGCTTCGCGGTGAGGCCCGAGGCCGTCGTCGAGGACCTCCCGGTCGGCGTCCAGCAGCGCGTGGAGATCATCAAGGCCCTCTCCCGCGATGCCGAGCTCCTCGTCTTCGACGAGCCGACCGCGGTGCTCACGCCCCAGGAGACCGACGAGCTGATGGACATCATGCGCCAGCTCAAGGAGGCCGGGAAGGCGATCGTCTTCATCACCCACAAGCTCCGCGAGGTCCGCGAGGTCGCCGACCGCATCACCGTCATCCGCCACGGCAAGGTCGTCGGCGAGGCCGACCCCCAGGCCAGCAACGCCGAGCTCGCCTCGATGATGGTCGGTCGCCCGGTCGAGCTGGTCGTCCAGAAGGCGGCCCCGACGCTGGGTGAGGAGGCCTTCGTGGTCAAGGACCTCCGCGTCGTCGACGCGGCCGGCCACACCCAGGTCGACGGCATCAGCTTCACGATCCGCGCCGGCGAGGTGCTCGCGGTCGCCGGCGTCCAGGGCAACGGTCAGACCGAGCTCACCGAGGCCATCATGGGCCTGCAGGACGACACCAGCGGGTCCATCACGCTCGACGGCATCGAGCTGGTCGGCAAGTCCGTGCGCAAGGTCCTCGACTCCGGCGTCGGCTTCATCCCCGAGGACCGGCAGGTCGACGGCCTGGTCCCGGGATTCACCATCGCCGAGAACCTCATGCTCAACCGCAGCTTCAGGTCGCCGTTCGTGAAGAACGGCGCGCTGCGCATCGGCGCCCTGCGCGCCTTCGCGCAGCAGAAGCTCACCGAGTACGACGTCCGCGCGCGCGACATCGACTCGCTGGCCGCGAACCTCTCGGGCGGCAACCAGCAGAAGGTCGTCGTGGCCCGTGAGCTCTCGCGTGACCTGCGCCTGCTCGTGGCCGCGCAGCCCACACGCGGCGTCGACGTCGGCTCGATCGAGTTCATCCACAAGCAGGTCGTCGCCACCCGCGACTCCGGCATCCCGGTCCTGGTGGTCTCCACCGAGCTCGACGAGGTGGTCGCCCTGGCCGACCGGATCATGGTGCTCTACCGCGGCCAGATCGTGGGCATCGTCCCTGCCGACACCCCGCGCGAGACCCTCGGACTCATGATGACCGGCGAACGCCCCACCGATCTGAAGGACGTGGCCGTATGAGCGACGACGACCAGCCCACGCCCGAGTCGGAGAAGCCTGACCGGACGCCCCGGTCGGACTTCGACGTGGCGACCGAGCCCACGGAGCCGGCCGAGGTCGACACCGCCGAGGACGCCAGCGCCACCCCGGAGGACCGCTCCCGCTCCGTCCTGCGCGAGATCGCCTCGGGCGACGCGATGGCGGGCGTGCTCGCGGTCTTCCTCGCCGTCTTCGTCGGCTCGGTGATGATCGCGGCCACCGACGAGACGGTGCGCCAGACGGCGAGCTACATCACCGCCCGTCCGTCCGACTTCTTCACCGCGCTGTGGGAGGCCATCTCGGGTGCCTACAGCGCGATGTTCCGCGGCGCGATCTTCAACTACATCCTCGACAACCCCGCACAACAGTGGCGGCCGCTGACGGAGACGCTGAAGTTCGCCGGCCCGCTGATCCTCGGCGGCCTCGGCGTCGGTCTGGCGTTCCGGGCCGCGCTGTTCAACATCGGCGGTCGCGGCCAGATGCTCATCGCCGGAGGAGCGGCGGGCTGGATCGGCTTCCAGCTCGACCTGCCGATGGTGATCCACCTGCCGCTCGCGATCCTGGTCGGCATGCTGTTCGGCGCGCTGTGGGGCGGCATCGCCGGACTGCTCAAGGCCCGCACCGGCGCACACGAGGTGATCGTCACGATCATGCTCAACTACGTCGGCTACTACCTGCTCTTCTACGCCCTCACCAAGGAGTGGCTGCTCAAGACGCCGGGGTCGGTCAACCCGAAGTCGCCGCCGATGCACGACACCGCGATCCTCCCCAAGGTGCTGGGCGACACGTTCAACCTCCACTTCGGCTTCGTGCTGGCCCTGATCGCCGTCGCCGTGGTGTGGTGGCTGATCAACCGCTCGACCCTCGGCTACCGGATCCGGGCCGTCGGCGAGAACCCGCACGCCGCCCGCGCGTCGGGCATCAACGTCGGGCGGACTTACACCGTCGTGATGATGATCGCCGGGGCGCTGCTCGGCCTGGCCGGCGTCAACCAGGTGCTCGGCACCGTCTCCAGCGGCGTCTCGCTCGACCTCGACGCCTCGATCGGCTTCGACGCCATCACCGTCGCCCTGCTCGGCCGCTCCCGGCCGCTCGGCATCCTGGCGGCCGGCCTGCTCTTCGGTGCGTTCAAGGCGGGCGGCTTCACCATGCAGGCCTCGGAGAACATCTCCGTCGACCTGGTGCTCGTCGTCCAGTCGCTGATCGTCCTCTTCCTCGCCGCACCGCCCCTGGTCCGCGCGATCTTCCGGCTCCCCGCCCAGGAGGCCAAGTGAGCACCGCGATCGAACAGCCCACTCCCGACAGCGGAGGCCTCGCGCCCGACACTGTGGTGACCCCGACCAGGTCGGCCGGCACCCGCAAGCTGCCGATCATCCTCGGCGTCCTCACGATCGCGCTGGCCATCGTGCTGCTCCGCTCGGGCCACTCGGGCAAGACCAGGTTCCAGCTCGCGGTCGACAGCGACTTCGTGCAGCTGCCCGACATCGTCGTGCCCTCCGGGCCCACAGCGTGGGTGATGGTGGTCATCAGCCTCGCGCTCACCGGCGAGTCCGTACGCCGCATGCTCGCGCACCTGCGCCAGCCGATCTGGATCCCGATCGCCTTCGCCATCGCCTGGATGTCGGGCTTCCTCAGCTGGGCCGCGGCCGACAGCAGGATCCTGGTGGTCAGCCTGCTGGGCGGTGCGGTGGCGCTCGCCGTGCCGCTGGTCTTCGGTGCGCTGGGTGGCGTGCTCGGTGAGCGCGCCGGCGTCGTCAACATCGCCATCGAGGGCCAGCTGCTCCTCGGTGCCTTCGCCGCCGCGATCGCCGCCTCCACCACCGGCTCGCCGTGGGCCGGCCTGATCGCCGCGGCTGTGGCCGGCGCGCTGGTCGCGCTGGTCCTCGGCCTCTTCGCGATCACCTACTTCGTCGACCAGGTCATCGTCGGCGTCGTGCTCAACGTGCTGGTGCTGGGCCTGACCAACTTCCTGTTCCGCCAGGTCCTGACCCCCAACGCGGACACGCTCAACTCCCCCGACCGCTTCCAGCGGCTGCCGATCCCGATCCTGGGCGACATCCCGCTGATCGGCCCGATCCTGTTCCGCCAGACACCGCTGGTCTACCTGCTCTACATCGTGGTCGTGGTCGTGGCGTACGCCCTCTACCGCACCCGCTGGGGCCTGCGCGTCCGCGCGGTCGGCGAGCACCCGAAGGCCGCCGACACCGTCGGCATCAAGGTCAACCGCACGCGCTACCGCACGATCCTGCTCGCCGGTGCGATCGCCGGCATGGGTGGCGCCTACTACAGCCTGGTGTCGGTGTCGCAGTTCAACCGCGAGATGACCGGCGGCGCCGGCTACATCGCGCTGGCCGCGGTCATCTTCGGCAAGTGGGACCCGATCCGAGCCACCCTCGCCGCGCTGCTCTTCGGCTTCGCGACGAACCTCCAGGGCGTGCTCTCCGCCATCGGCTCCCCCGTGCCGAGCCAGTTCATGCTGATGCTCCCCTACCTCGTCACCATCTTCGCCGTGGCGGGGCTGGTGGGCAGGTCGCGGCCGCCCGCCGCCGACGGGGTGCCGTACAGACAGCAATAGGGTCGTCATGTGACAGAGCTTCCCGTCCTCGATGCCACTGAGCAGCGCATCCTCGGCAGCCTGCTGGAGAAGCAGACGACCGTGCCCGCCACCTATCCCCTCTCCGCGAACGCACTGGTGTCGGCGTGCAACCAGTCGAGCAGCCGCGACCCCGTCACCGACCTCGAGCAGCAGGTCGTCGAACAGACCGCGAAGTCGCTCAAGGAGCGCGGGCTGCTGAGGATCGTGTGGTCCGACACCGGGCGCCGGACACTGAAGTACCACCAGATCCTCGACGAGCGTCTCGCTCTCGAGCCCGACGAGCGCGCGTTGCTCACGGTGCTGCTGCTCCGCGGCGCCCAGGCGCCGGGCGAGCTTCGCACCCGCACTCAACGGTTGCACGGGTTCGCCGACCGGGGAGAGGTCGAGGACTGCCTGCGGCGGATGGCCAGCCGCCCGCAACCGCTGGTGCGCGAGCTCGAGCGCCGCTCCGGCCAGCAGGACCCGCGCTGGATCCACCTCCTGGGTGCCGAGCAGGCGGAGAGCGCCGATCCGTCCCGCATCCGCGTCACGCAGATCATCGCCGACCTCCACGTCCCCGACCTCCCCGCCTCCAGGAGCTTCTACAGCGACTACCTCGGACTAGCCGACGAAGAGCTCAACCTGGGTTGGGTGGCCCGCCACACCTCGCCGGTGTCCAAGGCGACGCTCCAGGTGATGACGAGCGATGCCACCGCACCCGTGGACCCCGTGGTCTCGGTCATGGTCGACGACGTCGAAGCCGCCTACCGCCAAGCCCAGGAGCGCGGCTACGAGATCGTGCATCCCCTCACGACCGAAGCCTGGGGGGTGACTCGATTCTTCGTCCGCGCGCCCGATGGCAACGTGCTCAACATCGTCCAGCAGCACGCCCCATGAGCGTCTGGAGGCGCCGGGCCTCGAGACTCTCCTACTTCTGTTCCTCTTCGGCCTTGCGGGATGCGCCGTAGTCGGCAGCCATGTGCGGCGGAACGCCGCATCCATTGCGGCTACTAGGAGACTTCCCGCAGGATCGGGGTCTGGCCAGACTCTGATCCAGGTGACCGGCGGGACGCTCTCATTGCGGCTGCCCACCCGTACTTGGGTGTGGCTCTCATCTGGACTGCGAGCCGCCGGTCATCGTGACGAGGCGTGGCTCAAGAGGGGTCTGCCCAGCTCGTAGTAGCACTGCCCACCTCGCCTTCCCAGCTGGAACTCGAGCGCAGACGAGGTGAGCAGATGAGCAAGCAGAAGAGCGCCATCATTGGTGTTGATCCACACAAGATGTCGGTGACGATCGAGGTCGTTGACACCCACGAACGGCTTCTCGGTGGCGGCCGGTTCGACACGACGAATGCCGGGTATGCCGCGATGCGGCGTTATGTGAGGCAGTGGCCGGACCGGCTCTGGGCGGTCGAGGGAGCCAACGGCGCCGGACGCCCGCTGGCCCAAAGACTTCTCGCCGCCGGCGAACACGTGGTCGATGTCCCGGCCAAGCTCGCTGCCCGGGTGCGGCTCTTCGACACCGGCCACAACCGCAAGACCGACGCCCTCGACGCACACTCGATCGCCGTGGTCGCGGTCCGCACCGACGGGCTGCGGGTGCTGGTCGAGGACGGCGAGCTCGAAGCACTGCGGATGCTCACCGATCGCCGCGACGAGCTCGCCCACCAACGAGTACAAACCGTCAACCGGGTGCAGCGCCTGCTCAGCGAACTCCTGCCCGGCCAACGCAAACGCGACCTGTCAGCCGCCCAGGCCAAGGCAATGCTCGCCACCGTGCGCCCCCGCGACATCGCCGGCAAGACCCGCCGTCGCATGGCCGCCGAGGAGATCGCCGACCTGGTCGCAGTCGACGCCAAGCTCAAGCGCATCAAGGCCGAACTGAAGGCCGCGGTGCTCGAGCACGGCTCGCACCTGATGGACATCTACGGCATCGGCCCAGCCGGCGCTGCACGGGTGCTGGCTGATGTCGGTGACGTGGCCCGGTTCGCCGACCGCAACCGGTTCGCGTCCTGGACCGGCACCGCACCCATCGACGCCTCGTCCGGCGAGCAGACCCGCCACCGCCTGTCCCGGGCCGGGAACCGACGGATGAACCACGTCCTGCACGTCGCGGCGATCGTGCAGATCCGCCACGACACCGAAGGCCGGACCTACTACCGACGCAAGCTCGCCGCCGGGAAGACACCACTGGAAGCACTGCGATGCCTCAAACGACGCCTCTCCGACGTCGTCTACCGCCAACTCGTCGCCGACGCCCAGCCTGCTCAGCCTGATGAAGCGGATCCGGGAGGGCACTGCGGGGCGACACTTCAATCCAGCGCGGCCGACTCACACCCGCTCATCGACACTTCGGATCAGCCACTTCCCGGACCCGCGCAACCGACGCTACGCCGACCACCCCTAGGCAGGAAGACCCTCGCCCCAGCCACTCCTTGACACAGAGGGGAGCCAGATCCGGATGTTCGGTGAGCTCCGCTCCGATCGGCCCATGGGTGCTCGACACGGCCGGCCGTTCCCGGACGTCATGTCCGGGCGCACCAGAACCGCACGGCGATGACTGCGGTCGCCATCGCGCCGCCGGCGAGGCCCCAGGCGAGCCACTCCGCGCCGAAAGCGACCTCACCGTCCCCGAGGTACCGCCAGACGTAGAACGAGTCCGGGAGCTTCTGCCCGGAGGAACACACGATCGAAGCCCGACAACGTTGATCGTCCCAGGCCACCAACAGCAGCATCAGTCCCCCGCTGACGCCAACGGCGATCCCAGAGACGACATGGGAGACCAACACGATCCAGTGCTCGACGAGGCGAGCCAGCGAGCCCAGGACAAGGGCTGCGACGGCCACAGCCGCCAGTGTTGGTGCCAAGCTGACGGCGGCCCACTCGTCGACGGCGCATCCGGACCTCCCCTGGACGCAGGTCACCATGTCCAGACCGTCACCGAGATTCGCCTCCCGCGCCATCAGCAACGCTCCCAGCGCGAGGAACACCCACCAACACCGCCAAGCCACCTGCCCGACCGACTCTGCAGCGGACGCCAGATCCGCGGGGTGGAACCGCAGCATGGACAGCGTCACCCCTTGTCTCGCTCCGCTTTGCGGAGCCCAGGCATCCGCGGCATCAGATTAGCGGTTGAGGCGCAGGCGCATCGCCGTCGCAGCCAGGTCTCCACGAAGGTGATCAGGGGCGATGTGACCACATGGTCTGGCTCTGGCGAATTCCTCACCGTGTGTCGATACACGCCGCTCGCTCTCGACTACGCAGGTCCGGGTGAGCCGACGCCCAGGAGGCGATCGCACAGTTTGACGACGGACTAACGCCCTGACATCGGCATGAGCGGATGTTGCGATGGTCACCGATAGAGTCGGCTGGGCTACGCCTCGCCCTACGGCTCACTCCCCGAGGTGTATACGTGCCCGGTGGGCGTGGTGGTCGCCACCGCCACAGGTGGCCCGGTGCCGTTGCCGATCGGAGAGGCTCGCCAACCAGGCAACGACTTGGCGAGGTTGCAGGCCTGACAGAGGCCCTGGACGTTGTGGAGGGCCGTTGCGCCGCCCTTGGCGAGATCACGGACGTGGTCGGCCTGGATGGCCGGTGCGTCGCACCACGGCGTACGGCAGGTGGGGTGCACCAGGGTGATGAGCTGGGCGATCCCGGCGGGAAAGGCGCGCTGGCGGGACTCGGTGGCCACGAGCTGGCCGGTGGCCGGGCGGGTGAAGAGGCGGCGGATCCAGCGACCGTGGTCGGGCGCCGCGCTGAGGATGCCCGCGGCGATGGCGGCGGGGATCGGGCCGACCGAGCCGGCGCCCGGCGCGGAGACCTCGGCCGTGCCGGTGCCCGACCCGAGAAGCGCGTCGGCGTCCATCACCAGGTTGACGCAGACGGGGACCGCGTCGGCGCGCTCCTGCCCGGTGATCCCGGTGACGAGGGCGTCCGCCATCACCTGGCCGCGCGTACGCGGGTCACCGCTCGCCTGGGCGGAGTCGGCCTCGGCCTTCAGCGCGGCATAGGCAGCCACACCCTGCGCGACCGGGAGCAGGGCGGTCAGCTGCGCCATGCAGTCGGGCGCAGGGCGGAGCGAGACGTAGCGGTCGTCGGCGGCGCGGGCGGTCCGGTCGACGACCGCCTGCGGGTCGAGGCGGTAGGCGACACGGCGCGCTGCGGCGACGATCGCGCGCGTGCCCATCCGACCCAGCTCGGCGGCCGCCTCGGGAGTGCCGGCCAGCTCGTCGTCGACGGCGGAGCGGTCCTCGCGGGACAGGCACGCGGTCTCGCGGACGAGCAGGGTCGCCCGCCACTCGGAGACGGCACCGGAGCGAAGCGCGTCGAGCGTGTGCGGCATCTCCCGCACGAGCGCCTTGCCAAGCCCGAGCAGCCTGCCACCTGCGTGCGGCGACTCACGGCGTGCGAGTGCCACCTCGTGGGCCACACCTCGCCCCTGCTCCGGGACGGGGACTCCCTGCGCCTGCTCCACCATCCGGCGCGACTCGTCGAGCTCGGCGGCCAGCAGGGCCTGCGCTGCGGCCGCCGCGGACTTGAGGTCCTCCAGCGCCGAGAGGCGCTCGACCCGCTCGGCGTCGGCCAGCGGCACGCCCAGCGCGAGCCCGGTGCGGGACTCCCCCACGACGCGGGCGAGCAGCGCGATGGACGACGCGTCGGGCTGCTCGAGGATCCCCTCGAACACCGGCAGCTCCGGCCCCATCAGCTGCGTCGTCATCACCCCATTCCAGCAGGGACCACTGACAGCGACCCCCACTTATCGAACGTTGATCCACCATGCGGACAGTTGTTTTCGAACATGATGACGACAGCCTTTGATAGCGACGCCCCTCACCGCCGGGGTCGCTACGACCGCGTATACACGTACCTCAACGACGGCCCGGACTCGTCGTACTCCCACCGCTCGGCCAGGCCCTCGCACACGAAGCCGGCCTTCTCGACCGTGGCCCGCGAGGGCTGGTTGTCCACATCGATCACGGCCACGACGGCGTCGACCGGAAGGTGACCCAGAGCCCAGCTCGTGGCGAGCCCGACCGCTTCGCGGGCGGCCCTCGACGTCGGCGCGGCGCGAAGACGACGTAGGGCAGGTTGGCGCGACGATCGCCACGGTCGCGGAGATCGATGCCACCGGCCAGCTCCACCCGGTGAGCATCGAACAGGGCACGACAGGCTCAGGAGCTGAGCGCGCCGACCGCGGCCTCGGCGAGGACGCGCGAGGCGAGGCAGGTGGCTGCCTCGTCGACGCGGAGGTTGCCCTGGTGCAGGTCGTAGGTCGGTCCACCGGGGGTGCGGGTGCCGAGGCGGGCCATGGCGCCGGGGACCGAGTCGAGGTACCAGCCGAAGTCCTCACCGCCCAGGCTCTGCGCGGTGGTGACGTGGCCCTGCGGGCCGAGGACCGTGTCGAGCGCCGAGCCGAGCAGCTCCGTCGAGACCGGGTGGTTGACCACCGGCGGGACACCGCGCTGGTAGGTCACCTCGGCGGCGACGCCGTAGGGCGCGATGATGGTGGTGATCAGCTGGCGGATCAGGTGCTCGGCCTCGCTCCAGGCGACCGCGTCGAGCATCCGGACGGTGCCGGCGACGACGCCGCCGTGCGGGATCACGTTGTGCGTCGAGCCGGCGCGGACCATGCCCCACACGACGCTCACGCCGGCGCGCGGGTCGAGGCGGCGGCTGAGGATCGCGGGCAGCTCGGTGATGACCTTGCCGAGCGCGAAGGTGAGGTCCTCGGTCAGGTGCGGGCGCGAGGTGTGCCCGCCCTGGCCGGACAGCCGGATGGTCAGCGCGTCGGCGGCACCGGTGAGCGGCCCCTCGCGCAGCCCGATCTGACCGACGTCGAGGCTGGGGTCGCAGTGCAGGCCGAAGACGTGGGAGACGCCGTCGAGCGCGCCCTCCGAGATGAGGTGCAGCGCACCGCCGGGCATGACCTCCTCGGCGGGCTGGAACATCAGTCGCACCCGTCCGGGCAGCAGGCCGCGGGCCGCGACCTCCGCGAGCGCCAGCCCGGCGCCGACGAGCCCGGCGGTGTGCACGTCGTGTCCGCACGCGTGGGCGACACCGGGCTGGGTGCTCTTCCACGGGTCAGAGGTGAGGTCGTCGACCGGGAGCGCGTCGAGGTCCGCGCGCAGCGCGACGAGCGGGCCGTCGGCGCCGATGTCGGCCAGCACTCCCCCGCCCTCGGGTCGGGTGACCCGCCAGCCGGAGCCGGCGAGGGCGGACTCGACCGCCTCGGAGGTGCGGTCCTCCTTCCAGCTCAGCTCGGGGTGGGCGTGGAGATCACGCCGCAACGCAACGAGGTCGTCGGCGTGCTTGTCGACGACCTCGGCGATGACGGCGGTGGCAGCTGATGCTGGTTGGGAAGGCATGACCTGCCCAGTCTAGTTCGCGTCACCGTCGTAGGCGGCGAGGATCCGGTCCGCGGCCAGTGGGGCCGGCAGGTCTCCGGCGAGCACGGCACGCCGTACGTCGTCACGCACCGCCGCGACGCCGGTGGAGGAGCGCAGCCGCTCGTCGAGCTCGTCCCGGACCAGTGCCCAGGTGAACTCGAGCTGCTGCGCGGCGCGCTTGTGCGCGAGCCCGTCGACGCCGAGGTGCTCGCGGTGCTGTCCGACGCGGTCCCAGACGTCGTCGACGCCGACCCCGGTCAGCCCCGAGCAGGTCACGACCGGCGGCGCCCACTCCGCGTGCCCGCGCACCAGTCGCAACGCCCCGGCGAGCTCGCGCGCGGCCACCCGGGCCTCGGACTCGTGGTCGCCTCCCTGCGCGTCGGCCTTGTTGACCGCGACCACGTCGGCGATCTCGAGGATGCCCTTCTTGATGCCCTGGAGCTGGTCGCCGGTGCGGGCAATGGTGAGGAAGAGGAACGTGTCGACCATCCCGGCCACCGTCACCTCCGACTGCCCGACGCCGACCGTCTCGACCAGCACGACGTCGTAGCCCGCCGCCTCCAGCACCAGCATCGCCTGCGTGGTCGCGCGGGCGACGCCACCGAGCGTGCCGGCCGCCGGCGAGGGCCGGATGAAGGCGTTCGGGTCGACCGACAGCGCGGCCATGCGGGTCTTGTCTCCGAGCACCGAGCCACCGGTGCGCACCGACGACGGGTCCACGGCGAGCACGCCGACCCGGTGGCCGGCCGCGGTCAGGCGGGTGCCGAGGGACTCGATGAAGGTGGACTTGCCGACGCCGGGCACGCCGGAGATGCCGACCCGGGTGGCGAGGCCGGGCCGCGACGCGGGTCTCGACACGCTCGCCGGCGCTCGCTGCTCGACCGGCACGTCGGCGAGCGAGGTCAGCAGCTCGCGCGCGGCCGCCCGGTGCTCGGCGCGGGAGGACTCGACCAGCGTGATGGCGCGCGCGACGTCGGCACGCCGGCCGGAGCGGACGCCCTCGACCAGCGCCGCGACGTCGACCACTCGGGAGGGCCGGGCCATCAGGCGGTCACTCCGAGCGCAGCCGCGCCAGCAGGTCGAGCGCGGACTCCGCGATCACGGTGCCGGGCAGGAAGACCGCCGCGGCACCCATCTCCTTGAGCGTGGGCACGTCGTCGGGCGGGATCACGCCGCCGATGACGATCATGATGTCGGGCCGGCCCTGGTCGGCCAGCGCCTGCTTGAGCGCGGGCAGCAGGGTCAGGTGCCCGGCCGCGAGCGAGGACACCCCGACGATGTGCACGTCGGCGTCGATCGCCTGCTGGGCGACCTCCTCGGGCGTCGAGAAGAGCGGCCCCACGTCGACGTCGAAGCCGAGGTCGGCGAACGCCGTGACCACGACCTTCTGACCGCGGTCGTGGCCGTCCTGGCCCATCTTGGCGACGAGGATGCGCGGGCGGCGACCCTCCTCGGCCTCGAACTCCTCGGTCGCGGCGAGCACGGCAGCAACGGCACTGCCCTCGGCGGCGCCTGCCTCGTCGCGGTACACGCCGCTGATCGTACGGATGACCGCCTGGTGGCGGCCGTAGACCTTCTCCAGCGCGTCGGAGATCTCCCCGACCGTGGCCTTCGCGCGGGCCGCGTCGACGGCCAGCGCGAGGAGGTTGCCGTCGAGGGAGCCGCCGCCGACCGGGCCGCGCTCGGCGCTGTTGGTCAGCGCCTCCAGCGCCCGGCGTACGTCGTCGTCGTCGCGCTCGGCGCGCAGCCGCTCGAGCTTGGCGACCTGCTGGCGGTAGACGTCGTCGTTGTCCACGCGGAGCACGTCGAGCTTGTCCTCGGCGGCGAGGCGGAAGGTGTTGACGCCGATGACCTTCTGGCTGCCGGAGTCGATCCGCGCCTGGGTGCGGGCGGCCGCCTCCTCGATGCGCATCTTCGGGATGCCCTGCTCGATCGCCGCGGCCATGCCACCGGCGCGCTCGGCCTCCTGGATGTGCGCCCACGCGCGCTCGGCGAGGTCGTGGGTGAGCTTCTCCACGTAGTAGGAGCCGGCCCACGGGTCGATGATCTCGGTGGTGCCCGACTCCTGCTGCAGCAGCAGCTGGGTGTTGCGGGCGATGCGCGCGGAGAAGTCGGTCGGCAGCGCGATGGCCTCGTCGAGGGCGTTCGTGTGCAGCGACTGCGTGTGGCCCTGCGTGGACGCCATCGCCTCGATGCAGGTGCGCCCGACGTTGTTGAAGACGTCCTGCGCGGTGAGCGACCAGCCCGAGGTCTGGCTGTGCGTGCGCAGCGAGCGCGACTTGGGGTTCTGCGGGTCGAAGTCATCGACGAGCCGCGCCCACAGCGCCCGGGCCGCGCGCATCTTGGCGACCTCCATGAAGAAGTTCATCCCGATGGCCCAGAAGAACGACAGCCGCGGCGCGAACTGGTCGATGGTCATCCCGGTCTCGAGGCCCGCGCGGATGTACTCCACGCCGTCGGCCAGCGTGTACGCCAGCTCGAGGTCGGCCGTCGCACCGGCCTCCTGGATGTGGTAGCCGGAGATCGAGATCGAGTTGAAGCGGGGCATCTTCTGCGAGGTGTAGGCGAAGATGTCGCTGATGATCCGCATGCTCGGCGACGGCGGGTAGATGTAGGTGTTGCGGACCATGAACTCCTTGAGGATGTCGTTCTGGATGGTCCCCGCGAGCTGCTCCGGCTTCACCCCCTGCTCCTCGGCCGCCGCGATGTAGAGCGCGAGCACCGGCAGCACCGCGCCGTTCATCGTCATCGACACCGACATCTCGTCGAGCGGGATGCCGTCGAAGAGGGTGCGGGTGTCGTAGATCGAGTCGATCGCCACGCCGGCCATGCCGACGTCGCCGCGCACCCGCGGGTGGTCGGAGTCGTAGCCGCGGTGGGTGGCGAGGTCGAAGGCGACGCTCAGCCCTTTCTGGCCGGCCGCGAGGTTGCGGCGGTAGAACGCGTTGGACGCCTCCGCGGTGGAGAAGCCGGCGTACTGCCGGATCGTCCACGGCTGGGTCGTGTACATCGTCGGGTAGGGCCCGCGCAGGAACGGCGCGATGCCCGGCCAGGTGTCGAGGCCGTCGAGGCCCGCGAGGTGCTCGGGTCCGTAGACCGGGAGGATGTCGATCCCCTCCGGGCTCGCCCACGGCTCGGACTGGGCCGCCGGTCGAGCCGCCGAGGAACGAGGCGTGTCGAAGCCGAGGCCCACCTCGGCGAAGTTCTTCGGGATGCTCACTTCGCGAGCTCCTCTCGGATCCGGCCGAGGAAGCCGAGCGCATCGACTCCCATGGCGCACGAGTCGTCGACCTCTGTCACGGTCCGCTCCCCCGGCTTGCCCGCCAGCACCACGTACGCCGCGCCTGCCGCCCGCAGCGCGGCGACCAGGTCGGCGCCCCACTCGGCGTAGGCCGCGTCGGTGCCGGCGAGGCACACGACGGGCTGGCCCGCGTAGGCCGTCGTCACCGACGCGACGTCGGAGGTGGCGCCCGCCGCCTCGACGGCGACACCGCCGGCGGCGAGGAGGTTGGTGGCGAAGGTGGCGCGGGCCGTGTGGGCCGCCACCGTGCCCATCGTGGCGAGGAAGACCGGCTGCACCGCGGGTGCCGCGCGCATGTCCTCGTAGGCCTGGCCGTAGTGCACGCCCGCACGGCTCCACGGCTCGCGCTCGGGCAGGGTCTCGGCGAGGTTCGGGAACTCCGAGATGCCCGTCAGCGGGCGTGAGCGGTCGGCGATCCCGGCCTCGCGCTCGGCCCGGACAGCGGACACCCGCTCCTTCACGCCCGCCGCGGCCTGCTGGCCGACGCCACCGTCGGACTCGATCCGGCCGAGCTCGGCCCAGCCGGCGACGGCGAGGTCATCGGTGAGCCTCTCGACTGCGTAGGAGCCGCCGGCCGGGTCGGTGACCGCGGCGACGTGCGACTCCTCGATCAGCAGGGAGGAGGTGTTGCGGGCGATCCGTCGACCCAGCGCGTCGGGCTGGCCGAGACGCTCGTCGAACGGCACGACGGTGATCGCGTCGGCGCCACCCACGCCGGCGGCGAAGGCTGCGACGGTGCCGCGCAGCATGTTGACCCAGGGATCGACCTTGCCCATCATCGCGCGGCTGGTCACGACGTGCTGGCGCTGCGGGACGTCGGAGCAGTCGGACGCCTCGAGCACCCGCGCCCACAGCCGGCGGGCGGCGCGCAGCTTGGCGATCGTGGGGAACTGCTCGTCGCTCGCGGCATAGCGGAACTCGATCAGTCCGGCGGCTTCGTCGACCGGGAGTCCGGCCTCGGTCAACAGGCGCAGGTAGTGCACGCCGACGGCCATCGTCCAGCCCAGCTCCTGCGCGTCGCTCGCACCGAGGTCGTGCAGGGCGGTGCCGTCCACGACGGCACCGAGCACGCCGAGCGCCTGCGCGCGCCGCACGGTCGCGACGAACCCCTCGACGAGGGTGCTGCCGTCGTCCACGCCGTCGCCGAGGGCCAGGGCCGTCGCCGGGTCGGCCGAGAGGTTGCTGCCGGGGTGGGGGTCGCCGGGCGTCTCCTCGAGCAGCCGGGCCAGGGCCTCGGACTGTGTGGCGTCGGGCCGCTCCAGGGTGACCGGGGCCAGGTCGAGCAGCACACCTCGCAGCGCCGCGGCCAGGTCGGTGCCGTGGGCGAGGTCGAGGTGGAGCGAGGTGGCGCCGTTGTCGAGGTCGACCAGCGCCGCCTCGTTGACCGCGGCCGCGTCGTCGCCGACCAGCGACGTACGCACGTCCCAGGCGCCTGCACGGGCGGGCCGGCCGGCGGTGGTGAGGCCCTCGAGGTCGGAGGCCTGGCCGATCGGTGCGACGGCGATGCCGTCGAGGGTGGTGCGGGTCAGCGCGGACCAGACGTCGGCGTCAGGGGCGTCCTCGCCGAGGCGGCGCGCCTTGCGCAGCACCGCGGCCGTGGCTGCCTCCCACGCGGCGACGTCGTACGAGTCGCCCTCGCCCACGAGGCGGAGCGAGCCCTCCTCGGGCTGCAGCTCCTCGGGCTCGTCCAGTCCACCGGCGACGTCGGTCATGAGCGCACAATAGGACGCTCGTCACCCGCCCGGCACCGCGTGGGCTTATGGGATAGGTCTCACTCGACGGCCGACATCAAAGTCGACTCAACGAGTGGACAATGCCATTGACACGGCGCCCGCCGCCCCACCAAGGTGGATCGATCTCGGGTGAGCCCTCGCCCGTACCTGCGGGCGGGAGACCCGATGAAGCGCATGCTCAAGGACGTCGACCCGGTCGTCTTCTGGGGCTCGGCCGGACTGATCGCGGTGTTCGTCGGCTGGGGCCTGCTCGGCCCGTCGAGCCTGGGCACGGTGATGAAGACCGCGCTCGACTGGGTGATCGGCAACTTCGGCTGGGCGTTCATCCTGATCGCCTTCTCCGTGCTGGTGCTCTGCATCTTCCTGGTGCTCCACCCCTGGGGCCGCCTCCGCCTCGGACCCGACGACTCGCGCCCCGAGTTCAGCACGTTCTCCTGGGTCTCGATGATGTTCGCCGCCGGGCTGGGCGCGGGCCTGCTCTTCTACGGCGTGGCCGAGCCGGTCTCCCACTGGACCTCGCCGCCGCACGGCCTGGCCGACCCCGAGTCCGAGGCCGCCGCGCTGGTCGCGCTGCGCTACTCCTACTTCCACTGGGGCTTCAACGGCTGGGCGATGTACGCCGTCATGGGCGGCGCGATGGCCTTCTTCAGCTTCCGCAAGGGCCTGCCGGTCCTGGTGAGCTCGACCTTCACCCCGGTCCTCGGCCCCGATGCCTCCACCAAGCCGCTCGGCCGGCTCGTGGACGCGCTGGCCATCGTCGCCACCCTCTTCGGCACCGCCACGGCGCTCGGCCTCAACGGGCTCCAGCTGAACAGCGGTCTGAACTATCTCTTCGGAATCCCGAAGTCCAACGCAGTCACGGTGATCGTGATCGTCATGGTGACCCTGCTGTTCGTGGTCTCGGCGACGTCCGGGGTCGAGAAGGGCATCAACTTCCTGGCCAACATGGGGTCCTTCGCCACCATCGGCCTCTTCCTCTTCTTCCTGGTGGTCGGCGGCTCGACCGTGCTCGTCATCTCGCAGGGCATCGAGTCGATCGGCAACTACGTCCTGCAGGTGCTGCCGATGTCGCTCCAGACCGGGGTCGGCGACGAGCAGTGGATGGCCGGCTGGACGATCTTCTACTGGGCCTGGTGGGTCTCGTGGGCACCCTTCGTCGGCATGTTCGTGGCGCGCATCTCGCGCGGTCGCACGATCCGCGAGTTCATCATCGGCGTCGCGGCGGCCCCGACCGGCTTCGGCTTCCTGTGGTTCGCCGTCGTCGGCGGCGTCGGCATCGAGCTGCAGCGCAGCGGCCGGGCCGACATCGTCGGCTCGCTGGACACACCCGAGCTCGTCCTCTTCACCGCCCTCGACGCACTGCCCCTGTCGGCGATCAGCTCGTTCCTCTGCATCGTGCTGATCGCGCTCTTCTTCATCAGCGGCGCCGACGCCGCCTCGGTGGTGATGGCGACGATGGCCTCGCGCGGGTCGATCGCGCCGTCGAAGTTCGTCGTCATCGTGCTGGGCGTCCTGATGGGCGGCATCGCGTGCGCGATGCTGCTGGTCGGGGGGTTGACCGCACTGCAACAGGCAGCCGTGCTGGGCTCGGTTCCCTTCACGTTCGTGCTCGTGGGTGTCGCCTGGTGCTGGCTCAAGGCGCTACGCGAGGAGACCCGCACCGATCCACCCGACGGGTCAGCGGACGACGTGGCCGTCGAGGCGCCGGCGCGGTCGGGAGACGCCTCGTGAGCCGACGTACGTCCCCGCTCCTCGCCCTGGTCGTGCTCGCCACGCTGGCGCTCGGCGCCTGCGGGGCCAACACCGAGCGCGACGCCTCCCAGCAGCCGCAGGGCGCGACCCTGCGCGTCACCATCGGCACCCAGGAGTTCCCCGAGGCACTCGTCCTGGGCGAGCTGTGGCGCCAGGCGCTGGCCGTCAACGGCTACGCCGTCAACCTGCGCAAGGCCGTCGGCCCGGCGGAGGACCTCGACCAGGCGCTGCGCGACGGCGACGTCGACGGCTACGTCGCCTACACCGGCACCGTGCTCTCGATCGTGGCCGACCAGGAGGTGACCGGGCTCGATCCCACGGCGACCTACGACGCGGTCCGGGACTACTACGAGGGCCAGGGCATGGTCGTCAGCGAGCAGACGCCCTTCCAGAACAAGGACGCCATCGCGGTGGCCGACGCCTTCGCCGAGGACAACGGCCTCTCCTCGATCGGCGACCTGGGCGACCTCGACTCCTTCGTGCTCGGTGCCCGCCCGGAGTTCGAGGACCTCCAGCTCGGCCTCACCGGGCTGCGCGACGTCTACGGCCTCGACAACGCCGAGTTCGTGCCGGCCGAGCTGGGCGAGCAGTACGCGATGCTCGACGACGGCGACGCCCAGGCCGTCGACGCCTTCACCACCGACCCGCAGCTCAGCGGCGGGAAGTACACCCTGCTCGAGGACCCCGAGCTGCTCTTCGGCTCGCAGAACGTCGTGATGGTCGTCGACGAGGACAAGCTCGCCTCGATCGACTCCGAGGCCTTCATGAACGTCATCGACACCGTGAACTCCGAGCTGAGCGAGGACGCCATGGTCGAGATGAACGCCGAGGTCACCGACGGCCGCAGCGAGAGCGACGTCGCCCGGTCGTTCCTGCGCCGCGTCGGCCTGATGACGCCCCTGCGCAACCGCTAGACCCCACCGCCGCGCCACCGCACGCACCCCGAGAGCAGGAGCAGAGCCGATGCCCGACCGCCGCAATCCCTTCGAGGGCGTGACCGACTTCGTCAGCGAGCTGTCGCGGCTGCGCTCCCTCGGCATGCACGGCACCGTGGAGGCGACCGGCGAGGTCGCCGAGCGCACCCACGCCTCGGCCTGGGTGCCGAGCACCGACATCCTCGCGGCCGGCGACGACCTGGTGATCCGGATCGAGCTCGCCGGGGTGGACCCGGCCGACGTCGACCTCAGGTTCAGCCACGGCGTGCTCACCGTCTCCGGGGTGCGGCACGCCGACGAGGACGGCCAGGACGCCTCGGCGTTCCTCGTCCGCGAGCGCTACTACGGCGAGTTCCGCCGCTCGATCACCCTCCCGGAGGCCGTCACGGCCGACGACATCGAGGCGGCGTTCGAGGACGGCCTCGTCACGATCACCGTGTCCGGCGCCGCCGCCGACCGCGAGAGCAGCCGCATCGAGGTCGCGCACCGCGGACGTGCGACGACCCAGCGCCGCGTGCGGCCCCCGAACGCCTAGCGCGCCGCTATGGCGTACGTCACAGCGGAGCCGGTCGTGACGCGCCATCGAGAAGGTCACACCCACTCGGCGCGTCGCACGCCCGCGTACCGCGATAACGTGCCCACGTGGCAACCCAACTCACTCCCCCCACCCTGGTGAAGAACGCGCGGGCCGCTCGGACCACCATCGCGCTGAAGCTCGGCATGGCGGTGAGCGGCTTCATCTTCATCGGATTCGTGCTCGCTCACATGTACGGCAACCTCAAGGCGTTCGCCGGGCACGACGCGTTCAACGACTACGCCCACCACCTGCGCCAGATCGGCGAGCCGATGCTGCCGCACGAGGGGGTGCTCTGGATCCTCCGCGTCGGGCTGATCGTCTCGCTGGTCGTCCACGTCTACTGCGCGGTCGTGCTGTGGCGCCGCGCGTCGCACGCCCGCGGCACGAAGTACGTCACCAAGAAGAACACCGGCGCCTCGCGGTCCAGCCTGACGATGCGCTGGGGCGGCCTGACCATCCTGGTGTTCCTGGTCTGGCACCTGCTCAACTTCACGATCGGCAAGATCAACCCGCAGGGCGGGGCGACCAACGACCCCTACAACCTGCTCGTCGACACCTTCGACGTCTGGTGGCTGACGCTCATCTACCTCGTCGCCATGGTCGCGCTCGGCCTCCACCTCAACCACGGCGTCTGGAGCGCGGCGCAGACCCTGGGCTGGACCGGCAACGCCGCGAAGCGGGTCCGCGCCAAGCGCCTCGCCCTCGCCCTCGCGCTGATCGTCTCGGTCGGCTTCTCCCTCGTCCCGCTCGGTGTCCTCGCGGGCATCATCACCAAGTAAGGGGTCACTGCTCGTGAGCCACGACACCGTCATGACCGCCGACCACGACGACGCGGCCGGCTACTACACGCCCGGCTCGCCGCTGGTCGACACCAAGGCGCCCGACGCGCCCATCGCCGAGCGCTGGGAGACGCGCAAGTTCGAGGCGCGCCTGGTCAACCCGGCCAACCGCCGCAAGCTCAACGTGATCATCGTCGGCACCGGCCTCGCCGGCGCGTCGGCGGCGGCGACGATGGGCGAGGCGGGCTACCACGTGAAGACGTTCTGCTACCAGGACTCCCCGCGTCGTGCCCACTCCATCGCGGCGCAGGGCGGCATCAACGCGGCGAAGAACTACAAGGAGGACGGCGACTCGGTCCACCGTCTCTTCTACGACACCGTCAAGGGCGGCGACTACCGCTCGCGCGAGTCCAACGTCTACCGCCTCGCCGAGGTCAGCACCAACATCATCGACCAGTGCGTCGCGCAGGGCGTCCCGTTCGCCCGCGAGTACGGCGGGCTCCTCGACAACCGCTCCTTCGGCGGCGTGCAGGTCTCGCGCACGTTCTACGCCCGCGGCCAGACCGGCCAGCAGCTGCTGATCGGCGCCTACCAGGCCCTCGAGCGGCAGATCGCGGCCGGCACGGTCGCGATGTACTCCCGCCACGAGATGCTGGAGCTCGTCGTCGCCGACGGCAAGGCGCGCGGCATCATCGCCCGCGACATGGTCACCGGCGAGATCCAGACCCACCTCGCCGACGTCGTGGTGCTCGCCTCCGGCGGCTACGGCAACGTCTTCTACCTCTCCACCAACGCGATGGGTTCCAACGTCACGGCCGCGTGGCGTGCGCACCGCAAGGGCGCCTACATGGCCAACCCCTGCTACACGCAGATCCACCCCACCTGCATCCCGGTCACCGGCACCCACCAGTCCAAGCTGACGCTGATGTCGGAGTCGCTGCGCAACGACGGTCGGATCTGGGTCCCGAAGAACCAGGCCGACTGCGACAAGGACCCGCGCGACATCCCCGAGGAGGACCGCGACTACTACCTGGAGCGGATCTACCCCGCCTTCGGCAACCTCGTCCCCCGCGACATCGCCTCGCGTGCGGCGAAGTACCAGTGCGACGACGGCCGCGGCGTCGGGCCCGAGGTCGACGGCGTACGCCGTGGGGTCTACCTCGACTTCGCCGACGCGATCGAGCGCCTTGGCCGCGACGCGGTGGAGAACAAGTACGGCAACCTGTTCGACATGTACGCCCGGATCACCGGCGAGGACCCCTACGCGGTCCCGATGCGGATCTACCCGGCCGTGCACTACGTCATGGGCGGCCTGTGGGTCGACTACGACCTGCAGTCGACGATCCCCGGCCTGTTCGTGACCGGAGAGGCCAACTTCTCCGACCACGGCGCCAACCGCCTCGGCGCCTCGGCGCTGATGCAGGGGCTCGCCGACGGCTACTTCGTGCTCCCCCACACCATCCGTGACTACCTCGCGGACGGACCGTTCGAGCCGATCGCCGAGGACCACCCCGCGGTGGTCGAGGCGCGCGCGTCGGTCGAGGGCCGCATCGAGCACTTCCTCACGGTCAACGGCGAGCGCAGCGTGGACTCCTACCACCGCGAGCTCGGCAACATCATGTGGGAGTACTGCGGGATGGAGCGGACCGAGGACGGGCTGAAGAAGGCCATCGACCTCATCCGCTCGCTCAAGGACGACTTCTACCGCAACGTCAAGGTGCTCGGCTCGGCGGAGACCCTCAACCAGTCGCTGGAGAAGGCCGGCCGCGTGGCCGACTTCTTCGAGCTGGGCGAGCTGATGTGCATCGACGCCCTCAACCGTCGCGAGTCGTGCGGCGGCCACTTCCGCGGCGAGTCGCAGACCGAGGACGGCGAGGCTCTGCGCCACGACGACGAGTTCGCGTACGTGTCCGCGTGGGAGTGGGCCGGCGAGGATGCCGCCCCCGTCCTGCACAAGGAAGACCTGGTCTACTCGGCCATCGAGATGAAGCAGCGGAGCTACAAGTGAACCTGACCCTGAAGATCTGGCGCCAGCCGGACGCCTCGAGTGCCGGGGCGATGCACACCTACCAGCTCGCCGACGTCTCGGAGGACATGTCGTTCCTCGAGATGCTCGACGTGCTCAACGAGCAGCTCAACGCCGAGGGCGAGGAGCCCATCGCCTTCGACTCCGACTGCCGCGAGGGCATCTGCGGCGCGTGCGGGCTGATGATCAACGGCGACGCGCACGGCCCGGAGGTCACCACGACCTGCCAGCTGCACATGCGCTCCTTCAAGGACGGCGAGACGATCACCATCGAGCCGTGGCGCTCGGAGGGGTTCCCGGTCGTCAAGGACCTCATCGTCGACCGCAGCGCCTTCGACCGCATCATCCAGCAGGGCGGCTACGTCTCGGTCAACACCGGATCTGCCCCCGAGGCCCACTCGGTGCCCGTGCCGAAGGAGGACGCCGACCGCGCCTTCAACGTCGCGACCTGCATCGGGTGCGGCGCGTGCGTCGCGGCCTGCCCCAACGGCTCGGCCTCCCTCTTCATGGGGGCCAAGATCACCCACCTCGGCCTGCTCCCCCAGGGACAGCCCGAGCGGGACGAGCGCGTGGTCAACATGGTCGCCCAGCACGACTTCGAGGGCTTCGGTGGCTGCACCAACATCGGCGCCTGCACCGCGGCCTGCCCGAAGGAGATCCCGCTCGACGTGATCTCCCAGCTCAACAAGGACCTCCGCACGGCCATCCGGCACGGCCACTGATCCTGCTGCACGACTGACGAGGGCCGGGGAGCGATCCCCGGCCCTCGCTGCGTCTCCCGGGGTGGGGTGGGCGGTGAGTGAGACATCCTCTGGCGCCTCAGAACATGTCCTGTTCACCGCGGCACTGCGGGGTGCCGATGGAGCGGTGAGTGAGACATGTCTTCGCGGCCAAGAACCTGCGCCACTCACCGCTTCCCACGTGTCCGCGGACGTACGAGTTCCTGCAGCGGCCGGAAGAGCGAGTCCCACGTCTCGTCGAAGTCCGGCGGCGGTCCGTCGTACCCGCGACTCACCAGCATGGAGTGGACCTTCCGGATCACCGTCTTGGGCGTCCTCATCCGCTCCTTGGTCACGAGCTCGTAGGCGACGTCGTGCTTGCGATAGTCGGCGTAACGATCGATGTCCGCGTTGTACTGCGCGCGATCGTCCTGGTGGTGGCCGCCCTCGTATTCGACGGCGGCACGCAACCGGCCGAACCACTGGTCCGGCGTCACCCGGACACCGGGGGCGATCTCGACCCGGAGGTTGACCTCGGGGACCAGCAGGCCCGAGAACACGACGTACGCCAGCAGCACCGCCTCAGGCATCGAGCGGGGCCGGTCGTCGAGGAACGGCAGGGCGTACGCCGTCTCCGGCGCCCCGCGGCGCCACTTCGCGTCGGTGAGGAGCTGGTCGAGGAGGTCGCCGTGCATCCACTCCTTGTGCAACAGGAAGCAACCGACCTCGATCGCATCGATGAGTCGGACGTCGGCGCAGTAGGCGACGAACGCTGCCTCCACCGTGACGCCCGCGTCGTCGCACGGCGGCATCTTCACCGTGCGATGGAGGAAGACACCGTCGAGCGCCAGGTGGTGGTCACCCTCGACCACGAAGTGCAGCGGGAACGGTGGCCCGATGTCGTAGCCGAGCTGTCGCAAGCGGGTGGTGCCCGTCGTACGCGCTGAGTCGGGCAACGCCAGTCGGGCCGCCTTGACGCGATCGGCCTACGTCATCTCATGGTCCCGATGCACGTAGACGCCCTCGTGGACCCGAATGAAGTGCCGACCTTGAAGCACGCCTCTGGTGATGCCGCTGTCGAGCGCCTCAGCCCTGCTGAAGGGCCGGCGGCGGAAGCTGTCCGTGACCGTGAACACGAATCCATGCAGCCACGAGCGCAGACGTCTCTCCAACGCGATCGACGAGCGCCTGTGGACGACAGCGACGTACGAGCTCCTGTGAACGACTCGTGGCTCACGCGCGGTGCGTAAGGCAGGTTTCTCGCCGCCGAATCATGTCTCACTCACCGCTCCGATCACCTCACATCGCCGAGCGGTGCGTGAGACACGAAAACGCGTGTCAAAGCATGTCTCACTCACCGCTCGAGCGGGGCGAGACGCGTCAGCGGCGGCGGCGGAGGAGTGCGACGAGGCCGAGCATCGAGGCTGCGCCGGCGGCGAAGGCAGCCTGGGGCGAGGTGGTGGAGGCGGCGGACGCCGAGGCCGAGGAGGGTACGACGGCCGCTGCCGCAGCGAGGTCGATCTGCGGGCCCTCGACGGTCTGCTCGGCGATCGTCCGAGCCTCGCGGATCGCGCGGGCCTCGCGCGAGGTGTACGCGAACGCGGCGGCGTAGACGACGACGCGGGAGAAGTAGTTGATCCAGACCAGCAGGATCAGCGCGATGCCGAAGGCCTGGAAGGCCTCGGAGTTCGCGGTGGACTTGAGCAGGAAGGTCGAGGCCTGCTTGAGCAGCTCGAAGACGACCGCGCCGAGCAGCGCCCCCTGCCACAGGGACCTCGACGGGATCTCGGGCTGCGCGAGGAGGCGGAAGAACGCGAAGAAGAGCAGCGTGTTGGCCGCCAGGCCGAGCACGATCGCCAGCACCGCGAGGAAGACACCCGCGACCAGGCCGAGACCCAGCGCGTCGAGGATCGGCGAGAGGAGCTTGGTCGCGACGCCGGAGACCGCGACGCTGAGCATCAGCACCGAGCCCAGCGCGAGCATGGCGAGGATGTCTCGGATCTTGCCGGGCACGAAGCCCGGCTGCTCGCGCTCCGGCTCCTCGAAGACCGCGACCAGCGCCTGGCGCATGCCGGAGAGCCAGCCCAGCCCGGAGTAGAGCGTCAGCAGGATGCCGACGCTGAAGATGCCCGGCGCGGCCGACTGGAGGGTGTCGAGGGAGACGCCGTTGGGCGGGCCGACCAGTCCCGGCAGCACCGAGTTGGCCGCGTCGACGAGCGTGTCCTGGGCATCGGGGTAGACCTTGGCGACGAGGCCGAAGATCGCGAACGACAGCGCCAGGATCGGGAAGAAGGACAAGAACGCGAAGTAGGTCACCGCGGCGGCCAGGGCGTTGCCGTTGACGTTGCCGTAGTGCTCGATCATCCGGAAGACATGATCGACGAACGGACGTCGCTCACGAAGGTCCGCGATGCGCTGCTTGATTCCCGAGACGAGCGACATCAGCCGAGACCGTACTCTCTGGTGGGCTGCCAGCCGGAGCGCTGGTCGTGGACATAGAGGTTGAACGCGTCGACGGCGAAGCGGCACTCGAAGTCGGCCAGCTCGTCGAACGCGCGGTCGAGCGTGGGGTCGTCGAGGTGGTGCGCGACCGTCACGTGCGGGTGGTAGGGGAAGTCCAGGTCCACCGCCAGCGGCCCCTGGCGTACGGCGTCGGCGAGCAGCTCGCACGCCGAGATGCCCTCGGCCAGCGTGACGAAGACGACCGGCGAGACCGGTCGGAAGGTGCCGGTGCCGCGCAGGTGGATGTCGAAGGGGTCGACGTTGGTCGCCGCCTCCGCCAGGTGTGACGTCACCTCGTCGAGGTCGTCGCTCGCGACCTCGGCCGGCGGGATGAGCGTGATGTGCGTGGGGATCTGCGTCGCCATCGTGTCGCCGACGGACGTGCGGTAGTCCTGGAGCTCACTGGCCCACGGCTCGGGGATCGCGATCGCTACTCCGATGGTCGGCACGCGTCGACCCTAGCGAGCCGGGGGGAGGAAGCCGACGCGGTCGTAGACGTCGCGCAGCGTCGCCTCTGCCACGGCACCCGCCCGCTCGGCGCCCCCGGCGAGGATCCGCTCGAGCTCGGCGCGGTCGCCGAGCAGCTCCCGGGTGCGCTCGCGCAGCGGCGTCAGGGTCTCGAGCACCACCTCGGCCACCTCCGACTTGAGGTCGCCGTAGCCGCGTCCCTCGAAGGTCGCCTCGAGGGCCTCCACCTTCTCCCCCGACAGGGCCGAGTGGATGGTGAGCAGGTTGCTCACCCCCGGCTTGGCCTCGCGGTCGAAGCGGATCTCGGTCTCGGAGTCGGTGACCGCCGAGCGGAACTTCTTGGTCAGCACCTGGGGATCGTCGAGCACCCACACGCAGCCCTGGCCGCCGATCGACTTCGACATCTGCTTCTCGGGCAGCTGCAGGTCGTAGATCTTCGCCGTGGACTCGAGGATGTAGGGCTCGGGCGCGCGGAACGTCTTCTTGTAGCGGTGGTTGAACCGGTTGGCCACGTCGCGGGTCAGCTCGAGGTGCTGGCGCTGGTCCTCCCCCACCGGGACGTACTGCGGGCGGTAGAGGAGGATGTCGGCCGCCTGCAGGATCGGATAGGTGAAGAGGCCGACGCTGGCCGCACCCTCGCCGCCCTTGGCGGACTTGTCCTTGAACTGCGTCATCCGCCGGGCCTCGCCGAAGCCGGTGAGGCACTCCATCACCCAGGCGAGCTGGTTGTGCGCCGGCACCTGGCTCTGCACGAAGATCGTGGAGCGCACCGGGTCGACGCCCGCCGCGAGGAGCTGCGCGACCGACACGAGCGTGCGCTCGAGCAGCACCTTCGGGTCCTGCTCCACGGTGATCGCGTGCTGGTTGGCGATGAAGTAGTAGGTCTCGAAGTCTTCCTGGAGCGCCACCCACTGTCGCAGCGCACCGAGGTAGTTCCCGAGGTGGAACGAGTCGGCCGTCGGCTGGATGCCGGACAGGACCCGCGGGCGCGCGGCTGGAGCTGAGGGCATGCGACAAGTCTCTCATCGCCGCGCCCTGGGCACCGACGGGGTCCCGCGAGCGCTCGAGTGCGACCGACGTCACATGTTGGGGCGACGCCACTGCCGCTCCGCCGCCCGGATGCAACCGCACGGGCGTCCCACGAGTCGTGCTGGCGAGGGCTCGTGAGAGCCGACGACGAGTGGGAGGGTGGGCCATGCCCCGAGCGAGCACGGTGGACCGCGTGCAGGAGGTGTACGCCACCTCCTACCGCCGGCTCGTGGGCCAGCTGACCGGCGTGACCGGTGACCCGGTCGAGGCGGAGGACGCCGTCATGGAGGCGTTCGCCCGTGCGGTGAACTCCTCGCGCTCCTTCCTCGCCGCCGACAACCCGGAGGCGTGGCTGCGCACCGTCGCGGTCAACGTGACCCGCACCCGGTGGCGGCGCAGCCGCTTCTTCCGCGACGTCAGCCACCGCCTCGTCGCGGAGGAGGCGTACGCCGACCTGCCGGACGACCGCCTCGGGACTCGCGGCCGCCGTCGTCGTCGCCGGGATCGGGTTCGCGGTCGGGCCCGGCCGCTCGGACAGCCGGTCGATCGAGCCGATGGTCAGCACGAACCGGCACACCGGCGTGTCCGGACACGATCTCCAGACGACGGCGGTGCCCTCGGCGGACGACGCGACGTCGTACACCTCGGGCTGCCCGTCCCGCAGGAGCGTCTCGACGGCGTCGGGAAGTCTCGGATCCACCTCGGGCGTGCCGTCCCAGTCCTGGACCAGGCCCGGGAGCGCCGGACGGGCGGACCTGGGAGGAGCCGGTGGTGACCAGGTCTGCCGAGTTCGAGGACATCACCGAGATGGCGGGGTCCGGTGACCACATCGCCGTCGCCGTCGGCGACGACTACCTGTCCCCCGACGGCGGGCGGCCCCCGGTGCCCGTCAAGCAGGTGCTGGTCTCGCACGACGCCGGCGTGACCTGGTCCGAGCCCGCCGGGCTGGACCTCGACGGCGCCGACGGTCTGCACGACCTGTCCTCGATGGTCGTGACCCCGGGCGGGTCGACGTACCTCACCACCAGCGACGGACTGGTCCGGGTCGACCCCGAGGGCAACGCGAAGGCGACGCCGCTCTCACCGCGCGACTCCGCGGCCTTCGTCGTGGAGGACGCCGTCTGCGTGGTCGTGGACGGCGATCCGGTCGACACGCTGCGGTGCTCCGACGACGGAACCACCTGGGCCCCGCAGCCCCTGCCGGGGTTCAGCTGAGCGTGTCGGCTGAGCCAGGACAGGGCCCACGGGGCCGTCGGTCCGGGGACCGGGTCAGACGACCCAGCCCACGTTGTCGGCGACCAGGTCGGCCGCGGGATAGACCCCGCGCAGCTCGGCCCGGCGCTGCAGGAGGCTCACCACGTCGCCCACGTTGCGGTCGGCGAGGAAGCGACGGCGCTCCATCTCTGCTGCGACCTTCTCCTCATCCACCATGACTCCCCCTCCGGAAGATTGCGGGTGGCACCTCCACCCGTCATGGATTTGATCGTTCCAAGGTCGGGCTACGCAAGAGTTCCGGTTGTGTTAACTCCACGCAACATCAGCGGAAAACACGTGCACGCATCTCGCTTGCAGGCTGCGCCGTCAGCCCGCGATGAGTCCGTGGTCAGCTGGTGGTCAGCTGCTCGGTCGAGCGCTCGCGCACGTGGAGCTTCGCCGAGAGGAGCAGGATCGCGACCCCGCCCAGGGAGAGCGCGAGACCGACCAGCGCCGGGGCGCGAAGTCCCCAGCCGGCGGCGATGACCAGACCGCCGAGCCAGGCACCGAGGGCGTTGGCGACGTTGAGCGAGGCGTGGTTCATCGCGGCGCCGAGGGTCTGGGCGTCCCCGGCCACGTCCATCAGCCGCAGCTGGAGGTTCACCACGAGGACCGAGCCGAGCACGGTGATGAGGAAGACGACGGGCAGCGCGGCCCAGCCGTGCGGGGCGGCCAACCAGAACAGCAGCATCGTGACGGCCATGCCGGTGCCGCCGATGATCAGCGAGCGGAAGATCGACCAGTCGGCCATGATCCCGGCCACCCACGTGCCGGCCACCATCCCGAGCCCGAAGAACAGCAGGAACACCGCGACCGACCGCTCCCCCAGCCCGGCCACGTCGGTGACGACGGGCGCGATGTAGGAGTAGACGGCGAACATGCCGCCGAAGCCGACCGCTCCGGCGAGGAGCGTCAGCCACACCTGCGGGACCTTGAAGGCGGCGAGCTCGCGTCGCCCGCTCGCCGCGGCGTCGCCCGGCACCGACGGGACGAACCAGGCCACCATCGCCAGCGTCACCAGCGCCAGGGCGGAGGACGCCCAGAAGGCCGCGCGCCAGCCGAGCTCCTGGCCGAGCACGGTCGCGGCCGGCACACCGACGACGTTGGCGAACGACAGACCGAGCATCACCTGGGCGACCGCACGGCCCTTGCGCGAGGGGCGGGCCATGCTGGCGGCGACCAGTGAGGCGACGCCGAAGTAGGCGCCGTGCGGCAGACCGGCGACGAACCGGGCGAGCATGAGCTGCTCGTAGCTGGCCGCGAGTGCGCTGACCGCGTTGCCCGCGGCGAAGGCGGCCATCAGCGCGACGAGCAGCGCGCGCCGTGGGAGTCGGGCACCGAGGAAGGCCAGCAGGGGGGCTCCCACCACGACCCCGACGGCGTACGCCGAGATGACGTGGCCGCCCGTCGGGATGGACACGTCGACGCCGCCGGCGATCTGCGGCAGCAGTCCCATGGTGACGAACTCGGTCGTGCCGATGGCGAAGCCGCCCATGGCGAGCGCGAGCACCGCCAGGCCGAAGTGGCGGGCGGTGACCGAGGGGACGTCGACCTCGGCCGACGAGGAGTCGGTGGCGGCAGTCGTGGTCATCACCTGCCGCAAGACGAGCCGGCCGAGGATTGTTCCCCCGCGAGGCCCGGCGTGTCCCGGATCACCACGTCGCCGGCGACGGGGCAGTCGCGTCCGGCGCCGCCCGGCGGCGGGACCAGACGTGGAGACCGAGGTCCACGACGGTCTTGAGGCCGACCAGCAGCAGCACGGGTGCGAGGTGCACCAGACCGCTCGTCGAGTCGCTGGTCCCGACGGAGCGGATCGCGAGACCGAAGCCCACGAGGATCGTGACGTGCAGGACGAGCATCCGGGGATAGGGCTCCCACATCGCGGTGGTGGGCGAGACCCGCAGCCGCTCGCCGTCGCCGAACCAGTTCAGCCAGAGCGACACGACGTGCCCCAGCACGAGGGCGAGACCGGCCAGCGCCGCGGTCCGCACGCTCAGGTCGCCGCCGACGAGCACGGCCATCACCCCGGCGAACACCCCGTGCACGAGCGTGAAGATGCCGTAGTGCAGGGCGAAGAAGCCGGCCAGCATCCCCCGGTTGCGGGAGGCGTCGACCACGCGACCGTTGACCCGGATGGTGGGCTGGCGGCCGTCCGCGGCCAGGCCCTGGGCCGTGCTGATCTTGACGATCGTGAGGGCCCAGTAGACGACGTTCTCGAGCCAGTAGGCGATCAGCACGTCGCCCACGGACATGTGGCCGGCCCACACCGCCCACAGGGGGACCAGGTTGCCGACGACCAGCCCGAAGGTGGAGAGCAGGGACGCGCGTGGCAGTCCCTGCTCCCCCGTGGTCATGCGGTGCTCGCTCAGCCGAGCGAGGCGAGCGCCTCGTTGAAGGTGGTCGACGGGCGCATCACGGCCGCCGCCTTCTCGGAGTCGGGGCGGAAGTAGCCACCGATGTCGGCCGGCTTGCCCTGCACCGCGAGCAGCTCGTCGACGATCTTCTGCTCGTCGGCGCGCAGCGAGCCGGCCAGCGCCGCGAAGGCGGCGGCCAGGTCGGCGTCCTCGGTCTGCTGTGCGAGCTCCTCGGCCCAGTAGAGGCCGAGGTAGAAGTGCGAGCCGCGGTTGTCGATCGTGCCGAGCCTGCGACCCGGCGAGCGGTCCTCGTTGAGGAAGGTCTCCGTGGCGCGGTCGAGCGTCGCTCCGAGGATCCGGGCGCGCGCGTTGTCGTCGTAGCCGGCGAGGTGCTCCAGCGACGCGGCCAGCGCGAAGAACTCACCCAGGCTGTCCCAGCGCAGGTAGTCCTCCTTGACCAGCTGCTGCACGTGCTTGGGCGCCGAGCCGCCGGCACCGGTCTCGAACAGGCCGCCGCCGTTCATCAGCGGCACGATCGAGAGCATCTTGGCGCTGGTGCCGAGCTCGAGGATCGGGAACAGGTCGGTGTTGTAGTCGCGCAGCACGTTGCCGGTGACCGAGATGGTGTCCTCGCCCCTGCGGATCCGCTCCAGCGAGTACGTCGTCGCTGCCGCGGGGGCCATGACCTCGATCGACAGGCCCTCGGTGTCCTGCTCGGCCAGGTAGGTGTGCACGAGCCGGATCAGGTTGGCGTCGTGGGCACGGGTCTCGTCGAGCCAGAACACCGCGGGCGTCTCGCTGGCCCGGGCACGCGTGACGGCGAGCTTGACCCAGTCGCGGATCGAGGCGTCCTTGGTCTGGCAGGCGCGCCAGATGTCACCGGCCTCGACGGTGTGCGAGAGCAGCACCTCGCCGGCGGCGTTGCGGACCTCGACGGTGCCGGCGGCGGGGATCTCGAAGGTCTTGTCGTGCGAGCCGTACTCCTCGGCCGCCTTGGCCATCAGCCCGACGTTGGGCACCGAGCCCATCGTCGACGGGTCGAGCGCGCCGTGCTCGCGGCAGTCGTCGATCGTGGCCTGGTAGACGCCGGCGTAGGAGGAGTCCGGGATGACCGCGAGGGTGTCCTGCTGCTCGCCGTCGGCGTTCCACATCTGGCCCGAGGTGCGGATCATCGCCGGCATCGAGGCGTCGATGATGACGTCGGAGGGCACGTGGAGGTTGGTGATGCCCTTGTCGGAGTCGACCATCGCGAGCGCCGGGCCGTCGGCCAGGCCCTTCTCGAAGGCGGCCTTGATCTCCGCGCCGCCGTCGACGGAGTCGAGGCCGGACAAGATGGCGCCCAGCCCGTCGTTGGCCGAGAGGCCCGCGGCGGCGATCTGCTCGCCGTACTGGCTGAAGACGTCGGCGAAGTAGGCGCGCACGACGTGGCCGAAGATGATCGGGTCGGAGACCTTCATCATCGTGGCCTTGAGGTGGGCGGAGAACAGGACGCCGTCGGCCTTGGCCTTGGCCACCTGCTCCTCGAGGAAGGCGTCGAGCTTGGCCGCGCTCATGAAGGTCGCGTCGACGACCTCGCCGGTCAGGACCTCCAGGCCCTCCTTGAGCACGGTCTCCTGGCCGTCCGCGACGTGGACGATCGAGAGCGTGTCGTCGGCGGGGATGACGACCGACCTCTCGTTGCTCCGGAAGTCGTCGTGGCCCATGGTGGCGACGTTGGTCCTCGACTCGCTGCTCCACGCACCCATCGAGTGCGGGTGCGACTTGGCGTAGTTCTTCACCGACGCGGGCGCGCGGCGGTCGGAGTTGCCCTCGCGCAGCACCGGGTTGACCGCGGAGCCCTTGACCTTGTCGTAGCGGGCGCGCGCGTCGCGCTCCTCGTCGGTCTGCGGGTTCTCCGGGTAGGCCGGGAGGTCGTAGCCCTGCGACTGCAGCTCGGCGATCGTGGCCTTGAGCTGCGGGATCGAGGCGGAGATGTTGGGCAGCTTGATGATGTTGGCCTCGGGCTTCGTGGCCAGCTCGCCGAGCTCGGCGAGGGCGTCGTCGAGGCGCTGCTCGTCGGTGAGGCGGTCGGGGAACTGGGCGATCACGCGACCGGCGAGCGAGATGTCGCGGGTCTCGACGTCCACACCGGCGGTCTTCGCGTAGGCGGCGATGATCGGGAGGAACGAGTAGGTCGCGAGCAGCGGCGCCTCGTCGGTGTGGGTGTAGATGATCTTGGCCATGGGTACGACAGCTCCTGTAGATCGCGATCTCATCCGGGCATAACTCTTGACGTCAAGATACCTGACGCTGGGCTGGGTTGCGACTCGCCTACCCTCGCACCCCCGCAACGGCGCCGCTAGAGTCACGGTGGCCGCCGGGGGGCGGCCATCAGACTCTGGAGGGACTCGCGATGAGCGACACCGTCGAAGACACACCGAGCACCGGGCAGAAGTTCACCGCGGAGACGATGGGCACCTTCGTGCTCGTGTTCTTCGGCTGTGGCGCCGCCCTCATGAGTGGCGGCGACTACGTCGCCACCGGACTCACCTTCGGCCTCACCGTCGTGGTGATGGCCTATGCCGTGGGCCGCATCTCGGGCGGCCACTTCAACCCGGCCGTCACGCTGGGTGCCGTGCTCGGCGGCCGGCTGCCGTGGAACCAGGCCGGCATCTACATGGCCGCGCAGCTCCTCGGCGGCCTCGTGGCCGGTGGTGCGCTGTTCGGCATCATGAACGCCTTCCCGGGCTACGACGTCTCCGTCGCCGGCCTCGCCCAGAACGGCTACGGCGACCAGAGCGCGAGCAACTTCGCCCTCTGGGGAGCCCTGGTCATCGAGATCCTCCTGACGGCCGTGTTCCTCTGGGTGATCCTCGCGGTGACCGACGAGCGCAACGAGGTCAACGCCCTGATGGGCCCGCTGGCCATCGGTCTCACGCTGGCGATGATCCACTTCGCCTCGATGGGCGCCACCGGCACCTCGGTCAACCCGGCCCGCTCCATCGGCGTCGGCGTCTTCGCCGGCACGGACGCGATCGTGCAGCTGTGGGTCTTCGTGCTCGCCCCGCTCGTCGGCGCCGCGATCGCCGGCCTGACCTACCCGCTCCTCTTCGGCCAGGGCGCCGAGCCGGTCGCGGGATCCGGCCTGAACTTCGGCGGCGGCAAGAAGGGCGACCAGTTCGTCCCCGGCAACTACGAGGCCCAGTGGAACCAGGGCCAGCAGGGCGGCTGGGGCCAGCCCGGTGCCGCCTGGGGCGCTCCCCCGCAGCAGCAGTGGGGCCAGCCCTCCCCGCAGCAGCAGCCGCAGCAACCCGACCCGGCGTACGGCGCACCGCAGGCCGCGCCGCCCGGACAGTGGGGCGCTCCCCAGCAGCAGCCGCAGCAGCCCCAGCAGCCCCCGGCGCAGCCCGGCCAGTGGGGTGCCCCCCAGCAGCAGCAGCCCGCCCAGCCCGGCCAGCAGAGCGCGCCCGGCCACTGGGGCAACCCGGACGGTGACGACGACGGCCGCACACAGGTCCGCCGTCCCGACTGATCCCGGCACGCCGGAGGCTTCCTAGGAGCCGGACTGCCCCACCAGGCGGGCCGTCCAGCCGGCGTCGAGGTCCTCGACACCGACGAGGCCGACACCCCTCTCGTACACGTTGCGGGTCGTGGTGCCGGCCTCGTCGCCGTCCACGCCCGTCCCGGTCTCGCTGGTCTGCAGCATCGAGGCCGACTGGTCATCGATCGTGGTGCCCGCCCCGGGCAGCCCGGGGACGACGTAGGGCCGCCAGCCGTCGCCGAGGCGGGGATCGGCGGGCATCGCCAGCCCGGCCTCCGCCCCGTCCGTGCCGGCCCGCCAGCCGATGCCGTCGAGATCCTCCCCCACGAGCCAGACGTTGCCGGTCACGTCCTGGGCGTAGAAGCGGGTGACAGCGGAGGTCCGGTCCTCGATCGTCGTGCGGGTCAGCACGGCGGTGGCGCTCAGGCCGGCGACGTCGGTCGTGCCGTCGACCACCTCGGCGTCGATCGTGCCGATCGTGCGACCGGCACCGGTGACGTCGTAGCGCCAGGTCGCGTCGACGGCCAGGGGCAGCCACGGGTTGTCGACGGCGTCGGTGAAGTCCGAGGGGTCGGGCGTCGGCGTCGGGATGACCAGGCCGTTGATGCCGGGCGAGTCGTAGGGGGCCGGCTGCCCGATGCCGGCGCACCCCGACAGGCCCAGCACACCGGCGGCGGCCAGCCCGGCAGCCACGGCGACGGCCGCACGCGGACGTCGTACGTCTCGAGGCATGGGCGCCAGCATGCCAGCCGCTGACGAGGAATTCGGCGCTGCTAGCGTCAGCGGCACCAGAGACCATCATCACGAGGAGACAACCCACCGTGACCTCCGCACCTCTCAAGGTGGCCGTCACCGGCGCCGCCGGTCAGATCGGCTACAGCCTGCTGTTCCGCCTCGCGAGCGGCGCGCTCGCGGCGGACCGCCCGATCGAGCTCCGCCTGCTCGAGATCGAGCCCGCCCTCAAGGCGCTCGAGGGCGTCGTCATGGAGCTCGACGACTGCGCGTTCCCGAACCTCGCCGGCGTCGAGATCGGCTCCGACGCCGAGAAGATCTTCGACGGCGTCAACCTCGCCCTCCTCGTCGGCGCCCGCCCGCGCGGTCCCGGCATGGAGCGTGGCGACCTGCTCTCGGCCAACGGTGCGATCTTCACCGCGCAGGGCAAGGCCCTCAACGCGGTCGCGGCCGACGACGTGCGCATCGGTGTCACCGGCAACCCGGCCAACACCAACGCCCTCATCGCGATGACCAACGCGCCCGACATCCCGCGTGAGCGGTTCTCCGCGCTGACCCGCCTCGACCACAACCGCGCGATCTCGCAGCTCGCGGCCAAGACCGGCGCGGCCGTCACCGACATCACGCACATGACGATCTGGGGCAACCACTCCGCGACGCAGTACCCCGACCTCTTCCACGCGAACGTGAAGGGCCAGAACGCCGCCGAGCTGGTCGGCGACCAGGCCTGGCTGGAGAACGACTTCATCCCGACCGTCGCCAAGCGCGGCGCCGCGATCATCGACGCCCGCGGCTCGTCCTCGGCCGCCTCGGCCGCGTCCGCCACGATCGACGCCGCCCGCGACTGGCTCTTCGGCTCCGCGGCCGACGACTGGGTCTCGATGGCCGTCGCCTCGCAGGGCGAGTACGGCGTGCCCGAGGGCCTGATCTCGTCGTTCCCGGTCACCACCTCCGGCGGCGACTGGACGATCGTCGAGGGCCTCGAGATCGACGACTTCTCCCGCGCCCGGATCGACGCCTCCACCGCCGAGCTCGCCGAGGAGCGCGACGCGGTCACCGAGCTCGGTCTCATCTGAGCCGACGACGAAGGGCCGGACCCGCTGGGTCCGGCCCTTCGTGCGTCTCGGTCAGAACCCGCCGGGCTGGTCCGGGATCGAGCCGGCCAGGAAGATCAGCGCGCCCCCGAGGGCGACCAGCACGAGCGCGTCGAGCACCTTGTGGCGTACGGCGAGCATGCCGGCGTCGCGGGCCCGGAGGAGCAGCCGGACCAGGGCGGCGAAGACGAGCGCCCCGCCCATCACCCGGATGCCGGTGCGCCACTCGTGGAGGAACACCAGGACCAGCGCGGCCCCGACGACGGCGAGGACCATCAGGTAGAAGGCGCCTCCGATGGTCGAGGGATAGCGCCGCGGCTCGTCGGGGTCGACCGGCTCGGCCGAGACGGGCTCGACCGACTCCGGCGGATGGATGTGGTCGGAACGGTCGGGCAGGTCGGGCTCGGTCATCAGGACCGGACGGACCTCTCCGCGATCTCGACGATGTTGCTCAGCAGCATCGCGCGGGTCATCGGGCCCACGCCCTTGGGGTTGGGCGAGACCCAGCCGGCGACGTCCCAGACGCCGGGGTCCACGTCGCCGGTGACCTTGCCGTCGACCCGCGAGACGCCGACGTCGAGCACGGCCGCTCCCGGCTTGACCATGTCGGCGGTGATGATGCCGGGCACTCCGGCCGCGGCGACGACGATGTCGGCGTCGCGCACGTGGGCGGCGAGGTCGACGGTGCCGGTGTGGCAGAGCGTGACGGTCGCGTTCTCCGAGCGCCGGGTCAGCAGCAGGCCGAGCGGACGGCCGACGGTGATGCCGCGGCCGACGACCACGACCTCCGCACCCGCGATGTCCACCCCGTGACGACGCAGCAGCTCGATCGAGCCCACCGGCGTGCAGGGAAGCGGTCCCGCCTCGCCGAGGACGAGCTTGCCGAGGTTGGTCGGGTGCAGGCCGTCGACGTCCTTGTCGGGGTCGACGCGCGAGAGCAGGGCGAACTCGTCGAGCCCGGTCGGCTGCTGCACGATGAACCCCGTGCAGGAGTCGTCGGCGTTCAGCTCGTCGATGACGGCCTCCACCTCGGCCTGGGTGGCCGTGGCCGGCAGGTCGCGCCGGATCGAGGTGATGCCGATCTCGGCGCAGTCCTTGTGCTTGGCACCGACGTACCAGTGCGAGCCGGGGTCGTCGCCGACGAGCACGGTGCCGAGCCCGGGGACCACCCCCTGCTCCTTGAGGGCGGCGACGCGCTGGGCGAGCTCCGTCTTGATGGTCCGCAGGGTGGCTGCGCCGTCGAGGGTCTGTGCGGTCACGGTGGGCATCCTAGGCACGGGAGAGGTCCTTCCGACAGTCCGAATGTTCCGCCATGCGCCACGCAGTGCGGGATGCGCAACATCAGTGGAAGAAGTGGCGGGTGCCGGTGAGGTACATCGTCACTCCGGCGGCCTCGCAGGCCGCGACGACCTCGGCGTCGCGGACCGAGCCACCCGGCTGCACGATCGCCTTCACGCCGGCGTCGATGAGGATCTGCGGCCCGTCGGCGAAGGGGAAGAACGCGTCGGAGGCGGCCACCGCGGAGGTGACCCGGTCCCCCGCGCGCTCGACCGCGAGGCGGCAGGAGTCCACGCGGTTCACCTGACCCATGCCGACGCCCACCGAGGCGCCGTCAGCGGCGAGCAGGATCGCGTTGGACTTCACCGCGCGGCACGCGCGCCAGGCGAAGGCCAGGTCGGCGAGCACCTCGGGCGAGGCGGCCTCGCCCGTGGCGAGGGTCCAGGTGGAGACGTCGTCACCGGGGGCGTCGACGTAGTCGCGCTGCTGCACCAGCAGGCCGCCGGAGACCGGTCGCATCTCCACCTCGCCCCGGACGACGGGCTCGCAGGTGAGGATGCGGATGTTCTTCTTGGCCTGCAGCACCTCCACCGCGCCGTCCTCGTAGCCCGGGGCCACGATGACCTCGGTGAAGACCTCGGCGACCTGCTCGGCCATCGCGACCGAGACCGCGACGTTGGTGGCGATCACACCGCCGAAGGCACTGACGGGGTCGCACGCGTGGGCCTTGCGGTGCGCCGCCGCCACGTCCGCGCCGACCGCGATGCCGCAGGGGTTGGCGTGCTTGATGATCGCCACGGCCGGCTCGTCGAAGTCGTAGGCCGCCCGGCGGGCCGCGTCGGCGTCGACGTAGTTGTTGTAGGACATCTCCTTGCCGTGGAGCTGCTCGGCACGCGCCAGCCCACCGCCCGCGGGCTGGGTGTAGAGCGCGGCGGACTGGTGCGGGTTCTCGCCGTAGCGCAGCTCGCCGGCCTTGTCCCACGTGCCGCCCATCCACGCCGGGAAGCCGGAGCCACCGTCCGAGCCGGTGTCGGTGAGCACGTTGCCCATCCACGAGGCGACGTGCACGTCGTAGGTCGCGGTGTGCACGAAAGCCTCGGCGGCGAGGCGCTGGCGCTCGGCCAGGGTGAAGCCCCCGGCGGCGACGGCGGCCAGCACGTCGGCGTACGTCGCGGGCGAGGTGACGATGGCGACGCTCGGGTGGTTCTTCGCTGCCGCGCGCACCATCGACGGCCCGCCGATGTCGATCTGCTCCACGCACTCGTCGGGGCTCGCTCCCGAGGCGACGGTCTGGGTGAAGGGGTAGAGGTTGCTGACGACGAGGTCGAACGGCTCGACCTCGAGCTCCTTGAGCTGCTCGACGTGGGAGTCGAGGCGGCGGTCGGCCAGGATGCCGGCATGCACCCGCGGGTGCAGCGTCTTGACCCGGCCGTCGAGGCACTCGGGGAACCCGGTGAGGTCCTCCACCTTCGTCACCGGCAGGCCGAGCGACTCGATGCGTGCGGCCGAGCCGCCGGTGGAGACGAGCTCGACGCCGGCGTCGTGCAGGCCGCGGACGAGGTCGTCGAGGCCGGCCTTGTCGTAGACGGAGACGAGCGCGCGCTTGATGGCGATCTGGTCAGGGGTGCTGTCGGACACGGGACTCCTCGTTGCGGATCGAGTCGAGGGCACCCAGGCGTTCGATGTCCTCGCGCGTCACTCCCTGGTGGTGTCCCACCTGCGCCAGTCGTGTGAGCCGCAGACTACCCAGCAGACGTGCCGATGCGCACCTTGCGCCCGTCCACGCTGACGCCTTCGCGGGCGATGCGACCGACCGCGTCCACCAGCATGGCGCGCTCGGCGGTCTTGATCCGCTCGTGCAGGGACGCGACGTCGTCGTCCTCCTCCACGGCGACCGGGACCTGCGCCACGATCGGACCGGTGTCGACGCCTGCGTCGACGACGAAGAGCGTCGCGCCGGTGACCTTGACGCCGTGCTCGAGCGCGTCGCGGGGCCCGTGCATGCCGGGGAACGACGGGCACAGCGCCGGGTGGGTGTTGAGGGTGAGGAAGCGGTCGAGGAAGTCCTGCGAGAGCAGCTTCATGAAGCCGGCCGAGACCACGATGTCGGGCTCGAACCGCTCCACGACGGTGGTGACGGCGGAGTCCCAGCCCTCGCGGGTCTCGAAGTCGGACACCTGCCGGACGAAGGTCGGGATGCCCGCCCGCTCGGCGCGCGCGAGTCCCTCGATGTCCTCACGGTCGGCGCCGACCGCCGCGATGCGGGCGCCGTACGCCGGATCGGCACAGGCGTCGATCAGGGCCTGCAGGTTGGTGCCGGAGCCGGACACCAGGACGACGAGACGGGCTTCGGGCACCGCAGGAGTCTAGGCCCGGTGGGAGGGCGGGCCGTCGGCTGTCCGGTCGCGGACCAGCCGGCCGGCCACCAGGGCGGCGATCGCGGTCGTCACGGGCACCGCGGCCAGGATCCCGAGCCCGCCGACGAGGCCGCGCACGACCTCCTGTGCGACGACCTCCTGGCTGACCGCGATCCCGAACGGCAGCTCGAGCGCGGAGAAGACGAGCATGAGCGGGAGCGTCGCCCCGACGTAGGCCAGGACGAGGGTGTTGACGGTGGAGGCGGCGTGCGAGCGACCGATCCGCATCGCCCGGACGAAGAGCGAGCGCGCGCTGGCGTCGGGGTCGACGTCGGCGAGCTCCCACACCGCCCAGGTCTGGGTGACGGTGACGTCGTCGAGCACGCCGAGCGCGCCGATCACCAGCCCGGCGAGCAGGAGACCGCGGAGATCGACCTGCGCGGCGATGCCGGAGATGTATTGGCTGCCCTCGTCCACCAGCCCGGTGAAGTGACCGATCCGGGTGAAGACCCAGCCGATCACGCCGATGACCACCAGCGAGACCAGCGTGCCGAGCATGGCGACGGTCGTGCGGATGGTGAAGCCGTGGGAGAGGTAGAGCGTGACGAGCATGATCGCCGCCGCGGTCACCACGGCCACGCCCAGCGGCGAGGAGCCCTCCATGATCGCCGGCAGCGTGAAGACGACGATCAGCACGAGGGAGTACGCCAGGCTGGCCAGGGCGCCGATGCCGCGCCAGCGCGAGAGCGCGAGGACGCCGACGGCGAAGAGGATCGTCAGGAGCAGGAGCGGTGGTCCGCGGTCGAAGTCCTGGAAGGAGTACTGCTCGCCCTCAGGGGCCTGCTCGGCGTAGGACACGATGATCCGGTCGCCGACGTCGACCTGGGGCGCCTTCTCGCCGTAGGGCAGCACCGCCACCTGCTCGCTGCCCTTCCCGGTGCCGCTGAGCACGTCGACGGTCGCCGCCTGGCAGCCCTCGATCTCCTTGCCGTCGACGAGCCGGCAGGGGACGAACCCGGTCACCTCGGCGGTCCCGCGCTGCACCTCCAGGCCGGGGCCGGTGAGCTCGAGGTCGCCGTCGGGCCAGAACGTCACCAGGCCCACCAGGGTCGCGAGCACGAGCGGTCCGACCAGGACCGCCATGAGCGTCCTGATGTCCCGCGGCGCGGGTCCCAGTGCAGGACGCTCGCCGTGGCTGTGGCCAGCCCCCAACGCTCAGTCCTCGTCGAGGTCGGTCGCGCTGATGGCCTGGGTGTCGTCCGCGGCGACGCGGGTCCGGTCCTCGGGCATGTCGTCATCCTGCCGGACGACCTCGGCGGCCCGGCCGCGGGCCGTGCGCCAGGCGAGGAAGGCCGGGACCGCCGCGCCGAGCAGGGCGCCGAGACCGCAGGCGGTCATGGCGTGCACCAGCACGTCGGGGACGAACGGGCCGATGAACCGCATCCGACCTGGACCGGCCGCGCCGCCCGACAGAGCCGCGAGCACCGCGAGGCCGACGCCCGCGGCCAGCCCGCCACCGCACCCGGCGAGGGCGATCCGGTCCCACGAGAGCGCGCTCCGGCGCAGGGCGCGGAACGAGACGAGTGCCGCTGCCAGGGGCGGGAGCACCATCAGCGACGCCACCCATCCCGCCGGCGTGCCGGCTGCGGGCAGTGCGGCGAGGAGCGGGACCACCGGCAGCGGACCCAGCACCACCGCACCGGGCGAGACCAGCGTGGCTCCGCCGACGGCGAACCCGGGGCCGAGCAGCCACGAGCCGGCGAAGAGCGAGGCGTTGGGGAGGAAGGCGGCGTTGACGAGCGTGTAGAGACCCGCCTCGGACGGGCTGGTGTGGAGCCGGGCCATCATCGTGGCGGCCTCGTCGAAGGACAGGACCAGCGCCACGAGGAAGAGCAGGGCGGAGACCGCGAGCAGGCTGGTCAGCACCGCTCGCGCCACGGCCGCGCCGGCACGCACGGTCGCCGGTGCGAGGGCGGCCCAGATCGCCGCCCGCCCCGAGCCGGTCGCGATCGCCGGCGCGGCCACCAGCGCGGTCAGCACGAGGGTCCACGCGAGCACCCGCGGCACGGACGGGTCGGCGGTGGTGCCAGCCGCGAGCGTGGCCACCAGGACGGCGACCACGGCGTAGCCGGCGAAGAACAGCGAGATCGCCGTCGGCACGGTGAAGTCGCGCTCGCCGTCGGAGATCCGGTCCGCGTCGGGCCCGTGTCCCGACACCGCATCACCGACGCGGTGGCCGAGCCGCCACATCGACCACGCGACGACGGCGGTGACGCCGAGCGGCACGATCGTGACCCGCGCCCCCTCGACGGTGAAGCCGGACCCGTGACCGGCCAGCCAGGCGAGCGCGCCCATCCGCATGCCGTCGCGCGGGGCGCCGTGGACGCCGGCGTCGGAGATGAACCAGCCGATCACGCCCACCGCCAGCAGCACGACCAGCGGACCGAGCGCCGCCAGCGCTCCCCCGAGCGTCGCGATCAGCACGAGCGGACGCGGCGGGACAGCCTCGGTCCGGGCGCGGTCGGGTCGGGTGAGGAGCGACGTCATGGCCGGGCCATCATCACCCGGCCGGTGGCGCGGATCGCGCTCCCACGCCGCCCCGCCGACGCTCCGGGAACGCCGCGGTCGGGGGCCCGGACGAGCCGTCCGACCGATGTGCACGGCATGGACCGCTCCCGTACCGTGGAGCGGTCATGAGGAGCCCGGAGACGTTCGACGCCTACTACGCGGAGACACGCACGCGACTCCTGCACGAGGCCTACGCGCTGACCGGCGACGCACCGGCCGCGCGCGCCGCCGTGCGGGACGCCTTCGTGGTCGCCTGGCACCACTGGCGCAAGGTCGCCGCCCTCGACGACCGCGACTCCTACGTCCGTCCGCTCGCGTTCCGGCGCGCCCGCCGGCGCCACACCGCGCGCATCTGGCACCGCGACAAGTCGCTCGATCCCGAGGTGCGCTCGACGCTCGACGCGCTGTCCAAGCTCACCTCGCGCCAGCGCGAGCTGCTGGTGCTGACGAACCTCACCACGCTGAGCCTCGCCGACATGGGACGTGAGGTCGGTCTCACCCGCTCCGACGCCGAGCGCGAGCTGCAGACCGCGACGTCGCAGTTCGCCCTGCACCGCGACCTGCCCACGACCGAGATCCGCCGCCTGGTCCAGGAGCTCGCGGCTCCCCTCGAGGAGATCCGCTGGCCACGCGCGACGGTCGTCCGGCGCGCCGGTGCCGCTCGCCGGCGCACGCACACGGTGATCGGCGCCGGGGTCGCGACCGCCGCGCTGATCGCCTCCGGCTCGCTGGTGGCGACGGGCTCGGGCGCCGAGGCGACCAGCCTCAGCCAGGAGAAGGCCAACGGCGGCGTCACCGTCCACGAGCCCGTCAGCGACACCGGCGGGGAGCTGATCAGCGCGGACTCGCTGCTCGCCCCCGACCAGCTCACCCGCTTCGGCCCGGGCCTGGACTGGCAGGAGACCTCGACCGGCGACAACCTCGACGGCGACGGGCTCGTGGTCCCCTGCCAGCGCGACCGGTTCGCCGACCCCGCCAACGTGGGCGCACTGACCCGCACCTGGGAGGGCTCCGCGACCCGCACCGTGGAGAAGAAGGTCGGCCAGGGCAAGCAGCAGCGGAGCAGGAAACGGCAGGTCACGGACGTGACCGCCACCGCGGTCGAGACGGTCGAGCTGTCGCAGGACGTCGCCAGCGCCGAGGCCGGCTTTGCGACCTCGATCATGTGGTTCGCCGCGTGCACCGACGTGCGCACCCAGCTCATGAGCACCCAGGCGGTCAAGCGGATCGGCGACGACGCCCGGCTCTTCCGGCTCCGGTCGTGGGGATCGGAGCCGGCCTCCATCACCGTCGGCGTCGCCCGCACCGGCAGCCTGGTCGTGACTAGCGCCGTGCGCAGCCAGGGCAGGCCGGTCAGCGACCGCGACGCGCTCGCCGGCCTGGCCGCCTCGGTCAACGGCCTGTGCACCTCCGACGCCGTCGGCGCCTGTGCCGGCCGCCCCCGGTCCAACGTCACCCGCCCTCTCGACATCGGGAACCCTCCGGGAGTGCTGTCGGTCGTCGACCTGCCCCCCGTCGCCGCGGTCCGGGGGCCGTGGGTGGGCACCGACCCCGAGCGGGCGAAGACCAACACCGCCGCCACCAGGTGCGACGAGACGTCGTTCCAGGGCAAGGGGATCAGCCAGGCGCTGACCCGCACCTTCGTCTTCCCCGAGACGCCGAACGCCCAGCAGCTCGGCCTCACCCAGACGGTCGGGAAGATGAGGCCGGCCCGGGCGCGCTCGTTCGTCGAGCAGGTGCGCAACCGGATCCGGCAGTGCGCCCAGGAGAACCTCGGCACGAGCGTGACGCCGCTCGCCTCCACCTCGTCGGACAAGCGGGACCTCAGTGTCTGGGCCATGACGATCCAGCTCAACGACAAGCAGTCCTACCCCTTCCTGATGGCCATCGCGCGGGAGGGGACCGCGGTCTCCCAGCTCGGCTTCGCCCCCGATCGCGACATGACGATGGCGCGGCCCGACTTCGTGGCCCTGGCCCGCCGTGTGCTCGACCGTCTCGACACCCTCGACTCGGCCTGACACGCCACTCGCGCGCGAGCGGGACCCGCTCCGGGGCAACCTTTTCGCCCTCCGCGGAGTCTTCATAGGCGTGAGGTTCCGCGCAGCGATCGCCACGGCCGCCCTGGCCGGCACCCTGGCCGTGGCCGGGTGCGGTGAGCGGGCTCCCGACGACGCCTCGTCCGGGGGCGCCGGCGACGCCGCCGACGCCACCGGCACGACGAGCCCTGCGACGGGCACCACCGGAGCGGTCGGTGCGATCCCTGACGACTTCCCTCTCGCCGACGGCATGGGCGGGCCGCAGGACACCATCGTGACCTCCCGGTCCGGCACCGGGCTGCGCGACCTCACGCTGTGCGGCACGACCCCGCTGCGCGGCCTGCCCACACGCGACCGGATGGTGGCCGACAACAGCGGCGGCGAGGCTGCCGACACCCGCGAGCTGGTGCTGCTGGGCGACCCGGGCCAGGCGGCCGCGCTGGCCACCACCATCAGCGAGCTGCCGACGACGTGCGGGGCCACCGAGACCAGCGGCCGCACCGAGACGACCACCGAGGTCCGGCGCTCGCCGTTCGGGCCGAGCCCGGCCGCCACCCTCGTCCAGACCTACACCCTCGACGGCGAGCCCGGCCCGGGCGCGACGATCATCCAGGTCGTGCCTGCCGGAGCCGCCCTCCTGGCCACGTCGACGTACGGCGAGTGGGGTGCCGACGACCTGGAGGCCCAGATCAGCTCGACCGCGGAGCCTCTCGCCCGGACGGTCGCCTCCCTCGCGGTCTTCGCCGACCAGGCGGCGTCGCCCAGCACGCCCAGCAGCACACCCAGCCCCGCGTCCACCGGCGCGGCCGCCACGATCCCCGCCGACTTCCCACTGGGCGTCGGCCTGCCGGACGGCGACGGCGAGACCGAGGTGTCTCCCCCGTCGGCCGACGGCGACGGGATGGGCGAGGTCGAGATGTGCGGCCGCGTCGTGTGGCCCCACGCCCGCGGCGTCGAGGTCGGCCCGACCGAGCGTCTGGTCACCAGCGCCCTCGGCCCCGAGTACTTCGACGCCCGCGAGCTCATCGTCCACGAGGACGCCGACGCTGCCGTCGAGGGGATGGCGGCGCTCCGGCAGGCGGCCGAGGAGTGCCGCTCGCTCGACAACCAGGTGTGGACCGACCTCGAGCGCGACACCGGCTACGACACGGTGACGATGGGGCTGACCTACGACGACGGGCTCGGCAGCTCGGTCTTCCAGGTGACTCGGGTCGGTTCTGCTCGGCTGATGGTGCAGACGTACGGTGAGGGTTCGCTCGCATCGCTGGGGAGCCAGGCCGACGGGGTCACCGAGACCACCGGGCAGATCGTTTCCGCGATGTGCGCGTTCACGAAGACGGGGTGCTGAGACATGTCCATACCCTCCACGCTGGCCAGCTCGGCCTGCCCGACGCTGCCGTCGCCGAGCAGGCTGAGCGCTGCGACGCCGGTGCGCCTGCTGGGCGCCCACGTCGTGTGGCGACTGCTCTGGGAGACCCGCCACCTCGACCTCCAGCCGAAATCGCGGACGGCCCCGCAGGCGGACCTGCGGAGCCGTCTCGAGCAACCCTGATCAGAGGGCCTTCAGGACCTCACGCATGAGCTCGGCGGTCTCCGACGGCGTCTTGCCGACCTTGACCCCGGCGGCCTCGAGGGCCTCCTTCTTGGCCTGCGCGGTGCCCGAGGAGCCGGACACGATGGCGCCGGCGTGGCCCATGGTCTTGCCCTCGGGAGCGGTGAAGCCGGCGACGTAGCCGACGACCGGCTTGGTCACGTGCTCCTTGATGTAGGCCGCGGCACGCTCCTCGGCGTCTCCGCCGATCTCGCCGATCATCACGATCGCCTTGGTCTCCGGGTCGTTCTCGAAGGCCTCGAGGGCATCGATGTGGGTGGTGCCGATGATCGGGTCGCCGCCGATGCCGATGGCGGTGGTGAAGCCGAAGTCCTTCAGCTCGAACATCATCTGGTAGGTCAGCGTGCCCGACTTGGACACCAGACCGATGGGGCCCTTGCCCGCGATGGTGTGCGGCGTGATGCCGGCCAGCGACTCCTCCGGCGTGATGATGCCGGGGCAGTTCGGGCCGATCATCCGGGTGGACTTCCCCTCGAGGTAGGCGACGACCTCGGCCGTGTCGAGGACCGGGACGCCCTCGGTGATCACCACGAGGAGCGGGATCTCGGCGTCGATGGCCTCGATGCAGGCGTCCTTGGTGAAGGCCGGCGGGACGAAGGCGACGGACACGTTGGCGCCGGTCTCCTTCATGGCCTCCTCGACGGTGCCGAAGACCGGCAGCTCCTTGCCGCCGAGCTCGACGGTGGTGCCGGCCTTGCGGGCGTTGACGCCGCCGACGATGTCGGCGCCCGACTCGACCATGAGGGTCGTGTGCTTGGCACCCATGCCGCCGGTCATGCCCTGGACGATGATCTTCGAGTCAGAGTTCAAGTAGATAGACATTGCGTTCTGTTTCTCTCTCTCAGGCCTGGTGGGCGAGCTCGGCGGCCTTGTCGGCCGCGCCGTCCATCGTGTCGACCTGGGTGACCAGGGGGTGGTTGAGCTCGTCGAGGATCGCGCGGCCCTTGTCGACGTTGTTGCCGTCGAGACGCACGACCAGCGGCTTGGTGGCGCTGTCGCCGAGGATCTCGAGGGCACCCTTGATGCCGTTGGCGACCTCGTCGCAGGCGGTGATGCCACCGAAGACGTTGACGAAGACGCTCTTGACCTGCTCGTCGTTGAGGATCACGTCGAGGCCGTCGGCCATCACCTGGGCGTTCGCGCCGCCGCCGATGTCGAGGAAGTTGGCAGGCTTCACGCCGCCGTGCGCCTCACCGGCGTAGGCGACGACGTCGAGGGTGCTCATGACCAGGCCCGCGCCGTTGCCGATGATGCCGACCTCGCCGTCGAGCTTGACGTAGTTGAGGCCCTTGTCCTTGGCCTTGGCCTCGAGCGGGTCGGCCTCCTCGCGGATCTCGAACTGCTCGTGGTCGGGGTGGCGGACCTCCGAGGCGTTGTCGTCGAGCGACACCTTGCCGTCGAGCGCCTCGAGCTTGTCGCCCTCGAGCCGAGCCAGCGGGTTGACCTCGACGAGGGTGGCGTCCTCCTCGACGTAGACCTTCCAGAGCGCCTGCACCATCTCGATGGCCTGGTCGCGCAGCTCGGCGGGGAACTTCGCCTCGTCGACGATCGCGGCGGCCTTCTCCGGCGTCACGCCCTCGATGGCGTCGACGGGGATCTGCTTGACGGCGTCGGGGTTGGTCTTGGCGACCTCCTCGATCTCCACGCCGCCCTCGACCGAGGCGATGCACAGGTGCGAGCGGTTGGAGCGGTCGAGCAGGAAGGAGAAGTAGTACTCCTCCACCGGCGGCGTCGCCGGGGTGACCAGGACGCGGTTGACGCGCAGGCCCTTGATCTCCATGCCGATGATGTCGCGGGCGTAGGACTCCGCCTCGTCGGCGCTCTTCGCGATCTTCACACCGCCCGCCTTGCCCCGGCCGCCAGCCTTGACCTGGGCCTTGACGACGGTCACCCCGCCCATCTCCTCGGCGGCGGCACGTGCGGCCTCCGGCGTCTCTGCGACCACCCCGAGGGTGGTCGCCACTCCATGCTTGGCGAAGAGCTCCTTCGCCTGAAACTCCATCAGGTCCACGACGTACCCAGTCCTTTTCGTCTGCGGTCATTCCCGGGATTACCTCTCGGCACCCTAGACCTGTCGAGGGGGCCACCACGAGGCCGGGCGAGCGTGGTGGTGCTCACTCCGCGGCTAGGTTGAGGACCATGTCGGCCAAGAGCTCCTCGGTGATGTGGTTCCGTCGCGACCTGCGGGTGCGGGACAACCCGGCGCTGCTCGCCGCGCTCGACGAGGGGTCGGTGACGGCGCTGTTCGTGGTCGACCCGGCCATCTGGTCGGGGGCAGGTGCGGCGCGACGCGCCTGGCTCGCGGCCAACGTGCTCGCCCTCGCCGAGCGCATCCCGCTGACCATCCAGCACGGCGATCCGCGCACGGTCGTGCCTCGCGTGGCCGACGGCCGCCGGGTGCACGTCTCCGCCGAGACCACGCCCTACGGCCGACGCCGCGACGACGCCGTCGCCGACGAGGTGGAGCTGGTGGCCACCGGGTCGCCGTACGCCGTCGGGCCGGGGCTGGTGCGCAACGGCAGCGGCGAGCCCTACCAGGTCTTCACCCCCTTCTCCCGGGCCTGGCGCGAGCGCGGGTGGCCCGAGCCCGCGCGCACGCCCCGCTCCCCCGACGTCGTCGCCGGCGACTCCCACCAGAAGGCGATCGACATGCTGGAGCAGGCGGTGGCCGACGCGCCGTTCGACCTGCCGGGGGCCGGCGAGGACGCCGCCTGGCGTCGCTGGCGCTCGTTTCGCGACGAGGGCCTGGGCTCGTACTCCTCCGAGCGCGACCGTCCCGACCACGACGGCACCTCGCGGCTCTCGCCCTACCTCCACCTCGGGGTGCTGCACCCGCGCTCGCTGCTGGCCGAGATCGACCACTCGACGACGTACGCCAACGAGCTGGCGTGGCGCGAGTTCTACGCCGACGTGCTGTGGCACACGCCGTCGTCGGCGTGGGAGGACCTCAAGCCGGCGCTGAAGGGGCTGCGCTACGACGAGCCCGAGGACGCGATCGAGGCGTGGCGCACCGGCACGACCGGCTTCCCGATCGTCGACGCCGGGATGCGCCAGCTGCGTGAGGTCGGGTGGATGCACAACCGGGTGCGGATGATCACCGCCTCCTTCCTCACCAAGGACCTGCACGTGTGGTGGCCCGTGGGTGCGCGGCACTTCCTCGACCTGCTCATCGACGGCGACGTCGCCTCCAACAACCACGGCTGGCAGTGGGTGGCCGGCACCGGCACCGACGCCTCCCCCTACTTCCGGGTGTTCAACCCGATCACCCAGGGCCTGAAGTTCGACCCGCAGGGCGACTACGTGCGCCGCTGGGTGCCCGAGCTCGCCCACCTGCCCGGCAAGTCCGCGCACGAGCCGTGGAAGTCCGACGTGGGCTACGAGAAGGACTACCCGCTCCGGATCGTCGACCACGCCGACGAGCGGCGCGAGGCCCTCGACCGCTACCAGGCCGTGCGAGGGTGAGGTCGCTGCGACGGACCTCGTCCGGAATCCGGACGACGACCGGGTTGTGCACATCAATTTGATCCACGGTTGCACTTTCCCGTGATCTTTCCGTTATGGTCGGTCGCGGTCTTGCCGACCCGACCCCCCTGACCCGGCAGATTGGTAACTACCCCTATGGGCAACCACCGAGCGGAGCGCGCCCCCCGGCGACGCACCTCGGCGACCACCCTCGTCAGCACTCCCGTCACCCCGGTGACGGGCAAGCGACGTGCCGCCACACCGCCTCGTCGCTCCCCGCTGCGCCTGCCGTCCCTGCCCCTCGTGGCCGGGGTGGCGGTCCTCGCCGTGTCCGCCGGCGGTGCTGTCACCGCGTCCGGCGCAGGCGTGTCCGCCCTGGCCCCCACCGGCTCCTCGGTCGAGGCCCGTGCCTCGGTCGGCGCCGCCGCCGGTCAGGCCCTCGCCCGCCGCGGCGAGGTCGTGAGCCGCAGCGAGACCCGCGAGGCCGGGGAGGACACCGACCCGCAGCTCGTCGCCCTCGCCGAGAAGCAGAAGGCCGAGCGCGACGCCAAGCTCACCCAGATGCGCAAGGACGCCGAGAAGCAGGCGGTGAAGATCAAGGAGAACAAGTGGGTTCTCCCCCTCGACAACTACCAGATCACCGCCGTCTTCGGGCAGTACGGCCTCTGGGCGAACTACCACACCGGTCTCGACTTCAACGGCAACACCGGTGACCCGATCCACGCCATCGCCAACGGCACCGTGACCTTCACCGGCTACGACGGCGCGTACGGCAACAAGACCGCCGTCGTCCTCGACGACGGCACCGAGATCTGGTACTGCCACCAGACCACGATCTACGTCTCCGTCGGCGAGCGCGTCAACGGCGGCGAGACCATCGGCACCGTCGGCGCCACCGGCAACGTCACCGGCTCGCACCTCCACCTCGAGGTCCGCCCCGGCGGCGGCGGCCCGGTCGACCCCTTCCAGGCCTTCGTGGAGCACGGCATCGTTCCGTGACACCTGATCGGGGCCCTGCTCCGAGCGGTGAGTGAGACATGTTCTCGCCGCGCAGAACCTGCACCACTCACCGTTGGTGCCCAGAGCCGAAGCTCGAGCGGTGATGGAGCGACATTCCTGACGCTGGAGACGTGGGTGGGTCACCGCTCCACGAAGCGACAGCAACGTCATGGCCACCGGCTGCCCGGGCGGCCACGCGCCATGACGTCAGCGCCGCGCGGCCGGCGGGCGAGCTACAGCTTCTCGACCGGGGCGTAGCGCAGCAGCAGCCGCTTGACGCCCTCGGAGCCGAAGTCGATCGAGGCGACGGACTTCTCCGCGACCCCGTCGACGGCGACGACGGTGCCCATCCCGAACGAGTCGTGCACCACCCGGTCGCCGGGCGCGAGGCTCGGGATCTCGCGGGCGGGCTTGGCCTTCGAGGCAGCGTCGGCGCGGAGGGCGGCGGAGCTGAAGTTGCGCCGTCCGGCGTCGGTCGGGGTGCCCAGGCGCGTCGAGCCGCCGGAGAGGTCCTGGCGCCCCCAGCTGGTCTGCTCCGACGCCGTACGCCGCCAGTCGACGAGGTCGACGGGCAGCTCGTCGAGGAAGCGGCTGGCGGGGTTGTGGCTGGGCGCGCCCCAGGCCGAGCGGACGAGCGCACGTGAGATGTAGAGGCGCTTCTCGGCGCGGGTGAGGCCGACGTAGGCCAGCCGGCGCTCCTCCTCGAGCTCGGGCTGGTCGCCGAGCGAGCGCTGGTGGGGGAAGACGCCGTCCTCGAGGCCGGTGAGGAAGACGACGGGGAACTCGAGGCCCTTGGCGGTGTGGAGGGTCATCAGGGTGACCACGCCCGAGTCGTCGCCGTCGGGGCTGTCGGGGATCTGGTCGGCGTCGGCCACCAGCGCGACGCGCTCGAGGAAGTCGCCGAGCCCCACGGAGACGGTGCCGGCCTCGACCTCGGCCGGATCGGCGCTCGGGCCGGGCTGCGGGTCCTCGGCGAACTCGCGCGCGACGGCGACGAGCTCGGCGAGGTTCTCCACGCGGGTGCCGTCCTGCGGGTCGTCGCTGGCCTCGAGCTCGGTGAGGTAGCCCGATCGCTCGAGCACGGACTCGAGGATGACGTCGGGGCGCTCGTCGGCCTCGACCATCGACTGGATCTCCTGGACCATGGCGACGAAGGCCTGGATGTTCTTGAGGCTCCGCGTCGCCAGGCCCGGCGCCTCGTCGGCCCGGACCAGGGCCTCCCAGAACGTGGTGCGGTCGCGGTCGGCGAGCGCGGCGATGCACGCCTCGGCCCGATCGCCGATGCCGCGCTTGGGCGTGTTGAGCACCCGGCGCAGGGAGATCTCATCAGCGGTGTTGACGAGCATCCGGAGGTAGGCCAGCGCGTCGCGGACCTCCTTGCGCTCGTAGAAGCGGACCCCGCCGACGACCTTGTAGGGCTGGCCGGTGCGGATGAACACCTCCTCGAACACGCGCGACTGCGCGTTGGTGCGGTAGAAGACGGCGACGTCGGCGGGCCGGATGCCGGCGTCGTCGACGAGCTGGTCGATCTCCTGGCTGACGAAGCGTGCCTCGTCGTGCTCGTCGTCGGAGACGTAGCCGACGATCCGCTCCCCCGCGCCGGCGTCGGTCCACAGCCGCTTGGGCTTGCGGCCGCGGTTGTTGCCGATGACGGAGTTGGCGGCGCTGAGGATCGTCTGCGTGGAGCGGTAGTTCTGCTCGAGCAGGATCGTGGTGGCGTCGGGGAAGTCCTTCTCGAAGTCGAGGATGTTGCGGATGTCGGCGCCGCGGAAGGCGTAGATCGACTGGTCGGCGTCACCGACGACCATCAGCTCGCTCGGCTCGACCCGCTCCCCGGCCAGCTCGGCGTCAGGATCGGTGCCGATCTCGAAGGACGCGCCGCAGAGCTGCTGGATCAGGCTGTACTGAGCGTGGTTGGTGTCCTGGTACTCGTCCACCAACACGTGGCGGAACCGGCGGCGGTAGAGCTCCCGCACGTCGGGGAACGCCTGCAGCAGGTGGACCGTGGTCATGATCAGGTCGTCGAAGTCGAGCGCGTTGGCCTCGCGCAGGCGGCGCTGGTAGGCGACGAACGCCTTGGCGTAGGCCTCCTCGAAGGAGTTGCGCGCCTCCTTGGCGGCGTCCTCGGCGTCGCGCAGCTCGTTCTTCTGGTCCGAGACCCAGTTGAGCACGGCGTTGGGCTGGTAGCGCTTGGGGTCGAGCTCGAGGTCGCGCAGCACCAGGGTCATCAGCCGCTTGGAGTCGGCGGCGTCGTAGATCGAGAAGTTGGACTTGAAGCCGAGCCGGTCGATCTCCTTGCGCAGGATCCGCACGCACGAGGAGTGGAAGGTGGAGACCCACATGATCCGAGCCCGGTTGCCGACGAGCTCCTGGACCCGCGCCTTCATCTCGGCGGCGGCCTTGTTGGTGAAGGTGATCGCCAGGATCGAGCCCGGATGGGCCTTGCGCTCGTTGATCAACCAGGCGATGCGCCGGGTCAGCACGCGGGTCTTGCCCGATCCTGCGCCGGCCACCACGAGCAGGGGTGCGCCGGCGTGCGTCACGGCGGCCCGCTGGGGCTCGTTGAGGCCCTCGAGGAGGGGGTTGTCGATCAGCGCACGGTCGGAGGCTTCGGTGGGGCTCATGTCCTGCCCAGCCTATGCGGCCGGTACGACACCCGCGGCCCCTGCCCGCGGCCTGTGGAGGGTGCCGCGGGTCAGACGTGCGCGGGCGAGACGAAGACGGCCACCGCGATGTTGATGATCGTGAGCGCGAGCAACCCGAGGTAGAGCCCCTGCGGGATGCTCGGCTTGCGCATGTTGACCATCACGAGCACCAGGATGACCAGGCCGATGGCGAACTTCACGCCGATCTTGGCGTGGTTGACCTCGCCGTCGCCGGCCTCCAGCACCCCGACCAGCAGCAGGCCGGCGAGGAACGCCGTGCCGGCGCCGTCGCGCATCAGCGGGTTGACCGACTTGACGTCCTCGCGCACCTGCACGAGGAGGCCGCCGAGCAGGGCGGCGAAGCCGAGGATGTGGAGGAACAGCAGGACCAGGCGGAGCGTCTCCATGGCGCACACCCTAGTGAGTCAGCCCTTGCGCGCCTTCTTCGGCGCGGGGCGTACGACGAGCACCGGGCACGGTGCGTAGTGCTGGACCCGCTGGGCGGTGCTGCCGACGAGCACGCTGTCGCTGAGCCCGCGTCCGCCGGCGGCGACGACGACCAGCCCGGCGTCGTACTGCCGGGCCGCCTTGATGATCTCGTTGGCCGCCGATCCGCTGCGGATCCGCTTGTTGACCTTCGGCCCCCAGCCGTCGTAGACCGCGGCGATGGCGTCGACGGCGCTCTGGGCGGCGTCGCGGAAGGACCCGTCGAACCCGCTCCCCGACACGTCGTCGGCGAAGGCGACCGAGGCCAGCGGGCGGATGACCGCCACCACCGAGATCTCGGTGATCTTCGCCGGGTCGGCGAACGCCTTGAGCTGCTTGGCTGCGGCGAGCGACTGGCGCGAACCGTCGGTGGCGACGACGACGTGCATGTCAGGCTCCCTTCACGGCGCCGGTGTCGGTCGAGTCGGGGTTGCGCGAGCCGAAGACCGCCTCGACGACGTAGAGGAGTCCGCCGAGGCCCACCAGGCCGGCGCACCAGATGAGGGAGGTCGGGTCGGTGGCGATGACGTAGCCGAGCAGCACGACGTTGCCGATGAGCCCCAGCACGAGGAGCGCGCTCGGCGCGCGGAACGTCTTCTCCGACTCGTCGCTCCCGCGGAGCTTGAAGCACGAGACGATCACACCGGCGTAGACGACCAGCAGCAGTGCGACGGTGACCGAGGCCAGCCGGCTCACGATGTCGACGTCGAGGCCGATGCGGCCGAGCACGTCGCCGGTCACGACCAGTCCGATGACGACGACGGCGCTGAAGAGCAGCGCGACCCACGGGCTGCGGCGCGAGCTGTGGATCTTGCCGAACGCGCCGGGTACGACGTCCTCGCGGGCCATGCCGTAGAGGATCCGCGACTGGGTGACGACCTGCACGAGCGTGGTGTTGGTGATCGCGATCATCGCGATGACGGCGAAGACGAGCGTCATCACGGTCACCGAGATCGGCAGGATGCCGGCCTTGACGACCTCGAGCAGGGCCGCGTCGGAGTCGGCGAGGGTGTCGACCGGGACCGTCAGCGCGGCCGCCATCGACACCAGGACGTAGATGACGCCTGCGGTGGCCATGCCGCCGATGAGGGCGATCGGGAAGTTCTTGTGGGGGTCGACGGTCTCCTCGGCGACGTTCGCGACGTTCTCGAAGCCGGTCATCGCGAAGAACGACAGCGCGACGCCGGCGACGATCGCGAAGATGATGTTGTCGTCGGTGGAGAAGTCGGCGAGGACCGAGAAGTCGGCCTTGCCCTGCCCAACGTAGATCACCCCGATGACGAGCACGATGAGCAGACCGGTGACCTCGACGAAGGTCATCAGCATGTTGGCCACCACCGACTCGGTGATGCCGATGAAGTTGAGGACCGCGAGCAAGATGATGAAGGCGATCATCACCAGCAGGGCCGGGGGCGCGTCCCACACCTCGGCGACGTACTGGGAGAACCCGGCGGCCAGCGACCCGGCGGCGGCGAAGGTGGCCGAGAGGTAGAGCACGGTGGTGAGGAAGGTCAGCGGCTTCTTGCCGAAGGCCTTGTTGACGTAGAGCGAGGCGCCGGCCGCCTGGGGATACTTGGTCGCGAGCTCGGCGTAGGCCAGGCCGGTGAACCCGGCGACCGTGACCCCGACCGCGAAGGCGGCCCAGAAGGCCCCTCCCACCTCGCCGGCAACGGAGCCGATGAGCACGTAGATGCCCGACCCGAGCACGTCGCCGAGCACGTAGAAGAAGAGCAGCCGTCCGGTGATCGACCGTTTGAGGCCGCCCTCGTCGTCCACGGCCGGTGCTGTTGCGGTGTCGGCCACGGGTGGCCCTCACTTCCGAGAGGCGAGTGCGATCACCCGACCCCAGCGGTTCGGCGAGCCGATGTCAACCGTCGACCACCCCGAGGGGGATCGCCACACCTCAGAGCAGGCGCCGGTCCGAGGCCCACTTGGTGAGCTCGTGCCGGCTGGAGAGCTGCAGCTTGCGCAGCACCGACGACATGTGGGTCTCGACGGTCTTCACCGAGATGAAGAGCTCCTTGGCGACCTCCTTGTAGGCGTAGCCGCGGGCGATCAGCCGCATCACCTCGCGCTCGCGCTCGGTCAGCCGGTCGAGGTCCTCGTCGACCGCCGAGACGTCGATCGAGCCGGCGAAGGCATCGAGCACGAAGCCCGCGAGCCGCGGCGAGAAGACGGCGTCACCGCCGGCGACCCGGCTGATCGCGTCGACCAGCTCGGGGCCGGTGATCGTCTTGGTGACGTAGCCCCGGGCACCACCGCGGATCGTGCCGATGACGTCCTCGGCCGCGTCGGAGACCGACAGCGCGAGGTAGAGCGTGTCGGGCGAGGGCTGGCGGCGCATCACCTCCACGCCACCTCCGCCGGGCAGGTGCACGTCGAGCAGCACCACCTGCGGCGCGAGGTCGCGCACCACGGCGATCGCGGCGTCGGCGTCGGCCGCCTCCCCGACGACCTCGACCACGCCGGTCCCGGACGCGGCCAGCTCGGCGCGGACCCCGGCGCGGAACATCGCGTGGTCGTCGACCAGGACGACCCGCACGGGACCTCCCGGGGCGGCGGGACTGGCCTGGCTCATCGGTTCTCCTGCTCGTGGGAGGGGTCGCGGGACGTGGTGTGAGAGGTGGAGTGGGAGTCGGTGCGGGGCATGTGCAGCCGGACCTCGGTGCCCTCACCCGGGCCCGAGCGTACGTCCGCCCGTCCGCCGTGGCGGGCCATCCGGTCCACGATGCTGGTGCGCACGCCCTGGCGATCGGCGGCGACCGCGTCGACGTCGAAGCCCGCGCCGCGGTCGCGGACGAACACGTCCACCGCGGCGGCGGAGGTCTCGGCGAAGACGTCGGCGCGCTTGGTGCCGGCGTGCTTGGCGACGTTGACGACCGCCTCGCGGGCGGCGAGCACGAGGGGGCGCAACGCTTCGTCGAGCGGGCAGTCACCGACGGTCACCACGTCGACGACGACGTCGTGCTGCGACTCCACGTCGGCGGCCATCTCCTTGAGCGCGCCGGCGAGCGTCGTCGCGTCGGCGGTGTCGGCCTCGAAGAGCCACTGTCGGAGGTCGCGCTCCTGGGAGCGGGCGAGGCGGGCGACGGTGGACGCGTCGTGCGCGTTCTTCTGGATCAGCGCGAGCGTCTGGAGGACCGAGTCGTGCAGGTGGGCGGCCATGTCGGCGCGCTCCTGGGTGCGGACCCGCTCGGCCCGCTCCGCTCCGAGGTCGTCGACCAGCCTCATCACCCACGGCCCGACCACGATCGCCAGCCCCACCAGGCCGAGCAGCCCGGCGATCAGCACCGGGAGCGCGAAGGTCACCTGACCGGCGACGACGGCGAACACGATCAGGGCGGTGACGACCAGGCCCAGACCCGCGGCGATGCGGGCGTACGCCGCCCAGCCGCCGTTGCCGAAGACCGCGCGGAACGGGTCGATCCGGCCCGTCGAGTCGATCCACCGCTCGCGCTGCGCCTCGTCGGCCTGGCGCCACAGCAGCGCGACGCCGGCCACCGCGAGCACCACCGGCCAGAACAGCGCACCCTGGCCGAAGACCCCCTCGAAGCCCAGCACGACTCCGAAGAGCAGGGCACCCAGCGCGAGCGCCGGTCCGGCGTCGCGCAGCCGGGTGCGTCGCCCTGGACGCTTGCCGGTGCGGGTCGCGCTCTCCAGCCCGGGCGCGCTGACGTCGAAGCCCTGGCCGGCCGGCAGGAAGAACCAGAGGCCGGCGTAGAGCATCAGCCCGAAGCCACCCAGCAGGGCGGTGGCCACGAAGAAGCAGCGCACCCACAGCACGGGCACCGCCAGATGGGCGGCCAGCCCGGCGGCGACGCCGCCGACGATCGAGGACGAGGTGTCGCGGTAGGCGCGTCGCGGACCGGCGGTGCCCCTCGAGTCGCCCGGGCGCGACCGCGCGCCGCCCGCCGCGGCGAGGGGCGGGAGGGCGTGTCGGGAGGAGCTGGGCTGCGTCATCGTGCCTCCATCGTCGCAGGCACGCAGGTGCGCGACCATGAGGACTGACCCCGAGCCGACCCTGAGCCGGACCCCGGCCGGGAGCAGACGAATCAGGGCTGTCCCCGATGGTGCGGCCCGTCCCCGCCGACGAGAGTTGAGCCATGGACAACCCCAGCCCCGGCACAGACACAGACACCGAGCAGCCCGCCGCCGGCCCGACCGGCCCGACCGGCCCGACCGGCCCTCGGGTCGGCCGCGACGACGTCAAGGACCTCGGCCGCCTGCGCCGCAGCGTCACCGACCGGCACATCGCCGGTGTCGCCGGCGGCCTGGCCCGCCACCTCGACATCGACCCCATCATCGTGCGGGTCGTGCTCGTCGTGGGCATCTTCTTCGGCGGCGCCGGACTGCTGGCCTACGTCGGCGCCTGGGTGCTCGTGCCCGAGGAGGGATCGGCGGACGAGCCGCTCGGCCTCGACAAGCGCAACCGCACGATCGCGCTCGTGGGCGTCGGCATCCTCGCGGTGCTGTGCGCGGTCGGCGACTGGGCCGGTGCCTTCTGGTTCCCGTGGCCGCTGGCCATCCTCGCCGCGCTCGTCGTGTGGTTCCTGCACCGCAAGGACAGGGGCTCGGCGCGCCCGAGGTCGGGCTACGGCTACTCGTCCGGCCGACCCGACCAGAACCCCTACGCAGCCGCCTACCAGAGCGGTGACGCCGCGCCTGCCGGTGAGCCCGCCACGGCGCCGTACGCCGCTCCGGCTGACGGTGCGACCGGCGAGACGTACGCCGAGCCCGACACCCGGTCGTACGCCGAGCACGACGCCCAGCCGCCCTATGCCTGGGTGCCGCCGACGACGTACGTCCGCGAGCGTCCCCGCAACCCGCGCAGGCGCGGCCCGATCCTGTTCGGCTTCACCCTGGCGCTGATCGCGCTCGGCATCGGCGTCCTCGGCGTGGTCGACCTGGCCGGGGTCGCGGTGGCCGGGAGCGCCTACCCGGCGCTGGCCCTCGCCATCACCGCGGTGATGCTGCTGGTCGGAGCCTTCTGGGGTCGCGCCGGTGGCCTGATCGCCCTGGGTCTCGTCGCCGCGCTCGGCACGGCCGCGGCCACGGTCGGCGACGACTTCGACGCAGGCGACCGCGCCTACACCCCGACGACCTCTGCCCAGCTGCGCGACAGCTACGACTTCGGCGGCGGCCGGTTCACCCTCGACCTCTCCGAGGTCTCCGACGTCGACGCGCTCGACGGTCGCGACATCGCCATCGACGGGGTCGGCGGCCGCATCGAGGTCATCGTCCCCGACGGCGTCGACGTCGACGTGAGGACCAGCGTGGTCGGCGGCAGCAGCCGGGTCTTCGACCAGCGCAGCGACGGCTTCGACGTCGCCCAGAACGGATTCCTGGACGGCGGCACCCAGGCCCCCGACATGTCCATCACCATCGACCTGGTCGGCGGCGAGATCCTCGTCCGCGAAGCGGCCTGAGGAGCATCGCCATGACTGACGACACGTACCCCGAGACCAGCTACGACACGGCCGTCCACGCCACCTACGACGAGCCGATGACCGGCCCGCTCGACGCCCCCGAGAAGCCGTCGGGCTTCCACCCGGTCAACATCGGCCAGCTCGTGATGGGCGTCGCCTTCGTCGGCATCGTGCTGGTGTGGGCGCTCATCCGCAGTGACGTGGTCGCCACCGGCGACCTGCGCTGGCTGCTGCCGATCCCGTGGCTCGCCGCCGGTGCGGCCGGCCTCGCGGCGTCGGTCTGGCCCTCACGCAGGTGAGCGCCGGGCCGCGAGCGCGGCCTCGGGGTGGTCGGTGATCACCCCGTCGACACCGGCCGCGAGCAGGGCGCGGACCTCGGCCGCCATGTCCCCGAGCGCATCGGGGGCGTCGCCGTGCCGCAGGTTGCTGGGCAGGAAGCGGTTCTCGCCGCGCACCGTCCACACGTGCACCGTCAAGCCGCGACGGTGGGCCTCACGGACCAGGCTCGACGGCTCCGCGATGGCACCCCGGTCGTCACGCGGCAGGACGAGCGAGGTGTGCGGGCCGATGCCGTCGGCGTAGTCGTCGATCCCGTCCAGCACCTCCGGCGTGACGGGCTCGTCGCGCTCGATCAGCTGCACGACCGGCAGTCGGGTGCGCTCGGCCAGCCGCCGCAGGATCCGGGACTCGAACGACATCAGCGTGACCCGCGCCCACGGGTGGTCGAGGCCGTGCCGGGCCAGGTCGCGCAGCAGCGGCGCGTCGAGCGGCAGGCCGATCTCGTCGTGGTGGTCCGCGTGCTTGAGCTCGAGCAGCACCCCGACCGGACGACCACGACGGGCGGACTCGGCGCCGACCATCGCCAGCACCTCGGTGAGGGTCGGCACGCCCTCGGCACCGTCGTACGCCGTGTTGGCGGGCCGGGTGGCCGGCATCCGCTCGCGAGCGGCCAGGGTCTTGAGCTCGGGCAGCGTGAGGTCCTGCACGAACCAGCCGCGCTGCGCCACCCCGTCCACGGTGACGGTGCGGCGGAGGTGGGCGAGCTCGGCGCGACGCGCGACGTCGGTCGTCGTGCTGAGCTCGAGGTCGTGCCGGGCGACCAGGACCCCGTCCTTGGTGCAGACGAGATCGAGCTCGATGTCGTCGACGCCCATCCGGATCGCGGTGCGATAGGCGTCGAGCGTGTGCTCGGGACGGTGCCCGCTGGCGCCGCGGTGCGCAACCACGGCGGGCGTGAGGACCAACGACGAGGCCCTGCTCATCCGACCCAGGGGCGCCTCGGCGGTCACCGTCATGCCACCACGGTGCGCGCGCTGCGGGACCGCCCGGTGTCGTCAGGGTGAATGGCGCATGATGACCGCGTGACACTCCCCTCCTTCGCGACCCTCACCTCGCTGCCCGCGGTCGACCACCCCGACCTCGTCGCCCCGCCGGTCGCGGCCGCGCTGGCCGCATGGCCGGGCGCCGCGGAGGTCGCGGTCGTCGAGATCGACCCCGGGCTCGCCGACACCGCGGCGATGAGCGAGGCCTACGACATCCCGATGACCGCGAGCGGCAACTGCGTGGTCGTCTCGGGCTCACGCGCCGGTGACGAGCGGATCGCCGCCTGCGTGGTCCGCGCCGACACCCGCGCCGACGTCAACACCCTGGTCCGCAAGATGCTCGACGTGCGCAAGGCGTCGTTCCTGCCGATGGACCGCGCGGTCGAGGAGACCGGGATGGAGCACGGCGGGATCACCCCGGTCGGCCTGCCCGACGGCTGGCGCGTCCTGGTCCACGAGGCGCTGCTCGACGAGCCGGTCGTCGTGGTCGGCAGCGGCGTACGCACCTCGAAGCTGCTGGTCCCGGGCCGGCTCCTGGCCGACCTGCCCGGCGCCGAGGTCGTTGCGGACCTCGGTCGGTGAGCAACGCCCGCCTGATCGACGTCCACACGCCTCGGCAGCCCGAGGGGATCGTGCTCGTGCTGCACGGGGGCGCCAGCCGCGGGACGCGCGCGATGGTCAGCCCCACGCAGCTGTCGGTGCTCCGGATGGTGCCCGTGGCGCGCCGGATCGCCCACGCCGGACGGTCGCGGCTCGCGGTCCACCGACTGCTCAACAGCCACCGCGGCTGGGACGCCAGCACCACCCCCGTGATGGACGTGGCCTGGGCGCTCGGTCGGGTCGCCGAGCGACACGGTGACCTCCCCGTCGCGCTCGTCGGCCACTCGCTCGGCGGTCGCGCCGCCCTGCTCGGCGGGGTCGAGCCCGGCGTGCACAGCATCGTGGCCCTCAACCCGTGGGTGCAGACCACCGACCGCGTGCGACTCGGCGACACCCGCGTGCTGTTCGTGCACGGCACCGACGACCGCATCGCCCGTCCCGAGCGCTCGCTCCAACTGGCCCGGCGGCTGTCGGAGTCGGGCCGGGTCGGCTACGTCGCGGTCCCCGGCGGCCGGCACGCGATGCTGCGCCACGGGCGTACGTTCGAGCGCTACGCCGCCGAGTTCGTCACCGCCACGCTGCTCGGCACCCCAGCCCGGTCCCGACCCGTCCGCGAGGTGCTCGACGGCGCCTCCTGGGCCGAGGCCTGACGCCGTAAAGGATTAGCGGGGCCCCGGGGCGCTCCCTAGTATCGATCGGTGCGAACCCTTCCCGTCCCCGATCCCGGAGTGGCGGACCACCGCACACCGAACCGCTTCCTGTGGTGGCTGGCCCGGCACCAGTGGCAGACCCTCCTCGGGGGGATGGGCTTCGGCATCGTGTGGATGTCGTGCCAGGCGGTCCTGCCGGCGATCCTCGGCCGCGCCATCGACCGCGGCATCGCCGCCCGCGACGACCGGCAGCTGCTGCTGTGGGCCGGCGTGATGCTCGTGATCGGACTGCTGCAGGCGGTCACCGGGATCATGCGCCACCGCTTCGCGGTCACCAACTGGCTCACCGCGTCCTACCGCATCGTCCAGATCACCACCCGCCAGTCCGTCCGGCTCGGCGGCTCGCTGCCGCGCAAGGTGAGCACCGGCGAGGTGATCGCCATCGGCACCACCGACCTCGACCACATCGGCAACGTCATGGACGTGACCGCCCGCTTCGCCGGCGCGATCGTCTCCTTCCTGCTCGTCTCCGCGATCCTGCTGTCCACGTCGGTCCAGCTCGGTCTGGTGGTGCTCGTCGGGGTGCCGCTCCTGCTGCTGGTGATGGGGCCGCTCCTCAAGCCGCTCCAGGCGCGCAGCGCGACCGAGCGCCAGATGCGCTCCGACCTCTCGAACACCGGCACCGACATCGTCGGCGGGCTCCGCGTCCTGCGCGGCATCGGTGGCGAGGGCGTCTTCCTCGACCGCTACCGACGCGAGTCGCAGGCCACCCGGACCGCAGCCGTCAACGTGGCCAAGCTGCAGTCGGTCCTCGACGCGCTCCAGGTGTTCCTGCCCGGGGTCTTCGTGGTGCTCGTGGTGTGGCTCGGCGCCCGCTCCGCCGTCAGCGGCGAGATCACCGCCGGCGAGCTGGTCGCGTTCTACGGCTACTCCGCGTTCTTGATGCTGCCCCTGCGCACGGCCACGGAGTTCGCCAACAAGCTGATCCGCGGGCGGGTCGCCGCCGCCCGCGTGTGCCGGGTGCTGGCGCTCGACCCCGACGTGGTCGAGCCCGCCACGCCGGCCGATCCCCCGCCGTCGGACGCCGAGCTGCACGACGCCCGCACCGGTCTGCGGATCCGACCGGGCACCCTCACCGCGATCGTCTCCGAGCAGCCCGACGACTCCGCCCACCTGGCCGACCGGCTGGGCCTCTGCGCGGGCGAGCAGGACGACGAGGTGATGCTCGCGGGCACGCCGCTGACCTCGCTGCCGCACGCCCTCGTGCGCGAGCGGATCATGGTCTCCGACACCGGCGCCGCCCTCTTCGCGGGTCGCCTCGCGGACCGTCTCGACGAACGGGGCAACGGCGAGGTCCAGCAGGCGCTCGCCACCGCCTCGGCCGAGGACATCCTCGACGCCCTGCCCGACGGCCTCGACACGGTCGTGACCGAGAAGGGTCGCTCCTTCTCCGGCGGCCAGCGCCAGCGCCTGGTCCTGGCCCGGGCGCTGGCGGCCGACCCCGAGATCCTGGTGCTCGTCGAGCCCACCAGCGCCGTCGACGCCCACACCGAGGCTCGCATCGCCGCCCGGCTGCGCGAGCACCGCGCGGGGCGTACGACCGTGGTGACCACCGTCAGCCCGCTCCTGCTCGACGCCGTCGACGAGGTCGCCTTCCTCGTCGACGGACGTGTGGCGGCGGTCGGCACCCACGCCGACCTGCTGGCCGACCACGCCGCCTACCGCCGCGTCGTCGTACGCGACGTGGAGGCGATCTCATGAGCGTCACCACGCGCCTGCCGATCGCAGACGGCCCGGCCGTGCGCCGCTACGTCGGCCGGGTCGCGCACCGCCACCCCTTCCTCCTCTGGTCCGCGCTGGGCCTGCACGTGCTGGCGGCGGTCACAGCACTGGCGGCACCGCGACTGCTCGGCGACCTCGTGCAGGCGGTCGAGGACGGCACCACCCGGGCCTACGTGGACCGGATCGCGGTGCTGCTCGCGGTCTTCCTCGTCGCGCAGTCGGTGCTCACCCGCTACGCGCGGTACCGCTCGCAGGTGATGGGCGAGCTGGTGCTCGCCGAGCTGCGCGAGGACTTCGTCGCCAACACCCTCGCGCTGCCGGTCGGCACCGTCGAGGCGGCCGGGTCCGGCGACCTCCTCACCCGGACCGGGTCCGACATCGACCGCCTCGGCTGGTCGGTGCGGTGGGCGCTGCCGGAGTGGACGATCGCGGTCGTCACCGCCGTGCTCACCTTCGGCGCCGCGCTGTCGGTGGGCTGGTGGGTCTTCCTGCCCTGCCTGCTGGCGACGCCGCCCCTGGTGGTCGGGCTGCGGTGGTACCTCGCCCGCGCCAAGGACGGCTACCTCGCCGAGACGGCGTCGTACTCCCAGATCACGACCAGCCTCTCGGAGACCGTCGAGGGCTCGCGCACCGTCGAGGCCCTCGGCCTCGGGGACAAGCGGGTGCAGCAGGGCGACGACGACTGCGCGGCGTCGTTCGAGGCGGAGAAGTACACCCTCCACCTGCGGACCGTCTTCTTCCCCAGCATGGAGCTGAGCTACCTCCTGCCGGTGGTGGGGACGCTGCTGTTCGGCGGCTGGCTCTACACCCGCGGCGAGGTGTCGCTCGCGGAGGTCACGACCGCGACGCTCTACGTCCAGATGCTCATCGACCCGGTCGACCGGATCGTGTCGATCCTCGACGAGCTCCAGCTCGGCGCCGCCGCGCTGTCGCGGCTGCTGGGTGTGTCGCAGGTGCCGGACGACCGCACCGTGTCCGGTCGCGTGCCGTCCTCGGAGAAGCTCGACGCCGACGACGTGCGCTTCGCCTACGTCGAGGGCCGCGACGTGCTGCACGGGGTCGACCTCGACGTCGGCGTCGGCGAGCGCATCGCGATGGTCGGCCCCTCCGGCGCCGGCAAGTCGACGCTGGGCCGGCTGCTCGCCGGCATCCACACGCCGCGCTCGGGCGCGGTCACCGTCGGCGACGTCGGCCTGGTCGAGCTGCCGCTGGGCGACCTGCGCGGGCACGTCGCTCTCGTCACGCAGGAGCACCACGTCTTCGTCGGCACCCTGCGCGAGAACCTCATCCTCGCCCGTCCCGACGCGACCGAGGACGAGATCCACACCGCGTTGGTCGCCGTCGACGCCCACGAGTGGGCGACCGCGCTGCCCGACGGGCTCGACACGGTCATCGGCTCCGGCGGCCGCAGCGTCACCGCCGCGCAGGCCCAGCAGATCGCGCTCGCCCGGCTGGTGCTCGCCGACCCGCACACGCTCGTGCTCGACGAGGCCACCTCGCTGATCGACCCCCGCGCGGCCCGGCACCTCGAGCGCTCGCTCGCGGCGGTGCTGGAGGGACGTACGGTCATCGCGATCGCGCACCGGCTCTTCTCCGCCCACGACGCCGACCGGGTGGCCGTCGTCGAGGACGGCGTGATCTCCGAGCTCGGCTCGCACGACGAGCTCGTCGCCGCCGGCGGGTCGTACGCCGCCCTCTGGGAGTCGTGGCACGGGACCTCGTCCTCGAGCGGTGCCTGAGTCCGGCTCCCGCTCGCGCCGGCAGGGCGACGACTCGGACACGTGTCCGGCTTCTCGCCCCGAATCGCGCTCCCACAGGGCAACATCTCGGACACGTGTGGGATGTCGGCCGCGCGGCGCTCGCCGAGGTCCGCGATCACCTGCCGACCAGCAGGATCCGGTTGGGCTTCTTCGAGCTGACGGCGGCGGACGCCGAGGCGATCGGGGGCGATCGGGGGCGATCGGGGCAGTCTTGCCATCGTGACAGTGTCACTGTCACAGTTGTGGCATGCGCCTCGCGACCTCCCTGATGTACGACGGCAACCCCCGCACCGCGGCCGACCAGGTGGTCGCGCTGGAGAAGGCGGGCCTCGACAGCGTGTGGGTCGCAGAGGCCTACGGCTTCGACTCCCCCACGCTCATGGGCTACCTCGCGGCGAAGACCGAGACCGTCAAGATCGGATCGGCGATCCTCAACATCTACTCCCGCACGCCCGGCGCCCTGCTGCAGACCGCGGCCGGCCTCGACAACGTCAGCGGCGGACGCGCGATCCTCGGCCTCGGGGTCAGCGGACCTCAGGTGATCGAGGGCTTCCACGGCGTCCCCTACAGCAAACCGATGGCCCGCACCGCCGAGGTCATCGACCTGATCAGGCGCGGCCTCAGACGTGAGCCGCTGACCGCGGACGGCGTCTTCCACCTGCCGCTCGACCGGGAGCACGGCGCGGTCACCGGGCTCGGCAAGCCGCTCAAGCTGCTCACCAAGGTCGAGCGCGACAGCATCCCGATCTGGATCGCCTCCCTCGGCCCGAAGAACGTCGAGCAGACCGCCGAGATCGCCGACGGCTGGATCCCCCACCTCTTCCACCCCGAGAAGGCGCACCTCGTCTGGGGCGACGCCCTCGCGGCGGGCAACGCCAAGCGGCTCGACGGGCTGGGCCCGCTGCAGGTGATGGCCGGCGGGATGGTCGCGATCGGCGAGGGCCCCGAGACCAAGGCGCTGCTCGACTTCGCGAGGCCCCTGTTCGCCCTCTACGTCGGGGGCATGGGCGCGAAGGGCAAGAACTTCTACAACGACGTCGCCCGCGCCTACGGCTACGAGGAGGAGGCGGAGAAGATCCAGGACCTCTACCTCTCCGGCAAGAAGAAGGAGGCCGAGGCGCTCGTCCCCGCCGAGTGGCTCGAGGCGGCCAACCTCGTCGGTCCCGCGTCCTACGTCAAGGAGCGGATCGCCGCCTTCGAGGAGGCCGGTGTCACCGACCTCACCGTCGTCCCCGCCTCCGACGATCCCGCCGCCACGGTCGCGCAGCTCAAGGAATGGGTGTCCTGACCCATGCCCGAGCGGCCCAGCATCCTCGAGCAGGAGCACGAGGACTTCCGCGCGGTGGCGCGCGCCTTCTTCGACAAGGAGGTCGTGCCCTTCCACGGGCAGTGGGAGCGCGACGGCATCGTCGATCGCGAGGTGTGGCGCAGGGCCGGTGAGCGCGGGCTGCTGTGCTTCGACGTGGACGAGGCCTACGGCGGCCCCGGCATCAGGGACTTCCGCTACAACATGGTGCTCGCCGAGGAGTCCGCGCGAGCCGGCGCCTCCGGCCCGGGCTTCGCCGTGCACACCGACATCATCGTCCCCTACCTCTCCTCCCTCGGCACCGACGAGCAGAAGCAGCGGTGGCTGCCCGGCTGCGTCTCCGGAGACCTCGTCACCGCCATCGCGATGACCGAGCCCGGCGCGGGCTCGGACCTGCAGGGCATCCGTGCGACTGCAGTCGACGCCGGCGACCACTACGTCCTCAACGGCTCCAAGACCTTCATCTCCAACGGCATCCTGGCCGACCTGGTGGTCGTGGTCTGCCGCACCGACCCCGACGCCGGTCACCAGGGCATCTCGCTGCTCGTCGTCGAGCGGGGCACGGAAGGCTTCGAGCGCGGTCGCAACCTCGACAAGATGGGCCTGCACGCGCAGGACACCGCCGAGCTCAGCTTCACCGACGTGCGCGTGCCGAAGGAGAACCTCCTCGGCGCTGAGGGGTCGGGGTTCGTCTCGCTGATGGAGAACCTGCCGCAGGAGCGGGTCTCGATCGGGTGCATCGCGGTCGCGGCGATCGAGCACGTCCTCGACCTGTGCCTGGCCTACGTCCAGGAGCGCGAGGCCTTCGGCAAGCCGATCGGGACGTTCCAGCACAACCGGTTCCTGCTCGCCGAGATGGCGACCGAGGCCCACATCGCGCGGGTCTTCATCAACGACTGCGTGCTGCGGCTCAACGCCGGCGAGGTCGACACCGCCCTCGCGTCGATGGCGAAGTGGTGGACCACCGAGCTCCAGAAGCGCGTCGTCGACGCGGGCGTGCAGCTGCACGGCGGCTACGGCTACATGAACGAGTACCCGATCGCCAAGGCCTACGTCGACTCCCGGATCCAGACGATCTACGGCGGCACGACCGAGATCCAGAAGGAGATCATCGGGCGGATGCTGGGGCTCTGAGCCCGCGGAGGGTGGCACTGCCGTTCCCATGACAACGGGTCCACTGGTCCGGGGCCGGACGTCGGCGCACGGTGGAGGCATGACCACAGAGACCACCCGCACCTCCCTCCTCGGCGACCGGCCCGTCCACCGCATCGGCTTCGGTGCCATGCAGCTCGCCGGTCCGGGCGTCTTCGGTCCGCCGGCCGATCCCGACGGCGCGCGCCGTGCTCCGGCGCGCGATCGAGCTCGGCGTCGACCACGTCGACACTGCCCAGTTCTACGGCCCCGACGTCGTCAACGACCTGATCCGCGAGGCCCTGCACCCCTATCCCGAGGGCCTCCGGCTCGTCACCAAGGTCGGCGCCACCCGCGACGACCAGGGCGCCTGGGTCCCCGGCGCCGAGACGGCCGACCTCAAGGCGCAGGTCGAGCAGAACCTCCGCTCCCTCGGCGTTGAGCGGATGGACCTGGTCAACCTGCGCCGCTTCGAGCGCGACGACCCGGACCGTGTCGAGCCCGCGCTGGAGGACCAGCTCGGCGCGCTGGCCGAGCTCCGCGACGAGGGCAAGCTCGACCTGATCGGCGTCTCCAGCGTCACCGCGGAGACCGTCCGCCGGGCGCACGAGCTCGTCGGGATCGGCGAGGTGCAGAACGCGTTCAGCATCCTCGACCAGCGTGACCGCCCGGTGCTCGACGCCTGCCGCGAGCTGGGTGTGGCCTACGTCCCCTACTTCCCGCTCGGCTCGGCCTTCAACGGCGGCCCGAAGGCGCTCGCGGCCGACGAGCACGTGTCGGCGGTCGCGGCGAAGCACGGCGTGACCCCCAGCCAGGTGGCGCTGGCCTGGCTGCTCGCCCAGGACGACCGCGTGCTGCTGATCCCGGGCACCAGCTCGGTCGCACACCTCGAGGAGAACATGGCCGTCCTCGACATCGTGCTCGACGAGGCCGACCTCACCCGGCTCGACGAGGTCGGACCCCAGCCCGTCGAGCTCTGAGGATCACCCGCCGGCGGTGAGCTCGGGTCCCAGCTGCTGGAGCCCGACGACCACCGCCAGCGCGAGGGCCTCGGCGTCCGGCGTGCCGGGCTCGGCGGTGAAGACGACGATCTGCAGGTCGCTGCCGTGCACGGAGAGCACGTCGCAGTCGAGGGTCAACCGACCGACCTGCGGGTGGATCAGCGTCTTGCGCTGGGCGCCGCGCACCCTGGCCGGCGTGGTCTCCCAGAGCTCGGCGAAGCGCGGGCTGTCGCGCTTCAGCGCCTCGACGACGGCGGCGATGTCCGGCTCGTCGGGCAGGCGCAGCAGCGCCGCGTGAAGGTCGGCGACCACGTCGCGCTCGACCATCGAGCGGGTCTGGGGCTCCATGCGTCCCATGCCCGGCACGTCCATGAAGGTGCGCCAGGCACGGTTGCGCTCGAGCCCGGTCATCGCGGACAGGTCGCCGAAGAGCGCCTCCGCGGCCCGGTTCTGCACGACGGTCTGCCACGACGCGTCGATCACGCTGACCGGGGTGTCACCGAGCCGGTCGACCAGCCGCATCACGCTCGGCGTGACGTGCCGGTCCATGCGGCCCGACGTCGGCGGCAGCAGACCGGCCATGCGGTGCAGCAGGTCGCGCTCCTCGTCGTCGAGCCGCAGCGCCCGCGCCAGCGACTGCACCACCTGCGCGGACGGGTGCCGGGCCCGTCCCTGCTCGAGCCGGACCAGGTAGTCCGCCGAGACACCGGCGAGCTGCGCGACCTCCTCGCGGCGCAGGCCGGGCGCCCGCCGACGTGCCCGGCTCGGCAGCCCGACGGCCGCCGGCGTGACCCGGTCCCGCCAGAGCCGCAGCTGGGAGCCGAGCGCGCTGTCCATGCTCCGATCAAACCAGCCTGCGACCAGCCGGGTGCGCTCTCACGGTGGGTCTGTCGTTCCCACCCTCTCGCTACTTTCGAGGCATGGACCTCTTCGACATGGACCAGACCCAGACCATGAGCCGGGAGGACGCCGCGAACCGGCTGCGGCTGCTCGCCGACTCCCTCGCCAAGCACAACTCGGTCGAGTTCGCGCGCGACGGAGGACGGATCACCGTGGCCGTCCCCGACGAGGTGCGGCTCAAGGTCGAGGTCGAGCTCGGCGACGACAACGAGGTCGAGATCGAGCTCACCTGGTAGATCGGCTCAGTCGCCGAGCACCTCGCGCAGCCGCGCGGCGAACTCCTGCGGCTTGCCCGTCTGACCGAACTCACCGCCCAGGAAGCCGTTGTGGCCGCCCGGGAAAGCGGCCGGCTCGACGTCGAGCGCCCGCGCCACGGCGTACGCCGACCGGCCCGCGATCTCGCCGTCCTCGGGTCCGCCGGACTCCTCGCCCACGCCGATGACCACCGTCGTCGACGCCGAGCGGATCGCGTCGAGATCGGGGACGCGGGTGCAGCCCTCGCCGCGCATGTTGGCCATCAGGGCGTCGCTGCGGGAGCCGTCGTCCTCCGCCGGCAGGCCGAACATCGCGGGGTCGGGGATCGGCTCGTCCCCGGTCCACTCGCCGCGGTGCATCACCAGGCTGATGAAGCGCGCCATCCCGGGGCCGATGCCCGCGGCGTCGTAGGCCGCGACCAGGTCGTCGCACGCGCGGGCGATGGGCTCCGCGTCAGGCAGCAGCGCGGTCATCGGCGGCTCGTGCGCCACCAGCAGGCGTACGTCGTCGGGGTGCGCGGCGACGAGGAACAGCGCGTTGACCGCGGCTCCGGACGACGCGAACAGGTCGACGGGCCCCATGCCCAGTGCCTCGACGAGGGCGTGCAGGTCCTCGGCGTGCTGCTCGGGCGTGACGGCCGCCGTGTCGTCCTCACGGGTGCTGCGGCCCACGTTGCGGGGGTCGGTGAGGACGAGCACCCGTCCCTCGAGCCCGGCCGCCAGGCTGCCGAAGCCGGTGCTGTCCATCGGTGATCCGGCGAGCACCAGGGGCGGCGCACCATCCGTGGCGTCGGCGAGGTCCCCGACCACGGTGAAGGAGAGGACGGCGCCGGGGACGGCGACCGTCCCGGGCGTGCGGGGCGCATCGGTCATGAGGCCAGTGTCGAACCGGTCGCGGATCGTCCGCAACACCTCCTAGCCTGCAGCCATGACCGACTTCACCGAGCAGGACCTGGCGGGTTCGACGTTCCGGCGCGTGGACCTCAGCGGCTCGACGTTCGACGGCGTCCGGCTCGCGGGCGCCGACCTGCGCGACGCCGACCTCAGCGACCTCCGGGTCCGGGCCGCCTGGCTCAAGGGCGTGCGGATGACCGGCGTGGAGGTGCCGGACATGGAGATCCACGGCGAGCTCGGACGGCTCGTGGTCAACGGCGTCGACGTGGTGCCGCTCGTCGAGGCCGAGCTCGACCGCCGGATGCCCGAGCGGGCGCTGATGCGGCCCACCGACGCGGCCGGCTTCCGCGAGGCGTTCGCGACGCTCGACCGGCTCTGGGCCGGCACGGTCGAGCGGGCCCGCGCCCTGCCGCCGGAGCGGCTGCACGAGCAGGTCGACGGCGAGTGGTCGTTCACCGAGACGCTGCGGCACCTCGGCTTCGCGCACGCCTGCTGGGTCGGCGGCATCGTGCTGGCCGATCCGTCGCCCTGGCACCCGCTCGACCTGCCGTGGGACGAGGCGCCGACGGTCGACGGCGTGCCGTGGGACCGCGACGTGCGACCCTCGCTCGACGAGGTGCTCGGCGTGCGAGCGCAGCGGCGCGCCACCGCGCAGGCGGTGCTCGACGGCCTCACTGATGGAGGCTCGGCCGACGAGGGCCTGGCCCGCGAGGTCTCCTCGGCGACGCCGTTCATGACCGAGGCGTCGGGGCTCACGGTCGCGCAGTGCCTGAAGGTCGTGCTCAACGAGGAGTGGGAGCACCGGCTCTACGCCGAGCGCGACCTGGCCGAGCTGCCGGGCTAGGGGGCGTCGGTCTTGAGCACGCGCCCGGAGCACGACGCGGTGATGGTGGCGTACTCGCTGAAGCGGTTGCCGGCCATCACCCGGTAGCACTGGCGCTCCAGGTCGTACGGGTCCGGGCTGATGGTGAGGGTGAAGGTGTCGGGCTCGTCGACGAGGTCCCCGGCCTGCTCGACCAGGCCGGGGACGGCGTCGGCGTCGATCCGGGACAGGTCGAAGCGGATGGCGCCCTCGTCGCGGCCGGTCGACTCGCCGTCCACGAACCCGGCGTCGCGCCAGGTCCACCGGACGTAGCGGTCGCTCGTCGCGTCGGCCGGGACGGTGGCCGCGCCGTAGCTCTCCGAGCCCACGAAGGCGTCGAAGACCAGGGTGCTTCCGGTCTTGTCGTCGACCGCCTCGACGAAGGTGCGGAAGCCGTCGGCGGTGAGCAGGTCGACCGGGGCCGAGGACTGCGTGCCCTCGGCGGGATCCGCCGAGCCGCGCAGCAGCCACGGCAGGGCGACCAGCACGGCGAACGCCGTCACGGCGATGACGAGCACCCCGGTGCCGAACCTGCGGGCGAAGCCGGCGAGCCCCTCGGCCATCGCCACCTGGGTCTGGGTGGGCGCTGGCCTGCCGCGCACCTCCGCGAGCCGGGTGAGGCTCGCCCGGACCCGCTTCTTGCCCGGCTCCTGGAGGTCGCGGACGAGTCGCTCGAGGTCGCCGAGCGTGGTCGCGGTCAACGCCTTCGTGGTGCGGGCGTCGTACTCCTCACGGGCGAGCTGTCCGTCGCTCCACGCGGTCTCGATGACCTCGATCGCCTCGTTGCGGTCGGAGTCGCGTGCACGCATGTCGGGACCGGCCACGACGCGGACTCTAGCGAGGTCGGCGACGTCCGGTTCGCCCGCCACCTTCCCGGGCCGCCCGGACGCGGGCACACTGAGCAGATGAACGAGTCCCTCGGCAGCCGGCTTGCGCACGCCATCGCCGCGAAGGACGCTGCCGCGCTGCGCGACCTGCTCGCCGACGACGTCGACTTCAAGGGCCTGACGCCCGGGCGGCTGTGGGAGGGCACCGGACCCGACGCCGTGGTGGAGACGGTGCTGGGGTCGTGGTTCGAGGAGTCCGACACCATCGAGCGGGTCATCGACGTCGAGGACGGCACGGACGTCGCCGACACCGCGCGCGTCAGCTATCGCTTCGACCTGACCAACGCGGACGGCGCGTTCGTCGCCGAGCAGCAGGCCTACTACCGCGGCGGCGAGCGGATCGAGCACCTGCGGGTGCTGTGCTCGGGCTTCAGGTCGCGCTGAGCCGACCCGCGAGCTCGCGGCCGAGCTGCGCGCCCGAGAGCCAGGCGGTCTCGACCTTGGGTGCCGCGCCCCATCCGTCGCCGCAGACGCCGACGAGCCGGTCGCCCTCGGCGAGGGCGTACGGCAGGTCTCGCTCACCCGCCGGGCGGGCGTACGTCCAGCGGTGCGCGTGGGTCTGGGCCGGCTCGTCCAGCCCGAGGAGGTCGCGCAGCGCGGCCAGCATCGACGGTCCCGCGGCCTGGGGGTCCGCGAGGTGTGCCTGCGCGTGCGCGGCCGTCGAGTGGGCCACCAGGACGGCTGCGTCGTCACCGCGCCGGCGCCCGTCGTCGGCGATCCAGTCGAGGACGTCGTCACCGTGCACGAAGGCACCGTCGAAGCGACCGGTCGGACTCACCCGGTCCCAGGTGCGCGCCTGCCACCGCGCGGCGAGCGCGATGACCGGCTCCCACTCGCGGGCGAGCTGCTCGGCGACCGGGTGCTCCCCCACCAGGCGTCGCGCCTGCGGGTCGGGCATGGCGAGCACGACGACCTGCTCCTCGAGGTCGGCAAGCGACGTCGTTTCGTGCCGGTCTCGCCGCAGGTCCGTCGCCAGGTCCTCGACCAGCGACCGGATGCCGCGCGCCGCGCCCCACCGCACCGGTCCCTGCTTGAGCGAGACGTCGCCGCGGTCGAGCAGGCAGAAGGTGTCGGTCCACTCGTGCGCCAGCCCGCGGGCCGACCAGTCGTCGACGACCGCGGCGAACCCGGGGTCGGTCACCGTGAAGTAGGACGCCCCGAGGTCGACCCGCCGGTCCCACAGCCCGCGTGAGGCCATCCGCCCGCCGGCGGTGTGCCCGCGCTCCACCAGGCGTACGTCGATCCCGGCCATGCGCAGCTCGCGCGCGCAGGCGACTCCCGAGATGCCCGCACCCACCACCACGACGTCAGCCATGCCACGACCCTAGGTCGCACGTGCTGAACTGGCCGCATGAGCAACAGACTCGCCGTCGTGTCCGGCGCCAGCATCGCCGGCCTGTCCGCCGCCTACTGGCTGCGCCGCACCGGTTGGGACGTCGTGGTCGTCGAGCGCGCTCCCGAGTTCCGCGACGGCGGGCAGAACGTCGACGTGCGCGGCGTGGCGCGCGAGGTGCTGCGTCGCATGGACCTCTTCGACGCGGTGAAGGCGCTCAACACCACCGAGACCGGGACGGTGTTCGTCGACGAGGACGGCGAGGTGACCGCCGAGCTGCCGTCCGACGGCACCGACGGCGCGACCGCCGAGCTGGAGATCCTGCGCGGCGACTTCGCCCAGGTGCTGCGCGACCACCTGCCCGACGGGGTCGAGATCGTCTTCGACGACGCCATCAGCACGGTGGACGACGTCGGCGGCGCGGTGTCCGTGACCACGGCCGCCGGCCAGTCGTGGAGCGCCGACCTCCTCGTCGTCGCCGAGGGCGTGCGCTCCCGCACGCGCGACCTGGTCTTCGACGACGTCGAGCGACACCCGCTCGGCGTCAACATGGCCTTCGGCACCATCGCGCGCACGCCGAGTGACGACCGGCAGTGGCGCTGGCACACCACGACCGAGGGCCGCCAGGTGCACCTGCGCCCCGACAACCACGGCACCACCCGCGCGATGCTGGCGTACCGCGACGACGACGACCTCGCCGCCCTCGACCGGGACGACGCGCTCGCCGCGCTGCGTGAGCGCTATGAAGGCGTCGGGTGGGAGGCGCCGCGGATCCTGGACGGACTCGACGACTCCGACGACGTCTACCTCGACAGCCTGACCCAGATCCGGATGGAGTCCTGGCACCGCGGCCGCGTCGTCGTCTCCGGTGACGCCGCATGGTGCGTCACGCCGATGGGCGGTGGAGGCGCGAGCCTCGCGCTCACCAGCGGCTACGTCCTCGCCGCCTCGCTGGCCGAGCACCCCGACGACCTCGAGGCCGCGTTCGCCGCCTACGACGAGTGGATGCGGCCGCTGGTCGACGACGTCCAGACCATCCCGAAGGCCGTGCTGGGGTTCGCCTACCCGCAGACGCGGCTCGGGCTGGCCCTCCGCGGGCTGGCCGACAAGGTCATGACATCGGCGCCGGTCAAGCCCCTCGTGGAGAAGATGATGTCGGTCGCCGACACCGACCGCGAGCTGCCGGCGATGCCGGTGACGCTCGCCTAGGGGGATGGCCACCTCGCTGCTGCTCCTGGCGGACACCCACCTCCCGCAGCGGGCGAAGGACCTGCCCGCGGAGGTGTGGGGTGCCGTCGCGGAGGCCGACGTCGTGGTGCACGCCGGCGACTGGGTCGACGTACGCCTCCTCGACGCGCTCGAGGCACGCTCGCGCCGGCTCGTCGGGGTCTTCGGCAACAACGACCACGGCGAGCTGCGCACCCGCCTGCCCGAGGTCGCCCGGGTGGAGGTCGAGGGCGTGCGGATCGGGGTCGTGCACGAGACCGGGCAGGCGAAGGGCCGCGAGGAGCGGATGAGCGAGCTCCACCCCGACCTCGACGTCCTGGTCTTCGGGCACAGCCACATCCCGTGGGACAGCACCACCGCCACCGGGCTGCGGCTGCTCAACCCCGGCTCCCCGACCGACCGGCGGCGCCAGCCGCACGGCACCTACCTGACCGCGACGGCCGCCGACGGGCAGCTGCGCGACGTCACGCTCCACCGGCTGCCCCCGCGCAGCTAGGCGTTCGGGCCGTCGACCTTCCGCGTCGGGCAGTCCTCGTTGGTGCACTCGCGCACGTCGACGGGGTCGTCACCCGCCCCGACGAACCCGTCGCGGGGGCCGCCCGGCCCGTCCGAGGGATCAGCCGATGCACCCGGGTTCGGGAGCAGCCGGACCGCGGAGCCGCACACGGAGCACGTGTCGTAGTCGTCGTACACCCCTCGAACCTACCCGTGCGAGGCTTCGACGCATGGGTGCGCAGAGGGACAGTGTCGAGATCGCCGTCATCGGGTCCGCCCGGCTGGGTCCGGACGACGAGGTCTACCAGGACGCCGTACGACTCGGGCGGGCGCTGGCGACCGAGGGCTGGACGGTCGTCACCGGCGGCTACGGCGGCCTGATGGGCGCCACCTCGTCGGGCGCGGCCGCGGCCGGTGGGCACACCGTCGGCCTGCCGATGTCGGCGTGGACCCACCTCACCCCGCACGAGAGCAACGCCGAGGTGCGCTGGGCCGCCGACTACGCCGAACGGCTGCGGCACCTGATGGCCGCCGACGTCGTGGTCGCCCTCCCCGGTGGGCTCGGCACCCTCGCCGAGGCCGCGATGGTCTGGGGCGCCGCGCAGACCGAACCCGATGCTGCCCAGCTCGTGATGGTGGGCCAGCCGTGGCAGGACGTCCGCGACGTGGTCGGTGCCGGGCTCATCGTCGACCCTGCCGACCTCGCCATCGCGCGGTGCGTGGCGAGCGTCGACGACGTCGTGCCTGCGGTGCGTGATGCGCTGGCGCACCCGTCGGTGTCTCGGGGTGGCCGCGGCTGACCCGGCTCGTCGCCTGCTGCGGCGTGCGTGCGGGTGGGACGGATGCCTGCCCGACGGGCCAGGCTGCCTCGTGGGGCCTCACCCGGCGACTCCTCCGCCCCCACCACCACGGGGCGATCGAGTGAGTCGGGGCCTCGAGCGCGGACACGCTCGAGGCCCCGACTGATCAGTCGTAGAAGGCGGCCGTCTCGATCTCGGCCTGCGCGACCTGGGCGGGGTCGTAGTCAGCGACCTCTCCTGGTGTCCACGTGGCGTGGTGGAGCCGTCCCGAGTAGGGGAAGCTGCCGTGGCGCTCGTGGAGCTCCCAGTGGACCGGGCCGCCTCGGTTGAGGCCCACGTCGATGCCGCTGAAGGGGGCCATCCCGACGAGCATCCAGACGCCCGGCAGGGCCCCGACCTCCACGCCGTCGAGCACGAGGTGCACGTCGACGTGGAAGTCCGGCTGCCAGTCCACGCGGAGCTCGACGAGGTGGTGTCCCTCGGGCAGAGCGCCGCCGTCGATGTCGCGCATCCGGCCGTACTCGTTGTAGGCCACCCGCAGGCGTCCGTCCTCGATGTAGACGGCGTATCCGCCACCCTGGTCGCCGTGCGCGACGAGGACGCCTGCGTCATCGTCGGCGTGGTCGAGGTCGATCTCGACTGCGAAGGAGCGCAGTGACGTCAGTCGGCTCGAGCGGTAGCGCTCGAGCTTCGGCGTGCCCGGCAGGATCCGGACCGAGCGCGCGAGCTCCTCCTCGGCGGGCCGGCGGCCCGGGAGCATCGAGGCGCCGAGCGGGAACACCGTGTTGCGCCAGGCGGCGTCCTCCCACGCCTCGGCCAGCTCCTTGAGCAGCCCGGGCTCGTCGTCCGCCAGGTTGTTGAGCTCGTTGGGGTCGGTGCGCACATCGTAGAGCTCCCACTCGCCGTCGTGGAACGGTGTCCCGGGCGCGTGGTTCGTGACGACCTTCCAGCCGTCACGGTAGAAGCCTCGGTTGCCGCCGAACTCGGCGTACTGCTCGGGGTGGGTGCTCTCGGCATCGGGCGACTCGGTGAGCGGTCGGAAGCTGAAGCCGTCGACGCTCTTGGTCGGTACGCCGTTGCGCTCCCCCGGGTGCTCGAGCCCGGCGAGATCGAGCAGCGAGGGCAGCACGTCGGTGACGTACTGGTACTGGTGACGCACCCCTCCCGCCCCGAACCCGTTGGGCCAGCTGATGAGGAACGGCACGCGGACGCCGCCGGCGAAGGTCTGGCCCTTGTAGAAGCGGAACGGCGTGTTCGATGCCATCCCCCACCCTCGCGGGTAGTGGACCATGGTCCGCGGTCCGCCGATCAGGTCCAGGTCTCGCGCGACGTCAGCCTCCCAGTCCTTCGGGATGCCGGGGATGTGGACGAACCGGCTGAAGTAGCTGCGCGTTCCCTCCGCACCGCCCTCGGCCGTGCCACCGTTGTCGGAGGTGAAGATGACGATGGTGTCGTCCAGCTCGCCGAGTTCCTCGATGGTGTCGAGGATGCGCCCGAGGCTCTCGTCGACGCTGTGCACCATGGCGGCGTAGACCTCCATGTAGCGCGCGTAGAGCTCGCGCTCCTCGGCTGGCAGCGAGTCCCAGGCCGGGACGTCGAAGCCCGGCTCGGCGTTGCGCGGCGGCAGGGGGACGTCGGGACCGATGATGCCGAGCTCGACCTGACGGGCGTGGCGTCGCTCGCGCACGACGTCCCAGCCCTCGTCGTACTTCCCGCGGAACCGCTCGATGTCCTCGGGCTTCGCGCCGAGCGGACCGTGCATGGCGTGGTGGGCGAAGTAGAGGAAGAACGGCTTGCGCGAGTCGTTGGCTCGCAGGCCCTTGATCATCGAGACGGCCTGGTCGGTGAGGTCGTCGGTCAGGTAGTAGTCGTCGGGCAGCTCGGCCACGTCCAGTGCGGTGTTGTCGCGGACGAGGCGGTTGGGGTGGAAGAAGCTGTTGCAGCCCTCGAGCGTGCCGTAGTAGCGGTCGAAGCCGCGCTGGAGCGGCCACGTGTGCTTCGGCGCCCCGTCGTTCATGAGGGCGTCGCGAGTGAGGTGCCACTTCCCGATGCCGAACGTTGCGTAACCCTGGCCACGCAGCACCTCGGGGAGCGTCGCGACGTCCTCGTCGATCTCGACGCGCATGTTGGGGTAGCCGGGGTCGGAGTTGGCGACGCTGGCGAACCCGGCCCGGTGGGGGTTGAGGCCGGTCATCATGGCCGCGCGGGCAGGGGAGCAGACCGGGGTGGTGTGGTAGTTGGCCAGGCTCAGCCCACCGCCGGCGATGCGGTCGAGGTTGGGCGTGGGGATCTCGGAGCCGAAGGGTGCGATGTCGCTGTAGCCCATGTCGTCGAGGAGAACGACCACGATGTTCGGCGCGGAGTCGGGTGCGCGGCGCTCGCGCGGCCAGGCTCGAGTCGACTCGCGGACCGTACGCCCGATGGTGCCCGGGAAGCCCTCGTAGCCGCGTGCGTGCGGCGGGATGCCCGACCCGTTGGAGCCGGAGCTGGACGTGGGGGTGGAAGTGGTGGGGTCCTGGTCGGTCACGTCGCTCACCTCCCGGCCAGCGTGTCGTTGAGGCGGTCGTCGAACTCCTGCGCGACGTCGAGGTCGGTCTGGATCAGGCCGAGGTCGGTGTAGGCGTCGGCCTGTGCCTGCTGGGCGGCGATGACGCTGTCGTCGATCGGCAGCCACTCGTAGGACTCGCGCTCGACGAGGATCTGGGCGATCTCGACGGGCAGACCGGTCACCTCGGCGTACTTCGCGGCCCACTCGTCCTGGTGGTCGGCGGCCCAGGCCTGGGCGCGCCCGACGCGCTGGAGGTAGTCGGTGATGTCGTCGACCTTCTGCTCGTCATCGAGCGCGGCGGAGGTGGCCACGGCGTACTGGTAGCCCGTGGTCGTGCCGACTCCGTCGGCCACGACGGCGTCGCCGGCGGCGGTCAGCTGCGCGAGCTGCGGGCCGAGCGCGGCGACGGCGTCCACGTCACCGCTCTGGTAGGCGGTGATGGCGTCAGCCGGCGGGAGGTTGACCGGGGTGATGTCCTTATAGCTCAGCCCCTCCTCCTCGAGGGCCTTCACCACGGTGTACTGCAGGATCGTCCCTTCGGTGAGCGCGACCTTCTTTCCCGCGAGGTCCGCGGCGGACTCGATGCCCGAGTCCTTGCCCGCGAAGACCTCGACCGTCGACGCGCCGTCGACCACCGAGGTCTGGACGCCGACGACCTTGGTCTCGACGCCGGCGACCTGGCCGAAGATGGGTGGGGTGTCGGCCATCAGGGCGACGTCGACCGATCCGCTGGGGACGGCTTCCATGAAGCCGCCTCCGCCGGTCGGGAAGAGGCTGTACTCGACGGTGTAGCCGAGGTCGTCGGCCTCGCCGGCGGCGTCGAGGAGTGCCTCGGTGACCTTGCTGGCGCCGAGCTGGCCGACGTTGAGGGTGCGGTCGCCGCCACCCGACGCGGCGTCGGCGGACGCGTCGTCGGAGCAGGCGGACGTGCCGAGCAGGAGGGCGCCGGCGACTGCGACGGCCGCCATGTTCCGGGCGCGCAGGAGCGATGTGTGCATGGGTCTTCCTTCGAGGTGAGTGTGTGCGAGGGCGTGAGACGGCCCGAGACCGGCCGGTGGCGAGGACCTACTGGTCGTCGTCCTCGACCCCGAGCTCGGTGAGCAGGCGGGTCCGGAGGTCGGTGAACTCCTGGGTGTGGCGACGTCCTGCGGCCGGCAGGTCGACGGTGAGGTCGAGCGAGACGCGGCCGTCGGTCAGCACGAGGATCCGGTCGGCGAGCAGCACGGCCTCGTCGACGTCGTGGGTGACGAGCAGCACGCCGGGTCGGTAGCGCTCGCACAGCGTGCGGAGCAGGCGGTGCATCCGGATGCGGGTCAGCGCGTCGAGCGCCCCGAACGGCTCGTCCATCAGGAGCAGCTCGGGCTCACGGATCAGCGCGCGGGCCAGTGCGGCGCGTTGGGCCTCGCCGCCCGAGAGCGTCTTGGGCCAGGCGCGCGCCCGGTCGGCGAGACCGACCTCGGCGAGGAGCTCGGCCGCGCGGCGCTTGGCGTCCTTGTCGGTCAGTCCGAGGGTGACGTTGTCGATCACCCGGTTCCAGGGCAGGAGCCGGGAGTCCTGGAAGGCCACGGACGGCCGGTCGGGCACCCGGAGCTCGCCGTCGAACTCGGCGTCGAGCCGGGCCAGGATCCGCAGGAGCGTGCTCTTTCCCGAGCCGGAGCGGCCGAGGAGCACGACGAACTCGCCCTGCCGGATCTCGAGGTCGATGTCGTGCAGGATGCCGCGTCCGTCGAATGCTCGTGACAAGCCAGACGCTCGTACGGCCACCGGTCCGGCCGGGCGGTCGGTGACGGGTGCGTCGTTCAGCGGGACTGCAGGGTGGACTGCCACGTGAGCGCCTTCCTCTCGAGAAGTCGGACGAGGGTGTCCGAGATGAGGCCGAGGAGCGCGTAGACCACGAGCCCGACCATGATGACGTCGGTCTGACCGATGTTGCGTGCCTGGGTCATGAGGTAGCCGATCCCTGACGAGGCGTTGATCTGCTCGCTGACGACGAGGACGAGCCAGGCGATGGCGACGGAGAAGCGCAGGCCCGTGAAGAAGCCCGGGAGTGCGCCGGGCAGGATGACCCGCCGCACGAGGGCGATCCGGCCGAGGCCGACCGTCGAGGCGAGGTCGACGAAGCGGCTGTCGACACCGCGGACAGCGGCATGGGTGTTGAGGTAGATCGGGAACATCACCGCGAGGGAGACGAGCAGGATCTTGACCTCCTCGCCGATGCCGAACCACACGATCGCCAGGGGCACCAGCGCGAGGATCGGCATCGACCGCAGCATCTGCAGGTTCGCGTCGAGGAGGAACTCCCCGACGCGGGTCAGTCCCGAGACCAGGGCGAGGACGACCCCGACCGTGACGCCGATGGCGAGGCCGGTCATCGCACGTTGCAGCGACACCAGGAGGTTGTCCTGGAGCTGGCCGGTCTCGAGGAGCCGCTGTGCGGCATCCCAGACGGCGGCGGGTGAGGCAAGGGTGCGCGCGTCGACCCAGCCTGCGCTCGTCGCGACGAACCACAACGCCACCAGCACGACCGGTCCGAGAAGCCGGCCGAGGCCGTGCGGGACCTGACGTCGCGCGCGGCGCGAGCGAACCGGCGTGGCCAGGCGGTCATCCATCCCGAGACGCAAGGACTCATCGGTGGTTGGCGACCTCTCATTGAGGCCTATCTCTACTGACATGGTCAAGATAGTAGATACAAGGTTCCTCCGACGTCGCGATTGCTCACGCTTTGGACATGCGTGTCGCGATCGGCTCAGAAGCGCGACGAGTCGACAGCGGACGGCCCCCCGGCGGGCGTGACCCACGTTCCTCGATCCGTCGGGCCACCGCATCAGCCGCCAGGAAGCCGCATTCCACCGCGTGGCGGGGCGTGCGACGACTACCGTCTTCCACTGGGCACCTGGTGGTGCGACCATCGAGCAGGAGGTCGGACATGCCCCGCCAGACAATCACCACTCCAGACGCGCCCCACTCGCCGCTCTTCAGCCAAGGAGTCAGGGCCGGGTCCCAGGTGTTCGTCTCAGGCACCACAGGGATCGACGTGAGCACCGGTCGCATGGCGGGCGACGACATCCGAGCCCAGACCAGGCAGGCGCTCGGGAACTGCGAGGCCATCCTGCGGGCGGCAGGTGCGTCGCTCGATGACGTCGTCGAAGTGGGCGTGCTGCTCAGCGACCCGGGCGACTTCGCCGGCATGAACGAGGAGTACGCCCGCTGGTTCCCGACAGAACCGCCGGCGCGCTACGCGGCCAGGCTCGGAGCCGAGGTGCCTGGCCTGCTCGTCTCGATCCGAATGACCGCATCCTTGGCCTGATCGTCGGCGCTGACGAGGACCGCACCACTCGCAGGCGCCGTGGGCGCGGTCCCCCTCGTCAGCGGTGTTGTGCGCTCTGATGTCATGCACAGGTGAGCGAACACTTCTACCGCCCTGCGGACGGCCACCGGCTGCCGCACGACCCTTTCAACTCCATCGTCGCCCCGCGCCCGATCGGCTGGATCGCGACGCTGGACGCGCAGGGCCGACGCAACCTGGCGCCCTACAGCTTCTTCAACGCGCTCAACTACAGCCCGCCGCTAGTGGGGTTCTCCAGCAACGGCTGGAAGGGCACCGTCGCCAACGCAGAGGCGACGCGCGAGTTCACCTGGAACCTCGTCACCCGCTCCCTGGCTGAGCAGATGAACACGACCTCCACCACCGAGGACGTCGACGAGTTCGAGGCGGCCGGGCTCGAGGCAGTCGCCTCCTGGGAGGTCGGGGCGCCTCGAGTCGCTGCGGCGCCGGTCACCTTCGAGTGCCGAGTCACCCAGATCGTCGAGCTGCAGACGGCAGCCGGTGAGGCCAGCGGCTCCTGGTTCACCGTCGGCGAGGTGGTCGGCGTGCACATCGACGAGGACCTGCTGGTCGACGGCGTCTACGACACAGCCCGGGCGCAGCCGATCCTGCGGGCAGGCGGACCGACGGCCTACTTCGGCATCGACACCGGCAACCGGTTCGACATGCGTCGCCCACAGTGACGCGCCCCTCCAGCACGAGTCCCACACAAGGCGACGCGGCAGCGGGTGGGGACTGCTTCGCCGGTGAGCTCGATGTCGCCCGCGACGGGGTCGCGCGGCGTCCTCAGATCGTCCGGCGAGAGTGCCCGGGGCAGCAGGCTGCGAGTCCCGAGCCGCCGCTCACGGGCCGCCGCGCCAGTGGTCGATGCGCCGGTGGTCGGGCATGAACCCGTGGCGTACGCCCCAGAGCACGGCCTGCGTGCGGCTCTCGACGTCGATCTTGCGGTAGAGCCCGCGGATGTAGGACTTCACCGTGTTGGGGCTCAGGTAGGTCAGCGCCGCCACCTCGGCGTTGTTCTTGCCCTGGGTGATCAGGGCGAGGATCTCGGACTCGCGGTCGGACAGGCCCTCGTTGCGTCCGGGCCAGTCACCGGCGGTGGTGCGCGTCGTCCTCGCGGCGGGCTCGTTGATCACGGTCTCGCCGGCGTGGACGGCCTCGAGGGCCGCGACCAGCTCACGAGCGGACAGCGCCTTGGAGAGGTAGCCGTCCACCCCGAGCTCGCGGGCCATGTCGAGGAGGTCGGGGTGGAAGTTCCACGTGTAGATCACCACCTTGCGAGCACGTGGGTTGTCGATCAGCGTCCGGACCTCGTCGTGGTCGGACTCGGGCTGGGCGAAGGAGTCGTAGAGCGCGACGTCCACCTCGTCGACCAAGGGCTTGTTGGTGTCGAGCTCGGCCACGACGACGCGCTCGCGATAGGGCTCCAGCATGTTCGCCACCCCGACGACCACGACGTCGTAGTCGTCGACGATGGCGACCTGGATGGGACGACCGGGCTGGCTCACGCAGGTGAGCCTAACCCACCCCGGGGTGTGTTTGACCTCCCTCGGGGGTGTTTCCGTGTACCTCAAGGGCCTCCACCGTGGCCCTCGAACGGAAGGCACTCCCATGCTCGGACTCATTATCACCATCCTCGTCGTCGGCGCCATCGCCGGTTTCGTGGCCCGGCTGCTCGTGCCCGGACGCCAGGACATGTCGATCGTGGCCACCATCGGGCTCGGCATCGTCGGCTCGCTGGTCGGCGGCTTCCTCGGCTACCTGCTCTTCGGCAAGGACGCCGGCGACGGCTTCCTCCAGCCCGCCGGCATCATCGGCTCGATCATCGGCGCGGTCATCGCACTGGTCATCTGGCAGATGACGCAGCGCCGCAGCTCCGCCCACGTCTGACCCCACCAGCCGGGATGCGGGGGCCGCACACGCTGTGTCCCCCGCATCCCCAGCCTGCTCGGGTCCGTCACCGCCGAGCCCGTCATCGCCGCGGGCGCGGGCTTCCTGCAGGGCCGACGGCGGGCGACGCCACGAGCTCAGCAGGAGACGTGCCCAGGACGCACGAAGGGCCCCGACCGCAGTGCGGTCGGGGCCCTTCGAGATGAATCAGATGCCGCGGACGTTCTCGGCCTGCGGGCCCTTGGGGCCGGCGGTGATGTCGAACTCGACCTTCTGGTTCTCGTCGAGCGACTTGTAGCCGTTGGTCTGGATGGCGGAGAAGTGGACGAACACGTCCTCGCCGCCACCGTCCTGCGCGATGAAGCCGAAGCCCTTGTCAGCGTTGAACCACTTGACGGTGCCCTGAGCCATGATCTTTTCCCTTGTTCGGTGCGGAGGACGCTGTGCCCTCCAGCTGCTGAAGACATCCAACTGAGCTGATATCCAGCGAACCGAAAACCAGGAGTACGAGACACGAGCCGCGGCTAGGTGCGCGACCAGGACGACCGGGGTCGACCCTTCAACAGCACCCACGGTAGCGCACTCCGCGCGCCTACCGCTCTTCGCGCCGTTCGTGGAGCCTCCGCTGTGCCTCGGGGAGGAACTCCAGGCACGGCGCATCCTGTCCGGGATGCCTCTCGACGAGGTGGAAGATCCACCGGTCCATGGCGGCCATGAAGCCGTTGTCGCCACCGGCGCGATGGGTCGACCACGCGCGGTGACCGCGGGCTGTGCAGGCCGTGCAGCTGATCCGGTAGAGGAACTGCTGGTCGCCGTCGAGGTCGACCTTGGCCCGTCCCAGCGGACCCGCCTGGGCGGTCGCCCTCCGCTCGCGGGCCGAGCGGCTCGCCACCATGTCGCCTCCAGTGTCAGTCAGGACCCTGCCCGACCGTACGCGACGGGCTGGACCCCGCTGGCAGGTGAGGCATGATGTGACCCCCGCCACACCGCACGTCCGCGAGGAGCAGCCATGGCCGACACCACCGCCCGGGTCCAGGCCGAGGTCCCGGCCGACGTCGCCGCCGTCCGCGAGGCGTACGAGACGCGCATCCGCGGACTGCACATGCCAGCGACCGTCAGGCAGGCTGCTGAGCGCTTCGGTGACCAGCCGGCGTTCTCCGACCGGTTCGACGTGCCCGAGGGTGAGCTGTGGTCGACCATCACCTGGGCCGAGACGTGGGCACTGACCCAGCAGGTGGCGGCCGCGCTCATCGACCTCGGCGTCGAGACGGGCGACCCGGTGGCGATCATGGCGACCAACCGCACCGCCCACACGCTGGCCGACTACGGCGCGATGACCGCGGCCGCGGTGCCGATGTCGATCTACGACACCCTCGCCCAGGACCAGGTCGCGTTCATCGCCGCCGAGGCCCGGCCGGTCGTGGTGGTGCTCGAGGACCATGACCGCTACCAGCGCTGGGAGCGCGCCCTCACCGAGGTCGACTCGATCAGGCACGTGGTGATGCTGGGCGACGCCGACCGGGTCGAGGACCCGCGCGCGATGACGTGGGACGACTTCCTCGCGCACGGACGGGACACCAGCGGCGTCGAAGCGCGCACGGCCGGCATCACCCCCGACCTCCCGGCCACGTTCCTCTACACCTCCGGGACGACCGGCAACCCCAAGGGCGTCGTGCTGACCCACCACAACGTCATGTTCGAGGCGGTCTCCACCCTCGACAACGCCGGCCTCGTCGGCCCGCAGCGCTCGATCAGCTACCTCCCGCTCGCGCACATCGCCGAGCGGATCCTGGCGACGTACTCCCCTCCCTTCCTCGGCAGCCACGTCCACGCGATCCCCGACCCCGCCGGGCTGCTCGGCGCGCTCGGCGAGGTGCACCCGACGGCGTTCTTCGGCGTCCCGCGGGTGTGGGAGAAGATCAGGACCGGCATCTCCGCCAAGCTCGCCGAGGACCCCGACCCGGCCAACCAGGAGCTCGTGCGCGATGCGATGGCGGCCGGGCTGGCGTGGACCCGGGCGCACGAGCACGGCAACGCGATGACCCCGGAGATCGAGACGGCGTACGCCCGGGCGGACGAGGCGATCCTCGGCTTCCTACGGCTGCTGCTCGGGCTCGACCAGGTCACGTGGGCGGCCAGTGCCGCGGCGCCGATGCCGCTGGAGGTCGCCACCTTCATGGGTGGGCTCGGCCTGCGGGTCTACGACGTCTACGGCATGACGGAGACCACCGGCGCCTTCACCTCCAACGGACCCGACCACTTCAGGCTCGGCACCGTCGGCGTGCCCAACCCCGGCATCGAGGTGCGCCTCGCCGACGACGGCGAGATCCTCACCCGCGGCCCGGTCAACACCCCGGGCTACCACCTGCAGGACGACGCCACCCGCGCCCTGATCGACGAGGACGGCTGGCTGCACACCGGGGACATCGGGGTCGTCGACGACGACGGCTTCTACTCCGTCGTCGACCGCAAGAAGGAGCTGATCATCACCTCGGCGGGCAAGAACATCGCGCCCTCCAACATCGAGAACCTCCTCAAGGAGTCGCCGCTCATCGGGCACGCGATGGCCCTGGGTGACGACCGGTCGTACGTCGTCGCGATCCTCACCCTCGACGGCGAGATCGCGCCGCTGGTCGCGGCGAGGATGGGCATCGAGTTCACCGACCTCGCCGCCCTCTCGCAGGAGCCGCAGATCCGCGCGATGGCGCAGGCCACCGTCGACGCCGCCAACGAGCGCCTCTCCCGGCCCGAGCAGGTCAAGGCCTGGGAGCTGCTGGCCGACGAGTGGACGGCTGAGTCCGAGGAGCTGACTCCCACGCTCAAGCTCAAGCGGCGCGTGGTGAGGACCAAGTACGCCGACGTCGTCGACGCCCTCTACGCGTGAGGTTCGACCTCCAGGCCCACCGCGGCGGTGCCGGCCTCTGGCCCGAGAACACCCTCGAAGCCTTCGGTCGCGCCCTCGCCCTCGGGGTGAGCACGCTCGAGCTGGACGTGCACCTCACCGCACAGGACGACGTCGTGGTCTCGCACGACCCCACCGTCCACGGCGGGCTTGCCGACGCCCGCCGCATCCGCGAGCTCACCCGAGCAGAGCTGCCGCCGACGATGCCGCTGCTGCGCCAGGTCGCCGCCCTCCTCGACGAGCGCGACGCCGACACGGTGCGGGTCAACCTCGAGATCAAGTACGACGCCCTCGACGCGTCCGGGCTCACCACCCGGGAGGCCTTCGTGGAGAAGGTGGTCGACGCGCTCCGGGTCGACGAGATGGTCCCCCGCACGAGCATCCAGTGCTTCGACTGGGGCGTGCTGGTCCGCGTCGCCGAGGCCGACCCGTCGCTCGAGCGCAACCTGCTCGTCTCCCCCGCCTACCTCCGGGGCGCCGCCGACGGTCCCTCCCCCTGGTTCGACGGGCTGGTCGTCGACCCCGACTTCGTCCGGACGGCCGCGGCCGCGGGCTTCACGGCGATCTCGCCGGTGCACGGCTCTCCCTACACGAGCGGCGTCGACGACCCGACGTACCGCCCGTTCACGACCGAGGCGATGGTCGAGGAGGCGCACGCGGCGGGGCTCGCGGTCATCCCCTACGTGGTCGACGACGAGCCGACCATGCGCCACTTCGTGCGGATCGGGGTCGACGGGCTGATCACGAACCGTCCCGAGCGGCTGCGCGACGTGCTCGCCTCCGAGGAACTCCCGCTCCCCCTCGCTTTTCCCAGCAACCATCGCCCTGCGAAAGGCGTCTCCCTGTCATGAGGACCTCCTTGATCGGCGCCACCATGCTCGCCCTCGCGGCGGGCCTGGCCCCGGCAGCCTCGGGCGCCGCGACCACCGCGCCCGCCGCGGCGGACGACCGGGCACCCAGCACCGTGCTCGACGTGCGCCACCTCGAGCAGGGCGCACCACCGGCCATCGCGTGGGCCGAGCGTCGATCCGGGCGGACCGTGATCCACGGAGTCGGTGGCACCGCCACACCGGTCCCCCACAGCATCAGCGAGCTGGCGCCGATGGGCTCGGGCTACGTGATCCAGACCGCCGGCGCCCGGCCGCCGACGACGTACTTCGTCGGCTCGGACGGCACGCCGGGGCGCCGCACCTGGAAGACCGGCTACGGCCTCGCCGTCTCCGCCGAGGGCCGCGCGGTGGCGTTCTCCGGCCGCGGCGGCAAGGTCTGGTCGATCGACGACGAGGGCGACCGGGTCCTGCGCTTCAACCCCGTGCCGATCCCGGGGAAGGGGCGTGCCGCCGCGCTCGTCGGCGAGAGCTGCAAGGAGGGCGACGACGGCAACGGCTGCACGATCTACGTCAACGGCACCGACGCGGGCCGCGCCGGGAGCTGGTTCACCTCCTCGCACGGCATCGTCGACACGGCGCCGAAGGTCCGGACCACCACGACCGGCCGCAACCGCTGGCTCGGCGGCATCACGTCGCTCTCCGACATGGGCTCGTGCAGCGTGATGATGCGCGGCGGGAAGGTGCGCTGGCGCACGTGCGACAACCAGCTCTCCGGCATCTCGACCGACAACCGGCACGTCATCGGGACCCCGGCCTACGCGGACGGCTTCGGCCCGCTGGAGCTCGACGTCCTGGCGACGAAGGACGGCGCCGTGGTGCACTCGTTCACCGGCAACGCCCGCTCGGCGACGTACTTCGAGCAGGTCTGGGAGGACGCGGCGCACGTGCTCGTGGTGACCTTCCAGCGCGGTCGTGGGGGCCAGGGCCAGTGGGCGGTCGTGCGCCTCGGCGTCGACGGATCGATGGAGTACGCCGTCGCCCCGCGCACCGGGACCGACGTGCGGTCGCCGTTCCAGCTGCAGACCCGGTGACGGTCCCCGGGACGATCCCGGTCTAGACCTCGGTGGGATCACCGATGCACGGTGCGCACCGACGCTGATCCACTGGGTGCCATGCATCGACGGATCGCCGGGTCGCTGACCGGCCGGATCACCAAGTGGCTCGTCCTCGTGGCCGTGCTGGTCGTCGCCGGCATCATGACGACCTTCTCGGCCAGGCTCGCCTCGGTGCAGAACAACGAGGCGTCCTCCTGGCTGCCGGGCTCGGCCGAGTCGACCAAGGTCCTCGACGAGCTGTCGGCATCGGTGGACCCCAACGACATCCCGACGCTGGTGGTCTACCACCGCGACGGCGGGCTGACCGACGCCGACCTCGCCGCGATGGACGAGGACGGCAAGGAGATCGCCGAGCTCGAGGGCGTCACCGACCAGGGCGTGCTGACACCTGACGCCGCGAAGGCGGCCGCCGCCCAGGGGGCGCCGGTGCCGACGCTCGTCTCGGACGACGGCCAGGTCGCCTACCTCTACCTCGTGCTCAACTTCGGCAGCAACGGCTGGAACGACATCCCCGCGGCGGCCGACGAGATCCGCGACATCGCGAAGATCGACGGCGGCGAGGTCCACCTCGCCGGCTACGGCGGCCAGTCCGCCGACTCCGCGGAGGCGTTCGAGGGCATCGACACCAACCTCATCTTCGCCACGCTCGGTGTCGTCATCGTGATCCTGCTCTTCACCTATCGCAGTCCGGTGCTGTGGCTGCTGCCGATCACCTGCGCCGTGGTCGCGAACTTCATCGCCACCGGCCTGGTCTACCTGCTCGCGAAGTACGCCGACCTGACGGTCAACGGCCAGAGCCAGGCGATCCTCAGCATCCTGGTGATCGGCGCCGGCACCGACTACGCGCTGCTGCTCGTGGCGCGCTACCGCGAGGAGCTGCGTCGCCACGAGGACCGTCACGAGGCGATGGCCTTCGCGCTCCACCGTGCCGCTCCGGCGATCCTCGCCAGCGCCGCGACGGTCGCGGTCGGCATGCTGTGCCTGGCGTTCGCCGACCTCAACTCCACCGCCGGGCTCGGACCCGTGGCGGCGATCGGTGTCACCGTGACCATGCTCGTGATGATCACGCTGCTGCCGGCGCTGCTGGTGATCTGCGGGCGCTGGGTCTTCTGGCCCAAGCGCCCGACCTACCGCAGCGCGGAGCCGACCTCCGACGGCCTGTGGGCCAAGGTGGGCCGCGTCATCAGCCACCGCCCGCGCCGGGTGTGGGTGATGACGACCGGGGTGCTGCTGATCGCCTGCCTCGGCCTGCTGCAGCTCGACACCTCCGGGCTGTCGGCCGAGGACAGCTACACCCAGGAGTTCGACTCGATCAAGGGACAGAGGCTGCTCGCCGAGCACGACCTGTCCGACAACTCCAACACCATCCAGGTCGTCACCGACACCGACGCGGCTGCGGACGTGGTCGCCTCGCTGAAGGGCGTCGACGGGCTCGGCGCCGCGGGCGAGGTGCAGCCCCTGGCCGACGGCCGCTCGTGGTTCGAGGCGACGATCGACGCCGACGCCTCCTCGTCCGCCGCCTCGGACGTCGTCGAGGCAGCGCGCGAGTCGGTGCACGGAGTCGACGGCGCCGACGCCCTCGTGGGTGGCGGATCGGCGTTCCTGCTCGACACCAAGATCGCCTCCGACCGTGACAGCCGGGTGATCATGCCGCTGGTGCTCGCCGTGGTGCTGCTCATCCTCATCGGCCTGCTGCGGGCCGTGATCGCCCCGCTGATCCTGATCGCGACGGTGGTGCTGTCCTTCTGCGCCGCGCTCGGCATCTCGGCGCTGCTGTTCGAGCACGTCTTCGGGTTCGCCGGCTCCGACCCCGGGTTCCCGCTGTTCGCCTTCGTGTTCCTCGTGGCGCTCGGCATCGACTACAACATCTTCCTCATGACCCGCGTGCGCGAGGAGACCGCGACCTTCGGCACCCGCAAGGGCTCGCTGATCGCGCTCGCCTCCACCGGTGGCGTGATCACCTCGGCCGGCGTCGTGCTGGCCGCGACGTTCCTCGTGCTGGGCTCGCTGCCGCTGGTGTTCCTCGCCGAGCTCGGCGTCGCGGTGGCGCTGGGCGTCATGCTCGACACGATCGTCGTACGGTCGGTGCTGGTGACCGCGCTCAACCTCGACCTGGGCGGGAAGATCTGGTGGCCGAGCAAGCTCGACTCGGCCGACGCGCCGCTGACCGAGGCCGAGGTCGACGTGCCGATGGAGACGGTGCACTGACCGACGGCTGCGGGCATCAGCCCGGCAGGGTCAGGACCTCCACGCCGTCCTCGGTGATGGCGACGGTGTGCTCGCTGTGGGCGGTCAGGCAGCCGGTGGCGCTGCGCAGGGTCCAGCCGTCGTCGTCGGTGACCAGCTCGTCGGTGTCGGCCATCACCCACGGCTCGAGCGCGAGCAGCAGGCCGGGGCGGAGCTGGTAGCCGCGTCCGGGGCGGCCGTCGTTGGAGACGTGCGGGTCCTGGTGCATCGTCGTGCCGATGCCGTGGCCGCCGAACTGCATGTTGATGGGGTAGCCCGCGCCGCTGAGCACGGAGCCGATCGCGTGTGACAGGTCGCCGATGCGTACGCCGGGGCCGGCGGTGTCGATCGCGGCGGCCAGCGCCTCCTGGGTGACCTCGATCAGCTCCACGCTCCCAGCCGGGCGGCTGTCGCCGACGACGAAGCTGATCGCGGAGTCGGCCGCGATGCCGTCGAGGCGCACCGCGAGGTCGAGCGTGAGCAGGTCCCCGTCCTGGAGCCGCTGGTCGCGCGGCTGGCCGTGGAGCACGGCGTCGTTGACCGCGGTGCAGACGTAGTGGCCGAAGGGCCCGCGGCCGAACGACGGCGCGTAGTCGACGTAGCAGGACTCGGCGCCGGCCTCGCGGATCATCTCCTGGGTCCAGCGGTCGAGGTCGAGCAGGTTGGTGCCGACCTCGGCACGCTCCTTGAGCGTCTGGAGGATGGTGCCGACGAGGGCACCCGTGCGCCGGGCCCGGTCCACCTGGACGGGAGTGAGGATCTCGATCATCGCAGGCCTAGCCTCGCACACCGCTTCGCGGTCTCGCCGCCGCAGATGTCGTCGAGCGAGAGGATGCCCTGGGCGACGAGCACGCTGGTGAGGTTGTCGAGGGTGATGTCCTGCTCCTCGTAGAGCCAGGTCTCGACGCCGTCGACGTCCTCGCCGTCCGGCGGCTCGATGTCGGCGAGGAAGGCGACCGCGACGTCGGCGGCCCGCTCGCTCATCGCGCGGGTGGGCACCCACGACATCGTCTTCTCCTCGCCCAGCACCAGGTCGCGGGCAGCGTCGAGGTCGGAACCGGCCCGCTCGGGCACGTCACCCCCGGTGAGGCCGACGAAGCGTTCCGAGCCCGGCACGAGGGTGCCGAGCGAGATCAGCGGGATCTCGCGTCCGGCGACCGCCTGGAGGTCGTCGGGGTCGACGGCATCCACGACGATCGCGTCGGCGGAGCTCGCCTCGGCCTGGCGGGCCTGGCTCTTCTGGGTGCCGGCGTCACCTTCGGCGTCGAAGACGACGACCCGGCACTCGTCGCAGGTGGCCTCGACCCGCTCGGTGAACGCGTCGGCGTCGACGGCGCGGGCGGCGGAGTCGGAGCCGTCGGCAACAAGGAGGGCGACCGTCGGCTCGTCGCCGATGCACCCGCTCAGCAGGGGTGCAACGGCGACGAGCAGGCAGGCAAGAAGTCGGGCACGAAGCATCCGGAGGAGGTTATCCGAGCCGCCCCGCGGAGCCCGCAGGTCCACCGAAGCGCCACTCGATGACGGAGTGGTAGGTCTCTCCCGGGCGCAACGTCGCCGACGGCCACTCGGGTCGGTTCGGGGAGTCCGGGAAGAGCTGCGGCTCGAGCGCCACTCCCCCGCGACGCTGGTGCCGCGCGCCGCCGGCGGAGTGGTGGGTGCCGTCGAGGGCGTTGCCGGTGTAGACCTGCAGGCCCGGCTGGTCGCTCCACAGCTCGAGCTCCGTGGCAGCGTCGGGCGAGGCCAGGACCGCGGCCCGTCGCAGGCCGGCACCCCGCACCACGAAGTTGTGGTCGATGCCGTGCGCGGTGGCCATCTGGGGGTGCTCCGAGGCGAGCGCCACCCCGAGGGGGGTCGCCACCCCGAGGTCGAAGGGAGTTCCCGCGACCGGCGCGTGCCCGTCGAGCGGGATGCCCGTCGCGTCGATCGGGGTGAACTCATCGGCCTCGACCTGGAGCAGGTGGTCCTCGATCGTGCCTGAACCCTCTCCGGAGAGGTCGAAGTAGGCGTGGTTCGTCAGGTTGACCACCGTGGTGGTGTCGGTGCTCGCCTCCATCGTGACGACCACAGTGTCGCCGTCGACCCGGTAGCCGACGGTGACGGCCAGCGTGCCGGGGAAGCCCTGGTCGCCGTCCGGGCTGGTCAACGCCAGCACCACCTCGTCCGGCCCCTGCTCGCGCACCTCCCAGAGGCGGAGGTCGAAGCCGTCCGGTCCTCCGTGGAGGCTGTTGCCGCGATCATGCGTGCGGACGTGCACCTGGCGCCCGTCGAGCGGGAAGGATCCGGCCGCGATGCGGTTGGCGTAGCGGCCGATGGTCCCACCGATGTAGGAGCCGCTCGCGAGCCTTTGGTCGACGTCGGCGAGTCCGAGCACGACGTTGCGTCGTACGCCGTCCCGACCGCTGACCTCCAGCCGGTGCACCGTCGCGCCCAGCGTCAGCACGTCCACCACCGGACCGGGCGCGTGGCCGATGCTCACCACCTCGACGTCGCGCCCGTCGGGGAGCCGACCGAACCAGCGGTCACCAGCGGTCATGGAGCTCCGCCCGGATCCGGCGGTCGTAGAGGTCGCGGACACCCTGGAGGAACGTGGCCGGCAGCTCGGCGACCTCGCCGGCGGCGGCGTTGGACTGCGCCTGCGTCACGTTGCGTGCCCCCGGGATCACGGTCGAGACGCCGGGGAGCTGCCAGGCCCATGCGATGGCGGCCTGCGCGGGCGACACGTCCTGCAGCCCGCTCGACTCCACCAGCTCTCGGAACTCTGCGGCAGCCGCGATCCCGGTGTCGTAGTCGACGCCGGAGAAGGTCTCGCCGACGTCGAAGGCACTGCCGTCCCGGTTGAAGGACCGGTGGTCGTCGGGCGCGAAGCGGGTGTCGTGGCCGTACTTCCCGCTGAGCAGCCCGGAGGCGAGCGGCACCCGGGCGATGATGCCCACGCCGGCCGCCTCGGCAGCCGGGAGCACCGCCTCGAGCGGCTTCAGCCGGAAGGCGTTGAGGATGATCTGCACGCTGGCCACGTGGGGACGGGCGATGGCGGCGAGCGCCTGGTCGACGGTCTCCACGCTGAGCCCGTAGGCAGCGATGACCCCGTCGTCGACGAGCCGGTCGAGCACGTCGTAGGTCGCGTCGTCCTCGACGACCTCGGCGGGCGGGCAGTGCAGCTGCACCAGGTCGAGGCGCTCGACGCCGAGGTTGCGACGGGAGCGGTTGAGCCAGGCGCGGAAGTTGTCCTCGACGTAGCTGGCGGGCACCTGCTCACCGCGCCGTCCCATCTTGGTGGCGACCGTGAAGCCGTCCTCGGCGTGGGCGGCGAGGAACTCCCCCACGATCCGCTCGCTGCGCCCGTCGCCGTAGACGTCGGCGGTGTCGTAGAAGGTGACCCCGGCCTCGGCCGACGCCTCCAGCACCGCACGTGCGTCGGCCTCGCTGACCTCGCCCCAGTCGGCCCCGAGCTGCCAGGTGCCGAGTCCGACGACCGAGACCTGCCGGCCGGTCCTTCCGAGGCTTCGCTGTTCCATGCGCCCCAGTCTCACAGGCCTCGGACCTTCCGTCGCGGGCAGGCCCGGTGCGGCGCGCTTGACATTAGTTTGAGTCTCGTACTTAATGAGGCCGAGGCTCTCGTGCTCGGCATCTGCTGTGCCACCCGTTCCACCGAGGCCGTCCCCCGACGCCGACGACGGACGGGGGCTGGAGCAGCACACCGCTGCCTGGACCCCTGAGATCCCTTCACCCACCAGCCGCAGACCCACCACGGAAGGCATGTCATGAGCACCCAGATCCCCACCCCCACCGCCGAGGACAAGTTCTCCTTCGGCCTCTGGACCGTCGGCTGGCAGGGCGTGGACCCCTTCGGTGGTGCCACCCGCCCGCAGATGGACACCGTCCACGCACTGGAGAAGCTCGCCGCCCTCGGCGCCTACGGAGTGAACTTCCACGACGACGACGTGATCCCGTTCGGCAGCGACGTGGCGACCCGCGACCAGATCATCGCCCGCTTCAGGAAGGGCCTCGACGACACCGGCCTCGTGGTCACCACGGCGACGACCAACCTCTTCAGCCACCCGGTCTTCAAGTCCGGCGGCTTCACCAACAACGACCGCGACATCCGACGCTTCGCGCTGCGCAAGGTGATGCGCAACATCGATCTCGCCGCCGAGCTGGGCGCCAAGGTCTATGTCGCCTGGGGCGGCCGCGAGGGTGCCGAGTACGGCGCCTCCCAGGACACCAGGCTCGCGCTCGACCGCATGAAGGAGGCCTTCGACGTCCTCGGCGACTACGTCACCGAGAGGGGCTACGACCTGCGGTTCGCGATCGAGCCCAAGCCCAACGAGCCGCGCGGCGACATCCTCCTGCCGACGATCGGCCACGCCCTGGCCTTCATCGAGCAGCTCGAGCGTCCCGAGCTGGTGGGCGTCAACCCGGAGATCGGCCACGAGGAGATGGCCGGCATGAACGCCGCGGCGGGCTACGCCCAAGCCATGTGGGCCGGCAAGCTCTACCACATCGACCTCAACGGCCAGAACGGTCCGAAGTACGACCAGGACCTCCGCTTCGGCGCCGGCAACGTGCGGGGCGCCTTCTGGGTCGTCGACGCGCTGCTCGCCGGCGGCTACGACGGCCCGGTCCACTTCGACTACAAGCCGGCCCGCACCGAGGACGAGGACGGCGTGTGGATCTCGGCCGAGGCCAACATGCGCAACTACCTCATCCTGCGCGAGAAGGTGAAGGCCTTCCGTGCCGACCCTGAGGTGCAGGCCGCGATGGAGGCCGCCAAGGTGCCCGAGCTGGGGATCTCGACGGTCGCCGAGGGCGAGGGCTGGCAGGGCCTGCTCGACGCCGAGCTGGCCGACCCCGAGGTCCTCGCGCAGCGGGGCGGTGGGTTCGAGCTGCTCGACCAACTCGCACTCGAGCACCTGTACGGCGTCCGCTGACGGTGCGGCAGCGCTCCACCGCCGGGACCGAGCGGCTGCGGCGCAGCAACACCGGGGCCGTGCTCCGTGCGCTGCGTCGCCTCGGTCCGTCCACGCGGGTCGAGCTCGCCCGTGACACCGGCCTGGCCAAGGCGACCGTCGGGGTGATCGTCGCCGACCTCGAGGAGGCGGGTGCGGTCATCGAGGAGGGCTCACGGCCCGGCGTGCGCGGTCGGCCCGGACGACCGGTCGCGCTGCGGGGCGGGCGCTTCCTCACTCTGGGGCTGGAGCTCAACGTCGACTACGTCTCCGCTGTGGTCCTCGACCTCGCCGGGACGATCGTGGCGAGCTCGAGTCGCCCCGGCAGCGCGGGCGAGGACCTCCGCGACCTGGCCCGCACCACCCTGTCCGAGCACGTCGGCGCGGACACCCGCCTGGTGGGGGCGACGCTTGCGGTGCCCGGACTGGTGCGGGGCGACAACGCCACCGTCGCGTGGGCACCCAACCTGCACGTCGCGTGGCCGGGGGTGTCCGACCTCCTCGAGACGCTGGTCCCGGGCCGACGCATCGAGGTCAGCAACGACGCCAACTGCGCGGCGTACGCCGAGTCGCACCACGGTGCCGCCGTCGGCGTGGCCCACTCCCTCTACCTCACCGGCACCGTCGGCATCGGGGCCGGCATCGTGCAGGACGGTGAGGTGATGCGCGGCGGCGCAGGCTTCGCTGGCGAGGTCGGCCACATGCCTGTCGGTGACTCCACCGCCCTGTGCGGATGCGGACGCCGCGGCTGCTGGGAGGCGTCGATCGGGCTGCACGCGATGCTCGCCGCCGTCGACATGGTCGAGCTCGACACTCCGCTGCGCACCGCCGAGGCCGTCGCGGTGCGCGCCCGCACCCATCCCGGGGTCCGGGCGGGGCTCGAGCGCGTCGGTCGCGACGTGGGCCTCGGGCTGGCGATGCTCAGCAACGTGCTCGATCCCGAGGTGGTCGTGCTCGGTGGCTACTTCGCCCCGCTCGGCGACCTCGTGCTCGAGCCCGCTCGACGCACGCTCGACGAGCGCCTGCCCTCGCAGATGCAGGTGCGACCCGACCTGCGGCCCAGCACGCTGGGCATCGAGGCTGCCGCGCTCGGCGCGGCCGAGCGGTCCTTCGGTCCGGTCTTCACCGGGGAGCTCGAGCTGTCTGCCTGACCCGCGCGAGGCCCCGGGATCCTCAGCCGGCCAGCCGAGCGCGCACGTCGACGAGTGCCGTGCCGAGGGCAGCGACGGGGTCCACGAAGAGCGGCTCCAGCGCGATCTCGGCCGCGCCGTGGAGGGGCGAGTCGGACCCGAGACCGGGGAGCTCGAGGCGCACGGACTCCAGCGGCGCGGGCAGCGCCCGGTCGGCCAGGCCCGCGTCCACGTCAGCACCCACCAGGCGGTAGAGCGAGCGGAAGTAGCCGCCCAGCACGACGACCTGCGGGTTGAACATGTTGACGATGCTCGCCAGCCCCTGGCCCAGCGACGTACCGGTCGCGCGGAGCGCCGTCGACGGCCGGTCGAACTCGTCCAGGACCTCGTCGAGCTGGGCGACCTTGTCGGGCGGGCACTGGATCGCCTCGGCGATCGCGAAGGCCCCGACCTCCGTCTCCCAGCACCCGAGGTTGCCGCAGTGGCACGGCCGTCCGTCCGGATTGAACCGCAGGTGGCCGACCTCGCCCGCGTAGCCGCCGACGCCCTCGAGGCGGTGTCCGCCCGAGATGACGCCGGCACCGACACCGACGTTGCCGGAGACGTAGATGAGCTCGTCGACGCCGACCCCGGCCCCGCGCGTGTGCTCGGCGAGTGCTCCCAGGTCGGCGTCGTTGGCCAGCGAGACCGGCACGTCGAGCCCGAGGGCCGCCAGCACGATGCCGCCGAACGAGACGTCGTGCCACTCGAGGTTGGGGGCGAGGCGGATCAGGCCGTCGCTGCGGCGCACCAGGCCGGGGACGCTGATCCCGATCCCCACCAGTGGCGCTGCGCTCGGCGCGCCCTCGATGACCGTGCGGATGAGGGTCGCGACCGCCGCCCCCACCTGCCAGGCCTCCCCGTCGCGCAGCACGGGGGCCTGCGCGCGCTGGATCACGTGTCCGCCGAGTCCGACGCGGGCTACGACGGCGCGGTCGACCCCCAGGTCGACCGCGATGACGTACGGCCCCTCCCGGGCGATCCGCACCCGGGCCGACGGCCGTCCCGCACCTTGACGCGATCCCTCGAGCGGCGTGGCGTGCTCGGCGATGCCCAGCGACTCCAGCTCGCTGACCAGCCCCGCGATCGTGCTCCGGTTGAGACCCATGAGGCTGGTCAGCTCTGCTCGCGACGTCTGGCCGGCACCGTGGACGTGCCGCAGCACCGTGCCGAGGTTGTGACGGCGGATGGCCTCCTGGTTGGTGCCGAGGCCCGAGCGCCGCTGCGGGCTCATGCTCCGGGCCTACACGCCGGCCGAGGAACGACGGCGGCGCGAGATCGCGTCCACGCTCGCGGCGAGGAGCAGCACACCACCGGTCACCAGGAAGTTGATGTAGGCGGCCTGGTTGAGCAGCCCGAGGCCGTTGCCGATGGTCGCGATGACCAACCCCCCGATGACCGCGTCGATCGCCCGGCCACGTCCACCGAAGAGGCTGGTGCCACCGATGACCGCCGCCGCGACGGCGTACAGCAGCACGTTCTGGCCACCGGAGCCCGGCGAGACCTTGCCGGTGTAGGACGCCGACAGCAGGCCGGAGAGCGCCGCCATGCTCGTGCAGATGACGAAGGCGGTGATCTTCACCCGGCGCACGTTGATGCCGGCGCGACGCGCAGCCTCGGCGTTGCCGCCGACCGCGTAGAGGTGCCGGCCGAAGCGGGTCTTGGTGAGCATGAAGGTCCAGAAGAGCAGCAGCGCGATCACGACCGGTGCCGCCCACGGGATGCCGCTGATGTTGAACGTCGGGTTCGGCGAGCGGTTCAGGTTGAGCAGCGCTGTGAGGCCGAGGACGATGACGGCCAGTACGCCGATGCGGATCACCACGAGCCCCAGGGGCGGGTGGACCAGGCCCTTGGACGACAGGGAGCGGAAGCGCCACAGCGACAGGGCGGCGAACACCGCGACGATGACGATCGCCGCGATCCATCCTGCCGACGCCGGGACGTTCTTGATGGAGAGGCCGCGCAGCACGGGGTCGTTGAAGCGCAGCGACCCGCCGGAGCCGATCAGCTTGAGGGGCACCGCCTGGAGGGCGAGGAAGAACGCGAGGGTGACGACGAAGGACGGGATCCCGAGCAGCGCCACGAGGGAGCCGATGGCCAGGCCGATGACGGCGCCGAACGCGACGCCGGCCAGCGTGGCCATCCACCACGTCCAGTCGTAGTCGATGAGCATCAAGGCGGTGATCGTGGCGCAGGCGCCGCCTGCGACACCGGCCGACAGGTCGATCTCGCCGAGCAGGAGCACGAAGACGATGCCCATGGCCAGCACGATGATCGAGCTCGCCTGGATCACCAGGTTGGCCATGTTGTAGGTCGTGAGGAACCGGTCGTTGAGGGAGGCGAAGATCGCCACCAGGACGACGAGGCCGAGGATCGCCGGCAGCGAGCCCATGTCGCCGCCACGGAGGCGGTTGACGTAGTCGCGAGCTGCGTCGCCGACGCTGCCGGCCTGGCGGTTGTCGTTGTCGAAGCCACCCGCAGGCTGGGCCGCGGGGGCGGGCTGGGTGTCGTTGTCGACGGTCATGGAGGTCTCCGGTCCTTGTCAGACGGCCGCGGTCGCGGAGTCGGCGATGCCGAGGTCTCCGGAGCGTCCGGCGGTGATGAGCTCGACGATCTGGCCGTGCGTGACGTCCTTGGCAGCCACGTCAGCGGCGACGCGTCCGAGGTAGAGCGCGGTGATGCGGTCGGCGACCTCGAGCACGTCGCCCATGTTGTGCGAGATCAGCACGACCCCGAGCCCGCGGTCGGCCAGGCGGCGCACCAGGTCGAGCACCTGGCGCGTCTGCGCCACACCGAGGGCGGCAGTGGGCTCGTCGAGCAGCACGACCTTGGAGTTCCAGAGGACCGCCTTGGCGATGGCGACGGTCTGGCGCTGCCCACCCGAGAGGCTCGCCACGCTCTGGCGCACCGACTTGACGGTGCGCACCGACAGCGACGCCAGGGTCTCGCGGGCCCGGGTCTCCATGGAGACCTCGTCGAGCCCGAAGCGGGTGGTCTCCTCACGACCGAGGAACATGTTCTCGACGATGTCGAGGTTGTCGCAGAGGGCCAGATCCTGGTAGACGACCTCCACGCCGAGGCCAGCGACGTCGCGCGGGCCGTGGACGTCGACGGCCTTGCCCTCGAAGCGGTAGTCACCGGAGTCGCGGCCGTAGATGCCGGCGATGATCTTCACCAGGGTCGACTTGCCGGCGCCGTTGTCACCGACGAGCGCGGTGACCTGTCCGGGGTAGACGGCGAAGTCGACGTCGTGCAGGACGTGCACCACGCCGAAGCTCTTGTTGACTCCGCTCAGCTGGAGCAGCGGCTCGACCATGCAATTCACTTCCGATCGCGAGACTGATTTGTTGTGCGGGTGGACAGGAGCGACGCCCGGGCCCGGAGTCCCGGCCCGGGCGTCGTCCTTGGGTCGTCAGACCGGGATCAGGAGATCCCGGCTTCCTTGCACAGGTCGGCGAACTTGCCCGTGCAGACGTCCGCGGCCTTCTGGCCACCGTCGTCGATCACGTCGCCCACGTTGTCCTTGGTGATGGACTGCGGGTCGAGCAGGATCGAGGGGACCTCGCTGTCGTCGGAGGAGTCGACCGTGGTGCCGGTGGTCTCGGCGTCCTCACCCTTGGCGAGCGCGATCGCGACGTCGGCCAGCGCACCGGCCTCCTGCGTGGCGGACTTGTAGACCGTCATGCACTGCGTGCCGGCGAGCACGTTCTGCAGGCCCTCGACGGTGGCGTCCTGGCCGGTGACCGGGACCTTGCCGGCCTGGCCGGCACCCTCGAGGATGCTGATCGCCGCGCCGCCGAGGCCGTCGTTGGCCGCGAGCACGCCGTCGACCTTGCCGTCGGCAGCGGTGTAGAGCTGCTGGAAGATCGTGGCGGCCTGCTCGTTGTCCCAGTCCGGCACGGCCTGCTCACCGACGACCGTGTAGTTGCTCATGTCGTCGAGCACGCTGTGCGCGCCCTCGGCGAAGAGCGTGGCGTTGTTGTCGGTGGGCGAACCGTTGAGGTAGACGATGTTGGCGTCCTTGTCGCCGAGGCAGTCCGCCAGGCCCTGGCCCTGCAGCTCGCCGACCTTGGTGTTGTCGAAGGAGACGTAGTACTCCGCCGATCCACCCAGCGTCAGCCGGTCGTAGTCGATGGTCGCCACGCCCTGCGACGCAGCCTTCTCCTGGATGGCCGCGCCCGACTCGGAGTCGAGGTTGACGATCGCGAGGACCGTGACGCCGCTGCCGATCATGCTGTCGGCGATGGTGGTCATCTTCTCGGCGTCGCCCTCGGCGTTCTGGATCTCGTAGTCGACCCCGGCCTCCTTGAAGGCGGACTCGAGGGCCGGGCGGTCCGCGCTCTCCCAGCGCACCGAGGACTCGGTGTCGGGGAGGATGACGCCGATCTTGCCGGTCGCGTCGCCGCCGCCGCTGCCGGCGTCCGACCCGCCGTCCGATCCGCTGTCGGAGTCACTGCCACAGGCGGTCAGCGCCATAGCGGCACCCAGCAGAGGGACGAGAACCAAACTGTGCTTCCGCTTCACGCGAACCGCCTCCTAGCGATTTCTGATCGCACGGTCGGTGGTGGCTCAGCGCCGGACCGCCGTACATATGTTGTTCGACACAACATATGTAGTGATGACGGTCACGTCCAGACCCCACGGGGCGCTGTTGCCGGTTCGTTACCGAGTGGTCGAGACCACCGGGGCGATCAGTGGGCGGGCGGCCGCTTGCGCTGCGGGGCGGGACGGGTCGGGTCGTCGTCGGGACGCTCCACCTCGGCCGGCACCACGATCGGCTTGAGCTGTGCCCAGCCGATGAAGGCCGCCGAGACGACGATCAGCGCGATGCCGGTCCACAGGTTGGCGTTGACGCCGCCCGTCTTCTCCGGCTCGTGCTCGCCGAACAGCCCGGCCAGGGCCAAGATGATGCCGTAGACGCCCATGAGCGCGCCGATGATGTTGCGGATGTCGAAGGCGCCCGCCTTGTGCGGGGCACCGCCGGTCGTGTCGTCGGACATGTCTGCCCCTCTCTCAGAAGGCGAAGTTGAGGATGATGACCATCACCAGCGCGATGCCGGCGAGGGGCACCGTGCGCTGGTACCACGGCATGGCCGCCTCGTGCGGGTCGGTGCGATCCTCCCGGGGCGTCTCGGAGTAGACCAGCCCCTTCAGCTCGGAGGCCGGCTTCGGCTTGGTCACGAGCGAGACGACGATGCTCAGCACGATGTCGACGACGAAGGCGGTCGACGCGGCGAGGAACGCCGCGCCCTGGCCGGGCAGGTCGATGACCCCGGCGGCTGCGAGCCGGTCGACCGCGATGGCGGACAACGTGCCGGCGACCAGGCCGACCCACCCGGCGGTGGGCGTCATCCGCTTCCAGAACATACCGAGGATGAAGGTGGCGAAGAGCGGGGCGTTGAAGAACCCGAACAGCGTCTGCAGGTAGTTCATGACGTTGTCGTAGCCCATGGCGATCTGGGCGGTGAAGATCGCGATGACGGTCGCCGCGACGGTCGCCAGCCGCCCGATCCGCAGGTAGTAGTCGTCGCTGTGGTTCTTGCGGATGTAGCGCTGCCACAGGTCGTAGGAGAAGACGGTGTTGAAGGCCGAGATGTTGGCCGCCATGCCGGCCATGAAGGCTGCCAGCAGACCGGCGATCGCCAGTCCCAGCAGGCCGTTGGGCAGCACGTCGCGCATCAGCAGCAGCAGCGCGTCGTTGTAGGCGACCCCGTCGCCGGAGGCGCCGCCCGCGGGCGAGCCGCCGTTCTTGAGGTCGATCATCTCCTTCACCAAGACGGCGGAGACCATGCCGGGCACGATGACGATGAAGGGGACGAACATCTTCGGGAAGGCCCCGATGATGGGCGTCTTGCGGGCCGCGGAGATCGAGTCGGAGGCCATCGCGCGCTGCACCTCGACGAAGTTCGTCGTCCAGTAGCCGAAGGACAGCACGAAGCCGAGGCCGAAGACGATGCCGATCACCGAGAACAGCGGCGAGTCGAAGCCCGAGAGCGCCTGGCCCGGCCAGGACTCGAGCTGCTGGGCCGCGGGGGCCACACCGGCGCTGGCGGGCGCGCTGTCGGCGGCCGCGGTGATCTTGTCGGTGAGCCCGCTCCAGCCGCCGACGCGGTGCAGGCCGATGAGCGTGAGCGGAAGCAGCGAGGCCACGATCACGAAGAACTGGAGGACCTCGTTGTAGATCGCGGCGCTCAGCCCGCCGAGGGTGATGTACGACAGCACGATCGCGCCGGCGACGACGAGGGCGACCCAGATCGGCCAGCCGAGCAGCGCATGGACGATGCCGGCGAGGAGCGCGAGGTTGACTCCGGCGATGAGCAGCTGCGCGACCGCGAAGCTGATCGCGTTGACCAGGTGGGCCCCGGTGCCGAACCGCTTGAACATGAACTCGGGGACCGAGCGGACCTTGGAGCCGTAGTAGAACGGCATCATCACGACACCGAGGAACAGCATCGCGGGCACCGCGCCGACCCAGAAGTAGTGCACCGTCGGCAGGCCGAACTGCGCGCCGTTGGCCGACATGCCCATGATCTCGACGGCACCGAGGTTGGCGGAGATGAACGCCAGGCCCGTCACCCAGGCGGGCAGCGAGCGGCCCGAGAGGAAGAAGTCGATCGAGTCGGACACCTGTCTCCGGGCCATCACGCCGATGCCGAGCACGAAGCCGAAGTAGATCGCCACCAGCAGGTAGTCGAGCCAGGATGCGTTGATCAAGGTGTCGGACGACATGCGCACCTCCCAAGATTCATGTGTGGGCCATCCAGCAACCTAGACCTGTCACGGCGTGCGGCGCGACCACCCCTGCGAAGGGAGGCTCAGCCCGGTGCGACGAACTGGCTCAGGGTGAGCTCGGCGCCCCACGGGTCGCGGATGCGCACCGTCCGCGCCCAGGTGCCCTCGTCGGTGCTGACGACGCTCGCGCCGAGGCTCTCGGCCCGCTGCGCCGCAGCGTCCCGGTCGGCCACGCTGAACGTCACGTGCCAGTGCGGATGCTCCTCGCCCGTCAGCCCGACTGCTCCGCCGATCGCGTCGGCGAAACCCTCGGGGGCGCCGGCCTGCCGGACCCGGATGTCGGGGTCGACGGTGGCCTCGAGGTGGTCGCCGTAGCCGGGGACCTTGATCGTCGCGCCGGCGTCGGGGCCCATGTCCTCGACCTCCCACCCGAACACCTCGCGGTAGAAGTCGAGGTCGCGCGCGACGTCGGTGGTGTGCAGGTCGCTGAAGTTCCACGCGCCGGGCGCGTTGTTGAGCTGCGAGCCCAGCCGGTTGCGGGCCTGCCACATCCTGAAGACCGCTCCCTCCGGGTCGCGGAGCTCGGCCCACCGCCCGCCGGGGCCCGCGTCGTGCGGACCGTCGACCAGCGTCGCTCCCGCGTCCACCGCGCGCGGCACCATCGCGTCGACGTCGTCCACGGCGACGTACGTCAGCCAGAACGCCTGCTCGCCCTCGCGTGGCTCGATCGCGGCCACGTCGTGACCGTCGAGCGTGGCGACCAGGTACGACGCCGGCACCTCGGGCGGCAGCGCGTCGCGGGTCTGCCAGCCGAGCAGCTCACCGTAGAACGCAGCCGCCGCCGGTGCGTCGGGGACCTGGGCGTCGATCCAGCAGGTGACGCCCTGCGGGTAGGTGTGGGGATTGTCAGCGGTTCCCTTCGCCATGGGCTGGACGCTACGCCGCTCCGACGGTCCGCCGCCAGGCTCGTAGGTCGAAGTCTGCTCGCACCATGCACGAGCGATCTTCGACCTTGGCGTGAGCGAGCCTCAGGTCACTCCCACTCGATGGTGCCCGGGGGCTTGGAGGTGATGTCGAGGGTGACGCGGTTGATCTCCTCGACCTCGTTGGTGATGCGCGTGGAGATGCGCTCCATGACCTCGTAGGGCAGGCGGGCCCAGTCAGCGGTCATCGCGTCCTCGGAGGTGACCGGGCGGATCACGACGGGGTGGCCGTAGGTGCGGCCGTCCCCTTGTACGCCGACGGAGCGGACGTCGGCGAGCAGCACGACGGGCATCTGCCAGATGTCGCGGTCGAGACCGGCGCGGGTGAGCTCCTGGCGGGCGATGGCGTCGGCGCGGCGGAGGATGTCGAGGCGGTCGGCGGTGACCTCTCCGATGATGCGGATGCCGAGGCCCGGGCCGGGGAACGGCTGGCGCCACACCATCTCGGCGGGCAGGCCGAGCTGCTCGCCGACGAGGCGGACCTCGTCCTTGAACAGCGTGCGCAGCGGCTCGACGAGCGCGAACTCGAGGTCCTCGGGCAGGCCGCCGACGTTGTGGTGGGACTTGATGTTGGAGGTGCCCGCGCCGCCGCCGGACTCGACGACGTCGGGGTAGAGGGTGCCCTGCACGAGGAAGCCGACCTTCTCGCCCTGGTCCGCGGCCTCGCCGAGCACGGCGGCCTCGGCGGCCTCGAAGGCGCGGATGAACTCGCGCCCGATGATCTTGCGCTTCTCCTCCGGGTCGGTGACCCCGGCGAGCGCCTGCAGGAAGACCTCCTGCGCGTCGTAGACGTGGAGGTTGACGCCGGTGGCGGCGACGAAGTCGCGCTCGACCTGCTCGGCCTCGCCCTCGCGGAGCAGCCCGTGGTCGACGAAGACGCAGTGCAGCCGGTCGCCGATCGCGCGCTGCACGATGGCGGCCGCGACAGCGGAGTCGACGCCGCCGGAGAGCCCGCAGATGGCCAGGCCGGTGTCGCCGATCTGCTCGCGGACCCGCTCGATCTGCTCCTCGGCGATGTTGAGCATCGTCCAGGTCTGCCGGGCACCGGCGATGTGGTGGAGGAAGTGCTCGAGCACCTTCTGCCCGTGCTCGGAGTGCAGCACCTCCGGGTGCCACTGCACGCCGGCGAGTCCGCGATCGACGTCCTCGAACGCCGCGACCGGGGTGTCCTCGGTCGAGGCCAGGACGGTGAAGCCGTCGGGTGCCTGCGCGACGGAGTCGCCGTGCGACATCCAGACCTTGTGCTCGGCGGGGATGCCCGCGAGCAGCGTGCCCGGCTCGGTCACGGTGACCGGCGTACGTCCGTACTCCCGCGCGCCGGTGTGGGCGACCTCGCCGCCGAGGCCCTTGGCCATCAGCTGGAAGCCGTAGCACATGCCGAAGACCGGGACCCCGGCCGTGAAGACGCCGGTGTCGATGCCGGGGGCACCGTCGGCGTAGACGCTCGAGGGGCCGCCGGACAGGATGATCGCCTGGGGGTTGCGAGCCAGCATGTCGGCGACCGGCATCGTGTGCGGGACGATCTCGGAGTAGACCCGCGCCTCGCGCACGCGCCGCGCGATGAGCTGGGCGTACTGCGCCCCGAAGTCGACGACGAGGACCAGGTCGTGCTCTGCAGGCTGCGTCACGCTCGGAGTCTATCGACGCCCGAGCGGTGCCCGACGCTCCGGTGGGCCCGGCCCAGTCCGGTCCCCGGACCAGGGCCCGGTCGGGGAGGGAGGGTGACCGGACCCTGGCGCTGGACATCCCGGGCGCTGCAGCAGCGCCCGGGACCCGAGAGATCCGACCCTTGGGAGGGAGCGTGACTGCCGGACCCCTCACCCGGCCCAACGACCCCTGCGACCCGTGGTTATGCCTCCGGACGGCTGGTTCTCGGCTCAGCTGACGCCGACGATCGGCAGCCGCAGCGCGCCGGGCGCGGCGTCCGGCACGACCGGGTTCTTCGGCTCGACCGGAGTCAGACGGCGGTACGCCGATCCCAGCGCGGGGCGCGGATCGGCCTCGCCCTTGTTGGGCCAGAACGCCATCGCCCGCTCGGCCTGGGCGGTGATGGTGAGCGACGGGTTGACCCCGAGGTTGGCCGAGACGGCCGAGCCGTCGACCACGTGCAGGCCCTCGTGACCGAACAGCCGCTGCCACGGGTCGACCACGCCGGTCTCCGGCGAGTCGCCGATGGTGCAGCCGCCGATGAAGTGCGCGGTCAGCGGGCGGTCGAAGGGCTCACCGATGTTGCCGCCCGGCGTGCCGCCCATGACCTCGGCCATCCGGCGCACGGCGTCGTAGGCGACCGGGATGTAGGTGGGGTTGGGCCGGCCATGGCCCTGCACGCTCGTCATCCGCCAGCCGAAGCGGCCCTTGACGCCGCGGGTGGTGATCGAGTTGTCGAGCGTCTGCATCACCAACGCGACGACCGTGCGCTCGGACCAGTGCCGGAAGTCGTAGAGGTCGAGGGCGGTGCGACGCTGGGCCCACAGCTCGCGCAGCCACGTGCGCACCCGCGACCGGTCGGGCGTCTGGTCGGCGAGCACGGTCTGCATCAGCGCCATCGCGTTGGAGCCGCGGCCGTAGCGCACCGGCTCGACGTGGGTGACGTCGTCGGGGTGCCACGACGAGGTGATCGCGACACCCTCGGTGTAGTCGGTCTGGCTGCCCGCGGGCGCGAGCGCACCGAGGATGGCCTCGGAGTTGGTGCGGGTCAGCACGCCCAGCCGGTCGCTGATGCCGGGCAGGTCGCCCTCCCCCTTGAGCTGGTGGAGCAGCTTCTGCGTGCCGAGCGCGGCGGCGGAGAAGACGACCTGGTCGGCGGTGAAGGTCCTGGTGGCCGACTGCTTCCCGGTCAGACGTGACAGCTTGGCCTTCGTCCAGCGGGTGGTGACCTCGTAGCCACCGCCCGCACGGGGCCGGACGCGCGTCACGGTGGTGAGCGGATGGACGACCGCACCGGCCTGCTCGGCGAGGTGGAGGTAGTTCTTCACCAGGGTGTTCTTGGCGTTGTGGCGGCACCCGGTCATGCACTCGCCGCAGTTGCGGCAGGCGTTGCGGGCCGGTCCGGCACCGCCGAAGAACGGGTCCTCGACCCGCTCGCCGCCCTGCGCGTCGGGACCACCGAAGAAGACCCCGACGGGCGTCGGGTGGAACGTGTCGCCGACCCCCATGTCGTCGGCGACCTGCCTCATCACCTCGTCGGCGGGCGTGTGGCGCGGGTTGTCCACCACGCCGAGCATCCGCTTGGCCTGGTCGTAGTAGGGGGCGAGCTCGGACTTCCAGTCGGTGATGTGGGCCCAGGACGGGTCCTGGAAGAAGGCGTCGAGCGGCTCGTAGAGAGTGTTGGCGTAGACCAGCGACCCGCCGCCGACGCCGGCTCCGGCGAGGATCAGGCAGTCCTTGACCATGTCGATGCGCTGGATGCCGTACATCCCCAGCGCCGGCGCGAACAGGAAGCGCTTCGCGTCGAACGACGTCGCGGGGAAGTCGTCGTCCGCGAACCGCGCCCCGGCCTCGAGCACCCCGACCCGGTAGCCCTTCTCGGTCAGCCGCAGCGCGGTGACCGAGCCGCCGAAGCCGGACCCGACGACGAGGACGTCGTAGTGCTGGATCTCGGGGGCCCTCACGTCAGGCGCGACCGAGCTTGTCGAGCAGCCGGAGCGAGGCGGTGAGCACCTTGGCGTTGGTCTCCTCCGACATCCCGAACATCGGCGCGATCGGGACCAGCCGCTGCGTGGCGACCGACTGCGCCTCGGTGTAGCGGTGGATGCCCTCCGCGCCCTGACGCCGGCCCATGCCCGACTCGCGCATGCCGCCCATCGGGGCGCCGAGCGAACCGAAGGTGGCGCCGTAGGCCTCGTTGACGTTGACCGTCCCGCACCTGATCCGGCGCGCGATCGCCCGGCCGCGGGTGCCGTCGCGGGTCCAGACCGACGCGTTGAGGCCGTACCCCCCGTCGTTGGCGCGCTCGACCGCCTCGTCCTCGCTGTGGAAGCGGTAGAGCGAGACGACCGGACCGAAGGTCTCCTGGCCGAAGCAGGTCATGTCGGCCGAGACGCCCTCGAGGATCGTGGGCTCGAAGACGAAGGGGCCGAGGTCGGGGCGGTGCCTGCCGCCGGTGAGGACACGCGCCCCCTTGGCGACGGCGTCCTCGACGTGGGCCGTGACGGTGTCGAGCTGGGCCTGCGAGATCAGCGAGCCCATGTCGACCGACCAGTCCTGGCTGGCTCCGAGCGTCAGGGCCTGGGTGCGCGAGACGAAGGCGTCGACGAAGCGGTCGTAGACCTGGTCGGCGACGTAGAGCCGCTCCATGGAGACGCAGAGCTGGCCGGCGTTGGAGAACACCGCGCGCACGGCACCCTCCGCCGCGCGGTGCACGTCGGCGTCGCGCAGGACGAGCATCGGGTTCTTGCCGCCGAGCTCGAGGGAGCAGCCGATGAGCCGCTCGGCGCACCCCTGGGCGATGAGCCGACCGGTGGCGGTCGACCCGGTGAAGCAGACGTAGTCGGCGTGGGCCACGATCGCGCCGCCCACCTCGGGGCCGGGACCGGCCACGACCTGCCACGCATCGGCCGGGATGCCGGCCTCCTCGAGCAGCTGGGCGGCCAGGAGCGCGGTCAGCATGGTCTGGGCGTCGGGCTTGGCGACGACGGCGTTGCCGGCGAGCAGGGCGGGGATGCCGTCGCAGAGCGCCATGGTGAGGGGGTAGTTCCACGGCGAGATGATCCCGACGACGCCCTTCGGCACGCGGTGGACCTCGGCCCGGGTGAGCACCGGGAACATCCCGCCGACGCGACGGCTGTCGAGGTGCTCGTGGGCGGTGCGGGCGTAGTAGCGCGCGGTGAGCGCGACGTGCGCGACCTCGAGGTAGGCGTCCTTGCGGGCCTTGCCCGACTCCCACACCACGAGGTCGATCAGCTCCTCCTGCCGGTCGAGCACGAGGTCGTGCAGCCGGAGCAGGGCGGCGGCCCGCTGGTCGAGCGACGTGGCGGCCCACCCCGCCTGCGACCGGCGAGCCCGGGCGAAGGCCTCGGCCACGTCGGCCGGGCTGGACTGCGGCAGGTGCGCGAGCGGGGTGCCGCCGATCGGCGACGCCACGGGGACCGTCTCGCCGGTGGAGCTGACCACGCGCCGCGTGAGGCCGGCGACGTAGGACCGGTCGAGGGCGTAGGCCGCCGTGCTGTCGTGCTCGGGGTCGGGCGGGCCGTCGGTGAGGGGACCTCGACGACCGGGACCAGCGGGGGTCTGCTCGCTCATCGCTCCAGCGTAGGTCGCGACGCCGGACGTTGCTACTGGTTGGTCACTTCGATCCCGTCACTCGACGTCCGCGACTGGTCGGTCCACTCGTTAGGGTCGGGCGCATGTCGCCCCTCGCCGCCCAGAACCGCCTCGTCGCCGGCACGCTGATCAGCGGGCTGTTCTTCATCGCGCTGGCCCTCTTCTTCGTGCTGCCGACCGACGAGGCTCCCCCGCTCTGGGTGCCGGTGGCCCAGCTGGCGGCGGGTGTCGCGGTGCACGTGCTGGTGGAGACGATCGGCTACCGGCTGACCGCGCTCGACCCGTCCCTCGACGACGACGCCGCGACCGCGCAGGCCATGGTCCGCTACCAGGGAGCGATGATCGTGCGGTTCGCCCTGATCGAGTCGATCGCCATCGCGTCGATCGCACTGGCCTTCGTGCTGCCCGAGGGCGGCTTCCTCGCCTTCGCCGGCGGCGCGGTCGTGTCGCTGGTGCTCATGGGCGTGCACGTGTGGCCGTGGACCCGCCCGGTCGGCCGGTCCGCCGACGCGCTCGAGGCCGGCGGCCGGCGCTCGGGCGTGCGCGAGGCCTTCGGGCTGGGCGGCTCCGGGCCGATCCAGCGTCTCTGAGGTCGGGCCTCAGACGATGTCGGGCGCCTTGACCCGCGCCTCGTCGGCCTCCTGGTCGGTCGGCATGAGCTGGCTCTGCCGCTCGGCCTCGACCCGTCGCAGGTAGTGGTCGACCTCGTCCGCGAGCTGCGCCTCGTCCCACCCGAGTGCGCCGGCCATCAGCTCGGCGGCCGGTCGCGCGGCCGAGATGCCGCGGTCGAAGGTCTCGATCGAGACGCGGGTGCGCCGGGCGAGCACGTCGTCGAGGTGACGCGCGCCCTCGTGCGTGACGGCGTACAGCACCTCGGCGCGCAGGTAGTGCTCCGCGCCCTCGAGCGGCCGGCCGAGGTCCGGGCGCGCGTCGATGAGGGCGAGCACCTCGTCGACGAGCCCGCCGTAGCGGCCGAGCAGGTGGTCGACGACGCCGATGTCGAGCCCCGAGGAGCGGCTCAGCGCGACCCGCTGGTTGGTGCGCGCCTCGTGACCCCACGCGCCCATGAGCGGCACCCGGTCGGTGATCGAGGCGGGCGTCGAGCTGAAGTCGCGGATGGCGTGGTCGACGGCGTCCTTCGCCATCACGCGGTACGTCGTCAGCTTGCCGCCGGCGACCAGCACGAGGCCCGGAACGGGGTTGGCGACCGTGTGCTCGCGCGAGAGCTTGGTGGTCTCCCCCATCTCGCCCTCCTTGCGCATCGGCTTGAGCAGCGGCCGCAGGCCCGCCCAGACGCCGATGACGTCGTGGTGGTCGAGCGGGTCCCTCAGCAGCCGGTTGACGTGGCCGAGGAGGTAGTCGATGTCGGTCTTGCTGGCCGCCGGGTGGGCGAGGTCGAAGTCCCAGGCGGTGTCGGTCGTGCCGATGATCCAGAACTGGCCCCACGGGATCACGAAGAGCACGGACTTCTCGGTCTTGGTGATGAAGCCGCACTCGGAGCGGATCCGGTCCTTCGGCACGACGATGTGGATGCCCTTGCTGGCGTCGACGTCGAGCTGGGCCCGGCCGCCGATGAGGTCCTGCACCTCGTCGGTCCACACGCCTGCGGCGTTGATGACGACCTTGGCGCGGATCTCGAGGTCACGCTGGCCCTCGAGGTCGCGGGCGGTGACGCCGACGATCCGGTCGGTCCCGTCGGCGTCGGACCGCAGGAAGCCCGTGACCTTGGTGCGGGTGGCGACGTGCGCGCCGTTGTTGGCCGCCGTGCGCGCGATGGTCATCACCAGGCGCGCGTCGTCGACCTGGCAGTCGTAGTAGCGGATCGCGCCGTGGAGCTTCTCGGTGCGGACGTCGGGTGCCATCCGCGCGAGCTGCTTGCGGAAGACGTGCTTGTGCTTCGGCACGCCCATGTCGTACTTGCCGGCCATCGCCATGCCGTCGTAGAGCGCGACGCCGGCACCGACGTAGGGCCGCTCCCACGCGTGCTCGAGCGGGTAGAGGAACGGCACCGGGCGTACGAGGTGGGGCGCGAGCCGGGTGAGCAGCAGGCCGCGCTCCTCGAGCGCCTCCTTGACCAGCGCGAAGTCGAGCATCTCCAGGTAGCGCAGGCCGCCGTGGACGAGCTTGGACGAGCGCGACGACGTGCCGGACGCCAGGTCGCGCTGCTCGACCAGGCCGACCTTCAGGCCTCGCGTCACCGCGTCGAGCGCCGCACCGACCCCGACGATGCCGCCGCCGACCACGAGCACGTCGAGCTCGCCGGAGCCGAGGTGGTCGAGCGCGTCCGCCCGCTGGTCGGCGTCGAGGGCGCGCGCGAGGCTCATGCCGCCAGTCTGTCAGGCGCGTGTTCGGGCGTCGGGCGCAGCCGGGCGCCACGACGCTGGAGGACGACATCGAGCTTGGCGGTGGTGCGGCAGGGTCGGCCGACGACCTGGCCCCAGGTGAGGCGTACGGAGTCTCGTCCGGCGACGGCCAGGTCGAGGTCGCGCTCGAAGTCGCGATCACGCTGCTCGGCGGTGTCGTGGAACAGCCGGCCGTCGAGCTCGATCGCGAGCTCGAGGACGTCGGCATCCCGGTAGACGACGCCGCTCGCCGTCACCACGCGGACCTGACGGATGGCCGGGGTCAACCCGTGCGGATGCTCGACCCGGGTGAGGTAGGCGTGCTCGAGGACCGAGCAGGTCCCGCCCGCCACGTCGATGAGAACGCCCTGCAGGAAGTCCCGCTGCCGGGCTCGCGTCCGCGTGGTCAGCAGCTCCGCCATGCGTACGGCGGTGGTGCGGCGGGTCTGCACGGCGCGCGCGACCGCGACGATGGCCTCCATCTCGGACCGGGCCGTGGTCCCCGCGTGCGCGGCCCGGGCCGTCGGCCGCTCTCATCGCCGAGGTGCCGACCAGAGCTGCCGGCCAGGCGTAGTGGACCGCCGCCCAGGCGCGTTGCATCCACGTCGCCTCGCCGGTGTGGGCGACGTACACCCGCGGCAGCAGCCGCACCAGGTCACGCCGGCGCTCCAGGCGACGGAGATCGTGGGGGAGCAGTCCGCGCTCGAGCGCCTGGTGGCGTGAGACGACGCCCGCCTGGAGCCCGATCACCCCACCACCACGTCAGTGCTGGACGACGACCTCGATGCGCTGGAACTCCTTGACCTCGGTGTAGCCCGTGGTGGCCATCGCGCGGCGCAGCGCGCCGACGAGGTTCATCGTGCCGTCGGCGACCCGCGAGGGGCCGAACATGATCTCCTGCAGCGAGCCGACCGGGGAGAACCCGACGCGCTCGCCGCGGGGCAGCTCGGAGTGGGTGGCCTCGCTCCCCCAGTGGAAGCCGCGGCCGGGGGCCTCGGTGGCGCGGGCGAGCGGGGAGCCGATCATCACCGCGTCGGCCCCGCAGGCGATGGCCTTGGCGATGTCGCCCGAGCTGCCGATCGAGCCGTCGGCGATGACGTGGACGTAGCGACCGCCGGACTCGTCGAGGTAGTCGCGGCGGGCGGCGGCGACGTCGGCGACGGCGCTGGCCATCGGGACGGCGACACCGAGCACGGTGCGGGTGGTGTGGGCGGCGCCGCCACCGAAGCCGACGAGCACGCCCGCGGCGCCGGTGCGCATCAGGTGGAGCGCGGCCTGGTAGGTCGCGCAGCCGCCGACGATGACGGGGACGTCGAGCTCGTAGATGAACTCCTTGAGGTTCAGCGGCTCGGACCGGCTGCTGACGTGCTCGGCGGAGACGGTGGTGCCACGGATGACGAACATGTCCACACCCGCCTCGACGACGGCCTTGACGTGCTCCTTGGTGCGCTGCGGCGACAGGGACCCGGCCACGGTGACGCCGGCGGCGCGCATCTCCTTCAGCCGGGCGGTGATCAGCTCGGGCTTGATCGGCTCGGTGTAGATCTCCTGCATCCGCCGCGTGGCCTCGGAGCCCTGGAGCTCCGCGACCTCCTCGAGCAGCCCGGTGGGGTCGTCGTACCGCGTCCAGAGGCCCTCGAGGTTGAGCACCCCGAGCCCGCCCATCTGGCCCAGTGCGATGGCGGTCGACGGCGACATCACCGAGTCCATCGGCGCGGCCACGACGGGGATGTCGAAGCGGTAGGCGTCGATCTGCCAGGCGGTGCTGACCTCCTCGGGGTCGCGCGTGCGCCGCGAGGGCACGATCGCGATGTCGTCGAAGGAGTAGGCGCGGCGACCGCGCTTGGCACGGCCGATCTCGATCTCGGTCACGGCCGCAGCCTATCGGCGCCGACCGCGGCGCCCCCCGCGTGGTGCACGTCTCGGCAACGCTTTGGCAAAACCACCACGCGGGGCGCGCGCCGTGCCTACCGTCGATCAGGTGGGGATCTGGGGAACAGGGACGCGTGCGCTCGCGGTCGGCTGCATCGCAGCCGGGCTGCTGAGCGTGTCGGTGGCGTCCGCGCAGGCGAGCGACGACTACCCGTACGCGTGGCAGGGCCAGTGCCCGATCGTGCCGCAGGAGCCGATCGAGGAGCCGACCCCCACCCCGACCCCGACACCCACCCCGTCCCCCGAGCACCAGGGCAAGCCCGGCAAGCCCGGCGAGCCCGGCGAGTCCGTGGCGCCCGAGGCCGAACCGCCACCACCTCCGCCACCGGTCCTCGACCCGGTGTCGGGCCACCTCTACGACCCGCGCGGCCCGAAGCCGACGTGCGCTCGACGGGTGTGGGCGATCAACGGCTCCATCGGCGACCCGTGGGGCTTCGTGCTGCGCAACTGCACGAGCTTCGTCGCCTGGCGCCTGCACGAGCGCAACGGCATGGGGGGCTTCGCCAACGACATGGCCGGCGAGCACTGGGGCAACGCGAACAACTGGGACGACACCGCCCGCCGCCTGGGCTATCGCGTGGACGACGTGCCGGCGATCGGCGCCGTCGCGCAGACCGACGACGGCCGGGTCGGCCACGTCGCCTGGGTCTCTGCGGTCGGACCGGGCACGGTGACGGTCGAGGAGTACAACCACGCCGTCCCGGGCGGCTACGGCACGCGCACCGTCCCGGTCGGTGACTTCCGCTACCTGCACCTGGCCGACGTGGCCCCGTCGCCGCTGATCGGCTCGGACCGACCGGTCGTCTCGGTGGCCGACCGGCTCGGCGAGTCGTGGACCGCACGCGTCGACGACGCCGGCACCCTCCTCGTCTCCCGCCCCGGCCGACCGGCCCGGGTCGCGGGTCCGCGGGAGGTGTTCTCGCCCGTCGTGGCACCCGCCCTCGTCCTCGACCGCCGCGGCGTCCCGTGGGTGGCCGCGACGACCCGCGACGGCCGGGTGCTCGTCGGCACCCTGCGCAAGGGGCGCTTCACCCTCCGGGGCCTCGCTGCGTCGGCGACGACCGCCAGCCCCGCGCTGGCCGTGTCGCGCACCGGTCGTCCGACCCTGGCCACGACCTCCCCGACCGGCACCCTCACCGTCCGGCGCCTGACCCAGCACCACGGGTGGAGCCGGGCAGCCAGGATCGGGGCGCCCGGCTCGTGGGCCACGCACACGGCGCCGGTCCTCGGACCCGACGGCACCGGTGACACGCTCCTCGTCGCGGTGGGCCGCGCCGGGGCGACCTACACCCGTGCGCTCGAGCGCGGACGGCTCGTCCGGCTGCGCGGAGAGGCAGGATCCATCACCTCGACGCCGGCACTGACCAGCACGGGCGACGGGACGACGTACGTCCACCAGGTCACCGCGTCCGGCCGACTGGTCGTCCGCACGCGGACCGCCGGCCAGTGGAGCAGGCCCCGCGCCCTCGACGGCGACTGGTCGCCCTACGCCTCGCCCGCGGTCGGCGAGGTCGTCGGCGGGCTGCAGGTCGCGGCGCTCGACGCACGAGGCACGCTGCTCGTGCGGGCCGCAGTGCCGGGCGAGCGCTCGCGCGTCGCCGGCCGGATCCGCTCCACCGGGGACCCGACCCGGTCCCCCGGGCTCGTCACCCGCAGCAACGCCGGGGTCTTCGTGGTCGACGGCCAGGGCCGCACCGCGCGTGCGCGCCTGCTCGCCCGTCCGGCGTCGGCCGTGGCCGGACGCACCACGCCGACGCGCGCCGGATTCACCGCCTGAGGGCTCAGTCGACGGGTCGGACCGCCGCGACGAGCGAACGCCGCAGCCACGCCGTGAAGCGCTCGCGGCTCCAGCCGCGGTGCGGCACCAGGGTGAGGTAGGTCTCCGCGCGGGTCAGCAGGTAGACCTCGTCGACGGCGTCCGGGCCGAGCGGGCCGGTGGCGATCGCGCGGACGAGCGCCTGCGTCGCGACGAGGTGCCCGTCCCGGGCGGCGTCGAGCAGCACCTTCAGACGCGGGTCCTGGTCGGCGCCCTGGATCAGGACCGGGACGAACGGCGCCATCGGCTCGAGCGAGTCGTGGACGAACGCCACGATGCGGTCCAGCCGCACCTCGAGATCGGGCTCGTCCTCGAGGCGCATCGCCGCGAAGGCCTGCGGCAGCGGGAGCCCGTCGCCGAAGCTCCGCGAGCGCATCGCGGCCATGAACAGCTCCTGCTTGCCGCCGAAGGTCTTGCTGACGAGCTCGGGCGAGACGCCGGCCTCGCGGGCGACCACGGCGATCGTCGTGCCGGCCCAGCCGTGCTCGGTGAAGAGCCGTGCGGCGGTCGCGGTGACCCGGGCGCGACGCTCCTCGGCCGCCGCTCGGCGACCGCTGGCGTCATAGGACCGACGTGTCGGCGACTTCTCGCCCTTCACGGCCCCAACCCTAGGTCACCGGAGGCGTTCGCCATCGACGCCGGCCCCGTGGCCCGGCGTCGACGCGAACGCACCGGCCGGGTGATCCTGCTGGTCTCGCCCCCACGACGACCTGCCGTGCCCCACGCACGTACACCCGGCTCCCCCATTGGATACCCCGCAACTGTAATGAATGGATGCGGCGTCCGCAGGCGATACACGCGCGGTCTGGACCACCGGACGACGACGCGGCCGCGCGCGCAGCGGCGCGGCCACCTCGCCGGGTGACCGCGCCGCTCCTCCTGCTGGATCGACAGCGAGGCGTCAGCGTCCGGCGTAGGCCCAGGACGTGACGTTCTCGGTGTCCTCCTCACCCGTGAAGCCCTCGACGGGGGCATAGGTGTCGGTCACGAACTCGATGTTCTCGTCGTCCGCGGTGCCACCGATGTTGTCCGGCCCGACGCCGTAGAGGTTCTGGCCGAAGTTGGCGCCGCCGGAGTCCATCATGTTGTGCACGTCGTCGGCGTTGTCGGTGTGGTAGTTCCCGATCGTGTGGCCCACCTCGTGGGCGGTCACGTTGGCGACCGCCTGCGAGACGAACGCGATCCGGTCGCTCTCGGCGCCCATGAAGGTGTTGAGCGACGACTCCGGTCCGGCCGGCGCGCTCAGCACGTCGAGCAGCACGATCGCCTCGTCCTGGTGCCCGAAGTTGCCCGGGTCGATGTACTGGGCGATGCCGATCGTGCTGATGCCGGTCTCGGCGATCGTGCCGGCGACGTAGATGCGCGACACGTTCTCCTGGCCGATCAGCTCGGGGTTGGTGCGGGCGTTGAGCACCTCGACGTTCACCGCCGGGTTGGTGCCGGCGATCTCGGCCTGCAGGTTGCGACGCACCTGGTTGACGATGCGGTTCTCCACCTTGCGGGCGTCGGCGCGCGAGATGCCCCACTGCGGGACGAATGCCGCGAACGGCGACACGGTGCGCACGCCCGGTCCGCCCCAGGTGCCGGTGTTGACCCGGCCGGGAGCGAAGTCGAGCAACACCGTCTGCGTGCGCCCGCGGTCGGCCTGGGTGCCGGGCCGGTAGGCCTCGAGCGTCACGTCGTAGGACCCCGTGGCCCCGGAGACCTCGAGGGAGTACCAGCCGGCCTCCTCGGCCACGTAGGCGATGGTGGTGTTGCCGCCGCCGGGGAGCGGCGAGGTCGGCGGGTAGAGCGAGGACGCGTCGGTCTGGACGCCGCCCACGCGCTGCTCCCCCGACGGCGTCCGCACGGTCAGGCCGGTCACCGCACCGGTGCCGGTCGAGCCGATGGTGTCGCCGGGACGCAGTCGCACGGAGTAGAAGTCGGCGTCGAGCTTCGTGCTCGACAGCGCCAGCGTGTAGTCGCCGACGTCTGCGCCGCCAGCGCCGCTGCCCGAGTCGAACGGGTCGGCCGGCAGCGGGTCGGAGGCATAGCCGCCGACCATGACGTAGTAGGTGCCGGGCTCGGTGGGCTTGTAGGTCAGCTCGCTCGCGAACGTGCCGAAGGCCGCGTCGTCGTTGGCCGCGACGGGCTCACCGTCGGCGGTGTAGACGACCAGGATCGTGTCGGTGGTCGCCGGGCTGCCGACCGTCGAGGCGGTGAGCGTCATGCCCGCACCGACCTCGACCGCGAAGAAGTCGTAGTCGTTGGAGCCGTCGCCGGTGAGTCCGTGGGGGCCGTCGCCGAGCACGGAGTCGGTCGTGGCGGAGCCCGAGCCGTCGATGCCCGAGTCAGTGGCCAGCGGGATCGCGCCCTGGTCCTCCTCGGTGGTGATCTCGGCGGGGGTCGAGGCCGGGGGCGGGGTCAGCTCGCCCAGGATCCGGACGGCCGGCATCTTGGCGGCACCGGTGCCGAACGGCGCGATCGGCTCGGCGTCGGCGTGCGAGTCGTTGGAACCGGCGGTGCCGGCAGGCTCCTCCTCGTCGTGCACGAACGGCGTCAGCGCGGCGCGGGCGGCGACGCCCGTGCGGTTGGCGGTCAGGCCGTCCCGGCGCAGCTTGGCCAGCTTGGCCGAGTCGGCACGCGCGGCGGCGTCGGCCGCCATCTTGCGCTGCCACCCGAAGTAGTCGGCATCCTCGATGTCCGGCAGGTTGGCGAGGTAGGGGTTGGGGTTGGTGGCCGCCGAGAGTGCGGCGGCTCCCGTCTCCTTGTCGGCGACCTGGATGCCCAGGTCGAGGGCCGTCTGCTGCGACGGCGTGACGCCGTCGCCGCCGGCTGGTGCGGCGGTCGACAGGGCCGGTGTGACGATGGCGAGCAGGCCGGCACAGCCGGTCGCCACCAGTAGATTTCTGCGCACTGAAGCGCTCCTCCCGAGAGAACCCGGGACCGAGCACGTCATCGCCGGTGGATCACACCGCCGCGGGGCCCGATCCCCTGACACAGGTCAACGTAGACCCATGCGTGCCGGTTCGCACAGGCCCTACTTTGGTCGACGACCTCACGAACCGCTGTAGTTCGGCGCCTCGACCGTCATCTGCACGCCGTGCGGGTGGCTCTCCTTGAGCGAGGCGGAGGTGATGCGGACGAACCTGCCGCGGTCCTGGAGCTCGGGGATGGTGCGCGCCCCGACGTAGAACATCGACTGGTTCAGGCCGCCGACCAGCTGGTGGGTCACGGCGGACAGCGGGCCGCGGTAGGCGACCTGGCCCTCGATGCCCTCGGGCACGATCTTGTCGTCGCTGGCGACCTCGGCCTGGAAGTAGCGGTCCTTGGAGTACGACTTCTTGCCGCGGCTGCTCATCGCGCCGAGGGAGCCCATCCCGCGGTAGGACTTGAACTGCTTGCCGTTGACGAAGACGACCTCGCCCGGCGACTCCTCGCAGCCGGCGAGCATCGAGCCGACCATCACGGCGTCGGCGCCGGCGACGAGGGCCTTGGCGATCTCGCCGGAGTGCTTCATGCCACCATCGGCGATCAGCGGGACGCCGGCCGGCTTCGTGGCGAGGGACGCCTCGTAGACCGCGGTGACCTGCGGCACGCCCACGCCGGTGACGACGCGGGTGGTGCAGATCGAGCCGGGGCCGACGCCGACCTTGACCGCGTCGGCGCCGGCGTCGACGAACGCCTGGGCACCCTCGCGGGTGGCGACGTTGCCGCCGATGACCTGGACGTGGCGGGTGGCAGGGTCGGTCTTGAGCCGGCGCACCATGTCGAGCAGCAGGTGGACGTGGCCGTGGGCGGTGTCGGCGACGAGCACGTCGACGCCGGCCTCGATGAGCGTGGTGGCCCGCTCCCAGGCGTCGCCGAAGTAGCCGATGGCGGCACCGACGAGCAGCCGGCCGTCGGCGTCGTACGACGCGTGCGGGAACTGCTCGCCCTTGACGAAGTCCTTGACGGTGATGAGGCCGACCAGTCGTCCCTCGCCGTCGACCAGCGGGAGCCGCTCGCGCTTGTGGGCCCGCAGCAGGGCGGTGGCGTCGTCACGGGAGATGCCCTCCGCGCCGGTGATCAGGCCCTCGCTCGTCATCACCTCGTCGACCTTCGTGGTGGCCCACTCGGCGACCGGGGTGAAGCGCAGGTCGCGGTTGGTGATGATGCCGAGGAGGTGGTCGTCGAGGTCGACGACCGGCAGGCCGGAGACGCGGTACTCCCCGCAGATGCGGTCGAGCTCCTCCAGCGTCGCGTCGGGGCCGATGGTGACCGGGTTGGAGATGATCCCGGTCTGGGTGCGCTTGACGAGGTCGACCTGGCGGGCCTGGTCCTCGATGGACAGGTTGCGGTGGAGCACGCCGATGCCGCCCTCGCGGGCCATCGCGATCGCCATGCGCGACTCGGTCACCGTGTCCATCGCGGCACTGACCAGCGGCACCCGGATCGAGATCTCACGGGTCAGGCGGGCGGTGGTGTCGATGTCACTGGGGGCGAGGTCGGACTCGCCCGGCAGCAGCAGCACGTCGTCATAGGTGAGGCCCAGCGCGGCAAACTTCTCAGGGATCTCCACACCGTCATCCTACGGCGGCGTGGTCTGCTCTGGGACAGTGGCCGGATGGGGGTCGGGGCGCGGTTCGAGGTGCCGTTCGGGACGTGGTGGGGCTCGCGGTCCGGGCCTGGCTTCTCCCGCGTCGTGTGGGTCGCAGCAGTCCTCGCGTTCCTCGCCCGGTTCCCCTCGTTGTTGTGGCCCCTGCGCCCCGACGAGGCGGGCTTCCTGCTGGTCGCACGAGCCTGGCACCCCGAGCCGGACTCGGTCTACGGCCACTACTGGGTGGACCGTCCTCCCCCGATCATCGCGCTGATGAAGCTGACCGACTGGGTCGGCGGGCCCTACGCCCACCGCTTCGTCGGCGCGCTCGCGTGCTCGGCGCTGGTGCTGTGCGCGGCGGGTGCGACGCGCGAGGTGGCACGGCGCATGGGCGTGGTCGACGACACGGCGCTGCGGCAGCTGCCCGGGTGGGTGGCGGTCGCGGCGGCCGGCCTGGTCGTCAACGCCCAGATCGACTCCGCCGGGGCGAAGGGCGAGCTGTTCGGCATCCCGCTCGTGATGGGCGCGTGCTGGCTGGCGCTCCGAGCCGTGCGTCGCGTCTCGACGTGGGACGCCTTCTGGGCCGGCGCGCTGGCGATGCTCGCCGTCGGGATGAAGCAGAGCATCGTGGGCGGTCTGGTCTTCGGCGCAGTCCTGCTGGTCGCCTCGGGACTCGCCGGTCACCTGCCCTGGCGCTCGGTCGCCCGGTGCGGCGCCGCGGCGGCGGCGGGCGCTGCCGTGCCGGTGCTCACGGTGGTCGGCTGGGCGCTCGTGGCCGGCGTACGGCTCGGGACCCTGTGGTACGTCGTCGTGTCGTTCCGGTCCGACGCCAGCCGGGTGATCGCCGCCCAGACCTCGGCGGCCGCCACCAGCCGGATCAGCGTGCTCCTGCTGGTCTTCGTGGGCTCCGGGATGGTGTTCCTGCTCGTCTGCTTCCTCGCGCGCATCCGCGGCCTCGTGCGGCGCGACCTCGTGCTGGTGTCTGCGATCGTCGCCGTGCTGGCCGTCGACCTGGCGGGCGTCGCCGTCAGCGGCAGCTACTGGACGCCGTACCTCTTCGTGCCCATGCCCGGGATCGCGCTCGCGGTGGCCGCACTGGTGGCGCACGGCCACCTCGACCGGCGGTGGCACCTGGTCACCCCGGCCGCGGTGGCCTTCGTGGTGGCCTCGAGCGTGTTCTCCCTGGTCGGCTGGACGAGCGCGTGGGTGGCGGGGCGGGTGCCGACCGAGGTCCGCACCGGTGAGGCGATCGCCGCTGCGGAGCGGCTGGGTGACCGGGTGCTGGTCTACGGCGGCCGCGCCGACATCCAGTGGGCCAGCGGTGCGCAGTCGCCCTACCCCTACCTCTGGTCGCTCCCCATGCGCGTGCTCGACCCGAGGCTCAAGGACCTGCACTCGGTGCTGACCGGTGCCAACCCGCCCACCTGGTTCGTCCAGGCGACGTTCGTCAACGCGTGGAGCGAGCTCGGCACCCGGCCGATCGAGCGGTCCCTCCTCAGCAAGTACGACTACGTGACGACCGCCTGCGGCCGCTACCGGATCTACCGGCTCAACTCGGTCGACCCCGTCACGCTCGACGTCGACTGCACGACGCCCTACCGGACGATCTGGGGCCGATAGGGCGTGCGTGCGGGGTCTCAGCTGTTGTCGTACACGCGGACGTAGTCGACCTTCATCTCCTGCGGCAGCACGGTGCTGCCGTCGGGGTAGCCCGGCCACTGACCGCCGACCGCGAGGTTGAGGATGAGGAAGTAGGGCTTGTCGAAGACCCACGCGTTGGCGCCGACACGGTCGCGGGTGACCTCGTGGAAGACGTTGCCGTCGACCGACCACGTGATGCGGCCCGGGCTCCAGTCCACCGCGAACGTGTGGAAGGTGTCGGCGAAGGACCAGCCCTGCGGGTGCATGTAGCTGCCGGTGATGCCGCCACCGCCGGAGTAGCCGGGTCCGTGGACGGTGCCGTGCACGATGTGCGGCTCGTAGCCGACGTTCTCCATGATGTCGATCTCGCCCGACTGCGGCCAGTCCGTGCCCGGGAAGTCGGCGCCGAGCATCCAGAACGCCGGCCAGATGCCCTGGCCCCGCGGGATCTGGATGCGCGCCTCGACCCGGCCGTACTGGATCTCGACCTTGTCGTTGCTCTGGAGTCGGGCCGAGGTGTAGCCGTCGCCCTCGCGGCGCGCGGTGATGACGAGGTTGCCGTTGCCGTCGAGCGCGGAGTTGGCGCGCGAGTCGGTGTAGGTCTGCAGCTCGCCGTTGCCCCAGCCCCCGCCGCCGAGGTCGTAGTTCCACACGGAGGTGTCCGGACCGGCGCCGGCCGGGCCGTCGAACTCCTGCTGGAAGACGATGTCGCCCGGCGCGAACGACTCGCGGTCGGGCGCCGACACCGAGGGTGGCGCGACGGCCAGGGTGGTGAGGACCGACGCGGTCAGGGCGACGGCGAGGGGTGCTGCGTGCTTGCGCGACAGAGGCCACATGGGCATGCATCTCCTACGGTCTCGGGCCGGGACCCCGAGTGGCCCGGCTCCGTGCCTCGACACTAGGACGAGTCACCCGCGCGGCACCACGACGGATTAGTCCGGGCTCCTCATCAACCCCGGCGGCACGACCGGCCTCAGGCGTCGGTGAGCTGACGCACGGGGATGCGGACGGTCAGGTCGTCGGTGCCCATGCGGATCCGTCCGCGCAGCCCGCTGCCCATCACCAGCGGCAGCACCGCCGGGTTGTCGGCAGCCGTGCGTACGACGACCTCGCCGACCCCTGCGGCACGCGCGGCTCGCGTCGTCTCGAGGAGCAGGCGCGAGGCGATGCCGCGCCGCCGCCACGCGGGCTGCACCTCGAGCTCGAGGGCCCATGCGTCGTCGTCCGCGAGTGTCCAGCTCGCCGAGCCCACGACGGCTCCGCCGACCGTGGCGTGGACTGCGTCCTCACCCACCTCGAAGGTGGGTGCCTCGGAGGTCGGCGAGTCCGGGTCGGGGGCCGACCGCTGCGCGGCGGCGGCGAGGACGTCGGTGACCAGCTCGGCGAGCGCCGTCCCGCGCGCGTGCTCGGCGGCGGTGAAGGGCGCGGTCCGTCGCACCTGGACCAGCACGTCGCCGATCTCGAGGTCCATGCCCTCGGTGAGCGACGCGGCGTCGGGACCGACCGGGTCGGCCTCGGCGTCGAAGAGCTGGGCGACCACGTCGGGGAAGACCGCGGGGTCGGTGAGGATGCTCCGCGCCGCGAGCACGTAGCGGGTGGGCTGGTCGGCCAGCGCGGCTTCGGTGCACGGCAGCACGCTGACGCGGGTGCCGCCCGCGCGCTCGACGAGGTCGGCCAGGTCGGCGAGCTCGCAGTCCTCCGGTGTCTGGAGGACGAGCTCGTCGGTGACGCGGTCGACGCCGGGGAAGACGTGCAGGCCGAGGATGTTCACGCCGGCGGCGCCGCAGGCCGCGGCCAGCTCCGCCAGGGCTCCGGGCCGGTCCGCCAAGGTCGTCCGCACTCTCCACAACATGTCGCCCATCGTGCCCCCACGATGTTTCGGCGGCTAGTGCGTGGCGTAACGCGTGGGTGACACCGGCGCGCCGAACGCCGACGGCCCGCCCCGTGCCCCGCCGGTGGGCGGGGTGCGGAGCGGGCCGTCGTGCAGCCTGCGTCAGGCAGGCGGAGCCGATCGAGCCAGACGGTCAGTGACCGTGGCCGTGCCCGTGACCGCCACCGGCGGCGGGCTCCTCCTCCTCGGGCTTGTCCACGACCAGCGTCTCGGTCGTGAGCAGCATCGCGGCGATGGAGGTCGCGTTGACGAGAGCCGAGCGGGTGACCTTGACCGGGTCGAGGACGCCCTGGGCGACCAGGTCGCCGTACTCGCCGGTCGCGGCGTTGTAGCCGTTGCCGACGCCGAGCTCGCGGACCTTGGCGGTCACGACGTAGCCGTTCTCGCCACCGTTCTCGGCGATCCAGCGCAGCGGCTCGTCGGCCGCCTTGCGGACCACGCGGACGCCCGCAGCCTCGTCGCCGGTCAGGCCGAGGTTGTCCTCGAGCACCGACACGGCGTGGATGATCGCGGAGCCACCGCCGGCGACGATGCCCTCCTCGATCGCGGCGCGCGTCGCGGAGACGGCGTCCTCGATGCGGTGCTTCTTCTCCTTCAGCTCCACCTCGGTGGCGGCGCCGACCTTGATCACGCAGACACCGCCGGCGAGCTTGGCGAGGCGCTCCTGGAGCTTCTCGCGGTCCCAGTCGGAGTCGGTGTTCTCGATCTCGGCCTTGATCTGGTTGACGCGGCCCTCGACGGCCGAGCTGTCGCCCGCGCCCTCGACGATCGTGGTGTTGTCCTTGGTGATGACCACGCGACGCGCCTGGCCCAGCACCTCGAGGCCCACCTGGTCGAGCTTGAGGCCGACCTCGGGGGCGACGACCTGGCCGCCGGTCAGGATCGCGAGGTCCTGCATCATCGCCTTGCGGCGGTCACCGAAGGCCGGGCTCTTGACCGCGGCGACGTTGAAGGTGCCGCGGATCTTGTTGACGACGAGGGTCGAGAGCGCCTCACCCTCGACGTCCTCGGCGAGGATGAAGAGCGGCTTGCCGGTCGCGATGACCTTCTCCAGGACCGGGAGGAGCTCCTGGATCGAGGAGATCTTGCCCTGGTGGAGAAGGATGTAGGGGTCGTCGAGGACGGCCTCCATCGACTCCGGGTCGCTCACGAAGTAGGCCGAGATGTAGCCCTTGTCGAACTGCATGCCCTCGGTGAACTCGAGCTCGGTGCCCATGGTGTTGGACTCCTCGACCGTGATCACGCCGTCCTTGCCGACCTTGTCGAAGGCCTCGGCGAGCAGGTCGCCGATGTGGCTGTCGCGGCTGGAGATCGTGGCGACGGACGCCATGTCCTCGCGGGACTCGACCTCGCGGGCGGCCTCGCGCAGGGCGTCGCCCACGGCCTCGGCCGCTGCGTCCATGCCGCGCTTGAGGCCCATCGGGTTGGCGCCGGCCGCGACGGCGCGCAGGCCCTCGTGCACCATGGCCTGGGCCAGGACGGTGGCGGTGGTGGTGCCGTCACCGGCGACGTCGTTGGTCTTGGTGGCCACCTCCTTGGTGAGCTGGGCACCGAGGTTCTCGAACGGGTCGTCGAGCTCGATCTCGCGGGCGACGGTCACCCCGTCGTTGGTGATGGTGGGGGCGCCCCACTTCTTGTCGAGGACGACGTAGCGGCCCTTGGGGCCGAGCGTCACCTTGACGGCGTTGGCGAGGGCGTCGACGCCGCGCTCGAGCGCGCGGCGGGCGTTCTCGTCGAACTCCAGGATCTTGGGCATCGAAGTGCTCCTAGGAAAAGTGCTGCGTGAAAGGGATTCGCCCGGACGTCATGGCCGGTGGTTGCCGGAGCTACCGACGGCCATGACGTTCCGGGCGAAGAGGATCAGGAAACGACCGCGAGGATGTCGCGGGCGGAGAGGATCAGGTACTCCTCGCCGGAGTACTTCACCTCGGTGCCGCCGTACTTGCTGTAGATGACCTTGTCACCCACCGAGACGTCGAGCGGGACGCGGTTGCCGTTGTCGTCGATGCGACCGGGGCCGATCGCCACGACCTCGCCCTCCTGGGGCTTCTCCTTGGCGGTGTCCGGGATGACCAGGCCGGAGGCCGTGGTCTGCTCGGCTTCGACCGCCTGGACGACGATGCGGTCCTCGAGGGGCTTGATGTTGACCGACACTTCGGATCAACCTCCACTTTCTCTGCACGAGATTCTTCAGGAGCCGGTCAGGTCGACCGGGTCTCCCAGGACGTGGGCTCGTGGTCCGGGCGGCACGCCGTCGCGGGGGTCGTGCCAGGCTCACGAGCATTGGCATTCTCAGGGTGAGAGTGCCAGAACAGACGCTAGCACTCTGCCCGATCGAGTGCCAGACCGAGGGCGTCTCGGCGGCCCTGACAAGATGCCCGGGTGGAGATCGAGACGCTGGAGTGGCTGCGCACCCCCGACGGTGGTCGCCTGCTGGTCCACGCCGCCCAGGCCTGGGCCGACCACCCGGGTGACCCGGTCCGGGTCGCGAGCGTCGTACGCCGCCTCGAGCCCGACGCCGAGAAGGCGGCCGCGGCCACCACGCAGACGCGGCTGCGGGACAAGGCGGTGACCAAGTTCGGCGACGCCGCGCAGCTGATGTTCTTCACCCCCGACGCGCTCGAGCAGGCCACCCGCACCCGGGTCGCCGATCACCGGGCGGCCCGGCTGGCCGCCGCGATCCCGGGCGGCAGCGTGGTCGACCTCGGGTGCGGCATCGGCGGCGACCTCCTCGCCTTCGCCCGCGCGGGCCTCCTGGCCGCCGGCATCGACCAGGACCCCGTGCGGGTCGCGATGGCAGCAGCCAACCTCGAGGCCCTCGGCCTGGCCGGCGCCGTGCAGGTCGGCGACGCCACGACGATCGAGGTGAAGGGCTTCGGAGCGGCGTTCGCCGACCCCGCCCGCCGTGGCGGTCGCGGCCGGGTGTTCGACGTCGACGGCTGGACGCCGCCCTGGCCGTGGGTCCTCGACCTCCTGTCAGGACGGTCGCTGGTCAAGGTGGCGCCCGGCATCGGGCACGACCTCGTGCCCCCCGGCGTCGAGGCCGAGTGGGTCAGCGACGGCGGCGACGTCAAGGAGGCCGTGCTCTGGTCGCCTGCCCTGTCGACCACCGAGCGCCGGGCCACGGTGATCGGCGACGGCGGGCTGGCCACCCTGACCGAGGACGACGACCCGGGCGCCGACGTGCGTCCGGTCGGTCCCTACCTCTACGAGCCCGACGGCGCCGTGATCCGCGCCGGGCTCGTCACCGCGGTCGCCGCCGGCGTCGGGGGCGGGCTCGTCGACGAGCACATCGCCTACGTGACCGCCGACGGTGCCTTCCGCACGCCGTTCGCGCGCGGCTACCGCGTCGTCGAGGAGCTCCCCTACCGCGAGAAGCAGCTCCGGGCCGCCCTGCACGAGCGCGGGATCGGTCGGCTCACGATCAAGAAGCGAGGGGTCCAGGTGGTGCCGGAGGAGCTGCGCAAGCGACTCGCGCTCAAGGGCGACGAGGAGGCGACGCTCGTGATGACGAGGGTCGCCGGGCAGGGCACGGCGCTGCTGGTCGAGCCGTTCTGAGGCCTGCCGGCGGCCGACCCCCGGTCAGCATCCGTCGCGCGCCACCCCGGGGACCTTGACCGGCAGCCGACCGGGTGCCGGGGCGTTGCCGAGCAGCACCTCGACGAGCACCCGCATGGCGCCGGGGGTGTCGCCGTAGGTCGCGATGCGGGTGGGGGCGGACACCTGGCCGAGGACCCACGGACTGTCCGTCGCCACGGCGACCGCCCCGTCGACAGGAGCTTCGTGGAAGCCGGTGAACCCGACCGGGGTACCGGCCGCCAGACGAGCGTCCTCGCGGGTGATCCACGCCTCGAGGCGCCGCTCGCGCCTTCCTTCCGCCGCCTGCCACGCCATGACCCGCTTGCGGTACTTCTTCCTGCGCTCCTTCGGGCGACGGTCCGGCCGGGGCACGGCCTCGGCCAGCGACGCGGGCGGCGACCGGCGCAGCAGGACCGCGAGCCCGGCCTGCTCGGCGGCCGCGGCGAAGGTGCTCACCGCGCCCGAGTCGCCGTAGGCGTGCACAGCATCGCCGACGAGCCGGCCGGAGCAGGCGCCGTCGGTGACGGTGATCGCGGCGGCCGACAGGGCGCGTGAGGCATCCGCGGCCGAGCCGACCGGGCGCCCCTTCGCGCGCGCGAGGTGGACGAGCAGGGCGATCTGTCGCGCGGCGGACTGCTCCAGGCGGCGCCGCGGGAGGTCACCGGCCCGGACGGCCTCGACGAGCGCGGCTCGGGCCGCGGCCGGCGACGGCGGCATCAGCAGCACGTCGGCACCGGCGCGCATCGCCTGCACGGCCACCCGGCCGGGTGGGCGTCCCTGGGTCACGCCGGTCATGGCCAGCGAGTCGGTCACGACGAGGCCGTCGAACCCGAGCTCGTCACGCAGCAGCCCCGTGACCACCTTGCGCGACAGCGAGGACGGCACCCGCGGGTCCACGGCACGTACGTCGATGTGGCCGACCATGACGGCGGGCAACCCGGCCGCCACGGCGCTGCCGAACGGGACCAGGTCGCTCGCCTGCAGCTCCTCGAGCGACTTCTGCTGCACGGGCAGCGTGAGGTGGCTGTCGGCGGGCACCGAGCCGTGCCCGGGGAAGTGCTTGAGGACCGGCAGCACGCCGGATTCGGAGAACCCGGCGGCCGCGGCGACGACGTGCTCGGCCACCACCGACGAGCGCGACGACGCCGACCGCGAGCCGATCGTCGGGTCGCCCGGGCCGGAGGTGACGTCGGCATCGGGTGCGAAGTCGGCCGTGAAGCCCAGCCCGCGCAGCTCGCTCGCGCCGGCGGCGTACGCCCGCTGCGTCAGCGCCGGGTCGCCTGCCGCCCCGGCGCTCAAGAAGGTGGGGAACCGCGTGGCCACGCGCCGCAGGCGCTCGACGACACCGCCCTCCTGGTCGACGCCGATGAAGAGTGGGTAGGGCCGGCGGACCTGTCGCTTCAGCGCGGTGGTGACCCCCGTGATCTGCTCGGCCGACGCGACGTTGGAGTCGAACGCGATCACCCCGCCCAGGTGCAGGTCGCGCACGAGGTCCACCGGCGCGGAGGTTCCGCTCCAGTCGGCGACGATGACCTGCCCGGCGAGGTCGGGCAGTCGCATCCGGCCGACGATCCGGGCCGCCCGGTCCAGCTCGGCGCGGTCGGGGCCCCAGCCCTCGGTCAGCCCGAGGGCCTCCGACGGCGTCGGCGGAGCTGTCGGCGTGCTGGTGGCAGCAGCGCTCTCGGCCTTCGACCGACCGTCGCGCTCGTCGTCACCGCTGCCCGTGCACGCGCCGAGCGTGGCGACCAGGGCGAGGGTCGCCAGCAGTGCCGTCGGTCGCGAACGCATCAGGTCATGGTGGCACGACGGGTGGCTCCCCCGGCCGGGGCGGAGCGGAACTCCCTCGTCGCGACCCCGGCCGACGGGGTTCACTGGACGCGTGCGCACCACCGTGCTCGTCGAGGGTCGCAGCGACGAGGTGGCGCTGCGAGCGCTGGCCCGGGCGTGGGGCCGGTCGCTGGCCGACGAGGACGTCGACGTGCTGCCGATGGGCGGCATCACCCACATCCGCGCGGTCGCGACGCGGCTGCACGTGTCCGGCCACCGGCTCGCCGGGCTGTACGACGCGCCCGAGGTGGGGTTCGTGCGTCGCGGTCTCACGGCCGCGGGCGTGCTCGAGGCCGAGGACGCCGAGCTCGAGCCGTGCGGCTTCTTCTGCTGCGAGCGCGACCTCGAGGACGAGCTCCGGCGTGCGCTCGGCACCGCGCGCGTCGAGCAGGTCATCGAGGCGGCCGGCGAGACCCGCTCGCTGGAGATGCTGGCGCAGATGCCCGCACAGGCCGGCTGGACCCGAGAGGACCTGCTGGCACGCTTCATGACCTCCAGGAGCGGCCGCAAGGAGCGCTACGCGCGCCTCCTCGTCGAGGCGATGCCCCGAGGGAGCGAGCCGGCGCCGCTGCGTGCACTGCTCGCCCACCTCGGGGTGCGACCGATCACCTGACCGGCCGGGTCAGACGTTGGCCCGCTCGGCCCCGATCGTCGTGTCGGGTCCGTGGCCGGTGTGCACCACGGTCTCGTCGGGCAGGTCGAAGAGCCGGCGACGGATCGAGTCCGCGATGACGTCGGCGTCGGAGAAGGACCGACCGGTCGCGCCCGGCCCGCCCTCGAAGAGGGTGTCGCCGGTGAACACGCAGCCCAGGTCGTGGACGTAGAGGCAGACCGCGCCCGGCGCGTGGCCGGGCGTGTGGATCACCTGCACCGCCGCGCCGCCGATCGTGAGCGTCATGCCGTCGGAGAGGTCGACGTCCCACAGCTCGGCCCCCGGCTCGTCACCGCCGTGGGTGAGCTCCCACAGAGGCCGGTCGTCCGGGTGCAGCAGGATCGGAGCGCCCGTCGCGACCCGCAGCGCCGGCGCGACCCGCACGTGGTCGTCGTGCGCGTGGGTGCACACGATCGCCTTCACCGCCCGGCCGCCGACGAGCTCGAGGATCGCGTCGACGTCGTGCGGTGCATCGATGACCAGGCACTGCTCGTCGTCGCCGATCACCCACACGTTGTTGTCGACCTGGTGGGTCTCACCGTCGAGGCTGAAGGTGCCCGAGACCACGGCGTGGTCCACGCGCGCGGTCATCAGAGCACCACGACCGAGCGCAGCACGTCGCCGCCGTGCATCTTGTCGAAGGCGGCCTCGACGTCGCCGATGCCGATCTCCTCGGTGACGAACGCGTCCAGGTCGAGCCGCCCCTGCTGGTAGAGGTCGACCAGCATCGGGAAGTCGCGCGACGGCAGGCAGTCGCCGTACCAGCTCGACTTCAACGAACCACCGCGGCCGAAGACGTCGATCAGCGGGATGTCGGGCACCTTCATCTCCGGGGTCGGCACCCCGACCAGGACCACCGTGCCGGCCAGGTCGCGGGCGTAGAACGCCTGCTTCCACGTCTCCGGCCGACCGACCGCGTCGATGACGACGTCGGCGCCGCCCTCGTGTCCGGTGTCGTCCGCGGGCGGGGTCAGCCCACGGATCGCCTCGACGGCGTCCACGTCCTTGGAGTTCACCGTGTGCGTCGCACCCAGCTTGCGGGCGTTCTCGAGCTTGCGCTCGTCGATGTCGACGGCGATGATCCGCGCGGCACCCGCCAGCGCGGCGCCGGCGATGGCGGCGGCGCCGACACCCCCGCAGCCGATGACGGCGACCGTCGAGCCGCGGGTGACGTTGCCGGTGTTGATGGCCGCACCGAGCCCGGCCATCACGCCGCAGCCGAGCAGTCCCACCGCGGCCGCACGCGCAGCCGGGTCGACCTTGGTGCACTGTCCGGACGCCACCAGGGTCTTCTCCGCGAAGGCACCGATCCCCAGGGCGGGCGAGAGCTCCGTGCCGTCCTCGAGGGTCATCTTCTGCGTCGCGTTGTGGGTGGCGAAGCAGTACTGCGGCTCACCACGGTTGCAGGCGCGGCAGCTGCCGCACACCGCACGCCAGTTCAGCACCACGAAGTCGCCCGGCGCGACGTCCGTGACGTCCGGCCCGACGCTCTCCACGACACCGGCGGCCTCGTGACCCAGCAGGAAGGGGAAGTCGTCGTTGATGCCTCCCTCGCGGTAGTGCAGGTCGGTGTGGCACACCCCGCAGGCCTGCACCTTCACCACGGCCTCCCCCGGTCCGGGATCGGGGACGTTGATGGTGGTGAGCTGCACCGGCTCGCCCTTCGCGAGCGCGACCACGGCCTTGACCTGCTGCATGTGTTCCTCCTGCACGACGGGGCCCGGGTCGGCGTCCGACCGGGAGTGCCACGAGCCTCCCAAACAGATGCAACCTGCGTCGACCCGGCCGCGTCCTCACCCCGACACGCAGGCCCCAAGCCGCTGACAAGTGCCCCGCAACGAAGGAGGAGGTGAATGCTGTCCATGACACTCGTCGACGGATCGGGACCGAGGAACCACGACATGGGTACGACGCAGTCGCGCGCCGACAGGGACGCCGACTTCTCGGCCTACATGTCCGCCCGCCAGCCGGCCCTCTACCGCACGGCGTACCTCCTGGCGGGCGACCACGCCGGCGCCGAGGACCTGCTGCAGAACGCGTTCGCCAAGCTCTACCTGTCGTGGGACAGGATCCGCGACCCCCAGGCGCTGGACGGCTACGTCCGCCGGGTGATGGTCAACGAGAACAACTCCCTGTGGCGTCGCGCGTGGAAGCGTCGCGAGCACGCCACCGACCCCACCTCGGGCACCTTGCCCGAGACCTCGACGCACGACGACTACGACGACGGCACGGGCGGCGCCCTCTGGTCGTTCGTCCAGACCCTCTCCCCCAAGCAGCGTGCCGTCATCGTGCTGCGCTACTACGAGCAGCTGAGCGAGGCCGAGATCGCCGACGTGCTCGGCATCTCCCCCGGCACGGTGAAGTCCCAGGCCAGCCGTGCCCTCGCCGCCCTGCGCGCCCGCGCACCCCACTCCCTCGATCCACGCGGGCCCGGGGCCCGCGAGTCCGGAGACACGCGATGAACACGACTCCCCTCGAGGACCAGGTCCACGACGCGCTGCACCGCGAGGCCGAGCAGCTCCAGCGTGCACCCCTCACGGTCGTCGACGTCCGCACCCGCGCCCGCCGCATCCAGCGCCGTCGCGCCGTCGCCGTCGGCGCCGCCGTCGCCGCGGTCCTGGCGATCGCCGTCCCGGTCGGCCTGTCCATGACAGGACCGGCCCAGCGCAGCGAGATCATGCCGGCGCCCTCACCGCCGGCGCCGGTCGTCACCGGCACTGTGCGGGTCGACCCGCGCAGTGCCCCGGTCGACGGCGGTCCGGCGGTCGCGATGGTCAACATCGACGAGGGCACGCTCCTGCGCAACGGCGAGACCTTCCGGTTGCCCGAGGTCTACGACTCGATCACCCCCTACCGCAACGGATGGCTCGCCACGGTCAACGTCGAGGGTGAGCAGACGGTGCAGGTCCTCGACTCGGAGTTCCGCCCGCTCGACGGCGACCGCCGCCCGACCACCGGGCTCACCGTGTCAGCCGACGAGTCCCGCATCGCCTGGGCGGAGTACGACGGTGTCCGCTGGGTCGTGGTCGACCGAGCCGCCGACGGCAGCCGCGAGGACCGCCGCACCGAGCTGCCACCCAGCTCGGAGGAGGCATCGGTCACCACCGTCGGGTTCGTCTCCGACACCGAGGTGCTCGCCAGCAGGACCGATCCTTCCGACTACTCCCTGTCCACCTTCGTGGCCGACGGATCCGGGTCCGCCGACCTCCCCGGGATCCTCCGGCCCTGGGCCGCCTCCTCCGCGACAGGGGCGGTGGCCGGCGTCACGCGGGTCAAGGGCGACGGGTCGTCGTGCTCAGCAGTCGTGGACGCCCTCGCAGGCACGCGCCAGCCACTCTGGAGCACCTGCGAGCACACGCTCGTCTCGTTCAGCCCGGACGGTGCCCGAGTCGTGGGCTTCTCGAGCTACCTCGACGCCAACGGCTCGGCCACCCTCACGCTCCTCGACGCCGCCACCGGCGAGGAGGTCATCGACTTCGACCTCATCGGTCCGCTCGACGGCATCACCGGCATCCACGAGGTCGCTTGGGAGGATGACGACTCGATGCTCGCGACACTCGTCAGTGGCCAGACCCAGTACGTCGTACGACTCGGGCTGGACGGGACCGTCGAGCGCATCGATGTCGACCTCTCGGGCGTCGACCCCACGCTGGTGCCGATCAAGTTCGCGACCAGCCAGGCAGGCACCTAGTCCAGGTCGGTCTTGAAGGTGAGCAGCACGCGGTCCATGACGCCCTGCATCTCGTCGTCGGTCAGCGGCTCGGGAACGCCGTCGAGGTTGTGCCGCATGATGACGAGCCACGCGGAGTCGAGGAACATCACGCCGTAGGTGTGCGTCCGGAGCTGCGGGTCTGTGGTCTCGTCGATCACGTGCCACGCGCTGTACTTGCCGCCGACCACAGCGTCCTCCTGGCGGACCTGCACCTTCGGACCGTCGTGGTCGCGGATCCACTCCTTCGCGAAGGCGTCGAGCGACGCGGCGTCGGTGAGCGCGGGCGCGAGCGTGAGACCGCTCTGACCGTCACGGTAGCCCTGGACGATCCCGAAGTCGCTGTTGCGCGTGTAGGTCGACAGCCCGCGCATCCTCGCGCCGGGCACCTTGACCAGCGGACCGTCGGCCGGCTCCACGACGGTGCTGGTCGCGGTCGGCGTCGGGGACGGCGTGGGTGTCGGTGACGAGGAGGACGTGTCCGCACCCGATGGCTCGTCCGAGGACTGGCACCCGGTCGCCGCCAGCAGCGCGAGGACGCTGACGGACGCGGCCAGCCAGCGCCGGTGGCCCACCCGAGCAGTCATGACGGAACCCTACCCATCGGCGAAGATGCCACGTGGTCCAGATCTCCCCCATAAAGTGGTTTCGGTCTCGGCGACCACGGGGAAAGGACTCCACATGCTGCCGTTGGAAGACCGGGAACTGCTCAACCAGACCATGGTGGGGCTCAACATCGACCCCGACACGATCTCCTCGCTGATGGCCTCTTTCGACAAGGCCGCCGAGGGCGTGGAGTCCAACCCGATCATGCCCGTCCAGAGTGCGTCGTTCGGCGAGTCCTACACCGGGGGCTACCGCCTCGGCACCAACACCGAGATGGCGCACCAGGCCGTGGCCGACGAGCTGAAGAAGGTCGCCGCCGGCCTGCGTGGCATGGGCGAGTCGGTCGAGGCCTTCCGCAACGACATGGAGACCACCACCGAGCAGACGCAGGCCACGATGGTGCTCATCCAGTCCTCGACCGACTGCGTGGCCGCACCCGACTTCACCTCGACCTCCAGCCAGTGCACGCTGCCCACCGAGGAGGGCTGAGACCGTGACCAAGGGACCCGCCCGCCAGATCCTCGACACCTACCTCGACTCCGCGTCCGAGGGCACGATCAAGAACGCCGGCCAAGCCTGGAAGGACAAGGCCGCCGACCTGCGCACGCTGGGCGACGCGCTCAGGAGCGCCGCCGGCCAGGCCGAGCTCCGCATCGGCGAGCAGACACTCACCGGGCCTGCACTCCGCGCCGGGATGGAGGCGTCGTCCGCCTCGATGATCACCAAGTCCGAGCAGCTCGACGCCGCCGGCGAGGCGCTCCGCCAGGTCGGACAGCACCTCGAGGACACCCGCACCACCCGCGACAACATGGCGGACCTCGGCGAGAAGCCGCCCACCTACCAGGCCCCGCCCGGCACCCCGGGCGTGGAGCCCACACCGGAGGAGCTGAAGGCGCAGGCCGATGCCTCGCAGGCCCGCACCGACGAGCGCAACGCCTGGCAGACCGCCTACGACAAGCAGGAGGCCAAGGCGCGGGCCCTCACCAAGGAGATGGATGCCGCGTTCCTCGGTGCGATCCCCCCGATGAAGGAGATCCACGGCGAGAAGGACCCGACCGAGCCGCCGCCCAAGGTGCCCTCCGGCCCGCAGGGTCCGCTGCTGCCGGGCACCCAGGCCCCGCCGTCGCCCTCGGGCGGCAACGGCAACGGCGGTCCGGTCACCAGCCAGGTCGTGTCGAACGGCACGATCGTGGACCAGACGCCCACGACGACGACCACGACCACCACGACCACGACGACTCCGCCCACGACGATCTCGCCGACCCTCACTCATCCGCCGACCACCCACCCGACCCCCGACCACCCCCCGACCACCCACCCGACCGTCTCGACGCCGACCACCTCCGTCAGTGGGAGCGAGCAGGGGGGCGTGGCCTACAACCCCACTGCCGGCACCGGCGCCACGTCGGCCCCGGCCGCCACTGCCGGCGGGGCCGGTGGCGGGGCCGGCGGAGCCGCTGCCGGTGCGTTCGGTGCTGCTGGCGCGGGCATGGCGGGCGGCGTCCGTCCTGGTGCGGTGTCCGGAGGCTCGAGGAGCGCGAGCCCGGCCCGGCCCATCGGCGCCACCACCCGTGCCGGCAGCGCCGGGGCGCTGTCGCGGCCCTCGGGTGCTGCCTCCGGATCCGCTGCTGTCCGCAGCGCTGGCACCGCCGGTAGCCCCACGTCACGCGGAGCGGCGGGATCGGCCGCTGGTCGCGGCACTGGCTCGGCCGGGGCGCGAGGCTCGGCCGGTGGCCGCGGTGCGGCCACCGGATCGCAGGCCGGCTCCCGTTCGGGGGGTCGTGGGTCGAGCGGCGCACGCAGCGCCGGGGCCGGCGGCCAGGGCGGTCGTGGCGGGCGCAAGGGTGAGCGCGACAGGACCGACGAGCGCGACAAGCTGGTCTACGACCAGGACTGGCTCGGCGACGACGAGGTCGCTCCCGGAGTGCTCGACTGAGACCACACCTCAGGTGAGGTGTTCTCGAGGATGCAGGTCCCCGCTCTCGGGCGGTGACCTTCGTCGTGACCGGGCTCGACCGCCCGGTCGTGGTCAGGCGACGACGGTGGTGATCGGCTGCGAGCTGTCGGCGGGCAGGTCCAGCAGCGAGGGCGTCCGTCCGCGCGCGACCAGCTCGGCCCCCAGCGCCGCCACCATGGCACCGTTGTCGGTGCACAGCCCGGGGCGCGGCACCCGCACCCGGATCCCGGCTGCCCCGGCGCGTTCCTCGGCCATCGCCCGCAGCCGGCTGTTGGCGGCCACGCCACCGCCGATGAGGATGTCCTCGATGCCGCGGCTCGAGGCGGCGTCGATCGCCTTGCGGGTGAGCACGTCGCACACCGCCTCCTGGAAGGACGCGGCCACGTCGGCCACGTCGATGGTGGCGCCCGAGCGCTGCTGAGCCTCGACCCAGCGGGCGACGGCGGTCTTGAGGCCCGAGAAGGAGAAGTCGAAGCGGTGCCGCTCGAGGTCGCGGCGGCTGGTGAGGCCACGTGGGAAGTCGATCGCGACGCTGTTGCCGCTGCGGGCCTGCCTGTCGATGTGCGGACCGCCGGGGAACGGCAGGCCCAGCAACCGCGCGACCTTGTCGAAGGCCTCCCCCGCAGCGTCGTCGATGGTCGATCCCATCGGCTCCACGCCGACGGTCACGTCGCTCACCTCGAGCAGGCTCGAGTGCCCGCCGGAGACCAGCATCGCCAGGCACGGCTCGGGCAGCGGGCCGTGCTCGAGCTGGTCGACCGCGACGTGGGCGGCGAGGTGGTTGACGCCGTAGATCGGCTTGCCGAGGCCGATGGCGAGTGCCTTCGCGCTGGCGACGCCGACCAGGAGCGCGCCGGCGAGTCCGGGGCCGCTGGTCACGGCGATCGCGTCGACGTCGGACAGCGCGACCCCGGCGGTCTCGGCTGCGCGCTCGATCGTCGGCACCATCGCCTCGAGGTGGGCGCGGCTGGCCACCTCGGGCACCACGCCGCCGAAGCGGGCGTGCTCCTCGACGCTGCTCGCCACGGTGTCGGCCAGCAGCGTGTGGCCGCGGACGATCCCGACACCCGTCTCGTCGCAGGAGGTCTCGATGCCGAGGACGAGCGGCTCGTCAGTCATGGCTCGTCGCCGTCTCCGCGCGCGCGGCGCCGGGAAGCCAGCGGCACATCACCAGGGCCTCGGACCCGTCGCGGTAGTAGTGGGGGCGTACGTCGATCACGCTGAACTGCCGCGCGACGTAGAAGCCGAGCGCCTCGGTGTTGGCCACGCTCACCTCGAGGAGCATCCGGGAGGCGTCGTCGGTGCCGACGAGCAGCTCGTCGAGCAGGCGGGACGCGATTCCGGCGCGGCGCGCGTCAGGACGTACGCCGATGCGCAGCAGGTCGACGATGTCGCCTCCGGTCATCGTCACGGCGTAGCCGGAGAGGTCGTCGGCGACCACGAACCGGCGGCCGGGGCCGTCGAGCTCCTGCCGGACGAGCTCCTCGCTCCAGGCGTCGGCACCGAAGAACTCCTGCTCGAGGGCAACGAGGGCCGGCAGGTCGGCCGGCTGGGCGGGACGGATCACGAGACGGGCTTTCTGGGTGCGCCGGCGACCGCATCGGGACGCCGCAGGTAGAGGGGCTCGGGGTCCAGCAATTCTACGAGCTCGCCGCTGACGCCGGTCGCGAGCCAGCCGGCACTCGGGCGGGCCGGCGCGATGGCGTTGCCGAAGTCGTCGGGGTAGAGCGTCGGGCCCGCACCGGCGACCGGTGCGTCGGTGGCGACCTCGGCCGGCTTCGTGACGACCGGTCCCTCGAGTCGGCGGCCGTCCGCGTCGTAGGAGGCGAGGTACACCTCCTTGCGGCGGGCGTCGGTGGCCACGAGGAAGCTGCCTGCCGCGGCGCCCGTCTCGACGACCTCGAGCGCGATCGCGTCGAGCGAGCAGACGCCGTAGACGGGGAGGTCCAGCACGAAGCCGAGCGTGCGCGCCGTCACGACGCCGACGCGGAGGCCGGTGAACGGACCGGGACCCACACCCACGGCGATCGCGGTGAGGTCCTGGCGCACCATCCCGGCGTCGTCGAGGGCGCGAGCGATGAGAGGAGCGAGGTGCTCGCCGTGCTTCATCGGCGCCTCGGAGGAGTGCTCGACCACGACGCGCTCACCGTCGTGGAGGGCGACGGAGACCAGCGGGGTCGCGGTGTCGAAGGCGAGGAGCACGGCGTCGAGGCTACTTCCCGACGACCCAGTGCAGGGACACGCGTCGGGGGTCGAGCTCGTCCTCGCCCGGCGCATCGCCGACGGTGCGCTCGATGAGCACCTCGAGCCGCGCATCGGCCAGGCCCTCCGCGAGGCCGGCGCCCCACTCGACGACGGTGACCGAGTCCTCGAGCGAGGCGTCCAGGTCCAGGTCGTCGAGCTCGTCGAGGCCACCGAGTCGATAGGCGTCGACGTGCACCAGGTCGGGACCGCCGACCAGGGACGGGTGCACCCGCGCGATGACGAACGTGGGCGACGTGACACCGCTCCGCACCTGCAGGCCCGCACCGAGGCCCTGGGTGAACGTCGTCTTGCCGGCGCCGAGCTCACCGGTGAGCACGACGAGGTCGCCGGCCGCCAGGCTGGCCCCCACCCGCTCCCCCAGCGCCCGCATCGTCTCGGCGTCCGGTGCATCGAAGCTCGTGCCGAGCCACAGCGACAGCTCGACGTAGGGGCTCCTGCGGTCGGTGACCACGAAGTCGTGGGCCTCCCAGAAGGCGACCGTGCCGGGCAGCTCCTCGCGGGCCACCACCACCACGGCGGAGCGCCCGGTCGCGGCCTCGCAGGCAGCCTCGACGAGGGCGGTCGCCACGCCGCGCCCCTGGGCCTCGGGCGTGACCCCGAAGCGCCGCAGCACCATCACGTCGTCCTGCGGGTCGAGGACCACGCAGCCGACGGGAGCGCCGTCGAGCGTGGCCAGCAGCCCACCTCGGTGCCCCAGCAGCCGAGCGATCGAGCCCTCGTCCTCCGACAGGGCGTCGGCCGGCGGGTCGAGGGTCGGGCGCGCCCCGAACGCCTCCCGCACCACGGCCAGCACCTCGGCGGCCGCCTCGGGACCGACACGACGTACGACGACGCTCACCGGGCCTCCTCCTGCCCCTGGGCCAGCGAGATCAGGTCGTCGAGCTCGGCGGTGACCTCCTTGTGGCGCTCGAGGAGCACCATGTGACCGGCCCCCTCGCACTCCAGCAGGCTGGAGCCGGGGATCCGGCTGTGCAGCTTGCGGCTGTGGGCGACCGAGGTGATCTTGTCCTCGGTGCCGCAGATGATCGACGTGGGCACCCGGCCCAACGGCTCGAGGTGCTCGAACTTGTCGAGCGTCGCGAAGGCCGGGTAGAAGTCTGCGACCACGGAGAACGGCGTGGAGTTGAGCATCGAGTAGACGAACTCGACGAGCGCTGCCGGGACCTCGTCTGTGCCGAAGGCGTAGCGGTCGGTGACCACGTCGCCCACGGCGCGGCCCCACTTGCGGGCGACGTCGACGAGCAGGTGTCCGCGGTCGAGGGTGCGGACGGCCCGTCCGACGAACCGGCCGCCGAGGCCGAGCGGCAGCATCGGGAAGAGGATCCGCCCGGCGTCGAGACCGCCGGCCGTGGTGGCGATGAGCGCGGCGCCCACGACCGTGTCGCCGAACAGCTCGGGATGCTGCTCGGCGAGCGAGACGACGCTCATCCCGCCCATCGAGTGGCCGACGACCACGCAGCGGCCCGGGACGGTGTCCTCGATGACGCGGCGCAGGTCGGAGCCGAGCTGCTCGATGGTGCAGTGGTCGTCGGCGGAGCGCGCCGAGCGGCCATGGCTGCGCTGGTCGAAGAACACGGTGCGGATCTGGCCGCGATAGGCGGCGCGCTGGAAGTGCCAGCAGTCGAGGTTGAGGGAGTAGCCGTGGACGAACACGACCGTGAGGTCGTCCTCGGTCGCCGGCCTGCCTCCGAAGTCCTCCGGCTCGTCGATCTCGACGTGCAGGTCGGTGCCGTCGGCGGCGACCACGACGCGGGCCGGGCTGTGCAGTGCACCGAGCTCGACGCTCTCACCCGCGGCGCGGTTGCCGATGACCCGGCTCTGGCGCGCGATGCCGACCGCGCCGGCCGCGGCGGCCAGGCCGGCCGCGCCCACGACGGTGCCGAAGATCCGTCCCTTGATGCTCATCGGGTGGTCTCCTCGCTGTCCACGTGACGCCGGACGAACCGACCACCGATGCGCGTCACGATCTCGTAGCTGATGGTGCCCACCGCCTCGGCCCAGTCCTGGGCCGTGGGCTCCCCGAGGTTGCCGGGTCCGAAGAGCACCACCTCGGTGCCGGGCGGAGGGAGCTCGCCGTAGAGGTCGATGACGAGCTGGTCCATGCAGACCCGGCCGCGGATCGGGCGGCGCGAGTCGTCGACCCAGACCGAGGCGGTGTTGCCGGCGGCTCGCGGGACGCCCTCGCCGTAGCCGACCGGGACCAGGCCCACGGTCGTGTCCTCGGCGGCGTGCCACGTGTGGCCGTAGGAGACGCCGTCACCGGCCGCGATCGCCTTGCTCATCACCAGCCGGGCGCGGACCGTCATCGCCGGGCGCAGCCCGAGGCGTGGGCTCACGCCGGGCGCGGGGTCGAGGCCGTAGGACGCGATGCCGCAGCGGACGAGGTCGAAGTGGGAGGAGGGGCGCAAGATCGCGGCCGCGGAGTTGGCGAGGTGGGTGACGTCGGGGTCGAGACCGGACTCGGCGGCGAGCGCCAGCGCCTCGCGGAAGGCCGCCTCCTGCTGCTCGTTGGCCGGGTGCGCCGGCTCGTCGCTGGCGGCGAGGTGCGACCAGAGGCCGGTGACGCGGATCCGGCCGGCGGCCTCGTGCGCGGCGGCCGCGGCGAAGAGCGTCGCCCACTCCGCGTGCGGGGCGCCGCCGCGGGACAGGCCGGTGTCCACCTTGAGCTGGACGCGGGCGGGGCCGACGGCAGCGATCTCGTCGAGCTCGGCGACCGTGTAGGCGGTGACCTCGATGCCCGCGGCGACCGCGGCGGCGAAGTCGTCGCCCGGCGCGCTGAGCCAGCACAGGAGCGGACCGCTGTCGCCCGACGCCCGCAGCGCGAGGGCCTCGTCTAGGGTCGCGACGCCCAGCCAGTCGGCACCCGCGTCCCGGGCCGCACCGGCGACCTCGACCATCCCGTGTCCGTAGCCGTCGGCCTTGACGACGACCATCAGCTGCACGGGGCCGTCGACGGTGACGAGGTCCTTGAGGATGCGGACGTTGTGCCGCACGGCAGCGAGGTCCACGACGATCTCTGCGCGCGAACCCGAGACGGAGGGCCGGACACCTGCGCCGGACGGGATCTCGGCACGATGCGCGGGACCGGTCATGGGAGCGATCATCCCAAACCCGCGAGCAGCTCGCGCAGCAGACGCGGGATCTGGACCGCCACCCGGCCCGCGGTCAGGGGCCCGCCGCCGGAGGCCTGGGTCGCTGCGGCGCCGTGCAGCCAGGAGCCCACGGACGCGGCGTCGTAGGAGTCGAGTCCGGCCGCGAGCAGCGAGCCGACGAGCCCGGACAGGACGTCCCCGGCGCCGGCGGTCGCGAGCCACGGCACGCCGGTGGTCGTCACCCGGACCCGACCCCGCGGGTCGGCCACGAGCGTGTGGTGACCCTTGAGCAGGACCACGCAGTCCCACCGGCCGGCGGCCTCGCGGACGAAGCGCAACGGTGCGGCCTCGACCTCGGTGCGCTCGACATCGAGCATCGCCGACAGCTCGCCGGCGTGCGGGGTCAGCACGCAGCCGGGCAGGGGGCCGTCCACGTGGCGCAGCGCGTCGGCGTCCACCACCAGTGGCACGTCGTCCGCGCGCGCCTCGGCGAGCATCTGGGCCCCGTCGTCGCCACCGCCGGGCCCCACGACCCACGCCTGCACGCGACCGGCACCGACCACCTCGGGGTGAGCGGTGCGGACGGTGTCGGCGACCGCGTCCGGTCCGACGTAGCGGACCATGCCGACGAGGCCGGAGGTCGCGCCGGCGACCGCCAGGAGCGCGGCGCCGGGATAGGTGCCCGAGCCGGCGCGTACGCCGACGACGCCGCGGGTGTACTTCTGCGCGTCCGGACCCGGGCGTGGCAGCAGCGCGCGCACGTCGTCGGGCTGGAGTGCCTCGACGACCGGGGCGGCGTGCTCGAGGAAGGGGTCGAGCCCGAGGTCGACGAGGTGCAGCGCGCCGCTGGCCATCGAGGCCGGGTCGATCAGGTGGGCCGCCTTGTGGGTGCCGAAGGTGACGGTGAGGTCGGCCCGCACGTGCGGCCCGTCGAGCCGTCCGGTGTCGACGTCCACCCCGGAGGGCACGTCGACGGCGACCACGGGCACGCCAGGGAAGCGATCGAGCGCCGCCACCGCGTCGGGCCGCAGCCCCGGGCGACCACCGATGCCGACGATGCCGTCCAGGACGACGTCGGCACCCGCGGCCAAGCCGTCGAGGTCCTCGCGGACCAGTCCCCCGGCCCGTCGCAGGGCGGCGAGCCCCTCGTCGTGGACGCGGTCGGAGAGCAGCAGCGCCTCGACGTGAGCGCCCCTGCCTGCCAGGCGGGCGCCGGCCCAGAGCGCGTCGCCGCCGTTGTCGCCCGCACCGACCAGCAGGACGACCCGACGGCCGTAGGTGCCGCCGAGCAGGTCGGTCACCGCGGCGGCGAGACCGGCGGCCGCCCGCTGCATGAGGGCGCCGTCGGGCAGCTGCGCCATGGCGAGCGACTCGGCACGGCGTACGTCCGCCACGGAGTGGGCGCGGAGCATCGCGTCGCCCTCAGCTCTCCAGCACGACCACGGCCGAGGCGATCCCGGCGTCGTGCGACAGCGACACGTGCACGTGGGCGACGCCGAGCTGCTCGGCGCGGGCAGCCACGGTGCCGCGGATCTCGAACCGCGGCCGGCCGGTGTCCTCGGAGACGATCTCGGCGTCGTGCCAGCCCATCCCGACCGGCGCGCCGAGCGCCTTGGCGATCGCCTCCTTGGCCGCGAACCGCGCGGCCAGCGACGCCGGCGGGCGGACGGCCTCGGCGGGCGTGAACAGGCGCGCCCGCAGGGAGGGCGTGCGCTCGAGGGACGTCACGAAGCGGTCGATGTCGACCACGTCGATGCCGACGCCGATGACGGGCACTGTGCCTGGGCCGGTCTACTCGACCGTGACGGACTTGGCGAGGTTGCGCGGCTGGTCCACGTCGTGCCCGAGCTGGGTGGCGAGCTCGCACGCGAACAGCTGCAGCGGCACGACCGCCACCAGCGGCTGGAGCAGCACCGGCACCTGTGGCAGCGTGATCAGCACGTCGGCGTAGGGCTCGATCGTGGTGTCGCCCTCCTCGGCGAGGCACAGGGTGCGGGCGCCACGGGCGCGCACCTCCTGGATGCCGCTGACCATCTTGTCGTGGAGCTGGTCGCGACCGCGGGGCGGCACCACGCAGAGGATCGGCAGACCCTCCTCGACGAGGGCGATCGGGCCGTGCTTGAGCTCGCCGGCGGCGAAGCCCTCGGCGTGGAGGTAGGCGATCTCCTTGAGCTTGAGCGCGCCCTCGAGCGCCACCGGGTAGCCCGCGTGGCGGCCGAGGAAGAGCACCGACCGGCTGCCGACGTGGTCGCGGGCGAGTCCGTAGACCTGCTCGGCCTTGGCCAGCACCGTCGCGATGTGGTCGGGCATCTGCTCGAGCTGGTCCATCACCTGGGCGATCTCGTCGCCGTAGCGGGTGCCCTTGACCTGGGCGAGGTAGAGGGCGAGCAGGTAGCAGGCGACGAGCTGGGTGAGGAAGCCCTTCGTCGACGCGACACCGATCTCCGGACCGGCGTGGGTGTAGATGACGCCGTCGGACTCGCGCGGGATCGTCGAGCCGTTGGTGTTGCAGATCGCCAGCACCTTCGAGCGCTGGACACGGGCGTGCCGGATCGCCTGGAGGGTGTCGGCGGTCTCGCCCGACTGGCTGATCGCGACGACCAGCGTGGAGGCGGTGAGGATCGGGTCGCGGTAGCGGAACTCGCTGGCCAGCTCGACCTCGACCGGGATGCGGCACCAGTGCTCGATGGCGTACTTGGCCACCATGCCTGCGTAGAACGACGTACCGGCCGCGATGATGATGATCTTGTCGATGTCGCGCAGGTCCTGGTCGGACAGGCGCATCTCGTCGAGCTGGAGCAGGCCGTCGGCGCCGCGCCGGCCGAGCAGCGAGTCGGCCACCGCGCGCGGCTGCTCGAAGATCTCCTTGCGCATGAACCAGTCGTGGCCGTCCTTCTCGGCGGCCGACAGGTCCCAGTCGACGTGGTAGCGGGTGCCCTCGGCGGGCGAGCCGTCGAAACCGGACACGCTGACGCCCTCGCGGGTGATGGTGACGACCTGGTCCTGGCCGAGCTCCAGCGCCTCGCGGGTGTGCTCGATGAAGGCGGCGACGTCGGAGCCGAGGAAGTTCTCCCCCTCGCCGATGCCGACCACGAGGGGTGAGTTGCGGCGGGCCGCGACCACCCGGTCGGGGTCCTGCGCGTCGACCGCGACGAGGGTGAACGCGCCTTCGAGCCCGCGGCACACGTTCTGCATGGCGACGGTGAGGTCGACACCGGTCTCGAGCTGCTCCTCGAGCAGGTGCGCCGCGATCTCGGTGTCGGTGTCGGAGGCCATCTCCACGCCGTCGGACTCGAGACGGCCGCGCAGCTCGGCGAAGTTCTCGATGATGCCGTTGTGGACCAGCGCCACCCGGCGCGTACGTCCCAGGTGCGGGTGCGCGTTGCGGTCGGTCGGCGGGCCGTGGGTGGCCCAACGGGTGTGGCCGATGCCGGTCGTGACCTGCGGGAGCGGCGACTCGGCGATCGCCTTCTCGAGGTTGGCGAGCTTGCCGGCGCGCTTGTCGGAGACGACCTGGCCGTCGTCGATGAGGGCGATGCCCGCAGAGTCGTAGCCGCGGTACTCGAGTCGTCGCAGACCCTCGATGACCACGCCCTCGGCCGGCTTGCTGCCCACGTATCCGACGATTCCGCACATGGCCGCGAAGTCTATCGGCTGGGCTCCGTGCGGCAGCATCACGGACCGGTGCCACAATCGCACCCATGTCCGAGGCCACGTCGTCGTCCTCCAACGGCGGCGAGGCCTCCCCCTACGTCGAGCTCGAGCGCGGGGCGTGGGCCCAGCTCGCCGGCACGGCCGAGACCACGCTGACGCCCGAGGAGGTCGTCCGGCTCCGCGGTCTCGGCGACCAGCTCGACCTGCGCGAGATCGAGCAGGTCTACCTCCCGCTCTCCCGGCTGCTTAGCCTCTACGTCGCGGCCAACTCCCGCCTCCACCGCGAGCAGGAGGAGTTCCTGCACCGCGTCACCCCACCGCGTACGCCGTTCGTGATCGGGCTGGCCGGCTCGGTCGCGGTCGGCAAGTCGACGACGGCGCGCGTGCTGCAGCAGATGCTCGCGCACTGGCCCGAGCACCCCAACGTCGCGCTCGTGACCACCGACGGCTTCCTGCTCCCCAACGCCGAGCTCGAGCGCCGCGGGATCCTGCACCGCAAGGGCTTCCCGGAGTCCTACGACCGCCGCGCGCTGCTGAAGTTCGTCGTCGACATCAAGTCCGGCAAGGACGAGGTCGAGGCGCCGATCTACTCCCACCTCGTCTACGACGTGCTGCCCGACGAGCGGGTCGTGGTGAAGCGGCCCGACATCGTCATCATCGAGGGCCTCAACGTCCTCCAGCCCGCGCGGGTGCGCGACGACGGCCGCACCGGGCTCGCGGTCAGCGACTTCTTCGACTTCTCGGTCTACGTCGACGCCGCGCTGACCGACATCAAGCGGTGGTACGTCGACCGCTTCCTGCGCCTGCGCGAGACCGCCTTCCGCGACCCGGCGTCGTACTTCCGCAAGTACGCCGTGCTCTCCCACGACGAGGCCGTCGACCAGGCCTCGCGCATCTGGGAGTCCATCAACGAGCCCAACCTCGTGCAGAACGTCGCCCCCACCCGCTCCCGCGCCAACCTGGTGCTTCGCAAGGACGCCGACCACTCCGTCCGCTACGTCCGGCTGCGCAAGCTCTAGCGGCGACCCGGACGTCATGGCCGCGGGTCATCCGCACGACCGCTCACCATGACGTTGTCGTCGTACGTCATGACGATCGGCGGCGAAGGCGACCGCTCACCATGACGTACGCCGTGGAGCTCAGGCCGCAGCACACCATCCGCCGGCACGCAGTCCGCGCTCGACCTGCTCGAAGAAGTCGTCGGCGGCGACGCGGAGGCCCAGGAGCGGCATCCGCAGCACCGTCGCGCTGGCGAGGGTGACGTCGTTCTGCCGCAGTGCGTCCGGCACCACCTCGCTCGCCCAGGTGTGGTGGATGCCGTCGATCTCGACCACCAGGTGGAAGTCGTCCCAGCAGACGTCGAGGTAGTGGCGACCGTCCTTGCCCCGCCGGACCACCTGGCGGTCGGGCTCGGGTATCCCCCGGCGCCGGCACTCCCGGGCGAAGTCGAGCTCTCCCAATGACCGGACGCCACCGAGGAGATCGGTGACCACGGCATGCATGAGCTCGCGACGGCGGTCTCGTCGGACCGCCAGCAGCGCACGCCCGATCAGCTCCGCGGTGGTCATTCCCTGCTGGACCGGCATCGTCAGCAGGAGCGCAGCCTGCCGGTCGCCCCTCGCCCACATCGCCGCCCGCACCGCGGCGACGGGGACGCGCGTTCGCGGCACTCCCGTGGCGACGAGATCGTCCGCCGACCATCTCCGTGTGCGGCGGATGTCGAGGCCGGCGCCGCGCAACGGCTTGACCCCACGAGGGACCGACACCCGGTGCACGTCCACCTCGTAGTGCTTCAGGCCCGAGGCGACGAGGGACGACTCCCCGTCGAGCATCCCGCGATCGCCGCCCTCGAAGACCGCGGCCCACCGCCGACCGAGGGGCGACACCTCACCGGTGTGGAGGCAGATCGACCGGGTCCAGACCCGCTGCCATCTCTGGGCGCGGACCTGCGCGCGCAGCTCGCCACGCGTCAGACCGGCGGCGTAGGCCTGGGACCGCGAGAGCACGCCACCCTGTCGTCGGCCGAGCACGGTGACTTCCTCGAGGATGCGCCGACGCTCGGCCGCGCTGTGCCGCTTCTTCTCGCTTCCGTCCATGCAACGAGCCTCGACAACGCAGCAGACGGAGCGCGCGTCCGTGGCCTCCGGCCTGTGGACACTCGACCTGAACGTCACCTGTGGAGGCGCGGTGGCCCGTCACCCGGATCGGACGCAGGACACGGACGTCATGGTCGGTGGTCGCGCGAGAAGCTCGCCGCCATGACGTTGTCGTACCACGTCATGGCAGCCGGTCGTGCGGCCGACCGCGTCTCATGACGTCAGGCCCAGGCCTCAGAGCTTCTTCTGGAGCTCCAGCACGGTCTCGATCGTGCGGTAGCCGAGGGCGTCGTTCACGGCGTTCATGTGGACGTTCACGTCGGCGTTCGCGGTGTCGACCGAGACCAGCTGCGGGTAGTTCGCCAGGGCCAGGTCGTGGGTCGCGAGCTTGAGGGCCGTGCCGAGGCGGTGGCCGCGGTGGGCCGGGTCAACGAGGGTGATGCCGACCTCGCCCGCGGTCTGGTCCGCGTCGTTGATGCGTACGTCGCTGACACCCGCGACCGCGCCGTCGGGGGCGATCGCCAGGGCCGTCAGCATGTGCCGGCCGATGTCGACCAGCCGCCGCTCGGCCGCGCGCACGCGCGCCTCGTCCCACCCGGAGTCGGTGAGGTCGAGCTCACCGAGCGGCACCTCCGCCAGCAGCATCCCGAGCAGGCGGCAGTAGGACGCGAGGTGCTCGTCGGGGCACACGGTGTCGAAGGTGACGATCCGATAGCCGGACGGCACCGGGGCCGAGGCGGCGAGGTCGTCTCGCCGGGCGACGTAGTGGCTGAGCGTGAGCTCCTTGAGCGCCTCGCGGTTCGCCACCGCGAATCCGCGCGCGGCGGCGAACGCGGCCGGCCCCCCGTCCGTCCCGGGCGGCAGGTAGACCTCGCTCTGGAGCGTCGTCCGCCCGTCACCGGCCGCGACCACCTCCAGCTCGGCCAGGAGCGCGGTCCCGATCCCCTCGCGCTGGCGCGTGGGCTGCACGTAGGCGTAGGCGTTGGCCGCGTGGAGGTTGTCCTGCAACGGGCGTGTCAGCAGCCCGGCACCGATCATCTCCCGCCCGTCGATCGCACCGATGAGCGTGGTCCCGCGCTCGGGGTTGTCCGCGGGAAGCGCGAGACGGCTCAGCTCCCACGCCGGCCACGGCTTGCCGGGGCGGTACGCCGTCGCGGCCCGCCCGACCTCCCACCACGCGCGGAGGGCGGCCTCGTTGCGCGGGTTGAGCTGCTCGATGTCGACCACGGGCCGACCGTAGCCCCACCACCGGGTGGCCAGCACACGGATATCCGGCTGCGCGCGAGGCCCGGACTTGGCAGGCTCGGCCCGTGACCACCGACTCCCCGCTCCGCACCCGCCTGCGCACCGCCCTGCTCGAGGCGAGGCGGGCACGCGATGCCGAGACGGCGGCGACCCTGCGCACGGCGATCGCCGCGCTGGAGAACGCCGAGGCGGTGCCGGTTGAGGCGACCGCGGGTGCCCTCGAGGAGGCGCCCGTCGGGGTCGGCGCGACCGAGGCCGAGCGACGACGGCTGAGCGACGCCGACGAGCGGGCGGTCCTCGACGCCGAGATCACGTCGCTGGAGGAGGCCGGACGTGCCTACGCGTGCTCGGTGCCCGAGCGTGCCTTCGCCGCACGGCGTGCCGCCGAGCGGCTCACGGCACTGCGCCAGGCTCCGGGCGAGGCCTAGAGCGAGAGCTGGCGCTTGACCACGTCGGCGAGCCGGGACGCGACGTCCTGGGCCTCCTCCGGCGTGGGCGCCTCGACCATCACCCGCACGATGGGCTCGGTGCCCGACGGGCGCAGCAGGATGCGACCGCGCTCGCCGAGCGCCGCCTCCTCCTCGGCCACGGCAGCCGCGAGGACGGCGTCCTCGTCGGCGCGCGACTTGTCGACGCCGGCGACGTTGAGCAGCACCTGCGGCAGCCGCGTCATGACCGAGGCCAGCTCGGCCAGCGACTTGCCGGTCGTGGCCATCCGCTCCATCACGTGCAGCGTGGTGAGGATGCCGTCGCCGGTGGTCGCGTGGTCGCTGAGGATGACGTGGCCCGACTGCTCGCCGCCGAGGTTGTAGCCGGAGACCTTCATCGCCTCGAGGACGTAGCGGTCCCCGACCTTCGTCTGGCGTACGCCGACGTCGTGGGCGCGCAGGGCCTGGACGAAGCCGAGGTTGCTCATCACCGTGGCGACGACGGTGTCCTTGGCCAGCCGGCCCTGCTCGAGGAGCGAGAGCGAGAGGATCGCGAGGATCTGGTCGCCGTCGACGACGGTGCCGTCGGCGTCCACCGCGAGGCAGCGGTCGGCGTCACCGTCGAGGGCGAAGCCGGCGTGCGCGCCGTGCTCGAGGACCGCGGCCTGCAGGTCCTGGAGGTGGGTCGAGCCGCAGTTGTCGTTGATGTTGAGGCCGTCGGGATCGGCGTGGATCGCGATGACCGTGGCGCCGGCGTCCTCCAGCGCGCGGGGGCCGGCCGCGTGGGCGGCGCCCTCGGCGCAGTCGAGGACCACCTTGAGACCGACGAGCGGGTGGGTGATCGTGCTCTCGAGGTGGGCGGCGTACTCCGCGACGGCGGTGTCGTAGACCTTGACGCGGCCGACGTTGCCGCCGGTGGGTCGCCGCCACGGCTCGCCCATCCGCTTCTCGATGGCGATCTCGATGGCGTCGTCGAGCTTGTGCCCGCCGCGGGCGAGGAACTTGATGCCGTTGTCGGGCATCGGGTTGTGCGAGGCCGACAGCATGACGCCGAGGTCGGCGCCGAGCGTGTCGGTCATGTAGGCGACGCCCGGTGTGGGCAGGACGCCGAGGAGCAGGACGTCGACACCGGCCGACGCGAGGCCTGCGACGACCGCCGCCTCGAGGAACTGCCCGGAGATGCGCGTGTCCCGACCCACCACGGCGAGCGGGCGGTGCCCCTCGAACTCGCCGCGGTCGGCCAGAACGTGTGCCGCACAGACGGAGAGGTCCAGGGCCAGCTCGGCAGTGAGATCTGCGTTCGCCAGGCCCCGGACCCCGTCCGTGCCGAAGAGTCGCGGCAAGGTCAGCGCTTGCTGAACTGCGACGCCTTGCGGGCCTTCTTGAGCCCTGCCTTCTTGCGCTCCACGACGCGGGCGTCGCGGGTGAGCAGGCCGGCCTTCTTGAGCGCCGGGCGGTTGGCCTCGGCGTCGATGCCGTTGAGCGAGCGAGCCACGCCGAGACGCAGCGCGCCGGCCTGGCCGGCGATGCCGCCGCCGTGGATGCGGGCGATCACGTCGAAGCGGCCCTCGAGCTGCAGCTCGACGAACGGCTCGTTCGCGATCTGCTGGTGCAGCTTGTTGGGGAAGTAGTTGTCGAGCGTGCGGCCGTTGATGCGCCACTCGCCGGTGCCCGGGACGATGCGGACGCGGGCGACGGCCTCCTTGCGGCGACCGGTGGCCGCGCCAGGCTCGATCGTGGCCGGGCGGGCGGGGGTGTCGGCGGAGGCGTCGCTCTCGGACGTGTAGGCCACGCCGTCGGCGTCGGTCTCGAAGGTCTCCTCGACCTCGCCGGTCTCCTGGGTGCTGTTCTCAGTCATCTGTGCGTCCTCAGTCACTGGGAGATCTGCGTGATCTCGAAAGGAGTGGCCTGCTGGGCCAGGTGCGGGTGGTCGGGGCCTCCGTAGACCTTCAGCTTCTTCAGCATCTGGCGACCGAGCTTGTTCTTCGGGAGCATGCCCCACACGGCGTTCTCGATCGCCTTGCGCGGGTCCTTCTCGAGGAGCTCACCGAAGGGCGTGGCCGAGAGGCCGCCCGGGTAGCCGGAGTGGCGGTAGGCCATCTTGGTGGTCTTCTTGGTCCCCGACAGCGACACCTTGGAGGCGTTCACGATGATCACGAAGTCGCCCATGTCCATGTGAGGAGCGAAGGTCGGCTTGTGCTTGCCGCGGAGGAGGTTGGCGGTCTGGACGGCGAGGCGGCCCAGGACCACGTCGGTGGCGTCGATGACGAGCCACTCGCGCTGGATGTCAGCGGGCTTGGGGCTGTACGTGCGCACGGCGGTATCCCGTTCTGGTTCGTTGGTCCCGTCCCTCGGACGAGGGGCGGAGTGGTGCTGCGGCTCCTGACGAACACGGCCCGGTTCGCTCCCTCGCTCCGCGCGCGGAGACAGGGGATGACGTCCGGATCTGCACCCGCTCCGATCTCCGTGGGGAGGGAGCGGACGCGGCAGTAGTCGCGACCAGCAAGAGTACGGCGACTCGCGCGTGAGGGTCAAAACGACGAGGCGTCACAATGGGCGGCGTGCGCAACGGTGACGTCTCCTTCTGGTGGCACCAGGTCGGTCGCCCCTCACCCTCCGACGTCCTGGTGGGCGACACGAGCTGCGACGTGGCGATCGTCGGCGGCGGCCTGACCGGCCTCTGGGCGGCGTTCTACCTCCACGAGGCCGACCCGTCCCTCGACATCCGCGTGCTCGAGGCGGAGTTCGCCGGCTTCGGGGCCTCGGGGCGCAATGGCGGCTGGCTCTCGAGCGAGCTGGCCGGCAGCGCGTCGACGTACGCCGAGGTGGCGGGCGAGGCCGGCGTCGACCGGCTGCGAGCGGCACTGCGCGCCAGCGTCGATGAGGTCATCGGCGTCGCGGACCGCGAGGGGATCGACGCCGACATCGTCCGCAGCGGCGTGCTCACGGTCGCACGCTCGCGGGCCCAGGCCGAGCGGCTGGACGGCGAGCTCACCGCCGAGCAGGTGGCCGACCGGATCCGGGTGGCCGGAGCCGTGTCGGGCCACTTCGACCCCGACTGCGCCCGTGTCCACCCCGCCAAGCTGGTCTCTGGCGTCGCCCGCGTCGTGCGGGATCGCGGCGTGCGCGTCCACGAGGGCACCCGCGTCACGTCGGTGGAGCCGGGCCGGGTCCGCACCGAGCGCGGCACCGTCCGGGCGCCGGTCGTGCTGCGCTGCCTCGAGGGCTTCACGGCCGGACTCGCCGGTCACCGTCGCGACTGGCTGCCGATGAACTCCGCCCTCGTGGTGACCGAGCCGCTGAGCGCCGACCAGTGGCGTGCCGTCGGATGGAGCGGCGAGGAGCTGCTCGGCGACGAGGCGCACGCCTACTGCTACGCGCAGCGGACCGCCGACGGACGCATTGCGATGGGCGGGCGCGGCGTCCCGTACCGCTTCGGGTCGCGCACCGACGACGACGGACGCACCCAGCGCTGGACCGTCGAGTCGCTGCGCGCGACCCTGACCGCGCTCTTCCCCGCCCTCGAGGGCATCGGGCTCGACCACGCGTGGTGCGGGGTGCTCGGGGTGCCACGCGACTGGAGCGCCAGCGTCTCGTTCGACCCGACGACCGGCCTCGGCCACGCCGGCGGCTACGTCGGGTCGGGGCTCACCGCGACCAACCTCGCGGGCCGCACGCTGCGCGACCTGGTGCTCGGCCGCGACACCGACCTGACCGCGCTCCCCTGGACCGGCCACCACGTCCGCAGGTGGGAGCCCGAGCCCCTGCGATGGCTCGGCGTGCACGCCCTCTACCGCCTCTACCGGGCGGCCGACCGACGCGAGGACGCCGGTCTCGCGCGCACCAGTCGCATCGCCCGGGTGGCCGATCGCGTGGCGGGCCGCTGACGTGACGGCGGTCGTCGCCGGCGTCTCGTACTGAAGTAGGGGTCGGGTCTCAAGGTGGACACCTGATTGGCCGTCGCGTCGAGGCCCGGACTAAGTTGAGTGGACCCGAAGACGTACAAAGACGTATTGAACAGGAGCCGACGTGACCGACGTTGCGGCCAAGGATTCCCTGACTGTCACCGACAACCGGACCGGTCAGACGTACGACATCGCGATCACCGACAACACGATCGCGGCCAAGGACCTGGGGCAGATCCGCCTCGACGAGGAGCAGCCCGGCCTCGCCACCTACGACCCCGGCTTCGTCAACACCGCCTCGTGCCGCTCGGCCGTCACCTACATCGACGGCGACAAGGGCATCCTCGAGTACCGCGGGTACCCGATCGAGCAGCTGGCCGAGAAGTCGAACTTCCTCGAGGTGGCCTATCTCCTCATCCACGGCGAGCTGCCCACCAAGGAGCAGTACGACGGCTGGGTGCACGAGATCACCTACCACACGTTCGTGCACGAGAACGTGAAGACCTTCATGCAGGGCTTCCGCTACGACGCCCACCCGATGGGCATGCTGATGGCCTCGGTCGGCGCGCTGTCGACGTTCTACCCCGACGCCCGCAATATCAGCGACGCGGACAACCGCCACATGCAGATGGTCCGCATGATCGCCAAGATGCCGACCCTCGGGGCCTGGTCGTTCCGGCACGCGCAGGGCAAGCCCTACGTCTACCCCGACAACGACCTCGGCTACACCGCCAACTTCCTCTCGATGCTCTTCAAGATGAGCGAGTCGAAGTTCGAGGCCGACGAGCGCCTGGTGAAGGCCCTCGACGTGCTCTTCATCCTCCACGCCGACCACGAGCAGAACTGCTCGACCAACGCGGTCCGCTCGGTGGGCTCCTCGCAGGTCGACCCCTACTCGGCCGTCTCCGCCGGCGTCGGCGCGCTCTACGGCCCGCTGCACGGCGGCGCCAACGAGGCCGTGCTGCGGATGCTCAAGCGCATCGGCAGCAAGGAGAACATCCCCGCCTTCATCGACGGGGTGAAGGACGGCAACGAGCGCCTCATGGGCTTCGGCCACCGGGTCTACAAGAACTACGACCCGCGCGCCAAGATCATCAAGAAGTCCGCCGAGGACGTCTTCGAGGTCACCGGCACCAACCCGCTGCTCGACATCGCGCTCGAGCTGGAGAAGATCGCGCTCGAGGACGAGTACTTCGTCAAGCGCAAGCTCTACCCCAACGTGGACTTCTACTCCGGCCTCATCTACGAGGCCTTCCAGTTCCCGCCGGAGATGTTCACCGTGCTCTTCGCCATCGGCCGTACGCCGGGCTGGCTGGCGCAGTGGTCGGAGCTCGTGCAGGACAAGGACCAGAAGATCGCCCGCCCCAAGCAGATCTACACCGGCGACCGCGAGCTCAGGTTCACCGCGGCCTCGGAGCGCTGGAGCTGACCGCTCCTCTCCCGCACCACGCACGAACGCCCCCGGCCACCGGCCGGGGGCGTTCGTGCGTCCGCGACGGGTGTCGGGACCGCGGCGACGCCCGGGAGTTTCTTCGCCGATGCCGAGCCACTTCTCAGGGAGGTCACAGGCAGCGCACGCAGAGTCGAGGACATGAGCGACGGACACAACCCCCAGCACGACCCCGAGCAGGGTCCGCAGCACGATCCCCAGCAGGGCCCGCAGCGGCCGGCTGACACGAATCCCTACCAGCAGGCCGCGTCCGGCCAGGACTTCCCGGCCACGCAGGGACCGGGCTCGCCGAACCCCTACGGTTCCACCGACCCCTATGGCCAGCGTCCCGCGTGGGGCACCACCGCGCCCGACCGCACCGAGGCCTTCGCGCGGCCCGGCGGCGTGACCACCGCCGAGCGTCCCCCGAAGCGGCGCCGCACGGGCCTGGCGGCTGCCGTCGTGGCCACCTCGCTGCTCGTCGGCGGCGGCGCCGGCATCGGCGGAGCCGCGTTCTGGGACGCCGTGCACGACGACACCGCGACCGCCTCCCCGTCCAGCCAGGTGTCGACCTCGACCGTCTCGAACCCGACCCGTCCCCCGGCTGCCGACGGCTCGGTCGAGTCCGTGGCCCAGAAGGTGCTGCCGAGCGTCGTGAAGATCGACGTCCGCGGGCAGGAGGGCGAGGCGTCCGGCTCCGGCATCATCCTCACCGCCGACGGCACCATCCTCACCAACAACCACGTGGTCGAGATGGCCGAGAACGGCGGTTCGCTCCGGGTGTCCTTCGACGACGGCACCAGCGCGACGGCGCAGATCCTCGGCACCGACCCGCTCACCGACACCGCGGTCATCAAGGCCCAGGACGTCTCCGGCCTGACGCCGGCCACCATCGGCAAGTCGGCCAACCTCGGCGTGGGCGAGGGCGTGGTCGCGATCGGCTCGCCGTTCGGCCTCGACGCCACCGTGACCAGCGGGATCGTCAGTGCGCTCAACCGACCGGTCAACGTCGGCTCGGACGACCAGGGCAACTCCACGACGTACCCCGCGATCCAGACCGACGCGGCGATCAACCCCGGCAACTCCGGCGGCCCGCTGGTCGACATGACCGGCGCGGTGATCGGCATCAACTCCTCGATCCGCACCGCGTCGTCCGGGTCCGGCCTGAGCGGTGAGCCCCAGTCGGGCTCCATCGGTCTCGGCTTCGCGATCCCGATCGACGAGGTCATGCCGATCGTCGACCAGATGGCCAAGGGCGAGACCCCGACCCACGCGCGCCTCGGCATCCAGGTCGGCGACCCCCAGTCCAGCGACCAGACCGGTGCGCTGGTGCGTGACGTGACCGCCGGGTCCACGGCCGAGAAGGCCGGCCTCACCTCGGGCGACGTGATCACCAAGGTGGACGACCACCAGGTCACCGGCGCCGACTCGCTGGTCGCGACCATCCGGTCCTACCGCCCGGGCGACTCGGTGAGCGTCACCTGGACCACCAGCGGTGGCAAGGAGCAGAACGCCACCCTCGTGCTCGACAGCGACGCCACGTCGACGAACGGCTGATCCCCACCCCCTTGGGGGATCTCCTTCGCCAGGCTCAGGCCGGCCGCGCCATGATGGTGCGGCCGGCCTGGTCCGTTCTACCGAGGAGTCACATGCAGCTCGAGCTGAGTCCGACCGACGCGGAGTTCCGCGACCGCATGCGGGAGTTCTTCACCAGCAAGGTCCCGCAGGAGATCCGCGACACCGTCCTCGAGGGGCGCCACCTCACCCGCGACCAGATCGTGGAGAGCCAGCGCACCCTGAACGCCGAGGGCCTGGCCGTCCCCGACTGGCCGACCGAGTGGGGCGGCCAGGACTGGACCGACCTGCAGCGCCACCTGTGGCACGAGGAGATGCAGCGCGCCGGCGTCCCGCTCCCCCTGGCGTTCAACGCCTCGATGATCGGCCCGGTGATCGCGCAGTTCGGCACCGAGGAGCAGAAGCAGCGGTTCCTGCCGGACACCGCGAGCCTCGACATCTGGTGGTCGCAGGGCTTCTCCGAGCCCGACGCCGGCTCCGACCTGGCCAGCCTCCGCACGACCGCGGTGCGCGACGGTGACGACTGGGTCGTCAACGGACAGAAGACGTGGACCACGCTCGGCCAGTACGGCGACTGGATCTTCACCCTCGTGCGCACCGACACCGAGGTGAAGAAGCAGCAGGGCATCTCGATGCTGCTGATCGACATGACCACCCCCGGCGTGGAGGTCCGACCGATCGAGCTCATCGACGGCGGCCACGAGGTCAACGAGGTCTGGTTCTCCGACGTCCGCGTCCCCGGCGACCTCCTCGTCGGCGAGCCCGGTCAGGGCTGGACCATCGCCAAGTTCCTCCTCGGCAACGAGCGTGTCGGCGTCGCACCGGTGGGCGCCACCAAGCGCGCGCTGGCCACGCTCAAGGAGACCGCCGCCGACCAGCTGCAGGACCCGCTCGTCCGGGCCCGCGTCGCCGAGCTGGAGAACCAGCTGCTCGCCCTCGAGCTGACCGCGCTCCGGGTCGTCGCGCACTCCGCCGGCGGCGAGCCGCACCCGGCCTCGTCGGTGCTCAAGCTCAGGGGCACCGAGCTCCAGCAGGCCGTCAGCGAGCTCGCGCTCGACCTCGCCGGCCCGGCCGCGCTGGCCGCGCGCGCCGACGACGACTCACCGCAGGAGGGCTGGGCGCGCCGCACCGCCCCGACCTACCTGAACCTCCGCAAGGCGTCGATCTACGGCGGGTCCAACGAGATCCAGCGCCAGATCATCAGCCGCACGATCCTGGGACTCTGAGGAGCACGCGATGGACTTCACCTACGACGACGAGCAGCAGGCACTGCGGGAGGCCGTCCGCGGCCTGCTCGCGACGGCGTACGCCGACCACGAGGCGCGACGCCGCACGGTGGCCGAGGAGCCGGGCTTCGACCGCGCGCTCTGGGGCCGACTGGCGGAGATGGGCATCCTCGGGCTGCCCTTCAGCGAGGACGACGGCGGCGTCGGCGCCGGGCCGGTCGAGATCGGCATCGTGTGCCAGGAGCTCGGTCGGGTGCTCGCCCCCGAGCCCTACCTGGCCTCGGTCGTGCACGCCGGGGGCCTGGTCGCCGCGCTGGGCTCACCTGAGCAGAAGGCCGACCTGCTGGGCAGGTTGAGCTCCGGCGAGCTGCTGCTCGCCGCGGCCGACACGTCACCGGGTGGCCGCTGGACCGCGGAGCCGGACGGCGTACGTGCCTCCGTGTCAGGAGATGCCTGGACGCTCGACGGCGTGGCCGACCCCGTCGTCGGCGGTGAGTCCGCCGACATGTTCGTGGTCACCGCGACCCTGCCCGACGGCGGAGGCACCGGGGTCTTCGTGGTCGACGCGTCCGCAGCGACCGTCTCGGGCTATGCCACGGCCGACCTCACCCGCGCCGCGAGCGTCACCTTCGACGGCAGCGCCGCCACGCCCCTCGGCGAGGCGGGTCGGGACCTCGCCGACAACGTCGCCACCATCAGCGACCTGACCCGGATCATGGGCGCCAACCAGGCGCTCGGCGTGATGCAGAGCCAGGTCCGCGCGACGACCGAATACCTCAAGAGCCGCAAGCAGTTCGGCGTCACGCTCAACACGTTCCAGGCGCTGACCTTCCGCGCCGCGGACATGTACGTCGAGCTCGAGCTCGCCCACAGCATGGTCGACTGGGCCACGATGACCATCGCCGGCGGCGACCCCGACGCGGTGGCCGTCGCGGCCGACCGGGTGGGCCTGCAGGTCAGCCGGTCGGGGCGGCACATCGGCCAGGAGGCGATCCAGCTCCACGGCGGCATCGCGATGACCGCGGAGTACTCCGTCGGTGTCGGCACCGCCCACCTCACCGTGCTCGAGCAGTGGCTCGGCAACGCCGGTCACCACCTCACCCGGCTGTCCGAGCGGGTCGACGACCACGAGCTGGTGGAAGCGATCTGATGGACCTCTCGCTCACCGAGGAGCAGCAGGCCTTCCGCGACCTGGCCCGCGACTTCCTCGAGCGGGAGGCGATCCCGAACCGCATGCAGTGGGATCACGACGAGTCGGTCGACCTGGCGATCGTGCCGAAGATGGCCGAGCTCGGCTTCTTCGGGCTCACCATCCCCGAGGAGCACGGCGGCGTCGGCGGCGACTACGTGACGTACTCCCTCGCGATGGAGGAGCTCGGCCGCGCCGACTCCGCACTGCGCGGCATCGTGTCGGTGAGCAGCGGCCTGGTCGGCAGGTCGATCCTCTTCCACGGCAGCGAGGAGCAGAAGCAGGAGTGGCTGCCGGCCCTGGCGTCCGCGACCAAGCTCGGCTGCTTCGGGCTGACCGAGCCCGGCACCGGGTCCGACGCGGGCAACCTCACCTCGCGCGCCGTGCGAGATGGCGACGACTGGGTGGTCGACGGCCAGAAGCTCTTCATCACCAACGGCACCTGGGCCGACGTCGCGCTCGTCTTCGCGCGCACCAGCGACGACGGCCCGCGCGGCGTCACGGCCTTCCTCGTGCCGACCGACTCCCCCGGCTTCACCGCGCGCGAGGTGAAGAACAAGCTCGGGCTGCGCGGCCAGGCGACCGCCGAGCTGTTCCTCGACGGCGTACGGGTCCCGGACTCCGCGCGCCTCGGCGAGGTCGGAGAGGGCTTCAAGATCGCGATGGGCACCCTCGACAAGGGGCGCCTCGCGGTGGCCTCCGGCTGCGTCGGCATCGTGCAGGGCTGCCTGGAGGCCTCGGTGGCGTACGCCACACAGCGCACGCAGTTCGGCAAGCCGATCGCGTCCTTCCAGCTCGTGCAGGACCTGATCGCCGACATGTCGGTCGACGCCGACGCCGCGCGACTGATGGCCTGGCGCTGCGCCAACCTGATCGACCGCGGCGAGCCCTACGGCACCGCTGCGTCGAAGGCCAAGCTCTTCGCCTCCGAGGCGGCCGTCCGCGCCGCGAACAGCGCGATCCAGGTGCACGGCGGGGCGGGGTACGTCGACGACTTCCCCGTCGCGAAGTACCTCCGCGACGCACGCGTGATGACCCTCTACGAGGGCACCTCCCAGATCCAGAAGCTGCTCATCGGGCGCGCCGAGACGGGCATCAGCGCGTTCTGAGGCGGCGCCTCCAAGGTGGCGGCACACGACATCCGCAGACCCCGGATCGATGTCGTCCGCCGCCACCCTCGCCGGGAGCGTCACGTCGGCGGGGACCCCGGCCTGCGCGGAGCTCCCGGGCGACTCGGTGCCCGCCTGATCATCGTGGAGTCCGTGAGCCAGTATGTGGCAGAGGGACTCCACGATCTCAGCGGAGTCGCCGGATATCCGGTGACTCCAGGGCAAGCCTCAGAGCTTCTTCTGGAAGTCCCCGAGCCGCGCGACGGGCCGGAAGCCGAGCGCCTCGTTGACGCCGATCATGTGCTCGTCGACCTCGGCGTTGTACGTCATCAGCCGAGCGAGGCGATGTGGGTCTCGACGTGCGCGAGCATCGCGGAGCCGTGGCCCTGACGACGGTGCTCCGGCAGCACGTGCACCATCACCTCGGCCAGCTCGACGTTGTCGAGCAGCGGCGCGCGCATCCATCCGGCGACCACGACCTCGCCGTCGACGGCTCCCCACCAGCCGGCGTACGACGCCTGGGTGCCGGTGTCCTGCATCATCGCCCGCACCTCCTCGAGCTGCCACGCGGTCTCCGCGGGGCCGAGGTCGTGCCGCTCGGCGACCAGGTAGACGTGGTGCCACCGGTCGTGCGCAGCCGCGTCCCAGGGTTTGAGCGGGTGGATCGTGAGCGTCATCGCGCCCGGCTCACGCGACCCTCGTCCCAGACCGGGCCGGGCGACTCGTAGACCTCGCCGTCGGCGCCGTAGACCAGGAAGCGGTCGAAGCCGCGGGCGAACCACCGGTCGTGGGTCACCGCGAGCACGGTGCCCTCGAACGCCTCGAGCCCGGCCTCCAGCGCCTCGGCCGACTGCACGTCGAGGTTGTCGGTCGGCTCGTCGAGGAGCAGCAGGGTCGCACCGGAGAGCTCGAGGAGCAGGATCTGGAAGCGCGCCTGCTGGCCACCGCTGAGCGACTCGAAGGTCTGCTCGCCCGCGTGCGCGAGCTCGTAGCGGTCGAGGACGCGACTCGCGGCCTCGCGTCCCATCCCGTCGCGGTGGTCGTCGCCGCGGTGCAGGATCTCCAGGAGCGTGCGACCGGTGAGCTCGGGGTGGGCGTGGGTCTGCACGAACCAGCCCGGCCGGACCCGCGCGCCGAGCTTGGCGTTGCCGGTGTGCACCACCGGCTCGGGCGGGTCGCCGACGGGCTGGTGCTCGATGTCGGGATCGCTGCCGCCGGCCGCGAGGAGTCGCAGGAAGTGCGACTTGCCCGAGCCGTTCGAGCCGAGCACGGCCACCCGCTCGCCGTACCAGACCTCGAGGTCGAACGGCTTCATCAGCCCGGTCAGCTCGAGCCCGGTGGCGACGACGGCGCGCTTGCCCGTGCGTCCGCCCTTGAGGCGCATCGTGACCTGCTGCTCGCGGGGCTGCTCCATCGGCGGGCCGGCGTCCTCGAACTTCTTCAGCCGGGTCTGCGCCGCGCGGTACTGCGAGGACATGCCGTCGTTGTACTCGGACTTGATCTTGAGCCGCAGCACCAGCGCCTTGATCTTCGCGTGCTCCTCGTCCCAGCGGCGACGCATCTCCTCGAAGCGCTCGAAGCGGTCGCTGCGCGCCTCGTGGTAGCTCGCGAAGCCACCGGGGTGCGTCCAGACCAGGTTGCCGGCGCTGCCGAGCTCGACGGTGACGATGCGGGTCGCGGTGTTGTCGAGCAGCTCGCGGTCGTGGCTGATGAACAGGATCGTCTTCGCCGACTCGCGGATCCGGCCCTCGAGCCAGATCTTGCCGGGCACGTCGAGGTAGTTGTCGGGCTCGTCGAGCAGCAGCACCTGGTCAGGACCGCGCAGGAGGTACTCGAGGACCAGCCGCTTCTGCTCACCACCCGACAGCGTGCTCAGCAGCCGGTGCCGCGCACGGTCGAAGGGCAGCTCCATGGCCGCCGTGGTGCACACGTCCCACGTCACCTCGGTGTCGTAGCCGCCGGCGTCGGCGTACTCCCCCAGCGCCGTGGCGTACGCCATCTGCGTGCTCTCGTCGTCGACGTCCATCAGCGCGAGCTCGGCGGCGTCGACCGCCTCGGCCGCCGCCCGGACCCGCGGCGGGGCGACCGAGAGCAGCAGGTCGTGGACGGTCTCGTCCCCACCGCCGTGGCCGACGAACTGGCGCATCACCCCGAGTCCGCCGGAGCGGGTGACCACGCCCGCGTGCGGAGTCAGGTCGCCGGTGACGATGCGCAGCAGCGTGGTCTTGCCCGCACCGTTGGCGCCGACGAGCGCGACCTTCTGCCCGTCGCCGACGCGGAAGCTGACGTCGTCGAGGAGGACCCTCCCGTCCGGCAGCTCGTAGCGCACTCCGGCAACGTCGACATGTCCCACACCGATGATTGTGGCAAGACGACCCCTGAGTCGTCGCATGGATATGCGGTCTAGACCATGGTTAGGGTGACGGGCATGTCCTCGACGACCTCGGCAGACCAGGCACCCGCGACGAAGTGGAAGATCGTCGGCCCCGGGCTGGTGGTGGCCGCCACGGGGGTGGGGGCGGCCGACCTGGTCGCCACGCTCATCGCCGGGCAGAAGTTCGGCTACACGCTGCTGTGGTGCGTCGTCGTCGGCTGTGTGATGAAGATCGTCCTCGTCGAGGGCGCGGGCCGCTACTCGCTGGCCACCGGACGCACGATCTTCGAGGGCTGGCGCTCGCTCGGGCCGTGGACGACGTGGTACTTCGGGCCCTACATCGTCGTCTGGGGATTCGTCTACGGCGCCGCCGCGATGGCCGGCACCGGCCTCGCGCTCGCCGGCCTCACCGGCGTCCTGTCGGTGACGTGGTGGGGCATCCTGTCCGGGCTGCTCGGACTGGCACTCGTGTGGAGCGGGCGCTACAGCGTCTTCGAGAAGGTGCTCGCCGCCTTCGTCGGCGTCATGTTCGTGACGATGGTCGGCGCCGCGCTGCTCACCCTGCCCAACCTCGGCGAGCTGCTCACCGGTCTGGCTCCCCGCATCCCCGACGGCGGCCTGGTCAACACCCTCGCGCTGGCCGGCGGCGTCGGCGGCACGATCACCCTCGCGGCGTACGGCTACTGGCTGCGCGAGAAGGGCTGGTCGACACCGACCTACATGCGCGTCATGCGCCTCGACAACAGCATCGCCTACGTCGTCACCGGCATCTTCGTGCTCGCCACCCTGATCGTCGGCGCCGAGCTGCTCTACTCGACCAGCGTCGCCATCGAGAACGGCGACCAGGGACTCGTGGACCTCGCCGTGGTCCTGCAGGACCGCTACGGCCAGTGGGCCGGCAAGGTCTTCCTGGTCGGCTTCTGGGCCGCCGCGATGTCGTCGCTGGTCGGCGTGTGGAACGGCGTCAGCCTGATGTTCGCCGACTTCATGACCAACGTGCGGGGCGGGACCAGCGAGGACACCGACGCCCGCGCCGGCGGCAAGTGGTACAAGGCCTACATCCTCTGGCTGACCTTCCCGCCGATGGTGATGATGTTCCTCGGCAAGCCCGTCTGGCTGATCCTGGCCTACGGCGTGCTCGGCGCGTTCTTCATGCCCTTCCTCGCGATCACCCTGCTGTGGCTGCTCAACACCGACCGCACGCCCGCCGAGTGGCGCAACAAGCTGCACTCCAACGTGCTGATGGCGCTCTGCGCGCTCGCCTTCATCGCCCTCTGCGTCAACGAGGTGCAGAAGGCCGTCCGCGGGGCCTGACCCTAGATCCGCTCCGCCACCCGCCGCGCCGCGACCTGCAGCACCTCCCAGGTCGTCGCGAAGGGCGGCGCGTAGGCGAGGTCCATCCACGCCAGGTCGTCGACGCTGCCGCCCGCCCACAGCACCGCCGCGGCGGTGTCGACGCGCTTGCCCGCGCCGTGCCCACCGACGACCTGGACGCCGAGCAGACGCCGGGTGGTGCGGTCGGCCATCACCCAGATGGCGATCGGCTCGGCCTCGGGCATGTAGCCGGTGGCGGTGGTGCCCTCCGTGACCAGTGCGACCGGGTCGTGACCGGCCGCCTCCGCCTCGGCGCGCGAGAGCCCGGTGCGGGCGATCTCCAGGTACACCTCGCCGTGGGCGAAGCGGGTGATCGCGGTGTCGACCATGCCGTCGAAGGCCAGGTCACCGCCGGCGAGGCTGTCGCCCAGCGCCCGGCCGTGCTTGGCGGCGTGGGTGCCCAGGGGGCGGAACACCCACGCGTCGTCGACGCGACGACGTACCTCGCAGCAGTCGCCCGCGGACCAGACACGCTCGGCCACCCGCCCGTGGCGGTCCGGCCGCAGCGCCCCGTTGGCGGCCATCTCGAGGCCCGAACCTGCCAGGAGCCCGGTCGCAGGGCGTACGCCGATCGCGACCACGACCAGGTCGGCCGCGCGGCTGCCGCCGTCCCAGTGCACCCCGGCCACCCGGTCGCCGACGACGTCGAGTCCGCTCACCTCGGCCCCGAGCACCACCTCCACGCCGGCCGCGACCAGTCCGGCGTTGACCCGGTCCGACATCTCCTCCTCGAGGATCGACATGCCGCGCCCGCGCGTCAGCACGGTGACCTCGAAGCCGCGCTCGAGGGCCGTCTCGGCCACCTCCACCCCGACGTAGCCCGCCCCCACAACCACCACGCGCGCGCCGTCACCGGCCGCGGCGAAGCGCTCGATCCAGGCGGCGCCGTCGTCCAGGGTCTTGACCACGCCGACGCCGTCGTAGGCCGTCCCGTCCGCGCGCAGCGCCCAGTCGGGCATCACGGCCGGGGCGCCGGTGGCGACGACCAGGTCGTCGTAGGACAGCGTCTCGCCGTCGGCCGTCGTGACGGTCCGGGCGGCCAGGTCGACCGAGACCGCCTCGACCCCGAGCCGCAGGTCGATGCCGGCCTCGCGGTGCTCCTCGGCCGTCCGGGCGACGAGGTCCTCGCCGCTCCCGACGTCGCCCGCCATCCAGTAGGGGATCCCACAGGCGCTGTACGACGTGTGCGTGCCCCGGTCGAGCACGGTGATCGCCAGCTCGCGACCCCCGTGCCTCGCGGTGCGCAGCGCCTGGTGGGCGGCCGACATCCCGGCCGCGTCGGCCCCGACGACGACCACCCGCTGCACCGGCCCCGGTTCGCTCACTCCTCGGTCTGCTTCGCCCAGAGGTTGATGCCCGACTCGACGGCGTAGCGGTCGATCTGGGCACGGTCGACGCCGCTCAGCGGCGGGCCGTCGAGCGCGTCGAGGTTGGTGTCGAGCTGCTCGACGCTGGAGGCGCCGATGACCGCACTAGTCACCCGCTCGTCGCGCAGCACCCACTGCAGGGCGAGCTGGGCGAGCTTCTGGCCGCGCTCCTGCGCGATCCGGTCGAGGTTGCGCACCCGCTCGAGCGTCTCCTCGTCGAGCCCCGTCATCGTCGAGTCCTCACGGGCGGCCCGCGAGTCCTCCGGCACGCCGTCGAGGTAGCGGTCGGTCAGCAGCCCCTGCGCGAGCGCGGAGAAGACGATGCAGCCCATGCCCTGCGCCTCGAGCTCGTCGAGCAGCCCACCCTCGATCCAGCGGTTGAGCATCGAGTACGACGGCTGGTGGATGAGGAGCGGCGTGCCGAGGTCGCGGGCGATGTCGGCCGCCTCCTTGGTCTTCGCCGCGGAGTACGACGAGATGCCGACGTAGAGCGCACGTCCGGACCGGACCGCCGCGTCGAGCGCCATCATCGTCTCCTCCACCGGCGTCTCCGGGTCGAAGCGGTGGCTGTAGAAGATGTCGACGTAGTCGAGGCCGAGCCGCTCCAGCGACTGGTCCAGCGAGGCCAGGACGTACTTCCGCGAGCCGCCGCCCTGCCCGTAGGGTCCCGGCCACATGTCCCAACCGGCCTTGGTCGAGATGATCAGCTCGTCGCGGTGCGGCTTGAAGTCGTCCTTGAGGTAGCGCCCGAAGCTCTCCTCGGCGCGGCCGTAGGGCGGTCCGTAGTTGTTGGCCAGGTCGAAGTGGGTCACCCCCCGGTCGAACGCGCGGCGCAGGATCGCCCGCTGCGTCTCCTCGGGGCGGTCGGTACCGAAGTTCTGCCAGAGGCCGAGCGAGAGCGCCGGGAGCTTGAGGCCGCTCCTCCCGGTGGGCCGGTAGTGCATGCCGGTCGAGTCGTCGTACCTGTCGGGAGCTGCTTCGTAGACCATGTCCCCATCCTGCCCGCTCCTGTGTCGGGGGTCTCCCCGAGACGTGCCCGGGGTCATGCCTGATGGTGGATCGGGCCCGCGGCGTTGTTGACTAGGGCCATGGCAGTCTCCTTGCGCAGCGCCGCACTCCGTGTGGCGCTCAAGTCGGCCCGTCGGGTCCCGGCGAGCATCCGCTACCCGTTGCAGCGCGACGGGGTCGATCCCGTCGCCCGCCTCGACGAGAGCCGCCGGGACGGCGACGTGGTGCAGCTGGGCCGGTTGCTCGGCACCCGGGTGTGGCTGGTCACGGGGTACGACGTCGCCCGGTCCGTGCTCGCCGACTCCGAGGCGTTCGCCAACGACGTGCGGGGGCTCATCGGCCGTCAGGGCCGCACACCGGCGGAGCGGATCGGTGGGCTCGGGATGACCGACCAGCCCGACCACGGCCGGCTGCGCGGCGTGCTCACGCCCTACTTCACCCGTCGGCGCCTCGCCGAGCTGCAGGACGACATCGACCGGGTGGTCGAGGCGGCGCTCGACGACATGGCCGCCCACGGGCCCGAGGTCGACCTCGTCGAGCGCTTCGGGTTCGCCGTCCCCTTCGGCGTGATCTGTGACCTCCTCGGCATGCCCGAGGTCGACCGTGCGACCTTCCGTCAGCAGGGAGCGGCCCGCTTCGACCTGCGCGACGCCGGGGCCGGCATCTTCGACACCGCAGCCGGCACCCGCCAGTTCCTCATCGACCTGGTCGCCACCGAGCGCGCCGAGCCGCACCTGCCCGACGGGATCGTCTCCCGGATGGTCGCCGACCACGCCGACTCCTTCGACGACGTCGAGCTCGGCGGGCTCGCCGACGGCGTCTTCCTCGGCGGCTACGAGACCAGCGCCAGCATGCTCTCCCTCGGCACCTGGGTGCTCCTGCAGCACCCGCAGGCCTGGAAGATGCTCCAGCACGGCGACCCGGCCGACGTCGACCTCGTGGTGGAGGAGCTGCTGCGCTTCGTGTGCCCCGTGCAGGTCGCCTTCCCACGCATCGCGCGCCACGAGGTGCGCGTGGGCGAGCGCACCGTCCGCAAGGGCGACGTCCTCGTGGTGTCGCTGACCGGCGCCGAGCGCGACCCGGCCCGCCACGAGGAGGCCTCGCGCTTCGACCCGATGACCGAGACCGCCGGGACCCTCGCCTTCGGCCACGGCCTCCACCGCTGCGTCGGCGCCGAGCTGGCCCGGATGGAGCTGCGCACCGCCCTGGTCGCCCTCGCCCGCCGGTTCCCGGACCTCTCGCTGGCGTGCGACCCGGCCGACCTGCGCTTCACCGAGCTCGCCATCGTCCACGGCGTGGAGAGCCTGCCCGTCCGCCTGGGCTGAGGCTGCTGGGACCCGCTGCGTACGGTGGACGACGTGGCAGGCCGGTCCGTCGTCGTGCTCGCCGCGGCGCTGGCCGCGGTCGCCACCGCCTGCACCGCCGAGGACCCGCGACGCGACGGCCGGACCGCCCCGTCGTCCGCACCGACCTCCGCGCCGACCTCGAGCCCCGGCGAGCCGCGTACGACGACCGCGCCGACGCCGAGCCCGACAACCAGCCCCACCACCGAGCCCGCACCGGAGCCCGAGCGCCCCGAGCCGAAGCGGTCCTTCGTCACCATCCCCGCGATCGGCCTGCGGGACTTCCCCGTGGTCCGCTACCGCGGCTCCCCCGACGACGCCCCCGGCACCGCCCTGCAGAACGCCGGGGAGATGGCCTCGCCCCGCGGCCCGCGCGGCGGCACCGGGCCCGGCGAGGTCGGCAACTTCATCGTCACCGGCCACCGGCTCACCGGCACCGCACCCCTGCGCGACTCGCCGTCGCTGGTCGCGGGCGACCGGATCCGGGTGCGCACCGGCGACACCGTCTTCGTCTACGAGGTGCGCCGCACCCGCTGGACGTCCTTCCGGCAGCCGGCCTCGCTCCGCGCGCAGCGCGCCGAGGTGCCCGGTCGGCCCGGCGTCGACGCCACGCAGCCGATGATCACGCTCTCGACCTGCGCGACCCTCGAGGACCACGCCAACGGCAACTACTGGTCCGACGAGTTCGACAACCCCGAGCACCGGATCGACAAGATCGGCGTGCTCGTCGCCACGCGCCCGGCCTGACGCGCCTACGCCCGGCGGGTCTCCAGGACCCGGAAGCCCTTGTGGCTGGCCAGCCGCACGGTGGGCCAGCCCTCCTCACCGAGCCAGCGCTGGAGCGAGTCGGCGCCGAGGAACTTGCCGACCACCATGACCATCCGACCGCCCGGCGCGAGGCGCGGCAGCCAGGTGAGCAGCAGCTCGTGGAGCGCCTCCTTGCCGATGCGGATCGGCGGGTTGGACCAGATCTCGTCGAACACCTGGTTGCCGGGCACCTGCTCGGGCAGGCACGCGACGAACCGCGGGGCGAGCCCGGCGGCGCGGGCGTTGTCGTTGGCCAGGAGCAGCGCGCGCTCGTTGACGTCGACGCCGGTGACGTTGGCGAGGGGCACCGCCCGCGCGATGGCGAGACCGATCACGCCGTAGCCGCAGCCGAGGTCGAGGACCTGGCCCTGCGCCGGCGGCTCGAGCTCCCTGAAGAGCACCGCCGTGGCGTGGTCGAGGTGGCCGCGGCTGAAGACACCGGAGCCGGTCTCGAGGGTCAGCTCGCTCCCCCACAGCTCGACGGTGAAGCTCTCCCGCTCGAACGGCACGCTCGGGTCGGCGGAGAAGTAGTGCTCCGTGGGCTGGTCAGACATCGATCGCCTCTCGCTTGGCTCTGGCCCGGTCGGCCTGCGCCGCGAGCTCGTCGTCGTCGGGGTAGCCGACCTCCTCCAGCGTGAGGCCGTGGGCCTGTACGACGCGCACGCCGGCGTCGCGGCGACGCCCGGCCATCACCTCGGCGGGCCAGGTGGCCGGCCGCCGGCCCTCGCCGACGGCGATCAGGCTGCCGACGAGCGCGCGGACCATGTTGTGGCAGAACGCGTCGGCCCGGACCGACCCCACGAGCAGGCCGGCGTCGTCGCGGTGCCAGTCGAGGTCGAGGAGCGTACGCACCGTGGTCGCACCCTCGCGCTGCTTGCAGAAGGCCGCGAAGTCCTGCAGGCCCACCAGTGGCGCGGAGGCCGCGTTCATCGCGTCGAGGTCGAGCCGACGGCCCCAGGACAGCACGTGCCCGCGCACCAGCGGGTCGGCGAGCTCCTGCGCGTCGGCGACCCGGTAGGCGTAGCGGCGCCAGATCGCCGAGAACCGCGCGTCGAAGCCCGCGGGCGCCTCCGTGACGCGGCGGACCCGCAGGTCGGGCGGGAGGATGCCGTCGACCCGGCGCGCCAGGGCGTCCAGGGGCGGGTCGGCGGAGCGGCCCGCGGAGGCGGCGACGACCTCGGCATCGACGTCGACGTGGGCGACCTGGCCGCGAGCGTGCACGCCGGCATCGGTGCGCCCGGCGACGGTCACCCGGACCCCGGACACCCGCAACGCCGTGGCCAGCGCGGCCTCGAGCGTGCCCTGCACGGTGCGCAACGACGGCTGGGCGGCCCAGCCCGAGAAGTCGGCGCCGTCGTAGGCACAGTCGATCCGCAGACGCACGCCGACGATCCTAGGTGCGCGGGACGGGATCCCCCGAAGCGGTGCGTCCCCGGCGATCCTTGCCTACGCTGGAGCGGTCATGTCTCGGTCATCGCTGCTCCTCCGCGCCCTCCTCCTCCCCCTCGCCCTAGCCCTTGTGGCCACGGGCGCCCTCCTCGCACCCGGCGGGGCCGCGTCGGCGGAGGCGGCGACGACTGCCGTAGCCCGCACCGCCGCCGCCGTGGACACCGACGGGGACGGCCTCGACGACTCGCTCGACGGGTGCCCCGCGGTCGCGGCCGCCACGGCGACGGGGTGCCCGACCGCGTGGCGCAAGGTCTCGCTGAAGTGGCTCGCTGGCAAGCGCCGCCTCGAGGCACGGGTGACCTCACCGGTCACCGCCTGCGCCGCTCGTGCCCGCATCAAGCTCTTCCTCGACCGGCGCGGCGGCACCGACAAGCTGCTCGCGTCCGACGCGTCGTACGAGGGCAGGCGCAGGTTCGCGGTGCCGGGAGGTGCCCGCTACTACGCCCTCGTCACCCCCACCTACGCCTCCGGTGTCGCGGAGTGCGGCAAGGCGGTCTCACGGACGGTGCGCGTCCCGCGCTGAGGATTGTCAACCAAATGGTTGACAACGCAGCGGTCGCCAATCTACCTTCTATTCAACCAATCAGTTGAAGAAGGTGTCCCCGTGACCGACCAGCTCTCCCGCGTCTTCGCCGCGCTCGCCGACCCCACCCGTCGCGACATGGTGGCGCGCCTCACCGAGGCCGACCACACGGTGAACGACCTGGCCGCGCCCTACGACGTGAGCCTCCAGGCCGTCTCGAAGCACCTGAAGGTGCTCGAGGACGCAGGGCTGGTCACCCGGACCCGGGAGGCCCAGCGCCGACCGGTGCACCTGGAAGCCGAGGTGTTCGACCTGATGACGAAGTGGATCGAGCGCTACCGCAGGCAGGCCGAGGAGCGCTACGCGCGCCTCGACGCCGTGCTCGCGCGGATGCAGGACGACGAGGACGCCACCCACACCGGCACCACCACCGACCAGCAGACAGGAACCGCATCATGACCACCACGCAGAGCCCGGACACCACCACCCGCTACCCCGAGGCCGCGATCCTGGCAGACGAGCACGTGCCCGCCGTCCACATCTGGCGCGACTTCGACGCCACCCCCGCCCAGCTCGTGCGGGCCCACACCGACCCCGACCTGTTCGCCCAGTGGATCGGTCCGCACTCGCTCACCACCCGCATCGACGAGTGGTCGTGCCGCACCAACGGCGCCTACCGCTACGTCTCGACCCGCGGCGAGGAGGAGTACGCCTTCCGCGGCACCTTCCCGCTCGTCACCGAGGACAAGATCGTCCAGACCTTCGCCTGGGAGGGCATGCCGGAGGCGATCGCGCTGGAGACGCTCACCTTCGAGGACCTCGGCGACGGTCGTACGCGCCTCCACGGCTTCTCGCTCTGCGACTCCTTCGAGGGCCGCGACGCGATGCTGGCCAGCGGCATGGAGACCGGCATCCACGAGGGCTACGCCAAGCTCGACCGGATCCTCGCCGGCGACGCGCGCTGATGGCCCTCCCCCGCACCCCGGCCGCCCGCCACGAGCTGGTGGCCGGGGAGCTCTCCCGGCTGGTGGCCGGCACCACCGACTGGGACGCGCCGGCGCCCGTGGACGGCTGGACCGCCCGCGACGTCGTGGACCACCTCGTCACGTGGTCCACCGGTTTCCTGTCCGCCGGCGGCGTCGACCTCCCGCCCGGCCCGTCGGCCGCCGAGGACCCCGCCACCGCGTGGCGGCACCACGCGGACGCGGTACAGGCCCTCGTTGACGAGCGTGGCGGCGAGCCCTTCACCCACCCGCACGTCGGGCCCGGACAGCTCGACACCACCGTCGACCGGTTCTACACCGCCGACGTGTTCATGCACTCCTGGGACCTCGCCCGGGCAACCGGCCAGGATGCCCGGCTCGACGAGGACGAGGCCGCGTCGATGCTGGCCGGCATGCAGCCCATCGAGCAGGTGCTGCGCGACTCCGGGCACTACGGTCCGCCGGTCGCGGTGCCGGACGACGCACCCGCCGTCGACCGGCTGATGGGCTTCGTCGGCCGCGATCCCGGGTGGCGACCGACGGCAGGGGCGCCGTCATGAGCACCGTCGTGTTGAGCAACGTGGTCTCGCTCGACGGCTACGTCGCAGATCCCGACGACGACCCCGGGCCGCTCTTCGACTGGTACTTCAACGGCGACCGCCCCCTCGACGCCCAGGACATGGCGGACCCCGCACCCGGAGGCCTCCGCGTCTCGCGAGCGTCCTACGACCACGTCCGCGAGACGTGGGACCGGATCGGCTGCATGGTCATCGGGCGTCGTCTCTTCGACATCACCAACGGGTGGGAGGGGCACCCGCCGACGGGCGCGCACGTCGTCGTGGTCTCCCACCGCGGCAAGCCCGACGGCTGGCACCCCGAGGCGCCGTACCACTTCGTCGACGGTGTGCGTCCGGCCGTCGAGCTCGCGCGCAGCCTGGCCGGCGACGCCACCGTGTCGGTGTCCGCGGGCGACGTCGGCGGGCAGGCGCTCGCGCTCGGGCTGGTCGACGAGGTGGCCATGGACGTCGCCCCCGTGGTGCTCGGCCGCGGCAAGCGCTTCTTCGGGACCAACGAGGCACGGCACCTGCTCAACGACCCGCACGTCGTCGTCCAGGGCGACCGGGTCCTCCACCTGCGGTTCTGGGTGCGCCACTGACCCGCTCCTAGAGTGGCTCCATGGACTACGTGGTGTACGGCGCGGGCGCCGTGGGCGGGGTCATCGGGGGCCACCTCCACCTGGCGGGCAGCGCGGTCACGCTCGTCGCCCGGGGGGACCACCTCGCCGCGATCCGAGCCCGCGGACTGACCCTCGATGCCGGCGACGGCCGCCACCGGGTCGACGCGCCGGCGACCGACTCCGCCGCCGACATCGGGTGGACCGACGACACGGTGGTGCTCCTCGCGGTGAAGTCCCACCAGGCGGCGGCAGCACTCGCCGACCTCCGGGCCCACGCCCCAGCGGACACCCCGGTCGTGTGCGCCACCAACGGCATCGCCACCGAGGTGAGCACCCTCCGGCTCTTCGCCCGGACCTACGCCATGTGCGTGATGCTGCCCGCCTCGCACCTCGAGCCGGGGGTCGTCGTGGCGTCGTGCCACCCGACGCCGGCGATCCTCGACATCGGCCGGATCCCGCACGGCACCGACGACACCACCGCAGCCGTCTCCGCGGACCTTCGTGCGGCGGGGATCGACTCGGTGGAACGTGAGGACATCATGGCCGCCAAGCGGCGCAAGCTGGTGATGAACCTCGGCAACGGCGTGGACGCCTCGTTCGCCCGCGGCCCGGCCGCCGACGAGCTCGCCGAGCGCGCCTCGGCCGAGGGCGAGCACGTGCTGGCCGCGGCCGGGCTCACGGTCGTCAGCGCCGAGGACGACGCTGCCCGGCGCGGGAGCGTCCTCCAGCGCCGATCCGACATCGAGCGGGGAGGCGGCTCGACCTGGCAGAGCCTCAGCCGGGGCACCGGCGACTCCGAGATCGACTACCTCGCCGGCGAGGTGGTCCTCCAGGGCCGGCTGCTCGGAGTCCCGACCCCGGTCAACGAGGCGGTCGTCGCTGCCACGCGGCACCTCGCGACGAGCGGAGGCCCGCCCCGCAGCCTCGACGCCGCCAGGGTCCTCCGCTCGCTCCCCTGAGCCGTCGGACAGCGCGAAGGCCCGCCACCCCAGCGGGGTGACGGGCCTTCGGGATGACGCGTGGATCAGGCCTTCGACTCGTCCTCGGTGGACTCGCCCTCGGCAGCCTCGGCAGCAGCCTCGTGCTCGGCGGCGGCAGCCTCGTGCTCCTCGGCCGCAGCCTCGTGCTCCTCGGCCGCAGCCTCGTGCTCCTCGGCGGCAGCCTCGTGCTCCTCGGCGGCGGTCTCGGCCGTGGTGTCCTCGACCGGCTCCTCGGCAGCCGGCGCGGGAGCGGCAGCAGCCTCGGTCTTCTTGGTCGAGGGAGCCTTCGGGTTGTACGCCTCGGTCACCAGCTCGATGACCGCCATGGGGGCGTTGTCGCCCTTGCGGGGGCCGATCTTGGTGATGCGGGTGTAGCCGCCGGGACGCTCCGCGAAGGTCGGGGCGATCTCGGTGAACAGCGTGTGGACGACCGACTTGTCGCGGACGGTCTTGAGGACCTCACGACGGTTGTGCAGGTCGCCCCGCTTGGCCTTCGTGATGAGCTTCTCCGCGACCGGACGCAGCAGGCGCGCGCGGGTCTCGGTGGTCGTGATCCGGCCGTGCTCGAACAGGGCGGTCGCCAGGTTCGACAGCATCAGGCGCTGGTGGGCCGGGCTTCCGCCGAGGCGGGGACCCTTCTTGGGCTTGGGCATGTCATTTCCTTCTCTCGGGCCGTGTCAGGTACCCGGGTAGACGACCGGCGGGCGCCGGTCGGTTTGTCAGAGCTGCTCGTCCTCGATGAACGCATCGTCGTCGTCGTCGCCGTAGGCGGCGAGGGCGGCGTGCGGGTCGAAGCCGGGCGCGCTGTCCTTGAGCGAGAGGCCCATCTCGACGAGCTTGGCCTTCACCTCGTCGATGGACTTGGCGCCGAAGTTGCGGATGTCGAGCAGGTCCTGCTCCGAGCGGGAGATGAGCTCACCCACGGTGTGGATGCCCTCACGCTTGAGGCAGTTGTAGCTGCGGACCGTGAGCTGCAGGTCCTCGACCGGCAGCGCGAGGTCGGCGGCGAGCTGCTCGTCGACGGGCGACGGTCCGATGTCGATGCCCTCGGCCTCGACGTTGAGCTCGCGGGCCAGGCCGAAGAGCTCGACGAGCGTCTTGCCGGCCGAGGCGATCGCGTCGCGGGGACGGATCGAGGGCTTGGTCTCGACGTCGATGACGAGCTTGTCGAAGTCGGTGCGCTGCTCGACACGGGTGGCCTCGACCTTGTAGGTCACCTTCAGCACGGGGCTGTAGATCGAGTCGACCGGCATGCGGCCGATCTCGTTGTCGGCGCCCTTGTTCTGCACCGAGGAGACGTAGCCGCGGCCACGCTCGACGACGAGCTCCATCTCCAGCTTGCCCTTGTCGGACAGGGTGGCGATCTTGAGGTCGGGGTTGTGCACCTCGACGCCGGCGGGCGGGGTGATGTCGGCAGCGGTGACGTCACCGGCACCGGACTTGCGCAGGTACATCACGACAGGCTCGTCGTGCTCGGAGGAGACGACGATGCCCTTGAGGTTGAGGATGATCTCGGTCATGTCCTCGGTGACGCCCTCGATGGTCGAGAACTCGTGGAGGACGGAGTCGACCTTGATGCTGGTGACGGACGCACCCGGGATCGAGCTGAGGAGCGTGCGACGCAGCGAGTTGCCGAGCGTGTAGCCGAAGCCGGGCTCGAGGGGCTCGATGACGAACCGCGAGCGGAACTCGTCGACGGTCTCTTCCGTGAGGGTGGGGCGCTGAGCAATGAGCACGGAGTTCTTCCTTTCCGGATCCACCCGCTATTTGACGGATCCGAACATGGTGAGGAGTGGTGGAGAAACAGGGAAGAGGGGCGTCGGCGGCCGCCCGAGCGATCGGACGGCCACCGACGGAGAGTCACTTCTTGGAGTAGTACTCGACGATGAGCTGCTCCTGGACCGGCACGTCGATCTGTGCGCGGACCGGGACCTGGTGGATCAGGACGCGCATCCGCGACGGGATGACCTCCATCCACGCCGGGGTGACGCGCTCGCCGTGGGTCTCGCGAGCCACGATCAGCGGGGTCAGCTCGAGCGACTTCTCGCGCACGTCGACGATGTCGTGGTCGGTGACCTGGAAGGACGGGATGTCGACCTTCTTGCCGTTGACCAGGAAGTGACCGTGCACGACGAGCTGGCGGGCCTGACGGCGCGTCCGGGCGAAGCCGGCGCGGTAGACCACGTTGTCGAGGCGGCACTCGAGCAGCTGCAGGAGGTTGTCGCCGGTCTTGCCCTGGCGACGGCTGGCCTCCTTGTAGTAGCGGACGAACTGCTTCTCCATCACGCCGTAGGTGAAGCGAGCCTTCTGCTTCTCGCGCAGCTGCAGGAGGTACTCGGACTCCTTGATGCGGCCGCGGCCGTGCTGGCCGGGAGCGTAGGGACGCTTCTCGAAGGCAGCGTCACCGCCGACGAGGTCGACACCGAGACGGCGCGACTTGCGGGTCATGGGACCGGTGTAGCGGGCCATGTTTCAGTCTCTCTTTCTCAGTCTCGGGTCTCAGACGCGACGGCGCTTGGGCGGCCGGCATCCGTTGTGCGGGGTGGGCGTGACGTCCTGGATGGTGCCGACCTCGAGGCCGATGGCACCCAGCGAACGGATGGCGGTCTCACGACCCGAGCCCGGGCCCTTGACGAAGACGTCGATCTTCTTCATGCCGTGGTCCATGGCGCGACGCCCGGCGGCCTCGGCAGCCATCTGCGCGGCGAACGGGGTGGACTTGCGCGAGCCCTTGAAGCCGACGGTGCCGGCAGAGGCCCACGAGATCACCGCACCGGTCGGGTCGGTGATGGTGACGATGGTGTTGTTGAACGTGCTCTTGATGTGGGCTTCGCCCTGAGCGATGTTCTTCTTCTCCTTGCGGCGGACCTTGGTCGCGCGGCTCTTGGGAGGCATGCATTAACTCCTGATGAGGTCTGGTCTGGAAGCTTCGGTGACGACGACGATCAGCGCAGGGCGCCGATCACTTCGCCTTCTTCTTGCCGGCGACGGTGCGCTTCGGGCCCTTGCGGGTGCGCGCGTTGGTCTTGGTGCGCTGGCCGCGGACCGGAAGGCCCATGCGGTGGCGGCGACCCTGGTAGCTGCCGATCTCGATCTTGCGGCGGATGTCCGCCTGGACCTCACGTCGGAGGTCACCCTCGATCTTGAAGTTGGCTTCGATCTCGTCGCGAAGCTTGACCAGCTCCTCGTCACCGAGCGTGTGGACCCGAGCGTTGGGGTCCACCCCGGTGGCAGCGAGCAGCTGCTGGGAGCGGGTACGGCCGATGCCGTAGATGTAGGTGAGTGCGATCTCGATGCGCTTGTCGCGCGGGAGGTCGACACCAACGAGGCGTGCCATGTGGCGTTTCCTTCTCTGTTCTCGCAACGGTTTCGGTTCGTGTCGCGTCCCATCCCGCCTCGGGTGGGCTCCGGCCGGTGCTCCGGAGGTGATTCGACTCAGGCGGTGCCTGGCCTAGCGATCACGTTGTGGTGGTGTTGCTGGTCGTGCCCTGATCGGCGCGGACGGCGAGGCCGGCCGCGGCGATCAGCCCTGCCGCTGCTTGTGGCGCGGGTTCTCGCAGATGACCATGACCCGGCCGTGACGGCGGATGACCTTGCACTTGTCACAGATGGGCTTGACGCTGGGGTTGACCTTCATGTCAACGAATCCTTGCTACTCGGCTGTCTGGTTACTTGTAGCGGTAGACGATCCGACCCCGCGTGAGGTCGTACGGCGAGAGCTCCACCACGACCCGGTCCTCGGGGAGGATCCGGATGTAGTGCTGGCGCATCTTGCCGCTGATGTGGGCGAGCACCTTGTGTCCGTTGGCCAGCTCGACCCGGAACATGGCATTGGGAAGGGCCTCCACGACGGTGCCCTCGATCTCGATCACGCCTTCTTTCTTCGGCATGTCCTCCACAATCTGTAGCAGTGTTGTCTACCGTGGCCCGGGAACCGCCCGGCTCCTGCGAACAGGTGTCCGGTGGACCTCGTGAGGCGGCTCCGGGAGCCCCATTCCCGGGCACGCGCGCAGTCGTCGAGGACGAACACACGAGATCCGGGCAGCCGCGAGGCACCACGAAACACAGCCCACGTTGGGCCGACGCACCAGTTTAGTCAGGCGTCCTACGAGAACGCCAATCAGCGCGCCTGCGCAGCGACGCGAGCCGTCCTGCTCGCGGCCCCGCGCGTCGACCACCCTCGACGACCTCGCCTCCCGAGGCGGCCTCCGTCGCCGTCGGTGACGGGGCAGCCGAAGCAGGCGCCGCATCGGGGACGTCGGTCGCGGCGGCCAGTCCCGCCCGCGGAGACCCGCGCAGCAGCGAGCGGAGGCTGATGGCGGCGAGCAGGCGCTGGCGGCGTCCGACGCCTGCCGACATCGCGCGGCGCTCGGCATCGACCGAGGCCCAGTACGTCGTGGCGGCGGCTACCTCGGGCGTGCTGGGGCCGAAGACGAAGCTGTCCGCCCGTCGGGCCAGCGCGACGGCCTCCCCGGAGACGATGCCGACCGACTGCTCGCGGCGGGTGACCGTCGGCCCGAGCGGCACGACCTGCCCCAGGTCGCGGGCGTGGTCGACGAGCTCGCGCCACGCCCCGACGAAGCGAGCCGAGGGTGAGTCCGCGCTGCGGCGACGATGCCGGCGCACGGCCTTGAGCCCGACGATCGCCCCCAGCAGGAGGGCGAGCAGCAGCAGCGGCCCGCCGACATAGGTGAGGACCACGCCGACCCACGCGGGCAGGCCGACGATCAGGCCCTCGTCGTCCTCGTCGGCGTTCTTGCGGGTGGCGCGTCGCTCCTTGAGGTCGGCGTCGCTCTGCTCCCCCGCGTCGGACGGCGGCGGGATCGGGTTGGGCGGCGGTATGACGGTGCCGGACATCGGGGTGTTGGTCTCGGGGATCTGGTCGGCCGGCGGGGTCGTCGACATGAACGCGTCGGTCGGCAGCGTGCGCCACGACCCGTCGGCCGCGCGCAGCTCGACCCAGGCCGAGACGTCCTTGCCGGTGACGCGACCGCCCTCCGGGACGGTGGCACCCAGCACGACCCGGGCCGGCACGCCGATGCTGGTGGCGATCAAGGCCATCGTCGCGGCGTACTGCTCGTCGTTGCCGACGATCTGGGGGGCGTTGACGAACTCGTCGGAGAGACGCCACGCGCTGTGTCCCGCGACGTAGATGCGCTCGGTGCGACCGATGCCGTCGGAGTACTTGCCCTCGCGCTTGAGGTGAGCGGCCGCTGCGAGCACCCGGGCCATCGGGTCCGGTCCGGCCTCCTCGGTCCACTTCTCGGCCGGGCCCTGGATGAAGGTCGCGGTGGGCGGCAGCCCGGTGACGTCGGCGGAGGCCACGGTCTCGGGAGTGAGCTCGGCGTCGGGCTCGATCGCCGTGAACGTGTAGCGGTCGCCCCGCTGGAGCCCGCTCGGCACGACTGCGGTCGAGGTGGCGAGGTTGTAGCGGAAGATCTCGGCCTTGGCGCGGGCGTCGCCGGTCAGGAAGTCCATCGACTGCAACGCGCCCACGGTCGGCAGCCACACGCCCTTGTAGCCCTCGTCGAGGGTGATGGTCACCTCGACCTCGTCGCCCTCGACCGGGTTGTCGATGGTGGACGACACACGCTGGAAGGAGTCGTCGGCCGGCCCCGGGAGTGCGTCGTCGGTCGCTCCCCAGACCATGCCGTCGTAGCGATCCATGGTGGCGAAGCGCACGAGCGTGCCGGGCTCCACGCCCTCGATGTCGAACAGCGTCTTGTCGTAGACGTTGGTCGGGTCCGTGCGGCCCTTGAGGTCGACGTACTGGCGGAACCCCGCGAGCGGCGAGGGGTACTTGCCGATGTCGAAGGGCGGCTCGATCCAGTTGCGCGCCACAGCCCGATCGCCCTCGTCGCCGGCGAAGAAGGCGCTCGCGGGGAAGGCGATCCCGGCGGCGACGGCGAGCATGACGACCGCACCGACACCGCGGACGTACGACGCGCTGCCGCCCTGCACGTCGGCGCTGGCCCGGCGGGCGCGCACCGCGAGCCAGGCCAGCGCCAGCCCGGCGAAGACGGATCCCTGGAGCAGCAGCGACTGCGGGTGGCGCACGCCGACCACGATCGCGCCCGAGAGCACGAGGGTCAGACCGAGGACGGGCAGCAGCGCGGCGAGCCACGCGCGACGGACAGGGAGCTGGGCCAGGCCGAGGCCGACCAGGCCGGCCACCATCCCCGCCATCCACGGCAGCACGAGGAGCGGGCCGTCGCCGTCGATCGGCGGGAGGGTGGTGAGCAGGTCCTTCCACCCGAAGATCGCCTCGTCGGCCACGCGACCCAGGGTCGAGGCTCCCGGCAGCACCGACGTGTCGCCCAGCGAGCGCAGGCACAGCGGACCGCCGAGCAGGAAGAACAGCACCAGGCAGATGACCACCGCGGAGATGATCGGCCACCCGGCCGCGCGGGTCAGGTGGGTGACGACGACGGCGATGACCGCGCCGAGCACCCCCACGACCAGGTAGGACGAGCCGGTGAAGGAGGTGCCGAGTGCGGTCAGGGCCACCACGACGAGCAGCAGCGTGAAGGCGATGTCGATCCACGAGTCCCGGTCCGGGACGAGGGGGTGCGCGCGGACCCGGGTGCGGGTGCCGGTGGTCTGGCGCCGGACCGAGTCCTGGCTGGAGCGGCGCGCCGTCATCGCACGCTCCAGCGCAGCAGGCCGCCGAGGTCTTCCTTGGCGCCGAGGTGGAGCACGGGCAGACCGCCGGTCTCGGTGACGCGGCTGTTGCTCGCGGGGTCGACGACGATGCCGAAGCGGCGCACCTCCGGCGGGAACGCCGCGGCGGCGCGCAGGAGGTCGGTGAACTCGGTGACGTTGCCGCCGACGAAGAAGGCCAGGCTGGTGTCGGGCGCCATCATGCTGGCCTGGCGCCCCGACTCGACGAGACCGCGGTCACCGAGCTCGGCCCGGCACACGGCATCGAGCGCGAGGTAGCCGTCCGAGCCGGTGGAGGCGTGGCGCCCGCACACGAAGGAGACGTCGAACTCGTCGAGGACCGCCCGCACGGCGATCGAGGCGGCCACGGCCATCGCGGTCTCGAAGTCCTCGGGGTCCGGCCAGGAGGTGACCCGGTCGTCGACCACGATCGTCGCGTGGCTGCGGCGGGTGTCGAGGTACTGGCGCACCAGCAGGGCCGACTCCCCCGTCGAGGCCATCACCTTGGCCGAGGAGCGCCAGTGGATGTGGCGCAGGTCGTCGCCCGGGACGTACTCGCGCAGGGCGTGGAAGGCCAGGTCGCTCTGGCTGACGGCATCGGTCGAGACGCCCTCCAGGTCGCGCAGGAGGCCGGCACCGAGCGACTCCATCGGCACCAGGGGCGGTCGCACCAGCACCTCGCGCACGGGGGTCCAGACCACGTCGCGGGAGAACAGGCCGACGGGGTCGCCGCGCCGGGTCATGGCAGGACCCACGGCGATCACACCACGCCGCTCCGTGCGGATCGTGAAGGACTCCTCGTGCGCGGCACCCGTCGCCAGCGAGGCGATGCCGTAGCGATGGATGGCGGATCCCACCGGCACCTCGAGCGTGGTCGGCACCAGGCGCGTCGAGGCCCGGTTGACCACCAGGACCCCGGCGGCGACCGACTCCCCCGCCGCGACCCGTTCGGGCTGGAGCCGCAGGTCCACCGTCACGTGGGTGCGGCCGAGGAGGAACGGGAGGGCGAGGACGAGCAGTGCCAGGCACGCCGTGCCGAGGACGGCCAGCTCGCGCCAGTGCGCGAAGGTGGCCACCAGGAGCGCGCCCAGGCCGAGCATGAGGACCAGCCAGCCGATCGGCTTGATGACCTCGAGCGCCTCGTTCAACCGCTGCCTCATGGAGAGCTTCAGGCCCCCACGCGATCGGTCGGGGGCGCCACGGCGTCGAGCAGGCGGGAGATCACGGTCTGCACGTCGATGCCGCTGAACTGGGCCTCGGCGTCGAGGAGCAGTCGGTGGGAGAGGACCGGCTCGGCGAGGTCCTTGATGTCGTCGGGCACGACGTGGTCACGGCCGTCGGCAGCGGCCCAGGTCTTGGCGACACGCACGAAGGCCAGGCAGCCGCGCGCCGAGAGACCCAGCTTGACGTGAGGCTGGCGACGCGACTCCTCGGCGAGCTCGGCGACGTAGCCGATGACGGCGGGGTCGACGTAGACCTCGTCGGCCAGACCGCTCATCTGCGCGATGGTGGCGGCCGTGATGACCGGGGTGACCAGGGCGGCGCGGTCACGGACCGCGGCGTTGTTGAGGAGCTCGACGGTGGCCTGGCGGTCGGGGTAGCCGATCGAGGTCTTCATCAGGAAGCGGTCGAGCTGCGCCTCGGGCAGCCGGTAGGTGCCGGCCTGCTCGATCGGGTTCTGGGTCGCGATGACGAGGAAGGGCTTGCCCACCGGGTGCGCGACGCCGTCGACGGTGACCTGCCCCTCCTCCATCACCTCGAGCAGCGCCGACTGGGTCTTGGGAGAAGCGCGGTTGATCTCGTCGGCGAGCACGATGGTGTGGAAGATCGGGCCGGGGTGGAACTCGAAGGTGCCCTTGTGCTGGTCGTAGACCGTGACGCCGGTGACGTCCGAGGGCAGCAGGTCGGGCGTGAACTGGATGCGCGCGTGACTGCCCTGCACGGTGTTGGCGAGCGCACGGGCGAGCATCGTCTTGCCGGTGCCGGGGAAGTCCTCGAGCAGGACGTGTCCCTCGGAGAGCAGGCAGGTCAGCGCCAGCCGGACCACGTGGCGCTTGCCGAGGACGGCCTTCTCCATGTTGTCGGTGAGCTGGTCGAAGGTGGACTTGAACCACTCGGCCTGTTCGTGGCTGATGGTCAACGGTGCTCCTGTGTCGTGGACGGGGTGGGGGCGGTCTGGGCTGTCCCCGTCAGGGGACGGGAAAGGTCTGGTTGAACCGTTGGTCGGCGTAGCCCGAGCTGAACTCGCAGGTTCCCGCCACCTGGTCGTAGGCGTTGAAGTAGGCCCGGGAGCTCGACGTCCCGCTCCCCGAACCCTCGGCGGAGCGCGTCCGGTACCTGTCGAAGCGGCACCTCCAGATCGCGTCGGGCGCACCCTCCGCGAACGTGACGGTGACGTTGGCGAACGCGCAGGTGACGACGTCGCACGGAGTGTCGGGCGGGAACGAGCAGTTGTTCGTCACGTCGTCGTCGCCGTCGTTGCAGTTCGCCCCCCGGGAGATCGAGATCGTCGGCGGCGGTGGCGGACCGGACCTGTCGGTGCGAGACGACCGGTCCTCGCCCCGGTTGCCCGGGTCGTCGTCGTAGAGCCGGACCGAGATGCTGACGTCGGAGCCGTACCTGTCGGCTGTCGCCGTCTTCTGGAAGGAGAAGCGGCCCGGGCCGCCGGGACGGAACACCTCGGCAGGCCCTCCGTTGATCCGCACCTCGACCACCGCGGGGTTGCCGTTGTTCGATCCGTTGATGGTCCAGGTCACCGACTTCCCGTCGACGACGGCCGGGCCGACGTCGTCGAGCATGTTGTCGAGCGGACCGTAGGTCTGCACGTTCACCGTGCCGCTGAGCGTGCAGCCCGCGGGCGCGTTCTCGTTGCACACCCGCAGCTGCACCGGGTAGGGCCCTTCGTTGCTGGGCACGGGGACGCGCGCCGTGACGGGCCCGGTCTGCTGAGCGAAGGTCCTGGCGACCGCACCGTTCACCAGGACGTCGACCTTGCTGGTGCTGCCACGTGCGTCCGGCACGGTGTACTGCAGCTGGACCTCCTGGCTGGCTCCCGTGGCCACCGCGGAGAACGCCCCCCACTGCGCCGGGCGGCCGACGGCCTCGATCGAGGTGGGCTCGCTCGGCACCGAGCGGTTGCCGGGCTCCCCGACCGGTGAGTTCGCCGCGACCACCCGGTAGGTGTAGACCTGCCCGTCGTAGGGCACCCCCGCGTGGGTGCACGTCAGCGCGACCACCCGCTGGCAGCCCGGCACCGCAGCCGGCGCGGACGTCGCGGTGCTGTAGGTGACGGTGTACGTCGTGGGGCCGGGGCCCTCGGGAAGGACTCCCTGCCACGAGATCTGGATGGCGGTCTGGTTGGCGCCGGCCTCGAGGTCGGCCACGGTCGGCGCGGGGGGCGGGACCGGGGTCCCGAGCGGCTGCATCTCGCCCGAGGACTTGTTGAGCGAGAGCCCGACCTGGTTCTCCGCGCGGATCTGGAACACGTAGCGCTCGTTGTTGTTGAGTCCGCCCGCGGTGTACTGGGTCGTGTTGCCGGGCACCGGCACCGGCTCGGACAGGCCGGGATAGCTGATGTAGTAGGTGAGGATCTTGGACGTGTCCGTCGTGGGCTTGGTCCACTCGATGGTGATGGTGCCGTTGCCCCGGTCCTTCATCCGGATCTCGCCGACGCGACCGGGTGCGGTGTCGGCCCGCGCCGAGCGGGACAGTCCGCTCCACCCGCTCTCACCGACGCGGTTGACCGCCTTGACCCGGAAGGTGTAGTTGCCACCGGTCTTGAGCTTGCGGAACACGCAGATGTTCGTGTCGCACCGCTGCGTGGCGCCGGTCCTCTCCTCGCGCACGACGTAGCCCTGGACCGGCGCTCCGCCGTCGTTCTTCGGTGGCGCCCAGGACATCTTGATCGTGCCCACCTCGTCCGAGAGCGGGAAGGGGCGCGGCTCACCCGGCGCATCGGGCACGCCGACGACCTCGAACTGGATCCGGCCCTCGGCGCGGCGAGACGACGGCGGGTCGGAGGACGAGACGTCGCTGACGACGAGGCGGAAGCTGGCGTCGGCGCCGCGGGCGTCCGCGGTGGCGGTCAGGGTCAGCCGGCTGCCGTCGCTCGTGGCCCGCACCGCGGGGTTTCCGGTGCTCTCGACCGAGACGATCCGTGGTGTCGCACCGGCGATGCTGGACCTGAGGTAGCTGCTGATGTCGTAGGTGCGGCTCTGGCCGGCCTGCATCGTCTCCACGCGGATCGGGAGGAGCCGGGGCGGAGGCGCCTGGGCCAGGCGGAATCGCACCTCCTGGGCGTTGCTGTCCCCGGCGCGGACGGTCAGCACCGCCACGCCGCCCTCGGTGGCGGACTCCGAGGCCGTCACCCGGGCGACGGAGCCCGCCGGCCGAGCCACGCTCACCCCGTCGACGGACTGACTCCACTCCGCGGTGTAGTCGAGGTCCGCGGCGTCGCGGGGGTCGAGGGTGAACACCTTGCAGAAGGCGGCGATGTCGAGGTCGTAGACCTGGCCGGCCGACATCGGCACGATGGTCGCCGGACACTCGAGGGAGGGCGTGTCGTCGCCGACCTGGACGGGGATCGACAGCAGGACCGTCGCCCCGTCGGCGGTCGTCGAGGTGTCCTCGTTGCCCGCGTCGTCGGTGGCGGTGGTGACCTCGACCAGCACGGCGCCGACCCCGCGAAACCCGGGGGACGAGCTGAGGGAGAAGCCCGCGTCGCCGTCGGGTCCGGCCGACAGCGCGGACGGGGAGGCCGACCACGAGCGGCGTCCGGACGCGAGCCGCACGTCGGCACCGTCGGGCGCGGCGACGTAGTCGGAGAGCTTGCCGGTCACGCTTCCGCCGGAGTCGAGCTCGATGAGCGCGCCGTCGACGACGTAGGGCAGCCCGTTGCCCGTCGGGGGGATGTAGACCGAGGCCGAGGCGACCGCCCCGTCGGCGTCGCGCACCTCGAACGGCAGCACCTGGGGTGCCGCGGTGCGGTTGGCGCGCACCTGGGTGCCGTTGCCGACCACGGTGGCTCCGGACACGGAGGTGACCCGGATGTCGTCCGCGTCGCCATCGGGGTCGTAGGCGCCCTCGAGCACGTCGACCACGACGCTGCCGCTGTCGTCCGCGCTGCCGAAGGCGTCGTAGACCACGGGGGGGTTGTTGAAGTCCTCGCGCGTCTCCAACGTCATCGTCGCGCGCGACTCGCTGAGACCGTTGGTGACGCTGTAGACGACCACGACCGGCGGCTCCTCGGTCGTGGCCGGCGCCGGCACCGTGACGAGGTTGGTGTCGGGGTCCAGCGTGACTCCGTCGGGCGGGTCGAGCAGCTTGAGCTCCACGGAGTCGCCGGCGGCGATGAAGTCGTTGGCCAGCGGGTCGAAGGTCGCGGTGCGACCCGGCTCGATGCTGAGCCGGTCCTCGACGGCGAGTGGTGGCTGTGGCTCGCCGGGACCCACCACGGCCACTCGGACCGTGCCGGTGGCGAAGGCACCCTGGGAGTCGACCACCGAGTAGGTGAACTCGTCGGTGCCGACCGTGCGCGGGTAGGCCTGGTACTCGAGGAAGTTCCCGCCGTAGCTCACGATGCGCCCCAACCGCGGGGCCGAGGTGATGCCCGTGACCGTGACCGGGTCGCCGTTGCGGTCCACACCGACAGCCGGCACCCGCACCTTGACGGAGTCGCCCGAGACGACGCGGCCCTCGAGGGTCGGCGGCTCGGGGGGATCGTTCGGGTCGTCCTGCGGCACGACCGTGACGCGCAGCACGCCGGGGGCGCGCTCGCCGTCCAGGTTCTGCGCGACGTAGGTGACGTCGAAGGTGTCACGCTCCTCCATCTGCAGCGGAGCCACGTAGCGCACGACCCGCCCGGAGACGTACGCCTTGCCGACGTCGCCGGTGAAGTCGACCGGGGCGACCACCGGGAGCTGCCCCGGCGCAGGCGTGTCGGCGAGGTCTCCGAGCAGGGTCAGCCGGTCCCCGGAGGGCGACACGTCGTTGTCGAGCACGGGCACCGAGACCGAGGTCCCGGCCCGGACGACCGCCTTGTCGGCCACGGTGATGGGGGTGTTGTCCGCGGGCGCCGGACGCTGGGTGACCACGACCTCGCCGCGCACGCCCGAGTTGGCGCCGTTGCTGATGGTGTAGGCGACGGTCTGGGTGGTGGGCGCCATGGTGGGCTGCACCGAGGAGACCCGGAGCCAGCGACCGTCGATGATCGCCACGTCGAGCTGGTCCTGGTTGTCGGGCACCGCTCGCTGCACGACCAGCAGCCCGCCCGCGGGATCGAGGTCGTTGGCCAGCACGTCGACGATGCCGGGCGCCTGGCCGTAGAGGGTCAGGGTGTCGGGCATCGCGATGGGGTCCGCGGCGCGCTTGGGCCGCGCCTTCACGTCGACGCGGATGACACCTGCGTCGAGCGGCGCGTTGCCGTAGGCGGCGTCGTAGTTCAGGAAGTAGGTGCCGGCGCGTGAGGCCGTCACCGTCAGCTGGCCGGAGTCGAGGTCGGTGACCACCTCGACGTTGGGCTGCTGCGGCACCTTCCCGCCGAGGCTCAGCTCGGCGTTGGGCGATCCTGGGTCCGACCCGGGCAGGTCGTTGAGGAGCGGACGGATCTTGATCGGCTCGCCCACCTCGCCGCGCACGACGTCGGGCTCGGCGGTCGGCGCGAACGCCTTCTGGTCCTTCGGGGCCTGGACCTGGAAGTTGATGGCCTTGCGCACCGGCTCGGACCTGCCGTCGGTCACGGCGTAGTCGACCCGCACCGTCTGCTGGCTGTCGGTGGTCGCGGTCGGGGCGGTGAAGCGGATCCGGCCGTCGGCGGTCGTCCGCGCCGAGGCCCCGCTCTCGTCCCCGCCCACCACGCTGGCGGAGTCGAGCAGGAGCGTGTCGCCGTCACTGTCGTCTCGCCAGTCGGCGAGGACCGGCACGGCGAGCGAGCCTCCGTCCGGGACCTTGAAGGTGGGCCGCTCGTAGCCCTGGCGCAGGTCCGGGGGCTCGTTGGCACCGGGGTCACGCAGGCGTACGTCGACCGTGGCGTTGGCCGACAGACCGTCGCGTCCGTCGTCGATGTAGTAGGCGAAGCTCGCCGGCCGCCCGTCCTCGGGCATCTCGAGGACCAGGGTCTGACCGTCGGGGCTGATCTCCACCCGGGCACCACCCCCGGGCTGCTCGACGTCGACGATGCTGAGCAGCCGCCCCTCGGGGGCCGAGTCGTTGTCGAGCGGGTGCAGCACCGTGGTGCGACCGGCCCGGACGCCGTAGGAGTCCGGACGGGCCTCCGGCGGACGCCGGTCGGCCTCGCTCTGGTTGTCGTTCTCGTCCTCCTCGTCGTTGTTCTTCTTCTTCGAGGTGAACGCCTGCCAGTTGTCGATCCGGATCGGCTTGTCCTGCTCCACGTCCCAGACCGCGCCGCTGTTGGCGTCGTTGAGCACGATCTGCCCGCGGTTGACCCGGTAGGCCAGACTCGTCGCGTCGCCGCCGAGGTTGGAGACGATCGCCTCCTGCGTCCCGCACTGCACGGCCCGCTGGCCCACTCCACCGGACCACGCCCCGAACGAGCACGAACCGAGCCGGACGGGTGCGACGGGAGTGCCGGCGCCCTCCGCGACCGTGGTGACCTCACCGGAGGTGAGGTCGACGGCGAGCAGGGCCTCGGGCGAGCCGACGAGGACGACGTCGCTGTCGGGACCGGACTGCTGCAGCACGCTGTCGCTCGGCACGGAGGCAGTCGGACCGTCGACGACGCTCAGCGCACCGGCGCCGGTGTCGAGGGCGACGATGCGCTCGCCGACGGTGGTGACCGCGTCGACCTGGCCGGCGTCCCCACCGAGGTCCTGCGTCGCCGGCCCGCGGAACGAGATCGCCGTGGCGGGGACGGTCGTGACCGTGCCCTCGGCAGACGACGTCGCGACGACCGTGCCGGCCTGGCTGACGGCCAGGGCCGCACCCTCGCCTGCCTCGACGAGCGGCTCGGCCTGCCGGTCCACGGCAGTCATCACGGGCTTGCCGAGCTGGTCGTCGTAGCGGACCGCCCAGACCTCGCCGGTCTCGGCGTCCACGCTGGCCAGCGTGCCGCCGCTCATGCGGACCTCGCCGTCGGCCGGGACCGCGGCCGCGCCACCGTCCTGCGAGACCAGACGGCTGGCGTCGACGGACTGCCCGCGGCTGGCGTTGAGGTCGAGGGTCACCACGGACGCCCCGTCCTGGACCACGTCGAGCCGGGCCTTGCCGTCCTGTCCGGGCACCACGCCGTCGAGCTGGTTGATGGGCTTGTTGAGCCGGCCGGACCAGCCCTTCTTCCCGTTGACGACCCAGATGCCGCCGTCGTTGAGCTCCGCCTCGTGCTTCTTGTAGCCACTCGCCGTGACGGCGTAGGTCAGCACGGCCCCCGATGCGAGCGCGAGCACGACACCTGAGGCGATCGCCGCCCGGTGTCGTCGCAGAGCAGTCGCTCGTGCCACGCCGTTCCCCCTTGACCTGCGGGTGACGCGCGCCCGCCGCTGTCTACCCAGAGGAGGGTATGTAGGGGTGAGGGATCCGACAAGTCGGGACCGCGTGCGCCGGGACGTCGCGATGGGTGATGATGGAGTGGTGGGCGTGTACGAGGGGGGCCGACGTTGATCGTGGAGGCGACGTACGCCGGGGGCACGGGCGTGCTGCTCGGCAGCGGCGCCCACTGGGTGCTGCTCACCGACCCCGGCGACGAGCAGGTCGTCCAGTCCCTCTGGGATGCCCTCTCGACCGCGACGGGGCTCTCGGACGCCCCCGTCGTCGAGCAGGTGATGGCGATCGTCGAGAAGGCCTTCGACGGTGACCCGCCCGGCCTGGCCCTCGTCGACTTCACCTCGGGTGCCTCCACCACGCTCTCGCGCGGGAGCGGCCACGTCCGCCTCGCCGGACCATCGCGGGTGCTCAGCCTCGACCACGGCGCCGACCCCGACCACCTCCGCGGCACCCGTCGTCTCGTCGGTGGGGTCGTGGCGGCGGACCGCGTCGTGCTGACCCCCCTCTCGGCTCGTACGGCTCCGGCGGCGAGGGCCACGGAGGTTCCGGCACCGCCCGCGTCCGCGGCGCTGATCGACGGCATCCCGGCGGCCATCCTGGCCGCGAAGGGTCCCGACGGCCCGCCCCCTCGCGCGCGCGTGCGTCAGCGTGCCGAGGACACCGGCTCGCTGATGGACACCTCCGAGCCGGACCCGCTCGTGGTCGAGCGGATCGAGGAGGGCACCCGCACGACCATCCGATCCGAGTCCGACCCGCACACCGCGCCGGGCTCAGACCCCGAGGACCACGACGGCTCGACCACGCTGCGCCCCTCGCACCTGTCCCACCACACGTCGCCGACGGTGCTCGCCGTCAGCTGTCCGCTGGGCCACCTGACGCCCCCCGCCTCCCCGCAGTGCCGGGTCTGCCACCAGCGCGTCGCGCCGCAGGAGCCTCGTCGCGTCGAGCGTCCCTCGCTCGGCGGGCTGCGGCTGCCGACCGGCGAGGTCGTGCCGCTGGACCGCGGCGTCATCCTGGGTCGCAAGCCCGCGCCCGCGGAGGGGAGCGTCGACTGGCCGCACCTCGTACACCTGCCCCGCGACCACTCCTTCGTGTCGCGACGACACCTCCACGTCGAGCTCGACGGCTGGGACGTCGTCGCTCGCGACCTGGACAGCCGCGGCGGCACGACGATCGCCACACCCGGTCGCGAGCCCGAGCGCATGCGTCCCGGTGACGCCTACGTCCTGGAGCCGGGCACGGTCCTCGACATGGCGCACGTCTACGCCGTCCGCTTCGAGACCGGCGCGGTCGCGCGGTGAGCGCCCCCCAGATCCCCGGGTTCGCCTTCGTCGAGCACCTGGGCAGCGGCGGGTTCGCCGACGTCTTCCTCTACGAGCAGCAGTGGCCCCGACAGCGCGTCGCCGTCAAGGTCGTGCGCCCCGACGTGCCCCTGACCGACCGGGAGAAGTACCTCTTCACCGCCGAGGCCAACTCGATGGCGCGGCTGGCCGACCACCCCTACATCGTCTCGGTGATCACCGCCGGCGTGACGGCCGACGGCGGCCGTCCGTTCCTGGTCATGCGCTACTGCCCGCCGCCCGACCTCGGCATCCGCGTGCGCTCCAACCCGATGGCCCCGATGGACGCGGTGTCCACCGGCATCAAGCTCGCGAGCGCGATCGAGACCGCACACCGCTCCGGGATCCTGCACCGCGACATCAAGCCCAGCAACGTGCTCGTCACCACCTACCACGAGCCCGCACTCACCGACTTCGGCATCGCCGGGCACATGGCCGAGGTCGAGGGCGACAACGACGTACGCATCTCCTACCCGTGGTCACCGCCCGAGCTCCTCGACGGGCGCTCCAACGGTTCGGTCGCCTCCGACGTCTACTCGCTCGGCGCGACCATCTGGCACCTGCTCGTGGGCCGGTCTCCGTTCTCGATCCCGTCGGGCGACAACTCCACGAGGGCCCTGAGCGCACGCATCCTGCACGCCACTCCCCCGGCCACCCAGCGCCCCGACGTGCCTCCCGCGCTCGACCGGCTGCTGCAGCAGTGCCTCGCCAAGCGCCCCGAGCACCGGCCCTCGAGCGCCCTCGAGCTCGCCCGGGCGCTGCAGCGCATCGAGTCGGCCGCCGGCTGGGCCCGCACGTCGGTCGCCGTCGAGGGCGATCGCCCCGACGCCTCCGTGGCCGCGACCAAGGTCGGCGAGGCCCCCGAGGACGCGACGGCGATGAAGCCGGTGACGGTGATCTCCGCGAGTGGTCCGCGCCGGATCGCGGCGCAGGAACCGGTCCCCGAGTCGGCACGCGACGAGGACGGCGACAAGGTGTCGGGCCTCGTGTGGGCGGGTGTCGGCGCGGCTGCGCTCGCGCTCCTCGTGGGATTCCTGGTCTTCCGCGGCGACGGTCGCGACGAGGACCCCGGGGTGGGCAACCCGTCGGTCAGCCAGACCCCGGACGACGCCGTCGCCGATGTGCTGACGCAGGCCCCGCTGCTCAGCGGGAGCCGAACGGCGCGCGGGGTGCTGTTCGAGTGGACCTCTCCGGTCGAGATCGAGCCCGGCGACTCCTTCACCTGGCGCCGCGACGACACCGAGGAGGCCGGCACCACGACCAAGCGGCGACTCCTGCTGCGCACGTCGGACCCCGTGTGCCTCTCCCTGCAGATGACCCGCGGGGCCGACGTCTCACCGAGTGCGAACCAGTGCGTGTCCTGATCGCCGCGTGCGTGCTCGCCCTCGGCCTCGGTGGACCGGCCGGGTCAACCCCGTCCGAGGACTCGGCCGGCCCCACGACCCGCGTCCAGCCCGCGCAGGACCGCATCCTGCGGCTCCTCGACCGCGCTCGCGTCGTGCCCGCGATCGGCCACCAGCCAGGCTACGACCGCGACTGCGACCCGGGAGCGTGCGTGTTCGGCGCTCCGTGGACCGACGACCACGACGGGCCGAAGGGACACAACGGGTGCACCACCCGCGAGGACGTCCTGCTCCTGCAGATGAAGGACGTCGAGATGCGCTGGGGCTCGAGGTGCCGGATATACGACGCGCGCCTGCGCGACCCCTACACCGGCAGCCGGCTGACCTGGCGCGAGGACGGCTACGTCATCTCGATCGACCACGTCTTTCCTCTGGCGCGCGCGTGGCACGGTGGCGCGTGGGCGTGGACCCAGCGCCGGCGCGTCGCCTTCGCCAACGACGTACGCCGCGAGCTGCTGGCCGTCTCGGCCCGGAGCAACCAGGCCAAGGGGGCCGACGGCCCGTCTGACTGGCTGCCTCCGTGGCGGCGATCCCACTGCGGCTACGTGTGGCGCTACGTCCGCGTGGCGGTGGCGTGGGACCTGCCCCTCACCACCGCCGACGCGGACGTCGTACGACAGGTCGCGCGCACCTGCTGAGGCGTCAGGTCAGCCGTCCTCCCAGTCACGGCGCGGGCCGGTGGCGGCGTCCTGCTCCTTGTCGTCCATCCGGGCCGAGGCCCACAGCGAGACGACGGCGGTGACGGCCAGGGTGGCGACGATGACCACGAGCGACAGCCAGATCGGGACGTCGGGCGCCCACGTGATGTGCTCGCCGCCGTTGATGAACGGCAGCTCGTTCTCGTGCATCGCGTGCAGGATCAGCTTGACGCCGATGAAGGCCAGCAGGAACGCCAGGCCGTAGGACAGGTAGATGAGGCGCTGGAGCAGGCCGCCGATGAGGAAGTAGAGCTGGCGCAGCCCCATCAGCGCGAAGATGTTGGCCGTCAGCACCAGGTAGGGCTCCTTGGTGATGCCGAAGATCGCGGGGATCGAGTCGAGCGCGAACAGCAGGTCGGTCGTGCCGAGCGTGATGATCACGATGAACATCGGCGTGATCATCCGCTTGCCGGCGTCCTTGTGGAACAGCTCGCGACCGTGCCACTCCGACGTGGCCGGGAAGCGGCGCTCCACGAAGGCGACGAGCTTGTTCTCCTCGAACTCGTCGTCCTCGTCCTCGGCGCCCTCCTTGGCCAGCTTGACCGCGGTGTAGATGAGGAAGAGGCCGAAGAGGTAGAAGACCCAGCTGAAGTTGTTGATCGCTGCGGCGCCGACGCCGATGAAGATCGCGCGCATGATGAGCGCCATCACGATGCCGATCATCAGGGCGTACTGCTGCAGCTCACGTGGCACCGCGAACTTGGCCATGATGATGATGAAGATGAACAGGTTGTCGATGGAGAGGGAGTACTCCACCAGCCAGCCGGAGTAGAACTCCAGCGCATGGGTGCCGTCCCACGTGTACCAGACGCCGAGGCCGAAGAGGATCGCCAGACCGACGTAGATCGAGAGGTAGGTCGCGCACTCCTTCATGCTCGGCTCGTGCGGGCGCCGCCCGACGATGGCGAGGTCGAAGGTGAAGATCGCGAGGGTCACGACGCCGGTCGCGATCCAGACCCAGGTGGGGACGTCCACTCGGTTGCTCCTAGGGGTGGGGGTCGTTTCGGTGTCCGCGCAGCACGCGGACGCCGGAGGTCTCTTCCGCCCGCCCGGCGGGCAACATCTGCCCGGGAGCGAACCGGTGGCACCGGGCCCCGCTCGCGCGAACGCCGTGCTGACGACACCACCGCGGGGAAATACTCCCCTCCAACTCCGATCAGTCTTCCACGCCGGCAGCGCCGGGCGCGACCCCGGCGGTCAGCGTCCGCCGAACGGGACGCCGAGCGAGGCCAGGCGCGCTGCGCCGCCGTCGATCGCGGTGAGGACCCACGCCCCCTGCGGCGTGACGGTGAAGGTGTGCTCGAAGTGGGCCGCGACCGAGCCGTCGACGGTGGCGACGGTCCACTCGTCCTCGAGCAGATCGGTGTGCTTGCTGCCGAGGGTGACCATCGGCTCGACCGCCAGGGCCAGGCCCTCGACGATCGTGGGTCCGCGTCCGCGACGACCGTAGTTGGGCACGTTCGGGGACATGTGCATCTCGGTGCCGATGCCGTGGCCGGTGTAGTCCTCGAGGATCCCGTAGCGGCCCTGCGAGCGGACGTGGGCCTCGATCGCGTGGCTGATGTCGGTGACCCGGCCGCCGAGCCGGGCGGCCGCCATCCCGCGCCACAGCGACTCCTCGGTCACCTCCAGCAGGCGGCGTACGTCGTCAGCGACCTCGCCGACCGGGACGGTGAGCGCCGCGTCGCCGTGCCAGCCCTCCACGATCGCGCCGCAGTCGATGGAGATCACGTCTCCATCGGTCAGGACGCGGGCGCCCGGGATGCCGTGCACGACCTCGTCGTTGACCGACGCGCAGATCGTGGCCGGGAAGGGCGGCTGGCTGTAGCCCTTGAACGACGGGATGCCGCCGTGGTCGCGGATGTGGGTCTCGGCGAGCGTGTCGAGCTCGAGCGTCGTCACCCCCGGGCGCACGGCCGAGCGCAGCAGCTCGAGGGTCTCCCCCACCAGCCGCCCGGCGACCCGCATCAGCTCGATCTGGGCAGGCGTCTTGATCTCGATCCCGCGGTCGCGGAACGCCATCGCGTCGGTGCCCTGCTCGTCAGCTCTGCGGGACCACGTCGAGGGCTGCGAAGACGCGCCTGGTGACCTCGTCGACCTCACCCATGCCGTCGACCTCGACCAGGATGCCGCGCTCGCGGTAGACCTCGATGAGCGGTGCGGTCTGCTCGGAGTAGACCTCCTGCCGGCGCCGGACCACGTCCTCGGTGTCGTCGGCGCGACCATCGGTCTGGGCACGCTGGAGCAGGCGCTGGACGAGCTCCTCGCTGTCGACGGTCAGCACGACCACCGCGTCGAGGCGGTGACCGGTGAACTCGATCATCCCGTCGAGCTCGGTGACCTGGGCCAGGGTCCGGGGGTAGCCGTCGAGCAGGAAGCCGGGCTCGGCGTCCGGCTCGTCGATCCGGTTGCGCACCATCTTGTTGGTGACCTCGTCGGGGACGTACTCGCCGGCGTCCATGTAGCGCTGCGCCTCCACGCCGAGCGGCGTGCCCTCGGAGACGTTGGCCCTGAAGATGTCTCCCGTGGAGATCGCCGGGACACCGAAGTGGTCGGCCACGTACCTGGCCTGGGTGCCCTTGCCCGCGCCGGGCGGGCCCATGAGGATGAGTCTCATTTAGCGGAGGAATCCTTCGTAGTTGCGCTGCTGGAGCTGGCTCTCGATCTGCTTCACCGTGTCGAGCGCCACGCCGACCATGATGAGGATGGACGTGCCACCGAACGGGAAGTTCTGGTTGGCCTGGATCATCGCGAACGCGACGAGCGGGACCAACGAGATCAGGCCGAGGTAGAGAGCTCCAGGGAACGTGATGCGGGACAGGACGTAGGACAGGTAGTCCTCGGTCGGCTTGCCCGCCCGGATCCCGGGGATGAAGCCGCCGTACTTCTTCATGTTGTCCGCCACCTCGACAGGGTTGAAGGTGATCGAGACGTAGAAGTACGTGAAGAAGATGATGAGCGCGAAGTAGCACGCCATGTAGAGCGGGTGGTCGCCACCGACGAGGTAGGTGCCGATGAAGTCGAGGACCGGGTTGGTGGTCTCCGGGTTGAACTGCACCGCCATCGCCGGCAGGTAGAGCAGCGACGAGGCGAAGATGACCGGGATGATGCCGGCCTGGTTCACCTTCAGCGGGATGTAGGTCGAGTTGCCGCCGAACATCTTGCGACCGACCATCCGCCGGGCGTACTGCACCGGGATCCGGCGCTGGGCCTGCTCGATGAAGATGACGGCCGCGACCAGGATCAGACCGATGATCATGACGATGGAGAACACGACCCAGCCCTTGGAGGTCTGGACGCTCCACAGGGAGGCCGGGAAGGTCGCGACGACCTGGGTGAAGATGAGGATCGACATGCCGTTGCCGATGCCGCGGTCGGTGATGAGCTCACCGAGCCACATGATGACCGCGGTGCCGGCGGTCATGGTGATGACCATGACGAGGAACGTCGTGGTGCCGTCGTCGTGGAGCAGGTCGCGGTCACAGCCCTGCAGCAGCGCCTTGTTGCGCGCGAGCGCCACGATCCCGGTCGCCTGGAGCACGGCCAGGCCGAGGGTCAGGTAGCGCGTGTACTGGGTGATCTTCGCCTGGCCGGCCTGGCCCTCCTTCTTCAGCGCCTCGAGCCGCGGGATCACCACGACGAGCAGCTGCAGGATGATGGAGGCCGTGATGTAGGGCATGATGCCCAGCGCGAAGATGGTGAGCTGGAGCAGCGCACCGCCGGAGAAGAGGTTGATCAGGCTGTAGAGGCCGCCCTCCTCCAGCTGGCTGATGCAGGCCTGGACGTTGGCCACGTGGACGCCCGGGGTGGGCACCTGCGATCCGAGCCGGAAGATCGTGACGATCAGCAGGACGAACAGCAGCTTCTTCCGCAGGTCCGGAGTCCGGAAAGCGTTGGCGAACGCGCCTAGCACTGGTTCCTCTTTCGTAAGGGTGCCCGACCAGGATCGTCGGGCGGACGAGAGTCCATCACCGCCGAGAGGGTGAAGGGCCCGTGGAAGCCTAACAAGGAGCGGTTCAGCCCGCTCTCACCGCTAACGACGAAGACCCGACCGACAGTTCCCACTGTGCGGCCGGGCCTTCACCGAATGTGCGAGATCGCGGCCTCAGGCCACGGTCGCGGTGCCGCCTGCGGCCTCGATCTTCTCCTTGGCGGAGGCCGAGAACGCATCGACGCTGACCTGGACGGCCACGGCGATGTCGCCCTGGCCGAGCACCTTGACGGGCTGGCCCTTGCGGACCGCGCCCTTGGCGACGAGGTCGGCGACCGTCACGGCGCCGCCGTCGGGGAACAGCTCCCCGAGCCGGTCGAGGTTGACGACCTGGAACTCGACGCGGAAGGGGTTCTTGAACCCCTTCAGCTTGGGCAGCCGCATGTGGATCGGCATCTGGCCACCCTCGAAGGCGACCGGGACCTGGTAGCGGGCCTTGGTGCCCTTCGTACCGCGGCCGGCGGTCTTGCCCTTGGACGCCTCGCCACGACCCACGCGGGTCTTGGCGGTCTTGGCACCCGGAGCGGGACGCAAGTGGTGCAGCTTGAGCGTCATGTCACTCCACCTCCTCGAACGTCACCAGGTGACGGACAGTGTTGATCATGCCCCGGATCTCCGGGCGGTCTTCCTTCACGACGACGTCGCCGATCCGCTTGAGACCGAGCGAGCGAAGCGTCTCGCGCTGGTTGGCCTTGATGCCGACCGTGCCGCGCTTCTGCTGGACCTTGAGCTGAGCCATCAGGCCTGCACCCCCGCGGCCTCGGCCTGCCCCTCGGCACGCGCCTTGAGCAGCGCTGCCGGGGTGACGTCCTCGACCCGCATGCCACGACGAGCGGCCACGGCCTCGGGCTCCTCGAGCATCCGGAGGGCCTCGACCGTCGCGTGGACGATGTTGATCTGGTTCGACGAGCCGAGCGACTTGCTCAGCACGTCGTGGATGCCGGCGCACTCGAGGACCGCGCGCACCGGGCCACCGGCGATGACGCCGGTACCGGGAGCGGCGGGACGCAGCAGGACGACGCCTGCGGCCTTCTCACCCTGCACCGGGTGCGGGATCGTGCCCTGGATGCGGGGGACCTTGAAGAAGTGCTTCTTGGCCTCCTCGACACCCTTGGCGATCGCCGCGGGAACTTCCTTCGCCTTGCCGTAGCCGACGCCGACCAGACCTTCACCGTCGCCGACGATCACGAGGGCGGTGAAGCTGAAGCGACGACCACCCTTCACGACCTTGGCGACACGGTTGATCGCCACGACGCGCTCGATGTAGACGGACTTCTCAGCCTGTCCACGACCGTTGTCGCGTCCGCGACGGTCACCCGAGCCACCGCTGCGCTGTCCGCGCTGGGCTCCGCTCATGAGATGTGCTCCATATCTAAGGTGTGCTCTCTGGTCGCGTGGGCGATCAGAAGGACAGTCCGCCCTCCCGGGCGGCATCGGCGAGGGCCGCGATGCGACCGTGGTACTTGTTGCCCGCACGGTCGAAGACGACGTCCTCGATGCCGGCCGCCTTGGCGCGCGAGGCGACGAGCTCGCCGACCTGCTTGGCCTTGGCGGTCTTGTCACCGTCGGTGCCGCGGACGTCTGCCTCCATGGTGGAGGCGTAGGCCAGGGTGGCGCCCTTCAGGTCGTCGACGACCTGCACCGAGAGGTGCTTGGCCGACTTGGTGACCACCAGGCGCGGGCGCTCGGTGGTGCCGTTGATCCGCTTGCGACCGCGCGCCTGACGGCGCAGACGGGCACGAACGCGGTTGGCGGTGTGCTTGTTGTTGGACAGGGAGATCGCCATGTCACTTACCGGCCTTTCCGACCTTGCGGCGGATGTGCTCGCCGGCGTAGCGCACGCCCTTGCCCTTGTAGGGCTCGGGCTTGCGGAGCTTGCGGATCTTCGCCGCAACCTCTCCGACGAGCTGCTTGTCGATGCCGACGACACCGAGCTTGGTCGGGCCCTCGACGGTGAAGGTGATGCCCTCGGGGGCGTCGAAGATGATCGGGTGCGAGTAGCCGAGCTGGAACTCCAGCTGGGTCGGCCCCTTGGGCAGGACGCGGTAACCGACGCCCACGATCTCGAGCTTCTTCTCGTAGCCCTCGGTGACGCCCACCACCATGTTGTTGATGAGCGTGCGGGTCAGGCCGTGCAGCGAGCGGCTGGTGCGCTCGTCGTCGGGACGGTTGACCTCGAGGATGCCGTCCTCGCCCCGGGCGACCGTGATCGGCGCGGCGATGGTGTGCGACAGGGTGCCCTTGGGGCCCTTGACGGTCACCAGTGCCTGGTCGATCGCGACGTCGACGCCGGACGGGACCGCGATGGGGAGCTTGCCAATGCGCGACATGCTTCTCTCTCTTCCTGGTCTCAGTAGGTCCGGGTCACCAGACGTAGGCGAGGACTTCTCCGCCCACGCCCTTCTGGTTCGCCTGGCGGTCGGTGAGCAGGCCCTGCGACGTCGAGATGATCGCGACGCCGAGTCCGCCGAGGACGCGGGGCAGGTTCGTGCTCTTGGCGTAGACCCGCAGGCCGGGCTTGCTGATGCGGCGGACTCCCGCGATCGAGCGCTCCCGGTTGCGGCCGTACTTGAGCGTGACCGTCAGCGTCTTGCCGACGGCGGGCTCGCCCTCGGCCGTCTGGTTGTCGGCGACGTCGTAGGAGGTGATGTAGCCCTCCTGCTTGAGGATCTCGGCGAGGCCGGCCTTCATCTTGCTGTAAGGCATCGACACCACGTCGTGGTACGCCTGGTTGGCGTTGCGCAGACGCGTGAGCATGTCTGCGATCGGGTCAGTCATCGTCATGATGTGGTTCTTTCTCGTCGTGGTTTCCTCAGGCTCGCGGCCTGAGGACCTGCAACGGGTGTGAGGTGATTACCAGGAGGACTTGGTGACGCCGGGCAGCTCGCCGCGGTGGGCCATCTCCCGCAGGCAGATGCGGCACAGGCCGAACTTGCGGTAGACCGACTTGGGGCGACCGCAGCGCTGGCAGCGGGTGTAGCCGCGGACCGCGAACTTCGGCTTGCGGGCGGCCTTGACCTTGAGGGAAGTCTTCGCCATGTCAGTTCTCCTTGAACGGGAAGCCGAGCTGCTTGAGCAGCGCGCGCCCCTCGTCGTCATTGGTGGCGGTGGTCACGACGGTGATGTCCATACCGCGCGACCGGTCGATCCGGTCCTGGTTGATCTCGTGGAACATGACCTGCTCGGTGAGACCGAAGGTGTAGTTGCCGCGCCCGTCGAACTGCTTGGGCGAGAGGCCGCGGAAGTCACGGATGCGAGGCAGCGCCAGGGAGAGCAGCCGGTCCAGGAACTCCCACATGCGGTCGCCGCGCAGGGTGACGTGCGCACCGATCGGCATGCCCTCGCGCAGCTTGAACTGCGCGATGGACTTGCGGGCCTTGGTCACGGCCGGCTTCTGCCCGGTGATCGCGGTGAGGTCGCGGATCGCGCCCTCGATCAGCTTGGAGTCGCGAGCAGCCTCGCCGACACCCATGTTGACCACGATCTTGGTCAGACCGGGGACCTGCATGATGTTGGCGATGTCGAACTCGGTGCGCAGCGCGGGGACGATCTCCTCGCGGTAGCGCGCCTTGAGACGCGGAATCTCGGTGGTCTCCGGAGAGGTGGTCTCAGCCATCTCAGATCTCCTTGCCGGTCTTGCGGGACACGCGGACCGAGCGGCTGGCGCTGTAGGTCGAGCCGTCGGGGCGGCGCTTGGTGACCTCGTCGCGGCGGAAGCCGATGCGGGTCACGCCATCGCCCTCGACGAGCATCACGTTCGAGACGTGGATGGGCGCCTCGCGGGTGATGATGCCGCCCGTGGTGTTGGTCTGCTGGACGGACTTGGTGTGGCGCTTGACGAGGTTGACGCCCTCGACGATCACCCGGTCCTCCTCACGGAGGACCGAGATGACCTTGCCCTGGGCACCCTTGTCCTTGCCGGCGATCACCTTGACGGTGTCGCCCTTCTTGATGTTCATGTTCTTACCCATCCCTCACAGCACCTCGGGGGCGAGCGAGATGATCTTCATGAAGCGCTTCTCGCGCAGCTCGCGACCGACGGGGCCGAAGATGCGGGTGCCGCGCGGCTCGCCGTCGTTCTTGAGGATGACGGCGGCGTTCTCGTCGAATCGGATGTAGGAACCGTCGGCACGACGACGCTCCTTGACGGTGCGCACGATCACGGCCTTGACGACGTCGCCCTTCTTGACGTTGCCACCGGGGATCGCGTCCTTGACGGTGGCGACGATGACGTCACCGATGCCGGCGTAGCGACGGCCCGAGCCACCGAGAACACGGATGCAGAGGATCTCCTTCGCACCGGTGTTGTCGGCGACCTTGAGTCGCGACTCCTGCTGGATCATTGATTTCTCCTGGTTGTCGAGCTGGTTCTCGCCCTCTCAGCGGAGAGTGAGCCTGGCCGAACTGATATGTGGAAACTGGTGCTCGAGGCCCGGGGGCCCGAGGTCACTTCGCCTTTTCGAGGACCTCGACGAGGCGCCAGCGCTTCGTGGCCGACAGCGGACGGGTCTCCATGATCAGGACCCGGTCGCCGGTGCCGCACTGGTTGGTCTCGTCGTGGGCCTTCAGGCGCGACGTCTTGCGCAGGACCTTGCCGTAGAGGGCGTGCTTCACGCGGTCCTCGACGGCGACGACGATGGTCTTGTCCATCTTGTCGCTCACGACGAGGCCCTCGCGGACCTTGCGCTGGTTGCGCTCGCCGGCCGACTGGGTCGGGGTGTTCTCGCTCATGCCTTCGCCTCTTCGTTGGTGCCCGGCGCGGTCCGGATGCCGAGCTCGCGCTCGCGGACCACGGTGTAGATGCGGGCGATGTCCTTCTTGACCACGCGGAGTCGGCCGTGGCCCTCCAGCTGGCCGGTGGCCGCCTGGAACCGGAGGTTGAACAGCTCCTCCTTGGCCTCGCGCAGCTTCGCCTCGAGCTCGGTGGCGTCGAGCTCGTCGAGCTCGTGGGCGTTCAGCTTGGTAGCCATCAGAATTCACCGGCCTCACGGGAGATGAACCGGCACTTCATCGGAAGCTTGTGCATCGCGCGGCGCATGGCCTCACGAGCGGTCACCTCGTCGACACCGGAGAGTTCGAACATGACGCGGCCGGGCTTGACGTTCGCCACCCACCACTCGGGGGAGCCCTTGCCCGAACCCATGCGGGTCTCGGCAGGCTTCTTGGTCAGCGGACGGTCCGGGTAGATGTTGATCCAGACCTTGCCGCCACGCTTGATGTGGCGGGTCATGGCGATTCGGGCCGACTCGATCTGGCGGTTGGTCACGTAGTGACCCTCGATCGCCTGGATGCCGAAGTCACCGAACGCCAGCGAGGTGCCGCCCTTGGCAGCGCCGGTGCGCTTGGGGTGGTGCTGCTTGCGGTGCTTGACGCGACGGGGCATCAACATGGCTCAGGCCTCCGATCCTGCGCTGGGGGCGGCCTCGGCAGCCGGAGCCTCGGTGGACTCGGTGCGAGGAGCACGGTCGCCGCGCGAGCCACGGCTCGGGCGCTCGCCGCCGCGGTTGGTGGGACGACCACCACGGCCGGGGGCACCGGCGCGGGCAGCCTGCTGGGCCTGGCGCTCGGCACGGGTGCCGGCGACCTCGCCCTTGTAGATCCAGACCTTGACACCGATGCGACCGAAGGTGGTCTTGGCCTCGTAGAAGCCGTAGTCGATGTCGGCGCGGAGCGTGTGCAGCGGCACGCGGCCCTCGCGGTAGAACTCGGTGCGCGACATCTCGGCGCCGTTGAGACGACCCGAGCACTGGATCCGGATGCCCTTGGCACCGGAGCGCATCGAGGTCTGCATGGCCTTGCGCATCGCGCGGCGGAACTGCACGCGCCCGGCGAGCTGCTCGGCCACGCCCTGCGCGACCAGCTGCGCGTCGATCTCGGGCTGCTTGACCTCGAGGATGTTGAGCTGCACCTGCTTGCCGGTGAGCTTCTCCAGCTCGGTGCGGATGCGGTCGGCCTCGGCGCCGCGGCGACCGATGACGATGCCCGGACGCGCGGTGTGGATGTCCACCCGGACGCGGTCGCGGGTGCGCTCGATCTCGACCTTGGAGATGCCGGCCCGCTCCATGCCCTTGGAGAGCAGCTTGCGGATCGCGACGTCCTCACCGACGTAGGACTTGTAGAGCTTGTCGGCGTACCAACGGCTCTTGTGGTCGGTGGAGATGCCCAGGCGGAAGCCGTTCGGGTTGATCTTCTGGCCCATCAGGCACCCCTTCCGTTCTTGTTGGCACGGGCGTTCTTGCCCTGCTTGTCGAGCGCGTCGGCCGGCTGCACCACGAGGGTGATGTGGCTGGTGCGCTTGTTGATGCGGGTCGCACGACCCTGGGCACGCGGACGCCAACGCTTCATCGTCGGGCCCTCGTCGACCATCGCGACCGACAGCACGAGGTCGGCCCGGTTGAGGCTCTCGGTCGTCTCGGCGTTGGCGACGGCGCTCTCGAGCACCTTGTAGACGGTCTCGGAGGCTGCCTGCGGCGCGAACTGCAGCAGGGTCAGGGCCTCGTCGACCTGGAGGCCGCGGACCATGTCGACGACACGGCGGGCCTTCATCGGGGTGATCCGCACGTAGCGTGCGCTGGCGAACGCGCCCGGCTGGTCGCCGAGCAGCGACTCGCGGCGCGCACTGGTGCGGCTGCGCTCGGTGGTGCTCATCGACGGCGTCCCTTCCGGTCTTCCTTGACGTGCCCGCGGTAGGTGCGGGTGGGGGCGAACTCCCCGAGCTTGTGGCCGACCATGGAGTCGGTCACGAAGACCGGGACGTGCTTGCGACCGTCGTGCACGGCGATGGTGTGGCCGATCATGTCGGGCACGATCATCGACCGGCGCGACCAGGTCTTGATGACGTTGTGGCTGCCCTTCTCGTTCTCGGCGTCCACCTTCTTCTGAAGGTGGTCGTCGATGAAGGGGCCCTTCTTCAGGCTGCGAGGCATGTCGGTTACTTCCTACCCTTGCCGGACTTGCGACGACGGATGATCTGGGAGTCGGACGCCTTGCGCTTGCGCGTGCGGCCTTCCTTCTGTCCCCAGGGCGAGACCGGGTGGCGTCCACCGGACGTCTTGCCCTCACCACCACCGTGCGGGTGGTCGACCGGGTTCATGACGACACCGCGGACGGTCGGGCGGACGCCCTTCCACCGCATGCGGCCGGCCTTGCCCCAGTTGATGTTGGACTGCTCGGCGTTGCCGACCTCGCCGATCGTCGCGCGGCAGCGCACGTCGACGAAGCGCATCTCGCCCGAGGGCATGCGCAGCGTCGCGCGGCTTCCCTCGCGGGCCACCAGCTGTGCGGAGTTGCCGGCCGAGCGGGCGATCTTCGCGCCGCCGCCGGGACGGAGCTCCACGCAGTGGATGGTCGTACCGACCGGGATGTTGCGCAGCGGCAGGTTGTTGCCGGGCTTGATGTCGGCGTTGGGGCCGGACTCGACCGGCGTGCCCTGCTCGAGGCCCTTGGGGGCGACGATGTAGCGCTTCTCGCCGTCGGCGTAGTGCAGCAGCGCGATGCGGGCGGTGCGGTTGGGGTCGTACTCGATGTGAGCGACCTTGGCCGGCACGCCGTCCTTGTCGTAGCGACGGAAGTCGATGATGCGGTAGGCACGCTTGTGGCCACCACCCTTGTGGCGGGTGGTGATGCGTCCCTGGTTGTTGCGACCGCCGTTCTTCGGCAGCGGACGCGTCAGCGACTTCTCCGGCGTGGTCCGGGTGATCTCGACGAAGTCGGCCACCGACGAGCCACGACGGCCCGGGGTGGTCGGCTTGTACTTGCGGATAGCCATATCAGTTCCTAGTCAGGAGCCCGGTCAGGAGACCGGACCTCCGAAGATGTCGATGCGGTGGCCCTCGGCGAGGCTGACGATCGCGCGCTTGGTGTTGGGACGCTTGCCCAGGCCGTAGCGGGTGCGACGCGTCTTGCCCTGGCGGTTGATCGTGTTGACGGAGGTGACCTTGACGTCGAAGACCTTCTCGACCGCGATCTTGATCTCGGTCTTGTTGGCGTCCGGACGGACGATGAAGGTGTACTTGTTCGCGTCGAGCAGGCCGTAGCTCTTCTCCGACACGACCGGCGCGATCAGGATGTCGCGGTGGTCCTTGTGCAGGGTGCTCACTTGTCGTCCTCCTTGGCGGAACTGCCGGCACGCGTGAAGCCAGCAGCCTCGGCGTCCTCGGCGCTCTTGAACCAGAACTCCGCCTCGGTGGCGTCGTACCACTGGCCGTCGGGCTCGTGGAAGAGACCGGAGTCAGCGTTGCCCTTGACCTCGTAGCCCTTGGGGGCCTTGCCGCTCTTGAGGGGCGCCTTGGCACCCTTCGGGAGGGCGGGGGCCTCGTCGGCGGCGTCGTCGGCGGGCACGTCGGCGAACGCCTTGACCTCGGTGGTCTCGGCCTTCGCGGTCGTGGCGGCGGGCTTCTCGGCCCGGGCCGCCGGCGCGGCGCTCGAGGCGCCACCCACGAAGACGTCGTAGGCGCCCTTGGTGAACACCACGTCGTCGGCGTTGAGCACGTCGTAGGTGTTGAGCTGGTCGACGGCGACGATGTGGACCTCGACCGCGTTGCGCAGCGAGAGCCAGGTGATCGCGTCGGAGCGCTCCAGCACCACGAGGTAGCCCACGCGGTCGGTCAGCGACGCCAGCGCGGCCAGTGCCGCCTTGGTGGAGGGCACGTCGCCCGACACCAGGGAGTCGACCACGTGGACGCGGTCGTTGCGGGCCCGGTCGGAGAGGGCACCGCGCAGGGCGGCGGCCTTCATCTTCTTGGGGGTGCGCTGGTCGTAGCTGCGCGGCTGCGGGCCGTGCACGATGCCACCGCCGGCGAACTGCGGCGCGCGGGTCGAGCCCTGACGGGCGCGGCCGGTGCCCTTCTGCTTGTAGGGCTTCCGGCCACCGCCGCGGACCTCGCCGCGACGCTTGGTGGAGTGGGTGCCCTGTCGAGCAGCGGCCTGCTGGGCCACGACGACCTGGTGGATCAGGGGGATGTTGACCTCGACGTCGAAGATCTCGGCGGGGAGGTCGACCTTGACGGTCTTGACAGCCATGCTCAGGCCTCCTGCGTGTTCTTGGCGGCCGAACGGAGCATCACGAGACCACCGCGGGGGCCGGGAACGGCACCCTTGATGAGGATGAGGCCCTTGTCGGCGTCGACGGCGTGCACCGTCAGGTTCTGGGTGGTGACCGTGTCGTTACCCATGCGGCCGGCCATGCGCGTGCCCTTGAAGACACGACCCGGCGTGGCGCAGGCACCGATGGAGCCGGGCTTGCGGTGGTTGCGGTGGGCACCGTGCGAGGCGGACACGCCGTGGAAGCCGTGGCGCTTCATGACACCGGCGAAGCCCTTGCCCTTGCTGGTGCCGGTCACGTCGATCTCCTCGCCTGCGGCGAAGGTGTCGACCGCGAGCTCCTGGCCCACGGTGTAGCTGGCGGCGTCGGCCGTGCGGATCTCCGCGACGTGGCGACGCGGCGTGACACCGGCCTTGGAGAAGTGTCCGGTCTCGGGCGAGTTCACCTTGCGGGCCTCGATCTCGCCGAAGCCGACCTGGATGGCGTTGTAGCCGTCGACCTCGGGCTGGCGGACCTGGGTCACCACGTTGGTGCCAGCGGCGATCACGGTGACGGGGACGACCACGTTGTTGTCGTCCCAGAGCTGGGTCATGCCGAGCTTGGTGCCCAGCAGCCCCTTCACGTTGCGTTCGAAAGTCTTAGCCATGTCAGTCGCCTCAGAGCTTGATCTCGATGTCGACACCGGCAGGCAGGTCGAGACGCATCAGCGAGTCGACGGTCTTCGGCGTCGGGTCGATGATGTCGATCAGGCGCTTGTGCGTGCGCATCTCGAAGTGCTCGCGGGAGTCCTTGTACTTGTGGGGCGAGCGGATGACGCAGTACACGTTCTTCTCGGTCGGCAGCGGCACAGGGCCGGCGACCTTCGCACCCGTGCGGGTGACGGTGTCCACGATCTTCCGCGCCGAGGTGTCGATCACCTCGTGGTCATAGGCCTTGAGCCTGATGCGGATCTTCTGTCCCGCCATAGGTCCCTGTCCTCTTCGGTCTCGTACGCCTGGTCTGGTTTCGGCTCTCCACCCCTGGTGGGCGAGTGCCGCCTGTCTCTCCTCCACCCTCCGACCCCCGCGGTCGGGCGTGTCGCGCTGCCGACTGAAACTACGTGGCTCGTGACACGACCCCGAGGGGAAGCGGTGATGCTCTGGGTGGCACCCGCCGGTCGGCGGATCTGGTCGGGTCTCCGATCAAGGTGTCCTGATCTGGTGCGGCGCACGCAGACGACTGGTTCGATCGAGGAGACGCGATTCAGAAGTCAAGGTGTGCCGTGCCTCGGCGACCCGCCGGAGCAACCGGAACATCTTGACAGACTCCGCACGCCCACGCCAAATCGCAATGACCTGGCCATCAGGTCCACGCTCCACGAGCCGTCGTTCAGCCCTCGGCGAGCGCCAGGAGTCGCCGTCCGAGGCGGGTCAGGACCTGGTCGACCGGGTCGACCACCAGCTCCCAGCCGTGACCCGACCGGCCCGGGACGAACGGCACGCCGGCCGCCCGGGCCAGTGCCCTGGCCTCCCGGAAGGCGCTCCGGCCGTCGCTCCGAGCCATCGCCACCAGACCGTCGGCCGGCAGTTCCCCGGCGAGCGTCGCCAGGTCGACGCCGTCCCACGACGACGGACCGCTGACGTCCGCCCACGCATCGACGTCGGCGCCGCGGGCGACGGCGATCACGGTGAGCGAGCCACCCATCGACGTCCCGAGGAGGACCACGCGTCGGGCACCGAGGTCCTCCCGGGCGACCCGGACGGCCGCCGACACCTCGTGGAGCGGGTCGGCGTCCTCCTCGCCGGTGCATGTCGACCCGCCGTAGCCGCAGGGGTTGACCAGCAGGGAGGTGAGCCCGACCTCCCGCACCGCCGCGGTGGCCCAGCGGCCCCACCCGCACAGTCCGCTGGTCTGGGGCAGCAGGATCGCCACGCGGTCGTTGGTCGCCGGTCCGATGCGTGCGGCCTCGACGCCACCGGCCACGGTGAACGCCTCCAGCTCGGCCTCGTCGGGGATCGCGGAGGCGCAGCGCTCGCGGAGGGCCGCCGTGGGGTCGACGGTGTCGGCACCCGCGACGGAGGGCGTCGGGCTCGGTGGTGGGCCGTCCGCGCCCACGCAGCCCGAGCAGGCGAGCAGCAGACCCGCCAGCAGCACCGCTCCCCCGCGCCGCACCGTCAGTCCCGGCGCCAGTAGCAGAAGTCGCTGATGTCGCGGCCGACGTCGCGACCCTTGCGCTCGAAACGCGTGACCGGTCGCTCGGACCACCGTTCGACCCGACCACCGTCGAGGCTCGTCTCGGCGTCGAGCACCTCCCGCATCTGCACGGCGTAGTCGGCCCAGTCGGTGGCCAGGCGCCACGCGCCACCCGGCACGAGGCGCGAGGAGGCGAGCGCCGCGTTGGCCGGGTTGACCAGGCGGCGCTTGTGGTGCTTGGTCTTGCGCCACGGATCGGGGAAGAACGTCCAGAGCTCGGCGAGGCTCGACGGCTCGACGAGGTGCTCCAGCGACCAGACCGCGTCGACCGAGCAGAACCGGACGTTGTCGGCGCCGGCCTCGGCGACGCGCCACAGAGAGTCGGCGACACCGGGCAGCCAGACCTCGAGCGCCAGGACGTCGTGGTCGGGGCGCGCCGCCGCGAGCGCCGCCGTCGCCTCGCCGATGCCGGAGCCGATCTCCACGATCAGCGGCGCCTCGCGCCCGAAGCGCTCGGCCAACGAGAAGTCCGGCCTGTCGACGGCCTCCTCGGGGATGACCCAGTCGGCCTGGTGCGCTGCCCACGCCTCAGCCTGGCGCGGCGTGAAGCGACTGCCCCGTCGAGAATAGGTCAGGACCTCGCGCATCCGCCGGCCGTCCGCGGTGAGCTTGTGGTGCGGTCGGGCCGGGCGTACGACGTCGTTCACACCCCGATTCTCGCCCGGCAGTCCGCGTCCCACCACATCCGCGGGTCCCGTGCGACCTCCTCGACCAGCGACGAGGAGGCGTGCGGCGAGTGGGTCAGAGGTGGGCGAGCGCCCCGGTGAGGACCGAGCGCAGCCGCTGCTCGATGTCGTCGAACTCGGGCTGGCCGATGATGAGCGGCGGCGCGAGCTGGATGACCGGGTCGCCACGGTCGTCGGCGCGGCAGTAGAGCCCGGCCTCCCACAGCGCGCCGGAGAGGTAGCCGCGGAGCAGCCGCTCGGACTCCGCGTCGTCGAAGGTCTCCTTGGTCTCCCGGTCCTTGACCAGCTCGATGCCGTAGAAGTAGCCGTGACCGCGGACGTCGCCGACGATCGGGATGTCGAGCAGCTTCTCCAGCGTCGCGCGGAACGCAGGAGCGTTCTGCTGGACGTGGTCGTTGAGGCCCTCGCGCTCGAAGATGTCGAGGTTGGCCATCGCGACGGCCGAGGAGACGGGGTGGCCGCCGAAGGTGTAGCCGTGGGCGTACGCCGTCGTGCCCGACTTGAAGGGCTCGAACAGGCGGTCGCTGGCGATCATCGCGCCGATGGGCGAGTAGCCCGAGGTCATGCCCTTGGCGCAGGTGATGATGTCGGGCTGGTAGCCGAACTCGGCGGCACCGAACATCTGACCGACCCGGCCGAACGCGCAGATGACCTCGTCGGAGACGAGCAGCACGTCGTACTGGTCGCAGATCTCGCGCACCCGCTCGAAGTAGCCGGGCGGCGGCGGGAAGCATCCGCCCGCGTTCTGCACCGGCTCGAGGAAGACGGCGGCGACCGTGTCGGGGCCTTCGAACTCGATGGCCTCGGCGATGCGGTCCGCGGCCCAGCGACCGAAGGCCTTCTCGTCGTCGCCGACGAACTCGGGGCGCCGGTAGAAGTTGGTGTTGGGCACCTTGTGCGCACCCGGGACCAGCGGCTCGAACATCTCCTTCAGCGGCGGGATGCCGGTGATGGAGAGCGCCCCCTGAGGGGTGCCGTGGTAGGCCACGGCGCGCGAGATGACCTTGTGCTTGTTGGGCTTGCCGGTCAGCTTGAAGTACTGCTTGGCCAGCTTCCAGGCCGACTCGACGGCCTCGCCACCGCCGGTGGTGAAGAAGACCCGGTTGAGGTCGCCCGGCGCCATCGAGGCGATCCGGTCGGCCAGCTCGACGGCCTTCGGGTGCGCGAAGGACCACAGCGGGAAGAACGCCAGCTCCTTGGCCTGCTTCGCCGCCGCCTCGGCGAGCTCGTCACGCCCGTGGCCGACCTGGACGACGAACAGTCCGGCCAGGCCGTCGATGTACTCGCGGCCGTGGCTGTCCCAGATCCTGTGCCCCTCGCCCTTGACGATCAGCGGCATCTCGCCGCCGTCCTCGTAGGTCGAGTGCCGGGTGAAGTGCAGCCACAGGTGGTCACGCCCCGCGGCCTGGTAGTCGAAGGACTCGTTCATGCTCATCGTGTTCCCCAGTTGTAGTGCTGCTTGTTGAGCTTGAGGTAGACGAAGGTCTCCGAGGAGACCACTCCGTCGACCTCGCGGATCTGGCGGATGACGTCGAGCAGGTGCGGGTCGTCCTCGCACACCACCTCGACGAGGAGGTCGAAGCTGCCGGCCGTGGTGACCACGTAGTCGACTTCGGGCACCTCGGCGAGGTGGTCCCCCACCGTCATGGGGTCGCCCTCGGTGCGGACGCCGATCATCGCCTGGCGGGTGAAGCCGACCTGGGTGGGGTCGGTGACCGCCACCACCTGCATGACGTCGGAGTCCAGCAGCTTCTGGACCCGCGCGCGGGCCGCGGCCTCGGACAGGCCGACCGCCTTCGCGATCGCGGCGTACGAGATCCGGCCGTCCTCCTGGAGCAGCTCGATGATCCGCTTCGCGGTGGCATCGAGGCGCACGGGACCGTCTGTCATGCGCCCATGGTGATGCGCGGACCGCGACTTAGCAAGCCACCTAGCGCGGAATCCGCATTTCGAGCGGATTAATTCCGCGATTCCCGCACATTTGTTCCGTGCACCTCTGGAGATTGACACGCCTGCGGGCCTAGTCTCCCTGCACCGCACCCGACAGGGAGGATCCACGTGACAGGCCCACGCACGCTCCGCAACTTCATCGGCGGCTCCTACGTCGACGCCGGCTCCGGGTCCGCCAGCGACGTCATCGACCCGACCACGGGCGAGGTCGTGGCGCACGCCCCGGTGAGCGGAGCGGAGGAGGTCGACGCCGCCTATGCCGCCGCGGACGCGGCGTTCGCCGAGTGGGGGCGGACCACGCCCAGCGAGCGTCAGCAGGCGCTGCTCGGGTTCGCCGACGCCATCGAGGCGCACTCCGAGGAGCTCATCGACCTCGAGTCGGGCAACACCGGCAAGATCAAGGCGCTCGTGGCGAGCGAGGAGATCCCGCCGATGGTGGACCAGCTCCGCTTCTTCGCCGGCGCCGCCCGCGTGCTCGAGGGCAAGGCGGCCGGCGAGTACCTCGCGGGCCACACGTCGTGGATCCGGCGCGAGCCGATCGGCGTCGTGGGCCAGGTGACGCCCTGGAACTACCCGCTGCTGATGGCGATCTGGAAGATCGGCCCGGCGCTCGCGGCCGGCAACACCGTCGTGCTCAAACCGAGCGACACCACTCCGGAGAGCACCCTCCGGCTGGCCGAGCTCGCCTCGGAGTTCCTGCCGGCGGGGACCCTCAACGTCGTCACCGGCGACCGGGAGACCGGACGCCTGCTCGTCGAGCACCGCACACCCAGCCTCGTCGCCATCACCGGCTCGGTGCGTGCCGGTGCCGAGGTCGCCGCGAGCGCCGCCCCGCACCTGAAGCGGGTCCACCTCGAGCTCGGCGGCAAGGCCCCGGTCGTGGTCTTCGACGACGCCGACATCGAGGCCGCGGTGGAGGGCATCGCGATCGCCGGCTACTTCAACGCGGGCCAGGACTGCACGGCGGCCACCCGCGTGCTCGCCGCCCCCGCCATCCACGACGACTTCGTCGCCGCGCTGTCCGACTACGCCAGGAGCTCCGCACCGGTCGGGCTGCCCGACGACGAGGACGCGCTGTTCGGGCCGGTCAACAACGCCCGGCAGCTCGCCCACGTGACGAGCTTCATCGACGACCTCCCGTCGCACGCCACGGTGTCGGCCGGCGGCAACCGACGCACGGACCTCGGCGACGGCTACTTCCTCGAGCCCACCGTGCTGTCGGGGCTGCGCCAGGACGACTCGGCCGTCCAGAACGAGATCTTCGGCCCCGTCATCACGGTGCAGCGCTTCGACGACGAGGCCGAGGCGGTCCGGTGGGCCAACGGTGTCGACTACGGGCTCGCGTCCTCGGTGTGGACCAGGGACTTCGGCCGCGCGATGCGGATGTCGAGGGCGCTCGACTTCGGCTGCGTCTGGATCAACACCCACATCCCGCTCGTCGCCGAGATGCCGCATGGTGGCTACAAGAGGTCCGGCTACGGCAAGGACCTCTCGATGTACGGCTTCGAGGACTACACCCGCATCAAGCACGTGATGGCCAACATCGAGAGTTGAGGCGATGACACCGATCCCACGCCGGTCACGGCGCCCGCTCGCGCCCGAGGCCGCCGCGGTGGTCCGAGCGATGTCCGGCGGGCTGAGCCGCCGGGCCCTCCTCGGCACCGGACTCGCGGCCGGCTCCGCCGCAGCCCTCACCGCGTGCGCCCCGCCGAAGCCACCCGCCGGAGGAGCGGCGGCGCTCGACCTGCCCACCGACGTCTCCGACACCGACAAGACGCTCAAGTGGGCGAACTGGACGGCGTACCTCGACATGAACGGCAAGGAGACGCAGTCGCCCACCCTCGAGGCGTTCATGGAGCAGACCGGGATCCGCGTCAGCTACAGCGAGGACGTCGACGACAACGACTCCTACTACGCCAAGGTCGGTCCGCAGCTGCGTGCGGGCCAGAGCATCGACCGCGACATCTTCACCTTCACCGACTGGATGGCGGCACGGGTCATCCGCGACCAGCTCTGCCAGCCGCTGGAGCTGATCCAGATGCCCCACGTGGTCAGCAACCTGCTGCAGCCGCTCAAGGACGTCTCCTTCGACCCTGGCCGCGAGCACTCCATCACGTGGCAGAGCGGCTTCGCGGGCATCGGCTACAACCGGCAGAAGGTCGGACGGGAGCTGAAGTCGCTCGACGACCTCTGGACCGACGACCTCAAGGGCCGCGTCGTCGTGCTCTCGGAGTTCCGCGACACCGCCGGCCTGGTGATGCAGTCACAGGGCGTCGACATCTCGAGCGACTGGGGCAAGGCCGAGTTCGAGGCGGCACTGGACTTCATCGAGCAGAAGATCGAGGAGGGCTACATCCGCAAGGTGAAGGGCAACTCCTACCTCGAGGACCTCACCAGCGGCAACGCCGTCGCCGGCATCACCTGGAGCGGCGACATCTTCGTGCTCGGCGCCGACACCGGCGACGACTCCTGGACCTTCACCATCCCCGAGTCCGGTGGCACGCTCTGGTCGGACAACCTCATGGTGCCGATCACCTCCACCCACCGGCGCAACGCCGAGACGTTGATGAACTACTACTACGAGCCGGCCGTGGCCGCACAGGTCGCCGCCTGGGTCAACTACGTCTGCCCCGTCGACGGAGCGCAGGCCGAGATGGAGAAGATCGACCCCGACCTCGCCGAGAGCCCCTTCATCTTCCCCACCGCCGACTACATCGCGGACAACAACATCCAGTCGTTCCGCGTCCTCGATGCCGAGGAGGACATCGAGTTCGCCGACCTGTGGTCCACGAAGGTGATGGGGAACTGACATGGCGGGATTCCGCGAGGCACGTGGTGACCTCGAGCTGCACAACGTGACCAAGTCGTTCGGCGACTTCACCGCCGTCGACGACATCGACCTGCTCGTGCCGCGCGGCTCGTTCTTCGCGCTGCTGGGGCCCTCCGGCTGCGGGAAGACGACCACGCTGCGGATGGTGGCCGGCCTCGAGCAGCCCACCGCGGGACGGGTGACGATCGGTGACACCGACCTCACCGGCTCTCGCCCCTACGAGCGGCCGGTCAACACCGTCTTCCAGTCCTACGCGCTGTTCCCGCACCTGACCATCCGCGACAACGTCGCCTTCGGGCCCAAGCGCCGCAAGGAGAAGGACGCCGCGGCGCGCGCCGACGAGGCGCTCGAGCTGGTGCAGATGACGCAGTTCGCGGGGCGCAAGCCCGCCCAGCTCTCCGGCGGCCAGCAGCAGCGCGTGGCACTGGCACGGGCGCTGGTCAACCACCCGGAGGTGCTGCTCCTCGACGAGCCGCTCGGCGCCCTCGACCTCAAGCTGCGGCGCGAGATGCAGGTCGAGCTCAAGCGGATCCAGACCGAGGTCGGCCTCACCTTCATCCACGTCACCCACGACCAGGAGGAGGCCATGACGATGGCCGACACGGTCGCGGTGATGAACAGGGGACGCATCGAGCAGCTCGGGCCGCCGGCCCTGCTCTACGACCTCCCGCGCACCCGCTTCGTGGCGAACTTCCTGGGCCAGGCCAACACGGGCGTGGGCACGATCGAGGGCACCGACGGCGACCACCTCGTGGCCGACGTGCTCGGCACCAAGGTGAGGATCGCCCGGGACCGCTCGCAGGTCCACGACGGCGAGGTGCTGTTCGGCGTACGTCCCGAGAAGGTGACGGTCTCGCGCAAGCAGCCCGACGGCGCCGGCAACGACGTCAAGGGCGTCGTGCGCGACGTGTCGTTCCTCGGCGTCGCGACCAGCTACCTGGTCGACATGCCGAGCGGGACCACGTGGAGCTGCTACGAGCAGAACCTCGACGTCGAGCCGATCGACCTCCGTCCCGGCGACGAGGTGTGGCTGACCTGGAACCCCGGGCACGCCTTCGGCGTGGAAGCCGACGCGCAGTGACGTCGCTCGCCCAGGCGGCGCAGGTCGCCGGGGACCCGTCGGTCGACCCCGTGGCACCGCCCCCCGAGACACAGAAGCGCAGCTGGACGGCGTACCTCCTGCTGCTGCCGGGCGTGCTGTGGCTCGGCGTCTTCTTCATCCTCCCGCTCGTGCAGCTGGCCTCGGTCAGCCTGCAGAGCCGCTATCCCGGCTTCCCCGGCTACTACTACCGCGACCTCAACTTCGCCAACTACGTCAGTGCGCTGACCGACTACGCGCCGCACTTCGCGCGGTCCTTCGTCTACGCGGGGCTGGCGACGTTCCTCGCGTTCGTGGTGGCCTACCCGCTCGCCTACGCGATGGCCTTCAAGGCCGGCAAGTGGCGCAACCTCATGATGATCTGCGTCGTGGCGCCCTTCTTCACCTCCTTCATCCTGCGCACCTTCGCGTGGTCGCAGATCCTTGCCGACGAGGGCTGGGTCGCCCAGACGCTGAACTTCTTCCACCTGCTGCCGAGCGGGCACATCATCAACACCCCGCTCGCCGTGATCGCCGGCCTGACCTACAACTTCCTGCCCTTCATGGTGCTGCCGATCTACGCCTCGCTCGAACGCGCCGACCCGCGCATCATCGAGGCCGGCGGGGACCTCTACGCCAACGGCTTCACGACCTTCCGCACGGTGACCCTGCCGATGTCGATGCCCGGCGTGCTCGCCGGCACGCTGCTCACCTTCATCCCCGCGGCCGGCGACTTCGTCAACATGGAGCTGCTCGGCCCCCAGCGCGGGAAGATGGTCGGCAACGTCATCAACGACCAGTTCCTCGCCATCCCCGGTGGATATCCGGTCGCAGCCGCGCTGTCGTTCACGCTGATGGCGGCGATCTTGATGATGGTCTTCCTCTACGTCCGCCGGTTCGGCACCGAGGAGCTGGTCTGACATGGCCACGACGACGCCCCGACCCGACACCACGTCCACGCCGTCCTCACCGGCCTACCGCCCCTCGGCGGCGAAGCGCGCCCAGCTCTGGCTGGCCAACCACTTCGCGATGCTGTCGGCGATCCTGGTGCTGCTCTACCTCTTCTTGCCGGTCGCCTACACGTTCGTGTTCTCGTTCAACGACCACGGCAAGACCAACATCGTGTGGCAGGGCTTCACCTGGAAGCACTGGCAGGACCCCTGCCGGGTGGCGGGCGCCTGCGAGTCGCTGGTGACGTCGCTGCAGGTCGGCGCGATCTCCACGGTCGTCGCGACCGTGCTCGGCACGCTCATGGCACTGGCGATGGTCCGCTACCGCTTCCGCGGCAAGGCCGCCAGCAACGTGCTGATCTTCGTGCCGATGGCCACGCCCGAGATCGTGATGGGCGCGGCCCTGCTGACCATCTTCGTGCAGGGATTCTCCAACATCGGCATCCACCTGGGCTTCGGCACCATCGTGTTCGCGCACATCATGTTCTGCCTGAGCTTCGTGGTCGTCACGGTCAAGGCGCGTATCCAGTCGCTGGACCCCCGGATCGAGGAGGCGGCGCAGGACCTCTACGCCAGCCCGATGCAGACCTTCTGGAAGGTGACCTTCCCCCTCATCCTGCCGGGCATCGCGGGCGCCGCGATGCTCGCGTTCTCGCTGTCCTTCGACGACTTCATCATCACCAACTTCGTCTCCGGCAACGAGTCCACGTTCCCCAAGTTCGTCTACGTCGCCTCACGCCGCGGCATCCCTGCCGAGGCCAACGTCATCGGGTTCTCGATGTTCCTGCTCGCGGTCCTGCTCGTCATAGGTGCGCAGGTCGTGGGCTCGATGCGGGCGTCACGACAGAAGCAATGAGCACGAGGAGAGAGACACACATGCCGGACCCCATGCGGGTGCTGATGGTCGGGGCGGGCGGGGTCGGCGACGCTGCCGCGCGCATCGCCGCAGAGCGCGACTTCTTCGAGGCATGGGTCGTCGCCGACCACGACCTCTCACGGGCCGAGCGCACGGTCGCCGCGGTGCGCGAACGACGGACGGGCGAGGAGCGCTTCTCGGCGTCCCGGGTCGACGCCTCGGACGCCGACGCCGTGGCCGCGCTGGCACGGGAGGTGCGGGCGACGCACGTCTTCAACGCCGTCGACCCCCGCTTCGTGATGCCGCTCTTCACCGGCGCCCTCGCCGCCGGTGCCGACTACCTTGACATGGCGATGAGCCTGTCGGCACGCCACCCTGACGCGCCCTACGAGAAGGTCGGCGTGAAGCTCGGCGACGAGCAGTTCGCCATGGCTGGCGAGTGGGAGTCGGCCGGTCGGCTGGCGCTGCTCGGCATCGGCGTCGAGCCCGGGCTCTCCGACGTGTTCGCGCGCTACGCCGCCGACGAGCTCTTCGACCACATCGACGAGCTGGGCACCCGCGACGGCGCCAACCTGGTGATCCGCGACGACGACGGCAACGAGGTCTTCGCGCCCGGCTTCTCGATGTGGACGATCATCGAGGAGTGCCTCAACCCGCCGGTCGTGTGGGAGCGGGAGCGCGCCGGTGGCGACCTGGAGGGGGGCTTCTTCACCCTTCCTCCGTTCGCCGAGCCAGAGATCTTCGACTTCCCCGAGGGCATCGGCCCGGTGGAGTGCGTGCACGTGGAGCACGAGGAGGTGCTCCTCATGCCGCGCTGGGTCGAGGCCGATCGCGTGACGTTCAAGTACGGCCTCGGCGAGGAGATGATCGCGATGCTGCGCACGCTGCACACGCTCGGGCTCGACTCGACCGAGCCGGTGACGGTCAAGGGCGTGCAAGTGTCCCCCCGCGACGTGGTCGCCGCGTGCCTCCCCGACCCCGCCACGATCGGACCTCGCATGGAGGGCAAGACGTGCGCCGGCCTCTGGGTCACCGGCACCGGCAAGGACGGTGCGCCGAGGTCGACGTACCTCTACCACGTGGTCGACAACGCCGACTCGATGCGCGACTACGGCGCGCAGTGCGTCGTGTGGCAGACCGCGATCAACCCCGTCGTCGCCCTGGAGCTCCTGGCCGACGGCAGCTGGTCGGGCGCCGGCGTGCTCGGCCCCGAGGCACTGCCACCGAAGCCGTTCCTCGACCTGCTGTCAGCACCCCGACCCGAGGGGTACGGGTCCCCGTGGGGACTCGACGACCGAACGGAGAACCAGGCATGAGCCTGACCCAGCAACGCATCCTCGCCACCGAGATCCCGGGACCGCGCTCGCAGGCGCTGCAGGCGCGCAAGGTCGCGAGCGTCTCGGCCGGGGTCGGCACCACGCTGCCGGTCTACGTCGAGCAGGCCGGCGGCGGCATCCTGCGCGACGTCGACGGCAACCAGCTCATCGACTTCGGCTCCGGCATCGCGGTCACGACGGTCGGCAACGCCTCGCCACGGGTCGTCGAGGCGGTGCAACGCCAGGTCGCCGATTTCACCCACACCTGCTTCATGGTCACCCCCTACGAGGAGTACGTCGCGGTCTGCGAGAAGCTCGCCGAGCTCACCCCCGGCGAGCACGAGAAGCGCTCGGCGCTCTTCAACTCCGGCGCCGAGGCCGTGGAGAACGCCGTGAAGGTCGCGCGCCACCACACCGGCCGCGACGCCATCGTCGTCTTCGACCACGCCTACCACGGCCGGACGAACCTCACGATGGCGCTGACCGCGAAGAACATGCCCTACAAGCACGGCTTCGGCCCCTTCGCCGGCGAGATCTACCGCTCCCCGATGGCCTACCCCTACCGCTGGCCGGGAGGCGCCGAGGCGTGCGCCGACGAGGCCTTCGACGCGTTCGTCTCGACCGTGCACGCGCAGGTGGGCGAGGACAGCTGCGCGGCCGTGCTGATCGAGCCGATCCAGGGCGAGGGCGGATTCATCGTCCCGCCGTCGGGATGGCTCAAGCGCGTCTCCGAGTGGTGCACCGAGCACGGCATCCTGCTGATCGCCGACGAGATCCAGACCGGCTTCGCGCGCACGGGCGACTGGTTCGCCTGCGACCACGAGGGCGTCGTGCCCGACCTCGTCACCACCGCCAAGGGCATGGCGGGCGGCCTCCCGCTGGCCGCCGTCACCGGACGCGCCGAGGTGATGGACTCCGTCCACGTCGGAGGGCTCGGCGGGACCTACGGCGGCAACCCGGTCGCCTGCGCAGCCGCGCTCGCCGCGATCGAGACGATGGAGTCCTCCGACCTCCGCGGACGCGCGCGCGAGATCGAGGCGATCTTCCTGCCACGGTTGCGCGCCCTGGCAGAGCGGCACCCCGACCGGGTGGGCGACATCCGTGGTCGCGGCGCGATGCTGGCCGTCGAGCTGGTCGTCGACGGCCCGGGACGTACGCCGGACGCCGCGCTCGCCGGCGCGGTCCACCGGGCCTGCTCGTCCGAGGGGTTGGTGACCCTCACGTGCGGCACCTTCGGCAACGTCTTCCGCTTCCTCCCACCCCTGTCGATCGACGACGACCTGCTCGCCGAGGGCCTCGACATCTTCGAGGCGGCCTTCGACGCGGCCGTCGCTGGTGGCAAGGTGGAGTGATGAGCGACCTGACGACGACCCAGCACGTGCCGACCCAGCTGCTGATCGGCGGTGAGTGGGTCGACGCCAGCGGGGGCGCCTCCTTCGAGGTGACCAACCCGGCCGACGGATCCGTGCTCGCCTCCGTGGCCGACGCGACCCCGGCCGACGGTCAGCGCGCGCTGGCGGCAGCAGCCGCCGCGCAGCAGGAGTGGCGCGCCACCGAGCCCCGCAAGCGCGGCGAGGTCCTGCGCAGCGCCTTCGAGCTCCTCCACGAGCGCGCCGACGACTTCGCTCGGCTGATGACCCTGGAGATGGGCAAGTCGTTGTCGGAGGCGAAGGGCGAGGTGGCCTACGGCTCGGAGTTCTTCCGGTGGTTCTCCGAGGAGGCGGTGCGGATCCACGGCCGCTACTCCGAGGCGCCGGCCGGCAACACCCGCCTGGTCACCATGAAGGGGCCGGTCGGCCCGACCCTGATGATCACGCCCTGGAACTTCCCGCTCGCCATGGGCACCCGCAAGATCGGGCCCGCCATCGCTGCCGGCTGCACGATGGTGGTCAAGCCCGCCGCCGAGACGCCCCTCACCATGCTCGCCCTGGCCGCGCTGCTCGAGGAGGTCGGCCTCCCGGCCGGCGTGCTCAACGTCCTCACCACGACCGACTCCGGTGGCGTCTGCGAGCCGATCATCACCGACTTCCGGCTCCGCAAGCTCACCTTCACCGGCTCCACCGCGGTGGGCAAGAAGCTCGTCTCGCAGGCCTCCGACCAGCTGCTCCGCGTCTCGATGGAGCTCGGCGGCAACGCCCCGTTCCTCGTCTTCGCCGACGCCGACGTCGACGCGGCCGTCGACGGCGCGATGCTCGCCAAGATGCGCAACATCGGCGAGGCCTGCACCTCGGCCAACCGCTTCCTCGTCCACACCTCGCTCGCCGAGGAGTTCTCCGCGAAGCTGGCCGAGCGGATGGGATCGCTCAGGGTCGGCGACGGCACCGAGGACGGCGTCGAGGTGGGGCCGCTCATCACCGAGAAGGCGCGCGAGGGCGTGCACGAGCTGGTCGAGGACGCCGTGTCCGGCGGCGCGAAGGCCGTCGTCGGCGGAGCGATCCCCGAGGGGCCGGGCTACTTCTACCCGCCCACGGTGCTGGTCGACGTACCCGCCTCGGCGCGGTTGTTCCGCGAGGAGATCTTCGGCCCGGTCGCGCCCGTAGCCACCTTCGACACCGAGGACGAGGCCGTCGCACGCGCCAACGACACCGAGTACGGCCTGGTCGCCTACGTCTTCACCCGCGACCACGCGCGCGTGCTGCGGGTCAGTGAGGCGCTGGAGTTCGGCATGGTCGGCGTCAACACCGGCGTCGTGTCCAACCCGGCGGCGCCGTTCGGCGGGGTGAAGCACTCCGGCTTCGGCCGCGAGGGCGGCTTCGAGGGGATCGAGGAGTACCTCGAGACCAAGTACGTCGGCAGCGCCCTGTGACCCACGGTCCAGGACACGTCCGGAGCCGACGGGCTGTGAGCCGCCCGTGGTGAGGATCGACCGCGAGCGCCTGGCAGCGCTGCACGCCGAGGAGGAGCGGCGCTTCGTCGACCTCCACCCGACGTCCGCACGGCTGGCGGCCGAGGCCGGCGAGCACCTGCTCGCGGGCGTGCCGATGCCGTGGATGACGCGGTGGCCCGGGTCCTTCCCGCTCTTCGTCGAGTCGGCGGAGGGCGGCCGCTTCACGTGCGTCGACGGCATCGACCACGTCGACCTCTGCCTCGGTGACACCGGGTCGATGACCGGTCACTGCCTGCCCGCCGTGGCCGACGCGGTGCGCGAGCGCACCGAGCGCGGGATCACCACGATGCTGCCCTCGACCGACGCGACGTGGGTCGCCGGCGAGCTCGGTCGCCGCTTCGGTCTCCCCCGCTGGCAGATGGCGATGACCGCCACGGACGCCAACCGCTTCGTGCTCCGCTTCGCTCGCCACCTGACCGGGCGGCCGCGGATCGCGGTCATGGACTGGTGCTACCACGGCACCGTCGACGAGACGCTCGGCGTGCTCGAGCACGGGCGCGCCGGTGACCGGGTCGTCCCCCGACCCGGCGCACTCGGACCGCAGGTCGACGTCTCCGTCACGACGGCCGTCGTCCCGTTCAACGACCTCGACGCGCTCGAGGCTCGGCTGGCCGAGGGCGACGTCGCCTGCCTGCTGATGGAGCCCGCGCTGACCAACATCGGGATCGTGCTGCCCGACGAGGGCTACCTCGCCGGCGTCCGTGAGATCACCCGGCGCCACGGGGTCCTGCTGGTCAACGACGAGACCCATACGATCTGCGCGGGACCCGGCGGCGCGACAGCCGCCTGGGACCTCGAGCCCGACCTCGTCGTCATCGGCAAGCCGATCGGCGGCGGCATACCCGTGGCGGCGTACGGCATGAGCGCGGAGGTCGCAGCGCGGCTCGAGGGTCCGATGCTCGGCCACGACATCGACGTGGCCGGGGTCGGCGGGACGCTCGCGGGCTCGGCACTGGCGATGGCGGCGGTCCGCGCGACCCTCTCCACGGCGCTGCGCCAGGAGGACTTCGACGTGGCCGTCCCGCTCGCCGAGTCGTTCACCGACGGCATCCGAGCCGTCATCGACGAGCACGGCCTGCCGTGGCACGTGCAGCGGCTCGGGTGCCGGGCGGAGTACTGGTTCTGCCCTCCCCCGCGTCACGGCGCGGAGGCGGCAGCCGCCGTCGACGAGGAGCTCGACGCGTTCTTCCACCTCTGGACGGTCAACCGCGGCGTGCTGCTGGCGCCCTTCCACAACATGTCGCTCTTCTCGCCGTTCCACACTCAGGCGGACGTCGACGCACACACCTCGGCCTTCCGCGGAGCCGTGGAGGCCCTGGTCGGATGAGTGCCGGGCGCCGAGTTCCCGGCGACGTGCTCATCCACCTGCGGCGCGCACGCGACCACCTCGACCGGCACTTCGCCGAGCCGTTCGACCTCGACCACCTCGCCGGCCTCGCCGGGATGAGCCGCTACCACTTCCTCCGGTCGTTCTCCGTGACCTATCGGGTCACCCCGGCGGCGTACCTCGCCGAGCGACGGATCGAGCGCGCGCAGGACCTGCTCCGCGCCGCCAACCTCACGGTGACCGAGGTGTGCCACGCGATCGGCTACAGCAGCCTCGGGTCGTTCAGCTCGACGTTCCGCACGATCGTCGGCGAGAGCCCGAGCGACTTCCAGAAGCGCTACGGCGCGCGGGGCAATCCGCGGATCCCCGGCTGCTACGTCTTCATGGCCGGGCTCGTCGAGCGCGAGGCGAGGAGCGCAACGCAGGAGAAGCAGGACGGCGAGGACGCTTCCTAGGCTCGTCCCATGATCACCAACACCTCACTCGTGTCCGTGTGGGTGAAGGACATCGACGAGTCCCTCGCCTTCTACACCGACGTCCTCGGCTTCGAGGCCGGCGACGACCTCCAGCTCGGTCCCGACTTCCGGTGGTGCACCGTCTTCCACCCCAAGCAGCCCGAGATCCACCTGCACCTGACCACGCCGAGCGGCCCGCTCCCCGACTACCTGATCGAGGCGATGCGCCGCGCGCAGGACGAGGGTGGGCTGCCGGGCGTCGGCCTGGACGTCGACGACTGCCGCGCCACCTACGAGGAGCTGAAGGCCAAGGGCGTGGAGTTCCTCCAGGAGCCGGAGGACCGGCCGTACGGCGTCGAGGCGCTCATGCGGGACAACTCCGGCAACTGGATGGTGCTGGTCGAGAAGCGTGACTACACCCCCGAGGACTTCGAGGGTGTCGACATGGGTTGACGGCTGCCGGTGGCCCCGACGATCCGGGCACCCAGGACCTCGGGGACTATCCGATGACCCCGGCGGCGCGGGCCGCCTCGGCGTAGGCCCTCGCGAGAGACTCGACGGTCTCGTGCGCGTTGAGCCCGGACGGGTTCGGCACGACGAAGACCCGTGAGGTCCCCCAGGGCTCGGCCTGCTCGCCGGCGCGGGCCGACCGGTCGCCGAACGCACTGCGGTAGGCGGTGATGCCGGCGACCGCCACGACGCGGGGGCGTCGATCGTCCACGAGGGCTCGGAGCTTCTCGCCACCGTCGCGCAGCTCGTCCGCGCTGAGCTCGTCGGCCCGCGCCGTGGCCCTGGCCGCCAGGTTGGTGATGCCGATGCCGCGACGACGCAGGGCATCGCGGTCGTCGTCGCTCATGCCCGCGGACTGGTCGACCGGGCTCGTCAGGATCCCGGCGCGCAGCAGTGCCGGGTAGAAGCGGTTGCCGGGGTGGGCGAAATGGGTCTGCGTGGCGGCCGTCCACAGCCCGGGGTTGATGCCGACGAAGAGCAGGTGCAGCGCCTGCTCGCGGGCCGGGAGGAGGTCGGCCACCTCGGTGTCGCGGAACGACTCCAGCTCGGCCCTGGTGAACCCCATCGCCGTCAGCACGGGGCGGGCGGTGCGCCGCACGGGCGCACCGCCACCCGGGGCCTGGACCCTGCGCGGGAGACGGCGGCCTCGAGGGCCCGGACATCCATGGACCGAGATCCTGCCACCCGGCCCGCGCGGGCGACGAGGAGGCTCTGGCTCAGGTGAGCGCCTGCTCGGCGTCGTGCTGTCCGGAGACGCAGAACAGGTTGCCGTCGGGGTCGGTGAGGGTGACCCAGCGGAAGGTGTCGTCACCGCGGCGCTCCACGAGCCCGGCACCTGCCGCGACGAGCTCGTCGACCGCGCCGTCGAGGTCGGATGCTGCCAGGTCGAGGTGGATGCGGTTCTTCCCCGGGGTGGCGTCCTCGACCTGCTGGAACCCCAGCAGCACCGGCAGGCCGCCCCCACCGAGGATGACGAACTCCCCGCCGAAGTCCTGCACGACCGCGGCGCCGAACCGCTCCGCCCACCAGGTCGCGAGTGGCGTCGCCGCCGGGGTGTCGATCGTGATCATGCCGATGCTCAGGGTCATGCCGGTGACCGTACCCGCGCCCACTGACATCGGCGCTGGAGCACGAGACCCCGCCTCCCTCACGGGAGACGGGGTCTCGGTGGTGCCAGGTGCCGGTCAGCGACCGGCGGTGATCACTTGGTGATCTTGACGACGCGGCCGGCGCCGACCGTGCGGCCACCCTCGCGAATGGCGAAGCGCAGGCCCTCGTCCATGGCGATGGGCTGGATGAGCTCGACCGACATCTCGGTGTTGTCACCCGGCATGACCATCTCGGTGCCCTCGGGCAGGGTCACAACACCGGTCACGTCAGTCGTACGGAAGTAGAACTGGGGACGGTAGTTGTTGAAGAACGGCGTGTGACGGCCGCCCTCGTCCTTGCTGAGGATGTAGACCGAGGCCTCGAAGTTCGTGTGAGGCGTCGTGGTGCCCGGCTTGATGACGACCATGCCGCGCTCGATGTCCTCGCGCTTGGTGCCACGCAGGAGCAGACCGACGTTCTCGCCCGCCTGGCCCTCGTCGAGGAGCTTGCGGAACATCTCGACGCCGGTGACGGTCGACTTCTGGGCGGTGTCGCGGATGCCGATGATCTCGACCTCCTCGTTGACCTTGACGATGCCGCGCTCGATGCGACCGGTGATGACGGTGCCACGACCGGTGATCGTGAAGACGTCCTCGACGGGCATGAGGAACGGCTTGTCGGTCTCGCGCTCCGGGGTCGGGATCGCCTCGTCGACGGCGTTCATGAGCTCGACGATGGACTCGCCCCACTTCTCGTCACCCTGCAGGGCCGGGAAGGCAGCCACGCGCACCACGGGGATGTCGTCGCCCGGGAACTCGTACTCGGAGAGGAGCTCGCGCACCTCCATCTCGACGAGCTCGATGAGCTCCTCGTCGTCGACCATGTCGCACTTGTTGAGCGCCACGACCAGGGCCGGCACGCCGACCTGGCGGGCGAGCAGCACGTGCTCACGCGTCTGCGGCATGGGGCCGTCGGTGGCGGCCACGACCAGGATCGCACCGTCCATCTGGGCCGCGCCGGTGATCATGTTCTTGATGTAGTCGGCGTGACCGGGGCAGTCGACGTGCGCGTAGTGGCGCGACTCGGTCTGGTACTCGACGTGCGCGATCGAGATCGTGATGCCTCGCTGGCGCTCCTCGGGAGCCTTGTCGATCTGGTCGAACGCCGAAGCCTCGTTGAGGTCCGGGTGCTTGTCGTGCAGCACCTTGGTGATCGCCGCGGTCAGCGTCGTCTTGCCGTGGTCGATGTGACCGATGGTGCCGATGTTGACGTGCGGCTTGGTCCGCTCGAACTTCGCCTTAGCCACTGGGGCTCCTCCTGATTGTTGTTACTTGACTCGTGGGTGGGGTGTGTAGCTGGGTGCCGAGGATCCGGCGACGATCACTCGCCGCGGACCTTCTTCACGATCTCGTCGGCGATGTTCGCGGGAACCTCGGCGTACGAGTCGAACTCCATCGAGTACGACGCCTGACCAGAGGTCTTGGACCTCAGGTCGCCAACGTACCCGAACATCTCTGACAGCGGCACGAGGGCGTTGACGACCAGGTCGCCGTGACGCTCCTCCTGTGCCTGGATCTGACCGCGGCGGGAGTTGATGTCGCCGATGACCGTGCCGAGGAAGCTCTCCGGCGTGGTCACCTCCACGGCGAACATCGGCTCGAGCAGCACGGCCTTGGCCTTGTGCGCGGCCTCCTTGAACGCCGCGATGCCGGCGATCTTGAAGGCGAGCTCGGAGGAGTCGACGTCGTGGTAGGCGCCGTCCTCGAGCGTGACCTTCACGTCGACCATCGGGAACCCGGCCATGATGCCGAACTGCAGCGCCTCCTGGGCACCCTGGTCGACCGAGGGGATGTACTCGCGGGGCACGCGGCCACCGGAGACGGCGTTGACGAACTCGTAGCCCGCGCCGGTGCCGGTCTCGGGGTCGATGTTCGGCTCGATGGAGATGACCACCTTGGCGAACTGGCCCGAGCCACCGGTCTGCTTCTTGTGGGTGTAGGAGTGGTTCTCCACCTTGCGGCGGATGGTCTCGCGGTAGGCGACCTGCGGCTTGCCGACGGTGGCCTCGACCTTGAACTCGCGCTTCATCCGGTCGACGAAGACCTCGAGGTGGAGCTCGCCCATGCCGGCGATGATGGTCTGGCCGGTCTCCTCGTCGGTCTTGACGGTGAAGGTGGGGTCCTCCTCGGTGAGCCGCTGGATCGCGGTGCCGAGCTTCTCCTGGTCGCCCTTGGTCTTCGGCTCGATGGCGACCTCGATCACCGGGGCCGGGAACGTCATCGACTCGAGCACGACCTGGTTCTGCGGGTCGGAGAGCGTGTGACCGGTCTTGGTGTCCTTCAGGCCCATGACGGCCACGATCTGGCCGGCGCCGACCGACGCGATCTCCTCACGCTTGTTGGCGTGCATCTGGTAGACCTTGCCGATCCGCTCCTTGCGACCGTTGACCGAGTTGACCACGGTCGAGCCGGCCTCGAGCTTGCCGGAGTAGACGCGCACGTAGATCAGCTTGCCCAGGTGCGGGTCCGAGGCGATCTTGAAGGCCAGGCCGGAGAAGGGCTCGTCGTCGCTGGGCAGGCGCCGGATCTCCGACTCCTCGTCGTTGGGCTTGTGGCCCACGATCGCGTCCACGTCGAGCGGCGAGGGGAGGTAGTCGACGACGGCGTCGAGCAGGGGCTGGACTCCCTTGTTCTTGAACGCGGTGCCGGTGAGGATCGGGTTGAGCTTGTCGGCGAGCGTCGCGCGACGGATGGCGGCCTTCAGGGTCGCGACGTCGAAGACGTCACCGTCCTCGAGGTAGACCTCCATGATGTCGTCGTCGGCCTCGGCCACGGTCTCGACGAGCTTCTCGCGGTACTCGGCCGCCTTCTCGACCAGGTCGGCCGGGATCTCCTCGACGGCGTAGTCCTCGCCCATCTCGGTCTCGCCGCGCCACACCTTGGCGTGCATCTCGACCAGGTCGACGACGCCGATGAAGTCGGACTCCGCGCCGATCGGGAGCTGCAGGACCAGCGGGGTGGCGTGCAGGCGATCGACGATGGAGTCGACGCACTTGTAGAAGTCGGCACCGGTGCGGTCGAGCTTGTTGATGAAGCACATGCGCGGCACGGCGTACTTGTTGGCCTGGCGCCACACGGTCTGGGACTGCGGCTCGACACCGGCGACACCGTCGAAGACGGCGACGGCGCCGTCGAGGACGCGCAGCGAGCGCTCGACCTCGACGGTGAAGTCGACGTGGCCGGGCGTGTCGATGATGTTGATCTGGTGCTTCTTCCACCAGCAGGTCGTCGCGGCGGACGTGATCGTGATGCCGCGCTCCTGCTCCTGCTCCATCCAGTCCATCGTGGCGGCGCCCTCGTGGACCTCACCGATCTTGTAGGTGATGCCGGTGTAGAAGAGGATGCGCTCGGTGGTGGTGGTCTTGCCGGCGTCGATGTGCGCCATGATGCCGATGTTGCGGACCTGGTTGAGGTCGGTGGTGATGTCGACGGCCACGTCTGTGTCTCAGTCCCTCGAAGGTTGGTGGGGCGGTGGGTGGGAGGTCGTACGACCGCTGCGGGCGGACGTACGACCTCCCGACGTCACCAGCGGTAGTGGGCGAAGGCCTTGTTGGACTCGGCCATCTTGTGGGTGTCCTCGCGCTTTTTGACAGCGGCGCCGAGGCCGTTGCTCGCGTCGAGGATCTCGTTCATCAGGCGCTCGGCCATGGTCTTCTCGCGGCGGTCGGCGGCGTAGCCCACGAGCCAGCGCAGGGCCAGCGTGGTGGAGCGGTTGGCCTTGACCTCCACAGGGACCTGGTAGGTCGCACCGCCGACGCGGCGGGACTTGACCTCGAGGGCCGGGCGGACGTTGTCCATCGCACGCTTGAGCGTGACGACGGGGTCGGTGCCGGTCTTGTCGCGGCAACCCTCGAGAGCGGTGTAGACGATGCGCTGCGCGACAGCCTTCTTGCCGTCCTGGAGGACCTTGCTGACGAGCTGGGTGACCAGCTGCGAGCCGTAGACCGGGTCGACGACGAGGGGGCGCTTGGGCGCGGGACCCTTGCGAGGCATTACTTCTCCTTCTTCGCGCCGTAGCGGCTGCGGGCCTGCTTGCGGTTCTTGACACCCTGGGTGTCGAGCGTGCCGCGGATGATCTTGTAGCGGACACCGGGAAGGTCCTTCACACGGCCGCCGCGCACGAGCACGATCGAGTGCTCCTGCAGGTTGTGACCGACACCCGGGATGTAGGCGGTGACCTCGACGCCGCTGCTCAGGCGCACGCGGGCGACCTTGCGGAGGGCGGAGTTCGGCTTCTTCGGGGTGGTCGTGTAGACGCGGGTGCAGACGCCACGGCGCTGCGGGGATCCCTTCAGGGCGGGCGTCTTGGACTTCGACACCTTGTCCTGGCGGCCCTTGCGGACCAGCTGGTTGATGGTGGGCACCGGGTGGTTCCCTCTCTCTGTCTTCTCGTCACGGCCCGGCGAGGTGCCGGACTCGGATGTCGTGCGTTGCTGCGTGTGCCTGATGCCAGCAGGCCGGGGTGCGGCGCTGACGGCCGCCTACCAAGGATCGGTACGGCTGAGCGTGGGCATGGGTCTGGACAGGCCAGACACAAAGAGCGAGGCTACTCGGGCGCTACGGCAGGGTCAAAACGCCGCAGGAGCCGTCGCAGCCGGCTCGGCGACGGCGGTGACCCGCTCGCGACGAGCCCGCTCGAGCCGTAGGTACATCATCGCAGACAGGGCAACCCCGACGATCGTCATGAGTCCACCGCCCAGCAGCGTCCAGCGGGCGCCGTACTCGTGGCCGATCCAGCCGATGATGGGCGCGCCGATCGGTGTGCCACCCATGAAGATCATCAGGTAGAGCGCCATCACCCGACCGCGCACCCCGGCGTCGGTGTGCAGCTGCATGTAGGTGTTGGCCGCGGTGATGAAGGTCAGCGCGGTGAGGCCGGTCACCGGAGCCAGCAGCGCGAAGGTCAGGTAGGTCGGCATCAGGCCGGCGAGCATGACCGACACGCCGAAGGCGAGCGCCGAGCCCACGACCAGTCGCTGCCGGACCACGGCGCGCCGGGCCGCGAGCAGGGCGCCGCTCAGCGAGCCGATCGCGAGGAAGGTGCCGAGCAGGCCGAACTCCTGGGGACCCTTGTCGAAGACCTCGGTCGCCATGAGCGCCGAGGTGATCTGGAAGTTGAGCCCGAAGGTGCCGGCGAAGAACACCATGCTCAGCATCAGCAGCAGGTCGGGGCGGGCACGCACGTAGGCCAGACCCTCCTTGATCGCACCGGGTCCGCGGTCGGCGGGCGCGGCGGCGTCGATCCGACTGACGTCGAGGTGGCGCAGCGACCAGATCGGAGCGGCGTACGACACCGCGTTGAAGAGGATGACCCAGCCGGTGCCCACCGCTCCCCCGCCGAGGGCGGCGATGAGCAGGCCGGCGAGGCCGGGTCCGACCAGGCGGGCGGCGTTGAAGCTGGCGGAGTTGAGGCCGACCGCGTTGGTCAGGTCGACGGGGTCGACGAGCTCGGAGACGAACGACTGGCGCGCGGGCGCGTCGAAGGCCGACGCGGAGCCGAGCAGGAGGGCGAGCACGTAGACGTGCCACACCTCGGCGGTGCCGGTCACGGCGAGCAGGCCGAGCACGGCGGCGGGCAGTGCCATGCCGAGGTTGGTGAGCTGGAGCAGCCGGTGCTTCGGCACGCGGTCGGCGACGAGTCCGGCCACCGGGGTCAGCAGCAGGAACGGCAGGAACTGCAGGCCGGTCGTGATGCCCAGCGCGGTCGCGCCGGACGCGCCCGCGAGCTGGAGGACCAGCCAGTCCTGCGCGACGCGCTGCATCCAGGTGCCGGTGTTGGACACGACACCACCGGCGGCGTAGCGGCGGTAGTTGGGGTTGGCCAGGGATCGGAAGGTGGGACTCGTGGTGACTCCTCGGTCGTTCAGTCGGTCAGGTCGGGTCAGTCGGTCAGGGCCAGCCGGGTCAGGATGGGCGCGGCCTCGCGGAGCGTGGCGCGCTCGGCCGGCGTGAGCGCGGCCAGCTGCTGGGAGAGCCAGGCGTCGCGACGCTGGCGGTCGGCGAGGACCGCCGCGCGACCGGCGTCGGTCAGCGAGACGACCACCTGGCGGCCGTCGGTCTCGTGGGGACGGCGCTCGACGTAGCCGCCCGCCTCGAGGCAGTTGACGGTGCGCGTCATCGATGGCGGCTGCACCCGCTCGGCACGGGCGAGGTCGCCGACGGTCTGGTCGCCCAGACGCACCAGCAGCCCCAGCACGACCATCTGCCCGAGGCTGAGGTCGTTGTCGGGGTGGCGCTCGCCCATCAGGCGGCGACGCAGGCGCATCACGCCGCTGCGGAGCTCGGAGGTGAGCCCGGCGTCGGAGCGGAGATCGGCGGTCGGCGTCATGTCGTGAGCATAACTCATTACCTGTGCTAACTATTCCGGCCCGGCGATCTCCGGCGATCCCCGGCTGGCCGAGGATCCCCGAGGCCGTCAGGCGGTCGTCGTCAGGAGAGCCAGCCGCTGATCGGCGTGTAGGCGAAGTAGACGACGAACAGCGCGGCGACGACCCACATCAGCGGGTGCACGTCGCGGACCTTGCCGAGGACCACCTTGAGGAAGACGTACGACACGAAGCCGGCGCCGATGCCGACCGAGATCGAGTAGGTGAACGGCATCAGCACGACCGTGAGGAACGCCGGGATCGCGACCTCGAGGTCGCGCCAGTCGATCTCGGTGACCTGCTGCATCATCAAGAAGCCGACCAGGACGAGCGCGGGGACGGCGGCCTCGGACGGGATCGCCTTGACGAGCGGGGTGAAGAACGTCGCCAGCAGGAACAGGGCGCCGGTCACGATCGAGGCCAGGCCCGTGCGGGCGCCCTCCCCGACACCGGAGGCGCTCTCGATGTAGGAGGTGTTGGACGACACGCCGGCCGCACCGCCGGCGATGGCGGCGACGGAGTCGACGACCAGGATCCGCTGCGCGTTCGGAGGGACACCCTCCTCGTCGTTGAGCCCGGCCTCGGCCCCGATGGCCGTCATCGTGCCCATCGTGTCGAAGAAGTCGGCCAGCAGCAGCGAGAAGATCAGCAGCATGGCCGCCAGGACACCGGTCCCGGCGCTGCCGAAGGCGCCGAACAGGTCGACGCTGCCGAAGGTGTCGAGCTTCGGCAGGGCGACGATGTCGCCGCTCAACGTCGGCACGCTGAGGGACCAGCCCTTGGGGTTGTCCGCGGAGGAGGCGCCGACGCCGGCGATCGCCTCGACGACGACGGCGACGACCGTGGTCGCGACGATCGCGATCAGGATGGCGCCGCGGACCTTGCGGACCCAGAGCGCGACCATGAGGGCCAGGCCGAGGCAGAAGACCAGCACCGGCCAGCCGCCGAGGTGGCCGTCGGCACCGAGCTGGACCGGGACCGTCGTCTGGAAGGCGTCCGGGATCCGGGTCACCACCCGGGCGTCGACGAAGCCGATCAGGGCGATGAACAGCCCGATCCCGACCGAGATGGCGACCTTGAGCTGCTGCGGCACCGCGTGGAAGACGGCCTTGCGGAAGCCGGTGAGCACCAGGACGAGGATGATGATCCCCTCGAGGACCACCAGGCCCATGGCGGCGTCCCAGGTGGACTGGCGCGCGATGGTGTTGGCCACGAAGGCGTTGAGGCCCAGACCGGTCGCCAGTGCCAGAGGGAAGTTGGCGTATCCGCCCATCACGATGGTCAGCGCGCCGGCGACCAGCGCCGTGCCGGCAGCGATCGCCGGGATGCCGCTCCCGGCCTCGGCGCCGCCGCCGAGGAAGGCGCCCGTCGAGTCCGGCACGTAGCCGAGGATCAGCGGGTTCAGGACGATGATGTAGGCCATCGTCAAGAACGTGACGAGGCCGCCGCGGACCTCGCGACCGACGTCCGAGCCCCGCTCGCTGATGCGGAAGTAGCCGTCGAGGCCGGTGGCCTTCGGGCGCGGTGCGGTGGTCGTCGAGTCACTGGTCACGGAACGGCAGTGTGGCAGACCCGTGCTACGGCTGTGTTTCGTCTCGTTCCGCGGGTTGTAGCGTGACCGTGTGGACCTGGGCGACGAGCAGCCGACGCAGCACGAGATCGGCAACCGCACCTACATCGTCGCGCAGGTCGAGCCCCTCGACGTCGACGGCGTGCGCACCACCGAGGTCGGCACCGCGCTCTGGCTGCTGGGGTTCCTCGGCCTGCTCCCCTTCTGGAGCACCCTGCAGGACAACGGCCGCACCTGGTGGCTGTGGACGTGCCTGGCCGGCTTCGGGCTCGGGCTCTGCGGGCTGGAGTACTGCCGGCGTCGCCGCAGGGAGCGGGCCGCGCAGCAGGTCGAGCGATGACGCTGCCCCCGACCCGTTGGGAGCTGGCCGGACCGGACAACCGCGGCTACGGGGAGCACTTCGCCGACCGGGTCGCCCGCGGCATCGACGTGGACGGGGAGGCGCGCTTCGTCGACGCCCTGGCCCCCCGTGGCGCCCGTGTCCTCGATGTTGGCTCGGGCATGGGCCGCGTCGCAGCCGCCCTCCACGCGCGCGGACACGATGTCGTCGCGACCGAGCCCGACCCCGCCCTCCGCGCGCAGTCGGAGGCGACGTACCCGGACCTGGCGGTGCTCCCCCACCAGGCGCTCGGCCTCGACCCCGACGACCTCGGGTCGTTCGACGTCGTGGCCCTCGTGGGCAACGTGATGATCTACCTGGGCGAGGGCACCGAGGTCGCGGTCCTCGAGCAGACGCGCGACCTCCTGGCTCCCGACGGGAGGGCCGTGGTCGGCTTCCACCTCACGGCGGTCAAGGCCGGCAGCCGCACCTATCCGGCCGACGACTTCATCGCGGACGTCGCGTCGGCCGGGCTGCGGGTCGTGCACCGGTTCGGCAGCTACGAGCTGCACGAGCCGAACGACGAGTACGCCGTCTGGGTGCTCGCCCGGGGCTGATCCCGACGGTCGGGACCGAGCGGCTCAGACCTCGTCGTCGTTGAGCGTGTCGAAGACGTGCTCGGGCATGGGGAGGGGCTGCTGCTTGCGGGCGAGCTTGACCTCCGAGTGCGCACCGCAGCCGTGGTCGAGGGTGACGACCCGGCCGTCGTCGTTGGCGTTGCCGTTGGCGCACACCCCGAAGCCGTCGGACAGCGAGCCGTTGAGCCGGACCAGGAAGCCGCACGACCAGCAGTGCTCGGGGGCGCTCTTCGCGAGGGGTGCGTCGGGGCCGCCGTCGCCGGCGTGCCAGCGCTCCGCGGCCATGTCGAGGCCCTCCCGGCTCAGCGTGCGGACGCGACCCAGCCCCAGGTCCTCGGCCACCCGACGCACCTGCGCCCGGGCGTCGCCGTCGAGCGGGGTGTCGAGCGGGTCGTCGCCGACGAGGTAGGTCGGCACCAGTCGTGCGTCCTCGTCCTCGACGGGGAGCAGGTCGCCGGGCGAGAGGTCGCCGGGCTGGATGCGCTCCTTGTAGGGAACCCAGGCGGGGGCCACGATGGCCTCGTCGCCGGGCAGGAGGACGACCTCGTTGACGGTGAGGTCCTTGCCGCGCTTGGCGCGGGTCAGCGTGACCGACCAGTACCACCCCGGGTAGCCAGGTCGGACGCACGCGAAGTGGTGCGTGACGACGCGCTCGCCGTCGGCGTGCGCACCCAGGTGGTCACCCACCTCTGCCGGCTCGGCGACCTCGAGGACGACGTCGCGCGCCAGGTCGACGGCCTTGGCGAGGGTCGAGTCCGGCTTGCCGGCACGTGTGGGGAGTGAGAACACCTCTGCATTCTCGCAAACGTCCGGCTGCGGTGTCTCCTCGACGTCGAACCCGGGCGTCCCGGCCCGCGTTGTCGGGCGCGTAGGAGAAGATGGTGCCGTGACCGACGACCACCCCGACTCGACCTCGGGGCACTCGTCGGCGCACTCGTCGGAGTCGACCACGCCGCCGCACGGCTCGGCCGTGCGTCGCTCGCTCGCCGGCGCCGCCCGGGGCGCCCGGGCCGCCGGCCGTGGGGCGCGCACCGCCGGTCGCGGCGCCGGCACCGCCGGTCAGTTCGCCGTCCGTCAGGCCCGTCGTGCCGCACGCGCGGAGGGCGCCGGCGACTCGGGCCTCTCCCGCCTGATCGAGCTGCACGCCTTCAACGCCGCCGGCGACGCGGCCGTGGCGATCTCGCTGGCCGGGACCCTGTTCTTCCAGGTGCCGACGGGTGAGGCCCGCGGCCAGGTCGCCCTCTTCCTCGGTCTGACGATGCTCCCGTTCGCCATCGTGGCCCCGCTGATCGGACCGTTCCTCGACCGCTTCAGCCATGGCCGTCGGTGGGCCGTCGGCTCGACGATGGCCATCAGGGGGTTCCTCTGCTGGGTGCTCGCCACCGCGGTGGTGACCGAGTCGGCCTGGCTCTTCCCGGCGGCGCTGGGCGTCCTGGTCGCCTCGAAGGCCTACGGCGTCACCCGCGCGGCGGCCGTCCCGCGCCTGCGACCGCCCGACCTCACACTGGTCAAGGCCAACGCCCGGGTGTCCCTGGCCGGCGTCGTCGGAGCGGGTGTCTCGGCGCCGCTGGCGGTCCTCGCCTCGACCTTCGGCCCCGAGTGGTCGCTGCGCTACGCCTTCGTGGTCTTCGTGCTCGCCACGATCTGGGCGATCCGGCTGCCCGAGAAGGTCGACTCCAGCCACGGCGAGGGCGACCTGGTGCTCGCCGGCGAGTCCGACGAGGCGCCGACCGGACGCCGTACGAAGACCCGGATCCCGGCCGCCGTCGCCTTCGCCCTCCGGGCCAACTGCGGTCCCCGCTGGCTCTCGGGGTTCCTCACGATGTTCATGGCGTTCCTGCTGCGCGAGAACCCCATCGGCGACTGGCGACCCGAGATCCTGCTCGGGCTGGTGATCGGCGCCGCCGGCCTCGGCAACACCCTCGGCATCACCATCGGGTCCGTGCTGCGCAGGATCAACCCGGCCGTGACCGTGGTGCTCGCGCTGCTGGCCGACGTCGCCATCGCGACCGTGGCCGCCCTCTTCTACGGACTGATCCCGCTGGTGCTGCTCGGCCTGACGGCCGGCCTCGCCCAGTCCCTGGCCAAGCTCTCGCTCGACTCGACCATCCAGCGCGACATCCCGAGCCGGATCCAGGCGAGCGCCTTCGCCCGCTCCGACACCACGCTCCAGCTGGCGTGGGTCATCGGCGGCTTCATCGGCATCGCCATGCCGCTCATGCCACAGCTCGGGCTCGGCATCGCTGCCGGCGTGCTGGGCGCGTGGGCCGCGTTCGTGCTGATCAGCCGTCCGCAGCGGGCGGCCGTCGAGCCGGTCCGCGACTGAGCCGCGGGCTCCTCAGACCTCGAGCTCGTCGGCGAGCGCACGCAGCACCTTCGCGGTGCCCCTCGCGGCAGCGCGCTCCGGGTGGCGCCCGCGGCGGTAGCTCTCCTCGACCCCCTCGAGCATCTTGATGAGGTCCTCCACGATCGTCACCATCGCCTCGGGCTGCTTGCGCTGGGCGTTGCGCTGGTTGCGGGTGACCGAGGCGGGCGCGTCGAGGACCCGCACCTGCAGCGCCTGGTCACCGCGTCGGCCCTGCGCGATCCCGAACTCCACCTTGGTGCCGGCCTTGAGGGTGGTGGTGCCCTCGGGCAGCGCATCGGTGTGGACGTAGACGTCCGGCCCGCTCTCCTGGGACAGGAAGCCGAAGCCCTTCTCCGCGTCGAACCACTTCACCTTGCCACTGGGCACGGTCCACTCCACTCACATCGGGTCTGCCGGTCACATCTGACCTGTGGCACCACGCGGATTCGCGGGTGCGGGCAAAGGATAGGGCGCCGGCGCCCGTCGCCACCAACAGGTTCTGCGGACCGCAGACGGTCCGGGGATTGTTCCGGAGCCGTGACTGCTGGGACGATGCTCGTCTCGTGGGGTCCCGTCCGGTCGACCGGAGCGCCGGACCAGGATCAGCAGCGACGAACGAAGTGGGTGGGCACCGTGGGCGCACGGGCAGTGGGACGGATCCTCGGGTGCGGACTGCTCGCGCTCGCGGCCACGGTCCCCGCCATCGGCCTCGCGACGGCCGACGACACCCCCGGCGAAGCGGGTGCGAGCGAGCGGCTCACCCTCGTGACGCTCCAGGGCGCGGGCACCGCGGCCGGTCGCCAGGACTCCTCCGAGCTGCTCGCGAAGCAGGACGCCGTCCTCGCGGCGATCGGTGCCGGCGAGCCCGTCTACCGCTGGACCACGGCACTCAACGGGTTCGCAGCCCCGCTCACCGAGGCGCAGCTCACCGCGCTCGACGACCAGCGCGGCATCGCCGTCATCGAGGCCGACGAGGTCCGTCCGCTCGCCGGCCGCACGTCGTTCGCGACGGTGCGTGGAGCCGCCGCCAGCCCGCGCCTCCGGGGCGGCGCCGGCGTGGTGGTCGGCGTGGTCGACTCGGGCCTCGCCCCCGACTCCCCCGCCTTCGCCGCGGTACCCGGCCTGGGGTCGCCCCCCCGCGACTTCGCCGGCGAGTGCACCGAGGGCCAGAACTGGTCGGTCGACCAGTGCACGCGCAAGGTCGTCGGCGCGCGCTGGTTCGTCAACGGGTTCGGCGCCGAGCGGATCCGCTCGTCGGAGTCCCTCTCCGCACTCGACGACCTCGGGCACGGGACCCAGGTCTCCTCCGTCGCCGCCGGCAACGCAGGCGTCACCGTCCGGGTCGACGGCCGCGACGCCGGGCAGTTCGGTGGCGTCGCTCCCCAGGCTCGGATCGCCGCCTACAAGGCCTGCTGGGGCGCGCCCGATCCGGCGGACGACGGCTGCTCCACCGCCGACGTGGTGAGCGCCGTCGACGCCGCGGTGTCCGACCGGGTCGACGTCTTGAGCCTCGCCCTGGCCGGAGGCCAGCGCATCGACACCCTGCAACGTGCCCTGCTCGGCGCCGCCGAGGCCGACATCGTCGTGGTCGGCGCCGCCGGCAACGCAGCCGGGGAGGCGTACGCCGCCCACGCCGGACCCTGGGTCACGACGGTCGGAGCGGCCGTCGGCCGGATGTCACGCGGCACGGTCACGCTGCCCGGCGGCCGGTCCTGGACCGGCGGCGGTCGCCCGGTGGCCGTGCGGGGCAGGGCGGTCCTCGCGCGCGACGCGGCTGCGCCCGGCGCCCCCCGCAGGCACGCCGCGCAGTGCCGCCGCGGCTCCCTCGACCCGCGCCTGGTCGCCGACCGCGTCGTGGTGTGCCGACGTGGCGGCATCGGGCGCATCGACAAGTCCGAAGCCGTGGCCCAGGCGGGCGGGCGCGCGATGGTGCTGGTCAACCACCGCCCCGGCGCGGTGAGCGCCGACTTCCACGCCGTGCCGACCGTGCACCTCGCCGCCAGGGCGGGCCGGCAGCTGAGCCGCTGGGTGTCCCGACACCCCGACGCCCGGGTGCGGATCTCCCGGGTGACCGGCGACCCGGGCACCCGGCGTACGGCACCGTGGAGCGCTGCCGGCGACCCGCGCGGTGCCGCCCTGAAGCCCGACGCGGTGGCCGACGGTGACGCCGTCCTCGGCGCCCTGCCCGACTCCAGCGGCCGCAGCTGGGGGGTCTTCAGCGGGAGCTCGGCCGCGACCGCGCACGCCAGTGGGCTGGCGGCCCTGGTCCGCGGCGAGCACCCCGACTGGTCGGCCGCCGTCGTCCGCTCGCTCGTCGTCACCGCCGCTCGCCCCGTGCGCGGCGCCTCCACGCTCGAGCAGGGTGCTGGAGCGCTGCCGGGCCAGGCCCCCACCGCGCACCTCGCCCTCGACGTGGCGCCCGGCGCGTGGCGCCGCGCCCTGCGCACGCACCGCCTCGCCGACCTCAACACCAGCTCGCTCCTGCTGTCCTCCCGGCAGCGCACGGCCGTGCGCACCCTGACCAACATCGGCAGCCGAGCGGAGTACTTCTCCGTCACCGCGCGGGGCTTCGCCGACCACCGCGTGCGGGTCCAGCCCCTCGCCGTACGCCTCGCGCCCGGGCAGTCGGCCAGGTTCACGATCACCTTCACCGGTCCGGGCACCCCGGGGCGTCTCGACGACGGCGAGCTCGTCTGGCTCGGTGCTCGCGGTGGTCTCACCCGTCTCCCGGTCGCGCTGACGCGCTGAACCGCCCGTCGTTGCGCCCTGCGCCGGGACGGACGGGCGTCAGGCCTCGCGGGTGATGGTCATCTCGCGGTCTCCGTAGACCACCTTGTCGCCGTGGACCAGGGCCGCGGGCTTCCCGGGCGCGAGCTGGCGGGAGACGCCCTGACGCACCAGGACGGTCCCGTTGGTCGAGCCGCGGTCCATCACCACGATCGTGCCGTCGGGGGCGGGCCCGAACTGGGCATGGGTCTTGGAGACCGACATGTCCGCCGAGGCGAGCGGGATGAGATGGGCCACCTGCTCACCCGTACGCGCCTCGGGACGCCGCCCCACGAGCGCGAGGCCGGCGATCACGAAGCTCTCGCCGTTGTCGAAGCGCACACGCCAGGTCGACGGCGGTCGCGGCGGCCTGGCGGTCGGCGGCGGTGGCGGTGGCGACAGGTGCGGGGCCGCAGGCGGGGCCCACTGCTGGGGCGAGGGCTGCTGGGGCGAGGGCTGCTGGGGCGAGGGCTGCTGGGGCGAGGGCTGCTGGGGCGAGGGCTGCTGGGGCGAGGGCTGCTGGGTCACGGAGTGCTCGGGCGGGACGGGCGCCGGGGCGGCCGGCACCGGAGCGGCTGTCACCTGGGGCGGGGCCACGGGCGTGGCGACCTCGCCGGACGGGGAGGGGCGGCGCACCGCGTGCTCGGGACGCTCGGGGGTGCGCACGGACTCCACGGAGGGCGCGGGGATGAGGCGCATGGCGGTGAGGTTGACGATGTGGCGCGGACCCTCCTCGACGTCCGCGGCCACGTCCACCACGGGTCGTACGTCGACGACCACGGTGTTGGCCAGGTGGTCGTGCCAGCCACGACGCTGCCGGCCGCGGTCCTCGACCGCCGTCCAGGCCAGGGTGGCCACGCCGATGCCGAAGGTGGGCAGGCCACCGATCCCGAGGACCAGCGAGCGCAGCAGGGCCGGACCGACGCCGATCGGGGTGCCGGTGCCGTGGTGGACCACACGCAGACCGGTCAGCGCCTTGCCGGGCGAGGTGCCGCTGACCCCGAGCACGATCGCGAGGACCAGCCAGAGCAGGACCATCGCGCCGGCGACCGCGCCGACCACGGTCCAGAACTCCACCGAGACGAACAACGCGGTCACCAGGCCGACGATCGCGAGCAGGCCCCAGGCCAGGAGACGGTCGACCGCGAACGCGGTGAACCGTCGCTCGAGCTGGGCGATCGGGTACGTCACGGGCTGGGAGTGGGGGGTGGTCACGGCTCGCTCAGGGATTGGTGACCTGGATGGTGACGCCGTCGCCGAGGTCGAGGACGGCACCGGGGATCAGGCTCACGGCGATGCCGGGCTTGAGCTCCTCGGGGTCGAGTCCGGGCTGTGCGAGCACGGTGCCGTTGGTCGAGCCGAGGTCGGTCGCGATGGCGGCGCCGTGGTCGGCACCGGCGCCGGGCCGGATCTCGAGGTGGGTGGAGGAGATCTCCTGCTGAGGGCTCGGGACCGACACCACGTGGGGCTGGTCGTGGGAGGCGAAGCGACGCGCCTCGGGCGCACGACCGACCAGCACGGTCCGGTCCACCAGGACCACGTCGCCGGTGGAGAAGATCAGCGACGCCACCGGGTGCGCGACCACGTCGGGAGCGATCTCCTGACCGGGGATCGGCGGGCGCTCGAAGTCCGGGGTCGGTGCCCCCGCCTGCGTGTGGCCGTCGTGCTCCGACCACGACTCGTCCACCAGCGGGTTCTCACCTGTCGGGGTCGGGTCGACCGCGGGCTCGCCGAAGCTCAGCGGCGCGGCGTGGACCGGCTCGGGCTCGGGGACGAACGCCGGCACGTGGGGCTGCGGATCGACCCCGAGCGGGTCCACCTCGACAGCCGGCTCCGGGACGAACGGCTCGGGCTCGGGCTCGACCGACGGGGCCGGCTCCGGCTCGGGGGACGGCGCCGGCTCGACCTCGGTCTGCTCGACGGACTCCTCGGTCGGCTGCTCGACGGGAGCGAAGGTGGCGGCCGGGGCCTCGGTGGCCGACGACCCGGAGGGCGCGGCCGGCGCCCCGAACTCGACCACCGACACCCGCGAGAGGCCCGGCGTCAGCAGGTGCTCGGCGGCACCGTCCCCGGTGAGGGTGACCCGGATGCTCGTCACGCCCGTGACGAGCCGCTCGGCCCAGGCGGTGCCCGGGACGGCGCTCACGATGTCGTCGCCGTCGGTGGCGGACACGGCCGCGCTGGGCGCCCCCCGCACGATGACGCGCGTGGCGTCGTCGCCGTGGGCCACCAGGGCGAAGTGGTCGAGCGAGGAGAGCCCTCCGGCGAGCAGCGCGTCCAAGACGGCATCGGCGTCCGCGCCGGCGTCGGCGAGGTCCCAGAGACCTGCCACCCGGCCTCGCTGGCTGCCAGGCAGCAGGACAGTCACGTGCTCACCCACGACGGCGTACCAGTCGCCCGTCGCGAACCTGGCCTCAGTGCTCACAGTCGTCCCCCCAGCTTCGATTCGAGGCTCTCCAGCTGGCGCTGGGAGTCATAGGTCGCGTCCTTCACCAATCCCACCACATCCACGACGATCGCCGTGGCGTTGTCGCGTCCTCCGGCCGCCACGGCGGCCCGGACCAGCTGGTCGGCGGCGTCGCGCGGGTCGGCCACGCCCTCCAGGATCTCCCCGATCTCCTTGTCCTCGATCATCCCCGAGATGCCGTCGCTGCACAGCAGGAGCCGCTCGACCGAGCCGAGCGGCAGCAGGAAGAAGTCCGGGTGGATGCCCTCAGGACTGCCGAGGGCCCGCGTGATCACATGACGCTCCGGGTGGACCGCCGCCTCCTCGGCCGTGATCCGTCCGGCGTCGATCAGCTCCTGCACGACCGAGTGGTCGACGCTGATCTGCTCGAGGCGGCCCTCGATGATCCGGTAGATCCGGGAGTCGCCGAGGTTGGCCAGCAGCCACTTGGCGACGCCGTTGTCGTCGACCAGCACCGCGACGACAGCGGTCGTGCCGGCATGCCAGCCGGGCTGGAGCGCGCGGTGGGCGTTGCCGAACTCGACGATCCTGGCCTGCGCCCGGGCGAAGGTGTCCGCGACCTGCTCGGCGCCGCGGGTGGGGTCGTAGGCGTCGGCGAGACGCTGGAACTCCTCGACGACCATCTGGCTGGCCACGTCGCCGCCGGAGTGCCCTCCCATGCCGTCGGCCACGACGAAGACCGGTGGCGCCACCAGGAAGGAGTCCTCGTTGATCTTGCGCACCAGACCGACGTCCGTCGCCGCCCCGTGGTGCAGGTCAACGTTCGTCATGCCCGGCCCTCTTCGCCCCGTGTCGAGATCATGGGCGGCGGCGCCTGCCCGGCGAGTAGCGTAGGAGAGATGTCCAGTTCAGGGCGGCCGACACCCGCACGCACCCTCGCCGACCAGCTGCGCAGCTGGCCCGACGAGCGTCTCGTGGCGCTCCTCGGGGCCCGTCCGGATCTCGCCACACCCGCCCCTCAGGATTCCTCGCAGCTGGCCACCCGGGCTGCCACTCGTTCGTCGATTCATCGCGCTCTCGACGGCCTCGACCGCCTGGAGCTTTCCGTACTTGATGCCCTGCTGGTCGCGGGTCAAACCACTTCCGAGCAGGTGATCTCGATCGTGCACGCCGACGCGGCCCGCACCGCGAGCGCCCTCCAGCGGCTGCTCGACCTCGCGCTCGTCTGGGAGAGCCCCGGCGGCCTGCGGCCGCTGACCGGCGTCGCCGACGCGATGCGTGGGATGCCGGGCCTGGCAAGCGGGCTGCGACCCTCCAGCCCCGAGCCCGCTGCGGCCGCCGACATCGCGGCCCGGCTGGCCGAGCTCAGCCCGGCGGCGACCGCGATGCTGCGGCACGTCGACGAGCACGGGGGCGAGGGCACGACCGGCGCGGCGCGCCGCACGGTGTCGCCCGCCGAGGCCCGCACCCCGGCCGAGGAGCTGCTCAGCCGGCGCCTGCTCGTGCCCCGCGAAGGCTCGACCGTCGTCCTTCCCGGCGAGGTCGGCCTGGCCCTGCGGGGTGGCCGGACGACCACCGAGCCGGTGGACCGCGTGCCCGAGCTGGCGACCGCGAGCCGGGACGCAGGCCTGGTCGCGCGCAGCGCCGCGGGCGCCGCCTTCGACGTCGTACGACGTGTCGAGCTGCTGCTCGACCAGTGGAGCGTGCGGCCGCCGGGGGTGCTGCGCAGCGGCGGGCTGGCGGTGCGGGACCTCAAGGCCGTGGCCGCCGAGCTGCACGTCGACGAGGCCGGGGCGGCGCTCGTCGTCGAGGTCGCGCTGTCGGCCGGTCTCGTCGCCGAGGCCGCCGTCGCCGACGGGACGCCCTCGTGGCTGCCGACCGACGAGTTCGACGTCTGGTCGGGACGACCCATCTCCGAGCGCTGGGCCCGGCTGGTCGGCGGATGGGTCACCAGTGCCCGCGTCCCGTCCCTCGTCGGCTCGCGCGACGCCGCGGGCAAGGCCTGGAACGCCCTCGCTCCGGAGCTGTCGAGCGGTCTCGCCGAGGAGGCCCGCCTGCTCGCCCTGCGGGTCCTGTCCGACCTGCCGGACGGGGAGGTGCTGGCCGCGGGCACCGGCGTCGCGTCGCTGGTCCAGCGGGTCGACTGGTTGCGACCAAGGTGCCCGCGGGTCTTCTCCGACCTCGTCGCCGCCGCGCTCTCCGAGGCCGCCGCCCTCGGCGTGAGCGGGGCCGGCGGGCTGCCGCCGAGCGGACGCCTCGTCGCGGCCGGTGACCTGACGGGTGCCGCCGAGACCATCGCGCCGGAGCTGCCCCGACCGGTCGACCACGTGCTCCTGCAGGCCGACCTCACCGCGGTGGCGCCCGGCCCCCTCGAGACCGAGGTCGCTCGCCGCCTGCACCTGCTCGCCGACATCGAGTCGCGCGGCGGCGCCACCGTCTACCGCTTCACCTCGGGCTCCCTGCGCCGCGGCTTCGACGCCGGCTGGTCCTCGGTCGAGGTGCGCGACTTCCTGCACACCGTGTCGCAGACCCCGGTGCCGCAGCCGCTCGAGTTCCTCGTCGACGACGTGGCCCGCACCTTCGGGTCGGTGCGCGTCGGCCACGCCGAGGCGTTCCTGCGCTCCGACGACGAGGCCGCCCTCGCCGCCCTGGTCCACGACCCGCGCGCCCGCACCCTCGGCCTGCGCCTGCTGGCGCCGACGGTGGCGATCGCGACGACCCCGCTCGACGTGCTGCTCCCCCGCCTCCGCGAGCTCGGGTCGGCACCCGTCGTCGAGGCCGCCGACGGCACCGTCCGGGTCAGCCGACCCGACCTCCTCCGGGCACGCAGCCGGCGGGGACGTCGACCCGCGGGCGCGGTCGAGGCACGCCAGACCGCGCAGGTGCAGGCGGTGGCCACGGCGATCCGCGCCGGCGACCGGGCCGAGTCCTCGCGTCCCCCGACGGCCGAGGCGACGAACCCGTCCGCCGCGCTCGCCGCGCTCCGCGAGGCCATCGAGGGCGGCACCACCGTGGTCATCGGCTACGTCGACAACCACGGCGCCACCGGCGAGCGGGTCGTCGACCCGCGGCGGCTCGACGGCGGTCGGCTGTCGGCGTACGACCACCGCGCGGACGACGTCCGGGAGTTCGCGGTGCACCGGATCACCGGGGTCCGCCGCGCCTAGCCACTCGAACCCCCGCCTGTCCGGGTGTCTCCAAACATCGAGGGGCTTGCACGCCGCCGGATGTTGGCGAGACCCCGGATACGCGGGTGTTCTGGTGGCGCGTGAGGCGGCGTTTCGTAAACTTGAATCGTGGACTTCATCCGCTACGCCGAGCAATCCGCGGCGCTCGTCAACACCGACCTCCCCGACGAGGCCGCCCTGCACGAGCACCTCGCGGACCGCTCCTGGCTGCACCGGTCGGTGGTGGACGACGACCTGCCGGCGCTGCGGACCTTCCAGGTCGAGCTGCGACCGGTCTTCGAGGCCAGCGACGCCGACGACGCGTCGCTGGTCGTCAGCCAGCTCAACGACCTGCTCGCCCGGCACCCGGTGACGCCGATGATCTCCGACCACGACCCCGACAACCTCCACATGCACGTCACCAACCGGGCGTCATCGGTGGCCGAGCTGCTCATCGGCGAGTCGCTCATGGGTCTGGCCACGCTGGTCTGCGACCTCGGCGCCACCCGGCTCGGCACGTGCTCGGAGGTCAGGTGCGACCAGGTCTACGTCGACACCTCGCCCAACCAGTCGCGGCGCTACTGCTCGGACCGGTGCTCCTCACGTGCCAACGTCGCCGCCTACCGTGCGCGCCAGAGGGCGGCGGCCAGCTGATCCGTAGGATCGAGAGGTGAATGACGGCCCGCTCATCGTCCAGTCCGACAAGACGCTCCTGCTCGAGGTCGACCACCCGTCCGCACCCGAGGCACGCAAGGCCATCGCGCCGTTCGCCGAGCTCGAGCGCTCCCCCGAGCACATCCACACCTACCGGCTCACCCCGCTCGGGCTGTGGAACGCCCGCGCGGCCGGGCACGACGCCGAGCAGGTCGTCGACGCCCTGCTGACCTGGAGCAGGTACGCCGTCCCGCACGCGCTGCTCGTCGACGTCGCCGAGACCATGGGTCGCTACGGCCGGCTGCGCCTGGAGAAGCACCCCGTCCACGGCCTCGTGCTGTCATCGACGGATCGCCCGGTCCTCGAGGAGGTGCTGCGCGCGAAGAAGATCGCCGGGATGGTCGGTGCCCGCATCGACGACGACAGCGTCGCGGTGCACCCCAGCGAGCGCGGCAACCTCAAGCAGGCGCTGCTCAAGCTCGGCTGGCCGGCCGAGGACTTCGCCGGCTACGTCGACGGCGAGGCGCACGCGATCGACCTCGCCGAGGACGGCTGGACCCTGCGGCCCTACCAGCGCGAGGCCGCCGAGTCGTTCTGGGACGGCGGGTCGGGCGTCGTCGTGCTGCCCTGCGGAGCCGGGAAGACGATCGTCGGTGCGGCCTCGATGGCACACGCGCAGGCCACCACCCTGATCCTGGTCACCAACACCGTGAGCGCGCGGCAGTGGAAGGACGAGCTGATCGCCCGGACGTCGCTGACGGCCGACGAGATCGGCGAGTACTCCGGCGCGGTCAAGGAGATCCGGCCGGTCACCATCGCGACCTACCAGGTGCTGACGACGAAGCGGAAGGGCGTCTACCCGCACCTGGACCTGCTCGACGCCCGCGACTGGGGCCTCATCGTCTACGACGAGGTGCACCTGCTGCCCGCGCCGATCTTCCGGATGACCGCCGACCTCCAGGCTCGTCGGCGACTCGGCCTCACCGCGACCCTGGTGCGCGAGGACGGACGCGAGGGCGAGGTCTTCTCGCTGATCGGGCCCAAGCGCTACGACGCCCCCTGGAAGGACATCGAGGCGCAGGGCTACATCGCTCCCGCCGACTGCGTCGAGGTGCGCGTCACCCTCCCCGACGGCGAGCGGCTGGCCTACGCCACGAGCGACCCCGACACCCGCTACCGCCTCGCCTCGTGCACCCACGCCAAGATCGACGTCGTACGCGACCTCGTGCGTCGGCACGCCGGGCAGCCGACCCTCGTGATCGGGCAGTACATCGACCAGCTCGACGAGATCGCCGCGATGCTGGACGCCCCGGTGATCAAGGGCGAGACCCCGGTCAAGGAGCGGCAGCGGCTGTTCAACGCCTTCCGCTCCGGCGAGATCGGGCTGCTGGTGGTCAGCAAGGTCGCCAACTTCTCCATCGACCTGCCCTCGGCCGAGGTCGCGATCCAGGTCAGCGGCTCGTTCGGCTCGCGCCAGGAGGAGGCCCAGCGCCTCGGTCGGCTGCTCCGTCCCAAGACCGAGGGGCGCAGCGCGCACTTCTACACCATCGTGTCGCGCGACACCGTCGACGCCGACTTCGCCCAGAACCGGCAGCGCTTCCTCGCCGAGCAGGGCTACGCCTACCGGATCGTCGATGCCGGCGACCTGCAGTCCCCGGCCTGATCGGCCCTTGCACTCCCGCTGGGTCACCATGGGATGCAGAGGGCGGGTCAGGCGAGCCCGGCTAGCCTCGGGACCGTGAGCCTCAGAGACCGCGTCGGCGCCGAGATCTTCCGCAAGGTCGCCGGCCCCGACGGCCCACGCCAGCGCGAGCGGGTGCACAGCACGCCGGGGCCGCGCTGGTTCGAGCCGGGGTCGCCGATCACCCGGGTCCACGGCGACGCCTCGATGTTCGTCGGCGGGATCCGCGCGATCATGCTCCAGTCCCTGCACCCGGCAGCCATGCAGGGCGTCGCCGACCACTCCGGCTACCGCGGCGACATGTGGGGCCGGCTCGCGCAGGTCTCCACCTACATCGCGATGACGACCTTCGGCGCGGAGAGCGACGCACGGGCGGTGATCCGCGCCGTGCAGCGCGCCCACGAGTCGGTCACCGGCACGATGCCCGACGGCACCCCGTACGCAGCCTCCGACCCGCACCTGCTCGGCTGGGTGCACGCCGCCGAGATCGACAGCTTCCTGGTCGCCCACGACCGGTTCGGCCAGCGGCCGCTGGTCGGCCTCGAGCGCGACGAGTACGTCGCCCAGGCCGCGCACGTCGCCGCTGTCCTGGGCGTGGTGGACCCGCCCACGTCCGAGTCCGGGCTGCGCGCGACGCTGGCCGCCTATGCGCCGGAGCTGCGCGGCACCCCGGCCGCACGTGACGCGATCAGCTTCCTCGTGTGGCACCCCGACCTTCCTCTGGCTGCCCGGCCCGCCTACCTCTCCCTCGTCGGAGCGGCGGTCTCGCTGACCTCGGAGTCGGCCCGCCGCGAGCTGGGGCTGCCCCATCCCCCGGTCCTCGACAAGGCGCTCGACCAGACCGTGGGCCGCGCCCTCGGGAAGGTCTCGACGGGAGCGATCCGGTGGGCGATGACCTCCGGACGCGAGCAGGCACGCACCATGGAGGAGGCACGGGCGTGAGCCTCGCCGAGCGCTGGCCCCTCGAGGACCACCACGACCTGCGCACCGAGCTGCTCGCTGCCTGGGACCGCGACGGCTACCACGACCAGCTCCACCTGACCGAGGTGCTCGACCGGCTGGACCTGCTGTCCGAGCAGGCAGCGGCCTTCGACCGGACGACCGCCGCACTGGCGGCCTGGTTCCACGACGCGGTCTACGACGGCGACGCCGACGACGAGGAGCGCTCGGCGCAGTGGGCCGAGCGCGCCCTGCCGACGGCGTACGCCGAGGAGGTGGCGCGGCTGGTCCGGATGACCGTCCACCACCGCCCCGCCGACGACGACCCCGCAGGCTGTGCGCTCAGCGACGCCGACCTCGCCATCCTGGCTGCGCCGCGCGAGCGCTACGACACCTACGCCGCCGGCGTGCGCGCCGACTTCGCCCACGTGTCGGACAGCGACTTCCGCGCCGGCCGCGCGGCCGTGCTGGCGGACCTGGCCGCCGCGCCGCACCTCTTCCACACCCCGGCCGCGCGCGAGCTCTGGGAGGAGCCGGCGCGCGCCAACCTCGCGCGCGAGCTCGAGGAGCTCGGGCGCGAGCCGGGCTGACTAGCGGTCGGCGAGCTGGAGGTAGACGGTGAAGCGGTCGTGGCGGTAGCAGGTGCGCGAGACCTCCACGATGCGCCCGTCGGAGACCGCTCGACGTGAGTGCCGCAGCACCGGGTCACCCTCGGCGACCTCCAGGACCGCCGCCTCCTCCGCGCTGGCGCGGTCGGCGCTGATCGAGTCCTCGACCTCCGTCGGCCGCAGGCCGCGCGAGGCGAGCGCGTCGTAGAGGCTCGTCGGGGTGCCGTGCTGGAGGAAGCCCGGGAGCAGCACCTCGTTGAGGTAGGCGTCCTCCACGCACACGATGGCCTGGTCGGCACGACGCAGGCGGCGCCAGTGCAGGACCGGGTCGCCCGGTGAGATGTCGAGCGCGCGGGCGACACCCGGGCCGGCCTGCTCCACGCGGGCGAGGAGGGTCTGGGACTCCGGCAGCATCCCCCGACGACGGATCTCCTCGGTGAAGGAGGTCAGTCGACCAGCGGTCTTGGGCGGCTGCGCGACGAACGTGCCACGTCCCGGGATGCGCTCCAGCAGCCCCTCGGCGACGAGCGCGTCGAGCGCCTGTCGCACCGTCATCCGGGCCACTCCGAAGCGGGCGACCAGCTCGCGCTCCGAGGGTGCCGCGGAGCCCGGGGGCTGCGCCTCGATGAGGCCGCGGACGTGCTCACGGACCTGGACGTGCTTCAACGCCCGCTGACGCGGGACGACGAGGTCCATGGGATCCATAGCGCTCAGGCTAGGACTGGGCTGGACCGGTGTCATCGAATTGAGGAAGCCTTCTGGATGCCCTTGACGATTTCTTTATGTTCGAACGTGCGTTCGATCCTGGCGTATGATCGCTCCGTGGACTTCCAGACGTCACTCTTCGCCGAGCTGACCACCGGTTCGGCGCCGCTCGCGCCCGAGCGTCGTCGGCTCTCCCACGGCGCCTGGATCGAGGTGCAGCGCAGCTGGCTGACCGACCCCGACGCCGTGTTCTCCGCGCTGGTCGAGCAGGTGCCGTGGCGCTCCGAGCGCCGCGCGATGTACGACAGCGTGGTCGACGTCCCGCGGCTGGTGCACACCTACCTCGCCGACGATCCCCTGCCCCACCCGTCGCTCGTGCGGGCGCGCGCCGACCTCACCACGCACTACCTCCCCGAGCTCGGCGAGCCGTTCGTGACGGCCGGCTGTTGCTACTACCGCGACGGTCGCGACTCCGTCGCGTGGCACGGCGACACCATCGGCAGGGGGCGGACCGCCGACACGATGGTGGCCATCGTCAGCGTGGGCGATCCCCGGCGACTGCTGCTGCGCCCGCGTGGCGGTGGCGCGTCGATCGCCCTGACGATGGGGCACGGCGACCTGGTCGTGATGGGCGGGTCGTGCCAGCGCACGTGGGAGCACGCCGTGCCCAAGGTCGCCCACGCCGGTCCTCGCATCTCGGTGCAGTTCCGGCCGCAGGGCGTGTTCTGAGGCCCTACCTGCTCGAGCGCCGCAGCACCCGTCGGAGGACCGCCAGGCCGGCGATCGCCGCGACGGCGTGCTTCCAGTAGGACCTCAGCAGCACCGGCAGCACCGCACTCCCGAGGTCGAGCGCCTCCGCCTCGCGTGACGGAGGGAGCGGAGGCGTCGGGCGAGCGCCAGGCGACGGAGACGGGGCTGGCGCCTGCTCGGGGGGTGGCGCAGTCACCGCCTCCGCCGCGGTCCCGGGGTCGGCCGGCTGCTCGGGGGCGGGAGCCGTGAGTCGCTGCTCGAGGCAGGTGACGAACTGGCCCAGGAGCTTGTCGGAGACGTCCTGCATCACCCCGCGCCCGAACTGGGCGGGCTTGCCGGTGATGGCCAGGTCGGTCTCGACGGCGACGTCGGTGGAGCCGGCCGCGTCGGTCATCGTGACCGTGACCTTCGCGCCGGCCGTGCCGTTGCCGCGCTTGTCCTTGCCCTTCGCGTCCACCACGAAGCGGTGCGCCGCCGCGTCCTTCTCGACGAAGGTGCCGGTGCCGTTGTAGAGCAGGGCGATCGGCCCGAGCTTGACCTTGACCGAGCCGGCGAACGACTCCTCGTCGGCCTCGGTGACCTGGGCGCCCGGGAAGCACTCGGCGACGGATGCGATGTCGTTGAAGTGCTCCCAGGTCTCCTCGACGCCGATCGGGACGGTGAAGCGGTGGCTCAGCTCCACGTGGCTACGCTCCTGCGGCCTTCAGCACGGCCCGGCCGGTCAGCACCCTTGCCAGGTGTTGGCGGTAGTCGGCCGCGCCGTTGAGGTCCGAGGGCGGACTGGTGCCCTCCGCGGCGAGCTCCGCCGCAGCGCGTACGCCGTCCTCGGTCGCGCTCGCGCCGGCCAGGGCCTCCTCGGTCGCCGAGGCTCGCAGCGGGGTGGAGCCCATGTTGGTCAGGCCCACCCGAGCCTCGTCGATGGATCCCCTCACGGTGGCGGCGACCGCGACGATGGGCCACTGGTGGGCGACCCGCACGAACTTCTCGTAGTGCGCTCCCCACCCGGTGTGCTTGGGGACCCGCACCTCGGTCAGGATCTCGTCCTCGCCGATCGCGGTCTCGAAGAGGTCGACGAAGAAGTCCGCGGCCTCCACGGTGCGCGTGCCGGCGGCACCGGCGATGACGAACTGAGCCCCCAGCGCCAACGCCGGGGCACCGAGGTCGCCCGCGGGATCGGCGTGGGCCAGCGCGCCGCCGAACGTGCCGCGGTGCCGGATCTGCGCGTCCGCCACCTCGGCGGCCGCCTTCGAGAGCAGCAGGGCGTGCTGGTGGACGAGCTCGTGGTCGCGGACGTCGTGGTGGGTGGTCATCGCACCGATCACGATGGCGTCACCGTCGTCGCGGATGCCCCGCAGCGAGCTGATCCCACCGAGGTCGATGACCACCTCGGGCGCGTTGAGCCGCATCCGCAGGACAGGGAGCAGACTCTGCCCGCCGGCCATGATCTTGGCCTCGTCACCGTGCTCACCGAGCGCGGACACCGCCTCCTCGACCGACGTCGGGGCGAGGTAGTCGAACTTCACCGGGATCACTGGCCCGCTCCTTCGTCCTGGTTGAGTGCGCCGTCCGCGCCGGCACTGTTGGCTTCGCCGTCGGCGAAGTGGGGGGCGGCGTCCGGCGGGGTCTCCGTCGCTCCCCCGGCCTTCGAGCCCTGGATCGCACGCCACACCCGCTCCGGGGTGCAGGGCATCTGGATGTCGTCGATCCCGAGGTGGCGTACGGCGTCGACGACCGCGTTCACGACCGCCGGCGTGGACGCGATGGTGCCGGCCTCGCCGACTCCCTTGGTGCCCAGCGTGTTGGTGGTGCAGACGCTCGGGTCGTCGGTGTGGACGACGTCGAAGGAGATGGTGTCGGCCGCCGTGGGCAGCAGGTAGTCGACGAACGATCCGCTGACCAGCGTGCCGGCCTCGTCGTGCACCGCCTCCTCCCACAGCGCCTGCGCGATGCCCTGGACCAGCCCGCCGTGGACCTGGCCGGCCACGATGAGCGGGTTGATGATCACGCCGATGTCGTCGCAGCAGGTGTACTTCCGCATCTTCACCGCACCGGTCTCGGTGTCGACCTCCATCGCACACAGGTGGGTGCCGTGGGGGTAGTTGAAGTTCACCGGGTCGTACGTCGCCTCGGCGTCCAGGCTCGGCTCCATGTCCTCGGGGTAGCTGTGCGCCGCGAAGGCGGCCGTCGAGAGCTCCTGGATCGCGATCCCCTGGTCGGTGCCGGCGACGGTGAACCGGCCGTCGTTGTACTCGAGGTCGTCCTCGCTGGCCTCGAGCAGGTGCGCCGCGAGGTGCTTGGCCTTGTCGATGACCTTGTCGACCGCCCGCACGAGCGCCTCCCCGCCGACGACGAGCGAGCGCGAGCCGTAGGTGTCGAGACCCTTGTGGGCGATCTGGGTGTCGCCGTGCAGCACCTCGACGTCCTCGAAGGGCACGCCGAGCCGGTCCGCGACGATCTGGCTGAACGCCGTCTCGTGGCCCTGGCCGTGGGCGCTCGCGCCGGTGACGATCTCGACCTTCCCGGTGGCCAGCATCCGCACGCTGGCGTGCTCCCAGCCGCCGGCGCCGTAGTCGAGGCTGCCGAGCACCCGGCTGGGCGCCAGGCCGCACATCTCGGTGAAGGTCGAGACCCCGATCCCCAGCTGCACCCGGTCCCCGCGGTCGCGGCGCTCCTTCTGCTCGGCGCGCAGCGCGTCGTAGCCGAAGGACTCCTTCGCCAGCCTGGTCGCGGCCTCGTAGTTGCCGGTGTCGTACTCCAGACCGGCCACGGTCATGAAGGGGAACTCCTCGTGCGTGATCCAGTTGCGCTCGCGGATCTCGAGGGGGTCCACGCCGACCTCGGCGGCCAGCTCGTCCATGATCCGCTCGATGGCGTAGGTCGCCTCGGGCCGGCCGGCCCCCCGGTAGGCATCGGTGAAGGTGGTGTTGGTCAGCACCGTCTGGCACTCGAAGCGGTAGGCGGGGAACTTGTAGATCGCGTTGAACATGAAGGCACCGAGGACGGGCACGCCACCGCCGACGACGGCGATGTACGCACCCAGGTCGGCGTCGAGGTGCACCTTGAAGCCGGTGACCTTGCCGTCCTTGTCGGCAGCGAGCGTGAGCGTCTGCACCTGGTCACGACCGTGATGGGCGGCCATCAGGCTCTCGCTGCGGGTCTCGGTGTACTTCACCGGCCGGGAGAGCCGGCGCGCCACCGCCCAGGCGATCCACTCCTCCGGAGTGGTCTGCAGCTTGCCTCCGAAGCCACCACCGACATCGGGGGCGATCACCCGGATCTTGGACTCGGGCACACCGGTCGTCGCTGCGAGCGCGAATCTCAGGATGTGCGGGATCTGCGTGGCCGACCACATGGTGATCTGCTCGCCGGTGGGGTCGACCACGACGCTGCGCGGCTCCATGAAGGCGGGGATGAGCCGCTGCTGGCGGTACTCGCGCTCGATGAGGATGCCGTTGGTGCGGGCCTCCTCGATGGCCGCCTCCACGTCGCTCCCGGTGCCGGCCTCGGCGGAGTCGAAGACCCAGAGGGCGGACTTGTTCGTGCCGAGGTCGGGGTGCGCCAACACCTCGTCCTTCAGCGCGTTCTTGATGCCGATCGCGGCCGGCAGCTCGTCGTACTCCACGTCGACCAGCTCGGCCGCGTCGCGCGCCTCGGCAGCGCTGCGGGCGACCACCACGGCGACGACCTCGCCGGCGAAGGCGACCCGGTCGGCGGGCATCGGAGAGTGGGTCGGCGTCTTCTGGTCGGGGGTGATCGGCCAGGCGTTGATGCAGACGCCGAGCTCGTCGCCGAAGTCCTTGCCGGACAGCACCGCGACCACGTTGGGGGACGCCTTGGCGGCCTCGACGTCGACGGAGGCGATGGCGGCGTGGGCGAAGGGACTGCGCACCATCGCCAGGTGCAGCATGCCCGGCAGGGTGATGTTGTCGGTCCACCGGGTGCGACCGGTGATCAGCCGCTGGTCCTCCTTGCGCCGCCGGTCCTTGCCGATCTCGGCCGCGGGGCGGTCCTGGGTCGCAGTCATGCCTTGGCTCCTTCGGCCGCGTGGAGCACGCTCTTGACGATGTTGTGGTAGCCGGTGCAGCGGCAGAGGTTGCCCTCCATGCCGAGCCGGACCTCCTCCTCCGTGGGGTCGGGGTTCTCCCCCAGCAGGTCGACGGCCTGCATGATCATCCCCGGGGTGCAGAACCCGCACTGGAGGCCATGGCACTCGCGGAACGCCTCCTGCACCGGGTGGAGCTCGCCGTCGGCGGTGTCGGCCAGACCCTCGATCGTGGTCACCGTGCGGCCGTTGGCCTGCACGGCGAGCACGTTGCACGACTTGACGCTCGTGCCGTCGAGGTGGACGGTGCACGCCCCGCAGTTGGAGGTGTCGCAGCCGATCACCGTGCCGGTCTTGCCGAGCTTCTCGCGGAGGTACTGCACGAGCAGCATCCGCGGCTCGACCTCGTCGGAGACCGCGGATCCGTCCACGGTGAGTTCGATCTTCGTCATGCGTCGCCTCCGGGCGTGTGAGGTGGATCACTCGATGCCGACGCTAGGCGTGCGTGGTTGGCGGGTGGTTGCCTCCCACGCCCGGAGGGGATCTCAGTACTGCAGCACCTCGCCCTTCGGCTTCTGCGACAGCACGTCGGCCGACACGAGGAGGTGGCCGCCGGCCCACTCGACGGCGGCCGGCATCGTCACCATGGCGTAGGGCTTGGCCTGGTCCGAGCCGGCCTTGATGCGCGAGACCTGGCCGCCGAAGAGCTGGGCGACGTAGACGTCACCGTTGTCGGCGAGCGCCACACCCGTGGCACCGGCGAAGCCCGACGCGACGGTGCGGACCTTCCCGGTCCTCGCCTTGACCTTCACGACCATGCCGTTCGCGCCCGCGCTGCCGTCCTCAGGCCCACCGGGGAGCATGCTGACGTAGAGCCAGCCACCCTTCCCCACCTCGACGTCGGTCGGCACCGCCTCGAAGTTGTAGGCGTGGCCGACCGAGCAGGCCGGCAGCTTGTTGGCGGCGGCGATCTCCGCGGTCACGACCACCGGCACCGGCGCCAGCACCGCGACCGTCGAGACCTTGCCCTTGCCGTTGACGGCGAGGATCGTGTTGCCGGCGGCGTCGGCGACGTACGTCGTGCCGCGGTGGACCGCAGAGCCGTAGGGGTGCGACTCCACGATGCCGGTGTAGGCCCCGGGGACCTCCTTCGGGATCTCGGCCAGGCAGGTCGCGTCGAGGTCGGTGAACCCGTAGGCCTGGTCGGCGTCGGGGTTCTTCTTCTGCTCGTAGGCACCGAGGTCGGCCTGCTTCATCGGCCGTCCACCCGGACGCATCGACCACAGGAGGGCCTTCTTGCCCTTCGTGGTCGCGAAGTGGACGGTGCCGCGTGACTCGGACACGGCTCCGACCTCGGTCTTCCTGGGGGCGGCGAAGACGACCTTCGGCCTGCCTCCCGGCGGGACCGCGGTGAGCAGGCCGGCGAAGTTCTGACTGACGTAGGCGGTGCCGTCGCCGGCCACCACCATGCTGAGCGGCGAGACCAGCTTCTTCGCCACCGTCACGGGTTCGGGGGCGGTGGCGGCTCCCGCGGCGGCACTGCCCATCAGGCTGCCCGCCAGCAGGACGACTGCGCCTGCCGTGACCCCACTTCGTGTCGTGACCATGCGTCGTTCTCCCTCGTTCGTGGCCACGTCCTCCCGGCGCGGCACCTCGTCGCAGCATCTGCCCGGCGCCCGCGAGGCGCCAGACCCGACGACGAATTCGCGAACTGGTCTGGTCAGGTGCGGCCGGCGGCGAGCTTGCCCTTGAGGAGCGGCGCTACCGGGTGGTGCACCGGCAGCGCGGCCAGGCACGCCTCGAGCACCGCAGTGTCGTACGGCGCCAGCTCGCTGTAGCGGAGCACGGCGTCCGGGTCGGGGTCGGCCAGCAGCGCCTCGCGCACGCTCACCGCGAGGTAGTCGCCCATCTGGACCAGCTCGGGCGAGTCCGTGCCGGGCAGGAGGTCGCCGCCGTAGGCCCGCACCGCCGCGCGCACGTCGCCGCGCCGCAGCAGCCGCTGCACCTCCTCCACGTCGGTGCTCACCGGCATGGTCAGCCGGTAGGGGCGCGAGGAGAGCTGGCCCGCCAGGGCCGCCCGGAGGTGGGAGACCTCGGCCTTGAGCGTCGAGGTGGTGACCGCGGCGTCGCCGTAGAGCAGCGCGTGCAGGTGCTCCACGGACAGGCCGGCCGGATGGATCGCGAGCAGCGCGAGGATCTCGGTCTGCCTCCGGTTGAGCAGCAACCGCTGGCCGTCGAGCCACACCTCCGCCGTGCCGAGCAGGGTCAGCACGAGGCCGGGCTCGTCCGGCCCGACGTCGTCGGCGAAGGTCGTACGCCGCCCCGTGGGCAGCGCGCCCTCGATCAGCCGCGCCATCACGCGCGCGGTGGCCAGGCCGATGGGGTGGGTCCGGTCCCAGGTCGTCGACAGGTCGATCACCCCGAGCGAGCGTCCGGTGACGGGGTCGAAGACCGGCGCGGCCCAGCACACCCAGTTGTGCACGACCTCGGCGTAGTGCTCGGCACTGAAGACCATCGACGGCGCCGAGGTGCGACCGGCGATCGCCAGCGCGTTGGTGCCGACGCTCTTCTCGTCCCAGCGCCCGCCCGGAACGAAGTTCACCGTCTCGGCCTTGCGGCGCATCACCCGCCCCCCGTAGGTCCACAGGATGCGGGTCTGCTCGTCGGTGACCGCGATGACGAGGTCACCGTCCTCGGCGGTGCGGCGCAGCTCCTCCTGGACCCGCTCGACCGCGGTCTGCAGCGGCGAGGCGTTCCAGAAGTCGGCCGTGTCGCCCTCGTCGGCGAGCGGCGCGCGGGTCACGTCCGGCGAGACCACGCCGGAGAGCTGCCAGCTGCGCAGGATCTCGGGCCGGACCGCGTCCGCCCCGTCGTCACCGTCGGCGACGACGCGCGTCCAGGCGCGCACGGCGTCCACACGCCGGCTGTGCAGGTCATCGCGTCTCATGGCGGCCCCCCAGAGGTCCGCGGCCAACCTAGCCCGAGTGTGACGCTGACAACAGGGTGGGCGGGGAGTCGTCAGTCGTCGTGGTGGATGCGACCCCGCGTCGCGGCGAGCCGCTCCCCCGACCCACCCCACTGCCGCGCGACGATCTCCGCCGCGATCGACACGGCCGTCTCCTCGGGCGTGCGGGCGCCGAGGTCGAGCCCGATGGGCGAGGAGAGGAGCTCGAGCTCGCCGCTCGAGAGCCCCGCCTCGAGCAGCCGGGACATCCGCTCGTCGTGCGTGCGTCGCGAGCCCATCGCGCCGATGTATCCGGGGCGTACGTCGTCGTCGAGCCGCAGGGCGACCTCGAGCAGCGGGACGTCGAACTTGGGGTCGTGGGTCAGCACGGCGAGGACGGTCCGGCGGTCGATGCGGCCCGCGTCGACCTCGGCCTGCAGGTAGCGGTGCGGCCAGTCGACGACCACCTCGTCGGCGCCCGGGAAGCGCGACGCGGTGGCGAAGACCGGTCGGGCGTCGCACACGGTGACCTGGTAGCCGAGGAACGAGCCGACCCTGGCCACCGCGGCGGCGAAGTCGATCGCGCCGAAGACGAGCATCCGGGGCTTGGGCGCGAAGCCCCAGACGAACACCCGCATGCCCTCTCCGCGCCGCTCACCGTCGGGCCCGTAGGTCAGGGTCGCGTTGGTGCCGACGGCCAGGAGACCGAGGGCGTCGTCGCGGACGGCGGCGTCGGCGCGGGCCGAGCCGATGCCCCCCTGGGGCTCGGCGTCAGGGCGGACCACCATCCGTCGACCGACCCACGCAGCGTCGGGGTGCTCGATCACGGTGGCCAGCGCGACGGGCCGGCCCTCCTCGATGTCGCGGGCGACGTCGCCGAGCTCGGGGAACGTCTCGCGGGAGACCTGCTCGACGAAGACGTCGAGGATGCCGCCGCAGGTGAGGCCGACGGCGAAGGCGTCGTCGTCGGAGACGCCGTAGCGCTCGAGGACGGGTGCGCCCGAGTCGAGGACCGACTGGGCGAGGTCGTAGACCGCCCCCTCGACGCATCCCCCGGAGACCGAGCCGACGGCCGACTCGTCCGGCCCGACGAGCATCGACGCGCCCGGCGGGCGTGGCGCCGACCGGAAGGTGGCCACCACCGTGCCGACGCCGATCGTCTCGCCGGCCTCCCACCACGTCATCAGCTCGGGCAGCACGTCACGCACGGGAGATCACCTCCGTCAGGTCGGCGAAGGTCGCGAGCGAGTGACCGGCGAGGAAGTCGTCGCAGTGCGGCAGTGCGGCCACCACCCCGGCCTGCAGCGGCGCGTAGCCCTCCTTGCCGCGGTGCGGGTTGACCCAGATCACCCGGTGCGAGATCCGCTGGAGCCGGGCCATCTGCTCGCCGAGGACATCGGTGTCGCCACGCTCCCAGCCGTCGCTGAAGACGACCACCACCGAGCCGCGGGCCATCCCCCGCTGGCCCCACCGGTCCAGGAACACCCGCAGCGTCTCGCCGAGCCGGGTCCCGCCCGACCAGTCGGGGACGACCTCGCCCGCGGCCACGATCGCGCGGTCGGCGTCGGGCGAGCGGAGGGCGCGGGTGACGTGCGTCAGACGGGTGCCGACCGTGAACGTCTCGACGGACCCGCCGGTGGCCCGCGCCGACTGGGTGAGCCGGTGGGCCAGCCGCAGCAGTGCATCGGCGTACGCACTCATCGAGCCGCTCACGTCGACGAGCAGCACCACGCGACGGGGGCGGGTGCCGCGCCGGCGCCAGGCGATCTCGGCGGGCTCACCGAGGTGCCGGAGGGAGCGGCGCAGGGTCCGTGCGGCGTCCACCTCACCGCGGTGCGACCTGCGGTGACGAGACGTGCGGCGGGTGGGCGGGCTCAGCGACAGGCGGGCGAACATGCCGGCCAGGCGGCGCCGCTCGCCGCTGTCGAGGGTGGCCACGTCACGGTGTCGCAGCACCTCGGCCGCGGACGCCATCGCCCGGACGACGTCCTCCTCGCCCTCGCCCGAACCACCGGTCGTCTCGGACTCCGGCAGGAGATGGGCGGTCTGCGGCCGGCTGTGCTCGCGGAGCTGCGCGCGCGGGAGCCCGTCGCGTGTGTCGAACCAGGACGCGAAGACCTGGTCGTAGCGGGCGAGGTCGTCTGGCGAGCCGCACAGCGTGGCGCGACCGGCCCAGTAGGTCGCCTGGCGGTCATCGACCCCCACAGCGGCCACCGCGACCAGGAACCCCTGCGAGCGGTCCTGGGTGACGGCCACACCGGCCGCACGCAGTGCCCGGGTGAAGCCGAGCAGCACCTCGTCCACCCCCCGGTCGAGCGGCAGGTCCGGGCCGGTCATGTCGACATCATGCGGTCGAGGGCGGCCTTGACCCGGTCCGCGTCCTCGCGATACTTCAGCAGCGCGCCGAGGGTGGCGGCGGCCGAGGCGAGGTCGAGCTCCGCCGTGCCGAGGTAGGTGAGGGCGCGCGCCCAGTCGAGGGTCTCCGCGACGCCGGGAGCCTTGAGCAGGTCGTCGCGCGTGCGCAGCTGCTGGACCAGGCCGACCACCTGGCGGGCGAGCGCCTCGCCCACCTCGGGCGCGCGCGTGCGGACGATCTCGACCTCGCGCTCGAGCCCGGGGTGGTCGATCCAGTGGTAGAGGCAGCGGCGCTTGAGGGCGTCGTGGAGCTCGCGGGTGCGGTTGGAGGTGAGCACCACGAGCGGCGGCTCCGGGGCGGTCACCGTGCCGTACTCCGGGATGGTGACCTGCCACGTGGAGAGCACCTCGAGCAGGAAGGCCTCGAACTCGTCGTCGGCGCGGTCGACCTCGTCGACCAGCAGCACGGCCGGCGCCTGGCGGAGAGCGGCGAGCACCGGACGCGAGAGCAGGAAGCGCTCGTCGTAGAGGCTCTTCTCGGCCTCGTCGGAGTCCACGGCGCCGGCCGCCTCGAGCGCGCGCAGGTGCAGGATCTGACGAGGGAAGTCCCAGTCGTAGAGGGCCTGGCTGGCGTCGATGCCCTCGTAGCACTGGAGTCGCACCAGCGGCAGGCCGAGGCTCTGCGCGAGTGCCTCGGCGAGCGCGGTCTTGCCGGTCCCGGGCTCACCCTCGAGCAGCAGCGGCCGCTGCATCCGTGCGGCGAGGAACACGACGGTGGCCAGGTCGTCGTCCGCGAGGTAGCCGGTCGCGCCCAGCCGTGCCGCCACGTCGCGGGCGGAGTCCAGTCCATCGACCATGCGCTCAGGCTACGACCCACCACGTTGGTCGCACGTTGGGGCCGATGGCCGAACTTCAGCGGGCGTCGACGTCAACACCTGTGGCGAGGTCACCGCACTCCACCAGCGCCACCTCGTGACCCGCGAGGTAGTCGCGGGCGCCGCGGTCGCCGATCGCGGTGTCGACGACACCCGCCCAGTGGTCACGGCCGATCAGGACCGGGTGCCCCGGCACGCCGTCGTACGCCGCTCGGGCGAGGTCGCCGGGACCGGCCACGGTGCCCACGAGGCGGGCCACGACGTGTGCGTCGACGTCCGGGAGGTCCACCAGCGAGACGAGTGCGGCATCGTGGTCGGTGGACGCCAGTGCGCGGAGGCCGGCGCGCAGGGAGGCCCCCATCCCCTCGGCCCAGTCGTGGGCCCTGATCCTCGACACCGACATCGGCACCAGGGCCGCCGCACGCTCGGCCTCGGCGCCGAGCACGACCACGATCTCTGCGCAGGGACGCAGCGCCTGGATCGAGCGCAGCAACCAGGACGTGCCGTCGTCGTCACAGGCCAGGGCCTTGGGGCCGCCGAACCGCTCCCCGGCGCCGGCGGCGAGGAGCAGCCCGACGACCGAGGTCACAGCGAGAAGGCCTGCGTGTACATCGCCTCGAGCTCGGGAGACTTCTCGGCGGTGAAGCCGCACAGCGTGACCCGGTCGCCCGTGGCGCTGACGAGATAGGTCTTGCCCTGCTCGAAGTCGACGGCCATCAGGAGGTCCTGCATGTCCTGGCTGGGCGCCTCGACGGTCACCGTGGTCGCCTCGTCCCCGGCGTACCACTGGTCGACCTGGAGGGTCACCGTGCCGCCCTCGATGCTGGTGACCGTGCCCTGGAAGGCCGTGTCGAAGCCGGCCAGCACCTCGGCCGACGGCACGGCGCACTTCGCGGTGCTCGTGCCGTCGGCGACCAGGGCCAGCGTGCCGCCGGCGGCCGGGGACTCCGTGCCGGGCGGGGTCGTCGGAGCCGAGGTCACCTCGGAGCCGCCGGGGCTGTCGGCCGCCTCGTCGGACCCGCCACAGGCAGCGAGGCCGGCCAGTGCGGCGAGGAGGACAGGGACGGCGAGCATGCGACGGACTCGGGTTGCGGGTCGGCTGGTGTTCACGATTCCTCCTGGTGGGACCGGGCCGGTGCGTTCACCGTGCCACATGCGTTGGACGACAGGTGACGGAGCGGCGTTCCGCGTCGTGGGTCACACTCGGCCCCCTCCCGCCGCGTCCTCCTCTTCCTCCTGCTCGACCTTGCGCTTGAGACGACCGATCCCGGGCACCTTGCCCAGGATCTCGTTGAGCTCGCGCGAGACGGTGAGCAGCTCGCTGAGGTCCGGGGCCACCGAGCCCAGGGTCCGGAGCACGGGCAGGACGTCGCGCTCGACCTGCTCGGTGAGGGCGGGCAGGTGGTCCACGAGCGTGACCAGCGCCGCCACCTCGTCGGGGTGCGTGGTGTCCGCCAGCGTCTGGAGGGTCGGCTGCAGCGCGGTGAGTGGCGGCTCGAGCATGTCGAGCAGCGCGGCGGTCCGGGCCACCTGGACGCCTGAGTCGTCGACCACGGTCGCCACCCGATCCACCTGCAGCGTCGAGGCGTCGACCACCGTCGCCACCCGATCCACCTGCAGGGCCGAGGCGTCGACGACGACGCCCACCCGGACCACCTCCGCGGCAGCGTCGGCGACGACCGCGTCGATCCGGTCGACCGTGCCGGCGACCCGCTCGAGCATGACCTCCGCCTGGTCCAGCAGGGCCAGGAGGCGGGGCACCGCGCCGACGAGGGCCTCGAGCTGGTCCCCTCCGCGTTCGAGGGCGGACAGGACGTCACGAGGACCGGGCACGGGAAGGCGCATGCGCTATTCCTACCCGCTGCCCGAAACGCCCAGCAGGGCCCCCGCCGGAGCGGAGGCCCTGCTGGTGGAGCTGGTGGAACGAGGTGCGGTGGATCAGAAGTCCATGCCGCCCATGCCGCCCATGTCGCCGCCGCCGGGCATGGCGGGCGCCTTCTCGGGCTTGTCGGCCACGACGGCCTCGGTGGTGAGGAACAGCGCGGCGATCGACGCGGCGTTCTGCAGCGCGGAGCGGGTGACCTTGGCCGGGTCGATGATGCCCTCGGCGATCATGTCGACGTAGTCACCGGTCGCGGCGTTGAGACCGTGACCGGCCTCCAGGTTCGCGACCTTCTCCGCCACGACGCCGCCCTCGAGGCCGGCGTTGATGGCGATCTGCTTGAGCGGTGCCGAGGTGGCGACGCGGACGATGTTCGCGCCGGTGGCCTCGTCGCCCGACAGGTCGAGCTTGTCGAACGCGGTGGCAGCCGCCTGGACGAGAGCCACGCCGCCGCCGGCGACGATGCCCTCCTCGACCGCAGCCTTGGCGTTGCGGACGGCGTCCTCGATGCGGTGCTTGCGCTCCTTGAGCTCGACCTCGGTGGCCGCGCCGACCTTGATGACGGCCACGCCGCCGGCGAGCTTGGCGAGGCGCTCCTGGAGCTTCTCGCGGTCGTAGTCGGAGTCCGACTTGTCGATCTCGGCGCGGATCTGGTTGACCCGACCCTCGATCTGGCCGTTGTCGCCGGCACCCTCGACGATGGTGGTCTCGTCCTTGGTGATGACGACCTTGCGGGCCTGGCCGAGCAGCTCCAGGCCGGCCGACTCCAGCTTGAGGCCGACCTCCTCGGAGATGACCTGGCCACCGGTGAGGATGGCGATGTCCTGAAGCATGGCCTTGCGACGGTCACCGAAGCCCGGCGCCTTGACGGCGACGGAGCGGAAGGTGCCCTTGATCTTGTTGACGACCAGGGTCGACAGCGCCTCGCCGTCGACGTCCTCGGCGATGATCAGCAGCGGCTTGCCGGACTGCATGACCTTCTCCAGCAGCGGCAGCAGGTCCTTGACCGTCGACACCTTGGAGTTCGCGATGAGGATGTAGGGGTCCTCCAGCACGGCCTCCATGCGCTCGAGGTCGGTGGCGAAGTAGGCCGAGATGTAGCCCTTGTCGAACCGCATGCCCTCGGTCAGCTCGAGGTCCAGCCCGAAGGTGTTGGACTCCTCGACGGTGATGACGCCTTCCTTGCCGACCTTGTCCATCGCCTCGGCGATGATCTCGCCGACGGTGGTGTCAGCAGCGGAGATCGACGCCGTCGACGCGATCTGCTCCTTGGTCTCGACGTCCTTGGCCATGGCGAGCAGCTGCTCGGACACAGCGGTGACGGCGGCCTCGATGCCGCGCTTGAGACCCATCGGGTTGGCGCCGGCGGCCACGTTGCGCAGGCCCTCGCGGACCATCGCCTGGGCCAGCACGGTGGCCGTCGTCGTGCCGTCGCCGGCGACGTCGTCGGTCTTCTTGGCGACCTCCTTGACCAGCTCGGCGCCGATCTTCTCGTAGGGGTCCTCCAGCTCGATCTCCTTGGCGATCGAGACGCCGTCGTTGGTGATCGTGGGGGCGCCCCACTTCTTCTCCAGGACGACGTTGCGGCCCTTGGGGCCGAGGGTGACCTTGACGGCGTCGGCGAGGGTGTTCATGCCCCGCTCGAGGCCGCGGCGGGCCTCCTCGTTGAAAGCAATCAGCTTGGCCATATCGCGTGCGATTCCTATCGACGTGAGTCTGTGTGTCGACTCCGGGCGGGCTGCCCGCGACGGACGGTCCGTTCGGCCGGCGATCCATTCACGGCGGCTTGTGCGGACCTCAGCGTCACCCAGGTCGTTGTCACTCTCGTGACGAGAGTGCCAGCCTCATGTTTAGCACTCGACCCCCGAGAGTGCAAACGCCGCCCCGGGGAGCCCGGGGCGGCGTCTGCCATAGGTCGATCGGGGCTACTCGATGAGACGGACGGGCTCTCCGACGATCCGGGCGGTCCACGTGGTGGCGTCGGTCACCGTCGAGTTGGGGAAGTTGATGGTGACCCGCCACCAGCATCCGCCCGTCGAGGTGATCTGGCAGGTGTAGCTGCTCGGGATGGGGACGCGCACCGTCTGTGTCTTGCCGTTGTTGGTCGCGGAGGTCACGTTGGGGACCTTGCAGTTGGCCAGGGTGCCGACGTGCACGCCCTCGCCCTTGCAGTTGGCCACTGCCGTGGGCGAGATGTTGGAGTCGGCCGGTGCCAGCACCTGAACGCTGCCGGACGTCGTGTTGGCCGCCTCGCCGACGTCGTAGTAGGTGATGACCAGGGTCTTGCTGGCCGCCGCCGGCGCCACCCGCACCAGGTTGAAGGTCGTGGTGGCGGAGTCCGCGTTGGCGTAGATGCGCATGCGCTCCCATGATGCCACCGACACGGCGCCCGACGGGGCCCCGGAGATGGCACGGATGGCGAACATGTTGTTGCCGTTGCCCTTCACGCTGAGGTCGTCACCGGTCTGGTTGACGACCGCCATGTTGCCCATCACGGCTCCCGTCGAGTCCAGGGAGTACGACGTCGGGAGCGCGACGTTGGTCCGGACCTGGAGGTAGTAGTCGCCTGCCTTCGTGGGCGTGAAGGTGCAGAAGTCGACCCACTGGCGGTAGACCTTGGCGATCTCCGGCCGGTAGGTCGAGGAGGTGCCGGTCCGCAGGTTGTTCGTGGTGAGGGCGCCGGAACCAGAGGTGTTGCTGTAGCCGGGGTACTGCTTGACGCAACCCGCACTGTGCACCGGTGCGGCGTACGGGTTGAGCGTGTCGACCGGCGTGCGCAGGGCGAACGAGGTGATGGTCGGCACCTCGGTGGTCGTACTGGTGTTGTTGGCCGTGGGGAACCGCTTGCCGCTGTTGTCGGAGTCGCCTGTGCAGAAGGCGGTCGCGCCGTTCTGGTAGCGGGTGCTGGCGTCCGTGGTCGCGTAGGGGTAGGCCGAGTTCGTCGTCGCGTTGATGGAGCTGCTCACCGGGCCGGCGTTGCAGGACCCCGAACCGGTGTCGACGTAGGCGGGGTCGAAGATCTGCAGCCTGACGGACTGGTTCACGGCTGCCGGGGTGATGCGAACCAGGTAGACGTAGCCGCGGGCGTCGAACTCGTTGTTGAGTGCGCCGACTGCGGACGACGCACAGTCGATCTCGACACCGCTGCACTTGCGCGCCTCGAACTGGGAGCCCTGGTCCTTGAAGGTCTCCGGGCCTGCCATGGCTCCCCAGAACTGAGGGTTGGTCGAGCACGTGGCGTAGGTGACGGGCTTGAGCGTGCTGCCGACGGGGGTCAGGATTGACGAGCCGGGGGGCTCGTTCCCGAAGGTGTTGCACGGGCTCCCGAGGGGCGCCGGGCCGTTGAAGTCGGCGACGGCGCTGCGCGACAGGGTCGAGTCCGGGATGCCGAGGGAGCGGCCGAAGGCGTTCTTGATAGTGGAGGAGACCGTGACCTTCAGCTGGGTCGGCTTGTCCCCCACCGCCACTGCGACCGCGCTCGTGCCCGAGTTGCGGAATCCGTTGTCCTCGGCGATCTCGATGGCCCTCGCCTTCGCGGCGGCGAAGTCGTCGGGCATGTAGGTGACACCGGCCGTGGCGGCAGCGTCCGCGGCCGCCTGGACGCGCTGGATCTGGACGTACATCCGGGCCAGGTCGACCGTGATGGCGCTCAGCGGCAGTGCGACCACGGCGAAGAACAACGCCACCACCAGGGCGATCGCCCCGACCTCGTCGCGTCCAGGCAGCCGGCGGGCGAGAGCCCGGGCACGACGTCCCACGTCAGCTGTGCGCATTGGGGGTCCCCGGCTTGCAGCGGTCCTGCTCCAGCGGCTCGAACTTCATCACCGTGCGTTCCGTCATGACCTTGTTGCCGCCCATCAGCCCCTTGATGAGACCGGTCATCCAGTTGTGGTCGGCTCGTAAGGCGACCCCCACGGACTCGGACTGGTTCACGCACGCATTGACCGATGCCGACGACCACGACCCGCTCGCGAAGCGGAACCTGCCCTTGCCGCCGTTGAGGCCGGCGTCCCAGACGTACTTCACGCAGTCGCCCGTGCAGTTGTCGGGCACCTTGCCGCCCGCGCCGATCGGGAAGCCGTCGGCGTCGGCCTTGTAGATCATCACCCACTGGATGTCGCGCGAGTTCATGGCCATGCCCGCGGTCTGCATGGTGTCGGCAGCGGCCTGGGCGAAGGCGGGTGCGTTCGCCGGCGTGCACGGAGGGGGGTTGGCACTCGCGAGGCAGGTCCCGGGGCCAGCGTCGGCGGCGGCGGAAGCCGCGCGGGCACCACCGCGCACGCTGCTGCTCATGGACACGTAGTCCTTCATGTAGAGGCCCAGCTCGACGGTTCCGAGGAGCAGCATCAGCAGCAACGGCAGCACGAGGGCGAACTCGACCGCAGCCGCGCCCCGCTCGTCGCCTCGACGACGTCGCCACTTCAGCACTGGTGATACCTCCCCGCGTGCGACGTCACCCGATGCGACGCCAACTGTGCGTCCCCGGCCGGTGCCGGAAACACATCGGGCCGCACCCCCAGTGCGGCCGAACTGCGGGAACGGTATCGGCCGGCGGGACACCGGCTATCCCGAACTGGGTAATTTTGCCCTCGGGTCTAGACCAAATGGCCCCGACGAGCCATGCGACATGGCCTGAAGTGACTACGCGGGCAGGCGGAGCTCGAGGAGATCGGCGAACGGCGCAGCGTTGGCGTCGGAGACGTCGAGGTAGAGACCGGGCTCGATGAGCTCGAGCTCGCTGACCACCCAGTCACCCTCCCACTGCAGGAGGTCGACGCGGAGGTAGTCCATCGGCCGGCCGAAGCGCTCCCCCATGGCGGCGTGCGCCGCGAGCGCGAGGTCGCCGACGTCGCCGATCCCGACCTCGCGGACGCGACCGCCGAACTCCTCGTTGACACGCACGTCGCCCTCGCCGGGCACCTTGTCGAACCGCGAGGCGACGGCCCCGCCGAGCACGTAGACCGACACCTCGCCCTGGGTGCGGATCGACTCCACCAGGGGCTGGACGACCCAGGGGCCGCCGACCTCCGGGTAGCCCGGGGCGCTGCGCACCGACGTGCCGAGTCGCGGGTCGTCGGGGTCGGAGACCACGATCAGGCCCGCCCCGCCGGCGCCGACCCGCGGCTTCACGACAGCGGAGCCGAAGTGTCGTACGGCGTCGGCGAGCTCCGCGCGGTCGCCGGCGAGCAGCGTCGGGACGGCCGGCAGGTCACCGAGGTCGGCGAGGTAGCGCTTGTCGTGGTTCCACGCGAAGACGTCCGCCCCGTTGAGCAGGCGCGACTGGTCGAGGGAGCCGGTCCACGCCAGGAACTCCGGGGCCCGGACGACGTAGTCCCAGGTGGAGCGCACCGCAACGAGGTCGGAACCCGACCAGTCGACGCTGGCGTCGTCCCACCTGGCCCAGGCGAAGTCGATGCCACGCTCGTCGAGGACAGCGTTGAGCGCAGCCGCACCAGGCTCGCCCTGGGGCAGGTCACCGCTGGTGGCGAGGAGGATCGTCACTCGGGCAGCTCCGATGCGCCGTAGAGCTCGTGGGCGACGTTGTCCCGGTTGGTGCCCTCGCGGTTGTCGCCCTTCTCGATGATCACGAGGTTGTGGTAGCAGTGCACGGCCCGCACCCACTGGTCGGTGTACGTCGGCTCGTAGCCCTCGACGAGGAACTCCTCGTGGTTCAGTCCGTCGACGAGGTCCTTGACCAGGTCCATCGACGTGCCGGGGGCGCGTGGGTCGAGCTGACCGCCCCAGGCGGGCCAGTAGGAGGTCTGGGTGTCCTCGATGCAGTAGATCGCGCCGTCGGGCAGCAGCGGGAACAGGATCCGGAAGGACTCGCGCACGTGGGCCGGGATGTGGCTGCCGTCGTCGATCACGACCAGGGGCACGCCCTGCTCGTCGATGATCCGCTGCAGGACCTCGGGGTCGGTCTGGTCACCGAGGTACGTGTGGATGTGGCCGCGGGTCAGCCACGTCTTGTCCTCGATGTCGAGGCCGACGATGCGCGCCCTGGGGAAGAACCAGCGCCACATCTTCATCGACGCCCCGCTCCGGCGACGCTTCTTGTAGCCGCCGATGCCGAGCTCGAGCAGCGTGAAGGACTCCTGGCGCAGGTGCTGTAGGTGGCGCTCGTAGTGGGGCGTGTACTTGTGGACGCCCCACTTGTCGGTGCGGAACTCGATCGCGAGCTCCGTCAGGTTGCTGGCGAGCAGTCGCCGACGACGCTCGGCCTTCGGGTCGGCGGGGGCCGGCACGTCGGGCACGGGCTCGGGCTGCTGCCGACGACCTGCCTTCAGGGCGGCCTTCTTGACGGCCTGGCCGGCTCGTCGAGCAGTGGTGCGCACCCGCAGACCCTAGCCCGACCGACCCTCTCCCGGCGCGTGGTGCCCGAACGGCAGGTCGTCGGCGATCCCCAGCGCGGCCAGGACCGACGGCAGCATCGCCTTGGCGGTGCGCTTGTAGCCGTGGGCGCTCGGGTGGAACCGGTCGAGGCTGAACATCTCCTCGGGGTTGGTGATGAAGAACGGCCCGACCACGTGCGCCAGCGACACCACCCGGGCGCCTCGCCCGAGGGCCTCCGCGCGCTGGGCGGACGCGAGCTGGCGTGAGGCACGGGAGCCCAGGGCCCGGAGCGGCTGGGGAACCGGTCGTAGCGCACCCAGGTCGGGACAGGTGCCGACGACGACCTCCGCCCCTCTGGCGCGCAGCTCGTCGATGGCCTCGCCCAGGTGGCGGACGGACTCCGAGACCGGCACCCGGTGGGTCACGTCGTTGCCGCCGACGATGATGATCGCGACGTCAGGTCCGTAGGAAGCCGGCAGCGTGGCCAGCTGCTCGGCGAGCATGCTGCTCTCGGAGCCGACGACCGCAGCCGTCCGCAGCCGCACCGATCGCCCGGTCTGCTGGGCGATTCCGCGGGCGAGCCGACCGCCGAGCGTCTGCTTGGGCTTCTCCGCCCCCAGCCCCGCGGCCACCGAGTCGCCGAGGACGAGCAGGTCCACCGGGGTGCCGTACTTCTTCTTGTAGAGCCGGTCGGCCGACGGTGCCGCCTCGCCCAGCGGCTTGCCGATGGCGCGGCGCGCCTGGGCGGCCTGCCGGTGCAGCAGCTCGCGGGCGCCGTACGCCGTCGCGCCCACGAGGCCGCCCACCACGGCCAACGCCACCCCGGCCCGGGTCAGGTGCTTGCTCGACACGCCCTACTTGAACCACGCGGACGTGAACGCCCTCTGGCCCCCGGGGCAACCGGCGGCGTCGGGCGGCCCAACGGCCCACCGCACTTGGGTCGTCGTACTCACGACAGCGCGCCTGGCGCGCGCACAGGCTGGGCCCATGAATGACTCAGCAACGCTCACCGCCCACACCGTTCCGCCACGCCGGCTCGTCTGGCTCCGCACCGAGGTCGACTCCTGGAGCACCCAGGGACTCATCACCGAGGAGCAGGCCGAGCAGATCCGGACCCGCTACCGCTCCGAGGACCACGCGCGCTCCAGCATCGGCCGCGTCCTGCTCCTCCTCGGTGGCGGGTTCGTCGGCATCGGACTGATCTGGCTCGTCGCAGCCCACCTCGACGCGCTCTCCCCCATGACCCGCTTCGGCGCGGTCGCCCTGCTGTGGCTGGTGTTCCTCGCCGGCGGTGAGGTCCTCGCCGCGCGACGGGCATCACCGCCGCTCGTGGGCGCGGCCCGCCTCCTCGCAGCCCTGGGCACGGGAGCGGTGCTCTTCCAGGCGGCCCAGTCCCTGCAGGTGCCGGCGTTCGAGCCGCGACTCGTCGGCCTCTGGGCCGCCGGCGCCCTGCTCCACGGCTACCTCACCCGCGCCTACCTCCCCTTCCTCGTCGGCATCCTCACCGGGCTCGTCTGGTGGTTCATGCAGCCCCTGTGGGACTCGCAGAGCGGGCTGACCGTGGTGCTGCTCATCGGCGCGGCTGCCGTCCTCGCCGCCGGTGTCGCCGTCCTCCACGACGATCGCCTCGACGCGTTCGCGTGGACCTGGCGCACCCTGGCCGGCGCAATGGCGCTGCTGGCGCTCTTCGTCGCCGCGATCCCCGACATCGGCGGCGACGGCATCGACTGGTCGCCGTGGCTGGTGGCGCTGCTCGCGGTCGCCGGCGTGGCCGCCGTCGCTGCCGCCGTCACGCGCCCCGGCCACCAGGCTCTGGAGGCCCTGGGCGCCGTCGTCGTGCTGGCGGCAGCCGTGCTCCTCGCCCTCTGGAGCACCGGCGCGGACAGCTCCGACATCGACGCCGCCGACTGGGCGCACGCGGCGATCTCCGTGGCGGCCTACGTCGGGCTCGCCGTGGCGCTCGTCGCCCTCGGGACCGTGCGCGAGCACGCGCCGCTCACCTGGATGGCGATGACCGGCCTCGTGGTCTTCACGACCTTCCAGAGCTTCGCGGTGTTCGCGCCCATCGTCACCGGCGCCTGGCTGTTCGTGGTGCTCGGCACGGTCTTCCTCGGCACCGGCTTCCTCGTCGACCGCGCACGTCGCGAGCTCGCCCAGGCACTCGACACCGCTACAGACGATGAAGGAGCAACCCGATGAACCGGATCCTCACCACCGCCGTGATCGCGGTGGGCCAGCTGGCCGCGGTCGGACTCGCCGTCGCGCCGCAGCTGTCCGCCCGCACCACCGGCGAGACCTATCTGATGCGGGTCGCCCCCGTCGATCCCATCGACCCGTTCCGGGGAGCCTACGTCGCCCTCGACTACCCGGGCCTGCACCTCGACGACGAGACCGTCCCGGACGACGCAGGTCACGGTGACCTGTACGTCACCCTCGTGCAGGACGGCGACCTGTGGCGCGCGGGGACGCGGAGCCGCGCACGCCCCGACTCGGGCCCCTACCTCGCCTGCGACGACCGCGCCTGGCAGGTGCGCTGCGGGATCGAGAGCTGGTTCCTCCCCCAGGACGAGGCCGCGCGGGCCGAGCAGCAGCTGCAGGACGGAGCGGTCGCCGAGGTGCGGGTCGACGGTCGCGGCCACGCGGCCGTGGTCGACGTACGCGCGCCCTGAGACGGCACCGAGGTCGTGTCAGAGGCGACTGAGGGAGACCGTGTAGGAGATCTCCTCGTCGGCGATCATCGTGCTCCGGTCGATCGCGATCGCCTTCGGGACGCCGCGCCTGGTGTAGTCCACGCGGACCGTGTCCGCCTCGCCCTGCGCGTCGCGGATCACGGTGAAGAGCTCGTCCATCGACCAGCCGCGCTCAGCGGCCAGCCGACGATCACCCTGGGTCACCCGGACCGTCCGATCACCGCGGATGACCGTGCGCACAGGCTTCTCCGGCAGGCAGTAGCAGCTCCGGCGCACGGTGACGACGTAGTCGTCGATGCCCTTCTCCTCCCACCGCTGCCAGGCCCTCGCGAGGGTGACCTCGTCGTCCACACCCGGCACGAAGGACTGCACCGGGTGCGGGTCAGCGGCTGCGTACGACGGAGCAGCACCGGCCCCGATCGTGAGAGCGAGCAGGGCGACGAGGGACACGCGCATCAGGGAGGTCATGTCCCTCCGACGCCCGGACGCCTGCGGCTGGTTCCGTCGGGACGCTCAGCCCCCGGCGACGGCCGGGATGACCGAGACCTGCACGCCGTCCGGCGTCGGCGTCGCGAGGTCGTCGAGGAAGCGCACGTCGTCGTTGCCGACGTAGACGTTGACGAAGCGGCGCAGGGCACCGGCGTCGTCGAGGATGCGGCCCCTGATCCCTGAGTAGCGGGCGTCGAGGTCGTCGAGCACCGCGGCCAGGGTGTCGCCCTCGGCGCTGACCTCGGACTCACCGCCGGTGTAGGTGCGCAAGATGGTGGGGATCCGGACCGAGACCGTCATGTGGGGTTTCCTTTCACAGGTTGAGCGGCCGCTCAGAGGATGCCGGCGGCGACGAAGGCGTCGTAGCTGGGCGCGATGGTGGCGGCCGGGCCGACCCGGTCGGAGATCGCGTCGAGGGTCTTGAGGCCGTGGCCGGTGTTGATCACGACCGTCTCGAGCGAGGTGTCGAGCTGGCCGGTCTCGACGAGCTTCTTCAGCACGCCGACCGTGGTGCCGCCGGCGGTCTCGGTGAAGATCCCCTCGGTGCGGGCGAGCAGCACGATGGCCTCGCGCACCTCGTCGTCGCTGATGTCCTCGACCGCACCGCCGGTGCGACGGCAGACGTCGAGGACGTAGATGCCGTCGGCGGGGTTGCCGATGGCGAGGCTCTTCGCGATGGTGTCGGGCTTGACCGGGCGGATGGCGTCGGTCTCGGCCTTGTAGGCCACCGAGACCGGCGAGCACCCGGTCGCCTGGGCGCCGAAGACGCGGTAGGGCTTGTCCTCGACGAGACCGAGCTTGATGAGCTCCTGGAAGGCCTTGTCGACCTTCGTCAGCTGGGAGCCGGACGCGACCGGGATGACGATCTGGTCGGGCAGCCGCCAACCGAGCTGCTCGGCGATCTCGTAGCCCAGGGTCTTGGAGCCCTCGGCGTAGAAGGGGCGCACGTTGACGTTGACGAACGCCCAGCCCTCCTCCTCGCCGGCGATCTCGGAGGCGAGCTTGTTGACGTCGTCGTAGTTGCCGTCGACCGCGACGAGCTTCTCGGTGAAGACGGCCGAGTTGACCTTCTTCGGCGTCTCGAGGTTGCTCGGGATGAACACGACCGTGGGGATGCCGGCTCGTGCGCCGGCCGCGGCGACGGCGTTGGCCAGGTTGCCGGTCGACGGGCATGCGAACACCTTGGCGTCGAGCTCGCGGGCCGCGCTCAGCGCACAGGCGACGACGCGGTCCTTGAAGGAGTTCGTCGGGTTGGTGGAGTCGTCCTTGACCCAGAGCTTGTCGATGCCCAGCTCGCGGGCGAGGTTCTTCGCCTCGAGCAGGCGGGTGAAGCCCGGCTCGGTGTTGGGGCTCTGCTCGATGTCGGTCGGCACCGGCAGCAGCGCCTTGTAGCGCCAGATGTTGCGGGGACCGGCGGCGATCTCCTCGCGGGTCACCGTCGGGAAGTCGTAGGCCACCTCGAGGGGACCGAAGCACTCCGGACAGGCGTACGACGGGCCGAGCTCGACCTCGTGGCCGCACTCGCGGCAGGCCAGGACCCTGGCGTTGCCGAAGGCGCCCTCGCGCAGCGTGTGGGTGGTGCTCTCGTCGACCAGGGTGCTCATGAAGTCCTCCTTCTCATCTGTCCCCGCGACTCTCGCGTGGGCCGGATTTGGCACCTGCTCCCATGACTGTCGGCGGTGGCCGGACAGGAGGCTCATGGGTGGTTGCCGGGACTTCGACGGGCCGTTCCCTCAGTCCCTCGTGATGAGCAGGACCAGCCTAGGCAGGCCGTCTCACGATGCGCACATCGAGTCCACCATGTGGATCGGTGACGTCCGGTCCGCGGTCAGCGCCGCAGCAGGATCTCGCCGAGCAGGCCCACGACACCCGCGGGGCCGTCGACGACCACGTCGGCGAGGTCGACGAGGCCGGGCTGCTCGCTGGAGGCGGAGCAGACGACGAGGCCGGGCAGACCCTGCTCGCGCAGGTCGCGCACGGCCTCGAAGGCCTGGATGTCGCCGAGGTCGTCGCCGCAGAAGACCACGCCCTTGGCGTCGAGCTCGTCGACGAACGTGCGGACGGCGAGGCCCTTGTGCATGTCCCCGGAGCGCACCTCGATCACCTGGCGGCCGGGCTCGACGGTGAGGTGGTGCTTCGCCGCGAGCTGGGCGAGGGGGTCGCGCAGCCGCTCCAGTGCGCCGTCGGGGTCGTCCATCCGCCTCGTGTGGACGGCGACGGCCAGGCCCTTCTCCTCGATGAAGGCGTCGCCCGCGTCCGCTCCGCGGAGCACGGACGGCAGCTCGCGCTCGAAGGTGGCCAGACCGGCGGGCGGACGGGGGGAGCGGATGCGCTGGTCGGTCGCCGACCACCGCTCGTTGCCGTAGTGCCCGAAGACGAACAGCTCGGCGCCGCGGTCGAGCATCGCGTTGCCGAGTGCGTCGAGGTCGCCCAGCGCGATCGCCTGGCGGGCCGGGCGTCCGGTGATCACCGCGACCGCGCGCACGACCTCGGCGAGCTCGAGCAGTGCCCCCGGAGCCCCGGGATGGAGGCGCGCGGCCTCCGGGTCGTCGACCACGGGTGCCAACGTGCCGTCGAAGTCGAGCCCGACGACCGCGCCGTCGAGGACAGCGCGTACGTCGTCGTAGTGGGCGCGCGCGTCGTCGGAGGTGAACTCCATGCGCCCAGCCAACCATGGTGCCGGGACCGGCAGCCAACCGGCCGTCGGCCGGCCGGGTCGGGTCGGAGACCGACTACTGCGGCGCGTCGGTCGTCAGGATGATCGTGAGCCGATCCATCTTCATCTCGCCCACCGCGGGCGCCGTGCGCCCGATGCCGAGGTCGAGTGCCAGCTGCTTGCCGGCGGCCTTGAGCCGCGGCGGGAAGTAGACCGTGGTGGTCGGCACGACGCCGTACCAGTTGTCCTGCCCGGCGACCGACCAACCGACCGTGGTGGCCTTGGCGGCCGTCGCGGCCGCCAGACCCTTGATGCCGGAGTTGTTGTAGACCTCGACGTAGACCTCGCCGCGCTGGACCTGCGGCTTGGGCTTCGGCTTCTCGGTCGCGGCGGGCGGCTCGGCCTCGGGCTCGGGGGTCTGCTCGGCGCTCGCGATGGTCGCGGTGTTGTCGACGCGGCGCTCGGTCGGAGCCTCGTCGCGGGTGGCGAGGAAGGTGATCGACGCCATCGCCACGGCGATGACCGAGAGCATCACGAGGGGGGACGGGAAGGCCACGCCTCGATCGTCACGGGAGCGGTGAGCGAGGCGGCCGGCGAGCGCGCCCACGCCTACTGGACTGCTGGGGAAGAAGGCCATGGGGAAGGTAGCCAATCGTGAGTGGGCGGGTCGGGTCTCTCTCGTCAGACGTCGAAGCCGAGGCGGCGGGCGGAGCGCTGGCGCTGGCGCGAGGCGCGCAGTCGTCGCAGCCGGCGCACCAGCAGCGGGTCGGCCTCGAGGGCCTCCGGGCGGTCGATGAGGGCGTTGAGGACCTGGTAGTAGCGGGTCGACGACATGTCGAACTTCTCGCGGACGGCCTGCTCCTTGGCGCCGGCGTACTTCCACCAGTGACGCTCGAACTCGAGGATGTCGCCGTCGCGCTGGCTCAGCCCGGCGGCAGTCTCCTGCTCGGCTGCGATGTGCTTGGCGGCGTCCATGTGCCTGTTCCTCCTCGACCCCACATCCACCCGTCGGCCGGGTGGACTGGGACCACTCTAGGCGACGAACGACAACGATGTCATTCGCCTGCGGCGAGTCGTCTGGACAGAACGCCGACGCCTCCACCACTGGCCACCGCAGGGTGAACCGGCGCTCACCGGCCGTCGATAGGGTGGCCGCGTGACCCGATTCCCGCAGGCAGACCTCGTGATCGTGGCCAACCGCCTCCCGGTGGACCGCGTCACCCACCCCGACGGCGAGGTCTCCTGGCGCCGCTCCCCCGGTGGCCTGGTCTCGGCGCTCGAGCCCGTGATGCGGGCCAACGACGGCGCCTGGATCGGCTGGCCCGGGGCCGCGGACGAGGAGGAGTTCGCCCCCTTTGTCGAGGACGGGCTCTCGCTGATCCCCGTCTCACTGAGCTCCGACGAGGTCGAGGAGTTCTACGAGGGCTTCTCCAACGGCACGCTCTGGCCGCTCTACCACGACGTCGTCGCCAAGCCCGAGTTCCATCGCGAGTGGTGGGATGCCTACGTCCGGGTCAACCAGCGCTTCGCCGACAAGGCGGCCGAGGTGGCCGCGAAGAGCGCGACGGTGTGGGTCCAGGACTACCAGCTCCAGCTGGTCCCGCAGATGCTGCGCGACCAGCGGCCCGACCTGCGGATCGGGTTCTACCTCCACATCCCCTTCCCACCCGCCGAGCTGTTCTCCCAGCTGCCGTGGCGCCGCCAGATCCTCGAGGGCCTGCTCGGGGCGGACCTGATCGGCTTCCAGCTGCCCGGCGCGGCCGCCAACTTCGTACGCCTCGTGCGCAGCCGGGTCGGCCACAAGACCCACCGCGACACGATCTACCTGCCCGACGGCCGGCCGGTGAAGGCGACCGCCTTCCCGATCTCCATCGACACGGCCGGCTTCGAGGAGCTGGCCCGCTCGGAGGGCGTCGAGAAGCGCGTCCAGGAGATCCACGACGCGCTCGGCAACCCGCGCAAGATCTTCCTGGGGGTCGACCGGCTCGACTACACCAAGGGGATCTACTCCCGGCTCCGCGCCTTCGGCGAGCTGATCCGCGACGGCCACATCGACGTCGAGGACGCCGTCTTCATCCAGGTGGCCACCCCGTCGCGCGAGCGGGTCGAGCAGTACCGCATCCTGCGCGACGAGATCGAGCGGCTCGTCGGGCGGATCAACGGCGACCACGGGCGCATCGGCCGTCCGGCGATCTCCTACATGCACTCGTCCTACCCCCGCGAGGAGATGGCCGCCCTCTACCGCGCCGCCGACGTGATGGTCGTGACGCCGTTCCGCGACGGGATGAACCTCGTCGCCAAGGAGTACGTCGCCTGCCGCTACGAGGACGACGGCGCCCTGGTGCTCTCGGAGTTCGCCGGGGCGGCCAAGGAGCTGCGGCAGGCCTGGCTGGTCAACCCCTACGACATCGACGGGATGAAGGCAGCGCTGCTCGAGGCGTACGCCGCCGACGACAAGGAGACGGGTCGCCGGATGCGCGCCATGCGCAAGACCGTGGTCCAGCACGACGTGGCCCGGTGGGCGGCCGACTTCCTGCAGGAGCTCGAGACCCTCCCCGAGCACCACGACAAGTCCGTGCGGCCCTCCTCCACGAGCTGACGCGCTCCAGGCGCGATTCAGGCGCGCTTCAGGCGCGGCCGGCCCCGGACGCGTCCTGGGCCACCATGATCGCCTCGATCTCCTGCACGAGCGCCGGCCCCAGCCGCGGCCACGACGGGTCGTAGCCGTAGGTCTCGGCCAGGCCGACCGCGGACCGCGTCCCGTCGACGAGGTCGACGTCGCGCGGCGAGATCAGACCGGGGTGGACGACCCCGACCGCCTCGGACACCTTCAGCAGGTCACGACGCAGGCTCCGGACGTAGTTCGCCGCACGCACGCTCTTGAGGGACACGTCGAGACCGCGGGTGTAGCGCGGGTCCTGCGTGGCGACCCCGACGGGGCAGTGGTCGGTGTGGCACTTCTGGGCCTGGATGCAGCCGATCGACATCATGGCCTCGCGGCCGGCGTTGATCAGGTCCGCGCCGAGGGCGAAGGCGACGACGGCGTTCTCGGGGATGCCGAGCTTGCCGGCGCCGACGAAGACGACGTCGTCGCTGAGCCCGGCCGCGGCGAAGCGGCGGTAGACCTCCGAGAACGCGATCCGGAACGGGTAGGCCACGGAGTCGGCGAAGATCATGGGCGCCGCGCCGGTGCCGCCCTCCCCACCGTCGACGTTGACGAAGTCGACCCCCCGGTCGCCACCGGCCATCGCCTCGGTGAGCTCGTCCCACATCGTCAGGTTGCCGACCGCGGACTTGATGCCGACCGGGAGCCCGGTGGCCTGGGCGACGGTCTCGACGAAGTCGAGCATCGAGTCGACGTCGTGGAAGACCGCGTGACGGCTCGGCGAGGCGCAGTCCTGCCCGACCGGGATGCCGCGGATGTCGGCGATCTCCTGGCTGACCTTCTCCCCCGGGAGCATGCCGCCCAGACCGGGCTTGGCGCCCTGGCTGAGCTTCACCTCGATCGCCTTGACCGGTGCCGACTGCACGAGGTCGACCAGCCGGGAGAGGTCGAAGCGGCCGTGCTCGTCGCGACAGCCGAAGTAGGCGGTGCCGATCTGGAAGACGATGTCGCCACCGTGGCGGTGGTGCGGCGCGAGCGCGCCCTCACCGGTGTTCTGCAGGCAGCCGGCCATGGCAGCGCCCTTGTTAAGCGACTCGATCGCCTTGCCGGACAGCGAGCCGAAGCTCATCCCCGAGATGTTGACGACCGACTGCGGCCGGAAGGCGTGCGTGCGGCCCCGTGACGCGCCCATCACCTTGGCGCACGGCAGCACGATCTCCTCCTGCGCGTGCGGCATGACCGCCGCGCCCGTACCGGTGAAGGTGCGGTGCTTGATGATCGGGTAGCCCTCGACGCGCTCGACGTCGTTGTCGGTGCCGAAGCCGAAGTAGTTGTTCTCCAGCTTCGAGCTGGCGTACACCCAGCTGCGCTGGTCACGGCTGAACGGCCGCTCCTCGTCGTTGCTGGTCACGATGTACTGCCGCAGCTCCGGACCGATCCGCTCGACGAGGAAACGGCCGTGGCCGACCACGGGGAAGTTGCGCAGGATCGCGTGCTTGCGCTGGACCAGGTCGTGGACCGCCGTGGCAGCACCGGCCACCGCCGCACCGCCCAGGACCGCGTAGCGCCACCTCATGGGTCGTTCCTAGCCCCCACGGGTCGCGATGTCGAGGACTGCCCGCGGCGCGGGCTCAGGAAGGCGCTCAGGCGAGCTCGCCCCGGGCCAGGCTCACACCCGAGTGGGTGGGATCGCCGTCGTGGGGCTCCACCGAGATGTCGACGATGCGGTAGCCGTCCTCGAGCACTCCGCGCGGGACCTGGAACTCGCCGGTGTCGCCGCTGGCGAGGACCCCGAGGGAGACCATCCGGGTGCCGTCGACGTTGATCAGCCACACCTCGTGGAAGCCGATGGCGTCGCCGAGCTCACGTGCGCTGACCCGCAGGGTCACCGCGCCGTCGTCGCGCACCGCCTCGGCGGTGCCGCGGGGCGCGTCGCTGTCGAGCGAGGTGAGGGCCGTCGCGGCCACGACCGTGGCTCGCTCCTCCGGCGCGGGCGAGGTCTCGCCCGCGGTGAGGCGCCCCAGGCCGAGACCGGCCAGCAGCGTCACGACCGCTGCCAGGCCGGCGGCCCAGGCCGGGATCCGCCGTCGGCGGGCCCGGGACGGCACGAGGGGCACGGGCGGCGGAGGTCGGTCGGCGGTGTCGTCCGCGGGCCGGTCGGTCGACTGCGGGGTCGAGCGGGCCTCGGCCAGGACCCGGTCGCGCAGACCGGCCGGCGCGGACACCAGCGGCTCTGCGCCGGCGAGACGGCGTACGTCGCCCAGCGAGGCCAGGAGGGCGGTGCAGTCGGGACAGGACGCGACGTGCTCGCGGACGTCCTCGGGGGCGTCGGTCGGGTCCAGGGCGAGGTCGGCGAGGACGTCGAGGTCAACGTGACTCACGGCGTACCCCCTCGAGCTGCTGGTGGAGCGAGATCAGGCCACGGCGGACGTGGCTCTTGACAGTGCCGAGCGGGAGGCCCACGGCCTCGGCGATCTCGGTGTGGCTGCATCCCTCCCAGAAGGCGAGGAACATGATCGTGCGACGCGGGTCGGGCAGCTCCTCGACTGCCTGCCTGACCACCAGTCGTTCGGTGACGTCCTCGTCCGCGGATTGCTCCGCGACGTCGCGAGCCTCCGGCAGGGACGCCGCGGCGGCGATCCTGCCGGCGTCGCGCGCGCGGGAGGCACGGACGTCGGCGACCTTATGGCGGGCGATGCCGAGCAGCCACGAGGGGAGGGCTCCCGGCGTCGGGGTCAGCGTGTGGCGGCTGCGCCACGCGGCGACGAACACCTGCTGGGTGACGTCCTCGGCGTCGTGGACGTCGCCGAGGGCGCGCAGGGCGTAGGTGTGGACCAGCGCCGACCAGCGGTCGTACACCGCCTCGAGGGCGGTCTCCTCACCGGAGACGAGGCGCGCGGCGAGGGACCGGACGTCGTCGTCCTGGTCCTCCTCGAACTCCCTCACCCCGCTGACCACGGGGCCAACCTACTGTCCGACATGCCGCCGGTGCCGCCGGTCGAGCAGCGACGTGAGCTCCCCGACCGGCGATCCAGCCTCCTCAGAGGTCGGTCCTCAGAGGTCGACCGGGCGCATCACGCGGTCGATGCCGTGCGCGACCTGCTTGTTGCCCTTGTTGAGGTCGAGGGAGCCGAGGATGACCTTGGCGTCCCGCGCGTTCTTGTCCGCGTCCTTCAGCGTGATGCTCAGCTGCGGCTTCTTCTTGATCTTCACCGTGATCTTGCCGCCCTGGGCCGTGGTGAGCTTGGCACCGTTGGCCTTGAGCACCTTCGGGCTGGTGAGCGTCTTCCCTGCGATGACGTGGTAGAGCAGGACCGTCTCGATGGTGTCGACACCGGCGACCTCGACCAGCTGCTGGAACACCTTCTTCTCGCTCTTGACCGTCTTGCCGGTGAGGTCCTTGAGCAGCAGGCGGAAGGCCTGGTCGGTCGGCGCGAACACGGTGGCCCGCTTGCTCCCGTCGGCCACGAGGGCGACCGGCGAGTCGGGCTTGGCCGCGACGACGGCCAGCGCCGCCTCGGTCAGGATGTCGAAGTCCTTGGCGTTCTTGTCGAACGTGTTGCCGTCCGAGGTGAGCAGGGTCGCCAGGCTCTCGTCACCCGCGGCCTTGGCGCTGGCGGCGGGGGCGGTGGCCGTGACCGCGCCGAGTGCCAGGGTCGACACCGCGAGGAGGGCGGGGAGGCGTCGCTTCATGGAAGGTCCTTCCGTCGGGGGCGCGCGATCGCGCCCGTCACCCCCTTCTCTCCTCGAGCCCCGCTACCGGATGCACCCGGGTGCGTAGATTCCTCCCATGGACCTGATCCCCAAGCCCGACCAGCTGGTCGCGGCGGCCGGAAACGTCGCCCACACCGTGCTCTACGGCGGTCTCGCCGACCTGCGTCCGATGCCCCGCACCCTGATCGACGACGGGGAGCTGCGCGAGGTCTACCACTACCGTGCGGCCCCGGGCGTGCCCGAGACCGGGGACCCGGTGCTGCTGGTGACGCCGCTGGCCGCGCCCGCGCTCTGCTTCGACCTGCGACGCGACTGCTCACTGGTCGAGCACCTGGTCTCCCAGGGGCGAGCGACCTACCTGGTGGACTACGGCCGGGTCGCCTTCAAGGACCGCGCGCTCGGGATGGAGCACTGGGTCGACGAGGTGCTGCCCGAGGCGATCCGTGCCGTCAGCGAGCACGCCGACGGACGCGGCGTGCACCTCGTGGGCTGGAGCCTGGGCGGGATCTTCGCGCTGCTGGTCGCCGCCGACCGCCAGGACCTGCCGATCGCCTCGCTGACCGTGCTCGGCTCACCCGTCGACGTGCGCAAGGTGCCGCTGGTGGCACCGGTGCGCCCGCTGCTCAACCTGACCCAGGGCCCGGCCCTCGTCACCCGGGCCTACCGCGCGCTCGGCGGGGTGCCGACCCCGCTGGTCAACTGGGCCTTCAGCGCAGCGTCGGCGCAGAAGCTGCTCACCAAGCCGCTGGCGGTGGTGGCCCACCTCGACGACACCGACTACCTCGCCCAGCTCGAGGCGGTCGACCGGTTCCGGGCGAACATGACGGCCTACCCGGGTCGCACGTTCGGCCAGCTCTACCACCGCTTCGTCAAGTGCAACGCGCTCGTCGAGGGCCGCATGGCGATGGGCGGACGGACGATCGACCTGGCCGCGATCGAGGTGCCGGTGCTCGTCTTCGCCGGCAACACCGACGGCATCGCGCCGCTGCCCGCGGTGCGCGCGGTGGTGCCGTTGCTGTCCGGGTCGCGGCAGGTGCAGTTCGAGGTCGTGCCCGGCGGCCACCTCGGGATGCTCACCGGTCGCGCCGCCCGCGCGACCACCTGGACCGTCATCGACGAGTGGATCGAACAGTGGTCGGGCGGGGTGCCGCCGCCGACCCGGAAGAAGGCTGCGGCGAAGAAGGCTCCGGCGAAGAAGGCTCCGGCGAAGAAGGCGCCCGCGAAGAAGGCTGTCGGGAAGAAGGCTGTCGCGAAGAAGGCGGCGGCGAAGCAGGCACCCGCGAGGAAGTCGTCCGCCACGAAGTCCGCGAAGAAGGCGTCGTCGAGCGCGATCGGCTCCAATCCCTCGCGCCGCTACGGCTCGGCAGGCTCGCGGGCGCTGGGCCAGCGGTGAACCCGGAGCTGGGACCGGCGACGGCGCCGGGCGAGGTGGCACGGCTCCCCCGGTCCGCGCGCATCGGCTACGGCAGCGGCTCGGTGGCGACCGGTGCCTTCGGCACCGTGCCCGGACTGATGCTGCTGCCCTACCTGACCGACGAGCTCGGCATCGCCGCCCTGTGGGCGGGCGTGATCGTCTTCCTGCCGAAGGCGTGGGACGTGGTGCTCAACCCGGTCGCGGGCCGGGTGAGCGACCGCACGGTCGACCCGGCGGGTCCGCGCCGTCCGTGGCTGATCCGCGCCGGCCTGATGCTCGCGGGCGCGTTCGCCCTGATCTTCGCGGCGCCCGACCTCGGGAGCCGCGCGCTCGAGGCCGGCTGGGTGCTGGTCTTCTTCGTGCTGGCGGCGTCGGCGTACGCCTTCTTCCAGGTGCCCTACGTCGCGATGCCGGCCGAGATCACCACGTCGTACGACGAGCGCACCCGGCTGATGACGTGGCGCGTCGCGATCTTGGCGTTCACGATCATGCTGGCCGGCGCCACGGCGCCGGTCATCCGTGACTCCGTCGGCGGCCGGGACGGCTACCGCGTGATGGGCGTGGTCATGGCGGTGGTCATCGTGGTCGGTGTGGTGAGTGCCTGGTGGGGCACCCGGCACGCGCCGGTCGGCGCGGTGGCCGCAGGAGCCGGCTCCCTGCGCGAGCAGCTGCGGATCGTGGCACGGGCCCGCGACTTCCGGGTGCTCCTGACGACGTTCGTGCTCCAGGCGCTGGCGACCGGCTGCATGCTGGCGGGCGTCGACTACCTGGCCCGCGAGGTGCTCGGCCGCAGCGGCGCGGGCACGATCCTGTTCGTCTGCTTCGTCGGACCGGCGCTGCTGCTCACGCCGATCTGGACCGCGGTCGGGATGCGGATCGGCAAGCGCCGCGGCTACGTCATCGCATCCTGCGTGCTGGCGGCCGGGGCCGTGCTGGCGGCCACCGCTCGGGTCGCGCCCCCGGGCGTCGTGTTCGCCGCCACCGCCCTGGTCGGCGTGGGCTATGCCGGGTGCCAGGTCTTCCCGATGGCGATGCTGCCCGACGCGGCGGCGGTCGACTCGGCCCGCACGGGCGAGAACCGCACGGGCGTCTACACCGGCGTCTGGACCGCGGGCGAGACCCTCGGTCTGGCCCTCGGGCCCGCGGTGTTCGCGGTGGTGCTCGCCCTCGGTGGCTACCTCTCCAGCCAGGGCCGCGACATCGTCCAGCCCGACTCGGCGCTGACCGCGATCACCCTCGGGTTCTCGCTGCTGCCGGCCGCGCTGACCCTGGCCAGCCTGTGGTGGCTGCGCCAGTACACCCTCGACGCCGCCGAGGTGGCGGCTGCGGAAGGAGTCCGCTCGTGAGCGACACGCTCGACCGGCTGAAGGCACTGCAGGGCGCCGACCTGCCGGTCCACGGAGGCCGCACGCTCGCCTACGTCTACGACGCGGGCGACTCCGAGATCGACCGGATCGCCCGGGAGGCCGTGGCCACCTATGCCGGGTCCAACGCACTCGACCCGACGGCGTTCCCGTCGCTGCTGCAGATGGAGAACGAGCTGCTCGGCTTCGCCTGCGACCTGCTCGACGCACCGGACACCGCCGTCGGCACGGTGACCTCCGGAGGCACCGAGTCGATCCTGCTCGCCGTGCAGGGTGTCCGCGACGCTCGACCGGAGGTGGCCCGCCCCCGGATGGTGCTGCCGAGCACCGCCCATGCGGCGTTCCACAAGGCAGCGCACTACTTCGGGGTCGAGGCGGTCCTGGTGCCCGTCGGCCCCGACTTCCGCGCCGACCCCGCCGCGATGGCGGCGGCGATGGACGAGTCCACCGTGCTGGTGGTCGCCAGCGCACCGTCGTACGCCCACGGGGTGGTGGACCCGGTCGGCGAGATCGCCGCCGCGGCCGCCGCCCGCGGGATCCGCTGCCACGTCGACGCGTGCATCGGCGGCTGGGTGCTGCCGTACGCCGCCCGGCTGGGGCGCGAGGTGACTCCGTGGACCTTCGCCGTCGAGGGCGTCACCTCGATCTCGGTCGACACCCACAAGTACGCCTACGCCCCGAAGGGCACCTCGATCCTGCTGCACCGCGACGCCGGCCTGCGCCGACCGCAGCTCTTCGCCTCGGCCGCCTGGCCGGGTTACACGATGCTCAACGCGACCACCCAGTCCACCCGGTCCGGCGGACCGATCGCGGGCACCTGGGCGGTGGTCGAGCACGTCGGCGACGCGGGCTACCTGACACTGGCCGGGCGGGCCTTCGAGGCGGTCGACGCCATCGTCGCGGCCATCGGGGCCGCGCCCGCGCTGCAGGTGCTGGTCGCGCCCGACTCGACGCTGGTGACCCTGACGACCGACGAGACCTGCGACCCGTTCACGCTGACCGACGAGCTGGTGGCGCGCGGGTGGTACGTCCAGCCGCAGCTGTCCCACGCGGGCGACGGGCCCAGCATCCACCTGTCCGTGAGTGCAGGGACGCTCGCCCACGTCGACGACTTCGCGGCCGCACTGGTCGAGTCGGTCGCCGCCGCGCAGGCGGCGGGGCCGGTCGGGGTCGACCCGGGAGTGGTGGCCTTCATCGAGGCGCTCGACCCGGCGTCGCTCGGCGACGACGACTTCGACGGGCTGCTGGCCGCCTCCGGGCTCGTGGGAGAGACCGCCGACGGCGACCTCGCCCTGCCGACCCGGATGGCCGAGGTCAACGCGATGCTCGACGTGGCCTCCCCTGCGATGCGCGAGGCACTGCTGGTGGCCTTCCTCGACCGGCTCCAGCGACCGACCCGAGGGAGGACGACGACGTGAGCGCACTGTCAGGACTGGTCGAGAAGGACCTCGTCGCACCGGACTGGGCCGAGGCCCTGGCCCCGGTCGACGACCAGATCGCGGCGATGGGTCGGTTCCTGCGCGAGGAGGTGGCGGCCGGTCGGGGCTACCAGCCGGCGGGCGACCTGGTCTTCCGCGCCTTCCGCCGCCCGCTCGCCGACGTACGCGTCCTGGTCGTCGGGCAGGACCCCTATCCCAATCCGACGCACCCGATCGGGCTGAGCTTCGCGGTCGAGCGCCACGTGTGGCCGCTGCCGCCGAGCCTGGTCAACATCTACGTCGAGCTGCGCGACGACCTCGGCATCGTGCCGCCGAGGCACGGCGACCTGTCGGCATGGGCCGACCAGGGCGTGATGCTGCTCAACCGGTCGCTGACCGTGCGACCGGGCGACTCCAACAGCCACCAGGGCAAGGGCTGGGAGGCGATCACCGAGCGCGCGATCGTCGCCCTCGCCGAGCGCGGGGGCCCGTGCGTGGCGATCCTCTGGGGCAGCCACGCGAGGAAGCTGAAGCCGCTGCTCGGCGAGATCCCGTCGATCGAGTCGGCGCACCCCTCGCCCCTGAGCGCGCGGCGCGGGTTCTTCGGCTCGAGGCCCTTCAGCCAGGTCAACCGGCTGCTCGAGGAGCAGGGCGCGGACCCGGTCGACTGGTCGCTGCCGACCTACGACGACGTGCCGGCGCGCGAGCCGCGGTAGTCCCGTGGCAGGTGGTCGTCGTCCGGCCCGCCGGCCGGCCACCTGCCACTGGACTACCCCGCGCGGGGAGCCCGTTGCCACTGGACCGTCGCGGGAATATAGTTGAATCACGAACTATTGAGGTGACTATGACTGACTCCATGCCCGCGCTCTACATCGGCCACGGCGCGCCGCCGCTGCTCGACGACCCGATCTGGTCCGGCCAGCTCGCCGCCTGGGCGAAGGACCTGCCGCGCCCGAAGGCGATCCTCATCGTCAGCGCGCACTGGGAGTCGGCACCCGTCAGCCTGTCCGCCAGCCACGCGCCGCTGGTCTACGACTTCGGCGGGTTCGCGCCGAAGTACTACCAGATGACCTACGAGACGCCCGACGCGTCGGCGCTGGCCCAGCGGGTCGCCGCGATGATGCCGACCGGCGAGCCCGTCCACCAGCACACCTCACGCGGCCTCGACCACGGCGCCTGGGTGCCGCTGAAGATCATGTATCCCGAGGCCGACATCCCGGTCCTCCAGATGTCGCTGCCCACCGACGACCCGCACCGCCTGATGCGGCTCGGCGAGCGACTGCGCCCGCTGCGCGAGGAGGGCGTGCTGATCGTCGGCTCGGGCTTCCTGACCCATGGGCTGCCCTTCCTGGAGGAGTTCCGGATCGATGCCGCCGCTCCGGGCTGGTCGACCGACTTCGACCTCTGGGCCGCCGAGGCGCTCGCCCGGGGTGACGTGGACACGCTCTCGGACTTCAGGGCGAAGGCGCCCGGCATGCCGTACGCCCACCCGACCGTCGAGCACTACACGCCTCTCTTCGTGACCCTCGGCGCCGCGACCACGGCCGACGAGCCCGGCATCCAGGTCATCGACGGCTACTGGATGGGTCTCTCGAAGCGGTCCCTGCAGGTGGCCTGAGCGACGGGGCTACCCTCGGTCCGTGCGCGTCCTCTCGATCCAGTCCCACGTCGCCTACGGCCACGTCGGCAACTCCGCAGCCGTCTTCCCGCTCCAGCGCCTCGGTCACGAGGTGTGGCCGGTGCTGACGGTGAACTTCTCCAACCACACCGGTTACGGCGCGTGGCGCGGGCCGCTGATCGGGGCCGAGGACGTCGCCGCGGTGATCACCGGCATCGGCGAGCGAGGTGCGTTCGAGACCTGCGACGCCATCCTGTCGGGCTACCAGGGCTCGCCGGAGATCGCGGACGTCATCGTCGACGCGGTGCGACAGGTGAAGGCCGCCAACCCCGACGCGACCTACACGTGCGACCCGGTCATGGGCAACGCGACCTCGGGCTGCTTCGTCAACCCGGCGATCCCGCCGAAGTACCGCTCCACGATCATCCCGGTCGCCGACGTGCTGACGCCCAACCAGTTCGAGCTCGGCTTCATCACCGATCGCGAGGCGCTGAGCGCCCCGTCGTCGCTCCCCGACATCCTGAGCGCGGTCGACGAGGTCCGCGGGCTGGGCCCCTCGACCGTCCTGGTGACCTCCGTCGACCGCGACGGTGCGGCCGTCGACACGATCGAGATGCTGGCCGTCACCGGCGACGAGGCGTGGCTGGTGACGACGCCGCGGCTGCCGATGAAGGCCAACGGCTCGGGTGACATCACCGCCGCCTTGTTCACCGCACACCTGAAGAGCACCGGCTCCGCCGCCGACGCGCTGGCCCGCACGGCCTCGTCGGTCTTCGCCGTGCTGAAGGAGACCCTCGACTCCGGCGAGCGCGAGCTGCGCCTCATTGCCGCGCAGGACGCCATCGCGGCGCCGGCGAACGAGTTCGCGGTCGAGCAGGTCCGCTGAGGCTCCACAGCGGCGGAGAGCCGGTGACAGGAGTCGAACCCGCGACATCCATATTACAAGTATGGCGCTCTACCAACTGAGCTACACCGGCGTGCGCCCGACCACGCAGTGGAGGCGCGGCGGCCATCCTAGGTGAGGGAGGATGGGGCCCGTGAGCCTCCTCCACCTCCCCCACCACGACGGCTCCCCTTCCTACGTCTCGGACGAGGCGCCGGACCTGGGCGACACGGTCACCGTGCGGATGCGGACGAGCGCCGCCGACCCGGTCGACGCGGTCTGGCTGCGCACGACGTACGACGCCGAGCCGGTGTTCCACCCGACGACCTCCACGGCCGAGGGTGACGCGGTGTGGTGGTCGGCCGAGCTGCCGGTCCACAACCCGGTGACCCACTACCGCTTCCTGGTGGTCAGGGGTGTCGAGCAGGAGTGGCTGACCGGCGCCGGCCTGGTGGCCCACGACGTCCCGGACTCGGCCGACTTCCGGCTGGCCGCCTTTCCGGCCGCCCCGGACTGGGGTCGTGACGCGGTGGTCTACCAGGTCTTCCCCGACCGGTTCGCCCGGTCCGCGGCAGCCGACGAGCGCGAGCACCCCGACTGGGCGCTGCCGGCGGGCTGGGACGACGAGGTCGCCTTCGAGCCCGACGACCCGCGCACGCCGATGCAGCTCTTCGGCGGCGACCTCGACGGGATCACCGAGCACCTCGACCACGTCGCGGAGGTCGGCGCGGACGTCCTCTACACGACGCCGGTCTTCCCGGGCGAGAGCAACCACCGCTACAACGCGACCACCTTCACCGACGTCGACCCGCTGCTGGGCGGCGACGAGGCCTACGACCGGCTCAGCACCGCCGTGCACGAGCGCGGGTGGCGGATCCTCGGCGACCTCACCACCAACCACACCGGCGACACCCACGAGTGGTTCCTCGCCGCCGTCGACGGCCACGACGACCCGCACCGCTCGTTCTACTCCTTCGCCGACGACGGCACCTACGCCTGCTGGATGGGCCACGGCACCCTGCCGAAGATCAACCACGCCAACCTCGACGTCCGCCACGCCATGGTCGAGGGGCCCGACTCGGTCGTTGGGCGCTGGCTGCGTCCGCCCTTCGACGTCGACGGCTGGCGCATCGACGTGGCCAACATGACCGGACGGCTGGGCGCGCTCGACGTCGCCCACGAAGTGGCACGAGCGGTGCGGGCGACGGCGGCCGACCTGCGCGAGGACCCGTGGGTCATCGGCGAGCACAACCACGACGCCACCGGCGACGTCGACGGCGACGGCTGGCACGGCACGATGAACTACTCCGGGTTCTCCTGGCCGGTGTGGTCGTGGCTGCGCGACCCCTCGTCGCCGGCCCGCCCGTTCGGCCGTCCGGTGCCGGTCCCCCGGCGCGACGGCGCCGCGGTCGTCGACACCTTCCGGGCCTGGCAGGGCACGCTCGGGTGGCGGGCGACCTCGAACAGCTGGAACATCCTCGGCTCCCACGACTCCGCGCGCATCCGCACCGTCGTCGGCGGCGACGCGGGAGTCCACCGGGTCGCCGCCGGCCTCCAGTTCACGCTGCCCGGCGTGCCGATGGTGTTCGCCGGCGACGAGATCGGGCTCGAGGGCGTCACCGGCGAGGACGCGCGCCGGACCATGCCTTGGCACCGCCGTGACGCGTGGGACACCCGCACCCTCACGACGTACGCCGACCTGGCGCGGCTGCGACGCGACCACCCGGCGCTTCGCCGTGGCGGCCTGCGGTGGGCCCACGTCGAGGCCGACACGATCGCCTACCTGCGCGAGCTGCCGGCCCAGTCGGTCCTCGTGGTCGCCCGACGCGCCGCAGGCGGGGCGTTCACCCTGCCCCTCGGTGCGGGGCGCCACCTCCTCGGTTCCGAGCCCGGCGGCGGCGACCTGGTCGTGGGCACCGACGGGATCGAGGTCCCGGCGAGCGACGGACCGCGCGTCGACCTGTGGAGCCTCGCGACGGAGTAGCCTCAGGCCGCATGCCCCTGCGGATCGTCGCCAGCCGGCCCGACCCGGCCATCCTCGGCCTGCCGTGGGACACACCCCTGGAGGAGTGGCCCGACGACGTCGTCGTCCCCCTCCCGCGTGGCCTGTCGCGCCACGTCGTGCGCATCGTGCGCCTCGGCGAGCGCGTCTACGCGGTCAAGGAGACCCACGACGACATCGCCTTCCGCGAGTACCGGATGCTGCGCGACCTGCAGCGGATGGGCATGCCGGCCGTCGTGCCGCAGGGCGTGGTCACCGGGCGCGAGGATCCCGACGGCGGCGAGCTGCCCGCGGCCCTGATCACCCGGCACCTCCAGTTCTCCCTGCCCTACCGCAGCCTCTTCAGCCGCGGGATGACCGCCGAGCACGTGCCGACCCTCGTCGACGCGATCGTGGTCCTGCTCGTGCGGCTGCACCTGGCCGGCTTCTACTGGGGCGACGTCTCCCTCTCCAACGTGCTCTTCCGCCGCAACGCCGGTGAGTTCGCGGCCTACCTCGTCGACGCCGAGACCGGTGAGCTGCACGACGCGGTGAGCGACCGGATGCGGGAGTACGACATCACCGTCGGGTGCGAGAACGTCTTCGCCGAGCTGATGGACCTCAGCGCCAGCGGCGCCGTCCAGCACCCGATCGACGGCTTCGCGATCATCACCCACCTGCGCGAGCGCTACGAGGCGCTGTGGCGCGAGCTCACCGACCTGGAGGAGTTCGGCGCCGACGAGATGTGGCGCATCGAGCGCCGCGTGGAGCGCCTCAACGACCTCGGCTTCGACGTCGACGAGCTCGACATCGTCACCGACCTCGGCGGCGACACCATCCGCATCCAGCCGAAGGTCGTCGACCTCGGGCACCACTCCCGCGAGGTCCAGGCCCTCACCGGCATGTCGGTGGAGGAGAACCAGGCCCGCCGGCTGCTCAACGACCTCGCCGCCTTCACCGCCCACTTCGACCTCGGCCGCGAGGACCGGCAGCTCGTGGCGAGCAGGTGGATGCACGAGATCTTCGAGCCGATCATGCGGATGATCCCGCCCGACGCGACCGGCAAGCTCGAGCCGGCCGAGATCTTCCACGAGATCCTCGAGCACCGCTGGTACCTCTCGGAGCAGGCCGGGCGCGAGGTCGACATCCACGAGACGGCTCGCGACTACATCGACCGGTTCCTCACCCGACGGCCGGACGAGGCGATCACGGGTCAGGAGTGACCGGCTCGATGGGCGTCCACTCGCCCACGAGCCAGGTGCCGTTGGTGCGCAGCCGCACCCACTGCAGTCCGATCGGGCGCCCGTCGGCGTAGGTCACCAGGCTGACGTCGGCGTCACGGCGCGGCTTGCTGCCCAGCGCGAAGGCGTACGCCGCTCCCCCGGTCGTGCCGTTCGTCCAGGTGTAGCCGACCGCGCCGTCGTCGCCCTCGACGGCGTCCGGCCCGGCCTGCACGTGCGTGTGGCCGCCGAGGACCAGGTCGGCGCACCCGCGCTGCAGCGTCTCGCGGCCGAGGTTCGCGTCGTGGACGAGGATCGTGCTGATCCGCTCGCCGTCCTCCATCGCCGCGCAGGCCTCGTCGGCGAGGCGGAGACCCACCTCGGCGAAGCTCAGTCCCGACTCGTCGCGCCAGTTGCCCAGGCCGCTGCTGCGCGGGTCGTCGACGCCGAGCATCGTGCCGCCCCACGGTGCGTCGACGACCTCGCCGTCGAGCATCGTCCAGCCCTGGTCGGCGAGATAGCTGCTGACGAAGGTGCCGTGGTCGTGGTTGCCTGCCACGGCGTAGCGGTCCAAGTCCTCGAACGTCGCGGACAGCGAGTCGAGGCTGAAGCCCTCCCACGGCTGGCCCGTCGAGGTGTCGTCGCCGCCGTCGAGCACGACGGTGGCACCTGCGGCCTCGCCGATCGCCCGGGCGACGCGGTCCATCCCGATGTTGTCGTGGCGGTCGGTGACCAGCAGGGCGACCGTCTCACCCTCCTCGGCACGGCGGATGTCCTCGAGGTCCGCCGCCTCCTCCGCAGCGTCGGAGTAGAACTCCTTGCTCTTCTCGTAGGTGTCGACCGCGCTGAGCACCAGCTTCTTGCTCTCGGTCGTGACCGGGCCCGTGCGCACCTCGATGTCGCGGGCCTCGGTGGGCAGCTCGACGTCGGGACCGGCGAGCTCGGCGAGCGTCTGCCACGTGCCGAGATCCTCCTGGGTCTCCTCGTCGGCCTCCCAGGGCTGCCACACCAGGACGGGCAGCGCGAGCAGGAGGACGAGCGCGAGGACGCCGTTGCGGGTGCGCACGCCGCGGAACAGCTCGCCGCGGCGGTGCCGGCCCAGCAGCAGGTAGAACGCGATCGGGACCAGGCCGACGCCCAGCCCGCGCAGCGCGGCGGTGACCGCCATGTCCGCCACGACGTCGCCGACCTTCTCGATCGGGGCGGTCGGGTCGCCGGCGATGTAGGCGTAGCGCTCGACGAGCTCCTCGACCGAGCCCACCTCGGTCTTGCCGAGGGTCAGGGTGACACCGATCGGCCCGACGTCACGGAAGCGGAAGTCGGGCAGGAGGGGGCCGGTCTCCACGACGGCGTCCCGGTCGAACGTGGGGCGCACGACGGTGTCGTGCCCCACCAGCACGACCGTGCGGCTGCTGTTGAGGAACAGCGACACGGCGACCGCGACACCGAGCAGGGCGCTGAGGCAGACCACCACGATGCCGCCGGCGATGCGACGTCGGCGGCCCATCAGGCCACCCGGTGCGAGGGACTCATCCCACGCGGGCCTGCGAGATCGAGTAGAGCGCGACCGACGCGGCCACTCCGGCGTTGAGCGACTCCAGCTGCCCGGCCATCGGGATCGAGACGATCTGGTCGCAGGTCTCGGCGACGAGCCGGCCCAGTCCCTTGCCCTCGGACCCGACGACCACGACGAGCGGACCCTCGGCCAGGCCGCCGGGGGCGACCAGCTCGGGCAGCGACAGGTCGCCGTCGGCCGCCAGGCCGACGACCATGCAGCCGGCGTCCTGGTAGGCCTTGAGCTGGCGGGTCAGGTTCACCGTCTGCGCGACCGGGAGCCGTGCGGCGGCACCGGCACTGGTCTTCCACGCCGAGGCGGTCATCCCGGCGGCGCGACGCTCGGGGATGAGCACGCCGTGGGCGCCGAAGCCGGCCGCCGAGCGGATCACCGCACCGAGGTTGCGGGGGTCGGTCACCTGATCGAGTGCGACGACGAGCGCCGGCTCCTTGGCCTCCGCCGCCCGCTCGAGCAGGTCGTCGGCGTGGGCGTAGTCGTAGGCCGGCAGCCGCACGGCGAGACCCTGGTGCACGGCGCCGCTGGTCATCCGGTCCATCTCGTTGCGGGTCACCTCGAGCAGGGTCAGCCCCTGGTCGGCGGCGAGCTTGAACGCCTCGCGCATGCGGCTGTCGCGCTCGGCACCCTCGGCGACGTAGATCGCCGACACCGGGACGCCGCCCTGCAGCAGCTCGACGACCGAGTTGCGCCCGGCCGCCCACTCGGCGTCGGAGGACGTACGCCGCTTGGGCCGCGTGTCCTTCGCGCGCTCGGCGCGCTTCGCGGCCTTGTGCGCCTGGTGGTAGGGACGGTCCTTGGCCTTCGGCGTCGGGCCCCTCCCCTCGAGGCCGCGCCGGACGCGGCCTCCGGACCCGGCGGTGGGGTTGCCCTTGCCGGTCTTCTTGATGGCGCCCTTGCGCTTGGAGTTACCGGCCATGTGCGATCACACCGTCCCTGCTTCTATCGACCACCGTGGGCCGGCCGGGGTGTCCTCGACGTCGAGGCCGGCGTTCTTGATCTGGTCGCGGATCGCGTCGGCGCGGGCCCAGTCCTTGGCCTCGCGCGCGGCCGTCCGCTCTGCCAGCAGTCCCGTGACCAGGGCGTCCACGACCTCGGTCAGCTTGTCGCCGGCGCCACCGGCGGCCGCCCACGCGTCGTCGGCCGGGTTGAGGCCGAGCACGTCGAGCATCGCGATCACCTCGCCGAACTTCTGGCTCAGCGCGTCGGACGGTCCCGCGGCCAGCAGCCGGTTGCCCTCGCGCACGGAGTCGTGGATGACCGCGACGGCCGCCGGAGTGCCCAGGTCGTCGTCCATGGCAGCGACGAACGCATCCGGCATCGAGGCGAACCAGTCGCCGACCACGGGGGCGGCGCGGTCGAGGAAGTCCTCGATCCGCTGGAAGGCCTTGGCGGCGTCGTCGAGGGCGTCGAAGGAGAACTCGACGTGCGAGCGGTAGTGCGCCGCGACCATGTAGTAGCGCAGCTCTTGGCCACGCACCCGCTTCAGCACCTCGGGGACGAGCAGCGAGTTGCCGAGCGACTTGCTCATCTTCTCGCCGGCGGTGGTGATCCAGGCGTTGTGCAGCCAGTACGACGCGAACGGCCGGCCGGCGGCACGCGACTGCGCCTGCTCGTTCTCGTGGTGCGGGAAGCGGAGGTCGACGCCGCCTCCGTGGATGTCGAAGGCGGGGCCGAGGTACTTGCCGGCCATGGCCGAGCACTCGATGTGCCAGCCCGGCCTTCCTCTGCCCCACGGCGACGGCCACGCTGCGGTGTCCGGCTCCGTCCCCACCTTCTGTCCCTTCCACAGGGCGAAGTCGCGGGGGTCGCGCTTGCCGCGCGGGTCGGCGTCACCGGCGGGCTCCATGTCGTCGACCTTCTGGCGCGTCAGCTCGCCGTAGGCCGGCCAGCTGCGCACGTCGAAGTAGACGTCGCCGCTGCCGTCCTCCGCGGCGTAGGCATGGCCCGCCGCGATGAGCTGCTCGGTCAGCTCGACGATCTCGGGCACGTGGCCGGTCGCCCCGGGCTCGTAGGTCGGCGGGAGCACGTTGATCGCCGAGAGCGCCTTGTCGAGCTCACGCTTCATCGCTGCGGCGAGGGCGTACCAGTGGACCCCCTGCTCGGCCGACTTGGTGAGGATCTTGTCGTCGATGTCGGTGACGTTGCGGATGAAGTCGACCTCGTGGCCGGTCGCGGAGAGCCAGCGCCGGAGCACGTCGAAGTTGACCGCGGAGCGCACGTGCCCGACGTGCGGCTCCGACTGCACGGTGAGTCCACACACGTAGATGCCCGCCCTGCCCTCGACGAGGGGGACGAAGTCGCGGGTCTCGCGCGTCGCGGTGTCGTGGAGCCTCAGAGTCACGCGGCCGAGTCTAGGTGCGCGGTCGTGCGGATGCCGAAGTCACGCGACCGGCTTCTGTGACTCCTGTGACGTGTGGGACGTCGCGGGTTATCGTCGTGCGGTGCTCCGACGCCCTGCCGCTGCCTTCACGGCCGCCACGTCCCTGGCCCTGGCCCTCCCCCTCCTGCTGGGCGGCGCGCTGGTCGCGCCCGCCGCGGCCGGCGCACCCGCCGACGCGCGCACGCGCGCGACGGCGCAGATCGCGATGACGTCGTGGAGCAGCTACGCCGACTTCAAGGCCGGCAAGCGCGCCGGGCTCAAGCTCGGCCGCGGCCAGGTCTCGATGCTCTCACCCAGGCCGCGGACCGTCGCGGGCAAGAGGTACGAGGCCGGCACCTGGACCTCCCCCTGGGCGACGCCGGGCTTCGGCGCGACCGCCCTCGTCCCGACCTGGGAGGCCACCACGCCGGGGCGGAGCATGATCCGCGTCGAGGTCCGCGCCCGCGGCGCCGACGGCCGCACGGGCAGCTGGGACACCATGGCAGACTGGGCGACCACCGACCGCCCCGTGGCGCGCACGACGTACTCCGGGCAGCCCGACGACCTCGGTCGCGTCAGCACCGACACGTGGTACGCCGTCAGCACGATCACGTCGTGGCAGGTGCGGGTCACGCTGCTGCGCCCGAAGGGCTCCAGCCTCGGCGTCTCGCTCGAGCGCGTCGGGGCCGTGGCCTCGGCCGACGCCTCTGCCCCCCGACCCACCTCGGTGCCCGGCCCGGGCGTGGGCACGGTGCTCGACGTGCCGGCCTACTCCCAGATGGTGCACACCGGGCACTACCCGCAGTGGGGCGGTGGCGGTGAGGCCTGGTGCTCGCCGACGTCGACCGCGATGGTCCTGGGCTACTACGGGCTCTCACCGACGCCGACCGGCATCGCCGCCGGCCACGCCGACGCCGTCGTCGACCACACGGCCAAGATGGTCTACGACCACGGCTACCGCGGCACCGGCAACTGGGCCTTCAACACCGCCTACGCCGCCACGCTCGTCGGCGGCGACTCCTACGTCACCCGGATGCGCGACCTGCGCGAGGCGGAGGACTACATCGCGGCCGGTGTGCCGCTGATCGTCTCGATCGCGTTCGGCCGCAACCAGCTCACCGGCGCCCCGATCTCCGCGAGCAACGGCCACCTGCTGGTGGTCGTGGGATTCGACGCGCAGGGCAACGTGGTCGTCAACGACCCGGCCGGCGCGACCAACAGCCAGGTGCGGCGGACCTACGACCGCGCGCAGTTCGAGCGGCTCTGGATCGGGGCGTCCGGCGCGACGGCGTACGTCATCCGCAACAGCTGAGGACCCGGCGGGCCGCTATCAGCCGGCGCTCACCTGGATGGTGTGCAACCCCGTGGAGCCGTCCGGCGCGGGTGCCCGGACCACGTCGGTCTGGGTCTCGCCGTCGGCGCCGATGGCGCGCACGCGGACCTCGTGGTCGCCCTCTGCCAGGTCGGTCGTCAGCGACCACTGCACCCACGTGTCGACGGACGGCACCTCGGCCAGCTCGGCCCGCTGCCAGGCGCCACCGTCGACCTGGACCTCCACGGCCTCGATGCCCGTGTGCTGACGCCACGCGACGCCTCCGAACGACACCTCGCCGACCGGGACCTTGTCGCCGGAACGCGGCACGTCGATGCGCGAGGCGATCTTGACCGGTCCCTGCGACGACCAGCCGCGGGTCGTCCAGTAGCCGACGGAGTCGGCGAACGTGCCGACCTTCATGTCCACGACCCACTTGGTGGCCGAGACGTAGCCGTAGAGCCCCGGCACCACCGTGCGGACCGGGAACCCGTGCTCGATCGGCAGCGGCTGACCGTTCATGGCCACGGCGAGCATCGCGTCGCGGTCGTCGGTGAGAGCGGCGAGCGGCGTCGCGCAGGTCCAGCCGTCGTGCGAGGTCTGCAGGATGCAGTCGGCCTCGTCGCTGACGCCGAGGTTCGCCAGCAGCCCGGCGAGGCGCACGCCGCTCCAGCGGGCGTTGCCGACCAGGTCGCCACCGACCTCGTTGCTGACGCAGTTCAGCGTGACCCACGACTCGGTCAGCTCACGCGCGACGAGCTGGGAGTAGGTGAGCGTGAGCTCGCGCTCGACCATGCCGTGGATCCGCAGCTTCCAGTCGGACGGGTCGATGGCGGGCACCGAGATCGCCGTGTCGATCCGGTAGAAGTCCTCGTTGGCGGTCTGCCAGGGGGTGACCCCCTCCAGCCCGACCGACGTCGCCGGAGGTGCCGAGTGGCGCGTCACACCCGGGATGCGGAGCAGCTGCCTGCTCGTCTCGACACTGCGCCTGCCGGCGCTCGCCAGCCGTCCTGCCACCGCGATGCCGAGCGAGGCCACCGAGACCACCGAGGCGACGACGAGGAAGACACGTCGCTCGCTGGACTGCAGGTCGGGTCGGCTCAGGCCGCGACGGAGCGCGTCGGTCAGCGCGGGGTGCACCGACATCCAGGTGAGCAGCCCGACGACGACCGGCACGACGTCGACCACACCGGCGCCCCGCTGGGACATGACGGCGACGAGTCCCACGCCGGCCAGCACCACCCACACCACCATCGCCCGCCACCAGCCGCCCCGCGCCAGCGAGCCGGCCCAGGCGAAGCACGCGAGCAGCAGCACGATCACGCCGAGGAGCAGGACCGGCTTGTCGAGGTGGCCCAGCACGGAGATCGCCCGCTCGGCCGTCGAGCCGGGCGTCACCTTGATGACCAGCTCGGCCACCGCGACCAGCGGCGACGCGCGGACGGTGAGAACCGTCGCGGCCGCATAGCTGGTGGCAAGTCCGGCCATTCCGGCCAGGACGCCGGCGATCCTCCAGTGCAGACGACGGGTGCTCACCCCTCTATTGTGACGCCCGTCCGGCATGATGCCGACGTGACCACTCCCCGGATAGGCATCGGCACCGACGTCCACCGCCTGGTCCCCGGCGTCCCGATGCACCTGGCCGGGCTCTCCTGGCCCGACGAGCCTGCCGGGCTCGAGGGTCACTCGGACGCCGACGTCGCCGCCCACGCGGCCTGCGACGCGCTCCTCTCCGCCGCCGGACTCGGCGACCTCGGCAGCCACTTCGGCACGGCTGAGCCCCGATGGGCCGGCGCCTCGGGTGCCGCCCTGCTGTCCGAGACCGCCCGCAGGGTGCGCGCGGCAGGCTTCGACATCGGCAACGTGGCCGTCCAGGTCATCGGCAACGCCCCGCGCCTCGGACCCCGGCGCGACGAGGCCACGGCGGCGCTCTCGGCCGCCGTCGGTGCCCCCGTCAGCGTGTCCGCGACGACGACCGACGGCCTCGGCCTGACCGGTCGCGGCGAGGGCGTCGCCGCGATCGCCACGGCTCTGGTCACCGGTCGATGACGGGGTCGGCGTCCACCGCGGTCGTCATCGTGGCCGCCGGCTCGGGGAGCCGGGTCGGCGCGGGGACGAACAAGGTGCTCCTCCCCCTGCGCGGTCTCCCGGTGCTGGCCTGGTCGGTGCGCACGGCGCTCGCCCTGCCCGACGTACGCCGCCTCGTGGTCGTCGTGCGGCCCCAGGACCGCGACGCCGTGGGGCAGGCCCTCGCGCCGCACCTGGGTGATCGCGAGGTGCTGCTGGTCGACGGCGGCGCCACCCGCCACGCCTCGGAGTGGGCGGCGCTCCGGGTGCTCGGGCCCGCGATCGAGGCCGGCGAGGTCGACGTCGTCGTCGTGCACGACGCCGCCCGGCCGCTCGCCGCCCCCGGCCTGTGGGAGGCGGTCATCTCGGCCGCCCGTGACCGGGGCGGAGCGATCCCGGTCGTGCCGGTGACCCAGCTGCTCCACGACGACCTGACCGCGGTGACCGAGGACGTCGGCGGCGTCCAGACTCCGCAGGCGTTCCTGGCCGGCGAGGTCCTCTCGGCCTACCGGGACGCCGCGCGGGACGGGTTCGAGGGCACCGACACCGCGGCCTGTGTCGCGACCTACCGCCAGGTGGCGGTCGCGGCCGTTCCGGGCAGTCCCCTCAACCTGAAGGTCACCTTCGCCGAGGACGTGGCCGTGGCCGAGGAGCTCAGCCCTGCGGCGTGGTGAGGACCTCGAGCAGGCGCAGCTCGTCGCTCGACGTCACCCGTCGGCCCTCGGGCGGCGCCTGGACCGTCTGCACCTCGTGCCCTGCGGCAGCCAGGTCCGACACCGTGCGAGCCAGGTCCGGCACCGGTCGTCCGGGCAGTCGCGACAGCACCGCGGCGGGAACGACCAGGGGCGAGGTCACCGCCAGCATCGCGTCGCGGTCGAGGGTCCGTCCGACCACACCGCCGGCGACCGCCTTGACGGTGTCGGTCACGGGTCGTACGCCGACCACGGGCCGGTCGCCCTCGCGAGCCAGGCGCAGGCAGGTCGCGATGAACGCAGCCGGCGTCATCGGGCACAGCGGGTCGTGCAGGACGAGGTCGGAGCCGGACTCGACCAGCCCGGCCCACGGGACGCTCGCGTCGACGATGTCGACGCCGGCCTCTCCCAGGGCCCAGGCCGCGCAGGCGACCAACGACTCACCGTGGACGAGCCGGTAGGGCAGGGTGCCCCGGCCCTCGTCGACCACCACGCCGAGCGCGCGGACCACGTCATCGTCGTCGTAGATGCTCATCGCCGGGTCACGCTATCCCCCGAGGGGCCACAGACGACTCGACCCCCGGCGCGGGACGTGCGCCGGGGGTCGATCTGTCGTGCTGGGTGCTGCGAGCCTCAGGAGGCGAGGACCTCGTCGAGGGTGGCCTCGGCCTTGTCCTCGTTGGTCTTCTCGGCCAGGGCCAGCTCGGAGACGAGGATCTGGCGAGCCTTGGCCAGCATCCGCTTCTCACCGGCCGACAGGCCACGGTCACGCTCGCGGCGCCACAGGTCGCGCACGACCTCGGACACCTTCATGACGTCGCCGGAGTGCAGCTTCTCGAGATTCGCCTTGTAGCGACGCGACCAGTTGGTCGGCTCCTCGACGTGAGCAGCTCGCAGCACGTCGAAGACGCGGTCGAGACCCTCCTTGTCGACGACGTCGCGGACTCCGACGAGGTCGAGGTTGCAGGCCGGGACGCGCACGACCAGGTCCTGCTGGGCGACGATCCTGAGGACGAGGTACTGCCGGTCCTCTCCCTTGATCTGCCGCATCTCGATGTCCTCGATGACAGCGGCCCCGTGATTGGGATAGACGACCGTTTCGCCGACGGTGAAAGTCATATGTTTAGTTCCCCTTCCTAGGTGTCCATTCTAACACGGGTTCGAATGGGCTCCTTTCGCGTTTCCGCAGGTCAGAGGCCACTTCCGGGCTTGACAGATCGCCGGTTCCGTGGTCGTGCACCCGGCCTGCGCCACTGCGGAGGCAGCCCTGGGACATACTTCGGGCCATGCCGACGACCCCGGCGCTGCTCCTCCTGCGGGCCGCGCACCCGCGCCAGGCGCTGGGCACCGCGGCCGCCCTCGCGGTCGCCGCCGCAGCCGCCGGGCGCCCGCTCCGGGAGGTCGCCCTGGTGGCGCTCACCGTGCTCGTCGGACAGGCGATCCTCGGGTGGGCCGACGACCTCGCCGACCGGGCACGCGACCGTCGCCACCGGCCCGACAAGCCGCTCAGCGGCGAGGTGCTCGACACGGGGACCGTCTGGTTCGCGGTGGCGTGCGCGGCGCTGCTCGTCGTACCCCTGTCCGTGGCCAACGGTCGAGAGTCCGCGGCGGCGTACCTCGCCCTCCTGCTGGTCTCCGTGGTCGGCGACCGGCTCCTGCACGCCCGGCCGCTGTCCTTCGTGCCCTGGATGGCCGGCTTCGCGCTCTACCCCGCCTTCCTCTCCTACGGCGGCTGGAACGGCACGGGGGCGACGACGCCGCCGACCGCCGCGATGGTGGTGCTCGCCGCGGCGCTGGGTCTGTGCGTGCACGTCCTCCTCGCCCTGCCCGGCCTCGTGCACGACCACGAGGAGGGCGAGCGCTCGCTCCCGCTGCTCCTGGCGCTGCGCACCGGCACCCCCCGGATGCTCGTGATCGCGAGCGTCTGCACCGCCCTCGTGGTGGTCGGCATCCTCATCGCAGGGCGGACGGTCGGACTGACCTGAGGCGACGCTAGGCTGTGCGCCATGCGACTCCGATCCATCGCGACCGCCGCCGCGGTTCTCGCGCTCGCCGCCCCGCTCTCCTCCTGTGGCTTCGACTACGCCACGGAGCGGGACTACACCCCCGCCGGTGGCGCCAACAACCGTGAGGGGGTCATCGACGTGCTCTCGGCCGTCGTGGTCTCGGCGTCCGATGGGTCCGGCACCTTCGTCGCCTCGCTGGCCAACAACGACGCCGACGAGGAGCAGACCTTCACCGGCGTCGCGGGCCAGGACGACACCGTCGCACCCGCCGACTTCGAGCCGATCGCGGTCGCCGCGGGCGGCCTGGTCAACCTGGCCGACCCGCCGGCCGACATCATCCTGACCGGCGACTTCGGCGCCGGCGACTTCGTCCCGCTGGCCTTCGACTTCGGCAACGGCGAGCGGGTCACGCTCAACGTCCCCGTCGTCTCCGACGAGACGGGCTACTGGAAGGGCATGGACGCCTCATGACCTACACCCTGGTCCTGCTCCGTCACGGCGAGAGCGACTGGAACGCCAAGAACCTCTTCACCGGGTGGGTCGACGTGGCCCTCACCGAGAAGGGTGAGGGGGAGGCGGTCCGCGGGGGCCAGCTGCTCCGCGAGGCGGACGTGCTGCCCGACGTCGTGCACACCTCGCTCCAGCGCCGCGCGATCAACACCGCCGCACTGGCCCTCGACGCGGCGGACCGCCACTGGATCCCGGTCAAGCGCAGCTGGCGGCTCAACGAGCGCCACTACGGAGCCCTGCAGGGCAAGGACAAGAAGCAGACGCTCGACGAGTACGGCGAGGAGCAGTTCATGCTCTGGCGCCGCTCCTTCGACACCCCGCCGCCGCCGCTCGACGACTCCGACGAGTTCTCGCAGGCAGGCGATCCGCGCTACGCCGACCTCGGCGACGAGCTCCCCCGCACCGAGTGCCTCAAGGATGTCATCGCCCGCTTCCTCCCCTACTGGGAGAGCGACATCGTCACGGACCTGAAGGACGGCAAGACGGTGCTGGTGGCCGCCCACGGCAACAGCCTGCGCGCGCTGGTCAAGCACCTGGACCAGATCAGCGACGAGGACATCGCCGGCCTCAACATCCCCACCGGCATGCCGCTCGTCTACGAGCTCGACGAGGACCTGCGCCCCACCGTCGCCGGTGGCCGGTACCTCGACCCGGAGGCCGCCGCGGCCGCAGCCGCAGCCGTCGCCAACCAGGGTCGCTGAGCTCAGACGAGCAGCCGGGCACCACGCCCAGCCACCCGCGTACGCCATGATCGTGGAACGTCCGAGCCACCCTGTGGCTCACCGGCTCCACGAACGGTCGGCCTGCGCCCACGCCGGCTGGAGTCTCCGGATATCCGGTGACTCCACCGGGGTCGTGGAGTCCGCGAGTCACTCAGTGACTCACCGACTCCACGATGTCCCGTTCCCGCCGCCGCGCGACGGGCGCCAGGAGCCGGTCAGTCGCGCGCCGGGACCTCGCCGGTGACCACGAAGACGACGCGGTTCGCGACCGACACCGAGTGGTCGGCGATGCGCTCGTAGTAGCGCCCGAGCAGCGCGATGTCGACGGCCGCCTCGACGCCGTGCTGCCAGTCGGCGGAGAGCAGCTCGGTGAAGCTGCGGCGGCGCAGCTGGTCCATCACCTCGTCGTCACGGCCGAGCTCGATGGCCGCCTCGACGTCGCGCTCGATGATGATCCCGCGCACCCGGCGCACCATGTCCTCGGCCGTCTCTGCCATCCGCTCCATGGTGGGCCGGAGCTCGTCGGGCACGGCCACGGCCGGCACGCGCAGACGCGCGATCTTCGCGACGTGCACCGACAGGTCGCCCATCCGCTCGAGCTCGCTGACCATCCGCAGCGCGGAGACGATGACGCGCAGGTCACCCGCGACGGGCTGCTGCAGGGAGAGCAGGGAGAAGGCCGTGTCGTCCACCCGCTCGCGGGCGGCGTCGATCGCCTTGTCGTTGCCGATCACCTGGTCGGCGGTGTGGATGTCACCGGTCATCAGGGCCTTGGTGGCCTCGCGGACTGCCACCTCGACCTGCCCGCAGATCTCGGACAGGTCGGCGAAGATGCCGTCGAGCTGGTCATGGAAAGCCTCACGCATGCCCACCACCCTAGGCAGCCAAGACGAACGCTCGTGGGTGCCCGATGAACGCCCGATGAACAGTCGGTGCCCGCTGTCCAGCGGGACTGGCCGGGGACATCGGATGCGTACGATGGTGAGCGTGGATCCGACGATGCAGGCCGGGTTGGCCGCGATCATCGGGGCCATCGTGGCCGGTGGCGCAGTGCTCGCCTGGCACATCAGCGACCGCCAGCGTCACACCCTCCCCGCGCAGGACGAGCCGGTGGTCCAGGCCGGGGTCGCCGCGGTGCTCAGCATCCTGCGCTCGAGCGCGGTCGTCGTCGACCAGTCCGACCACGTGCTCAAGGCCTCCGCGCCGGCGTACGCCTTCGGGCTGGTGCGCGGCAACACCGTCGTCGTGCCCGAGCTGCTCGAGGTCGTCGCACTCGTGCGCCGCGACGGCCAGATCCGCGAGAGCGAGATCGAGATGCCGGCCGCCGACGGCGGGTTCGGACGCACCCTGACCGCACGCGTCGCCCCGCTCGGCGCGCGGCTGGTGTTGGCCCTGGTCGAGGACCGCACCCGAGAGCGCCGGGTCGAGGCCGTGCGCCGCGACTTCGTGGCCAACGTCAGCCACGAGCTCAAGACACCGGTCGGCGCGATCCGCCTGCTCGCCGAGGCCGTGACCGACGCCTCCGACGACCCCGAGGCCGTGCAGCGCTTCGCCAACCGGATGCTCAAGGAGAGCGACCGTCTCTCCAAGCTCGTGCAGCAGATCATCGAGCTCTCCCGCCTCCAGGGGCACGACCCCCTCGAGACGCCGGTGATGGTCGACCTCGACGCCGCCGTGGCGACTGCGGTCGACACCAGCGCCATGGAGGCCGCCGCCAAGCAGATCTCGGTCGAGTCCCGCGGCGAGCACGGCCTCGAGGTCTTCGGCTCGCAGGAGCAGATCGGCGCCGCCGTCAGCAACCTGGTCGCCAACGCCGTGGCCTACTCCAACAGCGGCTCGCGGGTGGTCGTCACCACCCGCTCCGAGGGCGAGCAGGTCCAGGTCTCGGTCGTCGACCAGGGCATCGGCATCCCGGCCGAGGATATCGACCGCATCTTCGAGCGGTTCTACCGCGTCGACCCCGCACGCCACCGCTCCACCGGCGGCACCGGGCTCGGCCTGGCGATCGTCAAGCACGTCGCCGCCACCCACGGCGGCGACATCTCGGTGTGGTCCGTCCAGGGCCAGGGCTCGACGTTCACCCTCACGCTTCCCCGCAACCCCGAGCCCGGTCAGTCACTGGGCCGCCCGAGCACCCCGGTCGAGGTCGTCGCACCCGCGACGTCCGCCAGCGGATCCGCGACCGGGTCCACCACGCGCACGAACCAGCAGGAGATCAAGAGATGACCCGGGTACTCGTCGTCGAGGACGAAGAGAGCTACAGCGACGCGCTCGCCTACATGCTCCGCAAGGAGGGCTACGAGGTGGTCATCGCCGCCGACGGCAACACCGCCCTCACCGAGTTCGACCGCTTCGGCCCCGACATCGTCCTCCTCGACCTGATGCTGCCGGGCGTCCCCGGCACGGAGGTGTGCCGCCAGATCAGGCAGACCTCGTCGGTCCCGGTGATCATGGTCAGCGCCAAGGACGACGAGGTCGACAAGGTGGTCGGCCTCGAGCTCGGCGCCGACGACTACGTCACCAAGCCCTACTCCCCGCGCGAGCTGGTCGCCCGGATCCGCGCGGTGCTCCGTCGCGGCCAGGAGCCCGACCTGATGCCCGACACCCTCGAGGCCGGTCCGGTCCGCATGGACGTCGAGCGCCACGTGGTGACCGTCGACGGCAGTGAGCAGCGCCTGCCGCTCAAGGAGTTCGAGCTCCTCGAGATGTTCCTGCGCAACCCGGGCCGGGTGCTCACCCGCGGCCAGCTCATCGACCGGGTCTGGGGCTCCGACTACGTCGGCGACACCAAGACCCTCGACGTGCACGTCAAGCGGCTGCGCGCCAAGCTCGAGCCCGACCCGGGCGAGCCGAAGTACCTCGTCACCGTCCGCGGCCTGGGCTACAAGCTGGACCTCTGACCGCAGGGAAGAGGTCCAGCGCGCCGTGCCGGGCCGTCGCGCGCGACGAGCGAGCACGCCGCGTGCGCCCGGACAGATCGAGCAGCCCTGCTGCGAGGCACGAGGCAGCGACGGCGTGTCGAGATCTACCCCGACCAGACCGTAGGACGACCGCACGCGGCGGGATGTCGTCGTACGGCGTCCGAAATGCGCTGGCACGCAGTCATGACCGTACCTAGCCTTGACCCGTGACGACCACGCGCACCGACCACGACTCCGCGACCGCTGCTCCCCCGGCCTGGCTGCCGGTGACGGCGGGCGCGGTCACGCTGGTCCTGTGGGCCTCGGCGTTCGTCGTCATCCGTCACGTGGCGCACGACGTGAGCCCCGGCGCGCTCGGATCCGGCCGCCTGGTCGTGGCCGCGCTCGTGATGCTGCCGCTGGTGCTGCGTCGCGGCTGGGTGCGTCCCACCCGACGCGAGTGGGCCCTGCTGGCACTGGGGGGTGTCGGCTGGTTCGGCGTCTACAACCTCGCCCTCAACGCCGGCGAGCGGCACGTCGACGCCGGCACCGCCGCGATGATCATCCAGATCGGCCCCGTGATCGTGGCGCTGCTCGCGATCCCGCTCTTCGGCGAGGTGCTGCACCGCTGGCTCGTCGCGGGCATGCTCGTGGGCTTCGCCGGGGTGGCGGTGATCGCCCGCGGGTCCTCGAGCGATGCCGATGCGAGCCTGCTCGGCGTGGTGCTCGTGCTCGTCGCCGCGGCGATGTACGCCGTCGGGGTGCTGACCCAGAAGGTCCTGCTGCGCCGCATCCCGTCCGTCCAGGTGGTGCTGGTCTCGTTCCTGATCGGCGCGGTGACCTGCCTGCCGTTCTCCGGCGACCTGCCGGGCATCGTGGCCGACGGTGGCCCGGAGCTCTGGTGGATCGTCTACCTCGGCGTCTTCCCGACGGCGATCGCCTTCACCACGTGGGCGTTCGCGCTCACGCACACCGACGCGGGCGCGCTGTCGCTGACGACCTTCCTGGTCCCGCTGATCGCGACCCTGATCGCCTGGCTCACGATCGACGAGGTGCCGCCGTCGCTGACGTTCGTCGGAGGCGCACTGGCGATCGCAGGGGTGCTGATGACCCGACGGAGGCCACGGGTCTCGTGACGGGCGCGGGGCGCCCTCCTCGACCAACGGCGGTCAGTCGGTGTCGGGATCCTTGCCCGCCTCGAGCCAGCCCCGGAAGGCCTCGAGGTTGCGGGTCGACTCACCGCGCGAGATCCGCCACTCCCACTCCTTGCGGATGGAGGAGGCGAACCCGAGCTCGAGGATCGCGTTGAACGACTCGTCGGCGTTGGCCAGCACCGAGCCCAGGATCCGGTCGAGCTCGTCGGCGGCGACCGCGGCGAGCGGGAGCCGCGCCTCGAGGTAGATGTCACCGTGCCGGTCGACGGCGAAGGAGACGGCGTACATCCGCAGGTTGCGCTCGAGCAGCCAGCGGTGCACGCGGGAGTGGTTCTCGTCGGGGTTGCGGCACACGAAGGCGTGCACGCCGAGGGCGTGCGCGCCCACGTCGAGCCGCACCGGCGTCTGGAGCTTCTTCTCGCCCGGGAGCGTCAGCGAGAAGCTGGTGCCCTCGACACCCTCGCGACTGGTCTCCTGGTGCTCGATCTCGTTGTCGGCGAGGTAGGACCGGACGATGTCGACGGCACTCATGAGGCCATCTCAGCACGCATCCGGCCGGCCGCCCGCTGGTAGGCGGCGAGGGTCAGCTCGGCGGTGTGCTCCCAGGAGAACTCCTGGGCGTGGGCGACGGCACCCCGACCGAGGCGCTCGGCGAGCGTCGGGTCGTCGATGAGGCGACGCAGGCTGGCCGCCCAGTCGCGCGGCTCGTGGGTGTCGACGAGCAGGCCGCTCACCCCGTCGCGCACCACGGTCGTCAGACCGCCGACGGCGGCGGCGACCACGGGCGTGCCGGTGGCCTGCGCCTCGACGGCCACCAGCCCGAAGGACTCGTTGTAGGACGGCACGGCCACCGCGGTCGCCGCGGACGCCCACACGGCGAGGTCGCCCTGGGTCACCGGCGGGACGAACCGGACGACGTCCTCGATGCCCAGGTCCGCGGCCAGGTCGGCCAGCGCCGACGGGTGCTCGAGGCCCGAGCCGGACGGCCCGCCCACGACGGGTACGACGAGCCGGTGCCGCAGCGACGGGTCGTCCCGCAGCAGCACCTCGACCGCGCGGAGGAGCACGTCGGGGGCCTTGAGCGGCTGGATCCGGCCGGCGAAGAGCAGCACGACCGCGTCCTCGGGCAGGTCGAGGGAGCGGCGGGACTCGCGGCGGTCGCGCGGGGTGAAGACGGTGAGATCGACGCCCGGGTGGATCACCTCGACCGCGTCGGGGCTGGCGCCGTAGAGGTCGACGAGCTCGCGGGCCTCGGCGTCGGTGTTCGCGACGAGCAGGTCGGCCGCCTCGACGACCTGCTCCTCGCCGATCACCCGCGAGACGGGCTCGGGGGTGTCGCCGACGGCGAGCGCGGCGTTCTTGACCTTGGCCATGGTGTGCATCGAGTGCACGAGCGGCACGTTCCACCGGTCGCGCGCGAGCGCACCGACCTGCCCGGAGAGCCAGTAGTGCGAGTGCACGGCGGTGTAGTGGCCGAGCGGCTGCATGGCCTCGGTGCGGAGCACCTCGCGGGCGAAGGTGCACAGCTGGCCGGGGAGCTCGCCCTTGGTGAGCCCCTCGAAGGGGCCGGCGGCCACGTGGTGCACCAGCACGCCGTCGGCCGCCTCGACGACCTGCGGCAGGGTCGAGGACGTGGCGCGGGTGAAGACGTCGACGGCGATGCCCTGCGCTGCCAGCCTGCGGGAGAGCTCGATGACGTAGACGTTCATCCCGCCCGCGTCACCGGTCCCGGGCTGGTCCAGGGGTGAGGTGTGCAGGCTGATCATCGCCACGCGCTCGCCCACCGCTGCCTCCTTCGTGCACATCTGTCTCAGCGCCCGGGAGAGCGCACCTCCGGTGCAACTGCGCCGCCGGCCCCGGGATTCCCGGGTCCTCACCCGGAGGAGGGGTCAGCGGGCGTGCGCGCCCTGGGCCGGACGTCCTCCCGCGCCGCTGGAGCGACTGCGCAGCAGCGAGGCACCTCCGGCGGCGAGGGCGAGGATGCCCCACACGCCGTCGTACCAGTGAGTCGCCGCGGGTCGGAACGCCTCGACGAGCGAGACCACCAGCAGGCCGGAGGCGAGGCCGACGACGATGCGCATGCCCACGGCGTCGCTCTTGACCAGGCTGGTGCCGAAGACCGCAGCAGCCACGACCAGCGCGGCGAAGCCGACGAGGAACAGGGTGCGGGAGAGCGGGTCGTCACCGCCGCCGAGCACGGCGTGGAGGACCCACAGGGCTCCGCCGAGGACGGCAGCGGTCGCTGCGAGCTTCGCTGGAGGCATCCCGCGATGATGCCACGGCGCGACGGGCGCGCTCCAGCTCACCGTTCGTCGGTGCCCTGGTGGAAGCGCTGCTGCCACCGACCGCGCGAGCGGACCCACAGGCTGCTGCGCAGTGTCGACCGACCGTCGGCGAGCGCCCGCCACACGAGCAGGATCGTGTCGGCGTCGACGCGATCGAGGGTGACCACGTCGAGGGTGACGGGCTCGCCCGGGGCGATGGCCTCGAGCATGTCGTCGCGGCTCCAGAGCCGTCCCGACCGGCCGATCTCCTGCCACGCAGGGTGGAGCAGCGCGGCGACCGCGGCACGGTCCCCGCGCACCTCGTCGGTGAGCAGGGCGCGCTCCAGGGCGACCACGTGCTCCTCGTCGGTGGTCGGCCCCACGTCCTCGAGGTCGCTGAACAGGTCGGGCTCCTCCTCGACCTGACCGACCGCGGCGGCCGGGTGGGCGGTGCTGCTGCCGGCGAAGCCGGGGCCTGCCTCGGCCTCGACCCCGCGCTTGTACGCCGAGGCGGCGGCGTTGGCGCGCCGGTCGGCTGCCTCGTTGAGCTCGTGACCGGCGTGGCCCTTGACCCACTCGAACTCGACCCGGCGTCCCTGCATGGCCTCGTCGAGCGCCTTCATCAGCTCGACGTTGAGCACCGGCTTGCCGTCGCTCTTCTTCCAGCCCTTGCGCTTCCAGTTCTTCATCCACTTGGTGATCGAGTCGATGACGTACTTGCTGTCGCAGATGACGTGCAGGTCGTCGTCGATGTGGGCGGTCTGCTGGAGCAGGTCGAGGACCGCCATCAGCTCGCCCATGTTGTTGGTGCCACGCGGCCAGCCGCCGGATGCCCAGCAGTCGTCGTCGACGTACCACGCCCATCCGGCCGGACCGGGGTTGCCGAGTGCCGAACCGTCGGCTGCCGCGATGATCACCCCGTCATTGTTCCAGCACGGGATCTTGGCAGGATGGGCGCATGAGCAACGACCTGCCCCAGGCCCGCACCGCCGTCGTCACCGGCGCCTCCAGCGGCATCGGCGCCGCCTCGGCCCGCGCCCTCGCCGCCCAGGGCTTCCGGGTCGTCTGCGCGGCCCGCCGCACCGACCGCATCGAGGAGCTGGCCGCGGAGATCGGCGGTGAGGCGATCACCTGCGACATCACCGACCAGGAGTCGGTCGACGCGCTGGCGGCCGCGGTGCCGACCTGCCACGTGCTGGTCAACAACGCCGGCGGCGCGATCGGCACCGACCGGGTCGACGACGCCGACCTCGATGGCTGGCGATGGATGTACGACGTCAACGTCCTCGGGCTGGTCCGGGTGACCAAGGCACTGCTGCCCGCACTGCGCGCCAGCGGTGACGCCGTGATCGTGAACCTCGGCTCGACGGCCGGTCGCTGGGCCTACGAGGGTGGCGCCGGCTACACCACCGCCAAGCACGCGGTGAAGGTCGTCTCCGAGACGCTGCGGCTCGAGCTCAACGGCGAGCCGATCCGCATCTGCGAGGTCGCCCCCGGCATGGTGCGCACCGACGAGTTCGCGCTGGTCCGCTTCGGCGGCGACCAGGCCAGGGCCGACGCGGTGTACGCCGGTGTCGACCAGCCGCTGCTCGCCGAGGACGTCGCCGACGCGGTGGCCTGGGTCGCGACGCGTCCCTCCCACGTCGACATCGACGAGATCGTGATCAAGCCCCGTGCCCAGGCTGCGGCACACAAGGTGCACCGCAGGGAGTAGATGGCAGACTTCCGCGCGTGAAGACCATCGGACTCGTCGGCGGGATGAGCTGGGAGAGCAGCGCGGCCTACTACCGCGACCTCAACCTCGGGATGCGCGAGCGCCTCGGCGGGCTGTCCTCGCCGAAGCTGGCCCTGACCACGGTCGACTTCGCCGAGGTGACCCACCTCGAGGACGAGGAGCAGTGGGACCAGGTCGGCACGCTGCTGGCCGACGCCGCCCGCGGCGTCGAACGCGCCGGCGCCGACTTCCTGCTGCTGTGCACCACCACGTTCCACAAGGTCGCCGACCAGGTCGAGGAGGCCGTCGACATCCCCGTGCTGCACCTCGCCGACGTGGTCGCCGAGGCGGTCCGCGCCGCGGGGATCTCGACCGTCGGCCTCATCGGCACGAAGGTCGCGATGTCGGAGTCGTTCTTCACCGACCGGCTCGAGGGCCACGGCCTGAGCGTGGTCGTCCCCGACGCGCGTCACCACGACCTCCTCAACGACGCCATCTACGAGGAGCTCGTCCACGGCGTCGTGCTCCCCCGCACCCGCAGCCGTGTGGTCGCCATCATCGAGGAGCTCTGGGACGCGGGCGCCGGTGGTGTGCTGCTCGGCTGCACCGAGCTCGAGCTGCTGGTCAAGCAGGCCGACGTCGAGCTGCCCGTCTTCCCCTGCACGACCCTGCACGTCCAGGCCGCGCTGGACGCCGCACTCGCCTGAGGCCGCCGGACCCGCCGACCCTGGCGGCGTACGACACCCGCGACGCCCGATCTGATGTCGCGCGCCGCCACCCTCACCCGATCAGCGCCGCCGGCCCACGGGCTGGCCGACCTGCTCAACCGACGGACAGCGGGAGCCCCCGGGCGAGCGCGAGCCAGCGGAGCGCCGTCCAGGCCGGCGAGCCGAGGTCGGTCGTGCGCGCCTCGGGTGGGAGCGGGACCCGGAGCACCTCCGACCGCGCGCCCTCGGTGCTGAGCAGCAGGCCACTGCCGGCGAGCGCGATGCCCTCGCCCTGGTCCTGCCGCGGCAGCGTCCACGAGGCCACCTGCTCCCACGAGGGGTGGGCCGCCAGGTGGGCGCTGGAGTAGGTCCGCATCACGACCCCGCCACCGCCGGGGAGGAAGGTCGCGTCCGTCACGATGCCCGGCGCCTGCCCCACCTCGACCAGCGGGTTGGGCCGGTCGGCACGCAACCTCGGTGGGGCGGCGTACACGCTGCCGGCGAAGACGCCCTTGGTGATCACGAAAAGGCGTCCGGTGAGCGGGTGCCGGACCAGTGCCTCGGCGTCGCGGGCCCCGTCGGGGTAGACGAGCTCGTACGCCTCCGGGTCGACCGTGCGGTCTCCCCTGCCCACCGGCACCCGGAGCACCGAGACCGAGTCGCGCACGCGGCGGTTGTCGCCGGTGTCGGCGACCCACACGTGCCCCGCGCCGGCCGGCGCCAGGGCCTCGACGTCGACGGGGTCCGGGCTCCACGATGTCACCCCGACGGTCTCGCCACTGGTCGGGTCGACCACGAACACGCGCCCGGAGTCACCGGAGTCGTTGACCGTGACGACGAGCCCGTCGACGACGACCAGGCCGCTCGACTCCACGACGTCGGGGTCGCCGAAGCGGAACACGGGGTCCGCAGGCACGTCCGGGGAGCCGGAGGCAGCACCCAGCAGGAAGGGCAGGGCCACGACCGTCGCCGCCGCCAGCCGTCTCGCTCCCACACGGCCACGGTAGCCGGGGACGTCCTCGCGGACCGTTGGTCGTGCCTGACCTACCGCTCGTCGTGCCACCCCTACGCGTAGGTGACAGATCAATCACCCGTCCGTAGCGTGGCGAGAGGTTCTCTCTCGCGGAAAGGATGCGCATGTCGCGTCTCGACAAGTCGGCGATCGTCGCCGGACCGGGCTACAGCCGTTGGCTGATCCCACCCGCCGCACTGGCGGTCCATCTCTCGATCGGGCAGGTCTACGCCTTCTCGGTGTTCAAGAACTCCCTGGTCGACAGCTTCGACACCAGCCTCACGGCGATCGGCTGGGTGTTCTCGATCGCGATCGTGATGCTCGGTCTCTCGGCCGCCGTGCTCGGCACGTGGGTGGAGCGCTCCGGTCCGCGCAAGGCGATGCTCGCTGCTGCGCTGTGCTGGGGCGTCGGCTTCATGATCGGCTCGGCCGGCATCGCGACCTCGCAGCTGTGGCTGCTCTACCTCGGCTACGGCGTCATCGGCGGCATCGGCCTGGGCATCGGCTACATCTCCCCGGTGTCCACGCTGATCAAGTGGTTCCCCGACCGTCCGGGTCTGGCCACCGGCATGGCGATCATGGGCTTCGGCGGCGGTGCGCTCATCGCCTCCCCGCTCTCCAACCGCCTGATGGGGATGTACGACCCCAGCTTCGCGCCGACGGAGCCGGGCGCGGTGGCCTCCGGGTCGGCCCTGGCCCAGACGTTCGTCACGCTCGGCGTGGTCTACACCGTGTTCATGCTGATCGGCGCGGCGCTGATCCGGGTGCCACCGGGCCACGGCGACGACACGACGGCGGAGCACTCCCCCGGCACCAACGGCGCGCTCGTGCGGGCCTCGAAGGCGATCCGCACGCGCCAGTTCTGGTTCCTGTGGGTCGTGCTCTTCTGCAACGTCACCGCGGGCATCGGCATCCTCGAGCAGGCCGCCCCGATGATCCAGGACTTCTTCCGCGACAACGGCACGAGCTCGGTCTCGGCCGCTGCGGCGGGTGGCTTCGTCGGCGTGCTGTCGCTGGCCAACATGCTCGGCCGCATCGCGTGGTCCAGCCTCTCGGACCGCATCGGCCGCAAGCCGACGTACGTCATGTACCTCGGCGTGGGCGCGGTGCTCTACCTGCTGCTCGCCCTCTTCGGCAGCAGCTCGACCGTCGTCTTCGTGGTCCTCGCCGTGGTGATCCTGTCCTACTACGGCGGTGGCTTCGCGACCGTCCCGGCCTACCTCAAGGACCTGTTCGGCACCCTCGAGGTCGGCGCCATCCACGGTCGCCTGCTCACGGCCTGGGCCGCGGCCGGCGTCGCCGGCCCGCTCATCGTCAACGGCATCCTCGACCGCATCGGTGAGCCCGGGAACCTCGTGGCCTCCGACTACCGTCCCGCGCTGCTGACGATGGTCGGCGTGCTCGCGGTCGGCTTCGTGGCCAACCTGATGATCAGGCCGGTCGACGAGAGCCACTTCGACCAGGAGGCGAACTCCGCCAACGAGGACCGCATCTCCAAGCGCCAGGAGGCGAGCCGATGAGCACCGACGAGACCACCGCCGACACGACCACCACGAGCCCGATCCTGATCGCCCTGGCCTGGCTGATGGTGGGCATCCCGCTCGCCTACGGACTCTGGCAGACGATCGACCGCGCCTCGGCGCTGTTCACCGGCTGAGGGTCGAGCGCCGACCGGTCACCGGCCGAGCAGCTCCGCCAGCTTCGGACGTACGCCCCATGCGACCGCCAGGTCGTGTGGGGCGTCGTGCGTCGCGGCCTCGCTCGCCTCGCCCACCCGGACGGCGCGGATGAGCGTGTTGCGGGGCGTGTGGGCGCTCTCGACGAACTGCACCACGTCCACGCGGTAGCCCAGCCCCCGGAGGAGCTCGGCGCGCAGGGCGTCGGTCAGCGTGTCCGCGAGCCGCTCACGCAGGATCCCGTCGCGGGTCAGCGCCGCGTAGGGCGCAGGCGGCGGGGCCTTGCGCAGCTGGCTGGCGATGTCGTGGTGGCAGCACGGCGCCGCGAGCACCAGCGGCGCCCCCCACTCGACGGCGCGGGCCAGCGCGTCGTCCGTGGCGGTGTCGCAGGCGTGCAGCGCGAGCACGACGTCGGGCGCGAGCTCGAGCGAGGCGTCGGAGATGGTGCCGACGACGAAGTCGGTCTCGATGCCGAGCTCGGCGGCGATCCGGGAGTTGTGGTCGGCCGACTGCTGGCGGACGTCGACGCCGGTCATCCGGACCGGCAGGCCGCGCCCGCCCGCCTCGACCGGGCCGGTGAGGAGCTGGTGGGCGGCGAAGGTGAGGTAGGCGTTGCCGCACCCGAGGTCGACGACGCGGAGCGGGTCGTCGGCCGTGGGCGTGCGCAGGTGCCCCTTGGCCAGGCCGTCGGTCAGGCTCGCGTCGAGCAGCCGCAGGAACTCCTCGACCTGGCGGTACTTCGCCTGCCGGCTCGGCTTGACCCGTCCCTGGGCGTCGCTGATACCGAGCGCGACGAGGGCCGGGTCGTCCTCACGCAGCAACCGGTCCTTGTCACGGTCGTGGTCGCGCGAGACCTCGACCGGCTCCGCACGCGTCGACGTGTGGAGCATCGGCACACCCTTCTTGGTCACCCGGAGCTGGTGGGTCTCCGTCGCGGTGTCCACGTGCCAGTTGGCGAAGGGTTGGGCCAGCAGGCCGTCCACCGCGGCGGCGGCCGCGTCGCCGAGCAGGTGGTTGGTGGTGTGCGCCTGCACGGCGTCGTACGACACCACCTGCAGGTGGCGGCCACCCTTGAGGTCGACGACCCGCAGCTCCACGCGGCGGACCTCGCGACCCTCCACGACCGGTGCCGGCTGTCCCTTGCGCCGCCCGCTGGCCAGGGCGCGCACCAGGTGGTCGGTCTCGAGGATGGCAGCGCGGAGCTGCGCCCACTCGCTCACAGGACGGCGGCGACGACGACGATGACGAGGAGGGCCACCAGCGCCACCGGGATCACGAGGCGACGCTGACGGGGATTCACCTCGTCAGTCTAGGTGGCGCGGTCGCAGGAGGTGCGGTCACGGCTCAGGCCTCGCCCAGGGCCAGGGCGTGGATGACCACGTCGAGGACCGGGACCTGACCCGAGTCGACCGCGGAGAGGTCGACCCACGCCACCTCGTCGGTGGTGCCGCCGACGTCCTGGACCTGCGGCTCACCGTCGGCGACGCTCGCGCGGAAGATCAGGTGGATGCCGTGGTAGTCCTCGATCCGGCCGGAGGGCGCATGCCCGGCGAAGTGGGTGTCGTGCACCCCGAGCAGGTCGCCGACCCGGCAGGTGAGCCCGCACTCCTCCTCGACCTCGCGCGCGAGCGCGTCCGACGGGTGCTCGCCGTGGTCGACGCCACCCCCGGGCAGCGTCCACCGGCCGGGGTGGGCCGCGCGGGGCGAGAGCCGCGTCAGCAGGACCTGCTCGGGGCGGGTGACGAGCGCGTAGGCGGCGACGCGCTGCAGCCGGAACGGCTGGTGGTCGACCAGCGCGTCGGTGACCTGTGCGGCCACCGGGACGGCGCCCGACGCGACGTCCTCCAGCGCGTGCCAGGCGGCCTCGGCCGTGGAGCCGTCGACCTCGACCACGTGCGGCACCGGCGCGTCGGCGGGCACGCAGGCGTCGTACACGATCCGGATGGCGTGCGCGTCCACCAGCCGGCCGTCTCGGGTGGCCCGGGGCAGGTGGGCGCTGTAGACGTGGGCCGTCTCGCCCACCGTCGCGTCGAGCCCGGTCTCCTCGTGGATCTCGCGGACCAGCGCCGCGCGCGGGTCCTCGCCGTGGTCGACACCGCCTCCCGGCAGGGTCCACAGCTCGGTGCGCGAGACCTTCGGCGCGAGCCGGCTCAGGAGGATCTCGACACGTCCCTCACGCTCGCGGAGCACCACGGCGTACGCGGCCACTCGCTGTCGTCTCGGGAGGGAGCTCATGGGCCCAACCTAGTGAAGTACGGTGTCCGCCGTGGCTCCCCCGTCCCGTGATCCGTGGCTCGACAACGTCAAGATGGTCCTGGTCACCCTGGTCGTCATCGGGCACGCGATCAGCCTCGCCGAGTCGACCGCCGGCAGCCACTGGGTCTACGACTTCATCTACCTCTGGCACATCCCTGCGTTCGTCTTCGTGAGCGGCTACCTGTCGAAGTCGTTCGAGTGGGACCGGCGCCGGTTGAAGAACCTCGTCTACACGCTCCTGGTCCCCTACCTGCTCTTCGAGCCGGCCCTGTTCTACTTCCGCAGGTACGTCGCCGACGAGGGCGTGCAGGGCCCGCTGTGGCTCGTCCCGCACTGGACCATGTGGTACCTCATCGTGCTGCTCATGTGGCGCCTGATCACGCCGATCCTCAAGCTGCACTGGCTCTTCCTGCCGCTGTCGGTGATCGTCAGCCTGCTCGGCGGGCTCTGGACCGACGACACCCTGATGATCCCGCGGTTCCTCGGCCTCCTGCCGTTCTTCGTGCTCGGCCTCCACCTCAAGCCGCGACACCTCAAGCACCTCGACGACATGTGGGTGCGCCTCGCCGCGGTCCCGATGCTCATCGGGATCGGCGTCATGGCGGCCTACACCGACACCTGGGCCGCGGCCGCGCTGCTCTGGTACGACACCGGCTACGCCGACATCCCGATCGACAACGAGGTCGTCTTCCAGACCAGGCTGACCGTGATGATGGTCGGCCTCGTGGGCGCGTTCGCGGCGATGTCGCTGGTGCCCCGGCGCAACCTCGGCTGGTTCACCACGATGGGCACGGCCACGCTGGTGGTCTACCTCTTCCACGGCTTCGTCATCAAGACCGTCAAGGCCCTCGGCTGGCCCGACTTCACCGCGCAGCACGCCGTGCTCGGGCTGGTGCTCACCGTGCTGGGCGCGGTCGGTCTCGCGCTGCTGCTGGCCAGCCCGCCCGTGCGCCGCGTGCTGGAGCCGTTCACCAACCCGCTGGGGTGGATCGAGGCCAGGCGACGCGCTAGCAAGGCCCCCACGTCGGGCTGATCGCCGAGCGCGGCACGATGTCGAGATGGGCCGCCTCCGCGCGCGTCGGGGCGTGGCCGCCGAGGTGCGCCGGGTGCCACGGGGCGCACTCGCCCGGCCGCGGCTGGTGGTGCGGGAGGCGCTGGAGTGCCTCGAGCTGGTCGGTCAGCAGGTGGCCGAGCCGGCGGGTCCACTCGGTCAGGTCCTCACCCCGGGCCACCGTCAGCGGGGCCCCGAAGTCGACGTCGACGCGGCGCCCGCGCGTCAGGTCGGGTCGAGGCTCCCTGCCGTGCTCGTCGGGGACCCCGACGGAGTAGATCCGCTGCGCACCCCACAGGGCGACCGGCACCACCGGCGCACCGGTCTCCTGGGCCAGCGCCGCCACGCCGCGCATGAGCGAGCGGACCGTGTAGGAGTAGCTGATCCCGGCCTCGGGGAACGCGCAGACGGCCTCGCCCTCGTCCAGCAGCCGGCGTGCCATGACGTACGCCGCTGCGGGTGCCTTGCGGTCGACCGGGATGTGGCGCATCGAGACCATCGCCCGGGACAGACCGCGCATGCCCCACGGCTCGTGGCGCGACATGAAGCGGATGTAGCGACGCACCGGTCGTGCGGCGGCCTGGATGAAGAGGAAGTCGGGATAGGACACGTGGGTGGCGGCGAGGATCACCGGACCGCTCCGGGGCAGGTGCTCGAGGCCCGTCCAGCTCATCCGCACGTCGAGCAGCCGCAGCGCGGTGCGACCCACGAGGTTGGTCGCGCGGTAGACGTGCTCGTTCACGCCCGTGGTTCGGCGCCAGCTCCGGGCCGGATCGGACCAGCGCGTCACTCGACGTCCCCGCTCACGAGAACGGAGGCCTCGCGTCGCGCGCGATCGACCGCCTGCCCGCCCAGCGCCAGACCCGGGCGGCGCGATCACGGTCGGCGTCGTCGACCAGGTTGCCCATCCACCGCAGGGCCAGCGTCATCAGCCAGTCCGAGCGCATGCCGGCCGGACCGAGCGCTGCGACCACCTTCGGCTGGGTCGCGATGCCGGCCAGGCGACGGGCGATGGAGAAGGACTCGCCGTAGTGCTCGAGGAGCGTGGCGCGCCAGGCCTCGCCCAGACCGGTGCCGCTGGAGATGTGCTCGGCGACCAGGCGTCCGGTCTCCAGGCCGTAGTCGATGCCCTCGCCGTTGAGCGGGTTCACGCATGCGGCGGCGTCCCCGATGAGGGCCCAGTTGGGGCCGGCGACGTTGGACACCGCGCCGCCCATCGGCAGCAGCGCCGAGGTCGGCATCCGCAGCTCGCCCGAGAGCCCGAAGTCCGTGCCGATGGTGTCGGCATAGGTCTGCATCAGCGGCTTGATGGCCACCTCGGCCGGTCGCCTGCTGGTCGCGAGGGTGCCGGCGCCGAGGTTCACCGTGCCGTCGCCGAGCGGGAAGATCCAGCCGTAGCCCGACACCAGCTCGTCGCGCTCGTCGCGCAGCTCGAGGTGCGAGCTGATCCACGGGTCGTCCGACATGACGGAGTCGACGTAGGAGCGCCCCGCGACGGCGTAGACCGTGTCGCGGTGCCACTCTCGCCCGAGCACCTTGCCGAGCGGCGACCGGACGCCGTCGGCCACCACGAGCCAGCGGCAGGCGATCTCGAACGTGCCGTCGTCCCCACCGTCGTCGGTCGCGGCGCGAGCCTGCGAGCCTCGAAACCTGACCGCCGCCACCCGCTCGCCCTCACGTCGTACGCCGACCGCGCGGGCGCCCTCGACCCCGACGGCCCCGCTGTCGAGGGCCACCGTGCGCAGGTGGTCGTCGAGCTCGGTGCGCGCGACCGCCGAACCCCAGTCGGGCAGGGATCCGCCCGGCCAGGGCAGCAGCAGGGTCTGGCCGAAGCCGTGGGCGCGGAGCCCCTGGTTGACGGTGTGGGACCGGAGCCAGTCCTCGAGGCCGAGCTTCTGCATCTCGCCGATGGCACGCGGGGTCAGGCCGTCGCCGCAGGTCTTGTCGCGCGGGAAGGTCGCGGCGTCCGCGAGCACCACGTCGAGCCCGGCGCGGGCCGCCCACGCCGCAGCAGCCGACCCCGCGGGGCCGGCGCCGACGACGAGCACGTCGGTCGAGGCGGGACGCGGGGTGGGCGGTGTCACGCGGCGGATTGTGTCAGATGACGCCTCGGGTCAGGAAAGCCGCACGGGTGCCGGCGACGGCACCGCCGGCTCAGCGGTGGAACGGCTTGTGCGAGAGGAGGTGCACGGCGTCGTTGCGGCAGCCCGTGGTCGGGCGCGCGACGAACTGCGAGCGCGTGGAGTCCGGCACATAGACCCGGAAGCCGTCGACCGGGGTCGGGCGGCACCTGGCCCGCGGGTAGTTCTGCGCCACGGTCTCCGAGATCTCGCTGCGGGCCCGCTCCCCCGGCTGCAGCACGACGCGCCGGGCCTGCCCCGGATCGCGGTCGGCAGCGGCGCCGACCTGGGTGCCGTCACCTCCGCCGACGTACGACAGCCCGCCGTAGCCCTGCACCACGCAGGTGCGGTCGGAGACGTTGCGCAGCCGGATCACGCCGAAGCGGTGCCCGGTCGCGGCGTCGCGCGCGCGGTAGTCGGCGCGCAGGTCGGCACTGCGGCACTCGGGCACCGCGCTCGACGAGCTGGGGGCGGACACGGCCGCCGCCTGCGCCGGCGGCGCGCCGTTCAGGTGGAGCGAGGCGGCCAGCGCGAAGCCGCAGAGGGCGAGCATGGACCACAGGGACCGGTGCCAGAGCGATCGAGCCATGTCCTCCAGTGTGCGTCGGCCCGGACACGAGGCCAAGGGTCCGCGATGTGCCGCAGATGCACCGGACCCCGGTCTCCCTCGCGGGAGACCGGGGTCCGGGTTGCCTTGCTACGACCTCGGGTCAGTTCTGGTAGGAACCGAAATCAAAGTCGTCGAGTGCGACGGCCTGCGACGACGGACCGAAGTCGTAGTCGTAGGCGTCGTAGCCGGTGACCGAGTAGGCCGCGGCGCGCGCCTCCTCGGTGGGCTCCACCCGGATGTTGCGGTAGCGCTCGAGGCCGGTGCCGGCCGGGATGAGCTTTCCGATGATCACGTTCTCCTTCAGACCGCGCAGGCTGTCGGAGCGACCGTTGATCGCGGCGTCGGTGAGCACCCGGGTGGTCTCCTGGAAGGAGGCCGCCGAGAGCCACGACTCGGTCGCGAGCGAGGCCTTGGTGATGCCCATGAGGACCGGGCGACCCGAGGCCGGCTTGCCGCCCTCGGAGACCACGCGACGGTTCTCCTCCTCGAACCGCACCCGGTCGACCAGGTCGGACGGGAGCAGGTTGGTGTCACCGGACTCGATGACCGTCACGCGGCGCAGCATCTGCCGGATGATGATCTCGATGTGCTTGTCGTGGATCGACACACCCTGCGACCGGTAGACCTCCTGGACCTCGTCCACGAGGTGCTCCTGCGCCTTGCGGACGCCGAGGATGCGCAGCACGTCCTGCGGGTCGGGCGTACCGGAGGTGATGTGGTGACCGACCTCGATGTGCTGGCCGTCCTCGACGTTGAGGCGCGAGCGCTTCGAGACCGGGATCTCCTGCACCTCCGAGCCGTCGTCGGGGGTGACCAGGACGACGCGAGCCTTGTCGGTCTCCTCGATCTTGACGCGACCGGCCGACTCCGAGATCGGCGTACGACCCTTGGGCGAGCGGGCCTCGAAGAGCTCGACCACGCGGGGCAGACCCTGCGTGATGTCGTCGGCCGAGGCCACACCACCGGTGTGGAAGGTGCGCATGGTCAGCTGCGTGCCGGGCTCACCGATGGACTGGGCGGCGATGATGCCGACCGCCTCACCGATGTCGACCAGCTGGCCGGTGGCCAGCGAGCGGCCGTAGCACTTGGCACACGTGCCGGTGCGGGCGTCGCAGGTCAGGACCGAGCGGACCTTGACCTCGGTGACACCGGCCGCCACGAGCTCGCCGATCTTGACGTCGCCGAGGTCCTCACCGGCGGCGGCGAGGACCTCGCCGGTCTCCGGGTGGGTGATCTCGACCGCGGAGGCACGGGCGTAGGCCGCGGTCTCCACGTGCTCGTCGTCGATCCGCTTGGGCAGGCCACGCTCGGTGCCACAGTCGTCCTCACGGATGATGACGTCCTGCGACACGTCGACCAGGCGACGGGTCAGGTAGCCCGAGTCCGCGGTGCGGAGCGCGGTGTCGGCCAGACCCTTGCGGGCACCGTGGGTCGAGATGAAGTACTCGAGCACCGAGAGGCCCTCGCGGAAGTTGGCCTTGATCGGGCGCGGGATGATCTCGCCCTTCGGGTTGGCCACCAGACCACGCATGGCCGCGACCTGCCGGATCTGGTTCATGTTTCCCGACGCACCCGAGTCGACCATCATGTAGATCGGGTTCTTGCGGTCGAAGTTGGTCTCCATCGCGCGACCGACCTCGGCTGCCGCCTGGGTCCACAGCTCGATGAGCTCCTGACGACGCTCGTCGTCGGTCATCACGCCGCGCTCGTAGTTCTTCTGGACCTTCTCCGCCTGCGCCTCGTAGCGGCCGAGGATCTCGACCTTGCTGTCGGGCGTGGTGACGTCGTCGATCGAGACGGTCACACCCGAGCGCGTGGCCCAGTGGAAGCCGGCGTCCTTGAGGGCGTCGAGCGAGGCAGCGACCTGGACCTTGGTGTAGCGCTCGGCCAGGTCGTTGACGATCGCACCGAGACGCTTCTTGCCGACCTCCTCGTTGACGAAGGGGTAGTCGACCGGCAGCGTGTCGTTGAAGTAGACGCGGCCCAGCGTGGTGTCGAGCAGGATCGCGGTCCGCTCCTCCCAGTCCGAGCCCAGCTCGAGGTCGAGCGGCGGGACGATGTCGTCGAGGCGGATCTTGATCTTGCTCTGCAGGCCGATCTCGCCACGGTCGTAGGCCATGATCGCCTCCGACGGGGTGGAGAAGATGCGGCCCTCGCCGACCTCGCCGTCACGGTCCGACGTCAGCCAGAACAGGCCGATGATCATGTCCTGCGAGGGCATGGTCACCGGACGACCGTCGGACGGCTTCAAGATGTTGTTGGTCGACAGCATCAGGATGCGCGCCTCGGCCTGCGCCTCCGCGGACAGCGGCAGGTGCACGGCCATCTGGTCGCCGTCGAAGTCGGCGTTGAACGCACCGCACACGAGCGGGTGGAGCTGGATGGCCTTGCCTTCGATCAGCTGCGGCTCGAAGGCCTGGATGCCGAGGCGGTGCAGGGTGGGCGCACGGTTGAGCAGCACGGGGTGCTCGGTGATGACCTCCTCGAGCACGTCCCAGACCTCGGCCCGGATGCCGCGCTCGACCATCCGCTTGGCGGACTTGATGTTCTGCGCGTGCGACAGGTCGACCAGGCGCTTCATCACGAAGGGCTTGAACAGCTCGAGCGCCATCTGCTTGGGCAGACCGCACTGGTGCAGCTTGAGCGTCGGGCCCGAGACGATGACGGAGCGACCCGAGTAGTCGACGCGCTTGCCGAGCAGGTTCTGGCGGAAGCGCCCCTGCTTGCCCTTGAGCATGTCGGACAGCGACTTCAGCGGCCGGTTGCCCGGGCCGGTGACGGGGCGGCCGCGACGGCCGTTGTCGAAGAGGCTGTCGACGGCCTCCTGCAGCATCCGCTTCTCGTTGTTGACGATGATCTCGGGCGCACCGAGGTCGAGCAGTCGCTTGAGGCGGTTGTTGCGGTTGATGACGCGGCGGTAGAGGTCGTTCAGGTCGGAGGTCGCGAAGCGGCCACCGTCGAGCTGGACCATCGGACGCAGGTCCGGCGGGATCACCGGGACGGCGTCGAGCACCATGCCGATGGGCTGGTTGCCGGTCTTGCGGAAGGCGTCGACGACCTTGAGGCGCTTGAGGGCGCGGACCTTGCGCTGGCCCTTGCCGTTGGCGATCGTGTCGCGCAGCGACTCGACCTCGGCCTCGATGTCGAAGTCCTGGAGGCGCTTCTGGATCGCCGTGGCGCCCATGTGGCCCTCGAAGTACTTGCCGAACCACGTCTTCATCTCGCGGTAGAGGAGCTCGTCGCCGAGCAGGTCCTGCACCTTGAGGTTCTTGAACGTGTCCCAGACCTCCTCCAGCCGCGCGATCTCGCGGTTGGCGCGGTCACGGAGCTGGTTCATCTCGCGGTCGGCACCGTCGCGCACCTTGCGCTTGGCGTCGGCCTTGGCGCCCTCGGCCTCGAGGGTGGCGAGGTCCTCCTCGAGCTTCTTGGCGCGGTCGTCGACGGAGGTGTCGCGGCGCTTCTCGAGGCGCTCGCGCTCCAGGCCGACCTTGTTCTCGAGGGAGTCCTGGTCGCGGTGACGGGCGTCCTCGTCGACCGAGGTGATCATGTAGGCGGCGAAGTAGATGACCTTCTCGAGGTCCTTCGGCGCCAGGTCGAGCAGGTAGCCCAGGCGCGAGGGGACGCCCTTGAAGTACCAGATGTGGGTCACGGGAGCGGCGAGCTCGATGTGGCCCATGCGCTCGCGGCGCACCTTGGAACGGGTGACCTCGACGCCACAGCGCTCGCAGATGATGCCCTTGAAGCGCACCCGCTTGTACTTGCCGCAGTAGCACTCCCAGTCCCGGGTGGGACCGAAGATCTTCTCGCAGAAGAGGCCGTCACGCTCGGGCTTGAGCGTGCGGTAGTTGATGGTCTCCGGCTTCTTGACCTCGCCGTGGCTCCACGTGCGGATGTCGTCCGCGGTGGCCAGGCCGATCTGAAGCTGGTCGAAGAAGTTAACGTCGAGCACGATGGCTGCAGTCCTTCGTTAGTACGTGGTGTAGATGCTGGTGACTGAGGGGGTACGGCGACCGGCGTGCGGTCGCCGTACGCACCACTCAGACTTCTTCGACGGAGCTGGGCTCGCGGCGCGACAGGTCGATGCCGAGCTCCTCGGCCGCCCGGAAGACGTCTTCCTCGGCGTCCTTGAGCGAGATGGTGGAGCCGTCCTGCGACAGCACCTCCACGTTGAGGCAGAGCGACTGCATCTCCTTGACGAGCACCTTGAACGACTCGGGGATGCCGGAGTCGGGGATGTTCTCGCCCTTGACGATGGCCTCGTAGACCTTCACGCGTCCCGGCACGTCGTCGGACTTGATCGTCAGCAGCTCCTGGAGGGCGTAGGCGGCGCCGTAGGCCTCCATCGCCCAGACCTCCATCTCGCCGAACCGCTGGCCGCCGAACTGGGCCTTACCGCCCAGGGGCTGCTGCGTGATCATCGAGTAGGGGCCGGTCGAGCGAGCGTGGATCTTGTCGTCGACGAGGTGGTGGAGCTTGAGGATGTACATGTAGCCCACGGCCACCGGCTCCGGGAACGGCTCACCCGAGCGACCGTCGAAGAGGGCGGCCTTGCCGTCCTCCTTGACCATCCGCTCACCGTCACGGTTGGGCAGCGTCGCACCGAGCAGGCCGGTGATCTCGTCCTCGCGCGCACCGTCGAACACCGGGGTGGCGACCTTGGTGTTGGGGTCGGCCTTCTCGGCGCCGATCTTGATCAGGCGCTTCTTCCAGTCCGCCTCGCCCTTCTCACCGGAGAGGTTGAGGTCCCACCCCTGCTTGGCGAGCCAGCCGAGGTGCAGCTCGAGGATCTGGCCGATGTTCATCCGTCGCGGCACACCCAGCGGGTTGAGCACGACGTCGACCGGGGTGCCGTCCTCCATGAACGGCATGTCCTCGACCGGCAGGATCTTGGCGATGACGCCCTTGTTGCCGTGACGGCCGGCGAGCTTGTCACCGACGGAGATCTTGCGCTTCTGGGCGACGTAGACGCGGACCAGCTGGTTCACGCCCGGAGGAAGGTCGTCGCCGTCCTCGCGGTCGAAGACCCGCACGCCGATGACCGTGCCGGACTCACCGTGCGGCACCTTCATCGAGGTGTCGCGCACCTCGCGCGCCTTCTCACCGAAGATCGCGCGGAGCAGGCGCTCCTCGGGGGTGAGCTCGGTCTCGCCCTTGGGCGTGACCTTGCCGACCAGGATGTCACCGGTGGTGACCTCGGCGCCGATGCGGATGATGCCGCGCTCGTCGAGGTCGGCCAGGCCCTCCTCGGAGATGTTCGGGATGTCCCGGGTGATCTCCTCGGGGCCGAGCTTGGTGTCGCGGGCGTCGACCTCGTGCTCCTCGATGTGGATCGAGGTGAGGACGTCCTCCTGCACCAGGCGCTGGCTGAGGATGATGGCGTCCTCGTAGTTGTGGCCCTGCCACGGCATGAAGGCGACGAGCAGGTTGGTGCCCAGCGCCATCTCGGCGTCGTCGGTGCACGGACCGTCGGCGATCGGCGTGCCGACCTCGAGACGGTCACCGGACTTCACCAGCGGACGCTGGTTGATGCAGGTGCCCTGGTTGGACCGCTTGAACTTGGCCAGCTTGTAGGTCTGGTAGGTGCCGTCGTCGTTCATCGTCTCGATGGCGTCGGCGGACACCTCCTTCACCACTCCGGCGTTGTCGGCGACGACCACGTCACCGGCGTCGACGGCGGCTCGGTACTCCATGCCGGTGCCGACCAGCGGGCTGTCGCTGACGACCAGCGGGACGGCCTGGCGCTGCATGTTGGCGCCCATGAGCGCCCGGTTGGCGTCGTCGTGCTCGAGGAACGGGATCAGGGCCGTCGCGACCGACACCATCTGGCGCGGCGAGACGTCCATGTAGTCGACCTCTTCGGCGAGGATCGCGTCGACCTCACCGTTCTTCTGCCGGACCAGGACGCGCTCCTCGGCGAACTTCATCTTCGCGTCGAGCGGGGCGTTGGCCTGCGCGATGACGTAGCGGTCCTCGTCGTCGGCGGTCAGGTAGTCGATCTCGTCGGTGACGACACCCTTGACCACGCGGCGGTAGGGGGTCTCGACGAAGCCGAACGGGTTGATCCGACCGTAGGACGCGAGCGAGCCGATCAGGCCGATGTTCGGGCCTTCCGGGGTCTCGATCGGGCACATGCGGCCGTAGTGCGACGGGTGGACGTCACGGACCTCCATGCCGGCACGGTCGCGGGACAGACCACCGGGACCGAGCGCCGAGAGGCGACGCTTGTGCGTCAGGCCGGCGATCGGGTTGGTCTGGTCCATGAACTGGCTCAGCTGCGAGGTGCCGAAGAACTCCTTCAGCGCCGCGACCACGGGACGGATGTTGATCAGGGACTGCGGCGTGATGGCCTCGACGTCCTGCGTCGTCATCCGCTCGCGCACGACGCGCTCCATGCGGGCCAGGCCCGTGCGGAGCTGGTTCTGGATGAGCTCGCCCACCGTGCGCATGCGCCGGTTGCCGAAGTGGTCGATGTCGTCGGCCTGGACCTTGACGGGAGCACCGTCAGGACCCTCGACGACGTTGCCCTCGGCGTCGACCAGGTCCGGCGCCGGGGCCTGCACACCCGCGGCGTGCAGCTGCACGACGTAGCGGATGGCGGCGACGACGTCGTCGATGGTCAGCGTCTGCTGGTCGAACGCCTCGTGGAGGCCGAGCTTCTTGTTGATCTTGTAGCGGCCGACCTTCGCCAGGTCGTAGCGCTTGCCGTTGAAGTAGTAGTTGTTCAGCAGCGTCTGCGCGGCCTCGGCCGTCGGCGGCTCGCCGGGGCGGAGCTTGCGGTAGATGTCGAGCAGCGCGAGACGGGTGACCTCGTCGTTGACCTGCTCGGCGGTCGGGGCCTCGCCCCGCGCCTTCTTCTGCAGCTCCTCGTGGACGACCTCGTAGCGGACGCTGTCCTTCTCGAGGGTCAGCATCATCGACTCGTACTGACCGAACTCCTCGCGGATCTGGTCGGTGGTCCAGCCGAGCGCCTTGAGCAGGACGGTGACGTTCTGCTTGCGCTTGCGGTCCAGGCGCACGCCGACGAGGTCGCGCTTGTCGATCTCGAACTCGAGCCACGCGCCACGGCTCGGGATGAGCTTGGCGGTGTAGATGTCCTTGTCGGACGTCTTGTCGGGCGAGGACTCGAAGTAGACGCCCGGCGAGCGGACGAGCTGGGACACGACGACCCGCTCGGTGCCGTTGATGATGAAGGTGCCCTTCTTGGTCATCATGGGGAAGTCGCCCATGAAGACCGTCTGGCCCTTGATCTCACCGGTCTCGTGGTTCATGAACTCGGCCGAGACGTAGAGGGGCCGGGAGTAGGTGAAGTCCTTCTCCTTGCACTCCTCCTCGGTGTACTTCTCGTCCAGGAAGACGGGATTGTCGAAGGAGAGCATCATCGTCTCGGAGAAGTCCTCGATCGGGGAGATCTCCTCGAAGATCTCCTGCAGACCGGTCTTCTCGGAGACGTCCTCACCGGCGGCCTTGCGGGCAGCCACCTCCTCCTCCCAACGCTCTCCGCCGACCAGCCAGTCGAAGCTGCTCGTCTGGAGCGAGATGAGGGGGGGAACCTCGAGAGGTTCGGTGATCTTTGCGAAAGAGGTGCGACGGTGGTTACCAGCGGAGCTGCGCGCGGCCAAGAGGTGTCCTCACAAATGATCAAGTGATCTCGGCGCCGGCCGACCACCGCAACAGCCGTCCGGAGGGCGTCGGGCATCTGAGGGCAGGCGCAAGGGCCCACGATAGCGCAGATGAGGACACGCCACAAACGCGGGGTCGAATTCCCGATGGGAGAGTGCCACGCGTTGGCCATGACTATGAACTCTGATGCCGCCGGGGTCAAGCCGGACGCGCGGAATCGACGACTCTGTGGACGACGCGTGGCCTGCCCTCCCGGCTCGCCTCAGCCCTGGACCGGCGAGGTGATGAGGTCGTCGACCAGCCACTCGCCGTCGACGAGCTGCATCGAGAGCGTCACCTGGTCCTTGTAGACGACCGGCTCCGAGCCCAGCTTGTTGGTCGTGGGCCGGTCGACGAACACCAGCACCTGCACCCGGTCCCCGCTCGCCCGGACGATGCCCGAGGCGACCACCGACGCCGTCACCCTCGTCTGCGTCCGGGGTGCGTTCTCCTGGAGCACCGAGAAGAGCTTGTCGTACTCCTGGCGATAGCTGCCGGTCATCAGCGCCTGGGCGGCACGCTGGTCGTCGTCGAGGTGCTCGTAGTCGTAGGACAGCACGGGGACGACCGCCCGCTCCGCCGCGACCTGCGCCTGCCGGACGGACGGGTCGGTCCCGGACGCACCGGCGCTGCTGCTCGTCCACGTCCACGCGGTGATCGTGACCAGGCCGGCTGCCACGACCGCGAGCCCGGCGAGCAGCCACGACGGCACCCCGCCGTTGCGGCCGTCCCAGGAAGGCAGGGACGCCACCAGCGGCTCCTCGGGCTCGCGCTCATCGCAGTGCTGGTCGTCGACCACTGGGTGCTCGGCGTCGTACGCCGCCCGCGCGGCGGGGTCGAGCAGCACCCTGGCCGCGCGGTTGAGGGCGTCGAAGCGGCGCTCGCCGGGCTCGAGGTCGGCGATCTGGGCCTTCCAGGCAGCGCGGACCTCGTCGGTCGAGGCGTCACGCGCCACGTCGAGCAGGTCGTACCAGGTGGGGACGTCGCTCATGGCGCGCTCCCCTCGGTCGCGCCCTGGCCCGGGCCGCCCGGGGAGGCCACCGGAGCGAAGTCGTCGACGAGCCACTCGCCGCCGACCAGCACCAGGTCGACCGTGAAGCGGAACGGGAGCGGCTCCTGGTCGACCGTGCGGTCCTGCTTGCCGGTGTCGTTGCCGCCCTTCGTGCCGGCGGCCTGGGTGTAGCTGTCGGTGAAGGCCCCGGCGACCAGCACCCGGGCCGAGTCGTCGTCGATCGCGGACACGGCGGTGGCGAAGACGTCGGCGCTGCGGGTGATGCCGCCCTGCGCGACCAGCTGCTCTGCGGTCGTGACCTCCTGGTCGAAGTCGGCCGCGAACTTGGGCGTGATGACCTCGCGCACCTGGTCGCGGTAGTCCGGCATCCGGCCCGCCTCGTCGAGCATGTCGGGGCTGTAGGTGCCGAGCCGCTTGACGAACTGGCTGGTCAGGCTCATCACCTGCTCGCGCTCCGCGGGCAGGTCGGTGCCCTGCGCGGAGGAGCGACCACCGGTCGCGAGCCAGACGAGGACCGCGGCGCTGGCCACCACCACGATCACCAGCAGTCCGGCGAGCAGCCGACGCACCCGCGACCGGTCGCGAGGACCGGACCCATCAGGGTTGCCTGGGCTGCCGGAGATCCCCGGCGCGAGGTCCTCGCGCCGTTCGGACGTGGTCAGCACGGACATGTGTCCCCTCCCTCGAGAACGCCTCAGGACCCCCTCCCGGGTCCCGCTGGCTCAACGAGCCGGGGCTTCCGGGGTCACGCCGCCACCGAGCAGGGGCTCGAGGTAGAGCCACTTCCAGGAGTCCTCCCCGAGGGTGCGCGGGGCGCTCTCGCGCTGCCCGACGAGCCGCTGGACGGTCGCGGGGTCGGAGGTGAGCGTGCCGGTGTCGGGGTCGTAGGCGAGGTCCGCCGGCCCCCACCCGGTCGCCGCTCGCGGTGCCTGGATGTTCTGCGCGCCCCGGGCGTTGCTCTCCGAGGCCGGCGCGGTGCAGCGGGCGTCCTCCTTCATCGGCCGGTTGGTCCCGTCGAGCGGCGAGCGCCGGTCGGTGTCCTCGTATCCCGCGTGGCACACGGCGGGGTCCTGAGTCAGCACCAGGCCGAAGTGGGCGTCGTAGAGGCCGGTGCCCGGCGACTTGGCCACGACCGTGAAGGCGCCCTCGACCACGTAGGGGTAGATCACCAGGAGCTGCTCGATGCCGTCGAGGTGCTCGACCACGACGTCGCCGGTGGTGACCAGGTTGTTGATCAGGTCGCCGAGCTCGACCTCGTTGGCCTCCAGGAAGGCGCGGAGCTCGTTGGCCCCGAGCGAGCCGTTGTCGATGAGGGTGCGCAGGTCGTCGTCGTGGTCGGCCACCGTCGTGGAGAACGTCGAGAGGTCGCGCGCGAAGCGGCGGAAGGCGCCCTCGGAGTCGACCTGTCCGCGCAGCACCGTGTTGGCGTCGCGGATCAGGTCGACGGTCACCTCGAAGTTCTGGTCGGCGGCCTCGATGAACTCGTTGCTGCTGTCGAGGATGGTCTGCAGGTCGCCGCCCGCGTCGTTGAAGGCGAGGCCGAGCTCGGAGGTGACCGTGCGGAGGTCGTCCTGGTCGACGCTGCGCACGGTCTCGTCGAGGTGCGTGAGCAGCGTGTCGGTGCGGATCGGCGTGCTCGTGCGCTCGCGCGGGATCTGGGAGTCGTCGCGCAGGAACGGGCCGCGGTCGCTCTGCGGCTGGAGCTCGACGTACTGCTCGCCGACGGCGGACCGGTTGCCCACCAGCGCCCGCGCGTCGGCCGGGATGCCGCCGGCCTCCTTGTCGATGTCGAGGACCAGGTCCACCCCGTCGTCGGTGAGGACCAGCTCCCTCACCTCCCCGACCCGGACCCCGCGGTAGGAGACCTCCGCACCCTGGAACGCGCCGCCGGACTCCGCGAAGTGCGCCACGACGGTGTAGGTGCGGTCGACGAGGAGCCGGTCGAGCCGGGCGTAGCGCGCACCGACGAAGCTGACGCCGACCATCGTGATGAGGGCGAACACCAGCAGCTGCAGCCTGGTCCGGCGGGTGATCATCGCTCCACCACCATCCCGGGCACGAGCAGGCTGACCAGGGCCGGGTCGTAGACCTCGCTGAGCTGCCCGATCGTCGGTCCGCGCGAGGGGTCGGGAGCGGCGTCGGGTGGGTCGTCGTACGCCGTCCCGACGCGCGGCAGGCCCGGCAGGGTGATCGTCGGCAGGGTGGTGGGGATCGGGAGCGTCGGCACGGTCGGCGTGGGCAGCGGGAGCGTCGGGGTGCCGGAGGCACCGCACAGTCCCGGCACCGGGTACTGCTGGCAGACGACCTCGATCACCGAGCCGGGCAGGTTCACGCAGGCGGAGACGTCTCCGCGGCGCAGCCCCTCGAGGCAGGCGTTGATCGCGTCGAGGGCGTCCTGGCACAGCCGGCTGGTGTCCGGCAGGGGGCCGTCCTGCGGAAGAGCGCTGAGGGGGATGCACGCCTCCGTGGGCAGCGTGGTGGGGATCGTCGTCGGGATCCCGGTCAGGTCGACGTCGAGGGTGATCGACAGGTTGGTGTAGTCGCCCATGTGCAGGTTGCGGGCCACCTGCGGGTCCCGGCCGACGACCTCGTCGACGAAGGGGTAGGTGAGGAAGACGTTGAAGGCGTTGGTGAGGTCGTCGCCCGAGGCCGCCAGCTGGGTCAGCACCGGGTCGAGCCGCTGCAGGGAGGTGATCGTGGCGCCCTTGGACCGGGTGATCACGTCGACGGCGACCGACGAGAGCTGGTCGAGGGCCTGCAGCATCTCGACGAGGTCGTCGCGCTGACGGTTGATCGAGTCGAGCGCGCTGGGCAGCTCGTCGAGGGCACGGTCGATCGTCGGCAGCTGCTTCTCGGCCTCGACGGCCAGCCGGTTGAGCTTCTCGATGGCGTTCACGATGTCGGCCTTGTTGTCGTCGAGCTGGCCGGTGAGCCCACGCAGGTTGCGCAGCACCGACCTCGCCGAGTCCTCCCGTCCCTCGAGCGCCTGGTTGAGCTCCTGGGTGATGGTCTTCAGCTGGGCGACGCCGCCACCGTTGAGCAGCAGGCTCAGCGCGCCGAGCACCTCCTCGACCTCGGGGTTGCGACCCGCCCGCTGGATCGGGATCGTCGCGCCGTCACCGAGACGGGCCTCGACGGCGCCGTCGGCCGGGGGGCCGAGCTCGACGAACTTCTCCCCCAGCAGGCTGGTCTGGCGCAGCTGCGCGACCGCGTTGCCCGGGAGGTCGACGTCGCGCCGCACCTGGAGGGTGACGAGGGCCTGGTAGCCCTCGAGGTCGATCGCGGTGACCTTGCCGACGTTGACGTCGTTGACCTTGACCGTCGACTGGGGCACCAGGTCGAGGACGTCGGCGAACTCCACCTTGATCGTCATCGGGTCGTCGCCGACGTCGGGCCCGCCGGGCAGGGGCAGCGAGTAGACGCTCGCGTCGCACGCCGACATCGCCATCGCGGCGAGGACGCCGAGCACCAGGACCCTGAACCGGGCCGCGAACCGGGTCGTCGAGCGGGTCATCGCGCCACCTCCGCGTCGGACGGGACGAGACCACCGAGGGTCGGGTCGAACACGTCGCGGGCCGGCAGCTTCGCCCGCTCGCCGCCCTTCTCCCCCAGCGCACCGGGCCGGTTGTTCGCGAGCAGCTGGGTGATCGTGTCGCACACCTGGCCGGACCGCTCGGCCTGGCTGACGAAGCCGCACAGCAGCGCGGCCGGGTCGTACCGGACCTGGTTGATCGCCTCACCGAGGTTGGCGCGGGTGTCGAGCGTGCCGGCCTGGGGGTTGTAGGTCAGCGCGAGGTTGTTGAGGGCGCCGGGGGCGACGTGGAGGATCTCGTCGAGCGCGTCGCGCTGGCGCACCAGGACCTTGGCGACCCGGTTGATGCCGGAGATGTTGCGGCTCAGGGAGTCCTTGTTCTCCTCCACGAACCCCTGGACGTCGGTGAGCGCGACCGAGAGGTTCTGCGTCGCGGCGACGAGCTCCTCGCGCTCCCCCGCCAGCATCGTCGAGACGTCGGCGAGCGACTGGTTGAAGCGCCGCACGGTCTGGTCGTTGTCCGCGAGCGTGCCGATGAAGCCCTCGAGCGCCTCGACGGAGCCGAACAGCTCCTCCTTGTTGCCCGCCAGCGTGGACGTGAGCCGCGAGAAGTCCCGGACGGTCTGGCGGAAGGTGGTGCCCTGGCCGCCGAAGTTGTCGGCCGTCACCGCGAGCAGGTCGGACAGCGCCCCGTCCTCGTTGGCTCCCCGGGGGCCGAGCGCGACGTTGAGCCGGTCGAGGCTGTCGTAGATCTGGTCGAGCTCGAGCGGCTGCGAGGTCTGCTCCAGGCTGAGCACGGCGCCGTCGGCCAGCACGTCGCCGGTGCCCGGGTAGGCCGGGGTGAGCTGCACGTAGCGGTCGCCGACGACCGACGGCGCGATGATCACGGCCCTCGCGTCTGCCGGCAGCCGGACCTCGTCGTCGTACGTCATCGTCACCGTGACGTCGGTGCCGGTCGGCTCGACGCGGGTGACGGTGCCGACCGGCACGCCGAGCACGCGCACGTCGCTGCCCTCGTAGACGGAGATGGTGCGCGGGAAGTGGGCGACGACCGTCCTGCTGGTGTCGCCCCCGAGGACGCTGACGGCGGCCGCGACGACGAAGCCCAGCACGACGAGCGGGACGAGGAGGCGCTTCACGAGGTCCATGTCAGCCGCCCACCTGCGGGACGGGAGGGAAGTTGGCGATCCAGGTGTCGAACCACGGACCGGTGCCGAGCGTGTTGGCGAAGACCCGGTAGAACGGCGCCATCAGCCGCAGGCTGCTGTCTAGGTTGTCCTCGTTCTTGTTGAGCACCGCGACGACGTTCTCCAGGTGGGCGAGCGCGGGCGCCAGGTCGGCGCGGGACTGGCGGATCAGCGTCGTCAGCTCCCGCGACAGCTGGGAGGTCGACACCAGCAGCTCGTGCACGGCGTCGCGGCGGGCCACCAGCGCCCGGAACAGCACGTCGCTGTCCTTCATCAGCGCGATGATGTCCTCGTCGCGCTCGTCGAGCACCGTGGAGACGCGTTCGAGGTTGACCAGCAGACCCTCGAGCTGCTCGTCCTTGGCGGCGACGTTGGCCGAGAGCCTGCTCAGGCCGTCGAGTGCGCCCTTGAACTCCTCGGGGGTGTTGCGGGTCAGGTCGGCGAGGGTGGTCAGCGACTCGGCGAGCTGGTCGGTGTCGATCTGCTCGGTCGTGGAGGCCAGCCCCTCGAACGCCTCCACCACGTCGAAGGGCGAGGACGTGTGCGCGACCGGGATCGTGGCGCCGCGGGCGAGCTGACCGCCACCGGCCGGCTCGAGGGCCAGGAACATCGACCCGAGGATCGTCTTGACCTTGATCGCGGCCCGGGTGTCGGGGCCGAACGCGGCGGACTCGTCGATGGTGAAGCTCACCCGGACCTGGTCGTCGGCGAGCTCGATGTCGTCGACCTGGCCGACCCGGACGCCCGCGATGCGTACCTCGTCGTCGACCCGGAGGCCGCCGGCCTCGGAGAACATCGCGTGGTAGGTGTCGCCCCCGCCGATGACCGGCAGGTCGTCGGCGCGGAAGGCGGCGACGAGCAGCATCACCAGCACGACGATGCTCACCGCACCGACGACGACGGGGTTGCGCTCCCGGAACGGCTTCACCCGAGGTCACACCTGTCGGAGCCGGTGCTGTACGTCACCGGGATCTGGGTGTCGCCGGGCAGGTTGACCCGCCCCTGGAACTCGCAGAGGTAGAAGTTGAAGAACGAGCCGTAGATCGCCGTGCGGCCGATCTTGTCGAGCTTGATCGGCAGCACCTGCAGGGCACGGTCGAGCTCGGCCTTGTTCTCGTCGAGGTTGCCGGCCACCGCGCGCAGCTCCTTGATGTCCTTCACGAAGGGCTCGCGGATCCCGTCGAGGAGCGAGGCGGTCTCGACCGACAGCGAGGACACGTCCTCGAGGGAGCCGAGGATGGCGTTGCGGTCCTTCTTGAGCCCGCCGACGAGGTCGCGGAACGAGGTGATCAGCCGGGTCAGCTGCTGGTCGCGGTCGGCGACGTGGTCCAGCACCAGCGACAGGTTGTCGATCAGCTCGCCGATGACCTCGTCGCGGTCGGCCAGCGTCGAGGTGACCGAGGCGGTGTGGGCGAGCAGTCCCTCGAGGGTGCCGCCCTCGCCCTGGAAGACCTGCACGAGCTCGAACGACAGCTGGTTGACGTCAGCGGGCGACAGTGCCTGGAAGAGCGGCTTGAAGCCGTTGAAGAGCACGGTCAGGTCGAGGGCCGCCTTCGTGCGCGAGACCGGGATCGTCGCGCCTTCCGGCATGCGCGCGGTGTCACCGACCTCCTGGGTGAGCGAGACGTAGCGCTGGCCGACCAGGTTGCGGTAGCGGATGGCGGCGTTGGTGCCGCCGTTGACCGAGGTGTCGTCGTCGACGGTGAACGTGATGAGCGCCCGCGTGCGGTCGACCACCTCGACGCCGCGCACCGTGCCGACCCGCACGCCGGCGACCCGGACGTCGTCGCCCTTGTTGACGCCGGTGGCGTCGGTGAACTCCGCCCTGTACTCGCGGGAGGAGCCGAAGTCGATGTTGCCGATCGTGACGACCAGGACACCGGTCGCGAGGGTGGTCACCACCACGAAGACCACGAGCTTGACCAGGTCGGCAGCGGTCTTCTTGTCGAGGATGCGGCTCATCGCAGCGACACCTCCGCCCCGCGCGCCATCGGGCCGACGAGCAACGCGCCCAGGTCGGGTACGTCGGTGGGGCTGACGCCGAGACCCGGCGCGAGGAGGGCGTCGAGGAGCGCGGACTCGTCGCGGCCGCCGACGAACCCTGCGGCGTCACCCGACCAGCCGGGGCCGACACGGCTGACCCCCTTGCCGGTCGGGGAGTCCAGGCCGTCGACGAAGTCGGGCTGGCCGGTGAACACGTTGCTCTGGGACCACGGCGGGCTCGGCAGCGCGCCACAGTGGTAGCCGCGCTTGTCGCCGTAGACCGGCACGTCGTCCGCGGTGTAGCCGCGCGGCTGGTTCGGCAGCGTCTCCAGCACGATGTGCAGGGTGAACCCGCGGAACGCCTCGGCTTGCAGCTTGCCGGCGTTCACCAGGCCGCCGAGCAGGCAGGGATAGCCGGGCGCGTAGCGGGCGAAGAGCTCGAGCTGGCTCGCCGACAGGTCGGCCAGGCGTACGAGGTTGTCTCCGTTGTCGCGGGTGAACCGCTCGGTCACCGCGGAGAGCCTGGTGACGTCGTTGAACAGCGCCTGGAGCTTGTCCTCCCGGTCCTCCAGCGTGGTCGTCGTGGTGATGGTGTTGCGCAGGATCGTGGCCACCTCAGGAAGCACATCGGCGTACGTGTCGGACACGCGTGCCGTGAGCCGGAGGTCCTCGACCAGCCCGGGCAGCTCGGGGTTGAGGCGGGTCAGGTAGTCGTCGAGCGTCTCGAGGCTCTGGCCGAGCTGCTCGCCGCGTCCCTCGAGCGCGGTGGCGATGGCGTTGAGCGTGGTGTTGAGGTCGGCCGGCTGCACCGCCCGCAGCAGCGGGTAGAGGTCGCTGAGGACCTCCTCGACCTCGATCGAGAGGTCGGTCCGCTCGATCACGTCGCCGTCGGCGATCGGCTTCGCGGACGAGGCTCCTGCGGGCACGTCGAGCGAGACGAACTTCTCGCCGAAGAGCGTCTTGGGCAGGATCGAGGCGGTGACGTCGCCGGGGATCTTCGCGACGCGGTCGCGGTAGAGACCGAGCGTGATGTCGGCGCCGTCGGCGGTGGGCGCGTAGTCGAGGACCTCCCCCACGATGACGCCCCTGATCTTGACGTCGGCGCGCTGCGGGAGCTGGAGGCCGATCTTCGACGCGTGGACGGTCACCTGGTCGTAGGAGGTGAATTTCTTGGTGAACACCGCGTAGGTCACCCACACCGCGGCGAGCATGAGCACCAGGAACACCGCGCCGAGGGCCCGGGTCCGGATCGTCGTCCTCATCGCTGCCTCACCCCGCCAGCCGCACGGTGGTGGAGGCGCCCCAGATCGCCATGGACATGAGCAGGTCGAGCACGTTGATGGCCACGATGCTGGTGCGCACCGCCCGGCCGACGGCGACGCCGACGCCCGCGGGGCCGCCGGACGCGGTGTAGCCGTGGTAGCAGTGGATGAGGATCACGACGACGGCGAAGACCAGCACCTTCCCGAAGGACCACAGCACGTCACCCGGTGGCAGGAAGGCGTTGAAGTAGTGGTCGTAGGTGCCGGCGGACTGGCCGTAGACCCGGGTCACCACGAGCCGGCTGGCGAAGTACGACGACAGCAGCCCGACGACGTACAGCGGGATGATGGCGATCAGGCCACCGACCACGCGGGTGGCGACGAGGAACGGCATCGACGGGATCGCCATCACCTCGAGGGCGTCGACCTCCTCCGAGATCCGCATCGCGCCGAGCTGGGCGGTGAACCCGCAGCCGACGGTCGCGGCGAGAGCGATCCCGGCGACCAGCGGGGCGATCTCGCGGGTGTTGAAGTAGGCCGAGACGAAGCCGGAGAACGCCGCCGTGCCGAGCTGGTCGAGGGCGGCGTAGCCCGACAGCCCGACCTGGGCGCCGGTGAAGAACGTCATCCCGATGATCACGCCGACCGTGCCGCCGATGATTGCCAGCGCGCCCGTGCCGAGCGTGACCTCGGCGAGGATCCGCAGGATCTCGCGCGGGTAGCGGGTGACCGCCCGGGGCACGGCGCGGAGCACCCTGAGGTGGAAGGCGAGCTGCTCGCCGAGGGAGTCGAGCGAGGCGAGCGGCCGGGCGTAGGCGTCCTTGAGGGCCATCCTCATCCGCCCTTCGGGGGGATGACCTGCAGGTAGATCATGCTCAGCACGAAGTTGGCCACGAAGAGCAGCAGGAAGGTGATGACGACCGACTCGTTGACCGCGTCGCCGACGCCCTTGGGACCGCCCTTGGCGTTCATGCCCTTGTAGCAGGCCACGATCGCCGCGATGAGGCCGAAGACGAGGGCCTTGATGAGGCCGATCCACAGGTCGGGCAGCTGCGCGAGCGCGGTGAAGCTGGCGAGGTAGGCGCCCGGGGTGCCGTCCTGGAGGATCACGTTGAAGACGTAGCCGCCGGTGACGCCGACGACGCTGACCATGCCGTTGAGGAAGAACGCGACGAGCATGCACGCGAGCACCCGGGGCACGACCAGCCGCTGGATGGGGTCGATGCCCAGCACCATCATCGCGTCGAGCTCCTCGCGGATCTTGCGGGCGCCGAGGTCGGCGGCGATGGCCGAGCCACCGGCTCCCGCGATCAGCAGCGCGGTGCCGATCGGGGCGGCCTGCTGGACCACGGCCAGCACCGAGGCCGAGCCGGTGAAGGACTGGGCGCCGAACTGCTTGATCAGCCCACCGACCTGCAGCGCGATGACCGCGCCGAACGGGATCGCGACCAGCGCGGTCGGGATGATCGTGACCGAGGCGATGAACCAGGCCTGCTGGATGAACTCCCGCAGCTGGAACGGGCGGCGGAAGAGCCCGCGGAGCACGTCGAGGGCGAACGCGAAGAGGTTGCCCGCCACCGCGACGGGTGCGAGGGCGCGCGAGGACACCGACGTGGCCATCCGGATCAGGCCCCCGGTGCCAGGCCGGCGTTGCTCGACTCGAAGGAGCCGGGCGGGGGCGTCACGCCGTTGTCGCGGCACCACTCACCGGCGGGGCGCTGGCTGCGTCGCGGGACGCCGTTGGACGGGTCGAGCTGGAGCGGGATCGGCGGCAGCGGCGGCAGCTCCTGGCCCTCCTCGGCGGCGAGGTCGGTGGCGTCCTTCTCCTCCGACATGCCGATCGGGCCGACCTTCTGGGCGTTGAGGAACTGGCGCACGACCGGCTCCTCGGAGCTGAGCAGCTGCTCGCGGGGACCGAACATCGCCAGGTGCCGGTGGTAGAGCAGCCCGATGTTGTCGGGCACCGTCCGCGCGGTGTTGATGTCGTGGGTGACGATCAGGAAGGTGGCGTCGATCTGCGCGTTGAGGTCGACGATGAGCTGGTTGAGGAACGCCGTACGCACCGGGTCCAGGCCCGAGTCGGGCTCGTCGAAGAGCACGATCTCGGGGTCGAGCACCAAGGCGCGGGCCAGGCCGGCGCGCTTGCGCATGCCGCCGGAGATCTCCCCGGGGAGCTTGTCCTCCGCGCCCAGCAGGCCGACGAGGTCCATCTTCTCCATGACGATCTCGCGGACCTCGGACTCCGACTTGCGCGTGTGCTCCCGCAGCGGGAAGGCGACGTTGTCGTAGAGGTTCATCGAGCCGAACATGGCGCCGTCCTGGAACAGCACGCCGAAGAGCTTGCGGATCTCGTAGAGCTCGCGCTCGGAGCAGCTCGCGATGTCGGTGCCCTCGATGAGGATCGAGCCCTTGTCGGGCTTGAGGAGGCCGATGAGCGTCTTGAGGAAGACCGACTTGCCGGTGCCGGACGGCCCGAGCATCACGCAGATCTCGCCGGCCGGGACGGTGAGCGTGACGTCGCCCCAGATCAGCTGCTTGCCGAACGACTTCGAGAGGTCGTCGACCTTGATCTCCACTCCCATGGACCCGGACTCCTCCCTCCCCGTCCCCTACTCCTGGGTAGTCCAACGTGGGAGGCGTGGGGAGGTTACGGGCGCGGTGCGACGGTCGTCACGGAGTGGCTGGGGATGGGGTGGTGTCCCATGGGGCGAGTGGTTGGTCGTCGCGGGATGGTCTGTTCGGCAGCGGGAGGTAGCGGCGAACCGCCGCCTACGTCGCCCGCGTGTGACAAGACGGTCAGGCCACGGGTCGGATCGGTCCAGGTTGACACTCTCGGCGTCCTGGACCACAAGGCCTCGTCGCTGCCTCGGCGTCGTGTTTCCTCGTGGGTTCCGATCGGCGACCTAGGCCATTCGACGTCAGAACGCCACGTGGGCCAGCATGAACCTCATGGCAGCCGGTGCGACGATGTACGTGTTCGAGATTGAGTTGGCCGACACGGATCGCGGCGTATACGAGCAGCTCACACTTCGCGCGGCGCGGCATCCGTCAGAGACCGACGCGTACCTCGTGACGCGTGTGCTCGCCTACTGCCTCGAATTCGAAGACGGCATCACGTTCAGCGACGGAATCTCGGCGACCGCGGACCCGGCGGTGCTCGTGCGTGACCTGAGCGGGAAGCTGCTGGCCTGGATCGAGGTCGGGGCGCCGGATGCCGCGCGCCTTCACACGGGCAGCAAGGCGGCCGAGCGCACGACGATCTACACGCACCGCGACGCGACCAGGGTGCTGGCGCAGTGGACGGGGGCGAAGATACATCGCGCCGAGGAGATCGTCCTGCACAGCTTTGATCCCGGGTTCATCGATTCCGCGGTGGGTGCGATAGAGCGCCGCAACGCGCTCACACTTACCGTCACCGAGCGACAGCTCTACCTCGAGTTGAACGGCCTACACCTCTCATCGGCGGTCCACGATCACCCGATCAGCTAGCGGTGCTGACCTACCCCAGCGCATCGGCTTCGCTGTCGCCGTGCGCCACTTCAGCGCCGCGAGATCCAGCAGGACTGAAGAGGCTGCGGCACGAACGGGCCTTCCGCACCAATCGGCGCCAGCAGACCTAGCCCATTCCGCCGCGAATGGGGACGCGTCCGGACTGTCGGCCAGCAACGGACCTCACGCAGTGCTGTCGAGGATCAGCTGGGTCGCTTCGTGCGGTGCATCCCACTGTGGAAAGTGACCGCACCGCTCGAACCAGTGCAGGACAGCGTCGGGGAACCGTTCCGTGGCACGCGCGGCCTGGCTCGGCACGGTCACCAGGTCACGGCGACCCCAACCGATCGTCACCCGGCCCGGCACAGTGCCAGCCGGGGCTCCCTGTTGCTCGGGCCCCTTGGTCAGCGCATCCAAGGCAGCGCCGGTCGATGGGGAGTCGGCCAGCCCTCGGACGTCCGGCAGCACGGTGTCGCGAGTGAGCGCCCATGGGCGTGCCGACAACTGCGCCAGCAGCAGGGTCCGTCCCACGGGGTTGCCGAGCAGCGTCGGCAGCATGCCTCGAAGGGCTCGGACGAGAGCGATCGAGGGTCGTAGCGTGGCGCCGAAGACGACGAGCTCGCGGTCGCTCCAGAAGCCGCCCGGGTCCAACGCGACGGTGTCACCGCCGACGCCCCGCCGCGCGAGCTCGAGCACCATGCGGCCGCCCATCGACTGGCCGACCGTCGAGACCCCGTCCAACCCCAGCTCACGAATGAAGTCCGCGACGGCGTCGGTCAGGGTGGCGATCGACACCTCACCGGTCAACGGTGGCGTGTCGCCGAATCCCGGAAGGTCGACGGCGATCACCTCGCGACGCTCGGCCAGCTCATCGAGAATCGGGGACCAAGACCGCCAACCGGCGCCCAATCCGTGCACGAGCAGCAGCGGGCTCCCGCTTCCTCGTCTGACGTGATTCAACGTCACCACGGGCACGCTGACTCACGCGGAGCCCGACGTGTGCTGTCATCGTCGGCTGATCCCCCCGACTCGGGCGTGGCCGCTGCTTCGGGACTGCTCATCAGCTGAGCCCGAGCTGGGCGAGGATCCCGATCTCGTCTGAGCTGCCCCAGCGTTCTGTCATCTTGCCCTGGGCGAACCTGCTGATCTGCATGCCGCGGACCTGGACAGTCTTGCCGGTGGCTTCGTGCCCCTGGAACGGACCCTGATGGGTGCCGGTGAGCGTGTAGGCGAAGGCGACCTGGTCATCGTCGGCGACCAGGGTCTCGACATCGACGTGGAGATCGGGAAACGCGCTCCGCATCTCGGTGAAGAACATCTTGTAGCCCTCCGGTCCGGGCTGTTGGCCCGGCGCTGGGTCGTGGTCGACACTGTCTGGGTCGACGAGGTCGTCGAAGGCGTCGACGTTGCCGGTGTTGATGGCCTCGCCGAAGGCTTCCTGGGCTGCGATGTTGGTGTTCTTGTCGATCATGAGTCCCTCTTTCATCAGTGAGCCGAGTGGTGCGGATGCGATCAGGGACGAGAGCATGGGCAACGTGCTTGCTACGGGTACCCGAGACCAGCATGGACATGCGGCCCAGACCCGACCTATCGGCCGCCCTGAGCCCACACCGCTGTCGACGAGGTGTTTCGCCGCGAGCGTTGACCTTGTCGGCGCCGAGGCGTAGGATCGAACATAGTTTCGAGCGAGCGAGCTCGGGCCCTTCCTGATAGCCGATATACGGCCGCACCCACCTCACTGTTACTGGCCCCGTCCGTAGTTGTCGACGCGCCCAGCAGGGGCGCAGAGGGCAGTCCAGTGAGCGCCGTGCCAATCGAGCCGTCACACCACGAGTCGTGGCGTGCGCCGGGCACCGAGCCGCCGGCATCCGTGCTGGTGGGTGATGTGGTGCAGCGCTTGGCGAGCGTGCTCAGTGACCTGGGCGAGCTGTCGCTCGGTGCCCTGGCGGACGGCGACGTGGTCCGGTTGCTCGATGCGACCACGACTGCGTCGAGCCGGCTCACGCGGGAGGTCTGCCGGACGGCGGCCGAGGCGGACCGGCGCCGGCTCGGAGACGCCACCGGGGCTCGGCACACCCATCAGTGGTGGGCTGGCCGCAGCCACCACACCCAGGCAACGGCCGCACGGCTGACCGCGCTCGGGCGCGCGCTCGAGGCTGACGTGCACGCTCCGACCGGCCGGGCTCTGGCCGACGGCGGCCTACGCGTCGAGCAGGCCCGGGTCATCGTCAGGGCGGTCGACGCGATCCCCGCGAAGGTGCGGACCCCGGACGGAGAGGTCCGGATCATCGATGCCGCGGTCCGGGACAAGGCACGCGACCACCTGCTCAAGGCCGCCACCGAGCACGATGCCAAGGCGCTGCGCCGGCTGGGCAAGCGCATCCTCGACGTCGTCGCCCCCGAGCTGGGCGAGGCACAGGAGGCAGCACTGCTGGCCGCGGAGGAGGCCCGGGCGTACGCCGTCGCGGAGCTGGTCCTGCACGACGACGGGGCCGGGCGGTGCCACGGTCGGTTCACCGTGCCCTCCCACGTCGGCACGATCCTCAAGCGCCACCTGCTCGCCCTGGCCAACCCGGCCCGCCACACCGACGTCGAGCTGCACGACGAGAGCGGCGAGTGGAAGCCGCTGCACCGCAGGCTCGGCGAGGCGCTCGTGGAGTACGTCGAGCGCTACCCCCGCGAGGCGACCCCGCAGACCGCGGGCGTCAACGCCACCGTGGTGATCACGATGAGTCTGGAGCAGCTGCTCTGCGAGTCCGCGACCGCGCTGCTCGACGACGGCACCCGGATGAGCGCCGGCCAGGCGCGTCGGCTCGCGTGCGAGGCCGGGATCGTGCCCGCCGTGCTCGGCTCGAGGTCGCGGCCGCTCGACCTGGGCCGGACCGCTCGCCTGTTCACCCAGGCACAGCGCACCGCCCTCGGACTGCGCGACGGCGGCTGCACCGCGAAGGGGTGTGAGACCACCGCGTCGGGCTGTCACGCCCACCACGACATCCCGTGGTCGAGACGCGGTCCCACCGACCTGGCCAACGGCCGCCTCCTGTGCCCGCGGCACCACCGGGTGGCCCACGACGCCCGCTACGCCATGACCGTCCACGCCGACAACGCGGTCAGCTTCACCAGGCGGACGTAGGAGGCGTGCGCCCCTCCCCGCGCCGCGCCGGATCCGTCGCGGAGCGTCACCGCTCCCGCGCCGAGCCGGCGCGCTCAGCCCGCTCGGCGGCGGCGGATCTCCTCGTTGATCGCGGGGACGATCTCGTGCAGGTCTCCGATGACCGCGTGGGTCGCCTTGGTGACCATGGGCGCGTCGGGGTCGCTGTTGATCGCCAGGATCGCCTTGGCGCTGCTGCACCCGGCCCAGTGCTGGATGGCGCCGCTGATGCCGCACGGGATGTAGAGGTCGGGCGAGATCCGGCTGCCGGTCTGGCCGACCTGCTCGTGGTGCGGGCGCCAGCCGAGCGAGGTGACCACCCGCGAGACGCCGAGGGGCGCGTCGAGGAGTTCGGCCAGCTCGAGGAGCTCGCCGAAGCCGTCAGCAGAACCTGCACCGCGGCCGGCGCCGACGACCACACGGGCCGACTTCAGCGCACCTGACAGGTCGGGGGCCGGCTCCTCGGTGGAGACCACGCGTGCGACCAGGTCGGCGTCGGCGACCTCGGGCGTCTCGACCACCAGCTCGCCGTCGCCGGGAACGTCGGCAGCCGATGCCTCGACCGCGTGGCCGGCGACGCTGAAGATGGCCGGACGCATGCCCAGCTGCATCTCCTCGAGCGCCGCGCCGCCCACCACCTGGCGGGTGACCGTGAACGGGGACAGCCCTCCGAAGGAGATGACGTTGGCGGCCATCGGCGCGCCGGTGCGGGCGCCGACGTGGGCGAGCACCTCGTTGCCGCGGGGCGTGCCGGCGGCCATGACGACGACCGCACCGGCCTTCTCGCGGACCGCCATCAGGCCGGCGGCCCACGCGGCGCCGGAGAAGGCGTCGTACGCCGGACCGGTGAGCGCGTGCACCCGGCGCACGCCGTGGGTGGCGAGCGTCTTCACGAGCGCGTCGTCGGGGCTGCCGACGACGACCGCGTCGATCGGCACTCCCCCGCCGGCGGCGGAGAGGTCGCGCGCGAACGTGACGGCCTCACGTGAGGTCTCGATGGCCTCGCCCGCGGGCGAGACCTCGACCAGGACCAGGATCATCGCGACAGCACCCCCAGCTGCTCGAAGAGGTCGACGACCGCGGGTGCGGCCGCGGCGCCCTCGCCGAGGATCTCGACGGAGGAGGGCGACGGTGGCGGGAGCACGAGGCGCACCCGGGACGGTCCGACGGGCTCGGCGGAGGGCTCGCGCTCCTCGATCGGCGCCTTCTTGGCCTTCATCCGACCGGGCACCGACGGATAGCGCGGCTCGACGCCGCCCTCGAGGATCGTGACCACCGCGGGGAGCGGCAGCCGGAAGGTCTCGTGGCCGTCGGGACCCGCGCCGCTGGCCGTGACCTCACCGTCGGAGACGGAGACGTGGGTGACCCCGTTGACCACCGGCCAGCCGAGCTCGTAGGCGAGGCGGATGCCGACCTGGAAGTCGCCGCTGTCGGCCGCGTCGTTGCCGAGCAGCACCAGCTCGTGGGGCGTGCCGGCGGCCTCGTGGTCGCGCACCACGGCGGCGATCTCGCGGGCCACGTCGGCCGGACCGTAGGCCTGCGAGTCGGCCTGGACGTGGGTGGCCGACGTGCAGCCGACGGCGAGCGCGGCCCGCAGCTGCTCGACCGAGTCGGCGTCGCCGAGCGTCATCACGCTCGCCGCACCGCCGTCGGCGGCTGCGACCTGGACGGCGATCTCGACCGCGCACTCCTCGTGGGCACTCATCGTGAAGCCGGCGAAGCGACCGTCGACCCCCTGGCCGTCCTCGGTGAGGACGACCTCGCTGGACGAGTCGACGACGCGCTTGACGCAGACCAGTGGATTCGTCATCAGCGGAGCCGCTCGTTGCTCGGGTCGAGGAGCGGGGTGGCGTCGATCGAGCCGACCGTCACCGGGTAGAGCTCCTCCATGTAGGACACGGCCAGCTCGTTGCCGATCGTGGCCTGGTCGACGGGCAGGTAGGCCAGCAGTACGTGCTTGCCCAGGGAGGGCGCGGATCCCGCGCTCGTGACGTAGGGGTGGTGGCCGTGACCGTCGGTGAGCGAACCGCCGTCGCGGGTGAGGATCGGCTCGCCGCCGAGCATGTAGCGCTTCACGCCGGACGCCGAGGTGTGGTCGTCGACGGTCAGCGTGCAGAGGATCGCCTGCGGCTCTGCGTCGCGCTGGGCGAGGTAGGCCTCCTTGCCGACGAAGTCGGCAGCCTTCACCTTGGGCCGCTGCATGCCGGCCTCGATGATGCTGCGCTCGGCGTCGAGCTCGGCGCCGAACGCGCGGTAGCCCTTCTCGATGCGACCGGTCGTGCCGTAGACACCGATGCCGGCCGGGATGACGCCGTGCGGCGCACCCGCCTCGAGCAAGGCCTCCCACAGGTCGGCACCCTGCGCCATCGGGACGTAGAGCTCCCAGCCCAGGTCACCGACGTACGAGATGCGCGAGGCCAGCACCGTCAGGTCGCCGGCCCCCGTGGAGACGGTGATCTCGCGGCAGGTGAGGAACCCGAAGCCCTCGTCGGAGACGTCGTCGGAGGTCAGCGAGGCGAGCACCTCGCGTGCCTTCGGGCCCCAGATGCCGATCGTGTCGACGGTGTCGGTGCTGTCGGTCAGCGTGGTGGTGCCGGACTCGGGCAGGTGGCCGGAGAACCAGGCGCGGTCGGCCATGCCGTGCGCGCCGCCGGTGACGACGCGGAAGTGGTCGTCGCCCAGGCGCATCACCGTCAGGTCGGACAGGAAGCCGCCCTTGGCGTCGAGGACCGGGGTGTAGATGACCTTGCCGACGGCGACGTCGCACTGCGCGACGCAGGTGCCCTGGACGACGTCGAGCGCCTCGGGGCCCTCGATGTCGAAGATGCAGAACGCGGACAGGTCGATCACCGCGGCGGCCTCGCGCATGCGGAGGTGCTCGGCGTTGATGATCGGGTTCCACCAGCGCGAGTCCCACTCGTGCTCGCGCGGCATCACCGCGTCGCCGTACTGCTCGACGAGCCCGGCGTTCGACTCGTACCAGAACGGGCGCTCCCACCCGGCGGCCTCGAAGAAGACCGCACCGAGCTTGGACTGCGAGTCGTGCATCGGAGCCTTGCGCTGGTCGCGGTCGGACTCGTACTGCTCGGCCGGGTGCACGATGCCGTAGGTCTTGATGAACGACTCGGTCGTGCGCAGGCGGGTGTGCTCGCGGCGCTTCTGGTGGTCGTGGAAGCGGGCGATGTTGCTGTGGTGCAGGTCGATCTCGGAGTGGCCGTGGGTCATCCACTCCGCGACCGCGCGACCGACGCCGGGGCCTTCCTTGATCCAGACCGCGGCGGCGGTCCAGAGTCCGGCGACCTCACTCTCGCCCAGGATCGGGTTGCCGTCGCAGGTCAGGGAGAGCAGGCCGTTGATGGCGTAGCGCTGCTCCGCGCCCTCGGCGCCGAGGAGCTCGGGCATCAGCTCGTAGGCCTGCTCGAGCTGCGGGTCGAAGTCGTCGGCGGTGAAGGGCATCTCGGTCGGCGAGAGCTTGGCCTGCTCGATCGAAGGGATGTCCTCGGGCTCGTGGAGGATCGCGCGGTGGGCGTAGGAGCCGACCTCCATGTCGGCGCCGTGCTGGCGCTCGTAGCAGAAGGTGTCCATGTCGCGCACGATCGGGAAGGAGATCTCCCCCTCCTTCTCGGCCAGCTGCGGGCAGGGCCCGACGCTGATCATCTGGTGCACCGCGGGCGTCAGCGGGATGCTGATGCCGGCCATGTCGCCGAGCTTCGGGCTCCAGACGCCGGCCGCGATGACGACCGTCTTGGCCTCGATGTCGCCGCCGGTGGTGCGCACGCGGGTGATCCGGCGGGTGCCGTGGGGGCCGTCCTCGGTGTCGAGCCCGGTCACCTCGACGGTGGGCACGACGGTGAGCTCACCGGTGGCGAGGGCGCGCTCGCGCATGATCGTGCCGGCCCGCAGGGAGTCGACGACTCCGACGCCCGGGGTCCAGAAGGCACCGATGAACTGGTCCTCCTCGATGAAGGGGACCTTCTCCTTCACGAAGGCCGGGCTGACGAGCTCGGACTCGATGCCCCACGCCTTGGCGCTCGACATGCGGCGGCGCAGCTCCTCCATCCGCTCCTCGGTGCGGGCGATCTCGAAGCCGCCCGACTCGGTGAAGACACCCATCTCCTTGTACTGCGCGACCGAGTCGAGGGTGATGTCGGTGATCTCGCGGGAGTGGTCGACGGTGAAGATGAAGTTCGACGCGTGACCGGTCGAGCCGCCCGGGTTGGGCAGGGCTCCCTTGTCGATCTGCACGACGTTCTTCCACCCGAGGCGCGTCAGGTGGTGGACGAGGCTGTTGCCGACGATGCCGGCTCCGATGACGACGACGTCGGCGGTCGCGGGGACCTCTGCCATGGCTAGCTCCTGGGGCCGGGCGGTGGGGAACGGTATCGCACACAGGTTGCGTATTGCGCAACTGGTTGCGCTATGTGCGACACGGAAAATGTACGCCGTCGCCCCCGGCCACTGTCAAGGTGGTCGGGGGCGACGGTTCGTGCAGCGTCGGTCGGCGTCGTGCCGGGGTCAGGCCCGGCTCTCGTCCTCGTCGGCGACGGAGGTGCCGTTGACCTCCTCCGGCTCCGCGCCGTAGCCGGCGAGCGCCACCGTGTGGTGCTCCAGGGAGTCGTACCGCTGGGCGTGGAGCACGGCCCGGCGCACCCGCGGGGGCAGGGTCGACTCGTAGGGCTCGGCGCGCAGCGCCTTCATGAGCGAGACGCACATCGCACAGATCACCAGCATGAAGGGACCAGCCACGATGATCACCAGTGTCTGCAGTGCTCCCAGCCCGCCCGAGAAGAGCAGCACGGCGGCGACGGCACCCTGGGCGACGCCCCAGAAGATGACCAGCCAGCGCATCGGCTCCTCCTTGCCGTTCTGGCTGAGCATCCCCATCACGATGGAGGCCGAGTCGGCTCCGGTGATGAAGAAGATCGCCACCAGGAAGACGGCCAGGACCACGGTGATGCTGGCGAGCGGGTATTCACGGAGCATGGAGAACAGCGCGCCCTCGCTGCCGGCCGCGAGCTCGTCGGTGAAGTCCTTCGCGCCCGTGAGCTGCAGGTCGATGGCCGAGCCGCCGAGGATCGAGAACCACACGAACGACACGATGCTGGGCACGAGGATCACGTAGACCACGAACTGGCGGATCGTGCGGCCCTTGGAGATGCGCGCGATGAACATGCCGACGAAGGGGGTCCACGAGATCCACCAGGCCCAGTAGAAGATCGTCCAGGTGCTGAGGAACTCGCTGTTGCCGAACGCTCCGGCGCGGAACGTCATGGTCGGCAGATGGGTGAGGTAGCCGCCGAGAGACTCGGTGAAGGTGCTCAGGATGAAGACGGTGGGACCCACGATGAAGAGGAAGAACACCAGCAGCACCGCAGCGATCGCGTTGGCGTTGGAGAGGAACTGCACGCCCTTCTCGACACCGGTGACGGCCGACAGCACGAAGCACAGGGTCAGCACCGCGATGACGGCGACCGTCAGCCACTTGGACTTGCCGCTGCCGAAGACGTCGTCGAGGCCGCCGGTGATCTGCAGGGCACCGAGCCCGAGCGAGGTGGCGGAGCCGAACAGGGTCGCGAAGATCGCGATCACGTCGATCGCCTTGCCCGGACCCTCCTTGGCGCGCTTGCCCAGCAGAGGACCGAACGCGCCTGACACGAGGTTGCCCGCACCCTTGCGGTAGGCGAAGTAGCCGATCGACAGGCCGATGACGGCGTACATCGACCAGGGGTGGAAGCCCCAGTGGAAGAACGCATACTCCATCGCGACCCGGGCGCTGTCCGCCGTGCCCGCCTCACCCCGGCCGGGCGGGATGCTGCTGGCGTCGGTGGCGGTGAGGTAGGTCAGCGGCTCGGCGACGCCCCAGAACATCAGGCCGATGCCCATGCCCGTGGCGAACATCATCGACACCCAGGAGAACGTCGAGAACTCCGGCTCCGAGTCGTCCGGCCCGAGCTTGATGTTGCCGTAGCGGGTGACGGCCAGGTACGCCGAGAACAGCAGGAAGGACGCGCTCACGAGGATGAACAGCCAGCCGAACGTCGTGGTCAGCCAGCTGAGGATGTTGCCCGTCGTGGTGCCCATCCCGCTGGAGTCCAGCGTGCCCCAGGCGAGGAAGGCGATCGCCAGGCCGGCCGCGACGCCGAAGGTCACCTTGTCGAGAGGGAAGTGTCCCTCGCGTTCTTCGCGTGCGGGCTCGGCCGTGTCCGGCCCACCCATCGGTTCCTTGATCGCCATGACGCCTACCGATCCCGTTGCGTCGAGCGCAACGAAGTGCGTGTGCTGCAACGTTCGTAGATTGGCGGGACCCCGGTCGGCTGTCAAGGCCGACCGGGGTCCGCTGGTCATCCGGGGTTCACCCAGCCGTCACCGATCACGAGAGCCAGGCGTCGACCTTGTCCTGGTTGTCCGCGATCCACTTCGCGGCCGCGTCCTCGGGCGACATCTTGTCGGAGGCGATGTAGGCGGCCACCACGTCCTGGTCCTCGTTGGTCCAGGTGAAGTTCTTCACCAGCGACACCGCCGTGGAGTCCGACGCCGCCCAGTCCGTGCCGACGATCTTCTTCAGCTCGGTCTCGGGGTAGTCGCACGCGACGTCCTGCGGGTCGTCCTGGCACCCGTCGGTGTAGGGCGGCAGCGCGACCTTCTCCAGCGGCACCTCGGCCATGAAGTACTGCGGCGCGTAGAAGTAGCCGATCAGGAACTCCTTGTTGTCCTCGGCCTTGCGGAACGCCTCGATGCTGGCGGCCTCCGAGCCGGAGAAGACGACCTGGAAGTCGAGGTCGAGGTTGTTCACGATCGCCTCGTCGAACTGCACGTAGGACGGGTCGGCGCCGAGGAACTGGCCCTTGCCACCGGACTCGGAGGTGGCGAAGTCCTGCGCGTACTTGTTGAGGTTCTTGTAGTCGAGGATGTCCGGGTGCTCCTGGGCGAGCCACGGCGGCACGTACCAGCCGATGATGCCGACGTTGCCCTGCGGCCCGAAGTCCTCCGCGGTGCCGTCGCCGGAGTCGGCGAAGAACTTCTTCTCCAGGTCGGGGTGGCCCCAGTCCTCGATCACCACGTCGACGTCGCCGGTGCCGAAGCCCTGCCAGGAGACGTCCTCCTTGAGCTCCTTGTAGTTCACCGTGCAGCCGAGCTGCTCCTGGGCGACGGTGCCGACGACGTAGGCGCTGGCCTCGTAGCCGACCCACGGGTTGACGGCCATGTTGAGGTCGCCGCACTCGCCCCCACCGGAGGCGGCCTTCTCCTCGTTGGCCTTGGTCTCGGACTCGATCGATCCCCCGCCACAGGCAGAGAGCGCCATCACGGCGATGGTGGCGAGGACGCCCAGTCGGGCTCCTCGGCTTCGGGCAGTGCGCATGGGTGGTGCTCCTTCGGGTGCGGGTGAACTCCTGCGGGTAGGCGAGACGTGCGGTGCTGCTGGGTGGTGCTACGTGCCGGGCGGCCCGATCGGCAGCCGGACGTTGAAGGCGCGCCGCGTGCCGGGACCGTCGTCACGGCGTACGTCGGCGGCGGCGCGGGTGATCCGGTCGAGCATCACGCCGAGCAGCACGATCGTGAGACCGGCGGCGGCGCCCTTGCCCCACGCCTCGCTGCGGGAGAAGCCGTAGACCACGTCGAAGCCGAGGGCACCCGCCCCGACGAGGCCGCCGATGACCGTCATCGACAAGACGTAGAGCAGGCCCTGGTTGGTGGCGAGGACGAGCGATCCCTTGGCCATCGGCAGCTGCACCTTGGTGATCTCCTGCCACGTGGTCTGCCCGGTCGAGCGGCCCGCCTCGATCGTGGTGGGCGAGACGCCCTTCACGCCGTCGGCGACGAGCTTGATGGCGGCAGGGGCGGCGTACACGATGCCGGCGACGATCGCGGTGAAGCGCGAGGGACCGAAGAGCGCCAGCACGGGGATGAGGTAGACGAAGGGCGGGATCGTCTGGCCGGCGTCGAGCAGCGGCCGGATCCCGAGGTCGACGCGCCGGTCGCGCGCCATCCAGACACCGAAGACGAGGGCGAGCGCCATGACCAGCACGGTGGCGACCAGGGTCATGTTGAGGGTGATCATCGCGTCGTGCCAGAGGTCGAGGTAGCGGATGCCCAGGAGGCACACCACGCAGACGGCGAGCGCGCGCATCCCGCCGAAGACCAGCGCCAGCGCGGCGATGCCGAGGAACGAGACGTACCACGGCGACTCGGCCAGCACCGACTGCACCGGGTTGAGCAGCCAGTCGGTCACCCCGTCCTTGAGGCCCCCTGTCACGCCGCCGAAGTTCGTCGTGATCCACGAGACGAAGTCGCTCACCGCCGTGCTGATCGAGCGACCGATCCCGTAGGTCGGGAACTCGGCGAGGCTGACGTAGGTGCGCGAGAGGTAGACCGCCACCAGTGCGACGACCGCGCCACCGAGGACGACGATGCGTCGCTGCAGCGGGTTGGCGTGACCGCCCCCGCGCGCGATCCGCTCGGAGCGCTCGCTCGCGGCGGTGGTCGTGCGGTCGAGCATCACCGCCATCACGACGATCAGCACGCCGGGCACGAAGGCGGTGCCGACGTCGTTGACCCGCAGCCCCTGCAGCACGGGCTTGCCGAGGCCGGGCCCGTCCACGAACGAGGCCAGGGTGGCCATCGACAGGGCCGCGAGCGTGGTCTGGTTGAGGCCGACGATGATCGTCTTGCGCGCCATCGGCAGCTGGACCTTGAACAGCCGCTGCCAGTAGGTCTGGCCCGAGGAGTCGGTCGCCTCGATCGTGGTCGTGGGCACCTCGCGGATGCCGAAGCCGGCGATGCGGATGATCGGCGGCAGCGAGTAGATCAGCGTCGCGACGACGGCCGCGCTGGTGCCGATGCCGAAGAAGAGCACGATCGGCAGCAGGTAGACGAAGGTCGGCATCGTCTGCATCAGGTCGAGGAACACCGTGACGACGGCGTTGGCGCGCGCGCTGGTGCCGATCCACACCGCCAGCGGCATGCCGATGATGATCGCCAGCAGCACCGAGATCAGCACCACGATGAGCGTGTCCATCGACGGGTCCCAGTAGCCCAGGACGCCGAACGAGAGGAACGAGGCCACCACCAGCAGGGCGATGCGCCAGCCGGCGACGACGAGCCCGACGTACGTCGCGATGGCGGTGACGCCCAGCCAGCCGATCTGCGGCACCGGGCGCGGGAACGCCGGCTTGGAGAGCAGCCGCTGGAACCAGTCGACCGTGCTGCGGAAGACGTCGGCGATCGCGTTGGTGAACTGCATGAACGGGTTGGTCGAGCGGCTCTCGAGCAGCCCGTTCTGGATCTCGGTGAGCCGGTCGTGCAGGTCGGTGCGCGAGAGGCTGGGCAGGTCGAGGGTGTGCGTGCCCTTGGTGAGGACCCACGCCACCACCCACAGCACGACGATCGCCAGCGCCGGGACCCAGCGGCTGATCCCGGAGTCCTCGACGACCGGCGGCGCGGCGCCGGGCTCGACGGGCCGCCTGTCCTTCGGGTTGTTCAGCTTCTCGGTCTCGACGTACGCGGTGGCGCGCAGGCCGGGACCGACCTGGCTCACGCCTCCTCCTCGGCGACGACGACCCGCATGATGTCCTCCTCGTCCACCACGCCGACCATCGTGTCGCCGTCCATCACCCGGATCGGGGCGTCGGAGGCGATCGCGGCCCGCGCTGCCTGGCGTACGACCGTGGTGACCGGCAGCGTCGGCCCGTCCATCGCCTCACCGGGCCGCGGCTCGCGCATCACCCACTTCAGCGTGAGGACGTGGGCCTTGGGCACCTCGGAGACGAAGTCCTTGACGTAGTCGTCCGCGGGGCGCGCCACCACCTCGTCGGGCGTGCCGATCTGCACGATCGCACCGTCGCGCAGGATCATGATCCGGTCGCCGAGCTTGAGCGCCTCGGCCAGGTCGTGGGTGATGAAGACCATCGTCTTGCCGAGCTCGCGGTGCAGCCGGATGACCTCGTTCTGCATGTCGCGGCGGATGAGCGGGTCGAGGGCCGAGAACGGCTCGTCGAAGAGCAGCATCTCGGGGTCGCCCGCGAGCGCCCGGGCCAGGCCCACCCGCTGCTGCATGCCGCCGGAGAGCTGGTCGGGGTAGGACTTCTCGTAGCCGTCGAGCCCGACCAGGTCGACGATCTCCGAGGCCTTGGCCCGGCGCTCCTTCTTCGGCACCCCGCGGACCTCGAGGCCGTAGGCGACGTTGTCGATCACCTGGCGGTGCGGCAGCAGGCCGAAGTGCTGGAACACCATCGAGACCTGCTTGCGGCGTACGTCGCGCAGCTGACCCTCGGAGGCCGAGGTGATGTCGACGCCGCCGAGCTGCACGCTGCCGCTGGTCGGCTCGATGAGGCGGGTGAGCAGCCGGACGAGGGTGGACTTGCCCGATCCCGACAGGCCCATCACCACGAAGACCTCGCCCGGCGCGACGTCGAAGGAGACGTCCTTCACGCCCACGACGTTGCCGGTCTTGGCCTTGAGGTCGGCGCGCGAGAGCTCGGCGTCGGGCGTGCCGATGATCTTGTCCGAGCGGGGCCCGAAGATCTTCCACAGGCTGTCGACCGAGAGCGCTGCCGTCATGTGAGGACCTCCGGAGGTGAGGAGCGGGTCGTTGCGCATGTCGCAACGGAATGCTCTGAGCGCAACCGATCGAACATGCGAAGGATCCGCCGAGGCCGCCCACCCGTCAAGGCCCACCGCCACACCGTGACCTGCCGGTGACCAACCGGCTCGCCCCCGGTCAGACGGTGCGCAGGAAGTCGAGGTGCCGCTCGTACTGGTCGAGGCAGTCGTGGATGAGCTGCTCGGGGGTGTGCCCCATGACGTCGTAGTCCTGCCCGCCGTCGACGAGGTGGACCTCCAGCCGTGCGTAACGGTCGCGGTTGCCGATCATCCGGCCGCCGTAGGTCGGCACCGGCGACTCGTGGACCTGGACCCGGTAGACGAAGGGGTGCTCGGCGGCCGCGGTGGCCAGCTCGACATAGGTCTCGGCCCCGGACGACTGGTCCAGACCACGCGTGACCCCGGCCTCGACGCCGGCGGCCTCCAGCTCGTCCGCCACGTCCTGCAGGGCGGGCTGGACGACGTCGAGCAGCTGCGCGGTCGCGGCCGGGACGTCCACGAAGTTGAGGGCGCGCCGGATCCGGTCCCGCCACGCCTGGGGTCCCTCGCTCGCGGGCGCCGGCGCGCGGCTTCGCGGCGCGCTTGTGTCGGCGCGACGTCCCTCGACGCGCAGCGCCCGCCACAGGCCCCACAGGACGAGTGTGAGCACGAGGGCGAACGGCAGGCCCATGATGATGGTCGTGTACTGCAGCACCACGATGCCGCCGACGACGAGCATCGCCAGGGTGAGCGCCCCCGTCGCGACCGACCAGACGATCCGCTGCCAGGCGGCGCAGTCCTCCTGGGCGTCGCGCAGGCGCGAGCAGAGGTTGCCCATGACCAGAGCGCCGGAGTCGGCCGAGGTGACGTAGAACAGCACGCCGGTCAGGAAGGCGACGAAGAGGACCACGTCGGCGGCCGGGTAGTCCTGGAGCAGGGCGTAGAACCCGCGCCCGTCGAACTCCAGCGCGGCCTGGGCGAAGGCGTCGTCCTCACCGCTGCGGATCCTGTCGAGCGCGGCGTTGCCGAAGATGGCCACCCACATCACGATGTAGCTGAAGGGCAGCACGAGCACGCCGACGATGAACTCGCGGATGGTGCGCCCGCGGGAGATGCGCGCGAGGAACTGGCCCACGAACGACGCCCAGGCGACCCACCACGCCCAGAAGAACAGCGTCCAGGACGACATCCACTCGGTCGTGTCGTGGTAGGCGAAGGTCTCCAGGGTCATGCCGGGGAAGCTGCTCACCAGGTCGCCGACGTTCATCACGACCGAGTCGAGCAGGAACGACGTCCGGCCGGTCAGCAGCACCCACAGCGCGAGCGCCAGGGCGAGGAGGACGTTGAGCTGGGAGAGCACCCGGATGCCCTTGTCCACGCCCGAGACGGCCGACGCCGTGGCGATCACGACCGCGACGCCGATGAGGGCGGCCTGCGCCGCGATGCCGACGGGGACGCCGAAGATGACGTTGAGCCCGACGTTGAGGAAGACCACACCGATGCCCAGCGAGGTCGCGACGCCGAAGATCGTGCCGAGCACGGCGGCGGTGTCGACCGCGTGGCCGATCGGCCCGTCGATGCGCTTGCCGAAGACCGGGTGCAGGGCGGAGCGCACGGCGAGCGGGAGGTTCATCCGGTAGGCGAAGTAGGCCAGCGCGAGCCCCATCAGGGCGTACATGCTCCAGCCGGTCAGCCCGTAGTGGAACAGGGTCCACACGGTCGCGTCCTCGGCCGCCTGCGCGGTCCCGCCCTCCCCCACGGGCGGGGAGGTGTACTGCGTGACCGGCGCGACGACGGAGTAGAACATCAGGTCGGTGCCGATGCCGGCCGCGAACAGCATGCTGGCCCAGGCGAACGTCGAGAACTCCGGGCGCGAGTGGTCGGGGCCCAGGCGGATGTTGCCGTAGCGCGACATCGCGAGGAAGAGCACGAACCCGACGATCACGGTCGCGAGGAGGATGTAGAACCAGCCGAAGCCGGCCGTCACCTGCTCCACCACGCTGCCGATGACCTGCTCGGCGTGGGTCGGCGCGACGACCGCCCACGCCGTGATGAGCGAGATCGCGATGATCGCCGAGACGAACACCGGCCAGCGCACCGGCGGTGGACCGCTCCGATCGTCCGGTGCCTCGGGAGCGTGGGCGGCGGTCTCGGGCTGTGCGGTCATGGCGTCCTCCGGTGTCGGGGGGTGGGTCATGCGATCTCAGGTCGCGTTGCGGGGGTCTCCCGGGGGGTAGAGCGGCGACTCGTCGCGGTGGCGGTAGTAGGGCACGTCGGCGGGCGCCAGCGGCGTGTTGCCCAGGATCAGGTCGGCCGCCTTCTCGGCGACCATCATCACGGGGGCGTAGATGTTGCCGTTGGTGACGTAGGGGAAGACCGACGCGTCGACGACGCGCAGGCCCTCGGTGCCGTGGACCCGCATGCTGCCGGGGTCGACGACCGCCATCTCGTCGGTGCCCATCTTCGCCGTGCAGGAGGGGTGCAGCGCGGTCTCGGCGTCCTTGCGCACCCAGTCGAGGATCTCCTCGTCGGTCTCCACCGACGGCCCGGGCGACAGCTCGCCGCCGTTGAACGGGGCGAAGGCCGGCTGGTTGAGGATGTCGCGTGCGACGCGCACCGCCTCGACCCACTCGCGCTTGTCGTTGGCGGTGGAGAGGTAGTTGAAGAGCATCTTCGGCTTCTGCCGCGGGTCCGTCGACGCGATCCGCACCCAGCCGCGGGTGTCGGCGTACATCGGGCCGATGTGCACCTGGTAGCCGTGGGCGTACTTGTCCTGCCCGGGTGCCGCCGAGCCGTCGTAGCGGATCGCGATCGGCAGGAAGTGGAACATCAGGTTGGGCCAGTCCACGTCCTCGTTGGAGCGGGCGAAGCCGCCGCCCTCGAAGTGGTTCGACGCCGCGGTGCCGGTGCGCTTGAGGAGCCACTCGAGCCCGACCAGCGGCCGGTTGCGCCACTTGAGGCCCTCGACGATCGAGACCGGCTGCATCGAGGCGTACTGGATGTAGACCTCGAGGTGGTCCTGGAGGTTCTCCCCCACACCCGGCAGGTCGTGCACCATGTCGACGCCGAGCGGGCGCAGGTGCCCGGGGTCGCCGATGCCGGAGAGCTGCAGCAGCTGCGGGGAGTTGATGGCGCCACCGCAGAGGATGACCTCCCCGGCGGCGGCGTGCTCGTGCTTGCGGCCCGCCCGGAGGTAGTCGACGCCCACGGCGCGCGTGCCCTCGAAGCGCACCTTGGTGGCGTGCGCGAACGTCTCGACGGTGAGGTTCTTGCGGCCCATGACAGGGTGCAGGTAGGCACGTGCCGCCGACATCCGCACGCCGTCGACGATGTTGCGGTCGAAGCGGCCGAAGCCCTCCTGGCGGTAGCCGTTGACGTCGTCGGTGAGCGGGTAGCCGGCCTGCTGCGCCGACTCGAAGAAGGCGCTGAACAGCGGGTTCGTCGCCGGGCTGCGCTCGAGCTTGAGCGGGCCGGAGCCACCGCGCCAGGCGTCAGCGCCGACCATGCCGTCGGGCAGGATCAGCGACTCCATGCGCTTGAAGTAGGGCAGGCAGTGGCGGTAGTCCCACGCCTCCATGCCCGGGTCGGCCGCCCACCGCTCGTAGTCCATCGGGTTGCCGCGCTGGAAGATCATCCCGTTGATCGAGGACGAGCCGCCGAGCACCTTGCCGCGGGCGTGGTAGACCCGCCGACCGCCCATCGCGGGCTCCGGCTCCGACTCGTACTTCCAGTCGTAGAGCGGGTTCCCGATCGGGAACGGCAGCGCGGCCGGCGCGTGGATGAGCGGGTCGAACCGGTCGGTGCGCCCGGCCTCCAGCACCAGCACGCTGGTCGAGGGATCGGCCGAGAGCCGGTTGGCCAGCGCCGAGCCGGCGGACCCGCCACCGACGATCACGTAGTCGTAGTGCTTCATGCGTCACTCCCCCCGAACCAGCGCTGCGGCTCCGGTGCGATGTTGTGCCAGACGTGCTTGGTCTCGCGGTACTCCTCCAGCCCGGCGCGGCCGAGCTCGCGCCCGATGCCGGACTGCTTGTAACCGCCCCACTCGGCCTGCGCCACGTAGGGGTGGTAGTCGTTGATCCAGACCGTGCCCATCCGCATGCCGGCAGCGACGCGCTGGCCCTTGCCTGCGTCCTGGGTCCACACCGCGCCGGCGAGGCCGTAGATGCTGTCGTTGGCGATCCGCACGGCCTCGGCCTCGTCGCGGAAGGTCTCCACGGTGAGCACCGGTCCGAACGACTCGTCCTGGGTGACGCTCATGTCGCTGGTGCACCCGTCGAGCACGGTCGGCAGGTAGTAGAAGCCGTCCGCCAGCGCCGGGTCGTCCGGGCGCGCGCCCCCGCACCGGAGGACGGCGCCCTCGGCCACGCCGGCGGCGACGTAGGCCTCGACCTTGTCGCGGTGGGCGGCGCTGGTCAGCGGCCCGGTCTCGGCGGCCTCGTCGAAGGGACCGCCGAGCCGGATCTGCTTCGCGCGTGCGACCAGGTCGTCGACGAAGCGGTCGTGGATCGACTCCTCGACGATCAGCCGGGCGCCGGCCGAGCAGACCTGGCCGGAGTGCAGGAAGACGGCCGTGAGGGCGAAGTCGAGCGCGGTGTCGTAGTCGGCGTCGGCGAAGACGATGTTGGGGTTCTTGCCACCGAGCTCGAGGGCGACCCGCTTGACCGTCCCGGACGCGGCGGCCATGAGCCGCTTGCCGGTCGCGAGGCTGCCGGTGAAGGAGACGAGGTCGACGCGCGGGTCCTCCGACAGCGGCGCCCCGGCAGCCGGTCCCGCCCCCAGCACGAGGTTGCCGACACCCGCGGGGAGACCGGCCTCCTCGAGCAGGCGCATCAGGTGGATCGAGGTGTGCGGCGTCAGCTCGCTCGGCTTGAGGACGAACGTGTTGCCCGCGGCCAGGCAGGGCGCGACCTTCCAGGCCGTCTGCAGGAGGGGGTAGTTCCACGGGCTGATGAGCCCGCACACGCCGACCGGCTCGTGCACCACCCGGCTGACGACCGACGGGTTGCCGGTGTCGACCACGCGCCCGCCCTCGTCGTCGGCGACGCGGCCGAAGTGGCGGAACACCGAGACGACGTCGTCGACGTCGTACTCACCCTCGACGAGGCGCTTGCCGGTGTCGAGCGACTCGGCCCGCGCGACCACGTCGCGGTCGCGCTCGAGCAGGTCGGCGACCTTCAGCAGCAGGTCGCCGCGCGCGCGGTTGGACCAGCCCGACCACGCACCATCGTGGAAGGCCCGGTGCGCCGCCGCGATCGCCAGGTCGGTGTCCTCGGCCGATGCCTCGTCGACCTCGGCGACCAGCACCCCGTCGGCGGGACAGCGGATCTCCCGCTTCTCGCCGGCTCGTGCGGACGTCCATGCGCCGTCGATGTACAAGTCGGGCACGCGTGCCTCCCTCTGTCGTTGCGAAAAACCCTTGCAGTGAGCCGGGACGAGCGTCTAGCGGTGGCCCCAGCCGAGCCGGTGCGAGACCTCGACCGCGGCCTCCCGGACCAGCCGGACGACCTCCGGAAGGCGCTCGGAGGAGAGCCGGAAGGAGGGACCGGAGACGCTCATCGACGCGACCACGTCGCCGTGCGCGTTGCGGATCGGCGCCGCGACGGCGGTGAGGCCGACCTCGAGCTCGTCCACCGCGACGGCGTACCCCTGGTCGCGCACCCGCACCAGCTCCTCGCGGAACTGTGCGCGCTCGGTGATCGTGTGGGGGGTGTACGTCGCCAGCGCGCCGAGCGCCGCGTCGAGCCGGTCGTCGTCGAGGCCGCTGAGCAGCACCTTGCCGTTGCTGGTGGCGTGGAGCGGGATGTGCTGGCCGACCCAGTTGTGCGGCTGGAGCGTCGAGGAGCCGGCGACCTGGTCGAGGTAGAGCGCGGAGCTCTCGGCCAGGACCGCGATGTTGACGGTCTCGCCGGTGTCACCGGCGAGCTGGCGCGAGAGCGGGCGGGCCTCCTGGACCAGGTCGAGGCGCGCGGTCGTGGCGCCGGCCAGCCGCAGGATGCCCATCCCGAGGCGGTAGCGGCCGCGGTCGGAGGTCTGCTCGACGAGGCGGTGCGCCTCGAGCGTCGCGACGAGCCGGAAGGCGGTGCTCTTGTGCACGCCGAGCTCTCCGGCGATCTCGGTGACCCCGGACTCGCCGGTGCGTGCCAGCACCTCGAGAATGGCCAGGGCACGGTCGACGGACTGCACGCCCGCACCGGTGACGGCGGAGCTGGTCGCGACCAGCTCCTCACCCCGGTCCAGGCCTGCGGTGACGTCCGTCATGACCGGGACACTAGCGCAGCCACTAGCGCTCGGGCTGTTGCGTATCGCAGACTGCGTTCCGTCGAGCGCAACAACCTCGACGACCTCACGCTCGTCCGCGCACCCAACCCGACTCGCACCACGTCCTGAGGGAGACCCCCATGCCCCACGGTCCCGGCCCGTCCGAGTACGTCCTGACCCTCTCGTGCCCGGACCGCCCCGGCATCGTCCACGCCGTCTCCGGCTTCCTCGTCGAGCGCGGCGCCAACATCGTGGAGAGCCAGCAGTTCGGCGACCAGCTCACCGACCGCTTCTTCATGCGCATCGGGTTCGACGCCGCCGAGGCCGCCGGCGCCGCCGAGCTGCACGCGCAGTTCGCGCCCGTCGCCGAGCGGTTCGGCATGACGTACGAGCTGTGGGCGGCAGCCGCGCCCTACCGCACGCTGATCATGGTCTCAAAGCACCTCCACTGCCTCAACGACCTGCTCTTCCGCGCCAGCACCGGCGCGCTCCAGATCGAGATCCCGGCCGTGGTGTCGAACCACCCCGACGCCGGCGCGCTCGTGCGGTCGTACGGACTGGACTTCCACCACATCCCGGTGACCGCCGAGACCAAGGTGGACGCCGAGAAGCAGCTGATGGAGCTCGTCGACGAGACCGGCACCCACCTCGTGGTGCTCGCCCGCTACATGCAGGTGCTCACCGACGACCTGTGCCGTCAGCTGTCCGGGCGCGCGATCAACATCCACCACTCGTTCCTGCCGAGCTTCAAGGGAGCACGGCCCTACCACCAGGCCTTCGACCGTGGCGTGAAGCTGGTGGGCGCGACCGCGCACTACGTGACCGGTGACCTCGACGAGGGACCGATCATCGAGCAGGACGTCCTGCGCGTCGACCACGGCTACGACCAGGACCAGCTCGTCTCGGCAGGTCGCGACGTGGAGGCGCAGGTGCTCTCGCGGGCCGTGCGCTGGCACGCCGAGTCGCGCGTCCTGCTCAACGGCGAGCGCACCGTCGTCTTCCGCTGACGCCGACGGCACGAACCAACCGAGGGAGAGCGCCATGCAGTCCGACATCGAGATCGCCAACGCCGCGGTCCTGCGCCCCGTCCGCGAGGTCGCGGAGGAGACGCTCGGCATCACCGAGGAACACCTCGTGCCCTACGGCCACTACAAGGCGAAGGTCGACATCGGCTACCTCGCCTCGCTCGCGGACCGTCCCCTCGGCAACCTGGTGCTGGTCACCGCGCTCTCCCCCACCCCGCCCGGCGAGGGCAAGACGACGACCACCGTCGGACTGACCGACGCCCTGCACGGTCTCGGCCATCGCACCGTCGCGTGCCTGCGCGAGCCGTCGATGGGCCCGGTGTTCGGCATGAAGGGCGGCGCCGCGGGCGGCGGCTTCAGCCAGGTCGTGCCGATGACGGACATCAACCTGCACTTCACCGGCGACTTCGCCGCCATCGCCGCCGCCAACAACCTGCTGGCCGCGCTCATCGACAACCACATCCACCACGGCAACGAGCTCGACATCGACGTGCGCAGCGTGACCTGGAAGCGGGTCGTGGACACCAACGACCGCGCGCTGCGCGAGATCGTCGTCGCCATGGGCGGGCACGCCAACGGCTTCCCCCGCGAGGACGGCTTCGACATCGTGGTGGCCTCGGAGCTGATGGCGATCTTCTGCCTCACCGAGTCGTGGGGCGACCTCAAGCGCCGCATCGGCGACATCGTGATCGGCTACACGCGATCCACGCAGCCCGTCACCGCACGCGAGCTCGGCGCCGACGGGGCGATGGCCGTGCTGCTGCGCGACGCGCTGGCGCCCAACCTGGTCCAGACGCTCGAGGGGGCGCCGGCGTTCGTCCACGGCGGTCCGTTCGCCAACATCGCCCACGGCTGCAGCTCGGTGATGGCCACCCGTGCCGGCCTCCGGCTGGCCGACATCGTCGTGACCGAGGCCGGCTTCGGCGCCGACCTGGGTGCGGAGAAGTTCGTCGACATCAAGTGCCGCAAGTCGGGCCTGCGCCCGGACGTGGCCGTCGTGGTCGCCACGGTGCGCGCCCTGAAGTACCACGGTGGCGTGGCGCTGGCCGACCTCGGCACCGAGGACGTCGGCGCCGTCGAGACCGGCATGGCCAACCTGCGCCGCCACCTCCGCAACATCCGCGAGGTCTACGGCATCCAGCCCGTCGTCGCGGTCAACCGGTTCCCCACCGACACCGACCGGGAGGTCGCCCGCGTCGTGGAGCTCGTCGCCGACGAGGGGGTGCGCGCCTTCCCTGCCACGCACTTCGCCGACGGCGGCGCCGGAGCGAAGGACCTCGCCCAGGGCGTGCTCGCCGCGCTCGAGGAGCCCTCGCCCCTCGAGTTCTCCTTCACCTACGACGACGACCTGTCGCTGACGGAGAAGGTCGAGGCGATCGCGACGAGGCTCTACGGCGCCGGGCTGGTGACGTGGGACGCCAAGGCGCGCCGCCGGCTCGAGCGCATCGAGCGCGACGGCTTCTCCGGCCTGCCGGTCTGCATCGCCAAGACGCAGTACTCCTTCTCGACCGACCCGAAGTCGCTGGGCGCGCCGTCGGACCACGAGCTCCACGTCCGGGAGGTACGTCTCTCGGCCGGCGCCGGCTTCGTCGTGGTGGTGTGCGGCGACATGATGACCATGCCGGGCCTGCCGAAGGACCCGTCGGCGGCCCGGATCGACCTGGCCGACGACGGGACGATCCTCGGCCTCAGCTGACGCGAGTCACCTCGGTCAGTCGCCGAGCTCGCGGCGCCTGCGGATGACGTAGTCCTCGAGCTCCTCGCGGATCGCGTCATCGAGGGTCGGCTGCTCGTAGGCCTCCAGCGTCTTCTGGTAGGTCGCGGTGGCGCGGGCGTTGGCGTCGTGGCCGCCGCCCCGCATCCACCGCTCGTAGTTCTCCGACGAGGAGAGCAGGGGGCGGTAGAAGCAGGTGCGGAAGCGCTCCATCGTGTGCATCGCGCCGAGGAAGTGTCCGCCGTGGCCGACCTCCTGGTGGGCGTCGAAGGCCATCGAGGCCTCGTCGATCTCGAGCGGGGTGAACTCGTGGCGCAGCATCTGCAGCAGCTCGATGTCGACGATGAACTTCTCGTAGCCCGCGACCAGGCCGCCCTCGAGCCAGCCGGCCGAGTGCATCACCCAGTTGGCGCCGGCGAGGAAGGTGGGCATGAGGGTCATCAGCGCCTCGTAGCCGGCCTGCGCGTCGGCGACCTGCGAGGAGGTGAGCCCACCACCGGTGCGGAAGGGCAGCCCGAAGTGCCGCGCGATCTGGCCGGTGCAGAGCAGGCCGAGGCCCGACTCGGGGGTGCCGAAGGTGGGCGAGCCCGACTGCATGTCGATGTTGGACAGGAACGACCCGAAGATCACCGGCGTGCCGGGGCGGATCAGCTGCGAGAGCGCGATGCCCGAGAGCGCCTCGACGATCTGCTGGACGAGCGCAGCGGGGATCGTCACCGGCGACATCGCGCCCATCAGGATGAAGGGCGTGAGCACGACCGGCTGGCCGGCGCCGGAGTACTCGAACTGCGACTCCAGCATCCGGTCGTCCCAGCGCAGCGGCGAGTTGCAGTTGATCAGTGAGATGGTCGCCGGGGTCTCCTCGATCGCCTCGCGCGAGCCGAAGAGGATCGAGGACATCGCGATCGTGTCCGCGGCGTTGACGCCGGAGACGACGTTGCCCATGTAGATCTTGTCGGTCAGCGTCTGCAGGGCGTAGGTCATGTCGAGGTGGCGGCTGTCGAGCGGGGTGTCGTTGGGCTCGCAGATGACGCCGCCGGCGGAGTCGAGCGCGGAGAACGACTGCGCGAGCTTGGTGAAGTTGCGGAAGTCGTCCATCGTCGCGTCGCGGCGTACGTCGCCCTGCCGCACGAAGGGCGGCCCGTAGACCGCGCCGAAGGCCATCGCGTCACCGCCGATGTGGATGTTGTTGGCGGGGTTGCGCGCCTGCACGTCGAACTCGCGCGGTGCCTTGGCGACCTGCTCGAGCACGAAGTCGGGGTCGAGGAACACCGTGTTGTCCTCCACCCGCTGGCCGGCCTTGCGGAACAGCTCGAGCGCCCGGTCGTCCATGAACTCCACGCCGATCTCGGTCATCAGCTTGCGCCAGCCCTTGTCGAGGGTGGCCATGGCCTCCTGGGACAGCACCTCGTAGCGCGGCATCGTGTTGCGGAACACGGATCCTCCTGAGTCTGGGCCGGGGCTGAATCCGGCGTGTCAGAGGCCTTGACCTCGGCTGACGACGGCTTCTAGCCTCATGATGTGGAACCAAGGTTCCACATCATGGAACTCGTGGGAACCCCCAGACAAGGAGTCGTCGTGACCGACGCCGCCACCGGCACCCGGGCGCTGGACCGCGCCACGGACCTGGTCGCGACCGTGGTGCACGCCGACGAGCCGATGAGCTTCGCCGACCTGCAGGACGCGAGCGGTCTGGCGAAGTCCACGACCTCGCGCCTGCTGACCGCGCTGGAGCGCTCGGGTCTCCTGGAGCGCGACGCGTCGGGCTCCTACGTCGCCGGCCGCCTGTTCTGGCTCTACGCCGCCCGCCACGACCCGTGGGAGGAGCTGGTCCGGCTCGCCCGGCCGGTGATGGAGCAGATCGGCGAGGACACCGGCGAGACCGTGCACCTCAGCGTCTGCCGCGGCGAGCGCGTCGTGCAGGTGGCCCAGGTCGACTCGACCTTCCTCCTCGGCACCCGCGACTGGACCGACATCGAGGTGCCGATGCACTGCTCGGCGCTCGGCAAGGTGTTCCTGGCGTGGGACGCCGTCGAGCCGCCCGAGGGCGAGCTCGAGCAGGCCACGCCGGCCACGATCACCGATCGCGCCGCCCTGCGCCGCGACGGCGTACGCTCCCGCGAACGCGGCTGGGCGCTCACCAACGAAGAGCTCGAGATCGGCCTGTCGGGCCTCGCGGTCCCGGTCTTCGGCATCCACGGCGACGTCGTCGCCTCCCTGGGGATCTCCGGCCCCACCCCCCGGCTGGAGGACCGGCTCGACGAGCTCGGCCACCGACTGCTGGACCAGTCCACCGCGCTGTCGACCCTGCTGCGCGGCACATCCCCATCCCGCAACCCCCACAGAGACCCACGCACCCAGGAGGTGGTCGCATGACGCCCGAGGACATCCTCAAGGCCCTCTACGACGAGACGCTGACCGGCAACGCTCCTCGCGTGCTGGAGCTGACCGAGCAGGGCCTGACGCTCGACATGGAGCCGCAGACGCTGCTCTTCGACGCGCTGATCCCCTCCCTCGAGGAGGTCGGCGCGCGCTTCGAGCGCGGCGACTTCTTCGTCCCGGAGATGCTGATCGCCGGCCGGGCGATGGCGGGTGCGATGGAGCGCCTGCGGCCGCTGCTCGCCGAGACGGGCGTGCAGACCATCGGCAAGTTCCTCATGGGCACGGTCAAGGGCGACGTCCACGACATCGGCAAGAACCTGGTCAACATCATGCTCGAGGGTGCCGGCTTCGAGGTCATCGACCTCGGCGTCCAGGTCGCCCCGGAGAAGTTCGTCGCCGCGATCGACGAGCACCAGCCCGACATCGTCGGCTTCTCGGCGTTCCTCACCACGACGATGCCGATGTTCAAGGCCAACATGAACGCCCTCGAGAAGGCGGGCATGCGCAACGACGTGATCGTCATGGTCGGCGGCGCACCCGTGACCCAGGAGTACGCCGACGCGGTCGGCGCGGACGGCTACGCGGCCGACGCCTCCGCGACGGTGAAGGCGGCCAAGCGGCTGCTCGGCGAGAAGCGCGCGAAGGTGCTCGCCTGATGGCCGCGACCCCGCTGCAGACGGTCCTGCGCTCGGCGACCAAGGAGGTGGTCATCGGTCACGAGAACCGGTTCTGCCTCATCGGCGAGCGCATCAACCCCACCGGCAGGCGCATCTTCCAAGAGCAGCTCCGCGCGGGTGACTTCTCCGCGATCGAGCGCGACGTCAAGGCCCAGGTCGAGGCCGGCGCGGACGTCCTCGACATCAACATGGGCGTCCCGCTCACCGACGAGCCCGAGCTGCTGGCCAAGGCGATCACGATGGTCCAGGAGCTCACCGACCTGCCCATCTGCATCGACTCCTCGGTCGTCGAGGCGCTCGAGGCGGGCCTCTCGGTCTACCAGGGCCGTGCCCTGGTCAACTCGATCACCGCCGAGGACGACCGCATGGCCGCGATCCTGCCGCTGGTCAAGAAGTACGACGCCGCGATCATCGCGCTGCCCAACGACCACGACGAGATCCCGATGGAGGCCGACAAGCGCGTCGAGCTGACCGGCAAGATCATCCGCGTCGCCACCGAGGAGTACGGCATCGCCCAGGCCGACATCGTCATCGACCCGCTGGCCATGCCGATCGGCGCCGACACCGGCACCACGCTGGTGACCTTCGAGGTGATGCGCCGCATCCGCGACGACTTCGGGGTCAACATGACCTGCGGCGCCTCCAACGTCTCCTTCGGCATGCCCGGCCGTCACACGCTCAACGCCACCTGGCTGCCGATGGCGATGACCTCCGGACTCACCAGCGCGATCATGGACGCCCGCACGCCACAGGTCATCGAGGCGGTCAAGGCGGCCGACGTGTTCCTCGGCCACGACGACTGGGGCATGGCGTGGATCTCCGCGCACCGCGCCAAGCAGGCCGCGGAAGCCACCGCGTGACGCCGTCGTGAGCCAGCCTCCGGAGGGGCCCGACTTCTCGATCGCCGACGTGGCCCGTGAGGGCCTGATCGAGAGGCCGGGCACCGACCCCGCCCCGCACGACGGCACCGGCCGCGTCGACCTGTCCTTCACCGTGCACGCCAAGGCGGAGGGCGGGGCCGACGTGCCGCCGGCGCAGCGCAGCGTCCGCGTGCCGCCCGGCGTCACGGTCTTCGACGCCGCGTCGTGGAACGGCATCGCGATCGACTCCACGTGCGGCGGCCACGGCACCTGCCACAAGTGCAAGATCCAGATCACCTCCGACGTCGAGGTGCCCGTCACCCGCCACGACGCACGCACGTTCACCGCCGGCCAGCTCTCCGACGGCTGGCGGCTCGGCTGCCTGGTCCACGCCACCCGCGACCTCGCCGTCGAGGTGCCGCCGCTCACCACGCGGCCGAAGGCGGCGACCGTCGGCATCGGTCGCCAGGTGATCCTGCGACCGGCCCTGCAGAAGCGCTACGTCGAGCTCGACGAGGCGACGCTGTCCGACCAGCGCACCGACCTCGTCCGGCTCACCGACGCCATCGACGACCTCGAGCTGACCGCCGACCTCCACGTGCTGCGCCGGCTCTCGACGGTGCTGCGCGAGTCCGACTTCAAGGTCACCGCGGTGGTCGTCGACGAGGACCTCATCGACGTCGAGCCCGGCGACACCACGGCCGCCCGCTACGCCATCGCCTTCGACCTCGGCACCACCACCGTCGTCGGCACGCTCCTCGACGTCGGCACCGGCACCCCGATGGCCGTCACCTCGATGCTCAACGCGCAGCAGCCCTTCGGCGGCGACGTCATCACCCGGATCAGCGCCACGATGATGGACAAGGATGCCCTCGGCCGGCTCCAGGAGGCCGCCGGGCGCACGCTCGCCGAGCTCGCCGAGCAGGTGTGCCGCGAGGCCGGCGTGGACCCGGCCCACGTCTACGAGGTCGCGGTCGCGGGCAACGCCACCATGACCGCGCTCGCCCTCGGCATCGACCCCGAGCCACTCGGCGTCGCGCCCTTCGTGATGTCCGCGGCGCAGCCGCCCTCGGTGCTCGCCTCCGACATCGGGCTCAGCCTGCACCCCCGCGCCCGCGCGTTCTTCTTCCCCGCCCTCGGGGCCTACGTCGGCGGCGACATCGTCGCGGGAATGCTCGCGACCGGCATGGACCGCGACAAGCGCACCCGCCTCTTCATCGACGTCGGCACCAACTGCGAGATCGTGCTCAGCGACGGCGAGACCATCCTGTCCACGGCCGCCCCGGCCGGTCCGGCGTTCGAGGGTGGCGCCATCCGCTGCGGGATGCGCGCGGCCGACGGCGCCATCGAGGTGATCACCCTCGACCCGCACGCCGAGGGCGACGCCCCGGCGGTCACCCTCGGTGTGATCGGAGACGTCGAGCCCAAGGGCCTGTGCGGCTCGGGCCTCGTCGACGCCGTCGCCGAGCTCGTGAAGGTCGGCCTGCTCGACGCCAGTGGCCGGCTCGTGCCCGACGAGGACGCCAAGGAGATCGCGCCCGCCCTGGCAAACCGCCTGTCCCGCATCGGCGAGGAGCGCGTCTTCATCCTCCACCGACCCGCTCACGACACCGACCCGACCGAGTGCGTCTACCTCTCCCAGCGCGACGTCCGCGAGCTCCAGTTCGCCAAGGCGGCGATCTCCACCGGCTGGTCGCTGCTGCTCGAGGAGCTCGGCCTCGAGCACCGTGACGTGCAGCAGGTGCTGCTCGCCGGCTCGTTCGGCAGCTACCTCTCCCCCGCCTCGGCGGTCCGGATCGGCCTGGTTCCCCAGCTGCCGGTGCTGCGCATCGTGGCCGCGGGCAACGTCGCCGGGGAGGGCGCCAAGATGGCGCTGCTGTCGGTGCGCGAGCGGGCAGGCGCGCTGGCCCTGCTGGAGGAGGTGACCTATGTCGAGCTCTCGGACCGTCCCGACTTCAACGACGCCTTCGTCGACCAGCTCGGCTTCAAGGCCTGACCGCGCCGGTCGCACCGCGCTCATCGCCTGCGGCGCCATCGCCCAGCCCGCGGCGGCCGTCGTGGACCGCCACGCCTGGCCCGTCGACGTACACCCCCTCCCGCCGCTGCTCCACAACCACCCCGACCGGATCGCCGCCGAGGTGCGCGAGCTGGCCACCCGCCTCGCCACGTCCTACGGCCGCGTCGTCATCGGCTATGCCGACTGCGGCACCTACGGCGCGCTCGACGAGGCGTGCCGCGACCTCGGCGTCGCGCGGCTGCCGGGCCTGCACTGCTACGACGTGTACGCCGGCCCGTCCCGCCTCGAGAGGTTCTTCGACGAGCAGCCGGGCACCTACCTGCTGACCGACTTCCTCGTGCGCTCCTTCGCCCGCACGGTGATCCAGGAGATGGGCCTGGACCGCTACCCCGAGCTGCGCGACACCTACTTCGGCAACTACACCCGGGTCGTGTGGCTGGCGCAGGCGCCCGACGCCGAGCTGCGCGACCTCGCCGAGCAGGCAGCGGCCAGCATCGGGCTGCCGCTCACCGTCGTCGAGACCGGCGACCACGGGCTCGAGGCCGCGATCGCCGACCTCGTCGCACCGGCTGTCTAGGGTCGGTCCGGTCGGTCCGGAGCCCGGATGGCGACCACGGCGTCCCGAGGTACGCGGGATCAGGTGCGCAGACGCTCCAGCATGTCGACCCGCCAGGCCTCGGTCTCGGCGATCTGGTTGAACGTGAAGACGTGGAGACCCTCCACGAGCGCGTTGTCCTCGCCGAGCGCGGGCGCGCACTTCTCCAGGAAGCTCTCGCCGGTGAAGCCGCCGGGAGCCGCGAGCCGGGCGAAGAGGCCCTTGTTCTTGGCGAGGAACTTGGTCGACTCGCCCACCCCGATCTTCGTCGCCATGCCCAGGAGCTTCGTGCGTTCGACCGGACCGGGGATGCCGAGGAGGAGCGGCATGGTCACCCCGCGTGCTCGCAGCCGGTGCAGCCAGTCCTTCACGACGGCGGGGTCGAAGGTCAGGTTGCTGACGATGTGGGTGGCGTAGCGGCGCTTGTCCCACATGGACTGCACGGTGAGGTCGTCGTGGATCGTGGGGTGCGACTCCGGGTAGCCGGTGATCCCGACGTGGGAGAAGGGTGACCCGAGGGCCTTGAGGTCCTCCAGCAGCGCCAGCGCGTCGGGGTAGTCGCCTGCCGCCTCGGCGTCGCCGCCGGGCACGAAGACGCTGGTGATCCCCTTGCCGCAGAGCCGGTCGACGATCTCGGCGAGCTCGCTGCGACCGGTCACCATCCGCGCCGCGATGTGCGGGACCGCGACGTAGCCATGGCCGGCCAGCCGCTCGGCGAGGTCGAACGTGGCGTCGAGGCCCTTGGCGGGCGATGCCGTCACCGTGATCGGGCGGTCGCGCGGGACGTGCGCGAGCACCTTGTCCTCGGTGGTGGCCGTGGGCAGCACCTCGTAGCGAGCGTTCTCGAGCATGCGGACCAACGTGACAGCGGTCTTCTTGTTGCGCATAGTGCAACCCATTTCGTTATACGCATCCGGGTGGCCCTACTGTAGTGCGTCCACCGCCGTCGCGACAGGGGTCCTCCGCCCCGAAATCACTCGGACACGCCACGCGAAATAGCACGAGGGGCGGCCACCTCTCGGTGACCGCCCCTCGTGGCGCGACTAGCGGATCGTCACTTGACGGTGACGGTGGCGCCGGCGGCCTCGAGGGCCTCCTTGGCCTTGTCCGCAGCAGCCTTGTCGACGCTCTCGAGGATCGTCTTGGGCGCGGCCTCGACGAGGTCCTTGGCCTCCTTCAGACCGAGGGAGGTCAGGGCGCGCACCTCCTTGATGACGTTGATCTTCTTGTCGCCGGCGGCCTCGAGGACGACCTCGAAGTCGCTCTTCTCCTCGGCGGCCTCGGCGCCACCAGCGGCACCACCGGCGGCCGGGGCGGCGGCCACGGCGACGGGGGCAGCGGCGGTCACGCCGAAGGTGTCCTCGAACTGCTTCACGAACTCGGAGAGCTCGATGAGGGTCATCTCCTTGAAGGCGTCAAGGAGCTCGTCGGTGCTGAGCTTCGCCATGATGGCAAACCTTTCGTCTGTGGCGCGGTCGCGGTGTGCGGCTGCGCCGGGGTTTCAGGTGGTGTACGTCGGCCTGGGCTCAGGCGTCGGTGGACTCGGCGGCCGTGTCGGCTGCCTCGTCGGTCGCCTCGGGCGCGGCGGTCTCCTCCGAGGAGGCGGCCTCCTCGACCGGGGCGTCCTCGGCAGCGGCCGGCGTGCCGGCACCACCTGCGAGGATCGAGGGGTCCTGCTCGGCCTTGGCCTGCAGCGCACCCGCGAGACGGGCGGCCTGGGCGATCGGCGCGTTGAGCAGGTAGACGGCCTGGGAGAGGCTCGCGAGCATCGCGCCCGCCAGCTTGCCCATGAGCACGTCGCGCGACTCGAGGTCGGCCAGCTTGGCCACCTCGGCAGCGTCGAGCGGCTTGCCGTCCAGGACTCCACCCTTGATCACAAGGGCGGGGTTCGCCTTGGCAAAGTCACGCAGACCCTTCGCTGCCTCGACCACGTCACCATCGATGAAGGCGATGGCGGTGGGGCCGGTCAGCAGGTCGTCGAAGCCTTCGATGCCCACCTCGGTGGCGGCGATCTTGGCCAGCGTGTTCTTGACCACGGCATAGTTGGCGTTCTCGCCGAGGGCGCGCCGCAGGTCCTGCAGCTGCTTCACGGTGAGCCCGCGGTACTCGGTCAGTACAGCGCCGGCGGAGTCGTTGAAGGACTCAACGATCTCTGCGACGGCGGCAGTCTTGTCTGCCCGCGCCATGGGTCTCCTTCCGGGGTTGACCACCGGTGTCGGGCCCGCAGACGACGAACGCCCTGAGCACAGGCTCAGGGCGTGGACGATCTTCGATCGCTTGCTCTGTCGCCTGCGCCGGCCGTTCGCTGCTGCGAACCTTCGGTCACGGGCGTGGAGCTCGTGACAACCTGCGGTCTCTGGTTTCAGGTGGGGACACTACGCGGGCGCACGCGGGCCGCACAAATCGGCGAGGCAGCCACCGGGATCCCGCATTCGGCTGCCGCAGCGGCGCCGGGCTGGTTCCATGGTCCGGTGGATCACCAGCTCATGACCGTGGGGGCCTCCCTGGCCCGCAGCGACGAACGCATGCTCACCGGACGCAACGCCGCGGGCCGGGTCTGGAAGACCGGCTTTGGCGGCCTCGACCCGCTGATCGGCGGAGGCATGCGTGCCGGGTCGCTGCTCCTGCTGGCCGGCCCGCAGGGGCTGGGCAAGTCGACGTTCGCCCTGCAGGTGGCGCGCAACAACGCCGCCACCGGACGTCCGGTCATCTACTTCTCCTACGAGCACGACGCCGAGGACATCACCCAGAAGCTGCTGGCCATGGAGGCGGGCGAGCTCGACGAGTCCGACCAGGTGCGGGTCAACAGCATCCGCTCGATCTTCGACGACCTCTGGGTGAGCTCGCTCGAACGCCGCCTGGACTCGGTGCCGAGCGGGACCGAGGCGCTGGAGCGGCTCACGCACTACTCCGAGATGCTGTTCGTGCACCGCTCCACCGGCACCCGCACCGACCTGGCCGCCATCCAGGCCGCGATCACCGCGGTGCGCGAGGTGGCCGGGACGACGCCCCTGGTGGTCGTCGACTACCTCCAGAAGGTGAAGTCGTCGCACGCCGACGCAGAGGCACGCTCCACCGAGATCGTGGAGGGGCTCAAGGACCTCGCGATCGACATCGCCGCACCCGTGCTCGCCATCGCCGCCGCCGAGAAGGACGCCCTGCGCTCCGGCAAGCGGATGCGCGCCAGCGACCTCCGCGGCTCGAGCGCGCTGGCGTACGAGGCCGACGTGGTCCTGGTGCTCAACAACAAGTTCGACATCGTCGCGCGCCACCACCTGACCTACGACCTCAGCAACGCCGAGCGGTTCAAGGACTACGCCGTGCTGACGGTGGAGAAGAACCGGTTCGGCCGCGACGGCGTCGTGCTGCAGTTCCGCACCCGCTTCGACCAGGGCCGCTACGAGCCCGAGGGCGCCGAGGTCAAGGAGCAGCTGATCGACGAGCGCGTCTTCCGGGACTGAGGTCTCTCGAAGACGCGCTCGCGACCGCTCGCGACCGCTCGCGGGCCTCAGGCGCCCGGGACGTCCTCGGTGACCTGGTCGGCCGGCGGAGCCTCGATCTCGACGTCGGTGCCGAAGTCGGAGTACGTGCCCTCGCTGGTCTGGCTGGTGGGCTGGCCGCCGCCGACCGCCGGGATCTCGAGGCTCTGGGAGAACTTGCGCGGCAGGTTGTCGCCGTCGACCCACATCTCGGTCACCAGCTCGTCGGGGAGCATGTCGGCCATCGCGGCCGGGAAGCCCATGGCGCTGACGTACTTCGTCGGGTCGAGGGTGATCCGGTAGTGGTTGGCCTCGACCCCGTCGACGTCCTCGGACCCGACGAGCTCGAGCTTCTTGGGCTCCTCCATCGCCTTGAACATGACCTCGGGGTCGGTGGCCTTGCCGATCATGCCGAACAGCGAGTTCGGGTCGCTCAGGTCGATCTTGAGCCACTTGTCGCCCGTGCCGAGGTCGTCGGACTTGAGGTACATCTCCTGGCCGAGCAGGATCAGCTCCATGGCCTGGGGGCCGGTGCTCGACGCCTTCATCTCGATGCCGCCGTCGGTGAAGCGGGCCTGGCCCGCCATGTCCTGCGACTGGCCCGCGGACTCGGAGGAGGTCGTGAAGTTGAAGGTCTCGGCCTCGCGCATCGCGTCCATGACCGCGGGGTAGAAGTCGCCGGCCGACAGCTCGGTGAGGGAGGCGGCGGGCTCCTCGCTCGCGCTGGGGTCCTCGGTGGGCTCGTCGGTGCTCGCATCGGTGCTGTCGTCGGACGCCGAGCTCGAGGACTCCGAGGAGCCGGAGTCGTCGCTGCTGCACGAGGCGACGCCGACACCGACAGTCAGGACCAGGGCTGCGGTGCCGAGGCGACGGGCGAGGGAGGGGACGCGCATGGTGGATCTCCTGGTGACGACGATGGTGAGCCGGACTGGCGGCGCGGGCGGGTGCCCGGGGCCTTCATACCCGATGGTTCCACAGCGAAACGACCATCAGGTGGATGACGCACGACGGTCCGGCCGTCCCGAAGGACGACCGGACCGTGGCGGTGCGTACGGGGATCAGGCCTCGACGGCCTCGTCCTCGGACGCGACGTTCTTGACGCGGTTGGGGTCGACCTGGATGCCGGGGCCCATCGTCGTGGAGACGGTGACCTTCTTGATGTAGCGGCCCTTGGAGCTGGCCGGCTTGAGACGCAGCACCTCTTCGAGCGCGGCGGCGTAGTTCTCCGCGAGCTGGGCCTCGGAGAACGAGGCCTTGCCGATGATGAAGTGCAGGTTGGAGTGGCGGTCGACGCGGAACTCGATCTTGCCGCCCTTGATGTCCGTCACGGCCTTGGCGACGTCGGGGGTCACCGTGCCGGTCTTCGGGTTCGGCATGAGGGAGCGGGGGCCGAGGACGCGACCGAGGCGACCGACCTTGCCCATCATGTCGGGGGTGGCGACGACGGCGTCGAAGTCCAACCAGCCGCCGGCGACCTTCTCGATCAGCTCGTCGCCACCGACGAACTCGGCGCCGGCCTCACGGGCCGCCTCGGCCTTGTCGGCGTTGGCGAACACGAGGACGCGGGCGGTCTTGCCGGTGCCGTGCGGGAGGTTGACGGTGCCGCGGACCATCTGGTCGGCCTTGCGCGGGTCGACACCCAGGCGCATGACGACGTCGAGGGTCTCGTCGAACTTCTTCTTCGAGCCACCCTTGGCGATCTTGATGGCGGCGAGGGGGGCGAAGATCTCGTTCTGGTCGAACGCTTCGGCCGCCGCGCGGTAGGTCTTGCTGCGCTGCATGGTCTTCTCGTTTCTCTGGTGCGAAGTGTGTGGTTTAAGGCGAGCCAGCGCGGCTCTCCCACATTCGGTGCAAGTTGTCGAGCGAGCTCGCTCAGTCGGTCGTGACGCCCATCGAGCGCGCGGTGCCCTCGACGATCTTCATGGCCGCGTCGAGGTCGTTGGCGTTGAGGTCGGGGAGCTTGGTCGTCGCGATCTCGCGGACCTGGTCCTTGGTCAGCTTGCCGACCTTCTCCTTGTGCGGGACGCCCGAGCCCTTCGACAGGCCGGCGGCCTTCTTGATCAGCTCGGCGGCCGGAGGGGTCTTGGTGATGAAGTCGAACGTGCGGTCCTCGTAGATGGTGATCTCGACGGGAATGACGTTGCCGCGCATGGACTCGGTCTGGGCGTTGTAGGCCTTGCAGAAGTCCATGATGTTGACGCCGTGCGGACCGAGGGCCGTACCGACCGGCGGGGCCGGGGTGGCCGAACCGGCCTGCAGCTGCACCTTGACCAGTGCGGCGATCTTCTTCTTGGGAGGCATTGCCTTCTTCTTTCTCTCGTGTGGTCATGACGAGGGCACCTGCCCTCTGCCACGGGATGTCGCTACTGCATTGTCCGCCCGCAGAGCGGGTGGACGGAAATCGTCAGACCTTTTGGATCTGGCTGAAGCTGAGCTCGACCGGGGTCTCGCGGCCGAAGATCTCGACGAGCGCCTTGACCCGCTGCGACTCGGCGTTGATCTCGGTGATGGTCGCGTGGAGCGTGGCGAAGGGGCCGTCGACCACCATGACCGAGTCGGAGACGTCGAAGTCGGCGACCTCGACCGGCTTGCGCGGAGTGGTGGAGGAGCCCTTCTCGCCCGACGCGGCGGCCTCGGCCTCGGCGACGGCCACGACGGCCGGGGCGAGCATGTCCTCGACCTCGCTCATGCTCAGCGGCACGGGCTGGTGGCTGTGGCCCACGAAGCCGGTGACCGACGGCGTGTGGCGCACGGCGGACCAGGACTCGTCGGTGAGGTCCATGCGGACCAGGACGTAGCCGGGCAGGACGGTGCGGGTGACCATCTTGCGCTGGCCGTTCTTGATCTCCGCGACCTCCTCGGTGGGGACCACGATCTCGTGGATGTAGTCCTCCATGTTGAGGGAGATGATGCGGTTCTCGAGGTTGTGCTTGACCCGCTTCTCCATGCCGGAGTAGGTGTGCACCACGAACCAGTCACCCGGCTTGGCCCACAGCTCGCGACGGAAGGCCTCCAGCGGGTCGTTCTCCTCGGCGGACTCCTCGGAGTCCTCGTCGGTCGCGGAGTCCTCGTCGGTCGCGGAGTCCTCGAGCGCGTCGGAGACGACGTCGTCGGTGTCCGACACCTCGTCGACCTGGTCGTCGGCGACCTCGACGGTCGTCTCGTCCTCGAAGGACTCCTCGACCTGATCGTCGACCTGGTCCTCGACCTGGTCCACGTCGTTGTTCTCAGACACGTTCACTCCGTACGTCGTTGCTGGGTCCGGTCACCTGACCGGGGCCGGGACCACCCGGCGCTCACGGGCAGCGGTGGCTGCCCGGTTGGTCACTGCGTGGTGCCGCCGCCGGCGAAGACCTGGAAGACCAGCTTGCCGAACGCGAGGTCCAGGACGGTCACCAGAGCCATCATCACGAGCACGAAGACCATCACCACGAAGAAGTAGGTGACCAGCTGCGGCTGGGTCGGCCAGACCACCTTGCGGAGCTCGGCCACCACCTGGCGCAGGAAGGTGGCCGGGGTGGTGCGACCGCGGTCGTCACCGCGCGAGTCGCGCCGGTCCTGAACCGCGTTGCCGTCCGCCACGTCGTCCACCTTCTCGTCGTTGTTGTGTGCAGTGCTGCTCGCAGGGCACGAGGGACTTGAACCCCCAACCTTCGGTTTTGGAGACCGATGCTCTGCCAGTTGAGCTAGTGCCCTTCGGTGGTCGATCCCCATCGCTGGGGGCATGCCGAAGCATCTGGCGAAACCACCAATCCGGAAGCATACGGGGCGGATCCAGCCCCAGTCGAACCGAGGCGTCGTACCCGGTCCTGCTGACGACGGGCGCCCACCTACGATGCCACGCATGGTGCGCGTGGAGACCGACAGGACCGAGCGGCACCGCGAGGTCTCCTCGCTGCCGAAGGCGCACCTCCATCTGCACTTCACCGGATCGATGCGGCACGGCACGCTGCTCGAGCTCGCCGAGCGCGACCAGATCGTGCTTCCCGACTCGCTCGTCGAGGACTGGCCGCCGCAGCTGAGCGCCGCGGACGAGAAGGGCTGGTTCCGCTTCCAGCGCCTCTACGACGTGGCGCGCTCGGTGCTGCGCACGCCCGACGACGTACGCCGCCTGGTGCTCGAGGCGGCCGAGGACGACGTGCGCGACGGGGGCCGGTGGCTGGAGATCCAGGTGGACCCGAGCGGCTATGCCGCCCGGTTCGGCGGGATCACCGAGTTCACCGACCTGGTGCTCGACTGCGTGCGCGACGCCTCCGAGCGCACCGGGCTGGGGATGGCCGTCGTGATCGCGGCCAACCGCACCCGGCACCCGCTCGACGCGCGCACGCTGGCCCGCCTCGCCGCGCAGTACGCCGGGCGCGGTGTGGTCGGCTTCGGGCTGTCCAACGACGAGCGCCGCGGTCGCACCGAGGACTTCGAGGGCGCCTTCCGGATCGCCGAGCGGGCCGACCTCCTGCTGGTCCCGCACGGTGGCGAGCTGCGCGGCCCCGACCACGTCCGGGCGTGCCTGGACACCCTCGGCGCGCAGCGGCTCGGCCACGGGGTCCGCAGCGCCGAGGACCCCGAGCTGCTCGACCGCCTCGTCTCCCGCGGCGTGGCGCTCGAGGTGTGTCCGGTCTCCAACGTCTCGCTCGGCGTCTACTCCGACCTCACCTCGGTCCCCCTGCCGCAGCTGCTGGCCGCGGGGGCGACGGTGGCGCTGGGCGCCGACGACCCGCTGCTGTTCGGCTCACGGCTGGCCGGTCAGTACGCCACGATGCGCGCGGCCCACGACCTCGACGACGCCACCCTCGCCCGGCTCGCGGAGATGTCCTTCGAGGCCTCGCAGGCGCCCTCCGACGTGGTCGCCGCAGCGAAGCGCGACATCGCCGCCTGGCTCGGGTAGTCCCCTACGGTCTGGACGCCCGTCGTCGTCGTCAGACGTGGGGGACCACCGAGAGGTCAGAGGGAGCAGCCGACGGTGACCGGCTCGTTGACCAGCCGGACCCCGAAGCGCTGCTCGACGCCGTCGCGCACCTCGCGGGCGAGGGTCAGCAGCTCCTCGGTCGTGGCGCCACCGCGGTTGGTGAGCGCGAGGGTGTGCTTGGTCGACAGCCCGACCCGCTCCCCCGCCGACGCGCTGACGTAGGCCTTGCCGAAGCCGGCCTGCTCGATCAGCCAGGCGGCGCTGGACTTCAGCGTCCCGTCGGGCTGCTCCCAGCGCGGCGCGTCCGCCGGCAGGGCGGCGGCCTGCTCGGGCGTGAGGAGCGGGTTGGTGAAGAACGAGCCGGCGCTCCAGGTGTCGTGGTCGTCCGCGTCGAGGACCATCCCCTTGCGGGCCCGGAGGTCGAGCACCGCGGCGCGGACGTCGGCGAGCGGCGCGCGCTGCCCCTCGACGATCCCGAGCGCCCGGGCCAGCTCGGCGTACGCCACCGGGGCGCCCAGCGTCCCCTGGCGGAGCTGGAAGGTGACGTCGAGGACGACGTGGCGACCGGGGTCGGCCTTGAACCGGCTCGAGCGGTAGCCGAACTGGCACTCGCTGGCGGCGAAGCTGCGCACCCCGCGCAGCACCCGGTCCCACACCCGGACGCGGGCGATGGTCTGGGAGACGTCCTGGCCGTAGGCGCCGACGTTCTGGATCGGGGTCGCGCCCGTCGAGCCGGGGATGCCGGACAGGGCCTCGACGCCGATCCAGCCGCGGTCGACGGCGTGCGCGACGACGTCGTCCCACACCTCGCCGGCGGCGACGGTGACCGTCGCGCCGGAGCAGGACGGGTCTCCGGAGTCGTCCACGTCGGCGGCGATGCCACGGGTGGCGACCTCGACGACCGTGCCCGGGAAGCCGGCGTCGGAGACCACGAGGTTCGAGCCGCCGCCGAGGACGAGCACCGGCTCGCCACGATCGTCGGCCTCGCCGACGGCGGCCACCAGCTCCTCCTCGGAGGTCGCGGTGACCCAGCGCCCGGCCGCGCCCCCGAGCCGGAGGGTGGTGCGCTCGCGCAGGTCAGGCACGCACGACTGCCTTGGGCATGCCGAGCACCTTCTGGCCCTCGCAGGTGACCTCGAGCGCGAGGGTGGTGAGTCCGTCGGCGACCGACTTCACGCTGCCGCCGACGACGATCTCGGCGCCGCCCTCGGCGGGCACGACGACGGGGCTGGTGAACTTCGCACCCAGGTCGACGACCTCGGCGCCGCCGGTCCACTCCGCGACGGCGCGGCCGACCAGGGCGAGGGTGTACATGCCGTGCGCGATGACGCCGGGCAGGCCGACGCTGCGGGCGACCTCCTCGTCCTGGTGGATCGGGTTGTGGTCCCCGCTCGCGTCGGCGTACGCCACGAGGTCGGCGCGGGTGACGGTGAACGTCTTCGGCTCGAGCGCGGCACCGGCCGCCAGGGCGCTCATGCCGCGCCGCCCGCGGAGTGCACGAGCGTGGCCTTGCCGGTGCAGACGACCGCGCCGGTGGCGTCGGTGATCTCGCTGGCGGTGGCGATGATGTCGGCGCCACCGATCTGGCGCAGGCCGGTGACGGTGAGCGTCGCGCGGAGCTCGTCTCCCGCGGCCAGCGGGCGGGCGTAGGCGAAGCGCTGCTCGCCGTGGACGATGCGGTGCAGATCGATCTGCTCGGCGTCGAGGAACGCCGTCATCGCGTCGAAGGCGAGCACGATCGGGAAGGTCGGGGGCACGTCACCACCGGGGTGGCCGACGGCGGCGGCGAAGGCGCCGACGCGTTCGGGGGTGACGGTCAGGGGCGCCGGTGCAGGGAACTGACGCCCCACCAGCGAGGGGTCGACGGGCATGTCACGACCCTAGCCGGGCGCGAGCAACGAGCCGGGAAGCACGACGACCCGTCCGATGACTCGGACGGGTCGGGGTGCGAGGAAGAACAGCGTCAGCGGGTCTCGCGGTGCGCGGTGTGGTTGCGGCAGCGCGGGCAGAACTTCTTGAGCTCGATCCGGTCGGGATCGTTGCGACGGTTCTTCTTGGTGATGTAGTTGCGCTCCTTGCACTCCGTGCACGCGAGCGTGATCTTGGGGCGAACGTCAGAAGACTTGCTGGCCATGGGAGAACCTTTTCGTTGCAGGTGGTGCGGAGTGAGGTGGTGGTAGCGGGGGCGGGACTCGAACCCGCGACACCACGATTATGAGCCGTGTGCTCTAACCACCTGAGCTACCCCGCCGCGGAGGAAGGACGACCCGGAGGTGGTCCGATCCAGAGCCCCTTTACGGAATCGAACCGTAGACCTTCTCCTTACCATGGAGACGCTCTGCCGACTGAGCTAAAGGGGCAACGACGGAGAACGATACACACGGCCTGCCACGATGGAAAATCGGATGCCGATCGCGCTCATCCGGCCTGCTCGCCCCCCTGGATCCGGGGCCAGCCGATGGCCTCCTCGAGCTCGTGGGCCAGGCCCAGGAGACGCGCTTCGCGACCCGCTCCGGCACCCAGCATCATCCCCTGCGGGAGCCCGCTCGCCGTGGTGGCGAGGGGCAGCGAGATGGCCGGCTCGCCGGTCGCGTTCTGCAGCGGCGTGAAGGCGACCCAGTCCATCAGCCGGCCCATGATCTCGTCGTAGTCCTGGTCCGGGCGCAGGTGCCCGACGAGCGGCGTCTCGGTCGCCAGTGTCGGCGTCAGCGTGATGTCGTACGACGCCCGGTGGCGCGCCGCGACGCGGGCCGATCCGCGCAGGACCGCGATCGAGATGGGCATCCGGTGCAGGTTGCGCGCAGCGTGCCGGGCGAGCCCGAGCGTGAGGTTGTCGAGCCTGCCCGCGTCCCAGCTGGGGCCGAAGTCCTTCGCGCCACGGCGGGTGATGACCAGCGCGAGCAGTGACCAGAACCGCACGAAGTGCTCGGGGAAGCTGGCCGGGACGGGGTTGTCGATCTCCTCGACGTGGTGGCCGAGCGACTCCAGCAGGGACGCGGTGGCCAGCGTCAGCTCGCGGACCTCGGGGCTGGGCTCGCGGCCGATCCCCTGGGTGACGACGGCGATGCGCAGCCGGGCGCGGCTGGGGCGGGTGACGTCGCCGACGGGCGCGAGCACGGGGTTGCGCCAGACCTTCTCGGCCTCGCGGTAGAACGCGGCGGTGTCGCGGACGGTGCGGGTGAGGACGCCGTCGGAGACGATCCGCACCGGCATGTCGCGCATCATCCGGTCCTGCGCCAGCCGGCCGCGGGTGGGCTTGAGGCCGACCAGCCCGTTGACCGCGGCGGGGATGCGGATCGAGCCACCACCGTCGTTGGCGTGCGCGATCGGGACGGCTCCCGCGGCCACCAGGGCCGCGGAGCCGGCGGACGAGGCGCCGGCGTAGTGCTCGGGGCTCCACGGCGAGCGCACCGGTCCGAGGCGCACGTGGTCGGCCGCTCCGGAGAAGCCGAACTCCGAGAGCTGGGTCTTGCCGAGCGGCAGCAGCCCGAGGCTGCGATACATCCGCGCGAAGTCGCCGTCCTGGCCGGCCGGTCGCGCCGTGAACGCGTCCGACCCGTGCTGCGTCGGCATGCCGGCGACGTCGACGTTGTCCTTGACGAACGTGGGAACCCCCGAGAAGAACCCCGCCCGCGGGTGGCGGGCCTCGTCGCGCGCGCGGTCCCAGGCGGCGTACGCCACCGCGCCCAGCGCCGCGTCGACCTGCTCGGTGCGGGCGATGGCCGCCTCCACCAGCTCGGGGACCGACACCGACCCCGCCCGGAGCGCAGCCACCAGACCGGTCGCGTCGAGGTCGGCGAGGGCGTCGTCGGAGAAGCAGTGCACGCGCGTCATCAGGCGAGGCTAGGGCGCGACCTCAGGCGGCACAACCGCGGCGGTGACAGTCCTCGAGGTGGTCGTCGACGAGGCCGATCGCCTCCATCAGGGCGTACATCGTGGTGGGTCCGACGTGGGCGAAGCCGGCCTTCTTGAGCGCCTTCGACAGGGCGAGCGACTCCGCCGAGGCGGTCGGCACGTCGTCGGTGGTGCGCGGGGCCGGCCCGGGCTCGGGCCGGAACGACCAGATGAGGTCCTCGAGCCCGCCCTGCTCACGGAGCGCGACGGTGGCGCGGGCGTTGGTGATCGCGGCCTCGACCTTGCGGCGGTTGCGCACGATGCCGGTGTCGGCCATCAGCCGCTCGACGTCGCCCGGGCCGTAGGCCGCGACGGTGTCGGCGTCGAAGCCGGCGAAGGCGGCCCGGAAGCTCTCCCGCTTGTTGAGGATCGTCAGCCACGAGAGCCCGGACTGGAAGGCCTCCAGCGTCAGCCGCTCGAGGTGCGCCGCCTCGCCGTCGACGCGCAGGCCCCACTCGGTGTCGTGGTAGTCGATGTAGACCGCGCTGCTCGCCCCCCAGGGGCAGCGCGCGAGTCCGTCGTCGCCGACCACGGGTCCGGACACGGCACTCAGCGTCGCAGCTTGAGCCGGACGTTGGGCAGCTCCGGCGCGGGGATGGGGGGCAGGTCGAGGTCGACGAGGCCGAAGCGGCCGATCGCCACCTCGGTGCCCGAGTCGACGACCTCGCCGTCGGCGGTGATCTGCTGCTGCCACTCCTCGCGGAAGCCGGCGATCTCCTCGTGCGTGCGGCCGATGAAGTTCCACCACATGACGATCTCCTCGCCGAACGGCGGTCCGCCGAGCAGGAGCAGCCGACTCTCCTCGAGGGCGGTGACGGTCAAGGTGGCACGGCCGGACGGGACGTAGGTCAGGTCGCTCGGCTTGATCTGCTCGCCCTCGACCTCGAGGTTGCCGACGTCGAGCAGCACCCCGTGCTCGAAGGACTCCTCGACCTCGATGTCGAGGGTCCTGCCGGGCGCGAGCATGACCTCGGCGCCCAGCAGGGGGGTGTGGGTCACGACGGGCGAGGTGGCGCCGAACGCGGACCCGATGAAGACCCGGGCCTCCCAGCCGGGGCCGCGCACCGGCGGTGGCGCGAAGTGCTCGAAGCGCGGCTCGGTGTGGCGGCTGTCGTCAGGCAGCGCGATCCAGAGCTGCGCGCCGTGCAGGACCGTCGTGTCGGTGGTGGAGACCTCGGTGTGGCTGATGCCGCGCCCCGCGGTCATGAGGTTGAGCTCACCGGGCCGGACCGTCGCCAGGCTGCCGACCGAGTCGCGGTGCTCGAGCTCGCCGCCGAAGAGCCAGCTGGCCGTCTGCAGGCCCGTGTGCGGGTGGGCGGGCAGCACCATCCCGCCGGTCTCGTCGACGTCGTCGGGCCCGTAGTGGTCGACGAAGCACCACGCGCCGATCAGCGAGCGGTGACGTTGCGGGAGCGTGCGTCGTACGCGCATGGCCCGGGGACCGCCCAGCGGGACCTCGCGCGAGGTGAGCACGTCGACCTGCGGTGTCATCGCGGCCACCGTACCGAACGCGGCGAACCCGCGGGACGGAGTCGCCGAGCCGGCTCATCGGCCGGAGACGACCGTCACGCGCTCAGCTCAGGTGCTCAGCTCAGGTGCTCGGGCCGTACGTCGTCGCGACCCGCGCCGCCGCTGTCGCTCGCCTGTCCCCCGCCTGCCCAGGTGCCGCGCTCGGCGAGGCGCACCACGAGCGACTTGGAGGCCGGGGTCCGGCTGCCCTCGGCCATGTGGTCGAGCGGGACGAGCGGGTTGGTCTCGGGGTAGTAGGCGGCCGCGCAGCCCCGGGGCTGGTCGTAGCCGACGATGCGGAAGTCGCGGGCGACCCGCTCGCTGTGGTCGCCGGTGCGCGGGTCGGTCCACTCCCCCACGAGGTCGACGACGTCACCCTCGGACCAGCCGAGCGCGGTGATGTCGTCAGGGTGCACGAAGACGACCCGACGACCGTTCTTGATGCCGCGGTAGCGGTCGTCGAGGCCGTAGATGGTGGTGTTGAACTGGTCGTGGGAGCGCAGGGTCTGCAGCAGCAGCCGCCCCTCGGGGACCTGCAGCACGTCGATCGGCGTGACGCTGATGACCGCCCGCTCGGACTCGGTGGTGAAGGTGCGGCTGTCGCGGGGCGGGTGCGGGAGCACGAAGCCGCCGGGGGTGTCGACGCGGCTGTCGTAGTCCTGGCAGCCGGGGACGACCCGGGCGATGCGGCGGCGGATCTCGGTGTAGTCCGCGCGCAGCTCGGCCCACGGCACCACGTGGTCGGCGCCCAGGGTGGCCAGGGCGGTCGAGCAGACGATGTCGACCTCGGAGCGCAGGTGCTCCGAGGCGGGCTTGAGCGGACCCTTCGAGGCGTGCACGGCCGACATCGAGTCCTCGACGGTCACCCGCTGCTCGCGACCCCCCGTCATGTCCTTCTCGCTGCGACCGAGCGCCGGGAGGATCAGCGCCTCGCCGCCGGTGACCACGTGCGAGCGGTTGAGCTTGGTGGAGACCTGGACCGTCAGCGCGGCGTTGCGCATGGCGGCCTCGGTCACCTCGGTGTCGGGGGTCGCGCCGATGAAGTTGCCGCCCATCGCGAAGAAGACCCGCGCCTCGCCGTCCTTGAGGGCGTGGATGGCCGCGACCGTGTCGTGGCCGTGCTCGCGCGGCGAGGTGATCGAGAACTCCGCGTCGAGGCGGTCGAGGAAGTGGTCGGGCACCCGCTCCCAGATGCCCATCGTGCGGTCACCCTGGACGTTGGAGTGCCCGCGCACGGGGCACACGCCGGCGCCCGGCTTGCCGATGTTGCCCTGCAGGAGCGCGAGGTTGACGATCTCCTTGATCGTGCCGACGGCGTTGCGGTGCTGGGTGATGCCCATCGCCCAGCAGGTGACGGTGGCGTCGGAGTCGCGGAAGTAGGTGGCGGCCTCGGTGATCTGGGCGCGGCTCAGGCCGGTGGCCGCCTCCACCTGGTCCCAGTCGAGGTCGGCCAGGTGGGCGACGTAGTCCTCCAGGCCGGTGGTGTAGGTCTCGAGGAACTCGTGGTCGAGGGCGTCCCACTCGACGAGCAGGTGTCCGATCGCCTGGAGCAGGGCGAGGTCGCCGTTGATCCGCACCGGCAGGTGCAGGTCGGACAGGGCGGTGCCGCCGCCCACCACGCCCTTGGCGTGCTGGGGGTTCTTGAAGCGGACCAGCCCGGCCTCCTGCAGAGGGTTGATCGAGATGATCTTCGCCCCGTTGTTTTTCGCCTCCTCGAGCGCGCTGAGCATCCGCGGGTGGTTGGTGCCGGGGTTCTGCCCCATCACGACCAGGAGCTTGGCCCGGTGGATGTCCTCGAGGCTGACCGAGCCCTTGCCGATGCCGATCGTCTCGACGAGCGCGGTGCCGCTGGACTCGTGGCACATGTTCGAGCAGTCAGGCATGTTGTTGGTGCCGAAGGACCGGACGAACAGCTGGAAGGCGAACGCCGCCTCGTTCGACACCTTGCCGGAGGTGTAGAACACGGCCTGGTCGGGGTCGTCGAGGGCGTTGAGGTGGCGACCGACCGTCGCGAAGGCGTCGTCCCACGAGATCGGCTCGTAGTGCGTGGCACCTGCTCGCAGCACCATCGGCTCGGTGATCCGCCCCTGCTTGCCGAGCCAGTACTCCGACTTGTCGGCGAGGTCGGCCAGGGAGTGGCGAGCGAAGAAGTCGCGGTCGAGCAGCTCCTTGGTGGCCTCCTCGGCGACCGCCTTGGCACCGTTCTCGCAGAACTCGGCCGCGTGCCGGTGGCCCGCGGCAGGGTCGGGCCACGCGCAGCCCTGGCAGTCGAAGCCGTCGACCTGGTTGAGCTTGAGCAGCGTCTGAGCGGTGCGGACCGGTCCCATCTGACCCACTGCCCGGCGCATCGCGACGGCCACGGCCGTCACGCCCGCCGCGGCGTGGGGCGCGCCGTCCACCTTCGGGTGGTCCTCGACGGGGTCGATCTCCGGGACACCTCGGAGCCGGTCGGTCACCTTCTTCTTCAGTCGCGTCACCCGGACATCCTGCCTCGTCGACCCTCGTGGAGGAACCGCCCGTCGGGTGCTGCGCGGACGTGGGCCACGTGACGTCGTTAATGCGTGGTGCCGGACGTGTGCGACGCCTAGGGTCTCTCCACGACATGCAGGACTTCCCACCCCGGGTCGCGACGTTCTTCACCGGGACCGACGACGCCCCCTCCCCGGACCCCGACACCCGGTCGCCCCTGGCGTTCCTGAGGTGGATCCTGCGGCAGCAGACGGCCCTCCTCGCGGTCTCGTCGCTGTGCTACGCCCTGTGGTTCCTGCCCATGACGCTGGGACCGTGGATCTTCGGTCGCGCCGTGGACCAGGGCATCGTCGGTGGCTCGACGACCGCGCTCCTGGGGTGGGCGGCGCTGCTCCTCGGCGTCGTCGTGGTCGGTGGGGTCTTCGGCGTCGTGTCGCACACCCTCGTCGTCCGCAGCTGGCTCGTCGGTCTCTACGGCACTCTCGAGATGGTCACCCGCAAGGCGGCGCAGATGGGCCACGTGCTGCCCCGTCGCTCGCCCACCGGCGAGGTGCTGAGCGTGGCCTCGAGCGACTCCGACGAGTTCGGTGCCCTCACCGAGGTCCTGGCCCGCACCATCGGCCAGCTGGCGTCCTACCTCACCGTGGCGTTCATCGTGCTGACCATGTCGTGGCAGCTCGGCCTGCTCACGCTGGTGGCGGCGCCACTGATCCTCGGCGTCGCGCTGCCCCTGCTGCGCCCGCTCCACCGCCGGCAGGAGGTCGAGCGCTCGCGCACCTCGGACCTGACGTCGCTGGCGACCGACATCGTCGCCGGGCTGCGGATCCTGCGCGGCATCGGCGGCGAGCAGACCTTCGGCGCCAACTACGACCGTCAGTCCCAGTCGGCCAAGCGGGCCGGGGTGGCGGCCGGGATCTGGCAGGCGGTCGTCGAGGCCGTCGGCGTGCTGCTGTCGGGGCTCTTCCTGGTGGCGCTGGTCTGGCTGGGCGCCCGCGAGGTCGAGTCGGGCGAGCTCAGCGTCGGCGAGCTCATCACGTTCCTGGGCTACGGCCTGTTCATGGTCGGCCCGATCCGCACCTTCTTCGAGTTCGCGCAGAAGGGCGTCCGGTCGCTGGTCAGCGCGCGCAAGGCCGTCGCGATCTTCGAGCAGCGCGCCCCCTGGCGCGACCCGTCGGAGCCGGTCGCCCTCGACGGCACCGCGAGCCTCGTCGACTCCGCCAGCGGCCTCACCGTCAGGCCCGGCATCCTCACCGTGGTCGTCAGCGCCGTGCCCGAGCAGAGCGCCGCCCTGGCCGACCGGCTGGGCCGCTACCTGCCCGCCGACACCGACCCGGTCCCGGCCGAGGACGACGAGGACGCGCGCGGCCGGGCCGCTCGACGCGCCCGCACCGAGCGGGCCCGGGAGCGCGCCCGCATCGCCGCCCTCGACGAGGAGCGCGCCACCCGCGAGTGGGGCGTCACGATCGGCGGCGTCGACCTCGCATCGGCGAGCCTCGCCGAGGTGCGCCGCACCGTCCTGGTCAGCGACACCGGCAGCCAGCTGTTCGCCGGCACCCTCCAGGACGCGATCGACCCCCACGGCCGGCTCGACCGCGAGCAGGCCGAGCACGCGCTGCGGGTCGCCAACGCCGAGGACGTCTACGACGCGCTGCCGGAGGGGTGGCAGGGCCAGCTCGACGAGCGCGGACGCGGGCTCTCCGGCGGGCAGCGCCAGCGGGTCGTCCTGGCGCGGGCGGTCGCGGCCGACGCGCCGGTCCTGGTGCTGGTCGAACCGACCTCGGCGGTCGACGCGCACACCGAGGCCCGGATCGCCGAGCGCGTCGCCGAGACCCGACGGGGCCGCACCACCCTCGTCACGACCGTGTCCCCCCTGTGGCTGCACCACGCCGACCGGGTCGTGCTCCTGCGCGACGGCACGGTCGTGGCCGAGGGGCGCCACGCCGACCTCCTCACCGGCAACGACGACTACCGGCACGTGGTCGCGCGCGCCCTCGACGACGAGGAGGCCGTGCGATGACCGACCTGCTGGCCTCCTCGGCGCAGACCTGGCGCGACCGGTCCGCGGACCCGCCGGTGATCCCCGACGAGCTGCGCCCACCCGCGCACGCCGGGGCGCGCGAGCGCAACCGGGCGCTGTGGCAGCGCCACGACCTGCGCCGCCAGCGGGCGGAGGACGTCTACGCCGCCTCGCGCAACCCGGTGCGCGGCTGGCCGGTCTCCGGCAACCGTGCCGTGCTGGCGTTCTTCGGCGACCTGGTGCGCCGCAGCAGGGGCACGTTCGTGCTGCTCATCGCCCTCAACGCGCTCGCGGCGGCGTCCGCCCTCGTGGTGCCGCGACTGCTCGGCGCGCTCGTCAACCGGGTGGAGGCCCAGGGCGCGGTCGTCGAGGGGCTCGACGGGCTGGCCCTCGCCGTGGTGGGCGTCGTGGTGCTGCAGGCCCTGTTCACCTTCGGCGCCCAGCGCACCTCGACCTACTTCGGCCAGGACCTCCTCGCCTCCGCCCGTGAGTACATCGTCGGCACGATCCTGCGCCTCCCGGTGGGCCGGGTCGAGGGCGCGAGCACCGGCGACCTCGTCACCCGCGTGACCCGCGACGTCGGCACGATGGCCCGCTCGGTGCAGTGGGGCGTCCCGCGGCTGCTGATCTCCCTGTCGACCGTCGTCCTCTCGGTCGTCGCGATGCTGCTCAACTCGCTCGTGCTCGCGGTGCCGGCGCTGCTGGTCTTCTCCCTCTGCACGCCCGCGGTCCGCACCTACCTGCGGCGCGCGCCCAGGGCGTACATCACCGAGGGTGCGACGTACTCCCGCATCAACACCACCCTCACCGAGACGGTCGAGGGCGCACGCACCGTCGAGGCGCTCGGCCTGTCCGGCAGCCGGGTGCGGGCCGGCGAGGACGACATCGAGGTGTCCGCGCAGGCCGAGCGCTACAGCATGACCCTGCGCAACGTCCTCTTCGCGGCCCTCAACGGTGCCTTCCAGGTGCCGCAGGTCGTCACGCTCGTGGTCGGCGCCTACGGCTACAGCCGCGGCTGGGTCGACCTGGGCCAGATCACCGCCGCGATGCTGTACGTCGTCGCGCTGGGCGAGCCCCTCGACGCCGTGATCGGCGAGGTCGATCGTCTCCAGGTCGGCGCCGCCTCGACCAGCCGGCTGCTCGGCATCGCCGAGGTGCCGCCCGACCGGGAGGCCGGCGACCGGCTGCCCGCCGGGGTGGAGCTGGTGGGCGAGGACCTCCGCTTCGCCTACCGGGAGGGCCACGACGTGCTCCACGGCGTCGACCTGCGGCTGCGCACGGGCGAGCGGCTCGCTGTCGTGGGCCCGAGCGGCTCGGGCAAGTCGACGCTCGGCCGGCTCCTGTCCGGCATCAACCGGCCGCGCACCGGCACCGCCCGGGTGGGGGGTGTCGACCTGGTCGACCTGCCCCTGGAGGTGCTGCGCACCGAGGTCGCGCTGGTCACCCAGGAGCACCACGTCTTCATCGGGACGATCCGCGACAACGTCGTGCTGGCCCGCGAGGACTCCACCGACGACGCGGTGCGTCAGGCCCTCGCCGCCGTGGGCGCGCTCGCCTGGGTCGAGCGGCTGCCCGACGGGATCGGGACCACGATCGGCTCGGGCCGTCAGGCGCTGACCCCGGCGCAGGCCCAGCAGGTCGCGCTCGCCCGGCTGATCATCGCCGACCCGCACACCCTCGTCCTCGACGAGGCCACCTCCCTGATCGACCCCCGCACCGCGCGCACGCTCGAGGGCTCGATGAACAGCCTCCTCGCGGGCCGCACCGTCGTGGCCATCGCGCACCGGCTGCACACCGCCCACGACGCCGACCGCATCGCCGTCGTGATCGACGGGCGCATCGTCGAGCTGGACAGCCACGACGAGCTCATCGCGCTCGACGGCGAGTACGCCGGCCTCTGGCGGGCCTGGACCTCCTGACGGTCCACGGGTCGACCGCGGGCCACCCCCGCGCCCCCTGTGGGGTGGTCCGCATCAGATTTCCGGTCGGATGGCCTAACCCACCCGAGATCTGATGCGGACTACCCCGAGGTGGCGAGCGTGCGGGCCCGGCGCGCGGTGACCCGGTGCCAGAGCCAGAAGGCCCAGCCGAGGAGCACGCAGCCGGCCGCGGCGAGCGCGAAGCCGAGCACGGAGCGACCGGCGTACGGCGCCAGCACGGCGGCGCTGACGGCGTTGAAGACGAGCGTCACGAAGGACGACGCCGACATCACCGCGCCCCGACGGGCCGGGACCAGGTCGAGCATCAGCAGCTGGATGTTGGGGAAGGCGAGCCCGTTGCCGAAGGCGACGAGCGAGATGCCGACCACGGCCCACGGCAGCACCTCGCCGGCGGGCGTCAGCGCGACGACGATCCCGATCACCGCACCGACGGTGCTCACGGCGTAGCCCACGCCGATGAGGTCGGCGCTGGTCACGGTGCGGCCGAAGCGACCGCTCGCGACGGACCCCACGACCATGGCGCCGATCATCGGCACGAAGAGCTTCCAGAAGTCGAGCTCGCCCTGGCCGAGCAGGTCGACGACGAAGATCGCGGCGCCGCCGATGTAGAGGAACTGCGCACCGAAGACGAGCGTCGCCGCCCACGTCATGAGGTGGAACGCCGGCACCCGCACGACCTCGGCGAGGCCCCGGAAGATCTCGCCGACCCGCAGCGGCACGCGCCGCTCGGGCGGGTGGCTCTCGGGGAGCAGGGCGACGCAGAGGACGACCAGCGCCAGCGCGAGGGCGGCCATGAACCAGAACACCGTCTGCCACGGCCCGACCTGGATCAGCAGGCCGCCGGCGATCGGCGCGACGGCGGGCGCCACCCCGAAGATGACCGCGACCTGGCTCATCATCCGCTGGGCCTGCCGGCCGTCGAAGAGGTCGCGGATCACCGTGCGGCTGACGATCGTCGACCCACCGGCGGCCAGCCCCTGCACGACGCGTCCGACGAGCAGCCACTCCAGGGTGGGGGCGAAGGCGCACGCCACCGACGCGACGGCGTACACCGACAGCGAGCCCAGGATCACCGGGCGACGGCCGACGGCGTCGGACAGCGGGCCGTGGAACAGGCTCATCGTCGCGAACGCCAGCATGTAGGCGGTGACGACGAGCTGCAGCTCCCCGGACGAGACGTCGAGCGCCGCGCCCATCTGCGAGAACGCCGGGAACGGGGTGTCGATGCTGAACGGGCCGATCATCGACAGCATCGCCAGCACCAGCGGGACCAGCGCCACCACCCGCGCCGACGGCACGCGGGTGTCCTCCCGCTCGTCGGTGGTCACCGGCTCATCAGACCACGCGCCCGGTCCGGATCAGCTGTTGCTGTAGACCGCGGGACCGCCGTCCTCACCGGGGGCCGCCGGTCCGCGCCCGGCCCAGGTCCAGGCGTACGCCGGGTCCTCCACCGCGAGACCGCCCTCGCCGAGCTCCAGCGGCGCGAACGTGTCGACCATGACGGCCGACTCCTCGAAGTACTGCACGCCGAGGCTGGCCTCGATCGCGCTGGGCTGCGGGCCGTGCGCGTGACCACCGGGGTGCAGGCTGATCGAGCCGATGCCGATGCCCGATCCCTTGCGCGCCTCGTAGTCCCCGCCGACGTAGAACATGACCTCGTCGGAGTCGACGTTGGAGTGGTAGTAGGGCACCGGGATGGCGAGGTCGTGGTAGTCGACCTTGCGGGGCAGGAAGTTGCAGACCACGAAGTTCCAGCCCTCGAAGACCTGGTGCACCGGCGGCGGCTGGTGGACCTTGCCCGTGATCGGCATGTAGTCCTCGATGTTGAACGTGTAGGGGTAGAGGCAGCCGTCCCAGCCCACGACGTCGAAGGGGTGGGTGGCGTACGTCAGCCGTGTGCCGACGATGCCCGCGCTCGTGCGGTGCTTGACCAGCACGTCCACGTCGCTGCCCTCGGCCTGGAAGGTCTCGTCGGGGCCGTGGAGGTCGCGCTCGCAGTAGGGGGCGTGCTCGAGGAACTGGCCGTACTTCGACAGGTAGCGCTTGGGCGGGTGGATGTGGCTGTTGGCCTCGATCGCGTAGAGCCGCGAGGGCTCGGCGGGCACCCAGCGGTGGTCGGTCGCGCGCGGCACGACGACGTAGTCGCCCGCGCGGTAGGCCACGACGCCGAAGACGGTCTCGACGGTGCCGGTGCCGGACTCGACGAAGACGCACTCGTCGCCGATCGCGTTGCGGTAGAGCGGCGAGGGCTCGGTGCCGGTGACGACGTAGGCGATGCGCACGTCGTTGTTGCCGAGGACCGTGCGCCGGCCCTCGACCGGGCAGGCGCCCGTCTCGAGGTCGTGGAGCCTCAGGTGGCGCGGCTTGAGCGGGTGGTTCGGGGTGCGCGACTGGTCGGGCAGCTCCCAGACGCGACTGTCGGTGATCGCGCTCGGCACGCCCCGGCGGTAGAGCAGGGAGGAGTCCGAGGAGAACCCCTCCTCCCCCATCAGCTCCTCGCGGAAGAGGTGTCCGTCGTCGTCGCGCAGCTGCGTGTGCCGCTGGCGGGGCAGTCGGCCGACTGCTCGGTAGTGGGCCATCGCCCGTCTCCCATCATCCGATTATCGAACGCATGTGTCCGCTATCTGGAGGTTAGAGTAGCCCCGTGACCCCGACTGATGCATCCCTCCTACCGGACCGGTGGCACTCACTGGTCGACGACGCTGCCGTCTTCCCGCCGGGTGACGCCGACCTCTCCGACGCGCTGACGGCGTACGCCGCTCGCTCCTCGCAGTGGTACGCCGACCTGGTCGGGTCGTTCGTGGTCCGCGACACCGAGCTCGGGGCGGTGCCCCCGGGCGTGCCCGCGTCCGTCGTGCTGACCAGCGGCGCGGGGGCGATCGCGGGGGTCGCGTCGCTCGCGGCCCGCAAGGACCTCACGCTCGCCGGCCTGGAGGTCGCGGTGCGCGACGCCGACGACCCGGTGGGCAACGTCCGTCGGATCGACGCCGCCGTGCGGGCCGCCGATCTCGACGTGCAAGTCTTCGTCGAGGTCCCCGGACCGGCCACCGCCTCCTGGCTGGCCGCGGCCGACGAGGTCGCCGCCTGCGAGTTCCACCTCAAGCTCCGGCTCGGCCACGTCGACCACGACCTCATCCCCGACGCCGGGACCGTCGCGACCTGGATCGACGCGGCGCTCGACCGCGAGACGCGCTTCAAGGCCACGGCCGGGCTGCACCGGGCCGTGCGCCACGACCCCGAGGGCGGCGGTGCACACGGTTTCCTCAACGTGCTGGTCGCCACGCAGACCCTGTGGGACGGCGGCTCCGGCGCCGACGCGACCGAGGTCCTCGAGCAGCGCGACGGTGCGAGGCTCGCCGCGACCCCGTTGCCGTCGGCGCGGAGGTGGTTCACCTCCTTTGGCTCCTGCTCGGTGACCGAGCCGCTCGACGACCTGATCGCCCTCGACCTCCTGGAGAAGCCATGACCACCACCACCCCCCGTCCGTCCAGCTGGGTCGAGGGAGCCACAGGCTCCGGCTTCGACGTCGACCACCTGCCCTACGGAGTCTTCGCGCGCTCCGGCGAGCGGCCCCGGGTCGCGGTCCGCATCGGCGACCAGGTGCTCGACCTGAGCGTCGTCGCGGCCGCCGACATGGTCGACACGCACGCGCTGTTCGACCAGCCCACGCTCAACCCCTTCATGGCGGCCGGCCCCGAGGTCTGGGCCTCCACGCGCGCGTGGATCACCGGCCTGCTGACCGGTGAGGCCGAGCGCGACCTCGTCGAGCCCGCGCTCGCGCACGTCGACTCGGTCACGATGCGGCTGCCGTTCACCGTCGGCGACTACGTCGACTTCTACGCCTCCGAGCACCACGCCTCGAACGTCGGGCGGATGTTCCGTCCCGACCAGGAGCCCCTGCTGCCCAACTGGAAGAACCTGCCCGTCGGCTACCACGGCCGGTCCGGCACGGTGGTCGTCTCGGGCACGGACGTGGTGCGCCCGTGCGGCCAGAGGAAGGCACCGACGCAGGACCGGCCGACGTACGGCCCCTCGCAGCGGCTCGACATCGAGGCCGAGCTCGGCTTCGTCGTCGGCGTGCCCTCGGCGATGGGCGAGCGCGTCGGCACCGCCGACTTCGCGCGCCACACCTTCGGCGTCGTCGGGCTCAACGACTGGTCCGCGCGCGACATCCAGGCCTGGGAGTACGTCCCGCTCGGCCCGTTCCTGGGCAAGTCGTTCGCCACCTCGGTCAGCGCGTGGGTCACGCCACTCGCGGCACTCGACGCGGCGTGGACCGACCTGCCCGGCCAGGAAAACCCCGAGGTGCTCGACTACCTGAAGGTGGACGGCCCGGCGGGCCTGGACATCGCGGTCGAGGTGGTCCTCGACGGCGAGGTCGTCGCGCGGCCGCCGTACCGCACCATGTACTGGTCGCCCGCCCAGATGCTGGCCCACACCACGGTCAACGGCGCGAGCGTCCGCACCGGCGACCTGTGGGGGTCGGGCACCGTGTCGGGCCCCGAGCCCGGCGAGCGCGGCTCGCTGCTGGAGCTCAGCTGGGGCGGCCAGGAGCCCTTCACCGCGGGCGGTCGTGAGCGGACCTTCCTCGAGGACGGCGACGAGGTGACGCTGCGCTACACCGCACCCGGCACCGGCGGCGGTCGGATCTCGCTCGGCGAGGTCACCGGTCGCATCCTCCCGGCCACGTGACAGCAAGGCACGCGTAGCGCGTCGTTCACCGCGCTGCGCCACCGTGCGCGCATGCGCATCGCCCAGCTGGCCAACTTCGTCGGACCCGCGTCGGGAGGCATGCGCACCGCGCTGCGCGCCCTGGGCTCGGGCTACGTCGACGCCGGATGCCGCCGACTGCTCGTCGTCCCCGGGCCCGAGGACGCGCGGACGTCGACCCCGCTGGGCGACGTCGTCCAGCTCCGCGCACCGCGCGTGGGCGGCGGCTACCGGCTGATCGTGGAGCCGTGGCGGGTGACCGACGTGCTCGAGCAGTGGGAGCCGACCTCGATCGAGCTCAGCGACAAGCTCACGCTCCTGCCGGTCGCGCGCTGGGCCCGTCGCACCGGCGTCGGCTCGGTGCTGCTCTCGCACGAGCGGCTCGGCGACATGCTCGCTCTCCGCACGGGACTCGACGCGACCTCGCAGGTGTCGATCGGACTGCTCAACCGGCTCCTGGTCCGCAGCGTCGACACCGTCGTCGTCACCTCCGACTACGCCCGGCACGAGTTCCAGCAGGTCGCCGACGCCGCGGGCTGCCCGGTCGTGCGCGTGCCCCTCGGCGTCGACCTCGACACCTTCCGCCCGCACGTGCGTGGTCCGGCGGACGTGCTCCGGCTCGTCCATGCCGGCCGACTGTCGCGCGAGAAGAGCCCGCACCTCGCCGTGGCCACGGCCGTCGAGCTGCACCGCCGCGGCACACCCGTCCGGATGGACGTCTACGGCGTCGGTCCGCACCGCGACGAGCTCAAGGCCGTCGCCGGCGACGCACCGATCCGCTTCCACGGGTACGTCGACTCCCCCGCCCGTCTGAGCCGGGCTCTCGCGCAGGCCGACGTGGCGCTCAGCGTCTGCCCCGGCGAGACCTTCGGGCTGGCCGTGCTCGAGGCACTGGCGTCCGGCACACCCGTCGTGACCGCCGACCGCGGCGGCGCGCGCGAGCTGGTCGACGAGACGTCCGGCGCGTGGGCCGCTCCCGAGCCGGGCGCTCTGGCCGACGCCGTGCTCGAGGTCGCCGCCCGCCCGACGGCCTGTCGCCGAGCGGCAGCCCGGGCGCGCGCCGAGCGCTACCCGTGGTCCGCGACCGTGGAGTCGATGCTCGAGGTCCACTCGTCGGTGGTGATCCCGGCCAACCGCTCACGGGCGCGCCGGGTGACCAGCAGCAGCACGGCCGCCCCGGCCACCACCAGGGAGCCGATCACGATCGCGAGGTAGGCGCCGTGCAACGAGGAGTCCATCGGCGCCACCAGGCCTGAGACGAGCGAGACCGCGACCAGCGCGGCCATGGCGCTGCGGCTGAGTCGCAGGACGGCGACGAAGGGCACCACCCAGAGGAAGTACCAGAGGTGGACCACGGGGCTGAGCGCCACGGTGGCCCCCATCACGATCGCGAGCGCACGCACCGACCCGCCGCGGTCGCCGGCCGGGAGGCGCAGCACCACCCACGCCGACACCGCGACGATGCCGACCTGGGCGACGAGCCGGACCAGGTCGAGGAAGGTCCCGGCGGGCGTGGCCATCCCGACGAGGCGGGCGAGCAGGTCGAGCCAACCGCCGAGGAGGGTCGGGAGCGAGAGCGGGGTGTTGACCGTGCCGGGGACGGCGAGCGCGCCGAACCAGCCGACGCCGAGGCCCCAGCCCACGCCGGGCACCACGAGCGCCGCCACCGACACCGCGGCGACCCGCGCGGCGTGGCGCAGGCGCACGGCGTGGCCGGCCGCGGCGGGCAGGGTGACCAGCACGATCGCGACGCACACGAGCCCGCCGGGCAGCTTCACCCCGGCGGCCAGGCCACCGAGGACCGCTCCGGCGACCCAGTGGTGCTCGCGCGCGACGACGAGGGCGGCGGCCATCAGCCCGACCATGAGCAGGTCGTTGTGCAGGCCGGCGACGCCGTTGGCGACCATCAGCGGCGAGGCGAGCACCAGGCACGACGCGAGCGCGGGGTTCGCACCGCACCAGCGGGCCAGCCGCGGGACGGCCCATGCCAGCAGCACCAGCCCGGCGAGCGCCATCATCCGGTGCGCGACGACCAGCAGCCACGGGTCGGCGGTCATGCCGGCGGCGACGTCACCGCCGATGACCGGCACCGGGCCGTAGGGGGTGGGCGTCGCCATCCAGCGCGGGTCGACGCCCTCGACGATCGGACCCGGGAGGGAGCGCGGACCGACCAGGCTCCACGGCCCGTGGTCGTAGGGAGAGATCCCGCGGTGGGCCATCATCCCCTGCGCGGCGTAGGACCACCCGTCACGGGAGAACAGCGGCGGTGCGACCAGCAGCGGCAGCGACCAGAGCACGGTCGCCGTACGCACGCGCGACAGCACGCTCGGCCGCTCGTCCTCCTCCGCACGGGCCGCCTCCCGGCACAGGTGCAACCAGGCGGAGGCGAGCATCCCCAGCCCGACCAGGACCACGACCAGTCCACCCATCCGGCCCCAGGCCGAGCCACGCAGCAGCTGCAGGGCTCCGACGTCCGCGACCGCAGCGCTCGCCGGGATGGTCGCCACGACCAGCCCGCCGAGCAGGACCAGCACGCTGCCGACGACACCTCGTGAGACCACGGAGCGGACGGTAGGGACCTCACCGGACCGCGACCTGACGCCCCGGTGAACGCGCGGCAACCACGGCTCGTCTTGTCTCCCGGGTCCTATCCTGTCGGCGTGAGACAGCTCGGTCAGCACGTCGCGCCACGGCACGTGATCGCGCACCTGTCCGACCCGCACCTGATCGGCGGCCGTGGCCTGCACTACGGCGTCATCGACAACGTCGCTCACCTGACCCGGGCGATCGAGCGGCTCGCCGAGGTCCGCCCCGCACCACGGGCGCTCGTCTTCACCGGCGACCTGGCCGACCAGGCGGAGCCCGACGCCTACGCGACGCTGCGCGCGATCGTCGAGCCGGCCGCCGCCGCGATGGGTGCGACCGTGGTCTGGACGATGGGCAACCACGACGAGCGCGGACCGTTCGCACGCGGCCTCCTCGACTCCGACGACGACGGCTTCCAGGACCGTGTCCACGACGTCGACGGGCTGCGGATCGTCGCGCTCGACACCAGCGTCCCCGGCCACCACCACGGCACCCTGGAGCCCGAGCAGCTGGCCTGGCTGGCCGACGTGCTCGCCACCCCGGCCGAGCACGGGACCCTGCTGGCCATGCACCACCCGCCGCTCCCGGTGCCGATGCTGCGGGCCGCCGAGCTCATCGAGCTGCACGACCAGCAGGCGCTGGCCGACGTGATCGACGGCACCGACGTGCGCGGGATCCTGGCCGGGCACCTCCACCTGACGACGTGGTCGACCTTCGCCGGCGTCCCCGTCTCGGTCGCCTCGGCCAGCTGCTACACCAGCGACCCGGCGCCGATCGACCGCTTCGTCTCCGGCGTCGACGCCAACCAGGCCTTCACGATGGTCCACGCCTACGACGACCGGCTGGTGCACACCCTCGTCCCGCTCGAGCGCGGCACCGAGGTCAGCCACCTCGGCACCGACATCACCGAGGCGCTGGAGGCCATCCCCCTCGAGCAGGCGCGCGAGCTCGCCTCGTCGAAGACGTCCCGCTTCAACAACTGACCCCCACCAGGAAGCCCTGCCTTGCGACTCCTCCTCATGCGCCACGGCCAGACCCACGCCAACGTGTCGGGCGACCTCGACACCGCGGCCCCCGGTGCCGACCTCACCGACCTCGGGCGCGCCCAGGCGGTCGCCGCGGCCCAGGCCCTGGCCGACGAGCACCTCGACGCGATCTACGTCTCCAGCCGCGTGCGTACGCACCAGACGGCCGCACCGACCGCCGACGACCGGGCGATCACCCCGACGCAGCTCGACGGGCTCGAGGAGATCGCGGCCGGCGACTTCGAGATGCGCCACGACCACGACGCCGTCGCCGGCTACATCGGCACCGTCGCCACCTGGCTCGGGGGCGAGGTCACCGCGCGGATGCCCGGCGGCGAGACCGGCGAGGAGTTCCTCGCCCGCTTCGACCGTGCGGTCCGCACCATCGTCGAGGCCGGCCACTCCTCCGCCCTGGTCGTGAGCCACGGCGCCGCGCTGCGCACCTGGTCGTACGCCCGGATGGCGCCGACGCCCGATGCCCCGCCGCCGACCGAGCCGCTGCACAACACCGCCCTGATCGTGCTCGACGGAGACGTCGACGCCGGCTGGTCGCTCGTGTCGTGGCAGGGCCACCCCGTCGGCGGGGACCTCCTGGAGGACCCGACCGCCGAGGACCCCACCGGTGACCTCGACTCCGACGGGGACGGCGAGCTCGGCTGAGGCGGGCGGAGGGGCTCGTCCGCGCTGGAGTCTCCGGATATCCGGTGACCACCCCGCTTGTCACACGAGATCTCGGCCGACAAGCAGGAGACCCGGGTGCGAAGCTCGCCGTGCACCGCTTGTCCGTCAGCATATGCTGACACCATGAAGACCTCCGTGGACACCGGTGACGACGGCGGGGTGTACGACGAGCTGGCTCGGGTGCGCGAGGCCAAGCGCGACCTCGCGCGGCGCGAGGAGGTCGCCGTACGACGAGCGCGCCACAGCGGCCTGAGCTGGTCCGAGATCGGCACCCTGCTCGGCGTCACCCGGCAGACGATGCACCGGAAGTACCGCAAGGTCGGCTGAGAGGGCCGGTCGATCGGGGGTTGCTGGGAACGCGGCCCTCAGACGCCCTCGACGCCGATCCCCGGGTGCACGAACGGCTGCCCGGACCTCATCTGCTCGATCGACCCGGGGTGCAGCCGCGCGAGGTGGGCCAGTCCGCGCCGCCGGTAGCGCAGGGTCTGGACGATGCCGAAGGCCCAGAAGAGGTACTGCACCGACATCGCGAGCTTGAAGTCACCGAGCGTGTAGGCGTCCATGCCGCCCGGCTCGACCAGGTCGAGCACCACGCCGATCAGCGCCATCGTCAGCAGCGAGGCGGTGAAACCACCGACGTTGACCAGGCCGTTGGCGCGACCGGTCTGGTGGGGCGGGGTGAAGGAGCGGGCGAGGTCGAAGGCCACCATCGCCGCCGGGCCGCCGCTGGCGGTCAGGAAGCACATCACCACCACGAGCCAGGCCGGTGCGACCCCCGGCCACAGCAGGACGGCGGTCCAGGGCACGACCATGCCGATCACGATCCCGACGACGATCCAGGAGCGGTAGAACGGCAGCCGCGAGACCAGGCGTGCGGTGATCAGCCCGCTCACGACCGTCCAGGCCGTCATCGCCATGAGCAGGGTGCTGGCGGCACCGGGCGACCAGCCCAGGCCCTGGACCAGGAACGGGTAGCCCCACAGCAGGGCGAACACGGTGAAGGCGAACTGCGAGGTGAAGTGGGACCACATGCCCAAGCGAGTTCCGGGGTTGCCCCAGACCGTGCGGACCGACTGCGCCAGCGCCCGCAGCTTGATCGCCACGACCTCCTCGCTGCGATAGGGCGAGTCCTTCACCAGCGCGGCCACCGCGACGATCAGCACGACGCCGAGGCTCGAGGTCAGCGCGAAGGCGCGGGTCCAGCCGAGCTCGTGGAGGAGGAAGGACAGCGGCCCGGCGGCAGCGATCGCGCCGAGCTGCCCCGACATCCCGGTGACCTGGGTGACCATCGGCGCCTGGCGCACGAGGAACCAGATCGAGACCAAGCGGATCACGCTGATGAAGACCATCGCGTCGCCCGCACCGACCGCGGCCCGCGCGGCGACAGCGGCGGGGAACGAGTCCGCGAAGGCGAAGGCGAGCTGTCCCGCCGTCAGCAGGACCAGACCGCACAGCAGCATCGCGCGCGAGGCGTAGCGGTCGAGCAGCACGCCGACGGGCACCTGCATGCCGGCGTACACCACGAGCTGGAGCACGGTGAACGTCGCCAGGCTGGTGGCGCTGATGTCGAACCGGTCGGAGGCGATGATGCCGGCGACGCCGAGCGAGCTGCGGTGGAACACCGCCAGGATGTAGACCGCGAGCGCGACGAGCCAGATGACCCAGGCCCGCCGCTTGCCGATGTCGTGGATCTGCTCGGCGCTCACTCCTCGCCCGATCCGGACCGCCCCAGCGCCGCGTCGAGCTCGACGCGCGACGGCGGGTCGGCCCCGGGACGGGAGACGTTGATCGCGGCACCGATCGCCGCGGTGGTGACGGCGTCCAGCACGTCGCGGTCTGAGAGCGCACGGACCGCCTCGCCCGTGCGGGCCCCGATGCGCAGCAGCGCGTCGATGAGCACCCCGCTGAAGGTGTCACCCGCGCCGACGGTGTCCGCGACGGCCACCGGCACCCCGGGCACCTCGAGCGTCGCACCGTCGGGGCGTACGACGACCGCTCCGGCGTCGCCGCGCGTCACGACGACGAGCCCCGGACCACCACCGGCCCAGCGGGTCGCGGTCCGCACGGGGTCGGCATCGGGGTGGAGCCACTGCAGGTCCTCGTCGCTGACCTTCACCACGTCGGCCAACGAGACCAGCTCCTCGACCCGGGCCACCGGGTCGGTGCGGTCGGGGGTGATGGCCGGTCGCGCGTTGGGGTCGAGCGAGAGGAGCGCCCTGCCCTTCTGCGCACGGAAGGCCTCGAGGACCGTGCCGGCACCGGGCTCGAGGACGGTGGCGATCGAGCCGACGTGGAGCACGTCGCACTCCTCGTCGGGCACCGAGCGCAGGTCCCAGTCGAGGTCGAAGACGTAGGACGCGGCGCCCGACCCGTCGAGGGTCACCGCAGCGCTCGAGGTGCGCCCCGAGCCCGTCGGCTGGGCGAGCACGATGACGTCGCTGGCCTCGAGCCACGTGCGGATCGCAGTGCCGCGGGCGTCGTCGCCGAGCAGCGTCACGAGCCGCACGTCGTGATCGAGCCGGCCCAGCGTGATCGCGACGTTGGCCGGGCTGCCGCCGGGGAGGTCCTGCGGCCGGCCGTCACGGTCGGGGACGACGTCGATGAGCGCCTCACCGACGACGAGGATCCTCGGGTGCGCGTCCGTCATGCCCACCATCATGCCGGTGGGCGTCAGCGCCCCGTCAGGGCCACGGCGCTGGCGAGACTCGGGGCCAGCGGGAGTCGCGGCAGCAGCGTGGCCTGCACCGCGTGGTAGAGGTCGGGCTTGCCGGGCCAGACCGTTGCCTGCGGCTGGTTCGCGGTGTCCAGCTCGTGGTGCCACGAGCCCCGGGCGGCGTCGCGCAGGTGCTCGACGACGTAGGCCCACCACTCGGCGTACCGGTCGGCGTAGCCCCCCTCGCCCGTCCGTCGGTGCAGTGCCGCCGCGGCCGCGATCCCCTCGGCGGCGACCCAGTGCATGCGGGTGCGCACGACCGGCTGCCCGGCCCAGTCGGTCGTGTAGACGAAGCCGGGCGCGCCGTCGACGTCCCAGCCGTCGGTGACCGCGCGCTCGAAGAGCAGCCGCGAGGTGTCGAGCAGCCCGGCCGGCGCCGCGTCACCGAGCGTCGCCTCGAGGTGCAGCAGCAGCCGCGCCCACTCCAGACCGTGGCCGACGGTGGCCCCGTAGGGCTTGAACGGGTCGTCGGGGCGGTCGCGGTTGAGCTCGAGGTCGACCGACCAGTCCGGCCCGAAGTGCTCGGGCAACCGGCCGTCGTACGACGCCGCGAGGTCGACCACCAGGCCGGCCAGCCGGGCGGCCCGCTCGTGCCACGCGCGGTCGCCGGTGGCGTCGCCGACGGCGAGCATCGCCTCCACGGAGTGCATGGTGGAGTTGAGCCCGCGGTAGGGCATCGGCGCACCCCAGGCGCGGTCCCACTCGTCGACGACCCGGCCGAGCGAGTCGTCCCAGAAGCGGTGGAGGAAGGTGTCGGTCGCCTCCTCCAGCAGGGGCGTGGCCCCCGGCAGGCCGGCCACGACGGCCGTGGAGCCGGCGAGCATCACGAAGGCATGGGCGTAGCAGGCCTTGGTCTCCTCCACCGGTGCGCCGCCGGCGTCGACCGCGCCGAACCACCCGCCGTGCTCGGCGTCACGCAGCGTCGTCCGCAGCCCGGCGAGCGCGGCCGTCGCGATCGACGCGCTCCCCTCGACGCCCCTCAGCGCACCGAGGCCGAACACGTGGACCATCCGACTGGTGATCCAGGTGTGCACCGGTCGGGACAGGTCCGGGGCGCCGTTCTCGTCGAGCCACGCGGCACCTCCGAGTGGGTGCACGACATGGCGGCCGAAGTCGAGGAGCCGGCGGCACTCGGCGTCGAGCCAGTCGTCGGTCGGTGGGTCTTGACTCACGCGGGTGAGTCAACCAGTGCGAGCCCCGGAACGCACGAGGCCCCCGCACGGGGTGCGGGGGCCTGGCGACTGGACTGCGATCCGTCCAGTGGCAGGTAGAGGATTCGAACCTCTGTAGGCAATGCCGGCTGATTTACAGTCAGCTCCCTTTGGCCGCTCGGGCAACCTGCCGGGGCGTGCGGAAGAATAGCAAGGCACCGACTTCTCTACGAATCGCCGGGGCCCCTCGACGGGGCCCCGCTAGGAGGCACACACCATGGCTGACTCGAGCTTCGACATCGTGAGCAAGCTGGACCGCCAGGAGGTCGACAACGCCCTGAGCCAGGCCGCCCGCGAGATCGCCAACCGCTTCGACTTCAAGGGCACCGGAGCCTCGATCGAGTGGAAGGGCGAGCAGGCGATCGAGATCACCGCCTCGGCCGACGACCGGGCGAGCGCAGTGCTCAGCGTCTTCCAGGACAAGCTCATCAAGCGCAACCAGAGCCTGAAGATCCTCGAGACCTCCGAGCCGCGCCAGTCGGGCCAGGTCTCCAAGATCGACATCGCGCTCAAGGAGGGCATCACCTCCGAGGACGCGAAGAAGATCTCCAAGCTCATCCGCGACGAGGGTCCCAAGGGCGTCAAGGCGCAGATCCAGGGCGACGAGCTGCGGGTGTCGTCGAAGAAGCGCGACGACCTCCAGGCGGTCCAGCAGCTGGTGAAGGCGCAGGACTACGAGTTCGCGGTGCAGTTCACCAACTACCGCTGAGCGCGGCGAGGTCTCCGACGAGCGTCGCCACGGCGCGCACCGGCTCGTCGGTCAGCGCCGTGGCACAGACCTCCTCGGCGATCCGGGGGTCCGCACCCTTCCCGGCGATGTAGACCGGAAGGTCCTCGGAGAGCCGGCACAGGGCCGAGGCGTGCGCACTGAACACCGTGGGGCGCGTCCCCGAGAGCACGACGGCGTCGGCGCCGGCGCCCCGTGCGGCGGTCGCGATCGCCGCGACCGGCGTGTCCGCGCCGAGGAAGCGCACGCGGACGCCGCGCTCGCCGAGCATCAGCCCGACGCAGAGCAGCACCATGTCGTGCCGCTCGCCCGCCGGGCAGGCGAGCACGACGACCGGGGCAGCCTCGGCCGTGTCCCCCGCAGGCTGGTCCGCGGACGAGCTGGCGACCAGGTGGCGACGCAGGAGCTCGCTCACGAAGTGCTCGTGCGCGACCGACAGCGTGCCCTCCTCCCAGCGGTCACCGACGTCCTGGAGGAACGGGAGCACCACCGTCGCGACGGCCCCGGAGAGCGGGATCCCGTGGAAGAGGCGCTTGAGCGCCAGCTCGGCGCCCTCGGCGTCGAACTCGTCCACGGCAGCCCACAGCTCGTCCCGGGGCGTCGCGGTCCTCACGCGGGCACGTTAGCGGCGTGCACGCCGCCGCGCACGCGATCTCACCGACGTACGGCTCGGCCCACACCCCTGGGGGTAACCCTCAACCGACCGCCGCCATCCGCGGGATGACGGTCGCGCCGGCCGCCGGCGTGAGGTAGACGGTGCTGCCCTCCTCGAGCCCGAGCGAGCGCGCGTGGGTGCGGGTGATGATCACCGACACCTCGTCGCCGTCGACGGTGAGGACGTGCAGTCGCACCTCGAAGCCGATCCGCACCATCCGCGACACCGAGCCCTCGACCGCGCCGGCGAGCAGGGGCTGGGTCTCGAGGTCGATGTCGTGCGGGCGCAGGGAGACGCCGCCGAGGTGGGTCACCTCGCCGAGGAAGGACATCACGAAGTCGTTCGCCGGCTCGTCGTAGAGCTGGTCCGGGGTGCCGACCTGCTCGACGCGACCCTCGTTGATGACGACGATCTCGTCGGCGACCTCCATGGCCTCCTCCTGGTCGTGGGTCACGAAGACGGTCGTGACGTGCACGTCGTCGTGCAGGCGGCGCAGCCAGTCGCGCAGCTCCTTGCGGACCTTCGCGTCGAGCGCACCGAAGGGCTCGTCGAGCAGCAGCACCGACGGCTCCACGGCCAGCGCGCGGGCGAGCGCCATGCGCTGGCGCTGGCCCCCCGAGAGCTGCGAGGGAAGCCGGTGCGCGAACTGTGAGAGGTGCACGAGCTTGAGGAGCTCGTCGACCCGGTGGGCGATCTCGTCCTTCGGGCGCTTGCGGATCTCGAGGCCGAAGGCGACGTTCTTCGCGACGGTCATGTGCTTGAAGACCGCGTAGTGCTGGAAGACGAAGCCGACGTTGCGCTTCTGGGCGGGCAGGTTCGTGGCGTTGACGCCCTCGATGTTGACGGTGCCGGTGTCGCCCTTCTCCAGCCCCGCGATGATGCGGAGCAGCGTCGACTTGCCGCCGCCACTGGGACCGAGGAGCGCGGTGAGCTGACCGGTCGGGATCGTGACGTTCACGTCGTCCAACGCCACGAAGTCGCCGAACTTCTTGTTCAGCCCTGTCACTTCGATGCTCATGCCGATGGCCTTTCTGGGTGGATCAGGAGTGGATCTGGGAAGGGATCAGGGATGGTTCTTGGGCCGGATGATGGCGACGACGACGATGCACGCCACGGAGACCATCGCGAGCAGGAAGGCGGTCGCGTAGGCGCCCTGCGGGTCGAAGTTGAGGTACTTCTCCTCGACCGCGAGGGTGGCGGTCCGCGTCTGGCCGAGCACGTTGCCCGAGACGACCTTGACCGCGCCGAACTCGCCGAGCGAGCGCGCCAGGGTCAGCACGACGCCGTAGACGATGCCCCACTTGATGGACGGCAGGGTGATCCGCCAGAAGCGCTGGAGGCCGCTGGCGCCGAGGCTCTCGGCGGCCTGCTCCTGCTCGATGCCGATCTCCTCGAGCACCGGGACGATCTCGCGGATCATCAGCGGCAGCGCGACGAACGTCGTCGCCATGACGATGCCCGGCGTGGAGAAGATGATCTGGAAGCCCCAGCCGGCCAGCGTCGGACCGAACCAGCCGTTGCGCCCGCCGTAGACAAGGACGAGGGCCAGGCCGACCACGACGGGTGACACCGACAGCGGGATGTCGAGCAGCGAGTTGAGGATCCGCTTGCCCGGGAACTCGTAGCGGACCAGCAGCAGCGAGATGCCCACGCCGAAGAGCGTGTTGATGATGACCGACCACACAGCGACGTACGCGCTCAGCTGCAGCGCCACGACCATGTCGGCGTCGTCGAGGAGCGAGCGGATCGAGTCGAAGCCGTCGGCGAACGTGTGGGTCACGACCAGCGACACCGGCCACGCCACCAGGAAGAACAGGTAGGCGGTGACGATGAAGCGCATCAGGTAGGTGACGGGGGTCTTGCGCACGCGCGGCGCACGCCGGGGCTTCTCGACGGGTGCCGCCGGTTCGGCGACCTCGTGGACCAGGGTGTCAGCCACGTGCCGCCACCCGCCTCTGGATCACGTCGAGCAGCACGATGACCGCGAGGGAGATGACCAGGAGCACCGTCGCGACCGCGGCAGCCGCCGGGACGTTGTCGTTCTCGATGCTGCTCAGGATGCGCACGGAGGTCACCTCGGTCTTGAACGGGAGGTTGCCCGACAGCAGCACCAGCGAGCCGTACTCGCTCACGCCGCGGGCGAAGGACAGGGCCGCACCGGCGGCGATGGCCGGCGCCAGGCTGGGCAGGACGACTCGGCGGAACGTCGTGAACCGGCTCGCGCCGAGCGACGCGGCCGCCTCCTCGACGTCACGGTCGAGCTCCTCGAGCACCGGCTGCACCATCCGGACGACGAACGGCAGCGTGACGAAGAGGAACGCGAGGAAGACCGCTGGTCGCTTGTTCGCGATGTCGATGCCGACGGGGCTGTCGTTGCCGTAGAGCGAGAGCAGCACCAGACCCGCGACGATGGTCGGCAGGGCGAAGGGGATGTCGATCATCACCTCGAGGACCGACTTGCCCCAGAAGCGGTCGCGGACCAGCACCCACGCGATGAGCGGGCCCATGATCACGTTGACCACGGTGACGCCCAGGGCGGTGGAGACGGTGAGGCGGATGGCGGCGGCCGTCTGGCCGTTGGTGATCGTCGAGCGGAAGACGTCCCAGCCGCCGTCGATGGCGGTCACGACGACCGCCATCAGGGGGATCAGGACCAGCGCGCTGAACCAGATCATGGCGATGCCCAGCCCGAGCCCGGACGATCGCGTCAGCGTCGAGCGCGGGCCCGACCGGCGAGGAGTCCTCGCCGGTCGGACCGCGGCAATCTCGGTGGAGGTCATGTGGTGGCGGGGCTCGTCACTCGAGGGAGAGGCCGGCGCCGGTGATGGCCTGGAAGATGATGCCGTTCTCCTCGTCGAAGAACTTCGGCGTCACCTCGTCCCAGCCGCCGAAGTCGTCGTCCACGGTGAGGAGGGTCTTGACGGGCGGGAACGGGTTGTTCGGGTCGGCCGCACCCTCGACCACGCCGCCGTAGTCGACGTCGTCGCGGATCGGGCGGAAGCCGGTGAGCGCGAACTGCTTCTGGCCCTCGTCGGAGATGACGAAGTCGAGCCAGTCCTGCGAGGGGGCCGAGGCGTCCTTGAGGATCGCGCCGGCGTTCTCGATCTTCAGCGTGGTGTCGGGGATGACGTACTCGAAGCCCTCGTCGTTCTGCGCGGCGAGGATCGCCTCGTTCTCGTAGGCCATCAGCACGTCACCGGTGCCTCCGAGGAAGGCGGTGGTGGCGTCACGTCCGCTGCCGGGCAGCGAGACGACGTTCTTGAAGAACGCGTCGACGTAGTCCGTGGCCTCCTCGTCGGTCCCGCCGTCGCTGATCACCTGACCGTAGGCGGCAAGCGCGTTCCAGCGCGCAGCACCCGACGACGCCGGGTTGGGCGTGACGATCTCGACGCCCGGCTTGACCAGGTCGGCCCACGTCTTGATGTTCTTCGGGTTGCCGTCGCGGACACCGAACACGACGACCGAGTCGGAGACGACGCCCTTGTTCTCGCCCTGGTCCCAGTCCTCGTCCACGAGACCCTCGTCGACGAGGCGGTCGACGTCCGTCGGCACGGAGAAGTGGACGTAGTCGGCCTTGAGGCCGGCGGCGACCGCGCGGCTCTGGTCGCCCGACGGGCCGTAGGACGTCTGGAACTTCACGCCCTCACCCTCGGGCGTCTTCTGGAACTCGGCCGCGATGGCCTTGTTCGCGGCCTCCGGGACGGCGAAGCCGACGATGGAGATGGTGTTGTCTGCGTCGGCGCTGCTGCTGCCGCTGCCACCGCCGGGCGCGCAGGCGGAGAGGGACAGGGCACCGACCAGGGCAGCCGCGAGAGCGGCACGTGAACGGATCTGCATGGGGGGTACTCGACTTTCTTGATCGGTGAGCAATGTCGAGAAACATACATGACTTTATTGACCACGCTGACATTCGCCCGCAGTTGTCCAGACGTGTCGTCGCTCACGCGCGCATGCAGCACGAGCCGGGAGCGGTGATCTGCTCCCGGCTCGTGCGCCGCCACCCCGGACGGGTGGCGCGAGGCGATCAGCCCAGGCCGTCGCTCACGGCCGTGATGAGCTCACCGTCGGCCGTGTCGCCGGACAGCTCCCAGAAGAACGCGCCGGCGAGGCCCTGGTCCTGCGCGTAGTCCATCTTCGAGCCGATGGTCGCGGGCGTGTCGTAGCTCCACCACTGGTCGCCGCACTTCGCGTACGCCGTGCCACCGACGGTCCCCGTCGCCGGGCAGCGCTCCTTGAGCACCTTGTAGTCCTCGATGCCCTGCTCGTAGGTGCCCGGCGCCGGCCCGGTCGCCGTGCCACCCGGGGCGTCCTGGGTCACGCCGGTCCAGCCGCGACCGTAGAACCCGATGCCGAGGAGCAGCTTCGAGGACGGCACGCCCAGCTCCTTCAGCTTGGCGATCGCGGTGCTCGAGTCGAAGCCCTCGGTGGGGATGCCGTCGTACGACGTCAGCGGCGAGTGCGCGGCGGTCGGGCCCTGGGCGGCGAAGGCACCGAAGTAGTCGTAGGTCATCGGCATGTACCAGTCGACGTACTGCGCGGCGGTGTCGTAGCCACCGGCCTCGATCTTGCCGCCGCTCGTGCCGTCGGCGGTGATGGCGGCGGTGACGAGGTCACTGCCGAACTCGCTGCGCAGCGCCTGCATCACGCGGGGGAAGGCCTCCGGCCCGCTGGTGTCGCACGACAGGCCGCAGGCGTTGGGGTACTCCCAGTCGATGTCGATGCCGTCGAAGACGTCGGCCCACCGCGGGTCCTCGACGAGGTCGTGGCAGGACGAGGCGAACGCCGCGGGGTCCTGCGCCGCCTGGCCGAAGCCGCCGGACCAGGTCCAGCCGCCGAACGACCAGAGGATCTTCAGGTCCGGGTGCTTGTCCTTGAGCTTGCGCAGCTGGTTGAAGTTGCCGCGCAGCTCCTGGTCCCAGGTGTCGGCGACGCCGTCGACGGACTGGTCGGCGGTGTAGGCCTTCTCGTAGTCGGCGTAGGAGTCGCCGACCGTGCAGCGACCGTTCTGGACGTTGCCGAAGGCGTAGAGGATGTGGGTGAGCTTGTCGGCCGATCCCGAGGTGTCGAGGTCCTTGGCGTGGAAGTTGCGCTGGTAGGTGCCCCAGTTGGTGAAGTAGCCGATCACCTTCGCGTCACTCGCGGAAGCAGCAGCGGGAGCGGTGGTGGCGGCGGGGGCGAGCGTGGACGCCGGCGCGGCGAGCGCCAGGGGCGTCAGGACGGCGGCCGCGACGGTCGCGGCCACCAGGCCGGCGACACGTCGTGTCCGCGATCGAGGGGTGAGCGTGGTCAGCATGGGTCCTCCCGAGTGGATGGGGCGCGGTGCGCCCGGTCCATCGACCGTAAGGAGCGGGTGAGTCGCGTCACAAGAGGTTAGTTAGCCCGCTTTACCAATTAATCCCCGACCTGTCGGCTCCGACTGCCGCCGAAAGGGCAGGTCACCGGCCTCGTGGCCGCTCGCGGGCACCTCGGGGGCTCGCCCCAGCAGGTCTCGCATCGTGGGACTCATCGGTCGTCCCACTCGCCATGAACGCCTGCGATCGCCTGCGGGGCCACAGTCGACATGACCCCGGTCACACGTGGGGCGGGGAGGTGCGTCCCACAGGGCAGGAAGGCCCGAGCGACGCGGGCCCGGCGGCTATCGTTTCCCCTTGTGGTAGCACCAGAGAAGCAGGTCAAGCAGCTCGACCGAGTGATCATCCGGTTCGCGGGCGACTCCGGTGACGGCATGCAGCTCACCGGAGACCGGTTCACCCAGGAGACGGCCGCATTCGGCAACGACCTGGTGACACTGCCGAACTTCCCGGCCGAGATCCGCGCACCCCAGGGCACGCTCCCGGGTGTCTCCTCGTTCCAGGTGCACTTCGCCGACCACGACATCCTCACCGCGGGCGACGCCCCCGACGTGCTGGTCGCGATGAACCCGGCAGCGCTGCGCGCCAACCTCGGCGACCTGCACAAGGGCGCCACGATCATCGTCGACACCCACGACTTCACCGCCCGCAACCTCACCAAGGCCGGCTACTCCGACAACCCGCTCGACGGCGAGAGCCTCGACGCCTACTCCGTGCACCCCGTCGACCTCACCGGCATGACCGTCGCCGCGGTCAAGGAGTTCGGGCTCTCGCGCAAGGACGCCTCGCGCGCGAAGAACATGTTCGCGCTGGGCCTGCTGTCGTGGATGTACGGCCGCCCCACGGAGACGACCACGACGTTCCTCGCCAAGCGGTTCGCCAAGGTCCCCGACATCCGCGACGCCAACATCGCGGCCTTCAAGGCCGGCTGGAACTTCGGCGAGACCACCGAGGCCTTCGCGGTCCAGTACGAGATCAAGCCCGCCGTGATGCCACCCGGCACCTACCGCAACATCACCGGCAACCTCGCCCTGGCCTACGGCCTCGTCGCCGGCGGCGTGCAGTCCGGGCTCCCGGTGTTCCTCGGCACCTACCCGATCACCCCGGCCTCGGACATCCTGCACGAGCTGAGCAAGCACAAGTCGTTCGGCGTGACGACCTTCCAGGCCGAGGACGAGATCGCCGGCGTCGGCGCCGCCATCGGTGCGTCGTACGCCGGCCACCTCGGCGTCACGTCCACCTCCGGGCCCGGCGTCGCACTGAAGTCCGAGGCCATCGGCCTCGCCGTGATGACCGAGCTGCCCCTCGTCGTCGTCGACGTCCAGCGCGGCGGACCCTCGACCGGCCTCCCCACCAAGACCGAGCAGGCCGACCTGCTCCAGGCGATGTTCGGCCGCAACGGAGAGGCCCCCGTGCCGATCGTCGCGCCCCAGTCCCCCGGCGACTGCTTCGCCGCCGCCGTCGAGGCCACGCGCATCGCGGTCACCTACCGCACCCCCGTGCTGCTGCTCTCCGACGGCTACCTCGCCAACGGCTCCGAGCCCTGGCGCGTCCCGTCCATCGACGAGCTGCCGGCCATCGACCCCGACTTCGCCACCGAGAAGAACCACGGCTCGGGGGACGATGCGGAGTTCTGGCCCTACCTGCGCGACGACGCCACCCTCGCCCGGCCCTGGGCCATCCCCGGCACCCCCGGCCTCGAGCACCGCATCGGCGGGCTCGAGAAGGGCGACGGGCACGGCAACATCTCCTACGACCCGGCCAACCACGACTTCATGGTCCGCACCCGCCAGGCCAAGGTCGACCGGATCGCCGACTCCATCCCGCCCGTCGAGGTCGACGACCCCTCCGGCGAGGCCAAGGTGCTCGTGCTGGGCTGGGGCTCGACCTACGGACCCATCGGCGCCGGCGTGCGCCGCGTCCGCAAGGCCGGCTACCACGTCGCCCAGGCCCACCTGCGCCACCTCAACCCCTTCCCGGCCAACCTCGGCGAGGTCCTCAAGGGCTACGACAAGGTGCTCGTGCCCGAGATGAACCTCGGCCAGCTCTCCCTGCTGCTGCGCGCGAAGTACCTCGTCGACGCCGTCGGCTACAACCACGTCCGCGGCCTGCCCCTCAAGGCGACCGAGCTCGCCCACGCGATCGGCGAGCTCGTCGGCCAGGCCGAGGGCATCGACATCGACCTCGGCGTGTGGGGCGAGCCCACCCAGAAGGAGCACATCTGATGAGCACGTCTCCTCTCACCGACCTCGGCCTGCCCGGCCTCCGCTCGGGCACCGAGCTGGTCCCCACGACCGACGAAAAGCAGACCGGCAAGGACTTCACCTCGGACCAGGAGGTCCGCTGGTGCCCCGGCTGCGGCGACTACGCCGTCCTCAAGGCCGTCCAGTCGTTCCTGCCCGACCTCGGCCTGCGCCGCGAGAACATCGTCTTCGTCTCCGGCATCGGCTGCTCCTCGAGGTTCCCCTACTACCTCGACACCTACGGCATGCACTCCATCCACGGACGCGCGCCCTCGATCGCCACCGGCATCGCCACCGCCCGCGAAGACCTCTCCGTGTGGGTCGTCACCGGAGACGGCGACGCCCTCTCCATCGGCGGCAACCACCTCATCCACGCCCTGCGCCGCAACGTCAACATGACGATCCTGCTGTTCAACAACCGCATCTACGGACTCACCAAGGGCCAGTACTCCCCCACCAGCGAGACCGGCAAGGTCACCAAGTCCACCCCCATGGGCTCGGTCGACCACCCCTTCAACCCCGTCTCCCTCGCCCTCGGCGCCGAGGCGTCCTTCGTGGCGCGCACCATCGACTCCGACCGCAAGCACCTCACCGAGGTCCTCGCCGCGGCTGCCGCGCACCGCGGCACCTCACTCGTCGAGATCTACCAGAACTGCCCCATCTTCAACGACGGCGCCTTCGACGCCATCAAGAACCCCGACACCAAGCCCGACGCGATCATCCCGCTCGTGCACGGCGAGCCCATCACCTTCTCCGCCGGCACCAAGGGCCTCGTCCGCGACCAGAGCTCCGGCGGAGTCTCGATCGTCGCGACCGCCGACGTCCCGACCGAGCAGCTCCTCGTCCACGACGCCCACCACCCCGACCCCTCGCAGGCCTTCGCGATCTCCCGGCTGACCGAGATGGGCTACCTCAACCAGACCCCCATCGGCATCTTCCGCCAGGTCGAGCGCACGACGTACGACGACGCCGCGCGCGAGCAGGTCACCGCGGCCACCACCGGAGACGACGACGCCGCCGACCAGTCCGCCCGGCTGGCGGCGCTGATCGGCGGCGGTGACACCTGGACGATCCTCTGACCTCTCGGTCGGAGGACGTCCCGGGGCGGGGTCGGGCGCGACCTACTTGAAGTAGACCGTCCAGACCTTGCCCTTGGTGTTGCCGAAGCCGTTGGACCGGTCGACCTTCGAGCGCCACTTCCAGCGGCCCTTGTCGGGCGCGAAGATCCGGGTCTTGAAGACGCCCTTGTCGTTGGTCTTGACCTTCTTGACGACCTTCCACTTGCACTTGCCACAGGCCTTCTTGAGGATCTTCACCTTCTGGTTGGCATAGGGCAGCACGGTGCCGTCGGCCTGCGGCTCGAGCACCTTGCCGCGGAGCTTGAAGGCGTTGTAGGAGACCTGGTTCTGGCCCGGCGGCTTCTCCTCGATGATGCGCTTGGGCGCGGACGCCGCGGTGGCACCGGTGCTCAGCGCGCCGGTGGCGAGCAGAGCGGCGACGAGCGATGCCAGGACAGTGCGGAAGACCCGCATGGTGAACTCCCCCTCAAGAGACGTGGACGTGCTGACCTGTCCGGGGCCCCAGCCCCGAGACTCGACCATGGTAGGCGAAGGGTCAGCACTACACTCCCGGAGTGCCAGATAGCCGACGCGGACTGATCTTCGGCGCGCTGGCCTACACCCTGTGGGGCACGTTCCCGCTCTACTGGCGGCTCCTCACCCCCGGCGGCGCGGTGGAGATCCTGGCGCACCGCATCGCCTGGTCGCTGCTGACGATGCTGCTGATCCTGGTCGTGTGGAAGAAGGTCGCGCTCCTCCATGCACTGCTGCGAGACCGTCGCCGGCTGCTCCTGCTCAGCGCCGCAGCGGTCGTGATCTCCGTCAACTGGGGCGCCTACATCTGGGGCGTCAACAACGGCCGGGTGGTCGAGACCTCGCTCGGCTACTTCATCAACCCGCTGGTCACCGTCCTGATGGGCGTGCTGGTCCTCGGCGAGCGGCTGCGCCACCTCCAGTGGGCGGCGATGGGCATCGCCTTCGTTGCGGTCGTCGTGCTGACGATCGACTACGGCCGTCCGCCGTGGGTGGCGCTGGTGCTCGCGTTCACGTTCGGCACCTACGGCCTGGCCAAGAAGCAGGCCGGCGCCGGAGCCGTGGAGAGCATCACCCTGGAGACGATGGTGATGGCACCCCTCGCGATCGCGTACCTCCTGTGGCTCTCGGCGACCGGGCACGCCAGCTTCGGCAGCCACGGGGTCGGGCACGCCCTCCTCTTCACGACCACCGGGGTCATCACCGCGATCCCCCTCATGCTCTTCGGGGCGGCGGCGATCCGGGTCTCGATGGTCTCCCTCGGGCTGCTGCAGTACCTCGCGCCGACCATCCAGTTCGCCCTCGGGCTGCTCGTCTTCGGCGAGGAGATGCCGGCCAGCCGCTGGATCGGCTTCGGCCTGGTCTGGGTGGCCCTGGTGATCTTCACCGTCGAGGCGCTGAACCACCGCCGCCGCCAGCTGCGCCTCGTCGCCCAGGCCAGCGCCGCCTGACCTCGCCCGGTTAGTCCCCGACGTTCTCGTCGGCGGGAGCGGCTAGTCCCCTACGTTCTCGTCGATCCTGTGTGCGGCCTGGGTAGTCCCCTACGTTCTCGGCGCCTGGAGTGGGTAGTCCCCTACGTTCTCGGCGATCAGGCAGCGGCGCCGGTCCGGTGGCCCAGCAGACGGGCGCGTTGTACGTCGGTCAGTGCACGCCGCTGGGCCACGGTCCCGGTCGGCGTCCAACCGGGCGGGGCCTCGATGGTCCACGTCCGCTGTGCCGGCGCCGACCTGAGGGCCTCCGCGCGGGCATCCTCGAGGATCTCCGCAAGCGCTGCTCGGTCCTGCATGTGACGGTCCACGACCGTGAGCATCGTGATCCCGTGGTTCCGGAGGAGCTCCTCGCGCGCCTCGTCGATGCGCCGCCGCACGGCGACGTCATGCAGCTTGCCGTTGTACTCGATGACCAACGCGGCCTCGACGTCCAGCAGGTCGCAGGTCGCGAGGTGTCGGCCGTGGAGGTCGAAGATCGCTCTGTTGCTCAACGGTCGGTCCAGTCCGACATCGAGCATCCAGACCAGACGGAGCGCGGTCTCCTGCCACGACCACGAGTTCTCGTCCATCATCTCGGCTGCGGCGCGTACGTTGTCGACTCCCGTCTGGGGCAGCATGTCGGCAGCCCACGCCTGCAGCTCGGAGCGGGACACGAGGTCCGAGTAGGCAGCCATGTCGGCGATGCCCACCGCGCGGCGCGCATTCGGCGCATGCCGCAGCTCCCATGCGAGCGACCACATGATGCTGGTCATCGGGAGACCGTCGAGCTCGACGACATGATCAGGAGGCAGGGTGTCGGCGGTGACCAGCATGCTTGCCTGCTGCCTGATCTTTCGCGGTCCGATCGCCAGCGGCACCGGCGCTTTCGTCCCGTCGGCCTCGACGCCGCTGAACCAGCTGCCGCCCGCCCAGGCAAGGGCCGCCCACCCGGTGACGCCGCCGTACGACGGAAGGACCGCTGCGGCCTCGACGATCCTCTGCTCCCGCGTGAGTTCGACGTCGGCCGGGACGTAGAGCCCCTGGCTCGTGCGTCGGTACTTGCCGCTGCGCACCTGTCGGTCCGTCGGGCCCGCACGACCGGTGGGGTCGCGGCGGACGGGCCGCACCAGCCCGGGGCGTACGTCGTCGCGCAGCGCGCGTGGCAAGGACTCCATCGCCGCATCGTCTGGCGGCACTGACGAGCGCGCACCGGACTATCCACAGGCGGTCGATCTCAGCACGTCCGATCAGGTCTGTGGACGGTTGGTGGCTCGCGAAAACGTAGGGGACTACCCAGCCCGGGCGACCAGAACGTAGGGGACTACCCAGCCCGGCCGACCAGAACGTAGGGGACTACCCAGCCCGGGCGACGAGAACGTAGGGGACTACCCGCCGGAGGTCAGGCGGAGCGGGTGGCGACGGCGTCGGCGAAGGACTCCAGCGCCGTGCGGACCGGGCCGGGATCGAGCACCTCGAGCAGCTTCTTGGCGCGCGCGGCCTCGCTGAGGACGTAGCCCCGGGCCTGGTCCATCGCGGGGTGGTCGCGGAGCAGGTCGAGCGCCTCGGCGTGGAGCGCGTCGTCGGTGAGCGGCTGGGACAGCAGCTCGAGCAGGCGGGCGTCGGCCGGGTCGGTGGAGGCCTGGGCCATCAGCACCGGCAGTGTCGGCACGCCCTCGCGGAGGTCGGTGCCGGGCGTCTTGCCCGACTCCTCCGACGCGGAGGCGATGTCGAGGATGTCGTCGGAGAGCTGGAACGACATGCCGACGATCTCGCCATAGGCGCTAAGCGCCTCGACGACCTCGGGGCGCGCGCCGCCGAACATCGCGCCGTAGCGCGCGGAGGTGGCGATCAGCGAGCCGGTCTTGCCGGCGACGACCTCGAGGTAGTGCTGGAGGGCGTCCTCGTCGGGCCCGGGCTCGACCGTCTCGAGGATCTGGCCCTCGACCAGGCGGTTGAACGTGCGCGCCTGGATGCGTACGGCGTCGGGGCCGAGATCGGCGGTCAGCTCGGAGGAGCGACCGAACAGGAAGTCCCCGGTGAGGATCGCGACGTGGTTGTCCCAGCGGGCGTTGGCCGTGTCGGCGCCCCGGCGCAGGTCGGCCTCGTCCATCACGTCGTCGTGGTAGAGCGACGCGACGTGGGTCAGCTCCACGACGCACGCCGCGGTGTCGACCTCAGGGGCGTCGGGATGCGTCCCGGTCTCCGCCGCGAGCATCACCAGCAGCGGCCGGAACCGCTTGCCACCGGCCATCATCAGGTGCGCGGCGGCCCGGGTGACGTAGGGCGTGCGCGCCTCGCAGTGCGCCTTCAGCAGCTCCTCGACCCGTGCCAGTCGTGCGACGAGCCGCTGCTCGAGAGCGGTGTCGACGACAGGCAGCGCGAGGGACGAGGAGGTCACCTGATGAATTCTCCAGCAACGGCGGCCAGATCGAGAACCGGCCCCGGCACGATGCCCAGGACGAGGGTCACCACGGCACCGACGGCGATCGTCGTCGCGGTGAGCACGGACGGGTAGGTCACGCTCGGTCCCTCGCCGACGGGCTCGTCGAAGAACATCACCTTGATCACCCGGACGTAGAGGGCGACCGCCAGGATGCTGGCCGCGATCGCGGCCACGACCACCGGCCACGCGCCGGCGGCCAGGGCAGCCGAGAAGACCGCGAGCTTGCCGACGAACCCGGCGGTCAGGGGGATGCCGGCCAGGGCGAGCAGGAAGAAGGCGAAGACCGCCGCCACGACCGGGGACTCCTTCCCGAGGCCCGCCCAGCGGGCGAGCGCGGTCGTCTCGCCGCCGCTGTCGCGCACCAGGCTGACCACGGCGAACGCCCCGATGGTCGCGAACCCGTAGGTGGCGAGGTAGAAGAGCACGGCCTGGAGCGAGGTGATCTCGCCGTCGGCGAGCTGGTCGGAGGTCTGGAGGCCGATCACGCCGACGAGGATGAAGCCGGTGTGCGCGACCGACGAGTAGGCCAGCAGGCGCTTGATGTCGCTCTGCGTCATCGCGAGGATCGTGCCGACGAACATCGAGAGGATCGCGATGATCCACAGCATCGGCTGCCACGACCAGCGGTCCGCGCCGAGGGCGACGTAGAACAGGCGCAGGAGCGCACCGAACGCGGCGACCTTGGTGCCAGCGGCCATGAAGGCCACGACCGGGGTCGGGGCACCCTGATAGACGTCGGGGGTCCAGGCCTGGAACGGGACGGCGCCGACCTTGAAGAGCAGGCCGACCGACAGCAGGCCGGTGCCGATGAGCAGCAGGCTCGAGCTGCCCACGTCGTTGCGCACGGCCTCGTTGATCGCGGCGAAGTCCATGGAGCCGGCGTAGCCGTAGAGCAGCGCGGCGCCGTAGAGGAAGAAGCCCGAGGAGAAGGCACCGAGCAGGAAGTACTTGAGCGCCGCCTCCTGGCTCAGCAGCCGCCGGCGACGGGCCAGCCCGCTGAGCAGGTAGAGCGGGAGCGAGAGGACCTCGAGCCCGACGAACATGGTGAGCAGGTCGTTGGCGGCCGGGAAGAGCATCATGCCGAAGACCGCGAACATCATGAGCGGGTAGATCTCGGTGTGCTCGCGGTGCGCGGCGATGGACGCGCTCTCCGCGTCGGTGCCCGGCACGGCCGCGGCCTGACCCGCGAAGGCCGACACGCCGCCGTCGAGGTGACGCTCGGCGAAGAGCAGCACACCGGCGATCGCGAGCGCGAGGACCAGCCCCCAGATGAACAGGCTCGGTCCGTCGACGGCCACCGTGCCACCGACCGCGAGGACGCCGCGCGCGGCCCCGTCGTCGTACGTCGTCACCGCACGCGCCACGAGGACGACGCCCACCAGGGCGGCCACGAGGCCGACGAGCGCCACGACGACCTGCGCGCGGTAGCGCAGGGCCCGCGGGAAGAAGGCCTCCACGACGACGCCGAGGCACGCCACGGCGAAGACGACCAGGAGCGGTGAGAGCTCGAAGTAGTCGATGCTCGGCTTCACGAAGTCGGTCACTGGGGGCCACCCTCCAGGCTGATGCCCACACTCGTCAGCGAGTCGTGGACGAAGGGATTGATGACGTCGAGGAGCGGCATCGGGAAGAAGCCGAAGAGCACCAGCGCGAGCACCAGCGGGGCCACGATCCCGACCTCACGCCGGTCGAGGTCGGCCACCGGCGCCACGCCCGTGCGGTCGGCGCCGGTCATCGTGCGCTGATACATCCAGAGCGCGTAGATGGCGGCCAGCACGATCGCCAGCACCGCCACCGAGCCGACCAGCCAGTGGTGGTCGAACGCGGCGATGATGACCATCACCTCGGAGACGAACGGCGAGAGGCCCGGCAGGCCGCAGGCCGCTAGCCCGCCGATGAGGAAGGAGCCGGCGAGGATCGGCGCGTGCTTCTCCACACCGCCCATCTGGCTGATCAGCGTCGTGCCGGTGCGGTTGATGAGGAACCCCGCGACGAGGAACATCAACGCCGTCGCGATGCCGTGGTTGACCATGTAGAGGATCGCGCCGGTCCCGCCGGTGGCGTTGAAGACGAAGATGCCCAGCACGATGAAGCCGAAGTGCGACAGCGACGTCAGGCCGATCAGCCGCAGGACGTCGTCCTGGCCGATGGCGATCAGTGCGCCGTAGACGATCGAGATCAGCGCGAGCACGACCACGACCGGCGTCGCCCACTGCGAGGCGTCGGGCAGCAGACCGAGGCAGAAGCGCAGCATGCCGAAGGTGCCGATCTTGTCGAGCACGCAGACCAGGAGCACCGAGGTGCTCGGGGTCGCCTTCTCGCTCGTGTCGGCCAGCCAGGTGTGGAAGGGGAAGATCGGGGCCTTGATCGCGAAGGCGACGAAGAAGCCGACGAAGAGCCAGCGCTGCGTGACCGGGTCGATGTCGAGCGCGGCCAGGTCGCTGATCAGGAAGCTCGGGTTGCCCGCGTCCGCGGAGACGACGTAGAGGCCGATGACCGAGGCGAGCAGGATCAGTCCGCCGGCGAGCTGGTAGATGAGGAACTTCGTCGCCGCGCGGCCGCGTCCCGAGCGACCGAAGCCGCCGATCAGGAAGTAGGCCGGGATCAGCGTGGCCTCGAAGACGACGTAGAACAGGAGCACGTCGGTGGCGGTGTAGACCGCGAGCGACATCGCCTCCAGCGCCAGGACCCACGCGAAGAACGACCGCGCTCCCCTGCCCTCCGGGGACTCGCTCTCCTTCCAGGAGGCGAGCATCACCGGCGGGACGATCGCGACGGTCAGCAGCACCATCATCAGGCCCAGCCCGTCGAGGCCCAGGGCGTAGTGGACGCCCATCGCCTCGATCCAGGTGTGGGTCTCGGTCATCTGCATGCCGCCGTCGACGTCGTAGCGGCTCGCGACGAGCAGCCCGTAGGCGAGGGACGCCAAGCCGAAGGCGAGACCGACCGGGCGCACCTGGGCGCGGGGCACGAAGGCGACCGCGAGCGCGCCGACGAGCGGCACGAGGATCAGGACAGTCAGCATCATCCGAGGTTCACCGCCAGGAGAGCGAGGACGACCAGCAGGGCGCCACCGAGGAGGGACAGGGCGTAGGAGCGGACGAAGCCGTTCTGGACGCGTCGCAGGGTGCTCGAGACACCACGGACGGCCGCAGCGCCACCCATGACGGCGCCGTCGATCCCGCCGCGGTCGAGGGTCAGCAGGCCGCTGACGAGCCCCGCACCCGGACGGACGACGACACCGTCGTTGATCGCGTCACCGTAGAGGTCGGCGCGGGCGGCCCGGGTCGCGAACGAGACGTCCTGCGGAGCCTCGCGGGGCACCTCGCGCTTGCCGACGAGGAACCACGCGGCAGCGACGCCGATCGCCACGACCGCGGTGATCATGAGCGTGATCACGAGCGCCGGCAGCGGCGGCTCGTGGTGCTCGACGTGACCGGTCACCGGCTCGAGCCAGGTGACGATCCAGTCACCCAGCAGCAGCACGCCACCGAGGACGGACAGCGCGGCGAGCACGATGAGGGGCACGGTCATCACCCGGGGCGACTCGTGCGGGTGGACGTCCTCGGCCCAGCGCTTCTCGCCGAAGAACGTCATCAGCATCAGGCGTGTCATGTAGAAGCCCGTCACACCTGCCCCGAGCATCGCCAGCAGGCCGATGACCAGGTTGTCGGCGAGCGCCGTCTCGATGATCCGGTCCTTGGACCAGAAGCCGGAGAACAGCGGGAAGCCGATGATCGCGAGGTAGCCCATCGCGAAGGTCAGGAACGTCACCGGCATGGCCTTGCGCAGCGCGCCGTAGCGCCGCATGTCGACGTCGTCGTTCATGCCGTGCATGACCGAGCCGGCGCCGAGGAACATGTTGGCCTTGAAGAAGCCGTGGGTCAGCAGGTGGAAGATCGCGAACGGGTAGCCCACCGGGCCGAGGCCGGCGGCGAGCATCATGTAGCCGATCTGGCTCATCGTCGAGCCGGCCAGCGCCTTCTTGATGTCGTCCTTGGCACAGCCGATGACCGCACCCCACAGGAGGGTGACGGTCGCGACGATGACGACCGTGGTCTGGGCGAGCGGCGTGAGCTCGTAGATGAAGTTGGAGCGGACCACGAGGTAGACGCCGGCGGTGACCATCGTCGCGGCGTGGATGAGCGCCGAGACCGGGGTCGGTCCCTCCATCGCGTCGAGCAGCCAGGACTGCAGCGGCACCTGGGCCGACTTGCCGCAGGCACCGAGGAGCAGCAGCAGGCCCAGCGCGTTGAGCGTGCCCTGGTCGGCCTGCGAGGCGAGCTCGCTGACGCCGCCGAAGTCGGTGGTGCCGAAGGTCGCGAACATCAGCGCGATCGCCAGCGTCAGGCCGATGTCACCGACCCGGTTGATCACGAACGCCTTCTTCGCGGCCGCGGCCGCGGACGGCTTGTGCTGCCAGAACCCGATCAGGAGGTACGACGCCAGGCCCACGCCCTCCCAGCCGAGGAAGAGGCCCACGAAGTTCGCCGAGAGGATCAGCGTGAGCATGGCGGCGACGAAGAGGTTGAGGTAGCCGAAGAACCGACGACGACGCGCGTCGTGCTCCATGTAGCCGATGGCGTAGACGTGGATCAGCGACCCGACACCGGTGATCAGCAGCAGGAACAGCGCCGACAGCTGGTCGTAGAGCAGGTCCATCCCGACGCTGAGCTGGCCGGTCTCGAACCAGGTCCACAGGTGCTGGCCGACCTGGCGCTCCTCGGCGTCACGGCCGAGCAGCGAGACGAACAGGACCAGGCTGAGCACGAAGGACAGGACCGCGGCCGCGGTGCCGACCAGGTGGCCGTGCTTGTCGACGGCCGCCTTGAGAGAGGCCGGGAGGAACGGCGCGACGCCCAGCAGCAGGACGGCGCCGAGCAGCGGCAGGCCGATCACGAGCCAGAGCAGGTCGAAGACCCCTCCCGCACCGGTGTCGGGCGAGACGACCGGCGCGTTCGCAGGGCCCTCGGCCGCGAGGAGGACCGAGTGGGACAACAGGTTCACGGGTGCTCCCTCAGTACTTCAGCAGGCTGGCGTCGTCGACCGAGGCCGAGCGTCGCGTGCGGAAGATGGTCATGATGATCGCGAGCCCGATCACGACCTCGGCAGCGGCCACCACCATCACGAAGAAGGCGGTGATCTGGCCGTCGAGGTTGCCGTGCTGGCGGGCGAAGGCGACGAACGCGAGGTTGCAGGCGTTGAGCATCAGCTCCACGCACATGAACACCACGATGGCGTTGCGGCGGGTGAGCACACCCACGCACCCGATGGTGAACAGGATCGCCGAGAGCACCACGTACTCGGTCACTTCTCGTCCTCCGTCGTGCTCGCCGGGGCGCCGTCCTTGCCGGACGTCTCGGGCATCTCGGTCGGGTCGCCGTGCCCGTCGAGACCGCTCAGCTGGCGGCGTACGTCGTCGATGTCGTCGACCATGGCCGGCGCCGAGCGGACGGTGCCGCGGGCGGCGAGCACCCGGGAGACCGACGACTCGGCAGCGGTGCCGTCGGGCAGCAGCGCCGGGGTGTCGACCGCGTTGTGGCGGGCGTAGACACCGGGCGAGGGAAGCGGACCGAGGTGCTTGCCGTGGTCGGCGTAGTCGCGCATGCGCTGCGCGGCCAGGTCGGCCTGCGTCGCCTTCGGCGTGAGCCGCTCGCGGTGGGCGAGCACCATGGCGCCGAGCGCGGCGGTGATCAGCAGCGCGCTGGTGGCCTCGAAGGCGAAGACGTACTTGGAGAACAGGACGTTGGCGATGGCCTGGACGTTGCCGCCCTCGTTGGCGTCGTCGAGGCCGACGACCGTGCCGAGGGTGACCTGGCTGACGCCGATCACCAGGACGGCACCGAAGAGCAGGCCCAGCACGACCGCCATCGCGCGCTGGCCGCGGATCGTCTCCACGGACGAGTCGGTGGCGTCGACGCCGATCAGCATCATCACGAAGAGGAACAGCATCAAGATGGCGCCGGTGTAGACGATGATCTGGACGGCGAAGAGGAACGGAGCGTCCATCACGGCGTAGAGGAACGCCAGGTTGATCATCACCACGGCGAGCAGCAGCGCGGCGTGCACGGCCTTGCGGACGAACAGGATGCCCAGCGCGGCGACCACCATGATCGGGGCGAGGATCCAGAACGTCATCGCGTGGTCCCCCTGTAGTAGTCACCTTCGTCGTCGCCGAGGCGCATCGGGTGCGGGGGCTGCTCCATGCCGGGCAGCAGCGGAGCGAGCAGGTCGGACTTCTCGTAGATGAGGTCGGCGCGGTTGTCGTCGGCCAGCTCGTACTCGTTCGTCATCGTCAGCGCGCGCGTCGGGCACGCCTCGATGCACAGCCCGCACAGGATGCAGCGCAGGTAGTTGATCTGGTAGACGCGGCCGTAGCGCTCGCCGGGGCTGAAGCGCTGGCTGTTGCCGTCCGCGTCCTCGAGGTCGCTGTTGGAGGCACCTTCGACGTAGATCGCGTCGGCCGGGCAGGCCCAGGCGCACAGCTCGCAGCCGATGCACTTCTCGAGCCCGTCGGGCCAGCGGTTGAGCTGGTGCCGGCCGTGGAAGCGAGGTGCCGTCGGCAGCTTCTCGAAGGGGTACTGCTCGGTGACGACCTTCTTGAACATCGTCCGGAAGGTGACCCCGAACCCGGCGACCGGGTCCCAGAAGCTCTCCTTGACGCCCTTGGCACCCGAGCTGCCGCTCGAGCTCTGCGAGGACTCACTCATGGTTCTCCTCCGCTGCTGCGGTGACGGTGGTGCGGTCGGTGGCGAACGTCAGCGGCGCCGCAGCACCGCGGACGGCACCACCGGCGGGCATCGGCGGGACGGGGAAGCCGCCGGCGAAGGCGTCGTGCGGCTCGTCGCTCACCTCGAACGGCGCGTCCTGGTCCTTCCTGTCACCGAGGAACATCAGTCCGACGGTGAGGACGAGCAGCACGGCGATCGCGGCCACGAGGTAGGTGCGGTTGATCTCACCCTCGAGCGAGATCACGCGGATGGTGGCGACGGCCACGATCCAGGCCAGCGAGACCGGGATCAGGACCTTCCAGCCCAGCGCCATGAACTGGTCGTAGCGCATGCGGGGCAGTGAGCCGCGCAGCCAGACGAACAAGAAGATGAAGCAGAAGACCTTGCCGAAGAACCACAGCACCGGCCAGTAGCCGCTGTTGGCGCCGTCCCAGAGCTGCTCGATGCCCCACGGGGCCGCCCAGCCGCCGAGGAACAGCGTGGTGGCGATGGCGGACACGGTCGCGAGGTTGATGTACTCGGCCAGGAAGAACAGCGCGAACTTCAGGCTGGAGTACTCGGTGTGGAAGCCGCCGACCAGCTCGCCCTCGGCCTCCGGCAGGTCGAAGGGTGCTCGGTTGGTCTCGCCGACCATCGAGATGACGTAGATGACGAACGACGGGAGCAGGATCAGCCCGAACCAGAGCCGGTCCTGCGCGGCCACGATCTCCGAAGTCGACATGGAGCCGGCGTAGAGGAAGACCGCGACGAGCGCGAGGCCCATCGCGACCTCGTAGGAGATCATCTGCGCGCTCGAGCGGAGGCCGCCGAGCAGGGAGTAGGTCGACCCGGACGACCAGCCGCCGAGGACGATGCCGTAGATGCCGATCGAGGCGATGGCGAGCATGAACAGCACGGCCACCGGCATGTCGGTCAGCTGCAGCGGCGTCTGGTGACCGAAGAAGTTGACCTCGGGGCCGAACGGGATCACCGCCCAGACGACGAACGCCGGCACCACCGAGATCACCGGGGCGAGGAGGAACACGACCTTGTCGGCCGCCGTCGGGATGATGTCCTCCTTCAGCGCCAGCTTCACGCCGTCGGCGAGCGACTGCAGGAGGCCGAAGGGTCCGTGCACGTTGGGGCCGACGCGGTGCTGCATGCGGGCCACGACGCGACGCTCGAACCAGATGTTGAAGAGCGTCAGCACCACCAGGACCACGAAGATGAGGACGGCCTTGAGCAGGATCACCCACCACGGGTCCTGGCCGAACTGCGCCAGGCCCACATCGGGCAGGTCGGCGGCCAGGACTGCCGGTGGAGCAGCGAGCGTTTCGAGACCCAGGCTCATCATCGGGAGGCTCCCTTCACGGTGACCGGGCTGCCCGGTGAGGCGAGCTCGGCGAGGACCCCGCGACCGACGGACCGGGTCGGGACCCAGACCACGTCGTCGGGCAGGTCGGCGACCACGGCGGGCAGCGTCAGGCTGCCGCGGTCTCCGGTGACGGTGACCAGCTGCTGCTCACCCGCGCCGTCGAGGCTGGTGTCCGAGCTCGCGAGCACGGCGTCGTACGACGCCCGGCTGAGGCGGGCGACCGGGGTGCGGGCGGTGGCGCGCAGGTGCTCCTCGCCGTCCTGCATCGCGCCGAGGTCGACCAGCTGCTTCCAGGTGGCGAGCGCCATCGGGTGCTCGCCCTTCGGTGCCTTGGCCGCGCGCGGCGCCTTGCCCGCGTCGAGCTCGGCACGTGCCCCGTCCCACGGGCCCAGGGCCTGCATCTCGCCGCGCACCTCGGAGACGGTGCGGAAGCCCAGCGGGCGGCCCAGCTCGTCCGCGATGCCAGCGAGGATCCGGAGGTCGGGCAGCGACGCCGGGTTGGTGAAGACGGCGTCGAACGCACGGGTCCGGGCGTCCCAGGTGACGAACGTGCCGGCCTTGTCGGTCACCGGGGCGACCGGGAGGACGACGTCGGCGGCCCGGGTCACGTCGGTCTCGCGAAGCTCGAGGCTGACCACGAAGCCGGCCGCGTCGAGCGCCGCGCGGAAGGCGGCCGGGTCACCCGTGTCGTCGGGGTCGACACCGCCGACCACGACACCGCCGAGGTCGCCCTTGGCGAGCGCGGCGACGATCGCGTTGCCGTCGCGGCCGACCTTGGCCGGGACCTGGTCGACGCCCCACGCTGCGGCGACGTCGACGCGGGCCGAGGCCTCGGTGACGGGGCGGCCGCCGGGCAACAGGTTCGGGAGCGCGCCGGCCTCGACCGCACCGCGGTCACCGGCGCGGCGCGGGACCCAGGCCAGCCGGGCCCCGGTGGTGCGAGCCAGCTCGACGGCGGCGGACAGGGCGCCGTGGGTGCCGGCGAGGCGCTCGCCGACGAGGATCACCGCGTCCTTGGTGACACCGTGCTCGGCGTCCTTGAGCGACCCGATCGCCTCGACCTCGGCGCCCGGCGCCGTCGCGACCAGGCGGCCCTGCATCTTGCGCAGGCCGCGCGAGGTGAAGGGCGCCACCGAGACGACCTGCGTACGACCACGCTTGGCGGCCTTGCGCAGGCGCAGGAAGATCGTGGCGGCCTCGTCCTCCGGCTCGAGCCCGAGCAGCACCACGACCGGCGCCGCCTCGAGGTCGTCGTAGGTCACGCCGCCTGACAGGGCGACCTGCGAGGCCAGGAAGCTGGCCTCCTCGGCGCTGTGCGGGCGGGCGCGGAAGTCGACGTCGTTGGTGTCGAGGGCCACGCGGGCGAACTTGGCGTAGGCGTAGGCGTCCTCGGCGGTCACGCGGCCGCCGGTGAGGACCGCGCCGGCGCCGGCGGCACGGAGGCCGCGGGCCGCGACGGCGAAGGCCTCGGGCCACGACGCTGGGCGCAGCTCACCCCGTTCGCCGGTGGGCAGGGTCTCGCGGACCTGCGGGTAGGTGATCCGGTCCTCGGTGGTCGCGTAGCGGAACGCGAAGCGGTCCTTGTCGCTGATCCACTCCTCGTTGACCGCGGCGTCGTTGCCGGCGAGGCGACGCATCACCTTGCCGCGACGGTGGTCGACCCGGATGGCCGCACCACACGCGTCGTGCTCGGCGACGCCCGGGGTGGAGACCAGGTCGAAGGGGCGCGAGCGGAAGCGGTAGTCGGCCGAGGTGAGCGCACCCACCGGGCAGATCTGGATCGCGTTGCCGGAGAAGTAGCTCTCGTAGGGCTCACGCTCGTAGATCGCGACCTGCTGGAGCGCACCGCGCTCGGCGAGAGCGATGAACGGGTCACCGGCGATCTGCTCGGAGAAGCGGGTGCAGCGGGCACAGAGCACGCAGCGCTCGCGGTCGAGCAGCACCTGCGCGGAGATGTTGATCGGCTTGGGGAACGTCCGCTTGATCCCGCCGCCCTCGGCGAAGCGGCTCTCGCCGCGGCCGTTGCTCATCGCCTGGTTCTGCAGGGGGCACTCGCCGCCCTTGTCGCAGACCGGGCAGTCGAGCGGGTGGTTAACCAGCAGGAACTCCATGACGCCCTGCTGCGCCTTGTCGGCCACCTCGCTGGTGGCCTGCGTGTTGACCACCATGCCCTCGGCGACCGGCAGCGTGCAGGAGGCCTGCGGCTTGGGGAAGCCGCGACCGTTGCCGGCGTCGGGGATGTCGACCAGGCACTGGCGGCACGCGCCGACCGGGTCGAGCAGCGGGTGGTCGCAGAAGCGCGGGATCTGCACGCCGACCTGCTCGGCGGCGCGGATGACCAGGGTGTCCTTCGGGACGCTCACCTGCACGCCGTCGATGGTCAGCGTGACGAGGTCGGTGTCGACCTTGTCGGGCGCCTTGTCGGTCGTCGTCATGCCTCAGCCCCCACAGGTGAGAACGCTGTCGAGGCGGCCGGGTCGAACGGGCAGCCGCCGTGGGTCAGGTGCGCGAGGTACTCGTCGCGGAAGTGCTGGATCGAGCTCGAGATCGGGCTCGTGGCACCGTCACCGAGCGCGCAGAAGGAGCGGCCCAGGATGTTGTCGCACTGGTCGAGCAGGAGGTCGAGGTCGGCCTCGCTCCCCTCGCCCTTCTCCAGCTTGGCCAGCGTCTGGACCAACCACCACGTGCCCTCGCGGCACGGCGTGCACTTGCCGCACGACTCGTGCTTGTAGAACTCGGTCCACCGCAGCACCGCCCGGACCACGCACGTCGTCTCGTCGAAGAGCTGCAGTGCGCGCGTGCCGAGCATCGACCCGGCCGCTCCCACGGACTCGAAGTCGAGGGGTACGTCGAGGTGCTCGGGCGTCAGGAGCGGGGTGCTCGACCCGCCGGGGGTCCAGAACTTCAGCTCGTGGCCCTCGCGCATGCCGCCGGCCAGGTCGATCAGCTCGCGCAGGGTGATCCCCAGCGGGGCTTCGTACTGCCCGGGGGTGCTCACGTGCCCGGAGAGGCTGAAGATGCCGTAGCCGTTGGACTTCTCGGTGCCCATCCCTGCGAACCACGACGGCCCGTTGACGATGATGCTCGGCACCGAGGCGATGGACTCGACGTTGTTGATGACCGTCGGGCTGGCGTAGAGACCGGCGACCGCGGGGAACGGCGGGCGCAGGCGCGGCTGTCCGCGACGACCCTCCAGACCCTCGAGCAGCGCGGTCTCCTCACCGCAGATGTAGGCGCCGGCGCCGGCGTGGACGATGAGGTCGAGGTCGTAGCCCGACCCGTGGATGTTCTTCCCGAGGTGACCGGCCAGGTAGGCCTCCTGGACCGCGCGCTGGAGGCGGCGGATCACGTGGAGCACCTCGCCGCGGACGTAGATGAACGCGGTGTTGGCGCGGATCGCGTAGGAGCTGACGATGACGCCCTCGACCAGCGTGTGCGGGCTGGCCATCATGAGCGGGATGTCCTTGCAGGTGCCCGGCTCGGACTCGTCGGCGTTGACCACGAGGTACTTGGGCTTCGGGTTGTCCTGCGGGATGAACCCCCACTTCATGCCCGTGGGGAACCCGGCGCCGCCGCGACCGCGCAGGCCGGACTCCTTGACGGCGTTGATGACGTCGTCGGGGGCCATCGCGAACGCCTTGTCGAGGGCGGCGTAGCCACCGCGCTCCTCGTAGGACGCCAGCGTCCAGGCGCGCTCGGTGTCCCAGTTGTCGGTGAGGACCGGGGTCAGTGTGTCGCTCACTTCGACTCTCCCTTGTCAGAACCCGCGTCGGCGCCGGAGGTCCAGCCGTTCTCGCGGGCGATCGCCAGTCCGGCGAGCGAGGCGGGACCCGCGGTCGGGCCCTCGTCGGCGCGGTCGTCGGGGAAGCCGGCGAGCACGCGCTCGGCCTCGCGCCAGGTGCACAGTCGCGGGCCCCGGGTGGAGGTGACCTCGGCGCCGGCACGCAGGTCGTCGACGACCTGGACGGCGGACTCGGGGGTCTGGTTGTCCATGAACTCCCAGTTGACCATCATCACCGGGGCGTAGTCGCAGGCCGCGTTGCACTCGATGTGCTCGAGCGTGATGCTCCGGCGACCGTCCTCCTCGGGGGTCGTCTCGTCGTTGCCGACGTCGAGGTGCTCCTTGAGCCGCTCGAAGATCAGGTCGCCGCCCATCACCGCGCAGAGCGTGTTGGTGCAGACCCCGACGTGGTAGTCACCGACGGGCTTGCGCTTGTACATCGTGTAGAAGGTCGCCACACCGTTGACCTCGGCGGCGCTGATGCCGAGGATCTCGGCGCACGCCTCGATGCCCTCGGGGGTGACCCGGCCCTCGACCGACTGCACGAGGTGCAGCATCGGGAGCAGGCCGGAGCGGGCCTCGGGGTAGCGGGCCGCGATCTCGCGCAGCTCGCCCCAGGTCTTCTCGTCGAGCTTGGCGGGGGTGCTCATCGGTCGACTCCTCCCATCACGGGGTCGATGGAGGCGATGGCGACGATGACGTCGGAGACCATGCCCCCCTCGCTCATCACGCTCGTGGCCTGCAGGTTGGTGAACGACGGGTCGCGGAAGTGAGCGCGGAACGGACGCGTGCCGCCGTCGGAGACGACGTGGGCGCCCAGCTCGCCGCGCGGGGACTCGATCGGCACGTAGGCCTGGCCGGCGGGGACCCGGAAGCCCTCGGTGACCAGCTTGAAGTGGTGGATCAGCGCCTCCATGGACTCACCCATGATGTGGCGGATGTGGTCCATGCTGTTGCCCATGCCGTCGCTGCCGATGGCGAGCTGGCTGGGCCAGGCGATCTTCTTGTCCCCCACCATGACCGGCGCGCCCTCGAGCCCGGCCAGCCGGTCGGCGGCCTGCTCGACGATCTTGAGCGACTCCCACATCTCGTTGAGCCGGATGCGGAACCGGCCGTAGGAGTCGCAGGTGTCCCAGGTCTGGACCTCGAAGTCGTAGTCCTCGTAGCCGCTGTAGGGCTGCGTCTTGCGCAGGTCCCAGGCGTAGCCGGTCGAGCGCAGCACGGGCCCCGTGATGCCGAGCGCGATGCAGCCGGCCAGGTCGAGGTGGCCGACGTCGACGAGGCGGCCCTTGAAGATCGGGTTGGCGTTGCAGAGGTCGGCGTACTCCGGGAGGCGCTTCTTCATCAGTGTGATGAAGTCGCGGATCTCGTCCAGGGCCCCGGGCGGCAGGTCCTGGGCGACCCCGCCGGGACGGAAGAACGCGTGGTTCATCCGCAGGCCGGTGATGAGCTCGAAGAGGTCGAGGACCAGCTCGCGCTCACGGAAGCCGATGGTCATCACCGTCAGGGCGCCGATCTCCATGCCGCCGGTCGCGATCGCGACCAGGTGCGAGGACATGCGGTTGAGCTCCATGAGGAGCACGCGCATGACCTGGGCCTTCTCCGGGATGTCGTCCTCGATGTCGAGCAGCCGCTCCACGCCGAGCACGTAGGCCGCCTCGTTGTAGAACGGCGAGAGGTAGTCCATCCGGGTGCAGAAGGTCGTGCCCTGCACCCAGGAGCGGTACTCCATGTTCTTCTCGATGCCGGTGTGGAGGTAGCCGATGCCGCAGCGGGCCTCGGTCACCGTCTCACCCTCGAGCTCGAGGATGAGCCGCAGCACGCCGTGGGTCGACGGGTGCTGCGGACCCATGTTGACCACGATCCGCTCCTCGGCGGACTCGTCGATGTCCTGGGTGATCGACTCCCAGTCCTGGCCGGTGACGGTGAAGACGCGGCCCTGGCTGGTGTCGCCGGGCGCTGCGTAGAAGTCCTGCTCAGTACTCATACCTGGACACTCCTGGAGGTGTCGGGGTCCCCGCGGCGTTGTTCGGGGGAGCGAAGCGGAGGAGAAGAAGGTCGTGGGGTGGCCATCAGTTGTACGACCTCCGCTGGTCCGGCGGCGGGATCGACCCGCCCTTGTACTCGACGGGGATGCCGCCGAGCGGGTAGTCCTTGCGCTGCGGGTGACCCGGCCAGTCGTCGGGCATGAGGACCCGGGTCAGCGCCGGGTGGCCGTCGAAGATCAGGCCGAACATGTCGTAGGTCTCGCGCTCGTGCCAGTCGAGCGTGGGGTAGATGCTCACCAGGCTCGGGACGTGCGGGTCGCTGTCCGGCACGCTGACCTCGAGGCGGATGAGCCGGTTGTGGGTCATCGACATGAGGTGGTAGACGGCGTGCAGCTCGCGACCGGTGTCGTCGGGGTAGTGGACCCCGCTGACGCCGGAGCAGAACTCGAAGCGGAGCGCCTCGTCGTCGCGGAGCATCTGCGCGACGAACGGCAGGTCCTCGCGTCGGACGTGGAAGGTGATCTCGCCGCGGTGGACCACGACGCTCTCGATGGCCGCGCTCAGCTCGGTCGCCTCGAGGCGGTCTTCGAGGGCACCGGCCACGTCGTCGAACCAGCCGCCGTAGGGCTTCTGCGAGGGCGCCGGGAGCACCTTGGCGGCGACGAGGCCGCCGTAGCCGGAGGTGTCGCCGGAGCCCTGGACGCCGAACATGCCGTGGCGCTCGCCGACGGAGCGGACCTCGCCGGTCGGGGCCGGGACGTTCTCCGGTGACTGGTCGGGGGCCGACTGCGTGACACCGCTGCCGGTGCCGGTCTCGGACTTGGCCTTCTCGAGGTTGCGCTCCTCGGCCGGACGGGCGGACTCGTTGGAGTCGGTCTTGTCGCCGGAGGTGCCCTCGGCCTTGCCGGCCACCTTCTCGTCGTGCTTCTCGTCGGGCTGGTCGCCCGGCTTGTCGTCCGGCGCGTCGGTCATCGCAGCAGGCCCTTCATCTCCGAGGTCGGGAGCGCGCGCAGCGCGGCGGTCTCGAGCTCGGCCACCTCGGCGGCGCGGTTGGCGCCGAGCTTGGTCTGCTGGACCTGGTCGTGCAGCTTGAGGATCGCGTCGATGAGCATCTCCGGGCGCGGCGGGCACCCGGGGAGGTACATGTCGACCGGGACGACGTGGTCGACACCCTGGACGACGGCGTAGTTGTTGAACATGCCGCCGGACGAGGCGCAGACACCCATCGCGAGGACCCACTTGGGCTCGGGCATCTGGTCATAGATCTGGCGCAGGACGGGCGCCATCTTCTGGCTCACGCGACCCGCGACGATCATCAGGTCGGCCTGGCGCGGACTCGCGCGGAAGACCTCCATGCCGAAGCGACCGAGGTCGTACTTCGGGCCGCCGCTGGTCATCATCTCGATGGCGCAGCAGGCCAGGCCGAAGGTCGCGGGCCAGAACGACGCCTTGCGCATGTAGCCGGCCACCCCCTCGACGGTGGTCAGCAGGACGCCGCTGGGCAGCTTCTCTTCGATTCCCATGTCAGAACTCCTTCTGAGGGTCGTGAGGCGCGTGCAGTGCCGAGGCGGAGGAGGGAAGGCGACCTTCGGCGGAGCGCAGCGGAGCGGTCGTCGACCGACGACAACGCGGGCAATGTGCGTGCATCACGATCCTCAGTCCCAGTCCAGTCCGCCGCGTCGCCATACGTACGCGTAGGCCACGAACACAGTCGCGATGAAGAGAGCCATCTCGACGAGGCCGAACAGGGCCATCTGGTCGAAGTTCACGGCCCACGGGTAGAGGAAGATGATCTCGATGTCGAAGACGATGAAGAGCATCGCGGTGATGAAGTACTTCACCGGGAACCGGCCGCCGCCGGCGGGCTGCGGCGTCGGCTCGATGCCGCATTCGTAGGAGTCGACCTTGACCCGGTTGTAGCGCTTGGGCCCCACGAAGGCGCTCATGATGACGGAGAAGACCGCGAAGCCCGTCGCGAGGAGGGCCAGCGCCAGGATCGGCGTGTAGAGCTGCATCGCTTGTCCTTCCGGTGACCCTGCGCCCACGGGTCCATGTGACCTTGTGAACGTCTTCACTAGTGGCGCGTGCCACAGTCTAGGACTCGGGTGCGGCGTGCGTCACGTCGGGGGCCGGGGCCGTCATTCCCGCTCTGACCTGCACATTTAGGCAAGGCGAACGTGCGCTAATTCGCCCGCGGGGCCCTCGGATCGGCTCAGGCGGTGGCGCGGTGGAGCGCGACGATGCCCCCGGTGAGGTTGCGCCACTCCGGCGCCTGCCAGCCGGCCTCGACCATCAGCTCGGCGAGCCCGGCCTGGTCGGGCCAGGCCCGGATCGACTCGGCGAGGTAGACGTAGGCGTCGGCCGCGCTCGCGGTCACCGACGCGATCCGGGGCAGGGCTCGCATGAAGCCGTCGAGGTAGACCGTGCGGAAGGCACCGTTGACCGGGCGGCTGAACTCGCAGACCACGAGGCGACCGCCCGGGCGCGTCACCCGGAGCATCTCCTTCAGGCCGGCCAGCGGGTCGACGAAGTTGCGCAGCCCGTAGGAGATGGTCACCGCGTCGAAGGTGTCGTCGAGGAACGGCAGCCGGGTGCCGTCGCCGGCCACGAACGGCAGCGCGGGCCGGTCCTTCTTGCCCTGCCGGAGCATGCCGACCGAGAAGTCGCACGGCACGGCGACCGCGCCGCGGGCGAAGAACGGCTCGCTGGAGCACCCGGTGCCGGCGGCGAGGTCGAGGACCAGGTCGCCGGGCCTCGGCGCGACGGCGTCGACCATCGAGCGCCGCCAGCTGCGCTGGATGCCGGCCGTCATGAGGTCGTTGGTCAGGTCGTAGCGCTTGGCCACGGTGTCGAACATGCGACGCACGTCGGTCGGTTGCTTGTCCAGGTCAGCACGGGCCACGCGGTGAGCGTAGGCGTCCGAGCCAGGGAGGACGCAACGCGGGGGCGTCCCCGAACGTCCCTACAATCATCCAGCGACCACCAGAGGTCGCTCGGCTCCGGGGGAGGAACCACATGTCACGCCGTGACTCTCGTGCGCGCACGCTCGCACTCCTGCTCGTCCTGCTGTGCACGCTCTCCGGCCTGGCCGCGGTCACGAGCACCGCGTCGGCCTCGGCGGCGACCGGCGAGGTGTCGGCACGCGAGTTCTCCCCGATGCGGATCGGCGACCGCGGCTGGCGGGTGCGCGTGCTCCAGAGCCGGTTGCACCAGCTCGACCTCCACTCCGAGGTGGTCACCAACCGCTTCGACGAGGAGACACGCGACGGCGTGGCGAGGTTCCAGCGGCGCCGCGGCTGGACGGCCGACGGCGTCGTCGACCAGCGCACGTGGGAGAAGATCGTCGCGAAGACGGTCGAGCCGACCTCCGACGCGCTGCACAACGTCTACGCGCCCGGGCGCCCGCTGCTGGAGCGCGGCGACACCGGCAGGTGGGTGCGCCAGGTGCAGGCCCGGCTCAAGCAGCTGCGGATGTACGACGGCAAGGTGACGGGCCGCTACGCGCGCTCGACGGTCGACGCCGTGACGGCGTTCCAGACCGGGCGCAAGCTCCCGGTGACCGGCCAGGTGGACCGACGCACCCTCACCTGGCTCAAGGACACCACGCGCGAGCCCACGAAGGCGGAGCTCTTCAACATCGTGCCGAGCGGGCCGCGGCTCGACCCGCGGTGCTCGACCGGCCGGGCGATGTGCGTCGACAAGACCTCACGGTCGTTGCGCTGGGTCGTCGACGGCGTGGTGCTGAAGTCGGTCGAGGTCCGCTTCGGCTCCGACGAGCTGCCGACCCGCGAGGGCGCGTTCGCCGTCTACCGCAAGTCGCGCGACCACGTGTCGAACCTCTACGGCACCTCGATGCCGTTCGCGATGTTCTTCTCCGGCGGTCAGGCGGTGCACTACTCCCCCGACTTCGCCGCCAACGGCTACAACGGCGCGTCGCACGGGTGCGTCAACGTGCGCGACCGTGCAGCGGTCGAGTGGCTCTTCGACCAGGTCAGGATCGGCGACAAGGTGATCGTCTACCGATCCTGACCGGCCGCAGCGGCACGGGTCCTGCCTCAGAGCTCCAGCTGGCCCGAGAGCGTGCTGAGCTTGTGGCGCGCCATGGCGAGGTTGGCCTTGCTCTTGTCGAGCACCAGGTAGATGAACAGGCCCGGGTGCTCCTTGGGCAGGTTGATCAGGTGGTAGGCCTGGCCCAGCGTGATCAGGATGTCGTCGATGGTGTCGTTGAGACCGAGGCTCTCCATCGTGCGCATCTTGGCGCGGACCACGTCGGTGTTGCCGGCGGCGGCGACGTCGAGGTTCATCACGGTGGCGTCACCGGCCTGGCCGAGGGCCATGCCCGACTGGTAGTCCACGAGCAGGGCGGCGACGGCGCCGTCGATGTTCACGGCTTCCTTGAGGATCACGTCAACGTTCATGTCAGTTCCTTCGTGTTGGTGTTCGTCCCGGCCGCTGTGGTCGGGAGGGTTCTGGGGGGAGCGGCGGGCCCGGCGCCGGGCACCGAGGCCCAGCCGGTGGCGCCGCTCGGTCATGACTCGCCCTGACGGGCCTGCGAGATCAGCAGCTTGTCGAGGAACGACTCACCACCGAAGAGCGGGAGCGACGGCAGCACGAACGCGGACTCGCCCGGCTCGGCCGGCTCGTCGTACGACGGCGCGCTCGGCATCTCGACGTCGGTCCGCAGCCCGAACTCACGACCGGGCTCGCCGCGAGAGCGTCGGGGCAGCGTCGAGGCGTCGCCCACCAGGACCGGCGGCGGCACCGGGAGGTCCGCGGCGAGCGACGGCGTCGCACCGACCAGGACCGCCTCCACGTCGAAGGACCGGAGGGACTCGCACACCTCCTCCGACAGGTCGGGCACCACGACGTGCGTCAGGTGGGGACCGGCCCACGACCGCAGGGCGACCGCGTGGGCAGCCCGGGTCCGCCCCGGGCGCAGGCGGCGTGCCCCCGGCACGGAGACCTCGGCGATGAGGTCGCTCAGCGACGCCGCCGCACGGGCGTCCAGGGCCAGCGCGGCCGGCTGTGCCAGCGTCAGGGCGTCCGGCAGGTCCGAGGCGGCGGCGACGTGGACCAGCGTGCCGCCCGACGCGAGGTGGGCGTCGCGCACGCGGTGGACGAACCCGTCGCCCGGGTCGCCGACGAGCAGCGTGACGGCGTCCGCAGGCAGCAGGCCGGCCAGCTCGTCGCCGGACGGCACCCGCGCCAGGGCGGCACCGGACGGGAGCACCCGCGCCGCGGTTCCGTCGGGGTCGACCACCCGGTCGACACGCGTGACCACGTCGGGGTCCATGACCAGGCGCTCGGCGCCCAGGCCCAGCAGCCGGCTCCAGGAGTCGTCGCCCAGGTCGAGCATCTCGGCCGAGCGGAACTGCAGCCCGGCGAGGCGGGTGAGCTCCTGCTCGTCGGAGGAGACCACGAGTCGTACGTCGACGCCGGCCAGCTCGCGGACCAGGTCCTCCTGCGGCGTCTGCGGCGAGACGTGGATGACCACGGCACCGATCGCCCGCAGCGCGATGTCGAGCTCGGGGTGGGCGTGGGTCGGGGGAAGCAGGGAGAGGACGATCTGATCGGCTCGCATGCCGCTGCGGACCAGTCCGGCCGCCGCCTGCTGGACGGTCGTCTCCACCGTGGTCCAGGACCGGAACTCCAGGCCCGTCGCCGTGGCCACGACGTACGCGATGTCGTCGCCGCGGGTGGAGGCCAGCGCGCTCAGGCGCCGCAGGGGCGACGGAGGCAGCGCGGTCGGGAAGCGGTCGGGAAGCGCGGATGCGCGGGCCAGCGGCACGAGTGCCATCGACGTCCCCTTCCTCTCGAGTGATGCGGTGTGTTCACCGACAACCCTGTCGAGGGACCGACCCCTGATCTGCGGTTTTACCTACGCATGGTGGGCCTGTGGGTCAGCTGTGTACTGGCTCTCACCGGCTGAGACGACCGTCACCGGCTGGGCTCGAGACGGCTATGCGCCGGACAGCGAGAACGCGGCGTCGAGGCGGCCGCTGCCGCCGCGACGTGGCAGGTGCGACGAGGCCGACGCGAGCGCCGGTGCCGACGGCACGGTGACGACGGCGTGCTCGGCAGCGAGGTCGAGCCTGACCGCGGGGTGGTGGGCGATGCGCCCCAGCCGGTGGCCCAGCGCGGTGGCCAGGCCGCTGACCGTCCGATTCACCCGGGTGTCGAGCGCGAGCACGCGCAGCCGGCCACCGAACCACGGCTCCAGCGCGGAGACCTCGTCGGCCAGCTTGCGCGCACGGGCGCCCAGCCGCGCCTCGGCGACCCGGGCACTCACTGCGTCGAGCACGTCTCGCGGAGCGTCGTGCCAGGGCCTGCCTGCCACCGTGCCCCGCTCCACCAGGTCCTCGAACAACCGTGCGCTCGCACCGTCGAGCAACAGGTGCGTGGGCGAGAAGTGGGCGAGGGCGGCCTCCACCTGCTCGGCACGCTCGACCCAGACGAGGGTGCAGCCGCTGGTCAGGTGCGCGTCGCGCACGACCGTGGTGAACCTGTCGGTCGCCTCTCCGGTCAGGAGCGCGACGTCGTCGCACGTCAGGTCGGACAGCGTGCCGGAGGACTCGGGTCGGAAGAGCCAGGCCGACGCCTTCTCCCGCGCCAGACCCAGGACCGCGCCGGACGGCGCTCCCGCGCGAGCCGCCTCGACCCACGTCAGGAGGTCGGGCTGGCGCTTGCGGCGCTCCAGCCCCATTCCCCGCAGGCGCTCCCACGACCGGTCGTCGCACTCGAAGAGCTGGGCCTCCATCAGCCCGGCCTCGCGCAGCAGCGAGAGCCGGCTCTCGTCGTCGACGATCACCAGGCGCACCTCGATCGCGTCGAGGAGCCTCGCCACCTCGGACGGGTGCAGGTGATCAGGCAGGAGGACGGGCACGGCGCCGGCGACCCGCGTGGCGAGCTCGAGCTCGAGCTGCCGGATCCCCGCAGGCACCCGGATCACGACGACCTGACCGGGGGCGACCCCGGCCTCGATCATCCCGGCGGCGCCGTCGATGGCGCGTCGGTAGAGCTCGTTCCACGTGAGCCTCGCCCACGTCCCGTCGCGCTGCTCCGCGATCGCGACCTCCAGTGCGCGACCTCGCGCGTGACGCTCCAGGCGCGCGAGCGGCGATTGCTGGACTGGCACGTGCGCCCCCTCCGTCGTCTCGTGTATCGAAGGAAAGTAGGCCAGGAGCACGACCCCTGTTCACGGTTTCGACATCTGCGCTCCGGCGGTGCGGGACCCCGGCGTAGGCTGCTCCCTCGTGACGATCCCCCCGTCCGCCCCCCGCCCGGCGGCCGCGCCGCTCGTGGTGCGCACGATCGCGGTGGACTCGGCGGACCTCCCGCTGCTCGACCTCCTCCCCCAGCAGGACCCGGTCAGCTGGCTGCGTCGCGGGGAGGGACTCGTCGGGTGGGGAGTCGCCGCCCGGCTGGAGACCTCCGGCCCGACCCGGTTCAGCGACGCGGTGAAGTGGTGGTCGGAGACGGTGGCCCGCGCCGACGTCGAGGACCACGTCGGAGAGCCGGGCACCGGCCTGGTGTGCTTCGGCGCCTTCGCCTTCGCCGACGAGCCCGGCGACTCCGTGCTGGTGGTGCCACAGGTCGTCGTGGGCCGGCGCGGCGACCGCACGTGGCTCACGACCGTCTCGGTCGAGGCCCCCGCGCTCGTCGCGACACCCGCGCCCCAGCCGCCGGTCGGGCTGGTCTTCTCCGACGGCGCCCGCAACGGCGAGGAGTGGATGTCGGTGGTGGCCGAGGCCGTCGACCGGATCACCCGCGGCGAGCTGGAGAAGGTCGTCCTCGCCCGAGACCTCATCGCCGCGACCGACGAGCCCGTCGACGTGCGGTGGCCGCTGCGTCGCCTGGCCGAGCACTACGAGATGTGCTGGACGTTCCACGTCGACGGCCTGTTCGGCGCCACGCCCGAGATGCTGGTGCGACGCGAGCGCGGCCTGGTCACCTCGCGGGTGCTCGCCGGCACGATCCGGCGCACGGGCGACGACGAGCGCGACCTGGCGCTCGCGGCCACCCTGGCGCGCTCGTCGAAGGACCTCGAGGAGCACGAGTACGCCGTGCGCTCGGTGGCCGACGCGCTCGAGCCGCACTGCTCGTCGATGAACGTGCCCGAGGCACCGTTCGTCCTGCACCTGCCCAACGTGATGCACCTGGCCACCGACGTGAACGGCGTGGTGCACGACGTCGCGACGTCGCTGCAGCTCGCCGAGTCGCTGCACCCCTCCGCGGCCGTGGGTGGCACGCCGACCCCGGCCGCGACCCGGCTGATCACCGAGATCGAGGGGATGCCGCGCGACCGCTACGCCGGCCCGGTCGGCTGGATGGACGCCTCGGGCGACGGCGAGTGGGGCATCGCGCTGCGCTCGGCGATGGTCACCGAGGGCGGCGTCCGCCTCTTCGCCGGCTGCGGGATCGTGGCGAGCTCCGACCCGGAGGCCGAGCTGGCCGAGTCGCAGGCGAAGTTCGTGCCCGTGCGCGACGCCCTCGGCGCCGACTGAGCCGCTCGGTCGGTCCTCCCGGTCCTACAGGTCCTGACCGGGCTCGCGGAGCTCGAAGGCCTGGTCGTCGCCCAGCAGGTTGCCCATGTGCGAGGCCGCCATGGTGATGCCGATCTCGCTGTAGACCCGCTCGTGGATCCCGAGCGAGGTGGGCGCGCCGACCTGGCGCACGAAGTCCACCGCCTCGCTGATCTTCAGCCACGGCCCGCTCACCGGCGCGAGGAGGACGTCGACCGCGCGGCCGGGAGGCGTCAGCGCATCCCCGGGGTGGTAGACGCTGCTGCCGCCGGACTCGAGGACGTAGCCGGAGTTGTCGAAGCGGTCGTAGTCGGGGTGGATCACCGCGTGCTTCTCACCGACCACCTCGACCGCCGTCCCGGCGAGATCGAGCCGGTCGCCGGGGCGCAGGACGCGGACGCGCTCGGCGACGTCCGGTGCCTCGGCGCGCAGCATCCGCTCGACGGCCGCGATGGTCCAGATCGGCGCGTCGGAGCGCCGCAGGTGGTCGGGGTGCACGTGGTCGGCGTGCTCGTGCGTGATCAGCACGGCGTCGGCTCCGTCGAGGGCCTCGGCCTCGCTGAAGGAACCGGGGTCGATGACGACCACACCGCCCTCTCCCTGGACCCGGACGCAGGCATGCCCGAACTTGGTGATGCGCATGTGGCCAGACTACGACTGTCCGAATCGCCTGATGAATGTGTGACGCGTGGGATCGGCGGTTAGGGTGGGCGGGCCTCCGACGGGTGGAGTGCCCTGGGGGAAAGCCAATCGCACCCGAGACGAAGAGAGTTCCCATGTCTGCACGCCGCGTGCTGGTAGGCAGCGTCGCCGCGCTGATCCTGCCCGCGTCCCTGCTCATGACCACCGAGATCGGATCCGCCAACGACGACGCCGCCGCCACGTCGACGCCGTCGGTCCTGACCAAGAAGGCCGGTCAGAAGATCTCGCTGGAGGTGCTGCCCCAGATCGTCCAGCAGGGCAAGCGCCCCGCCAGCGCGGACAAGGCCAAGGGCTCGGTCATCGCGACCCTGAAGCCCGTCAAGGTCGGCCGCACGGTCACCCTCGAGGTCCAGCAGGGCACGAAGTGGAAGAAGGCCGGCACGGCCAAGCAGGAGAGGTCCGGCAAGGCCTACTTCCGCGCCAACGTCTCCAAGGGCGGCCTGCCGCTGACCTACCGCGTCACCGCGAACAAGTTCAAGGGCCTCAAGAAGGTCTCGAGCAAGAGTGCCGACACCGCCGCGTGGGTCACCCCCACGTTCACCGACGAGTTCTCGGGCAGCACCCTGAACCCCGTCTGGTCCATGCGCGGCCAGGACTACGAGGCGCAGAGCAAGCGCGTGTGCTCCAAGGGCTCGCCGGACGCCGTCAAGGTGGGCGGCGGCACCGTGCGCCTGAGCGTCATCAAGGACAAGTCGCGCAAGGGCAAGTGCAAGGCCGCCTCGCGCAAGAAGTCGAAGAAGATCAGCTACCGCCTCAACGGCCACATCGGCACCGCTCAGGGCTTCAGCTTCCGCTACGGCGTCGCCGCCGCGCGCATCAAGATGCAGAAGTCCCGCGGTCAGCACGCCAGCTTCTGGAGCCAGCCGGTCGGCGAGAACCAGCCGGGCAGCGCCGGCCACGAGATCGACATCATCGAGTACTTCGGTGACAAGCACCCCCAGGGTGGCCTCACCAGCTTCATCCACTGGTACAAGGGCAAGCGCCTGATCAAGACCGGCTCGTGGATCAAGAACTCCGAGTCGTTCCTGAAGAACAAGAAGGACGGCTGGTCGAAGAACTACCACGTGTTCTCGGTCAAGTGGACGCCCAAGTCCATCACGACCTACATCGACGGCAAGGAGACCTGGCGCACGTCGGCCCGCGTCTCGAAGGCCCAGCAGTACCTGATCCTCAGCATGCTCGCCTCGGACTACGAGGCGCTGGAGATGCCCGACAAGAAGCTCCCGCAGAGCATGAACGTCGACTGGGTGCGCGTGTGGGAGACCCCGCAGCCCTGATCGACTGAACGATCCCAGCAGCACCGTCCGCGCGCTGATCCGCTCCCGCTTCAGGGAAGGGTCAGCGCGCGGATCTTTTCGTCCAGCTCGCGCCGGTTGTCCCGGCGCACGCGCGCCTCGACGACCTCGATGCCGCCGTTCGGCGTCGCCAGCGCCTGCTCGAGCTCCGGCAGGCTGTGGACCGCCAGGTGCGGCACCCGCATCGCGGCGCACAGGCTCGCGACGTCGACGCCGTGCGGGGTGCCGAAGAGCGTGTCGAAGCGGTCGGCGTACGCCGGCGCCCCCTGCTCCAGCGTGGCGAAGATCGAACCGCCGTCGTCGTTGACCACGACGATCGTCAGGTCCGGCCGCTGCTCGCGCGGCCCGATGACCAGCCCGGTGCTGTCGTGCAGGAAGGTCACGTCGCCGATCAGCGCGAGCGAGCGCGTCGACCCGGGACGCCCCAGCGCGGCGCCGATGGCCGAGCTGACGGTGCCGTCGATGCCGGCCAGGCCGCGGTTGGCGGCGACGAAGCGACGTCCACCGACCTCGTAGGGCGCGACCATGAGGTCCAGGTCGCGGATCGGGTTCGAGGCGCCGACGAACAGCAGCCCGCCGCGCGGCAGCGAGCGGCTCACCGCGCCGGCGACCTCGTGCGGCGTGAGGTCGGGCTCGTCGGCCAGCAGCGCGTCGAGGGAGCGGCCTGCCGCGCGGTCGGCCTCGCGCCACTCCTCGAACCAGGCGAGGTCGTCGGTGCCGTCCAGCAGGAGGTGATCGGCCTCGTGCGCGACCGGGAACGGCCGCTCGGACCACGTGCCCCGGTGCGGGGCCGAGATCACCTCGACGTCCGGACGACCGAGCAGCCGCGCCACCGGCCGCGACAGGGTCGGGTGGCCGAGGACGACGGCGCGCTCGATGCGGGCGCCGAGCCCGCCGGACAGGAGGAGCCGGTAGGTGCGGATCGCGTGGTCACCGGTGCGCGAGCCGCTGGAGGGCTCGGCGAGCAGCGGCCAGCCCGCGCGCTCGGCGAGGTTGCGGGCGAACGGTCCCGCGTCGTCGCCCGCCACGACGACCGTGCGAGGACCCATCTCGAGCACGTGCTCGGTCTGCGTCGGCCCCGGGTCGAGATCGACCCACTCGGGCGCGATCCCCCCGTCCCACCCGTCGTCGTCGGGAAGCAGGGGGTCGTCGAGCTGGACGTTGAGGTGCACCGGGCCGCCGTGGCGGTGGCGGCGTACGAAGGCGAGCAGCTCGTCGAGGTCGGTGCCCTCCTCCCCCGCCGCGACGTCGAGCGTCGGCGCGAAGCTGCCGAAGAGGGCGACCTGGTCGGTGGTCTGGTTGGCGTCGGTGCCGCGCAGCCTGGCCGGACGGTCGGCCGTCACGACCACGAGCGCCACGCCGGCGTGGGCGGCCTCCATCACGGCCGGGAGCAGGTTGGCCGCGGCGGTGCCGGACGTGCAGACGACGGCGGCCGCCTCACGGCTGATCTTCGCCAGGCCGAGCGCCAGGAAGGCTGCGGTCCGCTCGTCGATCCGGGTGTGCAGACGCAGACCGCCGGCCCGGGAGGCGTCGTACAGCGCGAAGGAGAGCGGGGCGTTGCGAGAACCAGGAGCCACCACCACCTCGCGGACCCCGGAGCCGCGGAGCGCGGTCACCACCGACCGCGCGAGGTCGGTCGAGGGGTTGGTCACGAGACCCGATCCTGCCCTACCGACTCCCACCGTCGGAGCCAGTGGGTCACCCGGTCCTCGTCCGCTGCGAGCCGTGCCAGCGCGGTGTCGTCGACCTCGGGCCGCACGACCGGCAGCAGGCCGTCGACCGGCAGCAGCGGCTCCGTGGCGACGTCGTCGGTGAGCAGCTGGACGGTGGCCAGGCCGCAGGCGTGGTGGAGCTCGGGCAGGGCCGCAGCCAGGGAGACGCCGGCGGCGATGCCGACGCTCGACTCGACGGCGCTCGACACGACGACGGGCAGGCCGATGTCCTCCGCGATGCGCAGGCACGCCCGCACCCCGCCGAGGGGCTGGACCTTGAGCACGGCGATGTCGGCGGCCTCGAGGTCGCGGACCCGGTAGGGGTCCTCGGCCCGGCGGATGGACTCGTCGGCGGCGATCGGCACCTGCACCCGGCGGCGTACGACGGCGAGGTCCTCGACGTCCATGACTGGCTGCTCGACGTACTCCAGGCCCCCGGCGGCGCGGTCGATCGCGGCGATTGCCCGGACCGCCTCGTCGACGTCCCACCCGCCGTTGGCGTCCACCCGCACCAGGCCGTCGGGGCCGAGGGCGTCACGCACCGCCTCGACCCGGGCGAGGTCGTCGGCCAGGGTCTGTCCGCGCTCGGCGACCTTGACCTTCGCGGTGCGGCACCCGCCGGCCAGGACGATCTCGTGGGCGCGGGCGGGGTCGGTCGCCGGGACCGTGACGTTGACCGGCACCGCGTCGCGCAGGGGCTCCGGCCAGCCGACGTCGGCGGCTTCGCGCGCGCAGGCGAGCCACGGCCGGGAGACGTCGTCGTCGTACTCCAGGAAGGGCGACCACTCCCCCCAGCCGGCGTCGCCGCGCAGGAGCAGGCCCTCGCGCACGGTGATGCCGCGGAACCGGGTGCGCATGGGGATCGAGAAGACGTGCAGGTCGGGCATCACAGGCTCGCCCGGATGGCCTGCTGGTCGACCTTGCCGTTGGGCAGCAGAGGGAGGCTGTCGACCCGGCGGAACTCGCGGGGAGCCCAGGACCGCGGGTGCTCCAGGCTGATCCAGTCACGCAGCTCGGCGTCGTGGGCGTGGCCGACGAGCACGGCGACGAGCCGCTGGCCCCACTCCCGGTCGGGCACGCCGAACACCTCGGCCTGCTCCACTCCGCGGTGCTCGCGCAGCCGCCGCGCGACGACGGCGAGCGGGATCTTCACGCCGCCGCTGATGACGACGTCGTCGAGCCGGCCGAGCACCTGCAGGCGACCGTCCTCGTCGAGCCGGCCGGCGTCGGAGGTGAGGAACCACCCGTCGACGAGCGTCTGCGCCGTGAGCTCGGGGTCGTCGTCGTAGTGGCTGAAGAGGGTGGGGCCGCCGATCCGCACCCGGCCGTCGGCCGCGATGGTGATCCCGACCCCGTCGAGGGGCAGGCCGTCGTAGACGCACCCGCCGGCGGTCTCCGAGGACCCGTAGGTAGCGACCACCCGGACACCGGCCTCCTCGGCCCGTCGGCGCAGGGACGGGTCGAGGCCGCCACCGCCGACCAGCACGGTGTGGCACCGCGCCAGCGCGGCGAGCTGGTCGGGGTCGCCGACGATCCGGTGCAGCTGGGTGGGCACGAGCGAGACGAAGGTGGGGACGTCGGCGTCGTCGGCCATCGCCCGTCGCAGGTCCAGGCCGTCGACGACGACGGGCTCGTGGCCGGCGACCAGCGAGCGGACGATCACCTGCACCCCGGCGACGTACGACGACGGCAGGGCCAGCATCCAGCGGCCGGTCGCGCCGAGGCGGCGGGCGGAGGCCTCGACGCTGGCCAGCACCGCCCGGCGCGGGAGGACGACACCCTTCGGTCTCCCGGTGGATCCGGAGGTCTCGATCAGCAGGTGGTCGGGGTCGTCGGCGTCGAGCCAGCGCGACAGCTGACCGATCGCCGTCGCGGGCTCGTCCGAGGGTCGGAGGAAGCTCACGCACCGAACGCTAGGCCATAGGCTCGCAGGCATGACCGCCTACTGGATCACCACCTACCAGGCCGTGCACGACCCCGACAAGGTGGCGGCGTACGCCGTGCTCGCCGGTCCCGCCCTCACCGCCGCCGGTGGCCGCTTCCTGGTGCGCGGCGTGCCCGAGGCGACCTTCGAGAAGGGCCAGGCGACCCGCACCGTCGTCATCGAGTTCCCCTCGGTCGAGGCGGCCGTCGCCGCCCACGACAGCGAGGCCTACCAGGAGGCGCTGCGCGCCCTCGACGGCGGCGCCGACCGCGACATGCGGGTCGTTCCGGGCGCCTAGCGACCGACGTAGGCTCGCACCATGGCGAAGGACTGGCGCGAGCAGACCGTCGACGACCTCCGGGCGCTCATCAACGCAGCAGTCCCCGGTGTCGAGGAGGAGGCCAAGTGGCGCAAGCCGTCGAACCCCGACGGCGTCCCGACCTTCTCCCTCGACGGGCTGATCTGCACGCTCGAGACCTACCAGGACAAGGTCAAGGCGACCTTCGCCCAGGGCGCCTCGCTCGAGGACCCGGCCGGCGTCTTCAACGCCAGCCTCGGCGCGGGCAAGCGCCGCGCGATCGACGTGTTCGAGGGTGACGACGTCGACAGCGAGGCCTTCACCGACCTCGTGCGCGCCGCGGTCGAGCTCAACCGCTCCTGAGCCTGCCCGGTCGCGGCGTGCGCGAGGACCCGGCACAGTAGCCCCATGACCGGCCTGCGCGGGGTCCTCGGACTCGTCCTCCTCCTGCTCGTCGCCGTGGCGCTGTCGAAGCACCGGCGCGGGATCAGCCGGCGCACTGTCGCCGTGGCGCTGGGCCTCCAGGTCGGCTTCGCCGCGCTGGTCCTGAGGTGGGGCCCGGGCAAGGACGCACTGCAGTGGGTCGCGGACCGTGTCGCGACGCTCATCGGGTACGCCGACGAGGGCACGAAGTTCGTCTTCGGTCCGCTGCTCGACGTCGGCGAGAAGGGCGAGACCATCTTCGCCCTGCAGGTGCTGCCGGTGATCGTCTTCCTCGGCGCCGTGATCGGGCTGCTCTACTACCTGCGCGTCGTGCAGTGGGCCACCTGGCTGATCGGTGGCGCGCTCGCCCGGCTGCTGCGCATCAGCAAGGTCGAGTCGATGTACGGCGCGACGGTGATCTTCCTCGGTCAGAGCGAGGCGCCGCTGATGATCGCGCCCTACCTGAGGTCGCTGCGCCGGGGGCAGCTCTTCACCGTGATGACCGCGGGGTTCGCCGCTGCTGCGGGATCCACGCTCGTCGGCTACTCACTGCTGGGAGCGCCGCTGGAGTACCTGCTGGCGGCGATGGTGATGAACGCGCCCGCGTCGCTGCTCATGGCCAAGATCATGTGGCCGGACAGCACGCCCGAGGACGACGAGCTCGAGGGCGCGACCCCGGTCGATGCTGACGAGGACGTGGACGTGCGCTCGGTCCGCGACGAGGACTCCTCCAACCTCATCGACGCGATCGGGCGCGGCGCGCTGGCGGGCGGCAGGATCGCCGTGACGGTCGGCGGCCTGCTCATCGCCTTCATCGCGCTCATCGCACTCGCCGACGGGATGCTGGGCGCCGCGGGGTCCTGGGTGGGCGTTGACGACCTCACCTTCGAGCGGATCCTCGGCTGGGCGCTGGCTCCGCTGGCCTGGCTCCTCGGTGTGCCGTGGTCCGAGGCGGTCCGGGCCGGGTCGTGGATCGGTGAGAAGACGGTGCTCAACGAGTTCGTCGCGTTCGCCAACTTCGGCCCCGAGGTCGACGGCCTCTCCCCCGTCACCGTCGCCGTCGTGACCTTCGCCCTCGCCGGCTTCGCCAACTTCAGCTCCATCGCGATCCAGATCGGCACCCTCGGCTCGCTCCTGCCCGAGCGCCGCGGCGTGGTCGCCCAGCTCGGCCTGCGGGCCCTGCTGGCCGGGTCGCTCGCCAACCTCGCCAACGCCGCGATCGCCGGGATCGTGATCTCGCTGTAGGTGCGGGCGACCCCGGCGGCGTCGGGCGTCGTGCCCGTAGGGTCCACGCATGGCCGAGGGGATCGAGCGTCTGCGACCCGAGCAGCGCGACCTGCTGACGCGCTGGGTGCCGGACGCACGCGTCGTGGCCGACCACAGCTGGGGCCTGGTCGGGACGGCCGTCCTCGAGGTGCACAGCGAGCAGGGTCGCCTCATCGTGAAGGCCGGCGACGAGGCGGACGGCCACATCGAGCGCGAGATCCGGGCGCACCGCGAGTGGCTGCGGCCGTGGGTCGCGAGCGGACGTGCACCCACCGCCCTGCACCTCGACCTGCCGGCGAAGCTCGTCGTGACCCGCTTCCTGCCCGGACGGCTGGTCGAGGGCTCACCCGCCCAGGACGATCCCGAGACCTACCGGCAGGCAGGCGTCCTGCTCGCCGCCCTCCATGGACAGACCTCCGAGGTCGATCCCACCTGGCACGACGACTTCCGCGCGCGTCGAGCGCGACCTCGACCGTCCGCACCGCATCGACCCCGCCGTCGAGCGCCTGGTCCGCGCCGAGCTGGTCACCTGGCCCGGCGGCGGGTCGCGCGTGGTCCCGACCCACGGTGACTGGCAGCCCAGGAACTGGCTCGTCGACGACGGCGTCGTCCGGGTGATCGACCTCGGTCGCGCGTCCATGCGACCCCCGACGGAGGACTTCGTGCGCCTCGCCGGTCAGGACTTCGCCCGCGACCCCGAGCTCGAGACGGCGTTCCTCGACGGCTACGGCCCGGATCCGCGTACGCCGGACCAGTGGCGCCGCGACCGCATCGGCCAGGCCGTCGGCACCGCGGTCTGGGCCCACGGCGTGGGTGACGACGAGTTCGAGGCACACGGGCACGCGCTGCTGGGCGGTCTGTACGACGCGTCGCACCCCTGACGCACGCGGGAAGGTTGGCGACGACCTCGTGCCACACTCGAGTGATGGAGCGCGTGCTGGAGGAGTCGCTGACCCCGCCACTTCGTGATCTGGAACGCGCCGGGCTCGAGGCGCCCAGGTTCGAGGACTTCGACTGGAACGGTGATCCCGAGTACGCGTCGCTGATGATGTGGGGACCCGACGGTGGCGGTACAGGCTTGTCTGTACGACGTGCCGCACGGCTCGAGGAGCGCGTCGCCTCTGCAGCCGACCAGGTGCAGGAGTGGGCCATCGAGACACATCTCTGGGGAGCAGCACCCACCAACTGGCCCCCTTGTCCGAACCATCCCGACACGCACCCACTGCAGGCGGTCGTCCACGACCACAGGGCCGTGTGGCTCTGTCCCGCTGACCAGTCCGTCATGGCCGCCGTCGGCGAGGTGTAGCAGCGCACGACGCGTGCCTGTGGCCCGAGCACCGGGGTGGTGTCGGGCTGTGGGGCGGTCAGGTTCGTCGGTGGTCGCGCGGTGCTGGTGGTGATGGTGCTGGGCCCGGTGGTGGTTCGGGTCGTGGTGTGGGTGGGTGTGTGGTGGTGGTCCGTCCGGTGGGGAGGGTCCACTCGTAGCCGCTGTCGGGCAGGCGTTGGTAGGTGGAGTGTCCGAAGGTCTTGGCGCGGTGGTGTCGGCGGCACAGGGGTGCGAGGTTTGCGGGTCTGGTCTGGCCGGGTGGTCCGCCCTGGTCGAGGGGGACGTATGCGTCGATGTGGTCGAGGTCGGCGTGGGCGGATGGTCTGGTGCAGGCGGGGTAGACGCAGGTGGGGTCGCGGTGGCGGACCATGGCGGCCATCCGGGCGGGTGGGTCGTGCTCATCGACCGGCGGGTGGGCTCGTGGGTCGAGGTCCACGACGGGGTTGATGGTGATCGTGTCGGCGTTCAGCAGCCAGGTGCGCAGGCGGCCGAGGAGGATCGGTCCGAGCTTGGGTGAGACAGCGACACGGTGCCTGTCTTCGAGCAGGTCGCGGTCGGTGATGCGGAGCTCGAGGACCACCCCACCCGGTCTGCCTGGGTGGTGGAACGGGTTCGCGGTGGAGTGTGCGACGTCCTCGGCCACACAGATGGCCGGATCCATGTCGGGTTCGATTGAACCGCCCCGGAATTTCCGGAGGCTGTGTTTGGTGGCTCAGCCGGTCGGCGTGAGCTGGTTTCTTGCAGCGTAGTGAAGTTCTTCGGCCTCGACTGGGGTCAGGTCGTCGATGGCCTCGTGGGGG
>NZ_JACXYY010000001.1 GCF_014779665.1 Nocardioides hwasunensis | reverse complement strand
AACAAACCCAACCCCCACACCACAAAGATGCACCAGGCCAGACACACGTTGACGTCAACGGGGCAAAACAAACTAATTCGTCGACTAATCAAACACACTGTTGAGTTCTCAAAAATCAGACGCACCCGATCCTCGCCAGCGAAGCTGGCTCCGGTCGCGGGGCAACCTGCAGAAACTTACCGGGCGTGTTCCCCTGAGTCAAACTCGAAGTCCGACGCTCGGTGGTGGTCGCAGCTGGTCTCCGTTCCATCCGGCCTTCTGGCCAGGGAGCGGCGCCGCTTGCGGCGACAGAGAGAACATTAACCACACCCCGGCGAGCACGCAAAACCGGGGGTCCCGTTCACGCATCGTCGCAGGTCAGCGGCCTGTCGACGGTCTCGGCGACGCAGGGCGGTACGTGCTGACCGTCGGATCGTCGGTGATCCAGAAGCGCCACGGACGCTCGGCCGCGTGCCGCAGCCCCACCCGCGGACCGGTGCTGAAGGTGGGCTGGTCCGCTGCCGCCACCACTGCCACGCGGGTCCCGTTCTCGGCCAGGTCGATGCCGAGCGCCCGGCACAACCGCGCCGGGCCCCGGGCGAGGTCGCGGTCCGGGCTGCCGGGGCGGCGTACGCGCGCGAGGTCCAGACCGCCCACCACCTCGCCGGCCCGGAGCAGCACCGCTCCCGGCTCACCATCGGGTCCGGTGACGAGGTTCGCGCAGTGGTGCATGCCGTAGACGAAGTAGACGTAGAGACAGCCCGGCGGACCGAACATCACCGAGTTGCGCGGCGTACGGCCTCGGAACGCGTGGGAGCCCGGGTCGTCGGGACCGGCGTACGCCTCCACCTCGGTGAGGCGCACCGCGACTCCCCCATGGGTCAGCACGGCCCCCAGCAGGCGCGGTGCGACCTCCAGCGGGTCGCCCTCAGCCCAGGCGGTCACGGTGCCCGGCGCCGGCGGCCCGGAGCTCGTCGAGCTGCTCGCGCACCCGGTCCGGCGCGGTGCCACCGCGACCCGAGCGTGAGGACACCGAGCCCTCGACGGTGAGCACCGCGCGCACCTCGGACGTCAGCGCAGGCGAGATCTCCGCCAGCTGCTCATCGGTCAGGTCCGGCAGGTCGCAGCCGAGCTCCTCGCAGCGGCGTACGCAGGCTCCGGCGAGCTCGTGGGCGTCGCGGAACGGCACTCCTTCTCGCACGAGCCACTCCGCGACGTCGGTCGCGAGCGAGAAGCCCTGCGGTGCGAGGTCTGTCATCCGGGGACCGTTGAACGTCAGCGTCGCGACCATCCCGCTCACCGCGGGCAGCAGCACCTCGAGCGTCTGCACGGAGTCGAAGAGCGGCTCCTTGTCCTCCTGCAGGTCCCGGTTGTAGGCGAGCGGCAGGCCCTTGAGCGTGGCCATGAGGCCGGCCAGGTTGCCGATCAGCCGACCCGACTTGCCGCGCGCTAGCTCGGCGATGTCGGGGTTCTTCTTCTGCGGCATGATGCTCGACCCGGTCGACCAGGAGTCGTGCAGCTTCGCGAAGTCGAACTCACGGGTCGTCCAGAGGATGACCTCCTCCGCGAGCCGGGAGAGATCGACGCCGATCTGGGCGGTGACGAACGCGAACTCGGCGGCGAAGTCCCGTGAGGCAGTGCCGTCGATCGAGTTGGCCGACGAGCCGGAGAAGCCGAGCTCGGCCGCGACGGCCTCGGGGTCGAGCCCGAGAGTCTGGCCGGCGAGCGCACCGGAGCCGTAGGGCGAGTCGCTCGCGACCCGGACGTCCCAGTCGCGCAGCCGCTCGACGTCTCGCACCAGCGGCCACGCGTGGGCGAGCAGGTGGTGCGAGAGCAGGACCGGCTGGGCGTGCTGCAGGTGCGTGCGCCCGGGCATGATGACGTCGAGGTGAGCGGCGGCCTGGTGCTCGAGCACGTCCACGAGGTCGAGCACGAGTCCGGCGATGGTGCGGGCGTGGTCCCGCAGGTAGGCCCGGAACAGCGTCGCCACCTGGTCGTTGCGCGAGCGTCCGGCGCGCAGCCGTCCGCCGACCTCGGGCCCGACCTCCTCGAGCAGCAGCCGCTCGAGCGCGCCGTGGACGTCCTCGTCGGACTCGGCGGCGAGCAGGTCGTCGGCGGCGTACCGCTCCCCCAGGACCGACAGCCCGCGCAGCAGCTCGGCGTGGTCGCCGTCGGTCAGCAGCCCGGCCCGGTGCAGCGCGTTGGCGTGCGCGCGCGAGCCGGCGAGGTCGTACGGCGTGAGCTGCCAGTCGAAGTGCGTCGACCTCGAGAGCGCCTGGAGCTCGGGCGACGGTCCGCTGCTGAAGCGGCCGCCCCAGAGCGAGCCCTCGTTGGTGGTGCCTGCGCCTGCCGTGGGGTCTGCCATCAGTCGGTCCCGAACTCCATCGCCGCGCTCTCGAGCGCCGTCTCGTCGTAGTGCTCGTCGCCACCCTCCAGGGCCGGCGAGGGGCCGGCGCCGGTGTCGGTGATGCGGTCGAAGCCGCCGGCCTCGATGGCACCGTAGAGGGTGCCGTTCTCGACGAGCACCTGGCCCTGGTCGAGTGGCTGGGAGGCGTAGAGCTCGAGCTTGGCGCGCGAGTCGGCGATGTCGAGGTTGCGCATGGTCAGCTGGCCGATGCGGTCGGTCGGGCCGAAGGCGGCGTTGTCGGTGCGCTCCATCGAGAGCTTGTCGGGGTGGTAGGAGAACGCCGGACCGCTGGTGGCGAGGATCGAGTAGTCCTCGCCGCGGCGCAGCCGCAGCGTCACCTCACCGGTCACGAGGGAGGCGATCCAGCGCTGGATGGACTCGCGGATCATCAGCGCCTGGGGGTCGAGCCACCGGCCCTCGTAGAGCAGCCGGCCGAGCTTGCGGCCCTCGTTGTGGTACTGCGCGACGGTGTCCTCGTTGTGGATGGCGTTGACGAGCCGCTCGTAGGCGATGAACAGCAGCGCCATGGCCGGCGCCTCGTAGATGCCGCGGGACTTGGCCTCGATGATGCGGTTCTCGATCTGGTCGGACATGCCGAGACCGTGGCGGCCGCCGATGACGTTGGCCTCGTGGACCAGCGCGACCGCGTCGTCGTACACCCGTCCGTTGATCGCGACGGGCCGTCCCTGGTCGAAGCGGATCGTGACGTCCTCGGTCTCGATGGCGACCGAGGGGTCCCAGAACTTCACGCCCATGATCGGGTCGACGGTCTCCAGCGAGACGTCGAGGTGCTCGAGGGTCTTGGCCTCGTGGGTGGCGCCCCAGATGTTGGCATCGGTGGAGTACGCCTTCTCCTGGCTGTCGCGGTAGGGCAGCCCGTGCTCGGTGAGCCAGGCGCTCATCTCGTGACGCCCGCCGAGCTCGGTGACGAAGTCGGCGTCGAGCCAGGGCTTGTAGATGCGCAGGTCGGGGTTGGCGAGCAGGCCGTAGCGGTAGAACCGCTCGATGTCGTTGCCCTTGAAGGTCGAGCCGTCACCCCAGATGTTGACGCCGTCCTCGTGCATCGCGCGGACCAGCATCGTGCCGGTGACGGCACGACCCAGCGGGGTGGTGTTGAAGTAGATCCGGCTGCCCGAGCGGATGTGGAACGCGCCGCAGGCCAGGGCAGCCAGACCCTCCTCGACGAGCTGGGTCTTGCAGTCGACCGCGCGGGCCAGCTCGGCGCCGTACTGCAGGGCGCGGGACGGCACTCCGGAGATGTCGGGCTCGTCGTACTGGCCGATGTCTGCGGTGTAGGTGCACGGCACCGCACCCTTGTCGCGCATCCAGGCGACGGCGACCGAGGTGTCGAGGCCGCCGGAGAAGGCGATGCCGACGCGCTCGCCGACGGGGAGGGAGGTGAGGACCTTGCTCACGGTGTGTCCTTTGCAGAGTGCTGAGGGGTGGATGCCGCTGAGGAGTGGTGGGGGTCGTTGGCCAGGTCGAGGAAGCGCTCGGCGAGGGCGTCGCCCCCGCGCGGGTCGCGGCCGATGACGAGCAGGGTGTCATCGCCGGCGATCGTGCCGAGGATCTCCGGGAGGTCGGCCTTGTCGAAGGCGCTGGCCAGGAACTGCGCCGCGCCAGGGGGCGTGCGCAGGACCACCAGGTTGGCGCTGGCCTCGGCGCTGACGAGGAGCTCGGAGCAGAGCCGTGCGAGCCGGTCGCGACCGGCAGCGCTGTCACGTGGCCCGGAGACCGAGCGGTCGCCGCCCTCCCCAGGGACGGCGTACACGAGGGCGCCGTCAGCGCTGCGCACCTTGACCGCGTCGAGCTCGACGAGGTCACGGCTCAGCGTGGCCTGGGTGACCCGGACGCCGTGGCCGTCGAGGAGGTCGGCGAGCTCGGTCTGCGAGCGGACCGGGTGGGTCGTGACGAGGTCGATGATCCGCTGGTGCCGGGCGCTCTTCGTCAGGGGTGTCACGGCCGTCATGCGGGGTCCCCTCGGCGTCGTGGAGTGCTCATGAGCGTTCCAGGAGCCAGGTGAGCACGGCCTTCTGCGCGTGCCGACGGTTCTCGGCCTCGTCCCACACGACCGACTGCGGTCCCTCGATGACGGACTCGGAGATCTCCTTGCCGCGGTAGGCCGGCAGGCAGTGCATGACGATCGCGTCGGGCTCGGCGTGGGCGAGGAGCTCGTCGGTGACGCCGTAGGGCGGGAAGATGCGCAGCCGGTCGGCCGACTCCTCCTCGCGCCCCATGCTGACCCACGAGTCGGTGACCACGACGTCGGCGCCCTTGACCGCCTCGAGCGGGTCGACGCTCAGCTGGATAGAGCCACCGGTCTCCTGCGCGATCCCGACGGCCCGCGCGACGACGTCGGCGTCCGGGGTGAAGCCCTCGGGGGCGCCGACGACGACGTGCATCCCGGCCGAGGCTCCGGCCAGCACCCACGAGTTGCCCATGTTGCACGCGCCGTCGCCGACGAACGCGACGCGGACGCCGGCGAGACGCCCCTTGTGCTCGCGCACGGTCTGGAGGTCGGCGAGCAGCTGGCAGGGGTGGAACTCGTCGGTGAGGGCGTTGAGGACGGGTACGCCGGCGTGGTCGGCCATGGTGTCGACGTCGCTCTGGTGGGCGGTGCGCCACACGATCGCGGAGGCCTGGCGACCCAGGATCCGGGCGACGTCCTCGACGCCCTCACGCTTGCCCATGGCGGCCAAGCCGCCGTCGACGGTCATCGGGTTCCCGCCGAGCTCGGCGATGCCGGCCGCGAAGGACACCTGCGTGCGGAGGGTCGGCCGGTCGAAGACGAGTGCCACGGTGTGCGGACCGGCCAGAGGCTTGTGGTCGAACGGCGCAGCCTTCATCGCATCGGCGAGGTCGAGCACCTCGATCAGCTCCGCGGGCGAGAGGTCGTCGTCGCGGAGGAAGTGGCGGGTCATGGGGTCGTCTCCTGTGCTGCGGCGCGAGCGGTGTCGAGGATGGTGGGCAGGGCCTCGTCGAGCGCGTCGAGGTCGTCGCTCGTGAGGACGAGCGGCGGGACGAACCGCAGGCGCGAGGGACCGGTGGCGTTGAGGATGAACCCGGCGTCGCGGCCGGAGGCCACCGCTTGGGCGGCGTACGGCCCGTCGAGCTCGGCACCTCGCATCAGGCCGGAGCCGGTGACCTCGAGGACGCCGGTCTGCTTGGCCAGGAGGGCCGCGAGCTGGTCGCCACGCTCGAGCGTCGCCGTGAGCAGACCCTCGGCCTCGATGGTGCGGAGGACGGCGAGCGCGGCCGCCGACGCCACCGGGTTGCCACCGAAGGTGGTCCCGTGGTTGCCCGGCTGGAGCAGCGTGGCCGCCTTGCCACGGGCGACGGTGGCACCGATCGGGATGCCGCCGCCGAGGCCCTTGGCGAGGGTGATGACATCGGGCTGCACGCCGTCGAGGAGCTGGTGGGCGAACCAGGCGCCGGTGCGGGCGATGCCCGTCTGCACCTCGTCGAGCCACAGCAGTGCGCCGTGGTCGTGGGCGATGCGCTGGGCGGCGGCGAGGTAGTCGGCCGACGGCACGACGACGCCCGCCTCACCCTGGATCGGCTCGAGCACGATCGCGGCGACGGTGTCGTCGACGGCTGAGTCGAGCGCGGCCACGTCGTCGTAGGGCACGAAGGCGACCTCGCCCGGCAGCGGCGCGAACGGCTCGCGGTAGGCCGCCTTGGAGGTCAGGGACAGGGCACCCATGGTGCGACCGTGGAAGGAGCCCTCGGCAGCGACGACCCGGGTGCGGCCGGTGCGCCGGGTGAGCTTGAGGGCGGCCTCGTTGGCCTCGGCGCCGGAGTTGCTGAAGAAGACCCGCGCCTCGTCGCCCCATCCCAGCAGGCCGACGAGCTCCTCCGCGAGGGCCACCTGCGGCTCCGTGGCGAAGAAGTTCGAGACGTGACCCAGCGTCTGGAGCTGGGTGGTGACCGCGTCGACGAGCGCGGGGTGCGCGTGGCCGAGCGCGTTCACGGCGATGCCGCCGAGCAGGTCGACGTACTCCTTGCCGTCGGCGTCCCACACGTGGGCACCCTGGCCGCGCACGAGCGCGAGCGCGGGGGGGCCGAAGGTGTTCATGACCGCGCCGGCGTAGCGCTGCTGGATCTGCTCGCTCATGACTGGTCCTCCTTCGGGTACGGCTTGCGCAGCTTGGTGGTGGCGCCGGGCAGCACCTGGGTGCCGACTCCCTCGTCGGTGAAGATCTCGAGGAGCACCGCGTGGGGCTCGCGGCCGTCGACGACGGTGGCGCGCGGCACTCCCCCGACCACCGCCTCGTAGCAGGCGCGCATCTTCGGGATCATCCCCGCGTCGAGGCTCGGGAGCATGTCACCGAGCGCCTCCGGACTGATCTCCTGGATGAGGTCGTCGGAGTTGCCGTAGTCGCGGTAGAGACCCTCGACGTCGGTGAGGACCATGAGCTTCTCGGCCCCGAGCGCCACCGCCAGCGACGAGGCGGCCGTGTCGGCGTTGACGTTGTGGACCCGACCCTCGACGTCGGGTGCGACCGAGCTGACGACTGGCACGCGACCGGCCTCGATCAGGTCGAGCACGGCCTCGGGCCGCACGTGCGCGACCTCGCCGACCAGGCCGAGGTCGACCTCCTCGCCGTCGACCACGGTGTTGATGGCGCGGGCCGTGAACAGCCCGGCGTCCTCGCCGGACAGACCGACCGCCAGCGCACCGTGCTGGTTGATCAGGCCGACGAGCTCGCGCTGGACCTGGCCGACGAGCACCATCCGGACGACGTCCATCGCCTCGGGGGTGGTGACCCGCAGGCCACCGCGGAACTCCGACTCGATGCCGAGCTTGTCGAGCATCCGGGAGATCTGCGGGCCGCCGCCATGCACGACGACGGGCTTGAACCCGGCGAAGCGCAGGAAGGCGATGTCCTCGGCGAAGGCGACCTTGAGCGACTCGTCGGTCATGGCGTTGCCGCCGTACTTCACCACGATGGTCTGGCCGTGATAGCGCTTGAGCCACGGCAGGGCCGCCGCGAGGGTGCGCGCCTTGGCCGGGTCGGGGCGGCTCGGGTTCAGGTCGGTCTCGGTGCTGATCGTCTCGCTCATGAGCTGTAGGCGCTGTTCTCGTGGACGTAGGCGTGGGTCAGGTCGTTGGTCCAGACGGTCGCGCGGGCGTCGCCGGACTTGAGGTCGATGGTCACGCTGACCTCGCGGCCGGCGAGGTCGACACCTGCAGGGTCCTCCGCCGGCGTGGACTGCTTGCAGACCCAGACACCGTTCATCGCGACGTCGAGGTCGGCCGGGTCGAACTGGGCCTGCGTGGTGCCGATCGAGGCGAGGACGCGACCCCAGTTGGGGTCCTGTCCGAAGATCGCGGCCTTGAACAGGTTGCTGCGCGCGACGCTGCGGCCGACCTCGACGGCCTCGTCCTCCGACGCCGCGTGCAGCGTGGTGATGGCGATCTCGTGGTCGGCGCCCTCGGCATCCTTGAGCAGCTGCATGGCCAGGTCGGTGCAGGCCTGGGTGAGCGCCGCGGTGAAGTCCTCCGGCGTCGGCGTGATGCCGCTGGCGCCGCTCGCCATGACGGTGACGGTGTCGTTGGTGGACATGCAGCCGTCGGAGTCGAGCCGGTCGAAGCTGACGCGCGTCGCGGCACGCAGCGCGGCGTCGAGCTCGGCGGAGGGGACGACGGCATCGGTGGTGATGACGACCAGCATCGTGGCCAGCTGGGGCGCGAGCATTCCCGCGCCCTTCGCCATCCCTCCGATGGACCAGCCGGCGCCCTCGACCACGACGTTCTTGCTGACCGAGTCGGTGGTCATGATCGCCTCGGCAGCGCTGGGACCGCCGTCCTCGGCCAGCTCGGCCGTGGCCTGCTCGACACCGCCGAGCAGCTGGTCGCGGTCGTTGGCCAGGCCGATGAGCCCGGTGGAGCAGACGACGACGTCGATCGCACCGATGCCCAGGCCGTCGGCGACCTTCTCGGCGACGGCGTGGGTGGTCTGGAAGCCGTCGGGTCCGGTGTAGCAGTTGGCACCGCCGGAGTTGAGGACGACCGCCTTCACCGTGCCGTCCTTGACGACCTCCTGGCTCCAGAGGACCGGGTTGGCCTTGCAGCGGTTGGCGGTGAAGACGGTGGCGGAGTCGTGGGTGGGGCCCTGGTTGACCACCAGGGCGAGGTCCTTGGCGCCGCTGGACTTCAGTCCGGCCGCGACGCCGGCGGCGGTGAAGCCGCTGGGATGGGTGACACTCATGGGGCGATTCCGATCGTGGAGAGCCCGGCGGCCTCGTCGAGGCCCAGGGCGAGGTTCATGCACTGGACGGCTGCTCCGGCGGTGCCCTTGGCCAGGTTGTCGACCACGGCCACCGCCACCAGTCGTCGTACGCGCTCGTCGACGGTGACCTGCACCTGCACGGCGTTGGAGCCGAGGACGGACTGGGTCTGCGGCCACTGGCCCTCGGGCAGCAGGTGCACGAAGGGCTCGTCGGCGTACGCCGTCGTGTAGGCGGCGCGGACGTCCGCGGCGGTGATGCCGTCGAGGAGCGGCGCCTGCACCGTCGCGAGGATGCCGCGCGACATCGGCACCAGCAGCGGCGTGAAGCCGACGCGGACAGCTGAGCCATGGACGCCGCTCAGGTTCTGGACGATCTCGGGGGTGTGCCGGTGCGTGCCGCCGACGCCGTAGGCGCTGGCGTTGCCCATCACCTCGCTGCCGAGCAGGTGCGGCTTGGCGGCCTTGCCCGCTCCGCTCGTGCCTGACGCGGCCACGACGGTGACGTCGGGCTCGACGAGCCCGGCCGTGACGGCGGGCACGATCGCGAGGGTGGAGACGGTCGGGTAGCAGCCAGGCACCGCGATCCGACGCGCTGCGCGGAGCTGGTCGCGCTGGCCGGGCAGCTCGGGCAGGCCGTAGGGCCAGGAGCCCGCGTGCTCACCGCCGTAGAACGCCTGCCACTCCCCCGGGTCCGTGAGCCGGAAGTCCGCGCCGCAGTCGATCACGACGGTGTCGTCGCCGAGCGCCCGTGCGATCGCGGCCGACTGGCCGTGCGGGAGCCCGAGGAAGACGACGTCGTGGCCCGACAGGGTGTCTACCGTGGTGTCGGCGAGGACCCGGTCGGCCAGCGGCAGCAGGTGCGGCTGGAGCGCGCCCAGCCGCTCGCCGGCGTTCGAGCCGGCGGTCAGGGCGCCGATCTCGACCTCGGGGTGACCGAGCAGGAGGCGGAGCACCTCGCCCCCGGCGTACCCGCTGGCTCCGGCGACGGCGACTGAGACGGACATATGCATGACTATACATTGCTCTGCATGTCTCGACACAGCGGGGTCGGAGAACCGGGAGGCGGCGCGGCGGTCGCCTCACCTACGGTGCAGGAGTGACCCCACTTCCGGCACGCCTGTCCGCCGACGCCTACCGTTCCCACCTCCGCTCCGAGTCGCTCCGGTTTCGCGAGGTGCTCGCCTCGTGCGATCCCGAGGCACGCGTGCCCGCCTGCCCCGACTGGAGCGCCGCCGACCTGCTGTGGCACCTGGCCACCGTGCAGCGCTGGTGGACCGAGGTGCTCGATGGGCGACCTGCGCAGCCCGAGGAGCGCTACCTGTCGCGCCCGGAGACCTACGACGGGATGCTGGCGACCTACGACGAGTGGTCGGCGTCGTTGTCGTCCGCCCTGGCGGCGGCCGACCCGGCTGAGGAGGCGTGGAGCTGGTCCGACGACCACACGGTCGGCTTCATCCTGCGACGACAGGCCCACGAGGCGCTGGTCCATCGCGTCGATGCCGAGCAGACGGCCGGGGTGGCCGGCGAGCTCGACGCGACGCTCGCCTCCGACGGGGTCCACGAGTGCCTCGACGTCATGTACGGCGGCTGCCCGCCGTGGGGAGCGTGGGAGCCGGGTGCGTCGCTGGTGCGGGTGGACGTCACCGACACGGGCGACTCGTTCTGGTTGCGGTTCGGCACGTTCTCCGGCACCGACCCCGACAGCGGGACGTCGTACGCCGGCGAGGAGGACTTCCACGTGGTGGCCGCGCCGGAGGACACTGACCTCGAGCCCGACGTGGTCGTCGACGGGACCGCCGCTGACCTCGACCTCTGGCTCTGGGACCGCTCCGACGAGGCGGGGATCGCGGTGGCGGGCGACCCGGACGTGCTGGAACGGTTCCGGGCGATCGTGGGCTCGCCGATCAACTGACGGGAGCCGACACTGGGCGTTGAGTCTCCGGGAGACTCAACGCCCCGTGTCGGCGTCGTGGGGCTGGATCAGGCGCGCTGGACCGCGCCGGTCCGCTCGGCCGCCAGGGCGATCGCCGCGTCGCGGGCGGTGGCCGCCTCGCCCTCCTTCAGCGTCCGGTCGGCGGCGCGGAAGCGCAGGGCGTAAGCGAGGGACTTGCGGCCCTCGCCGACCTGCTCGCCGGTGAAGACGTCGAAGAGCCGGACCGACTCGAGCAGCTCGCCGGCACCCTCGCGGAGGGCCGCCTCGACGTCGGCGGCGGCCACGGAGGAGTCGACCACGAGGGCGACGTCCTCCTTGGCGACCGGGTACGACGAGAACGCGGGCGCCCGGCGCAGGTGGACCGACCGCTCGATGAGGACGTCGAGGTCGACCTCGGCCGCCACGGTGCGCTTCGGCAGGCCGAAGGACTGGCACACGCTGGGGTGCACCTCGCCGGCGTGGCCGATGACCTGACCCTCGACGGAGAGCTCCGCACACCGGCCGGGGTGCCAGGGCGCCAGCTCGACCGCGGAGGCGGACACGTCCAGCCCGAGAGCAGCCGCCACGGCGCGGACCGCCTCGACGGCATCCGCCCACTCGACCGGTCGGGCCTCGCCCCACCAGCCACCTGCGACGGCGTCGCCGGCCGCGACCACGGCCAGGTGGAACGGCTGGGCGGGCAGCGCGGCGTCGAGCGCCGCGAACTCCTCCTCCGTGGGCCGACGGTCGACCGGCAGGATGGCGGCCGGACCGGCGTGGCGCGGCAGCGTGACCGTCCCGGTCTCGAAGATGGCCACGTCGGCGTTGCCGTGACCGACGTTCTTGCCGGCCGCGCGGAGCACGCCGGGAAGCAGGGTCGTGGTCAGGTATGCCGCCTCGGCGCTCAGCGGGTTGGAGAGCTGCAGCAGGTCGCGACGCGGGTCGTCGGCAGGCACGCCGAGGTCGTCGAGGTCGGTCGTGCCGACGAACGGGAAGGTGACGACCTCCACGAAGCCCTCGCCGGCGAGCGTGCGCCCGATCCGGCGACGCAGCTGCTGCGCCCGGGTGAGGCCGCGCCCCGACGGGGGCGTGGGGAGCACTGACGGGATCCGGTCGTAGCCGACGAGTCGCACGACCTCCTCGGAGAAGTCCTGCGCGTCGGTGAGGTCGGGCCGCCACGGCGGCGGCGTGACCGACAGGGTGCCGGAGCCCGAGACCTCGCAGCCGATGGCGCGCAGGCACTCGATGCTGCGCTCCTCGCTGATCGGCATGCCCGACACCCGCTCGGCCAGGTCTCCGGGGACCTCGACGACGGGCATCTGCGGCGGCGTGCCGACGACCGTCACTCCCGGGTCGGCCTGAGCGCCGCCGTGCTCCACGAGGAGCTCGACCACGCGGTCGGCCGCCGCCTCGCAGATCGTCGGGTCGACCCCGCGCTCGTTGCGCTTGCCGGCCTCGGAGGTGATCTTGTGGCGCCGCCCGGTGCGGAACATCGACACCGCGTCCCAGTGGGCGGCCTCGACCAGGATCGAGGTGGTCGATCCCGAGATCTCGGTCGTCTCGCCGCCCATGACGCCGCCGAGGCCGATGATCCCCGAGTCATCGGTGACGACCAGGTCGGCCGGGTCGAGCGCGCGCTTCGCGCCGTCGAGGGTGGTCAGCGTCTCGCCATCGCGCGCGCGTCGTACGACGATCGCGCCCTCGAGGTTGTCGGCGTCGTAGCCGTGGATGGGGCGACCGGTCTCGAGCATGACGTAGTTGGTGACGTCGACGGCGAGCGAGATCGGCCGCATCCCGGCGGCGGTGATCCGTCGGACCATGAAGTCAGGCGTGGAGGCCGTCGGGTCGAAGCCGGTGACCTTGCGGGCCACGAAGACCGGGCAGCCCTCGGCGTCCTCGACCACGACCGGGTGGCCGTCGGCATTGGCTGCCGGGGTGTCACGGACGGCGGGGTCGCGGAGGTTGCTGGCACCGTCGACCGAGACCAGCACCTCGCGGGCGATGCCGCGCAGGGAGAGCGCGTAGGCCCGATCGGGGTTGATCTCGAACTCGATGGTCTCCTCGTCGAGGCCGAGGACCGCGCGCGCGTCCTGGCCGGGCTCCCCCGCGTCGGCGGGCAGCACGATGATGCCGTCGTGGTCGTCGCCGAGGCCGAGCTCGCGGGCCGAGCAGATCATGCCGGCGGACATGTGCCCGTAGGTCTTGCGGGCGCCGATCTCGAAGCCGCCGGGCAGCACGCCACCGGGCAGCACCGTGACGACGAGGTCGCCGGGCTCGAAGTTGTGCGCACCGCAGACGATGCCCTGCGGCTCCCCGGTGCCGTTGGCGTCACCGACGTCGACGGTGCACCAGTTGATGGTCTTGCCGTTCTTCTGCGGCTCGGGCTCCATCGTCAGCACGCGACCGATCACCAGCGGACCGGTGATCTCGCGACCTGGGCTCTCGATCGCCTCGAGCTTGAGCCCGGTGAGGGTGAGTCGGTCGGTGAGGTGCTCGGTCGTCGTGCCCTCGGGCACGTCGACGTAGTCCAGGATCCAGGACAGGGATGCCTTCATCTCGGTTCTCCCCTCTCAGATCTCGGTGCCGAAGGCGCTGCTGAACCGGACGTCGCCCTCGAAGAGCGGGCGCAGGTCACCCAGGTCGTGGCGGAACATGAACGACCGGTCGATCCCCATGCCGAACGCGAAGCCGCTGTAGACCTCGGGGTCGACGCCGCACGCGACCAGCACGCGCGGGTTGACGACGCCGCAGCCACCCCACTCGATCCACCCCTCCCCACGACAGGTGCGGCAGGCGGCCGCGTCGACGCCGAGGCACACGAAGCACAGCACGTCGACCTCGGCCGACGGCTCGGTGAAGGGGAAGTAGGACGGGCGGAAGCGCGTCGTGATGCCGTCGCCGAACAGCTGCGAGGCGAAGTGGTCGAGCGTGCCCTTGAGGTGCGCCATCGTGATGCCCTCGTCGACCACGAGGCCCTCGACCTGGTGGAACATCGGCGAGTGCGTGGCGTCGTACTCGTCGGTGCGGAACACCCGACCTGGACACACGACGTAGATCGGTGGCGTGCGGGTCAGCATCGTGCGCGCCTGCACCGGCGAGGTCTGCGTGCGCAGGACGAGGTGGTCCTCGGCCGGCTCGGTCCAGAACGTGTCCTGCATCGTGCGTGCCGGGTGGTCCGGGCCGAGGTTGAGGGCATCGAAGTTGAGCCACTCGGCCTCGACGACCGGGCCCTCGGCGACCTCGTAGCCCATGGCCACGAAGAGGTCGGCGATGAGCTCGGACTGCAGCGTCAGCGGATGACGGCTCCCGCGGCGGCGACGCGTGGTCGGCAGCGAGACGTCGACGGTCTCCTCGACCAGCATCCGCTCCTCGTGCTCGGCCTCGAGCACGGCCTGCCGAGCGGCGAGGGCCTGGTTGATCGCGCCGCGCGCCTGGCCGACGCGCTGGCCGGCATCCTTGCGGGCCTGCGGCGGGAGCGCGCCGATCTCGCGGTTGGCGAGCGCGAGCGGCGACCGGTCGCCGTTGTGGTCGAGGCGGACCTGCTTGAGGGCATCGAGGTCTCGAGCGTCGGCGATTGCGGCGAGCGCGGCCTCGCGCATCGCCTCGACCTGCTCGGCCTTGAGCGGGGTCACTTCGACAGGGTCGTAGTCAGTGTTGGGGCCGGACATGGCTCTCTTTCGCGCGGCGCTACCGATGTCGCCGCAGAGTCTAGAAGTGGATGAGCGTCGGGTCGGACGGGGACTCCCCGGACCCGATGACGTCAGCTGCCCGCCGGCCCGGGTCCGGGGCGCAGAAATCGCAAGCTCGTGTCCACGCGGCCGATGCTACTCCCCGATGGCCGCCCACACGCCAGCACATTCGTCGACCGGCGGGGTCTCCCCGGCGGCGTACGACGTCCCGGGCTGGGCCGGCAGCAGGCCGAGGGCGGTCAGCGGGCCCTCGGCGCGGCTGCGGGCGAGGTTCCACGCGCGCGGGTCGTCGAGGGTCTCGGGCCGCATGTCGTTCCACGGGACGAGGCCCAGGACACAGCGGGCCACGTCGTCGGGCAGCCGCTCCGCGATGACCGGTGTGGCGTCTGCCGAGAGGTCCTGCAGGTAGGAGAGGTCGAGCTTCCCGGTGGCCTCGTAGCGGTCGAGGTTGCGTCCGGCGACCCAGGCGTCGGGGTTGATCGCGGCCAGGCCGATGAGCGCGACAGCGCCGGACACCAGAGCGATCCGCGGCAGCCACGATCCGCGCCCGGCCACGCCGGCGACCATGATCGCGAGCACCACGAACCCGAGCCAGCCCTCGAAGACGTCGACGAAGAGCCGGAGCGTGGTGAAGCCGTAGGCGTCCTGGTAGACGGCCATGCCCCGCAGCGCCGACGCCACGACGAGGAGCGTCAGGCCACAGAGCAGCCCGACGGATCCGAGCAGCCAGCGACGGTCGGTCCGGGTGTCGCCGGCTCGTCGGGACGCGACCCACACCACCAGCACGGTCAGCGCGGTGGCGAGGGTCAGCTGCCCGAAGCCCTGGTGCACGAAGTCGGCGTACGTCAGACCGGTGGTGGCCTCGATGTAGTCACGACCCCCGACCAGGGCGCGGGCCTGGGCGGCGATGAAGGCGATGAACACGGCGTCGACGACGAGCACGGGGACGAGCCACTCGAACCGGTTGGTCAGCGTGGCCGGGCGTCGACCACCCAGCACCTCGACGTCCGAGGGGTTGAGCGCCAGGTAGGCGGCCCCGAGGGTCGCGGCGAAGACGAAGCACGCGAGGAAGGCCCGGCCCACGAGGTCGTTGAAGGTCAGGTGGGGGACGAGCTGGTCGACCCACGACCCGAAGACGGGGTTGGCGCTGGCGAAGATCGTGCCGAAGACCCCGAGCCCGAGCAACGACCAGGCAGCGGTGCGGACGACGGCGGGCGTGCGACTGCCGGACCCGGCGAGGCGGAGCGACCGGCCGAACCACGGAAGCCCCCGCAGCGAGGCGAGTGGCCAGGAGACGCCGGTCAGCAGGATCCCGGGCATGGTGCGCGCGCCGGTGACGCCACACAGGAAGACCGCCGTCGCCGCGACGAGGCCCAGCGACTGGACCCACCACGCGTCGAGGAGGGCGGTCGGCAGCACGAGCAGCAGCGCCAGACCGGCGCAGAGCAGGGTCCAGGGCTCGCGGCGCCGACGGGCGGTCGCCAGCGCGGCCACGCCGCAGACGATCGCGACGAGCGCCCACGTGATCCCGATGGCCGTGAAGGACAGCACCAGACCGGCCACGAGACCGGCAGCGGCGCACGCACCGACCGTGCGGAGCCCGGAGGGCACTCCGCGATCGGGCCAGAAGCGGCCGAAGAGCGCGTCGAGCCCGCCGGTCGTGGATGGGCCGGGGTCGGGAGCGGACGGTCGGTCGGGACCTGTTGCGGTCGTGGTCATGCCGGGCTCCGGGGTGCTCGACGGGATTGGGACGGAGGAGGGAGCGGACGTGGATGTCGGGTGGTCGACCTGCAGCCGCAGTCGCGCGCCCTGGCCGTCGGCCGGGTCGAGGAAGCGCAGGGTGCCGCCGTGCAGCTGGGCGACCCACCGGGCTACGGCGAGGCCGAGACCGGTGCCGCCGGCGCCGTCGGTGCCGAAACGGTCGAAGACCCGCTCGCGGTCGGCGGGGGCGACTCCCCCGCCGTCGTCCGCGACCTCGAGCCACCAGCCACGATCCCCCGCACCGGCGGTGATGCGCACCGCCGTGCCGGCGGGGGCGTGCCGTGCTGCGTTGTCCAGGACGTTGACGAGCAGCTGCCTGATCCGGGCCGGATCGCCGGGCACCACGAGGTCCTCGCCGACCACGACGTCGAACTCCCCCGCCCGGCCGGCGGAGACCACCTGCCCGACGGACTCCTCGACGAGGGCGTGCAGGACCAGGTCCTGGCGGTCGAGCTCCACGACGCCCGCCTCGAGGCGGGAGAGCTGCAGCAGGTCGTCGACCAGCCGGCCGAGCCGCTCGGCCTGGTCCAGCGCGGCACGGAGGTGGTCGGGGTCGGCGGGGACCACGCCGTCGGCGAGGTTCTCGAGGAGTGCCGTCATGGCGGTGAGTGGCGTGCGCAGCTCGTGCGAGACGGTGGCGATGAGGTCCCGGCGCTCGCGGTCGACGGTGGCGAGGTCCTCGGCCATCCGGTTGAAGGCGGCGGCGAGCTGCCCGACCTCGTCGGTGGCGGTCGTGCGTACCCGGCCGGTGTAGTCACCACGGGCCATCGCCCGCGTCACCTCGGTCATCCGACGCAGTGGCGCGACCATGCCGGCCGCCAGGAGCTGGGTGACCCCCAGGGCGAGCGCGACGCTGACCGGGAGCACGAGGAGCGCCGGGACGTGGGCCGCGGAGCCGAGGAGCGTGAGCAGGACCGCAGCCACGACGGACACGGCGACGAGGAGGCCGAGCTTGACCTTGAGGCTGGTGACGGTGTCGAGCCGGGTGCTCATGCCCGGCCCTGCCCGGTGGGTCCGACGGCCTCGAGGGCGTAGCCCACCCCGTGCACGGTCCGGATCCGCTCACCTCCGACCTTGCTCCGCAGTGCCTTCACGTGGCTGTCGACCGTCCGGGAGGCGCTGGCGCTCCCCCAGGCATCACCCCAGTCCCACACCTCGCGCAGCAGCCGTTCGCGGGCGAGCACCTGACCCGCGGCGCGAGCCAGGCAGAGCAGCAGGTCGAACTCGGTGGGGGTGAGGTGCACGCTCTCGCCCGCGACCGTCGTACGCCGGGTGCCGGGGTCGATAGACAGGGCGCCGACCTCGATGACGGCCGGGCGCTCGTCCGCGAGAGCGGCGGCCCGGTCGACGCGACGCAGCAGCGCGGCGACACGGGCGACGACCTCGCGCAGGGAGAACGGCTTGGTGAGGTAGTCGTCGGCGCCGACACCCAGCCCGACCAGCACGTCGGCCTCGTCGTCCCGGGCCGTCAGCATCAGGACCGGGACCGGGCGGGTCGCCTGGATGCGTCGACACACCTCGAGGCCGTCGAACCCGGGCAGCATCACGTCGAGCAGGACGACGTCGGGTCGCGTCGTCGCGGCCAGATCCACGGCGGTGGGCCCGTCGAAGGCCTGCTCCACGTCGAAGCCCTCGGCCCGCAGCCGCTGGGTGAGCGCGTCGTTGATGGTGCGCTCGTCCTCGACCACCAGTGCTCGCCGGGGGGCCTTCGTCGACGTCATGCCACGACCCTAGGAGGCGAGCTGCGCGGGATGTGGGGACGACTCGTGAAGGTTCTGTGGAGGTAGTCAGTCCGGCCGCTGGTCCTCGCGCGGCCAGTCGACCATCACCCGCGCGCCGCCGCCCGGGGCGTCGTCGATGGTGACCCAGCCTCCGTGGGCGCGGGCGAGGCCCCCGACGATGTACATGCCCAGCCCGGTGCCGCCGGCGTCCCCGGTGGTCCAGAACTTCGTGAACACCCGTCGTCGGAGCTCGACCGGGATCCCGTCGCCCTCGTCGTCGACCATCAGGCGTACGCCGTCGAGGCTGGGAGAGTGCGCGAGCGTCAGGCTGACGTGACCCTGGCCGTGGCGGATGGCGTTCTCGACGAGGTTGGTGACGACCTGGGTGAACTTGTCCGGGTCGGCGAAGACCTCCGGGAGGGAGTCCTCGACCTCGAGCCCGACCTCGCGCGAGGTCCCCGCCTCGATCGAGTCGACGACGCGGCGCACCAGGACCTCGGCCGAGGACTCACGTGGGTAGAGCTGGAGGCGGTCGGTGTCGATGCGGGCCACGTCGAGCAGCTCGGCGATGAGCCGGGCGAGTCGGTCGGCGTCGGCGTTGACGGTGGTGAGCATCAGCTTGCGCTGGTCGTCGGTGAGCTTGTCCCAGCGGTTGAGCAGGGCCTGGACGAACCCCTTGACTCCCGTCAGTGGCGAGCGGAGCTCGTGGGCGACCATGGCCACGAGGTCCGAGCGCTCGCGGTCCAGGCGCGCCCGCCCACGTCCGCTCCGGAGACCGACGGCGATGCCGAGCACCTGGCCGAGCTCGCCCTCGCGCACCAGCTTGGCGGTCGTCAGCACCTCCTCCCCCGACGCGTTGAGCCACGACTGCTCCGGCACGCCGCGCACGATCGAGATGCTCTCGAAGGGGCGGTTCATCTCGAGCCAGGTCTTGCCGTCCTGGTCCAGCAACCGCAGCACCTCGGGCAGGGGCAGCCCCAGCGCCACGTGGGCGTCGACGCCGAGCAGCGCAGCCCCCTGGGCGTTGAGGATCGTGACGATCCCGTCACGGGTCGCACCCAGGATCCCGTCGGGGTAGGCGTCGGCCAGCGAGCGCAGCCGGGTGGGTGCGCTGTCGACCCGCCGGCTCTCCTTCGTCACGCGCCCGACCCTAGCCGCGTGTGCTCGCCTTCGGGCGACGCAACCCCGCGGCGCGCAGGGCTGCCACCAGCTCGCGGGAGGTCACCGGGACGGCCCCGGCGGCGACCATCGCGTCGTAGTGGTCGGCGGGCACGTCGTAGTGGTCGCGGTCCCAGCCCCGCGGCGGGATGCCGTGGGCGGCAGCGAACGCGTGCAGCTCGGCGTACGACGTGTCGCTGGCGAGGTGGGACCAGAGCCGGTCCCACCTCGGCACGGCTGGTGGATCGATGAGGATCATGACCGCATCACCGCTGCGAGGGAGCGCGCTGCGCGCGGGCGCTGGCGTAGAGGCACACCGCCGCGGCGGTGGAGAGGTTGAGGCTCTCGGCCCGCCCGTGGATCGGGATCGCGACCCGGTGGTCGGCCAGGACCGCGAGCTCCTCGGGCAGGCCCCACGCCTCGTTGCCGAAGAGCCAGGCCGTCGGGCCGCTGAGGTCCGCCTCGAACAGGTCGACGTCCCCTGCTCCGTCGGCGGCAAGGACGGTCAGGCCCCGACCCTGGGCGGCGCGGACCGCGGCAACCGGGTCGGGCTCGACCGAGAACGGCAGGTGGAACAGGCTGCCCACCGTGCTGCGCACGGTCTTGGGGTTGTAGGCGTCGACGGACTGTCCGGCGAGCACGATCGCGTCGGCCCCCGCAGCGTCGGCCGTCCGGATCACGTTGCCCGCATTTCCGGGGTCGCGCACGTCGGCGCAGATGACCAGCAGCCGCGGCGAGGCAGCGACCACGTGCTCGAGCGGTGCGTCGATGTGGTGGCACAGCGCCACGACCCCGGCCGGGGAGACCGAGTCCGACAGCGAGGCGAGGGCACGCTCGTCGACGACGCGGACGACAGCGGCCGCCAGAAGGTCGGCGTACTGGTCGGATGCCGCAGGCGTGGCGAAGACCTCGACCACGCAGCCGTCGATCGACAGCGCCCCCTCGACGGCCTTGGGGCCGTCGGCGAGGAAGAGCCGCCGCTCGGTGCGTACCGAGCGGCGGCTCAACTTGCGAGCCTCCTTGACGCGAGCGTTGCTCGCGACGAGTGGCGTCACGTCGTTCAGGCGGAGACCTTGGGCGCGTTGACGTCCTCGGGCAGCGCGGCCTTGGCGGCCTCGACGAGCGCGGCGAAGGCCGGGGCGTCGTTGACGGCGAGCTCGGCGAGGATCTTGCGGTCGACCTCGATGCCGGCGAGGCCGAGGCCCTGGATGAAGCGGTTGTAGGTCATGCCGTTCGCGCGGGCAGCGGCGTTGATGCGCTGGATCCAGAGCTTGCGGAAGTTGCCCTTGTTCTTGCGGCGGTCGTTGTAGCTGTAGACCAGGGAGTGGGTGACCTGCTCCTTGGCCTTGCGGTAGAGCCGCGAGCGCTGGCCGCGGTATCCGGCGGCGCGCTCGAGGGTGGTACGACGCTTCTTCTGGGCGTTCACTGCGCGCTTGACGCGTGCCATGGCGTTACTCCTTGGTGCGGGGGGAAGTCAGACGGGACGGCGGCTGGGCCACCAGAGATGGGTGAGGCTCAGATGCCGAGCATCTTCTTGGCGCGGGCGACGTCGCCCTTCTCGAGCTCGACCATGCCGGCGTTGCGGCGGTGCTTCTTGCGGCTGCCCGTGGTCGGCGCCGACGCGAACGCAGCACCGGACTTGCGGCCGGCCTGCAGGCGCATGATCTTGCCCGAGCCGGTCACCTTGAAGCGCTTCTTCGCGCCCGAGTGGGTCTTGTTCTTCGGCATGTGTCTGCCTCAACTTCCTTGTACGTGGTTCGGGGGTCTGGGTATCTGGGCGGGACCTGGGCGACTCGCTGTGGCCACAGCGAGGGCGGCTGTCACGGCTTCGCCGCGACGTGCTCGATCGAGCCCTTCGCTTCGCTCAGGCCTCGATCTCAGGATCGAGGTTCTCGGAGCGGCGTCGCTCCTTCTTCTGGGCGACCGGGCCGGCGGCGTGCGCCGCCTCGCGCTCGGCGTCCTCCTCGGCCTGACGCTGGGCGCGCTCCTCGGCCTTGGCGGAGCGGGCGGCGTCGGCGTCGATCTTGGCGTCGGCCTTCTTCTTGTGCGGGCCGATGACCATGGTCATGTTGCGGCCGTCCTGCTTGGGCGAGGACTCGACGAAGCCGAGCTCCTGCACGTCCTCGGCCAGCTTCTGGAGCAGGCGGAAGCCCAGCTCGGGGCGGTGCTGCTCGCGACCACGGAACATGATCGTGATCTTGACCTTGTCGCCCGCGCCCAGGAACCGCACGACGTGACCCTTCTTGGTCTCGTAGTCGTGCTTGTCGATCTTGGGACGAAGCTTCATCTCCTTGATGATCACGTTCGTCTGGTTGCGACGCGACTCCCGTGCCTTCTGGGCGTTCTCGTACTTGAACTTGCCGTAGTCCATGAGCTTGCAGACCGGCGGGCGGCCCTGAGGAGCGATCTCGACGAGGTCGAGGTCGGCCTCCACGGCCAGCTTGAGTGCCTGGTCGGTCGGCACGATCCCAACGGTCTCGCCGTTGGGTCCGACGAGCCGGACCTCGGGTACGCGGATCCGCTCGTTGATGCGCAGCTCGGTGCTGATGGGTCCTCCAGTGAGTCGGGTGAATGGGAGCCGACCGCCGGGCCCGGAGCTGGTGTGCGCCGGAAATGAACAAGGCTCCCGCTGGTGCCAAGCGGGAGCCAGTCATCACACGTCACCCCTCGCGGGGAGACTGCGGTGTCCACAGGAGCCTCTCGACGTCTGTGTCACTGCGACCGGGACCCGACGATCTGTGGTGCAGGGCGATCGGTGCGGGTGGGAGACGGGTGCTGCGTGCCTCCGCTTGGCGAGATCAGCGACATCGCGACTCGGCGTGAGTCGTGGTGCCACTGATCGGTCAACATCGGAGGTTACCCGATCATTCCGCCGACGGGCCAATCCAGCCGTGTCCGCCGGCTGCGTGCTCCCCGAGTTGGACCAGCCGCCACCCGGTCGCGAGCCTGGTGAGGTCCTCGCCGTCGACGACGTACGTCGCCGGGCCGGCGAGGTCGACGAGCAGGGCCTCGGCGCCGTCCTGGATCGCCGCAGTGGCCGCCGTCGTGGTGGTCACCGGCACCGGACGGGCCGCGGGATCCCAGAGCGCCATGGCCTCCGTGGAGGTGAAGGCCAGCAGACCCGTGCTGCCATCAGGGGCCTGGACGAGCACCGCCGCCATGTCGGAGGACTTGTCGTGCGCCAGTCCCTGGGCGTCCACCTCGACCTCGCCCAGGACCGCGACGACCGGCACGAGCAGGCGCGCGTCCTGCAGGACGGCGAGCACGGTGGCCGACGAGGTGGCGCCGGCCGCGTGGTCGGCCAGCGCACGTGCCAGTCGCGGCTCGACCGCACCGCTGTCGTCGGCGAACCCGGGGTCGGGGATCGTCCGGACGAGGGGGTCGCCGTCTGCCGCGGAGTCTGGGGGGTGCACGTGCTCATTGTCCCGGGTGCGTGGACGGCTGTGGGACTCTGGGGCCGTGGAAGCGAGTACCTGGGCCGCCCTGACCGCCGCACTCACCGTGGCCGGAGCCATCTGGACGTGGATCGCGTTCCGCCGCCGCGGAGCCGTCAACGGACTGCGCGCGCTCGGCTTCACCCTCCTGCCGGCCGCCGCCTGGCTGACCGGGACCCTCGAGATGGTCGTCGAGATCGGGAGCGCGGTGACCAGCTGGGCGACGAGCCTGGTCTTCGACGTCCGCACCTGGGTGGGGGTGGGCCTGGCCGGCCTCGCCGTCGTCCTCTTCGTCATCAGCGGGTTCCTGCGGGACCGCCAGCTCGCCAGGGCCCAGGCGGGCGGATCGACCGGTGGAGCGGCCGGCGGCGCGGCAGGTGGCGCCGACCGCACCAGGCCGGCCAAGCAGCGCGAGTCCCTCCCGAAGGCGGGCTCGTCCGGGGCACGCGGCGGCTCACCCATCGACGACGACATGGCCGACATCGAGGCGCTGCTGCGCAAGCGGGGCATCGAGTGAGCGACCAGCTCGTCGACCGCAACCGTCTGTGGTCGCGCCTGGACGCTGCACTCGCGACGCTCCCCGAGTCTCCGGCGACCCCGATCGCGGTTGTCGACCTCGACGCGTTCGACGCCAACGCCGACGACCTGGTCCGTCGAGCCGGCGGCAAGCCGGTGCGCGTGGCCTCGAAGTCGCTGCGGGTGCCGGGGCTGATCGAGCGTGCCCTGGCGCACGACGGGTTCGCCGGTGTGCTGGCCTACACCGTGGCCGAGGCGCTCTGGCTGCACGACGCAGGGATCAGCGACGACATCGTCGTCGCCTACCCCTCGGTCGACACCGTCGCGCTCCGACGGCTGACCTCCTCCCCCGCTGCGGCCGCCGCGATCACGCTGATGATCGACGATCCGGCCCACCTCGACGTCGTCGACGAGACCCGACGCGCACCGGGCGCATCCGTCCGCATCGCCCTCGACATCGACGCCGGCCTCCGCGTCGGCGGGCAGCACATCGGCCCGAAGCGCTCCCCGCTCTTCGACACCGGCGACATCGTCGCGCTCGCCCGGAAGGTCGTCGAGCGCGACGGCTTCCGGCTGGTCGGCGTCATGACCTACGAGGGCCAGGTGGCCGGCGTGCAGGACGACGTCCCCGACCAGCGCACCAAGTCCCTGCTCGTACGCCGCCTCAAGCAGGCGTCGATGGCCCAGCTCGAGGTGCGACGTCGCGAGATCGCCGACGCGTTGGCCGACGTCACCGAGCTGGAGTTCTGGAACGGCGGCGGGTCGGGCTCGGTCCAGGCCACGGCCGCGGACGGTGCGGTCACCGAGATCGCCGCCGGCTCCGGCCTGCTGGTGCCGGGGATCTTCGACCACTACGCCTCCTTCGAACCCCGGCCCGCGGCCTACTTCGGCCTGCGGGTGACCCGCAAGCCCAGTCCCGCCCTCGCGACCGTCCACGGCGGCGGGCTGATCGCGAGCGGCGCCACCGGCGAGGACCGGTCGCCGGTCCCGTGGGCGCCGCCCGGGCTGCACCTCACCGGGCTCGAGGGAGCCGGCGAGGTCCAGACCCCGCTCACCGGCCACCCCGCCGCGCTGCTCGACATCGGCGACCTGGTCTGGTTCCGCCACGCCAAGTCCGGCGAGCTCTTCGAGCACGTCCGCGACGTGCACCTCGTCCGCGGCGAGGAGGTCGTCGACGTGGTGCCGTCCTACCGCGGCTGCGACCTCGCCTTCTGATGGCGGCCTGATGGCGGCCGAGCCCCGCGAGGTCGCCCGGCAGGTGGCCTCCGCCGTGCTCGGCGCGCCGCCCACGCTGGGCCGGGGACGCCTCGTGTGCGTCGACGGCCCGGCCGGCTCCGGGAAGACCACGCTCGCCGGCGCCCTGGCCGACGTCGTGCCCGACACGCAGCTCGTGCACTGCGACGAGCTGCTCGAGGGGTGGCGCGGCCTGCCCGGCCTCGCCGCGGCGGTCGAGGCACTCCTCACCCCGCTGGCGGCCGGCGGTCCCGGCGAGTGGCGGCGGTGGGACTGGCTGGCCGACGGCTGGGCGGAGACGCACCACGTGCACCCCGGCGGCCTGCTGGTGCTGGAGGGGGTCGGCTGCTGGTCACCGGCGATCGCGGACCTCGTCGGCCACCTCGTCTGGGTGGAGGCCGACCCCGACCTCCGCCTGACCCGCGGCATCGAGCGCGACGGAGAGGAGATGCGAGGCCACTGGCTCCAGTGGCGCGTCGACGAGGGCGAGCTCTTCGAGCGGCTCAGGACCCGGGAGCACGCGGACCTCGTGGTGTCGACCGACTGACGCCGCTCCCCGCCCGGTTCCTTGTCTAGTGTGGCGTCCATGGTGCATCCGAGCGGCGACCAGTACGAGATCTCGGCCGCGGGCTACTCCGCCGTGGTGACCGAGGGCGGCGCCGCGCTGCGCCGCCTGACGTGCCAGGGTCGCGACCTGGTGCGTGGCTTCGGCGAGGACGAGATGTCGAGCGGCGGACGGGGGCAGCTGCTGATGCCGTGGCCGAACCGGATCCGCGACGGTCGCTACTCGTTCGAGGGACGCGACCTGCAGCTCGGTCTCACCGACCCGGGCACGGGCAACGCCTCCCACGGGCTGGTCCGGTGGGCGTCGTGGACCGTGGAGGAGCACACCGACACCTCGGTGTCGCTGGTGTGCCGGGTGCTGGCGCAGACCGGCTACCCGTGGGCCCTCGACCTGCACGTCCTCTACGACCTGTCGGCCGACGGGCTCGTCGTCACCCAGACCGCCACCAACCTGTCCCCCGACCCGGCGCCGTACGCCAGCGGGGCGCACCCCTACCTGTGCGTGGGCGACGCCATCGAGGACCTCGAGCTCCACGTGCCCGCGCACCACCGGGTGCAGCTCGACGAGCGCCAGCTCCCCGCCGGTGTCGAGCCCGTCGCGGGGCCGTACGACTTCACCTCACCGCGCCGGATCGGCGACACCGTCCTCGACGACTGCTGGGGCGGCCTCGACCACGAGGACGGGCGGGCGACGGTGACCCTGCTCGACCCGGCGAGCGGTGACGGCGTCGCGCTGTGGGTGGACGGCCACCACCGCTGGCTCCAGCTCTACACCGCACCGTCGGACGGCCCGCGCCCCGCGCTCGCGGTCGAGCCGATGACCGCGCCGGCGGACGCGTTCAACTCCGGCACCGACCTGGTCACGCTCGCTCCGGCGGGCACCCGCGGCGACGAGCTGTCGGTGTCGTGGGGCATCCACGCGGTCTGACGCGGCCGCAGCCCCCCGCCGCTCAGTTGTCGCGGGCGTCCGCGCGGTCGATCAGCGCACGCACCTGACGGACGCCGTCGCGGGCGACCTTGCCGTCGGAGCCCTGGAACGCCATCGCCGAGAGCGTCGTGCCGTCGGCGAGGTCGAGGGTGGCCCACGGGGCACCCGGCGGCAGGTGGATCGCGAGCACCTCCTGCCACGCGAGACGGCGACGCCGGAAGCCGTTGACCACGACGAGGGCGCCCATCTCGGCGGTCACCCGCGCACGGCCGAGCGCCCAGCCGATCGTCACGAACCCACCGCCCAGGACGAGCAGGGTGATGCGCTGGAGGATGTTGAAGCGGTCGCGCACGTCCTGGGGGAAGCCGAACCACGCGGCCGCGCACACGACGAAGAGCATCACGCCGAACCCGATCACCGCGATGCGCACGCCCATCGGACGCCAGGTGCGCGGCAGGGAGGGCAGGCCCGACGACGGGTCAGAGGCGGCAGGCATGGATGTCCGTGAGCAGGATGGCGCGTGCCCCGATCGAGTACAGGTCGTCCATCAGGCGTTGCGAGCCGGCCCGCGGCACCATCACCCGCACGGCGACCCAGCCGGGCTTGCCCAGGGGGGAGATCGTCGGGCCCTCGCGCCCGGGCGCGACCTCGGTCGCCTCCGGGAGGTGGGTCTCCTCGATGTCGTAGTCCATCATCACGAAGCTGCGCGCGACCAGGACGCCCTCGACGCGGCGTCGGAAGATCTCGAAGTCGCTCGCGACGTCGCCACCGCGGGTGATGAGCACGGCCTGCGAGTCGAGGATGACCTCGCCGAAGGTCTCCAGACCGGCGGCGCGCAGCGTCGAGCCGGTCTCGACGACGTCGGCGATCACGTCGGCCACACCGAGCTGGATGCTCGTCTCGACCGCTCCGTCCAGGCGGGTGACGGTCGCGTCGATCTCGTGACGGAAGAGGTAGTCCTCGACCACGCCGACGTACGACGTCGCGATCCGGAGGCCGCGGAGGTCCTCCAGCGAGGAGTAGCGGCCGATGGGGCCGGCGAAGTGGAAGCGCGAGCGACCGAACCCGAGGTTCATCACCTCCTGGGCCTGGGCGCCGGAGTCGAGCAGCAGGTCGCGCCCGGTGATGCCGACGTCGAGGGTGCCCTCCCCCACGTAGAGCGCGATGTCGCGCGGACGCAGGTAGAAGAACTCGACGTCGTTCTCGGTGTCGACGAGCGCGAGCTCCTTGGAGTCCGTGCGCTGGCGGTAGCCCGACTCGCGGAGGATGTCGGTGGCGGCCTGGGACAGCGCCCCCTTGTTGGGGACGGCGATGCGGAGGGTCATGCGAAGGTCACCGGGTCTCTCACAGGTGGGCGTAGACGTCGTCGAGGGTCAGTCCGGAGGCGAGCATCAGCACTTGCGCGTGGTAGAGCAGCTGACTGATCTCCAGCGCCGTCGCGTCCTTGCCCTCGTGCTCGGCGGCCATCCAGGACTCGGCGGCCTCCTCCAGGAGCTTCTTGCCGATGGCATGGACGCCCGCGTCGAGCTGCTGCACGGTGCCGGACCCCTCGGGGCGCTCCACGGCCTTGGCGGACAGCTCGGCCCACAGGTCCTCGAACGTCTTCACGAGGCGCAAGCCTACGGCGCGCGGCTGGCTTCCTACGCGCCCGGTCCCGTGCGCGGACCACCCCGAGGTGTGGTGGCGTCGTCGGTGCGGCGGGCTAAAGTCGCAGCATGAGTGAATCGAACACACATTCGGACCAGGCTCCCGACGAGACCATCGGGGGCGCGACGGCGGGCGACCCCGCCCACGAGACCCTCGGTGGGCCGCAGGGCGACAGCACCCGCAAGGACCCCGAGGAGTGGGTGACCGGCGACGAGCCGATGACCGGGGCGCAGCGCAGCTACCTCGACACCCTCGCCCGTGAGGCCGGTGAGGAGCTGCCCGGCGACCTCACCAAGGCGCAGGCCTCCGAGCACATCGACCGGCTCCAGGGAGCCAGCGACCGCACCTCCTGACGGACCGCCTCCCGGGCCGGGAGGCTCAGCCCGTCCGCAGCCCGGCCAGCACGCGGGCGGTGTCGAGCGCGGCGGCAGTCGCCTCCCAGCCCTTGTCCTCGACCGAGCCCTCGAGGCCGGCACGAGCGATCGCCTGTTCCTCGGTGTCACACGTCAGGACGCCGAACCCGACCGGGATGGCGTGGTCCACGCTCACCTGCGTGAGGCCGTCTGTGGCGGCCGAGCACACGTAGTCGAAGTGCGGGGTGCCGCCGCGGATCACGACACCCAGCGCCACCACGGCGTCGTACCCGTGCCGGGCGAGGGCCGCGGCGACCACGGGCAGCTCGAAGGTCCCCGGCACCCGGATCACCTCGGGCGTGCTGATGCCGTACGCCGCGAGCGCACGCTCGGCACCGGCGACGAGGCCGTCCATCACCTGGGTGTGCCAGGTCGCGGCGACGACCGCGACCCTCAAGCCGCTGGCGTCGTAGGGCTCGGACGTCGGTGCGCCTGCTCCACTCATGCACGCACTCGCTTCGCTCCGTGCACGCATGAGGCATCTGGCACGCTGTGGTGGACCATTCGCTCGCTGCGCTCGCTCATCGGACTCCTCCGTGTGGGTCGAGGTGTTCTTCTTGGTGGTCGACGGCCAGGTCGGGCAGCTCGTGGCCCATCCGGTCGCGCTTGGTGCGGAGGTAGGCCAGGTTGTGGTCGGTGGGGCTCGGCGCGAGCGGCACCTGCTCGGTCACGGCGATGCCGAAGTCCTCGAGGCTGGCGGTCTTGTCGGGGTTGTTGGTCATCAGCCGCACCGACGCGATCTCGAGGTCACGCAGGATCTGGGTCGCGGTGCCGTAGTGGCGGGCGTCGGCGGGGAGACCGAGGTCGAGGTTCGCGTCGACGGTGTCGCGACCCCCGTCCTGGAGCTGGTAGGCCTGCAGCTTGGCGACCAGCCCGATGCCACGCCCCTCGTGCCCGCGGAGGTAGACCACCACCCCCCTGCCCTCCTCGACCACGCGACGCAGCGCCTCGTCGAGCTGGGGGCCGCAGTCGCAGCGCTCGCTGCCGAACACGTCGCCGGTGAGGCACTCGCTGTGCACCCGGGTCAGGACCGGCTCGTCACCCGAGAGGTCCCCGTAGCCCAGCGCGACGTGCTCGCTGCCGTCGATGGTGATGCGGTAGCCGTAGGCCGTGAACTCACCGTGCCGCGTCGGCAGCCTGGTCTCCGCGACCCGCTCGACATGGCGCTCGTGGCGCCGACGGTGCCGCACGAGGTCGTCGATGGAGATCATCGCGAGGCCGTGCTGGTCGGCGAACTCCCGCAGCTCGGGCGCGCGCTTCATCGTCCCGTCGTCGTTGACGACCTCGACCAGCACACCCGCGGGCGTCAGCCCGGCGAGCATCGCCAGGTCGACGGCCGCCTCGGTGTGCCCCCGTCGTACGAGCACGCCTCCCTCGCGGTAGCGCAGCGGGAAGACGTGGCCGGGGCGCGTGAGCTCCCACGGCTCGGTCGCCGAGTCGGCGAGCGTGCGGGCGGTGTGGGCGCGGTCGGCGGCGCTGATGCCGGTGCTCACGCCGTCGCGGGCATCGACCGAGATCGTGTAGGCCGTGCGGAGCTTGTCCTTGTTGTGCGGGGTCATGAGCGGGATCTCGAGCCGGTCGAGCATCTCGGCCGGCATCGGCACGCAGATCACCCCGCTGCTGTGGCGGATGGTGAAGGCCATCAGCTCCGGGGTCGCCCTGGCGGCGGCGAAGATGATGTCGCCCTCGTTCTCGCGGTCCTCGTCGTCGACGACGACGACCGCCTTGCCCGCGGCGATGTCGGCGATGGCCCGCTCGACGGAGTCAAGCCGCACGCTGCTCGGGTGGTGGTTCATACGGGGAGTGCCTCCTGCTCGTCGACGGTGCTGGTGTCGACCACGGTCCGGGCGTCGCGCCACCAGACGACGAAGCCGATGATCACGAAGATCGCGTAGAAGAGGTACATGCCTGCCGTCGGGTAGTAGCCGGCCTGGATCAAGGTGGTGACGCCGACGACGTCCACCAGGACCCAGACCAGCCAGAACTCGACCCACCCACGGGCCATGCCGTAGGTCGCCAGCATGGAGCCGGCGAGGATCCAGGCCTCGGTCGTCGGGCCCCAGGAGCCGAGCACCTGGGTCAGCACGACGTACGCCGCGGCGTAGCCGACGACCCCGAGACCCAGCAGCTGCAGTCGCTCGGTGCGCGTGGCCCAGCGCGGGGCGATGGCGCCGCCGTCGGAGGCGCCGCCGGCGTTGCGCACGTGCGACCAGCGCCACCAGCCGTAGACCGAGACCGCGGCGAAGAACACCTGACGTCCGGCCTGCCCCCACAGCGGGTCGTCGATGTGGCCGGAGAGCTCTCCGGTGGCGAAGACGGTGAAGAGCAGGACGTTGCCCACGAGCCCGATCGGCCAGGCCCAGACGAAGCGCTTCATGCCGAGGATCGCACTGGCGAGGCCGAAGAGGTTGCCGATCACCTCGCGAGCGCCGAGCTCGCCGCCGGGCACCGGGATGGTGCCGTGGACGAGCCATTCGAGCAGGGACATCAGTCTTCCTCGTCGTTCTCTGAGAAGGGGGTGGTCACGGAGCTGTAGGCGCCGAGGAGCTTCTCGACGTGCTTGGCGATGACGTCGGCCTCGAGGTTGACCAGGTCGCCGACGCGGCGGCTGCCGAGGGTCGTGCGGGCGAGGGTCTCGGGGATCAGGCTGACGGTGAAGCTCGAGTCACGGGCCTCGACCACGGTGAGACTCACTCCGTCGACGGTGATCGAGCCCTTGTCGACGAGGTAGCGCGCCAGGTGGGCCGGGAGCGAGATCTCGACGACGTCCCAGTGCTCGCTCGGTGAGCGGGCGATGACCTCGCCGACCCCGTCGACGTGGCCCTGCACGATGTGGCCCCCGAGCCGCTTGTCGACGGTGACCGCACGCTCCAGGTTGACCCGGTCGCCGGGTACGACGCCGCGCAGCGAGGTCCTGTCGAGGGTCTCCTGCATGAGGTCGGCGGTCCACCTGCCCTCGCCGAGCTCGGAGACGGTGAGGCAGCAGCCGTTGACGGAGATCGAGTCGCCCAGCCCGGTGCCCTCGAGCACGGTGCTGGCCTCGACGGTGAGTCGGACGGCGTCGCCCTGGTCGGTGACCTCGGCGATGGTGCCGAGCTCCTCGACGATCCCGGTGAACATCAGCTGCTCCTCTTCTGGGGCTTCATGGTGAGCCTCACGTTGGTGTCCTCGCCGCCGTGTCCCTGCAGCACGGCCACGTCGGTGACGTGCAGGTGGAGCGCGTCGGTGATGGTGTGGATGCCGAGGTCGGCGACGGCGCTGCGGCCGGAGCCGAGCAGCATCGGCGCGACGTAGGTGACGACCTCGTCGACGAGACCCGCGGCCAGGAACGCCCGGGCGAGCGTGGGACCACCCTCGAGGAACACGTGCTGGCGGTCCCTCGCGTGCAGCTCGGCAAGGGCGATCTCCGGGTCGCGGGTGCGCAGGTGCACGGACTCGGCCCGGTCGTTGAAGATCCGCCGGTCCGTCGGCAGGTCCCGCAGCCCCATCACGGCGCGCAGCGGCTGGATCGCGACGGGCTCGTCGACCTCGTCGCGGACGGTGAGCTCGGGGTCGTCGACCTCGACGGTGCTCGTGCCGACGAGCATCGTGTCGCACAGCCCACGTAGTCGGTGGGTGTCGAGGCGGGCGGCGCGGCTGGAGACCCATCGGCTGGTGCCGTCCGTGGCAGCGCTGCGGCCGTCGAGCGTGGTGGCGAACTTCCAGGTCACGAAGGGCCGTCGGTGGGCGATGGCGAAGGTCCAGGCCCGGTTGATCGCCTGCGCCTCGTCGATCATCTCGCCGCCGACGACCTCGACGGCCGCCTCGCGCAGCCGGCCGGCGCCGCCGACGGCGACCGGGTTGGCGTCGGGCTGGGCGAAGACGACTCGGACCACGCCGGCCGCGATGAGTGCCTCGCTGCACGGGCCTGTGCGACCGGTGTGGTTGCACGGCTCGAGCGTGACGACGGCGGTCGCGCCGCGGGCCGCGTCACCAGCCTCCGCGAGCGCGGCGGCCTCGGCGTGCGGGGTGCCCGCTCCGCGGTGGAAGCCCTCGGCGATCGTCGTACCGTCCGGGGCGAGCAGCACACAGCCGACCCGAGGGTTGGGCCCCAGTGGGACGCCGGGCGTGACCGCGAGCGCGAGTGCGCGCTGCATGGCACGCTGTTCTGCCTCGCTGGTCGTCATCGCTTCCTCCGCCTCCGGGTGTTCGGACTCCGGGGGGCGGGCGACGGCGCTCGCGGCCCCCGACAGGGAACGCGGAGTGCGTCTGCGTGCACTTCTCATCCGGACTGTGACCGTCGGTCCAGGAGTTCCACCTGGTCAACCGGCCACTGGCGGTGGTCGGGTCGCGGACTGTGACCGCCGGTGCGGAATTTCACCGCCCCCAGAGCACGCAAGCTCTTCGTGGTGGCAACCATGCCACAGGGCAGCGCATTCCCTCATCGGTGTCCGCGTGTGGCGTGCGCAACAGTTCCGAGGGTGCGCACGGTGGGTGCTGTCACCCCGCCGCCCGGGCGGAGCCGGCCTCAGACCTGGTCGAGGAAGCGGTCGAACACCCGCGCACCGAACTCCAGCGCGTCGACCGGGACCCGCTCGTCGACACCGTGGAAGAGCGCGGTGAAGTCGAGGTCGGCGGGCAGCCGCAGCGGTGCGAAGCCGTAGGAGCGCATGTCGAGCTTGCGGAAGTGCTTGGCGTCGGTGCCGCCGCTCATCAGGTAGGGCGCGACGAGGGCGTCGGGGTCCTCGGCGATGAGGCTGCGGGTCATCGCCGTCACCAGGTCACCGTCGTACGGCGTCTCCCACGGGTCCTGCTTGGACTCGAAGTCGAACTCGATCCCGTCGCCGGCGAGCTCGTGCAGGGTCTGGAAGAACTCGTCCTCGTAGCCGGGCAGGAACCGGCCGTCGACGGTCGCGTGGGCGTCGGTGGGGATGACGTTGGTCTTGTAGCCCGCCTGGAGCATCGTCGGGTTGGCGGTGTTGCGGATGACCGCGCCGAGCATCCGGGCGGCGTCGCCGAACTCCTCGACCAGCGCCTCGGCGTTGCCCGGTGTGGCCTCGGTGCCGGCGAGCTCACCGACCGTCGCGAGGAGCACCTCCATGGTGGGCGTCAGCCGGACCGGCCACTGGTGCGCGCCGATGCGGGCCACGGCGCCGGCGAGGCGGGTGACGGCGTTGTCGTCGTTGATCATCGAACCGTGGCCGGCACGCCCCCGGGCGGTGAGCCGCATCCAGGCCATGCCCTTCTCGGCGGCCTCGATGAGGTAGACCCGGCGTCCGCGGATGGTGGCGGAGAAGCCGCCCACCTCGCCGACCGCCTCGGTGCAGTCGGCGAACAGGTCGGCGTGCTCGTCGACGAGCACCTTCGCTCCGTGGCCACCTCCGGCCTCCTCGTCGGCGGTGAAGCACAGCACGACCTCCCGGTCGGGCGCGGCTCCGGCTGCGGCGCGGGCTCGCACGACGCTGAGCAGCATCGCGTCGAAGTCCTTCATGTCGACCGCGCCGCGGCCCCACACGTGGCCGTCCTTGATCTCGCCGCTGAACGGATCGACCTGCCAGTCCGACGCCTCCGCCGGTACGACGTCGAGGTGGCCGTGGAGCAGTAGCGGGGCCCGGCCGTCGCCACCGCCCCAGCGCGCGACCACGTTGGCCCGACCGGGCCGCCCCTCGATGACCTGGCTCTCGATCCCGACCTCGTCGAGCAGCCCGGCGACGTACTCGGCGGCCTTGCGCTCCCCCGGCCCGTCGTCCGTGCCGTAGTTGGACGTGTCGATGCGGATGAGCTCCCGGCACAGCTCGACGACCTCCTTGGCAGGGTCGTAGGAAGGGCCCTGCGACGGAGCCCGAGAACTGTCCTGCGGAGCCTGTTCCATGCCGCCCATCCTGCCCCACGAGCCAGCACCAACCCCGATTCGTTGCCAGCGAGGTGCTTTGCTACATTTCTCCAGCACTCGTCCGGGTGGCGGAATTGGCAGACGCGCTAGCTTGAGGTGCTAGTGCCCGTATTAGGGCGTGGGGGTTCAAGTCCCCCCTCGGACACCACGATCGAAACGAGCCCCGGGTCATCGGCCCGGGGCTTCGTCGTTGCCGGTCCGGCTGCACGCCTCACTAGGGTGGGCGCCCATGAGCTGGTGGCAGCGTGAGACGTGGAGACAGACCCTGGCGTGCGTCGGTCTGGTCGTGGGCTTCTTCACGCCCGGCGAGCCGCTGCTGGTGTTCCTCACGTCGTGGGACCTCTACGCCGTCGTCTACCTGGTCCTGACCTGGGCTGCGATCCACCGCGGGGGCCGCACCGGCCTGACGGCGATGGCGCGGCAGTCGAGGCGGATGAGCCGCGCCGCGAAGCTGTTCGTCGCCTCGCCCGAGGCCTTCGCGCAGAGCGCCGCAGTCGTGGCGCTGGTCTCGGTCCTGCTGGTCATGCCGCGTGCCGACGAGCAGCATGCGTCCGAGCCGTGGGTGCTGGCCGTGTGCCTGGTCGCCATCGTCTCGTCGTGGCTGGTGCTGCAGGCCGGATTCCTCATGACCTACGTCGCGCTCCACAGCGAGCACGGTGGACTCGCCTTCCCCGACGAGGCCCGACCCGGCGTGGTGGAGTACCTCTACTTCACCGTCGCCGTGGGGACCACCTTCGGGACGACCGACGTCGAGGTGCGCAAGTCGGTGCTGCGCGCGCAGGTGCTCAAGCACGGGGTGCTGGCCTTCGTGTTCAACACCCTCGTGCTCACCGTCGCGATCACGTTCACGACCAACTACCTCGGCTGACGAGCCGGGAACGCGCCGCCTCGGCGTGAGTCACGCCACGCGTCGACGCCACCGCATGGGGTCCACCACCCATCTTCGGTCGACGAGGCTCTCGCGACCGGGGTCATGTCACCTCGCGCCTGTAGGTTTGGCACACCCCGGCGCCCCGCCGAACCACCCGCGAGACCTCGAGGACACCCGCCTGTGCTGTTGCTGATCGTCGCCGTTCTCGCGACGGCGATCGCGTCTCCATGGCTCGTGCTGCGCGCGGGCAGTCGCGGATTCCTGGCCTTGGCGGTCGTGCCCCTCGCGGGGACGATCTGGGTGGCCGCCCAAGGGCCGACGGTCCTCGACGGCGGCACCCTCACCGAAGTCCATCCCTGGGTCGACGGCATCGGCATGGACCTCGCGCTGTCGATGGGCACCCTCCAGTGGGTGATGTCGCTGATCGTGCTGGGGATCGGCGCGCTGGTGCTGGCCTACTGCGCGTGGTACTTCGGCAGGTCCGACGCCGGCGTCCCGCGCTTCGCAGGCGTCCTGGTCGCGTTCATCGGATCCATGCTCGGCCTGGTCCTGGCCGACGACCTGCTCCTGCTCTACGTGTTCTGGGAGCTCACCACCGTCTTCTCGTTCCTGCTCATCGGGCACGACCCGGGTCGCCGCGCCAGCCGACGCTCGGCCATCCAGGCGCTCATCGTCACGACCTTCGGTGGCCTCGCGATGCTGGTCGGAGCGATCGTCGTCGCCCACGGTGCCGGGACCTACCGGATCTCGGAGATCCTGGCCGATCCGCCCGTGGGCACCGCCGTGACCGTCGGCGTGCACCTGCTCCTGGTCGGCGCCATCAGCAAGTCGGCGCTGCTGCCGTTCCACTTCTGGCTGCCGTCGGCCATGGCCGCGCCGACCCCGGTCAGCGCCTACCTCCACGCCGCGTCGATGGTGAAGGCCGGCGTCTACCTCGTGGCGCTCCTCGCCCCGGCCTTCGCCGGCGTCGCAGGCTGGCGGACGGTGCTGCTGACGCTCGGCCTCGCCACGATGCTGCTCGGCGGCGTGCGCGCGCTGCGCCAGAACGACCTCAAGCTGCTGCTCGCCTACGGCACCGTGAGCCAGCTCGGCTTCCTCGTCCTGGTGCTCGGCGTGGGCACCCGCAGCACGATGGTGGCGGGTCTGGGCGTGCTCGTCGCGCACGCCCTCTTCAAGGCCACCTTGTTCCTCACGGTCGGGATCATCGACCACAGCGCCGGGACGCGCGACCTGCGCCGCATCACCGGCCTGGCCCGCCGGATGCCCGCGCTCGCGGTGGCCGCCACGCTCGCCGCTGCGTCGATGGCCGGACTGCCCCCGCTGCTGGGCTACGTCACGAAGGAGAGCGTCCTCGTGGCACTCCTCGACGTGGCGCAGGAGGGGGACGGCACCGGCATGGCCGGTCTCTCCGGCTGGGTCCTGCTGGCCGGGGTCGTCGTCGGGTCCGCGCTGACGGCCGCCTACTCCGCTCGCTTCGTCTGGGGCGCCTTCGGCAACCGGGAGATCCACGGCGCCGGCTCGGAGCACGACGCCCCGGCCGAGGTCCACCCACCGGCACCGGGATTCGTCGCTGCCCCTGTCGTGCTGGCCGCCCTGACCGTCGCCCTGGGCTTCGCCGGCGGTCCGCTCACGACCCTGCTCGAGCAACCGGCCGAGGGCTTCCCGGCGGGCGTCCACCACCCCGAGCTCACGCTGTGGCACGGGGTCGGCACCCCGCTGCTGCTGACCGTGCTCGCGCTCGCCGGCGGAGCGCTGCTCTTCCTCGCCCGCGAGCCGGTCGCCCGAGTGCAGACGCGGCTGGCGCACGACTGGAGCCTGGAGCGCGCCTACCGGGGCGGCATGCGGCTGCTGGACCGGAGCGCGGTCGAGGTCACCGGTGTCGTCCAGCGCGGGTCCGCCTCGGCCTACCTCGCGATCATCCTCCTCGTCGTCGTGCTGCTCCCCGGATCGACGCTGCTGCGGGGTCTCGACGACGTACGCGTCCGGGCGTGGGACACCCCGGCGCAGGCCGTCGTCGGCGTGGTCATCGCCGCCGCCGCCGTGCTCACCGTGCGCTCGCGCCGTCGGATCCGTGCGGTGCTCCTGGTCGGAGTCACCGGCTACGGCACGGCTGTCCTCTTCGTCCTCCACGGCGCGCCCGACCTCGCCCTGACCCAGGCGCTCGTCGAGACCCTGACCGTCGTGGTGTTCGTGCTGGCCCTGCGCCGGCTGCCGCAGTTCTTCACCGACCGGCCGCTGAGCGCCCGCCGCCACCTCCGCGCCGTGCTCGGCGCCGCCGTGGGCGCGGTGACCGGCGGCTTCCTGCTGGTGGCGGGTGCCGCACGGACCGCGGAGCCCGTCTCGACGGCCCTCCCGAAGCAGGCGCTGGAGTTCGGCGGCGGCGGCAACATCGTCAACGTCATCCTCGTCGACACCCGCGCGTGGGACACGCTCGGCGAGCTCTCGGTCCTCGTGGCGGCCGCCACGGGCGTGGCCAGCCTCATCTACGTCAGCGCCCGCGGCGCCGACATCCGGCGCGTCCACGACATCCCCTACCCCGCCGGTGTGACGAAGGTCCCCACCGGGCCCGGTCGTCGCGCCTGGCTGCCGGGCTCGCGCACGATGGCGCCGGAGAAGCGGTCGATCATCTTCGAGGTCGTGGTGCGCCTCGTCTTCCACACGCTCATCGTGATCTCGATCTACTTCCTGCTGGCCGGGCACAACGATCCCGGAGGCGGGTTCGCCGCCGGGATGACCACCGGCCTGGCCCTCGTCGTCCGCTACCTCGCCGGCGGACGCTACGAGCTCGACGAGGCCGCGCCCGTCGACGCCGGGCGACTCATCGGTGCGGGCCTGTCCGTGGCCGCCCTCTCCGCACTGCTGCCGATGGCCTTCGGCGGCGTCGTCCTGCAGTCGGCCATCATCGACGTGCCCATCCCGCTGCTCGGTGAGCTGCACCTGGTCACCTCGGTGCTCTTCGACGTCGGCGTCTACCTCGTCGTGGTCGGCCTGGTGCTCGACCTCCTGCGCGCCCTCGGCTCCCACATCGACCGCGACATCAAGCGCACCCGACGCGAGACGGAGGCAGCGGCGGCATGAGCGTCAACCTCACCCTCGTCCTCACCTCGTCCGTCCTGCTCGGGTGCGGCGTCTACCTCGTGCTCGAGCGCAGCCTCACGCGCGTGCTGCTCGGGCTGGTCATGATCGGCAACGGCGTCAGCATCGCGTTCCTCGTCGCCGGCGGCCGGGCCGGTCGCGCGCCCATCGTCGAGAAGGGTGGCGACACCTCCGGGCTCTCCGATCCCCTGCCGCAGGCGATGGTGCTGACCGCGATCGTGATCATGCTGGCGACCACCGCGTTCGTCCTCGCCATGGCCTACCGCAGCTGGCAGCTCAACGGCCACGACGACGTCCAGGACGACGTCGAGGACGACATGATCAGGCACCTCGCGAGCCGGGACGTCACGTCCGAGGCCTACGCCGCCACCACGTCCGACTTCCCCGGTGACGACTCCAGCGGCGACCCCGGCGAGGGTCCGGACGACGACCCGCTGGCGGCCGACGAGGCCGAGATCAACCAGGAGAGGCCGTCGTGAACGCGCTCGTCCCCCTTCCCGTGGTGCTGCCGATCCTGGCTGCCGGCGTCTCGCTCGCGCTCCTGCACCACCCGCGGATCCAGCGTTGGCTCAGCCTCGGCGTCTTGACCGCCGTCGTGGTCATCTCCTCCGCGCTGCTCGTCCAGGCGGACCGGCACGGTCCGCAGACGGTCTGGATCGGCGCGTGGTCCGAGACGCTGGGCATCGTGCTCGTCGCGGACCGGCTGGCGGCCCTGATGCTGGTCGTCAGCGCGGTGGTCACGCTGGCGGTCCTCGCCTACTCCGTCGGGCAGGGCATGACCGAGGACGAGGAGGGCGCACCGATCTCGATCTACCACCCGACCTTCCTCGTGCTCGTGGCCGGTGTGTCCAACGCGTTCCTCGCCGGCGACCTGTTCAACCTCTTCGTCAGCTTCGAGATGCTGCTCTTCGCCAGCTACGTCCTGCTGACCCTCGGGGGCACGGCGACCAGGATCCGGGCCGGCACCATCTACGTGCTGGTCAACCTGCTCTCCTCCACCCTCTTCCTCATCAGCATCGCGGTCACCTACGCCGCCACCGGCACGCTGACGCTCGCCCACCTCGCCGAGCGCCTCGCCGAGCTGCCCGACCACGTCTCGCTGATGATCCAGCTCCTGCTGCTGACGACGTTCGCGATCAAGGCCGCGGTGTTCCCGCTGTCGTTCTGGCTGCCCGACAGCTATCCCACGGCACCGGCGCCGGTCACTGCGGTGTTCGCCGGCCTGCTGACCAAGGTGGGCGTCTACGCCATCCTGCGCACCCAGACCCTGCTGTTCCCCGACAGCCCACTGAGCGACCTCCTCCTGTGGACGGCGCTGCTCACGATGCTCATCGGCATCCTGGGCGCCGTCGCCCAGTCCGACATCAAGCGGATGCTGTCCTTCACGCTGGTCAGCCACATCGGCTACCTCATCCTCGGCATCGCGCTGGGCAGCCGGCTGGGCACTGCCGGCACGATCTTCTACGTCGTGCACCACATCACCATCCAGACCGCGCTCTTCCTCGTGCTCGGTCTGGTCGAGCGCCGCGCGGGCAGCACCGCCCTGATGCGGATCGGCGGCCTGGCCCGGCTCGCTCCCCTGTTGGCGGTGCTGTTCTTCGTCCCCGCGATGAACCTCGCCGGCATCCCGCCCTTCTCCGGCTTCATCGGCAAGGTCGGCCTCTTCCAGGCGGCCCAGGCCGACGGCGGGTGGCTGCCGTGGACGGTGGTCGCCGGTGGTGCGGTCACCAGCCTCCTCACCCTCTACGCCGTCGCGAAGACGTGGGCGGTCGCCTTCTGGCGTACGCCGGAGGAGGCGCACGAGGCCTTGGAGGCCATCAGTGACGCTGCGGATCCCGCCCCCGGTCACGGCAGCGACGACGGCACGCACCAGCACCGCGGGCACGTCCACACCTCGGCCGGCACGATCACCAAGAACGACATCGAGGAGGCGCGTCGTCTCGGCAACGACGACCTGCCCGACCGTGACTTCCACACCCTCATCGAGGCCGGGGAGGACAACCGGCACTCTCCCGCCGGGATGCTGGTGCCAGCCGCCGGGCTCGTCACGCTGAGCGTGCTGCTCACCGTCGTCGCCGGCCCGCTCTACGGTCTCAGCGAGCGCGCCGCCCGCGACCTCCACCAGCGCGACACCTACGTGTCGTCCGTCCTCACCGGGGAGGCTCGATGAGCCCGGTGCTCCACACCCGTCGCGACGGGACCACCCGACCCGCGCGTCACCGCGCGGTCCAGCCCCCTGCCGTCGCGGGCCTGACGCTGGTGTGGCTCGCCCTGTGGGGCGACGTCACTCCCCTGCTGCTGGTGGGCGGGGTGCTCGTCGCGGTGATGGTGTGCCTGGTGTTCCCGCTGCCTCCGCTCCACCTGAGCTTCCGGGTCCGCCCGCTCGCACTCGTCGCGCTCGTGGGGCGCTTCATCGTCGACGTGGTCCGCGCCAGCGTCGAGGTGTCCTCGGTGGTCCTGCGGCGCCGTCAGGTGAGCAACGCAGTCGTCGCGGTCGACCTCGAGTCGTCCTCCGACCTCATGATGACGCTGGTGGCCTCCATGCTCTCGCTGGTGCCCGGCTCGGTCGTCGTCGAGGCGCGGCGTTCGACCCACACGCTCTTCCTGCACGTCATCGACGTACGCGACGAGGAGGCGGTCGAGCGCTTCCGCCAGGAGGCGCTCGCGCTCGAGCAGCGGCTGCTGCGGGCCTTTCCCGCCCGAGCGACCGGGCAGGAGGAGGCGTCATGACCATCGTGCTCGTGATCGCCGCAGCCATGCTGCTGGTCGCAGCCGCGCTGCTGCTGGTGCGCATGACGCTGGGACCGACCATCCTCGACCGCAGCGTCGCGCTCGACGTGCTCGTGGCCGTCACGGTGTCCACCATCGGCCTGCTGATCGCCCACACGCGGGTGACCTACGCGCTTCCCGTCCTGGTGGTGCTGGCCGCCTTCGGCATGGTCGGCGCTGTCAGCGTCGCGCGCTATGCCAGTCGCAGCGAGGACGTCGATGCCGACAGTCGCCCGGACGAGCAGATCGAGGGGGACCTGCGATGACCTGGACCGGCGTCGCCGACGTCGTCGCGGCCGCGTGCATCCTCCTCGGCGCGCTCCTCGCGCTCATCGCCGCCATCGGCGTGGTGCGGATGCCCGACCTGCTCAGCCGGATGCACGCCGCCACGAAGCCGCAGGTGCTCGGCACCGTGCTGGTGATGGCCGGCGTGGGGCTGCGGCTGCGCGACCTCTCGGTCGTCGGTGTCCTGGTGCTCATCGTCCTGCTGCAGATGGCGACCAGCATCGTGGCCAGCCACATGGTCGGTCGCGCGTCGTTCCGTGCCGGCCAGGTCCGTCACGACCTGCTGGTCATCGACGAGCTCAGCTCCGAGCCCGCCCAGGACGAGCCGCGCGGCGCTCCCTGACCCTGCTGCCGCCGCACGCCGGTGCTACCGGGGCGGGCCGAACGGGTGCAGCCCCCACGACACCGACAGCTGCTCGCCCGCGCGCAGGCCGCGCACGCTGTTGCCGTGGTCGTCGAGGGGCGGGCTGTACGAGCCCAGGCCCAGGATCCCGGGCGCCACGGCCATCACGCCCCCCGAGACGCCGGACTTCGCCGGCAGCCCGGCGCGGTGGACCCACCTGCCACTGCCGTCGTACATGCCACAGGTCGCCATCACGCTGAGCACGTCGGTGACCACGCTCTGGGGCAGCACCCGCTCCGACGAGCCGGGGCGCACGCCCCACGTCGCCAGGGTGCCGGCCATCGTGGCCAGGTCGGCAGCGGTGACCGTGATCGCGCAGCACCGCGCCAGCACCTCCAGCGCGTCCTCCACCGAGCAGGACATGGTTCCACCGGCCCGCATCAGGAAGCCGAGGGCCCGGTTGCGGTCCCCCTGCTCGAGCTCGGTCGCCACGACGCCCTCGTCCACCGACAGCGCGCGACCCGCGGCGCCGGAGCAGACCTCGAGCACCCGGGCGACGCGCTCGTCCACACCGCGTCCCGCGACGAGCGACGACGTCAGCAGCGCACCGGCGTTCACCATCGGGTTGGGTGGCCGGCCGGTCCCCTCCTCCAGCACCACCGCGTCGAAGGGCTCACCGGTCGGCTCGACGCCCACGAGGTCGTGCACGCCGTCCCCGTGGTCGAGGAGCGCCACGCCGTAGATCCACGGCTTGACGACGGACTGGATGGGGAAGCCGACATCGGCGTCCTGCGTGTGGCTGAGCCGCCCGTCGACCGTCGTCGTCGCCAAGGCGAAGCAGCGCTCGCCGCCGTCGTCCAGCCGCTGGTCGTGGATCGTCCCCGAGGTGTCCGGGAGCAGGCGCTCGCGCTCGGCGGCCAGCGCAGAGGTCAGGTCATCGAGATGGTGCGGCACGCATGCACCCTACGGACGACCTCCCCGTCGCCGGGCCGGCGTCACTCGTCGAAGGCCTCCACGACCGCCTGGTCGATGGTCTGCACGGGTCCCTTGAACCAGTGCCTGGCCGAGGCCGCCCACCAGACAGCCAGCAGGACCAGCACGCCGAGCACCATGAACGGCGCGTAGTTCACGGCCGCCCAGTCGAACTCGTCGCGCCACGGCGCACCGAAGGGTGAGGTCGGGAGCATCAACATGATGCCGACGACGACGATCTCGATCGTGGCGACGAGGTTCATCCACTTGTACTTGCTGCCGTTGTTCCAGCTGCCGACCTCGAACGAGTCGCCGGCGCGCCAGCGCAGGAAGATCGGGACGGCGAAGGAGAAGTAGAGGCCGATGACCGAGACCGAGGTGACGGCGTAGAAGGCGGTCGGGATGCCGTTGACCGACTTCAGCGCGGGAAGCGTGATGAGGGCGCCGAGGACCGCGGCGAAGATGACGGCGTTGGCCGGGGTGCGCTGGGCGTTGACCTTGGACCACAACCGTGATCCGGGCACTGCGCGGTCACGGCTGAAGGCAAACATCATCCGCGACGTGGAGGTCAGGCAGGCGGTCGCGCAGAAGAGCTGCGCGCAGGACGAGATGAAGAGCAGCAGACCGCCCCAGGTCGATCCGAGCGCGGTGTCGAAGACGTACGCCACGCCGCCGGCCGGGATGCTGGCGTAGTCGGGCACCCCGTCGACCTTCGGGATCGCGAAGGTCACCGCGAGCAGCAGGACGTAGCCGCCGATGGCGGAGTAGAAGATCGACTGCCAGATGGCGCGCGCGGCCGTCTTGGCAGCGCCCTGGGTCTCCTCGGACAGGTGCACCGAGGCGTCGAACCCGGTGATCGTGTACTGGGTGAGGATGAAGCCGAACGGGATGATGGCGAAGAAGAACACCAGGTTGCTCGTGGACCCGTCGGACCAGCCGGAGCCGTTGTAGGTGTCGGTGAAGACCTGGGAGATGCTCAGGTGGTCGTCCGGGACGATGACGAGGACGAGCACGAGGAACGCAGCGCCGGCGACGTGCCACCACACGGAGACGTTGTTGATCAGGGCCAGCAGGTGGCTGGAGAAGATGTTGACCACCGTGATGAACACCAGGATCACGAGGAAGATCACGAAGACCGTGTTCAGCGAGAACTCGTCCATCCAGCCCCAGGCCAGGAAGGTCAGCTCGAAGAACGTCGCGCACCCGTAGGCGACGGAGGCGGTCACTGCGATGAGCCCGATCAGGTTGAGCCAGCCGGTGAAGAAGCCGGCCGCCGGGCCGCCGAGCTTGGAGGCCCAGTAGTAGATGCCGCCCGAGGTCGGCATGGCCGAGACCAGCTCGGACATCGTGAAGCCGATGATCAGGATGAAGACCGAGATGATCGGCCACGACCAGGAGATCGAGACCGGGCCGCCGTTGGCGATGCCGGCGCCGTAGGTGGTGAGGCAGCCGGCGAGGATCGAGATGATCGAGAACGAGATGGCGAAGTTGGAGAAGCCGGACCAGGAGCGGGCGAGCTCCTGCTTGTAGCCGAGCTTGGCCAGGTGCTCCTCGTCCTCGCTCAGGTGGCGCTCGGCAGCGGGCTCAGCAGACATGTCGCACCTCTCGCGGCGTCAGTGGGTGATCGGCAACCTAGACCTGGCGGAACGCCTTGTGAATACTTCGGGCCAGAACTCCGGCAAATTGGTATGAACTCCGACCATTGACCTGTTCGGTGAACCTGCGACACTGCTCACATGACCGCGCAGCCGCACGAGCACCTCACGGCTGCCGTGCTGCGACCGGTGCGTGGGCACCACGCGTTCGAGGGGTGCGTCGAGCAGCTCGCGACGGCGATCCGGCTCGGGGTCTATCCCGTCGGCAGCCTGCTCCCTCCCGAGCGCGAGCTCGCCGAGCGACTGGGCGTGAGTCGCGCGACCCTGCGCGAGGCGATCGCCGCGCTGCGGCAGGCAGGTCTGGTCGAGACACGGCGCGGGCGCGGTGGCGGGTCGACCGTGACGTCGCAGGCGCGCGGCCGGTTCACCGGTGGACTCTCCCGGGTCTCGGCCGCCACGAAGTCCGAGTGGCTCGACGCACTGGAGTTCCGGCGCGTCGCCGAGCCGGGCGCCGCGCACCTCGCCGCCAGCCACGAGCTCACGGACGCCGACCGCGAGCAGCTCGCGGCCGCCGAGACCGCGGTCCACGACGCCACGGGCAAGCGCGCCCACCGCCAGGCCGACTCCCGGCTGCACCTGACCATCGCCTCCCTGAGCGGGTCGGCGCGGCTCCAGGAGGCGGTGACCTCGGTGCAGTCCACCCTGGACCAGATGCTCGCCGCCATCCCGGCCCTCGAGCCCAACATCGGCCACTCCCACCACCAGCACCGTCTGGTGTGCCGCGCCATCCTCGCCGGGCGCCCCGAACGCGCGCGGAAGGTCATGGAGGACCACTGCGACGACACCGCCGCGCTCCTGCGCGGCCTGCTCGTCTGACCCGCCCGACCAGACCCACGAACTGCCAGCGAGACGGAGACCACGTGAGCACACGCAACGACCGCCACCTCACCATGGAGGCGCTCCGCCAGCGCATCGACGCCGGCGACGTCGACACCGTCGTCCTCGCGTTCACCGACATGCAGGGCCGCCTGCAGGGCAAGCGGCTGCACGGCCGCTACTTCCTGGACCACGTCGTCGGCCACGGCACCGAGGGCTGCAACTACCTCCTGGCGGTCGACGTCGACATGAAAACCGTCGACGGATATGCGATGACGTCGTGGGAGCAGGGCTACGGCGACATGGAGCTCGTCATGGACGAGCAGACCATCCGACTCCTCCCCTGGCTCCCGGCCACCGTGATGGTCCAGTGCGACCTCGAGTGGGCCGACCACCGCCCAGTCGTCGCCTCGCCGCGGGCCATCTTGAAGGCGCAGCTCGACCGCCTCGCCGAGCGCGACCTGGTCGCCCTCGCCGGGACCGAGCTCGAGTTCGTCGTCTACGACGACACCTATGAGGAGGCTCACCGCCTGGGCTACCGCGGCCTCACGCCGGCCAACCAGTACAACGTCGACTACTCGATCCTGGGCACGACGCGCGTCGAGCCCTTCCTGCGCGACGTCCGCAACCACATGTACGCCGCCGGGCTCGACGTCGAGGGCGCCAAGGGCGAGTGCAACTTCGGCCAGCACGAGATCGGCTTCCTCTTCAACGATGCCCTCACCACCGCCGACAACCACGTCGTCTACAAGAACGCGGCCAAGGAGATCGCGGCTCACCACGGCAGGTCGGTGACCTTCATGGCCAAGCCCAACCAGCGCGAGGGCAACTCGTGCCACATCCACCTGTCCCTGCGTGGCGCCGACGGCGAGCTGGTCTTCTGGGACGAGGACTCGGGAGCGCGTACGCCGCTCTACGACAGCTTCATCGCGGGCGTGCTGGCGACGGCGGCCGACTTCACGCTGCTCTTCGCGCCCAACATCAACTCCTACAAGCGGTTCGCCGACGGCTCCTTCGCCCCGACCACGCTGGGCTGGGGCCTGGACAACCGCACGTGCGCGGTGCGGCTCGTGGGCCGCGGTGCGGGCGCGCGCATGGAGAACCGGATCCCTGGCGCGGACGCCAACCCCTACCTCGCGCTGGCCGCGATGATCGCCGGCGGCCTGCACGGCATCGAGCACGACCTCGAGCTCGAGCCGGAGCTCACCGGCAACGCGTACGCCTCCGACAAGCCGCGCGTGCCCGGCACGATGGGCGACGCACGCGAGCGCTTCCACGCGTCCACGGTCGCCCGTGCGGCCCTCGGCGACGAGGTCGTGGACCACTACGCCAACATGGCCGACATCGAGCTCGCCGCCTACAACGCCGCCGTCACCGACTGGGAGCTCGTCCGCGGCTTCGAGCGGCTCTGAGCTCCCCTCCTGAAAGGCAGAGATGACCACCCTGATCAACCCGAGCACCGGCGCGGAGCTCGACCACTCCCCCGCGTCGGCGTCACTCGAGGACACCGACGCCGCCATCGCGCGGGCGCACGACGCCTTCCCGGCCTGGCGCGACGTCGCACCGGGCGAGCGCGCCCGGCTGCTGCGCGCCTTCGCCGCGGTCGTGGACGCCCACCTCGAGGAGCTCGCCCAGCTCGAGGTCCTCAACGCCGGTCACACGATCGGCAACGCGCGCTGGGAGGCGGGCAACGTCCGCGACTGCCTCAACTACTACTCGGCCGCGCCCGAGCGGCTCTTCGGTCGGCAGATCCCGGTGCCGGGGGGCACCGACGTCACGTTCCACGAGCCGCTCGGCGTGGTCGGCATCATCGTGCCCTGGAACTTCCCGATGCCGATCGCGGCCTGGGGCTTCGCCCCGGCCCTGGCCGCCGGCAACACCGTCGTGCTCAAGCCCGCCGAGCTGACCCCGCTGACCGCGATGCGCATCGGGGAGCTCGCGCTCGAGGCCGGTCTGCCCGAGGGTGTCCTCACCATCGTGCCCGGCAAGGGATCGGTCGTGGGCGAGCGCTTCGTCACCCACCCGCTGGTGCGGAAGGTCTGCTTCACCGGCTCCACGACCGTCGGCAAGCAGATCATGGCCGGTTGCGCCGACCAGGTGAAACGGGTGACGCTGGAGCTCGGCGGCAAGAGCTCGAACATCGTCTTCACCGACACCGACGTCGCGGCGGCCGCCGCGAGTGCGCCGTACGCCGTCTTCGACAACGCGGGCCAGGACTGCTGCGCCCGGTCGCGGATCCTCGTCCAGCGCTCGGCGTACGACGAGTTCGTGGGGCGGCTGGAGACCTCGGTCAAGGCGCTGCGGGTCATCGACCCCTCCGACGACCGGAGCGAGATGGGGCCGCTCGTCTCCGCCGGACAGCGCGAGTCCGTGCAGGCCCACCTCGACGGCGCGAGCATCGCCTTCACCGGGAGCGCCCCGGACGGGCCCGGCTGGTGGCTGCCGCCGACCGTCGTCGAGTCACGCGACACCAGCGAGTCGATCTGGCGCGAGGAGGTCTTCGGGCCGGTGGTCGCGGTGATGGCCTTCGACGACGAGGACGAGGCCGTCGCGCTGGCCAACGACACCGACTACGGCCTGTCCGGCTCGATCTTCACCTCCGACGTCGGCCGCGCGCTCCGGGTGGCACGACGCGTCGAGTCGGGGAACCTGTCGGTCAACAGCCACTCGGCGGTCCGCTACTGGACGCCGTTCGGCGGCTTCAAGCAGTCCGGCCTCGGACGCGAGCTCGGCCCGGACGCGCCGAACGCGTTCACCGAGGAGAAGAACGTCTTCATCGCCCACTGAACCAGGACCCGATCTCGACACGCCGCTCGTTCCTCGCGGCTGCTCGATCACCCAGAAGGAGAGGCACGAACACATGGCAGGACGCATCGAGGGCCGTACGGCCGTCGTGACCGGCGGGTGCAGCGGCATCGGGCTCGCGACCGTGCGACGCTTCGTCGAGGAGGGCGCGCGCGTGGTCATCGGCGACATCGACGACGCCGCTGGCGAGTCCCTGGCCGCCGAGCTGGGCGGACCCGACGTGGTCACCTACGTCCACGTCGACGTGACCTCCAAGGAGGAGGTCGACGCGCTCTTCAAGACGGCCAAGGACACCTACGGCTCGGTCGACATCGCCTTCAACAACGCCGGCATCAGCCCACCGGAGGACGACTCGATCCTCGACACCGACCTCGACGCCTGGCGAAAGGTGCAGGAGGTCAACCTGACGAGCGTCTACCTCTGCTGCAAGGCGGCCCTGCCCTACATGCTCGAGCAGAAGCGCGGCTCGATCATCAACACCGCCTCGTTCGTGGCCGTGATGGGCGCGGCGACCTCGCAGATCTCCTACTCCGCCTCCAAGGGCGGCGTGCTGTCGATGTCGCGCGAGCTCGGCGTGCAGTTCGCCCGCGAGGGCGTCCGCGTCAACGCGCTCTGCCCCGGCCCGGTCAACACGCCGCTGCTCAAGGAGCTGTTCGCCAGCGACCAGGAGCGCGCCGCCCGTCGCCTGGTGCACGTGCCGATGGGGCGTTTCGGCGAGCCCGAGGAGATGGCCAACGCGGTGCTCTTCCTCGCCTCCGACGAGTCGAGCTTCATGACCGCCAACACGTTCCTGGTCGACGGTGGGATCTCCGGCGCCTACGTCACCCCGCTCTGAGGCGGCGCGCATGGACGCACCCGTCGTCGGGTTGTCGACCTACCGCCAGCAGGCCGCGTGGGGCGTGTGGCACACGAGCGCCGACCTGCTGCCGACGGAGTACGCCGTCGCGGTCGAGGCCGCGGGCGGCGTACCCCTGCTGCTCCCGCCCGTCGCCCTGCCCGCTGCTGCCTCGCTGGTGGTGGCGCGGATCGACGCGCTCGTCATCTCCGGGGGCGCGGACGTCGACCCCGCGCAGTACGCCGAGGAGCCGCACGAGCGGACCACCGGTTGGCAGCCGGACCGGGACGCGTGGGAGCTGGCCCTCCTCACCGCCGCAGAGCAGGCGGGCCTGCCGGTGCTGGGGATCTGTCGGGGGATGCAGCTGATGGCCGTCCACGCAGGCGGCGTCCTCGACCAGCACACCCCCGACCTGGTCGGCCACGATACGCACTCCCCCGGCGGCGACACGTACGGCTCCGTCGACGTCGCGACCGAGCCCGGGTCGCGGCTGGCCGGTCTCGTCGGCGCGAGCCTCGAGGTCGGCTGCCACCACCACCAGTCGGTGGCGACCCATCCCGGGTTCACCGCGGTCGCCCGGGCGGCCGACGGCACGCTCGAGGCGATGGAGGCCCCGGGTGACCGGTTCCGCATGGCCGTCCAGTGGCACCCCGAGACGCGGGTCGAGATCGGCCTGATGACCGGCCTCGTCGCAGCCGCCCGGGAGCACGCCGCCAGTCGCTAGCTGCTCTGGCCGCGCTCCTGCTTCCGTCGCATCGTGGCGGGCATCGTGAGCAGGAGGGCGAGCCCGATGCCGATGAACATGCCGATGGAGTTGGCGGCGACGTCGCGTGGGTCGGAGACCCGGCCGGGGATCTGCTCCTGGACGGTCTCGATCATCGACGTGAGGACCACGCCGGCAGCCATCGCGATGAACCACAGGCGTGAGCCGACGAGCAGCAGCAGGAACACCCCCAGCGGGACGAAGAGCCCGATGTTGGCGAGGAACTCGATCCGCTCGACGCTCAACCGGCTGGTGAGCGGGTCGAGGTCGGGGTAGCGCTCGAGTCGCGCCAGGATCCGCGCCGCCAGCCCCTGGTAGTCGGGCTGGTCGGCTCCGGGGGTGAGCGTCACCAGCCCGATGAACCCGAGGTAGAGGAGGGTCAGGAGGCTGAGGAACGGATGACGGTGCAGCACCCGACCATCATCCGGGTCGGTCCCAGCCCCTCAGCCGAAGGACACCCCGGTCATCTCCTCCGAGACGTCCCACAGCCGCGCCGCGTCCTCGGTGCGACGCAGCGCCGGCCACAGCGTGTGCGGGCCGGGGGGACCGCCGGCGTTGCCCGGCCACTGGGGGCCGTAGAAGCCACCGTCGTCGCCCGACGTGGCGGCCATCAGCGCGGGCAGCCTCGCTGACTCGACCGTACCCACCAGCAGCCCTCGTCTCGAGAGCCACCGGATCAGCTTGACGATGGTGGTGTCGTCGGCGCGTCCGACCTCGGGCCGTGCGGCCAGCAGGCTCGTGGGGGCGACACCTGGGTGGGAGATGTTGCTCGTGACGCCCCACCCGCCGGCGCGACTGCGGCGGCTGAGCTCGAGGCCGAAGAGGCCGCAGGCGATCTTGGACTGGCGGTAGGCCGCCATCCCGTCGTAGGAGCGCTCCCAGTCGAGGTCGTCCCAGTGGATGGTCCCTCGGCGGGCGGCGATGCTCGACTGCGAGGTGATCCGGGCGCTGCCGGCACGCAGGACCGGCATCAGCCGGCCGGTCAGGGCGAAGTGGCCGAGGTGGTTGGTGCCGAGCTGGAGCTCGTGGCCGTCGGCCGTGGTCTGGCGGTCGGGCGGCGTCATCACCCCGGCGTTGTTGATCATCAGGTGGATCGGCTCGCCCGCGGTGACCAGCCGCTCCGCCAGCGCCGCGACCGAGTCGAGCGAGGACAGGTCGAGGTCGTGCAGGACCAGCCGGGCCCCGGGCACCCGGGCACGGATCGTCGACACGGCAGCCTCGCCCTTGCCGCGGTTGCGGACCGGCAGCAGCACCTCGGCGCCCGCTTCGGCCAGCGACGCGGCCATGCCGAGGCCCATCCCGTCGCTGGCGCCGGTGACCAGCGCGCGCTTGCCGGTCAGGTCGGGAAGGGTCAGGTCGTACGTCCTGGGCACGGTGGCTCCTCTGTGTCGGGCTGCGGTCCCTCCAGCATGGACGCCACCGGGGATCCCAGCCACGGCCTGGCGATCCGTGGCTACGCCCCGCTGGACCATGGAGGATGGCGCCATGATCGATCGCGTCGGGCTCGCCGACTTCCTGCGCCGCCGCCGGGAGGCGCTGCAGCCCGAGGACGTGGGACTGCCGCGCGGTGCGCGTCGGCGTACGCCCGGCCTGAGACGTGAGGAGGTCGCGGCGCTCAGCCACATGTCCACGGACTTCTACTCCCGGCTCGAGCGCGAGCGCGGACCGCAGCCCTCCGAGCAGATGGTCGCCTCGATCGCCCAGGGGCTGCACCTCTCCCTCGACGAGCGCGACCACCTCTTCCGGCTGGCCGGGCACCAGCCGCCGACCCGCGAGGCCGCCGGCGACCACGTCTCACCCGGCATGCTGCGGATCTTCGACCGGCTCGGCGACACCCCCGCCGAGATCGTCACCGAGCTCGGGGAGACGCTGCGTCAGACGCCGCTCAGCGTCGCCCTCGTCGGCGACTCGATGCGCTGGACCGGACCGTCGCGCAGCATCGGCTACCGGTGGTTCACCGAGCCGTCCGTGCGACGGTTGCACCCGCCGGAGGACCACGACTTCTACTCCCGGATGTACGCCTCCGGGCTGCGCAGCGTGCTCGCGCTCCGTGGCCCCGACTCGCGGGCCGCCCGTCTCGCGGACCGGCTCCTGGAGGAGAGCGAGGAGTTCCGGGAGCGCTGGGCCGCGCACGAGGTCGGCATCCGGCCGCACGAGGTCAAGCGCTACCTGCACCCGTCGCTCGGTCCGCTCGAGCTGAGCTGCCAGATCGTCCAGGACCCCTTCCAGTCGCACGCGCTGCTCGTCTACACCGCCACCCCGGGAACCCCCAGCCACGAGGCGCTCCAGCTCCTGGCCGCCGTGGAGGCACCCTCCCCCACCTGAGCGTCGGTGGCGTCGGCGAGGCTGTCCCCATGACCCGGATCCAGCTCTCCCGCCTGCCGGGCGAGCGTGTGCGGGTGACCGACGACGAGGCGTCGAGGGAGATCGACCTCGCCGACCTGGCGCCGTTCGTCGCCGCGCGCGAGCCCGACGGCCCGCGGTGGGTGTGGGACGACACCGCCCGCTGGTACCCCGGGCTCCTGGCCGCCGGGGTCCGCGTCGCGCGCGCCCACGACCTGAGGCTGTGCCACCACCTGCTGCGCCGGGCGCCCGCCGTCGACGCGTCCCTGCTCGTCGGGCCGGAGTCGACGCGCTGGGACCGACTCGGTCCGGCCGTGCCGAGCGACCCGGTGCTGTTCAGCTCCGACGCCGCCGCCGAACACCTCGCCGCCGACCTCGAGGACGAGCGCCAGCTGTCCGCGATCTCCGCCTCGCCCGAGGCCCGCCGCCTCCACCTGCTCGTGGCGGCCGAGTCGGCCGGCGCGCTGGCTGCTGCCGAGATGACGTACGCCGGGGTGCCGTGGCGCGTCGACGTCCACGAGGAGCTGCTGACCGGGCTGCTCGGCCCGCGCCCGCCGTGGGGCGCGCGCCCGCGACTGCTGGAGGAGGCCGTCGGCGACCTACGCCGCCTGCTGTCGGCCCCCGGCCTCAACCCCGACTCACGGCCCGAGCTCCTCGCGGCGCTGCGTCGCAACGGCATCGAGCTGACCGACACCCGGGCGCACTCGCTGCGATCGGTCGACCACCCGGTGATCGAACCACTCCTGCGCTACAAGAAGCTCGCCCACCTGTTCCAGACCAACGGCTGGGCCTGGATCGACGAGTGGGTGCGTGACGGCCGGTTCCGGCCGTCCTACCAGCCCGCGGGCTCGGCCACCGGACGCTGGTCCTCCAACGGTGGCGGCGCTCTGTCGTTCCCGGTGCAGGTTCGCTCGGCCGCGGTCGCCGACCCGGGATGGGTGCTCGTCGTCGCCGACGTCGCCCAGCTCGAGCCGCGCGTGCTCGCGGGCATGAGCGGCGACCGGGCGCTCGCGCGTGCTGCGCGCGGGGCCGACCTCTATCAAGGCATGGTGGACGACGGCGCGGTCGCGTCGCGGCAGGACGCGAAGCTCGGCCTGCTCGGCGCGATGTACGGCGCCACCAGCGGCGCGAGCGGCCGGATGGTCGCCGACCTGACCCGGCGCTACCCGGCCGCCTTCGGGCTCGTCGAGGAGGCCGCCCGGGCGGGCGAGCGCGGACAGGTCGTGCGGACGCTGCTGGGGCGCGGCTGCCCGGCACTCGGCGCCTCCTCGGACGGCGCCTGGGAGGAGTCGCCCGAGGCCCCGCCGACCGACCTCGCCGACCAGGACCGGCACCGACGCGCCTACGGCCGGTTCACCCGCAACTTCGTCGTCCAGGGAACGGGCGCCGAGTGGGCCTCGTGCTGGATCGCCGACCTCCGCAACCGGCTCTGGCACCTCGGGGCTGACGGCTCATTGGCGGAGCGCCCCCACCTGGTGTTCTTCCTCCACGACGAGGTCGTCGTGCACGCGCCTGCCCACCTGGCCGACGCCGTGGCGGGCGAGGTCACGGAGGCGGCCGCCACGGCCGGCCGGCTGCTGTTCCGGGAGCTGCCGATCGACTTCCCGCTCAGCGTCTCCGTGGTGCAGTCCTACGCCGAGGCCGGCAAGCCCGCAGGCGGCTCCAGCCATCTAGGCTCGTCGGCATGATCGCCCCCCTGCGTGTCGGCTTCGTGACCGGCGCGACGCCCGACAAGTGGGCTCGGAGCTGGCGCGCCGGCCGTCGCGAGTCGCTGCACCTCGTGCCGATGACCGAGGCCGACCAGGTCGACGGCATCCGCGACGAGACCCTCGACATGGCCATCGTCCGGCTCCCCGTCGACCGCGACGGCCTGCACTGCGTCCGGCTCTACGACGAGCTCCAGGTGGCGGTCGCCTCGCGCGAGCACCTGCTGGCGGCGGCCGACGACGAGGTCACCCTGGCCGACCTGGTCGACGAACAGCTCGTACGACCCCACCCGAGCGGCTGGACCCCTGACGTCGACCAGCTCGACTGGCCGCCGATGAGCGAGCAGGAGGCGATCGAGACGGTCGCCGCGGGCACCGGGATCGTCGTGCTTCCGATGTCGGTCGCACGCCTCCACCAGCGCAAGGACGTGGTCAGCAGGATCGTCACCGACCTCGACCCCACCACCATCGCGCTGGTCTGGCGGATCGAGCGTGACGACGAGGTCACCCAGGCGTTCGTGGGCGTGACGAAGGGGCGTACGCCCAACAGCTCGCGCTGAATCGGGTCAGTCGCCCCCGAGGACCTGGCCCAGCACGATCAGTCCGACCATGAGCAGCAGCATCGGCATCAGCACCCAGAAGTAGCGCGTGTCGACGTACTTCTTCTTCGCATCGGGGTCCCACGGGCCCTGCTTGTCGTGACTGCCGGGGTTGATGATCATGTGGTCCTCCTACCCTCTCCGGGGCCGTCGCGAACCTCGCGTCGCCGGCCATCGGCCCACACGTGTCCGAGAGGTCGCCCTCGTTCCAGCCGTTTAGGGGGGAGAACTCGGACACGTGTAGCCAGCGAAGCGGGGTTACCTCGGCCAGAACAAGGACCCGGACACGTGTCCGAGACCTTGCCGCTGTTCCGGCCGGTCAGGGGCGAGAACTCGGACACGTGTGCGTCCTCGGGGCGAAGACCGGGTCCGAGGGCGACAACTCGGACATGTGTCCGGGCGGTGGCCCCGGAAACGGTCTCCCAGGGGCGACGTCGCGGACGCGTGTCCGAGGTCGGGCCGCCCTCAGTCCCGGTGCTTGCCCCGGCGCGAGTGGGGCGTGGCCAGCACCGCCTCGACGGCGCCCCGGTCGTAGTCCTCGCCGAGCCAGTCGAAGAGCCCGCGCAGCGCCTCGGGATCGGCGACGAAGTCGTCGTAGCGCACGTGGAAGACGTCGTCGCCCAGGCCCGCGGCCGCCTCCAGCATCTTCGCCTCGATCCGCTGCACCTGTCCCAGGGGATCGTCCTTGCGCGTCCAGTAGTTGCTGGCCGCGACGTCCTCGAGCTTGCGGGTGTTGAGCACGAACCGAGCGCCCGGGAAGACCTGCCGCAGGAAGGCGAGGTAGTCGGGGAGGTCCTCGTCGTACCAGCGGATCTCCTTGAAGCCGGTGACCCGGGTGCCGGGCTCGGGACGCAGCAGCGTCGCCTCAGCCAGCGCCCGGATGTGCGTGAGCGAGGCGTCCTCGGGGAAGGCCTCGATGCCGAACCACGGGTGCGTCGGACGGCTGGCCTTCTGCGGGTCGACGCGCGCCCTCTCGGCCAGCCCGCTGCGGTGGAACTCGTAGAGGTGGCGCATGGCGTGGCGGTTCTCCCCGCGCAGCAGCCAGCCCGGGATCGAGTTGAGGATGCCCATGAGCAGGGTCGAGCCCGACCTGCCGTAGGTCATCACGAAGACGTGGCGCAGCTCGCTCATGCCGGCCTCACCACGACTTCTCGAGCGGGCGGCCCTCGTGGAAGCCGGCCGCGGACTGCACGCCGACGAGCGCCCGCTCGTGCAGCTCGGCGAGGTCGCGGGCACCGGCGTACGTGCACGACGAGCGCACGCCCGAGCAGATCTGGTCGATGAGGTCCTCGACGCCGGGGCGATGGGGGTCGAGATACATCCGCGAAGAGGAGATGCCCTCCTCGTAGAGACCCTTGCGCGCGCGGTCGTACGACGACTCGCCCGAGGTGCGGTTGGCCACCGCGCGGGCCGAGGCCATCCCGAAGGACACCTTGAAGGGGTGACCGGCGGCGTCGTGCATGAGGTCGCCGGGCGACTCGTGGGTGCCGGCGAACCACGAGCCGATCATCACCGATGAGGCACCGGCTGCCAGCGCGAGCGCGACGTCACGGGGGTGGCGTACTCCCCCGTCGGCCCACACGTGCTTGCCGAGCTCGCGGGCCGCGGTGGCGCACTCGAGGACGGCGGAGAACTGCGGGCGCCCGACGCCGGTCATCATTCGGGTGGTGCACATGGCGCCCGGACCGACGCCGACCTTGACGATGTCGGCGCCAGCCTCGATCAGGGATCGGGTGCCCTCGGCCGAGACGACGTTGCCGGCGGCGACGGGGACGGTCGGCGACAGCGCCCGGACCGCCTGGAGCGCCTGCACCATCCGGTCCTGGTGGCCGTGGGCGGTGTCGACGACGAGGCAGTCCACGCCCGCGTCCAGCAGGTCGGCGGCACGGTCGGCGACCTCGCCGTTGACCCCGACGGCCGCCGCGATGCGCAGACCGCCGTCCGCGTCGACGGCCGGCGTGTAGAGCGTCGCGCGCAGGGCTCCGAGCCGGGTCAGCACGCCGACCAGCTCGCCCGTCCCGGACACCGCGACGGCCAGCGGCGCCTTCGCTCGCTCGATCGCGTCGTAGACCTCGCGCGGGTCGGCGGTCTCGGGCACGGTCACCACGGCCTGGCTCATCACCGACGAGACCTGCGCGAAGCGGTCGACCTCGGCGCAGTCGGCCTCGGACACCACGCCGACCGGGCGGCCGTCCTGCACGACGACGGCGGCCTTGTGCGCGCGCTTGGGGATCAGCGAGAGCGCCTCGGCGACCGTCTGGTCCGGACGCAGCTCGATGGGGGTGTCGAAGACCGTGTGGCGCTGCTTGACCCATCGCACCACGTCGGCGACGACGGGGATCGGGATGTCCTGCGGGATCACCGTCAGACCTCCGCGGCGGGCGACGGTCTCGGCCATCCGCCTGCCTGCGATCGCGGTCATGTTGGCCACCACGAGCGGGAGCGTCGCACCGGTGCCGTCGGAGGTGCTGAGGTCGACGTCGTAGCGGCTGGCCACGCTCGAGGAGCGCGGGACCATGAAGACGTCGTCGTAGGTCAGGTCGTGGCCGGGGCTCTCGTGAAGGAACTGCACGTGCCCGGACTCTACGCGGCCCGTCCCGAGGAGCCGGGCAGCTTGCGTGGCCGCAGTCCGACGTCGGCGAGCTCGAGCTCGGCGAGGCGGCGTAGGACGTCGGGGTCCTTGGCCCGCCACGCACCGGCGGGGTCGTCACTGACCGTGGCGAGGACACGCATCGGCTGGTTCGCCAGTGCGCGCAGGGCGAACAGGTCGAGGTCCTCCTGGGCGTCGATGAACCGCGCTCCCGCGGTCGCCTCCCGGATGAACCGCCAGCGCAGCGGCACGTGGATCGCCGTCACGATCAGGATCGGGATCAGCGCGACCGACAGCCCGAGCAGGAGGGCGAGTCGCTCGACGGCGGTGACGGTGTCACGACCGGCCGAGGCCAGTCCCTCGGAGGCGTCCGCGGCCTTGTCGAACGGTGCGGCCAGCCCGTCGCCGACGATCGGTGTGCCGCTGAGCTTGCCGCCGGCCTCGCGGAACTGCTCGGCCATCGAGGTGGCGGCGGAGTCCGTCCTCTGAGCCGGCGCGGCGAGCTGCTCGGTGCCGTCGTGCACGGCCATCCCGATCCAGACCCACAGGCCCAGCCAGGCCACCACGAGGACGTCGGCGACGAGCTGGCGGAGGCGACGTGCGGGAGCGTCGGCGTAGAGCTTCATGACCGATACTGTCGCTCATGCACGAGCACGGGGGAACGACGTGGACGTGACGGCTCCGAACGGGCGGACCTACTCGGTGCGGCGCCAGTGGCTGGGTTGGCGCCAGCGCATCCCGTTCGACCCCGAGCTGGTGGTGTTCGTCCCTGCGGTCGTCGAGCTGGGACTCCGGGCGGCGATCGCTCCGCCCTCCATCGCCCTGCGCCGCTTCGGCGTGCTGCGGTGGGAGCTCGAGGTCCGCGACCACGGCCGGCGGTGGTGGTCCCGGTCCTCGGTCGTCCGTCGCGAGCGCATCCGCGGCTGGGACCCGTCGCAACGCAGGCTCGAGGAGCTCGCTCGGGACGTGGAGCGGGGTCACGTGGCGCTCACCGGCTTCCCGGTGACGGTGCACCTTCCACCGTCGGGCGACGGCTCCGACGACTCGCGGACCTACATGCTCGACGAGGAGACGTCCCCACCGACCGTGTCCACGCTGGTCGAGGCTCTCCGTGCCGAGCCGGCAAGGGCGCACGCGCCAGGTGGGCCCACCACGTGAGTGCTCAGGGCGAGGGGGTGGCGCCGACCGGGTGGACGGCCCCTTGCGGTCCTGGCACTCCACCGCGATCCGCGCCGCGTCGACGTACACCCGGTCGCCGACCTGTCGCACCGCATCGTGCGCGAGGGCCACTTCCACCTCGAGTTCCTCTCCACGCAGTCCGTGGAGCGCACCCTGGAGCTGATCGCGGCCGGTGGTCCGCTGCGTGAGCCTCAGACCTGAGCGGCCGCTCGCTGCAGTGCGCGCCAGGTGCGGTCGACGTCGGCCCGGGTCGTGCGCCAGCTGCCGACCGCGAGCCGGATGGCGGCGCGCCCCCCGACCGTGGTGTGGCTGAGGTAGGCCTCGCCGGAGGCGTTGACGGCCTCCATCGCGGCGAGCGTCTGCCCGTCGCCTGCCCGGAGCCGGAACACCACCAGCGACAGCGCCGGCTCGGTGACCATCTCGAAGCGGTCGTCGTCCGCGACGAGGTCGGCGACGTGCCTGGCGAGCTCGACACCGCTGCGGATGTGCTCGCGGAGGCCGCTGAGCCCGTAGGTCCGCAGCACCGCCCACAGCTTGATCGCCCGGAACCGGCGGCCGAGCTGGGGGTGCCAGTCGCGGTAGTCGACGACCTCGCCCGACTCGGTCGCCGCGTTGCGGAGGTACTCCGGGAGGATCGACAGGGCACCAGTCAGCGCAGCGCGGTCGCGCACCCAGAAGGTCGAGCAGTCGAAGGTCGTCAGCAGCCACTTGTGCGGGTTGGTGACGAAGGAGTCCGCGGCCTCGACGCCGGCGAGGTGGTCGCGGTGCTCCGGGCAGACCGCGGCCACCCCGGCCCACGCGGCGTCGACGTGCAGCCACACGCCCCACTCGCGGACGACCTCGGCCACGGCCGCGATGTCGTCCATCGCGCCGGTGGAGGTGCTGCCGGCGGCGACGTGCACCATCACCGGTCGCAGCCCGGCCTCGACGTCCGCGACGATCGCCGCACGCAGGGCCTCCACGTCCACCGTTTGCGTGACGGGGTCGGTCGCGATGCCGCGGACGGCGTCCTCCCCGAGGCCGGCCATCATCGCGGCCTTCACCAGCGACGAGTGGGCCTGGGTCGAGCCGTAGACCCGCCACGGCACGTCGCCGACACCGGAGAGTCGCGCCGCTCCCCCGCTGGCACGGTGGAGCGCGGCGAGCAGGGCGGTGAACGTCGCGGTGGACGCGGTGTCCTGGATGACGCCGCCGCCCGGTCCGTCGCTGCGGAACGCCTCCGGCAGGCCGAGCGCCTCGGCGAGCCAGTCCAGCACCACCTGCTCGACCTCGGTCACCGCCGGACTGGTCGCCCAGATCATTCCCTGTGCGCCGACGCCGCTGGAGAGCAGGTCGCCCAGGATGGCCGCCGGCGAGGAGTTGGCCGGGAAGTAGGCGAAGAACCGCGGGTGCTGCCAGTGCGTGAGACCCGGGACGACCACGCGGTCGAGGTCGCCGAGCACGGCGTCGAACGGCTCGGCGTCCTCCTGGGCCGACGCGGGCAGGAGTCGTCGTACGTCGCCGGGCTGGACCTGCGCGCGCACCGGCAGGTCGTCGAGCGAGGCCCAGTAGTCGGCGATCCAGTCGATCGCGGCATGGCCCTGGCGGCGGAACTCCTCGGGCGACATGTGGCCGGCCGGCTGCGGTTCGTCAGGCATGGTGCGAACGTACCTGTGGCGGTGGGGTACTCGTACTCAGGTCCGATCGGGTACGACGGCAGGTCCCGGCAGCGCCCACGAGGAACAGGCTTCGGTCATGACTTCCAAGACCGACTCCACCGCCAAGAACACCACCGCCTTCGCCGCCCAGGCCGCCATCTCGTTCGGTGCCGCGCTCTTCGCCATGCTGGTCGCGATCTACTTCATGGAGGCCGACCCGTGGATCAAGGGCTTCATGGCCCTCGGCACCCTCTACCTGACCACCTCGGCCTTCACGCTCGCCAAGGTCGTGCGCGACATGCAGGAGGACCAGCGGGTCTTCCACCGCATCGACCAGGCGCGCGTCGACAAGCTCCTCTCCGAGCACGACCCCTTCAAGGCCGTCTGACTCCTCGTCGTAGTCCCCTACGTTCTCGCCCTCGCCTCCGCGACCAGAACGTAGGGGACTACCCATGTGGGGTCAGCGGAGCTCGGCGCTCGACAGCCCGAGGACCCGGCGGGCCACGATCAGCTGCTGGATCTGCTGGGTGCCCTCGAAGATGTCGAGGATCTTGGAGTCGCGGGCCCACTTCTCCAGCAGCTCGCCCTCGCTGTAGCCGAGGGTGCCGCACAGCTGGACGCACGACAGGGTCACGTCGGAGCCGACGCGGCCGGCCTTCGCCTTGGCCATCGAGGCCTCGAGCGAGTTGGGCCTGCGGTTGTCGGCCATCCACGCCGCCTGCATCATCAGCAGCTGGGCGCCCTCCCAGTCGGCCTCGAGACGGAGGAACGTGGAGGCGGCCGCACTCTGCAGCTGGGCCGGCCTGTCGTGGTCGATGACCACGCCGGCCCGCTCGAGCAGGTCGCGGGTGAGGTCGAGCGACGCCCGGGCGCAGCCCACCGCCATCGCCGCCACCAGCGGACGCGTGTTGTCGAAGGTCGCCATCGCTCCGGCGAAGCCGGACCTGTCGTCGATCTCCGGCGAGCCGAGCAGGTCCTCGGCAGGGACCCGGCAGTCGGTGAAGGTGATCGCCGCGGTGTCGGAGGCGCGGATACCGAGCTTGTGCTCCAGTCGCTCGACCTTGAGCCCGGGGTTGTCCTTGCGCACCAGGAACGACTTGATCGCCGCCCGCCCGAGCTCCCTGTCGAGCGTCGCCCACACGACCACGCTGTCGGCCCGGTCGCCGGAGGTGACGTAGATCTTCTCGCCGTTGATGACGTAGTCGTCGCCGTCCTTGACGGCGGTGGTGGTGATGTTGGCCGAGTCCGAGCCAGTGCCGGGCTCGGTGATGGCCATCGCCGCCCACGTGCCCCTGAAGCGCTCGAGCTGCTCCTCGTTGGCGACCGAGGCGATGGCCGAGTTGCCGAGGCCCTGCCGGGGCATCGACAGCAGCAGGGCGGTGTCACCCCAGCACATCTCGGCGATCGAGAGCACCGACGCGAGGTTCGTGCCGTTGCGCACCCTCCCCGAGTCCTCGGACGTGCGGGGCTTCTCCTCCCGGCGTACGCCGCCGGCACCCGCGCCACCGGTCGCACCGGTCTCGGCCACGCCGTCGATCAGCGCGGCGAGCATGTCGAGCTCCTGGGGATACTCGTGCTCGGCGCGGTCGTACTTGCGCGAGATCGGGCGGAGCATGTTCATCGCCAGCTGGTGGGCCTGGTCGATCAGGCCGGCCTGCCTCCTCGGGATCTCGAGGTTGATCATCAGAGCATCACCGCGCCTTCCATCACGCCGACGGCTCGCAGGTCGCGGTACCACCGCTCCACCGGGTGCTCCTTGACGAACCCGTGCCCACCGAGCAGCTGCACGCCGTCGAGCCCGATCCTCATGCCCTTCTCGGTGCAGAGCTGGCGGGCCAGCCCGACCTCGCGGGTGAAGTCCTCCCCACGCGTCGCCCGGGAGGCGGCCTTCCACGTCAGCAACCGCATCGCCTGCAGCTCGATCGCGATGTCGGCGACCATGAAGGCGACCGACTGGCGGTGGCTGATCGGCTCGCCGAACGCCTCCCGCCCGTTGACGTAGTCCTTGACGTAGTCGAGCACCGCCTGGCCGGTGCCGACCGTCAGCGCGCACCACGCCAGGCGCGAGAGCCGCACGCACTCGGCGTACGCCGTGGCCTCGGTGTCGCCGAGCAGCGCGTCCGCCCCCAGCCGTACGCCGGTGAGGTGCAGGCGCGACAGCCCCGCGGCGCGCACGCCCATCGACGGGTCGGCCTCCACCTCGAGGCCGTGCGTGCCGGACTCGACGAGGAACAACGCGGGCGTGCCGTCGAGCGACGCCGCGACGACGAACAGCTCGGCCTCGGCCCCCCGCACGACCGCGGACTTCACGCCGTCGAGGACGAACCCGTCGCCGTCGCGCCGTGCCGTGGTGGCCGGCGCGAAGGCGTCGAAGAGCACGGTCGGCTCGGCGATCGCCAGGGCGGCGGCCGGGACGGCACTGCCGGTGAAGGCCGGCAGGTAGGTCTGCTGCTGCGCCTCGGTGCCCCACAGGCTGATCGCGGTGGCGACCGCGCCGGGGGCGAGGGTGGCGACGGCCAGGCCCATGTCGCCCTGCGCGAGCGCCTCGGCGACCAGCGCTCCCGCCATCGCGGACCGGTCCTCCATGATGCCGCCGAGCGGCTCGGGGACGCCGAGGCCGGACAGTCCGACCTCCTGGGCGGCGACGAGCACCTCGGCGGGCGCGGCGCACGCCGCGTCGGCCGCCGAGGCAGCGGGTCGCAGCACCTCCTGGGCCAGCTCGCGGGCGACCTGGACGAGCATCTCCTCGTCGTCGGTCGGGGTGAGGTCGAAGACGCCGCGCGACTCGCCGCTCGCTGGTCGGGTGCCGGCGGTGCGCCGTCCGGCCCTGGCGAACTGCCGGCCGGCGGCCGTGGCGACCCGGAAGCCGTTGCGCGTGGTCACGTAGACGGCCTGCTCGGCCTGCTTGCGCAGGCCGACGCGATCGATCAGGTCGCTCTGGGCGAGCCGGCTCACCGCGGCGACCGCGACCCCGATCGGGGTGCGGCTCTCGCGGGACGACAGCCCGTGCCGGCCGCCCGGCCGGAGAGGGTGGATGAGGGACATGGTGGAACTGTAACTTCGAGTTACAGAACGAGCCAGACATCCTCTCGTGCGGAGCCTCACCCGGCCGCTCCGCCTCGCCCGCGCTCAGTAGGATCGCCCGCATGCCTGAGGACGAGACGACCGTGACCCCGACCGACGTGCGGGCGCCGTACGGCCAGCTCCCGGGGGGTGGCACGATCCGCGCGATCACCCGGTGGGGCACGCCCGTCATGCACCGCGCGCAGACTCCCGTCACGGCGTACGACGACGCCCTCAGGGCGCTGGCCGCCGACATGGTGGCGACGATGTACGCCGCCGACGGCGTGGGCCTGGCCGCGTGCCAGATCGGCGAGGACGTCGCGATGTTCGTCTTCGACTGCCCCGACGACGAGGGAGAGCGCACCGTCGGCGTGGTGTGCAACCCGGTGCTGACGCTGCCCGAGGGCAAGGACCGCCAGCTCGACTCCGACGACGAGGGCTGCCTGTCCTTCCCCGGGTCCTTCGAGCCGTGCGCGCGTCCGGACTGGGCACGGGTGGACGGCTTCGGCCTCGACGGCGAACCGGTGACCTTCGAGGGAGACGGCCTGCTCGCCCGCTGCCTGCAGCACGAGACCGACCACACGCTCGGCACGGTCTTCGGCGACCGGCTCTCCGCCAAGTCGCGCAAGAAGCTGGGCAAGAAGCACGACGCCGCCGCCGAGGACTACCCGCTCGACTGGCCCGCCCACGTCGCCGAAGCGGCGTCGTGACCGAGCTCCGCATCACTCGGGAGAACGCCCGGTTCCAGCAGTGGGAGGCGCTGCTCGCCAACCGCTCCAAGCGCCATCGCAACCGTGAGTTCCTCGTCCAGGGGGTCCGCCCGATCACCCGGGCCGTCGACGAGGGCTGGACGGTGCGTGCACTGCTGCGCGCCGACGGCGGGTCCTCCACGTGGGCCGACCGGCTGTGGGCCGACGCCGACGGCGAGCGCGTCACGCTCTCCCCCGAGCTCCACGCCCGGCTCAGCGGCAAGGACGACGGCGCGGAGCTCGTCGCCGTCGTCGAGATGCCCGAGGACGGGGTCGAGCGCCTCGCCGAGTCCTCGCGACCGCACGGTCCCGTCGTCGTCTTCGACCGCCCGACCAGCCCGGGCAACATCGGCACCCTGGCCCGCTCCGCCGACGCCTTCGGCGCGTCCGCCCTGGTCGTCACCGGCCACGCGGCCGACCCCTACGACCCGCAGTCGGTGCGCGCGAGCACCGGCTCGCTGTTCGCGCTCACCGTGCTGCGGGTGCCCGGACCGGGGCCGGTCGTGGAATGGGCCCATGCCCACGGCTACCGGATCATCGGCACCGACGAGGCTGGCAGCGCGCTGGCAGACGTCGACCTGACCGGGCGGGTGGTGCTGCTGGTGGGCAACGAGACCCACGGCCTCTCCGCCGGGTGGCGCGAGGCCTGCGACGACGTGGTGAGCATCCCGATGGTGGGCACCGCCTCCTCCCTCAACGCCGCGGTCGCCGGCTCGGTCGTGCTGCACGAGGCGCTGCGCCAGCGCGGGTGATTGGGACCGGGTTGCTATGACTTCCCCTGACGTCCGTCCATCGAACGCCAGGGAGAGAACGACTCGTGGAAGCCGTGCTCGACTGGCTCGTCCTCGTCATGCGCACGATCGGCTCACCGGGGGTCGGCCTGGCCACCGCCCTCGAGACGGTGTTCCCGCCGATCCCGAGCGAGCTCGTGCTGCCCCTGTCGGGCTACACCGCGAGCCAGGGCCACTACAGCCTCGTCGCCGCCATCGCCTGGGCCACCGCGGGTTCGCTCGCGGGTGCGCTCGTCCTCTACTGGTTGGGCGCCGCGTGGGGCCTGGACCGGCTCTGCGCCCTGGCCGACCGCATCCCGCTCATGCACGCCGACGACGTCCGCAAGGCCGTGGAGTGGTTCCGCCGCCACGGGCGCGCCGCGGTCTTCCTCGGCAGGCTGGTCCCGGGCGTGCGCAGCCTCGTGTCGATCCCGGCCGGCGTCGACCGGATGCCGCTGTGGACCTTCTGCCTCTACACGACCGCGGGCAGCCTGCTCTGGAACGCCGCACTGATCCTCGCCGGCTACGAGCTCGGCGAGCAGTGGCACCTCGTCGAGGCGTACGTCGACCCCGCCAGCAACGTCGTCTACGCGCTCGTCGTCCTCGTCATCGTCGTCATCGCCGCCCGCCGGCTCCGGCAACGCCTCAGCGGCGAGCAGCCGCGTAGCACGCCACCGCAGTAGCCGCCGCGACGTTGAGCGAGTCGATGCCTGCCCGCATCGGGATGATCGCCCGCCGGTCGGCGGACTGCTCCCAGCGGGCCGAGAGGCCGTGCCCCTCGGACCCGAGCACGAGCGCCAGCCGGTCGACCCCGGCGACGGACTGCTCGATCGGCGTGGAGTCCTCGGCCAGGGTCAGCGCGACGGTGGTGAAGCCGCGGCGCGAGAGGTCCGGCAGGGCGTCGTACCAGTCCGGGAGCCGGGTCCAGGGCGTGCTGAACACCGCACCCATGCCGACCTTGATCGAGCGACGGTAGAGCGGGTCGGCGCATCGCGGCGCCAGCAGGACGGCGTCGAACCCGAGCGCGGCGCCGGCCCGGAAGATGGCGCCGACGTTGGTGTGGTCGACGAGGTCCTCGAGCACGAGCACGGACCGTACGCCGTCGAGGACGTCGTCGATGCTCGGGAGCGGGTTGCGACGCAGGGACGCGAGGGCACCCCGGTGGACGTGGAAGCCGGTGACCTGCTCGATGAGCGCCTCGGACAGCACGTAGCACGGCCCGTCGCTGCGGGCGAGCACGTCGCCGAGCCCGTCGAGCCATCGCGGGGCCATCAGGAAGGAGCGCGCCTCGAAGCCCGCCTCGACGGCACGCCGCACGACCTTCTCCCCCTCGGCGAGGAACAGCCCGTGCTCGGCCTCGAGGGTCTTGCGCAGCTCGACGTCGCGCAGGTCGCGGTAGTCGGCCAGGCGCGGGTCGTCGGGCGAGGAGACCTCGACCAGGTCAGCCACGCGCCGGTCCGTGCCCCGCGCGTGGGTCGGCGTAGTGGTCGGGGCGAGCGACGGCGACGACGTCGCCGATGACGATGATGGCCGGCGGCACCACCTGGTGGGCAGCGAGGTCGGCGGCGAGGCCGCCGAGCGTGCTGAGCACGGTGCGCTCGGTCGGCATGGTGCCGTCGACGATGACCGCGACCGGGGTGTCGGCCCTGCGGCCGTGCTCGACCAGGGTCGCCGCGATCGCGGGTGCGTTGTCCACCGCCATCAGCAGCACGAGCGTCCCCCGCAGCCCGGCGACGCTCTCCCACGAGACGAGCGAGTCGGGGTGGCCGGGCGGGATGTGCCCGGAGATCACGGTGAACTCGTGCGCGACGCCCCGGTGGGTGACCGGGATCCCGACGCGCGCCGGGACCGCGATGGCCGAGGTGAGCCCCGGCACGACGGTGACCGGAACGTCCGCGGCCGCGCACGCCAGCAGCTCCTCGTAGCCGCGACCGAACACGAAGTTGTCGCCGCCCTTGAAGCGCACGACCCGCTTGCCGGCACGCGCGCGCTCGACGATGACCTCGTTGATGTGGTCCTGCGAGGCCGAGCGCCCGCGGGGCAGCTTGGCCACGTCGATCAGCTCGACGTGGGGGCCCAGCCCGTCGAGCAGCTCACGAGGGGCGAGGCGATCGGCCACGACCACGTCGGCCGAGGCCAGCGCGTGGCGCGCGGCGACCGTGACGAAGTCGGGCTCCCCCGGTCCCCCGCCCACCAGCACCACGCCGGGGCTGCGGTCGAGGGCGTCGGAGGCGGTCAGCTGGCCGTCACGGAGCGCGGTGACGATGTCGTCGCGCAGCGCGGCCGACTTCTGCGGCTCGCGGTCGCCGAGGACGCCGACCGTGACGCTGCCGTGGTGACCGACGGCGGGCGTCCACGCCGATCCGCCGAGCGCGTCGTCGCTGCGGACGCAGAACGTGTGTCGAGCCTCCGCGGCCGCCGCGACCCGGGCGTTGACCTCGGGGTCGTCGGTCGCGGCCAGGACGTACCACGCGCCGTCGAGGTCGGGCTCGGAGAAGTCGCGGAGCACGAGGGTGAGCTCACCGGCCAGTCCCTCGATCGCCGGGGTCACCTCGGGGCTCACCAGGGTGACGAGGGCACCCGTGGCGATGAGCGCCGGCACGCGCCGCTGCGCGACGTGACCGCCCCCGACCACGACCACCTTCCGATCCGTCAGCACCAGGCCGGCGAGATAGGGGTGGTGGTCGGCGCGGCCGTCGTCGGTGCCGAGGCGGTGATGGGTGGTGCTCATGCCTCATTCTCTCTGGCCCGCGTCACGAGGCGGTGGCTAGGTTCGAGGCATGAGCATCGAGCGACCCGTCAGCCCCGATCCGTACGACCTCCTCCCCGCCACCGCGTCCTTCACCGTCACCAGTGACGACGTGACCGACGGCGCACCGTTGAAGGACGACCAGGTGGCCGATCTCGGCAACACCTCCCCCCAGCTGAGCTGGTTCGGCGCACCGGAGGGCACGAAGTCCTACGTCGTCACCTGCTTCGACCCCGACGCCCCGACTCCGAGCGGCTTCTGGCACTGGTGCCTGGTCGACATTCCCGCCGACGTCACCTCCCTCGAGGCGGGCGCGGCCACGGGCGAGCTCCCCGGTGGGTCCTTCCACGTCCGCAACGACGGGGGTGAGGCCGGCTTCATGGGCGCCGCACCGCCCGAGGGCGACCAGCCGCACCGCTACTTCTTCGTCGTGCACGCCGTGCAGGACGACCGCCTCGGGGTGGACGACTCCGCCTCACCCGCCGTCGTCTCGTTCAACCTCGCCTTCAAGACCCTCGGCCGGGCGATCGTGCACGGCACCTACCAGCACTGACCGCCCGCCGCTCCCGAGCGGCGCCCGACAACGGGTCGCCCGTTCGTCACTGGCGTCACACGAGTCCCACGCAACCCACCAGACCCATGGTCCGGACCGAGAGGTCCAGACCATGGGTCCTTTTTTCGTGATTCGACCACGCGCCCCGCGTCGAACGGTTTTGATGCGTACTCCGAGCCTTCGCTCGTTCTAACGGAAATCTTTACCAAACAGGCGGCACGTTGGGGTCGCGACGCTCACGAGACCTCGACATCACCCGTCAACAGTCACTACATTCAGTCTCTGTTCCCTCAAGATCATCTCAAGAAACCGTGAGGATCTCCCGTGCGTCGCTCCCGCCCCGCCTCCCTGCTCGCGGCCCTGGTCGTCGCCGCGGTGGCGCTCTGCGGCATGCCCGGCGCCGCGCACGCCAGGACCTGGTCCGTGCCCGCGTCGGTGGCGACCAAGGACGCCCAGGAGGTCACCAACGACGACCTCGAGGACGCGTTGATGGTCGAGATCAACGCAGCCCGCGCGGCAGAGGGCCTGTCGAAGATCTGGACGTTCGACTCCTGCACCGACCGGCTCGCCGAGCTGTGGGGTGCGCGGATCGCGCGCACCGGCCGGTTCGAGCACCGCAACCAGAACGAGATCATCCGCCGCTGCAACAACTCGTGGGCCGGTGAGACCCTGGTCCGCGGATCCGGGCTGACTCCCGCCGACATGGTGGAGCTGTGGCTCGACTCCCCGCCCCACCGCGAGATCCTGCTCAACCCGCGCGCCAAGCGGGCCGGGGTCGCCATCACCGAGGACTCCCAGGGCCGCGTGATCGGCGTGGTCAACCTCGTGCGGCAGAACTGACGCACGCCCCGCCCGAGACCGTCGCTCGCTGAAAGGCAGGTGCACGCGGTCCACCGGATGTGAGACGATCCCCGGCCCCCTCGTGGGTGGGCCGGGGATCGATCTCGTCTGGGACGCCCCGTGGACGAGGGGGGTGGAGGATGCTGCACGTCGCGATCGCGACCCGTGCCTTCCGTCGCTACTCCACCTACCGCGCTGCCACCCTCGCCGGGATCTTCACCAACTCGGTCTTCGGCGTCATCTACTCCTACGCCTACCTCGCCCTCTGGGACGCCAACCCCACCGCGGGAGGCTACGACGCCCAGGACGCGGTGACCTACGTCTGGCTCGGGCAGGCACTGCTGATGACGATCGCGCTGTGGGGCGGCGGCTCGACCGACGACCTCGCCGAGCGGATCCGCACCGGCGACGTGGCCATCGACCTCTATCGGCCCGTCGGGCTCGTCGGGTGGTACCTCGCCAGCGACCTGGGCCGCGCGGCCTACCACCTCCTCACCCGCGGGTTCGGTCCGACGCTGATCGGCTTCCTCCTCTTCGACATCGCCCGGCCGTCGTCGTGGCTCGCAGCGGGCGCGTTCGCGGTGTCCCTGGTGCTGGCGGTCGTGGTCAGCTTCGCGATCCGCTTCCTCGTGGCAGCGACCGCGTTCTGGCTGCTCGACCAGTCGGGCGTGAAGGTGATGAGCGGCGCGTTCGCGATCTTCTTCAGCGGCATGATGCTCCCGCTGGTGCTCTTCCCCGGCTGGCTGGGCACGCTGGCCCGTGCGCTGCCCTGGGCGTCGTACGTCCAGGTGCCCGCCGACATCTGGCTCGGCAAGCACGTCGGCACGGACCTGGCGGCAGCACTCGGCTTCCAGCTGGTGTGGGCCGTCGTGCTGCTCGCCGCCTGCCGGGGCGTGCTGCGCCTGGCGACCCGCAAGGTGGTGGTCCAGGGTGGCTGAGCATCCGGCGACGCACGTGCGCACCTACGGCCAGATCGCGTGGCTCTGGATCCGCGCCGCCTGGCAGTACCCGACGTCGTTCGTCCTCCTCGCGGTCGGCAACGGGCTGATCACCGGCCTCGACTTCGTCGGCCTGTGGATCATGTTCTCCCACCTCCGCGAGCTCGCGGGCTTCTCGCTCCACGAGGTGGCCCTGCTCTACGGCAGCGCCTCGCTCGCCCTCGCGTTCGCCGACACCGCCATCGGCAGCGTGGAGCGGATCGGCACCTACATCCGCACGGGGCGGCTCGACCAGATGATGACCAAACCGGTGCCGCTGCTGGTGCAGGTCTGCGCCGACCAGTTCACCCTGCGCCGGCTGGGCAGGCTCACCCAGGCGGGCGTCGTGTTCGCGTGGGCGAGCACGTACGTCGACTGGACCCCGCTGCGCGTCCTCGTGGCCGTGTCGATGCTGGTCAGCGGCTGCCTGGTGTTCTTCGGGCTGTTCGTGGGGTTCTCGTGCATCCAGTTCTGGACCACCGACGCCACCGAGTTCGCCAATGCCTTCACCTACGGCGGCGCGACGGTCACCCAGTACCCCCTCAACATCTTCCCGCGCGAGGTGCTCGTCGGCCTCACCTTCGTCGTCCCGGTCGCGTTCGTGAACTGGTACCCCTGCCTGTTCCTCCTCGGCCGCGACGACCCGTCAGGCATGCCCGACGCCTTCCAGCTCGCCTCGCCGCTCGCCGGCCTCGTGACCATGGCGGCTGCCCTGCTCGTGTGGCGCTCCGGCGTCCGTCACTACACCTCCACCGGGAGCTGACATGCCGACCGACCCCTCGCTCATCGACGTCCGTGACCTCGAGCGCACCTTCGACGTGCGACGCAGGGTCGAGGGACGCCGTCGCCGGGCCCGGGAACAGGTCCGTGCCGTCCACGACCTCAGCTTCTCGGTCGAGGCGGGCGAGATGGTCGGCTACATCGGCCCCAACGGCGCGGGCAAGAGCACCACGATCAAGATGCTCACCGGCATCCTGGTCCCGACGGGTGGGCAGGTGCGGGTCGCCGGGCTCGATCCCAGCCGCGACCGCGTCGAGCTCGCCCGCCGGATCGGCGTGGTGTTCGGCCAGCGCTCGACGCTCTGGTGGGACCTGCCCCTGCGCGACTCCTTCGACCTGCTGCAGAAGATGTATCGCATCCCGAGCGCGCGCTACCGTGAGAACCTCGAGCGGTTCGTCGAGCTGCTCGACCTCGGCAGGCAGCTCGACACACCCGTGCGGCAGCTGAGCCTCGGCCAGCGGATGCGAGGCGACATCACCGCCGCGCTCCTGCACGACCCGGAGGTGCTCTACCTCGACGAGCCCACCATCGGCCTCGACGTGGTCAGCAAGGGTCGCCTGCGCGAGTTCCTCCGCGCCCTCAACGCCGAGCGCGGCACGACCCTGCTCCTCACCACGCACGACCTGCAGGACATCGAGGCGCTGTGCGACCGGGTGATCGTGATCGACCACGGCACGAGCGTGTACGACGGGTCCCTCGCCGGGCTGCACGCGCAGGGTGGGTCCACCCGCACCCTCGTCGTCGACCTGGTCGACGAGGCGCCGCCCGTCGACGTCCCGGGCGTGACGGTGCGCAGGGTCGAGGGGCCGCGCCAGTGGCTGTCGTTCCCGGCCGACGCCAGCGCCGCGCCGATCGTGGCGGCCGTGGCGTCGACGTACGACGTCGCGGACCTCTCCATCCAGGAGCCGGACATCGAGGACGTGATCCGCGAGCTCTACTCCCGGGAGGGCTGAGGACGTCGGGTCAGCCGCCGAGGCTGCGCAGGCGCTCGGAGTCGCGCTCGGGCGACGTCAGGGGTTGGCGCTCGATCAGCAGCAGGGCCCGGTCGTCGTCGCCGCGCGGGACCTTCTTGAGCACGCGTTCGGTCATGCCGGGGAAACCACGGGAGTCCACGGCCGCCAGGGCGGTGTTGCGCAGCCAGTCGATGCCCCCGTCGAGGTCCTTGTCGGCTCCCTCGATGACGCCGTCGGTGTAGAACATCAAGGCCTCACCTGGGCGGAGCCGGCCCCGGCTCGGGGTGAACTCGGCCTCGTCGATGACGCCCAGTGCCATCCCGCGCGCGTTGTCGATCGCCCAGCCGCGACGGTCCAGGTGCCAGTGGAGCGCGGGCGGGTGGCCCGCGCTGGTGATGGTGTAGTCGCCGGTGACCAGGTCGATCTTGATGTGCACCGCCGTGGCCAGTGCCTCGTCGGACTCCTGGCGCAGCAGGAAGTTGTTGGCCGCCGCCATCAGCTGGGCCGGGGGCAGTGCTCCGATGAGGCCGCCCAGCGCACCGGCGAACTGCAGCGCCTGGGGTCCCACGGTCGTGCCCTTGCCGGCCACGTCGACCAGCGCCATCTCCAGCCAGCGGCCGTCGCGCAGGTCGGCCACGATGAAGTCACCGGCGTAGCTGGGACCGTTGGCCGTGAGTGCCGCGGACTCCGAGCGCCATCCCGTCGGCAGCTGGGGGATGGCGCCCTGGCGCTGCAGTCGGTCGCGCAGCTGGGTCAGCACCGCCTCGCTCAGCGCCATCGGCAGCCCCGAGCGCTGGCGGCTGGACTGGTAGACGGCGAGCAGGACGGCGAAGCCGAAGATCACCAGAGCCGAGCTCCTGCTGGCGGTGGCGAAGTGGGTGTCGAGCGTGGTGATCCAGGCGACGGCGCCGAGCACGACCACCAGCACGATCAGGGGCCCGAAGCGCAGCAGCATCGTGCCGACCATGAGGAACAGGAACCACATCGAGATCGGCACCACGACCTCGACCCACGACCCGAGCATGGCGGTCAGGCCGACCATGGCGACGAGGACGAGCAGCAGGAACCCCTGGCTCCCGCGCGAGCCCGTCCGCCAGCCGTCGACGCGCTGCCGGACGTACGACGCGACACCGCGCACCACGGACCCGACAGCACTCGACACCGCCAAAGGGTAGTTCGCGGGTGGGCTTTCGCGAGGTCGAACTCCCAAACTCCCGGCCGCTGGATAGGGTCGCGACATGCCTCTGGTTCCGCTGCAGGCCGACATCCTCGGGCCTGACTTCCGGGTGGAGACGTTCTCCCTCCCACCCGACAGCGAGGGCTCCGTGGTCGCCACGCTGGTGACCCTCGCGCCCGCGCGTCCCAACGGTCGCGCCGTGCTCCACGTCCACGGCTTCGCCGACTACTTCTTCCACGCCGAGCAGGCCCGCTGGTGGGCGGAGCGCGGCTACACCTTCTACGCCCTCGACCTGCGCAAGTACGGCCGGTCGCTGCGCGAGCACCAGACCCCCAACTACGTCGCCGACCTGCACGAGTACTACGGCGAGATCGACCTCGCGTGGTGGCGCATCACCGAGCGCGACGGCCACGACGAGGTCGTGGCGTCCGGGCACTCCACCGGGGGCCTGACCATGGCGCTGTGGGCCGACGAGCGGCGTCCCGCGGGGTTGGTCGCGCTCGTGCTGAACGCCCCGTGGTTCGACATGCACGGCCCCGCGTGGCTGCGCAGCCCCGCGGCCCGCCTGGCCATCGAACGCATCGGGTCGAGCCGCCCGCTGCAGGAGATCCCCCGCAAGGTCAGCGGGGTCTACGGGCGCTCGCTGCACCGCGACCACGGCGGCGAGTGGGACTACGACCTGTCCTGGAAGCCGATCGAGTCGCGCCCGGTCCACGTCGGCTGGCTGCGGGCGATCCGGCGCGGCCACACCCGGCTGCACGCCGGGCTCGGCGTGCGGTGCCCGGTGCTGGTGCTCTCCTCGGCCCGCTCGTTCTTCGGCGACGTGGACGGCGAGGCGGCCGCCACCCACGACATCGTGCTCGACGTCGAGCAGATCCGACGCTGGGCGTCGTCGGTCGGCCCGCACGTCACGTCCATCGCGATCGAGGGGGCCATCCACGACGTGCTGCTCTCGCGCCCACCCGTGCGCGCGGCGGCGTACGACGTCATCGGCCGGTGGCTGGACGCGTGGGTGGCGTCGCCCGCGCCCGTCGGCTCAGGCCAGGAGGACCACCAGGGCGCTCACGCCGACGACGGCGATCACCACGCGTAGCAGCTGGGGTGGGAGCCGTCGCCCCACCGTCGCACCGATCTGGCCGCCGACCACCGAGCCGGCCGCGATCAGCCCGGCGACGACCCAGTCGATGTCGGCGACGGCGATGAAGACTGCCGCCGCGACCGCGTTGACGACCAGGGCCAGGACGATCTTGGTGGCGTTGTGGCGCTGCAGGGTGTCGGCCACCCCGATGCCGAGGATCGCCATCAGCAGCACGCCCTGCGCCGCACCGAAGTAGCCGCCGTAGACCCCGGCCGCGGCGACCGCCGGCCACACCCACCACACGCCGTGGTCGGGGATGCCGCCGCGCAACTCCGCGCGGGCGGCCACGCCGCGCTGGATCCGGGGGCCGAAGATCACGAGCAGCACCCCCAGCGCGATCAGTGCCGGGACGATGGTGTCGAAGGCCGAGGACGGCAGCCACAGCAGCAGCAGCGCGCCGACGACGCCGCCGATCAACGACGCGGCGCCGAGCCTCAGCAGCCGGTGCCGCTGACCGGCAAGCTCGCGGCGGTAGCCCACCACTCCCGAGACGCTGCCGGGGACGAGACCGACGGTGTTGCTCACGTTGGCGGTGACAGGAGGCACGCCGAACGCGAGAAGGGTCGGGAACGTGATCAACGTTCCCGACCCCACCACGGTGTTGATGGTGCCGGCCGCCACTCCTGCGAGAGCGACCAGCACCATCTCGAGGGGACTCACTGGCCGGCGGGTGCTCCCGGCTCGTCGGTGCCGGACGAGTCGACCGGACCCTCGGAGAGCGGATCGGTGAGCGGGTCACCCGTCGTGTCCGGGGCGACGTCGGGGCTCGTGTCGAGCCCGCGAGCGGCCTTGCCGGGGTTCGCTGCGCTCTCGGCCTCCGCGATGGCCTGCTGGACCGCTGCGTTGGTGGCCGAGATCTCGGGGTCGTCGGAACGGTGCGGCAGCTGGGGCTCGCTCGGGCCCATGTCGATGCGGGTGCGAGGCGTCGCGTCCTTCGGGATGCCGGCGATCTCGTGGATCGAGGACCCGAGGCCCTCCATCGCCTTGGTGATCTCCGAGGGGATGACCCACACCTTGTTGGCGCTTCCCTCGGCGATCTTCGGCATCATCTGGAGGTACTGGTAGGCCAGCAGCGACTGGTCGGGCTGTCCGTCGTGGATCGCCTGGAAGACCGTCTGGATCGCCTGTCCCTCACCCTGGGCCCGGAGGATCGCCGCCTCGCGGTCGGCCTGGGCACGCAGGATCAGCGACTCCCGGTCACCCTCGGCGTTCAGGATCGAGGACTGCTTGTTTCCCTCGGCGGTGAGGATCGCGGACTGCCGCTGGCCCTCGGCGGTCAGGATGAGGGCGCGCTTGTCGCGGTCGGCGCGCATCTGCTTCTCCATCGCGTCCTTGATTGACGGCGGCGGGTCGATGCCCTTGATCTCGACGCGGTTGACCCGGATGCCCCACTTGCCGGTCGCCTCGTCGAGGACGCCACGCAGTCCGCTGTTGATCTCGTCGCGGCTGGTGAGGGTCTGCTCGAGGTCCATGCCACCCACGATGTTGCGCAGCGTGGTCATGGTGAGCTGCTCGACGGCCTGGATGTAGTTGGCGATCTCGTAGGTCGCCGTGACCGGGTCGGTGACCTGGAAGTAGATGACGGTGTCGATCGACACCACCAGGTTGTCCTCGGTGATCACCGGCTGGGGCGGGAAGCTCACGACCTGCTCACGCAGGTCGATGAGGTAGCGCACCTTGTCGATGAACGGCACGACGATGTTGAGTCCGGCCGGCAACGTGCCCTTGTACTTGCCGAAGCGCTCGACGATGGCCGCTCGCGCCTGAGGCACGATGCGGACCGTCTTGGCGAGCATGACGACGACGAACAGGACGACGAGCAGGAGCAGGACCAGCAATGCTGTCCCCATTGGGTTCTCCCCCGATCTTGTTGTGTGGCTGAGTGGTGCGACTGGTGGCGCGAGTGCCGCTGGAGACTGGTGCCGGTGGGCGTGCGGTGCCGGTCAGGGCTCGAGCGTGGCCACCGGGTGGACGTAGGCCGTGGCGCCCTTGATCTGAAGGATCTCGACCGTCTCCCCCGGTGCGATGCGCAGGTTCTCGTCGTAGGGCAACGCCGACCAGATCTCACCACCGGCCTTGACGCGACCGGGCGCGAGACCGGTGATCTCCTCGGTGACCATCGCACGGGTGCCGACGAGCTTGCCGTGGCCGAGCGAGAGCTCGGGTCCGGAGTGCAGACGCTTGGCGAACGTCGGACGGACGAAGACGAGCATGGCCACGGAGGTGCCGAGGGCTGCGAGCAGCGTGAGCTCGAGCGGGAGGCCGATGATGGCGGTGATCATCCCGATGACGGCGCCGGCCGCGAGCATGGCCAGGATCAGGTCCAGGCTGAACATCTCGGCGACGCCGAGCGCGATCGACACCGCCAGCCACGTCTCCCAGAGATGGTCACGGATCCAGTCCATGCCTCGACCCTATCCAGTCAGGGGTTGGGCGTGGACCGCGAGGGACGTCGGCGCGCGGCGAAGCGGTCGTCGGCACGACTCAGCAGCAGCGGCATGCCGAAGGTCTCCGACAGCGTCTCCGCGGTGACCACGTCGTCGACGGGTCCTGCGTCGACCACCCGGCCCTCCCGGAGCAGGAGGGCGTGGGTGAATCCCGGCGGGATCTCCTCGACGTGGTGCGACACCAGGACCGTGGCCGGCGAGTCATGATCGAGCGCCAGCTCCGAGAGCGTGGCGACGAGGTCCTCGCGGCCGCCGAGGTCGAGGCCCGCGGCCGGCTCGTCGAGCAGGAGGAGCTCGGGGTCGGTCATCAGGGCGCGGGCGATCTGGACCCGCTTGCGCTCACCCTCGCTGAGCGTGCCGAACGTGCGCTCCAGCAGGTGGCCGGCCCCGACCTCGGCCAGCAGGCCCGCAGCGCGGTCGTGGTCGAGGTCGGCGTACTCCTCGCGCCAGCGGCCGACGACGCCGTAGGACGCGGAGACGACGACGTCCTTGACCAGCTCGCTGCGGGGGATGCGGTCGGCGAGCACGGCGCTGGTGAGGCCGATGCGCGGACGCAGCTCGAAGACGTCGGTGGTGCCGAGCACGACGTCGAGGATCCCGGCGACGCCGGAGGTCGGGTGGATCTGCGCGGCGGCGACCTGGAGGAGCGTCGTCTTGCCGGCACCGTTGGGCCCGAGCACGACCCAGCGCTCGTCCTCCTCGACCATCCAGCTGACGTCGTCGAGCAGCAGTGTCCGACCACGGCGCACCGTGACCCCTGCGAGCTCGATGACGGCGACCATGCGCGTCACCCTATCCAGCAGCGACCACGCGCCCGTGCGTGACACGACGGTCGACGACCGGACGGTCGACGACCGGACGTCCCGAGTAGCCTCGCCTGCGATGTCGTCCTCCCCCGCCGGCCACGGTCTCGCCCTCCCGCACGCCGCGACGCTCGCCTGGTGGCTGACGGCGTGGCTGCGCGGGCACGAGCAGACCGACCACGTGCTGGACGCGCTCGCCGAGGACGTGCACCTCCTGGCGGGCGGTTCGGCGCTCGACCTGCTGGCGCGCGCACGAGCGACGGGGGCGCCGTACGCCGGTCTCGCGCTGCCGGTCGAGGGCGACCTCCTCGGCCTGGGTGGCCCGCGCCCGTTCAACGAGGCGGCGCTCGACGCGGGCCAGGCCGTGGTCGCCGGCGACGTCGGCCTGGTGCCCGAGGAGCAGGGCGAGACCGTGCAGTGGCACGCCCTCGAGGCCTCCCGCCGGCAGCTGCCCGACGTGGGCGAGGCCGACCGCGGCCTGCGCGAGACGCTCCTCGCCACGGCCGGCGACCTGGCCGACCTCGACGTGGCCCGGTGGCGACCCGAGGCCGCGGACGCCCTGATGAACCTCCACCACCGACCCCCGCTGGAGGCGCCGCTCGGCACTCCGCCACGGTGCGTCGACCTGGCTGCGCGGGGCCTCCAGGCCTGGGCGATCGTCGACCTCGCGCTCGTCGACGACGGCGGAGCCCTGTCGTCCTACGAGGTGGAGCAGCGGCGGGCGCTGCTGCAGCCGCTGGGTCGCGCCGCTCGCCGCGCGATCGTCGCGGCGTGCTCGCCCGAGGTGTGGCCGGACGCCTGATCGCGGCAGGACCGGGGCGGCCGCCGGCCCGGGCTCGGGCGGGCCGGCTCAGGAGGTGGTCCAGACGCCGAGCACGTTGCCGCTGGGGTCGCTGAACTCGAAACGACGACCGCCGGGGAACTCGTAGGGAGGGGCCGTGACCGAACCACCCGCCCCCTCGACGGCGGCCACGGTGGCGTCGAGGTCGTCGGAGAAGAGCAGGACGAGCGGGCCACCCGGGCCCGGGATGCCGGTGGCGTCGAGCCCGCCGACCTCGCCGTCACCCGTGGCGGCGCGGATGCCGGAGTAGGTCGGGCCGACCACCGACACGTCCGACCGGCCCGATGCGCGGACCCCGTCCACCCGACGGTCGGAGGCGGACTAGCCTTCCTCCCACGATGGAAGACGAGCCGAAGACCCTCCTGGTCACCCTCACGGGCAAGGACCGGCCCGGCGTCACCTCCGCGATCTTCGCGGCCCTGTCGGCTGCCGGCGTCGAGGTCCTCGACATCGAGCAGATCGTGCTGCGCCGGCGGCTGGTGCTCGGCATCCTGGTGACCGCTCCCCGCGACTGGAAGAAGCTGCGCGACGTCATCGAGCGGACCGCCTCGGGCCTCGACATGTCCGTCGAGGTCGACCGGGGCGCCGGAGACAACAGGAGCCGGCGCGGCGACCGCTCCCACATCACGATCATCGGCAACCCGCTGCGCGCCTCCGCGATGGCGGCCATCGCCGGCCGGATCGCCGACTCGGGCGCCAACATCGACAAGATCGAGCGGATGGCGCGCTACCCGGTGACCGCGATCGAGCTGCACGTCTCCGGGGCACCGGCCGACACGCTGCGACCGCTGCTGGCGGCGGAGGCGGTCCAGCAGGGCATCGACCTCGCCGTGCAGCGCGACTCGCTGCACCGGCGCGGGATCCGCCTGATCGTGATGGACGTGGACTCGACGCTCATCCAGGGCGAGGTCATCGAGATGATCGCCGCGCACGCCGGGCAGGAGGCCGAGGTCGCCCGGGTGACCGAGGCCGCCATGCGCGGCGAGCTCGACTTCGAGCAGTCCCTGCGCGAGCGGGTGGCCCTCCTCGAGGGCGTCCCTGCCTCCGCGCTCGACGAGGTCTACGCGTCGGTCGTGCTGGCCCCGGGTGCCCGCACGATGGTGCGTACGCTGCGCCGCCTCGGCTACCGGTTCGCGATCGTGTCCGGCGGCTTCAGCCAGATCACCGACCGGCTCGCGGTCGACCTCGGGATCCACTTCGCCCGAGCCAACGAGCTCGAGATCGTCGACGGTCACCTCACCGGACGCATCGTGGGCGAGGTGGTCGACCGGCCCGGCAAGGCCCGCGCGCTGCGCGAGTTCGCCGAGGAGGTCGGCGTGCCGCTCGACGCGGTGATCGCCATCGGTGACGGCGCCAACGACCTCGACATGATCAACGCCGCCGGGCTCGGCATCGCCTACAACGCCAAGCCGATGGTGCGCGACGCGGCGGACACGGCGGTGAACGTGCCCTACCTCGACGCCATCCTCTACCTGCTCGGGATCTCCCGTGAGCAGATCGAGGAGGCCGACGCCGAGTTCGGCATCGTGACGCCCGCGCCGCTCATCCCCTGACGCTGTGCCCGACAGCGCGCCGGCCGACGACCACGCAGCCGCCGATCTCCGGGTCCTCGACCACCTCGGTGCCGAGTCCCGCAGCGACCATCGCCGCCGTGGTCGCTGACGCCTGCTGCCTGCTCGTCTCCACGAGCAGCACGCCCCCGGGCGCCAGCCACTCGGGCGCGGACGCCGCCAGGCGGCGGTGCAGGTCGACGCCGTCGACGCCTCCGTCGAGCGCCGCACGCGGCTCGTGGTCGCGGGCCTCGGTAGGCATGCCGGCGACCCGGGCGGAGGGGACGTACGGCGCGTTGGCGGCCAGCACGTCGACGCGGCCTCGCAACCCCGCCGGGAGCGCGTCGTAGAGGTCGCCCTCGTGGACGGTGGCCGTGGGCGCGTTCTGCCGGGCGCACGACAGCGCCACCGGGCTGAGGTCGGCGACGTGCAGCTCGGTCGGTGCCGGCACGGATGCGGCCACGGGCGCGACGCCGCAGCACATCTCGACGACGACGGGCACCTCCCGGCCGGCGGCCCACGTGATCGTCGTACGCGCCAGCAGCTCCGTGCGCCGGCGCGGCACGAACACGCCGGGGGCGACGACCAGGCGTCGGCCGAGGAACTCCACCCAGCCGAGCACGGTCTCGAGCGGCTCGCCCGCCACGCGTCGGGCGACCAGCTGCTCGAGCTCGGCGGTCGAGCCGGCCTGCGCCTCGAGGAGGGCGGCCTCGTCCTCGGCCCACACGCACCCGGCCGCCCGCAGCCGGGCAACAGTCCCGGTGCTCACGCCTCCCCGACGTGGAACGCCTGGAGACGTCCCCCGCCCGGTGCGAGGTCGCGCCAGGCACCCTCGACCGCGAACACCGCGAGGGCACAGGTCGGGAAGCCGCGGGTGAGCATGCCGGTGGTGACGTCGGCCGGTCCCTCGCCGTCGTCGACGAGCTCCGCGAGATAGGCCATGGTCGGGTTGTGGCCGATGACGACCAAGGTCGTCGCCGATGCGTCGGTCTCGCGGATCAGGTCGAGCGCCGAGTCGGCCTCGGCCGCGTAGAGCGCCGCGGAGAAGTCGGCTGCACAGTCCCAGCCGGCACCCCCGGCGACCCCGTCCCAGGTCTCCCGGGTCCGCAGGGCGTCGGAGACCAGGGCGACGTCGGGCACCACGCCCTGCTCGCCCAGCCAGCGGCCGGCCTCATCCGCGGCGGCACGCCCTTGGGGGGCCAGCGGCCGCTCGTGGTCGGACGGGGCGGTGACGGCGGCCTTCGCGTGGCGCATGACCACCAGACGGCGTGGGCCGTCGACGGCTCGCTGCACGCCGTCGGTCGATGACTCCTGCATGGCTCCACCCTTCCAGCCGCGAGCATGTCTGCCAATCCTCGGCGACGCGCAGCAGGCCATGGGATTGGCAGACATGCCCTAGCCTGCCTGTCATGCCCAGGGGACCTCTCATGATCATCGGTGGCGCGGAGGACAAGCTGCGCAAGCCGACGATCCTCAAGCACTTCGTCGCTCTCAGCGGCGGCCGGGACGCACGCATCGCCGTCATCCCGACCGCCTCGTCCCTCGGGCGCGAGGTGGTCGACGTCTACGACGCGCTGTTCTCGAAGTTCGGCGCGGCCGCAGTGGACGCCGTACGCCCCGAGTCGCGCGAGCAGGCCCACGACCCGGCGCTGGTGAAGGCGCTCGAGGAGTCCACCGGCATCTTCATGACCGGCGGCAACCAGCTCAAGCTGTCGAGCATCGTGTGCGGTACGCCGGTGGGCGATGCGATCCTGCGCGCGCACGAGCGCGGGGCCGTGGTGGCCGGGACCTCCGCGGGTGCGAGCATCCAGTCGTCACACATGGTCGCGTTCGGCGTCGGCGGGGCCACCCCCAAGCAACGGATGACCCAGGTGGCGGCGGGCCTCGGCCTGGTGGACTCCACCGTCATCGACCAGCACTTCGACCAGCGCAACCGCTACGGCCGGCTGCTGATGATCGTGGCCCAGAGCCCGCAGCTGCTCGGCATCGGCGTGGACGAGGACACCTGCGGTCTCGTCGAGGACGTCGACGGCGACCTGGTCATGCGGGTGCTCGGCAAGGGTGCGGTGACGATCTTCGACGGGTCGCGCATGGTCTCCAACGCCTACGAGGCCAAGCGCTCGTCGCCGTTGCTGGCGAGCGGTGTCGTCTTCCACACGCTGCCCGAGGACACCGTGTTCAACCTGACCACCCGCTCGCTCGTCCCCCACGAGGCGGCCGTCGACCCCGAGGAGGCCGACGAGCTGGCCGAGGCGGGCCGCGACCTGCGCCAGCTGGCCAGGGACATCGCCGCGGCGGACGCCACCCCGGCCGCCATCGCCCGCCGGCTCCGCAAGCGGCGACCCACGACGCCACCCGACAACGCCCCGACCGCCCCGATCGAAGGACCGAGCTCATGAGCGAGCGACCCACGCCTGACCTGGAGATCGTCGAGACCCGCGTCTACCGCGGCGCCAACGTCTGGTCCTACGACAAGTCGATCCACCTGGTGGTCGACCTCGGGTCGCTCGAGCAGTTCCCCAGCAACACCATCCCCGGCTTCACCGACGACCTGGTCGCCATGCTGCCCGGGCTGCGCGAGCACTCCTGCTCACGCGGGCGCCGCGGCGGCTTCCTCGAGCGGCTCCACGAGGGCACCTGGCTCGGGCACGTCGCCGAGCACGTCGCGCTCGCGCTCCAGCAGCTCGTCGGTCACGACATCCGGCGCGGCAAGACCCGCCAGGTCAAGGGCCGGCCCGGCCGCTACAACATCATCTACGGCTACATCGACGAGAACGTCGGCCTCAGCGCCGGACGGCTCGCCGTCCGGCTGGTCAACCACCTCGTCGAGGGCGATCCCGACTTCGAGTGGGAGGCCGAGCGCGACGACTTCATCCGGCGTGCCGAGCGCACCGCCTTCGGGCCCTCGACCCAGGCGATCGTCGACGAGGCGGTCTCGCGTGACATCCCGTGGCTGCGACTCAACCAGCACTCGCTCGTGCAGCTCGGGCAGGGCGTCCACGCCAAGCGGATCCGCGCCACGATGACCTCCGAGACGTCCTCCATCGCGGTCGACATCGCCTCCGACAAGGACCTCACCACCAAGCTCCTCGGCGCCGCAGGCCTGCCGGTCCCGAAGCAGGAGTCGGTCCGCAGCGAGGACGGTGCCGTCGCGGCCGCCCGCCGGATCGGCTATCCCGTCGTGCTCAAGCCGCTGGACGGCAACCACGGCCGCGGGGTGTGCCTCGACCTGCAGGACGAGGACGACGTACGCGCCGCGTTCCCGATCGCCGAGGGACAGTCGCGGCGCGGCAACGTCATCGTCGAGTCGTTCGTGACCGGCAAGGACTACCGCTGCCTGATCATCGACGGCCGCATGGTCGCGATCGCCGAGCGGGTGCCCGCATCGGTCACCGGTGACGGCACCTCGAACGTCGAGCAGCTCGTCGACCTGACCAACGCCGACCCGAGGCGCGGTGTCGGCCACGAGAAGGTGCTCACCCGCATCAAGGTCGACGAGGCCGCGCTCGAGGTGCTCGCCGACCAGGGTCACAGCCTCCAGTCCGTGCCGAAGGAGGGCGAGATGGTCAAGCTCGCGCTCACGGGCAACATGTCGACCGGCGGCATCTCGATCGACCGCACCTTCGAGGCACACCCGGAGAACGTCGAGATCGCCGAGGAGGCCGCCCGGATGGTCGGGCTCGACATCGCCGGCATCGACTTCATCTGCCCCGACATCACCGAGCCGGTCCGCGAGACCGGCGGCGCGATCTGCGAGGTCAACGCCGCACCGGGGTTCCGGATGCACACGCACCCGACGATCGGCGAGCCCCAGTTCATCGCCAAGCCGGTCGTCGACATGCTGTTCCCCTCCGGCTCGCCCTCGCGGATCCCGATCGTCGCGGTGACCGGCACCAACGGCAAGACGACGACCAGCCGGATGATCAGCCACATCTTCAAGGGCATGGGGCGCAAGGTCGGGATGACCTCGACCGACGGGGTCGTGATCGACGAGCGCCTGGTGATCCGAGCCGACGCCTCGGGGCCGCGCTCCGCACGGATGGTGCTGCAGAACCCGCGCGTCGACTTCGCGGTCTTCGAGGTCGCCCGCGGCGGGATCCTGCGCGAGGGTCTGGGCTACGAGCGCAACGACGTCGCGGTCGTGCTCAACGTCCAGCCCGACCACCTCGGCCTGCGGGGCATCGACACCGTCGAGCAGCTCGCCGACGTGAAGGCCGTGATCGTCGAGGCGGTGCCGCGCGACGGCCACGCGGTGCTCAACGCCGACGACCCGCTCGTGCGGGAGATGCGGCGCAAGTGCTCGGGGCAGGTCGTGTGGTTCTCGATGGAGGAGCCCGGCAGCGAGGTGCGCGACATGATCGACGCCCACTGCCGCCGCGGCGGCAAGGCGATCGTGCTCGACCCGACCGAGCGCGGCGAGATGATGGTCGTCCAGCACGGCCGCCGCGAGATGCAGCTGGCGTGGACGCACCTGCTGCCCGCGACCTTCAAGGGCCGGGCACGGATGAACGTCCAGAACTCGCTCGCCGCGGCTGCCGCGGCCTTCGCCGCGGGCGCCCCCCTCCACGACATCCGTCAGGGCCTGCGCACCTTCTCGACGAACTACTACCTCTCCCCCGGCCGCCTCAACGAGGTCGAGGTCAACGGCGTCAACGTGATCGTGGACTACTGCCACAACGCGCCGGGCATGAAGATGCTCGGCGACTTCGTGGACCGGGTGGGCGACTCGCTCGAGTCGTCGCACGACCTGGCCCGTCCCTCCCGCATCGGCATCATCGCCACCGCGGGCGACCGCCGCGACGAGGACATGCGCGAGCTCGGGCAGATCGCCGCCCAGCACTTCGACGTCCTGGTCGTCCGCGAGGACGTGGCGCTCCGCGGCCGCGAGCGCGGCGCGACGGCCGACCTGGTGCTGGAGGGCGTGCGGGCCGCGATGGCCGACGGAGCACGGTGCAAGCAGGTCGAGCTGGTGCTCGACGAGATCCAGGCCGTGCGCCACGCGATGAGCCGCGCCAACCGAGGCGACCTCGTCGTCGTCTGCGTCGACAAGCACGCCGAGGTGATGACCGAGCTGGAGAACTGGTCGGACGAGGCCCAGGCCGGCTCCGGCGCCAACCCCGACGCCCCCGCGGCCGACCCCGACTACACCCCGCCCTCCACCGAGGACAGGGAGGGCTGAGTGCGGCTCCTCGACCTCACGGGTCTGCCGCACCGCCCGATCGACGCGCACGGCAGCCGCGGCTTCTCGGTGGGCGCGTTCGGGATCAGCGCCGACGCCCACCTGGTCGCCGTGAGACTCGAGCCGGGTGGCGTCATCGGCCGTCATCCCGCTGTCGGGCGACAGATCCTCGTGGTGCTGTCGGGCGAGGCCGAGGTCAGCGGGGCGGAGCTCACGGTGAGCCGCATCGGCCCTGGTCAGGGCGCCGTCTGGGAGCCCGGCGAGGTCCACGAGACGCGCTCGCCCGGTGGCCTGACGGCCATGATCGTGGAGGGTGACCTCGACATCGGCGCACCCGGGGAGCAGGTGGACCCCGGCGACGTGTGACCCGTGTGCTCAGGCGCCGGCCCCGGCGTCCGCCGCCGCGTCGACCGCGACGGGTCCCCCCTGGTCGCGCCGCGCGCCCAGCAGGGCGACCCCGGCCGCGCCGACGAGGGAGACCAGGGAGGTCACCAGCACCGCTCGGTGCCAGCCGTCGACGAGGCCCGCTGCGGTGACCGCACCGGTGGGTGCCGCGACGACCGAGACGACCGTGACACCCAGCGCCGAGCCGAGGTAGCGAGCGGTGTTGTTGGCGCCGCTGCCGAGACCTGCCTGGCCGGGAGGCACGCTCGCGACGCTCTCGCGACCCATCGCGGCGTTCAGCACACCGGTCGCGACGCCCGCGAGGAGCAGTCCGGGCACGAACCGCGCCGGTCCGCTGCCCGTGCCCACCCCGAGCACCAGCAGCTGGCCGACGGCGACCACGGCGAGCGCGACGGCCATCTGCGCCCGGCCGCTCCAGGCCGCGGGCAGCCGTCGGGCCAGGACCGCCGCCACCACGCTCGGCAGCGACCAGGCCAGCATCAGCCACGCCGCCGTCGTCGCGGAGATGCCGAGGGCCGCACCCACGAACCCCGAGACGTACGACATCAGGGCGATGATGCCGGCGCCGGTGGCCAGGCCGGCGACGGTCACCGCGCGGAAGGCCGGGCGGCGCAGCAGTCCGAGGTCGAGCATGGGGTGGGTCGAGCGGGCCTCGACCGCGACGAAGACGGCGAGCATGGCCACGCCGGCGGACAGCAGCACGACGGTGACGGGCCGTCCCCACCCGGCGCGGCCCTCGGTCAGTCCGGCCAGGAGGGCGGCGGTGCCGAGCGCCATCAGGAGCACACCCGCCACGTCGAGCCTGGCTCGGTGCTGCGAGCGGGACTCCGGGCACCGGCGGGCGGCCACCGCGAGGACGAGGCCGACGGCACCGAGGACGACGTAGACGTCCCGCCAGGAGTGGAGCGAGCTGAGGTAGTTGCCGAGCAGCGGACCGATCGCGATCCCGGCACCGACGCTGGCGCCCCAGACCCCCGTGGCGCGGCCGCGGGCCGCGGGGGCGGGGTGCGCGGCCGCGATCATCCCGAGCCCGGCGGCGATGACAGCGGCCCCACCGGCGCCCGCGGCGATGCGTGAGGCGACGAAGGCCGGCACTCCGCCGGCCGCCGCTCCGGCCAGGGATGCCAGGCCCAGGACCAGGGATCCGATCACGAACACGCGCCGCCGCCCGTAGTCGTCGGCCAGCCGACCGGCCGTCAGCAGGACGGCACCGAGACCGATGCTCATCGAGCTCAGCACCCACGTGCCGCCGCGATGTCCCGCGCCCAACCCCGTGACGGTCTCGTTGAAGTTGGCCAACGGCGCCGTGAAGGCGACCAGCACGGCGACGGTGCCGAGCGAGGCGGTCGCGAGCGTGCGGGTGGGCGACATGAGCCATCCTCTTGGTTCGATGAACAGACCAAAAGACGATAGCATCGACCTGTGGCACTCGGCACCGACTATCCGCGGCAGGACTGCGGCATCGCCCGCTCGCTCGAGCTGGTGGGTGAGCGCTGGACCCTGCTGATCCTGCGCGACTGCTTCCTCGGCGTGCGCCGTTTCTCCGACTTCCAGGTCCACCTCGACGTCTCCCGCGCCGTCCTGGCGGCGCGCCTCGACGCGCTCGTGGGCGCCGGTCTGCTGGTGCGCGTGGGCGCGGGACACGCGACCTACGAGCTCACCGCCGAGGCGCTCGACCTCTGGCCCGTTCTCCACGGCCTGGCGCAGTGGGGCGACCGCCGGACCAGCCCGGACGGTCCCCGCCGGACGTTCCACCACCTCGTCGCCGGGGTCGCCTGCGGGACCATCGGGGCCGATGGTCGATGCCGGTCCTGCGACACGTCTCCACGACCCGGAGACATCGAGACCCGGCCCGGCCCGGGAGCAGACCCGACGCTGCGCGACGACCCGGTGTCCCGCGCCCTCCGCGTGCCGCACCGGCTGCTCGAGCCGCTCGTCACCCGCTGACGCGGGCGGTGCTCACGGCGTCGCGGCGGCCCGCACCTTCGCCGAGAGCACCTCAGGCGTGTCGGCCGTGCCACCGTGCGCGGCGATCCAGTCGTAGGCCTGCTGCCGCTCGGCATGGCACATCAGCCCGACCACGTCCCCGGCACGGGCCCGCTCGACCAGGGCGGCCAGGCAGCCGACCTCGGTGTCGTAGGTGTCGATCTCGGTGACCCCGACCCGCCCGGCCCCCGCCCGGAGGAGCCCGTCGATCTCGTCCATCGTGCGGCCGCGGAGATAGCGCGCCTTGTGCCCGATCGCGACCACGTCGCTGCCCTTCGCGCCGATCTCGCCGAGCGCGTCGATCAGCTCGTCGGTGCGGTCGCCGACAGCGCCGAGGCCGAGGAGCAGGCGCGCGCCGGGTCGACGTACGCCACCCATGATCTCGAGCAGGGCCTCGAGCCCTGCCTCGTTGTGGGCGAGGTCCATGACGACGGACACCTCGCCCGGCAGGGAGAAGAAGTTCATCCGGCCCGGGTTGTGCTCCGCGTCGGGTCGGAACGACCTCAGCCCGGCGATCACGTCGGCCCGGTCGAGGTCGATCGCGAGGGCCGCCGAGGCGGCGGCGAGCGCGTTCTCGATGTTGAAGCGCGAGAGGCCGGCCAGGGTCATGGGGACGTCGACGAGCTCGACCAGCGGGTCGGGGTCGGCGCCGGGCGCCAGGACCGTGATCCAGCCGTCGATGACGGTCGTGGCACGACCGCCGTCGCCTAGCACCTCGCGCACCGCGGGTGAGTCGGGGTCGCGGCTGAAGACCCACGGCTGGGCCGAGATGACGCCGCGCATCGCGAGCACCCGCGGGTCGTCGCCGTTGAGCACCGCCCAGCCGTCCTTGCGGGTGATCCTCGCGACGACGGACTTGACCTCCGCGAGCTGGTCGACGGTGTCGATGCCCTGGAGGCCGAGGTGGTCGGCGGTCACGTTGGTGACCACGGAGACGTCGTTGCGGGTGATGCCGATGCCCTTGAGCAGGATGCCGCCGCGGGCGGTCTCGGTGACGGCGAGCTGGACACCGTCGAGGCCGAGCGCCCGGGCCGCGCCGGAGGGGCCGGAGTAGTCACCCTCCTCGACCAGCACGCCGTCGCGATAGATGCCGTCGGTGTTGGACCAGCCCACGACGAGACCGCTGGTGCGACCGATGTGGGCGATCATCCGGCTGGTGGTGGTCTTGCCGTTGGTGCCGGTCACCGCGACCACCGGGATCCTCGGGGTGATGGTGGTGGGCCGCTCGCCCCTCTCGGCGGCGGCGACCTGCCGGGCCGCCTCGCTCACGGCGCCCTCCACGTCGGGTGCGGGCAGCGCGTCGAGCGCGTGGGCCACCGCGGCGCCCAGGGCCTGCGCCCGGGTGCGGTTGCGCCACGGGAAGGCGACCACGACGACGTCGGGGTCCGAGGTGGGACGCACGCGCACCGCCAGCCGCCGGGTGCCGGCCTCCCCCGCGATGGCGCGGACGAGGCGCTCCACCGCGCGCAGCGCGAACCGCTGCCGGAAGCCCGAGCCCGACGCCCCCGGACGGGTGGTGCGCAACCCGATGCGGCGCGCGAGGCGCAGCACGGCCTCGTCGTCGGCCTCGGTGATCGACGAGACGTCGAGGGTCAGCTTCACCGCGGCGCGCGGGAAGTAGAGGTTCGGTCCTTCGAGGACGCGCAGCTCGACGAGTGAGGTCACCCGGGGAAACTACCGAAGAGCGGCTCGAGCGCTACAGCCCCATGGCGTGGAAGCCGCCGTCGACGTGCACGATCTCGCCCGTGGTGGCCGGGAAGAAGTCGCTCAGCAGCGCGCAGACCGCCTGCGCGGTGGGCGTCTGGTCGGTCTCGTCCCAGCCGAGCGGGGCGCGGTCCTTCCACGACGACTCGAGGTCCTCGAAGCCGGGGATCGCCTTCGCCGCGAGCGTCTTGAGCGGGCCGGCCGAGACCAGGTTGCAGCGGATCCCCTCGGGGCCCAGGTCGCGGGCGAGGTAGCGCGAGGTGTTCTCCAGCGCCGCCTTCGCCACGCCCATCCAGTCGTACGCCGGCCACGCGGTGGTGGCGTCGAACGTCAGGCCGACGATGGAGCCACCGCTGCCCATGAGCGGCCGGGTGGCCACGGCGAGGGACTTGAGGGAGTACGCCGAGACCTGCACGGCCTGCGCCACGTCGTCCCACGGGCCCTCGAGGAACTTGCCGCCGAGCAGCGTCTCGGGGTTGCCGTAGGCGATCGAGTGGACCACGCCGTCGAGGCCGTCGACGTGCTCGCGCACCTGGTCGGCGAGGCCGGCGAGGTGGTCCTCGTCGGTGACGTCGAGCTCGAGCACGGGCGCCTCCTGCGGCAGCCGCTTGGCGATGCGCCGGGTGATGCCGAGCGCGCGGCCGAAGTTGGAGATGAGCACGGTCGCGCCCTGCTCCTGGGCGACCTTCGCGGTCGCGAAGCCGATCGAGCTGTCCATCGTCACGCCGGCGACGAGGATGCGCTTGCCGTCGAGGAGTCCCATGTGTCTGTGTCCCTTCGCGTGGCCCGGGGGCCGTCAGGTGGGTGGGTGTCGGTGGGTCGGCGTCAGTGGCCCATGCCGAGGCCGCCGTCGACCGGGATCACGGCTCCGGTGACGTAGGCGGCGCCGTTGGAGGCGAGCCAGGTGACGGCCGAGGCGACCTCGGCCGGCGAGGCGTAGCGGCCGAGCGGCACCTGCTGCTTGATCGTGGCCTTCTGGTCGTCGGTGAGCACGTCGGTCATGTCGGTCTCCACGAAGCCGGGCGACACGACGTTGGTGGTGATCGAGCGGCTGCCGAGCTCTCGGGCGAGCGAGCGGGCCAGACCGACGAGGCCGGACTTGGACGCGGCGTAGTTGACCTGCCCGGCCGAGCCGAGCAGCCCGACGACCGAGGAGATCAGGATGATCCGGCCCCGGCGCAGGCGCAGCATCCCCTTGGCGGCACGCTTGGCGAGGCGGAAGGTGCCGGTGAGGTTGGTGTCGATCACCGACGACCAGTCGTCCTCGCTCATCCGCAGCAGCAGGGTGTCCTTGGTGATGCCCGCGTTGGCGACCAGCACCTCGACCGGACCGTGGGCCTCCTCGACCTGCGCGAAGGCCGCCTCGACCTGCGCCGGGTCGGTGATGTCGCAGCGCACGTCGAGCGCTCCCTCGGGGGCGCCGCCGTTGCGGGTGGTGACCGCGACCTTGTCGCCCTGGGCGAGGAACGCCTCGGCGATGGCGCGGCCGATGCCGCGGTTGCCTCCGGTCACCAGGACCGAACGGGGCTCGTGCACTGCGTTCTCGATCTCGCTCACGCTCCCTGACGCTAGTGATTACCGGTTGGTACGAGGAAACCCGGATCCGGTGGTCACTCGTCCTCGAGACGGAAGCCGACCTTCATCCCGACCTGGAAGTGCTCGACCTGCCCGTCCTTGGCGTGACCCCGGATCTGGGTCACCTCGAACCAGTCGATGTGGCGCAGCGTCTTGCCCGCCCGCTCGATGCCGTTGCGGACGGCCTGGTCGATCCCGTCGGGCGAGGTGCCGACGATCTCGGTCACGCGGTAGGTGCGGTCGGTCATGGAATGCCTCCTGGTCGTGGTTCGGCGAGCCTAGCGACGTACAGTGGAGGACATGGCCAAGCCTGACGCCGTTCGCATCACCACGGCGCGCAGCAGCGCCGCCGAGGACATGCGCTCCCGACAGCGTCGTTACGCGTGGTCGATGAGCATCCGCCTCGTCTGCTTCATCGCCGCGGTGTTCGTCCCGGGGCCGATGCGCTGGGTCCTCGTGGTCGCAGCGGTGTTCCTGCCGCTCTTCGCCGTGGTCGTCGCCAACGCCAACGACCAGCGTGACGACGGCTTCACGCTGCCTCCGGGTGCAGGCGCTCACGAGCTCACCTCGGGCTCCGACGACGAGTGACGAGACGGCGACACGGCTCCCCGAGAAGTTTGGCTTTGCCCCCGCTCGCGTGCCATGATCCAGACGCGAGCGCAGCATCCCCCGTCTGCGATTCGCATCTCGAGGTGCCGGACAGCTCCCCCCGTGGCTGTCCGGCACCTCTTTTCGTCCCGCTCCAGAACGCCACCCGGAAGGTCCCCGCATGCTGCCGATGGACGAGCCCGGGCGCGACATCTGCTCTGCCAAGGGGTGCCAGGCCGATGCCGCGTGGGACCTGCAGTGGAACAACCCGAAGATCCACACCCCCGAGCGCCGCAAGTCCTGGCTCGCGTGCGACGAGCACCGCCAGTCGCTCTCGGACTTCCTCGGCGCCCGCGGGTTCTTGAAGGACGTCGTGCCGCACACGCCCGCCTGACGTCGTACGCCGCCAAGAGTGGCGGGAAACGACATCGGAGCGGACGTCAGCGATGCCGTACGCCGCCACGGTGGCGGCAGATCGCAGGCTGAGACCCCGCGGCATGCCACGTGCCGCCAGCCTCGCCCCGACGGACCGCCAGACCGCCGAACCGCCAGGGTGGCGGGAAACGACACCCGAACCGGCGTCAGCGATGCCGTACGCCGCCAGGGTGGCGGGTCAGCCGCCGATGGCCGACATCGGGCGGTCGGGCTGGAGGAAGGTCACGTCGTCGATCCCGTGACCGGCGGCCTTGCCGCGCATGGCGACGACCCAGCGCTCGGCGATGACGGCGTCGCTGGCGCCGGTGCGCAGCGCCGCACGGAGGTCGGACTCCTCACGGGCGAAGAGGCAGTTGCGGACCTGGCCGTCGGCGGTGAGCCGGACGCGGTCGCAGTCACCGCAGAACGGACGGGTGATCGAGGCGATGACGCCGACGGTCGCGGGTCCGCCGTCGACGTCGAAGAGCTCGGCCGGTGCGCTCCCCCGGGGCTCGTCGTGCGGGGTCAGCGTGAACTCGGCGTCGAGCATGGCGAAGATCTCGTCGGCGGTGACCATCGCCGCACGGCTCCAGTCGTGCTGGGCGTCGAGGGGCATCTGCTCGATGAACCGCAGGTCGTAGCCGTGCTCGATGCTCCACCGGAGCAGCTCGGCGGCCTGGTCGTCATTGGTGCCGCGCAGGAGGACCGCGTTGAGCTTGATCGGACCGAGGCCGGCAGCCTTGGCCGCCTCGAGCCCGGCGACGACGTCGTGGAGCCGGTCGCGTCGGGTGATCGCGGCGAAGGTCTCGGGGCGGACGGTGTCGATGCTGGCGTTGATCCGGTCGAGGCCAGCGTCGGCCAGCGCCTGCGCCGTGCGCTCGAGGCCGAGGGCGTTCGTCGTCAGCGAGGTCTCCACGCCGAGGGCGTGGGTGCGCGCGACGATGTCGACCAGTCCGCGGCGCAGCAGGGGCTCGCCGCCGGTGAACCGCACCTCGCGGATCCCGAGCTGCTCGACGCCGATCGTGATCAACCGGACGACCTCGTCGTCGCTCAGCGTCTGCTCGGTCGGGAGCCAGTCGAGACCCTCCGCCGGCATGCAGTAGCTGCAGCGCAGGTTGCACCGGTCGGTGAGGGACACGCGCAGATCGGTGGCCACGCGGCCGAAGCGGTCTGCCAGAGGTGTCGTCACCACAGAAGTCTAGCGAGGCACCCCTCATGGGGTCAGGGCGCGCCGGATAACCTCACCGGGTGCACAAGCTGCGGTTCCTCGTCTCGCGCCGCTGGATCGCCTTCGCGCTCGTCGTCGTCTTCCTCGCCTGGGTGGCCTGGCGGCTCGGCGAGTGGCAGTTCCACCGCCTCGAGGACCGCAAGGAGCTCAACTCGATCATCGAGCGCAACGAGGAGGCCGGCCCCTCGCCGGTCGAGGACGTCCTGGCCCCCGGCCGGCCGGTCGCGCGCGACGACGAGTGGCGCATCGTCGAGGCGACCGGCACCTACGCCGTCGACGACACCGTGATCGTGCGCTACCGCACGCGTGACGGCGAGGCCGGAGTGGACGTCGTCGTGCCGCTCGAGCTGCCCGACGGCACGAGCCTGCTGGTCGACCGCGGCTGGTACGCCACCGACAACCGCGGCGCGACCACCGCCGACGTGCCCGCGCCACCGTCGGGCCAGGTCACGATCACCGGCTGGGCACGCAGCGACGCCGAGGGCGACAGCACGCAGGTGAGCGCGCAGTCGACCCGCGCGGTCAACAGCGAGCGGATCGGTGAGGCGCTGGACCGCGAGGTGCTCGGCGGCTGGGCCGACCTGCGCACCGAGTCGCCCGAGCCCGCCGAGGCCCTGCTCCCGGTCGAGCTGCCCGAGCTCAACAACGGTCCGCACTTCTTCTACGGCCTGCAGTGGTGGTTCTTCGGCGCGCTCGCGATCTTCGGCTTCTTCTTCCTCATCTACGACGAGTGGCGCGGGGGCCGTGGGCCGTGGGGCAACAAGGACGAGCCGGCTCCCGGGGCACGCGAGCGCGCGGCGGCCGTGCCGGCGCCGCCCGCCGAGCGCCCCACCGTCGCCCAGGCGTCCCCGAAGGCCGCGAAGCCCCGGCGCAAGACCTGGCGCGAGCGCCTCGACTCCGGCGCCGACGACGAGGCGGACGACCTGGCCCGGGCGCGAGCCGCCTCAGAGCGCGCGGAGCAGACCCCCGTCGACCGGGAGCATCACACCCGTCAGGAATGACGCGGCCGGCGACATGAGGAACGCGGCCGCGGCCCCGAACTCCTCCGGCCTGCCGTAGCGACCCAGCGGAATCGTCGCCTCCGCCGCCCGGCGCGCCCCCTCGGCGTCCCCGGTGGACGCGTCGAGCTCGGCGACCCGCTCGGTCTCGATGCGCCCGGGCATCAGGCCGTTGACCCGTACGCCGCGGGGGCCGAGCTCGTCGGCGAGGGTCTTGGCCACCATCGCCAAGCCCGGGCGCAGGCCGTTGGAGATCGCCATCTCCGGCAGCGGAGCCCGCACGCTGGAGGAGAGCACGAGGCCCAAAGCGCCGCCGGCGGACAGTGACGAGCTGACCTTCGTCGCCAGGCGTACGGCTCCCAGGAAGACCGACTCGAAGGCGGCGGTCCACTGGTCGTCGGTGACGGCGGAGACGGCTCCCTTGGGCGGGCCGCCGACGCTGATCAGGGCGCCGTCGAGCCGTCCCCAGACGTCGTCCGCGGCAGCCATCAGCCGGCCGGGCGCGTCGGGGTGGGAGTTGTCGACCGCCACCGCCACCGCCGCCTCGCGGTCGGCGGCGCGGTTGAGGGCAGCGACGGCGTCGAGGAGCGAGTCCTGCGACCGCCCGGACAGCACCACCCGAGCGCCTTCGGCGACCAGCGCGTCGGCGCTGGCCCGTCCGAGACCCCGCGCTCCCCCGGTGACGATGAAGACCCGGTCGGTCAGCTGGAGATCCATGCCGTGAGGCTATCCGGGCACGACGAAGTCGAGACCCGCGACCTCAGGACACCGTCGCCTCGCGGAACTGCGTCGCGTGGAGGGTGGCGTAGAGCCCGCCGGCGGCGAGCAGGTCCTCGTGGGTGCCGTGCTGGACGACCCGACCGTCGTCGAGGACGAGGATCAGGTCGGCGTTGCGGACCGTGGACAGCCGGTGGGCGATGACCAGCGACGTACGACCCTCGAGTGCGGCGTCGAGGGCCCCCTGCACGGCGGCCTCGGACTCGCTGTCGAGGTGGGCGGTGGCCTCGTCGAGCACGACGATCGAGGGCGCCTTGAGCAGGAGCCGGGCGATGGCCAGCCGCTGGCGCTCGCCCCCGCTGAGCCGGTATCCCCGATCGCCGACGACCGTGTCGAGCCCGTCGCGCAGCACGCGCACCAGGTGGGCGATCTGCGCAGCCTCGAGTGCCGCCCAGATCTCGTCGTCGGTGGCGTCGGGTCGGGCGTAGAGCAGGTTCGCCCGGATCGTGTCGTGGAACATGTGCGCGTCCTGGGTGACGTAGCCGACGGCGTCCTCCAGCGACTGCAGCGTCACGTCGCGCACGTCGTGACCGCCGACGCGCACGGTACCCGACCCGACGTCGTAGAGCCGGGCCACGAGGTGGGTCACGGTCGTCTTGCCGGCCCCCGAGGGTCCGACGAGCGCCACCATCTGGCCGGGCTCGGCGGTGAAGGAGACGTCGTGCAGCACCTCCGCGCTGTCGCCCGCGGCCTCGGTGCGCGCGACGCTCTCGAGCGAGGCGAGGGAGATCTGGTCGGTGCGCGGGTAGGTGAAGGCCACGTGGTCGAACTCGAGCTTCGAGACGGTGCGCGGCAGCTCGACGGCGTCGGGCTTCTCCTGGATGAGCGACGGCAGGTCGAGCACCTCGAAGACGCGGTCGAAGCTCACGAGCGCGGTCATCACGTCGATGCGGACGTTGGAGAGCCCCTGCAGCGGGCCGAGGAGCCGGGTCAGGAGCACGCCGAGCGCGACGATCGTGCCGACCGACAGGTCGCCGCGGATGGCGAGCCACCCGCCGATGCCGTAGACGAGCGCGGTCGCGAGCTGCGGAACGAGCGTCATCGCGGCGAAGAAGATCCGGGTGAGCAGCGAGATCCGGATCCCGAGGTCACGCACGACGGCGGCCTTCTCGGCGTAGCGGACGTCCTCGACGTCGCGCCGGCCGAAGAGCTTGAGCAGCATCGCGCCGCCGACGTTGAAGCGCTCGGTCATCGCGTTGCCGAGGTCGGCGTTGCCCTCCATCTGCTCGCGGGAGAGCGCGGCCAGCTTGTGCGAGACCAGGCGCGAGGCGAGCAGCAGGATCGGGAACAGGGCCAGGCACACCAGCGTCACCGGCCAGCTCAGGAAGAGCATCGTCACACCGACCACGATCGCCGCGATGATGTTGGAGACCGTCCCCTGCAGCGTGGAGGTGAACGCCCGTTGCGCGCCGATGACGTCGTTGTTGAGGCGACTGACGAGCGCACCGGTCTGCGTGCGGGTGAAGAACGCGAGCGACTGCCGCTGGACGTGGGCGAAGACCTGGGTGCGGAGGTCGTAGATGAGGCCCTCGCCGATGCGGCTGGAGAGCCATCCGGTGACCAGCCCGAACCCGGCGTCGACGACGGCCACCAGCGCGACCAGCAGCGCCAGCCACACGACGAGCGACAGGTCTCCGCCGCTGACCGCGTCGTCGATGATCGCCTTGAGCAGCAGAGGGGGTACGACGACGAGGCCGGCGTCGACGACCGTGATGGCGAGGAAGCCGGCGATCAGCCTCCGGTGTGGCCGCGCGAACCCCAGCACCCGCCGCACGGTCCGGCGCTCGATCTTGTTGTCGACGACGCTGCGGTCGCTGCGGAGGAACCGCCACGGCGGTCCGCCTGCTCCCAGGCCCATCGACATGCATGCTCCTTCGTCCGCTCACTCGTGGAACCGGCGGACGACCACCATTGTTCCGCGCGCCACCCACAGCCGCCGGGCGGGGGTGGTCCAGTGGCGAACGGCGATCCTCCGGGGGTAGTCCAGTGGCACGTGGTCGTCATCCGGGTCCCCGGACGACCATCTGCCACTGGACTACCCCGCCGGGGGCCGCGTGCGGGGTCCGGCCGGACTCAGGCGGACCATGGGCCGCTTGACCGACGGCATGCTGTCGGTCAAGCGGCCCGAGGTCCGCTCGAGCGGCGCATGGGCGGAAGGTCAGGCCAGGGCTGCGGCGACCGCGCGGAAGCGACGCACCTGCGCCTCGCGCTCGAGACGACGCTGCTCGTCGAGGTCGCGGTCGGCCGCTCCCCGGAGCAGCGCCTTGGTCTCCTCGACGACCCCTGGCATGGGCGTCAGCAGCGCGGTGACGAGGTCGGCGACGCTCGCGTCGAGCTGGTCTCCCGGCACGGCAGCCGTCGCGAGGCCGATGCGCACGGCCTCCTCGGCGGTCACGACGCGCGCGGTCGCGCAGATCTCGAGCGCACGGGCGTAGCCGACGTGCTCGACGAGCGGCTTGGTGCCGGTGAGGTCGGGCACGAGTCCGAGCGCCGACTCCTTCATGGAGAGCTTCGCGTCGTCGGCGACGACGCGCAGGTCGCACGACAGGGCGAGCTGGAAGCCCGCGCCGATGGCGTGGCCGCGCACCTTCGCGATCGAGACGAACCGTGGGTCGCGCAGCCAGGTGAAGCCCTGCTGGAACGCCTCGATGCGCGCCGAGGCCTCCTCGTCGCTGAGCGCCAGGAGCCCGAGGACGCTCTGCTCACCGGGCGTCGCGGGGTCGAGCATCGCGCGGTCGAGCCCGGCCGAGAAGCTCTGCCCCTCCCCCGTCACCACGACGACCCGGACGTCATCGGCCAGGCTGCGCCCGATCTCACCGAGTGCCAGCCACATCGCCGGTGTCTGGGCGTTGCGTACGTCGGGTCGGTCGAGCGTCACCGTCGCGACCGGGCCGTCGACGTCGAGGCGGAGTCCGACCGCGGCGAGCTCTTCGGGAGTCATGACGGCAGGCTACTACCGGCGGGTAACACGCGGGTCAGGCGAGCGAGACCAGGTCGGCGTACTCGTCGTTCCAGAGGTCCTCGTCGCCGTCGGGAAGCAGGAGCACGCGGTCCGGCGAGAGCGCGCGCACCGCCCCCTCGTCGTGGGTGACGAGGATGATCGCGCCGGTGTAGCTGCGGATGGCGTGCAGCACCTCCTCGCGCGACGCCGGGTCGAGGTTGTTGGTGGGCTCGTCGAGCAGCAGCACGTTGGCGCTGGAGACGACGAGGATCGCGAGGGCCAGGCGGGTCTTCTCGCCGCCCGACAGGACGCCGGCGGGCTTGTGGGCGTCGTCGCCGGAGAAGAGGAACGAGCCCAGCACCGAGCGGGCCTGGGTGTCGGTGAGCTCAGGGGCCGCGCTGTGCATGTTCTCCAGCACGGTGCGGTGGACGTCGAGCGTCTCGTGCTCCTGGGCGTAGTAGCCCATCTTGAGCCCGTAGCCCGGCACGACCTCGCCGGTGTCGGGCTGGTCGACCCCGGCCAGGATCCGGAGCATGGTGGTCTTGCCGGCACCGTTGAGGCCGAGGATCACCACCCGGCTGCCCCGGTCGATGGCGAGGTCGACGGCGGTGAAGACCTCGAGCGAGCCGTACGACTTGGACAGCTCGCTGCCCATGAGCGGCGTCTTGCCGCACGGCGCGGGCTCGGGGAACGCGATGCGCGCCACCTTGTCGGCCGCCCGCTCGGACTCGATGCCCGACATCATCTTCTCGGCCCGCTTGAGCATCGACTGCGCTGCCTGGGCCTTGGTCGCCTTGGCGCGCATCTTGTTGGCCTGGTCGGTGAGCACCTTGGCCTTGTTCTCGGCGTTCGAGCGCTCGCGCTTGCGGCGCTTCTCGTCGTCCTCGCGCTGGGTGAGGTAGTTGTGCCAGCCCATGTTGTAGACGTCGATGACGGCGCGGTTGGCGTCGAGGTGGAAGACCTTGTTGACGGTGGCCTCGAGCAGCGCGTTGTCGTGGCTGATCACCACGAAGCCGCCGCGGTGCGCCTTGAGGAAGTCGCGCAGCCACACGATCGAGTCGGCGTCGAGGTGGTTGGTCGGCTCGTCGAGGAGCATGATCTCGGCGCCCGAGAAGAGGATGCGGGCGAGCTCGACGCGGCGCCGCTGACCACCGGACAGGGTGCCGATCGGCTGAGCGAGGATGCGCTCCTCGATGCCGAGTGCGGCCGCCATCTGCGCGGCCTCGGACTCGGCGGCGTACCCACCACCGGCGTGCAGCTCGGCGTCGGCGCGGGTCCACCGCTTCATCCCGCGCTCGTGGACCTTCGGGTCCTCGCTGGCCATGTCGACCTCGGCCTCGCGCAGGCGGCGTACGACGTCGTCGAGACCGCGCGCGGACAGGATCCGGTCGCGGGCGATGACCTCGGGGTCGCCGACCCGGGGATCCTGCGGCAGGTAGCCGATGTCGCCGCCGCGCAGCACCTGGCCGGCGGCGGGCTCGCCCTCTCCGGCGAGGATGCGGGTGAGCGTCGTCTTGCCGGCACCGTTGCGCCCCACGAGGCCCACCTTGTCGCCTGCGGCGATGCGGAAGGTGACGTCCTCCATGAGGAGCCGCGCGCCGGCTCGGACCTCGAGCTTCTGGGCGGTGATCATCTCGGGCGTCATCCTACGAAGGGGTGGGCGCAGGAGCCCCATCGGCGCACGCGCGCGCTAACCTGCGCTGAGGTCGGTTCCACCGACATGACCGGCGGAAAGGCACGCCCATGCGCTTCAACCCGAAGGCCGACATCAGCGGCGGTCGCGTCAGCGACGCAGGTCGTGGCGGCGGTGGTGGTCGCGGCGGACCCATGCGTATCCCGCTCCCCGGCGGCGCCCGCGCCGGTGGCGGCATCGGGGGCGTCATCATCGTCATCCTGTTCGTCGTGCTCACCCAGTGCATGGGCGGCGGACTGCCCGGCGGTGGCGGCGGGGGCACGACCCAGGGCCAGGCGCAGGGCGATCCGCAGGGCATCGACAACGGCGACGAGCGCTACGCCAGCTGCAAGACCGGGGCCGATGCGAACGACAACCCCGACTGCGCCCGCAAGGCGGTCGCGCTGTCGCTGGAGAACTACTGGGGAGCCACGCTGCCCGACCAGGGCGGCACGGAGTTCCAGCCGGCCTCGATCGAGACCTTCGACGGGTCGATCGCGACGGGCTGCGGCAACGCCACGTCGCAGGTGGGGCCGTTCTACTGCCCGGCCGACCAGAAGATCTACCTCGACACCACGTTCTTCGCCGACGTGCTCGAGGGCCAGCTCGGCGGCCAGGGCGGCGACTTCGTCGAGCCCTACGTCCTCGGACACGAGTACGGCCACCACATCCAGAACCTCCTCGGCACGATGGGCAAGGTCCGCACGCAGCAGGGCCCGAGTTCCGACGCGGTACGCCTCGAGCTGCAGGCCGACTGCTACGCCGGCATGTGGACCAAGGACGCCAGCGACGGCGACGGCATCCTCGAGGGCCTCGACCAGGGCGACATCGAGGAGGCGCTCGACGCGGCCAAGACGGTCGGCGACGACCGCATCCAGCAGGCGGGGGGCCAGCGGGTCAACCCCGAGGGGTGGACGCACGGGTCGTCGGCGCAGCGGATGAAGTGGTTCACGACCGGCTACGAGAAGGGCACGCTCGAGGCCTGCGACACCTTCTCCGCCAGCAGCCTGTAGGTGCGGTCCGCAGCCGTGGACCGCAGCAGTCCGCGGGTCTAGGGTCCCGGCCATGGACATGCTGAGAGGTCCCGAGATCGCCGCGGCCGCCCTGGTGGACTGGCGCAAGCTGGCGCAGGGGCTGCACGCCCGCTTCCACATCGGCGACTTCGGTGCCGGCGCGCGTTTCGTCGTCGCCGTGGGCGAGGCGGGCGACGCGATCGCGCACCACCCGCGCGTCGTCATCGGGACCGGGCACCTCGACCTCGAGCTGGTCACCGCCGAGGCGATCTATCGCGACGACGAGGGCACCGAGCACGTCGTGGAGTGGGTGACCCAGCAGGACGTCGACCTCGCGCGGCGGATCAGCGAGATCGCCGCCGACCAGGGGCTGGTCGCCGACCCCGCCTCGGTGAGCGAGATGGAGCTCGGCCTCGACACTCCCGACTCGGCGAGGGTCGCTCCCGTGTGGGCGGCGCTGCTGACCGGTGACGCGGAGTCACAGGGCCGGGGCACACCGGGCGACGAGGTCCGCGACGCCACCGTCAGGTTGCCGAACCTGTGGTTCGACGACGCGGCTTCGGAGGGTCAGCGGTGGCACGTCGAGGTCTACGTGCCTGCGGAGGTGGTCGAGGCCAGGATCGCCGCGGCCGTGGCCGCGGGCGGCACCGTCGTCGACGACAGCGACGCGCCGGGCCTCACCGTGATCGCCGACCAGGACGGCAACCGGGGCGTCCTCTGCGCGGACGTGTCGGCCGCGCCGACTGCCTGAGACCCGCACGATCGGTCGGTCGACCTACAGGAGCGCCTCGATCTGGCTGACCTGGCGCTGCATGGCGCGGATGTAGGGCGCCACGCTCGGATGGCGGAACTTGCCCGCGAGCGCCCCTTCGCCGTCGGCCACCCGGGCCAGGGCCCAGTCCAGACGCGTCAGCGCGGTGTACACCGCCATCACGCGCGCGCCGGTCATCACCTGGTCGGTGGTGGCCAGGCCCTCCGGCAGGGCGGCGACGTACGCCGCCGCGAGGGGCTCGACGTCCTCGCGGGTCGCGAGCGAGAGGTAGCCGAGGTCGGCGCCCACGGGTCCCGTTCCCAGGTGCGCCCAGTCGACGGCCACGCCTCCCTCAGCGTGACGGCCCGGGATGTTGGCAGCCGACGGGTCACCGTGCTGGGCCACCTGCGGCAGCGCGTCGCTGCGCTCCAGCCAGGCGGACCGGTGCGACCAGAGGTGGTCGGCGATGTCGGCCATCGGCGTCCGCGCGAGCGTGCGCCATCCACCCCGACGCTCGACCAGCGTGAGTCGGCTGCGGAGCTGGTCGCGTGCGAGCCACGCGTGCTGGCCGAGGTCGACGGCGGCGAACCGGCCGAGGCAGTCGGCGATCCAGAGGCCGGGCGCGTCGTGGAGCCCGACCCGCTCGTGGACCAGCGTGATCCCCTCGGCGTCCTCCTCGACGCGTACGACCGGCGCCTCGCGCAGTCCCGGAGCGGCGGCCACGACCCCGGTGAGCGCGACGTCGGCGGCGCGGCGCCAGTAGTTCACGTCGCCGGGCACCTGGGTGCCGGGGGCGTCGTGCGGGTCCGGGCAGCGCAGCCGCTTCACGACGACGTCGCGTCCTCGGTGGGTGGTCGACCACACGCCGACGGTGGCGGGTCCGGACCCCGGAAGGCGCACCCAGCCCGGCTCGGGCTCCCACCGGGCGGCGTCCATGCGCGCGAACCTAGCGCACCGCGACGCCTCCGCACGGGGACGTCATGGGGATGGGCGGTTCGCACCGGGGATTCTCATGACGTCAGGCGTTGACGACCTCGACCCGGATCGCCTGCGTGTCGCCGATCGCCTGGTCGAGCACGGCGCGCCGCGGGTCGGGGACCGCGAGCCACGGCTCGACGACGGTGACGTGCGCGAGGCGTGCGTCGGCGAGGACCGCGTCCACAGCGCCGTGGTCGCCTCCGGTGGAGACGAGGGTTGCGCCGGCCAGGATCCGCGCCGCGTGGTCGGCTGCGGCCTCGTAGGCCTGGCGCGCCTGGTTGTCGCGGCGACGGGCGAAACGCTGCTGGCTCTGGCCACCTGCCTTGGTGCGGCCCTGCACGTGGCGTTGGCCGATCTTGTGCTCGACGAGCGTGGTGCCCGAGAGCCGCGCGATCGCGAAGCCGCCCTTACGGACCAGCAGCACGCCCCACGCAGCAGGAGCCACGGCGGCCGTCGCGAAGGCACGCGCCTCAGCCGGGCCGTCGTACTCCGTGGCGAAGGGCAGGCGTGCGGTGAAGTGCGAGCCGTCCGCGGCCGTCCCGCGCAGCACTCCGCCGTCGACGACCGCGAGGCTCGCGCCGTCGTGGCGTGAGCCGAAGTTGTCGACCCAGCGGTGCCAGCGCGCGACCGGGACCAGGACGTGTGGCACGGCGCCTCAGAGGAAGTCGAGCGGGTCGAACTCGTCGATCGGGATGACCCGGGTGCGCGGCAGCGGGGAGTTGAACGCACCGAGGTCGTACTCGAGGTCGAAGATCCGCAGCCCCGGCAGGCTGCGGAACTGGGAGTTGATGAACTCGGTGAACCCGATGACGCCGACCTGGCGGCTGCCGTCGGCCAGGGCCGAGACCTGGTCGACGAAGTCGCCGTCGTGGCTGACGAGGACCACGTCGGCCTCACGCTCGACGAGGGCCTCGGCCGTGCGCTGGATGGCGATGTCGACGATCTTGCCCTCGCCGCTCAGCGGGATCGGCTTGAAGCCGATCGCCAGCAGGGCCTGGACGAAGCTGGTCGGCAGCTCGGTGGTGGCGGCCAGGAAGAAGAGGCCGGTGACGTCCTGGTCGAAGGCGCGCTCGGCCCACTCGAGGAGCCGGTCCCACCGGGGCCGCTCCTCGGGCCGGGGACGCCGACCCAGGATCGACGTGCCCAGGGTCGCGTCGATGTTCTCCCCGTCGACGAGGAGGTAGGTCATCCGCTCAGCCATGCGAGGACTCTCCCACACCAGGAGGGGACGTCGGTCAGGGCTGGTAGACGACCCGGAACGACTCGACGACCACGTCTGCGGACACGGCCACGTCGGTCACCTCGACCAAGGCGCGCGGCTTGCCGGACCCGTCACACAGGATGGAGAGCACGCCGACCTCGGGCAGGTCGCCGTCGTAGTCGCTGCTCGCCGCGGTGGTGCTGCCGGACTCGCCGTCCAGCACGGTCTCGACGAACGCGTCCGACTCCTCCGCCGAGTCACCGAAGGCCCAGGCGGGCGGCGGCACGGACTCGAGGGTCGTCGGACCGAAGTAGGTCGGCGCCGCGTTGAGCTTGGCGTGGTAGCGGGCGAGGTCCCAGAAGACCCGGAGCTCCTCGTGGTCGAAGTCGTCGTGCTCGGACAGGTCGGACGGGTCGGCCTCGGGCTCCATGACGGGAGCCTAGGCGAGTGGTCCCAACGGACCGGCCCGGCGCTCAGGCGACCTCGGCGACGTACGCCGCGAACTCGCGCGCCGCGGACAGCGAGCCCGGCCGGGGCGGGGCGTCGGGGTCCCAGCCGAGCTCCCGGTCGGCGAGCACCTGCTGGAGCAGGGGCCGCCACCGCGGGTCCGCGTGCATCATCGCCCAGCGCAGGGCGTCACGCTTGCTGGCGACCTCGGCGGTGCGCACGGTGTAGAGGCTGCGACTGGCCTGGACGACGAGGTAGCGCTGGCACCACGCCACCTGGGACGGGCACCACCCGAGCACGTCCGCGGTGATCGTCGCCAGTCCGGCGCGGGCGTGCTCGCGCAGGACCTCGGGCGGCACCGGGTCCACGAGCTCCGCCGGGCACGGGCCGAGGAGCGTGATGCCCCGCTCGCGCAGGACCCATCGGGTCCACGGCTGGTTGCAGTGAGCGGACCAGGACATCTCGTCCCACCCGTGGTCGACGTACAGCCACTCCCGGCCGAGCCCGGCGACGGATCGCAGGTCGTCGGCGACGGCGTACGAGCCCTCGAGATGACGACTCCAGAACTCAGGTCGGTGCGGGAGGTCGCGGTGGAGGCCTCGCAACGCCGACTCCTGCTCGGCGTCGGGGCGCTCGTGCACGACGACGAGGAAGTCGCAGTCGCTGTGCACGTCCCCGGCCCCGAGGGCGAAGGAGCCCTGCAGGTAGGCACCCACGAACGACTCACCCAGCACGGCCCGAGCCGCGGTGACGAGGTCGTGCAGCACACCGTTCAGCTCGGCGTAGCGCGTGGGGTGGGGGTTGAGCACGGAGGGAAGTGTGCGCTCAGCCGCTCTCCGGCCGCGACCGATTATTCAGACGTTGAAGCCCAGGGCGCGGAGCTGCTCGCGGCCGTCCTCGGTGATCTTGTCCGGGCCCCACGGCGGCATCCAGACCCAGTTGATCGCGACGTCGCCGACGAGGCCTTCGAGGGCCTGCTCGGTCTGGTCGGTGATCACGTCGGTCAGCGGGCAGGCCGCGGAGGTGAGGGTCATGTCGAGCACGGCGTTGCTGTGCTCGTCGAGGTGCACGTCGTAGACGAGGCCGAGGTCGACCACGTTGATGCCGAGCTCGGGGTCGACGACGTCCTTCATCGCCTCGGTGACGTCCTCGCGGGTCACCGTCGCGGTGCCACCGCCGGACGTGGCCTCGGGGACCTCGGGCAGGTCGCTGTGGTCTACGGGCTGGGACTCGCTCATGCGGTGTCTCCTCCGGTCGTGGCCGAATCTGATTGGGCCTGGGCGGTCGCGTCCTTCCACGCCATCCAGGAGAGCAGCGCGCACTTCACGCGCGCGGGGAACTTGGCGACGCCGGCGAAGGCGATCCCGTCCTCGAGGACGTCCTCGTCGGGCTCGACCTGCCCCTTGCCCTGCATGAGCTCGAGGAAGGTCTGGTGGATCGTCATCGCCTCGTCGACCGGCTTGCCGATCACGAGGTCGGTCAGCACGGAGGCCGACGCCTGCGAGATGGAGCAGCCGACGCTGTCGTACGACACGTCCTGCACGACCGGTCCTCGAGGGCCGTCGGCGAGGTGCACCCGGAGGGTGACCTCGTCACCGCAGGTCGGGTTGACGTGGTGCACCTCGGACTCGAAGGGGTCGCGCAGTCCCTTGTGGTGCGGGTTCTTGTAATGGTCCAGGATGATCTCCTGGTAGAGCGCGTCGAGGTCGGTGCTCACGTCAGGCCACCTTGAAGTAGCTGCGGGTCTGGTGCAGGCCCTCGACCAGCGCGTCGATCTCCGCAGGGGTCGTGTAGAGGTAGGACGACATCCGTGTCGAGCTCTGCACGCCGAAGCGGGCGTGCGCCGGCTTCGCGCAGTGGTGCCCGGCCCGCACCGCGATGCCGCGCGAGTCGAGGACCTGGGCGATGTCGTGCGGGTGGACTCCGGCCAGCTCGAACGAGATCGCACCGCCACGCTGCGCGGCGTCGAGCGGACCCAGCACGGTCACGCCCGGCACCGACTGCAGGCCGTCGAGGGCGTACGCCGTGATCGTCTGCTCGTGCGCGTGGATGGCGTCGAGCCCGATGTGGCCGAGGTAGTCGACCGCGCAGCCCAACCCGATCGCCTCGACGATCGGCGGGGTGCCGGCCTCGAAGCGGTGCGGCGCCTTGGCGTAGGTCGAGCGCGCCATGGTGACCGTCTCGATCATCTCACCGCCACCGTGGAAGGGCGGGAGCTCGTTGAGCAGCTCCTCACGGCCCCACAGGACACCGATGCCCGTCGGACCGCAGACCTTGTGGCCGGTGAACACCAGGAAGTCGCACCCGACCGCCTGGACGTCGACCGGGAGCTGTGGCGCGGCCTGCGAGGCGTCGACCACCGAGTAGGCGCCGACAGCCTTCGCACGGGCGGCGAGGTCGGCGACCGGGTTGATGGTGCCGAGCATGTTGGACACCCACGTGAACGCGACCACCTTCGTGTGCTCGTCGACCAGCTGGTCGGCGTTGCTCAGGTCGAGGTGACCGTCGTCGGTCAGCCCGAACCAGCGCAGCTCCGCGCCGGCGCGCTCGCACGCCAGCTGCCACGACACGATGTTGGAGTGGTGCTCCATCTCGGTGATGACGACGTTGTCGCCGGGGCCGAGCTCGATCGTGCGGGCGAGCAGGTTGAGCGCCTCGGTCGCGTTCTTGGTGAAGACGACCTCGTTGCGCGACGAGGCGTTGACGAACGCCGCGACCTTGTCACGCGCGCCCTCGTAGGCCTCCGTCGACTCCGCGCCGAGCTGGTGCATGGCGCGGGCGATGTTGGCGTTGTGCCGCTCGAGCTGGTCGACCATCGAGTCGATGACGACCTGCGGCTTCTGCGAGGTGTTGGCGCTGTCCAGGTAGACCAGCGGCACTCCGCCCGCGAGCGTGCGCTCGAGGATCGGGAAGTCCTTGCGGATCACGTCGAGATCGGGAAGCAAGCCTTCCATTGACTACCCCTTTCGGCGGTGTGAGAAGTGGTGCTGGTCAAGGCGGAGGAGCGAGGGCGACCTTGGAGCGGAGCGGGTCGTCGAGCGACGACGACGCAGGCCGGTGCCGCTTATCGCAGCGCCGAGACGTACTTGTCGTAGCCGTTGGCCTCCAGCTCGTCGGCGAGCTCCTTGCCGCCGGACTCGGCGACCTTGCCGTCGACGAACACATGGACGTAGTCGGGCTCGATGTAGCGCAGGATGCGGGTGTAGTGGGTGATCAGCAGGACACCCTTGCCCTCGCGCGCGCGGAAGCGGTTGACGCCCTCGGCGACGGTCTTGAGAGCGTCGATGTCGAGGCCGGAGTCGGTCTCGTCGAGCACGGCGACCTTCGGGTCGAGCAGCTCGAGCTGCGCGATCTCGTGACGCTTCTTCTCACCGCCGGAGAAGTTCTCGTTGACGTTGCGCGTGCCGAAGGACGGGTCGAGGTCGAGCTGCTGCAGGGCCGCGTTGACGTCCTTGACCCAGGTGCGCAGCTTGGGGGCCTCGCCGTCGATCGCGGTCTTGGCGGTGCGCAGGAAGTTCGACACCGACACACCGGGCACCTCGACGGGGTACTGCATGGCGAGGAACATCCCGGCGCGGGCCCGCTCGTCGACGCTGAGCGCGAGGACGTCCTGGCCGTCGAGGGTCACCGAGCCGCCGGTGATCGTGTACTTCGGGTGGCCCGCGATCGAGTAGGCGAGGGTGGACTTGCCGGAGCCGTTGGGCCCCATGATCGCGTGGGTCTCGCCGTCCTTGATGGTGAGGGTGACGCCCTTGAGGATCTCCTTGGGGCCGTCCTCGGTGTCGACGGTGACGTGCAGGTCGGTGATGACGAGCTTGCTCATGCGGGGGTGACTCCGTTCAGGGTGGTCTGGGTGTCGACGTAGACGTCCGTGCCGCGCACGTCGACGGGGAAGGTGGCGACCGGCTCGGTCGCGGGGAGGTTGGTGGGCTTGCCGGTGCGCAGGTCGAACATCGACCCGTGCAGCCAGCACTCGATCTGGCAGCCACCGTCGGAGGAGGCGACCTCACCCTCGCTGAGGGCGACCTCGGCGTGGCTGCAGGTGTTCTCGATGGCGAAGACCTCGTCGCCGTCGCGGGCGATGGCCAGGTCGTAGCGACCGAGCGTGACCGCGAGGGCCTGGTCGGCCTGGACCTCGTCCAGTGCGCATGCGCGCTCGTAGGCCATCAGGCCTCCTGCGCGAAGGCGGCGAGCGAGCCCGGGTCCCTCAGGACGTTCTTGGCGAGCTCGGCCTCGACGGTGGTCAGCAGCCGGTCCTCGATGGAGGGCACGCCGACCTTGCGGATGAGGTCGTTGAAGAAGCCGTGGACGACGAGGCGCTGGGCCTCCTGCTCCGAGATGCCGCGGGACTGGAGGTAGAACAGGTGCTCGTCGTCGAACCGCGCGGTGGTGGAGGCGTGACCGGCCCCGGCGATCTCGCCGGTCTCGATCTCCAGGTTGGGGATCGAGTCGGCCTGGCAGCCGTCGGTGAGGACGAGGTTGCGGTTCTCCTCGTAGGTCTCGATGCCCTCGGCGACCTTGCGGATCAGCACGTTGCCGACCCACACGGTGTGCGCCTTCTCGCCCTGCAGCGCGCCCTTGTAGACCGCGTGCGACTTCGTCTGCGGCGCGGTGTGGTCGGCGAAGATCCGGTGCTCGATGTGCTGACCGGCGTCGGCGAAGTAGAGGCCGAGCAGCTCGGCGGACCCGCCGGGGCCGTCGTAGCTGACGTTGGCGTCCATCCGGACCACGTTGCCGCCGAACGAGATGGCGGCGTGCTTGTAGGACGCGTCACGACCCACGCGCGCCTGGTGGTGGGACAGGTGCACCGCGTCGTCGGCCCAGTCCTGGATCGAGACGACCGTGACGTCGGCACCGTCACCGACCGCGATCTCGACGACGGCCGCCACGGTGGACGACCCGGTGTGGTTGAGCACCACGATCGCCCTGCTGTGCGCGCCGAAGCGCATCGCGACGTGGCCGGCCTCGGTGACACTGGCGTCCGTGCCATCGAGGTCGACGACGATCGGCTCGGTGAGCTCGGTGTCGGCGGGGAGGTCGATCAGCAGGCTGTCGGGGACCTCGGCCAGCACCCGCGCGGCCCAGCGCGTGTTGGGGACCAGCCCGGAGAGCCCGCGGAGCCCGCGCGCCTCGTCGCCCGACACGCCCTCGATGCGGGCACCTGCGGGGGTGTTCCAGGTGCAGGAGGTCTTCGAGGGCATGAACTCGGCGTCAGCTTGCAGGCCCTTGAGCCGCTTGAGCGGGGTGAAGCGCCAGATCTCCTCACGGCCGGTCGGCACCTCGTGGGCGTCCACGTCGAAGGAGCCCTCCGGGTGGAGGTGGCTGTCCACGCGCTCGTGCGTGGGTGTCTGCTCCAGGGCAGCACTGACGGAATCGGTGGTGACGGTCACAGCTCTACTTTCTACGTTCGTACGTCGGTGGGCGGGGGCTCGATCAGCCGACCGCGCCTTCCATCTGCAGCTCGATGAGGCGGTTGAGCTCGAGGGCGTACTCCATCGGCAGCTCCTTGGCGATCGGCTCGACGAACCCGCGCACGATCATCGCCATCGCCTCGTCCTGCTCCATGCCGCGCGACATGAGGTAGAAGAGCTGGTCGTCGGAGACCTTCGACACGCTCGCCTCGTGACCCATCGACACGTCGTCCTCGCGGATGTCGACGTAGGGGTAGGTGTCGCTCCGGCTGATCTGGTCGACCAGCAGCGCGTCGCACAGCACGTTGGACTTCGAGCCGTGCGCCCCTTCGTTGACCTGGATCAGGCCGCGGTACGACGTCCGGCCACCGCCCCGGGCGACCGACTTGCTCAGGATCGAGCTGGAGGTGTGGGGCGCCGCGTGCACCATCTTGGCGCCGGCGTCCTGGTGCTGGCCCTCGCCGGCGAAGGCGATCGACAGCGTCTCGCCCTTGGCGTGCTCGCCCATGAGGTAGATGGCGGGGTACTTCATCGTCACCTTGGAGCCGATGTTGCCGTCGACCCACTCCATGGTCGCGCCGGCCTCGCACGTCGCACGCTTGGTGACGAGGTTGTAGACGTTATTGGACCAGTTCTGGATCGTCGTGTAGCGCACGCGGGCGCCCTTCTTGACGATGATCTCGACCACCGCGGAGTGCAGGGAGTCCGAGGAGTAGATCGGCGCCGTGCAGCCCTCGACGTAGTGCACGTAGGAGTCCTCGTCGGCGATGATCAGCGTCCGCTCGAACTGGCCCATGTTCTCGGTGTTGATCCGGAAGTAGGCCTGCAGCGGGATGTCGACGTGCACGCCCTTGGGGACGTAGATGAACGAGCCGCCCGACCACACCGAGGTGTTGAGCGCCGAGAACTTGTTGTCACCGACGGGGATGACGGTGCCGAAGTACTCCTTGAAGAGGTCCTCGTGCTCCTTCAGCGCGGTGTCGGTGTCGACGAAGATGACGCCCTTCTCCTCGAGGTCCTCGCGGATCGAGTGGTAGACGACCTCCGACTCGTACTGGGCGGCGACACCGGCGACGAGGCGCTGCTTCTCCGCCTCGGGGATGCCGAGCTTGTCGTAGGTGTTCTTGATGTCCTCGGGCAGGTCCTCCCACGAGGTCGCCTGCTTCTCGCTGGAGCGCACGAAGTACTTGATGTTGTCGAAGTCGATGCCACCGAGGTCCGAGCCCCAGGTCGGCATGGGCTTGCGGTGGAAGAGCTTGAGGCCCTTCAGGCGCAGGTCGAGCATCCACTGCGGCTCGGACTTCTTGCCGGAGATGTCGCGCACGACGTCCTCGTTGAGACCGCGCGTCGCGGTGGCGCCGGCGTCGTCGGAGTCGGACCAGCCGAACTCGTAGTTGCCGATGCCCTTGAGCGTCGGGTTGAGCTCTTCGATGGAGGTCATGCCTTCTCCTTCTTCGGGGTCTGGGGGATGCAGGTCGTGCACACGCCGTCGCCGTGGGCGATGGTCGCCAGGCGCTGGACGTGGGTGCCGAGCACGGAGGCGATGGCCTCGGTCTCGGCCTCGCAGAGCTGGGGGAACTCGTGGGCGACGTGGGAGACGGGGCAGTGCTGCTGGCACATCTGCTCCCCGACCGGCAGGTCACGCACGGACGCCGCGTAGCCGTTCTGGGTGAAGACCTTCGCCAGCGCCTCGGCCGGGCTCAGGTCGGGCTGGGCGGCGAGTGCGGCGGCGTAGTCACGCTCGACGAACGCCACCCGACGACGGGCGAACTCGACGACGGCCTCCTCGCCCTGGGTCTCGGCCAGGAACCGCATGGCCTGCACGGCGAGGTCGTCGTACTGCTGGTCGAAGCTGTCGCGGCCGGACTCGGTCAGGGCGAACACCTTCGCGGGCCGTCCGCGGCCGCGACTGCCGTAGACCTTCTGCTCGCGCGACTCCACGACACCCTCGGCGGTGAGCAGGTCGAGGTGACGGCGCACGGCGGCGGGCGTGAGGTCGAGCCGACCGGCCAGGTCGGCCGCCGTGGAGGGGCCGTTCTCCAGGATCGTGCGGGCCACGCGCTCGCGCGTGGGTGCGTCTCCGTCGGGAGTCGCCGCCGTCCTGGTGAATTCCACAACGACAGTGTGACGTTATTGAGGTTCACGCTTCAAGCAAGGGTCCCCTAAGTGACTCGTGCCACCGCGGAGGTCCTGGGTCGGCGGCCGGCAGGCCTGCGACCTAGACTTCCGGTCGTGCCGCCCTCCCCCGCCGTCGAGATCGACGGACTGGTGATGACGTACGGCGACAAGGTGGCGGTCGACGGGCTCTCCCTCGAGGTTCCGAGGGGTTCGATCACCGCCGTGCTGGGACCCAACGGCGCGGGCAAGACGACCACGCTCGAGACGTGCGAGGGCTACCGGGTCGCGCAGCGGGGCTCCGTCCGGGTGCTGGGCCTCGATCCGCAGCGCGACCGGGCAGCGCTGCTGCCCCGCATCGGCGTGATGCTGCAGGCCGGCGGGGCGTGGAGCGGCGTACGCGCCTCGGAGATGCTCGAGCACATGGCCTCGTTGCACGCCCGGCCGCTCGACACGGTGATGCTCGGCGAGCGCCTCGGTCTCGGCGACTGCGGGCGTACGCCCTATCGTCGCCTCTCCGGCGGGCAGAAGCAGCGGCTCGGGCTCGCGATCGCCCTGGTGGGCCGCCCCGAGCTGGTCTTCGTCGACGAGCCGACCGCCGGCATGGACCCGCAGGCCCGCCGGACGACGTGGGAGCTGCTCGAGGAGATCCGCGTCGACGGGGTGACGGTCGTGCTGACCACCCACCACATGGACGAGGCCGAGCACCTCGCCGACCGGTTGCACATCATCGACCGCGGTCGGGTCATCGTGAGCGGGACGCCGGCCGAGCTCACCCGCGACGGCCGCTCGGCCACGATCCGGCTGGTCGTCAACCGGCCCTTCCCCGAGGGCGCGCCCGAGTCGCTGCGGGCCGAGCTCGGCCCGGCCGCCGAGGTCCGCCAGCTCGACGAGGTCAGCATGCTCATCCACGGACCCGCCGACTCGACCACCCTCGGCCGCGTCTCGCGCTGGTGCGAGGAGCACGACGTCCTCCCGCAGACGCTCAACCTCGGCCAGCGCACCCTCGAGGACGTGTTCCTCGAGCTCACCGGACGGGCGCTCGCCTCGTGAGCGCCCCCACGTTCGCTCCCGCTCCCGGAGGCGCGTCGATGGCGCGCATGGTGCTGGCGCAGTCGCGGATGGAGGCGCGGCTGATGCTGCGCAACGGCGAGCAGCTGCTGCTCGCCATCGTCATCCCGGTCATCGTGCTCGTCGGTGGCGTGGTCGCCGCCGACCGGATCGGCATCGACCTCGACGGCCACCGGGCCGTCGACATCCTCACCCCGGGCGTGCTCGCGCTCGCGGTGATGTCGACGTCCTTCACGTCGGTCGCCATCGCGACGGGCTTCGAGCGCCGCTACGGCGTCATCAAGCTGCTGGGCTCCTCGCCGCTCCCGCGGAGCGGACTGCTGCTCGGCAAGATCCTGGCGCTGCTCAACGTCGTCGTCCTCCAGCTCGTCGTGCTCGTCGCAGTCGGGCTGGCCCTCGGGTGGGAACCGACCCTGGCACACCCGCTCCGGACGCTGGTCGGCCTGGTGCTGGCCGTCGCACTCGGGACGGCGGCGTTCGCGGCGCTCGGCCTCTTCGTCGCCGGCGTCCTGCGCGCCGAGGCCACCCTGGCCCTGGCCAACCTGGTCTACCTGCTGCTGATGGCGGGCGGCGGTGTCGTGCTGCCGACGAGCACCTACGGCGCCGCGTCGTCGCTCATCCAGTGGCTGCCCTCGGGCGCCCTCGGCGAGGCCATGCGCGAGGCACTCGTGCACGCCACCGTGGACGGCCGCTCGCTGCTGGTGCTCGTGGCCTGGGCCGCGCTCGGCACCGTCCTCACTGCCCGAACGTTCAGATGGGAATGATGAAGTCTCTGCTCGACCTGCTGTCCCGCTTCCTCTGGCCGCTGTCGGTCGCCAACCTGGTCGCCAACATCGGCATCGTGGTGACCGGCGGAGCCGTGCGCCTCACCGGCTCCGGGCTGGGGTGTCCGACCTGGCCCCGCTGCACCGACGAGTCCTACGTCCCGCACACCGAGCTCGGCGCGCACGGAGCCATCGAGTTCGGCAACCGGCTGCTGACCTTCGTCCTCACCGCCGTCGCGATCGCGTGCTTCCTCGCCGCGGTGGGTGCCAGGCACCGTCGGGCGACCCGGCTGGCCCTCGTCGTCGGACTCGGCATCCCGCTGCAGGCCGTGATCGGCGGCATCACCGTGCTGACCGACCTCAACCCGTGGATCGTCTCCGGGCACTTCCTGCTGTCGATGGCGATGATCATGGTCTGTGTCGCCCTCATCGACGAGCAGCGCAGCCCGGACCGCGGCGCCGCTCCGCCGCTGCCGCGCTACCTCGCGTGGGCCACGCTGATCGTCGGCTGGGTCGTGCTCTACCTCGGGACGGTCGTCACCGGAGCCGGCCCGCACGCGGGCGACACCGACTCACCGCGCAACGGCCTCGACCCGGCGTCCATCTCGCACGCGCACGCGTACGCCGTCTACGCGCTGGTCGCGCTGACCGTCGGCCTGCTCGTGGTGGCACTGCGTGGCGGCCACCGGTGGCTGGCGCGGGTCACCTCACTCGTGCTGGCGATCGAGCTGCTCCAGGGCGTCCTGGGATGGACGCAGTACTGGCTCGACCTGCCGGTGACGCTCGTCGCCCTGCACATGCTCGGCGCCGGGCTGCTCGCCGCGGGCCTGGCCCGCACGGCGCTGGCGGTCCTGCCGCACCACGCGGACCACGAGCCACGGCCGGGCGGCGAGTCGCAGCCCCACGCTGCGACTCGCCTGCCCTGAGGCTCCCTCCCGGGGTTCCTCGCTCCTGAGAACCGATCCTGCTAGCGCCCGATCTTGCGCGCGAAGACGACCGTGCGCTTGGAGTAGTCATCGGCCTTGCACGCCACCAGCACGATGCGCGCCGGGCCGTGAGCCGAGTAGAGCGCACCCATCTTGCGTGATGCCGACCAGAACTCGCGCTTGGTCACCTTGAACCGGCAGCCGCCGACGCGGATGACGTCGCCACGCCGCAGCTGTCCCCATCGATCGGCGACGCCGTTGCCGGCCCGCCACGCGTGACCGGCGTAGACCGTGCTGCCGGTCGGATCGCACGGTGGGTCACCCTGCGACCAGGTGTAGACCGCTCCGCGGAGCTGGTGCCCCACCGCGAGCGTGTCGTTGCGCGCCGGCACCTTGATGATCCTGGCGTCCGTGCTGGTCTTCGCGATGCGGAGCCGGTCAGGGGCGGCGTGAGCCGCACCCTGACCGACCAGCACGGACGATGCGCAGACCGCCACGGTGGCCGTGGCGTGTGCCAGCATGCGCCAGACGGTCACGCGCCCGTGTTCGGCGCGACCTGCGGTCCGTTGGCGCAGGACTTGTTGGTGAAGGTCAGCGTCCACCTCTGCTGGCCCTTGAGGCGGAAGGCCTCGTTGGCGGCGCTCGCGCGGACCACGACCTTGCGGCCCTTGGCGTGGATCCAGACGCCCTTCTTCACGACCTTGCCCTTGACCGTGTAGACCACACCTGCGCGCTTGGCGACCTTGAACATGTCGCTGCGGGTGCCGCACTTGTCGAGCTTGCGGGCCGCGCCCTTCACCACGCGCACCTGGGCAGGCAGCACCTCGGGCGGGGTGGTGACCGGCGGAGTGGTGACCGGCGGGGTCGTGACCGGCGGCGTCTCGACCGGCGGCGTCACCGGCGGAGTCGGGCACGGGACGTTGCTGTCCACCGGAGCCGGGATGGTCACGGAGGTCTGGCCGTTGCTGAACTCGTAGCCCGTGTTGGCGGTGATCGTCAGGCTGCCGTCAGGGTTGAGCACCGAGGTCCAGGGACCGCTCGGCACCGGGCCGAAGGTCGCGTTGTTCGGGCCGCACTCGTCGACGACCGGCACGGTCGGGGGCGCCGTCTGGGTGCTCGGGCACGGGACGTTGCTGTCCTTGGGCTTGGGGTAGGTCACGGACTTCGTGCCCCTGGTGTCGAACTGGTAGCCCGGGTTGGCGGTGATGGTCAGGCTGCCGTCCGGGTTGAGCTTCGAGGTCCACGGACCCGTCGGCACCGTGCCGAAGGTCGCGTTGTTCGGACCGCACTCGTCGATGACGGGAACGGTCGGCGGCGTGACGGTCTTGGTGCCGCAGTTGTCGGCGAACTTGCTCGCCGGGATGGTGCCAGAGTTGCTCACCGTCGTGTTGCTGCTGGCCCAGTAGCCCTTGACGGACAAGGTGAGGCCGGAGCTCGGCTTGGTGGTCACCGTCTCGTAGAAGGTGCCGGTCTTCCCCTTGTCGATGAAGGTGCCGATCGGCACGGCCGAAGGCCGGTTGGAGTCGATGATCTTCTCGGACCGCTGGGACTCGCTGTTGGTCACCCACCAGGTGACGGCCCAGCCGCCACCGGTCGCGCAGTCCACCTTGCCCGAGATCGTGTTGTGGTGGGCGCTGGCAGCACCAGCGATCCCCACGACGGCGAACCCCACGGCGATGACCAGCGTCATCACCCTCGCCATCATTCGCGGCGTACGAGCCACGTCCTTCTCAGCCGTCCCCACGGCGTTTCCCACGACTGTTCGCATACTGAATAGACCCCCAAAGGTCGTCCTGAGGGAAGCCCCATGCCTCCCCACCCGATGATTCAACGGGCTGGCAGCACCTGCGGCACGCAACGACTCCTCAAGAACGCCTAAAGAGTTCGTCATTCGCCGGACATCGTCCGTAGATCTCCACTAGTGCACGAGCAGGGGGTCCAGTGCCACCGCGACGAAGAGGAGGGAGAGGTACAGGTTCGAGGTGTGGAAGAGCCGCATCGGGTTGATCTCGGCCAGCTGGTCCGAGCGCTTCGCACGTGCCCACATCCGGTGCGCCTCGACGAGGAACACCGCCCCGAGGACGACGGCGGCGGCCGGGTAGACCAGGCTCGTGCCGGCGACCGGCCACAGGAGCAGGGAGGTCGCCACCATCACCCAGCTGTAGACGACGATCTGTCGTCCGACCTCGCCCGCGGGCCTGACCACGGGCAGCATCGGGACGTCGACGTTGCGGTAGTCCTCGCGATAGCGCAGTGCGAGCGCCCACGTGTGCGGCGGCGTCCAGAAGAAGACGACGAGGAACAGCACCACCGGGGTCCACGCCAGCTCGCCGGTCACCGCGGTCCAGCCGATCAGCGCCGGGAAGCAGCCCGCGAGGCCGCCCCAGACGATGTTCTGGGTGGTGCGCCGCTTGAGCAGGATCGTGTAGACGAGGACGTAGAACGCGTTCGCCCCGAGCGACAGGGCGGCCGAGAGGTAGTTGACCCACACCGCCAGGACGACGGTCGAGAGCACCGCGAGGACGGTGGCGAAGACGAGGGCGGAGCGGGGCGAGACGATGTGACGCGGCAGCGCCCGGCGCCGCGTACGGCGCATCTGCTCGTCGATGTCACGGTCGTAGACGCAGTTGTACGTCGACGCGGAGCCGGCCGACAGCGCACCTCCGACGACGGTGGCGGCCACCAGCCCGAGGGCCGGGATGCCGCGGGCGGCGAAGAACATCACCGGGACCGTGGTGAGGAGCAGCAGCTCGATCACCCGCGGCTTGGTGAGCCCGACGTAGGCCCCGACGACGTCGCGCCAGGTCTTCGGCTCCTGCGTCCCGGGGTCGTGCTCCCCGCTCGCCCGCCGCTCGGACGGTTGCCGGTCGGACGCAGCAGCGTGCGGGCCGGCGTGGGACACGGTGGGAACCTCGGGAGAGCAGGGGGTGGGACGCACAGGTCTGGGCAACCGGAGGGACGTCGACGGTGGCCGTGACCACCGTCCGGGACGACCCTCGGGCAGGGTCGAGTCTACTGGTCCACGGCGATAGGCTCGCAGTCGAGGCCACCTCGAGGGGGCTGTGATGCTGCACTCCCCCACCCCGCACCGGCCGAACCATCGAGAGGAACCGCGTTGACCGAGAAGTCCGCCCTGCCCGCCACCTTGGAGTGGACCGAGATCGACGACCGCGCCGTCGACACCGTCCGCGTCCTGGCGATGGACGCGGTGCAGAAGGTCGGCAACGGCCACCCCGGCACCGCCATGAGCCTGGCCCCCGCGGCGTACCTGCTGTTCCAGAAGGTGATGCGCCACGACCCGGCCGACCCCGAGTGGGTCGCGCGCGACCGCTTCGTGCTCTCCTGCGGCCACTCGAGCATCTCGCTCTACATCCAGCTCTACCTCGGTGGCTTCGGGCTCGAGCTCGACGACATCAAGGCACTGCGCACCTGGGGCTCGAAGACCCCCGGTCACCCCGAGCTCGGGCACACCGCCGGGGTCGAGGTGACGACGGGGCCGCTCGGCCAGGGCGTGGGCAACGCCGTCGGCATGGCCCTGTCCGGTCGCCGCATCCACGGCATGCTCGACAGCGAGGCCGCGGCGGGCCAGGGCCTCTTCGACCACCAGGTCTATGCCATCGCCTCCGACGGTGACCTCGAGGAAGGCGTCAGCTCCGAGGCGAGCTCGATCGCCGGCACGCAGAAGCTGGGAAACCTGACCCTGATCTACGACCGCAACCGGATCTCGATCGAGGGCAACACCGATATCGCCTTCACCGAGGACGTCGCCAAGCGCTACGAGGCCTACGGCTGGCACGTCCAGACCGTCGACTGGACCAACGGCGGCACCGACTACGTCGAGGACGTCCCAGCGCTCTACGCCGCGATCCGCAAGGCGCACGGCGTCACCGACCAGCCCTCGCTGATCGTCCTCGACACCGTCATCGCCTGGCCCGCCCCCCACGCCCAGGGCACGGAGGCCGCGCACGGCAGCGCGCTCGGCGCCGACGAGGTCGCGGCCACCAAGAAGGTCCTCGGCTTCGACCCCGACCAGACCTTCGAGGTGCCGCCGGCGGTCCTCGAGCACACCCGCCAGCTGCGCGAGCGCGGCAGCGCGTGGGGGGCGGAGTGGGACGAGAGGTACGCCGCCTGGTCCGCCGCCCACCCGGAGTCGGCCGAGCTCCTGCACCGGCTGAAGCGGCGCGAGATGCCCGTCGGTCTCGCCGACGCGCTGCCGACCTTCCCCGCCGACGAGAAGGGCGTGGCGACCCGATCTGCGTCGGGCAAGATCATCAACGCGCTCGCGCCGGTGCTGCCCGAGCTGTGGGGTGGGTCCGCCGACCTGGCCGGGTCCAACAACACCACGATCACCAGCGCACCCTCGGTCGGCCCCGAGGTCGCCGAGGTGGGCGAGTGGAGCACCGACCCCCACGCCGGCCGGGTCCTCCACTTCGGCATCCGCGAGCACGGGATGGGCGCGATCATGAACGGCATCGCGGCCGACCGGCTCACGCGCGTCTTCGGTGGCACGTTCCTCACCTTCTCCGACTACATGCGCGGATCCGTCCGCGTGGCCGCCCTGAGCAAGCTGCCGGTCACCTACGTGTGGACGCACGACTCCATCGGCCTGGGCGAGGACGGCCCGACCCACCAGCCGATCGAGCACCTGGCCGCGCTGCGCGCCATGCCCGGCCTCGACGTCGTACGCCCGGCGGACGCCAACGAGACGGTCGCCGCGTGGCACACCATCCTCACCCGCACGGACTCCCCGGCCGCGCTCGCGCTGACCCGGCAGAACGTGCCGGTCTTCCCCCGCGGCGAGGACGGCTTCCAGTCGACCGAGGGCGTGGCCCGCGGGGCCTACGTCCTCATCGACGCCGAGAAGGGCACGCCCGACGTGATCCTCATCGGCACCGGCTCGGAGGTCCAGCTCGCGGTGGAGGCCCGCACGCTGCTCGCCGCCGACGGCATCGACGCCCGCGTGGTGTCCATGCCGTGCCTGGAGTGGTTCGAGGAGCAGGACGAGTCCTACCGCGACACCGTCCTGCCGCCGACCGTCAAGGCGCGCGTGTCGGTCGAGGCCGGCGTCAAGCAGGGCTGGCGCGAGATCGTCGGCGACAACGGTCGGATCGTCTCGATCGAGCACTACGGGGCGTCGGCCGACTACGCCCGCATCTACACCGAGTTCGGCATCACCGGCCAGGCCGTCGCCGACGCCGCGCGCGACAGCGTCGCCGTCGTCACCGCCTGACCGCCCCAGACCACCAGCACGGGAGGCTCCTCATGAACGACCGTCTCAAGGCCCTGGCAGACGCCGGGGTGTCCATCTGGCTCGACGACCTGTCGCGGGAGCGGCTGGAGACCGGCAACCTGGCCGACCTGGTGAAGAACAGCAACGTGGTCGGGGTGACGTCCAACCCGGCGATCTTCCAGACCGCGCTGTCCGACGGCGAGCGCTACGACCCGCAGGTGCGTGAGCTGGCCGCAGCGGGCGCCGACGTCGAGAAGGCCACCCAGACCATCACCACCGACGACGTGCGCGAGGCCTGCAAGATCATGCGGCCCGTGTTCGACATCACCGACGGCGTCGACGGTCGGGTCTCGATCGAGGTGTCCCCCGGTCTGGCCCACGACACCGAGCAGACCGTCGCCGAGGCCGCCGAGCTGTGGCGCATCGTCGACCAGCCCAACCTGCTCATCAAGATCCCCGGCACCAAGGAGGGCTGGCCGGCGATCACCGAGACCATCGCTGCGGGGATCTCGGTCAACGTGACGCTGATCTTCGGCCTCGAGCAGTACCAGAACGTGATGGAGGCCTACGTCGCCGGACTGGAGAAGGCGGCCCACAACGGCCACGAGCTCGCCGACATCCATTCGGTCGCCTCGTTCTTCGTCTCGCGGGTCGACTCCGAGATCGACAAGCGCCTCGAGGCCACCACCGCGGGACCCGGCACCGACCCGGCCCTGCGTGGCAAGGCCGGCGTCGCCAACGCCCGACTGGCGTTCCAGATGTACGAGCAGTTCTTCAGCGGCGAGCGCTGGGAGGCGCTCGAGGCCAAGGGCGCCCGCAAGCAGCGCCCGCTGTGGGCCTCGACCGGGGTCAAGAACCCCGACTACGACGACACGATGTACGTCGTCGACCTCGTCGTGGAGGACACCGTCAACACGATGCCCGAGAAGACCCTCGACGCCGTCGCCGACCACGGCGAGGTGCGCGGCGACCGGGTCCGCCCGTTCTACGACGACGCCGCCGCGCACATGCAGGCGCTGGCCGACGCGGGCATCGACTACGACGACGTCATCCAGGTGCTCATCCAGGAGGGCGTCGAGAAGTTCCTCGTCGCCTGGGACGAGCTCCAGACGACCCTGAAGGCGTCGCTCGAGGCCGCCCGGGCATGAGCGGCTCCGCCCCGGTGGACCCCACGACGACGTCCGCATGGGCGGACCTCGCTCGCCTGGCCGACGCGTACTCGCCCGACCTGCGCACGGCGCTCACCCCCGAGCGGGTCACGCAGCACTCGCTGGTCGCCGCCGACCTACTCGTCGACCTGTCGAAGAACCTGGTCGACGACGAGGTGGGGGCGGCCCTGCACCGGCTCGCCGACGAGGCGGGCGTCCTGCGCCGCCGCGACGCGATGTTCGCCGGCGAGCACATCAACGTCACCGAGGACCGCGCGGCGCTCCACACCGCGCTGCGGCTGCCGACCGACGCCTCGCTCACCGTCGACGGCCAGGACGTCGTGGCCGACGTCCACGAGGTGCTCGCGCGCGTCTACTCCTTCGCCGACCGGGTCCGCACGGGAGAGTGGACCGGTGTCACCGGCAAGAGGATCCAGACCGTCGTCAACATCGGCATCGGCGGCTCCGACCTCGGTCCGGTGATGGCCTACGAGGCGCTCGAGCCCTATCGCCAGGACGGTCTCACCTGCCGCTTCATCAGCAACATCGACCCGACCGACGCAGGCCAGAAGCTCACCGGGCTCGACCCGGAGACCACCCTCTTCATCGTGTCCAGCAAGACCTTCGGCACCCTGGAGACACTCACCAACGCGCGGCTGTGCAAGGCGTGGCTGCTCGACCACCTGCCCGCCGAAAGCGACCCGGAGGCCGCCGTCGCGCAGCACTTCGTCGCCGTGTCGACCGCCCTCGACAAGGTCGCCGACTTCGGCATCGACCCCGACAACGCGTTCGGCTTCTGGGACTGGGTCGGAGGCCGCTACTCCATGGACTCCGCGATCGGGCTCTCCCTGGTCGTGGCGATCGGGCCGACGCACTTCGCCGAGATGCTCGCCGGGTTCCATGCGATGGACGAGCACTTCCGCACCGCCCCGGCAGCCGACAACGTGCCGCTGAGGATGGGCCTGCTCAACGTCTGGTACGCCAACTTCCTCGGCGCGCACACCCACGCCGTGCTGCCCTACTCCCAGCTGCTCCACCGCTTCCCGGCCTATCTCCAGCAGCTGACCATGGAGTCCAACGGCAAGCGGGTGCGGTGGGACGGTGAGGCCGTCGGGCACGACACCGGCGAGATCTTCTGGGGCGAGCCCGGCACCAACGGACAGCACGCGTTCTACCAGCTCATCCACCAGGGGACCCGACTGATCCCGGCCGACTTCATCGCCTTCGCGCGACCGGCGTACGCCCTTCGCGACGGCGACACCGACGTGCACGAGCTGTTCCTGGCCAACTTCTTCGCCCAGACCCAGGCACTCGCGGTCGGCAAGACCGCCGACGAGGTGCGGGCCGAGGGAGTCGCCGAGGAGCTCGTGGCGGCCCGGACCTTCCCCGGCAACCGCCCGACGAGCTCGATCATGGCGCCCGAGCTGACCCCGGCCGTGCTCGGCCAGCTCGTCGCCCTCTACGAGCACATCACGTTCGTCGAGGGGGCCGTCTGGGGCATCGACAGCTTCGACCAGTGGGGGGTCGAGCTCGGCAAGCAGCTCGCCCAGCAGCTGCAGCCGGCGGTGTCCGGTGACGACTCCGTGCTGGCGGAGCAGGATGCCTCCACCCAGTCGCTGATCCGCTACTACCAGGAGCACCGAGGCCGATGACGAACACCAACCCGCTGCGCGACCCGCAGGACCGTCGGCTCCCCCGCATCGCCGGTCCGTGCGGGATGGTGCTGTTCGGGGTCACCGGCGACCTGTCGCGCAAGAAGGTCATGCCGGCGATCTACGACCTGGCCAACCGCGGCCTGCTGCCGCCGGGCTTCAGCCTGGTCGGCTTCGCCCGGCGCGACTGGGCCGACCAGGACTTCGCCCAGATCGTGCACGACGCGGTCAAGGAGCACGCGCGCACACCGTTTCGCGAGGAGGTCTGGAACCAGCTGTCCGAGGGCTTCCGCTTCGTCTCCGGGGACTTCGACGACGACGACGCCTTCGACCAGCTCCGCCGCACCGTCGAGGAGCTCGACCAGAAGCGCGGCACCGGCGGCAACATGGCGTTCTACCTCGCCATCCCGCCGGCGTTCTTCGGCAACGTGGTCGGTCAGCTCAAGGAGCACGGGCTCGCCGATCCCGGCGCTGACCAGTGGCGCCGCGTGGTGGTCGAGAAGCCGTTCGGTCACGATCTCGAGTCTGCCCGCGAGCTCAACGCCACGCTCGCCGGCGTCTTCCCGTCGGGCTCGGTCTTCCGGATCGACCACTACCTCGGCAAGGAGACGGTCCAGAACATCCTGGCGATGCGCTTCGCCAACAACATGTTCGAGCCGATCTGGAACTCCAACTACGTCGACCACGTGCAGATCACCATGGCCGAGGACATCGGCATCGGCGGCCGCGCCGGCTACTACGACGGCATCGGCGCGGCCCGCGACGTCATCCAGAACCACCTGCTGCAGCTGATGGCGCTCGTCGCGATGGAGGAGCCGATCGCCTTCGACGCCGAGAGCCTGCGGCTGGAGAAGCAGAAGGTGCTCGCCTCGGCACAGCTGCCGGCGCGACTCGACCTCACCACGGCCCGCGGCCAGTACGTCGCCGGCTGGGCGGGCGGCGAGAAGGTCGGCGGGTTCCTCGAGGAGGAGGGCATCGAGAAGAGCTCCACCACCGAGACGTTCGCCGCGATCACCGTGAACGTCGAGACCCGTCGCTGGGCGGGCGTGCCGTTCTACCTCCGCACCGGCAAGCGCCTGGGGCGCCGGGTCACCGAGGTGGCCGTGGTCTTCAAGCGGGCTCCGCACCTGCCGTTCACCCAGACCGCGACCGAGGATCTCACCCAGAACGCGCTCGTCATCCGCGTCCAGCCCGACGAGGGCATGACCATGCGGTTCGGTGCCAAGGTGCCCGGCACCGCGATGGAGATCCGCGACGTCAACATGGACTTCGCCTACGGCGGCTCCTTCACCGAGGCCAGTGCCGAGGCGTACGAGCGCCTGATCCTCGACGTGCTGCTCGGCGACCCGCCGCTCTTCCCACGGCACGAGGAGGTCGAGCTGTCCTGGAAGATCCTCGACCCGGTGATCGAGCACTGGTCGAAGAAGGGCAAGCCCGACAGCTACGACTCCGGCACCTGGGGACCGGAGTCCGCCGACAAGATGCTCGCCCGCGACGGCCGGACCTGGAGGCGACCCTGATGTCGCCCCTCGCTGTTCTTCGCCTCCCCCGCTCCGCTCCTCCGCCGAACAACACCGAGGGGACCCCGACGAAATGATCGAGCTCACCGACACCAACTCATCGTCGATCGCGGCCGAGTTCGTCCGCTCCCGCACCCGCGCGGGCAGTCCTGCCATGGGCATGGTCATGACGCTGGTCATCGTGGCGCCCGAGGAGGACGCAGCCGAGGCCATGGCCGCCGCCAAGCGCGCCTCGCGCGAGCACCCCTCGCGCGTGCTCGGCGTGATCCTGGGCGACGCGAGAGGAGCCGCCCAGGTCAACGCGCAGGTCGGCAGCGGCGACGGCTGGGGTGGCGAGACCGCCCTCATCCGGCTCAAGGGAGAGGTGGTCAAGCACGCCGAGTCCGTCGTGCTGCCCCTGCTGCTGCCCGACTCCCCCGTCGCCATCTGGTGGCCCACGTCAGCGCCCCGTGATCCCGCAGCCGACCCGCTCGGCGCCCTCGCGCAGCGCAGGATCACCGACTCCGCCGCCGTGCCTCGTGGCAAGTCGACCGCGATGCTCACCCAGTGCGAGACCTACGCACCGGGCAACACCGATCTCAGCTGGACCCGGCTGACCCCGTGGCGCGCCCTGCTGGCGGCCGCCCTCGACCAGCACCCGCTGAAGGTCACCGGCGCCAAGGTGACCGCCGAGCGGATCAGCCCGAGCGCCGACCTGCTGGCCGCCTGGCTGTGCGACCGGCTCAAGATCGAGGTGACCCGCGGGAGCTCCGAGGGCCCTGGCATCACCGAGGTCACCCTGGACACCAAGGAGGGCCCCATCCGCATCGCTCGCGCCGACGGACGCCTGGCGACCTTCACCTCGCCGAACCGTCCCGATCGGCCGGTCGCGCTCAAGCGACGCGAGGTCCCGGCACTGCTCGCCGAGGAGCTGCGACGGCTCGACGAGGACGACGTCTATGCCGAGGTCGCCCAGCGACTCGTCAAGCTCCGGGGCTCGAAGTGAGCGCCGCGGCACCGGTCGTACGCCGTCACGACGACGCCGACAGCCTCGTCGGTGACGTCGCGTCGGCCCTGCTCGACCGGCTCGAGGCCGCGCAGTCGCGCGGCGAGGTGCCGCAGGTCGGGCTCACCGGCGGCACCATCGCCGAGTCGCTGCACCGCGAGCTGGCCCGCCGGGCGTCCGACTCCTCGGTCGACTGGTCGCGCGTGGTGTTCTGGTGGGGCGACGAGCGGTTCGTCCCGGCCGACTCGCCCGACCGCAACGCCCGGCAGGCACGCGAGGCCCTGCTCGACCACGTGCCGGTCGACCCGGCGCACGTGCACGAGGTCCCGGCGAGCGACGAGGTGGCCACCGCCGAGGACGCCGCCGAGGCCTACAGCGCCGCCATGCGCGAGCACGGTGCCGGGTTCTTCGAGGTGCTGATGCTCGGCATCGGCCCCGACGGGCACTGCGCCTCGCTGTTCCCCGGGCACCCGGTCCTCGAGGCACGTGACGCGATCGCGGTCGCCGTGCACGACTCCCCCAAGCCGCCGCCCGACCGGGTCACCCTGACCTTCGAGGCACTGCAGCACGCGCGGTCGGTCTGGTTCATCGCCAGCGGCGAGGGCAAGGCCGAAGCGGTCGCGCGCGCCCTGGCCGACGAGGGCTCTGTCACCGAGACGCCGGCTCGCGGCGTCCGCGGCGACGAGACCGTCTGGTGGCTCGACGAGGACGCTGCCTCCGCCCTCTGACGTACGACGCGCGAGCAGGACGTCATGGCGGCGGGTCGCCCGGAAAGCCACTGACCATGACGTCATAGGGATCCTCGGTGCGAACCGAGGGTTCTCATGACGTCCCGGCGAGAACGGGTCAGAAGATGATCTCGCCGGCCTTGCGACGGCTGCGGAGCTGGGCGACGGCCTCGTCGAGGATGTCGGCGGCCTCGGTCTCGCTGCGACGCTCCTTCACGTAGGCCAGGTGCGTCTTGTAGGGCTCGATCTTGGGCGCCGGCGGCGGGTTCTCGGAGTCGAGGCTGGCCGGCAGTCCGCACTTGGGGCAGTCCCACGAGTCGGGCACCGTGGCCTCGACCGCGAAGGTCACCACCGAGCGGTGGTCGTGACTGCAGAAGTAGGTGACCGTCTGCCGGGGCGCGGCGTCGCCGCGCTCGGCCTCGCCCATCGGCCCGGCACCGACTCGACTGCCGCGGATCGCGTTTCCAGCACCAGCCACGGGGGCTCCTTCTCAGGGACTCAGAGCAGATTCAGACGGGATGCAGAGAGGGGGTTCAGTTGCCCTGGTAGGCCATGAGCAGGCCGAGGGCGAGGATGCAGGCGAACCAGATGACACCGACACCGACGGTGAACCGGTCGAGGTTGCGCTCGGCCACCGACGATCCTCCGAGGCTGCTGGACACGCCGCCGCCGAACATGTCGGACAGGCCGCCGCCCCGCCCCTTGTGGAGGAGGACCAGCAGGATCTGGATCGCGCTCGTGATGACGAGCAGGATGGTGAAGAGCAGAATCACGGTGCGCAGCCTACGTCACTGGAGGTGAGGACCGGCGAGCGGCCTCACAGGACGGGCATGTCGTAGAACCGGCAGATGCCGCCGAACTCGTCGACCTGCAGGCTCGCGCCCCCGACCAGGCATCCGTCGACGTCGGGCTTGTCCATGATGCCGCCCACGTTGGCCGCCTTCACGGAGCCGCCGTAGAGGATCCGGAGCCCGTCGGCGGCCGCGTCCCCGTGCACCTCGCGCACACGCGTGCGGATGGCCGAGCAGACCTCCTGCGCGTCGTCGGGAGTGGCGACCTCACCGGTGCCGATGGCCCAGACGGGCTCGTAGGCGACGACGAGGCCGGCGACCTGCTCGGCGGTGAAGCCGTCGAGCGAGCCGTCCACCTGCGACAGCGTGAAGGGCACGTGCTCCCCCGCCTGGCGCACGTCGAGGCCCTCACCGACGCACACGATGGGCGTCATGCCACCGGCCAGCGACTTGTGCGCCTTCGCGTTGACCAGCTCGTCGCTCTCGCTGTGGTGCATCCGGCGCTCGGAGTGGCCCACCACGACGTAGGAGCAGCCGAGCTTGCCCAGCATCGCCGCCGAGATCTCACCGGTGTAGGCGCCGTTGTCGTGGACCGAGACGTCCTGCGCGCCGTAGCGGATCGAGAGGCGGTCGCCGTCGACCAGCGTCTGCACCGACCGGAGGTCGGTGAAGGGCGGGACGACGACGACCTCGACCGAGCCGTAGTCGTGGCGCTTGTCGGACAGCGTCCACGCCAGCTTCTGGACCAGCACCACCGCTTCCTGGTGGTTGAGGTTCATCTTCCAGTTGCCCGCCATCAGCGGGGTGCGGTCGTGCTTGGCCACAGTGGTTCAGTCCCTCTCGAGTACGGCGATGCCCGGGAGCTCCTTGCCCTCCAGGAACTCCAGCGACGCGCCACCGCCGGTGGAGATGTGGCCGAAGGCGGCCTCGTCGAAGCCCAGCTGTCGCACGGCGGCGGCGGAGTCGCCACCGCCGACGACCGACAGGCCGTCGACCTTGGTGAGTGCCTCGGCCACGGCACGGGTGCCGGCGGCGAAGGCGTCGACCTCGAAGACCCCCATCGGGCCGTTCCAGAACACCGTCCTCGCATCGGCCAGCGCGGCCGCGAAGGCAGCCGCCGACTCCGGCCCGATGTCGAGACCCAAGGCGTCGGCAGGGATCTCCGAGGCGGGTACGACGCTGGGCTGGGGCTCGCGGTCGCCCGACGGGAACGCCGTGTCGACCACGACGTCGGTCGGGAGCACGATCTCCACACCACGGTCCGCCGCCTCGCTGAGGTAGCGGGTGCAGGTGTCGAGCTGGTCGTCCTCGAGCAGGCTCTTGCCGACCTCGTGGCCCTGGGCCTTGAGGAAGGTGAACACCATCCCGCCCCCGACGAGGATCTTGTCGGCCTTGTCGATGAGGTTGTCGATGACGCCGAGCTTGTCCGACACCTTCGAGCCGCCCAGGACCACCACGTAGGGGCGGTCCGGGTGCTCGGTCAGGCGCCTCAGCACGTCGACCTCCGCGGCCACGAGCCCGCCCATCGCGGACGGCAGCCGCAGCGCGACGTCGTACACGCTCGCCTGCTTGCGGTGCACGACCCCGAAGCCGTCGGAGACGAAGGCGTCGGCGAGCTGAGCGAGCTGACCGGCGAACGCGGCTCGCACCGCGTCGTCCTTGCTGGTCTCGCCGTCGTTGAAGCGGACGTTCTCCAGGACGGCGATGTCGCCGTCCTCGAGCGCGTCCACCGTCTCGGTCGCGCTCTTGCCGACCGTGTCGGTCGCGAACGCCACCGGCCGCCCGAGCAGCTCGGCGAGCCGCGCTGCGACCGGCTCCAGGGAGTACTTCGGGTCGGGCGAGCCGTCCGGGCGGCCCAGGTGGGCAACGACCACCACTCGGGCCCCCGCATCGGACAGCTGCTGGAGCGTCGGCACGCTCGCGCGGATCCGGCCGTCGTCGGTGATGGTGGTGCCGTCGAGGGGCACGTTGAGGTCCGAGCGGACCAGCACGCGCCTCCCCTTCAGCTCACCCAGTGACGCGATGTCTGCCGTGTGGTCGGACATCGCGCTCAGAGCGACGAGCCGACGTGCGTGATCAGGTCGGCGAGGCGGTTGGAGTAGCCCCACTCGTTGTCGTACCAGCCGAGCACCTTGACCTGGTTGCCGATGACCTTCGTCAGCGGCGCGTCGAAGATGCAGGACGCCGGGTCGGTGACGATGTCGGTGGAGACGATCGGGTCGGTGGAGTACTTCAGGAAGCGGCCGTCGGCGGCCGCGTTGACGATCTCGTTGACCTCGTCGACCGACGTCTCGCGCGACGCCTCGAAGGTGAGGTCGGTGGCCGAGCCGGTCGGGACCGGGACGCGCATCGCGTAGCCGTCGAGCTTGCCCTTGAGCTCGGGGAGGACCAGTCCGATGGCCTTGGCGGCACCGGTCGAGGTCGGGACCATGTTGAGCGCGGCGGCACGGGCGCGACGCGGGTCCTTGTGGATGTTGTCCTGGAGGTTCTGGTCGGCCGTGTAGGCGTGGATCGTCGTCATCAGGCCCTTGTTGATGCCGAGGCCGTCGTGGAGCGCCTTGGCCATCGGCGCGAGGCAGTTCGTCGTGCACGAGGCGTTGGAGATGACGGTGTGCGCGGCCGGGTCGTAGAGGCCGTCGTTGACGCCCATCACGATGGTGATGTCCTCGTTGGAGGCGGGCGCGGAGATGATGACCTTCTTGGCGCCCGCGTCGACGTGGGCCTTGGCCTTGGTCGCGTCGGTGAAGAAGCCGGTGGACTCGACCACGACGTCGACGCCGAGGTCGCCCCACTTGAGGGCGCCGGGGTCGCGCTCGGCGGAGACGGCGATCTTCTGGTCGCCGACCAGGATCGAGGACTCGTCGCTCGAGACGTCGGCGTCGAGGCGGCCGAGGATCGAGTCATACTTGAGCAGGTGCGCGAGCGAGGCGTTGTCGGTCAGGTCGTTGACGCCGACGATCTCGATGTCGGCGCCGGAGGCGCGGACGGCGCGGAAGAAGTTGCGGCCGATGCGGCCGAAGCCGTTGATACCTACGCGGACGGTCATGGGTGCATGTCTCCTTGGTGTGGGGCCTTCGGTGACCCCGTGGACAACTCTGGCCTTCGGTGACCAGCATCACCGACCCTATCGGGTCCCCGCAGCCCCTCCGAGCGGGGTCGTTCGAGGTACGGACAGGTAACTTGGATCGATCCAAAGGCGCTCCGCAAGCGTAGCGGACCGCCGCGGCCGATCGTCTCGGCCTCAGCCCTCGTCGACGAGCATGTCGGGCGTCAGCGACGCCTCGGTGTCGGGGATCCCGAGGTCCTCCGCACGCTTGTCGGCCATCGCGAGCAGCCGGCGGATGCGTCCGGCGATCGCGTCCTTGGTCAGCACCGGGTCGTGCAGCTGGCCGAGCTCCTCGAGGGAGGCCTGCTTGTGCTCCAGGCGGAGGTGCCCGGCCTGGCGCAGGTGGTCGGGGATCTCCTCGCCGAGGATTTCGAGGGCGCGCTCGACGCGGGCGCCCGCGGCGACCGCGGCACGGGCGGAGCGGCGCAGGTTGGCGTCGTCGAAGTTGGCGAGCCGGTTGGCCGTGGCGCGCACCTCGCGGCGCATCCGGCGCTCCTCCCAGGCCATCAACGACTCGTGGGCGCCGAGGCGGGTGAGCAGCGCACCGATCGCGTCGCCGTCGCGGATCACGACACGGTCGACGCCGCGGACCTCGCGCGCCTTGGCGGAGATGCCGAGCCGGCGGGCAACGCCGACGATCGCCAGGGCTGCCTCAGGCCCCGGGCAGGTGATCTCGAGGGACGACGAGCGTCCCGGCTCGGTGAGCGAGCCGTGGGCGAGGAACGCACCACGCCAGGCGGCGACGGCGTCGCAGCCACCCCCGCTCACGACAGCGGGCGGCAGGCCGCGCACGGGGCGCCCGCGCTGGTCGAGCAGACCGGTCTGGCGGGCGAGCGACTCACCGTCCTTGGTCACGCGCACGATGTAGCGGCTGCCCTTGCGGATGCCGTTGCCCTGCACCATGACCACGTCGGAGGGGTGGCCGTAGACCTCGGAGATGTCCTTGCGGAGCCGACGCGCGGCCGCGCCGGTGTCGAGCTCGGCCTCGACGACGATGCGGCCGCTCACGATGTGGAGGCCGCCGGCGAAGCGGAGCATCGAGGCGACCTCGGCCTTGCGGCAGCAGGTCTTGGTGATCTGGGTGGAGGCGAGCTCTGCCTTCACCTGTGCCGTCATTGCCATGAGCCGAATCCTGCCATGCTGGTCAACGACCCCCGAGGCCTGAGATCGACCTGGGCCGGGCGGGGGTGACCTTCACCTCAGCAGGCCTCAGCCCTCGTCGACGATCCGGCGGAAGGCCTCGGCGAGGCGGGCGGGGTCGTGCCGCGGCTCCCCCGGCACGGCGATGTCCTCGACCACCAGCCGGGCACCGTGCCCGGCGACGACCCTCTCCAGCCGTCCGCGGCCGCCCACCTCGGACGCGGCGAGCAAGGAGGCGTCGACGAGGACGGCGTGCACCGTCAGGTCGGGAGCGTGCTCGAAGAGGACGTCGAGGTGGTCCTCCGGGCCGAACCCGGTCGTCTCCCCCGCCTGCGCCTCGAGGTTGAGCACCACCACCAGCCGTCCCGCAGTCTCCGCGAGCGCGCGACGCAGGCCCGGCACCATGAGGTGCGGGATGACCGAGCTGAACCACGAGCCGGGGCCGAGCACCACCCACTCGGCGGCGAGGATCGCCTCGACCGCCTCCTGACAGGCCTGCGGGTCCTCGGGCACCAGGGCGACGGACTCGATGTGACCCTCGGTGGTGGCGACCTCGACCTGCCCGCGGACGACACTGACGACGTCGGGCCGGCCGGCCTCCGCGCCGCGCACCCGGGCGGTGATGTCCATCGGGGTGGTGGCCATCGGCAGCACCCGCCCGTGGGCGCCGAGCAACCGACCGACCCAGTCGAGCGCCCGGACGTGGTCGCCCATCAGCTCCCACAGCCCGACGATCAGGAGGTTGCCGACGACGTGACCGTTCATCTCGCCGTCGCCGGCGAAGCGGTGCTGGAGGACGTCGGTCCAGGTGCGTCCCCACTCGTCGTCGCCGCACAGCGCTGCGAGCGCCATCCGCAGGTCACCGGGAGGCAGGACGCCGAACTCGCCCCGCAGGCGCCCCGAGGACCCGCCGTTGTCGGCGACCGTCACGACCGCGGTCAGGTCGTCGATGGTGAGGTCGTCGTGGAGTCGGCGCAGCGCCGACAGCGTGGCGAAGAGCCCGTGGCCCCCGCCCAGCGCGACCGCGGCCTGCGCGGTCTGGCGCGCCACGTCACTCCCTGCCGAGGTCGCGGTGGGCGGTGCTCACGTCGTAGCCGGACTCGCGCAGCAGGCCGGCGATCCGCTCGGTCATCGCGACGCTGCGATGCTTGCCGCCGGTGCAGCCGACGGCGACCTGCATGAAGCGCTTGCCCTCACGGAGGTAGCCCTCGGCGACGGTCTGGAGGACCGGGAGGTACTGCTCGAGGAACTGACCCGCGCCGGGCTGCGACAGGACGTAGGCGGAGACGTCGGGGTCGCGGCCGTTCTGCGGGCGCAGCTCGGGCACCCAGTGCGGGTTGGGCAGGAACCGCATGTCGGCCACCCAGTCGGCGTCGACCGGGATGCCGTACTTGAAGCCGAAGCTGATGACGGTGACCTTGAGCCGCGTGGTGGCTGCGGTGCCGAACAGCTCGGCGATGCGGTCCTGGAGCTGGTGGACGTTGAAGTTGGACGTGTCGAGCTGGATGTCGGCGTCGCCCCGGATGTCGGCCATCACGTCGCGCTCGCGCCGGAGGCCGTGGAGCAGCCGCCCGCCACCCTGGAGCGGGTGCGGGCGACGCGCCGCCTCCTGCCGGCGGACCAGCACGTCCTCGGTCGCCTCGAGGAAGAGCAGCGTGGTCGGCCGGCCAGTGACCTGCTGGTGCCGGTTGGCCTGGAGGGAGTCGAAGAACGACCCGGAGCGCACGTCGACGACGATCGCGATCGGCTGGTGGATGCCCCGGCTGTCGTCGACGAGCCGCACCACGTCGCGCACCAGCGTCGGCGGGAGGTTGTCGACCACGAAGTAGCCGAGGTCCTCGAGCTCCTTGGCCGCGGTGCTGCGTCCGGCACCGGTCATACCGGTGACGATCACCAGCTCACCGGGAGTCGGTTCGTTCACGTCAGTCGTCCTCCATGATCTCGCCGGTGGCGGTGTTGACGGTGGGCGCGCGGGGAGCAGTCTTCCTCGTCGCGTCGGCCTGCGCGACCGCGTCCTTGATCGCGCTGGCCGTGCGGGGGCCGATGCCGGGGACGAGCGCGATGGCGCCGACCTCGGCCTCGCGGAGCTTCTTGAGCGAGCCGAAGTGCTTGAGGAGGGTCTTGCGGCGCACCTCCCCGAGCCCGGGCACGTCGTCGAGCATGCTCTCGACCATCGACTTGGAGCGCCTGCTGCGGTGGTGGTTGATGGCGAACCGGTGGGCCTCGTCGCGGATCCGCTGGAGGAGGTAGAGGCCCTCGCTGGTGCGGGCCATGATCACCGGGTCCTCCTCCCCCGGCAGCCACACCTCCTCGAGCCGCTTCGCCAGGCCGCAGACCGGGATGTCGTTGATGCCGAGCTCGGCCAGGGCCTGCTGGGCCGCGGCCACCTGCGGCGGGCCCCCGTCGACGACGACGAGCGACGGGGAGTAGGCGAACTTGCGCGGGCGGCCCGTCTCCGGGTCGACGAGGAGGGGCGCCTGCGGGTCGGGCTGCTGAGCCTGCGAAGCGTCCGAGCCCGCTGGCGCCGCCCGAGGAGCATCGTGAAGCTCCACCCGCGCCTGCTCGTCGAGCAGCCGCTTGAATCGCCGGGTGATCACCTCGTGCATCGAGGCCACGTCGTTCTGCCCGTCGACGCCCTTGATCACGAAGCGTCGGTACTCACCCTTGCGGGAGAGGCCGTCCTCGAAGACCACCATCGAGGCGACGACCTCGGTGCCCTGGAGGTTGGACACGTCGTAGCACTCGATGCGCAGCGGCACCTCGTCGAGCGCGAGGGCCTGCTGGATCTCCTCCAGCGCCCGGTTGCGCGTGGTGAGGTCGCTGGCGCGCTTGGTCTTGTGGAGCGCGAGCGCCTGGCCGGCGTTGGTCGCGACGGTCTGCTGGAGGTCGCGCTTGTCGCCGCGCTGCGGCACCCGGATCGCGACCTTGCTCCCCCGTCGCTCGCTGAGCAGCTCCTCGAGCACGTCGACGTCCGGAGGCAGCGCGGGCACGAGCACCTCGCGCGGGATGGTCTCCCCGCCCTCCTCGGCGCCGACGCCGCCGTAGAGCTGCAGCAGGAAGTCCTGGACCAGCTCCGGCGTGCCGCCCTCGTCGGTGCGGTCGGCGACCCAGCCGCGCTGGCCGCGGATCCGGCCGCCGCGGACGTAGAAGATCTGGACGGCGACCTCGAGCGGGTCCTCGACCAGGGCGATGACGTCGGCGTCGGCCCCGTCACCGAGCACGACCGCCTGCTTCTCCAGGGCTCGCTCCATCGCACCGAGGTCGTCGCGGAGCCGGGCAGCCTTCTCGAAGTCGAGTGCCTCGCTGGCGGCGTACATCTCGTTGCGGATCCGCGCCATGAACGGCTTGGTCTGGCCGCCCATGAAGTCGCAGAAGTCGTCGACGATGCGGCGGTGCTCCTCCTCGGTGACGTTGCCGACGCACGGGGCGGAGCACTTGTCGATGTAGCCGAGGAGGCAGGGTCGGCCGATCTGGCTGGAGCGCTTGAAGACACCGTTGCTGCACGAGCGCATCGGGAAGACCCGCAGCAGGATGTCGACGGTCTCCCGGATGGCCCAGGCGTGGCTGTAGGGGCCGAAGTAGCGGGTGCCCTTGCGCTTCGCTCCGCGGCCGACCATCACCCGGGGGAACTCGTCGCCGACGGTGACGGCGAGCCAGGGGTAGGACTTGTCGTCGCGGTACTTGACGTTGAAGCGCGGGTCGAACTCCTTGATCCAGCTGTACTCCAGCTGGAGGGCCTCGACCTCGGTGTCGACCACGGTCCACTCGACGCTCGCGCCGGTGGTGACCATGGTGGCCGTGCGCGGGTGGAGGTTGCCGATGTCCTGGAAGTAGGACGAGAGCCGCGAGCGCAGGCTCTTGGCCTTGCCGACGTAGATCACGCGGCCCTTGGCGTCGCGGAAGCGGTAGACCCCCGGACTGGTCGGGATCGACCCCGGTGCGGGTCGATAGGTGCTCGGCGTGGCCACCGGACAACCCTACGGGCGGCCCCCGACAACGGGGGCCGCCCGGGTGGTCGTCAGCGGCAGGTCACTTCCTGACCTTGACCGGCTTCGACTTCACGGTGGACTTCTTGAAGCCCTTCTTCGAGCCGGTCACCTTCACCACGAGCTTCTTGCCGCGCATCGAGCGGGTGACCTTGAGCTTCTTCTTGGTCGCACCCTTGATCGCCTTCTTGCCGACGAACCACCGGTAGGTGAGCTTCGTGCCCCGGGTCCACCCCTTGGCCTTCGCCTTCACCGTCTTGCCGACCTTGGCCTTGCCCTTGATGCGGGGCTTGGTGGTCTTGAGCTTGCCGATGCGGATCTTCTTGGTGGCCTCTGAGCGGACCGAGGCAGAGGTGTCGTAGCCGGAGGCACGCGGGTACTCCGTCACCTGGATCCGCTTGCCCTTGTCCTTGCGGGTCAACCGGTAGGTGCTCTTCGTCGCTCCCTTGATCGCCTTGCCGTTGCGGGTCCACTTGTAGACCGGAGCCAGGTCGGCCGGCTTCTCCCCGAAGTTGTTCACCCAGTTCGGGCTGGTCACGGTGAGCACGCCACCGACGCGGATCGGCCCGCTGATGGTGGCCGTCCGCTGCACGCCGTCGACGTACCACGTGGCGCCGCCGACGGTCACCGGAGCGGACTGTGCCGGCGGGCTCGGGTTGCGCCCGACCGCGTAGCCGGTGGCGATCACGCTCAGGGATCCGCCCGCCATGGCCAGCGTGGGGGTGAACGTCGGGTCGTCGGCCTGCGGGATCGCCTGACCGTTGAGCACCCACTGGTAGCGCACCGCCGTCGCCTCGGGGAAGCTGGCCGCCGCGGACACCTCGCGGAGGGCGACGGGAGCCGGGACGGCAGCCGTGCCGCCGGGCAGCGGGGGCTTCTGGACACGGGTGACCGTGATCTGGTTGGCCGCGTTGGCGGTCACCGTGACGCTCTGGCCCTGGTTGGTCCAGCTCTCCCCGGCCTGCAGCGAGCCGTCGTTGCCGGGAGCGGGGAGGAGGAACGCGCCTCGCTGCGCGTCCTCGCGCTCGATGGTGAGGCCGACGCGGTAGTCCTGCCCGTACCTCTGGCTGGCGTAGTTGCAGTAGTTGGCGGTGCCGTAGCAGGTGTTCGCGTCGAGGCCCGCGCCGTCGCGGTAGTCGACGAAGTAGCGCTTGCCGTCGTCGGGGTTGATGAAGTGCACCCCGCGCAGCCCACTGGCCGACGAGCGCGACTGCAGCGTGTAGGTGCCGCCGGCGTCCGTCGCGTCGGCGACCTCGCCGGCAGCGATGATCCCCTGCTCCATCCGGTAGATCGTGCCGAGGACGGGGCTGCTCTTCCCGTCGGGGTGGGAGCCCATCACCTGGTAGAGGTCGCCGTACTCCGCCGCAGCGTTGTTGGAGTGCTGCAGGCTCAGGTTGTGGCCGTACTCGTGCTCGAGCGTGGAGCGGAAGCCCGAGGTGAGCTTGGCCTGGACGATGACGGGACCACCACTGGCGAGCGACGTCCCGAGCCGGGCACGACCCGCCGTCGGACTCCCGCACCCGTCCGGCACCAGCACCACGAGATGGTTGGGCGACGCACCGGAGAAGTCGACACCCGGGAAGGCCTGCGCACCCACGCTGGCGACGATCCCGGAGAAGTCGGCGCCGTCGTTGCCGAGGCCGCAGCCGGCCGCGGCCGAACCTGCCGCCGAGTCGACCGGGACGACGCCGGTGACGGTGTTCCATGCGGCGATCTGCCCGCCGGACTGCCCGACCCACCAGTCCTGGGCCTGCTTGATCCCGTCGAGGGCCTGGGCGTCCGTCAGCGCGATCGGGCCGAAGTTGGTCACCTTCGCGACGTACGTCGCGTGGGTGGTGACCACTGGTGCGGGAGCACCGGGAGAGGTGCGCGAGGTGACGACCTCGAGCGGCGCTCCGGATGCGGAGGCGCGTCGCAGCGCACTCGCACGGTCGGCCCCGGTGAGCCTCTGGTCGGCGCCGGCGCCCGGGACCGCGAGGGTGCCGGCGAACACCGACAGCGGATCGGCCTCGAAGCCCTCCGCGAGCTCGACGACGTTGCCCGACGGCAGCTGCAGCGAGTAGCGGTCGCGGTCACCGTCCTCGCCGTGGAGCACGAGCACGGTGCCCGTGACCTCGACCGTGTCGCGCCCGGACGCCGAGGGCGCGGTGGCGCTCCCCTGCGTCGGCGTGAGCAGTGCTGCGGTGACGAGGGCGGCCGCCGCGAGGGCGATCCGTCCGCGAACAGGTGTCAACGACATGTGGAGCTCCCCCTGGTGCGCGCCCACCCTCGGGGCGTCTGGGGAGCATTGTGTCTCACCGTGAGGTCGTTCAAACCCCTGCGGGTGATTCGCGGACGAGGCGACCGGTCACGGGGTCACCCGACGCTCAGGCCCGGAGGATCGAGTCCCCGTCGACGGTGATCGCGACCGACGCCAGCGCGGCCGTCGCCGGACCGGACAGGGGCGAGCCGTCCTCCAGCGAGAACTTGCTGCCGTGGCACGGGCAGGGGATGTCGCCCTCCGTGCTCGACTCGACCGCGCAGCCCTGGTGCGTGCAGACGGCGGAGAACGCCTTGAACTCACCCTCGGTCGGCTGGGTCACCACCACCTTGGCAGCGGCTGCGACGAAGCACCCGCCCACCGGTACGTCGCTCGCGGACGCCAGCGAGTCGCCACCGCCGGAGCTCGCGGAGCCGCTCGACGTGGGCTCGGACGTCGGGTCCGAGCTCGGGTCGTCGGCCCCGGACGCACCCGGGTCGGTGGCCGTGTCATCGGAGCCGCAGGCCGCGAGGACCGGCACGCCGATGGCGAAGGCGGCGGTGCCGGACAGGGCGCGTCGTCGGTTGATCGTCGTCATGCGGCGACCCTAGCCAGCCACCCTGTGAGGAGGCTGTGACCTCGGTGGCCGACCGGCGGGGCCTCCTACGACGTGCGCTTCCTCGCGGCGGCCTTCTTCGCCGGAGCCTTCTTCGCAGCCGTCTTCTTCGCGGCGGCCTTCTTCGCCGGAGCCTTCTTGGCGGGCGCGCTGGCGGCAGCCGCCTTCTTGGCCGCACGCTCGGCCGCAGCCACCTTCTTGGCGGCGGCCTTGGTGACCGGCCGGCCGACCTCCACCGGCTTGACCTTGCCCGTGGGCTGCTTCGCCCCCCGGCCCTCGAGGATCGGTCGCAGGAAGGTGCCGGTGTGGCTGGCCTCGACCATCGCGACGTGCTCGGGTGTGCCCTCGGCGACGACCATGCCGCCGCGCGACCCGCCCTCCGGGCCCATGTCGATGAGCCAGTCGGCGGTCTTGATGACGTCGAGGTTGTGCTCGATGACCAGCACCGTGTTGCCCTTGTCGACGAGGCCGGACAGGACGTGCAGGAGCTTGCGGATGTCCTCGAAGTGGAGACCGGTGGTGGGCTCGTCGAGCACGTAGACGGTGCGGCCCGTGGACCGCTTCTGCAGCTCGCTGGCGAGCTTGACGCGCTGGGCCTCGCCCCCGGACAGTGTCGTCGCCGGCTGGCCGAGGCGGACGTAGCCGAGGCCCACCTCGCCCAACGTCTTCATGTGGCGGGCGATCGGCGGGACCGCGGCGAAGAAGTCGGCAGCCTCCTCGATCGGCATGTCGAGGACCTCGGCGATGGTCTTGCCCTTGTAGTGGACCTCGAGCGTCTCGCGGTTGTAGCGGGCGCCGTGGCACACCTCGCACGGGACGTAGACGTCCGGGAGGAAGTTCATCTCGATCTTGATGGTGCCGTCGCCGGAGCACGCCTCGCAGCGCCCGCCCTTGACGTTGAACGAGAAGCGGCCCTGGAGGTAGCCCCGCATCTTGGCCTCCGGGGTGGAGGCGAAGAGCCGGCGGACGTGGTCGAAGACGCCGGTGTAGGTCGCCGGGTTGGAGCGTGGTGTGCGCCCGATCGGCGACTGGTCGACGTGGATGACCTTGTCGACGTGCTCGAGGCCGGTGATCTTGGTGTGGCGCCCCGGGACCGTGCGGGCGTTGTAGATCTGCTTGGCCAGGGACGTGTAGAGGATGTCGTTGACCAGCGTGGACTTGCCGGACCCGGACACACCGGTGACCGCGGTGAAGACACCGAGCGGGAAGCTGACGTCGACGTTCTGCAGGTTGTGCTCGCGGGCGCCGTGGACGGTCAGCTCGCGACCGACCGTGCGCGGGCGGCGCACGGCGGGCAGGGGGATCTCGCGACGACCGGAGAGGTACTGACCGGTCATCGAGTCGGGATGGGCCAGCAGGTCCTCGACCGAGCCCGAGTGGACGACCTGGCCACCGTGCTCGCCGGCACCGGGCCCGATGTCGACCACCCAGTCGGCCACGCGGACGGTGTCCTCGTCGTGCTCGACGACGATCAGGGTGTTGCCGAGGTCCTTGAGGCGCAGCAGCGTCTCGATGAGGCGGTGGTTGTCGCGCTGGTGCAGGCCGATCGACGGCTCGTCGAGGACGTAGAGGACGCCGACGAGGCCGGCGCCGATCTGGGTGGCGAGCCGGATCCGCTGGGCCTCGCCGCCCGACAGCGACCCGCTGGGGCGGTCGAGGGAGAGGTAGTCGAGACCGACGTCGAGCAGGAACCGCAGGCGCTCCTGGATCTCCTTGAGGACCCGCTCGCCGATCTGGCGCTCACGGGCGGAGAGCTCGACGGTGCGCAGGTATTCGGCCGTCTCGTCGATCGACAGCGCGCAGACCTCGGCGATGTTCTTGCCGCCCTGGTCCTTGGCGCCGAGCGTCACCGAGACCGAGACCGGCTTGAGGCGGGTGCCCTTGCAGGCGGGGCACGGCACCTCGCGCATGAAGCCCTCGAAGCGCTCGCGACTGGTGTCGGACTCGGCCTCGCGGTGACGGCGCTCGACGTAGGGACGCACGCCCTCGAAGGCGGCGTAGTAGGCGCGCTGGCGGCCGTAGCGGTTCTTCGTGACCACGTGGACCTTGGTCTTGTGGCCGTCGAGCAGCGAGGTGCGCGCGTGGGGGGTGAGCTGGTCCCACGGGGTGTTGAGGTCGAAGCCGAGCTCCTCGCCCAGCGCGTTGACCAGGCGGAGGAAGTAGTCGGCCACGTGGGCGCCGCTCCACGGAGCGATGGCCCCCTCCCCCAGGGTCGCGCCCTGGTCGGGCACGACCAGCTCCGGGTCGACCTCCATCTTGGTGCCGAGGCCGGAGCAGACCGTGCAGGCGCCGAAGGGCGAGTTGAAGGAGAACGAGCGGGGCTCGAGGTCGTCGGTGTCGATGGTGTGGTCGTTGGGGCACGCCATCTTCTCCGAGAAGCGCATCTCGCGGCCCGGGTCCTTGGCGTCGAGGTCGACGAAGTCGAAGACCACGAGACCGCCGGCGAGGCCGAGGGCGGTCTCGACCGAGTCGGTGAGGCGACGCTTGGACGACCCCTTCACCGCGAGCCGGTCGACGACGACCTCGATGGTGTGCTTGAGCTTCTTGTCGAGCGTGGGCGGCTCGTCGAGGGAGTGGGTCTGCCCGTCCACGCGCGCCCGGCTGAAGCCCTGCTGCTGGAGCTGGCGGAAGAGCTCGACGTATTCGCCCTTGCGACCCCGGATGACCGGCGCGAGGACCTGGAAGCGCCGACCCTCCTCGAGGGCGAGGATGCGGTCGACGATCTGCTGGGGCGTCTGCCGCTCGATCGGCGCGCCGCACGTCGGGCAGTGGGCCCGTCCGGCACGCGCGTAGAGGAGACGGAGGTAGTCGTAGACCTCGGTGATCGTGCCGACGGTCGACCGCGGGTTCTTCGAGGTGGACTTCTGGTCGATGCTGACCGCGGGGCTCAGGCCCTCGATGAAGTCGACGTCGGGCTTGTCCATCTGGCCGAGGAACTGCCGGGCGTAGGCCGACAGCGACTCGACGTAGCGGCGCTGGCCCTCGGCGAAGATCGTGTCGAACGCGAGGCTCGACTTGCCCGACCCGGACAGGCCCGTGAAGACGATGAGCGAGTCGCGCGGAAGGTCGATCGACACGTCCTTGAGATTGTGCTCGCGGGCGCCCCGGATGATGAGCTGGTCGGCCACAGTGGTCCTCTGTCTGGCGGCTGGTCGGAGTCGAACACGTGTTCGCCTCGATGTTCGTCCCAATGGCGCGCCGCGGTCAAGACGACGCACCGCTCCACACTATGACCCCGCACCGACAACGGGCCCATCCGTCACCCGCGAGGGTGGGTGGCACGAGGTGGCACGATGGCCGTCGTGACCGACCTCACCGTCCTGACCGGCCTGATCGACCGTGCCGACGCCGAGCTGGTGCGCACGGTCGACGCGCTGGCGGGTGCGGCGTACGCCGAGCCCTCCCTGCTGCCGGGCTGGACCCGTGCGCACGTGGTCGCCCACCTCACGCTCAACGCCGAGGCGCTGGCCGGGGTGCTGCACGGCGCGCACGTCGGGGAGCCGCAGCCGATGTATGCCTCGGTCGAGGGACGCGACGCCGACATCGCCGGGCTCGCGGACGCCTCGCCGTCGGCCCTGCGCGAGCGGTTCCTGGCCTCGACGACGCTCTTCGGCGAGGCCCTGGGGGCGATGGGTGAGGACGACTGGGCGGGCCGCTTCGACCGCGTGCCGGACGGGCCGACCTTCCAGCACGCCGACATCCCGCTGATGCGCCTGCGCGAGCTCGAGATCCACCACGCCGACCTGTCGGCCGGCTACACCCCCGCCGACTGGAGCGACGAGTTCGCCACCGTCCTGCTGGACGCGATGACGAGGTTCCGCACGTCGACGCCGTTCGGCATCCGGGCGATCGACCTCGACCGCTCCTGGCACTTCGGCGAGGGCGAGGGCGGCCCCGTCGTGAGCGGTACGGCGGGTGCGCTGGGATGGTGGCTCACCGGCCGGGGCACCGGCGACGACCTGACGTCCGACACGAACGAGCTCCCCGAGATGGAGGCATGGTGACCACCCAGCACGAACCCGGCGAGTCCTACACCGGCGAGGTGTCGCCCGGCGGCGACGCCGACGTCCGCACCCTGGGGTGCCTGACCCTGACGAAGGTCGCGGTCGACCCGAAGATGTCCAACAACTGCTACCTGCTGCGGTGTGCCGACACCGGCGCGCAGGTCCTCGTCGACGCGGCCGCCGAGCCGTCGCGACTCCTCGAGCTGGTCGGTGACCGGCCGCTCGCGGCCATCGTCACCACCCATCAGCACTGGGACCACCACCGCGCGCTCGCCGCGGTGAAGGCCGCCCACCCCGCCGCCGTGGTGATCGCGGGCGAGCCCGATGCGGACGCGATCGAGGAGCAGACCGGCGTCACCGTCGACCGGCGGGTGCGCGAGAACGACACGATCGCGGTCGGCACGTGCGAGCTCCAGGTCGTCCCCGTGGCCGGTCACACGCCGGGCTCGATCTGCCTGCTGCTCCGTGACGACGAGGTCTCCCCCAGCCCCCACCTCTTCACCGGCGACTGCCTCTTCCCTGGCGGCGTCGGCGGGACCTTCGGCGACGCCGATGCTTTCGCCCAGCTCATCGGCGACGTCGAGACCAAGCTCTTCGGCCGCCTGCCCGACGACACCTGGTTCTACCCCGGCCACGGCAACGACGGGCGGCTCGGCGACGAGCGGCCACACCTGGCGGAGTGGCGCGAGCGCGGCTGGTAGCCGCGCCGTTCGCCTGACATCCCCTGCTGGGCACGACAGACTCCCGCGCATGAGCCGAACGGAGGCAGTCGAGGCCGCGCTGACGCGTCGGCCAGCGGATCCGGCTGGCGAGATCGCTCTCACGGCCGCCACGCTCGGAGCCTGGCTGCTCACCTACGGCCTGCTCGCATGGCTTCAGGCGGGTCGCGTGAGCTTCGAGACGTCGCTCTGGCTCGTCCCGCTGCGCTTCGCCGCGACCCTCGCTCCGACCGTCCTGCTCCGCGCCCGCGACGCGCGTAGGAGGACCTGGGCCGGGATCGCCCTCACAGTCCTCCTGGCCACGATGCTCGTCCCCGCGCTCCTCCTGCTTCCTAGCGACGACCTCTGGAGGACATACGGGGTGTTGTTCGACATCTCCGGCCAGGCGGCTCCCCTGCTCGTGCTGGTGGTCTGGGGGCTGGCCCGCCGCCACGGTCACTGGTGGTGGATCGGCCTGATCCCGGCGTACGGGCTGGTCGTGGCGTCGACGCACCTCGTCACGGCGCTCGGCACCGGCGCGGCCGGGTGGGTCGCGGAGGTCGGCAGCTGGACCCTCGGCACGCTCGCGATGATCCTCGGCGGCCTGTGCTGCTGGTGGGTCGACGTGGCGACCACCCGGCCCGCGCGACCCGGCGCGTGGCAGTCTTGAGCCATGAGCACGCGTGAGCTGACCCTGGCCGACTTCGAGCAGACGGTGAGCGGTGAGGGCATCGTCCTGGTCGACTTCTGGGCGTCGTGGTGCGGTCCGTGCCGCCAGTTCGCCCCGGTCTTCGAGAAGGCGTCGGAGGACAACCCCGACATCGTCTTCGGCAAGGTGGACACCGAGTCCGAGCAGCAGCTCGCCCAGATGGCGGCGATCACCTCGATCCCGACCCTGATGCTCTTCCGCGACGGGGTGCTGCTCTTCAACCAGGCCGGCGCCCTGCCGCCCCAGGCCCTGAGCGGCGTGATCCAGCAGGCGCGCGAGCTCGACATGGATGCCGTGCGCCAGGAGGCCGCTGCCGCCCAGGAGGCCGCCGCCGACGCACCGAAGGACGAGGTCGGGCTCGACGACTTCGTCGCGGTGCACAGCCAGGGGGCGTACGTCGTCGACGTCCGCGAGGCCGACGAGGTGGCCGGAGGGCGCGTGCCCGGCGCCATCCACATCCCGATGAACGAGGTGCCCGCGCGGGTCGCGGAGCTCCCGAAGGACCAGCCGGTCTTCGTGATCTGCCAGTCCGGGGGTCGTAGCCGCCAGGTGGTCGACCACCTGCGCGCCCAGGGCGTGCCGGCCTTCAACGTCGCCGGCGGCACCGGCGGCTGGGCGCAGCGCGGCTGGCCGCTCGAGAGCTGATCGCGCCGGCTCAGAGCATCCGGCGCAGGATCTTCGGGCGCGCGTTGGTGAACAGGTGTGCCGCCAGCGCCGCGAAGAACGCGATGTGTGCGCCGATGTGAAGGGGCAGCCAGTCGTCGTCGCCCGTGCCGACCAGGAGCAGGCCGCTGACCGGCACGACGACGAGCAGGGCCAGCAGGGCCCGCTCGGTCCAGTGCACGAGCCGTTTGTCGGCGATCGAGAGGTGCTCGGACCACGGCGGCAGACCGACGTGCCTGCGCCACAGTGGACGGACGACGCCGAGCGCGAGGACGAGCAGGCCGAGGAAGAGGTGCACCTCTGCGAGGTCGACGCCACCGCCGATCAGGTCGTAGTCGTCGGCCCGGGCCTCGCACGCGTCCTCGAGGCGGTCCATCCGGTCCTCGAAGGCGTCGCTCGTGTCACCGCCGCTGAGGTCCTCCCCCGGCGGGTCGCAGTCGTCGAGGTCGAGGTTGTAGCCGACGGCGAGCTGGGCCCCGAGCGCTCCGACGGTCAGCCAGTGCAGGACCTTCTGGGAGGGGCGGTAGCCCCGCGGCGGGCCGAGGGTCGTCACGGCTCAGCCGACGATCACGCGGCCGGCCTCGACCTGCCAGCGCTGGTCGAGGGAGACGTGGGCCAGCAGCCGGCGGTCGTGGGACACGAGCAGCAGCGTGCCGTCGTAGGAGTCGAGTGCCTGCTCGAGCTGCTCGATGGCCGGCAGGTCGAGGTGGTTGGTCGGCTCGTCGAGGACGAGCAGGTTGACCCCGCGGGCCTGCAGGAGTGCCATCGCCGCACGGGTGCGCTCGCCCGGTGAGAGCCGCTCGACGAGGCTGGCGACCTGGTCGGCCTTGAGGCCGAACTTGGCCAGCAGGGTGCGCACCTCGGCGGGCGTCATCGCGGGCACGGCGGCCTCGAAGGCGTCGCCGAGCGACAGCGCCTCGTCGAGCGACGTGCGCGCCTGGTCGATCTCGCCGATCGCCACGGTGGCACCGAGGGAGGCCCGCCCCTCGTCGGGGGCGAGGTGGCCGAGCAGCAGCCGCAGCAGGGTGGTCTTGCCGGCTCCGTTCGGGCCGGTGATCGCGACGCGGTCTCCGGCCGAGACCTGGAGCGAGACCGGGCCGAGCCGGAAGTCGCCGAGCTGCACGGTCGCGGCGTCGAGGACCGCGACGACGCTCGAGGAGCGCGGTGCGGCGGCGATCGCGAACTGGAGCACCCACTCCTTGCGGGGCTCCTCGACCTCCTCGAGGCGGGCGATGCGCGACTCCATCTGCCGCACCTTCTGGGCCTGCTTCTCCGACGACTCGCTCTGCGCGCGGCGGCGGATCTTGTCGTTGTCGGGCGACTTCTTCATGGCGTTGCGCACGCCCTGCGAGCTCCACTCCCGCTGCGTGCGGGCGCGAGCGACCAGGTCGGCCTTCTTGCCGGCGAACTCGTCGTACGCCTCTCGCGCGTGCCGCCGGGCGACCGCGCGCTCCTCGAGGAAGGCGTCGTAGCCGCCGTCGTAGACCGCGACCTGCCCCTGGGCGAGGTCGAGCTCGACGATGCGGGTGACGCAGCGCGCCAGGAACTCACGGTCGTGCGACACCAGCACGACGCCCGCCCGCAGGCCGCGGACGAACGACTCGAGCCGCTCGAGGCCGGCGAGGTCGAGGTCGTTGGTGGGCTCGTCGAGGAGCACCACGTCGAAGCGGCTCAGCAGCAGCGCGGCGAGCGCGACCCGGGCCGCCTGTCCGCCGGAGAGCGAGGTCATGAGGGTGTCGATCCCGAGGTCGAGGCCGAGCTCGGCGAGGATCGCGGGCGCCCGGTCCTCGAGGTCCGGCGCCCCGGTGGCGAGCCAGTGGTCCAGCGCAGCGGCGTACGCGTCCCCGGCGGCGGGATCGTCGGACTCGAGCGACGCGGCGGCGGACTCCATCGCCTCCGTCGCCGGGGTGGCGCCGGTGCGGCGCCCGAGGTAGCCGGCGATCGTCTCGCCGGGCACGCGCTCGTGCTCCTGCGGCAGCCACCCGACGAACGCGTCCGCCGGCGCGGTCGACACCCGCCCCGCCATCGGCGCGTCCACGCCGGCGAGCAGCCGCAGCAGCGTCGACTTGCCGGCGCCGTTGGCACCGACGACCCCGACCACGTCCCCCGGCGCGACGGTGAGGTCGAGGGACTCGAAGAGGGTGCGCTGCCCGTGGCCGCCGGCCAGGTCCTTCGCGACGAGGGTGCCGGTCACGGCCACAGGCTAGACGGCGCGCCGACGGGACGGCATGGGTGGGTGAGCGTGGGATAGCCTCGGCGCGTGCTCATCAGCGACACCCGGCAGGTGCTCTTCGTCCACGTCCCGAAGACCGGTGGCGTGTCGATCGAGCAGACGGTCGAGGCGGCGTGTCCCGACGCCCGCAAGGGCGAGGCCCCTCTGGGCCGACACGCGACGCTGGGCAGGATCCTCAAGCACGAGCCGCAGGCCGTGGGCCACTGGACCTTCGGCTTCGTCCGGAACCCCTGGGCGCGGATGGTGTCGTGGTACTCGATGATCTCGCAGTGGGACCGCCGCCACGGCCCGTCCAGCGGCAAGCCGCAGGACGTCTTCCACGGCTCGATGCGCGACGGCAACGACATGTGGCGAGCCGCGGCGGCGTACTCCGGGTTCGACGAGTTCGTGATGCGCGGCACCGAGGAGCTGCCGCGGGTCGGGACTCCGCAGATCAGGTACCTGCGGGCTCCGAAGTTCGGTCGCGAGGTCGACTTCATCGGACGCACGGAGAACTTCGTCGCAGACCTCCAGAAGGTGCAGGTCCAGCTCGGCCTCGAGCCGTCGGTGCCCGTCCACAAGAACAAGTCGAGGCACGGCACCTACCACGACTACTTCACCGACGAGACCCGCAAGAAGATCGCCGAGGTCTACGCCGAGGACATCGACCTCTTCGGCTACACCTACTGAGACCGGGCCTCGAGCAGCGGTGTGCCTCGGGCGCCTGCCCACTCCCCTGTCGCGGCAAGCCGATGCCACACCTCGTACTCCGGGGCGAAGTGGGCGGCCAGCGCCTCCCGCGTCGCGAACGACAGCGCGCCCCGCTCGGCACCCGAGGCGTTGCGGCGCCCGAACTCCAGCGGCGCTCCGACCCGCTCGGCGAACCACGGCTCCCACACGTCGGGGCGGTCGACGCTGAAGATCCGGTCCACAGCGACCCCGCCCTCGGCACGGATGAACCTCGCCGGCCGGCCCTTCGGCGTCGGCGCGTCGTCGTCACCGGCGAGGTAGTGCAGGGCGAACTGCTCGAACGTCATGTCCGCGGTCGACTGCCGGCTGTCGTCGCGCGAGCGGTAGCGCCACCACGACTCGAGCCAGGCGACCGGCTCGCGGAACATCGTGACGAGCTCGTAGGACTCGCGCGGATGCCCCTGCTCGGCGAGCGTGCGGGCCCGGGTGTGGACGAAACCTCGGGCCGGCAGGTGCTTCTGGCCCGGCGGCGAGCCCACCACCTCGGTGGCGTACGGCGCCAGCGTGCGCTCGAGACTGGTGCTCGCGGTCTTCGGCAGGGCGAGCAGCACGAAGTCCCGGCCGGGCCCGAGTCCGAGGAACGTGATCACGGGGTCGATCATCCCCCATCAGGTCTCGCTCGGTCGCACCTGTCACGGGTAGGTGGGCTAGCCTCCCACCCGTGCTCATCTCCGACGCCAAGCGCGCGCTGTTCGTGCACGTGCCCAAGACGGGGGGAGTCTCGGCAGGGGTCGCCTTCGAGCGCTGCTGCCCCGACGCCCGGAGCAAGACACCCGGCGTGAAGCCGCCGCTGGGCCGGCACGCGCCGTACGGCCGCATCCTGCGTGCGGAGCCGGGCGTCGCCGACTACTGGTCGTTCGCGTTCGTCCGCAACCCGTGGGCGCGGATGGTCTCGTGGTGGTCGATGATCCATGACTGGAACCACTCCCACGGCCCCGCGAGCGGCAAGCCGCAGGAGGGCGCGACGAGGATGCGCGGCAACGACATGTGGCGCGCCGCGGCCGACTACTCCGGGTTCGACGAGTTCGTGCTCCGCGGCACCGACGAGCTGCCCCGGGTGGGTCGCCCGCAGGTCGACTACCTCCATGCCCCGGAGCGCGAGGTGGACTTCGTCGGGCGGACCGAGACCTTCGCGGCCGACCTGGCCGAGGTCGAGCGTCGCCTCGGGGGCGACCCGGCCCGCGTCCCGCACCGCAACAAGTCGCCGCACGGCAGCTATCGCGACTACTACTCCGATGCCACGCGCGACAAGGTCGCCGAGGTGTACGCCGCCGACCTCGAGGCCTTCGGCTACACCTTCTGAGGCCCGCCGCCCCGTGCGCGGGGTGCACAATGCGGCATGAGCTTTCCGGACGGCTGGTCGCAGGGCGAGCACACGCACGACGGCGTCACCCACCCGACGTACCGCCGAGGTGAGGGTCCCGGCGTCATCGTCATCCACGAGATCCCCGGCATCACGCCCGAGGTCGCGACGTTCGCCCAGGAGGTCGTCGACGCCGGCCACACCGTCGTGATGCCGAGCCTCTTCGGCACGGACGGCGCGCCCATGTCGGCCGGCTCGACGGTGCGCGCGCTGCGTCAGGTGTGCGTCAGCCGGGAGCTCACGAAGCTCCGCACCGGGGAGACCACGCCGGTCGCTGGCTGGCTGCGATCGCTGGCCCGCGAGCTCCACGCAGAGCTCGGCGGTCCCGGGGTGGGCGCCCTCGGCATGTGCTTCACCGGCGGCTTCGCCCTGGCGATGATGGTCGACGACTCGGTCACCGCACCGGTCCTGTGCCAGCCCAGCGCTCCCTTCGCGGTCTCCCCCTCCCGGTCCCGCGACGTCAACCTCTCCCCGGGTGACCTCGACATCGTCAAGGGCCGCTGTGCCGCCGGTCAGCAGGTCCTCGGCATCCGCTACCGGTCCGATCCCGCGGTCGGCAAGCGGTTCGACACCCTCACCACCGAGCTCGGCGACGCCTTCATCCGGGTCGAGCTCGACGGCAGGGGCCACTCCACCGTCACCGCCCACCGCTCCCAGGTCGCCGTCGAGGCGGTGCTGGCCTTCTTCGCCGAGCACCTCCGCGCACCCGCCGCTGGTTGAGCAGGGCGCCCCGGCGCCCGTGTCGAGACCAAGGCCGACAGGACCCGTGGTCTCGACACGCTCGTGCCTCGCCGCTCGACCGACGGGACCCTCGAGACCCACACCACCGGGCACTACCGCAATGCTCGACCCCGGCACCTACGACTGGACCAGCCCCCAGCGCCACCACTACCGACGCGACCACACCGGCACCACGCGCATCGACGAACCACCCGACTGACTGGCTCACGAGTTGTCGACAGGCCTGATCTCCACCACCGGGTGGACTCGGGTCAGCACCCGCGCCGCGTCCACAAGGTCGTCGTAGTCATCGCACGTGACCACGTAGAAGCCGGACATCTGCTCCACCGTCTCGGCATACGGCCCGTCGGTGATCACCACGTCGGACCCTCCTCGCCTGAGGGTCCGGGTATGCGTGCTGTCCTCGAGCGCTGCGCCGCCGACCACCGCTCCGCCGCGCGCTGCGAGCAGACGGACGAACTCAGCGTCGGTGTCGAAGGTGACCTGGCGTTCGGCGGCAGTCGCCGCCCGCCAGACCGTCTCGTCGTCGGCAGGGAACAGGAGGATGTACTCGGTCATGGGGCTTCCTCTCGTGGTGGTCCATCATCATCGTGACGGTCGAGGAGGCGCAGGATCGACATCAGGCACCACACTCGAGGCATGGCCACCACCCCCGGTTACGACGACGAGTTCCTCGGCGCCACGCTGGCGCCTCCCACTGCACCCGGCGACGGCGCGCTGCTCGACTACGTGCACTTCAGCCTCCAGATGCATCCGGAACGGAGGCTGGCAGCGTGGGTGGCCTGGAACATCGACGGCCTCCGCCTCTTCCCCGGCGACAGCATCAGCCGGTCCGGCGAGCGCTTCCGGGCCGACCCCCGCATCCCGGAGGACGCCCAGACCCTGGAGGCGGCGTACGCCGACAACGACCTCGACCGCGGCCACATCGCCCGGCGCTCCGACCTGCTGTGGGGCACCCTCGAGGAGGCCCGGGCGGCCAACTCCGACTCGTTCTTCTTCACCAACATCACCCCGCAGCACCAGGACTTCAACCAGTCCGGACGCGGGGGCACGTGGGGGCTGCTCGAGAACGCGGTGCTGGCGCAGGAGGGCCTCGTCGACCGCCGGCTGACCCTCTTCGCCGGCCCGGTGCTGGCCGAGGACGACCCGCTCTACCGCGACATCGTCCAGCTCCCGCGCGAGCACTGGAAGGTCGTGGTCTACCGCATCGACGACGAGCTGCGTTTCAAGTGCTTCGTGCTCTCGCAGGACCTCGACGGGGTCGCCAGCGTCGACTTCCTCGACGAGTTCGACACGTGGCTGGTGCCGCTCGCCCTGCTCGAGGAGCGCACGGGCCTCACCTTCCCGAGCCTGCGAGACGCCGCCCCGGCGGAGCTGCGCGTGGAGGGCCCGGTCCTGGTCACCAATCCCGAGATCGTGGACTGGTAGTCCCCCAGTACCGGCCACCGGCACCAGGTACGACCGACTCCGTGCCCGGGTGCCCGGGCCGTGAGGATGGAGCCATGAGCCACCTCCTCCGTGCCCTCACCGTCGTCGTCGCCAGCCTGCTGCTGGGTGGCGCGACCTCGTACGCCCAGGGATTCCTGCCCGACGCGTTGACCTCCTTCGCCAACTCCCCCTCGGGTTGGACGATGCTGACGGCGCTGCTGGTGGCCGCGGTACGGCCTTCGCCACCCGTCGGTGCGCTGCTCGGCCTGGTGTCCTTCGTGAGCCTGGTGATGGGCTACACGATCGCCTCCGAGCTGCGTGGCCTCGCCTACGACCCGCTGTTCTGGAGCGTCGTGGGGGTGATCGCCGGCCCCTTCGTCGGCGCCGCAGCCGCCGCGGTCCGCGGCCCGGACGGTGTGCTGGCGGGCCTCGGCGCCGGTGCGCTGGCGGGCGCGCTGGTCGCCGACGGGATCTACGGGCTGACGGAGGTCGCAGCGACGACGAGCCCGGTCTACTGGACGCTCTGCCTGGTGCTCGGCGCGGTCCTCGTGAGCGTGATGGCGGCCCGGCTCCGGGCCCAGCACCGCGCGGTGCTCGTCGTCCTCGTCACGACCGTGGTGGCGACCGGGGTGGTGAGCGTCGGCTACCAGGTGCTGAACGGCCTCTACACCGTCGACGTCTCCTGAGCGCGTCAGAGCGAGGCGATGAGCCGCCGCACGGTCGCGAGCGCACCCTGGGAGATCGCCGGTGCCGTCTCGCGGTAGTAGGTCCAGCCGCTGATGGCGGGAGCGAGCGCGAAGCCGCGCGCCCGGCGGTACGCCGCCTCGTCGAGGCCGACCTCGTCGCGGTAGAGCCGGGCGACCGAGGCCGGGAGGTAGCCCCACATCGCGTTGAGCTCGATGGCGGGGTCGCCCCGGCCCGCCGTCCTCCAGTCGATCACTGCGGCCAGCCGGCCGTCGCGGACCAGCAGGTTGCCCTCGTGCAGGTCGCCGTGGAACCAGCACGGCTCCCCGTCGTACGCCGGTGCGGCGAGCGCGTCGGCCCACACCTCGAGCACGGCGTCGCGGGAGACCTCGGCGGGATCGGCCCGGGCCGTCCACTCGCGGACCCAGTCGTCCAGGGAGGCGAGCAGACCGCCGCGTCCCTCCGTGCGAGGCGGCGCATCCATCCCCGGCACCTCCCGGCACTCCCGCACGAAGGCAGCCAGCTGCACCGCCCACGACTCCGGGTCGAAGGTGGCCTCGGTGGGGGTCTCCCCCTCGATCCACGGCACGACGCTCCAGTGCCACGGATAGCCCTCGCCCGGCTCCCCCAGCGCCACGGGCGCGGGGATGACGAGACTCAGGTGGGGCGCGATCCTCGGCAGCCACGCGTGCTCGCTCACGGCCGCGTCCGCCGCCCAGTGGATGCGCGGCATCCGGACGAGCAGGTCGTCGCCGAGCCGGAACAGCTGGTTGTCGGTCCCGACCGGTGGCAGCCGCCGCAGCGGGAGGTCCGCCCACGCGGGGAGCTGGGCGGCGAGCAGCCGTCGTACGGTCTCGTCGTCGATCGCGATCTCGTCAGCGTGCATCCCGGTCATCGCCCGGCACCTTAGTACCGGCAAGTAGGTTGGGCACGTGAGTTTCCTGCGCCGCCAAGCACTCGTCGCCGCCCTCACCGCGAATGCGCTGCGACCACCCCGCAACCAACGCGCCGGGGTGTGGTCCTTCGCCGCCGGTTGGCTCTTCGGCGAGACGGCACCACAGATGCTCGCACTGACCACCCTCGACGCGGCCACCCACCTCACGAGGGGCCGCCGGTCGGGGGTCGCGGCGAAGGCCGGGCTCGCACTCGCGGGCGCCAGTGCGCTCGGGCTGGCCCACATGGTCAGGCAGAGTCGTCGGGCCAAGGGGGTCTTCGAGGAGGCGCTGGTCGAGGGGCTGGGCGTGGACTACGTCGAGCAGCTGGACCAGGTGCCCGACCCGGCCGACCTCGCGACCCCGTGGCGCCGCCTGGCCCGTCCCTTCCACTTCGCGGACCGGGACGTGAAGGTCATCCGCAACCTGGCCTACACCGAGGCCGGTCGCCGCGGCCACCTCGACATCTACCTCCCCGCCGGCCGTGACGCGATCCAGGACGCCCCCGTCCTCCTGCAGGTCCACGGCGGCGCCTGGACGCTGGGCGCCAAGGAGCACCAGGCCCGCCCGCTGATGAACCAGATGGCGGCCCAGGGCTGGGTCTGCGTCGCGATCAACTACCGCCTCGCGCCGCGCGACCCGTGGCCCGCCCACATCGTCGACGTCAAGCGCGCGATCGCCTGGGTCAGGGACAACATCGCCGACTACGGCGGCGACCCCGACTACCTCGCCATCACCGGCGGCTCCGCCGGCGGGCACCTCGCGGCGCTGGCCGCGCTCACCCCGGGCGACCCCGCCTTCCAGCCGGGCTTCGAGGACGCCGACACGAGCGTCCGGGCAGCCGTCCCGTTCTACGGCGTCTACGACTTCGCCGGGTCCACGGGCCTGTCCAACGCGATCGGCATGCGCGACGCCTTCCTGAGTCCCAAGGTGATGCAGACGACGTGGAAGGACGCGCCCGACCTCTTCGAGGCGGCCTCGCCGATCCTGCGCGTCACTCCGGACGCACCCGACTTCTTCGTCATCCACGGCGACCTCGACAGCCTGGTCGCGGTCGACCAGGCGCGCCTGTTCACCTCCGAGCTGCGGCGCACGTCGGAGAAGTCCGTGGTCTACGCCGAGCTGCCGGGGGCCCAGCACGCCTTCGACGTCTTCCACTCGATCCGCAGCGCCTTCGCGGTGCAGGCGGTGGACCGCTACCTCACCTGGCACTGGAACACCTGGCGCCACGGCCTCGAGGCCGACAGCGGCGCGGACCCCCGGGACATGCAGGGCGACCGTCCGGCCTCGTGATCAGCCCTGGGTGATGAAGCCGACCTGGTTGCCGGCCGGGTCGGTCAGCAGTGCCAGTGACGTGCCGCCGCCGACCTCGGTGATCGGGAACACGACGGTCCCGCCGGCCGCCTCGGTCTCGGCGACCTTGCCGCCGAGGTCGTCGGTCATCCAGTAGACGGCCGTGCCGGTCATGCCCTGCGCCGCTCCGTTCGGGTTGAGCCCGATCTCCTGACCGTCCACGTTGAAGCCGACGTAGTACGGCGTCACCGTGTGCGGCTCCACGCCCCACGCGGTCGTGTAGAACGCCGTGGCGGCGTCGAGGTCCTCGACGGGGATGGCGATGGTGTGGTTGCTCATGTCTGCTCCTGCGGTGAGAGGTGGGTGGTGTGCCTGCGCTGGTACGACGGCTGGGCGCGCGGGAGTGTGACCGCGGCCGGCTCTCCGCCACGCAGGAGCACCTCGCCGTAGGGTCGCTCCCGTGATGCCCGACGACCTGCTCGCCCACGCCCGCGCAGCGAAGGGCTTCATGCCCGAGGAGGAGGGCGAGGTGCTGCACCGGTGGGCGCGCGAGCGGCTGCCCCACGGCCCCGCGCTCGAGGTGGGCACCTACTGCGGCAAGTCGGCGATCTGGCTGGGCGCCGCCGCCCGCGAGCTCGGCGGGACGGTGTTCACCGTCGACCACCACCGAGGCTCGGAGGAGAACCAGGCGGGCTGGGAGCACCACGACCGCTCGCTCGTCGACGCGGACCTCGGGGTGATGGACACGCTGCCCACGTTCCGCCGGACCATCCGCGAGGCCGGGCTCGAGGAGCAGGTCGTCGCCGTCGTGGGTCGCTCGGAGACCGTGAGCCGCTGGTGGCGCACGCCCCTGTCGGTGCTGTTCATCGACGGCGGCCACGGCGTCGATCCGGCCCGCGCCGACTTCCGCGGGTGGCCGCGCTGGATCATGGCCGACGGCGTGCTGCTGGTCCACGACGTCTTCCCCGATCCCGGGGACGGCGGCCGCCCGCCCTACGAGGACATCTACCTCCCCGCCCTGGCCACTGGCGCCTTCACCGAGGTGGAGGCGGTCGGGTCGATGCGGGTGCTACGGCGTACGTCGGGCGATGCCGGCGACCCGCTCGGCTGACCCGGCCGCCGACGGGCAGCCGCACTCCAGCCCGAGCTCGGCGAACTCCGGGGCGAGCAGCGTGCCGCGCACGATGTCCGCGCCGGGCGTGGTGTCGGTGAGCGCGTCGGCAGCCAGGATGACGGCAGCGGCGGTGTAGGTGGTCTGCTCGACCGGCCAGTTGACCCCCTCCTGCGCCGGGTCGTCCGGGACGACGTAGCCCGTCCAGTAGGACCCGTCGACGGCGCGCAGGTGCTGCATGTCGGCGAAGAGCCCCAGCGCCCGCTCACGGTCGCCGATCGCCTCGAGGGCGAGCACCAGCTCGCACGTCTCGGCACCGGTGAACCACGGGTTGGTGGCCACGCAGCGGATGCCGAGCCCGGGCTCGACGAAGGTGTCCCAGCGCTCGGCGAGCAGCGCCTCCGCGGCGGGTCCCCGGACGGCACCGCCGAGGACGGGGTAGTACCAGTCCATCGAGAAGGCCGACTTGTCCAGGAACAGGTCCCGGTGCTCGCGCAGGGCGTGGGCGAGCCGCCCACCGGCGAGCTCCCACTCCACCTGCGGCTCCCCCACCAGGTCGGCGAGGGCGCAGCCCGCACGCAACGCGTGGTGGATGCTCGACGAGCCGGCCAGCAGCGCCTCCTCGTTGACCGCCGCGGGCGCGCCGTCGTGCCACTCCTGCGACCAGGCGATGCCACCGAAGGGCAGCTGGAGCGAGACGACGAAGTCGAGCGCGCGGTGCACGGTGGGCCACATCGACCGCACGAAGTCCTCGTCGTGGGCCACCAGCCAGTGGTGCCACACGGCCACCGCGACGTAGGCCGACATGTTGGTCTCGCCGGAGTGGTCCTCGACCTCGCCGACGACGATCTTCATCGGCCACGAGCCGTCGGGGCGCTGCGTCGCGCGCGCCCACGCGAAGGCGCGCTCCGCCGCCTCCCGCCGACCGCCGACCATCAGGGCCATCGCCGACTCGAGGTGGTTCCACACGTCGGTGTGCTCGCCGGGCGTCCACGGGATCGCACCCGACGGCTCCTGCATCGACACGATCGTCGCGGCGGTCTGCTCGACCTCGGCGCGGCTGAGCATCAGGACGGCTTGCGGAAGTAGAGCACCAGGCTCTTCCCGATCAGCGGGTCGAGCACCTTGCCGGCGTACTGCAGCGCCTTCGGGTTCTTCATGATCTCCCACACCAGGAGCCGGTGGTAGCCCTTCGCGAGCGGGTGCTTGTCGTTGGTCACACCGACCGCGCACTTGATCCACCAGTAGGGCGTGTGGAGCCCGTGGGCGTAGTCCTTGCCGGTGAAGACCATCGCGTCGCCAGGGGTGCCGTCGTTGGAGCGGCCCGCCTTGGTGACCTTGTCGACCAGCTCCTCGGACGTGTAGATCCGCACGTGCCCGCCCTCGGCGTTGTGGTAGTCGTCGGAGAGCTTCCAGTTGACGACCTCGGGCAGCCAGCGCGGCACTGTGACGGCGAGCGTCCCGCCGGGGCGGAGCACCCGCACGAGCTCCTTGATGGCGTCGACGTCGGCGTGGATGTGCTCGAGCACCTCCGAGCACACGATCCGGTCGAACTCGCCGTCGGCGAAGGGCAGCGCGAGCGCGTCGCCCTCCTTCACGTCGGCCTCGGCTCCCGCGGGCACCTCACCGGCCTCGCGCATCGCGGTGAACCACTCGCGCACCGTCGCCAGCTCGTCGGCGTCCTGGTCGAAGGCGATGACGTCGGCGCCGCGCTTGTACATCTCGAAGGCGTGCCGGCCGGCGCCGCAGCCCATGTCGAGCACGCGCTCGCCCGGGCGCAGCCCGAGCCGGTCGAAGTCAACGGTCAGCACGGTGGTCCTCCTGAAGGCGGCGCTCCGCGCGGAACGACGCGATGGTCTCCTCATAGGCGGCGGCGGTGGCCTCGGCCACGGCGCGCCAGCTGAACAGCCGCTCGACCCGGGCCCGGCCGGCGGCGCCCATCGTCGTACGCCGCTGGGGGTCGTCGAGCAACGCGGCGATGGCCTGCTCCAGCTCGCCGACGTCGCCGGGGGTGACCAGGTCGGCGCACTCGCCGTCCGGCCCGACGACCTCCGGGATGGCCCCCGCCCGTGAGACGACGAGCGGCGTGGCGCAGGCCATCAGCTCGGCCGTCGGGAGCGAGAAGCCCTCGTAGAGCGACGGCACGCAGGCGATCTCGGCCGAGCCCATCACCTCGACGAGCTCGGCGTCGCTCACACCGTTGACGAAGGAGACCTTGTCGGTGATCCCGAGCTGGTCGATGAGCCGTTCGGTGCGACCACCGGGCTCGGGCCGGGTGACCAGCACCAGCGACACGTCGCGCTCGACGGCGAGCTTGGCGAAGGCCTCCAGCAGCGTCGCGATGCCCTTCATGGGCGCATCGGCACTGGCCATGGCCAGGATCCGGCCGGGCACGCGTAGGGTGCTGGGTGGCGAGAAGACGTCGTCGACGCCGAGCAGGATGGTCTGCATGCGGGCGGGGTCCACGCCGAAGTCGCGGGCGATGTCGCGGCTCGAGGACTCCGAGGGCGTCAGCACCTTGCGGTAGCGCTTGGCGACCCGGGTCTGCATCCGGAGGAAGCCGTACCACCGGCGCAGCGTGAGCCGCTTGCGCCGGGTCGGGGCCGTCTCGAGGTCGATCCGGCGATCCACCGTGATCGGGTGGTGGATGGTGGCGACCACCGGCAGGCCGAGCTCCTCCAGCTCCATGATCCCGGTGCCGAGCACCTGGTTGTCGTGGGCGATGTCGAAGTCCCCGGCGCGCTCCCTCATCAGCCGCGCGATGCGCGAGCTGAAGGTCTTGGGCTCGGGGAAGCCGGCCGTGCACATGGTGAGGAACTCCTCGACGTCGATCCGGTCGCGGAACTCCCGCAGCCTGGGCACCCGGAACGGGTCGGGCTCGCGGTAGAGGTCGAGGCTCGGCACCTTCGTGAGCCCCACTCCCTCGTCGAGGTCGGGGTAGGGCTGGCCGGAGAACACCTCGACCTCGTGGCCGAGCCGGACGAGCTCGCGGCTCAGGTGCCGGATGTAGACGCCCTGTCCGCCGCAGTGGGGCTTGCTCCGGTAGGACAGCAGGGCGATGCGCACCTCGCCATTATGCCTACTCGCAAGTAGCGCCTCGCCGGCGCCGCCCGCCTCATCCCTCGCTGGAGTGACCGGGGAACACGTGGGTCGACGGGTCGATGACGACGGCGGCGTTGTTGACCGCGGTCGCGGCCTCGCCGAACCCCACGGCGATCAGGCGGACCTTGCCGGGATAGTCGGTGATGTCACCGGCCGCGAAGACCCGCGGGAGGTTGGTGCGCATCGACGGGTCGACGACCACGTGCCGCTTGGAGGTCTCGAGGCCCCACTGCTGGATCGCGCCGAGGTCGGCGATGAAGCCCAGAGCCGCCACGAGCGCCTGCGCCTTGATCGTGCGGGGCTCCTCGTCGTCGACGCTGATCTCCACCTCCTCGAGGTGCGGCTCGCCGCGCAGCTCGGTGACCTGCGCACGCGTGATGATCTCGACGCTGGAGTCGCGGACCGCGGCGACCGTGCGCTCGTGCGCCCGGAAGGCGTCGCGCCGGTGGACCAGCGTGACGGAGGCGGCGACCGGCTCGAGGTGCTGGGCCCAGTCGAAGGCGCTGTCCCCTCCCCCGACGACCACCACGTCCTTGCCGGCGTACGGCGCGAAGCTGGGCACGAAGAACTCCATCCCGCGACCCACCCAGCCCTCGCCGGCCGGCAGCGGGCGCGGGCTGAACTTCCCGATCCCCGACGTGATCAGCACCGCCTTGGCGGTGACCCGCACGCCGTCGTCGAGCGTGACGACGACCTCGTCCTCGCCGTGCTCGAGGGTGGTCGCCGTGCGGTCGAGGAGGTACGTCGGGGCGGCCGTGGCGGCCTGCTCGACCAGCCCCTCCACGAGGTCGCGGCCCTTGACGCTGGGGAAGCCCGCCACGTCGAGGATCGCCTTCTCGGGATACATCGCGGTGATCTGGCCGCCGAGCTCGGGCAGTGAGTCGACCACCGCGACGCTCATCCCCCGGAAACCGGCGTAGTAGGCGGAGAACAGCCCGGTCGGGCCCGCGCCGATGATGAGCAAGTCGGTCGTCACGTCGTCCACGTCGCGAACCTATCCGTTGTCGGGTCTCTGCGGGGGTGCTGTCAGAGCGCGTCGAGCTCGCTCACCCGCCACCCGTCCCCGTCGCGGGCCAGGGTCACCAGCACCCGGTCGAGGTCGAGCAGCGGCTTGTCGAGGGTGTCGTCGGTCGTCGACTGGTTGACGAAGACGAGCACCCGGGCGTGCGTCGTCGTGGCGGTCACGAGCGCGGAGTCGAGGACCTCGGCCCGGACCACCGTGTGGTCGCGCGTGCTCGACGTGACGACGCCGGCCATGGTCCGCTCGTAGCGTCGCTGCATGTCGGGCGTCATCAGGGCACGTGCGGAGGCCTTGTCGTCGGTGATCGTCTTCCACGAGTAGCCGTAGACCGCGCCCGCGGCCTGCGCGGCGACCTCGCGCACCTCGTTCCTGATCGCCCCCGAGGCGACCGCGGAGTCCGCCGCGGCGGCGCTGGTCGCCGTCGGGGTCGTGTCTCCCCCGTCCAGGACGAGCCAGCCGAGCGTCGCGGCAGCAGCCAGGACCAGCACCACCAGTGCCGCGGCAACCCGCTTCTGCGTCACCGCCGTCACCTCACGAACTCGAGGTTGCGGGTCAGCCAGCGGCCGTCCTCCAGGACGAGCTCCAGCCGCATCCGGTAGTAGCGCGTCTGCGCCTCGCCGTAGGTGCTGGCGTTCATCACCGTCGAGTTGGCCGCCACCAGCACGGTGGCGGCATCGTCGTCGAGGTCACCGACGCCGAGGGAGACGACCTCGCCGGTGGAGGTGACCCGGTTGCGCCTGGTCTCCTTCGTCAGCGTGCCGCGCTGAGCGGCGTACTTGTCGGCGAAGTCACCGGTGGCACCGGCCAGCACGGCGTCGATGAGCGGGTCCATGCCCCTGTGGTCGACGGTCAGGAAGGCGACCGCCTCGGCGCGGGCGGCCTCGGCGACCTGCTGCTGCCGTGCGGTCAGGGCGTCGTCGACCGCCCCGCGCGAGGACACCTGCAGGCCGATGGCAACCAGCAGCCCGGCGAGCACGACGACGAGACCGCCGATCACCCACCCGCCGCTGCGTGCTCCCACGTCGCGAACCTAGCCGAGTGGCGACCCCACGTCGCGCTCATCCACGTCCCTAGACTGCGACGGTGAGACGTCGTCTGGACCAGCTGGTGGCGCACCCCTCCGCGGTGCTGCTCGCCGCCCAGCTGCTGCAGGTGCTGGCCTGGCCGTTCCTGGGCGGGTCCAGGATCGGTGGCGCCCTCCTCGGCGTGATCGGGATGCTCGCCGTGGGATCCGCGGTGCTGGCGGTCCGGCGTACGCCCGTGGTGAGCCGGGTCGTGTTCCTGCTCGGCGGCCCGGCGATGGTGCTGACGCTGCTCGAGCCGCTCTTCCCCACCAGCGACCCGGTCGTCCTGGTGTCGGGCCTGCTGCACGCGCCGTTCTACTTCTACGTGTCCTACGCGATGCTGCGCTACCTCTTCCACGACGAGGAGGTGACCACCGACGAGTACTTCGCGACCGGTGCCGCCTTCACCGTGGTGGCCTGGGGCTTCGCCTACGTGTTCGCCGCCATCCAGGTCGTCTGGCCGAGCTCGTTCTCCAACGCCGGCGGCTTCGACCACACCTGGTTCGAGCTGCTCTACCTCTCCTTCTCGACGCTCACCAGCGTCGGCCTGTCCGACATCGTGGCGGTCGGGGCCCAGGCCCGATCGGTGCTGATGGTCGAGATGATGGTGGGCGTCTTCTACGTCGCGATGGTCGTGGCGCGGATGGTCGGCCTGACCATGATGCGGCGCCGCTGAGCGGACGCGAGGTGGCGCTCAGCGCTCCCAGCCCTCGGGCCGGTCCCGCTTCGGCAGGCGCGAGCCGACCAGCCGGTAGGACTCCTCGACGGCCTCGACGAGCTCGTCGTCGGGGATCGCACCGGCGAGGGCCAGGTCGTTCCAGCCCGCCCTGCCGATGTAGGCCATGACGCTGGCGTCGTCGGGGTAGCGCTCGAGCCACTCGTCGGCGACCTCGCGGGTGACAGCGGCCTTCACCCCGACGCGGTCGGCGCCGAGGAACGCGAAGATCTTGCCCCGCTCCGCCGGACCGACCTTGAACACCGGGTGCTCGTGGTCCCACGGGTTGTCCGGCCAGGCGCCCGGGAGGCCGGCGCACACGGCATGCATCTCCTCCACCCGCACGCCGGACCTCCCGGGGTCGTGGCTCAGTCGTCGTCGCCCTCCTCGTCGTCGTCGAGGAGGCCCTTCTTCTCGGCAGCCTGCACGATCCTGCGGACGTTGTCGATGCTCCCGCAGTCGTTGTCGAGCTGGGCGTTGCGCTCGGCCGCGAAGACCTTGCCGAGGTCGGCGCGCACCTGCTCGCCGACCTCCTCACGAGCCGGGTTGAGGATGGTCAGCTCCTCCTCGGTGAGGTGGTGGTTGAGCGCCGTGGCCAGCTCCTCCACCGCGTCGTCGAACGCCTGCGTGTCGGTGCCCTTGAGCTCGAGCACCTTGAGCATCGCCTCGTGGCCCTCGGCGTGCTCCTCCTCGCCGTGCTCGGCCTCGTGCTCGGTGATCGCGTCCTTGCCACGCAGCTTGGGGTAGACGTGCTTCTCCTCCGCCTCGGCGTGCGCGACGTGCAGGGCCGCGAGCGCGCGGCGCACGGCGTCGCGGTCGGAGCTGCTGTCGCGGAGCTGTCGCATGAGCGACTCGAAGCGCCGGTGGTCCTCGAGGATGAGGTCGATGACGTCGCCGGAGATGGGCCTGCCGAGGTCGATGGGAGTGCTCATGCGTCGACGCTAGGCGAGGCACCAAGCGAGGGACCTCACCCCTGCGGGTCGGCGCCCGCCCCACCGGCACCGGCCCGTCCGGGTCGGCGCGCGTGCCTATGCTGGCGGCATGTCGTCAGCCGTGTGGAGTCGCTTCGAGCACGACCCCCGAACTCCCCAGGCGGCCCGGCTCCGCGCCTCGGACAAGGACCGGGACGTCGCCCTCGAGGTGCTCGGCCAGGCGTTCGCCGACGGGCGCATCGACCACCAGGAGTACGACGAGCGCTCCACCGCCGTCACCAGGGCCAAGGTGCTCGGTGACGTCCTGCCGCACCTGGAGGACCTGGTCCCCGACGAGCCGGTGGCCTCGCTGGCCGTCCGCGGCTCGGGCTCCCTCGTCACCGCGGACATGCACGAGCAGGCCGTCGCGAAGTGGGCCTCGGACCGCCGCGAGGCCGTGATGGGGCTGGTCGGGATCTCGGTCCTGCTCTGGACGATCTGGGCGATCACCATGCCCGGCGGCTTCCCGTGGCCGCTCTTCCCGATGGGCTTCGCGATGATGAACCTCGCGCGCACGATCGTGCAGAAGAAGGACATCGTCGCCGCTCACGAGAAGCGGCTCGCGAAGCGGGCGAAGAAGGCGGTCGACCTCGAGCGCCAGAAGGCCAAGGAGCTGGAGTCGGGCTCAGACGACTGAGCCGCTCCTCACTTCGTCGCCGGCGCACTCGCTTCGCTCGCACGCAGCTCCTCGCTCGTCGGGTGCGCCACAGACCTCGTTCCTCGGTCTGCGCGCACCGCTCCTCACTTCGTCGCTTCCATCATCTGGCGGAGCTCCTTCTTCAGGTCCGAGATCTCGTCGCGCAGGCGGGCGGCGACCTCGAACTGCAGCTCCGCGGCGGCCGTCTTCATCTGGTCGGTCAGCCCCTGGATGAGCTCGGCGAGGTCGGTGCTCGGGATGCCGGCGGTGTCGGGTGCCTCGGAGTGGATCCGCGACAGGGCGGGCGTCGGCGACTTGCCGGCCTTGACGCCGCCGGCGCGACCCTTCTGGCCGACGTCGGCCCACGTGCGCAGCAGCTCCTCGGTGTTCTCGTCCTCGCGGGCGAGCATCTCGGTGATGTCGGCGATCTTCTTGCGCAGCGGCTGGGGGTCGATCCCGCGCTCGGTGTTGTAGGCGACCTGGATGGCCCGACGACGGTTGGTCTCGCCGATCGCCATCTCCATCGACGGCGTGATCTTGTCGGCGTACATGTGGACCTGGCCGGACACGTTGCGAGCGGCGCGACCGATGGTCTGGATCAGCGACTTGTCGGAGCGCAGGAAGCCCTCCTTGTCGGCGTCGAGGATCGAGACCAGCGACACCTCGGGCAGGTCGAGGCCCTCGCGCAGCAGGTTGATGCCGACGAGCACGTCGTACTCGCCCATCCGCAGCTCACGCAGCAGCTCGATGCGACGCAGGGTGTCGACCTCGGAGTGGAGGTATCGGGTGCGGATGCCGGCGTCGAGGAGGTAGTCGGTGAGGTCCTCGGACATCTTCTTGGTCAGCGTCGTGACCAGGACCCGCTCCTCCTTCTCCGAGCGGGTGCGGATCTCGTGGATCAGGTCGTCGATCTGACCCTTGGTGGGCTTGACCACGACCTCGGGGTCGATGAGGCCGGTCGGCCGGATGATCTGCTGGACCGTGCCGTCGATGCCGCCGACCTTGTCGAGCTCGTAGTTGCCGGGGGTGGCGGAGAGGTAGATCGTCTGGCCGATCCGGTCGAGGAACTCCTCCCACCGCAGCGGACGGTTGTCCATCGCGCTCGGGAGCCGGAAGCCGTGGTCGACGAGGTTGCGCTTGCGCGACATGTCGCCCTCGTACATCCCGCCGATCTGCGGCACGGCGACGTGGGACTCGTCGACGACGAGCACGAAGTCCTCGGGGAAGTAGTCGAGGAGGGTGTTGGGCGCGGTCCCGGGCTTGCGTCCGTCCATGTGCATCGAGTAGTTCTCGATGCCCGAGCACGAGCCCACCTGACGCATCATCTCGACGTCGTAGGTGGTGCGCATCCGCAGGCGCTGGGCCTCGAGCAGCTTGCCCTGCTTCTCGAACACGGCGAGCTGGTCCTCGAGCTCGAGCTCGATGCCCTTGATCGCGCGCTCCATCCGCTCGGGGCCGGCGACGTAGTGGGTCGCGGGGAAGACGTGGAGCTCGGTGTCCTCCGAGATCACCTCGCCCGTGATCGGGTGGAGCGTCATCAGGCGCTCGATCTCGTCGCCGAAGAACTCGATGCGCACCGCGAGCTCCTCGTAGACCGGGAAGATCTCGAGGGTGTCGCCGCGGACCCGGAACGTGCCTCGGGTGAACGACATGTCGTTGCGCGTGTATTGGATCTCGACCAGCCGGCGCAGCACCGAGTCGCGGTCGTGCTCCTCGCCGACGTTGAGCCGCAGCATGCGGTCGACGTACTCCTGGGGGGTGCCGAGACCGTAGATGCAGGACACCGTCGAGACCACGATCGTGTCGCGGCGGGTGAGCAGGCTGTTGGTCGCGCTGTGGCGCAGCCGCTCGACCTCCTCGTTGATCGAGGAGTCCTTCTCGATGTAGGTGTCGGTCTGGGGGACGTAGGCCTCGGGCTGGTAGTAGTCGTAGTAGGACACGAAGTACTCGACGGCGTTCTGCGGGAACAGCTGGCGCAGCTCGTTGGCGAACTGCGCGGCGAGCGTCTTGTTGGGCTGGAGCACCAGCACCGGGCGCTGCACCTGCTCGGCGACCCAGGCGACCGTGGCGGTCTTGCCGGTGCCGGTCGCGCCGAGGAGCACGACGTCCTGCTCGCCGCCGTTGATCCGCTCGACGATCTCCTTGATCGCCGTCGGCTGGTCGCCCGACGGCTCGTAGTCGGAGACGACCTCGAAGGGCGCCACACGGCGCTGCAGATCGGTGATGGGACGCATGCGTCGAGCCTACGACCAGCCACCGACAACGCTCCCACCACCGCTGGAGCACCTACGCTCGTCCGGTGCCCCACCCGTCACAGCCGCCGGACCACGTGCTCGACCTGTTCGCGGCCGAGGGCGTCCTGGAGCCGCTCGAGGGCGGCCGCGGCACCAGCTGGCGAGCCGGCGACCTCGTGCTCTCGCCCGGTCACGACGAGTCGGAGGCGTGGCTGGCGCCGATCCAGGCGCGTCTCGCCGTGCGTCTCGACGAGGCCTCGCCACGCTCGCTGCGGCTGGCGCTGCCCGTCCCCGCGCGCGACGGCAATCTCACCGCCGACGGCTGGGCGGCCACCCGCTTCGAACCCGGCACGACCCCCTGCCGGCACCTGGCCACCCTCCAGGCCACCGCACACCTCCTGCACGCCCGACTGGCCGCCGCCGTGCCCGAGCGGCCCGCGGGGCTGGACGCGCGTGACGACCGCTGGGCCCGCGCCGAGCGGGCGGCGTACGACGGCACGGCCGCCCGTCTCGCCGCACGGTCGGACCCCGGTGGCATCCGTGATCTCGTCCGCTCGCTGGAGGCGGCGCTCGACGAGACCGACCTCGGCCGCGAGCAGCTGGTGCACACCGATCTCGCGAACAACGTGCTGCTCGACGCGACAGGCATCCCGTTCGTCATCGACTTCTCCCCCGCCTGGCGCTCGCCCCTGTGGGCGGAGGCGGTCTGCGTGCTCGACGCCGTGCTCTGGCAGGACGCCCCGGCCGAGGCGCTCGACGACTGGCGGTCGGGCGCGCAGCGTCAGGCGATGCTGCGGGCCGCGCTGTTCCGGGTGCTGTCCGACGAGACGTGCGACGTCGCTCGCTACGCCGCGCTGGATCTTGCAGACGCGTAGGCTCGCACCATGACGGCGTCGAGGGACACCAGCAGGCGAGGACCGGCGTTCGCAGCAGTCCTGGGCGTGCTGTGGCTCGCGATGGGCGTCTTCTACCTCGGCGACGGGCGGACCTGGCTGGGTCTGGCCGGGATGGCGCTGGGCGCCGTCAGCCTGGTCACGTGGTGGTGGCCGGACACCGCCTTCGCCAGGTTCGTGTGGACCTCGCCGTTCCGGCGCAAGAAGGGGACCGACGAGCTCAGCGCACCCGATCGAGGGTGACGACCCGGACGCCGGCGGGCAGGTCGACCTGGTCCACCGCCCCGAAGCGGGCGTGGGCGAAGGGCCCCTCGAACAGCCGCTTGCCGTCCCCGATCACCGACGGGTTGACCTTCAGCACGAGCCGGTCGATCTCGGGGAGCAGGGCGTGGGCCAGCGTCCCACCGCCGACGAGCCAGATGTCCTTCCCGGCCTCGGCCTTGAGCTCGCGCACCCGCGCGAGCGGCTCTTCGGGGACGACCTCGACCGGGAGGTCGCTGCGGTCGGCGAGCGTGCGGGACACCACGAGGTGGCGCAGGTGGGGGTAGGCGTCGAGGAGGCCAGCGGCCAGCCCGATGTCGTAGGACCCGCGTCCCTCGATGACGGTGTCGAACGACGTCCCGGGGTCGTCCACGCCCATCGCCGCGCGCGCGGGACCGGGCAGCGTCTCGGGCCAGGTGGCCACCAGGTGCTCGACGAGGTCGGGGGTCACCGGGAGGAAGTCGGAGCCGCTGGGGTCTCCCCCGTCCGGGCCGGCGATGAATCCGTCGAGGGTGACGGCGACGAGGTAGACGAGGCGGCGCATCCGCCAAGCCTGCCATCGCCACCTCGACGACCGGGTTGTTGCCGCGTCCGCGCGCGTCGCGCAGGATGCGGGGATGGACCAGACGACCGCCACGAGCGTCAACGCGCGGCGGTGGGGCTTCGCCCTCAGCGGCCTGTGGACCGTCCTCGCGGTCTGGGGCCTCGTCCTCGGCAACCTCTGGCTGCCCCTCTTCCAGCTCCTCCTCGCGGCCCTGACCCTCGCCACGACGTACTCCCCTCGCGCAGCGGCCGCGCTGCACGCGCCGCTCCTGCCGCGCCGGAGGCGGAACTGAGCGGTCACCCGTGGCCGATGCTGGGTAGGTTGTCCGCGTGACTGCCGGACGCCTGATGACCGCCGTACGCCGGACGCTCCTCACGCTGCTCGGGCTCCAGGTCGGCTTGGCGCTCACCCTCTCCCTCGTCGACTCCTACCGCCGCCGCGGCAAGAAGCCCAAGCCGTTCCCGGTGACCGAGCCGGAGACCGTTCCGGTCGGCAGCGGCGAGATCACGACCTACACCTTCGGGCGCGACCTCTACGACGACATGCTGGCCGCGATCGACGGCGCCAAGAAGCAGATCCTCTTCGAGACCTACATCTGGAAGGGCGACGAGATCGGGTGGAAGTTCAAGACCGCCCTCACCGCCGCCGCCGACCGAGGTGTCGACGTGCACTGCGTCTACGACGGCTTCGCCAACATCGTCGTCTCCCCCGCCTTCAAGCGGTTCTCGCCGTCGCTCAAGGTGCTGCGCTACCCCGTGTGGACGGCCGGCCTGCGCTTCTGGGACCTGCGCCGCTACGGCCGCAACCACCGCAAGATGCTCGTGATCGACGAGGAGGTCGCCTTCCTCGGCGGCTACAACATCGGCTCGGCCTACGCCACCGAGTGGCGTGACACCCACGTGCGGATCACCGGCCCGGGCGTGTGGGACATGAAGCGCGCCTTCGCGGACTTCTGGAACCTCAACCGCCGCCACCGGATCCGGCGCAACGAGCGCCCGCTGCTGCTCGAGACCGCCTCCGACTGGGATCCGCAGATCCGGATCCACAAGAACATCCCGCGCCAGTGGAACTTCCCGATCCGGAGCATGTACCTCGAGGCGATCCAGCGTGCCAGCCGCAACATCTGGCTGACCACCGCCTACTTCCTGCCCGACCAGGACTTCGTCGACTCGGTCGCCGAGGCGGCGCAGCGCGGCGTGGACGTCCGCATCCTGCTTCCGCTGAAGTCCAACCACATCGTCGCCGACTGGATCTCGCGCGGCTACTACGGCCAGCTGCTCGCGGCGGGCGTGCGGATCCTGCGCTTCAAGGACGCGATGGTGCACGCCAAGACCGCCACCATCGACGGCAGCTGGTCGACCGTCGGCACCGCGAACATCGACCGGCTCAGCCTCCAGGGCAACTACGAGATCAACCTCGAGGTCATCGACCCCGCCTTCGCCAGGACGATGGAGCAGGTCTTCCTCACCGACGAGTCGAACTGCCTCGAGCTCAGCCTCGCCGAGTGGCAGGCCCGCGACCTCAACCGGAAGTTCACCGAGAGCTTCCTCGCGCCGCTGCGTCCGCTGCTCTGAGTCAGGTGTGACGCTCTGGTTGGTGGGCCGTCGGTCCACGTGGTTGAGTTCGTCGCTGTGTTGACGTCGATGCTCCTCGGCATGGCCACAGCGGGCGTGATCGTGCTCCTGCTGGGCCTGGCCAAGCCGCTGCCGGAGTGTCCGGAGTGCGGGCAGCGCGTGGCGCGCATCCGGTGGCCGGACAGCGGGACGCAGGCGATCAGGGGCGGATGGACCTGCAAGCGGTGCGGCTGCCGGATGGATCGCCGAGGGCGACCGACCGGCGGCGAGCCCGAGCCGAGGCCGGAGGGCTGAGCACCGCTCAGCGCGTCGGCAGGTGGGTCGGGATGCTCATCCGCGGCCCCCGTCGCGGCCGGGACGGTCCGCCGGCGATCGCCATCGCCGCCGCGCGGCCGCGCTGCGGGCGGTAGGGCTCGAGCAGCTCGCCCATCTCCTCGTCGGTGATGTCGTGCCCGACCAGCGCCCAGCCGACCCAGTTGGCGAGGTGGTAGTCGCCGAAGCTCACCGCGTCGACGTCGCCGAGGGCGCGCATCCGGACCTCGGCGCTGGTCCACACACCGATCCCGCGGATCGACCGCAACCGCCTGTCCGCCTCCTCGTGGGAGACCTGGGTGATCCGCTCCAGCGACGCCCCGAGCCGGCAGGCGGTGACCATCGTGCGCGACTGCGCCGGCTGCACGCCGAGGCGCAGCCACTCCCACGACGGGATCGCCGCGATGACGTCGGGGGTCGGCTGCAGCATGAGGCGCAGCGCCGCCACCGGGCCGGGCGCGGGCTCGCCGTGACGGCGCACGAGCTCGCGGAACGACCCGAACGCCTGCTTGCCGGTGACCTTCTGCTCCAGGATCGAGGGCACCAGCGACTCCATCACGAGGCCGGTGCCACCGAGCCGCCAGTGCCTGTGGCGCTTGAGCCCCTCGGCGACCTGGGGATGGTGGGCGACGAACCCGCTCGGGTCGTCGTCGGCGCCGAGCAGCGCGGGCAGCCGGTCGAGCGCCCACTCGGCCCCCGGCCCCCACGCGCGGGCGAGGACGTCGCCCGAGGTCGGCCGGGCCTGGACGCACAGCGACGCCGGCCCGGTCGGCGTACGCATGGCGCGCCAGATGCGTCCGTCGTCGAGGTGCCGCTGGGTCGGGTCGCCGGCCCCGCGTCGCTGCGGGCGCAGCACCTGACCGACTGCGCACGGCCAGTCGGGCACCCACGTGCGGGTGCGCTCGACAGCGCCGGAGCCGGTGGAGGGGGCCATGGGTGCGACGTTAGACGAGCCCACCGACTAGGTTGCCGCCCATGGCAGACGGACGGGCAGACGGACGGTCAGACGGACGGTCAGACGGCACGGGCGGGACGGCGAACCAGCGCGAGATCGAGGCCGGCATCCAGCGCGACTTCTCGCAGTCGCTGTCCTACGGCGACTACCTGCGACTCGACGTGCTGCTCTCGGCGCAGCAGCCGCTGTCGGACCCGCCGCAGCACGACGAGCTGCTCTTCATCGTCCAGCACCAGACCAGCGAGCTGTGGCTCAAGCTGCTGCTCCACGAGCTGCGCTCGGCGCGCGCCCTGCTGCGCACCGACGACCTCTCCCCCGCGCTCAAGCGGATGGCCCGGGTCAAGCACATCCAGCACACCCTCACCGACCAGTGGTCGGTGCTGGCGACGCTGACGCCGAGCGAGTACGCCGAGATCCGCCCCTTCCTCGCGACCAGCTCGGGCTTCCAGTCCGCGCAGTACCGCGAGGTCGAGTTCCTCCTCGGCAACAAGAACGCCGAGATGGTCAAGGTCTTCGCCCACGACGACACCACCCGCGCCGCCCTCGACGAGCTGCTCCACGAGCCCTCGCTCTACGACGAGTTCCTGGCCTACCTCTCCCGCCAGGGCTACGCCGTCCCGCAGCGGCTGCTCGAGCGCGACTGGACGCTGCCGCACACGGCGGACGAGGAGCTGATCGACGTCTTCGCCTCCGTCTACGCCGCACCGGCCGAGCACTGGGGCGTCTACGAGACCTGCGAGGAGCTCGTCGACATCGAGGACTCCTTCCAGCAGTGGCGCTTCCGGCACCTCCAGGTCGTCCAGCGGGTCATCGGCCACAAGATCGGCACCGGCGGGTCGTCGGGGGTGGACTTCCTCAGGCGCGCGCTCTCGCTGACCTTCTTCCCGGAGCTCTACGAGGTGCGCACGCGCATCGGGCAGTGAGGTCGACGTGCTCCACGTGATGTTCCTCGAGCCCCGGATCCCGCCCAACACGGGCAACGCGATCCGGATGGTCGCCGCGACCGGCGCCACCCTGCACCTCGTCGAGCCCCTCGGCTTCGAGCTGTCCGAGCCCAGGCTCAGGCGCGCCGGGCTCGACTACCACGACCTCGCGTCGGTGACGGTGCACGCCGGCCTCGACGCCGCGCTGTCCAGCGCGGAGCTGGCCGGCTCGCGGGTGTTCGCGTTCACCGCGCATGCGACCCGGTGGCACACCGACGTCGACTACCGGCCCGACGACGTCCTGCTCTTCGGGCCGGAGCCGACCGGCCTCTCCGCAGAGGTGCTCGCCCACGAGCGGGTGAGCGACCGGCTCCGGATCCCGATGATCGCCGGGCGTCGGTCGCTCAACCTGTCGAACTCGGCGGCCGTGGCGACCTACGAGGCGTGGCGTCAGCAGGGATTCCCGGGCGCCACCTAGGCAGGCTCAGAGCAGGCGGCCGCAGGTGGGCCACGGCGAGCGCCCGCGCTGCTGGTAGAGCAGCTTGGCGCGGTAGGTCTGCTCGGCCGCCGAGGCGGAGGTGGGCAGGCCGGAGCCGCCGACGCTGCGCCAGGTCCCGGTGTCGAACTGGTAGAGCCCGTAGTAGCCCGCCGCGTTGACCGCCTGGGGGTTGCCGCCCGACTCGCAGTTGGCCAGCGCGCCCCAGTTGAGCCCGTCGGCGCCGGGGACGGAGTAGGCCGCGCGGCCGACCAGCACGCGACGCGGACGTGGCTCCTTCACGAGCTTCTTCTTGATCACGCGATACTTCACGGCCTCGCCGTTGTGGAACGTCTTCATCGCGACGACCTTGCGGACGCCCGCGCGGCCGGTGCTGACGACCTTGCGCTTGCCGGGCTTGAGCTTGGTCGTCGAGACCTCGACGGTGCCCCGGGGGACCTTCTGCGTCTTGACCTTGCGCTTCTTCTCGACCTGCGTCAGCCGCACGAGGTCGCCCTCGCGGACACGCTTCTTCGCGCCGGTGACCGTGCGCCCGTCGCGGACCACGTCGACCAGGTCGTCGCTGCCGACGGACACGCCGTGTGCCTCGAGCAGCTGGGTCGGCCACACCCTCGGGATGGTGGCGACCTCGACGGGCGGCTGGTCGGCCACCTTCAGCTCCACGCCCACGGGCGTGTCCGCGCTCGCGGCCTGGGCCGAGGCGCTGCCGGGCGCGAGCGTCAGGGCGAGAGCCACCGCGGCGGTTGCGGCGGCGAGCCCTCGCGGGCGTACGAACAGGGCGGGTGTGGTGGTGGCACGCACGTGCTTCTTACCTCACGGGGGTCGGGGGTGCGCCTCTCCGGGCGCTCGGACGCGACGCCGTACGGGTGGGGCGTCGGGGCCGCGGCGCACGTCCACCTCACGACGGGAGGTGCCTCGCACAGGACGAGGAGCACTGCCTGCGGCTCATCCACCAGAACATTTCCGACCGGGCATGTCGAATCGTGCGGGCCGGTTCAGGCGCTCCGGAGGTCGGTCACGCCCTCGTAGCCGGCGAACCCCACGGCCGGGTCCCAGTCGGCGGCCGCGAGCTCACCGGCCAGCACGTACGCCCCGACGAGGGCCAGCCCCGTTCCGGCTCCGGACATCGGGGAGGCGCTGAACGCGGCGTCGCCGACCAGCCCGACCCGGCCCGTCGACCAGTGCTCCATGACGACCTGGGCGACCTGGTCGAGCTAGAAGTCGGGCGCGTCGTCGAGGTGCTCCAGGATGCGCGGGGCCTCCCACCCGAAACCGGCCATGTGCTCGCGCAGGAGCCGCCTCTGGGGCGTCGACGCCGTCGGCATCCCGGGTGAGCCCGGTGATCCGGTCGCCGAAGACGTAGTCCACGTCGGCGCTGGTGTCGTCGTGCAGCACCTGCGCGAAGTCGCCGCGCAGCACCTCGATCTCCGACACGTAGCCGTCGCCGTCGTCGTCGGACGCACTGAACGTCTCCAGCACGTTGCCGTCGGCGTCGACCTTGCTCATGATGATCTCCTCACGACCGGGCGCTCGGTGGCGCCCTCCCAGCATGACGACGAACGGCGACCCGTCCCCACGACACCCGGTGGGGCACTAGAATTCCTTCGTGAACGACGTCCGCGTGATCGCCTACTTCGCCGGCGACCCGACGAGGACCTACCAGCTCGTGCAGTGGCTGGAGGTCCTCGAGATCCTGGACGGCGCCCACCCGGTCGGGCTGGTCATGCGCGATCCCGACTCCGCCGCAGTGGTCGGGGCCCGCACCCGCCTGCCGATCCGCACCGCCTCGACCTTCGCCGAGCTCACCGAGACCTACGCCGAGATCGACGCCAAGGTCGTGCTCTACTGCAACAACTCGCCGCTCAACTTCGAGTCGCTGGTCGACAGCCGCATGCTGCACGTGCACATCAACCACGGTGAGAGCGACAAGCAGTCCATGGCGAGCAACAACGCCAGGGCCTACGACCGCGTGTTCGTCGCCGGGGACGCCGCCGTGCATCGCTACGTCTCGGGCCTGCTCGACTTCGACGCCGGGCGCCTCGTGCGGATCGGCCGCCCGCAGCTCGATCTCCCCCGCACTCCCCTGCTCGCCCCGAGCGCGCGGCGCACAGTGATGTACGCCCCCACCTGGGAGGGCGACGCCGACTACAACGACTACACCTCGGTCGTCACGCTCGGCGAGTCGATCGTCCGGGCGATCCTCGACGTCCCTGACGTGCGGCTGGTCTACAAGCCGCACCCGAAGGTCACGACCAGCCTCGATCCCCATGTCGCCGAGGCGCACCTGGGCATCCTGCAGCTCATCGCCGAGGCGGACCCGGCTGCAGGTCACGCCGACGTCCTGAGCGGTGACATCCTCGCCGTCATGCCCGGCTGCGACGCCCTCGTGACAGACGTCTCGTCGGTCGGGCTCGACTGGCTCTACCTGCACACGGACCGGCCCGTCTTCCTGACCGATCCCCGCGGTGAGGCCGAGCTGCTGCTGGAGCAGGTGCCGATCAGCCGCTGTGCCGACATCCTCGACGCGGACGCCGTCGGCTCTCTCGCCGCGCTCCTGGCCGACCGGCTCGACCACGACGAGCACCACCTCGCCCGGCTCGCCATGCGCCACCACTACTTCGACGACCTCCAGGTCGGCGACAGCACGGGCCGCTTCCTGACCGCGGTCTCGGAGCTCGTCGAGCTGCGCGACCGTCTCGTCGCCGGCGACGAGACGGACTCGGCCATCGAGGCGTGACCCGGCTCGCGCGTTCGTGTCGGCACACGAGTGCGCTTCGCGAGCAGCGGATCAGCGCGTGGGTCACTATGCTGCGCTCCTACCACCACCAACACGTGACGCGGGGGCAGACATGATCATCGAGCCCGGAAAGCAACGGCCGCAGGGCCCGTGGGACCCCAACGAGAAGAAGAAGTACTTCGACACCAGGGAGGCGTGGCTCTGGCTGCCGCTGCTCGGGTTGATCGGTGCTCTCGTCGCCGCCGTCTACTTCTTCGGGTAGCGCTCGACGTAGTCCACGAGCGCCGCAGAGGTCGGGTCCTACGAGCCCGCGAGGGCGGGCGCCGTGGATCCGGCCATTCCGCCGTGGGCGCGCCGTCGGATCACTAGGCTCCTCGACGAGCCGGTGCGTGAGGCATCGGCCGCGCCACGGACCGACGTGGTCGACGATCGTCCTGTGGAGGCCACCCGACCATGAGTCGTCCTGCTGACGCGCGCAAGCGCACCTTCGCACTGGTCGTGCGCCTGCTCGTCACGGCGGTGGTGAGCGGGCTGCTCGCCGTCGCCCCCACGTCGGCCCACGCCCTCTCGTCCGCTGCCGCGGGTCCGCCCCAGCTCGGCGTCACGCTCGTCGTCGACGACGATTCCGTCGAGGGGGGTCAGGCGGTCCAGCACACGATCGGGCTGACCAGCGCCGGCGGATCGACCGCGGAGGGCGCCCGGATCTGGAGCGTGCTGCCGTCGGGGATCACCTGTGCGGCGATCACCGCCGCCTCCGACGGGGGCGCCTGTGCCAGCGGCCGGATCGCGTGGTCCGGTGTCGACGTCGCGACCGGCGCCACCAGGACCCTCACCTACACCTTGACCGTCCCCGACGGTGTCAGCCCGGGCGTGGCCTACGCCGGCGTCGTCGGCGTCGTGGACTACTCCTACACCGCTGACGACGGCTCGACGATCCGGCTCGTCCCGGACAACGCGCAGGTCACGGACCCCACCCTTCCCGTGGCCAACGCACCAGCGGCCGAGGCGACCGTCGTCATCCGCACCCCCGCCGCCGCGGTGGTGATGACCCGCACCACCTCGGTCACCGAGTCCGGCAACGCCGCCGGCCAGGCGACGATCGGCGAGGTCGTGACCTACACCGTCGTCACCACGATCCCCCGCAACACCACGGTGTACGGCGCGAGGGTCACCGACCCGCTCGGGTCCCGCCAGCAGCTGGTGCCCGGCAGCCTCTGCGTCAACGGCTGCACCCTCGACGGCGCTGCCTTCGGCGGCGTCGCCCAGTCGCCGGCCGACACCGTCGTCGCCACGCTGCCCACGCCCTACCGGCCGACGAGCGCCGACGGCGTGCTGGTCCTGACCTTCCAGGCCACGGTCCTCGACGTGGCGGCCAACGTCCGCGGCAGCTCGCTCACCAACACCGCGACGGTGTCGTACGCCGACCAGGACGGGTCGCCCCGCACCCGTGCCGGCGCGGTCGGCACCACCGTCGTCGAGCCCCGGACCGCAGCCGCCATGACCCACGCCGGGTCGGCGACCGTCACCCCCGGACAGGCGAAGGCGTTCACCGTCACCGCCTCGAACTCGTCCGCGACGAACGTCTCGACCGCTCACGACGTGACGCTGGCCGCCTCCCTCCCCGCCGGCATCGAGCCGGTGACGATCAACGACGGCGGTGCCTGGAACGCGGCGGCCCGGACCATCACGTGGACGGTCGCGTCGCTCGCCCCCGGGGCGTCCACCGCGCGGACCTACACCGTCCAGGTCGAGTCACCGGCCGTGGGCGGCATCACCTACACCAGCTCGCTGGCGATGACGAGCCGCAGCCTCCCCGGCGTCCCCGGTGCGCGCACGGGGGCCTCGAGCTCGAGCACGGCCGTCGACTACTCGGCCAGCGCGTCCGACGTGCTCCGAGTGGTGCTTCTTTCGGTCGTCCACGACGTCGACCGCCCCACCGCCACCGTCGGCAGCGCCGTGACGTGGCGGGTCGGCGTCGAGGTCCCGGCCGGGGTGCGCAGCCTCGACACCACCGTGGTCGGCAGCGTCCCGGACGGCCTGGCCGTCGAGGGCTACGGCGCCGTCACGTGCACCGCCGGCTGCCCGGGCACCGACCCGGAAGTGATCACCTTCGCCCCGACCGCGAGCGGCTCCGCCCAGCAGGCCGCGTGGTTCCTCGGCGACCTCGCACCGGCCGCGCAGAAGCGCACCTACGAGCTCGTCCTGCGCGGTCATGTCCTGTCGAGCCGGCGCGCCGGTGGCACCGTGACCGCGCCGGCGTCGTTCACCAGCACCGTCCGGGTGCGGACCAACCGGGCCGACACTCTTCCGGCCGCGCCCGCGTCCGTCCCGGCGACGTACGCCGACACGGTGGGGCCGGCCTCGGCCACGACGGCGGTGCGCGAGCCCGCCGTCGCGCTCGACAAGAGCGTCGACCGGGGCCCCTACGTCGAGGCCGGCGACCTGGTGACCTACTCGGTCACGATCGAGAACACCGCCACCTGGCCGGCGTACGACGTCGAGGTGGTGGACGTGCCCGACGCCGAGCTGGTCGACGTCACGCTCGTCGACGGGGCCTCGCGTAGCACGGACGGCTGGACGGCCGACGACCCCGACCTGCGCTGGCTGGTCCCTGGCCCGCTGGCCGCCGGCGCGAGCCAGACCTTCACCTACACCGCGCGGCTCGCGCCGGGCGCCACGCTCACGTCCGGCGACCAGGTGTCGAACACCGCCCGGGTCGCGTCCTACTCCGGCGCGTCGACCGCCGAGCGCGCGGACGCGCCCACCAACCCGTGGCGTGGATACACCGGTCCCAGCGACACCGTCACGGTCACCGTCGCCAAGCCGCAGCTCACCCTCACCCACACTCCCGACGACGCCGCTGCCACTGCCGGGTCGGACGCGACCTTCACCCTCACGGTGACCAACACCGACACCCGCGCCACCGCCCACGGCGTCGTCGTCCGCGACGTGCTCCCCGACGGCCTCTCCTACGTCAGCAGCTCGCCGTCCGCGACGGTCTCGGACCGCACGGTCCAGTGGGGCGTCGGCACCCTGGCGCCCGGCGCGTCCTCGACCGTGACGCTGGTCGTCCGGGTGGGCTCCGACGTGGAGAGCGGCACCACGCTCACCGCCACGGCGTCCACGCACGCCGACGAGGTGCCGACCGGGACGACCGACGCCGGTTCGCTGGTGGTCGGCACGGCGACAGACGTATCGGTCGCCAAGACCGCGTCACGCAGGTCGGTGCTGGCGGGCGAGGAGATCGTCTACACGCTCACCACCACCAACGCCGGCCCGTCGGACGCTCGCGTCACGGTGCTCACCGACACGCTGCCGTCGTACCTGACCTTCGTCGAGCTCGACGACCCGGACCGGTGCGGCGTCGACGGGCAGACGATCACCTGCGCCTACGGCACGCTCGCGCCTGGCGCGGTCCGCGAGGTCGAGGTCACCGTCCTGGTCGCCGCAGCCCGGACGGGCTCGGTCACCAACGCCGCCGACGTCGCCACCACGACGCCCGACTCGGTCCCGGCCAACAACCACAGCCAGGTGACCACGCCGGTCGCGGCCCCCGCGCCGTTCACCACCGGACCGGTCGCTGCCATCTCAGGGGAGGCGGTCCTGGGCGGCACGCTCACCGCCACCCCGACCGGGCTCGACGCCACGACCCCGTCCGCGCAGTCCTTCTCCTACGCCTGGGCCGCCGACGGCGCCGAGATCGACGGCGCCACCGGGACGACGCTCGCCCTCTCCCCTGCCCTCGTGGGTGCGAGGATCACCGTCACGGTGACGGCCCGGCGCTTCGGATACGTCGACGCGGCCAGCACGTCGGCTGCGACCGCACCGGTCGCGAGGGCGACCTTCGCGACCGGCCCCTCGGCTGCGATCAGCGGCGAGGCGGTCTTCGGCGCCACTCTGTCCGCCACGCCCGGCCCGTCCCAGACCGGCTCGACGAGCCCGACGGCCGACTCCCTCACCTACCAGTGGCTCGCCGACGGCACGCCGATCGAGGGCGCCACCGGCCCCACGCTCGCGATGACCTCCTCGTTGGTCGGCAGGGAGATCACGGTGGCCGTGACGGCGCACCGGGTCGCGTACGTCGACGCGGTGGGCGTGTCCGCGCCGACCGCGCCGGTCGCGAAGGCCGCCTTCACCGCCGGCCCCACCGCCAGCGTCAGCGGCACCGCGCAGGTCGGCCAGACGCTGACCGCCGACGCGGGCGTCCCGGCGCCCTCACCGGAGCACTACGCCTTCGCCTGGCGTGCTGACGGCGCCGCCATCGCCGGGGCGACCGGCTCGACCCTCACGCTGACCAGCGCCCAGCGCGGCCAGCGGATCAGCGTCACGGTCACGGCCTCCCGCACCGGGTACGCCGACGTCACCAGCACCTCGGCCCCGACCGCGCCCGTCTCCACGGACCAGGCACCCGGTCTCGAGCTGTCGCTCGCGGTGCCCAAGAAGGCACGGGGAGGCGAGACGCCCGACGGCGAGGCCACCGCGCTCCGCGGCCGACGCGTCACACTGAGCTGGAGCGCCACCGACGCCCAGGAGCTGACGGCGACCGGCCCATTGAAGGCAGCGCTGGTCCGGCGCTACGGCGACCAGCCCGTGCCCGTCACCGGAAGCGTCCGCGTGCGCCTCGACCGATCCGGCACCCACACCTTCCGGCTGCGCGCGACCAACGAGGCCGGCGCCACGAGCGCCGCCGCCACCATCGTCGCGGTCCGCAGGCCCACCGTCCTCAAGGTGACCGCACCGTCGTCGGCCCGCAGGGGCGAGTCCATCATGGTGCTCGCCGCGGGCCTCGGCTCCCGGGAGCGCTTCTACGTCACCATCCAGGGCGACACGACCACGACCCGCCTCTACGCCGGGCGCGCCACCTCCCGAGGCACGTTCATCCGCACGCTCAAGCTCCCCAAGACCCTCGGCCGCGGCTTCCACCTGATCGAGGTCACCGGCCGCGCGACCCACCGCTCGGGGACGGCAGGCATCGGGCTGCGGTAGTCCTGGTGGGTTTTCGAAAGAGACGTGGATCGTTGGCTCGGGACTGAGCCGAGTGCCGCGTCAGTTGCGGCACTAAGACGCAGGTTGCTCATCAGCCGGCCAGGGCGTCCGAAAGCATCACTGCGCGCCGCACAGCCGTGCACTTGTTCGCTAGCTGCCCACGTAGTGGTTCCACTGCCAATCGGCCAGATCGAAGCCAGTGTCGACGCCGGAGCGAGCGTAGATGCGCGCTTCGACCTCGGCCCCGACAGACCGCAGAGCCGCGGAGTAGCGCCGATATTCAGAACGGCCGATCTGTATGAAGTCGCCAGTCGAGTAGTGATGCCGCGTAGCCAGACCGGGACTCTTCTTAAGCGCACTCTTGTCTACCCGACCAGCCCGATGGACGAGGACGTCGCGCAGTGCCGAGAAGTCTTGCAACGTTGATGCCATGTCGCTCGGTATTGAGGTTCCGGGCCGTGGCGGGAACCCAATGCTCGTGAGCACGCGTTCCCATCGCTCTGGGGCTGATCCGTAGAGGCGAGGGAAGTCAGGGACCTGATCTGACACCGTTGAGATTGCGGCTTTGCGGATCGACTCGCGCGCCTCCTCATCGAGCGACGGCCATGCTGCTGAGTGCTCAAAGTCGCGCAGTCTTGTGAGGATGCGATCTGCCAGCACGGTCGCTGAATAGTCTCGGACGGTCGGACCGAGCCGTTCAACAAGCGAGTCCAGGTTTCCGAACAGTCCGACGAGCACAACGCCGTTCAGGAATGAATGACCGGATGCTCGGTCGGCTTTCGCCATCTCGCTACGTTCCCATGCGGCCTGAGCCTCATCGTCATCCCCATCGAACCCATCCCTGATCATGCTTTCGATGCCACCGATAGCGAACACTCGGACGCGTTCGGCTTGGTCGACGTAGTCGAAGTAGTCAGCCAGGATCGCTGTCCCGTCCCGTTCCAGCCTGGGATCGACCCGAGCCGCGTTCAGCTGACGACGCGCGTAGTCGCCCAATCGGCCCTCGCCGACCGCGTTGCTAGCAAGCGGCGCTGCCTCAGGAATTCCTTCCGCGCCTGGCGACTCATTCATGCGACCATTCAAGCGCACGTGCCAGCGTGCTCTCTCGCGATCGAGGGGCTAGTAGTTGCTCGGGGAGGGTCGTAGGCGCATCCAACACAGGAGGCGCGCGCTCGGGTGTAGAGAAAGCGGCGGTATAGGTTAGGCCCAGACATCATTGGTTCGCGCAGCCGCCGTTCGGAAGTCGCAGAGAAGTCGCAGAGGGGTTGAGGCCCTATTCTGTTTCGGCGATGAGGACGTACAGGCCGTTGTCCGGGTGGTACGTGTACTCGTAAATCAAACCGTCGTCCTCAGTGGACTGGCGTCCCATCATGGACGTGGTGTGCCCGATGCTCGACTGCACGCGCTCGGACGTACCCAAGGATGTCATCACGCAGACGTAGTCGAGGTAGCCGGTCGTGTCTGACTCGCCATCGGTCTGGATGATGAGCGTCTCGCCTGCGTCTGCGATCTCCAACGCGTCGCCAAGTTCCCGACCCTCGATGGTGGCGGGTTCATCCTCCGGCTCTCCGCACGTCGAGTAAGCCTTCTCGAGGCGGGTCTTCGACTTCTCCGAATCCGTGCCGTCGTCGCCTGAGGAGCCGCAAGACGACAGTGCGAAGCAGGCAACGACAGCCGTCGCGGCGACACGAAGTATGGCCATGCGCATGGGACTTCCATTCGAGAGAACACAACACGGAGCAGTCAGGTTCGCATTGACGTATCCGTCTTGTTTGCAGAACAGCAAAATTGGCGACCTTGCCGGAGCGGCGCTTCTAAGCCAACGCTGCGAACCCGGCGACGCCATCGACCACGATGCTGCGTTCGATGCCGAAACCGCCCTCGCGTAGCGTCATCCGCAACTCACGGTGGGACTCCAACCATGCGCAGTGACGTCCCGTACTGGCGCGTCACTTCAGGGCCTCCACTAAACCCGGCACGCGACATAGGAGACGCGCCTCGCCCATGACCGACCCGCCAACCCCGGCCCTCGTGGCCCGAGGAGTTCGTACCATCTTCAGTTAGAGAGCAGGCGGTTTGGGCACCAGGCCCTGAACCTCTAGCTCCCGCATGAAACGGATGAACGACTTCATCATGGGATCGCGAAAGCTGTTCAAGTTGTAGACCCGCCCGCCCTCACGGCGCTCTACGTCCTGCAGGATGCTGTCCTCCGAGGATTTCAACTCACGGAGAGGCCCCGACAACGCGGTTGCCGGTACGTCGTCGCCCAACTGTTCGGAGACACGCGTTCGGATCTCTTCCATGTTGGCAAAGTCGTGGGTTTGTTCAGCCATGGCCAGGAGGATCTGCTTCCGGTACTTCTTGGGCCCAACCTGCTCAATGGCCTTGAGGTAGACCCCCGCGAGCCGCCGACCGTTCTCAGCGAGGTAGGTCCTTACGGCGGCTTCGTAGTCACTCGGCGTCAGGAACGTGTCATCTCGGGCGATGCACGCCTCGGCCATGTCGAGGCAAACCGACTGCACGATCGTCGGCGCTCCTGCTGAGGTCCGAATGATCGTCTCAACAAGGTGGTCGGGGACCGATAACTGCAGACGGTTAAAACCTTGCGTGACGATGAATCTGGCTTCCTCGTCGGTCAGGGGCTCAACCAGCAGTTCCTTTACGAATCGATCGATTCCAGGATCCTGCCCGACCAATCGCTCCGCATCAAGCGTGGTGCCGATCAACACAATCACTGGGTAGTCGTCATTGCCTCCGCGACATGCCTTCATGAAATCGACCAAGTCCTCGCGGAAGGACGGAGTCGCGCGATGAAGCTCATCGATGATCAAGGTGACCTGGCGCGACGCCATCTCGGCGATCAGTGCCTCGCTTGTCGGCGAAGTAACCACGAGGCTGTACTTGGTGTTGATCTCGTTAGACGTTGCGAGCTTTCCATGAGCCACCAAACGCGCCCCTAGTTCTTGCGAGTCGCCGGTCCGGCGCGAGATCTCGGTTTCCACCGCGTAGTCCAGGTGCTCCAGGACCACGGTGAAGACATCGGCCAGTTCTTTGCCCGCCGGGCTGGAGACGTAGACGACGGTTCCTGCGTCGTCCGCCTCGCGGAAGAATCGACGTACGACCGTCGTTTTCCCGACCCCGTACTCGCCAAAGACGACCGGGATCTGCCCGCGCTGAACGTAGCGCGTCAACGCCTTCTCGGGGTCGCTGCGCTTCGTGTACACGTTCGTGTCCGCAAGAGGGATCTTTGTTGGTGTGAACACTTCGTCGGGGCGCGGCCGATCGGGCTGTGACATGCAGCGGAGCCTACTTCCGACGGTCGCCTTCATCGACCAACCCGCGGTTCGATCGAGAGGCGCCCTCTGGCGAGGTTCCCGACATGAATACGGAGATTGCCTCCGGAGGTGCATCTTCGTGTCGAGGCGCATCCCTGACGAGGCACAGCCGTGGTAGTCCATTCTGGGCGGTTCGCAGCGGGTCGACAGCGCTGCCATCGTGCGCGGTTCGACCGCACCCTCGTCCACGGTGCGCGATGACCGCGCATCTAGAACCAGTGTCGGCTTACGTCCGCCTGGCGAAGCTGACCTTGTTGTCTGAGTGGACAGTCATCGCGTAGCGAGAGTCGTGGGCCAGGCGGTGATGTCGGGGGCACAGAAGCCGGCCGTTGGCCAGATCGGTGAGTCCGCCTCTGGACCAGGGGTCGTCGTGGTGGGCGTGACAGCCTGAGGCGCCCGTCTCGCAACCGCGGGCCGTGCAGCCTCGGTCGCGAAGGCCAAGGGCGATGCGTTGAGCACGAGAGTGCAGACGTGCCGTGCGACCGAGGTCGAGCGGAAGAGAGTCCGAGCCGAGGACGACCGGGATGATCCCCGCCTCGCACGCCAGGCGGCGCGCCTGACCGGCCGTCATCCGGCTGCCGTCGTCGAGGAGAGCGGTCGCGTTCTCGGTCAGCAACTCCTGCAGCGTCATCGTGACCACCACGGTGGCGTTGACGCCGGCGGTCTGCGGCGTGGCCTTCACCGGATAGCGCTCGACGTACTCGACGAACGCCTCGCCCAGGCGACGGCGCAGCGACTTGAAAGACCCGGTCTCGTCGCGCAGCTCGGCCTCGGTGTGGCGGGCCGGGTTGGCCAGCGCCAGCAGGTGCCGCTTGAAGATCGCACCGACGTGGGAGGGGACGACGAAGGTGCCACGGCAGCGGCCCTCGCCGTCGTCGGTCAAGGTGAGCTCGACACCGGCTGCCGCACGCGCCTCCTCGGCCGCCAGCACGGCTGCCTCGTGGGACTCACCGATCTCGGGGGCGACCACGTCGAGGATCCGCTTGCCGATCTGCTTCAGCTCACGTGCGTCGTGGCGAGCAGCGAGCTCCAGCATCACCGTCTTCGCACGACCGCGTACGGCGGCGTCGACGCGGGGTGGGAGGGCATCGACCGCCTCGACGATCGCCCGCGCCTGCTCCGCGCGCACGTCCCCGGAGGCCAGCGCGACGGCGACCTCCGCGTGCTCCTCGAGAGCGCGCCCCAGGGTCAGGTCGCGGCGGGTCTCGCGCCGGGTGGTGCGGGTCTGCACTGCCAGCCAGGCGGCGGCATCACGCAGCCCGTGCTCGACACCGACCTCGTCCGAGGCAGCGAGCACCCGCGCCGCCAACGCATCGAGCTGGGAGCGCGCCTGCGCCAGCGCGACCAGCGCCGACTCCTTCTCCCCCACCGTCATGAACGCCGGCTCCACCGATGCGACACCCTTCAACGACGCACGGATGTCAGCGGCGCACCCGATGATCGGATGTAGATCGCTCATGGTGGCCACCTCCTCGACACACGTCACTGACAACCGCCCAGATCCGGGGCGGAGCGGTGAGGCATGGACTGGTGGCACCGTTGCCAGGTCGTCACCTTGTGAGCCGTCAAGCATCCCGTCAGCACCAACGACGGGTTCTATGGGTGACTGTCTCGATCCCGGGATCCTCGTCACCTCAGACGATGGACCCTTTCCGGATCGACGTGCTACGCACGATCGTACACCTGTTCGGATATGCACGCAAGGGGCCTGCCGTGCTGGTTTCGAGGCTCGCTGCCGCTCGCACCTCAACCACCAGGGCCGAGCTTCACTCGCACCTCAAGTCCTCGGGCGCCTCCGCATGCACCTCAACCACCGGTGGCGAGCACAGTCGCCGCGTACGTTGGCGCGATGACCGAGAAGACGATGCGCGAACGCATGCTGGCCGGCGAGCCGTACATCGCCGACGACCCCGTCCTGGGCGAGGAGTCACGGCGGGCGCAGGGACTGACGCACCGGATCAACTCGATGGATCCCAACGACGCGAGCGCGCGACGGGAGCTGCTGGTGGAGCTGCTCGGCGCGTTTGGGGAGGACAGCGAGGTGCGACCTCCGCTCCAGTGTGACTACGGCACCCAGACCACCATCGGCGCGCGCACCTTCGTGAACTGGGGCGTGACCTTGCTCGACGTCGCCCGGATCACGATCGGCGACGACGTCCAGATCGGCCCGAGCGTGCAGCTGCTGACCGCGACCCACCCGCTCGACCCAGAGCCTCGACGCGCCAAGTGGGAGGCGGCGGAGCCCATCGTCATCGGTGACAACGTGTGGCTCGGCGGCGGCGTCATCGTCTGTCCCGGTGTGAGCATCGGCGCCGACACGGTGGTCGGAGCGGGGTCCGTCGTCACCCGCGACCTCCCGGGAGGCGTCGTCGCCGTCGGCTCGCCTGCCAGGGTCATTCGCGAGCTCTGAGCTGCGGGCAGACGTCGGCTGCCCCGATCTGGGGATGACGGAGTGACCGTGTCCAGCACAGGATGGCCCATGACCATCCACGTCCTCGGCGAGGTCCCGATCGGCGACCTCGACCAGTTCCTGGCCGTCTTCTCGACCGACGGGCTGGCGAAGCGGCAGGAGCACGGCTGTTCCGGCGCCACTGTTCTCTCACCGATCCACGAGTCCGGCAGGGTCGTCGTGATCCTGGAGTTCGCCGACGAGCAGAGCTTCCAGGCGTTCCGCGACGACGCCACCGCTCCACCGATCATGCGCCGCGGCGGGGCGCAGGGGCCGCCGACCTTCACGGTGCTCCAGCAGGTCGGGTCCTACCCCCACTGAGCAGCGGATCCGGCTAGGTCGACCGCTCGATCGTGGTGACCACGCTCGTCACCGACGGCCGCTTCGGTGTGCTCGAGAAGCCGAACTGACAGGGCGGGTCGACCGACGCGAGCGTGCCGAGCGACGTACCCCGCCACTCCCCCGAGATGGCAGTGACCGAGACGACCGACGTCGCGCCGTACCACTCGCGGCGATCGTTGCCCGCGGTCCCGCGGGTGCGGACGCCGCGCATCACGACCCGCGCGGCCGGGTCGATCGCCGCGCACCAGGCCGGCGAGGTCGCGAGTCGGGCGGGCACCAGGCCTAGCAGCCCGCCGAGCGGCGTACGCCCTCCGACCGTCAGGCGCACCGACAGCGAGGGCGTCGAGACCTGCCACCCGTCGGAGGTGTCGGTGACCTCGACCGGCTCGATGACCTGATCGTCGAAGGAGTAGGTCGCGGCGACGAAGTCGCGCACCCGCTCGTCCGGCGCCAGCAGCACCCGGTGCCCGGCGGCGTCCTCGAGCATGACGTCGGCGAAGGAGCCCCACGGGGAGTCGTCCCAGCGCCCCACGACGATGCGCACACCGCTGGTGCTGCCCACCCCGGCGATCCGGCCGGTGAAGCGCTCGCGGACCCGACCGTGCCTCAAGGCGCGACCAGGCCGTCGGCGTCGCGACCGTCCGCGACGAGGCCCGTCGCGACACCCGCCCGGTCGGCGTCGGACCGGTTCTGGCTGAGCTTGGCCTTCGCCTCGACGGACTCGACGACCACCTCGACGCCGACGATCGGACGCAGGTTCTTCTCGACGTAGTCAGCGGGAGCGTCCGTGACCGCCCACGGCTCGTCGCGCGCCGACTCGTGGCGATCGGTCAGCCGGGTCACCAGCCCGCGCACCCAGGTGGCGTCGTCGTGGACGGTGATGCGACCGCGCAGGTGGACCACGGAGTAGTTCCACGTCGGGACGACCTTGCCGTGCTCGCGCTTCGTGGCATACCAGGACGGCGAGACGTAGGCGTCCGGCCCCGTCACGATCGCCAGCGCCGGGGAGCCGTCGACGATCCGCCGCCAGTGCGGGTTCGCGCGGGCGAGATGACCGACGAGCCGGTCGCCGTCCCAGAGGACCGGCAGGAAGGTCGCGTCGGGGATCCCGTCCTCGCCGACGGTCACCAGCTGCGCGGTCGCGACCGCGTCGACGAACGGGCGTACGCCGCCCGCGTCCATCGCGTTGAAGCGCGGGACGTAGAGCGAGGCGTCGGGAGTGGAGCTCACGAGGACCATCCTGCCCGTTGGGGGGCAGCGGCTGTCGGTGCCGGGCGGCAGGATGGATCCATGCTGCTCGCCGAGCTCGTCGCGACCTCCGAGGAGGTCGCCGCCACCCGATCCCGCAAGGCGAAGGTCGTGCTGCTCGCCGAGCTGCTCGGCCGAGTCGATGCCGAGGAGCTCGAGGTCGTCGTGTCCTACCTCGGCGGCGCCCTGCGTCAGCGGCGCACGGGCCTGGGTGGGCGCGGCGTCAGCGACCTGCCCGTGCCGGCCGACGAGGCGTCGTTGAGCGTGCTCGAGGTGCACGAGGCGTTCGAGGCGATGTCGGAGCTCTCGGGTTCCGGCTCGCAGGCCGCGCGCAAGCAGGCCGTCACCGACCTCTTCGGCCGAGCGACGGCGTCGGAGCAGGCGTGGCTGCGCGCGGTCGTCACCGGCAACCTGCGCCAGGGAGCGCTCGACGCGGTCACCCAGGAGGCGGTGGCCCAGGTGGCCGCAGTGCCGGTCGGGGCGGTGCGCCGTGCCGCGATGCTGGCCGGCAGCACGGTCGCCGCGGCGGGGGCGGCGTTCGAGGGCGAGGAGGCGCTGGCCGCGATCGGGCTCGAGGTCGGTCGCCCGATCATGCCGATGCTCGCCTCCAGCGCGAGCGACGTGGCCGCCGCGATGGCGAGCCTCTCCCCCGACGGCGCGACCGAGGTCGCGATCGACGCCAAGCTCGACGGCATCCGGATCCAGGTCCACCGCGACTGTGACGACGTGCTCGTGGTGACGCGCAGCCTCGACGACATCACCGGGCGGCTGCCCGAGGTGGTCGACGTCGCCCGCTCGCTGCCTGCGTCGCGGTTCGTCCTCGACGGCGAGGCGCTTGCACTCTCCGAAGACGGCCGTCCGATGGCCTTCCAGGACACCGCCAGCCGCACCGCGCAGGACACCGGCGTCGCGGTCACCCCGCACTTCTTCGACGTGCTCCACGTCGACGGTCGCGACCTGCTCGACTCCCCCGGCCGCGAGCGCCTGGCGGAGCTCGACGCGCTCGTCCCCGATCATCACCGGGTGCGCCGCCTCGTCACCGCCGACCCGGCTGCCGCCGAGGCCTTCGCCACCGAGACCGTCGCCGCAGGACACGAGGGCGTCGTCCTGAAGGACCTCTCGGCCCCCTACGCCGCGGGGCGTCGCGGATCGGCCTGGGTGAAGGTCAAGCCGGTCCACACCCTCGACCTCGTGGTCCTCGCCGTCGAGTGGGGCTCGGGACGCCGCAAGGGCTGGCTCTCCAACATCCACCTCGGCGCCCGCGACGCCTCGTCGGAGTCCGGCTTCGTGATGCTCGGCAAGACCTTCAAGGGGATGACCGACGAGACCCTCCAGTGGCAGACCGAGCGGTTCACCGAGCTCGCCCTCGCCCCGGGCACCATGCGCGAGCACTACGCCGTCGAGGTGCGCCCCGAGCAGGTCGTCGAGATCGCCTTCGACGGTCTCCAGCGCTCCACCCGCTACCCCGGCGGCGTGGCGCTGCGCTTCGCCCGTGTCGTCCGCTACCGCGACGACAAGTCGGCCGACGAGGCGGACACGATCGAGATGGTGCGCACCCACCTCACCCCGTAGGGGCGCACGCGTTCACCAGAACCCGGGACAGCCGCCGGCTCGCTCACCCAGACTGGAGGCTCGCACCCCTGTGCGCGCGGGGCTCATCTCGGGTCTGTGCAGCGCGCCCGACGCCACGAGGACGCCCGATGAAGAAGCCCGTCAGCCTCCTGATGTCCGCGCTCGCCTTGGCGCTGGTGCCCACGGGCGCGACCGCTTCCCAGCCCACAGGCTCCATGACGGCCCGGACCGGCGCCGGCTCGTTCACCGTGGCACCGACGCTCACGCTCCCCGCTGAGGACTGCGTCGACCACTACTACGACCTCCACCTCACCATCGGCGAGGACACCGACGACTGGTACGTCGACGTCACCGTGCTGGCACCCGACGGGTCGATCGTCGGCGGCTACGAGTCGGACACCTACAACGACACCGGGGCCCAGCTCCTCGACGACTACGTGACCCTCTGCTCCGGCGACGACGACCCCGGCGCCTACCGCATCGTCGGCGACCTCTACACCACCAACGACGACAGCCCGACGTACGTCAAGCAGGCCCTCACCCCGAGCGGCTTCACCGTGGTCGCCGCTCCGGTGACGTACGTCGACGTGGCCGGCACGGTCAGCAAGAAGCTCGTCCGGCGAGGTGTCGAGCTGACCTTCAAGGCCGACAAGGTCCCGGCCTCGACGACCGTGCGCACCCCGCTCCGCTGGAGCGTCGTCGTCGACGGCAGGCTCACGTCCTTCACCCAGAAGCCCGGCGCCACGAAGCGCAAGAAGTACGTGTTCGCCCAGGGAAGCGGCCGGCACAGGATCAAGGTGCTGCGCAACGGGAAGCCGACGCTGAAGGTGGTCGTCCGCTCCTAGGGGTGGGAAGAGAACGTCCCTTCCTCAAGGAAGGCCCAACGTTCGTCGAATCGGCCACGCACCGCCGGCGGCGCCTCTAGCGTCTGCGAGGTTCGTCCGGTCACTCGAGACCCGGACGCGGAGCACCAGAGGGTGACGATGCAGCTCAGCAAGCTCGGTCAGGGACTCGCGGTCAGCGCGGTCAGCGCACTCGTCATCACCGGGCTGGCGGTGAGCGCAGCACCCGCAACCGCCGCCGACACCGCCGGTGTCCGGCTGATCAGCCAGGCCGACGGGCTGGCGTCAATGCGGCGCGATGCCAGCAACTCGGTCGGCCTCACCGTGGCCCTCACGGCGCAGCGGCTCGACCCGAACGCCACGATCTCCTTCGAGGTCAACGCGAACCCCGTTGCCACCGACGACGATCCCGGTTGGACGGCCGTGGCGACCAGTGGCGAGACCGTCCACCAGCCCTACACCTCGGTCCAGTGGACGCCGAGCACAGACCTGGTCGGCACGCGCATCGCGCTGCGGGCCGTGGCCACGGTGCCGGCCGGCTCAGGCTCGGTGGAGACCAGGACCTACTCGACCAGGCGCGACGTGGCGCTCACGGGCGCCCAGTCCACGACACACGCAGTGTCGGTCGGCACGTCACCGTTCGACGACTTCTTCATTCCCATCGGCCCGTCCTTCCCGGTGCCGTCAGCCGGTCAGATCGGCCACTACTTCGCGCAGCCCTACCGCGACTCGGGCCGTACGGCGAGCCTGCTGCGCGTCTACGGCACCACCTCCGCCACGAGCGGCACTGTGGAGCTGTCCGCCTGGAACGCCGCCGATGGAGCATTCCGCGGGCAGACGAACGCCGCCGTGAGCGCCGCGACGCTGAAGACGAACGGCTACAGCTCCACCGCGGTGAGCGGCGGCAGCTTCCGCGGCCTCCTCGACATCTCGGGATTCGATGCGCGATCCGGCGACGCGCTGGCCGTGCGGGCCGCGAGGGACACCGACGCTGTGCTGCCGGTCCAGCTGACGGCGCAGCGCCTCACCGCGATCAGCGTCGGTGAGCCCTACCTCGGCGAGGAGGGGGCCTCGGTCACCCTCACGGTCCTCGACCAGGACAGCGACTCGGTGCCCGGCGCCGAGGTCCGCCGCATGTCTGACGGCTCGCTGGTCGACTACACCGACATCAACGGCCAGGTGAGCGTCTCCCAGCCCAGCAGCACCAGCGAGCGCTACTACGCCAACACCACCGACAACGACGCCTACGAGAAGCGCGTCGACGTGGCGACCGCCCCGGTTCGCACACCTGCCCCGGACGCGGTCGCCACCGGCACCGAGGCCGTCTTCGCGCACGGTCCTGTCTTCGACGACCAGGAGTACCGCGCCGGCGACATCGCTCTCCAGGTCCTCGACCAGGGTGGTGCGCCGATCCGCGGTCAGCAGCAGGTCACGTACTCGGTCCGCGCAGCAGGTGCAGAGCCCACCGCGCCCACGACGGTGTCCACCGACCTGAACGGCCGGGTGGAGATCCCCTTCGACCCCGAGGCGCCTGACGGCGAGTACGTCCTCTCCTTCACCGCGCCCGAGAGCGCCGGAGGTGCCGAGATGACACCGGTGAGGTTCGTCGCCGGCGACGCCGAGCTCGACCTCACCCCGCGTGCGGGCACGGCCCCCTCGGGCGGCCGGATCACCTACGACGGCAGGCTCACCGTCGAGGGCAAGCCTCTCCCCGACCATGCCATCGACCTCGACTACACCCGCGGCACCGAGGAGGCACCCGGCACCGAGGCCGACGCCGCCCTGCTCGTCGACGGCCTCCGCGTGCTCGACGCCCAGACGTACTCCGAGGACGACGGCAGCTTCTCGGTGACGGTCGACGACCTGGCCGAGGCCGGAGGGCCGGCTGAGACCGGAGGCAGGCTGACGGTCGCGACGCGCGACCTGGGTGACCTGATCGAGGCGACCGCCGACTTCACGGCGGCCCCCGACACCACGCCGACGCCGACGCCCACGCCGACTGCCACGCCTGCCCCGGTGCCGACACCGACACCGACGCCGACGCCCGTCACCGACCCGGCCAAGGCCACCGTCACGCTCCGACTGACCGGCACGGACGCGGGACCGGCGCGCGACCGGCTGCGGATCGCGGGGTCGACGGAGGTCGCAGGCCAGAAGGTCCGCATCCACGTGAAGGGCGCACGCGGACACTGGCGGTCCGTCAAGACCCTGCGCCTGGACGAGCGGGGCAACGCCGACGTGACGCTGCGCGACCGCAACGGGGACGCGGTCACGCACTACCGCGTGCGACTGCTCCCCAACCCGGACTCCTTCGCGTTCACCTCGAAGGTGCTCCGCCTCAGGTGAGCACCGCCCAGGTCGAGCCGATGTCGGCCGCCGACCTCGACGCCTGGCGGGCGTCGAGGTCGGCGGCCGGCGCCCCGCTGCCGGAGGCGACCGACGGTGCCGAGCTCGAGGCCGTCACCGTGACGGTCGACGACGTGCAGGTCGGTGGCGCCCTGCTCGAGCACGCCGACGACGCCGGGCGGCAGCGCTGCGCCGTCCGCGTCCTCCAGACGACGCTCCCCCGTGACGCCGACGCCGTCTGGGGTCTGGTGATCTCCGTCCTGGAGACGTTCGTCCGTGCCCGTGGGGCCACGCTCCTGACCACCGCTGTCGCACCCGAGCTGGCGCGGGTCTTCGGGCTCGCCGGGTTCGCGGCGACCATGACGACCGTCGGCAAGCGGCTCGACCCGGACTCCGCACCCGAGCTGCAGGAGGACCGCCGGGTCGCCGTCCGGCCGATGAGCGCCGATGAGCGCGAGCGGTTCGTCGACGACGTCCGCGACCAGCTCCGGGCCGGCATGGCCCGCGCGGGCGTCGCCGATGCCGACAGCCCCCAGCTCGGCAGCCTCGAGACGCGGCTCCGCGGGCTCGCGGTCGACCCGCCGGCCGACGAGCTCCTGATGGTCGGCACGGTCGAGGGGACCGTGGTCGGACGGGCCTGGGCCACGCTCGTCGAGCGCGACGGAGCGCTCGACTTCCACGGCAACACGATCGACCTCCTCCCCGAGCACCGCGGCCAGCGGCTGACGCCGTCGTTCCTGGGTGCCCTGCGCCGCCACGTGCACGACCTCGGGGTCCGTGACGTGCACCTGCGCGTCTACGGCCACGACGCCGGAGCCCGCCGCACGTTCCTCGAGCAGGGCGCCGGCATCGAGGACGTGCACCTGCGCAAGGACCTCGCCTAGCAGCAGCGCCCGGGATCGCCGGGTCGCCCCCTCCCTAGACTGGCCGCCATGAGCACCGATTCGTCGTCCCGGACGGTCCCCGCTCGTGGGAGCACCGCGGCTGCCCGACGCCGCCTGCGGGAGGCCGAGATCATCGCCGCCACGCGGCGGCTCTTCGACGAGCGTGGCGTGCGCGACGCGCAGATCGAGGACATCGCCCGGGCCGTCGGGATCAACCGGGCGATCATCTACCGCCACTTCACCGGCAAGGAGGAGCTCTTCAGCCTCACGCTCGTGCACTACCTCGACGAGCTCCGGGTGGCGCTCTCGGACGCCGCGGAGACGACCGCCGACCCGCGTCAGCAGCTCGAGCGGCTGGTCGAGGCGTTCGTCGACTACGGCCTGGCGCATCCCGCCTTCGTCGACTGCGCCCAGGCGATCATGCGGCGCCCCGGGGGCGACCTGCTCGAGGAGGTCAGCGAGAGCGCGATGTATCGGCTCGGCCAGGCCATCGGCGGCTGCCTGTCCGTCCTGACGCACACCATCGAGTCAGGGGTGGCGCAGGGCGAGTTCCACGTCGAGGACCCCGGCCTGCTCGCCAACATGCTCTACGCCAGCGGGCTCGGCACGCTCCAGCTCGGCCGCGTCGCCATGCTGGTCTCCGAGGAGGCGCCGGGCGTCCCGCGGATCAGCCGGATCACGCCGGCGCAGGTGCGCGACCACATGGTCGCCTCCGCGCTCGCGGTCGCCACCGGCGTACCGGCACGCTCCTGAGCCCCCGCCGCCGGCGAGGCGGCCCGGCAGAGGCTCAGCGCGACAGGTGCCGCGCGCGGGCGAAGCAGAACAGCCCGAACCCGGCGATGCCGATGGCGATCGCGACCAGCAGCACCTGGCCGAACGGAGCCTCCAGCACCGTCTGCAGTGCCTGGTCGAGGCCACCCGACTTCTTGGGCTCGTGGGTGATGGCGGCATAGGCGAACAGGCCGCCGACGATCGCCAGCGCCACGCCCTTGGCGATGTAGCCGACCTTGCCGAACAGGACGAAGGCCGACCCGTCCTTGCCCGTCGTGCCCTGGACGTCGAGCTCCTTCGTGAACTTCTCGCTCCAGCCCTTGTAGACCAGGTAGCCGCCGGTGCCGACGATCCCCAGGCCGACCAGACCGACGATGACCTGCCCCGCCGGGAGGTCCATCAGCTTCGCCGTGGTGGAGTCGGTGCCGTCCTTCGAGGAGCCCTGCCCGATCGCCGTCTGCACCGCGCTCCAGCCGAGCACGCCGTAGACCACACCCTTGCCGGCCGCGGTCGCGCGCTTGCGCCACGCCTTCGTCGTGTCCTCCTCGTGGCGCTGGCCGAAGAGGACCTCGAGCACCATCCAGACGACCAGCAGGAGCATGCCCACGGCGATGAGCCAGACCAGCACCCGGCCCATCGGCTGCTCGGCGAGGTAGTGCAGCGCGCCGCTGTTGGACGCGCTCTCCTTCTTCTCGCCGAAGGCCAGCTGGACGGCGAGCCACGCGAGCAGCAGGTGCACCACGCCGTACGCCACCAGGCCGGCGCGGATCGCGTGGTCCATCCAGTCGCTGTCGTTGACCTGCTGGGCGGTGCGGGAGGCGTCGGGGGTGCTGGGCATGACGACCAACCTAGGCCGAACCCGCGATGGTGGGCGAGGCGGCCCACCCCCGGAGGGTGAGTCTCAGACGAGGCTGGCGCGGTCGCGCTGGATCGAGCCGAGCAGCCCGTTGACGAACGCCGGGGAGTCGTCGGTGGAGAGGTCCTGCACCAGGTGCATCGCCTCGCTCACCGCGACGGTCTCCGGGACGTCGGCGTCGCCCCAGAGCAGCTCGAAGACGCCGATGCGGAGCACGTTGCGGTCCACCGCCGGCATCCGACCGAGGGTCCAGCCCTTGCTGTAGGTCGTCAGCACCTCGTCGATCCGGGCCTGGTGCTCGACCACGCCGCGCACCAGCGTGCTGGTGTAGTCGTTGGTCGGGCCCTCGCCGGCCTCGATGGCACGGTCGAGCGCCATCGCCGGGTCCTCGGAGCGGAGCTCGGAGGCGAACAGGATGTCCAGCGCGCGCTTGCGGGCCTTGGAACGGGCAGCCACGTGATGTCAGGCCTTGACGCGGCCGAGGTAGGACGAGTCGCGGGTGTCGACCTTGACCTTCTCGCCGGTGGTGATGAACAGCGGGACCGCGATGGTGTGGCCGGTCTCGAGCGTGGCGGGCTTGGTGCCGCCGGTCGAGCGGTCACCCTGAAGGCCCGGCTCGGTCTCGGAGATCAGCAGCTCGACGGAGGCGGGGAGCTCGATGAACAGGACGCGGCCGTCGTTGGTGGCGACGATCGCCTCCTGGTTCTCCAGCATGAAGTTCTTGGCGTCGCCGACGATCTCCGGCGTGACCTCGAGCTGCTCGTAGGTGCTGGTGTCCATGAAGACGTAGGACGAGCCGTCGTTGTAGAGGTACTGCATGGTGCGCTTGTCGACGTTGGCCGTCTCGACCTTGGTGCCGGCGTTGAAGGTCTTGTCGACGTTCTTGCCCGACTCGACGTTGCGGAGCTTGGTGCGCACGAAGGCGGGACCCTTGCCGGGCTTGACGTGCTGGAACTCGACGACGGCCCAGAGCTGACCCTCGATGCGCAGGACCATGCCGTTCTTGAGGTCGTTGGTGCTTGCCATGTGGTCTCTGTCCGCCTTCGTCGCTGTGGGTGATGTCAAGGAGTGTCAGGGATGAGCGGGCGCCGGACCGCGGTCACGGCGCCGACGCGCCAGTCTAGTCGCGGGCCGCGAGACCCATGAAATTGCTCGCCTGTGTAGCGTCGACCCCATGCGAGTCACCATCTTCGGCGGACACGGCAAGATCGCGCTCATCCTGGCTCCGATGCTGGTCGAGGCGGGGCACGAGGTCACCTCGGTCATCCGCAACCCCGACCACGTCGTCGACGTGGAGGCCACGGGCGCGAGCGCCGTCGTCGCCTCGGTGGAGGACGCCGACGAGGAAGCGCTCGGCGACCTGCTCAGTGGGCAGGACGCGGTCGTCTGGTCGGCCGGTGCCGGTGGCGGCGATCCGGACCGGACGTACGCCGTCGACCGCGACGCGGCGATCCGCTCGATGGAGGCGGCCGCCTCGGCCGGGGCCGCGCGCTACGTGATGGTGTCGTTCTCCGGCGCCGACCCCGACTCGCTCGTGCCCGAGGACAACCCGTTCCGGCACTACCAGGACGCGAAGATCGCCGCCGACGACCACCTCCGCGAGACCGAGCTCCAGTGGACGATCCTCGGCCCGGGCACGCTGACGCTCGAGCCGGGTCACGGCTCGGTGAATCCCGGGGCCGGCTTCAACGACGGTGACACCACCTCGCGCGAGCTCGTCGCCCAGGTCGCGGTGGCAGTGCTCGACGACCCGCGGGCGCTGCGCCAGACGCTGGTGTTCGGCGACGGCGACGTCCCGATCGATGCCTGGCTCGACACCCTCTGAGGGCCGTCCTCAGGCCAGCTCGCGCGCCCGGTCGGCCGAGACCCGGAGGTCGCGCCGGTCGGTGACGGCGAGGCGTGCCGCGGACGCCAGTGCGCCCAGGTCGCCGTCGGCGACCCGCCACACGTCGTCGAGGACCTGCGGAGGCGGGGCCACCTCGCCGTAGCAGTCGTGCCAGGCGAGCTCGAGCAGCTCCAGCAGGTCGAGCGCGGCCTCGGCGTACGCGCCGTACTCGAGCGAGGCGCGCCCGCGCGCGGCTGCACGTCGCCCGGCACGGCTCACGAGCGACGACGGCACGCGGCCGCCGCTCCCGGCGCCGACGACTCCGTCGCGGACCATCATCGCGCTGCCCTCCTCGGCCGGACGACGCTCATCGTGTGCAGCAGCGCGTCGCGCCTCGCCGCGCGCACCTCCCCGACCTTCACCTCGCAGGCCCAGCACCGATCGGTGGCGACACAGCAGGTCGCCTCCCGCACCTCGGCCTCCAGCTGGTCCGCGTGCGCACTCCCGCTCAGGACGCTCCGCATGTCGACTCCTCCACTCCGCGACACCGACTCATGGGTCGGCATCCACGACGAGTGTGCCGAGGGCGGGCGGCTCACCACATCCGTAGTCCTACCGATCTAGGCTCGGGGCGTGCCCGAGTCCCCGCCAGCCGCCGCGGTCGTCCGACGCGCCGTGGAGGCCGACGCCGACGGCCTCGCCCGGCTCGCCGCCCTCACCTTCCCGCTGGCCTGCACCCCGCAGACCTCACGCACGACCATCGAGGCCCACGTCGCGGCCCGTCTCGGTCCGGACAGCTTCCGTCGCCAGCTCGCTGATCCGGCGTACGTCGTGCTGCTGGCCGAGGCCGGCCCGGGCGCGGACCCGATCGGCTACACGATGCTGATCGCCGGGGAGCCCGACGACCCGGACGTGTCGCAGGCGATCCGGCTGCGCCCGACGATCGCCCTCGAGCGGTTCTACGTCCACCCCGACCATCACGGCTCCGGGATCGCGACGCGCCTCATGGCGGCGACCCTGGAGGCCGCTCGGTCGACCGGGGCGCGGGGCGCCTGGCTCGGTGTCAGCGAGGACAACGGACGCGCGAACGCGTTCTACGCCCGCCACGGGTTCGAGGTCGTCGGGACGAAGCAGTTCCACATCGGCGACGTGGCCGAGCGCGACAACGTCCGCGAGCGGGAGCTGTGACCGCTCGGACGCGCTAGAGGTCGACCTCGCCGGTGATCCGGGTGACGGCGTCGCCGGAGACCCAGACCCGGTCGGCTTTGGACTCGATCCGCACCCGGCCCTCGCGACCGATCACGCTGCCCTGCCGGGAGGTGTAGGCCGACGGCAGCGCCCCGGTGCCGATCAGCCACTGCGCGAGCCCGGCGTTGGCGCTGCCGGTGACGGGGTCCTCGCCGAAGAGGCCGCCGCCGCCCCACAGCGCCCGGACCTCCACGTCGGCGCCCAGCTCGGCCGCGCGGGCGTCGTCCCACCGGCCGATGACCGTGACGTCGAGGTCGCCGAAGGCGGCGACGTCGGGACGCACGGCGAGCACGGCCTCGGCCGTCCCCAGGTCGACGCCGATCCAGCCCGGCCCGTTGTCGATCCAGGCCATCCCGTGGACGTCGGCCTCGCTGACGGCGAGCGCGGCGAGCACCCTGTCCCGCAGGTCGGGCTCGACGGGGCCGGACCGCTGCAGCGGCGGGGCCGCGAAGCCCAGCTGCGGCGAGCGGCGTACGTCGACGAGGCCGGCGCGGCACTCCTGCACGATCACCTCGCCCTGCGGCACTCCCCCGGCCTCCAGCCACGCGTGGGCACTGCCGAGCGTGGGGTGCCCGGCGAACGGCAGCTCGCCACTGGGCGTCCAGATCCGCACCCGGTAGTCGGCGGCGGGGTCGGTCGGCGCGCACAGGAACGTCGTCTCGGACAGGTTGGTCCAGCGTGCGAACGCCGCCATCTGCTCCTCGCTGACCGCGTCGGCGTCGTGGACGACCGCGAGCGGGTTGCCGAGCCACGGCTCGGCACTGAAGACGTCGACCTGGCGGAAGGGCAGCATCTGCCGATCCAATCAGGTGTGCGACGCCCAGCGGCGCGCGGCCTCGTCGGCGGCCGCCGCCATCAGCTCGGTGAGCTCCGGGCGGTCGGGCACGGGGAAGGAGACGTAGCCACCACGCCCGCCCGCCACCGGGCGCCCGTAGGCCTTGGCGGCGAGCGCGCCGTCCGGGAGCAGCCGGATGGTGATCGTCTGGAGCTCGAACTCCTCCTCGCGCCGGGTGTCGCGCCACCGCAGGTCGTCGGGGACGACCACGTTGATCGCGAGCGCGCTGACCTCGACCGGGGTGCTCATGCGGCTGATCGTGCCACGCCTCGGCCACGGGTGAGCCCGGCGGCGAGCACGACGCCCCAGGCCAGGAACAACGGGTCCCAGAGGAACGCGTGTCCGATCATGCCAGCACGGTCGTAGCCGCCGTCCGGCACGATGAGACCGATCAGCACCAGGTTGCCCACCACGGTGTTCAGCCCTCCCCACAGCACGAGCACCACGGCGCCCAGCCAGCACGCCGTGCGGGTGAACCACCGCAGAGGCCAGCCCTGACGGGCGGCGACGAGGGGGACCCAGGCGGCGACCAGCTTGACCACTCCGATGGGGAGCAGGAGCCACTCCCATCCCGCGAAGGCGTCGACCATCCGCCGTCCCAGGGTCTCGACGAGCCACCCGCCGCCGACACCCCAGTAGAGGCTGAACGCGGCGTGGACCGTGCCGAGGAGTCCGGCGAGGAGCAGCGGGGCGCGGCCCCCTGCGCCGTACGACGTCACGGCGTGGCGCTGGCCAGCACCTCGAGCGCCTGCCGGTAGCCGTCGATGCCCTGCCCGGCGATCGTCACGGCGGCGTGGGGCTCGACGACCGAGGTGTGGCGGAACTCCTCCGCGCGCTGCTTCGGGTCCGAGATGTGCACCTCGACCAGGGGCGCGGTGAGCTGGGCGCAGGCGTCCCAGAGGGCGAGGGAGTAGTGCGTCCACGCTGCGGCGTTGAGCACGACGGGCGTGCCGTCGTCGGCGGCCGTGTTGAGCCAGTCGAGCAGGTCGCCCTCGTGGTTGGTCTGGCGCACCTCGACCTCGAGCCCGAGCTCGCTGCCCCACTCCACACATCGGTGGGCGAGCTCGGCGTGGGTGGTGTCGCCGTAGATCTCGGGCTGCCGGCGACCCAGACGGCCGAGGTTGGGGCCGTTGAGGACGAGCACGCGGGTCACGAGTCGCGACCTCCGATCGCGGCGTACGCCGCCCGCAGGTCGTCCTCGCTCGGTCCGGCGAGGATCCGCGGCGTGGCGAGGTCGTCGAGCACGACGAACCGGAGCTGGGAGCCACGGGCCTTCTTGTCGACCTTCATCGCCTCGTGCAGCTCGTCGAACGACGCTGCGTCGTACGTCGTCGGGAGCCCGACGCGGCCGAACGCAGCGCGGTGCCGCTCCACCAGTGCGGGGTCGAGCGCACCGGCTCGCGCGGCGAGCTCGGCGACGTAGACGCAGCCGATCGCGACGGCCTCGCCGTGGCGGACGGTGTAGTCGCTCGTGCGCTCGATCGCGTGGGCCAGGGTGTGGCCGTAGTTGAGCACCTCGCGACCGGGGTGCCCGTCCACGCCGCCGGTCTCGCGCAGGTCGTCGACGACGACGTCGATCTTGACCTGGATCGCCCGCTCGACGAGCTCACGCAGCTCGGGCGAGCCGGCGGTCAGCGCGTCGGGGTCGGTGCGCTCGACGAGGTCGAGGATGGCCGGGTCGGCGATGAAGCCGCACTTGACGACCTCACCGAGGCCCGCGACGAGCTCCTCGCGCGGCAGCGAGGCCAGCAGCGACAGGTCGCACAGCACGCCCGCGGGCTCGTGGAAGGACCCCACGAGGTTCTTGCCGGCGCCGGTGTTGATGCCGGTCTTGCCCCCGACGGCGGCGTCGACCATGGCCAGGAGGGTGGTGGGCACGTGCACCACGCGTACGCCGCGCAGCCAGGTCGCGGCGACGAACCCGCCGAGGTCGGTGCTCGCCCCGCCGCCGAGGGTGACCACGGCGTCGGAGCGGGTGAAGCCGGCCTCGCCGAGCGCCTCCCAGCAGTCGGCGGCGACCGGTGCGGTCTTGGCGCGCTCGCCCTCGGGCAGCCCGAGCGCGAGGACGTCGTAGTGCTCGACGAGGATGTCGACGACCGGGTCGGCCAGCGCGCCCAGCGAGCCGGCGTAGAGCACGGCGACACGCTCGACGGAGCTGCCGAGGATCGCCGGCAGACGGGCGGCGAGGTCGTGACCGACCACGACGTCGTAGGGCGAGGCGCCTGCGACGTGGAGCACGGTGTCCGTCATCGGACCAGCCCCTGGATCTCGGTCGCGACCTCGTCGGGCGTGCGCCCGTCGGTCTCGACCACGTGGGTGGCGACGGACTCGTAGACCGGGGTGCGCTCGTCGAGCAGCGCCTTGATGCGGGCGCGGACGTTGCCGAGCAGGAGTGGGCGACCGCTGCCGAGGCCGACCCGCTTCACCGCGTCGGAGAGGCCGACCCGCAAGAAGACGACGGGCACCGAGGCGAGCAGCTCACGGGTCTCCGGGCGCAGGACCGCGCCGCCGCCGAGGGCGAGCACGCCCTCGTGCTCGGCCAGTGCGGCCGAGACGGCCGTCGCCTCGAGGTCGCGGAAGTGGTCCTCGCCCGACTCCACGAAGATGTCGGAGATCTCCCGCCCGGTGGTCGCGACGATGTCGGCGTCGGTGTCGCGCACCGGCAGGTCCCACGCGGCGCCGAGGAGCTCGGCGACGGTGGTCTTGCCGGCCCCCATCGGGCCGACGAGCACCACGCGTGGCGGCATCAGCGGAACCGCAGGGTGTCGAGGTAGGACTCGGCGTTGCGACGGGTCTCGTGCACGGAGTCGCCACCGAACTTCTCCACCACGGCGTCGGCCAGCACCAGCGCCACCATCGCCTCCGCGACGATGCCGGCCGCGGGGACGGCACAGACGTCGGAGCGCTGGTGGTGGGCCACGGTCGCCTCGCCCGTCGACACGTCGACCGTGCGCAGCGCCTTCGGCACGGTCGCGATCGGCTTCATCGCCGCGCGCACGCGCAGCGCCTCGCCGGTCGACATGCCGCCCTCGGTGCCCCCGGAGCGACCCGACGTGCGACGCAGGCCCTCGTCGGTGGAGACGATCTCGTCGTGGGCGAGCGAGCCGGGCGTGTCGGCGAGCTCGAAGCCGTCGCCGACCTCGACACCCTTGATCGCCTGGATGCCCATCAGGGCGCCGGCGAGCCTCGCGTCGAGTCGCCGGTCCCAGTGGACGTGGGACCCGAGGCCCGGCGGCAGGCCGTGCACGACGACCTCGACGACGCCGCCGAGGGTGTCGCCGTCCTTGTGGGCCTGGTCGATGCGGGCGACCATCGCGGCGCTCGTCTCGGGGTCGAGGCAGCGCACCTCGTCGGCGTCCAGCCGCTCGACGTCGTCCGGCAGCGGGACGACGCCGGCGGGCGCCTTGACGCCACCGAGCGCGACCACGTGGGACACGATGCGCGCGCCGACGGCCTGCTCGAGGAAGTTCGACGCCACGCGACCGAGGGCCACCCGGGCCGCGGTCTCCCGGGCCGAGGCGCGCTCGAGAATCGGACGGGCCTCGTCGAAGTCGTACTTCTGCATGCCCACGAGGTCGGCGTGGCCGGGTCGGGGCCGGGTGAGCTTGGCGTTGCGGGCCAGCGCCTCGAGCTCGACCGGGTCGACGGGATCGGCCGACATGACCTTCTCCCACTTGGGCCACTCGGTGTTGCCCACCTCGATGGCGACCGGGCCGCCCTGGGTCTCGCCGTGGCGCACGCCGCCGAGCACGCGGACCTGGTCCTGCTCGAACTTCATCCGCGCGCCGCGGCCGTAGCCGAGCCGGCGGCGGGCCAGCGAGTCGGCGAGGTCGTCGGTCGTGACGCGGACGTGGGCGGGCAGCCCCTCGAGGATCGCCACCAGCGAGGGACCGTGGGACTCGCCTGCTGTGAGCCATCGGAGCATGGCAGAAGTCTCTCAGCCCCAGATGCCGCCAGCGAGCGCGGTCCCCCAGACGAGACCCACGAGGGCGCCGAGGACCATGAACGGCCCGAACGGGAACGACTTCTTGAGCATCGACCGGTCGCGCCGGGCGATCGCGAGGCCGAGGGCGGGAAGGGCGAACGCGATGAAGCCGATCCACAGCCCGATCGCCAGGGCACCCCAGCCGACCCACCCGAGCACCAGCCCGACGGGAGCGGCGAGCCGGACGTCACCGAACCCCATGCCGGCCGAGCGGAGGAACCACAGCAGCCAGAAGAACGACCGCGCCACCACCATCGCGGCGAGCGCCCGCAGCAGCGCCTCGCGCTCCCCGGTCGCCAGCCCGACGACGACGACCACGGCGATGGCCGCCAGCGTGGCGGGTACGACGACCACGCGGGGCAGCAGCCGGGTGTGCCAGTCGATCACCGACAGCGCGACCGCGACGGGAGTCAGGGGCACCAGCCAGAGCAGCGGCCAGTCGAGCCCGGTCGCCCAGCCGAGCAGCGCACCGCAGGCCGACGCGACGACGACGCTGCGCCACGCCAGGCCGGGTCGCGCCGCCATGTCGGCGTAGAGCATCTTCGGCGGCTCGTCCTCCGGCGTCTCGTCGGGAGTGCCCTCGGGCCTCTCCTTCGGCCTCGGTTCGGGCACCCGCCCGATCAACGTCGGGACCAGCAACCCGCCCAGCCCCGCCGCCACGGCGGCGACGAGGACGGCGATGAGGGTGTCGTTCACGGGGACATTCAAGCCGGGTTGCGGGCCGCGAGGGCGCGTTCGCCCGCTTCGCGCATCACCGCGAGCGGCGCGGTCCGGCCGGTGAACAGCTCGAACTGCAGCGCAGCCTGGTGCACGAGGAGGTCGAGCCCGCTGACGAGCGCCCGGCCGGAGGCGGTCGCCGCGGCCGCGAGCGGCGTGGGCCACGGGTCGTAGAGCGCCTCGAAGACGACCGGGACGTCGCGCCACCGATCGACGAGCTCGCCGGTCTGCGCCGCCGCCGGCACGGTCGAGACCACGACGTCCACGGCGGAGCCCGGAGCCGGTGGGCCGGACGCGTCGCTCCGCTGTCCCCCGCCGAGTGACCGGACGGTGATCGCGGGCGCCGCCGGGTGCGACCGCAGGAGGTCCGCCGTCTCGGCCGCCCGTGACTCCTCGCGCACCAGCAGCTCGATCGAGGTCACCCCCAGGTCGGCGAGCGCCAGCCCCACCGAGCCGGCGGTGGCACCGCCGCCCAGGATCGCCGCCGAGGCCAGCGGCATCGTCGTACGCTCCCGGATCGCGGCGGCCGCTCCCGGCAGGTCGGTGTTGTCACCCGTCCGGGTGCCGTCGTCCTCGAGCACGAGCGTGTTGACCGCGCCCGCGAGCCGCGCCCGGTCGGTGAGGCGGTCGACGAGCGGGATCGCCTCGCGCTTGAGCGGCATCGTGAGCGACAGCCCCCGCCAGCCCGCGCCGAGGCCGCCGAGGAACTCCGCCAGGCCGCCCGCCGGCACCCGGTGGGCGTCGTAGGCCCAGTCGAGGCCGAGCGCGCCGTAGCCCGCAGCGTGGAGCACCGGGGACAGCGAGTGGGCGATCGGGTCGCCCAGCACACCACAGCGTCGAGTACCGCTCACCTCAGCAGCGGTCCGACGTCTCGCAGTAGGTCTTGTACTCGTCACGGCCGACCAGGAAGCCGGCGTAGTCGTCGTAGAACTTCGTCTCACCGGTGGCGAGGTCGACCGTGACGTAGTAGTACCAGTTGCCCTCGGCGGGGTTGGCCGCCGCCGCGATCGCCTCGTCCCCCGGCGCCTCGATCGGGGTCGGCGGGAGACCGGCGTTGATGCGGGTGTTGTAGGGGGTGTCCTCGGCGAGCTGGTCGGGCGTGAGCTCGGTGGAGCCGGGCGAGAGACCGAGTCCGTAGGCGATCGAGGCGTCGATGCCCAAGGTGCCGTTGGTGCCGCCCTTGTCGCCGGGCCCGTCCAGCCGGTTGTAGATCACCCGGGAGATCTTCGGCATGTCGTCGCCGCGGCCCTCGGCCTGGATGAGCGAGGCGATGATCATCAGCTCGGCCGGGGTCTTGCCCAGTGCTGCGGCTCGGCCCTCGAGGTCGGCCGCGTCAGCGGCCTGCTGCCACCGGGTGGTCATCATCTTGAGGATCTGCACCGGCGTCATCCCCGGCTTGATCTCGTAGGTCGCCGGGAAGAGATAGCCCTCGGCGTTGCCGTCGGCGTAGTCGGGCAGACCGATCTTGCCCGGCTGTCCGAGCGCGCGGTTCCAGGCGCGGGCGGGGAAGTCGGTGTTCTCGGCCAGGGTGGAGACGATCTCGGTGAGGCGGAGGCCCTCTCGGATCGTGACGGTCGGGTATCCGATGAGGTTGCCCGGGTCGATGAGCACGTCGAGGGCCTGGGAGGCGCTCATCTGCTTCTTGAGCTCGTAGGCGCCGACCTGGATGCCGCTGGAGTCGGGCTCGCCGTTGGCGGCGTCGATGAACGCCTGGACGGACTTGGTGACGCCGTCCTCCTTGAGGTTGCGACCCATCTGGGCGATGGTGTCGCCCTCGTTGACGCTGAACTGCACCGAACCGGTGCCGGGACCGGGATAGTCCTCGGGACCCTGGAACTGGTCGGCGACCCAGGAGACGCCCTTGGTCAGCCCGAAGTAGAAGCCTCCGACGAGCACCGCGAGCGCGACGAGCACCGCGACGCACCCCTTCAGGCCGCGGCCCTTGCGCCGCTTGCCCCCAGGCACGTAGTCGTACTCCTGCTCGAACCCGGCCTCGTCCGGCTGGGTCTCGTGCTCACTCATGGGTCTCCGTCACCTCGACGATCTCTCCCGGCGCCTGCCCGCTGGACCGCTCCGTGTCGAGTGCAGTCTGCAGGATCAGCACCGCGGCTGCCTGGTCCACCACGGCGCGTCTCTTCGCCCCGTGCCGGCCCTGCTCGCGCAGGATCGACTCGGCCGAGACCGTGGTCAGTCGTTCATCACACATTCTCACGGGGACGGGCGCAACTCGGCGGGCCAGCCTGCCCGCGAGGTCGCGCGCCTTCTCCGCGGCCGGCCCCTCGGTGCCGTTGAGCGACCTGGGCAGGCCGACCACGACCTCGACGGCCTCCGTCTCCGCGACGAGCTGTGCGAGGCGGCGTACGTCGCCCTTGCCCCGCCGCACCGTCTCGACCGGGGTCGCGAGGAAGCCGGACGGGTCGCTGCGCGCGACGCCGACCCGGGCGTCCCCGGGATCCACGCCGAGGCGCACTCCGAACCTCATGCTCGGCGCTCAGCCCTGCGCAGCCTTCGCGGCCACCTCGGACGCGACGAGCGTGAGCGCCTCGTCGATGCGGGAGGCGTCGGTGCCACCGCCCTGGGCGACGTCGTCCTTGCCACCGCCCTTGCCGCCGAGGAGCGGGCCGACCGCCCGCACGAGCTCGCCGGCGGACAGGCCACGGGCGCGCGCCTCGTCGTTGGTCGCGGCGACGACGGACACCTTGCCATCGGCACTGCCGATGATGACGACGACGCCCGGCTCGCCCTGTGGGAGCCGCCCACGCACGTCCATCGCGAGGTTGCGTACGTCGCCTCCCGCAGCGCCGTCGGCGCGGTGCGCCACCAGCCGGACCGGGCCGACCTGGGCGGCGCCGGCCGCCAGCTCGGCGCTGGCTCCGAGGAGCTGGGCCAGGCGCGCCCTCTCCAGCTCCTTCTCGGCTGCGCGCAGGCGCTCGGTGAGTCCCTGCACCCGGTCGACCAGGTCGTCGGGCTGGGTCTTGAGCAGCCCGGTCAGCTGGGCGACCACGTCGCGCTCGCGGGCGAGGTAGCCGAAGCCCTCGACGCCGGTCAGCGCCTCGATGCGCCGGTTGCCCGAGCCGACGCTCGTCTCGCCGGTGACCACCACGGTGCCGATCTGCGAGGAGTGGTCGACGTGCGTGCCGCCGCAGAGCTCGCGCGACCACGGGCCGCCGATCTCGACGACGCGCACCTTGGTGTTGTCGTAGGTCTCGCCGAAGAGCGCGATGGCGCCCCACTCCTTGGCCTGCTCGAGCGTCATGTAGTCCCAGCCGACGGCCAGGTCCGCGCGCAGCGCCTGCTGCGAGACGCGCTCGACCTCGCGGACCTGCTCGGGGCTCAGCGCCTGCGTCCAGCCGAAGTCGAGACGGAGGTAGCCCGGGCGGTTGTAGGAGCCCGACTGCAGGGCGGTGGGACCGAGCACCTCGCGCAGGGCCGCGTGCACCACGTGGGTGCCGGAGTGCGCCTGGCGGGCGCCCGTGCGCCACTCGGGGTCGACGCGCGCATGGACCTCACCCGTCCCGGCGGTCGGGGTCAGCTCACCGTCGAGCACCCGGACCTGGTGCACGACCAGGCCCTTGACCGGGCGCTGCACGTCGAGCACCTCGAGCCGGCCGCCGTCGAAGATGATCGTGCCGGCGTCGGCGACCTGACCGCCGGACTCGGCGTAGAACGGTGTGCGGTCGAGCACGAGCTCGCCGATCTCGCCCTGCGCGAGGTGCGACACGGAGGCGCCACCGCTCAGCAGTGCCAGGGGGCGCGACTCGGTCTCGAGCGTCTCGTAGGCGAGCCACTCGGTCGGGCCGAACTCGTCGAGGATCCCGCGGTAGACCGCGGTGTCGCCGTGGGCGCCCTTCTTGGCCCGGGCGTCGGCCTTGGCCCGCTCCCGCTGCTCGGCCATCAGGCCGCGGAATCCCTCCTCGTCGACGCTCAGCCCTGCCTCGGAGGCCATCTCGAGGGTCAGGTCGATCGGGAAGCCGTAGGTGTCGTGGAGGGCGAAGGCGCGCTCGCCGGACAGCGTGGTGCCGCCGGACTGCTTCACCTCCGACGAGGCGGTGTCGAAGATCTGGGTGCCGGCCTGGAGGGTCTTGCGGAAGGCGTCCTCCTCGGCGAAGGCGACCTGCGAGATCCGCGCCCAGTCGCTGACGAGGTTGTCGTAGGTCTGGCCCATCACGTCGCGCGAGACCGGCATCAGCTCGGGCAGCACCCGGTCCTCGCAGCCCAGCAGGCGCATCGAGCGGACGGCGCGGCGCAGCAGGCGGCGCAGGACGTAGCCGCGACCGTCGTTGCCGGGCGTGACGCCGTCACCGATGAGCATCATCGAGGAGCGCACGTGGTCGGCGACCACCCGGAACCGCACGTCGTCCGCCGGGTCCGCGCCGTAGCGCTTGCCGGTCATCTGCTCGGCCTTCTCGATCACGCCGTAGACGACGTCGATCTCGTACATGTTCTGCTTGCCCTGGAGCAGGAGCGCGACCCGGTCCAGCCCCATGCCGGTGTCGATGTTCTTCTTCGGCAGGGAGCCGGAGATGTCGAAGTCGGACTTGGAGCGCACCGCGCTGAGCTCGTCCTGCATGAAGACGAGGTTCCAGATCTCCAGCAGCCGGTCCTCGAGCTCGACCGGCATGTCGGGCCCGAGCGTGGACGGGTCGAAGTCGGGGCCGAAGTCCGGACCGCGGTCGTAGAGGATCTCCGAGCACGGGCCACCGGGCCCGGGCACGCCCATCGACCAGTAGTTCTCCTTCGGGCCGAGCTGGACGATGCGCTCGCGCGGGAAGCCGGTCACCTGCATCCACAGCTCGATGGCCTCGTCGTCACCGACCAGCACCGACGGGTAGAGCCGGTCCTTCTCCAGGCCGTAGCCACCGTCGCTGATCGGCGTCGTGATCAGGCTCCAGGCCAGCTCGATGGCGCCCTGCTTGAAGTAGTCGCCGAAGGAGAAGTTGCCGCACATCTCGAAGAACGTGCCGTGGCGCGTGGTCTTGCCGACGTCCTCGATGTCCGGCGTGCGCACGCACTTCTGGATGCTGGTCGCCCGGTCGAACGGCGGCGTCTCCTGGCCCAGGAAGTAGGGCTTGAAGGGGACCATGCCGGCCGGCACGAAGAGCAGGTTGGGGTCGTCGGCCAGCAGCGAGGCAGAGGGCACCACGGCGTGTCCGGCGGCCTCGAAGTGCGCGAGGAAGCGGCGGCGGATCTCGGCGGTGTCCATCAGGGCAGGTCCTTCATCTCGGTGCTGGTCAGTTCGGGAACTCCATGGGGCCGCAGGCCCAGCTGCTCGCGCAACTCGGTTTCGCGCTCGGTGCGGCCCTGCTGGACCTCCTCCGCGAACAGCCGGGCGCCCACCTGCCAGCCGCGGAGGCGGTCGCGCAGGCCGTCGGCGGTCAGTGACTCGGCGGCACGACGGGCGCGGGCGGCGGCGTACACCCCGACCCCCGCCCCGGCCACGAACCAGAGTGGGCGACCCATCAGGCGACGTCCTCCCTGAGGTCGCCGTCCACGTCGCGGCGGGCGGCGGCGCGCTCACGGGCGCGGAACTCGCGCAGCGCCTGCTTCATCTCCGCGCGGCGCTCGCGGCCGGCCTGCTTGGTCTCCTGGCGGACGTGGAACCGGATCCGGTTGCGGCTCTCGGGAGAGAGCGCTCGGCGCAGGCCGTGGGTCCAGGAGGCGGCCTTGACCACGCTCTCGCGCGCCACGATGTCGGCGAAGAGCCGCCCGTCGATCGGCCGGGCGAGCGGGACCTCGGGATCGGGCGGGTCCGTCGGGGCCGTCGTGGCCGCCGCGCCGTCGCCGACACCGGTGATGACGTAGGTCGTCGCTCCGGTGTCCGCGAGCGGCACCGGGACGTCGGTCGCCGGTGACTCCAGGAGCGCGACCCGCGCGACCAGGGTCTCGAGCAGGCCCTCGGCACGACGTGCCCGACGGCGCGCGAGCAGCGCCAGCACGAGCGCGGTGAGCGCCACCGCGCCGGCTGCGACCAGCCACACCTGCTCCGTCGTCACCGGGACACCCTATAAGGGCGCCCGACAGGCCGCGCGCGTCACCGCAGGACGAAGAGGTCCTTGTAGTTGGGTGCGCTCGCGGCCGCGTCCCCGCTGGGGTTGCCGACCTGGTCGCCGAAGACGAAGAGGTGGTTCATGTAGGCGACCGGGATGATCGGGAAGTAGCGCTCGAGGATCATCTCGTCGAGGTCGCCCCACGCGTCCGCCTGCTCGTCGATCGGCAGCTCGGCGATGGCGTCCATCGCGGCGTCGACCGCGGGTTCGTCGAAGTGCGCGGTGTTGAACGGGGCCCCGCTCTTCAGCAGCGGCGGCAGCAGCGCCGACCCGGCCGGCCACGCCGGGCACCACCCGACCCCACGGAGGTTGAGCAGCTGGTTCACCTTGTTGTCGGGGTCGGTCCAGACGCTGTAGGTCGATCCCTGGACAGGGATGCTCCTGACCGAGAAGCCCCCCGCCTCCAGGCCGGTCGTGACCTGCTCCTGCATCGCGCTGGCGCGGGCGTCGATCGAGTTGTAGGCCATCGTGATCGGGTAGGGCTCGTCGGCGTAGCCGGCCTCCGCCAGGAGCTCGCGCGCCCGCTCGGGGTCGTACGTCAGCGGCTCGCCGTCGATGCGGAAGTCGCTCTGGCCCGGCATGCCGGGCGGCATGAGCGAGCCGGCCCGGACCCGGGTCACCCCCGGCACGTCGCCCGCGGCGAGCCAGGTGTCCTCGGCGGGATAGGCGTAGGCCAGCGCCTTGCGCACCCGGATGTCGGTGATCTTGCGGTAGTCGGGGGTGATCGTGGCGACGCACTGCGAGGTCTGGTGGACCAGTCGCTGTCCCAGTCGGTCGTTGGCCTCCTGGTAGCGGCTGGCGCTCAAGGACGTCGCCACGGCGGTGCGGCTGGCCGCGTTGCCCGAGAGCATGATCTCGTCGACCTTCGCCTGGTCCTGGCTGAACTTGAACACGAACGTGTCGACGTACTGGTGACGAGCGGGATCGGACGCACCCTCCCACTCCTCGTTGCGCACGAGCACGAGCTCCTCGTCCGGCTGCCACCTCTCCACCTTGTAGGGGCCGTTCGCCATCGGGCGCTGCGCGTAGCGGGTCGGCTCGGATGCCGAGCCCCGCGGCGCCGGGCCCATGACCATCATGGCGCCGTAGTAGTCCATGTCGGGGAACGGCCTCGTCATCGCGATGGTCACGTCCTGTCCGTCCACGGTGACGCCGTCCCAGCCGTCGCACTCGGGGTCCTGGCCGGTGTAGGGGCCGTCGTAGTCGTCGGCGCCGGCGAAGTAGTGGGTCGAGAACTCGTTCCCGGGCCCGGACGGGAAGGCCTCCGTGTCGAGCGACCGGCAGATCCCGAAGGCGACGTCGTCGGCGGTCACCGGGCTGCCGTCCTCCCACGTCGCGTCGTCGCGGATGGTGAAGGTCCACTCGGTGAAGTCGTCGTTCGGGGTGCCCAGGTCGGTGGCGAGGTCCGGCACGAGCACCGGCTGCCCCTCGTCGCCCCGGGCGTACTGGGTCAGCGACCGGCTCACCAGCGCCTGCTGGATCGCGTTGCCCGGCGCGGACTGGGCGTCCGTGGGGTCGAGGGTGTCCGGTCCCGGGGCGCTCGGCAGGTAGACGGTGAGCGTCCCGCCGCTCGTCGCTCCGTCGACCTCCGCGGCCGGACCCGTCAGCGTGGGGTCCTTGGAGCCGACGCCCTGCGGCCCGAACGTGCGGACGGCGCCACTGTTCTCACGGTCGGCGGACCCGGGCCGACCCGTGGTGCAGGCGGCGAGCGCGACGAGCAGGGCACATGCCACCCACGCCGTCGATCGGGATGGGGGCATGCTCATGCCTTGCCCCGCACGATCCGCCTGACCCGCTCCCAGCGCTCCTTGACGCCGGCCTCGGAGCCGAGGCTGGTGGGCGAGTAGTAGGACGCGTCCGCGAGCACATCGGGTAGGTACTGCTGCTCGACCACGCCGAAGGCCTCGTCGTGCGGGTAGCGGTAGCCCTTGCCGTGACCGAGGTCCTTGGCACCGCCGTAGTGGGCGTCGCGCAGGTGCGAGGGAACCTGCCCGATCTTGCCCGCGCGCACGTCGGAGAGAGCTCCGTCGATCGCGACGATGACCGCGTTCGACTTCGGGGCGATGGCGAGGTGGATCGTGGCCTGAGCCAGGTTGATCCGCGCCTCGGGCATGCCGATCAGCTGCACCGCCTGCGCGGCCGCGACCGCGGCCTGGAGCGCGGTGGGGTCGGCCAGGCCGATGTCCTCGCTGGCATGGACCACGAGGCGCCGCGCGATGAAGCGGGGGTCCTCCCCCGCCTCGATCATCCGTGCGAGGTAGTGGAGCGCGGCATCGGGATCGGAGCCGCGGATCGACTTGATGAAGGCGGAGATGACGTCGTAGTGCTGGTCACCCTGCCGGTCGTAGCGCACGGCTGCCTGGTCGACGGCCGTCTCCGCGGTGACGAGGTCGATGGACTCCCTGCCGCTGCTCACGGCCGCGCCCGCGGCCGCCTCGAGGTAGGTGAGGGCGCGTCGCGCGTCACCGCCGGCCAGGCGTACGAGGTGGTCGCGCGCGTCCTCGTCCAGCTCGGTCGAGCCGGACAGCCCGCGCTCGTCGACCAGCGCCTGGTCGATCACCTCCGCGACGTCGTCGTCGGTCAGGGACTGCAGCCGCAGCAGCAGGCTGCGCGAGAGCAGCGGACTGATGACGGAGAAGAACGGGTTCTCGGTGGTCGCGGCGATCAGGGTGACCCAGCGGTTCTCGACGCCGGGCAGCAGGGCGTCCTGCTGGGCCTTGCTGAAGCGGTGCACCTCGTCGACGAAGAGCACGGTCTCCTCGCCGGTGCGGACGAGCTCGGCGCGGGCACCGTCGATCGCGGCGCGCACCTCCTTCACCCCCGCCGACACGGCCGAGACCTCGACGAACCGACGGCTGGTCTGCTGGCTCACGATGGCCGCGATCGTGGTCTTGCCGGTGCCGGGCGGTCCCCACAGGAGCAGCGACATCGACTGGTCGCCCTCGATCAGGCGACGCAGCGGCGACCCCGTGGCGCGCAGCTGCTGCTGGCCGACGAGCTCGTCGATCGTGCGCGGGCGCATGCGCACGGCGAGCGGCGCCGACGCGTGCGTGTTGGCACCGAGCGATCCCGACCCCGGAACCTGGCCGGGCACGGCTCCGCGCGCGGGCTGCCCGGCGCCCGGGATCTCGAACAGGCCATCCACGTCGGTGAGTCTCTCCCACTGCGCCGACAGCGCCGGCAGCAGGACCGCTCGGCTCAGGCGCCGGCGGTCTGCTTGGTGTCGAGGTCGTACCACGTCTTCTCGTAGCCCGGGATCGACAGCCGCGCCGCCGGGGTGGCCCCGGGGACCGCACTGCCCTGGTCGTCGACACCGAGGATCTCCGTGGTCACCGGAGTGGCCGGGTGGGCTCCCAGCTCGCCGGCGAAGTGGCAGGCGACCTTGTGGCGCTTGCCGATCTGGAGCAGTGGTGGCTCGACCTTCGCGCAGATCTCCTGCGCGAACTGGCAGCGGGTGCGGAAGCGGCATCCCGAGGGTGGGTTGATCGGGCTCGGCACGTCACCCTCGAGGCGGATGCGCTCGCGACGACCACCGACCGCTGCCTGCTTGACGTCGGGCACGGCCGACAGCAGCGCCTGCGTGTAGGGGTGGTGGGGGTGGGAGTAGATCGTCTCGCGGTCACCGATCTCGACAATCTTCCCGAGGTACATCACCGCGATCTCCGGGCAGAAGTGGCGCACGATCGCGAGGTCGTGGGCGATGAAGAGGAACGCCACGTCGAACTCACGCTGGATGTCCTGGAGCAGGTTGACGACCTGCGCCTGGATCGACACGTCGAGCGCGGAGACCGGCTCGTCGGCCACCAGGATCTTGGGGTTCAGCGTGAGCGCCCGGGCGATGCCGATGCGCTGGCGCTGGCCGCCGGAGAACTCGTTGGGGTAGCGGTTGTAGTGCTCGGGGTTGAGACCCACGACCTCGAGCAGCTCCTTGACCCGCGGGATGACCTGCTTCTTCGGGACGATGTTGTGCACCTCGAGGGGTGCACCGACGATCGTGCCGACCGTGTGGCGCGGGTTGAGCGAGGTGTAGGGGTCCTGGAAGATCATCTGCACGTCGCGGCGCAACGGCTTCATCTCCCGGTTGGACAGCTTCGCCAGGTCCTGACCCTCGAACATCATCGAGCCGCCGGTGGGCGTGTAGAGCCGCGTGATCAGCCGACCGGTCGTCGACTTGCCGCACCCGGACTCGCCCACGAGACCCAGCGAGCCTCCCTTGGGCACCTCGAACGAGATCCCGTCGACGGCCTGCACCTGACCGATCGTGCGACGGACCAGTCCCGAGGACTTCACCGGGAAGTACATCTTGAGGTTGTCGACCGTGAGGACGGCGGGCGCGTCGGGGTCGCGCTCCGCGGCCACGTGGCCGTGCTCGGCCACCGCGGCGAAGTCGAGGTCCCCGATCGGGACCTCGTGGTCGGCGGTCACGTCGTGCGTGTCCTCGAGCCGGCGCTCGCCGGTCTCTGCGGCGTTCGCGCCGATCTCGGTCGGCTCCACCTCGGCCCGGGTGTTGGGATCCTGCGTCATCGGGTCTCCTCGACCAGCTCGGGGGCGATCTCGGGCAGCACCTCGGACTGGTAGACCCCGACGGGGTCGGCCAGGTGGCACCGCCTGAGATGGGCCGTTCCGCTGCTGGCCGGCAGCAGCTCGGGGAGCTCGGTGCTGCAGAGGTCGCCGGCGACCTTGTCGGAGTGCACGCAGCGAGGATGGAACGAGCAGCCCGACGGCGGCCTCAGCAGGCTCGGCGGGTTGCCCGGGATCGGGATGAGACGGGCGTCCGTCGACGCGCGCACGTCGGGGATGCTGGACAGCAGTCCCCACGTGTAGGGCATCTCGGGCGCGGTGAGGATCTGCTTGGTCGTGCCGTACTCCACGCACCGGCCGGCGTACATCACGAGCACGTCGTCGGCCATCTCCGCGATGACGCCGAGGTCGTGGGTGATGATGATGACGGCGGAGTTGAACTCGCGCTGGAGGTCCTGCAGCAGGTCGAGGATCTGAGCCTGCACCGTCACGTCGAGGGCGGTCGTGGGCTCGTCGGCGATGAGCAGCGACGGGTCGTTGATCAGTCCCATCGCGATCATCGCGCGCTGCCGCATGCCGCCGGAGAACTGGTGCGGGAAGTCGTCCACGCGCCGGTCGGGCTGCGGGATGCCCACCCGGTCGAGCATCTCGATCGCCTTGCGGCGGGCGTCTCGCTTGGACGCGCTGGAGTGGTGGACCAGGTAGGCCTCCTCCAGCTGCTTGCCGATCTTGTAGAACGGGTGCAGGGCAGCGAGCGCGTCTTGGAAGATCATCGCCATCGAGTTGCCGCGCAGGCTGCGCATCCGCGACTCGCCCAGGCCCACGATCTCGGTGCCGCCGACCCTGATGGAGCCGGAGATCCGGGCGGACTTGGCGTCGTGCAGGCCCATCACGGCCATGCTCGAGACGGACTTGCCCGATCCCGACTCCCCCACGATGCCCAGGGTCTGGCCCTTCGCGACCGAGTAGGACAGGCCCTTGACCGCGGTCACGGGACCGTCCTGGGTCGGGAAGGTGACCTGCAGGTCCTCCACCTGGAGGTAGGGGCCCTCCGGGTCGCTCGACGCGGCGGACGACGGGGTCACGGGAATGCTGGTCACGAGAGCCTCACTCTCGGGTCGAGGACGCTGTAGACAACGTCCACGAGCAGGTTGGCGATGATCAGGACGACGGCACTGAACAGTGCCGTGGCCTGGACGACCGGCAGGTCGCGTCCTTGGACGGCCTGCAGGCTCCAGTAGCCGATGCCCTGGATGTCGAAGATGCGCTCGGTGAAGATGGTGCCGGCGAGCAGCGTGCCGAAGTCGATGCCGAAGATGGTCACGACCGGCACGAGGGCGGCTCGGAGCCCGTGCTTGTAGACGATCGTCCGCGTCGGCAGGCCCTTGGCCTTGGCGGTGCGGATGTAGTCCTCGCTCAGCGCCTCGACCATCGCACCTCGCGTGAACCGCGTGTACTGCGTGCAGCCGAAGATGCCGAGCGCCACCCAGGCGAGGAACAGACCTCCGAACCACTTGAGTGGCCCGTTCTGGGCGATGGAGAAGTAGCCCGTGTCGCTGAAGAACGGGATCGGGAACGTGATCGTCAGGTAGAGCCAGGTGAGCAGCGCGAAGAGGTAGTAGGGGATCGAGCTGATGAACAGGAAGCTCGAGACCAGGGCCTTGTCGGCCACGGTGCCGCGCCGTCGTGCGGCAGCGACGCCGATCGGGACGCCGAAGAGGAGGTAGAGGAACGCGCCTCCGATGGCCACGGAGAAGGTCGCGGGCATGCGCGAGACCAGCTCCTCCTTGACCGGCTGCTTGGTGCGGTAGCTGACGCCGAGGCATGGCGCTCCGCACTCGTAGTCGTTGGAGGCGATCGTGAGCGTGCGACCGACGAAGATGCCCTTGACGTACTTCCCGTACTCCTCGTAGACCGGGTTGTCGTAGCCCAGCGTCTTCTCGTAGACGGCCAGCTTGGTCTGGGTGCACCGGTTGCTGGTCTCTCGGTCGCAGATGGGCTGCGCCGGGCTCGACGGGCCGTACCAGAACAGCAGGAAGATCGCCATCGAGACCAAGGTCACGACGAGGACTCCCGAGATCAGCCGCTTCACGACATACGCGAACATCGCAGGTCACTCTCCGGGGTGGTGGATGAGTCGGCCCCCCGGGCACGCAGCCTACTGCGTCCCGTCCGGGAGGTCCGGGCTGGCGAGTGGGGGCCCCCGGTCGGGAGCCCCCACCCGTCAGTGGTTGCTACTGGGTACTACGTGGTGCTCCCCAACCTGCGAGAGCACCGGGATCACTGCATGACGTACAGGTCCTTGTAGTTCGGCGCACCGATCGAGCCATCGCCCGTCGGGTTGCCGATCTTGGTGCCGAAGACGAACAGGTCGTTGCGGAACGCGGTCGGGATGATCGGGAAGTAGTCCGTCATGATCTCCTCGTCCAGCGAGCCCCAGGCGTCGGCCTGCTCCTCGAGGGGCAGGGTCGCGATGTTGTCCATCTCGTCGTTGACCGAGGCCTCGTCGAAGCGAGCGGTGTTGTAGACGGCGCCGCCGCGCAGCAGCGACGGGATCATCGTCGAGCCCGAGGGCCAGTCCGAGCACCAGTTCACGCCGCGCAGGTTGAGGGTCTTGTTGACCTTGTTGTCGGGGTCGAGCCAGATGTTGTAGGGCGACTCCTGGACCGGGACGGCCTTGACCTTGAAGCCCGAGGCCTCGAAGCCCTTGGTGATCTGGTCCTGGGCGGCCTTGGCCAGCGGGTCGACCTCGTAGTAGACCATCGTGATCGGGTACGGCATCTCGACACCGGCCTCCTCGAGGAGGGCCTTGGCCTTCTCCGGGTCGTAGGTGATCTGCTCACCGTCGACCTGGAAGTCCTTCTTGCCCGCCATGCCGGGGGGCATGATCGAGTTGGCCGGGACCCGGGTCACGCCCGGGACCTCGCCGCTGGCGATCCACACGTCCTCGTAGGGGTACGCGTAGGCGAGCGCCTTGCGGACGTTGATGTCGGTGATCTGGTCGTAGTCCGGCGTCAGCGTGGACACGCACTGCGAGGTCTGCTGCACCAGGCGGTCGCCCAGCTGGCCGTTGGCGTCGGTGTACTTGTCCGAGCCGAGGCCGGTGGAGACGGCGGTCTGGCTGTCGGAGTTGTCCGAGAGCATGATCTCGTCGACCTTGGACTGGTCCTGGTTGAACTTGAACACGAACTCGTCGGCGTACTGGTGACGGGCCGGGTCGGAGTCAGCGGACCACTGGTCGTTCTTGACGAGGACGAGCTCCTCGTTGGGCTTGAAGCTGTCGACCTTGTAGGGGCCGTTGGCCAGCGGCTTGTTGCCGTAGTTCGGCGGCTTGGAGGCGTTGCCGAGCGGGGCCGGGCCCATGGTCATGAAGGCGCCCCAGTAGTCCATGTCGGGGAACGGCTTGGCCATCGAGATGGTGATGTCCTGGCCGTCGACCGCGATGCCGTCCCACTTCTCGCAGTTGGGGTCCTTGCCGGTGTAGGGGCCCTCGTAGTCGGCAGCGTCCTTGAAGTACGTCTTGGAGTACTCCGTGCCGGCACCGGACGGGAACGCCTCGGAGTCCAGCGAGCGGCAGATGCCGAACGCGACCTCTTCGGCGGTGACGGGCTTGCCGTCCTCCCACGTCGCGTCGTCGCGGATCGTGAAGGTCCACTCGGTGTAGTCGTCGTTGGGCGTGCCGAGGTCGGTCGCGAGGTCGGGGACCAGCACCGGCTGGCCGTTCTCGTCGCGGGCGTACTGGGTCAGCGAGCGGCTGGTGAGCGCCTGCTGGATGGAGTTGCCCGTGACGGACCACCCGGTGGTCGGGTCGAGCGAGTCCGGGCCCGGGTCGCCGGGCAGGTAGACGGTGATCGTGCCACCCGTCGCGGCGCCCTCGATCTCTGCGGCAGGACCCTTGCGGGCGGCGTCCTTGGTGCCACCTTCCTGGTCACCGAACTCCCGGTCCGTTCCTCCGTTGCTGCCGCCACCGTCCGACGACCCGCCGCCACAGGCAGCGAGGGTCAGAAGAGCGGCGCCGGCAACGAGTGCGAGCGGCTTGTTCCGCTTCATGCTGTCCAGCCTTTCCATTGTGTTTCTCACCGAGGACGGCGTCTCCGGCGACGTGCGAGCGACCGTGGGCCGAGCGTGGCTCAGCGGCGGGTCTTGGGGTCGAGGGCGTCGCGGATCGCGTCACCCAGGAGGTTGAGGGAGAGCACCAGGGCGACGATGCCGAGCAACGGCTGCCACAGGTACTGCGGGTACTCACGGAAGTAGGTCGGGGTGGCCGCCTGGAGGATCGTCTGGCCCCAGGAGACGCCGTCGGTGACGCCGATGCCGAGGTAGGCGAGCCCGGCCTCGGCCGCCACGAACGCCGGGAGCATCAGCGACACGCTGATGATGATCGGCGCGGCGAGGTTGGGCAGCAGCTCCTTGAAGAGGATGCGCGAGGTGGGCATGCCCATCACCCGGGCCGCCTGGACGAACTCGCGCTCGCGCAGCGCCAGCACCTCACCTCGGATGAGGCGCGCGGTGCCCATCCACCCGAACAGCGCCAGCACCACGACCAGGCTGAACTTCTGGATCGTCGCGTAGCTGTCGTAGAGGGCGAACCGCTCGTTGAGGATAGGCGCGAGCGTCAGCGCGGCGAGCAGGAACGGGATGGTGAGGAAGGTGTCGACGAAGAACGACAGGATCTTGTCGACCGCACCCCCGAGGAACCCGGCGAGCAGGCCGACGACGACGCCGGTGACGCTGGCCACGAGCGTCGCGCTGGCGGCGATCAGCAGCGAGATGCGGCAGCCGTAGAGCCAGTAGGCGAGGTTGTCGTTGCCCGTCCGCGGCGCGACACCCATCGGGTGCTCCCACGTGAAGGGGCCGAACGGCGGTCCCATCTCGGGCTTGGGCATGTTGTTGTTGAGCCCGTCGACGCGCTCGCTGGCCAGCGGAGTCTCCAGGCTCACGCCGAAGAGGTGGCTGATCGGTCCGGCGAACACGGCGCAGATGATGAAGAACAAGACGACGACCGCACAGACCACCGCGATCTTGTCGCGGGCCAGACGGCCCAGCGCGATGCGCAGTGGGGACTTGCCGGCGATCTCCTTGGCCTGCTGGCTGTTGGGATCCTGGTGCTGCGGCTCGTCGCTCAACGAGCCGAGCGTCTCCGGCCCTGCGGTGTCTGCCGACATGCTCTCCCCATCTTGTTCGGGACTGTCTCGGTGCCCGGGCTCGGGGTCTCCCGAGACCTGCGCCGAGACGCGACTCTATGTGACCCGCGACGCAGGGACGATCACTGGCGCGTAACGATCCCGTTACGACCCGTTGGCCGAACGGGCCCGGCAAACATGTTGGAGATCGGCTGCCCGACGGGATGTTGTCCGCGATGATCTCGTCATCTCCGAACGAGATCGCGCCTCGTCCGGACACGACGAGACGGCTGCGGCCACCCCTCGAGGTGGCCGCAGCCGGGTCGACGTACGGATCAGGCGCCGGCTGCGGGGCTTCCCTCGGCCCGGGCGTCCTCCGGCGTGGCGTCCACCCCGGCCTCCTTGCGCTGCTCCGGCGTGATCGGCGCGGGGGCCGCGGTCAGCGGGTCGTAGCCGCCCCCGGACTTGGGGAAGGCGATCACGTCGCGGATCGAGTCCGTGCCGGCGAGCAGCGCGACGATGCGGTCCATGCCCACGGCGATGCCGCCGTGCGGGGGCGCGCCGAACTTGAAGGCGTCGAGGAGGAAGCCGAACTTCTCCTGCGCCTCCTCCTCGCCGAGGCCCATCACCGAGAAGACGCGCTTCTGGATGTCGCCGCGGTGGATACGGATGGACCCGCCGCCCAGCTCGTTGCCGTTGCAGACGATGTCGTAGGCGTAGGCCAGCGCGCTGCCGGGGTCGGTGTCGAAGGTGTCGACGAACTCGGGCTTGGGGCTGGTGAAGGCGTGGTGCACGGCCGTCCAGGCGCCGGCGCCGACGGCGACGTCGCCGCTGGCGACCGCGTCGGAGCTCGGCTCGAACAGCGGCGCGTCGACCACCCAGGTGAAGGCGAACGTCGAGTCGTCGAGCATGTCGCCGCGGCGGCCGATCTCGAGCCGCGCGGCACCGAGGAGCGCTCGGCTGCTCTTGGCCGGACCCGCGGCGAAGAAGATGCAGTCGCCGGGGGCGGCGCCGACGTGCGCGGCGAGGCCCGCGCGCTCGGTGTCCGTGAGGTTCTTCGCGACCGGTCCCCCGAGCTCGCCGTCGTCGGCGACCGTGACGTAGGCCAGGCCCTTGGCCCCGCGCTGCTTGGCCCAGTCCTGCCACGCGTCGAACTGACGGCGCGGCTGGCTGCCGCCGCCGGGCATCACGACGGCGCCGACGTAGTCGGCCTGGAAGACCCGGAAGCCGGTGTCCTTGAAGTAGTCGGTGCACTCGACGAGCTCGAGGCCCATCCGCAGGTCGGGCTTGTCCGAGCCGTACATCGCCATCGCCTCGGCGTACGTCATCCGCGGCAGGGGACGCTCGATCGTGTGTCCGGCCTGCGCCCACATCGCCTCGAGGACGTCCTCCATCAGCTCGATGACGTCCTCCTGGTCCACGAAGCTCATCTCGATGTCGAGCTGGGTGAACTCCGGCTGGCGGTCGGCGCGGAAGTCCTCGTCGCGGTAGCAGCGCGCGATCTGGTAGTAGCGCTCCATGCCACCGACCATCAGCAGCTGCTTGAACAGCTGCGGGCTCTGCGGCAGCGCGTACCAGCTGCCGGGGGCCAGGCGGGCCGGCACCAGGAAGTCGCGCGCCCCCTCGGGAGTCGAGCGGGTGAGGGTGGGAGTCTCCACCTCCACGAAGTCGCGCTCGTCGAGCACGTCGCGCGCGGCCTTGTTGATCTTGCTGCGCAGGCGCAGCGCGGCGTTGGGGCCCGAGCGGCGCAGGTCGAGGTAGCGGTGCCGCAGGCGTGCCTCCTCGCCGACCTCGCCACCCTTGTGGCCCGACGCGTCGTCGATCGGGAACGGCAGCGGGTCGGAGGTGGAGAGCACCTCGAGCTCGGTGGCGACGACCTCGATCTCGCCGGTGGCCAGGTTGGGGTTCTGGTTGCCCTCCTTGCGTGCCACGACCTCCCCGGTGACCTTCAGGCAGAACTCGCTGCGCAGGCTGTGGGCCACCGCCTCGTCGCGTACGACGACCTGGACCACGCCGCTGCGCTCGCGGAGGTCGAGGAACGCGACACCGCCGTGATCGCGCCGACGCGCCACCCACCCGGCGAGCGTGACGGTCTGTCCGACGTCCGTGGCGCGCAGGGCGCCGGCGTCATGGGTGCGAATCACTTCAGGGTCTCCTTGTTGCTGGTGGCGGTGCTGGTGATCGTGGGCCGGAGGTCGGCCGCGGGCGGGGTCCAGGTGGCCGGGTCGGCGTCGACCTGCTCCCCCGAGCGGATGTCCTTGACCTGGTGGCTGCCGTCGGGCTGGACGAACCAGACGAAGGGGATGCCACGACGCTCGGCGAAGCGGATCTGCTTGCCGAACCTCGCAGGAGCAGGGGCGACCTCGCAAGCGATATCGCGGGACCGCAGGGCGGCGGCGACCGCGGTGCTGACCGCGCGGTCGTCCTCGGTGTTGAGCGCGACGAGGACCGCGCTGGGGACCGGGCGGCTGCCGGACAGCACCTCGTCGGCGATGAGCGGGATCAGCGTGCGGGAGACGCCGAAGGACACGCCGACGCCCGGGTAGGTCGTCCGTCCGTCGCTGGCGAGCGCGTCGTAGCGTCCTCCCCCGCCGACCGACTTCAACCGCTCGTAGCCCTCCATGAAGATCTCGACGACGGTGCCGGTGTAGTAGTCGAGACCGCGAGCGATGCGCAGGTTGGCCTCGACGCTCACCCGGTCGCCGGCGACGGCACGGCAGCCCTCGACGACCGCCGCAAGCTCGTCGAGGCCCTGGTCGAGCAGCTCGTCGGTGACGCCCAGCGCGCGGACCCGCTCGACGAAGGAGGAGTCCGCGACCCGGATGGTCGCCAGCTCCAGGCACCGCTGCGCCTGCTCGGGTGTCGTGCCGACGCGCTCCACGAGCAGCTTCGCGACCTCCTCGGCCGGCAGCTTGTCGAGCTTGTCGATGACGCGGATCGCGTCGGTGACGTCGTCGATGCCCAGGCCGCGGTAGAAGCCCTGGATGAGCCTGCGGTTGTTGAACTGGAACGACACCGGCGGGATCGGCAGCCGGCCGAGGGCGTCGACCATCACCGACATCACCTCGACGTCGTGGTGGAAGGGCAGCTCGTCGCGCCCGACGATGTCGACGTCGGCCTGGGTGAACTGGCGGTAGCGGCCCTCCTGCGGGCGCTCCCCGCGCCAGGCCGGCTGGACCTGGAAGCGCCGGAAGGGGAACTCGAGGTGCCCGGCGTGCTCGAGGACGTAGCGCGCGAACGGCACGGTGAGGTCGAAGTGGAGGCCCAGCTCGGCCTTCGCGTCCGGCTCGGCCGCGATGCGCTGCAGGACGTAGATCTCCTTGTCGACCTCGCCGCCCTTGGCCAGCCGCTCGATGGGCTCGACGACGCGGGTCTCGATGTTGGCGAAGCCGTGCAGCTCGAAGGTGTGCGACAGGGAGGCGACGACCTCGCGCTCGACGGTGCGCTGCGCAGGCAGCAGCTCGGGGAACCCGCTCAGCGGGGCGATCTTGCTCATCTCAGAGTCCTCGCGTGACCTGGTCGGAGTCGCCCTCGCGCTGGAGGTCGAGCAGGTAGGGGTTGGTGGCGCGCTCGCGGCCGATGGAGGTCTGGTTGCCGTGACCGGGAAGCACCACGATGTCGTCGGGGAGCGTCAGCACCTTGTCGGCCAGGCTGCGCAGGATCGTCGCGTGGTCACCCCCGGGCAGGTCGGTGCGGCCGATGGAGCCCTCGAAGAGCAGGTCGCCGGAGAACATCACCTCGGACACGTCCTGCTGCACGTACGGCGTACGGAAGGTCACCGAGCCCTCGGTGTGCCCCGGCGTGTGGTCGACGACGAACCGCACGCCCGCGAGCTCGAGCTCGGCGAGGTCGGACAGTTCGCGCACGTCGTCGGGCTCGGCCCACGTGTGGTCGCCACCGAGCAGCATCTGGGTGGTCTCGCGGCTCATCCCGGCCATCGGGTCGGTCAGCAGGTGCCGGTCGCGGGGGTGGATCCACGCGGTCGCGTCGTAGGTGCCGGCGACCGGCGCGACGCACCACATGTGGTCGACGTGCCCGTGGGTGACCAGGACGCTGACCGGCTTGAGCCTGTGCTCGCGGACCACCTCGGCGACGCCGTCGGCGGCGTCCTTGCCGGGATCGATGACGACGCACTCCGCGCCGGGACCGGTCGCCACGACATAGCAGTTGGTGCCCCACGGCCCGGCGGGGAAGCCGGCGATGAACACAGGCGTCAGTCCTTGCTTGTCTCGACTTGTCCGGTCCGTCAGGTCTCCGGTCGGATCTTCTCAGGAGGGAAGCCTACCGAGGCCAGTCGCGACCATGACTACGATGGGCGACCATGAGCGCTGACAAGCAGTCCCGAGACGACTCGGCCCCGGGTCAGCAGCCCTGGGGTCGGGTGGCCGAGGACGGCACCGTCTATGTCCGCACCGCCGACGGGGAGCGATCCGTCGGCTCCTACGAGGCCGGCACCCCGGCCGAGGCGTTGGAGTTCTTCGCCAAGAGGTTCGAGGAGCTCGAGGGCAAGGTGCACCTGCTCGAGCAGCGCGTCGCCTCGGGCCGGCTGGCCCCCGAGGAGGCCACCTCGTCGATCAAGTCCCTGCGCGAGCAGGTCGTCGACGCCCACGCCGTGGGCGACCTGGTGTCCCTCGCCGGGCGGCTCGACGCGCTCGCTCCCGTGGTCGCGGCCCAACGCTCGGCCCGCCGGGAGGAGCGCGCGCAGAAGACGGCGGAGTCCAAGGCGGAGAAGGAGAAGCTCGTCGCCGAGGCCGAGCGCCTCGCCGAGAGCTCCGACTGGCGCAACGGCGCCAACCGCCTGCGCGACCTGCTCGCGACGTGGAAGGACCTCCCCCGCCTCGACCGCGCCACCGACGACGCACTGTGGCGGCGCTTCTCGACCGCGCGGACGACGTACACCCGGCACCGCAAGGCGCACTTCGCCGAGGAGCACGAGCGTCGCGACGGTGCGCGGGTCATCAAGGAGCGGTTGGCCAAGGAGGCCGAGGCGCTCTCGTCCTCGACCGAGTGGGGCCCGACCGCCGGCAAGTACCGCGACCTGATGCGCGACTGGAAGGCCGCCGGCCCCGCCCCCCGCGAGGTGGACGACCAGCTCTGGCAGCGCTTCCGCGGCGCCCAGGACACGTTCTTCGGCGCCCGTGACGCGGCCAACGCCGCGCTCGACGAGGAGTTCGCCGGCAACGCGGAGGTCAAGGAGGCGATCCTGGTCGAGGCCGAGGCGCTCCTGCCCGTCAGGGACCTCGACGCGACCAAGAAGACCTTCCGCGACCTGGCTGAGCGCTGGGACGCCGCCGGCAAGGTCCCGCGCGACCGGATGAAGGACCTCGAGGCCCGCATCCGCAAGGTCGAGCAGGCCATCCGCGCCGTCGAGGACGAGCAGTGGAGCAAGAGCGACCCGGAGAAGTCCGCGCGAGCCGACGACATGATCGGCAAGCTCGAGGCCGGCATCGCCGAGACCCAGGCCAAGCTCGACAAGGCCCGTGCCGCCGGCGACGACCGCAAGGTCAAGGACCTCGAGGGCGAGCTGGCCAACAAGCAGGCCTTCCTCGACATGGCGAAGAAGGCCGCGGCGGACTTCAGCTAGTCCACTTCGTCGGGGTGCTGGAGCGTGAGCCCTGGTGCTCGCGAGCGCCCCTCGTCGGACACGTGTCCGAGATATCGCCCTTCAGGTCGCCGGTTGAGGGCGACTTGTCGGACATGTGTCCGAGATATTGCCCTCAAGGTCGCCGGTTGAGGGCGAGTTCGCGGACACGTGTCGGCGAGAGGCCCACGTTGCTGCGTGACGGCATCGTGGCCACACGTGTCCGAGATATCGCCCCTGATCCGCGCGGTTGCGGGCGACTTCTCGGACACGTGTCCGATGGAGGTGCGCGCGGGACACGTGTCCGACGGAGGTGCCCGCGGAGCGAGGTCAGGCGGTGACGCGGTAGGCGTCGAACACGCCCGGCACCGCGCGTACGGCGCGCAGCACGCCGTCGAGGTGGGCCGCGTCGGCCATCTCGAAGGAGAACCGGCTCTTCGCGACCCGGTCGCGCGTGGTGGACAGGGTCGCGCTGAGGATGTTCACGTGGGCGTCGGAGAGCGCCATCGTGATGTCGGAGAGCAGGCGGGCGCGGTCGAGGGCCTCGACCTGGATGTTGACCAGGAAGGTCGACTGCGAGGTCGGCGCCCACTCCACCTCGAGCACGCGCTCGGGCTGACCGAGGAGGCTGGAGGCGTTGGTGCAGTCACGGCGGTGGACCGAGACTCCCCCACCCTTGGTGACGAAGCCGAGGATCGGGTCGGGCGGCACCGGCGTGCAGCACTTGGCGAGCTTGACCCACAGGTCGTCGACGCCGGGCACGATGACGCCGGAGTCGGTCGGGGCGCGCTTGGCGCGCGAGCGCCCGGTGATGGTGACGCCCTCGGACAGGTCCTCCTGGGCACCCTCGTCGCCGCCGTGGATGTCGATGACGCGGCGTACGACGGCCTGGGCGCTGAGGTTGCCCTCGCCGACCGCGGCGTAGAGCGCGGAGACGTCGGCGTGGTGGAAGTGCTCGGCGACGAGCGCGAGGATGTCGTGCGTCATCAGGCGGGTGAGGGGCAGGCCCTCCTTGCGCATGAGCTTGGCGATCTGGTCCTTGCCGTGCTCGATCGCCTCCTCGCGCCGCTCCTTGGTGAACCACTGACGGATCTTCGAGCGGGCGCGGGGCGACTGGACGAAGTTGAGCCAGTCGCGCGAGGGGCCGGAGGTGGGCGACTTGGAGGTGAAGACCTCGACCACGTCGCCGTTGTCGAGGGTGGACTCGAGCGGGACGAGGCGACCGTTGACCCGCGAGCCGATCGTGTGGTGGCCGACCTCCGTGTGGACGGCGTACGCGAAGTCGACCGGGGTCGCGCCCATCGGCAGCGGGATGACGTCGCCACGCGGGGTGAAGACGTAGACCTGCTGCTGGTTCATCTCGAAGCGCAGCGACTCCAGGAACTCGCCCGGGTCCTCGACCTCGCTCTGCCAGTCGAGCAGCTGGCGCAGCCAGGTGAGGTCGTCCTTGTCGCCGAGGCGGTCGGTGTCGACGCCGGCCTTGGAGTTCTCCTTGTACTTCCAGTGCGCGGCGACGCCGTACTCGGCGCGGCGGTGCTGGGCGAAGGTGCGGATCTGCACCTCGACCGGCTTGCCCGCGGGGCCGATGACGGTCGTGTGGAGCGACTGGTACATGTTGAACTTCGGCATCGCGACGTAGTCCTTGAACCGCCCCAGGACCGGGTTCCACCGCGAGTGGATGACTCCGAGCGCGCTGTAGCAGTCGCGGTCCTCGTCGACCAGGATCCGGATGCCGACGAGGTCGTAGATGTCGGAGAAGTCGCGGCCGCCGACGATCATCTTCTGGTAGATCGAGTAGTAGTGCTTCGGTCGTCCGGTGACCTTCGCGTTGATCCGCGCGGACTTGAGGTCCTGCTCGATCTCCACGACGACCTCGGCGAGGAACTGGTCGCGCGACGGCGCCCGCTCGGCGACCATCCGCACGATCTCGTCGTAGATCTTGGGGTGCAGGGTCGCGAACGCGAGGTCCTCGAGCTCCCACTTGAGGGTGTTCATGCCCAGCCGGTGGGCCAGCGGGGCATAGATGTCGAGGGTCTCGCGCGAGGACCGCTCCTGCGACTTCGCCGGGACGTAGCGCAGGGTGCGCATGTTGTGGAGCCGGTCGGCGAGCTTGATGACCAGCACCCGGATGTCGCGCGACATCGCCACGATCATCTTGCGGATGGTCTCGGCCTGCGCCGAGTCGCCGTACTGCACCTTGTCGAGCTTCGTGACTCCGTCGACCAGGACGGCGACCTCGTCACCGAACTCGGCGCGCAGCTCGTCGAGGGTGTACGGCGTGTCCTCGACCGTGTCGTGCAGCAGCGCCGCGACGAGCGTCGGCTCGGTCATGCCGATGTCGGCGAGGATCGTCGTCACCGCGAGCGGGTGGGTGATGTAGGGGTCGCCGCTCTTGCGCATCTGGCCGGTGTGCCACTTGTCGGCGACCGCGTAGGCGCGCTCGAGCAGGGCGAGGTCGGCCTTCGGGTGGTTGGCGCGCACTGCCCGGAAGAGCGGCTCGAGGACCGGGTTGGAGGCCGGCGGCCGGGTGCCGACACGGGCGAGGCGAGCACGCATGCCGCGCGCGGTCAGGGGCGCCTTCGGCTCCTGCGTGGGCACCTGCTCCTCTGCCATTGGCCCAGTCTAGTGACGGGTCGCGCACTCTCGTGAGCCGACGCCGACGACCGCGTGGGCCCGACCGCTCCTCGGTCGGCTCGTCAGACGGTGAGCAGCGACGCGATCGGCAGGTCGCCGGTGACCGCACGCGGCTCGAGGAACCCGAGCTCGAGCAGGACCGAGCAGCTGGTGGCGGTGCCGCCGCAGGCCTCGATGAGCTGCCGGGTCGCGACGACGGTGCCGCCGGTGGCGAGCACGTCGTCGATCATCAGCACCCGCTCGCCCGGCGCGATGCCGTCGCGGTGCACCTCGAGCGTGGCCTCGCCGTACTCGAGCGTGTAGGTCACCGCGTGCGTCTCGCGTGGCAGCTTGCCGGCCTTGCGGATCGGCACGAAGCCGACGCCGAGGGCCAGCGCGACCGGCGCGGCGAGGATGAAGCCGCGGGCCTCCATGCCGACGACCTTGTCGACCACGACGTTGCCGTGGTCGTCCTTCCCGGCCGCTGCCAGCGCGGTGATGATGGCGGAGAAGGCGTGGTGGTCGGCCAGGACCGGCGTGATGTCCTTGAACGTCACCCCCGGCTCCGGCCAGTCGGGCACGTCGACGATCAGTCGCTCGAGCGCCTCCTGGGCCGTACGCCGGTCAGGCATCGCCGGGCTCGCCGATCACCGGCGACTCGACCTTGGCGATCGCCGCGCGGGCGATCTCGATCGTGGCGCCGGGCGCGATCTCGAGGCGGACGCGGTCGTCGATGATCGAGGTGATCGTGCCGAAGATGCCGGCCGACATCATCACGCGCTGGCCGACCTCGATGCTGTTCTGCAGGGCGGTGACCTCCTGCTGGCGGCGCCGTTGCGGCCGGACGACCATGAACCAGAACAGGGCGAAGATGGCCACCAGGGGCAGCAGGGCGACGACGTCGTTCACGGGAGGGCTCTCCTCGAGGAGGGTCGGGGGTGTCTGAGCGCGTGGAGTCTAACGGGGCTCCCGCGACGCCCTCACGCCTCGTCGAAGAGCGTGGAGTCGACGGTCGGCATCGCGGGCGGCGTCAGCCCGAGGTGCTGCCAGGCCGCCGGGGTCGCGACGCGTCCGCGGGGCGTGCGGGCGAGCAGGCCGGTGCGGACCAGGAACGGCTCGGCGACCTCCTCGACCGTCTCGCGCTCCTCGCCGACCGCGACGGCCAGCGTCGAGATGCCGACCGGTCCCCCGCCGAAGCGGCGGCACAGCACGTCGAGCACGCCCCGATCGAGCCGGTCGAGCCCGGACTCGTCGACCTCGAAGAGCTCGAGCGCGGCCCGGGCGACCGGCAGCGTCAGCACGCCGTCGGCGCGGACCTGGGCGTAGTCGCGCACCCGGCGCAGCAGACGGTTGGCGATGCGGGGCGTGCCCCGGGAACGGGAGGCGATCTCGCTCGAGCCCTCGGCGGTCAGGTGCACGCCCAGGAGCCCGGCGGAGCGGTGCACGATGAGGTCGAGCTCCTCGGGCTCGTAGAACTCCAGGTGGGCGGTGAAGCCGAAGCGGTCACGCAGCGGGCCGGGCAGCAGCCCGGCGCGGGTGGTGGCGCCGACCAGGGTGAACGGCGGGATCTCCAGCGGGATCGCGGTGGCGCCGGGGCCCTTGCCGATGACCACGTCGACCCGGAAGTCCTCCATGGCCATGTAGAGCAGCTCCTCGGCCGGGCGCGACATCCGGTGGATCTCGTCGACGAAGAGCACGTCGCCCTCGTTGAGGCCCGACAGGATCGCGGCGAGGTCGCCGGCGTGGGTGATGGCCGGGCCACTCGTGAGGCGCAGCGGTGTGCTCATCTCGGCAGCGATGATCATCGCGAGCGTGGTCTTGCCCAGCCCGGGCGGGCCGGACAGCAGCACGTGGTCGGGCGCGCGGCCCCGGCGGCGAGCCGCCTCGAGGACCAGCCCGAGCTGGTCGCGTACGCGGACCTGCCCCACCACCTCGTCGAGGGTCTTGGGGCGCAGCGCGGCCTCGACGGCCCGCTCGTCGCCGTCGGCCTCGGCGTCGGTGAGCCGCTGGAGGTGGGCGTGCTCGGCACGGGTGAGGTCGTCGGTGTCGTCGACGTCGGTGTCGTCGTCCCAGTTCATCTCAGGCCTTGCTCAGCGTGCGCAGCGCCGCGCGCAGCAGGGCGCCGACGTCCGGTCGGTCACCGGCCTCGGGCGCGACGGCGTCGACGGCCTTCTCCGACTCCTTCGCCGACCAGCCGAGGCCGACGAGGCCGTCGCGGACCTGGTCGCGCCAGGCCTCCGCGGCGCTCGGGGCGGCCGCCGGGTGGTGGACGCCGACCGGCGGGCCGATGCGGTCCTTGAGCTCGAGGATGATGCGCTGGGCGCCCTTCTGGCCGATGCCCGGGACGCGGGTGAGCGCCTTGACGTCCTCGGTGCCGATGGCGCGGCGTACGTCGTCGGGGCTCATCACCGCGACGATCGCCTGGGCGACCTTGGGGCCGACGCCGGAGGCGGTCTGGACGATCTCGAAGATCTGCTTCTCGTCGTCGTCGAGGAAGCCGAAGATCGTCAGGCTGTCCTCACGCACGACCATGCTCGTGGGCAGCGTCGCGGGCTTGCCGACGCGCAGCGTGGCCAGCGTGCCGGGGGTGCACATCAGCTCGAGGCCGACGCCGCCGACCTCGAGGACGGCGCTGCTGAGGGTGACGGCGGCGACCTCGCCGCGGACGAAGGCGATCATCGGGTCCTCATCTTCTGCTTCTGTGCCTTGACCAGCGCCTGCTGCTGCGCCACGGCGGCCTCGAGGCGGTTGCTCGCCGCGCCACGCCACACGTGCGTGATGGCGAGCGCGAGCGCGTCGGCGGCGTCGGCAGGCTTGGGCAGCTCGCTCAGCCGCAGGATCCGCACGACCATCGCACCGACCTGGGCCTTGTCGGCGCGGCCGTTGCCGGAGACGGCGGCCTTGACCTCGCTCGGGGTGTGCATGGTGATGGGCAGTCCCCTGCGTGCCGCGACGACGAGCGCGATGCCGCTGGCCTGGGCGGTGCCCATGATCGTGCTGGAGTCGGAGCGCGCGAAGACCCGCTCCACCGCGACCGCGTCGGGCCGGTGCTCCTCGATCCAGGCGTCGAGGCCCTTCTCGATCGTCACCAGACGCTGCGCGATCGGCAGGTCCGAGCTGGTGCGGATGACGCCGACGTCCACCATCGACAGCGGGCGCCCGACGCTGCCGTCGACCACCCCGACGCCGCACCTGGTCAGACCGGGGTCGATGCCGAGCACACGCACGCCTCGCCCCCTCGCCTCGCCCTGACCGGTCCGTCCGAACACCTGTTCGTGCGGCCACGCTAACCCGGGGCGGGTGCGGGACGTCGTACGACACGCGGCGGGCGGTCGCTGAGCGCACGTCCCACCGTGCCCGGCCCCGCTGATCCGCGGGCGGGTGCGGCTGACGCGGTACGGGGCAAGGTCGGCCGTCTCGGTGCCGAAGCGGGCGCACGTGTCGGCGTACTCGCGGGCGGCCCGCGCGAGAGCGGCCTGCCGCCCGCTGAAGAGATCGACGTAGGTCAGTCGTGACGAACCGAGCTTGAAGCCGGTCAGGAAGTCGTGGCGCCGCTTCTCCTCCGCGAGGACGACCTCGGGCGTCTTCCCGCTCGGGTTGCCGAGCGGGTACTTGAGCAGGCCGTCGGCCTCGAAGAAGTGGCGATCCACGATGAGGTCGACGAACGCCGTCGCGTGTCCGTCCGACAGCCCGAACTGGCACTCGGGAGCCCCGATGGCCAGCTCCAGGACGAAGTCGCGGACCAAGGACTCGAGATAGCTCTCGGCAAGGGCGTCGGCGTGCTCGATGCACCAGCGCATGCAGCGACTGTGTGGCCAGCACGACATCCGTGACAGGTGGTCGAGCAGCTCGGCACGGGTCACGCCGTGCCGCAGCGCCGCGTCGCACGCCGCCAGCCCGTGGGCACGCCCGTGCTCGCGCACCATGTCCAGGGCGGTGCGCGCCCGCGAGAGCACGGCCAGCCCCTCCACGTCGGTGACGTCGCCGGGCAGGTAGGGCGCCAGGTGGTGCTTCACGCCGTTGCGCACCGCGTCGCCGTGCACCTTCGTCCTGCTGAGGTGGACCAGCGAGGTCCGCGGGTCCGGGGCGCCCATGCCGAGCGGGATCGCGGACGAGTCGTGACTGAAGGCGTACGTCGTCGACCGCAACCCCATCCTGGTGGCCCGGATGCGCAGCATCGGCTGACCCCGGTAGGGGTCCAGTGCCTGCCACGCGTCGGCGTCGGCGTACACCCCGCGGCGGACGCGGACGAGCCGGCCCGCGGCGAGGAGGCGTCGTACGTCGCCGGGGTCGAGGCCAGCCACGGCAAGCTGCTTGCTCGTCACCAATCCGTGCTCGCGGTGCATCTGGGCGATGACAGGGAGGTACATGCCGCCGACGATCCGCGCGGCGACGGACGGTGGGACCGATCGGCGGAGGAGGTCTGTGGAGCAAGCCGCTCCGTGGCCGGCTGTGGACGATTGCTGGCCCGGGATCGGGCCCGCCCGGAAGCCCCCACAGCGCTGTAACGCCGGGTTAGTGGTTGTACCCACCATGCTGCAACAGGGTGGGTAGAGCCACTAACCCGGCGTTACAGCGCCAGGTGGGAACGGGGCCGGGGCGGTCAGGCGTCGGCGGACTCGAGCTCGGCCATCACGTCGGCGGGGATGTCGACGTTGGTGAAGACGTCCTGGACGTCGTCGAGGTCCTCGAGCGCGTCGAGGAGGTGGAGCACCTTGCCGGCGCCGTCGGCGTCGACCGGGATCTCGAGGCTGGCGACGAACTCCACGTCGGCGGAGTCGTAGTCGATGCCGGCGTCCTGCAGCGCGGTGCGGACCGCGACCACGTCGGTGGCCTCGCTCTGCACCTGGAACGCCTCGTCGAGGTCGTTGACCTCCTCCGCGCCGGCGTCGAGGGTCGCCTCGAGGACGTCGTCCTCGGAGACCTCACGCACGGTGCCGTCGTGGTCCTGCGACTTGGGCACCACGACGACGCCCTTGCGGGTGAACAGGCGCGAGACGGAGCCGGGGTCGGCCATGGTCCCGCCGTTGCGGGTGACCGCGGTGCGGACCTCCATCGCGGCACGGTTGGTGTTGTCGGTGAGGCACTCGACGAGGAAGGCGACGCCCTGCGGTCCGTAGACCTCGTAGGAGATCGTCTTGTAGTCGACACCGCCGGACTCCGCACCGGAGCCGCGCTTGAGCGCGGAGTCGATGTTCTTGTTGGGCACCGAGCTCTTCTTCGCCTTCTGGATGGCGTCGTAGAGGGTCGGGTTGCCGGCAGGGTCGCCGCCGCCCTGCTTGGCCGCGACCTCGATGTTCTTGATCAGCTTGGCGAAGAGCTTGCCGCGCTTGGCGTCGATCGCGGCCTTCTTGTGCTTGGTCGTTGCCCACTTGGAGTGGCCTGACATGTGTCCCTCTATCTACTCGCTCGCGTGTCGTGGTCGTCAGGCCGAGCGCACCAGGTCCACGAACATGCCGTGGACCCGGTCGTCGCTGCCGACCTCGGGATGGAACGAGGTCGCCATCAGGGGGCCTTGACGGACCGCGACGATCCTACCCGCGGCCGGCCCGACGGCGACCCGAGCCAGTACGTCGACGTCGTCGGCGACCGCCTCGACCCACGGGGCCCGGATGAAGACCGCCCGCACCGGGGCGGCCAGTCCGTCGACCTCGAGGTCGTCCTCGAAGGAGTCGACCTGGCGCCCGAAGGCGTTGCGGCGCACCGTGATGTGGAGCCCGCCGATCGTCTCCTGGCCCACGGCGCCGTCCTCGATCCGGTCGGCCAGCATGATCATCCCGGCGCAGGTGCCGAACGTCGGCAGGCCTCCCCGGACGGCCTCACGCAGGGGCTCGAGCAGCTCGAAGATCCGCGCGAGCTTGACCATCGTGGTCGACTCCCCGCCCGGGACGACCAGGCCGTCGCAGGCCGCCAGCTCGGCCGGTCGGCGTACGGAGATCGGGTCGGCGCCGAGCGAGCGCAGGGCGGTCAGGTGCTCGCGCACGTCGCCCTGGAGGGCGAGGACGCCGATGACCGGCTGGCTCACCAACCGCGCTCGGCGAGGCGGTGCGGCTGCGGGATCTCGTCGACGTTGATGCCGACCATGGCCTCGCCGAGACCCCGGGAGACCTTCGCGACCACGTCGGGGTCGTCGTGGAACGTCGTGGCCTTCACGATCGCCTCGGCGCGCTGCGCGGGGTTGCCGGACTTGAAGATGCCGGAGCCGACGAAGACGCCCTCGGCGCCGAGCTGCATCATCATCGCGGCGTCGGCCGGGGTCGCGATGCCACCGGCGGTGAAGAGCACGACAGGGAGCTTGCCGGCGGCCGCGACCTCCTTGACGAGGTCGTAGGGCGCCTGGAGCTCCTTGGCTGCGACGTAGAGCTCGTCCTCGGCCATCGCGCGGAGGCGGTTGAGCTCGCCCCGGATGGTGCGCATGTGGGTGACCGCGTTGGACACGTCACCGGTGCCGGCCTCGCCCTTGGAACGGATCATCGCCGCACCCTCGGTGATCCGGCGCAGTGCCTCGCCCAGGTTGGTCGCACCGCACACGAACGGCACGGTGAAGGCCCACTTGTCGATGTGGTTCGTGTAGTCGGCCGGGGTCAGGACCTCGGACTCGTCGATGTAGTCGACGCCCAGCGACTGCAGGACCTGCGCCTCGGCGAAGTGGCCGATCCGCGCCTTGGCCATCACCGGGATCGACACCGACGAGATGATCGAGTCGATCATGTCGGGATCGCTCATCCGCGACACGCCGCCCTGGGCTCGGATGTCGGCCGGGACCCGCTCCAGCGCCATCACCGCAACGGCACCGGCGTCCTCGGCGATCTTCGCCTGCTCGGCGGTGACGACGTCCATGATCACGCCGCCCTTGAGCATCTCGGCCATGCCGCGCTTCACGCGGCTGGTGCCGTGCTCGAGAGGGGTGTCGGGAGTGTTCTCAGCCATGTGTCGGATGGTAGTGCGCCCTCACCCCGCGGGGTGCACCGGTGTCACGCCTGCGAGCCGGCCCGGGCGAGCGCCTGGCGGCGGACGACCCAGATGCGCTGCGCGACCGTGACGGTCGCGGCGACGGCCAGCGCCCAGAGCGCGATGTAGAGCAGGAACCAGAGGTCGAGGAGGTCGGCGAAGAAGGCAGGCACGAGCATGCCGACGAGGCGGTCGGGACGCTCGGCGATCCCGACCTTGGCGTCGTAGCCGAGGTAGTCGGCCTTGGCGCGGGCGTACGACGTCACCGCACCCATGACGAGGATGACCAGGCACAGCACGAGGTAGAGGCGGCTCTCGTGGTGCCAGGCGAAGAACAGGGCCAGTCCGCCGAACAGCGCACCGTCGGCGACCCGGTCCAGCGTGGAGTCGAGGAAGGCACCGAAGTCGTCCTTCCGACCCACCTTGCGGGCCATCGCGCCGTCGACCAGGTCGCTGAAGACGAACGCGGTGATGAACAGGACGCCCTGCCACACCCACCCCTGCGCGAAGAAGAACAGCGCGCCGAAGCTGACGCCGAGCGTGCCGACGAGCGTCACCACGTCGGGGCTGATGCCCAGACGGATGAACAGGTTGATGAAGGGGGCGAGCATGACGCCCTGCCAGAACTGCTTGAACCGATCGAGCACGGCGGCAGGCTACCCGTCGAGCAGGGCCGCGCGGACGTCCGCCACCGCGGCCGGCGCCCCGGTGACCGTCCAGTCCACGCCGGAGGCGGGTACGACGACCGAGTCGCCCCCGGCGCCGCGGATGATCGCCGCGCCCGGGAGCCGGTCCCAGTCGGCCACGGAGTGCTGGAACAGCACGTCCCACTGTCCCGAGGCGATGGCCATGCAGTCCATGGTCCCCGAGCCCAGCATCCGCAGGGTGCCGACCTGTCGGAGCGCGCGGGCGAACGCCTCCCCCACCTCGCCGCCGTAGAACGGCGGGTGGAGGTAGGTGGTCGCGCACCGCGCCTCGCGCGGGGTCGCTGGGAGCGCGTCGAGGGGCGCACCGTCGCAGGTGCTCGGCACCCGCGGCCCGCCGATCCACGTGCGCCCGGTGGCGGGGTGGTGGACCGCGCCCAGCAGCACGTCGTCCTCGTCGTGCAGCGCGATCGCCGTGCACCACCAGTCGCTGCCGCGCGAGAAGTTGTAGGTGCCGTCGACGGGGTCGATGACCCACGTGCGACCGGACGTCCCGGGTCGGGACGTGCCCTCCTCCCCCACGATCGCGTCGTCGGGTCGCGCGGCGGCGAGACGCTCGACGATGAGCCGCTCGGAGGCGGTGTCGGCCTGGGTGACGATGTCGGAGCCGCTGGTCTTGCGCTCGATGTCGAGGCCCTCGCCCCGGATGCGCGCGGCGAGGGATCCGGCCTCCTGCACCAGCTCGGCAGCGAGGGCGGCGTCGTCGGTCAGCGAGGAGTCGTCCACGGCGGCCACGTTAGTGCCGGGGCGTAGTGTGGCGGCACGGAGCCATCCAGGCTTCCGACAAGGGAGCCCCGATGAGCGACAAGTCGCCACGGCAAGGCATGTCCAAGAAGTCCGGCAAGTCCATCAAGGAGAAGCGTGCCGACAAGCACGCGAAGGCGGCCGGCAAGTCCGACGCCACCGAGCCCCTGATCCCCAAGAAGCGGTGACCCGGCTCAGTCTCGGCGTCATCGGGACCTCGGCCAAGGAGAACGAGCACCGCCTCCCGCTCCATCCGGAGCACCTGCACCGGCTCGCCCCGGACGTTGCCGCGCGCACGACCCTCGAGCACGGGTACGCCGACCACTTCGGCGTGAGCGACGCCGAGCTGGCCGGGCAGGTGGCCGGCTTCGCCTCCCGCGAGGAGATCCTCGCCACCGCGGACGTCGTCGTGCTGCCCAAGCCGCAGCACGAGGACGTCGCCGCCATGCACGCGGGTCAGGTGCTGTGGGGCTGGCCGCACTGCGTGCAGGACCCCGAGCTCACCCAGCTCGCGATCGACCGGGAGCTCACGCTGATCGCCTTCGAGGCGATGAACCACTGGACCCGGGACGGCTACGTCGGCCTGCACGTCTTCCACAAGAACAACGAGCTCGCCGGCTACTGCTCGGTGCTGCAGGCCATGGAGCTCGTCGGCATCACCGGTGACTACGGTCGCCGGCTGAGCGCGGTCGTGATCGGCTTCGGGGCGACCGCCCGCGGCGCGGTCACGGCGCTCAAGGCCCACGGGGTGGGCGACGTCGCGGTCCTCACCACCCGCGGGGTGGCCGCAGTGGGATCACCGATCCACTCGGTGCGGATCCGGCAGTTCGACCACGACCCGGACGACCCGAGCGCGAGCATGGTGATCACCGAGCGCGGTCGCGAGCCACTGGCCGCGTACCTCGCCGAGAACGACATCGTCGTCAACTGCACGCTCCAGGACACCGCGGCCCCGCTGACCTACCTGCACACCGACGACCTTCCCGCCTTCCGCAGCGGCAGCCTGATCGTGGACGTGTCGTGCGACGAGGGCATGGGCTTCTCGTGGGCGGCGCCGACGACGTTCGCCGACCCGATGCACACCGTCGGAGGGCGGGTCCACTACTACGCGGTAGACCACAGCCCGTCGTACCTCTGGAGCTCGGCGACGTGGGAGAACAGCGAGGCGCTGCTCCCCTTCATCGAGACCGTCCTCGACGGGCCCGAGGCCTGGGCCACCAGCGAGACCCTGACCCGGGCCATCGAGATCCAGGACGGCCGGATCCTCAACCCGGCGATCCTCGCCTTCCAGGGTCGCGCGGCCGAGCACCCCTACGCGGTCGGCTGATCCCAGGCGCCGGCCAGCAGGGCGCGGGTGTCCTCGAGCAGCTGCGGGAGCATCTTGGTGCCACCGACGACGGTGATGAAGTTCGAGTCGCCGGTCCAGCGTGGCACGACGTGCTGGTGCAGGTGCTCCGACAGCGAGCCACCGGCCGACCGGCCGAGGTTGAGGCCCACGTTGAACGAGTGGGGGCTGGCCACCGCGCGGATCGTCCGCAGCGACTGCTGGGTCAGCGCCATGAGCTCGGCCGACTCCTCCGCGGTGAGGTCGGTCAGGTCCGCGACGTGGCGGTAGGGCAGCACCATCAGGTGACCGGGGTTGTAGGGATGCAGGTTCAGCACGACGTACGTCGTCTCCCCCCGCGCCACGACCAGCGACTCGTCGTCGGGGTGGCCCGGGATCGCGCAGAACGGGCACCCCTCGTCGACCACGGAGGTCCGGACGTAGGCCATCCGGTGGGGCGTCCAGATCCGCTCGAGCCCGTCGTGTCCCATGCCGACGATCCTAGGCTTCTCCCATGACCTCGATCCGACCGGCCGTCGACACGGACATGGCAGGGGTTGCCGACCTGTGGCACGTGGGCTGGCACGACGGTCACGCCGGTCGCGTCCCCGACGGACTGACCGCCGCCCGGACGCTCGGAGCCTTCCGCGAGCGCACGCCCGCCCGGGTCGCCGACACGACCGTCGCCGTCTCCGACGACGGTGAGCTGCTGGGCTTCGTGATGGTCGTCGGCGACGAGGTGGAGCAGGTCTTCGTCGGACGCGACGCCCGCGGCAGTGGCGTGGCGGGGATGCTGCTGGCCGAGGCGGAGCGACAGGTCGCAGCCGCCGGTCTCGCCGTCGCCTGGCTGGCCGTCGTCGAGGGCAACACCCGGGCGCGGTCGTTCTACGAGAGGCAGGGCTGGCGTGACGAGGGTGCACTGCCCTACGAGGTCACCGCGGACGGGCAGGTCTTCGTGTCGCCGTGCCGTCGCTACGTCAAGGACGTCGTCGTCGACGACCTCAGCCGATGACGGCGAAGCGGGTCTCCGGCGCCGGGTAGAACTGGGCGATCACCCTGCCGATGGTGACCGCGGAGGAGGTGTCGCCGGAGGTGACGGCGACCGTCGCCCCGACCGGCTGCGACCAGGTCGCCGCCACCGGGTGGCGCAGGTGACCGTCTCGCCCGACCTGGAACGACGTGACCTCGACCGACGACTGGCGGGCACCTCTCGTGTGAGCGACCCAGGCGACGACTCCCCGTCCGCCGGCGCTGACGGCCAGGTCCATCGTGTCCCCCGAGACCGTCGCGTCGGTGAGGGTGGTGGCCCCGGCCAACGACCGCACCCGCGGCTGGGGCCGTCGAGGCACCCACGTCGCGACCCGCGGTCGTGCGGTGCGGCCGCGGTCGACCGCCTGCCACGCCACGACCGCAACCTCCTGACCGGTGATCGCGGCCGAGGACGTCACGACCTGGCGGCTCCACCGCCGGGGTGCCCAGACGCGCGGGTCGCCCGGCCTCCCGCTCAGCACGACGACGCGACTGTCGCGGCTGTCGAGCCTGCCCGTCGAGCGGGACTCGACGACGGTCGCGGCGATGCGGCCGCCGTCGAGGTCGAGGCCGGTCGGGTGGACGCCGCCGTCCGGGTAGCGGCGCGTGACGCGCGTCGTCCACGTGCGGCGGGCAGCGTCGTACGTCTCGATGCGGAGGCGCCCGCCGAACCAGTAGCCGGGCTTGTCCTCGAAGCCTGCTCCCCGCAGCGCGACGGCGTCCCCGCTGTCGTCGACGGCCGCGATCATGGTGTCCCCGGTGAGCCCGCGCTCGCGCCGCGTGAGGTCCCGCCAGCCGAGGTCGGGGTGATAGCTGGTGAGGTGGTGCGGCCTGCCGTACTGGCTGTTGCTGGTGAAGAGCGCGAACTGCCCGCCCGGCGACCAGTCCAGCGACCCGAGCTCGCCCTCGGGTTGCACACGCCACGCCCACCCGTCGTCGCCGGTCCACACCAGCTCGACGAGCCGGGTCGGTGGGTCCTCCAGGTCCGTCGTGCGCTGGCACTCGACGGCGACCGCGAGGTTGCCGTCGGCCGAGGCGGCCTCGACGGGACGGCAGTGGTCGGCGCCCGCCACGGTCATCACCTCGACCGGCGCGCCCACGCTGCCGTCCCCCGCGCGCCGCTGGTCGTAGACGGTCGCCTCGTCGGACCCGCCGACGCTGATCAGCGCGGTCTGCTCCCCGTCCAGGGCGACTGCGAGCCCATGGCCGTCCGCCTCCTGCAGCGCGCCCCACGACTCGGGGGCCGCGGCGGACGACGACACGGCCAGCGTGGCGGAGACCAGGAGTGCCGCGGCGACGGCGAGCGGGAGACGGCGGAGCTTCTGCACGAGGACCTCCGGTGCGGGTGGACCTGCGACGTTACCCGCGGCCGCGCCTCGCACACCGCCCGTCGCCAGGATGGTGGAGTCCCCGGTTCACCGGATGGCACAGGGGCTCCACCATCGTGAGGAGAGCCGGCTCTGCCTCGGTGCGTCAGGTCCAGGCCTTGGCGAGCCGCTCGACGACCTCGGTGAGCCGGTCGGGGGACGTGGCGATGTTGAGCCGGACGTGGTCGCCGCGACCGGCGGCGTAGGACGTCCCGGCGCTCACCATCACCCGGCCGCGCTCGAGCGCGACCGCCGCGGCGTCGTCGTGCCCGTAGGCGGAGGCGTCGAGCCAGGCGAGGTACGTCGCCTCCAGAGGGCGCATCCGGACCTCGGGCAGGTGCGTCGCGAGCAGCTCGCCGAGGAGCGAGCGCTGCTGGTCGAGCCGCTCGACGAGCGAGGCCAGCCACGGGTCGCCGAGGTCGTAGGCGGCCTTCGCGGCCACGATGCCGGCGGTGGAGTAGGACTCGTTGCGCGACATCGGCTCGTCGAGCAGGCGCTGCTGCGACACCGGGTCGGGCACCACGAGCTGCGCGCACCGCAGGCCGGCGGTGTTGAAGGCCTTCGACGCCGCCACGATCGCGATCGCGTGGTCGCGGGTGCCGTCGAGGGACAGGTAGGACACGTGCTCGGCACCCGGCAGCACGAGCGGCGCGTGGATCTCGTCGCAGACCACGCGGGCGCCGTGGCGCACGACGACGTCGCGGATGCCCTCGAGCTCGGCGCGGGTGAAGACCCGGCCCCACGGGTTGTGCGGCTGGGTGAGGAGCAGCGTCTGCGCGCCCTCGGCGAAGAGCCGGTCGAGGCGGTCGAGGTCGATCTCCGCGCGCTCGGCCGATGCCGGCACCTCGAGCCGGAGCTCCTCGCGACCGGTGACCGAGGCGAGTCCGTGGTGCGCGTTGTAGCCCGGCGTCGGGAAGACGACTCCCCCCGGACCGCTGAAGACGTCGATCGCGATCCGCACGCCCGCCGTCACGTCGACGACCGGGTGCACGGCCTCGGGCGCCGGAGCCCACCCGAAGTGACGCTCGGCCCAGCCGGCGTAGGACTCGGCGAGCTCGGGGTCCCAGCCGAAGAGCGGGTAGCCGACGATGCCGTCGGTGACCATCCTCTGCAGCGCCTCGATGACCACGGGGTCGACCGCGTAGTCCATCTCGGCCACCCATGCCGGCAGCACGTCCTCGGGCACACCCCACTTCAGCGGCAGCTTCAGGCGCGCCTCGTCGTCGGTGAGGTCGACGACCGGACGTCGCTCCCCGACCATGGCGCGCTCAGACCTGCTCGCGCGAGGCCACCGCCGCGGCGACCCGCTCGATCGCCTCCGCGAGGGGTACGCCGTTGTCCTGGCGGCCGTCGCGGTAGCGGAAGCTGACCGCGCCCTTCTCGACGTCGTCGTCACCGGCGATCATCATGAACGGCACCTTCTGCAGCTGCGCGTTGCGGATCTTCTTCTGCATCCGGTCGTCGGACTCGTCCACCTCCACGCGCAGGCCCTGAGCCTTCATCTGCCTGGCGATGTCGAACAGGTAGTCGTTGTGGCGCTCGGCGATCGGGATGCCCTGGACCTGGACGGGCGCGAGCCAGGGCGGGAAGGCGCCGGCGTAGTGCTCGACCAGCACGCCGATGAACCGCTCGATGGAGCCGAACTTCGCCGAGTGGATCATCACCGGCTGCTGGCGGGTGCCGTCGGCAGCGACGTACTCGAGGTCGAAGCGGTCGGTCGCCGGCTGGTTGAAGTCGTACTGGATCGTCGACATCTGCCAGGTGCGACCGATCGCGTCCTTGGCCTGCACGGAGATCTTCGGGCCGTAGAACGCGGCACCGCCCGGGTCGGGCACGAGGTCCACGCCGAACGTGCGCGCCGCGGCCTCCAGCACCGACGTCGCGGTCTCCCACTGGTCGTCGGAGCCGATGAACTTGTCGGGCTTGGAGTCGTCGCGGGTCGACAGCTCGAAGTAGTAGTCGTCGAGGCCGAAGTCACGCAACAGGCCGGTGACGAAGGTCAGCAGGTGCTCGACCTCGGCCGGAGCCTGCTCCGGGGTGACGTAGGAGTGCGAGTCGTCCTGGGTCATCGCGCGCACGCGGGTCAGGCCGTGCACGACGCCGGACTTCTCGTAGCGGTAGACCGACCCGAACTCGAAGAACCGCAGCGGCAGCTCGCGGTAGGAGCGCTGCCGCGAGCGGTAGATGAGGTTGTGCATCGGGCAGTTCATCGCCTTGAGGCGGTACTCGGCGTGCTCCATCTCCATCGGCGGGAACATGGTGTCCGCGTAGTAGGGCAGGTGCCCGGAGGTGTGGAACAGGCCGTCCTTGCTGATGTGGGGGGTGCCGACGTAGTCGAAGCCCTCCTCGAGGTGCCGGCGACGGACGTAGTCCTCCATCTCGCGCTTGATCACCCCACCACGCGGGTGGAACACCGCCATCCCGGAGCCGATCTCGTCGGGGAAGGAGAACAGGTCGAGCTCGCGGCCGAGCTTGCGGTGGTCGCGCCGCTCGGCCTCCTCGATGCGGTGCAGGTGCTCCTCGAGCGCCTCCTTCGACTCCCACGCGGTGCCGTAGATCCGCTGCAGCTGCTTGTTCTTCTCGTCACCGCGCCAGTAGGCCGCCGCGCTGCGCATCAGCTTGAACGCCGGGATCCGCTTGGTGGTCGGCAGGTGCGGCCCGCGGCACAGGTCGGACCACTTGGCCTCGCCGCTGCGGCCGATGTTGTCGTAGATGGTGAGCTCGCCGGCGCCGACCTCGACGCTGGCACCTTCGGTGTCGGCCGCGCCCGCTCCGCCCTTGAGCCCGATGAGCTCGAGCTTGTAGGGCTCGTCCTTCAGCTCGTCCAGGGCATCGGCGTCGGTGGTGACCCGGCGCTCGAAGCGCTGGTTCTCCTTGATGATCTTGCGCATCGCGGACTCGATCTTGACCAGGTCCTCGGGGACGAAGGGGGTCTCGACGTCGAAGTCGTAGTAGAAGCCGTTGTCGATCGGCGGGCCGATGCCGAGCTTGGCCTCGGGCCACAGCTGCTGCACCGCCTGCGCCATGACGTGGGCGGTCGAGTGCCGGAGGATGTCGCGGCCGTCGGCGCTGTCGATGAGCACGCCCTCGACCTCGTCACCGTCCACGAGCTCGTGGGCGAGGTCCTTCAGCGTGCCACCGATCCGGGCAGCGACGACGTCGGCGTCGTCGCGGAACAGCTCCCAGGCCCTGGTGCCCGTCGTGACCGTGGTCTCCGCACGCTGATCGGCGTGGATGCGGACGACCTGGATGTCGGACACGAGAGCTCCTTCGGGGAGTGAGGGGTAGGACGGATGTTTCCCCGACGAGCCTATCGGCCGACCTCGGCCCCGCTCACCCCGGTTTCGGCCAGCAGGTCGTGCTCCCCGTCGTCCTCGACCGGCGGCAGCACCATGTTGAACCTGCGCCGCTGCGCGCTGACCACGATGTCCTCGGACTCCGCGAGTCCGTTGCGCGGGTCGAGCGCGGTGAGGACGTAGCGGCCGAGCGGCGGGAGGCCGAGCTCGTAGTGGCCGCCCTCGTCGGTGCGCGTCGCGCCGACCGACTCGCCGCTGGAGTCGGTGAGCACGACGAGCGCGTCCTCCACCGGCCAGCCGTCCGAGGACACCACACCGGCGACGGTGAGCCGCTCGAGGACCTCGAGCCGTGCCGGCGACTCCGGTGTGAGCGGGCGCAGCTCCGAGCGCGACGCCCACCCCTCGGCCGCAGCGATGACGAGGTACTCGCCCGCGCCGGGCAGCACGACGGAGAACTGTCCGGAGTTGTCGGCGCGGGCCCAGTCGGCCTGCCGCCCGGTCCGCTCGAGCACCGAGACCACGGCGAGGCGCGCCGGCTTGCCGTCGGGTCGCCTCACGCTGCCGCGGACCACGACCTCGGCGCCGGCAGCCGCCCGGCGTACGCCGTCCTCGCGGGCGTCGTCCGCCCTCGGGGCGACACCGACCGGTGTGGCCAGCGCCGGCGCGACCCGGGTCGGGATGAGCAGCGCGACGGCCGCGCCGGCGAAGGCTCCGACGGCGGCGAGCCAGCTGGTCGCGTGGACGGCCGACTCCGTCGGGAAGCCGCTGGAGCCGACCCCGGCGGTGAGGATGGCCGCCACGGTCGCCGAGCACAGCGAGGTGCCGATGGCGCGGACCACGCTGTTCAGGCCGTTGGCCGCCGCGGTCTCGCTGATCGGCACCGAGCGCATGATCAGGACCGGCATCGCGGCGAAGGCGACCGCGATGCCCACCGACACGACCGCGACGCCGAGGGCGAGCTGGAAGATCGTCGCGTCGAGCAGGACGCGCACGACGTAGCCCAGGCCCGTGATCGTCAGCCCGGCGACCAGCGTGGTCCGGGCGCCGAAGCGGCGGGTGATCGAGGCCGAGAACGGGGAGACCAGCACCATCAGCGCGCCACCGGGCAGCATCACCAGGCCCGCGCGCGTGACGTCGAGGCCGAAGCCGACGCCGCTCTCCGTCGGCAGCTGCAGCTGCTGCACCGCGACGAGCAGGTTGGAGAACATCGCGAAGCCGGCGAGCAGCGAGGCCACGTTGGTCAGCAGGACGGGGCGGCGGGTGGAGGTGCGCAGGTCGACCAGCGGCTGACCGGTCCGCAGCTCCCACGGCACCCAGAGGGCGAAGAGCAGCACCGCCGCCAGCAGCGAGGCCAACGTGGCCTGCGAGGTCCAGCCCCAGTAGCCGCCCTTGGAGATGCCGAGCAGGAGCGTCGTCAGGGCACCGGAGAGCAGGATCGCCCCGCCCCAGTCGAACCGGCCGGGCGTGCGCACGCTCGACTCCGGCACCACGGCCAGGACCAGGGCGATCAGCAGCACCGACATCGCGACGCTGCCCCAGAAGACCGACTGCCAGCCGAAGTTCTCGTACATCACGCCGGCCAGCGGCAGGCCGACCGCGCCGCCGATGCCCAGCGTGGTGCTCATCAGGGCGACGGCACTGCCGATCCGCTCCGGCGGCAGCTCGTCGCGCATCGTCGCGATGCCGATCGGGATCAGGGCCGGGGCGAAGCCCTGGAGGGCACGCGCCACGATCAGCACCGGCAGGGTCTCGCTGAACGCCCCCAGCAACGAGCCGAGGAGCAGCATCCCGAGGGACACCAGGATCATCAGGCGCTTGCCGAACATGTCGGCGAGCCGGGACAGGATCGGTGTCGCCACGGCGGCGGTCAGCAGGGTGACGGTGACCAGCCAGGAGGCGTTGTCCGACGAGGTGTCGAGCAGACGGGGGAAGTCGGGGAGCAGGGGGACGACGAGCGTCTGCATGAGGGAGACGCTGGTGCCGCACAGGGCCAGGACCAGGACGACCGGTCCGGCCCGACGCTGCTGCTCGGCGGCCTCGGGGGTCTCGGTCGAGACGGTCTGGGTCACGTGGTCTCACCCGGGCACAGCACGATCCGATCCTAGCGACGGCGCTCGGCGAGCGCCCCTGCCGTCCTCAGCCCTGAGACCGGATGACCCGCTCCATCTCGGTGATCGAGCGTGCGGTGTCGACGTGCAGCACCGCGTGCCACCCGAAGGCCCGCGCCGCGGTGACGTTGGCCTCGACGTCGTCGAGGAACACCACCTCGGCGGGCTCGACCCCGAGGCGATGGGTCGCGAGGTCGTACGCCGCCGGGTCGGGCTTGCGGAGCCCGACCTCGTGGCTGTAGACGAGGTCGTCGGTGACGTCCTCGAACCGGTGGACGCGCTCGGCCTCGCGCGCGCCCGGGCCGGAGTTGGACAGGATGCCCGTGAGCCGCGCGGGTCGCTGGGCGGCGAACCAGTCGAACAGCACCCGGTCGAGCGTGCCGACGTACCACCGCCAGAAGTCGGCCATCAGCTCGTCGGCCTGCGCGTCGTCGAGCCGCAGGGTGCGCTGCCACTCGGCCCGCACCTCGGCCTCGGTCACCTCGCCGATGCCGGCGTCACCGGGCAGCGCGTCGAGCCCGCGCCCGATGCTGCCGGCCTCGAGGCCCAGCCGCTCCTCGGCCGGGCCGGGGAAGACACCGTCGTCGATGACCTCGAGCACGCCCCCGATGTCGAGCACCACAGCCCTGATCGCCATGCGGGCAGCATGCCCGGGTCGCCTCAGCCCGAAACCGTGGCCTGCTCGCCCGCCAGCTCCCCGGTCTGCACCCGCCAGAGGGCGGCGTACGCCCCGTCGACGTCGAGCAGCTCGTCGTGGGTGCCGGCTTCGACGACGCGGCCGGCGTCGAGCACCCAGATGCGGTGGGCGTGCCGCACGGTCGAGAGCCGGTGGGCCACCACGATCGCGGTGCGGCGTGCGGTGGCCTTGCGCAGCGAGCGCTGGATGGCCGCCTCGGTCTCGTTGTCGACGGCGCTGGTGGCCTCGTCGAGCACGAGGACGGCCGGGTCGCGCAGCAGCGCCCGGGCGAGGGCGAGTCGCTGACGCTGGCCGCCGGACAGGGTGACGCCGCGCTCCCCCACCCAGGTGTCGAGGCCGTCGGGCATCGCCTCGATGAAGTCGAGGGCCGCGGCACCCTCGGCGGCGGCACGGACCTCCTCGCGGGTGGCGTCGGGACGGCCGTAGGCGATGTTGTCGGCGACGGTTCCGGCGAACATGAAGACGTCCTGGGCGACGTAGCCCAGCGAGCCGCGCAGCGAGTCCCAGTCGAGGTCGCGCACGTCCTGGCCGTCGAAGTGCACCGTGCCCGCGCGGGGGTCGTCGAAGCGCAGCACCAGCCGGAGCAGGGAGGACTTGCCGGATCCGGTGGCGCCGACGATGGCGTGGGTCTCCCCTGCGGGGACGACCAGGTCGATGCCGTGCAGCACATCGGGACCGTCGGCGTAGCCGGCGCGGACGCCGACGAGCTCGACGCGGCCCTGCACCGGCCGCTCGAGGGCCGTCTCACCGGCCGGCACCGTCACGGGGATCTCGAGCAGACCGAGGATCCGGGACGCCGAGGCGCGGCCGCGCTGGTAGAGGTCGAGGACGGTGGCGACCTCGGTGAGCGGCCACAGCAGGCGCTGGGTCATGAAGACGAGGACCGAGTAGAGGCCGACCTGGAGGTCACCGCGCAGGGTCGCCCAGCCGCCGAGCAGCAGGGTGCAGGTGAAGCCGGTCAGGATCGCCAGGCGCACCAACGGCACGAAGGCGGCCGAGGAGCGGATCGCGTCGGTGTTGGCCTGCCGGTAGGCCTGCGAGACCGCGGCGACGCGGTCGCGCTCGCGGTCCTCGGCGGTGAAGGCCTTGATGGTGGCGATGCCGGAGATGTTGGACGAGAGCGTGCTGGACAGGTCGGCGACAGCGGAGCGGACCCGGTCGTAGAGCGGCTCGAGGCGACGCTGGAAGACCAGCGAGCCGACCACGATCACGGGGATCGGGAGGAAGGCCAGCACCAGCAGCTGGCCCGACGCCGCCGCGAAGACGGCACCGACGAGGAGCACGTTGAGGACGGTCTGCAGGATCGCCGGGGCCCCGACGTCGAGGAAGCGCTCGAGCTGGTTGACGTCGTCGTTGAGCGTGGCGAGCGTCGACCCGGCCGGTCGGCTCTCGTGCCAGCCGAGGTCGAGGTGCTGGACGTGGTCGTAGGCCTCGACCCGGAGGTCGTGCTCGACGCCCTGCGCCAGGCCGCGCCACAGCACGTCGGCGACGTACTCGCTCAGCGACTCGATGATCCACACGACGGCGTTGATGACCGCGAGCCAGCCGAGCTGGGCGTAGCGCGACTCCACGCCGAGCACGTCGGCCACGAAGGAGGCGTCACCGCGGACCACGACGTCGACCGCGGCACCGATGAGGAGCTCGGGGACGACGTCGGCCACCTTGTTGACCGTCGACGCCGTGACCGCGCCGACGAAGCGCCAGCGGTAGACGTCGTAGCGACGCCACAGGGCACGCAGGGGCTGGACGGCGGCGGGGGTGACAGGCTCGGACACGGGAACAGGTTAGGTGGGCCTAACTCCGGGCGGGGCGGCAGGTCCGCAGGGGTGAGGGTGAGATGCGGGTCCGCGGGTACCTTGGGGTGCACCCGAGTTCCTCGGGGCGCACCCGAGGAGGATTCGATGAGCGCCACCGCGACGGACGCGGCACTCCTGCGACTGCTGGAGGAGGGGCGCACGCGCGCCGCGGCCATCGACCCCGACCACGCCGTGCTGTGGGACGCGCTGTGCGCGGCCACCGAGGGCGGCAAGCGGTTCCGCCCGGCCCTGGTCGTCACGACGCACGACGCACTGGGTGGCACTTCACCGGACGCGGCCGCCGTGGTGGGCGCCGCCGTCGAGCTGCTGCACACCGCCTTCGTGATCCACGACGACGTCATCGACGGCGACGACGTCCGCCGGGGCCGGCCCAACGTCAGCGGGACGTTCGGCGACCGGGCGCGCGCGGCCGACGCGGACAGCCGGGAGGCCTCGGACTACGGCCGGACGGCAGCCATCCTCGCCGGCGACCTGGCGCTGTCGACGGCGGTGCGCGCCGTCGCGACGAGCGGACCGCCCCCGGACGTCGTCCGCCGCCTGCTCGACCTCTTCGACGAGGCACTGCACACGACCGCGGCCGGTGAGCTCGCCGACGTCCGCCTGTCCCTGGACCTCGCGCCGGTGTCGCTGGAGGAGAGCCTGGCGATGGCGGAGCAGAAGACGAGCGCCTACTCCTTCAGCCTCCCTCTCCGCGCCGGCGCGGTGCTGGCCGGCGCCGACGAGCGCACGACCGACCTGCTCGCCGAGGCCGGGCGCGCGCTGGGCGTGGCCTTCCAGCTCACCGACGACCTCGTCGGGGTCTTCGGCGACCCGCGCGAGTCCGGCAAGAGCACGACGAGCGACCTGCGCAGCCGCAAGCAGACCCCGCTGCTGGTCCACGCCCGCTCGACCGCGGCCTGGGAGCGCATCCGCCGCCACGTCGGTCGCGACCTCGACGACGCCGAGCTGCGCGAGGTGCGTGAGCTGCTCACCGAGTCGGGATCGCGGCACTTCGTCGAGGGGCTCGCCGAGCAGCGGCTGGCGGCCGCGCACGAGATCACCGACGAGCTCGGGATCTCGCTGGACCTGCTGACGTCCACGATCATCGCACCCCGGGTCGCGGGCGGACGCGAGCTGGTCGCGTGAGCCTCCTCGTGCGGCACACCCCGGTCCGCAGCCTCTACGACCTGGTGTCGGAGGGCAGCGCCGCCGTGGTGATCCGGGAGTACTCCAGCTCGTTCGGGCTCGCGTCCCGCCTGCTCGCCGAGCCGGTGCGCACCCAGGTCCGCAACGTGTACGCCCTGGTGCGGGTGGCCGACGAGATCGTCGACAACCCCGACCCGTTCCTCGAGCGCGAGCCGCGCGCGACCATGCTCGACTGGCTCCAGGACGACGTGCGTCATGCGCTGCAGCACGGCTACAGCGGCAACCTGGTCGTCCACGCCTTCGCCCGCACCGCCCGCGCGACCGGCATCGACGACGCGCTGGTGAAGCCGTTCTTCGACTCGATGCGCAGTGACCTGGACGCCTGCACCCACACCCGGGCCAGCTTCGATCGCTACGTCTACGGCTCGGCCGAGGTCGTCGGGCTGATGTGCCTGCGCACCTTCCTGGCGGCCCCCGACGGCCCGACCGACGCTGAGAGCGCCTACGACAGGCTCGCACCCGGCGCCCGCCGCCTCGGCGCGGCCTTCCAGAAGCTCAACTTCATCCGCGACCTCGCCGACGACCACGACGTGCTGCGGCGCGACTACTTCCCCGGGCTCGAGGTCGACGCGTTCTGCGACCGCGACCGTGACCTGATCCTCGACGACATCGACGCCGACCTCGACGCCGCGGCGGCCGTGGTGCCGGGTCTGCCGACCAGCAGCCGCCGCGCCGTCCGCGCGGCGCACGCGACCTTCGCCGAGCTCGCGGCGCGCCTGCGCGCGACCCCGGCCGCCGAGATCCGCCGCACGCGCGTCAGCGTGCCGCCGTCGGTGAAGGTCCGGCTGGCCGTCGGCGCACTGCGAGGCGATCGTCGGTGACCCTGCGCCTGCCCGAACGGCTCGGCCGCCGCCCGGCGACTCCCCCCGAGGGGACGGAGCCTCGCCAGGTGGTCGTCATCGGCGGCGGGATCGCCGGCCTCGCCACGGCGGCACTGCTCGCCTCCCGCGGTCACAGCGTCGACCTGCTGGAGAAGAACGACGAGCTCGGCGGCCGCGTCGGCAGCGTCGAGCGCGACGGCTTCCGCTTCGACACCGGCGCCTCGTGGTACTTGATGCCGGAGGTCTTCGAGCACTTCTTCGAGCTCCTCGGCACGACGGCGGAGGCCGAGCTCGACCTGCGCGTGCTCGACCCGAGCTACCGCGTGTTCTTCGAGGGCCACGACGAGCCGCTCGACCTGCGTCCCGACCGCGCCCACAACCGGGCCCTCTTCGAGTCGGTCGAACCCGGCGCCGGGGCGGCGTTCGACGCCTACCTCGACTCCGCCCAGGACACCTACGACCTGGCGCTGCGCCGCTTCCTCTACAGCAACTTCGACTCCTCCTCGTCGTTCCTGCGCACCGACGTCGTACGCCGCACGCCGGCGCTCGCCGGGCTGCTGACCCGCTCGCTGGAGAGCCACGTCGCCTCGCGGTTCTCCGACTCCCGGCTCCGGCAGGTGCTGGGCTACCCCGCGGTGTTCCTCGGCTCGTCGCCCGACCGCGCGCCGAGCATGTACCACCTGATGAGCCGGCTCGACCTCGGCGACCGGGTGCTCTACCCGCAGGGCGGCTTCACCCGACTGATCGAGGTCATCGCCTCCCTCGCCGAGCGCCACGGCGCGCGGCTGCACACCGGCGCGACGGTGTCGCGGATCATCACCGGCCAGCACTCCCGAGGTCGCCCGCGGGCGACCGGGGTCGAGCACGTCGACGCGGACGGCGCACGACGCACGACACCGGCCGACGTCGTCGTCGGCGCCGCGGACCTGCACCACCTCGAGACGTCCCTGCTGCCCGAGCGCCTGCAGACCCACCCCGAGGCCGCGTGGCGGCGCCGCTCCCCCGGCCCCGGCGCCGTGCTGGCGATGCTCGGCGTCGAGGGACGGCTCCCGGAGCTGACCCACCACTCGCTGTTCTTCACCTCGGACTGGGCGCAGAACTTCGGTGACATCTTCGGACGTGACTCCCGGGTCCCCGACCCGGCGTCGGTCTACGTCTGCAAGCCGTCCGAGACCGACCCCAGCGTCGCACCTGAGGGTTGCGAGAACCTGTTCGTGCTGGTGCCGGTGCCGGCCGACGTCTCCATCGGCTCCGGCGACGACGACGGCGCCGGCTCGCCGCTCGTCGAGCGTACGGTCGACGCGGCGCTCGACCAGGTCGCGGCGTGGGCGGGCGTCCCCGACCTGCGCGACCGGGTCCGGGTCCGCCACACGGTCGGCCCGGCGGACTTCGAGCGCCGCTACCACTCGTGGCGCGGCGGCGCCCTCGGCCTCGAGCACAACCTGCGCCAGAGCGCCTTCCTCCGCCCGGGCAACACCTCCGCGAAGGTCGACGGGCTGTTCTACGCCGGCGCCAGCACCGTGCCCGGCGTCGGGCTCCCGATGTGCCTGATCAGCGCCGAGCTCGTGCTCAAGCGCCTCACCGGCGACCACTCCTCCGTGCCGGTGGTGCGATGAGCCTGCTGCACTGGTCGTACGTCGCCATGCTGGCCTTCTGCCTCGCCGGCACCCTGCCGCTGGTCCCGGCCTTCGGGCTCGACGTGCTGCGGCAGCGTCGCCGCCTGCTGCTGACGATCGCGATGGCCGGTGTGCCGTTCCTCGTGTGGGACCTCTACGCGACCCACGCGGGCGGGCACTGGACCTTCGACGCCGCGCAGACGCTGCCGGTCCGGGTCGCCGGGCTGCCGCTGGAGGAGATCGCCTTCTTCGTCGTGATCCCCCTCGTCTCGGTGCTGACCCTCGAGGCCGTCAAGGTGGCGCGGCGACGGGTGCGCGAGGCCAGCACCCGGCGCCGGCAGGACGCCCGGTGACCTACACGACCCTGGCCGTCCTCGGCGTCCTCGCCGCGCTCGCGCTCGACCGGTGGGGCGCGCGCACCCGCCTGACGAGCACCCGCGACTGGTGGTCGGCCTACGCCATCATCGTGTTCTTCCAGCTCGTCACCAACGGCTGGCTCACCGGCCGCGGCATCGTGCGCTACTCCCCCGACGCGATCATCGGCAGCGACCGCATCGTGCTCGTCGGCGACGGACGCCTGGTCTACGCACCGGTCGAGGACCTCGCCTTCGGCTTCGCGCTCGTGCTCACCAGCTGCGTGGTCTGGACCTGGCTCGGGACCCGGGACCCGCGCCGCGCCGGGCGGGCGGACGGCGCCGAGCGTGCCGACGTGGACCGGGACGTGCGCGGATGAGCATCGCCACGCGCCTGCAGGACCTGCAGCCCACCGACCTCGGGATCCCCGGTCCGACCTCGCTCGACATGGCACGTGCCTTCCGCTCGGTGCGCGCCGACCCGCTCTCCTTCCTGGCCTCGGTCGGCGAGCGCTATGGCGACGTGGTCTCCTTCCCGGTGCCCGGACCGCCGGCGCTGCTGCTCAACGACCCCGCCGACGTGCGACACGTGCTCCAGACCGCAGCCCGCAGCTGGGGCAAGCAGACCGTGCAGTACGCCGCCCTGGCGCGCGTCACCGGGCCGGGCCTCCTCGCATCCGCCGAGCCGAGCTGGCTGGACCACCGGCGACTGGCCGCACCCGCCTTCCACCGCCAGCGGCTCGACGCCGTGGCCGCCGAGGTCCGGGCGGCTGCGCGCGACGCGGTCACCACCCGGCTCGGTCCCGGCCGGCACCCGGGTCGGTCGGAGGGCGAGGTGGTCGACGTGTCCGCCCTCACCCACCGGGTGGGGCTCGACGCCGTCGGCCGCGCGCTCTTCTCCGCCGACCTCTCCGGGCAGGCGCAGCGGCTGCTGACGGCCACCAGCGACGCCGCCGACCTGGTGGTGCGGCTGGGACGCTCGATCCTGCCCACGGCCGAGTGGACCCCCACCCGCACCAACCTCCGGCTGCGCTCGGCACGCCGTCGGCTCGACCAGAGTGCCGCCGAGATCATCGCCCAGCGACGGGCCAGGAGGTCGTCGGGCAGCACCCACGGCGACGACCTGCTCGGGCTGCTGCTCGACAGCGACCTGTCCGACGCCGAGGTCCGCGACGAGCTGGTCACCATGGTCATCGCCGGCCACGAGACCGTCGCCGCCGCGCTCGCCTGGACGCTGATGCTGCTGGCCGAGCACCCGTCGGCGCAGGAGCGGGTGCGCGCCGAGCTCGCGGACCACGTCGGCCCCGTCTCGCTGACGGGCCACCGCGAGACGCTGCCGTGGACGCGGGCGGTGGTCGACGAGGCGCTGCGGCTGTTCCCGCCGGCCTGGGCGCTGTCGCGACGTGCGCACGACGTGGACGTGGTGGCCGGACAGGAGGTGCCCGCCGGCACGCTGGTCATCGTCAGCCCGTGGCTGGTCCACCGGCGCCCGGACGTGTGGCCGCGTCCCCACGCCTTCCGGCCCGAGCGGTTCCTCGGCACCGACGCCGGGAGGACGGCGTACCTCCCCTTCGGCCAGGGCCCCCGGCTGTGCATCGGACGCGAGTTCGCGCTCGGCGAGATGGTCGTCGTGCTGTCCGAGCTCCTGCGCGACCACCGGGTCGCCGTGCCGCCCGGCTGGCGACGGCCACAGGCCCAGGCCCAGGTGGCCGTGCACCCCCGCGGCGGCATGCCGCTGCTGGTCACGCGGGCGCCCGGGAGCGGCGGATGAGCGACCCGCTCGGCGGGCTGCTGCCGGACCTGGTGCCGGACCTGGTGGTCGTCGTGCTCGTGCTGGCCGCGCTGGCGGCCTCCCACTGGTTCCTCGCCGATCTCCGCACCCTCCCACCGACCGCGGCCCGGCCGGCACGGACGCCAGCGGTGTCCGTGGTGGTCCCCGCGCGCGACGAGGAGGCGAGCCTGCCCGCCCTGTTGCGCTCGGTCGCCGCACTGGACCCTCCGGTCGCCGAGGTCGTGGTCGTCGACGACGGGTCGGTGGACGCCACGGCCGCGGTTACGCGTGCCGCCGGCGCCGTCGTCGTGCCCGCCCCGGCGCCACCCCCGGGCTGGACCGGCAAGGCCTGGGCCTGCCACGTGGGAGCCGAGGCGACCTCGGGAGACGTGCTCCTCCTCCTCGACGCGGACACCGTCCTCGCGCCCGACGCCCTGGCCGGGCTGCTCGAGGTGCACGCCCGCCGAGGTGGACTGGTCTCGGTGCAGCCCTTCCACCGGGTCGTGCGCCCCTACGAGCAGCTCTCGGCCTACTTCAACGTGGTCGCGGTCATGGCGAGCTCGGCCTTCACCCGGCGGCCTGCGACCGGGCCGATGGCGTTCGGGCCGTGCCTGCTCACCTCCCGCTCGGACCTCCTCAGTGCCGGCGGTCATCGCGCGGTGCGGGACGAGATCCTCGACGACGCCGCCCTCGCGGCGGCGTACACCCGTGCCGGCCTCCCGGTCACCTGCGCGGTCGGCGAGACCGCGGTGACCATGCGGAGCTATCCGGGCGGCCTCGGCCAGCTCGTGTCGGGGTGGACCAAGAACATCGCCTCGGGGGCGTCGAGCGCCTCCCCGTTCGCCACCCTCGCCACCGTGCTGTGGGTGAGCGTCCACCACGCCGTGGCCGTCGGCGCCGTCCTCTCGTGGATCCTGGCCCTCACCGGTCGTGGTGGCTGGCTCGCCACCGGCGACGTCGCCGTCTGGACCACCGCGTGGGTCGCGCTCGCCTGGCACCTCCGCTCGCTCCTGCGGCGGCTGGGCTCGTTCCGCTGGTGGGCGTGGGCGCTGTTCCCGGTGCCGCTGCTCGCCTTCGACCTCGTCTTCGCCCGCTCGGCGGTGCTCACCCTCGTACGCCGCTCCGTGCGGTGGCGCGGCCGCGACGTCGACCTGCGCGGCCCCCGGTCCCGGGAGGAGGTGGTCTGATGCTCCGACTCGTCATGCCGCAGACCCTGACGGTCGTCGTCGACGTGCTGGCCTGGGGCCTCTTCCACGCAGCCACGGGCTACGCCGCCCACCGGCTCGGCGACGACCGGCTGCGGCGCGAGGGCCCGGTGCTGCGGCAGAAGGGCTTCGAGGACCGCGGCCGGTGGTATCGCCGACGCCTGCTGGTCCACCGCTGGAAGGACCGCCTGCCCGAGGCGGGTGCGACGTTCGAGGGCGGGATCAGCAAGCGACAGCTGCCCGGTGGCGACGTCGAGGGCCTCGAGACGTTCGTCCGCGAGACGCGTCGCGCCGAGCTGGCGCACTGGTGGGCGATGGCCTGCTCGCCGCTGTTCCTCCTCTGGAACCCGCCGTTGGCGGCCGGGCTGCTCGTCTCCTACGGCGTGCTCGTCAACCTCCCCTTCATCGTGATCCAGCGCTACAACCGGTTCCGGACCCAGGCGCTCCTCGCCCGTCTGGCCCGGCGCAGGAGCCGCGCGTGAGCAACCGGGCCAGCGCCCGCTCGCAGAGCTCCGCCCCGCGCGTCGAGGTCGAGGAGCCCGGGCGGCGCGCGGTCCGGCGACCACCGTCTCGGCACGGCCCGATCGCCCAGCTGCTGATGTCGCTCTCGCCGCTGAGCCTGATCCTCGTCGTCTACGCGGTGGCGGACTGGGTGAGCGCGCCGCTGTCCGGCGGGAGCGGCACCAACCGCCTCGGGGCGGTCCTGCACGTGGACGGGCCGGCTCGGGCGGACACCTGGGTCTTCGGCGCCGTCCCCACCGTCTGGCTCCAGGCCCGCCTCGTCGACGGATCGGCGCACTGGTGGGACGCGGTCGCTGCGCTGGTCTACGCGACCCACTTCGTCGCCATCCCGCTGCTCACCGCGTTCGTGTGGTTCCGGCTGCGCCACCGGTTCGTCGCCTGGCTGGTCGCCGTGCTCACCATGTCGGTCGTGGGCATCGCGGGCTACGTCGCCTATCCCGCCGCGCCGCCGTGGCTCGCCTCCGACCAGGGCCGGATCGGGGACGTCGAGCGGATCTCGACGATCGGCTGGGACGTCCTCCACCTCGGCCTCCTCGGCGATCTCACCCGGACCGGACAGACGGGCAGCAACCCCGTCGCCGCGATGCCGTCGCTGCACGCCGGCGCGGCCCTGCTGGTGGCGCTGTTCCTGTGGCCGTCGGTCTCGCGTGCGGTCCGCGCCGCGCTGGCGGCGTACGTCCTGGCCATGGGCGTGGTCCTGGTCTACACCGGCGAGCACTACGTGGTGGACGTCGTCGCCGGCTGGCTGGTCGCCGCGGTCGCCATCACCGCAGCGGCCCGCGCGGGAGCCGTCGTCGCCTCCCGGCGGGTCGCACGGGAGGCACCTCCGCCCGCTTGACTCGTTCGAACACCTGTTCGATCATGGAGCCATGTCGTCCGCCCGCTCCGTCGCCGCCCTCGACCCGGCCCGATCGGTGGTCGAGCAGCTGCGCGAGCGGGTCGCCGCGATGGAGCGCAAGCCGGCCGGCGAGCCCGTGCCGACCCTGCCCGGACTGGCCGGGCTGGTGCCGCTGCACGCAGGGGCAGCCTACGCCGTGGACTCGGCCTCGCTGGCGCTCGCGCTGGCCGCGGGCGCCTCGCAGGCCGGTGAGTGGATCGGCTTCGCGGGCTGCGCCGACTTCGGAGCGGAGGCGGCGGCCGAGCTCGGGATCGAGCTGTCCCGCACGGTCGTGGTCCCCGACCCGGGCGAGCACTGGCTGGAGGTCACCGCGGCACTGGTCGACGTGCTCCGGCTGGTCGTGCTGCGCCCTCCTGCGACGGTCGACGAGCGCACGGCCGGCATCCTCGACTCCCGTCTGCGCACCCGCTCGGCAGTGCTGGTCGTGCACGGCGACTGGCCCCGCGCGGAGGCCCGCCTGAGCGTCGAGGGGTCGAGCTGGCGCGGCCCCGCGTCCGGCACGGGGCAGCTGGAGGAGCGCCGTGCCCGCCTCGTCGTGCGCCGGGGTGCCCGCCCTCCGCAGCGCACCGACCTGGCGTGGCCGGGAGCGCGCGAGGTGGTGGCGACACCGGTGCGGGAGATCCACCGGGCCTCCGGATGAGCCGCGGGGCGCAGAGGCGATGAGGGTGATGGTGGTGTGGTGCCCCGACTGGTCGGTGGTCGCCGCGCTCGACGAGGCCGAGCGGTCGCGGCGCTCCCCCGCCGCGGTCCTCTCCGCCAACGTCGTCGAGGTGTGCAACGGCCCGGCCCGCACCGAGGGCGTGCGCCGTGGGCAGAGACGTCGTGACGCCCAGTCCCGGTGTCCCGACCTGGTGCTGCTCCCCGCCAACCCCGATCGTGACGCCCGGGCCTTCGAGCCGGTGCTGGGCGTCGTGGAGGCTCTGCGTCCCGGGGTGGCAGCGCTGCGTCCCGGCCTGCTGGCCGTCCGCGCGCCCGGCAGCTGGTACGGCACCGAGTCCGACGCCGCCGCCACGGTCTGCCAGGCCCTCGTCGAGGCCGACGTGTGGGACGTCCGCATCGGGATCGCCGACGACCTCTTCACCGCCGAGCAGGCGGCCCGCACCGCCGGCGTCCAGGGGTGGGAGATCGTCCCCGTCGGTGGCGCCGCGCCGTTCCTCGGCCCTCTGCCGGTGCACGTCCTGCAGCAGGACGGGCCGCAGGGCCGCGACCTGGTCAGCCTCCTCCAGAGGCTGGGGCTCCACACGCTCGGTGCACTCGCCGACCTGCCGGGCGACGCCGTCCAGCACCGGCTCGGCGCCTACGGCGCGACCGTGTGGCGTCGCGCGCGTGGCGAGGACCCTGCGCTCTTCGCCGCGCGCACCCCTCCACCCGAGCTCGAGGCCGACGTGGTCTTCGAGCCTCCGCTCGACTCTGTCGAGGCGATCACCTTCAGCGTGCGCACGACCACGGAGCGGTTCCTGACCCAGCTGGCCCACCACCAGCTCGTCGCTACCGGCGTGCGCATCGAGGCCGAGTCCGATGCCGTCGTCTGCTCGTCACGCACCTGGCTGCACCCGCGCCACTTCGCCGCCCGCGACTTGGTCGACCGGGTGCACTGGCAGCTGCAGGGAGCCGGGTCCACGAGCGGTGCCGGCAGCTCGCTGCGCGCACGCAAGGACGTCGGCCGGGTGCGGGCGCCGATCGAGCGGATCCGGTTCGTGCCCGAGGTCGTCGAGCCGGCGGCCGCCCACGGGGAGGCGCTGTGGGGGGCGGCCTCCGACGACCTCGTCGAGCGGGGCGTGGCCCGGGTGCAGGGCATGGTCGGCTTCGACGCCGTGCGCCGTCCGGTGCTGCAGGGCGGTCGCAGCCCTGCGGCGCGGCAGGCACTGGTGCCCTGGGGGGAGCGGGCGGTCGACCTGCGTCCCGTCGACCGGCCCTGGCCCGGTCGGGTGCCGGGCCCGGCGCCGGTGCGGGTGTTCGCGACACCGCCGGTCGCCGAGGTCGTCGACGACGCCGGGCGCGAGGTGCGGGTCACCGATCGCGGGGTCGTCACCGGCGAGCCGCGGCGCTTCCGCGTCGGCGGTGACGGCGTCGTCAGCGGCGGGCCAGGCCTGCCGTGGCAGCCGGTGACGGCATGGGCCGGGCCGTGGCCGACCGACGAGGGCTGGTGGTCGGGCGGGAGTGGGCCCAGCGCCCGCTTCCAGGTCGTGGGTGCCGACGGACGGGCCTGGCTCCTGCTCCGCTCGCCCGAGGGCTGGTCGCTGGAGGCCGGCTATGACTGAGCGCCCGGCCGTCGGGGTGGTGCGCTGATGGGCTGGAACAACCCCGCCATGCACTGGAAGGAGCTCGAGCGCCGACTCAGCGGCCTGCCGGGCGCCGACGACGCACCGGTCTCGCGGCGCAAGCACGCACGGGCGGAGGCGCGCGCGATCGAGCGACCCGCCCACGTGACGCCCTACGCCGAGCTGCACTGCCACAGCCACTTCAGCTTCCTCGACGGGGCCAGCTCGCCGGCCGAGCTGGTCGAGGAGGCGGTGCGGCTCGGGCTGCACGCGCTGGCCGTCACCGACCACGACGGCTTCTACGGCGCCCCGATGCTGGCCGAGGCAGCAGCGGAGCACGGCCTGCCCACCGTCTTCGGTGCCGAGCTGTCCCTCGGCCTCACCGGCCCGCAGAACGGCGTGCCCGACCCCGAGGGCAGCCACCTGCTCGTGCTGGCGCGCGGTGTCGAGGGCTACCACCGGCTGGCCGCGGCGATGACCGACGCCCACCTCGGTGGCGACGAGAAGGGACGACCGGTCTACGACCTCGACGAGCTGGGCGAGCGCGGTCGCGGGCACTGGACGGTCCTGACGGGGTGCCGCAAGGGCACCGTCCGTCAGGCGCTGGCCAGCGGCGGAGAGTCGGCAGCGGCTGCCGAGCTCGACCGGCTGACCGCGCTGTTCGGGCTCGAGCACGTGCTCGTCGAGCTCTCACCCCGACCGGGTGCCGACACCGTCAACGCCACGCTCGCCTCGTTGGCCGCGGTGCACGGGCTCGACGTCGTCGCGGCGGGCAACGTCCACCACGCCACGCCGCGTGGCCACCGGCTCGCCTCCGCGATGGCTGCCGTGCGCGCCAGACGCAGCCTCGCCGACCTCGACGGCTGGCTCGACCTGTCGGGCTCGGCCCACCTGCGCAGCGGTGACGAGACGGCCGCCGCGCTGGCGGCGTACCCCGACGGGCTCGGCGCCCGGGCGGTGGCGCGCAGCGTCTCGCTCGCCGACGAGCTCGCCTTCGACCTCCGCAAGGCCTCCCCCGCGCTGCCCAAGCGGCAGATCCCCGAGGGACACACCGCCGACTCGTGGCTGCGGGTGCTGGCCGAGCGCGGCTTCGCCGAGCGCTACGCCGGCGTCCCCCACGAGGCCGCCGCGCGCGAGCGCCTCGAGCACGAGCTGCGGGTCGTCTCGGAGAAGGACTTCGCCGGCTACTTCGTCATCGTGCACGACATCGTCGCCTTCGCCCGCGGGCGCGGCATCCTCTGCCAGGGCCGCGGGTCGGCGGCGAGCTCCGCGGTCTGCTTCGCGCTCGGCATCACCGCGGTCGACGCCGTCTTCTTCAAGCTGCCGTTCGAGCGCTTCATCTCCGCCCACCGCGACGAGGAGCCCGACATCGACGTCGACTTCGACTCCGACCGGCGCGAGGAGGTCATCCAGTGGGTCTACGACACCTACGGGCGCCGCAACGCCGCCCAGGTCGCCAACGTCATCAGCTACCGGCCACGGATGGCGGTGCGCGACGCCGCCAAGGCGCTCGGGCACTCCCCTGGCCAGCAGGACGCCTGGTCCAAGCAGATCGACGGCTGGAAGTCGGTCGTCGCCGGCGACATGGGCGATCCCGACGCGCACGACGTGCCGGCTGCGGTGGTGGCGCTGGCCGAGGAGCTGATGGGGGCGCCGCGCCACCTCGGCATCCACTCCGGCGGGATGGTGCTGACCGAGCGCCCGATCGGCGAGGTGTGCCCGATCGAGCGGGCCCGGATGGACAAGCGCACCGTGCTGCAGTGGGACAAGGACGCGTGCGAGTCGATGGGCCTGGTGAAGTTCGACCTGCTCGGGCTCGGCATGCTCGGCGCGCTCGACCACATGATGCGGCTGGCCGGCGACCACCTCGGTGAGCGGTGGGACCTCGCGACGATGCCCAAGGAGGAACCGGCCGTCTACGACATGCTCTGCCGGGCCGACTCGATCGGGGTGTTCCAGGTCGAGAGCCGCGCCCAGATCGGCACCCTGCCGCGGCTGCGGCCGCGCGAGTTCTACGACCTCGCCATCGAGATCGCGCTGATCCGGCCCGGCCCCATCCAGGGCGGTGCCGTGCACCCCTACGTCCGGCGCGCGACCGGCCAGGAGGAGGTGACCTACGACCACCCCGAGCTGGTGCCGGTGCTCGAGCGCACCAAGGGGGTGCCGCTCTTCCAGGAGCAGCTGATGGCGATGGCGGTCACTCTCGGCGACTGCAGCCGCGACGACGCCGACCTGCTGCGTCGCGCGATGGGCTCCAAGCGCGGGGTCGAGCGGATCGAGTCGGTCAAGGCCAAGCTCTACGCCGGCATGGAGCGCCGCGGCATCACCGGCGACCTGGCCGACTCGATCTACGTCAAGATCCTCTCCTTCGCCAACTTCGGCTTCGCCGAGTCGCACGCCCTGTCCTTCGCACTGCTGGTCTACGCCTCGTCGTGGTTCAAGCTGCACTACCCCGCGGCCTTCCTCGCGGGCCTGCTGCGCAACCAGCCGATGGGGTTCTACTCACCGCAGTCGCTGGTCGGCGACGCGCGCCGCCACGGGGTCGACGTACGCCGTCCCGACGTCGTGCGCTCGGCAGCACAGGCCGATCTGGAGGGCCTCGTGGCGGGACCGGTCGCCGCCACCGGGCTCGGCGGCTGCTGCGAGCCACGCTCCACCCGCACCGAGTGGGTGCCGGGCACCCCCGACCCGGTGCCGGCCCATCGGCGTGACGGCATGCTCGCCGTCCGGCTCGGTCTCGACTCGGTGCGGGGCATCGGGCTCGACGTGGCGCGCCGGATCGTCGCCGCGCGCGACGAGGCGCCCTTCACCGGAGTGACCGACCTGTCGCGTCGCGCCGACCTGACGTCCGCACAGCTCGAGGCGCTGGCGACCGCCGGAGCGTTCGACTCCTGGGGGCTCGACCGTCGCCAGGCGCTGTGGGCGGCGGGGTTCGCCGAGGGCTCCGGTCACCTGCCGGGCACCACGCCTGCACCCGACGCGCCGACGTTGCCGGGCATGAGCGAGCCGGAGCTCACCCTCGCCGACCTGTGGGCCACCGGGATCTCCCCGGAGCGCCACCCGGTCGAGCACCTCCGCGACGAGCTGCGCCGCGCCGGCGTCCGCTCCGTCGCCGAGCTCGACACCGCGGAGTCGGGGCGCCGGGTCCACGTCGGCGGGCTGATCACCCACCGTCAGCGGCCCGGCACCGCGATGGGTGTCACCTTCCTCAACCTCGAGGACGAGACCGGGATGCTCAACGTCGTGTGCTCGATCGGCGTGATGAAGGCGCACCGCCAGGCAGCCCGCAACCGGGTGGCGGTGGTCATCCGCGGCCGACTCGAGCGCAACGAGGGTGTCGTCAACCTCATCGCCGACCGGGTCGAGGGCATCGACGTCGTCGTGCCCGGCGCGGGGGCCGTGCTGCAGGCGCGGGCGTCCTCACGTGACTTCCGCTGAGCCTGCGACCACCACCCCCGACACGTGTCCGAGCTGTCGCCCTCGGATCGCTGCGCGGAGGTCAGCATCTCGGACACGTGTTGCCGACGGCCTCGCTCAGCGCGCGAACGGACCGCGCAGGGCCGCCCACTGCAGCAGCATGACCGTCTTGGCGTCGACGATGGTCGTGCCGATGCCCGCGAGCGCCTCGTCGAAGCCGAGCTCGACGGTCTCGATGTGCTCGCCCTCGTCGGCGACGCCGTGCTGCGTGCCCGAGAGGTCGGCGCGGGTGTAGGGCGCGGCGAAGAAGAGCAGCTTCTCGGTGACCGAGCCGGGGCTCATGTAGAGGTCGAAGAGGCGCTCCACCTCGCCGACCTCGACGCCGGTCTCCTCCAGCGTCTCGCGGCGCATCGCGCTCTCGCCGTCCTCCTCCTCGATCAGGCCGGCCGGGGTCTCCAGCAGCATCCCGTCGGGGTGGTCGTTGACGTAGACGGGGTAGCGGAACTGCCGGGTCAGCAGCACCGTGCGGCGGTCCAGGTCGTAGAGCAGGATCGTCGCACCGTCACCCCGGTCGTAGGTCTCGCGCCGCTCGGTGTGCCACGCCCCGTCCGCGCGCCTGATGTCGTACGTCGTCGCGCGCAGCACGTACCAGTCCGAGCTCAGCAGCTCGACGTCGCGGACCACCACGTCCGGGTTGCGGTCCAGGTCACGCCCGGTCAGGTGGAGACCGGTGCGGCCACGGCCGTCCGGCTCGTCGGCGCCTCGTGCCATCGTCCTCTCCTCACTCGTCATGGTGCTCCCGACATCTTCTCAGCGAGGGAAGTCGAGCCGGCGCAGCGCGATCTCCAGGGTGATGTCGCGCCTCAGGCGACGGGACTCCTCGCCGCGACGTCGGCGGGACGGGAACGGGCGGTGGTGCTGGATCGTGTCCATGGCGGTGATTCCTTCGGTCAGGTCAGCCGGTCGGCCGATGACCCGACTCTGGCCGGCAGCCCTTGCGGCGACCTTGCGATCGCCCTGCAGGTCGCTGCCTACGTCCGGCGGCGGCTCGCCTCACCCGGCGACGTCAGGTCCGAGGGACCGCGCACCAGCAAGCCGGGTGACACGCAGCCTCTAGAGACGGATGCTGCGGTTCACCCAGGTCGACGTCACGACCATGCCGACGCGCTCGTAGAGTCCGCGCGCGCCGGCGCGGGTGTCGGTGGAGAGGTAGGACCGTGTCGCGCCGTGTGCTCGCGCGAGAGCGAAGGCGTCGACCAGCATGGCCGGCGCGAGCCCGCGGCCTCGCTGGTCCGGCCGGACGGCGATCTTGGCGACGTACGCCGACGGGGTCCCGTCGTCACCGCCCGCGAGATGGACGTGGGTGGCGCCGAGCAGCTCACCGCGGGCGTCGCGGACCAGGCGCAGGTTCCACGGCTCGTAGCCGGTCCGCCCCCAGATGCGCGCGCCGAAGTCGTCGAGCGAGACCCGGTCACGGTCCGACCACTCGAGGAAGGCGTCCTCCAGCAGCGTCCAGGCCGCCTCGCGGTCCGACGGCGAGGCGTCGGAGACGGTGACCCCGTCAGGCAGCGGCCGGGCGACGATCTCGCGCTCGGGGGGCAGCTCCAGGTCCCAGGCGGTCCACAGGGCCTCGTAGCCCAGGTCACGCATCAGCCGGTCGGCGGCGCTGCCCTCGGGCATCTGGGAGCCCACCCGGTCGGAGCCGCCAGCACGGGCACGGTCCTGCACCCAGCCGGCCAGTGCGGTGCCGATCCCGCGGCCCTGGTGGTCAGGCAGCACGGCGGTGTAGGCCACGCTGGGCGCACTGAGGTCGGCGTAGGCAACCAGCTGGTCTCCGTCGAAGACGCCCACGGTGCTGGTCGCGATGTCGTAGCTGGGCCGCAGCCAGTCGGACTCGACGTCTTCCAGCGTCATGGTCGACTCGCCGAGGTCGACGACCTCCTCCGCGGCGATCGCAGCGAGGACGGCCGGCGCGTCGGCCAGGGTCAGGGGACGGTGGGTGAGGCCCGCAGGCAGGTCGAGGTCCATGACAGGAGTGTGCGACGTCGCCCTTGCGGTCCGCCTGCCGTTTTCTTGCTCACGCATGGACGAACGCACGACGGTCGAGCGTGCGGTATCCGCGACGTCCGATCGCGTGCATCCACCGCACAGGGGCGGGCGCACCAGCGAAGAGACGGTCGTGGGCCTCGCTCGGCAGCTCGTCGGTGACCCACGGCAGCAGGAACAGCATCTGCCGGAGGGTCGGCCTCCCGCGCAGGACGGTGGCCTCGAGGTGGGCCCACTCCTCCGCGGTCACCTGCTCCTGGATGATGCGGATGGCGTCGGCCTCCTCGTGGGAGAGGTGGGCATCGAGGCGGTCCGCGAGCTCGCCGACGGCGTCGGCCAGGTCGGAGCGCACGCTGTCCGTGCCCTCGGGGGTGCCGTTCGCCAGCCGGCGAAGCCCTTCCTCGACACACGCGAGCAGGGGGTCGATGGCGGCGTGCTCGGCCTCCATGGCCGCCAGCACCCCATGGTCCTCCGGCCCGACCCGGTCGAGCAGCAACGGCCAGATGCCCTCATCCTCCTTGGTGTGGTGCTCGTGCAGCTCGCGGGCGAACCGGTCCCAGCGGGCGGCCAGAGCGCGCCAGGTGGCGACCTCGACCACAGGCGTGCGTCGCATGGCGACCGCGAAACGGCTGAGGTCACGGCGGAACGCGTGGTGCATGACGTACATGCCGGTCAGGTCGCACGGTCCGGCGTGGGCGGCGGCCTGGCCGGGAAGCAGCAGCTGGACGGGGAAGGCGTGGTCTGCGGTGGTCATGAGCTGATCTCCTGGATCTGACGGGTGGACGGGACGAGCGGGACGACGACGGCGGTGACGATCCACGGCTCCTCGTCGTCCACGGACGGCAGCACGTCGGTGACGACGTGGACGAAGCCGTCGGAGCGCACGACGCGGAAGCAGAGGGCCGCGGTGTGACCCGCCGCCGCGGACGTGAGGACCGCCTGGTCGACGGTGCCCATCTGTTCGGCATGGAGGCCCGTGTCCCTGACGGCCTCGGCGAGCAGCGACCACGTGGCTGCCGGCCCGAGGCAGGCCGTGCCGGCCGTGGCATCGACCACGACGTCGACCAGCCGGTGGGTCAGCACCCGCATCGTCGGGGCGAGACCGTCACCCGGACGCGCTGCGCCGTCGTCGGTGCGCAGGCCGTGCACCCGGGCGACGTCGACCGCGGCCGCCACGGCGGACTCGGTGTCGGGCACCACGACGACGTCGGGCGGCGCCGGCAGGCCGGAGACGAGGTCCGGGTAGTGGGGGTCGGTCGGATAGACGATCAGGCCCGCCACGGTGCGGCGGAGTGCCTCCACCGCGGCAGGCGGGACGGTCGTGGGTCGGGGCGTCATGCGTCCACCGTGCGCCACCGCGCTTGCGACCGGCTGAACGCCGACTTGCACTCAGGTCCGCAGGTGCTCCGGCGTCCTGACCCAGGTGCGGTCCCACGTGGTCGCCTGACCCGGACCGGTCAGCCGCAGGGCCCGGTCGAAGTGCTCGGCGGCCAGGGTCGGCTCACCCAGCGTCGTGGCGAGCAGGCCGAGGTAGTGGTCGACCGGCCCCATGGCGAGGGCTCCGTTGAGGGACCGGGCGAGCTGGCCCGACCACGGCAACATCTCGTCGTACACGACCCGTGCCTGCTCGAGGTCACCGAGGAACGCCACGATGTGGGCCCGGACGGCGATGTCGAAGAGCCAGGTGGCGTCGTGCTGCATCGGCGTCGGCGACCACAGCTCGCGGGCCTGGTCGACCTCGCCTGCGTCGAGCAGCGTCACGACGAGCAGGTCGGTGGAGTGCCACGGCATCAGCTCGGTCATCCGCTCCGCGTGCTCCCTCAGCCCCGAGGTGTCCCCTGCGGCGAAGTCGATGGCGAACCGCGACCAGAGCCAGATGAAGAAGCCGTTGGGGTCGCCCGAGCCGGTGATCACCTCGCAGACGCGCTCGAAGCCGTCGCGCGCGCCGGCGAGATCCGACTGGAGCAGCATCGTGGTCGCCTCGAAGATCGAGGACAGGAGCAGCAGCTCGGGCAGCTGGCCGCTCGTCCCGGCCCGCACTGCCAGGTCGATGTGGGCGGCCGCGGTGCCCAGGTCGGCCTCCGCGATCGCCGCCGAGTGCAGGTGCATGTGCGCCACCGCGGTGTAGCCGTGCAGACCGCCCTCCTCGGCGGCGGCGAGCATCCGGCGGCCGATGGTGCCGAGGACCGTGGGGTCGTCGGACGCCAGCACCGCGAAGTACGCCGCGTTGAGGGCGCGGCACCGCAGCTCAGGGTCGGCGAGGCCCTCGGCGATCGCCACCGCCTCGTCCGCGGCCTCCACGACCACGTCGATGTTCCACGGGTCTGCCTCGATGACGAGGGCGTTCAGCAGCTCGAGACGGAGCACCGGGTCGTCGTGGCCGGTCTCGTCGAGCAGGGCTCGCAGCGCCAGCACCGACTCCTCGCTGACCTGGTCGGAGGCCCGCCTGGTCCACATCATCGGCGACTGCCACTGCCAGGCGCGGGCGACGTCGGTCGTGGACCCGTGCGCGGTCGCCTCGTCGATCGCGACCCGACGCTCCGCCGCCGCGGAGCTGATGTCGCCGTCCCGGGCCAGCGCCCGGACCAGGTCGAGGCGCACGGGGAACGACTCGTGCGGCTCCGCCCCCGCCAGCTCGAGCGCTCGCAGGGCGGTGCGCAGGTGCGGTACGGCGCCGGAGGGACCGCCGCGCGCCGCAGCGGCCAGCAGCAGCGGGACGGCGTCGGCCGCGGATCGACGGTCCAGGCTCGCGGTCGCGTGGTGCGCGATCTCCTCGACGCGCCCGGGCCACTCCTTGAGGTACGTCGTGAGCGCCGCTCGGTGCAGCCGGGTGCGGCGCAGGGGCGGCAGCCGTCCGTAGAACGTGTCGCGGATGAGCGCGTGCGTGAACCGCAGCTCCGACGGGCGCGGGCTGTCGAGGAGCCCCGCGACCAGGCCGGCGTCGAGCTGGTTGGCGACGGTGTCCTCGTCCGCGTCGCCCCACTCCTGCTCGAGCGCCAGGACCAGGTCGAAGTCGATGTCGCGGCCGAGCACCGAGGCGCGCGACAGGGCGTCGACCGTGGTCTCGGGCAGACGCTCGATCCGGCGCAGCAGCAGGTCGCGGATCGCAGCCGGCACCGCGTCCACCGAGCCGACTCCCTCGGACTCGACGAGCTGGGCGAGCTGGCGCAGGAAGAGCGGGTTGCCCGCCGAGCGGTCCAGCAGGCGCGCGAGGGCGTCCGTGGGCAGCGGTGCCGCCACGTGCTGCGAGATCAGCTCGCGGGCCGCGCGCTGGTCGAGGCCCCCGAGCACGATGCGGTCCAGGGTGCGCTCCGTGGTGAGCGCGAGGGTGGCGGCGAGGTCGCGACCGACCTCGTGGCTGCGGAACGTCGCCACCACCAGCACCGGTGCGTCGACCGACTCGACGAGGCGCCAGAGCACCTGCAGCGTGTCGTCGTCCGCACGGTGCACGTCCTCGACGACCAGCAGGGTCGGCGTGGCACGCTGCTCGAGCCGATGGCGTACGGCGTCGGCCAGCGCGAAGGGGTGCGCGTCGTCCGGCACGGGCGCGGCGAGCGCGTCGAGGATCTCGAGCCAGGCGTGGCTCGGGGGTGCGCCGGCCACCTCCGAGCAGTGCCCGCGCACCACGGACCAGTCGGCGATCGACTGGTCGCCGAACCTCGAGACGAGAGCGGACTTGCCGAAGCCCGCGTCACCTTCCACCCACACCACCCCCGCCCGGCGGCGCAGGGAGCCCGCGGCGGCACCCAACCGGGCCAGCTCGTCCTCGCGCCCGACCAGCGGTGTGCTCTCGACGAGGGACCGCTCCGGAAGGGTCGGCAAGACGGCCGCGACGGGACGCGGTGGCGCGGCGAGGTGCTCGGCCTGGTGGAGGATGTCGGACTCGAGCTCGCGCAGCTCGGGGCCGGGGTCGACGCCGAGCTCGTCGACCAGCCGCTCACGCACCATGCTGAGTGCCGCCAGCGCCTCGGCCTGTCGCCCCGACTGGTAGTAGGCACGGGCGAGCAGGCCGACCGCCTGCTCCCGCAGGGGGTGCCGACGCACGTGCTCCTCGAGGTCGGCCACCGTCGCTCCCCCGCGCCCGAGTCTCAGGGAGACCGAGCCTCGTGCCTCGACGGCCTCGGCGTGCAGCTCGCCCATCCGGGTGGCCTCCGTGGCGGCCCAGTCCTGGTCGAGGTACTCCGCGAACGGTCCGTCGCCCCACAGCGCGAGTGCCTCGTCGAGCACGGTCAGGGCCGGCTCGTCGTCGAGCCCGGCCGCGCGGCGCACGAGCGAGGTGAAGTGCCAGGTGTCGACCGCCTCGTCCGGCAACGACAGGGCGTAGCCGGGCGGGTTGCTGACCAGCACCGCTGCCGGGCGACGCTTCTCGCGTCCGGGCTCGAGGGCCGACCGGAGACGGGAGACGTACGCCTGCAGCGCGCCGATCGCGCTGGGCGGGGGCTCACCGCTCCAGAGCTCCTCGAGGAACCGGTCGATCGAGACGGTGCGGCGCCCCGATGCGACGAGCATTCCCAGCACCGCACGCTGACGTGGCCCGCCGAGGTCGACGGGCTCCCCGTCCAGGCGGGCACGGACACTGCCGAAGGCGCGGACCTCGAGCATGGGCTGATCCTAGGGACGACGACGGGGCGGCTGACGGTGTTCATCGTCAGCCGCCCCACTTGCGGTCCACTTGCAGCGTCGCTCAGCGCTTCTGCCGCTTCTTCTTCGCCACCACCTTCACCGTGAGCGGCCCGGACGTCGAGGCGAGCGCGCTCGCCGAGCCGGCGTACGTCGCGACGAGGGTGTGCCGGCCCCTCGCGAGGCGGAGCCTGACGGTGCCCGAACCGGCGCGGGTCGCTACCTTCCTGCCCTTGTCGGTGATCACGACCGGGCCCGCGGTCGTGCCGGTGAGAGTCACCCTGACGGCGACCTTCCTGCCTGCGACAACCCTCGCCGGGGCCTTGAGGGTGAGCGACGTGGTCGCCTTCACCGGTGCTGGCGGCGCCGGTGCGGGGGAGGTGACCGGCGGTGTGGCGACCGGCGGAGGTGCCGGCGCCCGGTGCATCGCCAGCAGGTGGCGGCCGCCGGCCGCGATGCCCGTGATCGGTGCGTACTGGCTCACCGCCGCAGGGACCGGGTGGATCTTCCCCGCGTTGCCCCACGTGATCACGTCACCGGTGCTCGTCAGCGCCATGGCGACCTCGGCGCCGAGGTCGATGTCGACGACCTTGACGCCGTCGAGCGCTGCGGGGAGCTCCGTCAGGCCGGTGCCGGAGTCGCCCCAGGCGATCACCTCACCGTCGGCGGTGAGGACCATGGACGTGGCTCCGTGCGCCTCGACGTCGATCACGTCCTCCTCGGCGACGCGTGCGGGGACTTGCTTCTCCCCGTGCCGGTTGGAGCCCCACACCGAGACCACCCCGCGGGTGTCCACCGCGACCGAGTGCAGGTAACCGGCTGCGACGTCGACGGCGTAGTGCGACCCCTCGAGGAGGTCCTGGGGGACGTGGGTCTGACCGGCGTTGATCGCCGCGTGTCGTCCCTCGGCGCCCCACGCCACGACTCGACCGCCACCGACGATGGCGAGCGCGTGGTAGGTGCCCATCGACACGGTGCTGGCGCGGCTCGCAGGGTGGGGCCCGCGCAGTTCTGCCGGGATGTCGATCTGCCCTTCGTCGGTGTCGCCGAGGGCACCCCAGCCGCGGACGCTGCCGTCCCATGCGATGGCCAGCGAGGCGTAGACGCCGGCATCGACCGACGAGGCCATGGTCGCTCCCGTGGCGAGGTCGGACGGGATGTCGATCTGTCCGTCGCCGTTCCAGCCCCACCCGGTGACGGCACCGTCGGAGGTGATGGCCAGCGAGTGCTCGTCGCCCGCCGACACGCTCCAGACCTCGCGGCCTGCGAGGCCGGCCGGCACGACCGACTGGCCGACGTCGAAGCCACCCCAGCCGGAGACCACGGTCAGCGGCTGGGTCGCAGCGCTTGCCGGCCCCGCGACCGAGGTGAGTGTGCCGGCGAGCACCACGGAGGTGCCCAGTGCCAGGGCGGTGCGAGCCCCGCGCCTCATCGGACCGTCACCTTCGTGGGAGCCGACGAGGACGCGAGCACCTGCTCCGACCCGCCGTAGCGGGCGACGAGCACGTGCTTGCCCTTCCTCAGCCGCGGCAGCTTGAGGGTGGTCACCCGCCCGGACACCTGGGTCGAGGCGATCTTCCTGCCCTTGTCGGTGATGACGACCTTGCCGGACACGGCTGCCGTGCTGGTGATGGTGATCGTGGCCTTCCGCTTCGCGACCCGGTACGACGCCTTGGTCGTGGAGGCCGCCTGGGTGGCTCCGGGCGTCGGGCCTGCGGGACCGGTGGCCGCGCCGGTGGCGAACAGCCCGACGTACGGGGTCACGTAGTGCTTGTTGCCGCCGTGGCCACCGACGGTGAAGGCGACCTGGAGGTGGTCGCCGGAGACGTCGGCCGGGCAGGGCGCGGTGCCGTCGATGCGGGTCTGGCACTCCGGCTGCTGGGTGGCCGGGCCCTTCAGCTCGCGGGTCGCGACGACCGGGACCTGGATCTCGAGGATGTCCCCGACGCGGAGCTCCCAGGCCTTGCGGTCCGGGGTGCCGATCAGGAAGCCCCCGTTGGCGCCACGGTCGAAGGTGAGGGTGTCGGTCTTGAGCGCCTGGGGCGTCCCCGACTTGGTCAGGTCCCAGTAGAGGGGGGCCTTGTCGTCGGCCGGCACGACGCCGGACGGCAGCATCAGCTCCGGCAGCACCGTCACGGCGCCGCTGCAGGGGATCGAGACCAGGCCGGCGTAGCCGCGGACGTAGAAGACCTCGCCGACCTTCGGCACCTGACCGGTCTCCGAGCGCCAGCCGACGTCGGCGCTGACGCCGGGTGCCGGCTGCTGGGTGATGCAGTTGATGACGGTGTCCTCGTCGTGCTTGCCGGGGTTCCAGTCGCCTGCTGCCTGCGCACCGTGCGCCAGGGGTACGACGGCGGCGAGGGCGCCGAGGAGGGCGATCCCTGCCCGGTTGCGGAGAGAGCGGCGAACGGGCGCAAGGCGTGCTGAGCGCGTGGTCATGGTGGGTCCTTCGTGGTGGGTGGTCGGGGGGTGATTGCTGCGGGTGGGGTGGTCGGTCAGTGGGTCAGGCATGAGCCGGCTCCTGCTCCGCGGCGACGCGGCTGTGGCCGAGACGCTGCTGGATGAGGACGCCGAGGGTGGCGACCATCAGCCCCCTGGGCACCTCGACGATCAGGCCGGCGAGGACGGGGCGCTCCGGGAGCGGGACGAGCAGCGGCAGCGCACCGACGACGAGCAGGACGCCGATCCAGCTGGGGATGCCGGTCGCCCGGATGAGGGCGATGCCCATCACGAGCAGGCTGATCACGAAGATCAGGCCACCGACGAGCTGGAGCGTCACGAACGCCGCGCCGTCGAAGATCTCGCCCCGGTCGGAGATCAGGGCACGACCCTGCGGGTCCGCGGCGAGCGTCGGGGCGACGAACGCCTCGACGACCAGGTGCGACATGGCGCTCAGGGCGTTGCCGAGCATGTACATCGTGAACCCGACGAACCCGACCCTGCCGAGCTCCTCACGGAAGTAGAGGTAGCCGCCCGGCAGGCCGAGCATCAGGAACAGGGCACCGACGTAGATGAAGTACTGCGCCCAGGGCGAGCGCGGGGCGAGGAAGACCTCGATGGAGTGCGACTGCCCGTCGACGACGGGGTGCAGCACCCCGCCGAGCAGGCTGAACGCGAAGGACAGGATCAGCGCGACGGCGCTGAGGCGGTAGAGGGTGTTGGTGGTCATGGGAGCACCGTGCGGCGGAGCTCTTGCGCGGGTCTTGCACGGGCCGCCACGCCTGCTTGTGGGCGAGTTGCACCGCCCTCCCTCAGAGCCTCAGCGCGGCGTGTTCGCGCCCAGGACGTGGTCCAGGACGTCGGCGGTCCACACGCGGTACGACGTTGCGGCGCCCGCCTCGGTCACCGTCAGGGCGGCCAGCTCGGTGGCCAGCCGCACGCCCTCGGGCAGAGAGCGTCCACCCGCCAGCAGCGCCGCGAGGGCGCCGACGAAGGCGTCACCCGCACCTGTGGTGTCCACGACCCGCGACACCGCGGGTGGCTCGCTGACCTCGACCCGGTTGCCCACGAGGCACGCAGCACCGCGCGCACCGAGGGTGACGACCACGCTCACCGCACAACCCGCCAGGCTCCGGCACAGCTCGACGGGGTCTGCGTCCTCCGCACCGCCGGGCACCGCCCGGCCCAGGGACGAGAGGAGCGCGAGCGCCTCGGTCTCGTTCACCACCAGTGGGTTCGCCGACGCGACCACCTCGGCGGGGAGGTCGGTGTACGGCGCGATGTTGAGCACGAACCTCAGATCGTGGCGGCCCGCCCACGCTGACGCCTGCGCGATCGTGTCGACCGGCACCTCGGCCTGGCTCACCACGACCGCGTCGCCCCCGACCCGCTCCCCTACCTTCGCCAGACACCTCTCGGTGACCTCGGGCAGGTGCGCGCCGTTGGCGCCCGGCGACACCACGATGACGTTCTCGCCCTGCTCGTCGACGGTGATCGCGGCCGTGCCGGTGCGCTGGCTCGTGCCGGGCAGCAGGTCGACCAGCTCGACCCCGCGCTCACCGAGCTCGTGACGCAGCACCGTGCCCTCCGTGTCGTGGCCCAGCGCGCTCAGGAACACGACCTGCACGCCGACCGTGGCGGCGGCGACACTCTGGTTCGCTCCCTTGCCCCCGATCGACTCACGCGTCTCCTGGGCGGTGACCGTCTCGCCCGGTCGGGGAAGCGAGTCGACGTACGTGGTGCGGTCGTAGTTGCTCGACCCCACGACGATGACCTGACCACTCACTGCGATGTCCTCACTCGATGCCCGGCTCGCCGTCGGCGGTGTATGGCGACACCCTTCCACGATGGTGAGTCGTCATGCTCCTCCTGGAGACCGTCACGAGCCAGCGCGATGCGGCGGCAACGCGCTCAGCGAGCGGTCATGTTCGGCCACGGCGTGCCCTGCGCTCGGTACGGGACGAGGTCCTGGCCGGCGTCCATGAACACCGTGGGGAGGTCGGGACCCCAGAACGGCTGCGCCGCCAACTCGGTGAGCTCCTCCATCGTGAGCGGAGGCTGCGAGCGTCGGACATCCCAACCTCCGCCCGCGAGGGACAGACCGTTGGTCGCCGAGACCGAGACCTGGACGTTGTCAGTGCGCCGCAGCTGGACGATGCGAGCGATGCCCACCTCCTCGTCAGCCGCGGTGCGTTGCTCGTAGGTCTTCAGGATGCTGCCATCCGCGAGCGTGCTGACCTGGCAGTCGACGACCGCCTTGTCCGGGCGGCAGTCACCGAACGGCATGTCGTTCTGCACGTTGACGTCGAGCTGGGAGGTGCCCTCGCCGTCGGCGGCGTCCCACTCCAGGCTGGCGTGCCACTCGTGGCCGGCCTGGCCGCCGAAGTTCGTGGCCGTGCCGGCCTGGAGGTCCGTCACTGCCCACCAGAGCGCGGCGGCGACGCCGCGTCCCGTCGCCGGGGCGCTCGGCCCCGGCGCCGACGGGTCGAAGGCGTCCGGGACGGCGGGGCTGACTGCCGTCACCACCTCGCCTGCGACGTCCGCCTGGTCGGGTCCGACGGCGAGGGCGTCGACTCCCACGGCCGTGGCGGCGACAGCTGCCGCACAGGCGATACCGGACACGACGCGGCGGCGGCGCAGCGCGCGTGTCCCCTGACCGCGCGCCACGTGACTGAGCCGCTGGACGTCGATGTCAGGTCGGTCGTGCGAGTCGAGCTCCCGCTCGAGCTGCTCGTGAAGCTTCATCGCTGCTCCTGTGGCTGTGAGTCGTGGTTGGGACGAGATGGGTCGAGCTCGAGGTCGGGGAACTGCTCGCGGAGCCTGACCAGGGCCCGGCGAGCCCGTTGGCGTACGGCGGCCTCGCTGATCCCGAGGCTGACCGCGGTCTGGGTCACGCTGAGATCGAGCCAGTAGCGCAGCACCAGCACGACCCGGTCTCCGGCCCTGAGCGTCCCCAGCGCCGCAATCAGGTCGAGCCGTACGGCCGCGTCCGGTCCGTCGACCCCCGGCCGATCCACGAGCACGTCGGCGGGTCGCTCGCTGTTGCGGCGCAGCCGGCGGTGAGACAGGTACGTGCGTGTGAGGACCTGACGCGTGTACGCGACCGGGTCCTCCAGACCAGAGATCCGTCGCCAGGCCATGAACACCTTCGTGTACGTGGCCTGGGTCAGGTCCTGCGCGAGGTGGTGGTCGCCGCCGGTCAGCAGCAGTGCCGTGCCGTGCATGGTGCGAGCGGTCGCATGGACGAAGTCGTCGAACGAGGCGGTGACCGTGCTCGGTCTCGCGGGAGTCACCGGCGTCGTCCAATCGAGGGGGAAGGTGGTCACACCAGTCAAACGCCTCGAGACGGCGGTCGTGTGACAGCCCACCCGTGGAACCTGCAGGAGCGGGGTGACTCACCCACATGCCAAAGGGCCGGCTTCCTGATCGGAAGTCGGCCCCTGACCTGCGGTGACTCGGTGGGCGATACTGGGTTCGAACCAGTGACCTCTTCGGTGTGAACGAAGCGCGCTACCACTGCGCCAATCGCCCGAGCTCGGCAGAACGTTATCCCATGGAGCGTCGCGACCTTGAATCGGGTCGGGGCACACGGGGCTCGCTCGTCAGTCGCGCACGCGGCCTTCGTGCTTGCGCTCCTCGCGCTCGTGCTGAGCAGCCTCGATCTCGCGACCGAGCTCGGCGACGGCCTCGGGCTTGCCGTGGAAGCGACGGTAGCTGTAGACGATGAGCGCGAGGGCGATGATCGCCGAGCCGATCTGGGTGATGCCGGTCCAGATGCCGCCGGGGAGCCACCACGCGTCCGAGAACGGCCACCAGCCCGGCGCGGGCGGGTAGGCGATCCACAGGACCCCGCAGGCGACGAGCGCGAGCGCCCCGGCGCAGGAGGCGATGATCCGCGGCCAGGTCTCCACACCGTCCGCGGCACCGCGGAGGGCGCGGAGGCGGACCGGCTCGACGCGCCGCTCGGCCCAGTCGTACTGCTGCGACAGCAGGGCCAGTCCGGCGAAGATCCCGAGCAGGCCGGGGCCGGGCAGGAAGATCATCGCGACCCCGAGGAGCAGCAGGACCCAGCCGAGGGTCTCGAGAACGATGCGCTTGGCTGCCCCGGTCATGGGGAGAACCTATCCGGCCGCACCAGAGGCAATCCGTACCTCCGACGACGTCGAATCGTTAAGGAACCATCAAGGCGCACATCTCAACGTAAAGATCTGGTCTGGACCGGTCCGGGTCATATTTCGCCGTTTCACATCACAGGGGGCCTGACATGACGTCTCATGAGCACCAACACCCCCGGAGCCCTCGCCCCGGGAAACCCCAAGGAGCGTCGATGAACATGTCTGGAAGCGGCCACACCCTGTCCGACGTGGCGCTGGACATCACCGTGGAGTGCCTGGACGACCGCGGCATCCGGCACGAGATCGACACCGTCCTGGGGTACCGCAGCCACGACCCGTTCGCCGTCGCGATGACGTTCGTGACCGCCGACGGCAACCTCGTGTGGACCTTCGGTCGCGACCTGCTCATCAGGGGCACCGAGAAGCCCACCGGCGAGGGTGACGTGCACGTGGCGCCGGCCATCGGCGTCAGCGGACGCGCCATGGTCAGCATCGAGCTGAGCTCGCCCGACGGACACCTCGTGCTCCTGGCCCGCTCCTCGGACATCCACGACTTCCTCGACCGGACCACCGCGATCGTGGCGCCCGGCTCGGAGTCGGAGTTCTTCGACGCGGACATGCTGATCAGCCAGGTGCTCGCCTCCTGACCCGCCTCCGGGACCGGTCCCGGAGATCCCTCGCCTCAGGCGCGGGAGTGCTGGGCGATCCAGCTCGCGTGCAGTCCTGCGTAGACGCTGCCGGCCTGCGTGACGAGCTCGGCGTGCGGTCCGCGCTGCACGACCCGTCCCTTGTCGACGACGATCACCTCGTCGGCGCCCTCGGCCGTCGAGAGCCGGTGCGCGATGGTGACGGAGGTCCGCGACTGCATCAGCCGCTCGAGAGCGCGGCCGATCTGCATCTCCAGGGCCGGATCGACCGCGCTGGTGGCCTCGTCGAGGACCAGCAGGTCGGGGTCGGCGAGGTGCGCGCGCAGCAGCGCCACCAGCTGCCGCTCCCCCGCTGACAGCGACTCGCCGCGCTGGCCCACCGCCGTGTGGAGACCGTGCGGCAGGCCGGCGAGCCAGTCGTCGACGCCGAGCTGGACCGCGGACGCCCGGATCTCGTCCTCGGTGGCGTCGAGCTTGCCGTAGCGGACGTTGGCGGCGACCGTGTCGTCGAAGAGGAAGCCCTCCTGCGGCACCAGCACCACGCTGCGCCGCAGTGACGTGGCGTCGATGCGGCGCACGTCGACGCCGTCGAGGAGCACCGCGCCGTCGACCGGGTCCATCAGGCGCGTGAGCAGCTTGGCGAAGGTCGACTTGCCCGACCCGGTCTCCCCCACGATCGCGATGCGGGTGCCCGCGTCGATCGTCAGATCGACCTCGCGCAGGACCGGCGGACCACCGGGGTAGGCGAAGGAGACGTCGGCGAAGCGGACGTCGACGGGGCCGCGCGGGAGCTGCTCGCCGTCGGGTCCGGGGTCGACCAGGTCGGCCGGGGTCTCGAGGATGCCGAGCACGCGCCGCCAGCTGGAGATGGCGTTCTGGGCGTCGGTGAGGATCTGCGTGCCCATCTGCACGGGCCCGACGAACAGCGTGACGAGGAACGCGAAGGCGAGCACCTTGCCCGGGGTCATGTCGCCGGTGAAGCCGAGCAGCACGCCGATGACGATGACGCCGGCATTGGCCAGACCCGCCGAGATGCCCCCGAGGGAGAACGACGTCACGGTGAACTTCTGGGCGTGGATGTAGGCGTCCTGCCAGTCCTGGATCGCGGTGTCGATGCGGGCCTGGGTGCGGTCCTCGACGCCGTTGGAGCGGACCACGGCGGCGCCGACGACCGGCTCGGAGATCGCGCCGAGGAGCACGCCGACCTGGTGGCGTACGACGGTGTAGGCGGCCGAGAGCTTCTTCTGGAACCAGCGGATGGACAAGAACAGCGGCGCGAAGGCGACCCACACCACCGCGGCGAGCTGCCAGCTGTAGAACAGCATGAGCACGGTCGCCACCAGGATCTGCCCGATGCTCACCACGAAGATCAGCCCTCCGAAGACGAGGAACTGGCTCACCTGGTCGACGTCGGTGGTCACGCGCGAGACGAGGGCGCCGCGGCGCTCGGTGTTCTGGGTGAGCAGCGGCAGGTCGTGGACGTGGCGGAACGCCTTGGCGCGCAGGGTGGCCAGACCGCGCTCGGACACGGTGAACAGCCGCCGCGTCATGGCGTACGACGCCCAGCTGGTGACGCCGATCGCCAGCGCGGCGACCAGGCCCATCCAGAGCACGAAGTCGAGGCGGGGCCCCCCGGGCGCGCCGAGGCCGCGGTCGAGGGTCTGCTGCACCGCGATCGGCACGACGACCTGCCCGCAGGAGGCCAGGACCGCGAGCACCAGCGAGACGCCGAGGCCCTCGCGCAGCTCGGGTGAGTACTTCACCCCGAGCCGGATGGTGGCCATGGCACCGATCTCCTCGCCGGTGTCCATGCGGGTGCCGGCGGTGGGGGCCGGGTCCGAGGTGGTCGTCATCGGTTGCTGCCCTCCTCGGCGGGGTCGGTCTCGTAGGCGTTGACGAGCTGGGCGTAGGAAGGGCTCGACGCCAGCAGCTCGGCATGGGTGCCGCGCCCGACGACGCGGCCCTCGTCGAGGTGCACCACCTCGTCGGCCAGGGAGATCGTGGCCTTGCGGTAGGCGACCACGAGGAGCGAGGCGGCCGAGGTGTCGTCACCGTCGAGGTCGTCGCGCAGGGAGGCCAGGATCCGGGCCTCCACCTCGGGGTCGACCGCGGACGTGGCGTCGTCGAGGATCAGCAGCCGTGGCCGTCGCACGAGGGCCCGCGCCAGCGACAGGCGCTGGCGCTGGCCCCCGGACAGCGAGGTGCCGCGCTCCCCCAGCCGGGTGTCGAGCCCTTCGGGCAGGGCGGCCACGAAGCCGTCGGCCTGGGCGGTGCGCAGCACGCTCCAGACCTCGTCGTCGGGCACGTCGGCGCCGAGCGTGACGTTGCCGCGCACGGTGTCGTCGAACATGAAGGCGGTCTGCGGCACCAGCGCCACGTCTCGCGGCAGCTCGCCTCGCCGCAGGCCCTTGAGATCGTGGCCGTCGATGCGGATCTCACCGGCGTCGGGGTCGACGAGCCGGGTCATCAGGCTGGTGAGGGTGCTCTTGCCCGACGCCGTGGCGCCGACGAGCGCGACGGTGCGCCCCGGGCGTACGTCGAAGTCGACGCCGCGCAGCAGCGGGGTGTCGGCGTCGTAGGAGTAGTGGAGGCCGTCGACCTGCAGGAGCGCGCCGCTCGAGCCACGAGGCAGCTCGACGTCGCCGTAGGCCATGTTGCCCTGGGCCTCGAGCACGGCCTGGGCTCGGCGGTAGCCGACGACCGAGCGCGGGAACTCGCCGAGGAGCCAGCCGATCGCGCGGATCGGGAAGGCGACGATCGTCAGCAGGTAGGCGACGGTGACGACGGCGCCCGGCTCGGTGGCGCCGCTCGTCACGCGGGAGACGCCGACGGCCAGCACGACCAGCACCCCGAGGTTGGGCAGGCTGGCCAGCGCGGGGTCGAAGATCGCGCGGATCCTGCCGGCGCGCACGTTGACGTCGCGCAGCTCGTCGACCTTGACCCGAAACCGGTCGGTCTCCTCGACCTCGCGGCCCAGCGTCTTGACGACCATCGCGCCGTCGAAGGACTCGTGGGCGATCTCGCTGACCTCGGCGCGCAGCTCCTGGGCACGAGTCATCAGCGGCGAGGAGTAGTGCTGGTAGAGCAGGTTGGCGACCACCACCGCGGGGAAGACCAGCAGGCCCACCATCGCCATCACCACGTCGGCGACGAACATCTGGATGACCGCGATCACCATCATCACGATCGTGCCCAGCGCCATGGGCAGCGGCATGATCGGCGCCCAGGCCGCCTCGACGTCGGAGTAGGCGTTGGACAGCAGCTGGCCGGTCGGGTGGCGCTGGTGCCACTCCATCGGCAGGGAGAGGTATTGGCGGGTGACGCCGCGTCGGGTGTGCGACTGCATCCGGTAGTACATGATGCCGCCGCCGAGGCGGCGCGCGACGATGCCGACGGCGCGGAGGATGGCCACCGCCATGAAGAGCGCGACCACCCACACGAGCAGGCCGGCCCCGATCTCGCCGGTGTCGAAGGCGGGGATCAGGACGTGCTGGGTGGACCAGCCGAGCACCCAGGCGTCGGCCACGGTGAGGACGCCGAAGAGGACGGCCCCGAGCGTGGCGACGGTGAAGATCGTGGGCTCACGCTTGATGGCGACCCAGAGGACCCGGAAGCCGTCGAGCGTCGTGGTGCGCCGCAGATTCGCGTCCTCGCCCACCGGTGTCGCCCGCCTCCTGTTGTCCGTGACCGTCCTGATCGGAACCGATCAGTCCGTTGCCGTGCGCAACCACCCGACCTGGTCAGGCTATTCCTCGCCACCGACAGCGGACGAATCACGTGGTGCGCGTTCGCTGGCGGCGTACGCCCTCACGCGCGGATGCGGGAGAGGAACGCGCGGGTGCGCTCCTGCTGCGGGTCGCCGATGACCTGCTCGGGGCTCCCCTGCTCGTGGATCCGACCGTCGTGCAGGAAGCAGACCTGGTCGGCGACGTCGCGCGCGAAGCCCATCTCGTGGGTGTTCAGCAGCATCGTGACGCCCTCGCCCTTGAGCTCGGTCAGCAGGTCGAGCACCTCGCCGACCAGCTCGGGGTCGAGCGCGCTGGTGACCTCGTCGAGCAGCATCAGGCGCGGGTTGGCGACCATCGCCCGGGCGATCGCGACGCGCTGCTGCTGGCCGCCGGACAGGTCGTCGGGACGCGCCGCCGCCTTCGAGGCGAGACCCACCCGGTCGAGCATCGCCAGCCCGCGCGAGCGCGCCTCCTCGGCCCCGACGCCGTGCACGAGGCGGAGCGCCATCGTCACGTTGCCGATGACGTCGAGGTGCGGGAAGAGGTTGTAGGCCTGGAACACCAGGCCCATCCGCGAGCGCACCTCGTCGCCGTCGACCCGCGGATCGGTGATGTCGCGGCCCTCGAAGGTGATCACCCCGTCGTCGACGATCTCGAGGAGGTTCACGCACCGCAGCAGCGTGGACTTGCCCGACCCGGACGCGCCGATGAGCACGACGCACTGGCCCGGCTCGATCGTCAGGTCGACGTCGCTGAGGACGACGTGGTCGCCGAAGGCCTTGCGCACGCCGTCGAGACGCAGCAGCTCGGTGGAGCTCTCGCTCACAGGTGTCCCCCGGCTCCGTGGTAGCCCTTCTTGCGGGCGTAGCGGTCGGTGAGCCGCGCCATCGGGATGGTGAGGCAGCAGAACAGCGCACCGGCGACGACGTAGGGCGTGTAGTTGAAGTCGAGCGCCGTCTCGATCTGCGCCTTGCGGATCGCGTCGGTGACCCCGAGGACGGCGATCAGGCCGGAGTCCTTCTGGAGCGAGACGAGGTCGTTCATCAGGGGCGGGATCACGCGACGCCAGGCCTGCGGCAGCACGACGTGGCGCAGCGTCTGACCGTAGGACAGGCCGAGCGAGCGGCCCGCCAGCCGCTGGCTGGGATGGACCGACTCGATGCCGGCACGGAACACCTCGGCGACATAGGCCGAGTAGGACAGCACCAGCGCCGAGCAGCCCCAGAACAGGGCGGAGGTGGGCAGCCCGCTGAGCCCGAGCGCCGGACCGCCGAAGCCGAGCAGGAAGATCACCAGCAGCAGCGGCAGGCCTCGGAAGACGTCGACGTACGCCGTGCCGAGCAGCCGCAGCGGGAAGGCGACCGGGCCGCGCAGCGTCCGCACGACCGCGACGGTCAGGCTGACCACCAGGATCAGCACCCAGCAGATGGCCATCACGCGGATGTTGAGCCACAGTCCCTCGAGGACCGCCGGGAACGACGAGACGGCCTTGTCCCAGTCGAAGTAGGTCTCCCGGACCCGCTCCCAGCCCGGCGAGCTGATGACGGCACCGCCGATGACGCCCAGGAGCAGGAGGGTGCTCCCGGCCGCGATGACCGCGCTGCGCAGCGTGCGGCGGCGCCGCCACTCGTCACGCTCGCGCTGGACCTCGGAGGGCGTCCACTCCTCGGAGGCGGTCTGGGCCTCGGTCATCAGGAGAGCTCGGGTGCGCCCTGCTGCTTGAGCCACTCCTCGTTGATCTGGTCGAGGATGCCGTCCTCACGCAGCGCGTCGACGGCGCCGGAGACGCAGCTGGTGAGGGGGCTGTCCTTGGCGAGCACGGCGCCGAACTGCTCGGGGTCGCCCTCGGGCAGCGGGAGCTGGCCGACGATGACGCCGTCGTCGAGCTGGACCGCGGTCATGAAGTAGGCCGTGGGGAGGTCGACGACGATGCCGTCGATCTGGCCGTTCTTGAGCGCCTGGACGGCCTGGTCGTTGGTGTCGAAGACGGCCGGGTCCTGCGAGGGCTGGATCTGGTCGGTGATCGCGGTGTAGCTCGTGGTGCCGACCTGCGCGCCGAGCTTGGCGTCCGCGAGGTCGGCCACGCTGGTCACCCCGTCGATGTCACTGCCGGAGTTGGTGATGACGGCCTGGACGACGTCGTAGTAGCCGGAGGAGAAGTCGACCGCCTTGCGGCGGGCCTCGGTGATCGAGACCTGGTTGAGGTCGAGGTCGAACTCCTTGGGACCGGGCTGGACGACCTTGTTGAACGGCACCGTGACCCAGGTGACCTGCTCGTCGGTGTAGCCGAGCTGCTCGGCGATGGCGTAGGCCACCGCGGACTCGTAGCCCTGGTCGTTGGTGGGGTCGTTGTCGACGAACCACGGCTCGTAGGCGGGGTCGTCGGTCGCGATGGTGAGCGTGCCGTCGGAGACCGTCTCCATCGAGTCGGGCGTGCACTCCCCGGCCGCCGCGCTCTCGCTCGCGCCGGCCGTGGCATCGGATCCGCCGTCGGAGCCGCCGTCGGCCTCGTCGGTGGGAGCACAGGCGGTGAGGGCGATGGTGGCGGCCGTGAGGGTGGCGACGGCGAGGTGGCGCTTCGCGACGCGCCGGGAGGTCTTCAGCATGGGGCGAATCCTACGGCTCCACTCGACTTCAGCGAACCGGGTGACCCGCCGCGGACAGACCGGCCTTGACCTCACCGATGCCGAGGGTGCCGAAGTGGAAGACGGTGGCGGCCAGCACGGCGTCGGCGCCGGCGTCGACGGCGGGCGGGAAGTGCTCGACCGCACCCGCTCCCCCGCTTGCGATCACCGGGACGCTGACCTCACGGCGCACGGCCCGGATCAGCTCGAGGTCGAAGCCGTCGGTGGTGCCGTCGGCGTCCATCGCGTTGAGCAGGATCTCGCCGGCGCCGAGCTCGGCTGCCCGGATCGCCCACTCGATCGCGTCGAGGCCGGCGCTCTTGCGGCCACCGTGGGTGGTGACCTCGAAGCCGCTGGCCGTGCCCTCGGCGCGGCGCGCGTCGACGCTCAGCACGAGCACCTGGTTGCCGAAGCGGTCGGCGATCTCGGCGACCAGCTCGGGGCGGTGGATGGCGGCGGTGTTGACCGCCACCTTGTCCGCGCCGGCGCGCAGCAGCCTGTCGACGTCGTCGACGCTGCTGACGCCACCGCCGACCGTGAGCGGGATGAAGACCTCCTCGGCGCAGCGGCTGACGACCTCCATGGTGGTCGCGCGTCCCTGGTGGGAGGCGGAGATGTCGAGGAAGGTCAGCTCGTCGGCACCCTCGGCGTCGTAGAGCCGGGCCAGCTCGACCGGGTCACCGGCGTCGCGGAGCTCGGTGAAGTTGACGCCCTTGACCACCCGGCCGCCGTCGACGTCCAGGCACGGGATCACGCGGATCGCGAGGCTCATGCCTGCTCCTCCCTGACCGCGCGGGCGGCCAGCGCGACGTCGACGATGGACGAGCGCCGCTGTCCCTCGAGCTCGGCGAGCGGCACCCAGGCGGCGTGGTCGGTCGATCCGCCGACCTCCGTGGTGCCCAGCTCTCCCCCGGTGATGGTGGCGTCGAAGACGAACCGCTGGGACCGCATCCACCCGTCGAAGGACCGGCCACGGGCGGTGAAGAAGTCGTCGGTCAGCAGCGGACCGGGCCTCACGTGGTAGCCGGTCTCCTCGAAGACCTCGCGCACCATCGCGTCGCGGATCGACTCCTCGAACTCGACGCCCCCGCCGGGCAGCGACCACTCGGGCTCGCTGTGGCCCTCGCCGTTCCACCACGCGAGGAGCACCCGGTCGGACTCGTCGACCAGGAGGGCGTACGCCGCGAGCCGGACGTGGTAGTCGGTGAACTCCATGCTCACGACCTGGTCAGCTCCAGCGCGTCCTCGAGGGTGAAGCGGCCCTCGTAGAGCGCGGTGCCGGCGATGGCGCCCTCGACGCCGTCGGCGACCAGGCCCATCAGCGCCTCGATGTCGGCGAGCGTGGTGACGCCGCCACTGGCGACGACCGGCTGGTCCGTGGCCGCGCACACCTCGCGCAGCAGCTGGAGGTTGGGCCCCTGGAGCATGCCGTCCTTGTTGACGTCGGTGACGACGTAGCGCGCGCAGCCCTCGCCGTCGAGGCGGGCGAGCGTCTCGTAGAGGTCGCCGCCCTCGCGGGTCCAGCCGCGGGCCGCGAGCGTCGTGCCCCGCACGTCGAGCCCGACCGCCACCCGGTCGCCGTACGTCGCGATGGCGCGCGCGCACCACTCGGGCTGCTCGAGCGCGGCGGTGCCGATGTTGACGCGCCGGCAGCCGGTGGCCATCGCGGCCTCGAGCGACTCGTCGTCACGGATGCCGCCGCTCATCTCGACCTGGATGTCGAGGGTGCCGACGATCCTCGCCTGCAGCTCACGGTTGTGGCCGTGCCCGAACGCCGCGTCGAGGTCGACGAGGTGGATCCACTCCGCGCCCGCCTCCTGCCAGCGCAGCGCCGCCTCGATCGGGTCGCCGAAGCGCTTCTCGGAGCCGTCCACGCCCTGCACGAGCTGGACGGCCTGGCCGCCCTTGATGTCGACGGCGGGCAGGAGCTCGAGGTAGGGCTGCTCGGGGGTGCTGGGCATGGGTCGATCCTAGGAGCCCCGCCGGGCCCGCCCGACGGGGTGGCGCCAGTGCGAGACGGCGCTAGTGACGACCGCGCTTGCGGACGGGCAGCTCGTAGGCGATGCCGTCCATGGGGTAGGTCGCCTGGATGCCCATCGCCCGCAGGATCGTCGGCATGATGTCGACCGAGCGGACCTCGGCGCGCAGGTCCTTGCTCGAGAGCCCGCCGCCGGCGAAGACGATCGGGATCTGCTGCGCGGCGCGCTGGATGCCGCCGTGGTCGCCCTTGACGGAGTACGTCGTGTCGTCGGGCAGCGTGGCGATGAGGTCCGGGCCGTAGTCAGCCGCCTGGGTGTCGACGAGCTCCTGCGCCTTGCTGGCGAACCAGACCCGCTCCCCCCACGAGCGCATCCGTTCCCAGCGCACGGGCGAGACGCGGTCGTAGTGGTCGCCGTCGCGCCTCCAGACCGCCGTCACCCCCGCCATCGTGCCCATCGCGGTCGCCGCCTCGTCGACCTTGGCCGGCGACTGGTCCTTGAGCCACACGCGCAGCATCGAGTCGCTGTAGGAGAGCCCGACGTTGCCGGTGTTCACCAGCGGCAGCAGTGCGTCCTGCGGCCTGTCGTAGACGCCGTCGTTCTCGGGATCGCCGTAGTACCAGTTGTAGTAGCCGTAGTCGCGCTCGGCGACCTCCTTGCCGTAGAAGGTCTTCCCGGCGACCGAGCCGTGGTCGGCGGTGAGGACCACGAGGGTGTCGTCGAGGACTCCCTGCGCCTCCAGCTCGCCCATGATCTTGCCGACCTGCCGGTCGGCCTCGGCCGTCGCGGCCGCCAGGTGGGTCATCGGGTCGCCATCGGTGCCGGTGGGACCGGGGTCCGACGTACCACCCCACATGTGGGCGGCCTTGTCGACGCCCGGCAGGGTCACGAAGATGCCGTTCCAGCTCGCCTCGTTGCGCATCACGGCCACCGCCGCGTCGGCGGCCCACACGTCCCCGCCCTGGTGGGCCGGGTCCTTGCCGGTGACGTAGCGGTCGCTGTCGAGCGGGTAGAGGATCGCCGGCAGCTTGGCGGTGTCGTAGGCGAAGGTCGGGTAGCCGCTGTGCACCCAGAAGCGGCTGCACGGCTCGCCGAGGATGTACGAGGGCACGTTGATGCCGGTGGGCTTGCGCCACGAGCCGCCGGTGGTGCACTCGGGGCCGCTGCCGAAGGTGATGATCGAGTCCGACCCGGCGCCGCCGAAGGCGTACCCGGCGTAGCCCTTGGGACTGATCGTGAACGTCTTGGCGCTCGGGTCGGCCGTGCCGAGGTAGTCGGCGAGCTTCGGGTAGCCCGCGGCCTGCTGGAGCTTGAACAGGTCGGTGGTCGCGTTGCTGGTGATGTAGAGCTGGTCGGGGTTCGTCGGCTCCGGGTCGCCGAGGACGCCGGCGACGTCGCGGTAGCCCTCGTCGGTCCAGCCCATGTGCTGGGGCAGCTGCCCGGAGGTGATCACGTTGTGCGTGACGACGGTCACCGAGCCGGTGTGGCCCAGGTAGGACCGCGGACTGTCGACGCCGTCCTTCATCAGCGCCTCGACGTTGCGCATGTCGTACTGCTCGACGATCTCCTTGCTGAGGGAGTCGACGACGATGATCACGACCTTCGACGGACGGTCGACCGAGCCGTGGCCGGGGCCGTGTCCGTGCCCATGGCCGTGCGGATGGCTCTGGCCGCCGCGCCCACCGGCCACCGCACCCGACTGGGTTCCGGCGACGGTGAGCGCGACCACGGCAGCGGTGGCAACGGCAAGCACACGGGTACGGCGCTGGGTCATCACGATCCCTCCCGGCGCGGCTGCACTGCCGCGAACCGTGAGCCGAACCTAGACCTGCCGCGCCGACCTCGGGTATCCCTCAGGCGGGGTACGTCAAGGCTGCCTGGTCACCACTGCGGGTCGTTGATCCAGGTGGCCAGGTCGGAGAGCGCGCCGGTGCCCAGGGCCGGCGCCAGCAGGAACGGAAGGACCACCACGAGCACCACGAACGCAAGCAGGCCGCCCCACGGCCGCGCCTTCAGACCGTGGAGCACGAGCCCCGCAGCCGCCGCCGGCGCGACGAACGGGAGTGCAGCAGGGAGCTGCCAGACGCACCACGCCACCACTGCGGCGTAGAGCACGAGACCGACCAGCCGCGTGCCGGCAGCGGTGACCCACGACGTCGATCGTCCGCGGCGATCCCCACCGTGCCGTCGTACGTCGGCGATCGGCAGGTGGCAGCTCCGGCACGCCTGCGCGTTCGCCGGCACGCTCGCTGCGCACAGCGGGCAGGTCAGAGCCACGTCGGAGATCGGTCGCGTCTCGGGCACGGAAGAACCGTAGGCGCGACTCGCCCGTCGTGCGGGGGGAACGTCGAGATCTCCATGAGGTTGACTGCCGGTCATGGTGCTGAAGGGGATCGCTGGCGTGGTGGCGACGCTGGCAGTGGCAGCAGTGCTCGGAGTGGTGGTGCTGCTCGCCAGCATCCTGGGCCCGCAGTTCCCCACCGAGGGGCACTTCCCCGACCTCCCTGACGACTACTCGTACGCCGGCGAGGCCGACCGAGGGTGCGGGTCGGGCGGCTGCTTCCTCTCCCTGGCCGTCGACAGCCCGGATGACGCCGAGACCGGCTCGCTGGCCGACGCCCTCGCCCTGCGAGCGGACGACTGCCGAGCGAACGGGCTGCTGGACCGTCGGAAGCGGTGCACCGGCGTGTCCTCCGACGCTGACGGGGACGTCGTCATCTCGGTGATGATCCACGACCTCGGGAAGTGATCCGGGGTCCTGTTGCCCTGGAGGTCGGCGCTCCAGGTTCGGGTGGAGCGAGCCTCTCGCTCACTCCGACCTCGGCTCTACAGGTCCGTTTCCGCGACGGCGACTGTCGGTGGCCACCGATAGAATCGAACGCATGATCGACACCCTGGCAGCCGCACCCGCGGCAGAGGCAGACGACCTCTCCGCCTCGGCGCTGCTCGCCTCGATCCGCTCGGCCCGCGATGTCGAGCACGCCGCTGCAGCCGAGCAGCTCGACCTCGCCGCCCGGTGGGCCGACCTCCACCCACCCGAGTCGATCCACTCCGCCGCATCGTTCACCACGCCCGGGTGTGAGCACGAAGAGCCCATCGCCGGCCCCGGCTGCCCACTCGTCGCGGAGTTCTGCGCCGCCGAGCTCGGCGCTGTCCTCGGGATCTCCACTCTGTCCGCGAAAAAGCTCATCGGACACTCGCTGGAGCTACGCCACCGCCTCCCCCGCCTCTGGGCGCACGTCCACGCTGGTGTCGTGCCCGCCTGGCGGGCACGGTCGGTCGCCGAGACCACCATCCACACCAGCCCCTCGTTGACCGTCGAGGCGGCCGGGTGGGTCGACGCGCAGGTCGCGGCCGCCGCCGCGAAGATCGGCCCCGCGCAGCTCGACCGGCTCGTCGCAGAGTCGATCACCCGCTTCGACCTCGCCGATGCTGATCCGACTGCCGATCCGGAGGACGGGTACCTCCACGTCGACCCCCGCCACGTGACCGTGCACGGTCAGGACGTCCACTACGCCGGCACCGTGCGCATCGAGGCCGAGCTCGACCTCGCCGACAGCATCGACCTCGACAACGCCCTCGCCCACGGTGCCGCTACCCAGAAAGCCCTCGGCTCCGAGGAGTCACTCGACGCCCGCCGCGCCAAGGCCCTCGGCGACCTCGCCCGCACCCAGACCGCCCTCGACCTCTTCCACCACGGCACCGGGTCAGCGAAGACCTCTGCCAGCGACGAGGGTGGGCTCCCGGCGGCGCGGCAGGTCGTCCTCTACGCCCACTTCGACGGTGGTCTGTCGGGAGAGACCACGGTGTTCGGTCCCACCGGCCGCATGGAACACGGCCTACGCCTCGCGCTGCTGGACCAGGTCCAGGCGTGGTGCGCCGACTCCCGCACCGAGGTGATCGTCAAGCCCGTCATCGACCTCCACGAGCAGCTCGCCACACCGGCGTACGAGGTCCCCGACCGGATCCGCGAGCACGTCATCCTCCGAGACCGCACCTGCGTGTTCGCCTGGTGCGCCCGACCCGCGCGAGCCTGCGACATCGACCACATCATCCCCTTCGACCACGAAGCAGATGCCGACGGCAGACCTCAGACCGGACCGACCGAGACCGGCAACCTCGCCGCCCTGTGCCGGACCCACCACCGCCTGAAAACCCGCACGACCTGGCGCTACCGCATGCTCGAACCCGGCGTCTTCGAGTGGACCAGCCCCCACAGTCACCGCTACCGGCGCGACCGATCAGGCACCACCCGCATCGACGAACCACCCAACTGACCGGGTCTCGGGACAGGACTTCGTCCTTCCTCGACCGAACGCAAGCACGCCCCGTCCCCCTCCAGTCATCACGATGGCGGGGGTGTCGGCACGCACACCCTCCGACGACGCCTGAGCCCGGCGGCGTGACGTCGGATCAGTTGACCAGCGACAAAGCTGCTACCCCTGCACCGCCATGGCGCGGGTGCGCACCGCCGGCCCTGCGCGGGTCCACGAGCCCAGCACAGCGATGCCGACGAGCGGCAGGAGCACCGCAGTGGTGGCCACGCCGTGGACTGACGTCATCACCGACATGACCAGGACCAACACGGCCACGGGCACGACGAGCAGGACCGCAGAGCCCACGAAGAGCAGGATGCCCTGGACGTCAGTCGTCCGGGGCGCGAGCACGAACGCCGAGAGGACCGAAGCAGAGACACTCCCCGACTTCATGCGCCCACGCTGCCATCTCGACACGCTCACGTCGTCGAGTCAGCTGCGCAGCCAGGTCGGCCGCAACCGCGGCGCGCCAGCCCAGCGGCTAGCGTCACCAGCATGATCGGCGACCGGTGGGGTGTCACGGACGAAGAGGTCCGGCGACGCTACGGGTGCGACGACCTCGCGCCGGAGCCGACGCTGCAGGCATGGCGTGGCGTCACCGTGCACGCCGAGCCGACGCGGGTCTGGGCACGCGTGCGGCAGGTGCGCCTGGCGCCGTACTCCTACGACCTCGTCGACAACCTCGGACGCCGCTCCCCGCAGGAGCTGCGTGACGTCCAGGAGCCGCAGGTCGGCGACGCGTTCACGCGGGCGTTCGGCCGCGACCAGGGTGAGGTGGTCGCGGTGGTCCCCGCGCGGGAGCTGACCGCACGCATCATGGGCGCCCACATGACGTACGCCGTCGAGCCCGGCGCGGACGGCACCCGTCTGCTGCTGAAGATCGTCGCCGGCACGCACCGGTGGCTGGCGCCCGCACTGTCGGTCGGCGACCTGGTGATGGCGCGCAAGCAGCTGCTGACCCTGAAGCGGCTGGCCGAGGGCGACTAGCGCCAAACGGGTGCGACCTCGCGGTGGTAGCGACGCGCCACCACCTTGGTGAGGATCGTGACCACCGGGCCGGGGATGGTGGCGCGGAGCGACGAGAGCTCACGTTCGCCGGCTCCGTCCTGCATCCAGGCCAGGGCGTTGGCCGCGTCGACGAGGGAGGCCGGCCGCATCTTCGCCGCCGCCTTCTTCCACTCGGGATCCTGCTCCAGGTCGCCCATGATCCCCTCGACGTCGGCCTCCTCGTGGTCGAGGTGGCCGTTGATCACCTCGCGCGCGCGAGCGACCTCGTCGGCCGCGGCGACGGCGGCGGTCGCGGTGGGGGCGGCGACGACGGCGTCGATCGCGGCGGACGACGCGGTCAGGGCGTTCTTCATCGCGACGTGCTCCGCCTCCATCTCCTCCAGCAGCCCGGTGTCGAAGCCGCGTGAGGCCAGGAACGGCCACGCGATGGTGTCCTCGGCCTCGTGGTGGTGCGTCAGCTCGCGCACCAGGTTGCGCCAGGCGGTCTGCACCTGGCGGGCGCGCTCCCCGTCGCCGTCGTCGAGGGCGCGCAGCGCCTGCTCGGTGCGGGCCACGTCGCGTCGCACGGCGGCGTGGATGACCTGGTTCATGCTCATCGGCTCGCTCATGGCGGGACGCTAGACCTCAGCGGCGCAGTGACGCCACCCAGTTCTCGAGCAGCTTCGCACCGGCGTCACCGGACTTCTCCGGGTGGAACTGGGTGGCCCACAGAGGTCCGTTCTCGACGGCGGCCACGAACCGGTCGCCCCCGTGCTCGGCCCAGGTCACCAGCGGCGCTGCGGTGCGGTCGTTGGTCACGAGGTCCCAGCTGCGAGCGGCGTAGGAGTGCACGAAGTAGAAGCGCTCGTCCTCGGCGCCGGCGAACAGCCGGGTCCCGGCCGGCACCTCGACGGTGTTCCAGCCCATGTGCGGCACCACGTCGGCCTCGAGCCGGGTGACCAGGCCGGGCCACTCGTCGCACCCGTCGGTCTCGACGCCGTGCTCGACTCCCCCGGCGAACAGGATCTGCATCCCGACGCAGATGCCGAGCACCGGACGACCGCCGGCCAGCCGGCGACCGATGATCCGCTCGCCCTTGATCGCCCGCAGGCCCGCCATGCAGGCGGCGTACGCCCCCACGCCCGGCACGACGAGGCCGTCGGCTGCCAGCGCGGTCTCGAAGTCACCGGTCAGCGTCACCGAGGCGCCGGCGCGCTCGACGGCGCGCACGACCGAACGGACGTTGCCCGAGCCGTAGTCGAGAACGACGACCTCAGCACTCACAGAGCACCCTTGGTGGACGGCACACCCGTCTCGCGCGGGTCGATCGCGACGGCGTCGCGGAAGGCGCGGGCGAACGCCTTGTACTGGGTCTCGACGATGTGGTGCGGGTCGCGCCCGGCGAGCACGCGGACGTGGAGCCCGAAGTGACCGTGCTGGGCGATCGACTCGAAGACGTGCTGGGTGAGCGACCCCATGTAGGGAACACCGGAGCCACCGATGGCGGCGTAGACCTGGCCCTCCGGCTCACCGGTGTGCACGCAGTAGGGCCGGCCGGACACGTCGACCACGGCCTGCACCAGCGCCTCGTCGAGCGGCACGGTCGCATCGCCGAAGCGGCGGATGCCGGACTTGTCGCCCAGCGCCTGCCGCAGCGCCTGGCCGAGCACGATCGCGGTGTCCTCGACCGAGTGGTGCGCGTCGATGTGCGTGTCGCCCTCGGTGCGCACGACGAGGTCGACCAGCGAGTGGCGCGCGAACGCGTCGAGCATGTGGTCGTAGAACCCGACGCCGGTGGACACCTCGGAGCGGCCGGTCCCGTCGAGGTCGACCTCGACGGCGACCTGCGACTCCTTGGTCGTGCGCTCGATCTTCGCGGTGCGGCTCATGCGGTGTCCCTCGTGCTCGTCTGATCAGTCGTCTGCCGGACCGTCTCCAGCAGTGCCTGCCTGAATGCTGCCATCTCCCCGGCCGTGCCGATGGACACGCGCAGCCACCCGTCAGGGCCGGTCTCGCGGATCAGCACGCCGCGGTCGACCAGCCCCCGCCACACCGCGTGCCGGTCGGCGAACCGGCCGAACAGCACGAAGTTGGCGTCGGAGTCGGCGACCTCGAACCCCTGCTCACGCAGCCACACCACGGTCGCGTCGCGCTCGACTCGCAGGTCGTCGACCCTGCCGAGCAGCTCCGGCGCGTGCCGCAGCGCGGCCAGCGCGGTCGCCTGGGTGACGGCCGAGAGGTGGTAGGGCAGCCGGACGACGCGGATCGCGTCGCAGATCGCGGGATCGGCGGCGAGGTAGCCGACCCGCGCACCGGCGAGGGCGAAGGCCTTGCTCATCGTGCGGGTCACCACCAGGTTGCGGTGGACCGCCAGCAGCTCGAGCGCACTCGGCGTCCCGGCACGGCGGAACTCGCCGTAGGCCTCGTCGACCACGACGACACCGCCCGGCTCGTAGGACGCCGCGGCCTCGCACAGCATGGAGACCGCCTCCGGCGGCAGCGCGGTGCCGGTCGGGTTGTTGGGGCTCGGGAGCAGCACCACCGACGGCTGCTTCTCGAGCACCAGGTCACCTGCAGCGTCGAGGTCGAGCGAGAAGTCCTCGGCACGGTGCCCGGCGACCCACTCGGTGAGGGTGTCGCGGGCGTACTCGGGATACATCGAGTACGTCGGGGCGAACGACAGCGCCACGCGACCGGGACCGCCGAAGGCCTGCAGCAGCTGCAGCATGACCTCGTTGGAGCCGTTGGCCGCCCACACCATCTCCGGGACGATCGCCGAACCGCCGGAGCTGTTGAGGTACGTCGCCAGGGCCGCGCGCAGCGCGACGAACTCCCGGTCCGGATAGCGGTTCAGCGACACGGCGGCCTCACCGACGGCACGCGCGATGTCGGCGGCCGCCTCGGGAGAGGGGCCGTAGGGATTCTCGTTGACGTTGAGCTGCACCGGCACGTCGAGCTGAGGCGCGCCATAGGGCTCGATCCCCCGCAGCTCCTCGCGCAGGGGTGGGAACGCGCCGCTCACCGCTGCGACCGGTCGGAGTCGAGGCGCACCGAGACGGCCTGTCCGTGCCCGGGCAGGTCCTCGGCCTCGGCCAGGGTGACCACGTGGTCGGCGACCTCGGCGAGGGCGGCCTGGGAGTAGTCGATGACGTGCACCGACCTGGTGAAGGCGCGCACGGACAGCCCGCTGGAGTGGCACGCGCAGCCGGCGGTGGGCAGCACGTGGTTGGACCCGGCGCAGTAGTCGCCGAGGGAGACCGGCGCCCACGGGCCGACGAAGATCGCGCCGGCGTTGCGGATCCGGGCGGCGTGGGCCCGCGCGTCGCGCGTGTGGATCTCGAGGTGCTCGGCGGCGTAGGCGTTGACCACGTCGAGGCCCTGGTCCATGCCGTCGACCAGCACGATGGCGGACTGACGTCCTCCCAGCGCGGTGCTGATGCGCTCGGTGTGGCGGGTGGCGAAGACCTGCTTGTCGAGCTCGGCGTCGACCGCGTCGGCCAGCTCGAGGGAGTCGGTGACCAGCACGGAGGCCGCCATCGGGTCGTGCTCGGCCTGGCTGATCAGGTCGGCAGCGACGAACGCGGCGTCGGCACTGTCGTCGGCCAGGATCGCGATCTCGGTCGGGCCGGCCTCGGAGTCGATGCCGACCACGCCGCGCAGCAGCCGCTTGGCGGCGGCGACGTAGATGTTGCCCGGCCCCGTGACCAGGTCGACCCGCTCGCACGGACCGGCACCGTAGGCGAACATGGCGATCGCCTGCGCGCCGCCGACCGCGTACACCTCGTCGACGCCCAGGAGGGCGCAGGCGGCCAGGATCGTGGGCTCGGGCAGACCACCGCTGTTCTTCTGCGGCGGGCTCGCGAGCGCGATCGAGCGGACGCCGGCGACCTGTGCGGGGACGACGTTCATCACCACGCTGCTGACGAGCGGAGCGAGCCCGCCGGGGACGTAGAGCCCGACCCGGTCGATGGGCACCTTGCGGTGCGTCACGACCGCGCCGGGCGCGACCTCGCTCGTGACGTCGTGCTCGAGCTCGACCTCCGACGTCGCACGGAGCCGGCGGATGGACTCCTCCAGGCCTGCTCGGACCGCCGGGTCGAGGGTCTCCAGCGCCTCCGCGATGGCCGCACGCGGCACGGCGATGTCGTTGCTGTCGACCCCGTCGAACTGAGCGGAGAACTCCGCGATCGCCTCGACCCCGCGGGTGCGCACGGCGTGGATGATCGGCTGGACCTGATGCGTGGCGGCCTCGACGTCGAACTCGGCTCGAGGCACGCTCGTGCGGTAGTCGACGGACGCCTGGTCGGCGCCCCTCAGGTCGATGCGACGGATCAGGGACATGTCCCGATTCTAGGTTCCCCGGCGGGTCGGCCCGCCCTCGCGGGCCCATGGTGGACACGCCGGGCTAGTGTCGAAGCGTGAGCGACCCGCTGCCGATGTTCCCGCTGAACACCGTGGTGTTCCCGGGGATGAGCCTGCCGCTCCACGTCTTCGAGGACCGCTACCGGATGCTCGTCCGGCACCTGCTGACCGTCGACGACCCGGCGGCGAGGGTGTTCGGCACCGTCGCCATCCGTGAGGGCTACGAGGTCGGTGACCACGGCGCCCAGTCGGTCTACCGGGTCGGCTGCGTCCTGCAGCTCACCGAGGTGGACCGCCGCGACGACGGCACCTTCGACATCGTCGCCGTCGCGCGCGACCGGTTGAAGCTGGAGCAGATGAGCCGCGGGGACGAGTTCCCCCAAGGCGTCGTCGCGGTGATGAGCGAGCCCGAGGTCGAGGTGCCCAGCGAGGTGCTCGACCGCGCGCGCTCGACGTTCACCGCGTTCCGCGCGGCGATGGCCCAGCTCCAGGGCGATCCGTTCAGCGGCACGCTGCCCCGCGACCCCGACTACCTCGCCTGGACGCTCTCGGCGCTGACCCCGCTGCCGATGGCCGAGCGGCAGTCGTTGCTCGAGGCCGAGGACGCCACCGAGCGGCTCACCCTGGTCACCCGCCTGCTCACCGAGGAGCTGCGGGCGATCAACGTCATCCCGTCGTTGCCGGCCACCCAGGTGGCGCGCACGGCCTGGTCCCCGAACTGACCTGACGAGCATGGCGAAGAAGCCACGCCCCGGCGGCGGTACGCCGGCCACGCTGGCGCTCACGGCCGCGGGCATCGCCTTCGAGGCGCGCGCCTACGAGCACGACCCGCGCGCGACGTCGTACGGACTGGAGGCGGCCGAGGCTCTCGGGGCGGACCCCGCGACGGTGTTCAAGACGTTGATGGCCTCCCTCGACGGCTCACTCGTCGTCGGGATCGTCCCGGTCTCGGGGCAGCTCGACCTCAAGGCCCTCGCTCGCGCGCTGGGCGGGAGCAAGGCCGTGATGGCCGACGTCTCCGCGGCGCAGCGTGCCACCGGCTACGTCGCCGGCGGGATCTCGCCGATCGGGCAGAAGCGCCGGCACCCGACCGTCCTGGACGCATCGGCGATGGACCACCCGGCGATCCTCGTCTCGGGTGGGCGGCGCGGCTTCGACCTCGAGCTCTCCCCCCACGACCTGGTGGCGGTCACCGGAGCGGTGACCGCCACCATCGGTCGCACGGGCTGACCAGCCCTGGGTCAGTTGGTCGTCAGCTTGAGCATGCCGTGGACGACGTCGTCGTCCACCCATCCACTCACGCCGAAGGCCGACAGGGGGGCGAGGTTCTCGCTGATCTCGGGCTCGTCCTTGCTGAGCCGGACCAGCCAGTCGTCGTCGGCGTCGAAGTTGACGAACAGCACGGTCTGCGCGTCGTCGTCGATCACCTTCGAGTAGAGGTCGCTGCTGCCGAGACCGCTGTCGCTCTCGAGCGTGTCGCGGTAGGAGTCCTGCAGGGCCAGCACGGCATAGCCGTCGCCCTCGGTGACCTGGAGGTACTGCTCGGCCTCGGGGCCTGCGAGCGCGCTGATCTTGTCGAGCACCGCCTGGATCTCGTCAGCGTCGCCCTTGATCTTGATGCCGACCGGGATCTCGCCGGGACCGCCGTTGGCGATCGCGTCGGGGTCGATGCCGCTGCCGACCGACACGGTGACACCCTCACCGAGCAACGTCTCCACGTCCTCGGGGAAGGCCAGCCCGGTCTCGCTCTCGAACTGCGCGAGCTGGTCGTCGATCGTGGCGGCCTCGTCGGGGACGATCGTCTTCACGTAGTCGAGCATGCCCTGGGCCCAGCCCTTGCTGAGCGAGAAGCCGAAGGCGGCGATGGTGTCCTCCGGCAGGTCGGAGACCATGTCGACGCCCTCCTCGCTGCTGAGGAACTTGGTGAAGTCGGACTGGTAGTTGCTCATCGCGTACTCGACCTCGACCGCGCCGTCGTTGAAGCGGACCGTGGCCGCCGCACCGTCGAAGTCGTTGATCATCTGCTGGACCTCCGCCGGGAGCTCCTCGGAGCCGGTGCCGCCGGTGGAGTCGTCCGCCGACTCGTCGAAGCACTTCTCCATCTCCTCGGGCGTGGTGGCCTCGGTGATGCAGTTCTCGTCGAAACCGGTGCTGCCGGGAGCGGCACCGAGCGGCGAGGGGACACCGAGCATGGAGCCCATGCCGGCCGCGTCCTCGAGGTACTTCGCGGCGCCCTTGGCGACGTAGAAGGACATGAACCCGTCGTCGCCCGCCTCGCCGGTCCACTGGCCGAAGGCCGAGTCCGCGGCGAGCGTCCCGTCGTCGGTGGCGTCGACGACCTTCTGGGCGACGTCCTCGGTCTCGGCGATGACCATCCAGTCGCCGTCGACGACCCATCCCCCGGTGCCGCCAGCCGCGTCGTCACCGGAGCCGTCCTCGGCGCCGGTGCTGCCGCCGCAGGTCTCGACGAGCTTGGCCATGCCCTCGTCGGCCTTCCCCGAGTCGGTCACCTGCACGACTCCGACGGCGGTGGGCTCGTCCTCGCCGAGGTCGACGGCGGCGATCGCGGCGCGCGACCCGAGCCACGGCTTCACGTCGTCGGCGTAGTCGAGACCCTCGCACTCACCGGACTTGGTGATCTCCTCGAACATCCGCTCGCGCAGGTCGTCGTCGGTGTCGAGGTTGACCTTGTCGGTGAAGCCGGGGAACTTGCGCAGCGTCTTGATGGCCTCGATCTTCTGGCCGCCGCTCGGGTCGAGGTCGACGCTGGCGTAGGCGATCGTCGAGCCCGGGAGCGCCTCGGCGGGCTGGGAGCCGGTGGCGAAGAAGCTGGTGGCCGCCCAGGCGCCGCCTGCCACGATCGCACCGCCGGCGACGATGGCACCGAGCGCGATCAGGCGCTTCTTGTTGTCGTTGGCGGGGGCGGTGGTCGCCGGCCCCGACGAGTCGAGGTACTCCGGGGAGTACTCCCCAGAGTGCTCAGGTGTGTTGCCCGGGCCGCCCGGTGGTGTCGTGCTCATGAGATCTGCTCCCCCACATCACGCGCCCCGGATGGCCGGGACGCCCAGAACTGGTCGCGGTCAGCCTACCCACGGCGGCGCCCGGTGAATCCTCGACTTCCGAAGAGATAGGTGCCGACCAGACCGGTCATCGCGCCCGAGGGCAGGGCGAGGAGCGCGGTCGAGAGCCAGGCGGACTGTCCTCGGTCGGGAGCGCTCAACCCGATGTCGGCGGGCAGAGTGGTGTAGTCGGGCTTGGCCGCGGCCAGCGTCTGCGGGTCGGTCGGACCGAGCGCGTGGCCGACGGCGTACATCAGGACACCCGCCGCCGAGGCCGCGACCAGCACCGTCAGCGTGGTGGCGACCTCGTGACGGCTCCACACCCCGGCGAGCACCGCGAGCAGCAGGCCGAGGGGGAACGCGATGACCACGAACAGCGCGACGCCCTCGAAGGAGACGTCGGGACCGGCGGGCTCGAGGAACCACGTGCCCTGGTAGGTCAGACCGGTCGGGGGCTTCCAGAGCCACTCCCACAGGACGCCGCCCAGCGCCCCGGCGAGGAGGAACATCGCGGCGACGAGCACGAGCCTGCGCAGCAGCCCGCGGCGTTCCGTCGCCGGCCGCTCCGCCCCGGTGTCGTACGACGCCTCGTCCACGCCGATCACCCGGCCAGGCACCCCGGGCCGAGCAGCTGCTTGAGGTCGGCGAAGAGGGCGGGGCTCGGGCTCACCCGGAGGTTGTCGTCGAGGCGGAGCACCTTGGTGGAGCTGCGCGTCAGCAGGCGCAGCTGCACCTCGGTCATGCCGGGGTGGGTGCCGAGCACGTCGCGGAGCTGGGCCACGACCGGTGGCGTGCACCGGGTGGAGGGCAGGCTGATGACGACCGGGCCGGTGGGCCCGTGGGTGAGGTCGGGGGCGGTGACCTCCTGGGCGCGCAGCTCGGGCTGGTCCTTGTCGCGCGAGAGCTGGCCCTTGATCCGCACGATCTGGTCCTCGACGAGCAGCGTCGAGGCGAGCGTGTAGGAGCTGGGGAACAGCAGCACGTCGATGGCGCCGTCGAGGTCCTCGAGCGTGATCGTCGCCCACGGGTCGCCACGCTTGGTGATCTTGCGGGAGACCGAGGTGATCAGCCCGCTGACGGTGAGCGTCGAGCCGTGCGGTCGGTCCTCGTCGAGCATGAGCTGTCCGATGGTGCAGTCGGTGCCCTGCGAGAGCACGTGCTCGAGGCCCAGCAGCGGGTGGTCGGAGACGTAGAGGCCGAGCATCTCGCGCTCGTGGCCGAGGAGGGTCAGCTTGTCCCAGTCGTCGATGTCGGGGATGGTCACGCTCACCCCGAAGCCGGCGTCGTCCTCGCTCAGCCCGCCGAAGAGGGAGTCCTGACCGATGGCCTCGTTCTTCTTGAGGTCGACGAACTGGTCGACCGCGGTCTCGTGGACGGCGACGAGCGCACGGCGCTTGTGCTTCATGTCGTCGAAGGCACCGGCCTTGATGAGCGACTCCACGACGCGCTTGTTGCACACGAGCGCGGGGACCTTCTCCATGAAGTCGTTGAAGTCGGCGTAGCGGCCCTTCTCCTCGCGGGCGGCGGCGATGCCGTCGACGACGTTGCTGCCGACGTTGCGCACGGCGGTGAGGCCGAAGCGGATGTCGTTGCCGACCGGGGTGAAGTTGGCGTGGGACTCGTTGACGTCGGGTGGGAGGACCTGGATCTTCATCCGGCGACACTCGTTGAGGTAGATCGCCATCTTGTCCTTGTCGTCCTTCACCGAGGTGAGGAGCGCCGCCATGTACTCGGTGCGATAGTTGGCCTTGAGGTAGGCCGTCCAGTAGGTGATGACGCCGTAGGCGGCCGAGTGCGACTTGTTGAAGGCGTAGTCGGAGAACGGGAGCAGGATCTCCCAGAGCTTGTCGATCGCGACCTGGGGGAAGCTGCGCTCGAGCATGCCGGCCTGGAAGCCGGCGTACTGCTTGTCGAGCTCCTCCTTCTTCTTCTTGCCCATCGCGCGGCGGAGGTTGTCGGCTGCGCCCAGGGTGAAGCCGGCCAGGACCTGGGCGATCGCCATCACCTGCTCCTGGTAGACGATCAGGCCGTAGGTCTCCCCCAGCACCGGCTCGAGCGCCTCGGCGAGCGCCGGGTGGATGGGCTCGATCGGCTCGCGACCGTTCTTGCGGCGGGCGTACTTGTTGTGGGAGTCGGCACCCATCGGACCGGGACGGTAGAGCGCGCTGACGGCGGTGATGTCGGCGAACTGGTCGGGCTGCATCGAGCGCAGCAGCGCGCGCATGCCCGAGCCGTCGAGCTGGAACACGCCGAGCGTGTCGCCGCGGCCCATCAGCTCGTAGGTCGCCCGGTCGTCGAACGGCAGCTCCTCCAGCACGACCGTCTCGTCGCGGTTGACCTGGATGTTGGCGAGCGCGTCCTCGAGGATGCGGAGGTTGGACAGGCCGAGGAAGTCCATCTTGACCAGCCCGAGCGACTCGCACATCGGGTAGTCGAACTGGGTGATGACCGCGCCGTCCTGCGGGCGGGACATGATCGGCACGATGTCGATGAGCGGCTCGCTCGACATGATCACGCCGGCGGCGTGGACGCCCCAGTTGCGGATCTGGCCCTCGAGACCGAGCGCGGTCTCGTAGATCGTGCGGACGTCGGGGTCCTGGTCGTGCAGGGCCCGGAACTCGCCGCCGTCGTTGTAGCGCTTGTGCTGGGGGTTGAAGACCTCGCTGAGCGGGACGCCCTTGCCCATCACGTCGGCCGGCAGCGCCTTGGTGATGCGGTCGGAGATCGCGAACCCGTGGTCGAGGACGCGGGCGGCGTCCTTGATGGCGGCCTTCGCCTTGAGCCGGCCGAACGTCGCGATCTGCGCGACCCGCTCGGCGCCGTACTTCTGCGAGACGTAGGTGATGACCTCGCCCCGGCGGGCGTCGTCGAAGTCGATGTCGAAGTCGGGCATCGAGGGACGCTCGGGGTTGAGGAACCGCTCGAAGAACAGGCCGTGCTCGAGGGGGCACAGGTCGGTGATGCGCAGCGCGTAGGCCGCGATCGACCCGGCGCCGGAGCCACGGCCGGGACCGACGCGGATGCCGTTGTCCTTGGCCCAGTTGATGAAGTCTGCGACCACGAGGTAGTAGCCGCAGTAGCCCTTCTGCGAGATGATCGCCAGCTCCATCTCGACGCGGTCGCGGACACCCTGGTCGAGCCGCTCACCGGGGTAGCGGGCCTCGATGCCGCGCCAGACCTCCTTGCGGAACCACGAGTCCTCGGTCTCGCCCGGCGGCACGTCGGCGCGCGCCATGTAGCCGCCGGTGGACTCGGTGAACTCCACCTCGCACCGCTCGGCGATCGCCAGGGTGTTGTCGCAGGCCTCGGGCATGCCGAAGCGCTCGCCCCAGAGCTCGCGCATCTCGGCGGCGGACTTGATGTAGTAGCCGCCACCGTCGAACTTGAGACGGTTGGTGTCGGAGAGACGCTTGCCCGACGCCACGCAGATGAGGGCGTCGTGGGCCGAGGCGTCCTCGGGGTTGTTGTAGTGGGAGTCGTTGGTGGCGATGGGCGGCAGGCCCATCTCCTTGCCGAGCCGGAGCAGGTCGTCGCGGACCCGCTTCTCGATGTCGATGCCGTGGTCCATCAGCTCGAGGTAGACGTTGTCGCGCCCGAAGATGTCCTGGAGCTCGGCCGCCTCGCGCACCGCCTCGTCGTACTGGCCCAGGCGCAGCCGGGTCTGGATCGCGCCGCTCGGGCAGCCGGTGCTGACGATCAGCCCCTTGCTGTGCTCGGCGAGGATCTCCTTGTCCATGCGGGGCTTGAAGTAGTAGCCCTCCATGCTCGAGCGCGAGGACAGCCGGAACAGGTTGTGCATGCCCTCGGTGCTCTCGGCCCACATCGTCATGTGGGTGTAGGCACCACCGCCGGCGACGTCGTTGCCGCCCTCCTCGGCCAGGTCGCCCTGCCCCCACCGGACCCGGCGCCGCTCGCCGCGCTGGGTGCCGGGCGTGATGTAGGCCTCGATGCCGATGATCGGCTTGACGCCGTGCTGCTTGGCCTTGCGGTAGAAGTCGTAGGCGCCGTGGAGGTTGCCGTGGTCGGTCATCGCGATCGCCGGCATGCCGAGCTCGCTGGTGCGGCTGAACAGGCCGTCGAGCAGCGACGCCCCGTCGAGCATGGAGTACTCGGTGTGCACGTGGAGGTGCACGAAGTTGTCCGCTGCAGTGTGGGGGGAGCCGGCCGACATGGAGGAGACTTCCGCGCCTTTCTGGGGTCGCTGACGGTGCTTTTCTGACGGGAGGTGCTGGCTGCGCAGACCGCCTGACCAGAAGGAGGGGGAAGATCAGCAAGCCTACGTCAGTCTGCCGGTCACCACCGACAGGACACTCGCCCGTCAGAGCCAGTCGAGGGCGTGACCGTGGCCGTGGCTCCAGGCCACCGGCGTGCCGTCGAGCGCGGTCACGAACCGGCCACCGGGCACCTCCCGGCCGCCCGTCACGCCGGGCAGCACGCGCGGACCCTCGTTGCTGACCCACCGGCACCGGCCGGCGGACACCAGGGTGGTCATCAGCACGTGGAAGCGCTCACGATCCGGCGGCTCGAGGTAGGCGATCACCGCGGAGTGGAACACGACCGGGGCGCCGTGCTGCGCGGCCTCGTCGACCAGGCTCTCGACCTCCTCGAGCAGGTCGCCGGCCCGCAGCCTCGGCGGCTCCCGGCGGGCGACGGCGATCGCGGCGCGCAGCCGCTCGCGACGCTCGTCCTGCTCGGGCCAGACCAGGATCTCCAACCACGCCATCGCGTCGGCGTCGGTGACGTCGAGCGGATTGAGGTCGACGCCGCCGCGCCACGCGATCACGGGGTGCGCCGTGGGCACCGGCAGCGGACCGGTGGCCGCGGCGGTCAGGACCGGACCGCCGCTCCCCCGCAGGTCGCCCACGGGCGGCCAGGCGTAGTCGTAGCGGTCCGGGTAGAGGCACAGGCCGGCGCTCGCGCCGACCTCGACGAGCGCCAGCGGGCGGTCCTCCTTGTCGCCGACCAGCCCGAGGACGGGGGTGAGCGTGGCGAGGCGCCCCACCTCGTTGGTCTGGGTGGCGCGCGCCATGATCGTCGCCCGGACCGCGGCCTCCCGCTCGACCAGCACCCGGCGCAGTCCGGCGTACGCCCCGGGCGCGGGAGCGCCGTGCCAGCGAGCGGCGGCGAAGACGAGGTTGGGCTGTCGCTTGAGCGCCGGCAGCGTGCCCAGCCACGCCACGACCTCCGCGTCCTCGACGACCCCGAGCGCCCACTCCTCGAAGCACGGCGAGTCGCCCGCGGCATAGGTCGCGAAGTCGCGGTACTCCTCGATCACCTCGGCGTGCAGCAGCATGGCCACATCCTGCGCCTGCGGACCGGACCCGTCAGCGTCGGGTCGGGAACGGACCGCCGGGTCCGATGCCGGCGTTGCCCATCCGGATGCCGGAGAACTCGAGCCCGCGGTCGCGGACACCGGTGAAGTACGGCTCGAGCTCGTCCAGCACCAGCAGCTCGATGCCGTGGCGGGCGTGGAGGTCGACCAGGTCGCCGACCTCGGCGGGTGGCCCCAGTGGGGAGACCGCATGTGTGGCGACGTGGGCGTGCGGTCGTTCGCCGAACGGCGCGAAGTCGGTCGCGTCGAACCGGTAGGCCCACAGCGTCGTGGCGCGCATCGACTCCAACCAGGCGGCCTCGACGGCGTGGACCCGGCCGGACCCCGTCGCCCCGTCCCACGAGCAGACGCGCGGGCACTGGCGCGGGAACCAGTAGCAGGGGCTGTTGAGCGCGTCGACGGTCCAGACGTAGGCCTCCGGCTGGAGCGAGGTCGCCGCCACGTGCGGGACGAAGTGCTCGATCGAGGGGTCCTCGCTGAAGTGGAGCAGCTCTCCGGGGCCTGGCAGCACCGGAGCATCGTGTCCCGCCAGAGCCGGGGCGGCAACAGTGGAGCGTGCGGTCGGACCTACCGGCCCCGGGCTCCGCTGTCGGCGGCGTCGAGGGACTCGGTGATGATGACGTCGACGATCCGAGCGACCCGGTCGTCGCCCAGCTCGGGGACGATGCCGGCGATGCGGTGGGCGATCTCGGCCTCACGGACCCGGTCACGCTCCGTGGACGGCTTGATGTCCTGCACGGCTCGGGTCAGGGCCGTACGCCGTGCCAGCACGTCGCCGAGCACCAGGTCGACCTCGTCGATCATCGACCGGAAGCACCCCAGGGGGTCGCGACCCGGGTGGACGAGCTTGATGTCGGGCGAGCGCTCCTCGTTGGCCGTGCCGTCCGTGCGCTCGAGGGCCACGAAGCCGTGCCGGGCGTAGAAGTCGCGAGCCGGCCGGTTGGACTCGAAGACCCACAGGCCGACGCCGTCGGGATGGGCGGCCAGCACCTGCAGCAGCAGCGCGGTGCCGACGCCGGTGCCCTGCATCTCGGGCCGGACGTAGAGGTCGTCGAGCCATGTGGGCGTGGACCGGGCGTAGCCGACGACCCGGTCGTCCTGGACGGCCACCCGGACGTCGTAGGCCCTCAGGTCCCAGCCGGCGACCCAGGCGTGCGCCTCGTCGTCGGTGTGCACGCTCGGCGGGAAGGCGGTGCCCGCCCCGGCACGGGCCACCAGGTGGACCTCGGCGATCACCGGCAGGTCGGCCGGTGTGGCGGGCCGCAGGACCATGTCCGCGCCCGGCATCTCAGTGCTCGTCCCGGACGACCTCGAGCGCGTGCGCCAGGTCGTCGGGGTAGGTCGACTCGTAGGTGACGTGGTCGCCGGTCTCGGGGTGCTCGAAGCCGAGCCGCATCGCGTGCAGCCACTGGCGCTCGAGCCCCACGCGCGCGGCCAGCGTCGGGTCGGCACCGTAGGTGAGGTCGCCGACGCACGGATGCTTGAGCGCACTCATGTGGACGCGGATCTGGTGGGTGCGTCCGGTCTCGAGGTGCACCTCGAGCAGGCTGGCGAAGCGGTGCGCCTCCAGGGTCTCGTAGTGGGTGATGCTGTGGCGACCGTCGGCCATCACCGCGAACTTGTAGTCGTGGTGAGGGTGCCGCCCGATGGGCGCGTCGACCGTGCCGGCGAGCGGGTCCGGGTGCCCTTGGACCAGCGCGTGGTAGGTCTTGTCGACCGTGCGGTGGCGGAAGGCGTTCTTGAGCACGGAGTAGGCGTGCTCGGACTTCGCGATCACCATGACGCCGGACGTGCCGACGTCGAGGCGCTGGACGATCCCCTCGCGCTCCTTGGCCCCGGACGTGGAGATCCGGAAGCCGGCGCCGGCGAGGTGCCCGACGACGGTCGGGCCGCGCCACCCCGGGGACGGGTGCACCGCGACGCCGACGGGCTTGTCGATCACCACGATGGCGTCGTCGTCGTGGATGATCCGGATCCCCTCGACGATCTCGGGCCGCACCTCGAGCGGGTCCCGCTCCGCGGGGATCGTCACGTCGAGCATGGCGCCCGCGTCGACGCGGTCGCTCTTGCCCACCGACGCGCCGTCCACGTGGACCAGGCCCTGGGAGATCAGGTCGGCGGCCTTGGTGCGCGAGAGACCGAACATCCGTGCCATCGCGGCGTCGACTCGCTCGCCGGCCAGCCCGTCGGGGACGAACACCGTGCGCTGCTCGGCGTGCACGCTCACGCCCGATCGCCGGCCTCGTCGTCGACAGCCCCCGTGGCGTCGGAGCCGTGGGACTCTCGGGTGCCGTCGATCCGGATGCCCCGGAAGGTCTGCAGGATGATCACACCGGCGGCGACGTTGATGCAGACGTCGGCGACGTTGAACACCGGCCAGTTGGGCAGCATCAAGAAGTCGACCACGTGCCCGTGGAACGCCTCGGGCTGGCGGAAGATGCGATCGGTCAGGTTGCCGCTGACGCCGCCCAGCAGGACGCCGAGACCGAGCGCCCAGCCGATGCTGCCGAGCCGGCGGCTCAGCCACAGCACCACGACCACGGCCACCATCGCCAGGCAGGTGAAGACGATCGTGAAGCCGGTGCCCGTGCTGAACGCCGCGCCCGGGTTGAAGGTCAGGTGGAGCGTGAACCAGTCGCCGAACACCCCGATGTCACCGTCGGCCAGCGCGGACAACGCCCACTGCTTCGTGCCGAGGTCGACGGCGTACGCCGCGACAGCGACGGCGGCGAACACGAGCCGGGGGGCCATGCGCCGTCGGCCGGCGGCCGGGTCGGCCTGGTCGCTGGAGTTCAGCGACGCTCCTCGCGCTGCTTGCATGACAGGCACAGTGTGGCATGGGGCCGGGCCATCAACCGATTCTTGCCGATGGGGTTGCCGCAGGAGTCGCAGACTCCGTAGGACCCGTCGTCGATGTGCGACAGGGCACGCTCGATCTCGGCGAGCGTCTCGCGCTCCTTGGCCAGCACGGTGAACTCGTGGTCACGCTCGAAGCTCGTCGCACCGACGTCGGCCTGGTCCTGCCCGGCGCCGTCACCGGCGTCGCGCATGAGCCCGGCCAGCTCCTCCTCGGACTGCCCGACGATCTCGGTCAGGCGCTCTTGGTGGTCACGGAGCTCCTTCACGACCTCGTTGAGCTCACTACGGGTCCAGGCGCCCTCACCGTCGAGCACGACGAGCGTGCTGGGGGTGGCCTTGCGGACCTTCTTCGCCGACGCGTTCTTGGCTGGTGCGGGAGCGGCCTTCGTCACGGGAGCAGCTTTCTTGGTCGTTGCGGTCGTCGCAGGTGCGGTCTTCTTGGCTGGCTTCGTCGCAGCCTTCGTGGCGGTCTTCTTCGCCGCCGGTGCCGTGTCGGCTGCACCAGTGTTGCTGGCCGGCACAACCTTCGACGCCACTGACTTCTTCCCAGGTGCCTTCTTGGTCGCTGGCGCAGGCGTGACCGCTGCCTTCTTCGCCGGGGCGGCCTTCTTCGCGGGAGCCTTCTTCGCCGGGGCGGCCTTCTTCGCGGGAGCCTTCTTCGCCGGGGCGGCCTTCTTCGCCGGAGCCTTCTTCGCCGGGGCGGCCTTCTTCGCCGGAGCGGCCTTCTTCGCCGGAGCCTTCTCGGCCGGCGCGGCCTTCTTCGCCGGAGCGGCCTTCGTCGCGGCGGCCTTCTTCGCTGTCGCCTTCTTCGCCGGGGCCTGCTTCGATGCCGCAGCCTCCGTCGAGCCACCTCGCCGCCCGATCACCCGCTTCGCTGCAGCAGCGGCGGTGCCTGCCAGGGACTTGCGCGTGCTACCAGCCATCTCCGAGGGCCTCCGGTGCGTCGGGTGTGGCTTGAACCACACGGTGGCAGGGAGGCTATCCGCTGGCAGGGGGCGAACCAACACACGGCTCGCCGAAATGCGAGAACGACCACCCCCAGGGGCGGTCGTCCTCGCACGGTGCGTGTTCAGCTCGCGGTGTCAGCTCTCGTCGTCGCCGAGCACGGAGCGGAGGCGCTTGGGAGCCGCGCTCCCGGTGTCGGCCGGCGCCTGGCTCTCGGCACCCGTGTTGAGCGCCTCCAGCTGCTGGGTGAAGTAGGTCTTCAGGCGCGAGCGGTACTCGCGCTCGAACTGACGCAGCGTCTCCACGTCGCTGTTGAGCTTGTCGCGCTCCTTCTCCAGGTCGCCGAACATCTGCTGGCGACGCTCGGCGGTCTCGGAGTCGAGCATCTGCGAGCGCTGGCGGGCGTCCGCCTCCATGCGGTCGGACTTGGTCTTGGCCTCGGCCTCGACGCGCTCGGACTTGGTGCGCGCGGCGCCGACGATGCGGTCCGCCTCGTTCTTGGCGTCCTCGACGAGCTCGTCGGCGTTGCGCGTGGCGATCTCGAGCAGGCGCGCCGCAGCGTTGGAGGCGTCCGCGATGTTGCTGACACGCTCGGTCTGCACGGGCGCCGGCGCGGCGGCCAGCGGAGCAGCAGGGGCGGCGGGCTCGGGCTCGGGTTGCGGCTCGGGCTCGGGCTCCGGCTCAGTCTCCCGGGCAGCAGGAGCGAACGACGCGGAGGCGGGCGCCGGCGTCGAGGAGCCGCCGGACTGGGCCGCGGCGAGCTTGGACCGGAGGTCGTCGTTCTCCTTCGTGAGGCGGGCGAGCTCGGCCTCGACCTCGTCGAGGAACTGGTCGACCTCTCCCATGTCGTAGCCCTCACGGAGCCGGACAGGCGTAAAGCGCTTGTTGCTCACGTCCTCAGGCGTCAGCGGCATGACCTCACCCAAACTTTCACAATTCGATTACGCGACGGCTCTGCTGTCAGAAGACAATAGCGCCCGGAGTTCCACGGGGCACAGTGGCCCGTGTGACGGATGGTTCAGACTACGAGCTCAAGAAGATGGTCGCGACCACCCGCAGCAGCAGCCATGCTGTCACCAGCACGAGCAGGAAGCTCAGGTCGAGGGCGACCTGGCCGATCCGCAGCGGCGGGACGACGCGGCGCAGCGCCATGATGGGCGGGTCGGTCGCGGAGTAGACGCCCTCGAGCGCCACCAGCAGCGGACCACGCGGCTGCCACTGGCGGGCGAAGACTTGGACCCAGTCGACGATGAAGCGGATCCAGAGCAGGGCGATGAAGACGAACAGGACGTAGTAGAGCGTCAGCCCGATGATGTACACGGTGGAAGTGTCACTCAGCTCTGGTTGAAGAAGCCGTCCTCGGCGATCCGCTCCTTGTCCTCCGCCGACACCGCGACGTTGGGGGGCGAGAGGAGGAACACCTTGTTGGTCACCCGCTCGATGGAGCCGCGCGTGGCGAAGATCAGACCGGCGGCGAAGTCGACGAGGCGCTTGGCGTCGTTGTCGTCCATCTCGCTGAGGTTCATGATCACGGGCGTGCCGTCGCGGTAGTTCTCGCCGACGAGGCGGGCCTCGTTGTAGTTGCGCGGGTGCAGGGTGGTGATGCGGCTCAACTCGGCCACGACTCCCGTCTGGACCGGGGCCGGTCGACGGCGCTCGGCAAGGTCGGACACAGGGGCAGGACGCCGCTCGCGCTCGACCGGACGCCGGTCGACGGCCTCCTGGGTCGAGGTCTCGGCGTCACCGTCGAACTCGTCGTAGTGGCCGGTGTCCTCGAGCAGGCCGAGGTACTCGCCGATCTTGCGCATCGCGCCGCTCATGAGACTGATCCTCCGCTAGACCCGGCGCCCCGGACGGGACACCTGTTGACTGTTGTGGACATTACTGGACCGCGGGCCTCGGACCGAGGACCGCGGAGCCGACACGCACGTGTGTCGCACCACGCCTGATCGCCGCCTCGAGGTCACCGCTCATCCCGGCCGACAGCACGGTGGCACCGGGATGGTCGCGGAGGAGCTCCGCGTGCACCTCCGCGAGCCTGGCGAAGGCGTCGTCGGGCTCCTCGCCGAGCGGCGCGACGGCCATCAGGCCGCGCAGCCGCAGCATGCCCGCCTCCTCGACGCGACGCGCCAGCTCGGCGACGTCGTCCGGGGCGGCACCGGATCGATGGTCTGCCCCCGGCGGGTCCAGACCCACCTGGAGGAGCACGTCGACCTCGTGACCTCGCGTGTGGGCGCCCCGTGACAGCGCTTCGACGAGCTTGGCGCGGTCGACCGACTCGACCACGTCGGCGTACGACGCGACCGCCGCCGCCTTGTTGGACTGGAGTCCACCGATGAAGTGCCACCGCAGACCGAGGTCGGCGCACTCGGCGGCCTTGGCCTCGGCCTCCTGGTGGCGGTTCTCCCCGACGTCGGTGACACCGAGGTCGGCGAGGATCCGGACGTCGGAGGCGGGGAAGAACTTGGTGACGACCACGAGCGAGACCTCCCCCCGATCCCGACCGGCGTCGGCGCACGCCGCGTCGATGCGTCGGCGTACGGCGTCGAGGTTGGCGACGAGCTCGTCGCGGCGCGCACTCACGCGTGGCTCCAGATCACGCCGGCGAACCGCGTCGCCGCCGCACCGTCGCGGCGGTGGGACGGCCAGGACCCGTCCTCGCGCGTGCACACCTCGACCACGCGGACGTCGTCGATGCCGGCGGCCGCCAGCTGCGCTCGTACGCCCGCCCCCAGGTCGAGGCCGGGCGTGTCCCACGAGGTGGTGGACCGGGACTCCGGGACGACCGCGGCCACCTCGTCCTGCATCGCAGCCGGAACCTCGTAGCAGGAGCCGCACACGTGCGGGCCGACCCACCCGACCGACGGGCGGGCACCTCGCGCGCGCAACGCCGCGACCGCAGCGGGTACGACGCCCGCGGCCAGACCGGGGCGCCCGGCGTGCACGGCCGCGATCCACCCGGACCGCGGATCGGCCAGCAGGACGGGCACGCAGTCAGCTGCGCGCGCCAGGAGTGCGACCCCGGACCGGCCGGTGATCATCGCGTCACCGGTGGCCGCCACGGCTGTGGGCGTGTCGTCGACGAGCGCCACGTCGGCACCGTGCACCTGCTTCATCAGCACGGGCGCGGCACCGGTGGCCCGGGCGACCTCGCGCAGCGCCTCGGCGCGCACCTCGTCCTCGGCGGCGTCGCCGAGGCTGAGCGAGACATCGGTGAAGGCGACCTCGATGACGAGGTCGCCTTCGATCCGGTCGCGGTGGTGGAGCAGGGTCACCTGAGGGTCACTTGAGGAAGTCGGGCACGTCGAGGTCGTCGTCGTCGAACTGGACCTGACGGGCCGGGCGCGGCTGGGTCGGCGTCGTGGACTGTCCCGGCTGACCCGACGCGCCGGCAGCCGGACCACCGCTCTGCGTGGCCGGCTGGCCCGCCGGCTGCGAGGCGGGCGTGACCGGGCGCGAGGGCGTGGCTGATCCCTGACCGGAGGCGCCGGCCGACGCTCCCTGCGACGCGAGCTGCTGGGCGGCGGCCCGGGTCTGCTCCTGCGTCTGCGCGGGCGTCGTACGTCCGAGCACGTTGCCGTCGGAGCGGCGCTTGGGCATGCCGCCGTCGAAGCCGGCGGCGATGACGGTGACCCGCACCTCGTCGCCGAGCGCGTCGTCGATCGTCGCGCCGAAGATGATGTTGGCCTCGGCGTGCGCGGACTGCGAGACGAGCGCGGCGGCCTCGTTGATCTCGAACAGGCCGAGGTCGGAGCCCCCGGCGATGGAGAGGAGCACGCCGTGGGCACCCTCGATGCTGGCCTCGAGCAGCGGGCTGGAGACGGCCATCTCGGCGGCGGCGACCGCACGGTCCTCCCCGCGTGCCGAGCCGATGCCCATGAGGGCGGAGCCGGCGTTGGCCATCACCGACTTGACGTCGGCGAAGTCGAGGTTGATCAGGCCGGGCGTGGTGATCAGGTCGGTGATGCCCGAGACACCCTGCAGCAGCACCTGGTCGGCCTGCTTGAAGGCGTCGAGGATCGACACGTTGCGGTCCGAGATCGACAGCAAGCGGTCGTTGGGGATCACGATGAGGGTGTCGACCTCCTCGCGGAGCTGGCTGATGCCCTCCTCCGCGGAGTTGGCCCGACGACGCCCCTCGAAGGCGAACGGACGGGTCACCACGCCGATGGTGAGCGCGCCGAGGGATCGGGCGATGCGGGCCACGACGGGCGCGCCGCCGGTGCCCGTTCCGCCACCCTCGCCGGCGGTCACGAAGACCATGTCGGCGCCCTTGATGACCTCCTCGATCTCGTCGGAGTGGTCCTCGGCGGCCTTGGCGCCCACGTCGGGGTTGGCGCCGGCTCCGAGCCCACGGGTGAGCTCACGACCGATGTCGAGCTTGACGTCGGCGTCGCTCATGAGGAGGGCCTGGGCGTCGGTGTTGATCGCGATGAACTCGACGCCCTTGAGGCCGACCTCGATCATCCGGTTGACGGCGTTGACGCCACCTCCACCAATGCCCACGACCTTGATGATCGCCAGGTAGTTCTGCGCTGCTGCCACGGCTCGGGGCCTTTCGATCGGAATGTCTGGTGCGAGTTCTGGGGAAGGGGGACGAGGTGAGCTGCTGTGCCCTCGGTGGCCGCGAAACTCTAACGGTGAACCTGAGGGTTATAGTTATGTCAACCTCGCCTTTCGATAGAGATTAGGAGCGCGGCGACGCGAAACTCCGCCGGACACGCCCACCGCGCGCGTGTCGGCAGGGAAAATGTCCGTCCACCCGCGTTCGGACGGCTTGCGGCGCAGGGCCGGGCCCCGATCAGCCGGCGTCGCGGACCGTCGGGTTGCCGGGCACGCTGACGTCGTAGACCGGCGACTCCACCGAGGTGAGCAGCTTGTCGATGACCTGGGCCTTGAGCTCCGACTCGTCCGCGCTCCCCCACAGCACCTCCCGCTGGTCGCGCAGCACGAGGGTGATCTGGTCGACGGTGGCGACCTCGACGTGGTCGACGCGGGCGGCGAGGTCCTGGGGCAGCGCCGCGACGACGGTGGCCGCCTCCTTGAGGGCGTCGGTGCCTGCGGCCCCACCCGGGCGGATGAGTGGCATGCCCGGAGGCACCCGCTTGTAGTCGCGAAAGACCACCCCGTCGGCGTCGAGCCCACGGATCCGTCCGGTCAGGTCGACCACGGCCACCGCGGTGCGCTCGACGACCTCGATCCGTACGGCGTCAGGCCAGCTGCGCGTCACGTCGACCGACTTCACCTCGGCCATCGCCCTGACCCGCGCGGTCGCCCGGTCGAGGTCGACGAGCGCGAGCTGCTCCCCCAGCGGGATGTCGGCGCGCTCACGCACCTGTGCGTCGCTGAGCAGCTCGTTGCCGGCGACCTGCACCTTCGTCACCTGCAGGACGGTCGAGAAGAACACCAGGTAGACCGAGGCACCGAGCAGGCCGAGCACCAGCACGAACGCCAGGACGTAGCGCAGCGAGAGCCACCGACGGGCCCACTGGCGACGGGCGAACCGGCGCCGGGTGCGGCTCGCCGCGCGGGTGTCCTGGTCGCTCTCCTGCGCCACTCACGCACCCCCGAGGAGCGCGAGCACCTGGGGCCCGACCCGGGTGATGTCCCCCGCGCCGAGCGTGATGACCAGGTCGCCGGGGCGGGCACGCGCGGCCAGGGCCTCGGCGGCGGCAGGGAGCCCGTCGACGTAGGCGACGTGCTCGGCCGGCAGGGGTACGGCGTCGACGACGAGGCGGCCGGTCACGGCGGGGTCCGGGGCCTCGCGGGCGACGTAGACGTCGAGCACCACGACCTCGTCGGCCGCGCCGAGCGCGACCCCCATGGCCTCGCCGAAGATGCGGGTCCGCGAGACGAGGTGGGGCTGGAAGGCCGCGACGACCCGCCCCTCCCCCGCGAGTGCGCGGGCGGCCTCGAGGTCGCCGCGGATCTCGACCGGGTGGTGGGCGTAGGAGTCGTAGACGCGGATGCCGTCGACCTCGCCCTTGAGCTCCATCCGGCGGCCGGTCCCGGTGAACCCGCCGAGGCCGTCGACGAGCGCGTCGAACGCGCAGCCGAGCCGGAGGCCCATGGCCAGGGCGGCGACGGCGTCGAGGACGTAGTGGCGCCCGGGGATGCGCAGGCGGAGCTCGCCGAGGTCGACCCCGTCACGCGAGATCCGGCAGGTCGAGGTGGAGCCGTCGAGCGTGAGGTCGTGGATGCGGAGGTCGGCCCCGGCGGACTCCCCCACCTCGATGACCTCCAGCCCGCGGTCGCGGGCGGTGCGGGCCAGCGCGACGGCGCCGGGGTCGTCGGCGACGCAGACGAGGAAGCCATCGCGGTCGAGCGTCCCGGCGAACTCCTCGAAGGCCTGGTGGTAGGCCTCCTCGGTGCCCCAGTTGTCGAGGTGGTCGGCCTCGACGTTGGTCACGATCGCCGCGTGCGGGCGGTAGTGGAGGAAGGCTCCGTCGCTCTCGTCGGCCTCGGCGACGAAGAGGTCGTCGATGCCGGCGTCGGCGTTGCGCCCGGTGGCGCTCAGCACCCCGCCGACGGCGTACGACGGGTCGAGTCCCGCCGCCAGCAGGGCGGAGGTCAGCAGGCCGGTCGTCGTCGTCTTGCCGTGCGTGCCGGCGACGGCCAGCACGCGCGAGCCGGCCATCACGGCGGCGAGACCCGCCGAGCGGGGCAGGATGCGGAGACCGCGCCGGCGCGCCTCCGACACCTCGGGGTTGTCGTCGCGCGCGGCCGTGGTGACGACGAGGGTGTCGGCGTCGGCGACGTGGGAGGCGTCGTAGCCGAGGTGGCAGGTCACGCCGAGCTCGCGCAGGGCGGGGAGGAACGGGGTGTCGTTGTCGTCGCTGCCGGAGACCTCGACGCCCTGCCTGGCCATGATCCGGGCGATGGCGGAGATCCCGGCTCCACCGATGCCGACGCAGTGCACACGCCCGAGCTCGGCTGCGGGGAGGATCTCGTCGGGGACCGGGATCCTCATCGCGCGGCACCGGCGTCGAGGATCATCCGGGCGAGGATCTCGTCCGCGTCGAGCGGGATGATCCCGCGTGCCGCGGCGCCCATCCCGGCCAGACGATCCGGGTCGGTGAGCAGCCCGGGCACGGTGGCCGCGACCCACTCGGGAGTGAGCGCGGCATCGGCGACCAGCAGGCCGCCGCCGGCGTCGATGACCGGGCGGGCGTTGAGGGACTGCTCGCCGTTGCCGATGGGCAGTGGGACGTAGATCGCCGGCAGGCCGACGCCGGCCACCTCGGTGACGGTGTTGCTGCCCGAGCGGCACAGCACGGCGTCGGCCGCGGCGTAGGCGAGGTCCATCCGGTCGACGTAGTTGAGCACCACGTAGGGCACCTCGCCCGAGGCCACGTCGAGACCGTGCTTGGGACCGACGACGTGGAGCACCTGCACGCCGGCGGCGGCGAGGTCACCCGCAGCCCCGGAGACGGCGGCGTTGATGCGCGCCGCGCCCTGGGAGCCACCGGTCACGAGCAACGTCGGCAGGTCGTCGCGCAGCCCGAACGACGCCATCGCCTCGGTCCGGAGCGCGCCGCGGTCCATCGTGGAGATCAGCCGGCGGATCGGCAGGCCGGTGACCACCGCGTGGGGCAGGACGGTGTCGGGGAAGCTGGTGGCGACGTGGGAGGTCATCCGCGCACCGAGCTTGTTGGCGATGCCGGGGATCGCGTTGCCCTCGTGGACCACGATGGGCAGGCTGCGCCTGCGAGCAGCCAGGTAGGCCGGGACCGAGACGTAGCCGCCGAAGCCGACGACCACGTCGGGGCGCACCCGGTCGACGACCTCGAGCGCGGCGGCGCGGGCGGCGCGCAGCCGGGACGGCGTACGCAGCAGGTCGGGGCCGGGCCTGCGGGGCAGGGGCAAGCGGGGCACGATCTCGAGGGGCAGCCCGGCCTCGGGGACCAGCCGGGCCTCGAGGCCCTCGCGGGTGCCGAGGCAGGTGATCTCGGTCGCCGGGTCGAGCCGCCGCAACGCGTCGGCGGTGGCGAGCAGGGGCGAGGTGTGGCCGGCGGAACCGCCGCCGGCGAGGAGAACGCGCATCAGGGGAAATCTATCGACTGGTGCCGGCGGAGAGACCGGCGGAGCGGTTGCGGCGGCGCGCGGCGAGCGCCGCGGCGGCCTCGGGCTCGCGTCGGGCGAAGCCGATGAGCAGGCCGAGCGCGACCAGCGAGGGCAGGAGCGCCGAGCCGCCGTAGGACACGATCGGCAGCGGGATGCCGATGACGGGCAGCACCGCGAGCACCATGCCGACGTTGATCATCATCTGGCCCAGGATCCAGACCACGATGCCGAAGGTCGCGTAGCGCACGAACGGGTCGGCCGTGCTGAGCGCCACGCGGATGGCGGCGTAGGCGATGGTGAAGAAGAGACCGACGACCAGCAGCGTGCCGACCAGGCCGAGCTCCTCGCCGAGCACGGCGAAGATGAAGTCGGTGTGGGCCTCGGGCAGGTCGCCCCACTTCTGGGTGGAGGCACCGATGCCCTGGCCGAACCAGCCACCGCTCGAGAGGGCGTAGAGGCCGTGGGCCGGCTGCCAGCCCGCGTCGGTGTAGTCCTTGAACGGATCGGTGAAGTGGGTGATGCGCTTGAGCCGCTCGGCGTTGGTCGCTGCCATCGCGAGCGCGGCGACGCCGAGGACCGAGATGCTGAGCCCAAACAGCCGCATCGGCGCTCCCACCACCCACAGCATGCCGAGCAGGATCGCGGCCAGGACCAGGGCGGTGCCGAGGTCACGGCCCACGAGGACCAGCCCGATGACGGCGAACAGGCCGGGCACCACCGGCACGAGCAGGTGGTGCAGCTCACGCAGGCGTCGCTCCTTGTGGGCGTAGATGTTGGCCGCCCACAGCACGATCGCGAGCTTGGCCACCTCGGCCGGCTGCATGGTGAACGGACCGACCTGCAGCCAGTTCTTGTTGCCGTTGATCAGCACGCCGAAGCGCGCGACCAGGGCCAGCAGCACCAGCGCGAAGACGAATCCGGGATAGGCCAGGCGGCGGATGTGCCTGATGGGCAGCCGGGAGGCGACCCAGGCACAGGGCAGGCCGATCGCGACCCACAGCAGCTGGCGCTTCACGATGGCGTAGGAGTCGCCGGTGCTCGTGTAGGACCGCACGCTCGACGCGCTCAGCACCATGATCACGCCGATGGTGAGGAGCAGGGCCGAGGCCCCGAGGAGCAGGTAGTAGGAGGTGAGGGGGCGGTCGAGCGCGGCGCGGACCGAGCGCCAGCCGGCGATGACGCCGGAGCCCAGCGGCGCGCGTGCCGGGACCGAGTCCTCGACCGTGCCGGTCGCCACGGTGCCACCGGGGCGAGCCGGTCGCACCGCGGTGTCCTCGGGGTTCGCGGTGGTCATCGTCGCGCTCCCCTCCGGAGGTGTGGTGTGCCTAGTCGGTGCCGGTGATCCTGCGGTGGACGGCCGCGGCGAACGCATCGCCGCGGGCGCCGTAGTTGGCGAACATGTCCATGGAGGCGCATCCCGGCGCGAGGAGCACGGTGTCACCGGACCTGGCGAGCCCGGCGGCTGCGTCGACCACGCGCCCCATGGGGTCACCAGTCTCATCGGCGCCCACGTCGATGACCGGCACATCGGGCGCGTGTCGCGAAAGTGCGTCGGCGATGACCTGGCGGTCCCGACCGAGCAGGACGACGCCGCGCAGCCGGCCGCTGACGGCCGCGACGAGATCGTCGAAGCGGGCGCCCTTGGCCAGGCCGCCGGCGACCCACACGACGTGCTCGTAGGCGGCGAGCGAGGACTGCGCCGCGTGCGGGTTGGTCGCCTTGGAGTCGTCGATCCAGGTCACCCCGCCGGCCACCGCGACGTGCGCGATGCGGTGTCCGTCGGGACGGAACGAGCGCAGCCCGTCGCGGACCGCCTGCTGGCTGACGCCGTGCGCGCGCGCCAGGGCCGCCGCGGCGAGCGCGTTCGCGACGAAGTGGGGGGCCTGCGAGGCGAGGTCGTCGAGCGTGCAGAGCTCGGCGGCGCTGGTGGCCCGCTCCTCGATGAACGCTCGGTCGACCAGCAGGTCCTCCACGACGCCGACGTTGCCGGCCGCGGGCATCCCGAGCGTGAAGCCGACGGCACGCGCCCCCTCGACCACGTCGGCGCGCTCCACCATGCGCTCGGTGAGCGGGTCGGCGAGGTTGTAGACGCAGGCGCGCTGGACACGCTCGTAGATGCGTGCCTTGTCGGCGGCGTACTGGTCCATGCCGGTCCGTGCGCCGGGGACGTCGTCCGGCTCGTCGTCGTACCAGTCGAGGTGGTCCTCGGCGACGTTGAGCACCACGGCCGACTCCGCGGACATCGACGAGGTGTAGTGGAGCTGGAAGCTGGAGAGCTCGACGGCCAGGACGTCGTAGGGCTCGGGATCCATCACCGCCTCGACGATCGGCAGACCGACGTTGCCGACGGCGGCGGCGCGCAGCCCGGCGGCCAGGAGGATCGACTGCAGCATCTGCACGGTCGTGGTCTTGCCGTTGGTGCCGGTGACAGCCAGCCACGGCGCCGGCTGCCCGGGCGAGGTGGTGTCGCGCAGCCGCCAGGCAAGCTCGACCTCGCCCCAGACCGGGATCTGGCGGTCGGTGGCCTGCGCCAGCAGCGGTGCGTCCGGGCGCCAGCCGGGAGAGGTCACCACGAGGTCGACGTCGTCGGGCAGGGTCGCCGTGGCGCCGGGCTCGAGCCGGACGGTCGCGCCGAGCGTCTCGAGCAGCTGGGCCTTCTCGGCCTTCTCCTCGCTGGTGGACTCATCGAGGGCGGTCACCTGGGCGCCGAGGAAGAGCAGGTTGTCGGCGGCGGCGTAGCCGGAGACGCCGAACCCGGCCACCACGACGCGTACGCCGGACCAGTCGCTGCGGCGGTCGAGCCCTTCGATGTCTGTCGTCATCCGATGCCGGCGACCCACTCGGCGTAGAAGATGCCCAGGCCGGTGGCCACGCAGAGCCCGGTGATGATCCAGAAGCGGATCGTCACGGTGACCTGCTCCCAGCCGAGCATCTCGAAGTGGTGCTGGAGCGGCGCGATGCGGAACACGCGGTGGCCGGCCTGGATCCTGAACACCGACCGGACCAGCCCGCTGGCCCGGCTGAGCTTGAAGACCGACACCTGGATCATCACCGAGAGCGTGATGACCACGAACAGCCCGCCGATGATGATCAGCAGCAGCTCGGTGCGGGTCATGATCGCGAAGCCGGCCATGGCGCCGCCGAGGGCGAGCGAGCCGGTGTCGCCCATGAAGATCTGCGCCGGCGAGGCGTTCCACCACAGGAAGCCGAAGCACGCCCCGGTGATGGCCGCGGCGACGACGGCCAGGTCGAGCGGGTCGCGGACCTCGTAGCACTTGGGGCCGGCCTCGAGGGCGCACGACTGGCTGTTCTGCCAGATGTTGACCAGCGTGTAGGCGGCGAAGACGAGGATCGAGGCGCCGGTCGCGAGGCCGTCGAGGCCGTCGGTGAGGTTGACCGCGTTGCTGAAGCCGGTGACGAGGAACCAGATGAGCACGATGGCGAGGACCGTCGGCAGGGCGAAGCGCTCGTAGTCGCGGATGAACGAGATGTGGTCGGACGCGGGACGCCAGCCCCGCTCGTCCTCGAGCGCCGGTGACAGCGCGAGGAACCCGAAGACCACCGCGACGAGCGTCTGCCCGATCATCTTGGCCCGGCTGCGCAGCCCCAGGTTGTGCTGGCGGCTCACCTTGAGGAAGTCGTCGAGGAAGCCGACCGTGCCGAGCCCGACGAAGAGGAAGAGCAGCAGCATCGCCGACGCCGTCGGCGCGGAGCCGGTGATGACCTTCGCCGCGAAGTAGCCCACGACGGTGGCGAGCACGATCACCGCCCCTCCCATCGTGGGCGTCCCGCGCTTGGTGTGGTGCGTGGTGGGACCGTCGTCGCGGATCGGCTGGCCGAAGCCCTGACGGGTGAAGATCCGGATGGCGTAGCGCGTGCCGAGCAGCGAGATCAGCAGCGAGAGTCCTCCTCCGAACAGGATGGCTCTCATGTGATGCGTCTCCCTTCCGTGCCGCTCTGGGCGAGCAGGTCCTCGGCGATCAGTTCCAGCGCCGCCCCTCGTGATGCCTTCACCAGGACGACATCAGCAGCCGAGACATTGTGCCGCAGCCAGGTGACCGCAGCGTCACGCCCCGCCGTGGGGATGCTCACTCCCCCACCTCCGACGTCGTCGAAGCCGTCCGCGATCCGCCCCGCGCCGGCACCCACGGTGACCAGGAGGTCGACGCCGACCTCGGCGGCGTACGTCCCGACTCCGCGGTGCGCGTCGGCGGCTCCCTCACCGAGCTCGAACATCTCACCGAGCACCGCGACCGTACGTCGACCGCTGCGGGCGCCGATGCCGGCGAGCGTCTCGAGGGCGGCCCGCATGGACTCGGGGTTGGCGTTGTAGGCGTCGTTGACCACGACGAGGCCGTCCGCGCGCTCGGTCACCTCCATCCGCCACCGGCTGGCGGGACCGGCGTCGGCGAGCGAGTCGGCGACGGTGTCGAGGTCGAGGCCGGCCGCGAGGGCCATCGCGGCCGCGACCGCGGCGTTGCGCCACTGGAAGGCGCCGATCTGGGCCAGGTGCACGGTCGCGCCGGACCCGCGGTGGACGACCTCGAAGGACTGACGGCCGATGTCGTCGGTGGTGACCTCGCTGACGGCCACGTCGACGGGGCCACCCCGTGCGCTGCTCCCGACCGTGACGACCGAGGCGCGCGTGCGCGGCGCCATGGCGGCGACGAGGTCGTCGTCGGCGTTGAGGACCGCGGTGCCGTCGGCCGGCAGCGCCTCGATGATCTCGCCCTTGGCCCGGGCGATCGCGTCGCGGCTGCCGAACTCACCGATGTGCGCGGTGCCGACGTTGAGCACGGCGGCGATGTGCGGCGGCGCGATCTCGCAGAGCCGGGCGATGTGCCCGACGCCCCGGGCCCCCATCTCGACGACGAGGTAGCGCGTCTCGGGGGTCGCCCGCAGCACGGTGAGCGGAACGCCGAGCTCGTTGTTGAAGTTGCCGCGGGTCGCGACCGTCGGCCCGGACTCGCCGAGGAGGTGGGCCAGGTAGTCCTTGGTGCCGGTCTTGCCCTGCGAGCCGGTCATCGCGAGCACCGTGACCTCGGGGAGACGGTCCACCACGTGTCGCGCGAGTCGGCCGAGGGCGCCGGTCACGTCGTCGACGACGACGGTCGGGAGCGCAGTGGGTCGGGTGCCCAGCACCGCGACGGCACCGGCCGCGCCGGCCTCGGCCACGAAGTCGTGGCCGTCGACGCGCTCACCGACGATGGCGACGAACAGTCCGCCCGGCTCCGGGGTGCGGGTGTCGAGGAACGCACCACCCGTGAGCGTCGCCTCGCCGTGGGCCACTCCCCCGACCGCCTCGGCGACCTCGGCCAGCGACATCGCGATCATCGGGCCCCACCGTCGTGCGTGGACGCTGCCCGGAGGGTCGCGTCGACCTCCTCGCCGGCCACGACGCGGTCGTCGAACGGGTGCACCACGTCACCGACCTCCTGGCCGGTCTCGTGCCCCTTGCCGGCGACCAGCACCACGTCGCCGGGCGCGGCACGGCGCACGGCCTCGCGGATGGCGAGGCGCCGGTCGCCCACCTCGAGCACCTCCGCCCGACCGCCACCGGCGCCGGCGAGCACCGCCGCGCGGATCGCGGCGGGGTCCTCGGTGCGAGGGTTGTCGTCGGTGATGATCGCCACGTCGGCGAGTCGAGCCGCGATCTCGCCCATGACCGGGCGCTTGGTCGTGTCGCGGTCGCCCCCCGCGCCGACGACCACGATCAGCCGGCCGTCGGTCAACGGACGCAGGGTGCGGAGGACGGCCTCGAGCGCGTCGGGCTTGTGGGCGTAGTCGACCACGACCGCATAGCCCTGACCGCGCGCGACCTGCTCGAGTCGACCGGGCACGCCGCTGACCCGCGCGATGCCATCGGCGACCGCACGCGGGTCGAGCCCGGCCAGCGCGGCGGACGCGATGGCGGCGAGCGTGTTCGAGACGTTGAACTCGCCCGGGATACCGACGGCCGCCTCGATCTGGACGTCCGGGCCGAGGACCGTGAACGTCGCCCCTGTCGGGCCGAGGTCGACGTCGACGGCCCGCCAGTCGGCGGCACCGTCCGGGTCCTGGCTGGAGAAGGTGGACATCGGGATCGTCGCCACGTCGAGCAGTCTGCGGCCGAACTCGTCGTCGATGTTGGTCAGGCCGCCGCTCGCGCGCTCGGGGGTGAAGAGGCTGGCCTTGGCGGCGAAGTAGTCGTCGAGGTCGTGGTGGAAGTCGAGGTGGTCGCGACCGAGGTTGAGGAAGGTCGCCACGTCGAAGACCACCCCGTCGACCCGGCCGAGCACCAGCGCGTGGCTGGAGACCTCCATGGCGCAGGTGTCGACCCCCTCCTCGCGCATGACCGCGAAGAGGCCGTGCAGGTCGGGCGCCTCGGGCGTCGTGAGCTGTGTCTTCACGTCCTCCCCGGCGATGCGGGTGCCGACGGTGCCGATCACCGCCGACGTGGTGCCGGAGGCGGTCAGGCCCTGCTCGAGGATCCGGGTGGTCGTGGTCTTGCCCTGGGTGCCGGTGACCCCGATGACGCGGAGGGCACGGGCCGGCTCGCCGTAGATCCGGGCGGCCAGCCGCCCCAGGACGCGCCGCGGCTCCGGGACGACCAGGGCAGGCGTGCCGGACGGCAGCCGGTCGAGCCCGGACGGGTCGGTCAGGACCACGACGACTCCGGCGCCGAGCGCCTGCGCGGCGTAGTCGGCACCGTGGGCGCGTGCGCCCGGGAGGGCGGCGTACAGGTCACCCGGGCGGATGCGGGCGGTGCTCAGCGAGATGCCGGTGACGGCGACGGAGAGGTCACCGCGCACGGCCACCTCCGTGGTGGACGACAGCCAGTCGGCGAGCTCGGCCGCGGGGGTCGCCGGGACCTGCTGCGGCCGGGTCGCGCTCACTGCCTGATCCACCGACCGAGAGTAACGACTCACCACTCGACGGGGAGACGCGACGGCTTGCCGTTGGTCGGCTCGACGCCGTAGCGGCCCAGCACGTAGCCCATGATCCGCGAGAACACCGGTCCGGTGATCGAGCCACCACCACCGTCGACCATCGGGCGGTGGATCACGACGTAGACGGTGAAGCGCGGGTCGTCGGCCGGGGCGAACCCCCCGAAGGACACCGAGGTGCTGCCGTCGTAGACACCGTCGACCACGCGCTGCGCGGTGCCGGTCTTGCCGGCCACGAGATAGCCCGGCACCTGCGCGCCGGGGGCGACGCCGTCCTCGGGGTCGACGACCTTCTCCATCATCTTGGCGGTGCCCCGGGCTGCCTTCTTGCTCACGACCCGGGTCCGGGTGGCGGTGTCGGTGCCGACGGTGACACCGTCGTCGGTGACCGCGGAACCGGCGATGATGCTGGGCGAGACCCGGATGCCGCCGTTGGCGACCGTGTTGACCGCGGCCGCCATCTGCATGACGTTGACCGACAGCGACTGGCCGAAGGCGACGCGGTCCTTGGTCTGCGACGTCATCGCGTCCCCCGTGGTGAGCAGGCCGGACGACTCGCCCCGGACGCCGATGTCGGTGCGCTGGCCGAGCCCGAACCGCTTGAGGTAGTCGACGAGCTCGGGTGGCGTGAACGCGTCGGCCGCGAGCACGGTGCCGATGTTGGACGACTTCGCGATGATCCCCGCGAGCGTGAGCCTGATGTCCCCGTGGTCGAACCAGTCGCCGATGACGCGGTCCTGACGGGCCAGGTTCGGCGGCACCTTGAACCTCTGTCGCGGGAAGGCCTTGCCGGCATCGATCAGCGACGACGCAGTGAGCACCTTCTCGACCGAGCCGGGCTCGTAGGCGTCGTTCATCGCCCGGGAGCCGAGGTCGTCCTTCTTCGCCTCGCTCGGCCGGTTGGCGTCGAAGGTCGGGTAGTCGGCCAGCGCGAGCACCTCGCCCGTGCGGGTGTCCAGCACCGCGGCGGCGCCGCTCTCGGCGCGATACTGGTCGACCGACTGCGCGAGCACCTTCTGCACGAACCACTGCAGGTCGCGGTCGATCGTCAGCGTCAGCGGCTTGCCGTCCTGCGCAGCCTTGATCGTGCTGTCGCGCAGCGGGATTCGGACGCCCTTGCGGGAGTTGGACTGCCAGGTGGCCTGGCCGTCGACGCCGGCCAGCTGCTTGTCGAAGGTGCGCTCGAAGCCGCCGAGCGGCTCGTCGGTGCCCATGTAGCCGAGCAGGTTGGCCGCGACGTCGCCGGCGGGGTAGTCCCGGATCGGGTCGTCCTGGAGGGAGACGCCGTCGTAGCCCGCGGCGTCGATCGCCTTGAGGGTGTCGCTGGCCAGGGTGCTCGGCACCCGGCGGGCGATGTACTCGAAGCGGCTGCCCTCCTTGCGGCCCTTGAGCGCGGTGAGCGCCTTGAAGTAGTCGATCGACAGGGCGTCGGAGAGCAGCCGGGCGATCGCGGGGGCCTGCGCGGCGGTGAGGCTCGGGTCGGCGATGACCATCTTGCCCTGGATGGAGTCGGCCAGCGGCACGCCGTTGCGGTCGAGGATGTCGCCGCGCTCGGCGAGCAGCGGGATCTTCACCGCGCCCTCGGCCGCGGCCATGGCGGCGTACGAGCGCGGGTCGACGCCCTGGAGCTGCACCAGCCGGGCGCCGAAGAAGGAGAGGACCATCGCGATGAGGACGAACCCGACCCGCAGGCGCAGCAGGGGTGCGCCTCGCGAGGCTCCGGGCCTCAGGCGGCTGCTCGGCACTGGTCTCCTCATTTCCCCGTCGGGTCCCGGGCTGCGCCCGGGCACGTGCGGTGGTGCTGAATGTAGGTGGCTGACGCCGTGGATCGGTGCGACCGCGCCGTCAGCGGTCGCGGTTCTTCTTGCCCTGCTGGTTGCCCTGCTGGCCGGTGGTCTTCGTCGACGCGGTGGACGCCGTGGCCGGGACCTGGACGACGGTCGGGTCGGGCTGCAGGATCTTCGGCTTGGGCGGCGGGGGCGGGTCGAGCCGGATCGCGTTCTCCGGGGTCGCGGGGGTGCGCACCCCGATCGTCTTGCCGGTCTCGAGGTCGAGGAAGACCGGCGCCGGCGGGATGACCATGCCCATCTGCTGCGCCTGCTGTGCCAGCCGCTGGGGGTCGCGCAGCTCGTCGAGCTCCATGCGCAGGGTCTGCTGACGCGCAGCCAGGGTGTCGGCCTCCTTCTCCAGCGAGGACGCGGAGAACGAGGCCTGCTGCATGGAGGTGTTGAAGAGCAGGAGCCCGACGATGCCGGCCACCAGGACCGCGCTGACCAGGGTCACGAACGGCACCCGCGGGGCGCGCGTGCGCACCCGGGGCACGACGGTGAGGCGCGCCTTGTCGACGGCCTCCTGGGCGATCCGGGTGACCCGGGTCCTGGTCTGCAGAGCGGGACTGCTCATCGTTGTGGCTCCCGGGGTTGGTGGGACTGGCTGGGTGAGGCAGGGCGGACGCGCTCGACGGCGCGCAGCCGGACGGATGCAGCTCGGGGGTTCTCGGCGACCTCGTGCTCGTCGGCCTGCTCCGCGCCGCGGGTGACCAGGCGCAGGGCCGGCTCGGCACCCTCGGGCACGAAGGGCAGGTCCGGCGGCACGTCGAGCCGGGTGGCCTCGGTGAACGCCCGCTTGACCAGGCGGTCCTCGAGGGAGTGGTAGGACTCCACGACCACGCGACCGCCGAGGCCGATGGCCTCGATCGAGGCCGGGATCGCCCGTCGCAGGACGGCGAGCTCGTCGTTGACCGCCATCCGCAGCGCCTGGAAGGTCCGCTTGGCGGGGTGGCCACCGGTGCGCCGGGCGGGTGCCGGGATGGTCGCGTAGAGCAGCTCGACCAGGTCGGCGCTGGTGGAGAACGGCGCCGTCTCGCGGCGGCGTACGACCTCACGGGCGATCTTGCTGGCGAACTTCTCCTCGCCGTACTCCCGCAGGATCCGGGTGAGCTCCTGCGGGGTCGCGGTGTTGAGCAGGTCCGCGGCGGTCTGGCCCGTGGTGGGGTCCATCCGCATGTCGAGCGGGGCGTCCTCGGAGTAGGCGAAGCCGCGGTCGCGGACGTCGAGCTGCATGGAGGAGACGCCGAGATCGAAGAAGATCGCGTCGACGTGGTCCAGGCCGAGGCTGCCGACGACCTCGGGGAGCTCGTCGTAGACCGCGTGCACGGCTGTGAACCGGTCACCGTGGGCGGCGAGGCGCTCGGTCGACATCCGCAGTGCGGCGGGATCGCGGTCGATGCCGATGACCCGGGCCTCGGGCAGCCGCTCGAGGACCGCCTCGCTGTGGCCACCGAGGCCGAGCGTGCAGTCGACGTACACCGACCCGGGGGCGGCGAGCGCAGGCGCCAGGAGGGCGACGACCCGGTCGAGGAGGACCGGGGCGTGGCTGGGAGTCGTCATCCGGTCCAGCCCGACTCAGCCCTGGTGACCCAGGAACGTGAGCAGGAGCAGCGCCAGGGCCAGCGACGTGGCTGCGGCGGCGGAGAAGAGGATGAGGGCGACCGCCTGGCGCGCCTGGTCGCGCACCCGCAGCGGCGGTGCCGCCGTGGTGCGCCCCAAGGGCTGGGTGGTGCTCATGGTCTCGACCCCACTGGTTGGTGTGCTGGTGTGCTGGTGTGCTGCGGGTGCAGGTTGGCGGTGCGACTGACACGCCCCGCCGGAGTGGCACGGGGTGGGCCGCCGCACCAGGTCCCTGCCCGCTCCCGGCGATGGGGAAGGCCGTCTGGTGCCGGGGAAGTGCCCCAGATGGCCATCGCTGCGGGAGCGGGCTCGAGACCTGGTGATGCGGGTCCGATGTCAGTTCTCGTGGTGCGTCTTGTGCTGTCACGGTCGTGCTGGTGCTGCGGTGGATCCCTGCTCAGATCCCGGGGAAGACCTCGTCACTGAGCTCGGAGAACTTCTGCTCCTGCTCCTCGGAGTAGGTCGCCCACGCCGTGGGGTCCCAGATCTCGATCCGGTTCATCGACCCGATGACCACGCACTCCTTGCGGAGCGAGGCGTACTCCCGCAGTGGTGCCGGGATGTTGATCCGTCCCTGCTTGTCCGGCACCTCCTGGCTGGCGGCGGCGAACAGCATGCGGACGTAGTCGCGGGTGCCCTTCTGCGTGACCGGCGCCTCTCGGAGCCGGTCGGTGAGCCTCCCGAAGTCCTCCAGCGACCAGACGGTGAGGCAGCGCTCCTGCCCCCTGGTCACCACGAGTCCCTCCGTCAGCTCGTCCCTGAACTTCGCGGGGAGGAAGAGGCGTCCCTTCTCGTCGAGCTTGGGCGTGTAGGTGCCGAAGAACATCCGGCACCCCCCTCGCTCGGCGGGAAAGTTCGACCCTGTCCCCCACTTCGCCCCACAGTACTCCACATTGCTCCACCGTCAACCAGATCCCGCGTGTTTCCCGCCTGAATTTCACGTCGCCCACCGCCGCGCCGGGCGTACGCCGCCTCGGTGGCGCGCGACGGCGTACCGGTCCCGCTGAGCGTGGATCCGCGCCTCTCCACGCTCAGCACGCACCGTCCGCCGTCCCCCGGGGAGCGCCGGTGGGGAACGGGGCAGGCCGGTGGTGGAGGAAAGTGGAGGGACCGGGGCTGCCCGGGGTGCGCGGTGGTGGATCGCGGTGCCTTCGGCGCCCGGATGCGGTCGCGACGAGCCTGCGGTCCGGACTTCGGGTCCCGGTATGTTGCGCAGACCACATACCGTGGTGCCGAGCGCCGATCGCGGCTGACGAGGGGACGGACGAGACGTGACCACTGGGCCAACCGACGAGACGTTCGGGCGGGCGCCCGACCTGGACACCGTGCACCGGGTGACCGGCGCGGTTCGCCAGAACATCGAGCGGGTGATCGCCGGCAAGCCCGACGTCGTCAACGCGGCGCTCGTCGTCCTGCTGGCCGAGGGTCACCTCCTCATCGAGGACGTCCCCGGTGTCGGCAAGACCCAGCTGAGCAAGGCGCTCGCGAGGAGCATCGACTCGACGGTGCGCCGGATCCAGTTCACGCCGGACCTGCTGCCGTCCGACGTCACCGGCGTCTCGATCTTCAACCAGGACACCCGCGAGTTCGAGTTCCGCCCCGGGGGCATCTTCGCCAACATCGTGGTCGGCGACGAGATCAACCGGGCCTCGCCCAAGACGCAGTCCGCGCTGCTGGAGTCGATGGAGGAGCGCCAGGTCACCGTGGACAGCGCGACCTACCAGCTCGAGAAGCCCTTCATGGTGATCGCCACCCAGAACCCGATCGAGATGGAGGGCACCTACGCCCTCCCCGAGGCCCAGCGCGACCGCTTCATGGCCCGTGTCTCGGTGGGCTATCCCGTCGAGTCCGCGGAGATCGCGATGCTCGAGGGCCACACCGCGCACAACCCGCTCGACGACCTCGAGCCCGTCACCGACGCCGGCGAGATCCGCAAGGTCATCGAGATCGTCGGCCGTGTCCACGTCTCCTCGGCCGTGCACCGCTACGCCGTCGCCCTCGCGACGGCCACCCGCACGAGCAGCGACCTCCACCTCGGCGCCTCGCCGCGCGCGACGCTCCACCTGGTCCGTGCCGCCAAGGCGGTCGCTGCCACGCAGGGCCGCGACTACGTCCTCCCCGACGACCTGCACGGCATCGCGCAGCCGGTGCTCGCGCACCGACTCCTGCCCAACGTCGAGGCGACCATGAGCGGACGCACCACCGGGTCGATCCTGGCCGCGATCGTGGAGTCGGTCCCGGTCCCGGCTGCGCCCGACTCCCGTGGCAGCCGTGCGTGAGGCACTCGCCTCCCTGACCGTCCGCGGACGGGCGTTCCTGGCTGCCGGCATCACGACGGTGGTCGCTGCGATCGTCGTGGGCCACTCCTCCGTGGTCCGCATCGGCGTGCTGGTCGCCGTGCTCCCGCTCCTGACCGCGTGGTGGGTGGGCCGCTCCCGCTACCGGCTCGGCCTGGTGCGCACCGTCTCGCCGCAGCTCGTCGTCGCCGGCCAGCCCGCGACCGTCGAGCTCACCGTCGCCAACGAGTCGCGCACGCCGACCGGCGTGCTGCTGCTCGAGGAGCGACTCCCCTACGTGCTGGGCACCAGGCCGCGCTTCGTGCTGGAGGGACTCGGCCACGGCTGGCGACGCCATGCGACCTACCAGGTGCGCTCGGAGCTGCGCGGCCAGTTCGACATCGGTCCGATGTCCGTGCGGGTCACCGACCCGTTCGGCCTCGTCGAGCTCGGGCGCACCTTCCACGCGACCTCGCGCCTGACCGTCACCCCGCGCACCATCACCCTGCCGAGCATCCCGCTCGGCGGCGCCTGGACCGGGTCCGGCGACAACCGGCCCCGCGCCTTCGCGACCGGCAGCGCCGAGGACGTCACCGTCCGCGAGTACCGCCGCGGCGACGACCTCCGGCGCGTGCACTGGCGCAGCTCGGCCCGCGTCGGTGAGCTGATGGTGCGGCGCGAGGAGCAGCCCTGGCAGTCGCGTGCGACGGTCTTCCTCGACAACCGCGGCACCTCGCACCGCGGCCAGGGCGCTGCCAGCTCGCTGGAGGGCGCGGTCTCCGCCGCCGCCTCGATCGCGGTCCACCTGGCCCATCGCGGCTACACCGTCCGGCTGGTCACCGCCTCCGGGGACAGCCGCGAGACCCAGTGGCACTCGCAGACCGGGGAGGCGAGCACCGTGCCGCTGCTCGAGGCACTGGCCGTGGTCCAGCTCGACCACGCTCCCGCCCCCGACCTCCAGTGGCTGGCCGAGCCCGGGCACGGCGGGCTCACCGTCGGCGTCTTCGGCGGGCTCGCGGAGGTCGACCTCCCGTTCCTGCGGCGCCTGCAGCACCATGCGTCCTCGAGCCTGGCCATCTCGCTCGACGTCGACGCCTGGGCACCGCACCTGCCCGTGCAGCCGGGCCGAGGTGCGGCCGCCCACCTCACCGCGTCCGGCTGGCGCTCGGTGACCCTCGGTCCCCGCGACCGGCTCGACACCGCGTGGCAGGAGCTCGGACTCATGCAGAGCAGGTCGACCGCAGCGGCAGGATCCGCGCGATGAAGGCGTCCGGCACGACCTCGTGGAGCGCGCTCCCCCACCAGCTGCGGGTGGCGTTCATCGCCCTGCTCGCCGGCTGGGCCACCATCCTCTCGTGGCGGGTGCTGACCGACGGCTTCGCCGAGGTGGGGATCCCGCTCCTCCTCATCGGGGTCGTCCTGGCCGCGATGGGTGCCGTCGCGCGCTGGAGCCGGCTGCCCGCCCCTGCGATCATGGCCGGCCAGCTGGTCGTCGGTGGCCTGCTGGTGCTCGGCACGGTGACCGGTTCTCCGGTCCCGACGCCGGGCAACGTCGATGCCTTCCTCGTCGCGCTCGACGACGCGCTCGAGACCTCCCGCAACTACGCGGCTCCCGTCCAGGCCGGCGTGCCTCCGGTGTACCCGCTCCTGCTCATCGGCGGAGCACTGGTCGTCTGGCTGGTCGACGTGGTGGCCTGCACGCTGCGTCGCGCTCCGGTGGCCGGTCTCGTGCTGCTGGCGGCGTACACCCTGCCGGTGGCAGTGACCGGCAACGCGGTGTCGTGGTGGCTCTTCGTGGTCATCGCCGGACTGTTCCTCGCCCTCGTCTTCCTCCAGCACAGCGACCACGTGACCAGCTGGGGCAGGGCGCCGGACGGCGAGAAGGGCTCGTTCTCCGTGCGCACCGGCGCGATCGGCAACACCGCGCTCGCCCTCGGCGCCTCGGCGATCGCCCTCGCAGTCGCCGTGCCGCTCGCCGTGCCCACCATGACTATGAGCGTCTTCGACGGCAACGGGCCCGGCACGCGCGAGGTCGAGGTCAAGGACCCGATGATCGACCTGCGTCGTGACCTCCAGCGAGGCGAGGACATCCCGTTGCTGTGGGTGACCACGGCCGGCCCCAAGCCCAGCTACTTCCGCATCTCGGTCCTGTCCCGCTTCAACGGGTCGTCGTGGACGCCCGGCGACCGCGAGATCCCGGAGACCCAGACCGCCACCGGTGCGTTGCCGACCCTCGACGGCGTCGCCACCGACGTGCCGCGCAAGGAGTTCGCCTACGACGTCCGGGTCAGCCCCGACTTCAGGTCGACCTGGCTGCCGACCACGGAGCAGGTCACCCGGATCTCGGCAGGCACCGACTGGCGCTACGACGTCAGCACCCGTGACTTCATCGGCGCCAACGACGACGTCACCACCGCCGGGCGGACCTACGACTTCACCGGCGCCCAGCTGACCTACGACGCCGAGTCGATGAACACCGCCGTCTCCGGCGCCGGCTCGGTCGCCGGCATCTTCACCGACGTGCCGAGCACGCTCAACAACGAGATCCGTCGGCTGGCCGCGAGCGTCACCGCCGACGCTCCGACCCGGTTCCAGAAGGCGCAGCTGCTCCAGCAGTGGTTCCGCCGCGACGGCGGCTTCCGCTACGACGTCAACCAGGTCGAGTCGGCCGGCAACGGCGGCGCAGACCTGATGGCGTTCCTCGACGACCGGGTGGGCTACTGCGAGCAGTTCGCGGCGTCGATGGCGATCATGGCGCGCGTCATCGGCATCCCGAGCCGGGTCGCGGTCGGCTTCCTCGAGCCGGAGAAGTCCACCAACGGGTCCTGGGAGTTCTCCGCCCACGACCTGCACGCCTGGCCCGAGCTCTACTTCCCCGGCTCCGGCTGGGTGCGGTTCGAACCGACACCCGCGGCCCGCGCCGACAACGTCCCGGGCTACACCGACGCCCAGTTCGAGGCGGTCACCGAGGCGCCGACGCCGAGTGCCAGCAGCTCCACCGAGCTCCTTCCCGAGCGCGGGGAGACCGCCGACACCGACACCAGCACGGCGTCCGAGACCACCTCGTCGATCCCGTGGGTCCCGATCGTGTCCGGCGTGCTGGGTCTCGCCCTCCTGGTGCTGCTGCTGCTGACACCGCGGCTGGTCCGCACGTCACGTCGGCGACGGCGGCTCGCCGGAGACATCGAGGACCTCTGGGTCGAGCTGCGCGACGTCGCTCGCGACCTCGGCCACGCCTGGCCCGAAGGTCGCTCACCTCGCCGGGCCGGCGAGTGGCTCGGACGGCTGCTGGCCGCACCCGTCGCCGGGGGCGAGCGACCCGACCGGCCACGACGGGGCCGCGACGAGGCACCGGAGGCCGCGCACGCCCTCGACCGTCTCGTCGTCGCGCTCGAGCGAAGCCGCTACGCCCGCGACCCCGAGACCTTCACCGCAGACCGGTTCGCCGACGACCTCAGCCTGGTCGAGGAGTCCCTGGCCGCCGCGGTCACGCCCCGCGAGGCGCGTCGGGCCACCTGGTGGCCGGCCTCGGTCGTCGGGCGACGTACGTCGTGGCGTCCCCGCTCGCGGTCCCGCCGGGCCGAGACGCCCGAGCAGGACACCGGCCGGACGGTCGACGAGCTCGTCGGCTGACGCCCCCGGCCCGCCGGCGAGGCGCGGAGGTCATGGCCGGTGGTCGCACTGGCGACCGAGCGTCATGACGTACGTCCACGACGTCGTGGCGCCTGGTCGCCGCAACGACCGATGTCCATGACGTCCGGGAACGGGTGCGTGGCCACGACGTACGACTAGCCCGGCCGAAGCCGGGCTCGATCGGGGTGGAGTCAGTGCGAGGTCACAGGCCGCGCTCGCGGCGGCGACGCCACCGCTCCTCCATGCGCTCCATGAACGGACCGCCGGAGCGCTGACGGCCCGGACGGCTGGGGCGGTGCTGCCGACCACCGTCGACGACACCGAGGCCGGAACGGCCGGACGCCCGCACCTTGGGGCTGGCCTGGTGGCCCGGGCTGCGCGTCGAGGTGAGGGCCAGCACGGCGCCTCCGAGCATCACCACGAAGCCGAGGACCCCGGTGATGGTCTGGAGCAGGGCGCTGAGGTCGAGGAGCACGGCGATGACGAGGAGGCCGATGCCGGCCACGAGGACGACGCCGCCGAGGACGAGGCGCCGACGAGCAGCACGCTGGAAGGACGTGCCGCGCAGGGTCGAGGCGAGCTTGGGGTCCTCCTCGACGAGCGCGCGCTCCATCTGCTCGAGCATTCGCAGTTCTTCCTCGGAGAGCTCCACGGTTCCTCCTCACCTCTCTCGGCCACAAGTCTAGGCACGCTGTTGCGCCTACGGTAGGCGTCCCCGGAAAATTCACCCCACCGCAGGTGCCGCGGTCGCCCGCCGGGGTGGGCCGGACGCGTCCACCGGCCCGTGGGTCAGGGCCGCCCGACCACCAGGCTGGCGGGTCGGACGGCCGCCGACCCGAACCGACGCGTCGCGCGATCGACCGCCCGGTCCGCCTCCGTCCAGCCGGGGTCGGGCTCGCCCAGCGCGAGCTGGCGGTGGACCGTGCAGCGTGGCACCAACCGCTCGACGCGCACCCCGACCAGGCGCAGGCGCTGGTGTCGCAGCCCGAGCGCGTCGAAGAGGCGGGTCGCCGTGCGATGGATCTCGACGGTCACGTCGGTGGCCTCGGGCACGGTGCGCGCGCGGGCGATGGTGGTGAAGTCGGAGAACCTGACCTTGAGGGTGATCGTCCGACCGACGACGCCGGCCGCACGCATCCGGCCGGCCACGCGCGCCGAGAGGCGGAGCAGCTCTCGCACGATGACCTCGCGGTCGTCGGTGTCTCGACCGAAGGTCTCGTCGGCACCCATCGATCGCTCGGGCTCGCGCGTGCCCGTGCTGGCGTTCAGCTCGTCGCGGTCCGTGCCCCACGCCAAGTCGTGGAGGTGGCGGCCGAGGTGGACGCCCACCTGGCGCTGGAGGGCGTCGAGCGGCGTGTGCGCGACGTCCTTGACGGTGCGCAGCCCTGACCGGTGCAGCAGTGCGCGGGTCTTCTCCCCCACGCCGTAGAGGTCGCCGACGTCGAGGGGGTGGAGGAACGACGTCACCTCGGACGGCGGGACCACGATGACGCCGTCGGGCTTGGCCCGCCGACTGGCGACCTTGGCCACCGAGATGGTCCTGGCCACGCCGACCGAGCAGGTGATGCCCTGCTCGTCGTGGATCGTCGAGCGCACCCGCTCAGCGATCTCCACCGGCGAGCCCAGCCGCCGGGTCGACCCGCGCACGTCGAGGAACGCCTCGTCGAGCGAGAGCACCTCCACGACCGGCGTCACCTCGCGGAAGGTCTCCATGACCGAGGCAGAGACGGTGATGAACGTGGCGTAGTCGGGCTCGAGCACGACCACCCGTGGGCACAGCCGGCGCACGCGGCTCATCGGCAACGCCGAGTGCACGCCGTAGCGACGGGCGACGTAGTTGGCGGCCAGGACCACGCCGCGGCCGCGTCCGCCGACCACCACCGGCTGGTCCAGGAGGTCGGGGCGCTCGCGCAGCGCCACGGACGCGTAGAAGGCGTCCATGTCGACGTGCAAGATCGGGGTGTCGGTCACCGCCGCCTGCCGATCGGGCCGTCGGTCCGGCCGCCGTCGGGCGTGTCAGCGACCGGCGATGACGTGGAGCTGAGTGGCGAGCGGCAGGTATTCCGGTCGGGTCGCGACGGCTCGCTCGAGCTCGACCAGGGCCGCGGTCGCGCCGGGCTCGAGGTCGAGCAGGCTGCCGGGAACGAGGTCGGCGAAGACCCGCACCGCCTGCACCGACGAGGCCTGGAGCCCGGCGTCACCGAGGAGGTCGCCGAGCTCGTCGTGGGTGAAGCGGCGACCGCCGCGGCTTGCACCGGACCCGGCTGCGGGGTCACCGTCGAGCAGCTCACGGGCGGCCTGGAAGTGCCCGGCCATGGCCCGCGCCACGACCGCGGCGTGCCGCTGGGCGACGAGCAGGCTGAGGTGTCCGCCCGGGCGGAGCACGCCCGCGATCGCCGCGAGGGACGCGGCGGGGTCGTCGACCATCTCGAGCACACCGTGGCAGAGGACGAGGTCGACCTCGGCAGCGAGGGTGGGCAGGTCGGACAGGTCGCCCTGCTGGCCGGTGACGCGGTCGGCGACACCACGCTCGCGGGCCCGCCGGTCGAGCGAGGCGAGCGCGTCCGGGCTGGGGTCGATGACCTGGACGGTGTGACCCAGCTCGGCCAGGGGGACCGCGAACCCGCCCGTGCCGCCGCCGACGTCGACGATGCGGGCCTGTTCCGCTGCGGGTGCCGCGGTGCCGTCGCCGTCCAGCAGCCGGCGCACGCCGTCCCACACGACGCCGGTGCGGACGGACTGGCGACGGTCGCTGGCGGAAGGCTGCGGCATGCCGGCAACCCTAGTGGCACGCTCACGCCACGCTGGCGTGCGGCACGAGGCCGAGCGCCTGCTCGACCACAGCGAGGAACCGGTCGGCGTCGCGGACCAGGTCATCGGCCTCCCGCTCGGTCACCGCACGGGTGGAGCCCGCCTCGGCGGCGGCACGCTTGGCGGCTCCAGCGGCGAAGAAGCTCGCCCACTCCGAGAGCTCGGGTGCGACCTCGGCCAGGAGCACCCAGGCGTTCTTCTGCCGCCTCCCCCGCGGCGCGGGCCGGGCGCGCGCCGCGAGCAGGGCGGCCGCGGCGCACAGCGCGGCGACGTGTGCGCAGGCATAGCGGGTGGGCACGTCTCGGGCGGTGATCGCGTCGCGCAGCGAGGTCGCCGATCGTTGGAGGTAGGAGTGCGTCGTCGCCGGCAGCATGTGCGGGCCTGCCTGGTCGAACCGCTCGCTCCGTCGCACCTGGACGGGGTCGTCGTGCTGCCTCATCGCGCCTCCTCGGCACATCCGTCGACCCCGGGGACGACCCGGGGACGATGGGGTCGAGGTCACCGCCACCCGGGTCGCGTCGAACATCTGTTCGAACACCACGAACGGTACTACGGCCCACCGACACCCCGTCAAGAGCAGGCGGCGCTCGCCGGCGGCGCAGGCTCAGGAGCGCCGCAGGAAGGCGGTCGTGTCCCGGTGCCAGAGGAAGAAGGAGAGCACCAGGCCCTCGACGATGACCAGGGCGGAGAGCACCACGAAGACGACCGGCAGGTGGGACTTGAGGCAGACCGCGCCGACCAGCACACCGACTCCGGCCGTGGCGGTGAGCACCATGCGGGCCCAGCCGTGCCCACCCACGAGGAACGACCCGAGCACCATGGCGAGCAGCGTGAACCCGATGAACGCCACGACCGCGAGCGCCACGAACCCCGGCACGATCTGATCGTTGCGCAGCAGCGCGATCCCGCCCTCCTCGAGCTTGGCCTGGGCGGCCGGGTTGCCGTCGGCCCAGCCGAGGATGACCTCGTCGCGCATCAGCCGGATCAGCACGGTGATCACCGCGGAGGTCGCCACGATCAACGCGAGCACTCGCACACTGTTGACCACGGATCGGGGCAGGTCGCGCGCCATCTTCGAAAGTCTCCTGGGTCGGTCGTCGTCGCTAGGCTCGCATCATGTCGACCGAGCACCCCTCCGTCACCTCGTTTCGAGATGAGCTCACCCGGCGCGGCGGCACGGGTGACGTGGTCATCCTGCCCGACAGCGCCCACACTGCCGCACTCGCCGCTGCGGCCCTGGGGTGCGAGGTCGGCGCCATCGCCAACAGCCTGCTCTTCGACAGCGACGGCGAGCCGGTGCTGATCCTCACCTCGGGCGCCCACCGCGTGGACACGAAGGCCGTCGCCGAGCGCATCGGGGTCGCCGGGCTGAAGCGTGCCGCGCCCGAGTTCGTCCGCCGTCACACCGGCCAGGTGATCGGCGGCGTCTCCCCCCTCGACCACCCAGCCCCCGTCCGCACCTGGATCGACCCGTGGCTGCGCCGGCACGACGTCGTCTGGGCGGCTGCCGGGCACCCCGCCGCGGTGTTCTCCTCGACGTACGACGAGCTGGTCGCGATGACCGGTGCCATCGAGGTGCAGGTGGACTGACCATGGACGCGCTCGCGCTGACGTTCTCCAGCGGCTGGGCCAGCGGCATCAACGCCTACCTCGTCGTGCTCGTGCTGGGCACCGCCGACCGGGTCGGGTCGTTCGCCGAGATCCCCGACGCCCTCGGTCGGTGGGACGTGCTCGCCGCCGCGGCCTTCCTCTACGCGATGGAGTTCGTCGCCGACAAGATCCCCTACATCGACTCCACCTGGGACGCGATCTCCACCGCCATCCGGCCCACGGCCGGCGCGGTCATCGGGGTGCTGCTCGCCGGTGACGCCTCCTCCCTCGACCAGGCGGTCCTCGGCGTGGTCGGTGGCGGCACCGCGCTGCTGAGCCACCTCGCCAAGGCCGGCGGCCGGCTGGCCCTCAACTCCTCACCCGAGCCCGTCACCAACGTGCTGGCGAGCCTGACCGAGGATGCCGCCGTGCTGGGCGTCGTGTGGTTCTCGCTCGCGCACCCGCAGGCAGCCGCCGCGATCGCGGGCGCGCTGCTGCTCCTCGGCCTGGTCGTGCTGCTGCTCGTGGCGCGGCTCGTGCGCCGCGGCTGGCGCAGGTGGCGCCAGAAGGACCCGCTCCACCACGGCGCCCGACCGGGCGCGCTCTAGGGTTCCCCCGTGTCTCGTGTCGTGGTGGTCGGTGGCGGCTTCGGCGGCATGGCCGCCGCCGCCCGCCTCGCCAAGCTCGGGCACGACGTCACCCTGCTCGAGCGATCACCGCGGCTCGGAGGCGCGCTGAGCACCGTCGAGCAGGACGGCTTCGCCTGGGACGCCGGAGCGTCGACCACCCTGCTGCCGGCCGTCGTGCGCGACCTCTTCCGCAAGTCCGGGCGCCCGCTCGAGCGCGAGGTCGACCTCCAGCCGCTCGACCTGGTGCGCGAGCACCGCTTCGAGGACGGCACCTCCCTCGCGCTGCCCGGCGGGTCGCGGGCCGCCCAGCTCGCGGCCTTCGAGACCCTCGGGGCCGGGCTCGGCCACCAGTGGGTGGAGCACGTGGCGTCGTACGGCGAGACGTGGGAGCTGCTGCGGCGGGAGTGGTTCGAGCGCGCCTTCGACGCCGACGTCGCGCCGCGCGAGATGACCTCCCTGCTCGAGAGCCGCGAGTCGCTGCAGAAGCGGTTGCGTCGCACCTTCCGCGACGAGCGCCTGCGCCTGGTCGCCGGACACCGGCTGGTGATGGACGGCCACCACCTCCGCGACGTGCCGGTCTTCGCGGGCGTCGACGTCTACCTCGAGCAGCGCTTCGGCGCCTGGACCGTCCCCGGCGGGCTGGCCGCGCTGGGCGCGGCGATGGCCGACCGGCTGGCGCTGCGCAACGTGGACGTGCGGACCGGTGCGTCCGCCACCGACCTCGTCCTGCGCGCCGGCCGCGTCGCCGCCGTCCGCACCGACGACGGGGAGGTCGATGCCGACCTCGTCGTCGTCGCGATCGACCCGCGACGACTGCCCGCCCTGGCGACGTACGTCCGGCGCACCACCCCGGCCTTCCCGCCGGTCGTGTGCCACGTCGGGCTGGCGGGCGGGCCGGGCCTGGAGCTCCCCGACCTCCCCCACGAGGTCGTGGTCCACGGCGACCCCCACATCGTCGTGCGGACCGGCGGCCGCGCTCCCGACGGGGCCGCCGCGTGGACCGTGCTCGCGCGGGGTCGGCTCGTCGAGGACCTGCTGACCGCACTCGCCCGCCGCGGCATCGACCTGCGCCGTCGCGTCATCACCCGTCGCGATCGCAGCCCGCGCGACCTCGTCGACGCCTGGGGCGGGTCGCCGCACGGCCTGCAGTGGGCGGGGCCCCGGTCCGCCGGCACCCGGCTGGGTCCTCGCACGCCGATCGCCGGCGTGCTCGCCGCGGGCGCCCACGCCACGACCGGCTCCGGACTGCCGTTCGCGGGGCTCAGCGCAGCGCTGGTCGCCGAGACCGTCGGGCGCGCCGAACGTCGGGTCCTCTAGGGGAGGAGCTCCCACACGACCGTGACCGATGCGGTCACCGTCGTCTCTCCGGCCTCGATGCCGCCGCCCGCGTCGCGCATCATCGCCAGCTTGGGCAGGGGCGAAGGCCCGTCGGCGGCATCGCCCTCGACGATCGTCTGCACCGCCCCCAGCCCAGCGGCGCCGGCCATCCGCGCCAGCTGGGCCGCACGCTCGCGGGCGTCGTTGAACGCCGCCTCGCGGGCCTTGCCGCCCGCCCCGTGGTCCTCGGTCACCTCGAGCGCGACGCTGTCGACGGCCAGCCCGTCGCCGACCTCGACCGCGAGCTCGCCGAGCAACCGGCCGGCACTCGCGAGGTCGGCGCAGCCGATGGCGTAGGCGTGGCGTGCCTCGTATCCGGTGCGTCGGCCCTCATGGTCGTGGGCCGGCCACACGGTGATCCCGGTCGAGGCGACGCGCCGCTCGTCGGTGTGACGCTGGGCGACCTCGACGACCGTGGCCGCAGCGGTGGACATCGCCTCGTAGGCTCCGGCGACGGCCGCGCCGCGTGCGACGGCAGCCACCCGGACGACGGCGCTGTCGGGAGCGACGGTGCTGGTGCCGATCCCGGTGACGGTGACGGTGAACATGCCCCCACCGTAGTGCCGCGGCGGATCTGCGGACGGGGCGACGGCTCAGGCCGTGATGCGCAGGTTGGCGAAGATCTCGCGCGTGGCCCGCGATCGGTTCAGCGTGTAGAAGTGCAGTCCCGGGGCGCCGGCGTCGAGGAGGTCGCGGCACAGCTCGGTCGCGATCGTGATGCCCTCGGCGCGCAGCCGCTCGGGGTCGTCGGCGAGCGGGCGCAGGCGCGCGCTCACCTCGTCGGGCAGCTCACGGCCCGAGAACTCGACCATCCGCTCCATCGAACGGAGGTTGAGGATCGGCATGATGCCCGGGATGATCGGGAGGTCCGCGCCGGCGGCCGTGGCACGCTCGACCAGCCCGGCGTAGTCGGACGCACGTAGCACCATGTCGGTCACGGCGAACTCGGCGCCGGCGTCGTACTTCGCCTTCAGCACCTTGGCGTCGTGCTCGAGGTCGGGCGCGTCGACGTGGCCCTCGGGGAAGGCCGCGACGCCGATCCGCATGTCGTGGTGGTGGTCGCGGATGAGTGCGACCAGCTCGTTGGCGTAGGTCAGTCCGCCCTCGGTCGGGGTCCACGGCGAGCCGGGCCCGTCCGGCGGGTCGCCGCGCAACGCCATCACGTGGCGCACGCCGGCCTCGGCGAGGTCGTCGAGGACCGCCTCGAGCTCGCCGGTCGTGTGGCCCACGCAGGTCAGGTGCGCGACGGGCAGCAGGCCGGTCTCGCGAGCGATCCGCTCGGTGATCGCGACGGTGCGGTCGCGCGTCGTGCCGCCGGCGCCGTAGGTGACCGACACGAAGGTCGGGCCGAACGGCTCGAGCTCGGTGATGGCCTGCCAGAGCTGCTGCTCGCCGGCCTCGTCCTTGGGTGGGAAGAACTCGAAGGAGAAGGACCGCTCGCCACGCGCGAGACGCTCGCGCATGCTCAGGTCCCGGCCCACGTCCCGGCTGTGCGTCATGCGCAACAGCCTACGGACGGTGGCGGTGACTTCCCCAATCCGTCCACTGGCTAGGCTCGCCGCCGTGACGACCTGGGACCCTGCCCCCTTCCGCGACCAGGTCCAGCAGGTGCTCGACGTGTTCCTCGACGAGCGCGAGGCCGAGCTCGCCCCGCTCGGCCCCGACGCCGGTCGCCTCATCGCCGAGGCGCGTACGGCGGTGCACGGGGGCAAGCGCTTCCGCGCGGCGTTCTGCCACTGGGGCTACCGCGCGATCCGGCCGGACGTCGCCGACTCCACGGCGGCGGCACTGGCGCAGGCCTGCGCATCGCTGGAGCTGCTGCACGCGAGCGCGCTCGTCCACGACGACTACATGGACGCCTCGGACACCCGCCGCGGCCGGCCGGCCACCCACCGCGCCTTCGAGGCCGAGCACCGGGCCGCCGGCTGGCGGGGCGACCCGGTGCAGTTCGGCGCCGCGGCCGCGATCCTGCTCGGCGACCTGCTCCTCGGCTGGGCCGGCGACATGCTGCGCCGCAGCGGCTTCGGCGCCGACGAGACCGCGTCCGGGCTCGGCCTGTTCGAGCTGTGCCGCACGGAGGTCATCGCCGGTCAGTTCCTCGACGTGTCGGTCCAGGCGCGTGGTCGCGCCGACGTCGACACCGCGATGACGGTGCTGCGCTACAAGTCCGCCAAGTACTCCATCGAGCGGCCGATCCACATCGGCGCAGGCCTCGCCGGTGCCACCGCCCAGCAGAACGAGCAGCTCACCCGGTTCGGCCTGCCGCTCGGCGAGGCCTTCCAGCTGCGCGACGACCTGCTCGGCGTCTTCGGCGACCCCGCCGAGACGGGCAAGCCCGCGGGCGACGACCTCGTCGAGGGCAAGCGGACCGTGCTGGTCGCGCTCGCGCTCGACGCCGCCCCGCGGGCCGCCGCCGAGCGCCTCGACCGTGCTCTCGGCACGCCCCTCCAGCCCGCCGAGGTCGACGAGCTGCGCGGCATCATCGACGACTCGGGCGCTCGCGCGCAGGTCGAGGAGGTCATCGGCCACCTCGCCGACCGCGCGGTCGAGTCGCTGCGGGCAGCCGACGTCGACGAGCACGCGCGCGAGGTGCTCACCGAGCTCGCCGCGGCCGCGACCCAGCGCACCGTCTGACGCCGGGGCCCGGGTCTCGACACGCTCGTGCCTCGCTGCTCGACCGGCGTGTATCGGACGTCAGTCCAGGCTGGTGGTGCCCGGCAGCGGCGGGCCCTCGCCGCGCAGGAGCACGGAGAACGGCACCCCGCGGTCCGCGTTCACCCGTGAGCCGAGCACGCTGAGCGCGACGCTGAAGGCCCGCTCGTCGGCGCGAGCGAGGGTGCCCCAGCCGTCCCAGAGCAGGACGACGCCGTCGGAACCGCTCCCGATGTCGTGCAGGCAGTCGGCGAGGGCGTCGAAGTTGCGGCCGTAGTGGTCGGGGAACCCGAGCGCCTCCCCCACCGCGACGAGGAACGCGGCCTTGGTGTCGGCGCCGGTCCAGCCGTCGACGTGCCCGAAGCCCCAGCCGGCGTGCTCGACCGTGTGGCGTACGTCGTCGACGTCGAAGCCGCCGTGCCACAGGTGGATGCCGGGCGGCTCGTGCCCGGCGAGGACGGCAGCGAGACCACTCACGTCGCGATCCTGGAGAAGGAGTCGTAGTGGTCCCCGGTGTAGTAGAGCTCACCGTCGTCGCCGGCCACGATGCGTCGTGCTCCGCGGTCGTCGGACCCGGGGGTGGGCACGGTGTACTCGCGGTAGTAGCCCGAGGGACGGTCGGGCAGCAGTTCCTCGCGGTTGCCGAACGTGCCACCGTCGTGGTCGGGCTCGGGGAACGGACCACCGGCGAGGATCAGCTCGATCGTGTCCGCCACCTCCGGGGGGAGGTCGTCGACCCGCACGATCGGCAGCCCGCTGTCCGGGTCCTCCGTCTCCGCGGCACCCGTCGGGGGGAAGCCCGTCGTGTCGTCGGTCGGCGTGGCCGACGACGTCGCGTCGGTGCTCTCGCCGGAGGTCGCCGGGTCCTGCGGATCGGCCGGGGTGAAGAACCAGACGACCAGGAACGCAGCCGCGACGAGCAGCACCAGCACCCGGAAGCGCTGCCGGCCCGGCGCGTCGGCCATCAGTACTCCAGGACCTGCGCGCGCCGCTTGACCTCGCTGCCGCGGTTCTCGCGGAGCGCGTCGATCGGACGTCCCGGCAGGTCGTCGTCGGTGAACAGCCACGCGATGCACTCGCGGTCGTCGAAGCGGTGGTCGTGCAACAGGGTCAGCAGTCCCGGCAGGCCCTTGACGACCAGCCCGTCCTGGATGAAGTCGGCCGGCACGCGGGGTCCCGCGCCCGGCTCGGAGACAGCGGCGGCGAGCTCGTGCTCGCGGATCATCGTGCGGACCTTGCTCGGGGTCACGCCCAGGAGCGTGGCGACCTGCTGCCAGTCGAGCCACTCCGGCACGAGTGCGGCCAGGTCACGGTCGGCCAGGGGTGCTTCACTCATGGGCGGAAGTCTGTCACGGGACCGACGCCACGCCGGAACTCGCGCGAGAGCGTGGGCTCAGGCGTGGCTTCCGTAGAGTGGAGGCGCCGGATCCTTCCCCGTGTCGCCATGGTCCGGCCCTGGAGGTCGAGCAGTGGAGCCACCCGAGCACGCCCGCGCAACCGCGCCCGGCGCTGCAGGCGACCCCTTGATCGGTCGCGTCCTCGAGCGCCGCTACGAGATCCGCGCGCGCATCGCCCGCGGGGGCATGGCCAGTGTCTACGAGGCCACCGACACCCGCCTCGACCGCACGGTGGCGGTCAAGGTCATGCACCCCGGCCTCGGCGACGACCAGGAGTTCGCCGCGCGCTTCGTCCGCGAGGCGCGCGCCGCCGCCCGGCTGAACCACCCCCACGTCGTGGGCGTCTACGACCAGGGCGACGACACGTCCGAGGGTCAGGACACCGTCTTCCTGGTGATGGAGTACGTCCCCGGCCACACCCTGCGCGACGTCATCCGCAAGGAGTCCCCGATGTCGCCGACCCGGGCGCTCGCGCTGCTCGAGCCGGTCGTCTCCGCGCTCGGCGCCGCGCACCGGGCCGGGCTCATCCACCGCGACGTGAAGCCCGAGAACGTGCTCATCGCCGACGAGGCGCACGGCGGCCGGGTCAAGGTCGCCGACTTCGGGCTGGCGAAGGCCGTCAGCGCCGACACCCAGCACACCGCCACCGGCGGGGTGCTGATCGGCACCGTCTCCTACCTGGCGCCCGAGCTGGTCGTCGACGGCCGCGCCGACGCGCGCGCCGACGTGTACGCCGCCGGGGTGGTCCTCTACGAGCTGCTCACCGGCAGGAAGCCCCACGAGGGCGAGTCGCCGATCCAGGTGGCCTACCGCCACGTCCACCACGACGTGCCGATGCCCTCGCTCCTCCAACCCGGCATCCCCGACTACGTCGACGCCCTGGTCGCCCGGGCCACCTCGCGTGACCGCGACCAACGGCCCGCGGACGCCACCGTCCTCCTGCACCACCTGCACCGCGTCGAGCAGGCCCTGCGCGAGGGACTGGACTCCGACCCGGAGCTCGCCGCGGACCTGCTGCCGCGTCGCGCGCCGGGGGGCGAGCCGGACCCCACCGAGCACAGCAACGACACCGTGCGCGAGCCCTTCGACGCCAGCGCGCTGGCGCTGCTCACCGAGGTCGACCCGCGCGACTCCGGGCTGGTCGCCGACGGCAGCCCCGACCGGACGACGGCGCTCGAGCGCCACGCGGTCCACCCCGCGGACGCTCCGGTCACCGAGCCGATGCGGACGATGGCGCCACCGGACGCCGGCGGTGCCCCACTCACGTCCGCCGTGACGTCCGCCCCTGCCGCCGCGGTCCCCGCACGCCCCCCGGCACCCGGACCCGGGGCCGGCCGGGCACCGAGCAAGGTCGCGCCGGTCCCGACGACGCCGCGCCGTCGCTCCCGCAAGGGACCGATCTCCTTCGTCCTCGCGATCCTCCTGCTGGCCGGCGTCGCGGGTGGCGCCTACTGGTTCGGCTGGGCGCGCTACACCACCACGCCCGGAGTGCTCACCCTCGACGAGGCTGCGGCGACCGCCAAGCTGGAGGCCGCCGGGCTCGACGTCGAGGCCGGCGAGCCGGCGTACTCCGAGAACGTCGAGCAGGGGCTGGTCATCTCGACCGACCCCGGCCCCGGTGGCCGGGTGCTGGCCGGCGGCACCGTCACGCTGGTGCTCTCCCTCGGCCCCGAGCGCTACGACGTGCCCGAGCTGGCGGGGCAGACCGAGGACCAGGCCCAGGACGCCCTCGCCGCGACCAACCTCGTCTTCGGCGAGAGCCTGGGCCGCTGGAGCGAGACCGTGCCCGAGGGACAGGTGGTCCGGACCAAGCCGAGGGCCGGCACCACGCTGAAGCCGGGTGCCACCGTCGACCTCGTGCTCAGCCGTGGGCGCAAGCCGCTCACCATCCGCGACTGGACCGGCAGGTCGTTCGACAGCGCCAAGTCGGCCCTCGAGGGGCGAGAGCTCCAGGTCACGGTGGCGAGCGAGGAGTTCAGCGACACCGTCCCCGAGGGCAACGTCATCTCGCAGGACCCGGCCACCGGCACGCTCTACCGCGGCGACACCATCACCTTCGTCGTCTCGCGAGGCCCGGAGCTGGTCGAGGTGCCGCGGGTGCGCGCGATGGGTGTCGCAGCGGCCACCGAGCTGCTCGAGGGGCTCGGGTTCACCGTCGAGACCGAGCAGTCCGACACCTACCTCGGCCTCGGCTTCGTCTCCGGCTCCGACCCCGAGCAGGGCGAGGACGTGCCCAAGGGCTCGACGATCACGCTCTTCCTCGTGTGAGGTCCTAGCCTTCGCGGGTGAGTCCCGAGCAGCACCGGCGTACGACGCTCGTGGCCACCGCAGCCCTGCTGGGCCTGGCGGCCTGCTGGGGCTCGACGTTCTTCCTCATCAAGGACCTCCTCGACCGGGTGCCGACCCTCGACTTCCTGGCCGTGCGGTTCGGGATCGCCTCGATCGCGCTGCTGCTGGTGGCCCCGAAGGCTCTGGGTCGGCTGTCCCCGGTCGTGCGCCGCCACGCCGTCGTGCTCGGACTGCTCTACGGCTTCGCGCAGATCCTGCAGACCGCCGGGCTCGCGCACACGCCGGCGAGCGTGAGCGGCTTCGTCACCGGGCTGTACGTCGTGTTCACGCCCCTGCTGGCCGCTGCCATCCTCAGGACCCGGATCCCGCCGATCACGTGGGTGGCCGTCGTGCTGGCCACCGTCGGGCTCGCGGTGCTCGCGCTCAACGGTCTCAGCGTCGGCTACGGCGAGCTGGTCACCTTGTCGTCGGCGGTGCTCTACGCGCTCCACATCGTCGGTCTCGGCGCCTGGTCCACCGCCCAGGACGCGCTCGGGATGACGCTCCTCCAGATGATCGTGATCGCCTTCGTGTGCACGATGGCCACCGCGCACGACGGGATCGTGCTCCCCCAGCGCACCTCCGACTGGGTGTCGGTGCTCTACATGGCGGTCGTGGTGGCGGCCCTCGGGCTCTTCGCGCAGACCTGGGCGCAGGCGCACCTGCCGCCGACCCGCAGCGCGATCCTGATGAGCATGGAGCCGGTGTTCGCCTCGTTCTTCGCCGTCTGGCTGGGCGGCGAGGACCTGACGGCCCGGCTGCTGATCGGCGGCACGATGGTGCTCGCCGCCATGCTGACGGTCGAGCTGGCGCCACGCCGGGTGGTCGAGGGCGAGGTCGCCCACATCGTCGTCTGAACCGACGCGGCCGCAGGAGCGGCGCGGGGTGGGGCCGTCCCCCTATCGTGGTGCCCGTGGACAGGTGTGTGGCGTGCGGGGCTGAGCTGGGCGTGGGCCGGTTCTGCCTCAACTGCGGCCACCCCATCGGCGCCCCGGCACCGACGCCCGCCGCACCGCCAGCACCCGCACCGACCGCACCAGCGGCTCCGAAGCCGACGCCTCGCCCCGCGCCCCCGGACCCGACCCCCGCGCCGACCCGTGGGAGCGACGGTCCGGGACCGGTCGGCATGCCGGTGCAGGCAGCCGACCCCACCCCCGTGCCGCCCACCGTCCCGCCCGACGCCGCGACCGATCCCGCGCCGACGCAGGTGACCCCGGCCGCCGTCGCTGCCGGCACCCGCGGCGTGCCCGCCACCTCCCCGCGTCCGCGCTGGGATCCCGAGGAGGAGCTCCTCCCCTACGAGGAGGTCGACGGGCTCGAGCCGGACTATCCGGTGCGCGGCCGGACGTGGATCTTCTGGGTGGTCGGCGCCGCGCTGCTGGTCGGACTGGTCGTCGTCCTGCTGCAGGTCTTCACGACCGGCGACGAGGACACGGCCGCCGACCCCGCGGGCGGCACGAACTCGAGCGTGAGCGCCGAGCCCGATCCCAGCACGCCCGAGGAGACCGAGGCCGACCCCGGCACGGGGCAGGAGACCGATGCGCCGGCAGGTGCGGGACAGCGGGTCGAGCTCGCGACCGGAGCGACCTTCGAGGTGCCCGACACGGCGCCACCGACCCAGGACTTCGACGGCACCATGGTGGCCTACGAAGCCGCGCAGATGGGCGACGGCAACCCGAGCACCGCGTGGCGCACCGAGGGGGACGCGACCGGGCAGAGCATCACGATCACGCTGCCGGAGGCGGGCGTCGTCCAACGGGTCGGGCTCGTCAACGGCTACGCCAAGCAGGTCGCCGGGGTCGACTGGTATCCCAACAACCGCCGGATCCTGGCGGTGACGTGGACCTTCGACGACGGGACGGCGGTGACGCAGACCCTCGCGGAGCGGCCCGAGCTGCAGACGCTGAAGGTGCCACAGGTGGAGACCAGCACGGTGGTCCTGAGCATCGACTCGGTCACGCCGCCGGGCAGCGGCAGCCTCGGGCGGGACTACACCGCCATCAGCGAGGTGTCGATCATCGGTCGAGCAGCCGGCTGAGCACGGCCGCCGCCCGCTCGGCGTCGGCACGGCTGACGTCGAGGTGGGTCACGAGGCGTACGGCGCGGGGTCCCACCGCCGAGATCCGGACGCCCTCCTCGGCCGCTCGGGCCACGAACGTCGCCGCGTCGGGGCGCTCCACCACGACGATGTTGGTGTCCACCATCGCCGGGTCGAGGCCCAGCGCCTCGCCGATCAGGCACGCGTGTGCGTGGTCGTCGGCCAGCCGCTCGACGTGGTGATCGAGGGCGTACGCCCCGGCTGCGGCCAGGACGCCGACCTGGCGCATCCCGCCGCCCATTCGCTTGCGGCGCACCCGGGCCTCGTCGATCGCGTCGGCCGAGCCCACCACCAGCGACCCGACCGGAGCGCCGAGCCCCTTGGACAGGCAGACCGCGAGGACGTCGGCGACCCGGCCGTAGTCGGCCAGGGAGGTCCCGGTCGCGACGTGGGCGTTCCACAGCCGCGCGCCGTCGAGGTGGATCTTGGTCCCGGTCGAGTCCGCCCAGCCGCGGAGGGCCTGCAGGTCCTCGATCGGCAGGACGGCGCCGCCGGCGAAGTTGTGGGTGTTCTCGACCGAGACCGCTGCCGTGCGCACGAAGTACATGCCCATGTCGGGGGCGAACATCGACTCGATCGCGGGCAGGTCGACCTGGCCGCGGTCGTGGGTCCAGGTGCGCATGGTGATCCCGGAGATGGCGCCGTGCGCGCCGAGCTCGGCACGCGCGATGTGCGCCGACGACTCGCAGAGCACCTCCTGACCCGGCGCGACGAGCGAGGCGACCGCGAGCACGTTGGCCATCGACCCCGTCGGGGTGAACAGCGCCGCCTCGTGGCCGAACGTCTCCGCGACCCGCTCCTGCAGCGCGATCACCGTCGGGTCCTCGCCGTAGACGTCGTCGCCGACCTCCGCGCGAGCCATCGCCTCGCGCATGCCGTCCGTCGGCCGGGTCAGGGTGTCGGAGCGCAGGTCGATCACGCGACCATCCAACCAGCCGGCCCCGGCGCTCGGGCGAGCGGTGTGTGAGACAGGTTCCGGGCGTGCGAAACCTGTCTCACGCACCGCTCGGGAAGGTGGGACCTCCCGGGTGGTGTTTCGTCACGCACGTCGCGCGCGCTCGCAGGCTCGCGCGAGCGAGGCTGCTCAACCCTGCTCGCGCACGCCGCTCGCTCGTCCCTCGCGACCGGCTGCTCGCAGCATCTCGGCGACGAGGAACGACAGCTCGAGGGACTGGACCCGGTTGAGGCGGGGGTCGCAGACCGACTCGTAGCGGTGGGCGAGACCGACCTCGTCGATCTCCTCGCCGCCGCCGACGCACTCGGTCACGTCGTCGCCGGTGAGCTCGACGTGCACGCCACCGGGCCAGGTGCCGAGCGAGCGGTGCACGTCGAAGAAGCCCTGGACCTCGTCGATGACGTCGTCGAAGCGGCGGGTCTTGTAGCCCGAGGACGCCTCGAAGGTGTTGCCGTGCATCGGGTCGCAGACCCAGGCGACGTTGAGCCCCTCGGCGGTGACCTTCTCCACGAGGGCCGGCAGGCCGTCGCGGATCTTGCCGGCGCCGAAGCGGGTGATGAACGTCAGCCGACCGGGGGTGTTGTCGGGGTTGAGGCGCGCGGCGTAGGCCAGGGCGTCGTCGGGCGTGGTCGTCGGCCCGAGCTTGATGCCGATCGGGTTCTTGATCTTCGACAGCAGCTCGACGTGCGCGCCGTCGAGCTGGCGGGTGCGCTCGCCGATCCACACGAAGTGGGCCGAGACGTTGTAGGGCTCGTCGGTGCGCGAGTCGATGCGGGTCAGGGACTGCTCGTACTCGAGCAGCAGCGCCTCGTGGCTGGAGTGGAAGTCGACCCGGTGGAACTCGTCGGGGTCGGCGCCGATCGCCTTCATGAAGGTGAGCGCGCGCTCGATCTCGTCGGCCACCGCCTCGTAGCGCCGACCGAACGGCGAGCTCTGCACGAAGTCGGTGTTCCAGGTGTGCACCTGTCGCAGGTCGGCGTAGCCGCCGGTCACGAAGGCGCGGACCAGGTTCAGCGTCGCCGCCGAGGAGTTGTAGACGTCGACCAGGCGCTGCGGGTCGGGGACGCGGGACTCGGGCGTGAAGTCGAAGCCGTTGACCGCGTCGCCGCGGTAGGCCGGCAGGGTGACCCCGCCGCGGGTCTCCTGGTCGGAGCTGCGGGGCTTGGCGTACTGGCCCGCGAGACGGCCCAGCTTCACCACCGGCACCGAGGCGGCGTAGGTCAGGACGACCGCCATCTGCAGCAGGACCCGGAGCTTGTTGCGGACGTTGTCGGCGGTGACGCCGTCGAAGGTCTCGGCGCAGTCGCCACCCTGGAGCAGGAAGGCCTCGCCGCGGGTGACCGCCGCGAGCTTCTCGGTGAGGTCGTCGCACTCGCCCGCGAAGACGAGCGGCGGCGCGGTCCTCAGTCGGGCCACGGCAGCGTCGACCGCCCCGGCATCGGGATAGGTCGGCTGCTGCTGGGGCCCGAGGGCGTGCAACTGCTCGAGGGTGGGGATGGCACTCACCCGACAAGGGTACGGCGCCGGGCCCCGCCCGCCCGAACCGTGACCGCCCCGTGGGCGACCCCGGGTGGCCGCGTCCTCGGCAGCTGCCTCAGCGGCGCGGCGTGAACACCCCGCCGGTCGCGTCGAGCCGCACGCCACCGTCGCGGGTGCGGCTGGCCTCGAGGGTGCCGGTGACGATCGAGGGCCGGGGGTAGCTGATGTGTCCGGGCGCTCCCTGCCGGGACGTGGTCCAGAGCCGGTCCTCGAAGCCGACGACGCCGCGGAACTGGTGGTTCTCCAGCACGAGCCGGTCGGCGCTCACCTGCCCGACGACGTACGACGCCTCGCCGCGGTAGAGCAGCGAGCCGTGGGAGACCTGGAGGATCCCGTCGCGCTGGAGGACGGTCTGGTCGTGCACCTCGCCACTGAGGTAGACGTCGACGCCGCCCTCGACCATCGCCTTCCAGAGGTCGGAGCGCCGGCCCTTCTCGTAGCTCAGCTGACTGGAGTTGCGGTGACGCACGTCGCGGGTCATGGGCGTGTGGCCCTGCACCATCACCCACGGCACGTCGTCCTTCCGTGCCTGGCGCAGCACCCCCTTGAACCACTTCAGCTGCTGCGCGTCGACCGAGAGGTGCACGTCTCCCCCGCGCCGCTCGAAGACGTCGAGGGTCACCAGCAGCACGTCGGCGTCGAGCCGCACGGCGTACGCCGTCCTGCGCGCCGGCCCCGATCGCGGGCGGTCGGTGAAGCGGGGCCTGCCGTCGGCGCGGGTGAGCATGTGCTCGGCGAAGATCTTCTTGAACTCCGGGACGTGGCGGCGCTTGAAGTCGATCCAGGCGTTGGGCCGCCGCGTGCGCCACGGGTCGTCGCCCACCTCGTGGTCGCCGACGGCGGGGTAGGTCCGGAGGCCGTGGTCGGCGAAGCGCTGCCGGTAGGCCGGGTAGTAGACGTCAGCGGCCCGGCGCCATGCGCGCATCCGCTGCGACTCGGTCCGCACGGGCCCGAAGACACCCGCCTTCGAGTCGTCGCGGCCCCACCTCCCCTCGACCAGGTCACCGGCCACGAGGACGTCACGGGTGCCGTGGGACGCCATCTCGGAGATGACGCGGTCGAGGGCGGTCTCGTAGTCGCGGTTGGTGGAGTTGGCGACCTCACCGGTCTGCTTGACGACGTGGGGCTTGCGGCCGTCGGCCGTGAGGTCGGCGACGTCCTGGTTGAGGAAGTCGGGGGCGGAGATGAAGCGGTAGGCGCCCGGGAGGTCGGGGGCCGCCGGGACCGGGGGCCGGTCGCGCGGCTTGCGGTCGTCGACGGAGCTCGACGGCCTCGTGGGCGACGGAGCCACCGTGGGTGCGGGGTAGTCCCCGCCAGGTGTCGCGCTCGCCGACGGGGCCGGTGGGGTGACCGCCGAGCAGCCGAGCGCCGATCCGATCAGCAGGGCCAGGAGGGTCCCGAGAGGTCGTCGTGTCACTTGCCCCACCGTAGACGGCGGACCCGACCCGTTCGGCGTACTCCCCTGCCGTGTCGGCGACCGCTCCTGGTCACTCCTCCAGGTGGTCGATGTCGCGGAAGCCGGTCTTCTTCGCGCGCACCCCCCGGTTGGTCGCCCACGTCAGCGCCCACAGGACGATGCCGACCGCGAGCAGGCCACCGGCGATCTTGTACTGCACCATGTCAGCCTCGAGCCGCGCCCACGGACCGAGCAGGTAGGCGCAGCACACCGCGCCGATGACCGGCATACCGGCCGGCGCCCGGAAGGCCCCGTCGGGTGTCGCGTCGCGGCGCAGGATCAGGCAGGCGATGTTGACGATCGTGAAGACCGCGAGCAGCAGCAGGGCCGTCGTGCCGGAGAGGGCGGAGACGACCGACGACTCCGAGTCGAGGGTGACCACGAAGATCAGCGCGAGCGCCAGCAGGGTGGTGAAGAGGATCGCGGTCCACGGCGAGCGGCGGCGCGGCAGGACCTTGCCGAGCGAGCGGGGCAGCACGTCCTGCTGTGCCATGCCGTAGATGAGCCGGCTCGCCATCAGCATGTTGATCAGCGCGGTGTTGGCGACGGCGAAGACGGTCAGGAACGGGAAGATCGTGTCGATCGGCAGGTTCGGCGCACCGACCTTGACCACGTCGAGCAGGATCCCGGCCTCGGCGTTGGTCGGCTCGGCGATCTGGCCGGCCGGGATGACCGCGACGACCGAGATCGCGACGAGCATGTAGATCAGCACCGCGATGCCCAGACCGGTGAGCATCGTGCGCGGGAAGATCTTCATCGGGTCCTTGGTCTCCTCGACCATGTTGACCGAGTCCTCGAACCCGACCATCGAGAAGAAGGCGATGGCCGTGGCGATCGTCACGGCCATGAAGAGGCCCTTGTCGTCGGGGCTCTCGAAGACGATGACGCGGCCCAGGTCGCCGTCGCCGCGGGCGATCACCCAGAACCCGATGCCGATCACGATCGCGAGCGCGGTCATCTCGACGATCGTGAGGAGGACGTTGAACTTCACGGACTCGCCGACGCCGCGCAGGTTGATCGCCGCCAGGACGAGCATGAACCCCAGGGCCGTGATCAACGTGGCGCTCGAGCTCGGCGAGTCGTTGCCGAACCCGATCAGCAGGTTGGCGGCCAGCAGGTTGGACGACGTGGACGCGCTGGTGATGCCCGAGCAGACGACCGTGAAGGCCACCAGGAAGGTGATGAAGTGGATGCCGAACGCCTTGTGCGTGTAGAGCGCCGCGCCCGCCGCCTGGGGATACTTCGTGACCAGCTCGAGATAGCTGAACGCCGTCACGGTCGCGACGGCGAAGGCGACCAGGAACGGCAGCCACGCGATGCCGCCGACCTGTCCGGCGAGCTTGCCGGTGACGGCGTACACGCCCGCGCCGAGGATGTCGCCGACGATGAACAGGAGCAGCAGCTTGGGGCCGAGCACCCGCTTGAGGTCGGGGTTGTCGGGTCCGTTGACGTCGGACTCCGCGGCTTCGGTGGCGCTCATGTGACTCTCCTTGGTCCGTGACGTGCCCGAGCACGCGTGATGGCTCACCCTGTCGTGCTCGCCGTCGCCCGGCAACCACCGGCCCACCGAATCTAAGGCGGACCGGACCGAGGATCGGACCGGACTTCCGCACTTGGATCGTTCTAACTACCCTGCTGCCCATGCCGAAGCGTGTTGCCCTCCTGACGGCCGGTGGCTACGCCCCGTGCCTGTCGTCCGCCGTCGGGGCCCTCATCGAGACCTACGACGCCACGGACCCCGACATCGAGCTGATCGCCTACCGGCACGGCTACCACGGGCTGCTCACCGGCAACAGCATCTCGATCGGAGCCGACGTACGAGCCGGTGCCGCGCTGCTGCACCGGTTCGGCGGCAGCCCGATCGGCAACAGCCGGGTCAAGCTGACCAACGACGAGGACTGCCGACGGCGCGGTCTGATCGGAGAGGGCGAGACCGCGCTGGAGGTGGCGGCGGCGAGGCTCCAGGCCGACGGCGTGGACGTGCTCCACACGATCGGCGGTGACGACACCAACACCGCGGCGGCCGACCTCGCGGCGTACCTCCGCACGCAGGGCTCCGAGCTGACCGTCGTGGGGCTCCCCAAGACCATCGACAACGACATCGTGCCGATCCGCCAGAGCCTCGGCGCGCTGACCGCGGCCGAGGAGGCCTCGCTCTTCGCCCAGCACGTGCTGGCCGAGCACGGCTCCAGCCCGCGGATGCTGATCGTGCACGAGGTGATGGGCCGCGCCAGCGGGTGGCTCACCGCCGCCGCGGCACGCGACTACATGGCGTGGCACGCCGAGCAGGAGTGGCTGCCCGGGATCGGCCTCGACGCGCGGCGCTGGGCGATCCACGCGGTCTACGTCCCCGAGCGCGGCATCGACCTCACGGCCGAGGCGACCCGCCTGCGGGCGGTCATGGACGAGGTCGGCTGCGTCAACATCTTCCTCGCCGAGGGCGCCGGGATCGACGACATCGTCGCCGACCTGGAGGCCGCGGGCGAGACCGTCGGCCGCGACCCGTTCGGCCACGTCAGGATCGACACGATCAACCCCGGCCGCTACTTCGCCGACCGCTTCTCCCAGGAGATCGGCGCGGAGAAGCAGATGGTGCAGAAGTCGGGCTACTTCTCCCGCTCGGCGCCGGCGAACGACACCGACCTCCGGCTGATCCGCGAGATGGCCGAGCTCGCTGTCGCCTCGGCCCTCGACGGCACCCCCGGTGTGATCGGGCACGACGAGGAGCGGGGCGACGAGCTGCGCGCGATCGAGTTCGAGCGGATCGCCGGGCACAAGCCGTTCGACGCCTCGCAGCCGTGGTTCGCCGAGCTGCTGGCCGGGATCGGCCAGGCCTGACCGCTTCGGGACGGAGCACTCCGGGCCGGGTCTGCTCGCGCCGATCTCGGACGACTCAGACGTCCACCCGCTCGGTGATCCGGAGGCCGGAGGAGGGCAGGACCCGCGGCAGCCTCTGCAGGTACGCCGCACCGGCGAGGCCGATCAGCGCCAGCACCCACCAGATGGTGACCTGGCCGTGCTCGAGCAGCCAGGTGAACGTGAGCGGGGCGACTGCGCCACCGAGTCCCCAGCTGAGCTGGAACAGCCCGAGGTAGCGGCCGCGCAGGTGGTCGGGCGCGGCCTCGGCCGCGGTGGCGCTGAAGACCGGGCCACCGACGAGCTCGCCACCCGTGTAGACCGCCGCACCCACCAGCATGACCAGCACCGCGAGCCACACCGGCAGCCACCCGGCGACGGCGAACATCGCATAGCTCGCCACGAACACCAGCTGGGCCAGGCCCATCATCCGGGCTCGCACGCGCCCGGTCATCCGGCGTACGACGAGTCCCTGCCCGAGCCCGATGAGCGCGGTGTTGAGCGTGAAGATCGCTCCGACCACCCATCCCGGCAGCCCGACCGTCTCGACCACGTAGACCGGGAGCGCGACGTTGAGCACCATCATGCCCGCCACGAAGCCGAGCTGGCCCAGCACGAGCCGGAGGTAGGCCCGGTCGCGCAGCACCACGGCCCACCCCTCCCCGGACGTGTCGGCCACCGGGGCGGTGCGGTGGTCGGGGACCCCCAGGAGAAGGACGAAGGCGAGGACGAACGTCGCGGCGTTGACGACCACCACCGAGTAGAACGCGGCGTGGGTGCCGATCTGGAGGGCGATGCCGGCGAGGACGCCGCCGACGGAGAAGCCGAGGTTGCGCACGGCCTGCAGGAAGCCGAACCACATCTCGCGCTCGCCCGGCACCGAGATCGCGGTGACGACGTTGCCGAACGACCCCCAGAAGGCCTGGCGGCCGATGTTGAGCAACGTGGTCCAGAACGCCACCTCGACCACCGAGTCGGCCCAGAGGTAGGCCACCATGCCGGTCGCCTGGACCAGGTTGCCGACGAGCATCAGCGCGCGCGGGCCGAACCGGTCGACGAGGCTCCCGACGGCGAAGGCTCCGGGCATCGTCAGCAGGGCGGACAGCGACAGCGCGGACCCGATCTCCACCAGGGAGAGGTCCGTGGTCCCGAGGAAGTAGAGCAGTGTCACCGGCAGGAACAGCCCGCTGCCCACGGTGTCGGCGAGCATGGCCGCGACGAACCTGCGATGCTCCCCCACACGAGGGAATCCGAGACGGTTCAGCACGCGCGCATCCTTGCACCTGCAGCCGCTGCGTGGCAGCAACCAGTCATCTAGGGTCGGCGCCATGACCTTCTCGATCGTGGCCCGCTCCGACGACGGCGAGTCCTGGGGCGTCGCGGTCGCCTCGAAGTTCCTGGCCGTGGGCTCCGCCGTGCCGGCCGCGGCCGCCGGGGTGGGTGCGATCGCCACCCAGGCCGACGCCAACCTCGCCTACAAGTACCTCGGCCTCGCCCACCTCGACGAGGGCGCCACCGCACAGGTCGCGCTCGACCGGCTCGTGGAGGAGGACGACGATCGCGAGCACCGCCAGGCCGGCATCGTCGACTCCGACGGCAACGCCGCCACCTGGACCGGCAGCGACTGCTTCGCCTGGGCGGGCGGCACCACCGGCCGCAGCGGCGAGCGCGGCGGCTACGCGATCCAGGGCAACATCCTGACCGGACCCGAGGTCGTCGAGGCGATGGAGCGCGCCTGGCTCGCCTCGTCGGAGGACATGATCGAGCGGCGGCTGCTCGCGGCGCTCGCCGCGGGCGACGAGGCGGGCGGCGACAGCCGCGGCCGGCAGTCGGCGGCGCTCCTCGTCGTACGCGACGGGGCGGGCTACGGCGGTCACGACGACGTCGCCGTCGACCTGCGGGTGGACGACCACACCGACCCCGTCCCCGAGCTGGCCCGCCTGGTCGACCTCAACGAGCTCTACCTGACCGCCTCGACGCCCGAGGAGAGGGTGCCGGTCGACGACGCGCTCCTGATGGAGCTCGAGGCGCTGGCCAAGGCCGACGGCAAGGACAGCTTCCACATGTGGGTCGGCTCGGAGAACTACGAGATGCGGGTCGACACCTCGCCGAGGCCTGCCTGGATCGACCGTCGGATCCTCGAGATCATCCGCGGCGGTCGCGAGGAGGGCCCGGCATGAGCGAGCGGAGCGAGCGCATCGGTCAGCACGGTGCGCCTCGTGCCTCGTGCACGCACGGAGCGAAGCGAGCAGGTGCATGAGTGTCCTGGCCATCGACGCCGGCACGACGGGCGTCACCGCTGTCGTGGTCACGCCCGACGGCCGGATCGAGGCCACGGGCTACCAGGAGTTCCGCCAGCACTTCCCGCACCCGGGCTGGGTCGAGCACTCGGCCGAGGAGATCTGGCAGGCCACGATCGAGGCGACGCGGGAGGTCCTGACCAAGGTCGACCAGTCCGAGCTCACCGCGATCGGGATCACCAACCAGCGCGAGACGATCGTGCTGTGGGACCGCGAGACGCTCGGGTCCCCGCGCCGCGCGATCGTGTGGCAGGACCGGCGCACCGCCGACATCTGCGAGCGCCTGCGCGCCGACGGGCACGAGGACCGCGTCACCGAGCTCACCGGTCTCCGCCTCGACCCCTACTTCTCCGGCACCAAGCTGATGTGGCTCGCCGAGCAGGAGCCGCACACGTGGGCGCTGGTCGAGTCGGGGAGGTACGCCGTCGGCACCGTGGACTCCTACCTCATCGCCCGGATGACCCGCGGCACCTGGCACGTCACCGACGTCTCCAACGCCTGCCGCACCCTGCTGTTCGACCTCGAGGCGGGCGACTGGTCCGAGGAGCTGTGCGGGCTGTTCGGGGTCCCCCGCGACGCGCTCCCGGACCTGGTGCCCAACTGGGGCGAGGTCGCCCCGTCGGACCCGAAGGTCTTCCTCGGCCTCGAGCTGCCGATCGCGGGCATCGCCGGCGACCAGCAGTCGGCGCTGTTCGGGCAGACCTGCTTCGACGAGGGCGAGTCGAAGTGCACCTACGGCACCGGCTCCTTCATCCTCACCAACACCGGCGGCGAGGTCGTGCGCAGCGACGCCGGCCTGCTCTCCACGGCCGCGTGGCGCTCCCCCGGCGGCGAGATGACGTACGCCCTCGAGGGCGCGATCTTCGTGACCGGGTCGGCGGTCCAGTGGCTGCGCGACGGCCTGCAGATCGTCGGCAGCGCCGCCGAGACCGCGGCCATCGCGGCGACCGTCGACGACAGTGACGGCGTCGTCTTCGTGCCGGCGCTGACCGGCCTCGGGGCACCCCACTGGGACCCGCACGCGCGCGGCACCATCCTCGGGATCACCCGCGGCACCACCCGGGCGCACCTCGTCCGCGCGACGCTCGAGGGGATCGCCTTCGAGGTGCGCGACGTGCTCGAGACCCTGCCCGAGCTCACCACGCTGAGGGTCGACGGCGGTGCGGCGGCCAACGACTTCCTGTGCCAGCTCCAGGCCGACCAGGTCGACCGGGCGGTGGAGCGGCCGGAGATCGTGGAGACCACCGCGCTGGGTGCGGCGTTCCTCGCCGGGCTCGGCACGGGCGTGTGGGACTCGACCGACGACCTGCGCGAGACCTGGGCGCTGGAGCGCCGCTTCGAGCCCGCAGGTGACCGCGACGCGCTCGATGCGTCCTACGCTCGCTGGCGCGACGCCGTGGAGCGGTCGAAGGGCTGGGCAGGCTGACCCGGTCGGCTAGATCCGGTCCCGCGCCGCCTTCGCCGACTCGACTCCCGCCTGCGCCTCGGCGACGGCCTCCTCCGCCTCGGCCTGTGCCGCCTCGGCCTCGCCGAGGTCGTCGTCCACCTCCTCGAGCGTGCCCTCGAGCGCCGCGAGCCGACTGCGCAGCTCGTCGATCTCGGACTGCACCTGGAGGGTCCTCGCCTGCAGCCTCTCCACCGCGCGTCGGGCGGCGCGCTGCTCCTTCTCCGCGGCCGCGAGGTCGGTCTTGGCGTCCGCGACCCGCTGCGCAGCGACTGCCCTGGCTTTCTTGTCCGCGTCCGGGTCGGGTACGACGTGCAGCTGGGGTCGCTGCGTCGGATCGGGCGCCGCGACCGGGCGCGCCGTCGCGGTGAAGCCGAGCGCCTCGGGCACGGCGACCGCGCCGCCGAGGTCGAGGTCGCCGAGGCCGGTCGCGGACAGCGCGGTCACCAGCAGACCGCTGCGGACGGCCCTGGCCGCATCGGGCTCGAGCATGGCGGCGGTCAGGGTGGCCTCGACCTGGTCGGCGACCGACTGCGTGGTCCGGACCCCCTCCTCCCTCGCCATCCGTCGGGCGGCGGTGGTGACCGACGCGGTGAGCTGACGACGCTGCTTGGTGAACTCACGCAGCTGGCCGGCGTCGAGGTTGTCCTGGGCGTCGCGCAGCGCCTCGCCGACCGCCAGGACCTGGTCGACCTGGTCCGGGTCTCGTCGCACGAGGAGGTTGACCACCCAGGCCGCGACCGACGACTTCCGCAGGCCCCTGACCGCGGCGGCCAGGTCCTTGTCGGCCTTGTGCTCCTTGACCAGCGCGTCGCGCGCCGGGGTGAAGTCCGCGAGCGGCAGTGCGTAGAGCTCGTCGGCGATCTCCAGCAGCGGGTCGGCCATGGGCCGATCCTAGGAGGGTGCCTGGGCGGCGTACTCGACCTCGGTGGGGTACGGCGGCCACGGGCACTCCTGCACGACCCCGGTGGGGCTCCAGCCGCGCGAGTCGTAGAGCGCGCGAGCGCGCGCGTTGGCCTGCAGGACCCACAGCCGACGCGCGCCGGCGGCCTCGGCGCGGGCGAAGCCGGCGCGGCCGAGGCCCGAACCCCAGTGGTCGGGGCGGACGGCCAGGTGGCGCAGCGACGAGCCGTCGTGGGCCGCGAGCGCGATGAGTCCCTGCTGGTCCCCGACCACCTCCACCACGACCTCGGGGTCGTCGAGCAGCAGGACCCAGCGGGCGAGCACGTCGTCGTCGGGGTAGGGCAGGTCGCCGAACACGTGCGCCAGACCGGTGCGGCTGGCGATCCGCTCGAGGTCGCGCAGCGCCACGGCGTCGTCCGCGGTCGCCCGGCGCCACACGACCCGGTCGGGGGCCCGGTCCGCCGTCACGGCCGGCCCGCCTCGTCCCACGCCCGGTGCGAGGCCTGCGTGCGCTGCCACAGCGAGGACCACTCGTCGGCGGTCACGTCGTCCACCGGGAGCAGCAGGTCGTCGACCAGCGCCCCACGCCACTCGTCGTACGTCGTCAGGTCGCGCTGGTCGCGCCCGGCCGGGGTCATCACCTGGTGCACGAGGCCGCGCACCGTGAGCTGCCGCGGTCCCTCGATGCGCTGCACGACCAGGACCCGACGGAACGGCGAGCCCTCGCTCGCGCTCAGGTGCTCGTGCGCGACGGCGATCGCGTCCGTCGAGTGGTCGCGCGAGGTGACCACGATCCCGCCGAGCACGCCGTCCGGCAGGTGCCGGTAGGTCCAGGCGGCCGGGCCGGTCGGGCGACCCGAGGCCCGGGCGCCGAAGCCGGCACCGATGCCGAAGGACCACCCCTCCACCTCGTGATCGCCGCGCACCAGCGGCAGCGGCTCGGCGAACCCCTCGCCGAGGCCCGCGTCCACCCACCAGTGGCCGCCGGGGTTGTCGTCGGTCGGCAGCCCCGACACCACCAGCACCAGGTGGTTCAGCCCGGTCTCGAGCTGGTCCTCGGGGCGCATCCACACGTGGCCGTGGCGCCGGCTGACCGAGAAGCCGAGCCCGGACAGCAGCCACGCGAAGGCGCCGTTCTGCTGGAAGCAGTAGCCGAGCCGACCGCCCGCGACGACGCGCGCCACGCCCGCGGCCGGGTCGACCGGATCAGGTCGTCCGAGCATCGTGGAGAGGTTGTCGTAGGGGAGGCGCGAGACGTGGGCCCGGTGCACCTCACGCAGGTCCTCGACCGTGTGGCCGGGACGACCCGTCAGCCCGAGCCGCGTGAGGTAGGTGTCCACGTCGGACGACACCTCTGCCACAGCCACTCCCCTCCGTCGTCGCCGATCTCGGCGATTCGCTCGCCCTGCCGCTGCCGAAACCTACCCGCACGGGTGCTGGTCTGGTCCGCATACCCGATTTGAGGGTTGAGAGTGCACGGGCAGCGGTGTTGTGGTGAAGACCGGCTCCCGCACGGGGGTCGTGTGTCCGGGGGTGTGATGCAGATGCGACGACGTGCTCCGATCGTGCTGGCAGCGATGCTGGCCCTGTTCGTCCTGGGGCCGGCGCAGTCCGGCACCGCCAGCGAGGGTCCGTCGGCCCCACCCGCGCAGGTGACGGTGGTCCAGGCCGTCCCGGGCGCCGCGGTCGACGTCTCCATCGACGGGAGGTCCGTCGCGTCCGGCGCCGCGGTCGGTGCGGTGCTCGGACCCTTCGAGGTCGCGCCCGGCTCGCACGACGTCTCGTTCACCGGCGACGGCATGACGGTCGACTCCAGCCTGGAGGTGACCGCCGGGGAGAGCAGCGACGTGGTGCTCCACCTCCCGGCGCAGGTCGGCGGCGACCCGGTGGTGAACTCGTACGCCGCTCCGACCGGCCCCATCGGGCCGGGCAAGGCACGCGTGATGCTCGCGCACACCGCGACGGTCGCCCCGGCCGACGTCGAGGTCGACGGGCAGACGGTCTTCACCAACATCGCCAACGGCGAGTTCGCCGACGCGGACGTCCCCGGCGGCACGATCAAGGTCGCGCTGCTCCCGTCGGGCACGAAGGACGACCCGATCCTGGGTCCGCTGGACGTGAGCCTCGACTCCGGCACGCTGTCGATGATCTACGCCTACGGCAACCCGCGCGACGGCTCGATGAACGTCATCGCCCACACCTCGGAGCTGGCTGCGGACGGCAGCGTGCAGCCCTCGCGCATCGACACCGGATCGGCCGGCCTGGCGAACAGCCCGGTCTCCACCTTCGGCCACGCAGCTCCTCGTGATGCCGGCCCGCTCGGGTCCGTACCGCCCTTGGGGATGCTGGGAGTGTCGGCGGTCGTCGGAGTGGTCACGGTCCTCGGGGCACGCCGCCGCTCGCGGCGCACGCCGTCGCGACCGCGGCTCGGATGAGGCCCGGGCGGACGCTGGGACTGGCCGTGTCGCTCGCGCTCCTGGCAGTCGGTGCGGGGTGCGCCGAGGATGCCTCGTCACCCGGAGCAGACGTCGAGGCATCCTCGACCGCATCGTCCGCCCCACCTCCTGTCGCGACCTCCTCGACGACCCCGGTGACCCCAGCGAGGCGTGCCGACTCGGTGGTCAGGCCGCAGCCGCCCGTGCTCGCCGTCCTGCCCAGCGGCCGCAGGGTCCCGATCAGCACGGTGGGCACCACCCCTGCCGGGCTGCTGGCGGTGCCTGAGGACATCGACGTCGCCGGGTGGTGGCGCGGCGGGTCCCGGCTGGGTGACCCGTTCGGATCGATCCTCGTGGCCGCGCACGTCGACTCCCGGACCCAGGGGCTGGGACCCTTCGCCGAGCTTCTCAGCGTCGAGCCCGGGACGCGCGTCCGCGTCGAGTCCGACCGGTTGCGCCAGACGTTCGAGGTCGAGTCGCGTCGCCTGGTGCCGCAGGGCACGCTGGTGGACGACTCCTGGATCTTCGACGCGTCCGGCGACCTGCGGCTCACGCTGGTGACCTGTGCCCCGCCCTACGACTCGGCCCGCGGTGGCTACCAGAACCTCGCGGTCGTCACCGCTCTCCCCCTCGGCCCGCCGGAGACACCGTGAGCAAGAAGAAGCCGTATAAGAACCAGCTGCCGAGGGTGCTCCCGCCGACCCCTCGCCCCGCCTCCAAGCCGGCCGCGACGTCGCGGACCACGACGCCTCCGAGGTCGGCCCCCGGCGCGGCACCGACGCCGCCCACGACGGTGACGCCGAAGGCGACCCCGGCATCCGGGCCGAGGACCGCTCCGAGGGACCTGCCGAGGCCACGGCCCGCGTCCGAGCCGGTTCGCGCCTCCACCCAGGCGCCGGCGAAGCGGCCCGCGCCGTCGGCTCCGCCCGCTCCCCCGGCGCGTCCGAGTCCCCCGCTCCCGGCGCCGGTGGTCGACCCGGCACGCACCCGCCGTCGGCGAGCCGTCCTGGCGCTCGTGGCCGTGGCGGTCGTGGTCGCAGCCGGCCTCGTCACCTGGCGGATCGCGGCCGGCGGCTCCGACGGCGGCCCTGCGGAGGCGTCGATCCCGGCGGGCTGGCCCGAGGCCGGTGCGTCCCGCACCGTGACCGAGGTGCGCGCGGACGGCACGCTCGAGGTGACGCACTGGATCCACACCGAGGAGCCGCTCGACGAGATCGATGTCGCCTTGCCCCAGGGAACGGAGGACGGCACGCTCGAGGCGACCGACGTGCGCGTGCGTGCGGACGGTCGCTCGGCGTCCGGTCCGCAGACGCTCAGCTTCAGCCGCGCCTCCTACGTCTTCTCCGGCGCGACCCGGATCCAGGTGCGCTACCGACTGGCCGGTGCGGTGGAGGAGAGCACCTCCGCGGCCGGGCGCGGACTGGCCACCCCGACGGCGCTCGACGTGTCGGCGGTGCAGCCGAGCGACACCCGGATCGTGCGCTCCGCCGACGTCCTCTCGATGGCGTGCGCGTCCTCCCCCGACGTGTCCCTCGCCCCGTGCGGCGAGGCCGACGGCGACGGGCAGTGGAAGGTCGTGCTGACCGGACAGGAAGCCGGCGGCCGCGTCGTGGCGGCCGTCACTGTTCCCTCGTGATCGACCCGCACGGACTCGACGGGTTCAGTCGTCGCCCTCGTCGAGGCCGTGCTCGATGGCCCAGCGGGTGAGCTGGACGCGGTTGTTCATCTGGAGCTTGCGGAGGGTGTTCTGCACGTGGTTCTGCACGGTGCGGTGCGAGAGGACCAGCCGTTCGGCGATCTGCTTGTAGCTCATGCCGGTCGCGACCATCTTGAGGATCTCGGTCTCGCGCTCGGTGAGCTGGTCGCGCGGGTCGTCGGCGGGGCCGTCGGCGATCCGCCGGAACTCGCCCAGCACCAGGCCGGCCAGCCCCGGCGTGAAGACCGTGTCCCCCTCCGCCACTCGCGTCACGGCGCTGACCAGCTCCGCGCTGGAGGCGGACTTCACCAGGTAGCCCGTCGCGCCGGCCTTGATCGCGTCGAGCACGTCGGTCTGCTCGCCGCTCGCGGAGAGGATGAGCACACGTGCGGCGGGATCGTGCTCGAGCATCATGCTCGTGACCTGGACGCCGCTGTGGTCGGGCAGCTGCAGGTCCAGCACGACGACCTGCGGCGTCGCCGCCGGGAACCGGGCCATCGCCTCGCGCCCGTTGGCGGCGACCGCGACCACCTCGTGGCCCGCCGCCTGCAGGTCGCGCTCGACCGCGTCCCGCCACATCGGGTGGTCGTCGACCACCATCACTCGCACCATGGATCCCCCGTCCTGAGTTGGGTGGATGGTAGTCCGGCTACACGCCCGGCGGGACGTAACGGCCGCGGCGATGCACGAGGGCATCGGCGTCGTCGCCGACGACGACCTCCTCGGCCCGGCAGGTGACCAGGCGCGACCATCCGACGTCGACGTCGGACTCGACCTCGAGGCTCGCCCACGTCGTCGCGCGCGCGAGCCGCGGTCCGTGTGCGGTGTCCTCCCACGGCGCGAGCCGCCACGGCCCGCCGGGTGCCGGGGCGGTCCCGGCGAAGACGTCGGCGAGGTCCCGGTCGTCCCACGTCAGGAGCTGCACCACGCCACGCCCCGTCGCCAGCAGCAGGTCGGTGAGGTCGGCGTCCGGGTCCAGCAGCGCCAGCACCCGACCGGGCTCGCCGCCGGCGACCATCCACGACGAGACCGTGAGACCGGCTCGCTCACCGCCCGGCGAGCCCGACGTCCACAGCGAGACGGTGCCGCCGAGGCGCCCGCGCAGTCGTCGTACGGGATCGCGGTCACCCTCGGGCTCGAGGAAGGGGTGGGTCGAGTGGATGGTCACCACGTCACGCTAGCGGCACGGTCAGCTCCCACTCGGTGCCCCACGTGCCGCTCTGCATCACGGCGGTGCCACCGAGCTCCTCGATGCGGCCGCGGATGGACGAGGACACACCCAGCCGACCCTGCGCCGCGGCCTCCTCGAGACGACCGGCCTCGATCCCGGGGCCGTCGTCGCGCACCGAGATCGTGATCGCCGCGGCGGCCGACTGGGCCAGCACCCAGGCCGACGCGTCCGGGCCGACGTGGGTGAGCACGTTGTCGAGGCAGGCCTTCACGGCGGCCACGGTCTCCTGCGCGACGTGCCGGTCCACGGGGACGGCCGCACCGGGGGTCGCGACCTCGACCCGCACCGGGTGGGCCGTCGCCATCGCCTCGAGGGCACCGGCGAGGTCCACCTGTGCACCGGGCCCGCTCGCGGTCGGGACCGTGTCCTGCTGGCGGATGAGCGACCGCAGGCTGCGCTCCTGCTCGCCGGCGAGGCGGCCGAGGTCGGCCCACTCGCCGCCGGCCGCGGTCCCACGACGCTGGGTCATCGCCAGGACCTGCAGGACCCCGTCGTGCACCGCGCGGGCGAGGCGGGTGCGCTCGTCGGCCGCGGCGGCCGTGCGCTCCGCGGCGTCCCGCTCCCGCGCCATGCGCTGGAGGGACTCGCACATGAATCCGACGATCGGGCCGCCGATGAGGATCAAGAAGACGTTGCCGTAGTTGCTCTGGTCGATCTCGGCGCGCGGCAGCAGGTCGGACGCCGAGATCAGCGCCGCGGCGACGAGCCCGCCGCGCCAGTGCCAGTGGATCGCCCAGGCCAGCAACGCCCCCATCACCCAGAACCCCGGGATCGTGGCGTTGAAGTGCTCCGATTTCACCCACGGCGTCGCAGCCATGGCTGCCAGCACGATCGCGAGGTCGACGACCAGCACGGCGGACGTACGACGTGCGCGGTCGCGGTAGAGCCAGATGGCTGCAGCCGTCCAGGCGACCAGCCCCAGCACGATCGCCAGCGCGACGTCGGGGTGGGAGAAGTTGTCGCGGCGGTAGGCGTTCAGCCCGACCATGTTGATCGTGACGACCACCCGCACGATCGCCAGCGCGGAGTAGAGGCGGTCCTCGACCGCCAGTGCCGAGTCCGCTCGCGGCGCGGAGCCGCGCGGGCTGCGCGACGACACGTCGGCGCTCAGGACGCCTTCTGGTCCGGTCCGTCGCCAGCCTTCTCCTGCTCGGCGGCGGCCTGCTTGGCGAGCTCCTTGGCTTCCTCCCTGGCCTCGCGGTCGAGCTCCTTGGCCTTGCTGGCGTAGAGGTCGACGTACTCCTGCTCCGAGAGACGCATGATCTCGTACATGATCTCGTCGGTGATCGAGCGGAGGATGTAGCGGTCGTTCTCCATCCCGGCGTAGCGGGAGAAGTCGAGCGGCTTCCCGAACCGCACGACCGGGCGGGTCCAGGTGCCGTAGACCTTGCCGGTCGGTGCGACGACGTCCGTGCCGACCACCGCGCACGGGATCACCGGCGCACCGGACTCCAGCGCGAGCCGGGCGACGCCGGTCTTGCCGCGGTAGAGCCGGCCGTCGTGCGAGCGGGTGCCCTCGGGGTAGATCCCGAACAGGTCGCCCTGGCCGAGGATCTTCATCGCCGACTTCATCGCGCCCTCGGCGGCGTTGGCGCCGGAGCGGTCGATCGGCACCTGTCCGGCTCCGGTGAAGAACTTCTTCTGGAACCAGCCCTTGATGCCGGGGGTGGTGAAGTACTCCGCCTTGGCCACGAAGGTCACCCGGCGGTTGAGCGTCAGCGGCATGAACAGCCAGTCGGCGTACGACAGGTGGTTGCTGGCCAGGATCGCCGGACCCGTCTCCGGCACGTGGTCGATGCCGTAGGCCTTGGGCCGGAAGACGAGGCGGAGCACCGGCCCGAGGGCGATCCACTTCAGGAACCAATAGAGCACGCGGCGAGCCTATCCCTGTCCCCGCCCCTGCCGAGTGACCCGCTCGATGAACTCGGCGGACTCGGCGAGGATGCGCGGAGCGTCGTGGTCGAGGGTCGCGACGTGGTAGCTGTTCTCGAGCACCCGCTCCTCGAAGTCCTTCGACGACAGGCCCGCGTTGAGGGCGCGCGAGCTGGAGATGTCGACGACGTGGTCGTCCGCGGAGCGGAAGTACAGCACCGGGATCGTGATCTTCGGCAGGTCCCGACGGAGCTCGGCGTACCCCGCGAACATCGACGCGGCCGCCCTCAGGGGGGTCATCGGGTACCCGTACTCCTCGGCGCCCGGCTTCTTGATGTCGTTGGCGATGCCGGGCATCGCCGGAAGCACGTGCTTGAGCAACGGGAGCACCTTGACGTCCTTGCGCAGCGTGTCGACCGCCGCGTTGACGATGACGATGCCGGCGAGGTCGTCGCCCCGGTCCGCGGCGAGGCGCAGGCACAGGGCACCGCCCATCGACAGACCGACGGCGACGACGGCGTCGTTCTCGGCGAGCAGCCTGTCGAAGGTCCCCTCCACGGTCGTCACCCAGTCGGACCAGGACGTCTTGTTCATGTCCTGCCAGCGGGTGCCGTGGCCGGGCAGCAGCGGCATCTCGACGGCGTACCCGCGGGCCGCGAGGTCGTCGGCCCAGGGCCGCATCGAGGCGGGGTTGCCGGTGAACCCGTGCTGCACCAGCACCCCGATGCGCTGACCGTCGGTGAGCTCCGGCTGCGCCGCGGTGGACATCGGCGCGACGAGGGCCGGGTCGAGTGGCGCCGCCGGGGCGCGGAGGAACGGGATCTTCACAGCCGACAGTCTGCACCACTCCACGCGTCCCGGAGCGGGCTCGAGCGGCACTTTCGTCGGCCTCCGACAACCGGGGGGCCGGCGCGACGGACGTCGGAACCGCACGGGGGCTACCGTTGGCAGGGTGAGCCGCCCGGAGGACGAGAGCAGCACCGAGCTGGCGTGGCGCGAGATCGTCGAGAACTACGGCGAGCGGGCCGTGCTGCCCGACGACCTCGCAGGCGCCGCGCCCGGAGGATCTGCCGCGACGTCCGAGCCGCTCCCGCCCGACGAGGTCGACGAGCGCACCGTGGGCACCCCCGGCGCCACCCCGCCCGAGACCGCCGGCCCCCTGCCCGACCACCTGGCCGACGACGACCCGGTCGAGGCACGCGAGCAGGCGGTCGAGGAAGCGGCGCGCTTCCGTCCGCCGCCGCCACCGCCCTTCCCCGTGCCCCGGACGTGGCAGCGCGGCCTGGCCTGGTCGGGGATCTTCGTGGCGCCGGTGCTGGCGCTGGTGATCGCGTTGTTCTCCATCTACGTGAACCCGCTCATCGGGTGGCTGCTCGTGTCCTGGTTCGTCGGCGGGTTCCTCTACCTCGTCCTCGAGATGCCGAGTGCGCCCCGGGACCCGTGGGACGACGGGTCCCGCATCTGATCCGCGTCTCTGGATAGGGTCGCGCACGTGGGTGCCAAGGAGACGGTCGAGATCACGGGGCACCTGATGGACAGTGGCATCCTGTCGCGGATCCTGGACGACATCCGCGACTACGGCGGCGACTACGTGATCGAGCAGTTCGACGTCGGCCACGAGGCGCAGGACCCCAGCAGTGCCCGCATCGCCATCGAGGCCGCGGACGAGGGCGCGCTCCAGCGACTGCTCATGCGGCTCCAGACCCGCGGTGTCAACCAGGTCGCGCTGGGGGATGCCGCGGTGGCGTCCGCCGATCGCGACGGCGTGCTGCCGGACGGCTTCTACTCCACGACCAACCTCGAGACCCAGGTACGCCTCGACGGCACGTGGCACGAGGTGGAGAACCCGGAGATGGACTGCGGACTGGTCGTCAGCTCGTCCGCCGAGGGTGCGCCGCGGGTCCGCACCGTCCCGATGTCCGACGTCCGGGCGGGGATGCGGATCGTGGTGGGCGCCTCGGGCATCCGGGTGTCCGTGCCCAGTGCCGACTCCGCAGCCGATCCCTTCGCGCAGCTCCCGAGCGACTCCTCGGAGCGTCCGCAGGCGGTGCTCGTGCGCCAGGTGGCCGACACCATGCGCCAGGTGCGGGCAGCCGGCAAGCGGTTGCTGTGGGTGGCGGGGCCAGGCGTCGTGCACACCGGTGCGACACCGGCGATGGTCGCCCTGATCAGGGCCGGTTTCGTCGACGCCCTGTTCGCGGGCAACGCGCTGGCCACCCACGACATCGAGTCCGCGCTCTACGGCACCAGCCTGGGCATCGACATGAACATGGGCCAGGGGGTCGAGCACGGCCACGAGCACCACGTCCGCGCGCTCAACACGATCCGGAAGGCCGGCTCGATCCGTCACGCGGTCGCCGACGGGACACTGACCAGCGGGATCATGCACGCGCTCGTCACCGAGGAGAGGCCGTACGTCCTGGTCGGCTCGGTGCGCGACGACGGCCCTCTGCCCGACGTCCACACCGACGTCATCGAGGGCCAGCGGGCGATGCGGGCGCAGCTCCACGACGTCGGCTACTGCCTGATGATGGCGACCCAGCTCCACTCGGTGGCGACCGGCAACATCCTGCCGGCCTCGGTCCCGCTGGTGTGCGTCGACATCAACCCCTCGACAGTCACCAAGCTCGCCGACCGTGGCACCAGCCAGGGACGCGGCATCGTCACCGACGTCGGCCTGTTCCTCGAGCAGCTGGCGCTCGAGCTGGTGCCGGACCACCGGCGCTACTGAGGTCGGGCCACCAGCAGCGCCGCACCGATCATCCCGGCCTCGGGTCCCAGACGGGCCGCGACCAGGTCGGGGACCACACGGTGCGCGGCGCCGACCAGGGTCCGGCGAAGCGCCGCCCGCGCCGGGTCGAGCAGCCGGTCGCCGGCGGCCGAGACACCGCCGCCGACGACCACGAGCTGCGGGTCGAGGGCGGCGACGAGGTTCGCTGTGCCGACGCCGAGCCACTCCCCGATGGAGGCGAAGGCCTGACGGGCGACGAGGTCGCCCTGCTCCGCGGCCGCGGTCACCATCGGGCCGGTGACCCGGTCCGGGCCACCCGCGCACATGTCGGTCAGCACGGACGGCTGCTCGGCCATCAGCGCGCGTGCGTTGCGCACGAGCGCGTTGCCCGAGGAGTACTGCTCCCAGCAGCCGCTCCGTCCGCACTCGCACTCCTGCCCTCCGGGGACGACCTGCATGTGCCCGAACTCGCCGGCCATGCCGTTCTGGCCGCGCAGCACCCGGCCGTCGAGGAGCAGCGCGCCCCCGATCCCGGTGCCCATGGTGATCATGAGGGCCGACCGGGCCCCCCTCGCCGCTCCGTGGTGAGCCTCGGCACGGGCGGCGCAGTTGGCGTCGTTGTCGAGCACCACCGGGCACCCGAGCCGGTCCTCGAGCAGGTCGCGCAGCGGCTCGCCCTGCCACGGCAGGTGCGGTGCGAACATCACGCGCTCACCGGCAGGGTCGACGAACCCGGCCGCGGCGACGCCGACGCCGAGCAGCGCCCGCTCGCCGGCCGCCTCCGCGACCGCCCCGACGAGGGCGTCCTCGACCTGGCTGGCCACGACCCGGCGCCCGGGCGTCGTACGACGAGCCGTGCGGGTCACCCGCCCACCGCCGTCCACCACGCCCGCAAGGACCTTCGTCCCCCCGATGTCGACCCCGACGACGACGCCGTCTGCGTCAGTCACGGCGTCCCGGCGGCGCCATGACGACCGCTGCGGCCTGCGCGAGCGACGACATCGCGGCGGTCAGGTGCTCGGTGAGCTCCGGACTCAGCTGCCGGACGGTGTGCACCACCCGGCACACCGGGCATGCGGTGCACTCCGCCGACCCCGTCGCGAGGTGGTCGTCGAGGTCGTCCGCGGTCGTCGTGGCGTGGGCCGAGAGGTCCGACAGCACCTCGCTCGCCTCGCCGGCCTGGTCACGTGCCCAACCCGAGAGCGCTCCGAAGAGCTTGGCCGCCTCCTCGCTCAGGGAACCGACCTCGCGCGGGTCATCCGTCATGTGATCACTCCTGGAGGACAGCGGGCGACGAGCCGAGCCGGATCAGAGCGACTCGACGCGCTTCTTAAGCCCCTTCAGGGCGGCGTCGATGAGGATCTTCTCGCCCTTGCGCTTGAGCATGCCGATCAGCGGGATGCTCACGTCCAGGGCGAGGCGGTAGGTCACCTCGGTGCTGCCGTCGCCCAGGTCCACGAGCGTGTAGGCGCCGTCGAGCGCCTTGAGCATGTTGCCCTCGACCAGGGTCCACGTCACCTCGCGGTCGCCGTCCCAGTCGTAGGCCAGCGTGTACTCGTCCTTGATCGGCGAGACGTCGAGCGCGAAGTAGACCTGCTCGGCGCGACCACCGGACCCGGCAGCCGTGACCTCCGCGGTCTGCACGCCCTTGGCCCACTCCGGGTAGGACTCGAAGTCGGCGATGACGGCCATCACGTCGGCCGGAGGGGCGTCGACCGTGATCGACGAGGAGGTCTGTTCGGCCATGGCCGGAGCCTACGACATGTCGGCTCGGGCTCGTCCCACGCAGCGCCCCTCCCGCCGAAGCGGGTGCGAGGCCCGGGCTCGCCCGGCGAGCCGGGCACGTTCCCTGAAGCGATAGCCTGCGCTGGCACTCGAGTCATCCAACCAGGAGGTTCCACCGTGCGTGAGTTCTCCACGCCGCTCTCCGTCGCCATCCCCACCACGGGGAACCTCACCGACGACGTCGTCACCAACGCGCGCGAGGCGGGTGGGACGGCGGTCTTCAGCCGCAACACCGGTGAGGGCTGGGTCGACGTGACGGCGACCGAGTTCCACGACGAGGTGTGCGCGGTGGCCAAGGGGCTCGTCGCGGCTGGTGTCGAGGCCGGTGACCGGGTCGCGCTGCTCTCCAAGACGCGCTACGAGTGGACGCTGCTCGACTACGCCATCTGGTTCGCCGGAGCCGTGACGGTCCCGATCTACGAGACGTCGTCCGCCGAGCAGGTCGGCTGGATCCTGCAGGACTCCGGCGCTCGTGCGGTCGTCGCCGAGGGCCCCGAGCACCTCGCCCGGGTGCGTGAGGCCCGCCAGTCCGGTGATCTCGCCGAGCTCCAGCACGTCTGGTCGATCACCGACAACGCCGTCGACGTGCTCCAGCGCCTCGGCTCGGACATCTCCGACGCGGTCCTCGAGGAGCGGCGTACGACGGCGACCCCGCAGGACCTGGCGACGCTGATCTACACGAGCGGCACCACGGGCAAGCCGAAGGGCTGCATGCTCACCCACGGCAACTTCATGTTCGAGCTCGGCGTGGCCGTCGAGGAGCTCCCCGAGCTCTTCGAGACCGACGACGCCTCGACGCTGCTGTTCCTCCCCCTGGCCCACGTCTTCGCCCGGATCATCCAGGTCGGGTGTGTGAAGAGCCGCGCACGGATGGGCCACAGCTCCGACATCAAGAACCTCGTCGCCGACCTCGGCGAGTTCCGGCCCACCTTCATCCTCGCGGTGCCCCGCGTCTTCGAGAAGGTCTTCAACACCGCATCCCAACGCGCGACCGCCGACGGCCGCGGCAAGGTCTTCGACCGCGCCGCCGACACCGCGATCGCCTACTCGCGCGCCCAGGACGGCAAGAGGGTTCCCGTCCGGTTGCGCGCCCAGCACGCCGTCTTCGACAAGCTCGTCTACGGCAAGCTTCGCCAGGCGCTCGGCGGCAGCTGCGCGTACGCCATCTCCGGTGGCGCACCGCTGGGCGACCGCCTCGGCCACTTCTACCGCGGCATCGGCCTCACGGTGCTCGAGGGATACGGCCTCACCGAGACGACGGCCGCACTGTCGGCCAACCTGCCGGACGCCACGAAGATCGGCACCGTCGGACGCCCGCTCCCCGGCACCAGCGTCCGCGTCGGTGACGACGGGGAGCTCCTGTTCAAGGGCGGCCAGGTCTTCACCGGCTACTGGTCCAACGAGGCAGCCACCCGCGAGGCACTCGACGACGACGGCTGGTTCCACACCGGAGACGTCGGCGAGGTCGACGACGAGGGCTTCGTGCGCATCACCGGACGCAAGAAGGAGATCCTGGTGACGGCCGGCGGCAAGAACGTCGCGCCCGCCGTGCTCGAGGACCGGCTCCGCGCGCACGCGCTCGTCGACCAGTGCCTGGTGGTGGGCGACGGTCAGCCGTTCATCGGCGCCCTGGTCACCATTGATCGCGAGACCTTCCCGCAGTGGGCCGAGCAGCACGGCAAGTCCGGCGACATCGCCGACCTGGTCGAGGACCCCGACCTCGTCGCCGCCGTTCAGGAGGCCGTCGACGAGGCCAACAAGGCCGTCTCCAAGGCCGAGGCGATCCGGAAGTTCACGATCCTGGCCGACGAGTGGACCGAGGAGGGCGGCCAGCTCACGCCCAGCATGAAGCTCAAGCGCAACGTGGTCGTCCGCCAGCAGCGCGACGAGATCGAGGCGCTCTACCTCGGCTGAAGTCCCAGGTCGGATCGCTGCCGGCTAGACCATGACTACGTCGGACTAGTCACTTCGGGCTACCCGGATGCTGCCTTCGGGTGGTTTGTCAGGTTTAGCCCTCACCTCTCCGAGCACGCGCCTAGTGTCTGGCGTGCGTGAGGGACGTCGGGATCCTCAGCAGCGCGCATGTCTCCGAGCGGCCGTCACCCCGAGGGCACGTTCGGCTCCCGGCAACCACCTGAGCGAATCCACATCCGTGGTTCTGAGTTCGAAGGATGCCCGATGGCACGTCGTTCCGTACTTCTCGCCGTGGCCATCGTCACGGCACTCGTCGGTACCTTGCTGATCGTCCTGTATGTCCAGGGCATCGACAGCCGAGCCACGCAGGGACAGGAGCTCGTCAAGGTCCTGGTCGCGAAGGACGTCGTCAACGCTGGTGAGTCCGTCGCCGACGCCGAGGCTGCTGGAAAGTTCGCCACCTCCGAGGTGCGCCGAGAAGACATGGTCCCCGGCGCGCTGTCCTCGTCCACCAGCGTCACCGGCCTGGTCTCCACTGGCAACATCTATCCCGGTGAGCAGCTGATCGCCGACAAGTTCGGCACGATCGCACAGACCGAGTCCTTGGTCATCCCGGACGACAAGCTGGCCATCTCGGTCGAGCTGACCGACCCGGAGCGGGTCGCGGGCTTCGTCAACCCGGGCTCCGAGGTGGCCGTGTTCGTCACCGTCACGGACCCGAAGTCCTACACCCGCGTCCTGCTCACGCGCGTCACCGTCATCGGTGTCGGCCAGACCACCACGACGTCGCGCACGACGACCGACGACTCCGGGGCACAGATCCTGGAGGAGGTCCCCAAGACCATCCTCACCCTGGCGCTGAGCCAGAAGGAGTCGGAGAAGCTGATCTGGGCAGACCGGTTCGGCGAGCTGAACTTCGCGCTCCTCAGCGAGAACACCAAGGTCGTGGACGAGAAGGGCACCGACGTGCAGCTCGCGGTCCCCGGACTCCCCCCGGTCGTGAGCTGACATGACAGCCATCGTCGAGGTCGACCCCGCGCAGCGCGGGATCCTCCAGGCCATGCTGCACGGCTCCACCGCTGTCGGCACGGTCGCGGAGCTCCACACCCTCATCCAAGACTCGCACGACGAGTTCGCGGTGCTGATCGGCCCGAGCATCACTGCCGAGGACGCGACGTCCTTCGCCCAGTGGGCACGCATCAACCGACCCGATCTGGGCGTCATCTTGCTGCGCGACGCCGTGGACGCCGGCGCGCTGTCGATGGCACTGCGAAGCGGCATGCGCGAGGTCGTCCAGAGCAAGGACCTGGCCGGGATCACGACCGCTGTGCAGCGCGCACGCACCGTCTCCAGCGCGATCGGCAAGACCATGCTGGGCGGGGTTCAGGCCGCGGCCGAGGAGGCCAAGGCTCAGATCATCGCGGAGGCGGCGGCCGAGCGTGCGGCCGCCGAGGCGCCGCAGGGCAAGCTCTTCACGGTCTTCTCCACCAAGGGCGGTGTCGGCAAGAGCCTGGTGGCGACCAACACCGCGGTCGCGCTCGCGGACAAGGGACACAAGGTGTGTCTCGTCGACCTCGACGTCAACAGCGGAGACGTCGCCCTCATGCTGCAGCTGACGCCGACCCGTAACGTGAACGACCTCGTGGGCTTCGGCGGCAGCATCGACGAAGGCTCCATCGAGTCCCTTCTCACCCGCCACTCCGACCAGCTCGCCGTGGTGGCCGCGCCTGTGCACCTGGACTCCCCCGACCAGGCCTCCGGTGAGGAGATCGGCCTGCTCCTCGACGGCCTGAAGGCCATGTTCGAGTTCATCGTCGTCGACACCTCCGGGGTGTTCGACGACCAGGCACTCGCCGCGCTCGATCGCTCCGACAGCATCATCCTCGTCGGCACACTGGACATCCCGGCACTCAAGGGCGTCAAGCTCGCGACCAGCACGCTGGACCTCTTGAACTTCGCCCGCGACTCCTGGACGTTCGTGCTCAACCGTGCGGACGCCAAGGTGGGCCTCACCCAGTCCGAGTTCGAGTCGACCCTCGGCCTCAAGGCCGACGCGACTCTCGTGAGCAGCCGGGAGGTCCTGGCTGCTGTCAACCGCGGCGAAGCCCTCGTGAAGGCCTACCCCGGCAACGCGAACAGCAAGGCGTTGGTCACCTTCGCGAACACGCTCGCCAAGGCACATGCCCCGGCTGACGACGCCGCTGGGGCCAGCCGCAGGACCGGACGTCTCCGTCTCAGGAAGGGCTGACCATGAGCCTCACCGACCGTCTCGCCGCCGCGTCGCGCTCACGATCCGAGGCGCCCGCCGCGGGGAGCTCGTCCGAGTCGACCGCACCGGGCACGTCACCGGCCAAGTCCTCCGAACCGACCGAGGCGACCCGTCGCCGCGCTGCTGCTCGTGACAGCGCTGATCCGTTCAAGGAGCTCAAGCGCATCGTCCATGGTCGCCTGGTCAGTGCGCTGGGTCCGACGCTCTACGACGCCCACCTGACGCAATCCGACCTGGAGCAGCAGGTGCGTCTCGCCCTGCAGACCACCCTCGCAGAGGTGGACATGCCGATGTCGTCGGCGGACAAGTCGCGCATCTCTCAGGAGATCGCAGACGACATCCTCGGCTACGGGCCACTTGAGCCACTGCTGCGCGACCCCGACCTGTCCGAGGTCATGGTCAACACGTTCCAGGACATCTACGTCGAGCGCAGCGGCAAGCTCGTCAAGGTGGACGCCACGTTCAACGACGAGGCGCACTTGCGCCGCACGATCGACAAGATCGTCAGCAAGATCGGCCGCCGGGTCGACGAGACCAGCCCCATGGTGGACGCCCGGCTCCCCGACGGCAGCCGCGTGAACGCGATCATCCCGCCTCTGGCACTCGACGGCTCCAAGCTGACGATCCGCAAGTTCTCCGAGGACCCCTACACGGTCGAGGACCTGATCACGTTCGGCACGCTCAACCGCGCTTCTGCGGACCTCCTCGACGCCTGCGTCCGTGGTCGGCTGAACATCCTGGTCTCGGGTGGTACGGGTGCCGGCAAGACGACGACGCTCAACGTGCTGTCGTCGTTCATCCCGACCGACGAGCGCATCGTGACCATCGAGGACGCCGCCGAGCTCAGGCTCGTCCAGGACCACGTGCTCCGCCTGGAGTCGCGTCCGCCCAACATCGAGGGCAAGGGAGCGGTCACCATCCGCGACCTGGTCAAGAACTCGCTGCGCATGCGTCCCGACCGCGTCGTCGTCGGCGAGATCCGCGACGCGGCGGCTCTCGACATGCTCCAGGCGATGAACACCGGCCACGACGGGTCGATCTCCACCCTGCACGCGAACACGCCGCGTGACGCGCTGTCGCGGCTGGAGACGATGGTGCTGATGGCCGGCATGGACCTCCCCGTGCGGGCCATCCGCGAACAGGTGGCCAGCGCCGTCGACCTGATCATCCAGCAGACCCGCCTCAAGGACGGCACCCGGAGGATCACCGCGATCACCGAGATCGTCGGCATGGAGGGTGACATCGTCACCACTCAGGACGTCTTCCTCTTCGACTACGCCGCAGGCGTGGACGACCAGGGCAAGTTCAAGGGAGGTCTCGCGTCGACCGGGCTGCGCCCGAGGTTCCTCGAGCGACTGGCCGACCACGGCGTCCACCTCAACCCGGCAGTGTTCGTCGTGGGTGGCACCCGATGAGCGTTGTCCGGCGCGGGGTGGCTGCTGCTCTCGCCGCGGCCGTCGTCCTCGTGGTCGGTACCGCGCCGGCGTGGGCGGCCGACGGCATCACCATCGAGCACGTCGACACCGATCGCGGCTCCGTCAGCCTGCTCGTCTCCACCGACGGCGTACCTCCCGGCGTCACCGTCGAGGCCTCGCAGATCTCCGTCGAGCTCAACGGCAGCGCTGTCGATACGTCTGCCAAGCTCGTCGACGCCGGAGACATCAACCGATCGACGGTCATCGTGCTCGATGCGAGCAACAGCATGAAGGGGCGCGGAAAGTTCGCCGCCGCCACCACAGCGATCAATGCCTTCCTCGACACCGCCCCGGACGACGTCGCCATCGGCCTCGTCGCGTTCGCCGGCTCCATCACCTCAACGGTGGCCCCCACCACCGACCATGACGCGGTCCGACAGGCGCTGACCGAGGTCCAGCTGTCCAGGGGCACCAACGTGTACGACGCCGTCGTGGAGGGCGTCAAGCTCCTCCAGGCAGATGGCGCGCGCAATCTCCTCGTCCTGTCCGACGGAGCCGACACCGGCAGCAGCATGACCCCCGAGGTCGCCACCGCGGATGCCAAGGAGGCAGGCGTGGTCGTCGACGTCGTCTCCCTGGTCGAGCCCGCGGGCAGCGACGAGCTCGCTGCCATTGCTGCAGCCACCAACGGCTCGGTCATCCCTGCCGACCCCGACGTGCTCACCTCGGTGTTCAACGAGCGAGCGGACGCACTCGCGCAGCAGCTGCTCGTCAGCTTCGAGGCTCCGTACGGCACCGGAGCGGACGCGAACATCGACGTCGTCGTCGACGCCGGAGGTACGGCGTACCACGACACGGCCTTCACCACGCTCGGGCCGGGCTTCGAGGTGCCCGACGTGGTCACGTCGGGAAAAGCGCTCGTCGGCAACTCAGGCATGCTGATCGGAGCAGCCACCCTGGCCGTTGGCCTGTTCGGGCTCCTCGCTGTCGCACTCATCGGCAGCGGCGACAATCGCTCACAGTCGGTGCGCCAGCTCGATGCCTACTTCAACGGAGCCGGCGGCGCCAACGGCAAGAAGCAGAAGAAGGCGACCACTTCGGCGGACCTGAAGGGATCGGCCGTCTCTGTGGCGAACAAGTTCGTCAGCGCCGACCTCGAGACGAAGATCTCGCAGCGATTGTCCGGCGCCGGCTCGGCCTTGACCGCCTCCGAGTGGGTGCTGCTCCACGTCGGGATCGCCGTGACCGGCGGTGTGGTCGGACTCGTGATGGGTGGAGCGTCGCTCAGCATTCTCGGCCTCCTGCTAGGCATCGGCGTGCCGTGGGTGTACCTGCGGTTCCGCCACAGCCGCCGGCTCGGTGCCTTCAACGGACAGCTGGCGCAGACCCTCAGCCTGATGGCGGGCGGCCTTCAGGCCGGCCTGTCTCTTCCGCAGGCGGTCGACACCGTGGTCCGCGAAGGTCACGAGCCGATGGCCGGTGAGCTGCGCCGGGCCCTGGTCGAGCAGCGGCTCGGGGTCGACATCACCGATGCCCTGGACGGTGTCGGCGAGCGCATGGAGAGTGAGGACTTCGGCTGGGTGGTCATGGCCGTACGCATCCAGCGCGAGGTGGGTGGCAACCTCGCCGAGATCCTGCACACGGTCTCCGAGACCCTGCGCGAGCGCGAGTACCTTCGCCGCCAGGTGAAGGCGCTCAGTGCCGAGGGACGGCTCTCCGGCTACATCCTCACCGGCCTGCCACCCCTCATCTTCTTCTACATGACGTTCGCCAACCCCGAGTACGTGCGGCTGCTCTACACCACGCTTCCTGGCTACATCATCCTCGCCGTGGCACTGTTCCTGTTGTCCTTGGGCTCGTTCGCCATGGCCAAGCTCGCGACAGTGAAGGTGTGAGATGATTCTCTGGATCGGTGCCGGTCTCGTCTTCGTGGCCATCGTGCTGTCACTCTCCGTCGTCGGCGTGATCACGCGGGAGCGGCGCGGCGTCGGCCGCTCGGTGGCCGCCATCCAGGCCATGAGCCGCAGCACGCCCGACATGCTCAAGTCGGAGCTCGAGCGGCCCTTCGCCGAGCGGGTGTTGGGCCCCCTCGGCGACCAGCTGGTGGGCACCGGTCGCAGGCTGGTGCGGGCCGACACGGCCACCAAGCTGGAGTACCGGCTCAACGTCGCCGGCAACCCTCCCGGCTGGGACGCCAACCGCCTCATCGGGCTCAAGGTGCTCGGCATGGCCACGTTCGGCGGGCTCGGGCTGCTCTACTTCGCGGCGCGGGACTGGCCCTTCAGTCGCGTCGTCATCGCGACAGCCCTGGTGGCTGCGTTCGGCTACCTGCTTCCCAACGTGCTGCTCCACAATGCTGGCCAGAAGCGAGAGAAGCTGATGCGGAACTCGCTGCCGGACGCCCTCGACCTGTTGACCGTCTCGGTCGAGGCCGGGCTGGGCTTCGACGCCGCGGTGGACCGCGTCGCCCGCAACACGAACGGTCCGCTCGCGGGCGAGTTCGCCCGACTGCTCCAAGAGATGAACATCGGCGTCGGCCGGGTGGACGCGATGCGTGCGATGGCAGATCGCACCTCGCTCGACGACCTCAAGTCGTTCTGCCTGGCGATGGTGCAGGCCGACAGCCTCGGCATCCCGATCGGACGCGTGCTCCGCATCCAGAGCGCGGAGATGCGCACGAAACGTCGCCAGCGAGCCGAGGAGAAGGCCCAGCAGGTCCCGGTCCGGATGATGATCCCTCTGGTGCTCTTCATCCTGCCGTGCCTGTTCCTCGTGATCATGGGGCCGGCCGGCATCCAGATCGCCGAGACCTTCTCGAACCAGTGACGCGATGCGCCTGACCTCGCGACTGGACCGAGCGGTTCCCGCAGGCGGGCTGCCCTACACCTGGCGGGTCACGACCGCGATCCGCGTGTTCGCCCTGGCTCTCGCCGCAGGCATCGTGCTGGCCGACAACGAGGCGGGCGCCTCGTGGCCACTCCTGACCGCGCTGGCCGTCATCGCTGCCGCGAGCGCGGTGCTGGACTGGTCACCCCAGCCCGACCGGTCACCGTGGGTCGCAGCCGCCGAGATGCTCCTCAGCGCTCTGATCCTCTCGAGCGCGGACGCTTCGATCGGCCTCTACGCCTACCTGGCGGCCCCGCCTGTGGTGACGGGGCTGCGTCACGGGCTCGTCACCACCGTCAACGTGGCAGCCGTCGGCGCGTTGGGGGTGCTCGGTGCCTCCGCTGCGGGCGACGATCCGCGCCCGGAGCTCTTCGCAGCCGCCCCGTGGGTGCTGAGCGGACTGGGCGCCGGCATGTTGACCAGCTGGCAGTCACGATCCCTGCGCGACCAAGGCGCACGACGCGCGCCCTACCAGGCCGCCCATCAGCTGATGGCCCAGCTCCATGACCTCGCGCGGCGACGTGAGCTGGGGCTGGACCGCCTCCAGCTCGCCGCGGACCTCCAGACACACCTGCGCCGGGCGACCGGCGCCGTGACGTCGACGGTCTTCACCGGCTCGGCGCAGGATGACCTGGTCGTGCTGTCCAGCTGTGGCGATGCCGCGCAGCTGGCCGACGAGGTGCGCCTCTCCGTCGAGCACCGGAGTCCGGACGTGCGGATCGTGCCCGTGCACGGCACCGCCGGTGTCATGGGGTTCCTCGCTCTCGGTGGTGTGCAGCGCTGGAACGACGAGATCGCGCAACGAGCCGCGGAGATGACCGATGACTTCGCGCTCAGGCTCGACACCGCGGTGCTGTTCGACGAGGTGCGGATCATGGCTACGTCGGAGGAGCGCAACCGGCTGGCCCGCGAGATGCACGACGGCGTAGCCCAGGAGATCGTCGCGCTCGGCTACGTCGTGGACGAGATCGAGTCGATCTCCCACGACAAGAAGGCGCGCGACCTCGCCGTATCCCTTCGCGACGAGATCACCCGGGTCGTCGGCGAGCTGCGCTACTCCATCTACGACCTGCGGCACGAGGTCACCGGCCAGCGCCTGTCAGGCGCCATCTCCGAGTACGTCCGCGACCTCAGCAGCGGCACCGATCTCCACGTGCACCTCGACTTCGACGAGGTCGGTCCGCCGCTGTCGCCCAACACGGAGTCCGAGCTGCTGCGCATCGCCCAGGAGGCGATCAGCAACGTGCGCCGACACTCGCACGCCGAGAACCTGTGGGTCAGCTTCGCCACCGACGGCTGGTCCGTCGACCTGCAGATCGAGGACGACGGCGTCGGCAACGCCAGCCCGAAGGACCGCCACTGGGGTCTCCAGACCATGTCCGAGCGTGCCGCCGGGATCGGTGCACGTCTCGATGTGTGCGACCGAGCCGCCGGCGGCACCCGGGTTCACCTCCGCACAGAACAGACCACCACCACCCGAGAGGGGAGCTCAGCCAGATGAGCACCACCGTCATGCTGATCGACGACCACGAGCTGATCCGACAGGGGCTCGCCCGCGCCTTCGAGCGCGAGGACGAGATGCGCGTCGTGGGTCAGGCCGGCAGTGTGCACGAGGGCCTGTCCGTCTTCCGTGACGTCGATCCGGACGTGGTGGTCACCGACCTCCAGCTTCCGGACGGTCAGGGACTGGAGGTGGTGCGGTCCGTTCGCGAGCAGAGCGACACCGTCGGTCTGGTCGTCCTCACCATGCACGCGGGTGACGACCAGATCTTCGCAGCCATGGAAGCGGGCGCCTCGGCCTTCGTCGGCAAGGACAGCAAGGCCTCGGAGGTGGTGAGTGCCGCCCGGCACGCAGCCGTCGCCCCCCGGACCTTCCTGTGCGCCGGACTCAGCGCCGCGATGATGCGTCGAGCCACCACCCCTGCCGCGCCCCGGCTGTCCGGCCGCGAGGAGGAGGTGTTGGTGCTGCTCGCCGACGGTCTGGGCACCGGCGACATCGCCCGCCGGCTCTACCTGAGCGAGTCGACCGCGAAGACCCACATCACGCACATCTACCAGAAGCTCGGAGCGGCCAACCGGGCGCAGGCCTTGGTGACCGCGATGCGGATGGGAATGCTGGATCACCAAGCTTGACGGCCCCAGGGACCACTCGTGCGACGCGCCCAGCAGGTGAGCCATCGCCTGCGTCCGACGGGGTGGTCGCAAGATAGTCAGAACGGACTACCCCATCGGAGCCGTTCACCCGATTCGCCGGATCCCGATATGGACGAGAGTTTCTCCTGACGGGTCCTCGTGGGCTCGGGACCCAAACAATTCGACTTCCAAGGGGAAAACAATGATCGAGTTCCTGACCATCATGCTCAACGCTCGCCGCGACGAGGAGAAGGGCGCCACCGCCGTGGAGTACGGCCTCATGGTCGCCCTCATCGCCATCGTGATCATCGCCGCCGTCACCCTGCTCGGTGGCAACCTGTCGTCGCTGTTCAACAACGTCTCCTCGAGCATCGGCACCGGCTCCACCAACTGATCCACGCAGCCGGGCTGCATCGTGACCCGGGTCCGCGCACGCGGGCCCGGGTCTTGTCTCTTCACACTAGGAGAACGGGCAATGGATCGCTGGCACGAGATGCGCGACGAGCGCGGTGCGACGGCCGTCGAGTACGGTCTCATGGTGGCGATGATCGCCATCGTCATCGTCGCGGCCGTCGCGCTGTTCGGCACCGCCGTGAGCGACCTCTTCGAGGTCCCCGCAGGAGTCTTCTCCCGCTGATGGGTCGTGGACGACCCGCCCCGTCACATCACGTCCGAGGGCGACCGGTAGACCGGTCGCCCTCAGTCGTCTACGGGACCTACCGACATCACCTGCTCAGGTCTGCCAGCGTCCCTCGCCATGTCGCTGTCAGCCTCCCGAGCGGTAGCCCTCTCATGCGCAGCCGATCGCCGATCGCTGCACCTCCGGAGACGTCGCCGTACAGCTGCACCAGACGTTCCTCCCCCACCCGCTCGGCGATGATCCGGCACGCCAGCCAGGCTCCCTCGTAGGCCGCCTGGAGGCCGTCGGATCGGGTGTCGAAGTCAGCTGCCGACGGCAACGCCTCCGGCAGTCCGTCACGGCGCACCGCATCGACGGCGCGCCCGAGGGTCACGCGGTCCGGCAGACGCGTGTTACGGAGCGCGACGTAGTCGGCGAAGCCCTCCAGCAGCCACGGCTCCATCGCGCTGCGGGCCGCGTCGGTCGCGACGTGCACGAGCTCGTGGCTCATGACCACCTGGGCGCCAGCCCGTCGCAGGCCGTCGGTCACATCGGGGTTCACCAAGACGTGCACCGGCGCGTCGTCGGCCGTCCCGCTACCGACCGCCGCGGTGACCGCTGCGATGTCGGCGTACGTCCCGGGGCTCGCGCCGAGCGTCTCGTCGAGGTCCGCACCGCTGGCCGGGACCTCCACGACCACCGGGCCCTCCCAGTCGGGCAGCACCCGTCGCACGACCTGGATCCCCCGGGTGACGCGCTGCGCCACGTCGTCGGCCTCGCCCGTGGTTCCGTCGGCCATGACGAGCACGCCCGCCGTGCGCGCCACGGAGAGCTCGCCGCGCAGCCACAGCGGCGTACGTGATCGCCCTCCCCCGTCGGCGCTCCCGAAGCCGACGATGCCGAGCGTGTCCCCGTCCGGGGCGAAGGTGACCACGACGTCGGCCTCGGACGGGGCTGGATCGAACCCGTCGAGCTGCCACGTCAGCTCGACGACTCCGGACCACGTGCCGTCCTCATCGACGGCGCCCACCTGGTCCACGTAGCGCGCCGTCACGCCGACCAGGGCAAGGGCAGCGGCGTTGCGCCCGATGCCCGCGAGGAGGTCGCGCGCAGCGGTGTCGCCCCCTGGCGCCAGATCGGCCATGACATCAGCATCGCGCGCCTCGATGCCGTCCACGAAGGTCGTGAGAGCAGCCGTCGCGGCGGCTGGGCTCGCGCGGGGTACGTCGAGGGGTCCGGTGTCGGCCTCGTAGCGGCTGTCACGCGCCAGGAGCGCGACGACGAGCGCAGCGACCAGGGACAGCGAAAGGCCGGCCGCCCACAGGAGTGGACGGCCGGCCTTCGTGCGCGGCTGATCAGCCAGGGCGGACCGCGCCGACGAACGGCATCGAGTAGAGGCCCGAGACGACGACGCCGGTGCCGGGGTTGGCGGCATGGACGATCATCCCGTTGCCGATGTACATCCCGACGTGGCTGATGGGGCTGTAGTAGAAGACCAGGTCACCCGGCTGCAGGTCGCTCGCGGCAACGCGAGGGCCGAAGCCGAACTGAGCACTGGACGAGTGCGGCAGAGCCACACCGGCCTGGGCCCAGGCCCGCATGGTCAGGCCGCTGCAGTCGAAGGCGTTCTCACCGGCGGCACCGTAGACGTAGGCGTCCCCGACCTGGGCCATGGCGTACTGGACGGCGGCGGCCGCGCGGCCGGAGGCGGGCACGTCACTGGGCATCCGGACCGAGCTGCCGCGGGAGGCGAGGAGCCGCTCACGCTCCTCGGCCTCGAGGTCGGCGAGCACGTCCTTGGCCTCGGCGAGCTTCTCGTCGACCGTGTCCTTCTCGGTGCTCAACTGGTCGGTGAGCTCGGCGATCTCGGTCGTGCGCGCATCGGTGGCCTCGCGACGGATCTCGAGGGCCTCGAGCTCGGTGTCGTAGTTGCTGAGGAGCGAGGATTGGAGGTCGTTGAAGGACGACATCGTGGAGAGCGAGTCGAGGAACGACCCGGGGTCCTCCGCGACGACGATCTGGCCGACGGTCGAGATCCCCTCGCCCTCGAGCTGGCGCACCACGGCGTCGGACACCTGGGCACGCACGGCGTCGAGACGGTCGTCCTGGCGCTCCTGGTCGGCCTCCAGGCCGGACAGGTCGCTGCGGAGATCGGCGAGCTCGAGCTTGGCGTCGTGCAGGCGCTCCTGAGCCGCCTCGGCCTCGTGGTAGAGGCGATCGACGCGAACCTTGACGTCCTTGATGCTGGGGTCGGCCTGCGCGGGGGTCGCGGGCACGAATGCGATGGCGGCGATTGCGCACAGTCCTAGGACGGTCGCGCCGACTCGCTTGCGGGTGTGAGCCACGAGCGGGGGAACTCCTCGGGGTGTCGTACGCCTACCGGGTGAGCTGACGGGTTCGGCACGACGTGTCCTACCCCTGCTCCACGCACCGCTCGCGCGGTGCGCCTCACAGGGGATTCACCCCAGGGGGAAGTGTGGTTCCCCGGCTCGTCGACCACTGCGAAGCGGGGGTCGTGGTCGACAACTCGGCGCGGCTCCCGCGCGGGCCTGGTGACCCACTTCCACGGAAGCCAGCCCTCACCCTAGACCGCGAGGGGAAGCCTCGCCAATCTTTGGGTCGATCGCTTCGGCAAAGTCCTGCACGCGGCAAGCGAGGGCCGGCGGTGTCGCCGGCTCGGCGGGCTCGGCGGGCTCGGCGGCAACCCCGGTGTGCCGATCACGGAGGAACGGCTCCTCAACGCAGCGCCACGAGAGCTCGGCGATCGCCGCGGTGAGCAGCACTGCCACCGCGAGCGCCGGCCACCGAGCTGGCGCCGGCAGGGTGGCGGCCACCCCGAAGAGCGGGAAGTGCCAGAGGTACATCGCGTACGAGCGCCGGCCGACCCAGCGCAGCGGACGGCTGTGCAGCAGTCGGCCGCCCGGCTGCTGCACCAGCGCGAGGATCGCCACCGCCACCAGGAGCGGAACGAGCGTCGGCACCACGAGGTACTTGACCGTTCCTGGGCCCACGCTGAGGAGGGCCGCGCCCCCGCGAGGCATGCTGCGGCGAGCACCGGTCGGTTGCGGCCGGGATGACGCCCGCTCATCCAGATCGCGACCAGGCATCCGACGAGCAGACCATCCATGCGGGTGTCCGTGCCGAAGTAGATCCGGTCGGCCCCCTTCCCCCGTCCCACAGGAACAGCCGAAGGGTGATCGCCGCCACCGACCCGAGCGCCGCCACCGAGAACAACACCCGCATGCTGTGAGCGACAGCCCCGATGCCCATCACCAGGATCGGCCAGACGATGTAGAACTGCTCCTCGACCGCCAGCGACCAGGTGTGGACGAGCACGTTGTCGCTCCCCTGCATCCCGGTCGTGTAGTTGCCGACGTAGAACAGGGCGCCCAGGAAGTCGGTCAGGGACGGAGATGTCCGCGCGTTGCTGAGCTGGGCGAAGACGGCCATCGCAGCGAGGTAGGCGAGCAGCGCAGGCAGCAGCCTGCGGGCTCGACGACGGTAGAAGTCACCCAGCGAGATCCGGTCCGGGCGCGCCCGTTCGTCGAGAAGGAGCGAGGTGATCAGGAAGCCACTGACGTCACGCCCACGGGGCCTGCCGCCTGCAACGGTGTACGCACCGTGTGGTGCACGAGCACGAGGAGGACCGCGACGGCGCGCAGGCCGTCCAGCGCGGGACGCCGTCCCAGCGTCCACGTCCTCTCACCACTCACGACGCCATGATCCACGCTGAGCCCCGGTCACGCAGCCGAACGGCCTGCGACCGGGCGGAGCTCGCCGAGCAGTTATCGCGGGAGCTTCCGTGTCCCGAACCGCTGCAGCGGTCGCCTGGACGGCTGTAGCGTGCGCGCAGAACGGACGAGGCCGGACGAATGTGGAGCGATGACGACCTTCTCACGCCCTACGGACGGCGCCGGACGGATGGTCGCATCGTGGCGATGGTCCTCTCGGATGTTCGGCGTGGCGACCATCGCGCACCTGGCCGGCAACCCGTCCGGATGGCGAGGCGACGGTCTCGGTCAGCCGACAGCGCTGGTGGTCGCATCGGCCCTCATGGGAGGGCTCGCGCTCATCCTCCTCGTCCGTCCCGGCCGACGCGCGCTCGGGGCGACCGCAGCACTCGTGCTGGTGACCCTCTGGCTCGAGCTGCCGAACGCGGGCAACCACTGGTTGCTGATGGGCTTCGTCGCCGCCGCGTCCCTGCTCTCGCTGGCCAGGAGCGACTCGTGGCAGTGGTTCTCGAGGACCGGGCGCTGGATCTTCTTCGGCTTCTACTGCTTCGCTGCCTTCGCGAAGCTCAACGCCGGCTTCTTCGACCCGACCACCTCGTGCGGTGTGTTCTACGCGAACCAGTCACTCGCGTCGTTCGGCCTGCCGACGATGGGAAGCGAGAGCCCGCTGGCGAGGATCGCCGTCGCAGGTCCGGTGCTCACCGAGCTCTCGGTGCCGGTGCTGCTGGCGTTCTCGCGCACGCGTCACGCCGGGGTCCTGCTGGCCCTGATCTTCCACTCGGTCATCTCGCTGGACCTCGACCAGCACTTCTACGACTTCACCAGCGCCCTCGCGGTGCTGTTGTGCCTCTTCCTCCCGGAGTCGACGACAACCCGGCTCGAGGAGCGCGCCACCAGACCGTCGCTGGTCCGTCACGTGACCGTGGTTCTCGCCGCAGTGTTGGTGGGGGCATCCTTGCTGCCCTCGACGTACGCCCTCGCCGTCGTGGTCCTGCGAGTGGTCGCCTTCGTGCTCTGGGTCCCGTTCGCCATCTGGCTCATCGCGGCTGTGGCACGCGACGGCCTCCACACCACCTCGCTGCCCATGCGCCTGCGGGGCGTCGCAGCGTGGGGACTGGTGACGGTGGTGGTCCTGAACGGACTGACCCCGTACCTCGAGGTGAAGACAGCGGTCGGCTTCAACATGTACGCCAACCTGGTCACGGTGGCCGGTGAGTCGAACCACTTCGTCGTGCCGCGCACCCTGCACCTCAGCTCGGTCCAGGACGACCTGGTCGAGATCGTGGACTCCGACGATCCCGCGCTCGAGGTCTACGCCCGCGAGGGCTACCTCCTGCCCGAGCGGAACCTCCTGCACTACCTCGCCGAGCATCCAGACAGCACCGTGTCCGTGCGGGACGGAGACGGTGAGCGCAGCCTGGCCGGGGCGGACGGGGTGCCCCTCCCGCTCGTGATCACCAAGCTCCAGCCGTTCCGCGCCGTCGACACGCAGAACCCGCCCCGCTGCCAGGCGGTGTGGCTCTCGGCTCTCTGAGCCCTCACGCCGACTCGATCACCGGCCCGGCCACCGGCTCCACGAGCCGCAACGGCGGGACCAGTCCCCCCGAGGCCAGCACGTCGAGCGCCGCCATCTCGTCGTCGTCGATCGTGAGCTCCGGTGGCGGTCCGAGGAGCACCGTCACCACGCAGTCGTGGCAGTGCAGGCCGCGCACCACGCAGGTGTCGCAGTCGATCCGTGTCGTCATGTCCCGAACGGTGACAGGAGCCACCGACAGCGGCAGCCCGAGCGTGTCGCCCCGCGTGTCTCAGCCCCGCAGGATGCCGAGAAGCGCCGAGGCCGGCACGACGCGTGCACCGGTTCGCGCCACGTCCCGGGCCACGGCCCGGTCACCGGTGACGACGACGACCACCCGTCCCCGGGGCTCTGCCGCCACGAGCTGCCGGATGACGTCGTCGGCGATCACGCCCTCCGGGCTGAACACCACGCGCACACCGCGCGGCGCCGGCATCACGGTCCGCGCAGTCGACTCGGCGGCGTCGAAGACCACCGTGGTCTCGGCGCCCGAGCGTGCCACCAGTGGACCGAGCGCGGCGACCAGTCGGCTGCGCTGCGCCTCGAGGCTGGCCGTGGGCCACGCCTCCTTGGTCACGTTGTAGCCGTCGACCACGAGCCGAGCGCGTGGCATGGCGAGCACCTGCTCGAGGAGGGCCGGCGAGGCGGGTGCGCTGGAGGTGGGAGCGGACTCGATGCCGGCCAGCCCTGCCTCGACCGCGTCGCCAGGGGATCCGTCGACAGGGGCGAGGCCGAGCTCGCGCCGGAGCCCGGTCGCCGACTCGACAACGGCGTCGAGCAGCAGTCGCGCGCGGATGGTGGCGGCATCGCGCTCGGAGCGGACGTCGCGGCGCTGCGCGGCCAGACCGGACTCGGCCTCGTCGAGCTGGGCACGCATCCGGCGCACGTCGACCTCCGCCGCGCGGGTCGCCGCCTCGGCATCGGCCAGCGCGGCGTCGCGGGCGGCGTACGCCTCGTCACGAGCCTCCTCAGCGGCGCGCAGCACGCCTCGCGCCTCCCCGAGACGCTGGCGCAGCACCTTGTGGTCGGCCCGCGCACGGTCGAGCTCGTCGCGATGGACCGCCTTGAGCGAGGCGAGGTCCGCCTGGAGGCGGGCCACCTGGGCCGTCAGCCGGGCGACCTCGGTGCTGACCTGCTCGTCGCGGACCTCCTCCCCCTCGAGCTCCTCGACGGCCGCTGCGACCACCGCCTCCCATCCGTCGTCGCGGCCCAGCCAGGCCCGGGCCGCCGCGTCCACGGCATCGTCGTCGACCGGGACGGCCGCCACCTGGACGGCAGCATGCTGCCGGAAGTCGTCGTCGGCCAGCGCGTCCCAGATCGCTCGTCCGCCGAGCCGCGCGCGGCGCGCGGGGGCGAAGGCGGCCACCTTGCGCAGGGGCGCGGGGACGGGGTTGACGGACGGCAGCACCGCGGACACGAGCGCGACCACCCGCAGGCGGAGTCGCTCGGGCAGCGGCGTCGGGTCCGTCACACCACGACCCGTCAGCCTGCTGCCGGGTCGCCGGCAGTGTCGGCGGCAGCGCGGTCCACGACCTCGATCGCGTCCGCGCGGCCGCACCAGCGGCACGAGACGGCCTCGACCGCCTCCGAGCGCACCTTCTCCTCCTCGACCTGGTGGTCGCCGGCGAGGTCGAAGTGCCAGTACTCCGTCGTACGCCGGGTGCGCGTGACGTCGAAGCGGGTCAGGTTGCCGCACCCGGCACACCGCCAGCGCTCTCCGTCGCCCGGAACGCGAAGGTCGGCGGTCTGGTCGGTCACAGGTGCTCCTCGGGATGGGCGATGAAGGGTCGGCCGGGCGTCGAGCCACCGGCGCGGTCAGCGTAGTCCGCGCGTCGCCGCACCGATGTCGTAGCCCACGTCTAGCGTCGTCAGGCATGAGCACCACCGCCCAGCGCCCGTCGCGGGAGAGATCACGCTGGGAGGCGCAGCGCAGCTTCGACGAGCTGGGACGGCCCCTGCGTGACGTCACGTTCTGCGTGGTCGACCTCGAGACCACCGGAGGCTCGGCCGCGGCCGGCTCGATGATCACCGAGATCGGCGCGGTGAAGGTGCGTGGCGGCGAGGTCCTGGGTGAGTTCCAGACGCTCGTCGACCCATGCACCGAGATCCCCGCGTTCATCGCGGTCCTGACCGGCATCACCAACTCGATGGTCCGCGACGCCCCGCCGATCGAGTCGGCGCTGCCGGCCTTCCTCGAGTTCGCCGCGGGCTCCGTCCTCGTGGCGCACAACGCGCCGTTCGACGTGGGATTCCTCCAGCACTTCGCGCGCGAGCAGGGCCGCGCCTGGCCGAAGTTCGAGGTGCTCGACACCGCCAAGCTGGCCCGGCGCGTGATCACCCGCGACGAGGCGCCCAACTGCAAGCTCGCGTCCCTGGCCCGGGTGTTCGGTGCCTCGACCACGCCCAACCACCGCGCCCTCTCCGACGCGCGTGCCACGGTCGACGTCCTCCACGGCCTGATGGAGCGGCTGGGCGGGCTCGGGGTGCACACGCTCGAGGAGCTGCAGACCTTCTCGGCGCGGGTCAGCACGGCCCAGCGCCGCAAGCGGCACCTCGCCGAAGGCCTCCCCCACGCTCCCGGCGTCTACCTCTTCCGCGACGAGCGCTCACGCGTGCTCTACGTCGGCACCTCACGCGACCTGCGCACGCGAGTGCGCACCTACTTCACCGCGTCGGAGACCCGCACCCGGATGGGCGAGATGGTCGGCCTGGCCAGCTCGGTCACCGGCATCGAGTGCGCGACCCCGCTCGAGGCGGAGGTCCGTGAGCTCCGCCTGATCGCCGAGCACAAGCCCCGCTACAACAGGCGTTCGCGATTCCCGGAGAAGGTGCACTTCCTCAAGCTCACCCGCGAGACCTGGCCGCGCCTGTCCCTCGTCCGCAAGGTGCTCGACGACGACGCCGACTACCTCGGCCCGTTCTCGTCGAAGAAGACCGCGGAGAAGTGCCTCGCCGCACTCCACGAGACGTTCCCGGTCCGACAGTGCAGCGGCCGCCTCCCTCGCCAGCCGTCGGGATCTGCCTGCGTGCTGGCCGAGATGGGTCGGTGCCTGTCCCCCTGCGACGGGTCGGTCGACGAGAGCACCTACGCCACCGTCGTACGACAGCTGCGTGACACCCTGCTGCGCAGCCCGCAGGAGGTCGTGGAGGCCATCAACCAACGGATGAGCGCGCTCGCCGACCACGAGCGCTTCGAGGAGGCCGGGGTCCACCGTGATCGACTCGCCACCTTCGTCCGCGCAGCGGCACGCACCCAGCGGCTCTCCGCGCTCACCCGGTGCCCGGAGGTCGTCGCAGCCCGCCGCGAGGACGACGGACGCTGGTCGGTCCACGTGGTGCGTCACGGCCGGCTGGCCGCAGCCGGGGTGATCCCGCCGGGAGCCGAGGCCCACCAGTTCGTCCGTGAGCTGACGGCGAGTGCTGAGACCGTGGGCGACGCCCCGGGACCCGTGCCGGCCGCGACCGCCGAGGAGACCGAGAAGGTCCTGCGCTGGTTGGAGTCGCCCGGCGTGCGGCTCGTCGACGTCGACGGCGAGTGGGTCTGCCCGCTCGCCGGGGCGGCTCGTCACCTGGCGGTCTACGACGCGGCCAACCAGTCGCGGCTCTCCCTCGTGCCCTTCGACGAGCAGCGGCTGCCCTCCCCCGTGCACCGACCGGTGCGGTGAGCCGTCAGTCCAGGCCGATGCTGAACGCCGACTCCAGGTCGTGGCGGGAGTAGGTCCGGAACGCGATGTGGGTCTCGGTCTCCGTCACACCGGTGACCTTGTTGAGCCGGTCGGCCACCACGGATGCGATGTCCTCGTGCTCGCGCACCCGCACCAGTGCGATCAGGTCGATCGCACCCGTGACCGAGTAGACCTCGCTCACGCCGTCGAGCGCGGCGATCTCCTCGGCGACCTCGGGGATGCGCGCGACGTCGGCCTTCACGAACACGATGGCGGTGATCATGGCCTCACCGTAGCGCTCGACCACACAGCTCGCTGCGCCTCGCGTTCGACACCGACTGGCTACTTCGTCTAGTCATTTGTGACTAGCCGATCCCGGTTCCCCGGCGTGGTCCGTGCGTGCAGACCTAGCGTGTGACGGTCTGCACCGCCACGAGGGGGAACTCCGGTATGCCACGCACGTCTTTCGGGTCCATCACACGCGCGTCCCGGGCCGCCCTGGTGGTCGCGCTGACCGTCACCGCGACCTTCGTCGCCCTGTCGCAGCCGGCTCAGGCCACACCGGACGCACCGGTCGGCCTCACCGCCAGCGGCACCCCGGTCCCCACGCTGTCGTGGGCTCGGGTGTCCGGCGCGCAGCGCTACCGGGTGCAAGGCTCGGAGGACTCCTCGTTCCCCAGCAACAACCTGGTCTTCAACACCGAGACGACCAACGACCGATACACGCCGACCCGCGTCCTGCGCAACGGCACCCTCTACTGGCAGGTCCAGGCCATCGATGCCTCGGGCGCCGGGTCGTGGAGCCGCAGCGAGACCACCATCGCACCGCTCCAGGTGCCTCCCGGGCTCCAGGTCTCCACCGGCCAGCAGGTCCTTCCCCCCGTCTCGCCGCCGGTCATCTCGTGGCAGGCCGTTCCCGGCGCCACCGGGTACGACATCGAGCTGGACGACAACGGGGACTGGGTCGGAACCTCGCTCCGGCAGGACATCCGCACCACGTCGTACGTCTGGCCGGACCCTCAAGAGGTCGGCGACTACTTCGTCCGGGTGCGGGCGCGCTTCGAGAACAACCTCCAGAGCGCGTGGTCGGACGTGACCACCTACGACGTCACCCAACTTCCCGCCGTCACCTCGACGACGTGCGCGTCAGGCCTCGCCTGCGCCCCCGACCCGGCCGGTGGTGTCCGCTCGAGCGTGAGCATGCAGGACGTCGTGCTGAGCTGGGACCCGATCAAGGGGGCCAAGCAGTACGAGCTGCAGATCGCTCTCGACCGAGACTTCCAGAACCGGGTCGAGCCCGTCGGCGCGACCAGCCGGCTCCTCACGTACTCGACCCGCTACTCACCGGCGACGACCTACAGCAACGGCAACTACTACTGGCGCGTCCGTGCGATCAACGCCGCCGGCCAGGCCACACCGTGGCCCTCGACGCCGAGCGAGTTCCAGCGCCGCTGGGACTCCAAGCCCACGCTCCTGTACCCAGCCGATGGCGCGACCGACGTCGCCGACGACATCTACTACCAGTGGACGCCGGTGCAGCACGCCACCCGGTACGCGCTCGACATCAGCAACGACTCCAACTTCACCACCTACTCCACGTGTGAGACCGCTTCAACGACCTACGTGCCGGGCGACGAGCGACGCTCGTCGTGCAACCCCAATCAGGGCACCAACGTCTACTGGCGGGTGCGGGCGCTCGACCTGCCCAAGGGGATCGAGAGCCTCACCTCGGCCAGCAGCCGCTTCACCTACAGCAGCGGCGAGATCCAGGTCCTCGAGCCTGGCCCCAACGCCTCCGTCTCGGTGCCCACCCTCCGGTGGAAGCCCAGCCAGGACGCGAACAAGTACGCCATCACGCTGGAAGGTCCCGGCGGGGCCACCGTGACGGCCACCACGGCATCGACCTCTTGGACGCCGACCGAGCTGCTGCCCTCGGACAGCGACACCGACGACCCCCAACGACTTCCGGACCGCTTCGACTACTGGATCGCCGCCATCGACGGAGACGGCAAGTCATCGGTCACCTACCACTCGGGGTCGTTCCTGGTCGCCGAGTCGGTGCCCGCGAGCTCCTCGGGCCTGAGCCCGCTCACCCCTCTCCCGTCTGCAGGCGGCCAGGTGCCGTCGCGGTTCCCCTCGCTCACGTGGGTGCCCTACGCATCCACCGAGGGAAGCCGGGTGCAGTACCAGTTGCAGATCTCCGAGACCAACAACAACGTCATCGTCTCCCCCGGCGCGACGCCCATCCTCAACAAGCGACTCGCCTACCCCGCGGTGACCGACCTCGACACCTACTTCCTCCGCCAGGGCACGTACAGCTGGCGCGTGCTGGCCATCAACGGCCAGACGGGGGCGACCTTTGACGTCGGTCCGTGGGCGACGTTCACCATCTCTGCGCCCGAGCCGGTGGACGGCGAGAAGGTCGCGCTCGACGGCTTGGCGATCGACGCCGGCAACGCCTGCACCAAGCAGCTCGTCGTAGGTGATGAGTCCACCGTGTGCACGGGGATGAGCGCCACACCGGTCCTCGACTGGGACCCGGTGCCCGGAGCGGGTGGCTACCAGGTCTACGTCTCCCGCGACCCCGACTTCACCACCAAGATCTACGACGGCGTCCAGACCATCAACTCGCGCTTCACTCCGCACGTCGCCATGTCGCCCCAGCAGCTGCCGGACAACGAGTCCGGACCGGCCTACTACTGGTACGTGCGACCCTGCGCCCAGGTCATGCCGTTGCGCAACTGCGGGCCCGCACCGTCGGGCACCCTCGACGCCGGCCGCGGCGCCTTCCGCAAGGTCTCGCCCAAGGTCCAGCTCCAGAGCCCGGCCCCCGGTGCGACCATCGCCGACCAGGTCACCTTCACCTGGCAGGACTACGAGGCGACCAACAGGGCGACCCCGCCGCAGTACGGCGGTACGCGCCGCCCGTACCAGACGGCTCGTGGTTACAAGATCCAGGTGGCGACGTCCGAGACCTTCTCCGGCGCCTCGATCATCGAGAACAGCAATTTCGAGATCGACCAGGCGACCTTCACCGCCTCCACCAAGACCTATCCCGAGGGTGACCTCTGGTGGCGCGTGCAGGCGGTCGACGCCGCCGGCAACGAGCTGCCGTGGTCGGACCCGCGCAAGGTCGTGAAGTCGACGCCTCCGCTCAGCCTCGCCTCGCCGGCGTTCGACAGTCGCCAGGCGAGCGGTCCCACCCTGTTCCGTTGGGCAGCCGGCAACTTCGACGGCACCTGGAACATCGAGGTCTACCGCAACGACGACACGACGCAGTCCTCGGCCAACCGGGTGCTGAGCACCCAGGTGAAGCAGGCAGCGGTCGTCCTGCCTTCCGTGCTGCCGCCGTCGGCATCGGCATACCGCTGGCGTGTGCAACGGGTCGACGTCGCGGGCAACACTGGGCGGTGGTCCGACTTCGGTCGGTTCTTCGTCGACGACCGTCCGGTCACGCTCTCCTCGCCCGCCGACGGAGCGGTCCTGCAGCCGAACGCAGTGCACCTCACCTGGACGCCGTACGCCACGGGCGCTACGCAGGCCACGAAGTACACCGTCCAGGTCAGCAACGTCTCCGGCGGCGCGAGTCCGGGCGCCACGACGACCTCCGCGACGGCAGCCTCCATGACCGGCAACCTCGTCGGCGGGACGTACGCCTGGGTCGTGCGGGCGTTCGATGCCCAGAACAACCTGCTCGGCAGCAGTGCGGAGCGGCGGTTCACCGTCGACGCGGGCCTCGAGGCGACCACACCGGTGCGCATCGACGCGCCGAGCGGTTCCGCCATCGGCCAGACGCTGACCAGCACGCCGCCGACGTGGAACCAGACGGACGTCGCCATGTCCTATCAGTGGCTCCGGAGCGGTCAGCCCATCGGAGGCGCCAACGGACCGACGTACACGCTCACCACCGCGGACTACACGCGGGTCGTGGCCCTCCGCGTCACCGGCACGAAGGCGGCGTACACCGACGCGAGCACGACGAGCAACGAGTTCTCGGTGACTGCAGGCGGCGCCCTCCAGGCGACGGGTCAGCCCGTCGTGTCCGGGAGCGCAGCGGTGGGGAGCTCGCTGTCGGTGACCAACGGCTCGTGGAGCCCGGTCGCCACCAGGTTCCGCTACCAGTGGCTGCGTCAGGGGGCCCCGATCCCCGGCGCGACCGGTTCGACGTACCGCATCGGTGCGGACGACGCCGGCCGGGACGTCTCGGTGACCGTGTTCGCGTCGGCGACCGGGTTCAACGAGGGCGCTGCGACCACAGCGGCCGTGTCCGTGGGCCGTATGAAGTCCAGCGTCGCGGCGACCCTGCCGAAGACGCGGGTCAAGCTGAAGAAGGTCGCCAAGCTCGGCGTCACGGTGACGGTGCCCGGTCTCGACACCCCCACCGGCACCATCCAGGTCCTCGACAAGGGCAAGAAGATCGCGCAGATGACCATGGCGCCGGCGCACAAGGGCAAGGCGACGTTGAAGCTGAAGAAGCTGAAGAAGGGCAAGCACAAGCTCCAGGTCGTCTACCTCGGCAACGGCCAGGTCTTCGGCTCGAAGTCGAAGATGCTCGTCCTCTTCGTGGTCAAGTGACGGATCGGCACGCCGGTCACGGCGGGAAGTAGGCTCCCCGCCGTGACCTGGCTCTCCGACCACTGGCTCGACCTTCTCGGATGGGGCGGCAGCGCGCTGCTCGTCTACTCATTGCTCCAGGCCAGCCTGCTGCGGTTGCGGATCCTCAACGCCGTGGCGTGCGTCATCCTGATTGTCTTCAACGGTCTTCTCCAGGTCTGGCCGATGGTCGGGATGAACGCGGTCTTGGTGGCGATCAACGCGTGGTTCGTCCTCAAGATGCTCGGCGAGCGCCACGACGCCGACGCCTTCGAGGTGCTCGAGGTCGGACCGGACGACGAGTACCTCCGACACGTGCTGCGCGTGCACGGTGCCGACATTCGGCGGTTCAATCCCGACTTCGTCCACGACCCGGGCGGGACGCACGACGCGTTCCTGGTGCAGAAGGGCGACGAGACCGTCGGTGTCGTGCTGCTGCAGGAGGAGGGACAGGTCGCGGACGTCAAGCTGGACTACGTCACGCCGCGATACCGAGACCACTCACCCGGCGAGTTCGTGTGGCGACGCAGCGGACTGCTGGCTGCACGCGGGATCCGCCGTGTCGTGACCCCGCCGTCGATGATCGGTGCCTACTACGAGCGCCTCGGGTTCCGACGCGACGGCCGGTCGTGGGTGCTGGACGTGACACCGTGATCACGGTCTTCGTCAGGCGGGTGCTGCCGGTCATCGGCATGGGGGCCGTGATGATGGTGGTGGCCACCCGCATGATCATCTCCGGCACCGGGGCCGACACCTACTTCCACCTCCGGTTCGGCCAGGAGTTCCTCGACGGGTGGTCCATCAGGTCCCCCGGGCACCTGAGCGCCTTCGACTCGGCGAGCTGGACGCCGACCCAGTGGCTCGCCCAGGTCGGCATGGCCGGCGTCGACGACGTGTTCGGCCTCGCCGGGATCCTGTGGCTCGCCGGCACCCTGACGATGGCGTTGCTCGTCCTCGTCTACCTGATGGCGCGACTGCGGGCCGCCCCGCTTGCGGCGGCGCTCGCCACGGCGGTGTTCTACGTCGCCGCCGCGCCCGGCCTGTCCGCACGCCCCCAGCTGCTCAGCTACGTGTTCATCGCCGTCGCCACCCATGCCTGGCTGGCCACTGTCAAGGATGGTCGTCCGCGCTACTGGCTCGTGCTGCTGGCCTGGGTGTGGCCCACCGTGCACGGCATGTGGCCCTTCGGGATCATGATCGCGGTCGTCGTCCTCGCAGGCATGGCACTCGATCGAAGCGTCGCGCCTCGCGCCCTGCTCAAGCTCGCCGTCATCCCGGTCGCCTCCCTCCTGCTGTCGGCAGCCACCCCGGCCGGACTCGGCGCGTTCCGGTCGCTGGTGGACGTGAGCTCACGGTCGGACTACTTCGCCGAATGGGGTGCGCCCGACTTCACCTCGCCGTCGTCCTTCGTGCTGGCACTGATGCTCGCCGTGGTCTTCCTGGTCGCGCTGGTCCGACCGCTCCCGACCACCTGGGCAGACGCCCTGATGATCGGCATGGCGACCGCGTGGGCGCTGTTCACCGTGCGGACCGGCCCCGCCGCCGCCATCGTCGCGGCCCCCTTCCTCGCCTCCGCGATCCAGACGTTCCTCCCGTCTCAGGGTCCACCTGCCCGTCGGGAGGTCATCACGGTGCTCGCCCTCGCCGCCGTGAGCAGCACCGTCCTCGCGCTCAGCGCAGGTTCAAGGACGAGCGAGCCGGTCGTGCCGGCGTGGCTGGACGCTCGGCTGGACGCCGTGCCCACCGGCACGCGCGTGCTCAACGAGTGGGACTCGGGCCCGTACTTCCTGTGGCGGCATCCGCAGCTCAGCCTCGTCATGCACGGCTACGGCGACGTCTTCACCGACGACGAGATCCAGCGCAACGCCGACCTGGTCCAGCTCAATCGTGGATGGGACGACGACGTCGCGGACCTCGAGGCCGACTACGCGCTCGTCACCGCCGACTCGAGGCTGGGCTACGCCCTCGTGCACCAGCTCGGCTGGACCGTCCTCGAGGGGGACGACGAGTTCGAGCTCCTGAGTCCGTCCGAGAAGTGAACGGGGCCCAGCGGCAGCTGACCGGCCGCCACGTAAGGAGACGAGCGGCTCGCGACCTGCTGTGGGCGGTCGCCCTGCTCCAGACGTGGCTGGTGGTCCAGTTCGTGGCCGGCGCCGGGTACGGACTCGGTGTGGACTCGCACGCGTACTGGGCTGCATGGCGCGGTGAGATGTACGACGCCGCGCCGGCGACGCTCGACGCCTACCTCTACAGTCCCGCCTTCGCTCAGCTCGTGTGGCCCCTCGCCCAGCTTCCCTGGCCCGTCTTCGGCGTCGTGTGGGCGATCGCCACCGTCGCCGCCGTGATCTGGCTGGTGAAGGTCGCGCACTGGTACGTCGCCGTCCCCCTGTCGCTCATCGGCCTCCACGAGGTCCTCACCGGCAACATCAACTGGCTCCTGGCCTTGGTCGTCGTCCTCGGCCAACGCCATCCCGCGCTCTGGTCGTTGCCGTTCCTGACCAAAGTCACCTCGTGCCTCGGGCCGATCTGGTTCCTCGCGCGCGGCGAGTGGCGCAAGCTCCTCGTGTGCCTGGGCACCATCGTGGGCATCGCACTCGCATCCTGGCTCGTGGTGCCGGAGCTCTGGCGCGACTGGATCTCCTTCCTGCGGATCCACTCGGGCAGCACGGACACCCAGGTAGGTGCTGCCTTCCTGCCGCCCCTCATCGTGCGTCTCCCGATCGCCATCGCACTCGTGGCCTGGGGCGCTCGCCGGGACCACTGGTGGACCCTGGCGGTCGGCATGATGCTCTCCTCACCCGTCGCCGGACTGGGCCAGATGGCCCTCTTCCTGGCTCTCCCCCGGCTCAACGCCGAGGCTCGTCGCCGTAGGACGGCGATCGACTCCTAGCCGCGTCCGACCCGCCTCGTGCACCGTTGGGAGGACAGGGTCAGCGCCCCGAAGCGGCCACCCACCGCTCGAGCGCAGCGGCTGCCTGACCGGAGTCGATCGCCTCGGCAGCCCGGGCCACGCCGGCGGCGAGGGCAGGCTCGACGTCGTCGTCCGGCGCCCCGTGGACCGCCAGCGCGGCGCCCGCGTTGAGCACCACTGCGTCGCGGACCGGGCCGGTATCACCCGCCAGGAGACGGCGTACGACGTCGGCGTTGTGCGCGGCGTCGCCGCCGCGGAGGTCCTCGGTGGTCGCGCGGGGGATGTCGAGCGTGGCTGGGTCGATCGACTGCTCGGTGACCGAGCCCCCGTGGACGCGCCACAGCGTCGAGGTGGTCGTGGTGGTGAGCTCGTCGAGGCCGTCGTCGCCGCGGAAGACCCACGCGTCGACGCCGCGCCTGGCCAGGACGCCGGCCATGACGGGGGCCATCCGGAGGTCCGCGCAGCCGATGGCCTGCGCCTGCGGACGGGCCGGGTTGGTCAACGGTCCGAGGATGTTGAAGGTGGTCGCGATGCCGAGCTCGCGCCGGGGCACCGCAGCGTGTCGCATGGCCGGGTGGAAGGCGGCGGAGAAGCAGAAGGTGATGCCGGCCTCCTCGGCGACCTCCGCGACCCGCTCCGGCTCGAGGTCGAGCCGGATGCCGAGCGCCTCCAGCACGTCGGCCGACCCGGACTGGGAGGACGCGGAGCGGTTGCCGTGCTTGACGACACGGGCACCGGCGCCCGCGGCGACGATCGCGGCCATCGTGGAGATGTTGACCGACATGGACCGGTCGCCACCGGTCCCGACGACGTCGAGGAGCCGCCCGGGGACCGAGATGGGGTTCGCGGCCGCGAGCATGGCCTCGGCGATGCCGGAGACCTCCTCGACGGTCTCGCCCTTGGCCCGCAGCGCCACCACGAGGCCCGCGAGCTGGACGGGCGTCGCCGCGCCGGCGAACACCTCGTCCATGGCCCATCGCGCCTGCTCGGTCGACAGGTCGCCTCCGGCGACCAGCGTGGAGAGGACGTCGGGCCAGGTGTGGGACATGGGGATCAGGCTAGTGGGGCGACCGGGTGGCTCCGGCCCGGGTTTCAGTGCGTGGCCGGGACCGAGGGGCGCAGCAGCCCGATGACCGCCTCGGCGAGCTGGATCGGGTCGATCGGGTGCGGCACGGCCGCCTCGGCCCGCGACCACGTCGCCAGCCAGGCGTCCTGCGGACGGCCGGTGAGCACGAGGACCGGCGGACACTGGTAGATCTCGTCCTTGAGCTGCTTGGCGATGCCCATGCCACCGGCCGGGACGGCCTCGCCGTCGAGGATGGCCAGCGCGATGTCTCCGGCATCCATGTTCTGGATGACGACGGGCTCGGTCGCCACCTCGACGTACTCGAGCTCCGGGAGGTCGGGGTGCGGGCGACGGCCCAGCGCCAGGATCACCTGCTGGCGGGTGTTCACGTCGTCGCTGTAGACGAGGACCTTGACCGGACGATCTGAGGGGGCGTGGCTCACCCGAGCATCGTAACCATGCAGGAGGTCCGCCGACCCTGTGGCACGGGTCACGACCGACGAGGCGTCAGCCGGTCGTCGTACGCCGCCGCTCCTCGAGGTCGAGCCGGCGGTCCTCCCGGGCGGCCTCCTTCATCGACGACCGCAGCCACTGCGTGAACAGCACGCCGAAGAACAGCACCCCGATGAGGTCCCCGCTGGCCCAGAGGATTCCCCCGGCCAGGTGCTGGTCGTCGAGCACGGGTGGCAGCCACGCACCCATGGGGCCCTCCCGCAGCGCGAGGTAGTGCGCGCCGCCGATCAGCGTCGACTGACCCATGATGGTGACGCCCAGGAACGCGTGGAACGGCAGCGTCATCAGCGTCAGCAGCACCCGGAACGGGTGGCCGACCCTGCCGGGCACCGGGTCGACGCCCATCAGCGGCCAGAAGAACAGGGTGCCCACCAGCACGAGGTGGATGTGCATCATCTGGTGCACGAACGTCGAGCTCAGGCTGGCGTCGTACCAGGAGCTGAAGTAGAGCGCCCACGGCGAGGCGACGTAGAGCACGAACGCCAGCGGCGGGAAGGCCAGCACCTTGGCGACGCGGGAGTGCAGCACCGCCAGCAGCCACCGCCGAGGCTTGCGCGGGAGCGTGCGCAGGGCGAGCGTCACGGGTGCTCCGAGCGCCAGCGCCAGCGGCACCACCATCGACAGCAGCATGTGCTGGACCATGTGCACGCTGAGCAGCGTGGTGTCGTAGCGACCGAGTCCCGAGCTCGTCGCCAGGAAGAAGGCGCCCATCCCGAGCCCGACGAAGGCGAGGGTCCGACCGACCGGCCAGCGGTCGCCGCGGCGGCTCAGGACCACCACCCCGAGCACGTAGAGGCCCACCGCCCAGACCGTCACGACGAACGGGATGGGGTCGATCCCCCACTCGGTGAAGACCCGTCCCAGCGTGAAACGCGGGAGGGTCTCGAGGGCTTCCTGGGAGGCACCGGACAGGGGGATCAGCACCCTGTGAACTTTATGTCGCGACAACACAGGGGGTCGGGGTGCCCTCCACCTCCGGGAGAAGCAATAATGACGCCTGTGGCGACAGCAACTGCGATCCCGGCCTCCCGTCTGCACGGGCACCACGACCGACCCAGCATGGTCAGCGTGGGCACCATCATCTGGCTCTCCAGCGAGCTGATGTTCTTCGCGGCGCTGTTCGCGGCCTACTTCACCATCCGGGCGGTCAGCCCCGAGCTGTGGGGACAGGAGACGGCCAAGCTCAACGTCGTCTTCGCCACCGCCAACACCTCGATCCTGGTGGCCTCCTCGTTCGCCTGCCAGTGGGGCGTGTTCGCAGCCGAGCGCGGCCAGGTCGGCCGCACCGGCGGCCTGCTCAACTTCACCAAGTGGGGCCTGCGCGAGTGGTTCATCCTGACCTACGTCATGGGCGCCATCTTCGTGGGCGGACAGGCGTTGGAGTACGTCGAGCTGGTGCACCACGGCGTGACCATCCCGAGCTCGGCCTACGGCTCGATGTTCTACCTGACCACCGGCTTCCACGGCATCCACGTGGTCGGGGGGTTGATCGCCTTCCTCTTCGTGCTGGGCCGGACCTACCTGGCCCGACGCTTCACCCACGAGCAAGCCGTGACCGCGATCGTCGTGTCCTACTACTGGCACTTCGTCGACGTGGTGTGGATCGGCCTGTTCTTCACGATCTACGTCATCCAGTAAGCACCGATCCCCCACCGCCAAGGACTTATCGTGCGTTTGCTCAACCGAACCGCTGGTCGCCTCTCCCGGCATCGCCGGGGGCCGCTCGCGGGTCTCGCCGTGCTGCTGCTGGGCCTGCTGATCTCCGGCTCGCTCTACACCGCCTTCGCTCCGGCCCAGGCGCAGAGCCAGGCGAGCGAGACCGAGAAGATCGCGCAGGGCAAGGAGCTCTTCCTCGCCAGCTGCGCCTTCTGCCACGGCAAGAACGGTGAGGGCATCCCGACCGTGCGTCCGGGCTACCAGATCGGCCCGCCGCTCGTCGGCACGGGCGCCGCCGCGGTCGACTTCCAGGTCGGCACCGGCCGGATGCCCATGGCCGCACCCGGCCAGCAGGCACCCCGCAAGGCCGTCGCCTTCAGCGACGACGAGGTGGACGCGCTCGCGGCGTACGTCGCCTCCCTCGGCCCCGGCCCGGCGATCCCCAACGAGTCCGACTACTCGATCGAGGGCCTGTCCGAGGAGGAGCGCCAGGAGGCGATCTCCCGCGGCGGCCAGATCTTCCTCACCAACTGCACGGCCTGCCACAACTTCAACGGCGCCGGCGGAGCCATGCCCCGCGGCGGCTACGCGCCCACGCTCCACGGCGTCGAGGGCAAGTACATCTACGAGGCGCTGCTGACCGGACCGCAGCAGATGCCGACCTTCAGCAACGGCAACCTCTCCCCCGACGAGAAGCGCGACGTCATCGCCTACCTCGGCAGCCTCGAGGACGCCCCCGAGGTGGCCGGCTTCACGCTCGGCGGCTACGGGCCGGTCGGTGAGGGCCTGTTCGTCTGGGTCCTCGGCATCGGCGGCCTCGTCGGCGCGGCGGTCTGGATCGCCTCGCACACGACGCGCACCACGAAGAGCAAGGTGGAATCGTGAGCAACGACAACAGCAGCATCGAGCCCACCTCGGGCGGCGGGGACTCCCACCTGCCCGAGCGCGTCGAGGCCGACCCGATCGCCGACCCGGGGCTCCCGCCCCACAAGTGGCGCCCGACCGACGTCGACCCGAAGGCCGAGCGCCGTGCCGAGCGACAGATCGCCGCGATGTTCATCGGCGCGATGGTCATGGCCGTCCTCTTCGTGGTCAGCTACTTCACCTTCTCGGTGGGCGACTCCTGGGACACGATCGGCGGCCTCGGCGCCTCCACCGTGACCCTCGGCGTCACGCTCGGCCTGACCCTCCTGCTCATCGGCACCGCGATCATCCACCTCGCGCGCAAGCTGATGGCCGACGCCGAGATGGTCGAGATGCGGCACCCCGCCGCCTCCCCCCAGGAGGACCGCGACGCCACCGTCGCCGCGCTCAACGCCGGCCTCGACGAGTCCGGCATCGGCCGCCGCCCGCTCGTGCGCAACACCATGTTCGGCGCCATCGGCGTCGGTCTGGGCCTCCCGAGCGTCGTGCTCCTGCGCGACCTCGCCCCGGGCGACCAGCTCGACATCAGCAAGCTCGCGAAGACCATCTGGGCACCGGGCATGCGGCTCGTGCGCGACGTCGTCGGCACCCCGATCCTCGCCAGCGAGATCGAGGTCGGCGACCTCATCAACGGTGCTCCCGAGGCGATGTTCCCCACCGAGGAGAACGGCTACCCCGAGCTGCACGGCGCCCAGGAGCAGATCGACAAGGCCAAGGGCGCCATCATCATCGTCCGGATGGACCCCGACGACATCACGCCGCTCAAGGGGCGTGAGAAGTGGACCGTCGACGGAATCATCTGCTACTCGAAGATCTGCACCCACGTCGGATGCCCGATCTCCCTCTACGAGCGCACCACGCACCACGTGCTGTGCCCGTGCCACCAGTCGACCTTCGACCTCGCGGACCACGCGAAGGTCATCTTCGGTCCGGCTGCCCGCCCCCTCCCCCAGCTGCCCATCGCAGTGGACGAAGAGGGCTACCTCGTCGCGCAGAGCGACTTCACCGAGCCCATCGGGGCTAGCTACTGGGAGCGTGAGAAGCAGTGAGCGTCGACACCAGCAAGGTCGCGACGAGCAACCGCACGAACGCCGCAACCGCATCGAAGCCCGGCCCCGCCGGGTCCCTGGCCACCTGGGCGGACGACCGCCTCGGCCTGGCCACCGCCATGAAGAAGAACCTCCGGAAGGTCTTCCCCGACCACTGGTCGTTCATGCTCGGCGAGATCGCGCTCTGGAGCTTCGTCGTGCTGCTCCTCACCGGCGTCTTCCTCACCTTGTGGTTCAACCCCTCGATGGGTCACATCACCTACGAGGGCTCCTACGACCAGCTCCGCGGCATCGGCATGTCGGAGTCGATGGCCTCGACGGTGCACATCTCCTTCGACGTCCGCGGCGGCCTGCTGATGCGCCAGATGCACCACTGGGCGGCGGCCATCTTCATCGCCTCGATGATGGTGCACCTGCTGCGCGTCGCCTTCACCGGCGCCTACCGCAAGCCCCGTGAGCTCAACTGGGTCATCGGCTGCGTGCTGCTGCTCCTCGGCACGCTCGAGGGCTTCACCGGCTACTCGCTGCCCGACGACCTGCTCTCGGGCACCGGCGTCCGTGCCGCCGACGGCTTCCTCAAGGCCACCCCCGTGGTGGGCGCGTACATGTCGTTCTTCCTCTTCGGCGGCGAGTTCCCCGGCGAGTCGATCATCCCGCGCCTCTACATCATCCACGTGCTGCTCATCCCCGGCATCCTGCTGGCTCTGATCGCCGCGCACATGCTGCTGCTCGTCTACCACAAGCACACGCAGTGGCCTGGCCCCGGCCGCACCGAGCAGAACGTCGTGGGATTCCCCATGCTGCCCGTGTACGCCGCCAAGGCCGGCGGCTTCTTCTTCATGGTCTTCGGCGTCATCGCCCTCATGGGCGGCCTGATGTCGATCAACCCGGTGTGGAAGTTCGGCCCCTACGACCCGACCAAGGTCACCGCCGGCTCCCAGCCCGACTGGTACATGGGCTGGCCCGACGGCCTGCTGCGGATCATCCCGAGCCACTGGGAGTCGGTGATCTTCGGCTACACGATCTCGTGGAACGTGATGCTCCCGATCCTGATCGTTCCGCCGCTCATGCTCGTCGTCCTGATCCTCCTGCCCTTCCTCGAGGGCTGGATCACCGGCGACAAGCGCGACCACCACCTGCTCCAGCGCCCCCGCAACGCGCCCACGCGCACCGCGGTCATGGTCGCCCTGATGACGTTCTACGGCCTCGCCTGGGCCGCGGGTGGTAACGACATCATCGCCATCAAGCTGCACCTGAGCATCAACCAGATCACCTACTTCATGCGCGTGGCGATCTTCCTGGGGCCGGTCCTGGCCTTCTGGATCACGCGTCGGTGGTGCATCTCCCTGCAGCGCCACGACAACGAGAAGCTGCTCCACGGCTACGAGACGGGCATCATCACCCGCTCCCCCGAGGGCCAGTACTCCGAGCGTCACCTCCCGATCAGCGCGACGTCCGCCTACACGCTCACTGCACGTGACCGTGACGAGGTCCTGGCGTTGCCGAGCGAGACGGACTCGGCTGGCGTGACGGCGCCCAACTCCCGCTCCGAGCGGCTGCGGGCGAGGCTGTCGTCGTGGATGTACAGCAACAACGTGCAGAAGCCCACGCGGGCCGAGCTCGAGGAGGCGCACCACCACGCCGAGCACGAGGCGGAGCTCCAGGCCGGTCTGGACCACCCGGCCGACGGTCACCAGTTCGACGACCACCGCCTGCGCGACGCCGACGACGTACCGCTGCGCGACCACTGAGCCGCGCCGCTGGTCCGCCAGCATGGAGCAGGGCCCGCCGGGATCGTCCCGGCGGGCCCTTCTTCTTCGTCAGGCCGGGGGCTTCAGGAGAGCGCGGAGCCCTTGCGCCACGCCTGGGGCGACAGGTTCCAGTCGCCGTAGCCGTTGTCGAGGGTCATCTGCCGCTCGGAGCCGCTGACCTCCACGACGTCGCCCCTGCTGGTGCGGTCGTAGAGCCACTGTGCGTCAGCCAGGCTCATGCCGACGCAGCCGTGCGAGACGTTGGCGCTGCCCTGGGAGCCGACCGACCAGGGGGCCGCGTGGATGAACTCGCCGGAGTACGTGACGCGCATGGCGTACTCGACGTTCGAGAGGTTGTAGTACTCCGGGTCGCTCTCGTCGACGCCGATCGTGGCGGCGTTCATCGTCTTGCGCCGGAACTTCTCGATGATCACCTTGGTGCCCGACCGGGTCTCCCACCCGGCCTTGCCGGCACTGATCGGCATGGTGCGGGCGAGCGTGCCGTTGATGAAGGTGCGCATGAGGTGGGTGTCGACGTCGACCTTGCTGACCACCGAGTCGCCGATGTGGAAGTCGATGCTGCGCGACTCCTGTCCGAAGATGCCGTTGCCGGCGGGCAGGCTGTTGACGTCGACGTCCACCGAGACGTCGGTTCCGGGCTTCCAGTAGTGCGCCGGTCGGAAGTGCGCCTCCCGGTCGCTCAGCCAGTACCACGACCCCTTCTGCTCGGGGCTGCTGGTGACGTGCATGTGCTTCTCGAAGAGCGCCTTGTCGGTCACCGGGAGGTCGAAGGTGACCACGACGGGCATGCCCACGCCGACCGTCTCGCCGTTCAGGGGCGCGACCGAGGGGAACGTCTGCTGGTCGAGGGTCAGGTCGACGGTGTGGAAGCTGCGGGTGCGCTCCACCGCGTGGCCGTCGGAGCGCGTCGCGGTGGCGGTGATGGTGTAGTCGGTGCCGGGCTCGAGCAGGCTCGAGGCCGTCCACGAGCCGTCCGCCACCTCTCCGGTCACGTCACCCGCGCTGGAGGTCACCTGCACCGCATCCAGGGTGCCGCCGCTCGCGCTGACCGACACCGGTGCGTCGATGGGGACGCTGGCGGGGTCGGTGAAGCTGGTGCTGAGGCGTACGGGCTGGGGCCTGGCGGTCTCGGAGGCCGACTGGCCTCCGGGTCGCTGGCCTGGTCCGTCGGCGGAGGAACCCCCTCCGGGCGAGGTGCACGCGGTCAGCCCTGCGGTGAGGGCGAGGACCGCGACACCGGCCACCGTGGCACGGTGGGCGGAGCGCGTGGTGACGAGCGCACGAGAGCGCATGTGGTGAGACCCCCAGGAGAACGACAAGACCCACCCAGCGTACGTCGCGGGCGGGCCCTGGTCGTGGTTGGCGCGGGTGTGGCGCACCGATCAGGGGTGGATCAGCGATGACTCAGTGGGCGTGCTCGCCCCGGTAGTACTCGAAGACGAAGCCACAGGTCATCACCGCGCCGACGATGAAGCCGATGATCACCAGCCACCACGCTGCGAGCGCGACGCCGTAGACCAGCAGGCCGAGCGCGAGGGCGCACCACAGCGGCCACCACGAGTAGGGCGGGAAGAAGCCCAGCTCGCCGGCTCCCTCGGCGATCTCACCTTCCTTGCGGTCCTCGGGACGGGGGTCCATCTTCGAGGCGTGGAAGCCGAGGTACATGGTGACCATGCCGAACAGCAGCGCGGTCATGACCAGCGCGGACGTGCCGGTCCAGTCGTGGGCGAGGAACCAGTAGGCCGGAGTGACGACCGCGACGAACAGTGCGGTGGCTCCGAAGACCCAGGCTTCGGCCTTCATCGGTGATCTCCATCGTGAGGGTCGGTGGTGGTGTCGTCGTCGGCGCGCTCGCGCAGCATCTCCTCGCGCCCGGTCATCTCGGGTGCGTCGGCCACCTCACCGTTGCGCTCGGCGTCGTGCTCGTGGAGCTCCATGAGCGCGATCTCCGGGTGGTGGAGGTCGAAGGCCGGGGACTCCGAGCGGATGCGCGGCAGGGTGTGGAAGTTGTGGCGCGGCGGCGGGCAGCTGGTGGCCCACTCCAGCGAGCGGCCCCAGCCCCACGGGTCGTCGACCTCGATCTTCGGCCCGCGGGCGGAGACGTAGACGTTGTAGAGGAACGGCAGCATCGAGGCACCGAGGAGGAAGGAGCCCACGGTCGAGATCTGGTTGAGCGTGGTGAACCCGTCCTCGGGCAGGTAGTCGGCGTAGCGACGCGGCATGCCCTCCACCCCGAGCCAGTGCTGGACGAGGAAGGTGGTGTGGAAGCCGACGAACAGCAGCCAGAAGTGGACCTTGCCCAGACGCTCGTCGAGCATCCGACCGGTCATCTTCGGCCACCAGAAGTAGAACCCGGCGAACATCGCGAAGACCACCGTGCCGAACACGACGTAGTGGAAGTGCGCCACCACGAAGTAGGAGTCGGACACGTGGAAGTCCAGCGGCGGGCTGGCCAGGATCACTCCGGTCAGACCACCGAAGAGGAAGGTGGTCAAGAAGCCGATCGACCACAGCATGGGGGTGTCGAAGGACAGAGATCCCCCCCACATCGTGCCGATCCAGTTGAAGAACTTCACGCCGGTCGGGACCGCGATGAGGAACGTCATGCCCGAGAAGAACGGCAGGTCGACGGCGCCGGTGACGAACATGTGGTGGGCCCACACCGCGACGGACAGCATCGCGATGCCGAGCGTGGCCGCGACGAGACCGACGTAGCCGAAGATCGGCTTGCGGCTGAAGACCGGCAGGACCTCGGAGATGATGCCGAAGAACGGCAGCGCGATGATGTAGACCTCGGGGTGACCGAAGAACCAGAACAGGTGCTGCCACAGCACCGGGCCGCCGTGGGACGGGTCGAAGACGTGCGCCCCGAGTATCCGATCGGCCTCGAGCGAGAGCAGCGCGCCCGCGAGGATCGGGAACACCATGATCACGAGCATGCTGGTGATCAGGACGTTCCAGACGAAGATCGGCATCCGGAACATCGTCATGCCGGGCGCACGCATGCAGATGATCGTGGTGATGAAGTTGACGCCACCCAGGATCGAGCCGAGACCGGCCATCCACAGGCCCATGATCCAGAGGTCGCCGCCGACACCCGGGCTGCGAACCGCGTCGGACAGCGGCGTGTAGGCGAACCACCCGAAGTCGGCGGCGCCGGACGGGGTGAGGAAGCCGGAACCGGCGATGAGGCCGCCGAACAGGAACAGCCAGTAGCTGAACATGTTGAGGCGCGGGAACGCCACGTCGGGCGCGCCGATCTGCAGCGGCATGATCACGTTGGCGAAGCCGAAGAACAGCGGCGTCGCGAACAGCAGCAGCATGATCGTGCCGTGCATCGTGAACAGCTGGTTGTAGAGCTGGTCGTTGACGATCTGCTGACCGGGGTAGGCCAGCTCGGCGCGGATCAGCATGGCCATCAGGCCCGCGGCCAGGAACCAGCCGAACGAGGTGATGAGGTACATCTTGCCGATCAGCTTGTGATCGGTCGTGGTCAGCATCCGGACGACCTGCTGGCCCAGCGGCTTGCGCTCCGGCGGGGGCGTCGCGGCCTGGGGGGAGGCCGAGGTGGTGGCGGTCACTCGCTGTGTCCTTCCGAGTTGGCGTCGAGGCCGGCCTGCTCGTTGACGAAGCTGCCGCCGAGGACCGGGAGCTGCGAGGTGTTGCCCTGCTCGGCCAGGTCGGCGAGGTAGGCCTCGTAGTCGGCCTGGCTGACGACCTCGACGTTGAAGAGCATCCGGGAGTGGGAGACGCCGCAGAGCTCGTAGCACTTGCCGGCGTAGGTGCCCTCCACCGTCGGCGTGACCTGGAGCTTGTTCACACGGCCGGGGATCACGTCGAGCTTGGTGAGGAAGGCGGGCACGCCGAACGAGTGGATGACGTCGGGCGAGTGCAGGTTGAACTGGATGGTCTCGTCCACCGGCAGCACCAGCGTCGGGATGTCGCGCGCGGTGCCGGAGGTGTAGACGTACTCGTCGTAGGCGAAGTCTGCGGGCTCGCCGTTGGCGGCGGGCTCACCCGTCGCATCGGTGTTCTGCTCCCCGATGCCGTGGTTGAAGGTCCACGTCCACTGCTGGCCCATCACCTCGATCGTCAGGTCGGGGTCGGGGACCATCTTGGTCATCTCGTCCTGGACGCGGACGGTGTGGAAGAAGAACACGACACACATCAGGACCGGCGCGATCGTGTAGAAGACCTCGAGCGGCAGGTTGTAGCGCGTCTGCCGCGGCACCTCGTCGTCGCTGCGGCGGCGGAACTTCACCACGGCGTAGAAGATGAGGCCCCACACGATGATGCCGGTGGCCATCGCCGCGACCCAGGCCCATTTCCAGAGCTCGTAGGTGTAGGGGCCCTGCGCGCTGGCGCGGTCGGGCATCGCGAGGTTCTTGATCTGGTGCGTGTCGGCCTCGGAACATCCGGCCAGCACCAGCATCGTCATGCCCAGCAGCGCGACCTTCAGGGCACGCCGCGTGCGCGCACCTGAAAGGTTGGGGACTTGCAGACCCACTGACGAGCCTCTCTCTAGGTCCTTCTCGACGTGTAGAGAGTATCCCCAACCGGCCGCGTCGCGCGGGGCAGGGTCGGGTGTCGGCTGATCTGGCCCGATCGGGGAGACCGACGTGGGCGGCGCGCGCCGGGCGTGGCATAAGTTGCCCCTGTGACCGGGCCGCGCGACCTCGACAGCGCCTCCGCCATGCCCCTGCACCCGGCCGCCCGCGAGGCCTTCCTCGCCGCGCTCGACCGGGGGTACGCCGACCCCCGCCGGCTGCACCGGGCGGGCCGCGAGGCGCGGATCCTGCTCGACAACGCGCGCGAGGTGACGGCCCACGCGCTCGGCGTGCGTCCCGACGAGGTCACCTTCACCCCCAGCGGCACCCATGCGGTGCACCTGGGCCTGCTGGGTCTCGTGCGCGGGTCGCGGCGGGGGGATGTCGTCGTGCACTCCGCGGTCGAGCACTCAGCCGTCCGCCACGCCGTCGCGTGGGGTGCTCGCGCCCGGACGGTGTCGTGCGACGCGCAGGGCCGGGTGGACGTCGGCGTCCTGGCGAACGAGGCGACCGCGCCCGACGTGGGCGTGGTCGCCCTGCAGGCCGCCAACCACGAGGTCGGCACCGTGCAGCCCGTCGGCGACCTCGATCTGCCCGCCGAACTCCCGCTCTTCACCGACGCCTGCGCATCGATGGGCCGCTCGCCCCTCCCGACCGGCTGGGCCGCCGCTGCCGGGTCTGCGCACAAGTGGGGAGGTCCGGCGGGGGTCGGCGTGCTCCTCGTGCGCAAGCGGGCCCGCTGGCGCAACCCCTTCCCCGGTGACGACCGCGTCGACGAGCGGAGCACCGGCTTCGAGAACGTTCCCGCCGTCCTCGCCTCGGCCGCCTCGCTCCAGGCGGTGGTGGCCGAGCGCGAGGAGGTCAGCGCCCGCCAGCACGAGCTCGTCGACGTCGTACGCCGCCGGGTGGCCGCGGAGGTCCCCGACGTGGAGGTGGTCGGCGATCCCGTGCGACGCCTCCCCCACCTGGTGACCTTCTCGTGCCTCTACGTCGACGGCGAGGCGCTGGTCACCGAGCTCGACCGGCGCGGCCTCGGCATCGCCAGCGGCTCGGCCTGCACCGCCTCCACCCTGACGCCGAGCCACGTGCTGGAGGCGATGGGCGTGCTGACCCACGGCAACGTCCGCCTCTCGCTCCAGCGCGACGCGACCCGTGCCGACGTCGACGCCTTCTGCGACGTGCTGCCGGGCGTCGTGGCGGAGATCCGGTCACGGGTGGGCATGTGAGCGCCGAGTCGTCCGGGCCGAGGATCGCGCTCGAGCTGGACTGTCGCGCCCTGCCGTGCCCGATGCCGGTCATCGAGCTGGCCCGTCACCTCGCGGACGTGTCGGTGGGCGACCTGCTGGCAGTCGTGGCGCACGACCCCGCGGCAGCGGTCGACGTGCCGGCCTGGTGCCGGATGAAGGCACAGGACTACGTCGGGGCGGACACCGCCGACGACGGCGCCCCGCGCTTCGTCGTACGACGCCTGACGTGACCCGCTCGCGGTAGTCCCCTACGTTCTGGGGCTCTCCTGGGACCCCACACTCGGTAGTCCCCTACGTTCTGGGCGCCCAGAACGTAGGGGACTACCTCGAGGTCGTGGATCAGGCGCGGATGGTCTTCAGGTGCGGCTCGAAGTCGGCGACGGCCTCGTCGCCGTAGGTCGCCCCGCACCGCTCGAGGAAGGCCTGGCGGGAGATCTCGTACTCCTGCGTGCCGACCCGCTCGACGACGTAGACGGCCAGCAGGCAGCCGAGCTGGGCAGCGCGCTCGTGGCCGAGGCCCCAGCTCAGTGCGGCGAGGAAACCGGCGCGGAAGGCGTCGCCGACCCCGGTGGGCTCGACCTTCGCGATCTCGGGCACGGCCCGGACCACGATCGACTCCTCGCCCCGGCGGTCGATGCGTACGCCGTCGGGGCCGAGCGTGACGACCCAGGTGCCGACCCGCGAGAGGACCTCGTCGGCGCTCCAGCCGGTCTTCTGGGTGATCAGGCTGGCTTCGTACTCGTTGGAGAACAGGATCTCCGCGCCGTCGATCAGCGGTCGGATCAGGTCGCCGTCGCCGAAGGCCAGCTGCTGCGAGGGGTCCGCGAGGAACTTGTAGCCGCGCTGGCGGCACTCCTCGGTGTGGCGCAGCATGCCCTGCGGGTCGTCCGGGCCGATGATCACGTAGTCGGGCTCCCCCACGCGCTCGACGATCGGCTTGAGCTCGATCTCGCGCGACTCGCTCATCGCGCCGGCGTAGAAGCTCGCGATCTGCGCGTGGGAGGAGTCGTTGGTGCACACGAAGCGCGCGGTGTGCCGGGTCTCGGACACGTGCACCGAGTCACAGTCGACGTTGTGGCGCTCGAGCCACGCGCGGTACTCGGCGAAGTCCTCCCCCACGGCTCCGACGAGCACCGGGCGCAGGCCCAGGTTGCCCAAGCCGAAGCAGATGTTGGCCGCACACCCGCCGCGGCGGACCTCCAGGTCCTCGACGAGGAACGACACGGAGAGCTTGTCGAGCTGGTCGACGACGAGGCTGTCGGCGAACCTGCCCGGGAAGGACATCAGGTGGTCGGTCGCGATGGATCCGGCAACGAGGAGGGACACGACGCGGAACACTACCCTCAGGTAAGCCTCGGACTACCTCGCGGTAGCCCGTAGCGTCGGGTCCATGACGACTCCAGCGCAGGGTTCCCAGCGTCCCTCGAGCCTGGTCCACGACGAGCTCGGCACGCCGGCACAGATGGCCGACGACTGTCGCCAGGTCGGCCGCCACCTGCGTCTCGAACGAGCCGCCCGCGCCGCCGTCTCCGCTCCACCGAGCCTTCGCTTCGAGGACTACCCCGCCGAGGTCGGCAAGCGCGACATCCGGATCTCGGACGCCGCCGCCCGCCTCGCCAACGCGCTCCACCTGCACCTGGACTGACCCACTTCGCGAAGAAGGGCCCCCGCCGGTCGGCGGGGGCCCTTCGTCGCTGATGTGGTCAGTCGGCTGACGCGTGCACGCTCAGTGGAACGAGTCGCCGCACGCGCACGAGCCCGTGGCGTTCGGGTTGTCGATCGTGAAGCCCTGCTTCTCGATGGTGTCGACGAAGTCGATCTCGGCACCGTTGAGGTAGGGGACGCTCATCCGGTCGACCACGACGGTGACGCCGTCGAAGTCGGTGGTCACGTCACCGTCGAGGGTGCGCTCGTCGAAGAACAGCTGGTAGCGCAGACCCGAGCAGCCACCCGGCTGCACGGAGATGCGCAGGGCCAGGTCGTCGCGACCCTCCTGCTCGAGGAGGCTGCTGATCTTGCTGGCGGCGACGGCAGACAGGTTGATCTGGTCGGTGCGGCGCTCAGTGGTCTCGACCTGCTCGGTCATCTCATCACTCCAGAAGGCTCGGGGTACTGCTGGTTCCAATGGTCGCACACCCGGGGTTATTCCCGACGGTCGTGCCCGTGGCGCAGCCGACACCCTGCGGGGGTCCATCCTGGCGGCGCACGACATCCGCGCCAGCAATCTCGATGTCGTGCGCCGCCACCCTCGCGTGCGCCGACCTCACCGTGGCGGCGTACGACATCCGGAGCCACGACCACGATGTCGTCAGCCGCCACCTTGGCCGGCGACCCGCCGGAGGAAGTCCGCCTGACCTGCCGGCGTGAACAGCGACCGGCGGAGCTCCTTGGTCCACGGCCGGATCCGAGCCGGGTCGTGGGGTCGACCGATCGCGCGGTCGGCGTCCTCCAGCACGGTGACGGGACGGCGCAGGACGTCGCCCGAGGTGTAGCCACGACGGACGCGGCCCGCCTTGTCGAGCCTCCGGTCGCGACGTCGGTCCTTGACCCTGCGGATCGCCGTCTCGTGCTCGTCGCCGTCGTACTCGTGGACCGACGTGGTTCCTGTGACCCAGAGATCCACGCGAGCCACCAGCACGCCGTCCGCGTCGACCACCTCGTGCTGCGGGACGACGTCGATGCCGCACCAGACGTGAAGGAGACGGAGAAGCGTCTCGAAGGCGGACTCCGACCGCTCGTCGGCCAACGCCAGCGCCTCACGCAACCGACGCGCACCCGGCCGACGGGGCCTGATGACCTCCTCGATCTCGGCGCGGGTGGCGAGCCGGAGATGGAGGACGCAGTCGACCAGAACGACGGTGTCGATGACGCACAGCCATCGCGCACACGCCAGCAGGGTCTCGGGAACGGACGCGCACCTGAGCCCGTGGACCTCCTCGAAGGCGATGACCCTCCCGTGCCGGCTGGTCCGGACGCCGGCTCGCATCGGTCGCGGGTCGGCGAGCCCCATCGCCATGAAGACCGGCGATCTCGCCGGGATCGGCGGTAGCCACCATCCCCTGACCTCGGCCGAGGTCAGAGCGGTGAAGCAGTTGTCGTCCGACATGAGCAGCTGCCAGGCGTGCAGGCCACCGACGTCGTCATCGAGCTCGGTCAGGCGATGGACGCCGCGGGACTCACGGACGTACGCCCTCAGGTGTGGGTGGCCCCGAACGGCCTTCGGGCGATCTGCCGGACCCGTGTCAGCTGTCATCCGGCGATGGTCGGATCGGCCGCGCGGCCACTTCCACCGCGTGCGCTCCAGCCTGTGGATCAACGGGCCCGGACGGCACCTGTGGACGGTGGCCGGTTCGGATCGGAACGAGGTGGCCGCCGCGACCCGGCTTACCCTGGCGGCGTACGACACCAGAATCGGCCGAATCGATGTCGCAAGCCGCCACCGTCGCTGCCGGCCTCGCCACCCTGGCGGCGTACGACATCCGTGCGGGCAATTCCGATGTCGCAAGCCGCCACCGTCACAGCGGGCGGGGCGGCGGGCGGAGCGAGGACCCCCGTCAGCGCGACCAGGTGCGCGCCGCGCGCTGGGCGAGCTCGGCGAGGGCGTCGGCGGAGTCGCGCATCGCACGCTCCTCGCCCACGAGGTCGACGAGGGCGTACGCCGACTCGATGCCGAGGGCGCGCATCTCGCGCGCCCCGACCAGGACCTTGCCCGCGAGCGCGATGCACGGACGCAGCGCCTCACCCGCGACGCCAGCCACGCCGTAGGGCACCTTGCCCGCCCGGCTGGAGAAGTCGAAGGCTCCCTCGCCCGTCACGACGAGGTCGGCGGCCTTCGCCCGATCCGCGAGCGAGACGGCCGCGGCGACGAGCTCGATCCCGGGCTCGCGGGTGGCGCCGAGGGCCAGCAGGGCGTAGCCGATGCCACCGGCGGCGCCGGCACCCTTCTCCAAGGACGTACGCCGGTCGGTCGCCGTCGCGAAGCCCTCGAGCAGGGCGTCGACGTCGGCGATCCGGTCCTCGGCGATGCCCTTCTGGGGGCCGAACGTCTTGGCGGCGCCGAAGAGGCCGGTGAGCGGGTTGTCGACGTCGCTCGCAGCGACGAGCCTCACCCCGGACAGGCGCTCGCGCGCGGCGGACAGCTCGACCGAGGTCACCGAGGCGAGACCGGCCGGCCCGCCGTCGAGCACCCCGTCCGAGGTCGCCCCGAGGGCGCCGAGCGCGCCCGCGCCCCCATCGGTCGTGCCGGAGCCACCCAGACCGACGACGACCTTCCGTGCGCCCGCCGACACGGCAGCGAGCACGAGCTCGCCGACACCCCACGAGCTGGCGGTCTCCGGTGACTCCGAGGCGGCGCCCGACAGCAGGTGCAGGCCCGCAGCCTGCGCGCTCTCGACGTACGCCGTCTCCCCCACGTGCAGCACCGCCGCGGGCACCTGCTCACCGTGCGGCCCGCGGACGGTGACCGCGGCGAGCGACCCACCGAGCGCGGCGTGGAGGACGTCGACGAACCCCGGCCCCCCGTCGGCCATCGGCGCGAGGTCCAGCTCGTCGCCGGGGGCGTGACGCCGCCAGCCGGTGGCGATGGCCTCGGCGGCCTGCACCGCGGTCAGGGTGCCGGCGAACTTGTCCGGTGCGATGAGGACGCGCATGGGGGGCATCCTCGCAGCGCGTGGCACCCGAGGGGGCCTCCGGGCGTCCGGCATGCTGGAGGCATGAGTATCGCCCCCCTCGTCGCGGAGGTCGTCGTGCCCGTGACGCCCACCCAGGCCTTCGTCGGATTCACCGCCCAGATGGGCGAGTGGTGGGACCCGGTGCTGAGCCCCGACGCGGCGACCTTCACCAGCATCGCGATCGACCCGAACGGCCCGGTCGCGACGGTCCACGGCGACGAGCAGTTCGTCTTCGGTCGGGTGATGACCTGGGACCCGATCGGGCACCTCGTGATGGAGTTCTGGCTCGGGCACGCCGAGGACGAGGCGACGGTGCTCGACGTGCGGTTCACCGACGCCCCCGAGGGGGCGATGGTCCGTCTCGTGCACAGCGGGTGGCGGGAGGGCAGCGAGGAGGTCCGCGCGAAGTACACGCACTGGGACGACCTGCTCCGCCGGTTCGCCGCCTACGTCTCGTGACCGCACCGGTCATCCGGCCGATGCGCGAGGGTGACCTCGAGGCGCTGGCCGACATCACCGCGACGAGCTACCACGAGGTCGACACCCGCACCCACCAACGTTCGTGGCCCGATCCCGTGCGCCGACCCGCGGCCCGCCACGGCCACTGGATCCGCCGCACCGGGCAGGCGCTGGTCACCGACCCGGGCGGCTGCTGGGTGGCCGAGGTCGACGGCGAGGTCGTCGGCGGCGCGGTCTCCCGCGTCCGGGAGCTGATGTGGATCCTGGCGTCGTTCGCGGTGCGTCCCGAGCACCAGGCGCAGGGCATCGGGACGCAGCTGATGGCCGCCGCGCTGCACCATGGTCGCGGCTGCCTGCGCGGGATGTTCGCAGCCAGCGCAGATCCCGGTGCCGTACGCCGCTACCGCCTCGCCGGCTTCGACCTGCACCCGCAGATGATGGTCACCGGGGTCGTCGACCGGTCCGCGCTCCCGGTCGTGGAGCGGGTGCGCGAGGGCTCCGCCTCGGACGTCGACCTCCTCGACTCGATCGACCGCCGGACCCGCGGCGCCGCGCACCTCTCCGACCACGAGCTGCTGCTCGAGCAGTTCCGGCTGGCCGTGGTGGACCACTCCACCGGCTCCGGCTACGCCTACGTCGACGACGACGGCGCGGCGGTGCTGCTCGCTGCGACCAACCGGCGCACGGCGGCGTCGCTGATGTGGGAGGCCCTGGCCTCGTCGGCCCCCGGAGAGCAGGTGTCGGTCCACCACGTCACCGCCGCCAACCAGTGGGCGCTCGACGTCGGACTGGCCGCACGCCTGGCGATCTACTCCCACGGCTACCTGTGCGTGCGCCGGATGAGGCCACCGGCGCCCTACCTGCACCACGGCAGCCTGCTCTAGGAGCTTCCCGGCTCCAGCCGGCCACCCGCCGGCACCCGGTCGCCGACCGAGGAGCCGCGACCGACGAGCGTGACGTCGTCGTCGTGGGCGACCCGTCGAGAGGGCTCGGCGCCGACCACGGCGCGCGGCAGGACCTCGCACCGCTCGTCGAGGACCGTCGTGCGCACCACGGCCCCGGCCCGGACCACGCAGTCCTCCATCAGCACGCTGTCGTGGACCTGCGCACCCTTCTCGACGACGACGCCAGGGCCGAGCACGCTGCCGACGACCGTCCCGCCGACGTCGGCACCGGGCGACAGGACGGAGTCGCGGCAGTCGGCAGACGCCCGCACCCGGGCTGCCGGGCGGTCGGGCCAGTGCGAGATGACGGGCCGGCCCGGGTGGTCGAAGACGTCGACCTTGCCGCGGAGCAGGTCGCGGTGGGACTGGAGGTAGAGGCCGGGCTGGCCGACGTCGCGCCAGTAGCCGGTCAACGGCACCGCGACGACGCGCCCACCATCGACCAGGCGCGGGAGCAGGTGCTCGCCGAAGTCACCGATGCCGCTGTCGCCGTCGTCGCTGCCCGCCAGCTCACGGCGCAGGTCCTGCAGCGTGGTCAGCAGCGCCTCGGTGTCGTAGAGGAAGATCTCGGTCGCCACCGTGCCGGACGACGGCCGCGACGGCTTGTGCTCCACGCCGGTGACGACCCCGTCCCGGCCCGCCAGCACGACGACGTTGTCGCTCGCATCCTTCTTGCTCACCTCGCTGGTCAGCACCGTCGCCGTACGACCGGCCGACACATGCTCCTCGACCACGGGCGCGAGGTCCATGTTGAAGACGTGGTCGGCGCTGCACACCACCAGCGTCCGGGCACCGAAGGCCTCGATGTCGGCGGAGATCCGCAGCAGCAGGTCGCCGTTGCCGTGGGCGAAGCCGCTCTCGGTCGCAGGGCCGGTGCCGGTCTGCGGCACGATCCTCCGGAAGCCGCCGCGGTTGCGGTCCAGGCTCCACGGCCGACCGCCGGAGAGGTAGTCGTCGATCGAGGTCACCTGGTACTCCAGGGAGACCCACACGTCGGCCAGGTCCGCGTGGGCCAGCCCGGAGAGCGCGAAGTCGATCAGCCGGTGCACGCCGCCGTAGGGCAGCGCGGGCTTGGCGCGCTCACGGGTGAGCACGTCCATGCGCGAGCCCTTGCCACCCGCCTGCACCAGGGACAGGACCGCGCCGCGGCGAGGCAGGGAGGGAGGCATGGCCGCAGCATGGCACGGACCCAGGGCCGCGGTGCTCCCCTCCTAGGATGAGCCACATGAGTCTCATCGACCTACCGCTCCTCCCCCTCGGCAAGGGCCGTGACCTCGATGCCGAGCGCGGCGTGGAGTGTCCCGGTGACCTCCCGGCGGCATCGGACCCCGACCTGGTGGCGCGGGCCGAGGCCGCGAAGGCAGCCCTGGGCGACCGGGTCTTCGTGCTGGGCCACCACTACCAGCGCGACGAGGTCATCCAGTTCGCCGACGTCACCGGTGACTCCTTCAAGCTCGCCCGGGACGCGGCCGCGCGGCCGAACGCCGAGTTCATCGTCTTCTGCGGCGTGCACTTCATGGCCGAGTCCGCCGACATCCTTACCTCGACCGCGCAGCAGGTGGTCCTCCCCGACCTGGCCGCCGGCTGCTCGATGGCCGACATGGCCCGCCTGCGCCAGGTCGAGGACGCCTGGGACGCGATGGCCGACGCCGGCATCCAGGACGCGGTCGTCCCGGTGACCTACATGAACTCCAGCGCCGACATCAAGGCGTTCTGCGGCCGCAACGGTGGCGTCGTGTGCACCTCCTCCAACGCCGACGTGGCGCTCGAGTGGGCCTTCGACCAGAGGGCCGACGTCGACGGCGGCGCGAAGATCCTCTTCCTCCCCGACCAGCACCTCGGCCGCAACACCGCCGTCCTGCAGATGGGCATCGCTCTCGACGAGTGCGTCGTCTGGGACCCGCTGCAACCAGGTGGCGGGCTCACCGCGGACGAGCTGCGGAAGGCCAGGATGATCCTCTGGAAGGGCCACTGCTCGGTGCACGGCCGCTTCTCCGAGGACGTCGTCGACGAGCTGCGGGCCAAGCACCCCGGCATCAACGTCCTCGTCCACCCCGAGTGCAAGCACGAGGTCGTGCTCAAGGCCGACCTGGTCGGCTCGACCGAGTTCATCATCAAGACCATCGAGGCCGCCGAGCCCGGCTCGGTCTGGGCGATCGGCACCGAGCTCAACCTGGTCAAGCGCCTGGCCGACGCCCACCCCGACAAGACGATCGTCTTCCTCGACCGCAACGTCTGCTACTGCTCGACGATGAACCGCATCGACCTGCCCCACCTGGTCTGGGCGCTGGAGAACCTCGTCGCCGGCACGGTCGTCAACCAGATCACGGTCGACCCCGAGACCGAGGCCGACGCCCTGGTCGCGCTCCAGCGGATGCTCGACCTGCCCGGCAAGTCCCACCGCGACTGAGTCGGCCGATGCGGCACGTCAGCGACTCCGAGCGGCGCAGCCGGATCGGCGTACGCCACGCGCTCTCCCCTGCGCACCGACTCGACAGCGTCGAGGCCGTCACCCGCGCGATGACGGTCCTCCACGCGACCGAAGCGGCGACGGTGCACCTCGCGGTCGCGGCCCGCGCGGAGGGCGTGGCTCCTGCCGACGTCGACGCGGCGCTGTACGACGAGCGCGCCGTGGTCAAGCAGCTCGCGATGCGCCGGACACTGTTCGTCTTCCCGCGTGACCTCCTGCCCGCCGCCTGGGGCAGCGCCTCGAGCAGGGTCGCGACAGCGGAGCGCAAGCGCATCGCGAAGGCCATCAGCGCGGCCGGGATCGCCCTCGACGGCGACGCGTGGCTCGAGGCGGCCCGATCAGCGACCCTCGAACGCCTCGCCGACGGTCCGGCGACGACCGGCGAGCTGAAGTCGTCGGTGCCGGAGCTCGCCGGGACGGTCGGGGGCGACTCTGACAAGACGTGGGACCGGCCGGTCTCGGTCGCACCCTGGGTGCTCACCCACCTCGGGCTCTCCGGCGCGACCGTGCGCGGTCGCAACGCCGGGCACTGGCGACTCAACAAACCCACCTGGACACGCACCGAGGACTGGCTCGACGACGCGCCGGCGCCGCTCGACGAGCAGGCCGGCTACGCCGAGCTCGTACGCCGCTGGCTGGGCACCTTCGGCCCCGGCACGGCCGCGGACGTGCAGTGGTGGCTCGGCTCGACCAAGACCGCCGTCACCCGCGCGCTGGTCGACGTCGAGGCCGTCGAGGTCTCGCTCGACGACGGCACGACCGGTTGGGTGCTGCCCGACGACGCCGACGTCGGACCGGTCGAGCCCTGGGCGGCGCTGCTGCCGACGCTCGACCCTTCCGTCATGGGCTGGAAGGCCCGCTCGTTCTACCTCGACCCGGCACACGTGCCGTTCCTGTTCGACACGAACGGCAACGCCGGCACCTCCGCCTGGTGGGACGGCCGGATCGTCGGGTGCTGGGTGCAGGACGGCCAGGCCGTCGTACGCCTCTCGCTCCTCGAGGACGTCGGGCCGGTGGGTCGTGCCGCGCTCGAGCACGAGGCCGAGCGACTCACGGCGTGGCTGGACGGCACCGTGATCGGCAACGTCTACGCCTCCCGGCAGATGAAGCAGGCCAGGCTGCCGTAGCCGAGGCTGGGTCAGTCGGCGATCGGCAGCTCGACCCAGAAGGTGCTGCCTCCGCCCTCTCGCCCGACGACGCCCATCGTGCCGCCGTGGGCCTCGATGATGCGGCGGCACGTGGCCAGGCCGATGCCCGAGCCCTCCACGGTCTTGTCGAGCCTGGCCAGGGGCGCGAAGACCCGCTCACGCTTCTCGGGCGGGATGCCACGACCCCGGTCGCGCACCTCGATGCGGTTGCGACCCGCGACGGTGTGGGCATCCACCTCGATCTCGGGCTCCTCGCCGTCGTGACCGAACTTCACCGCGTTGTCGATCAGGTTCATCAGGACCGACCGCAGCTGTGAGCCATCGCCACGGGCGAAGCCGAGGTCCCCGGTCGTCACCAGGTCGCGTCGTACGCGTCCGGCCAGGTCGTCGAGGGCGGTGGACAGCTCGGAGGTCAGGTCGACCAGGTCCTCGCCCGGCGCGTCGCCCTGTGAGGCGAACTCGAGCAGGCTGTTGATCATCTCGGTCATCCGGTCCACCCCGCGTCGCGCGCGCGCGACGGTGTCGACCTGGTAGTCGTCGGTGAGCTCGAGCTCGAGGGACTCCAGCGACAGCGAGACCGAGGTGAGCGGGTTCTTGAGGTCGTGGCTGACCTGGCCGGCGAAGTGGGCCAGGCGGTCGTTCGACGTGCTGAGGCGGGCGTTGACCTCGCTGAGCCGGCGCGAGGCCAGCTCGAGCTCCAGCACGTCCACCACCCGGTCAGCCAGCTGCGCGAGGCCGTTGGCGGCCTCCGGGGTGACGGTGTGCGACTGACTGTCGAACACGCACAGGGTGCCGATGGTGACGCCGGACGGCGTGGTCAGGGGGTGCGAGCCGTAGTACTTCACGTCGGCGAGCTCGCCGGTCGTCCACGGGTTCCCGGCGAAACGGACGTCGTGACCGGCGTCCTCGAGCATGATCGGCGACCCGGTCTCGACCACGAGTCGGCACATCGAGTGGTCGACCGGCGAGTCAGCTCCGTCGAACCCGGCCGTGGCGACCTGGTGCTGGGCGTGCGAGTCGAGCAGGTTCACTGCGGCGAAGGGCACCCCCGCCACCTGCGCAGCGAGCTGGACGAGCGAGTCCAGCTCGCGTCGAGGTTGTCCGTCGAGGACGTCGTAGCGGGCGATGGCGCGATCGCGTCGGTCGGCGCTGCTGGGGCTGCTCACAGCCCGGGCGCATTCCAGAGCGCCAGCCAGCGCTGAAGATCGGGTTCCATGGGGAGCTCCTGTCCGAGAAGGTCGCGCACCGACAGCTCCACCAGGGTGTCACGGGTCTGCTCCCCGGTGGGGGCGAACGCGTAGAACGTGCCCTGCTTGTAGAGGTAGACCAGGCCGAACTTCTGGCCGGCGCCGTTGGCGAACGGCACCATCGAGCACAGCAGCCCTCCCGCGAAGCCGTTCAGCTCGAGGGAGGTGTTGACCGCGTGGAGGTCGGTGCACAGGCCGGACGTGTCGGAGGGATCACCGTCGACCACCAGCCAGGTGAACCCGAAACCGTCCTGCGACACGACGACCTTCGGCGCCTCGGCGTCGCTGTCGATCAGGGACACGACGTCCTGCTGGGTCTGGGCGAAGGCAGCGCCCGCGGCCGAGCGGTAGCAGACCGAGCCCGAGCCGATCGGCTCGAATCCCAGAGCGGTCTGCAGTGTGATCGCGGCGCTCGGCACGAGGAAGAGCGCGTCGAGGTCGTTGCGCTTGGGCTGCGACCGACCTCGCATGGCCTCCCAGAGTCCCATCTCCCCTCAGTCCGTGGGCCGGCTGAGCTCGGCCTGGATGCGGGCCAGCTGCTCGAGGCGCTTCTCCAGCGGCGGGTGGGTGGCCATGAGGCCGCCCAGGTTGCCGCGGAGCGCCGGGGCGATGCACAGCGCGCTGGCCACGTTGGCCGAGCGGAGGTCGCGCTGCGGCGTGGCCGCCGCCTGGCCGCTGATCTTCTGCAGGGCCGAGGCGAGCGCCGCCGGCTTCATGGTCAGGTAGGCCCCCGACCGGTCGGCGCAGAGCTCGCGGTAGCGCGAGAGCAGGCGCAGCAGCAGGAAGCTGACGGCGTACACCATCAGGCTGACCAGGATCGCGACCATCGCGGGGATCGCGGTGCTGTTGTTGCGGGAGCGACCCAGGGCGCCGAACTGCGCGAACCTCATCAGCATGCCCGCGGCGATGCCGGCCGACGATGCGACCGTCATGACCAGGACGTCGCGGTGCGCGACGTGGCTGAGCTCGTGGGCCAGCACCGCCTCGAGCTCCTCGGCGTCGAGCGTGTGCAGGATCCCCGTCGTCACGCACACGACCGCCCGATCGGGCGAGCGCCCGGTGGCGAAGGCGTTCGGCACGGACATGTCGGCGATGCCGACGCGCGGCTTGGGCATGTCGGCCAGCGCGCAGAGCCGGTCGATCATGCCGTGCAGCTCGGGCGCCTCCTGCGGCGTGACCTCGCGGGCCCGCATCGCGCGCATCGCGAGCTTGTCGGAGGACCACCACTGGTAGAAGGCGACGCCGATGCCGGCCACGCCGATGAGCACCGACAGCCCCGGGCTCCTGACGACGAACATGAGCGTCACGACCAACCCGACGAAGAGTCCGCCGAGCAGGAACATGGTGAGGGTCATCCGGGCGGTGAGCCCGCTGTCCTTGATGAAGCGAGAGGTGGCCATGTGGTGGGCGTCAGCCCGGGATCAGTCCGTCGTCGCCCAGGAGCTCGCGGACCTCGTCGATCGTCGCGTCAGGGGGCGGGAGGATCAGGTCGGACTCGTCGAGCGAGTCGGGATCGTGGTGGGTCCCGCTGGCGCGCACGCCGGACAGCAGCCCGTGCAGGGCCGTGCGGAACATCGCCTCGTCGCCGGCCTCGATGGCCTGCTCGACCTGGTTGTCGAGCCCGTTGAGGGCGTCGAGCGCGTGGTCGTCGAGATCGTACTGGCCCTCGCCGAGGATCCGGACGATCATGCCTGGCCGCCCTCGTTGGTGCTGCGCTCGACCGGGTGCTCCTGCGGTGCCTCCTCGAGGATGTCGCCACCCTCGGAGGCCTCGATGGCCGGAGTCGACTGCGGAGCGCTGAGGCCCTTGAGGCGAGCGAGCTCGGCCTCCACGTCGGAGCCGGAGCTGAGGGCGTCGAGCTCGCGGGTGATGTCGTCGCCCGCGTTGAGCGAGGACGCGTCGTCGAGTGCGCCGGAGGCCAGCAGCTCGTCGATCGCGGCACCACGCGCCTGCATCTGCGCCGTCTTGTCCTCGGCGCGCTGGATGGCGAGGCCGACGTCGCCCATCTCCTCGCCGATGCCCGACATCGCCTCGCCGATGCGCGTCTGCGCCTCGGCGGCGGTGTAGGTCGCCTTGATCGTCTCCTTGCGGGTGCGGAAGGCCTCGACCTTGGCCTGCAGGCGCTGCTGGGCCAGGACGAGCTTCTCCTCCTCGCCCTGGAGCGTGGCCTGCTGCTCCTTGAGGTTGGTGATCTGCGACGCGAGGCCGGACTTGCGGGTGAGGGCCTCACGGGCCAGGTCCTCGCGACCGGCGCCGATCGCCTTCTCGGCCTGTCCCTGGAGCTTGGTCGCCTGCTGCTCGAGCTGGTTGACCTGGAGCTCCACGCGCTTGCGGCTGGTGGCGACGTCCGCGACACCACGCCGCACCTTCGAGAGGAGCTCGAGCTGGCGCTGGTAGCTGTAGTCGAGGGTCTCGCGGGGGTCCTCCGCCCTGTCCAGGGCCTTGTTGGCCTTGGAGCGGAAGATCAGGCTGATGCGCTGCATGAGGCTCATCTGCGGGTGAACCCTCTCTTGGGTGTCGGTCGTGAACGAGGCGCTCGTCGTCGCGGGGCGCGACGTGGAGCGTCGCCTTCACCCTAGAACCAAACCCAAGCCGGAGGTAGGCCATCCCCCTTGGCGCCCCCTCCATGCCCCCTTCGCGCCCCCGTCGCGCCCCGTCGGGGTGCCGGCTGGCCGCGCGGGCCCCCGCGACCACGGTGGTTGCGCCGCACGGCGATAGGCTGACCCCAGCATCCGAACCATGTGAAGGCAGCACACGTGTTCCGTCGTAACAGCTCCGCACAGGAGACCGAGACCGTCGCCGGCAAGGTCGGCGGCAAGGGCCGGCCTACTCCCTCCCGCAAGGAGGCCGAGGCGGCAGCCCGGGCCCGCGCGAAGGTGCCGAGGACCCGCAAGGAGCAGGCGGCGGCCCAGCGCGCCGCGCGCGGCGACAACTCGCGCAAGATGCGCGAGGCGATGAAGACCGGCGACGAGCGCTACCTCCCCAGCCGTGACCGCGGTCCCGTGCGACGCTTCATCCGCGACTTCGTCGACTCCCGGTTCTCCTTCATCGAGCTGATGATCCCGCTGCTGATCATCTCGATGATCCTGGGCTACTCACGCAGCCCCGGCCTGGTCCAGCTCGGCAACACGGTGCTGTTCACCACGCTCCTGGTGATCATCGTCGACATCGTGATGCTGCGGTTCCGGCTCCGCCGCGAGCTCGCTCGCCGCTTCCCCGACGAGTCGGCCAAGGGCGCGGTCCTCTACGCCGCGATGCGGTCGCTGCAGATGAAGTTCCTGCGCCTTCCCAAGGCGCAGGTCAGGATCGGCGAGAAGCTCCCCGAGTCCTACCGATGAGCACCACCTCGGACCCGCTCGGGGCCCTGGCCTGATGGGGCACGACCACTCCGGCGGCCCGACCGCCGACGTGTCGGTGCGCGTGGCGTGGGCCGACGACGCCGACGCCATCGCCGCCGTGCAGGTGCGCGCCTGGCCCGAGATGTACGCCGACCTGCTGCCGGCCGACGTGCTCCCGACCGACGTCGACGTGGTGGCTGCCCAGTGGCGCCAGGTGCTGGCCAGGCCGGCCGACGCCCGTCACCGGGTGCTGGTCGCACTCGAGCGCAACCGGGTGACCGGCTTCGCCCTCACCTCTCCCGCCGACGACCCCGACTGCGACCCGATCGCCGACGGAGAGCTGTCCGAGGTCACCCTCGACCCCACCGAGCGTGGCAAGGGCCACGGGTCCCGGCTGCTCCAGGCGGCCGTCGACACCCTGGCCGCCGACCGTTTCACCCGCGCCGTCACCTGGGTGAACGCCGGCGACGACGGCCTGCGCACCTTCTTCACCGACGCCGGCTGGGCTCCCGACACCGCCCACCGCGAGCTCGACCTCGACGGCAGCGGCACGACCCGCGTCAAGCAGGTCCGGCTGCACACCGCGATCGCGTAACGCGCCACGACCGCGCGCCGGCGCAGCGGGCTGCCGGCGATCAGCGCCTGCCACGCGCTCCGGCCCGCACAGGGCTGAGCATCGTGGGCACACGTGTCCGAGAGGTCGCCCCTGTCGTGCCTGGGCAAGGGCGACGCGGCGGACACGTGTCCGAGAGGTCGCCCCTGTCGTGCCCGGTCGAGGGCGGCGCGGCGGACACGTGTCCGAGAAGTCGCCCCTGTCGTGCCCGGTCAAGGGCGACGCGGCGGACACGTGTCCGAGAGGACGCCTTCAGCTCCACCGCTACCGATGCGAGCACAGCGGCCCGATCCGCCTCGACGCACGGTGCCGGTCGACCGTGCTTCCAGGTGTCCACACGCGCTCGGTCCTCGAGTCGCTCACACCCGAGTCCGCGAATCCACCCCTGGGGTGGCTTGATTTCCGCGTGACGTGGGTCACCATGGAGGTCCGGCCACCTCGCCGGATCACCACGGGGGTCCAGATGCTCGGTCCGCTTCCCACGCTCCACCGGTTCGTGCTCGTCCTGGCAGCGCTCGTGGTGTGCGTCGGCATCGGCTTCTGGTTCGGTGCCATGCCGACGATGCCGTTCACCCTGCGGCTGGGCCTCATCGCCGGCGCCGCGGCTGGAGTGATGGCGGGCTTCGTCCTGGTGCACGACTTCCACCACCGGCAGGTCGGCACCACCCGCGTACGCCGTCGGGCGCACTGACCACTCCCGCCGGTCCGGAAGGCGTGGGCACCGGGACGGAGGCCGTCGGGGATGACCTAGCCTCGGGGCGTGAACGCCCGTGCCCTGACAGCTGGTGAGCGCTCGGGGATCGTCCGGGACGGCCTCGCCGTCGGCCTCGCGACCGGTGCCTACGGGATCGGCTTCGGCGCGGTGTCGGTCGCGTCCGGGCTCAGCGTGGCGCAGACGTGCGCGCTCTCGCTGCTGATGTTCACCGGCGCCAGCCAGTTCGCCCTGGCCGGGGTCGTCGCCGCGGGTGGCGCTCCTCTGTCCGGCGCGGCCACCGCACTCCTGCTCGGCACCCGCAACACCCTCTACGGACTGCGGATGGCCCCCGTGCTCCAGTGGCGAGGCTGGCGTCGGGTCGCTGCCGCCCACGTCCTGATCGACGAGTCGACGGCGATGTCGGTCAACCGGGACACGACCGAGGGCGCCCGGCTCGGGTTCCTGACGACCGGGCTGTCCGTCTTCGTCCTGTGGAACGTCGCCACCGCGATCGGCGCGGTCGCCGGCGAGGCGGTGGGCGACCCCCGCACCTACGGCCTCGACGCCGCGGTCGGCGCGGCCTTCCTCGCCCTGCTCTGGCCGCGCCTGAAGGATCGGCGCAACGTCGTGGTCGGGCTGCTCGCGGCCCTGGTCGCGCTGGCGGTGGTGCCGGTCACGGCGCCCGGTGTGCCCGTGCTCGCCGCGGGTGGCGTCGCGGTGCTCGCCGGCGTGCTCGCGCGCAAGCCCGGTCCCACCGAGGCGCGGCCGCATCCGCTGGGAACCGACGACGCCGCGGGAGGGGAGCGCTGATGTGGACCGCGGTGCTGCTGGCGTGCGTCGGTTGCTACCTGCTCAAGCTGGCCGGCCTCTCGCTGCCCGAACGCGTGCTGAGCCACCCGACGGTCGAGCGGGTGGCCGACCTCATCCCCGTGGCCCTGCTCGCCGCGCTGGTCGCGGTGCAGGTCTTCGCCGGCGGGGCGGACGGGCCGGCGCTCACCCTCGATGCGCGTGCGCTGGGGCTCGGGTTCGCGGTGGTGGCGCTGCTGCTGCGCGCGCCCTTCCTGGTCGTGGTGGTGGGGGCGTCGGTCGTGGCGGCCCTGTCCCGCCTCGTCTGACGCCCCCACCCGACCCCGCGAGGTTCCCCTCCCTCTGCCGCAGGGGTGTGCCTCAGGCCACCGAGACCGCGCTCCAGGCGGCCGCCACGGCGTCGTGCTGGGTGCTGCCCTCACCGAAGAGGTCCTCGGCAGCGTCGAGGGTCGCGGTCCGCGCGCCCGCATAGGTGGTGCCCGACGTCATGTAGACGGTCAGCGCGCGGTACCAGATGTCACCGGCCGCCTCCCGGCCGATGCCGGCAACCGTGGATCCGTCGCAGGTGGTCGAGCTGTGCGCGACTCCGCCGATGGTCTTGGCGCCACTCCCCTCGGCGAGCAGGTAGAAGAAGTGGTTGCCGATGCCCGAGGAGTAGTGGACGTCGACGTCCTTGGCGCTCGGACTCCAGCAGTCGAGGGACGTGCCGTCGGCCGACGGCTGGTCCATCCGCCGGAAGCCGGCGTGGTCCTTCAGGTCGAACTGCTCGCCGATCAGGTAGTCGGCCGGGTCGCTCGGGTTGTCGGCGTAGAACTCCACCATCGAGCCGAAGATGTCGGAGGTGGCCTCGTTGAGCCCGCCGGACTCACCGGAGTAGGTGAGGTCGGCGGAGTTCTCGGTGACGCCGTGCGACATCTCGTGACCCGCCACGTCGAGGGAGACCAGCGGGCCGAAGTCGAGCCCGTCGCCGTCGCCGTACGTCATCTTGGAGCCGTCCCAGAACGCGTTGACGTAGCCGTTGCCGTAGTGGACCCGGTTGAACGACCCGCGGCCGTCTCCCCAGATGCCGTCGCGGCCGTGGACGTCCTTGAAGTAGTCCCACGTCTCGTTGGAGCCGTACTGCGCATCGGCTCCGGCCGTGGCCCGGTCGGCGTTGGTGCCGTCGCCGAAGGTCGTCGACGTCGAGGTGATCGTCGTGCCCGCCGAGCAGCCGATCTGGAGCACCTGGCACAGGACGGTGTCCTCGGCGTTCCTCATGTCGGTCGTGTAGGTGCCGCCGCGCGAGGCGTCCTCCAGGGTGTAGGACGACCCGGACCCGGACACCTGGAGCGGCACGCTGCCGCTGTAGAGCGTCTCGCCCCGGCCGTCGACGTTGACGACCTGCTGCTCGCTGCGGATGACCAGCCCGGTCTTCGCGTCGACGTACGTCGCCAGCCGTGACGGGGTTCCGTCGGCCTGCACGCCACCGGTGACGACCTCCCACGCCAGTCGTGGCGTGACGCCGGTCGCGTCGACGACGAGCTCACCTGCCTCGGCCTCGTCGTCACCGCGGACGGTCGTGGTGCGCGCGTTGCGAGAGAGCACGGTCCGCTGGGCGGCGGCCTCGGCGACCGAGGCCTCGGTGCCGAGGGTGAGCGGCTTGGCGAGCGTCTGGCTGACACCGGCGAAGGCGTCGTCGGCGTCGCGGTGGACGACGAGGTCGCCACCGACGACCCGCAGCCCGTCGATCGTGCGGTCGAAGCGCACGTGCGTGCTGCCGTCGGCGTCGGTCAGGGTGGTGCGGGCGACGAACGTCTGGCCGTCGGCCGCCCGCGCCGCGCCGGGACGGGCCTGGAGCGTGGCGAGGGCCTCGGACGCGAGGGCCACCTCCCGTCCCTTCAGGCCTGACGTGTCGCCCGACCTGGCGCTGGCGGGCGCCGCGGTCGGGGCACCCTGGGCGCTCGATGCCGTGGTGAGCGGCAGCGCGGCTGCTGTGGCAGCTGCGACGGCGAACGCGGCGAGTCCTGCGGTTCTGCGCATGGTGGTGCCTCCCGAGAGCAAGCCGGGTCCCCGAGTGGACCGCGGCGATCACCCGTCCAACGATCACGGGCGACCGGGAGTTACCCCACCGAGCCGGTCAGTCGATGTCGAGGAAGGCGTCGAGGCCGACCGTCAGGCCTGGGTGCTGCCCGATCGAGCGCACACCGGCGAGCACGCCGGGGGTGAAGGAGACGCGGTCGAGGGAGTCGTGACGGATCGTGAGGGTCTCCCCCGCCGTGCCGAGGATGACCTCCTGGTGGGCGACCAACCCGCGCACCCGCAGCCCGTGCACGCGCACGCCGTCGACGTCAGCCCCCCGAGCGCCCTCGAGACCGGTCGAGGTGGCGTCCGGCATGGGGCCGCTCCCGGCCCCTCGGCGTGCAGCGGCGATCAGCTCGGCGGTGCGCCGAGCGGTGCCGGACGGGGCGTCGGCCTTGTCGGGGTGGTGCAGCTCGACGACCTCGACGGACTCGAAGAACGGGGCGGCCTGCGCGGCGAAGCGCATCATCAAGATCGCGCCGATGGAGAAGTTCGGTGCGATCAGGACGCCCACGTGGGGCGCATCGGCCAGCCAGGACTCGAGCCGGTCGAGCCGCTCCTGGTCGAACCCGGTGGTGCCGACCACGGCGTGGATGCCGTGCTCGATGCAGAACCTCAGGTGGTCCATCACCACGTCGGGGTGGGTGAAGTCGACCACGACCTCCGCGCCCGACCGGGCCAGCTCGGCGACGTCGTCCCCGGCGTCGACCAAGGCCACCAGCTCGGTGTCGGCCGCGGCCTCGACGGCCCGGCAGACCTCGGCGCCGACCTTGCCGCGGGCGCCCAGCACCCCCACCCTGATCCGGCCCGTGTCGGCGCCTTGGCTCTCGTCTGTGCTCACGCGCCCAACCTATCGCCGCCGGCAGTTGGCGAGTGGCGGTGGCTGACTCGTGAACCGCGGTCTGGCAGGCTAGAGGCCATGCCCAGCCCGACCATCCCCCCGCGCATCAAGTGGGCGGTCGACCTCATGGACGTCCAGCCGAACGACCAGGTCCTGGAGATCGGCTGTGGACCCGGCGCCGGCGCGGAGGCGATCTGCAGCAAGCTGGAGACCGGCAAGCTGTTCGCGATCGACCGCTCCGAGTCCGGCGTCGACCGCACCAAGCGTCGCAACCAGAAGTACGTCGACGCCGGCCGCCTCACGGTCCGCCAGATCGACCTGGCGACGCTGCGTGTCCCGGTGAAGCGACTCACGAAGGTGTTCGCCTTCAACGTGAACCTGTTCTGGGTGCGCAACTGCGACGAGGAGATCGCCCTCCTGCACGAGCGGGTGGTGCCCGGCGGCGCCGTCTACCTCTTCTACGAGGCCGCCCGTCCGGAGCTGGTGCCCAACATCGTCAAGAAGGCCTCGGAGAACCTCCTGCGCGGTGGTTTCCGGGTGAGCGTCGTGGAGCAGAAGGCACCCCCGGTCATCGGGTTGATCGCCAAGCGCTGAGCGCAGTGCGGAGCGCAGCGACGAGCTGCGCTCGGTGGTGCTCGAGCGTGTCGAGACCCGGTCAGCCGGGAAGCAGCCTCAGCCACGGCCCCGGTTTCGACACGCGCTCCTCAACCTGCGGCGGGTGCGAACTCCGCGGCCACCGACGTGAGCGCGTCCAGCACCCGACGCACGGCCCGGCGCTCGGCACGGTCCTTGCGCAAGATCGCGAAGACGTGGCGACCCGACGCGAGGCCCGCGAGCGGTCGCAGCACGACGTCGTCACCGGCCGGCGCGGTGAAGCGAGGAAGCACCGCGACGTGGTCGCCCGCACCGACGAGCGCCTCGGCCAGCCGGTTGTCCCGCACTCGCTGGCGTACGTCGACGCCCCGGCCGGTCGCCTCCTCGACCGCGAGGCGCACGCTGTCGAACGGATAGCCGAGCGGTACGCCGACCCACGGCAGGTCGACCAGGTCGTCCGGGGTCACCCGGTCGAGCACCGCGAGCGGGTGACCCGCCGCCATCGCGATGTCGAGCGGTTCGCGCACCAGGTGACGCACCACCGTGTCCTCGGTGTGTGCAGGTGTGCGGATCGCGCTGTGCGCGACCACGATGTCGTGGTCCACGACCTCCGCGGCGTAGGCCGCCTCCGCCACGTCGAGGTCGGTGCACACCACCTCGATCGGGTCGTCCGCGAGCTCCCGGAGCACGCCGGGCAGCAGGAACGTCGCCGCGCTGGGGAGGGCCGCCAGCGAGACCACGCCGGACGCCCTGCCGCGGAACTCGTCCCACCGCGCCTCGGCCTGCGCCAGCGCGACCGCGACGTCACGGGCGGACGCGGCGAGCACGCGGCCCGCGTCGGTCAGCCGGAGGCCGCGGCCACGCGGCTCCACCAGCGGCGCGCCGAACGCGCGCTCGGCGCTGCGCAGCTGCTGCGAGACCGCGGAGGGCGTGCGGTGGGTCGCCGTCGCGACGGCGGTCACGCTGCCGCGGTCGTCGAGCTCGCGCAGCAGCTCCAGGTGTCGCACGTCCATGTAGGCAGCCTACAAAGAAAGTGGAGCACTTCTCGCTTGTCCTTCAGATTCCGGGCCGAGAGAGTGAGTGCATGCCCACCCGTCACCGCCTGCTCGCCGCGAGCGTCGCCCTCTGCTGGGGCCTGAACTTCCTGGCGATCGACGCATCCCTGCAGCACTTCCCGCCGTTCTTCCTGGTCGCCCTGCGCTTCGCGCTGATCGCCGTCCCGACGATCCTGCTGGTGCCGGTCCCCCGCGTGCCGCTGCGATGGCTGGTCGGCTACGGGCTCGGCTTCGGCACGTTCCAGTTCCTCTTCCTCTACTGGGGCATGGCGGCCGGCATGCCGGCCGGGCTGTCGTCGCTGGTGCTGCAGGCATCGGCCCCGTTCACCCTGCTCCTCGCCGCGGTGTTCCTGCGCACCAGGCTCGCCCCGCGAGCCGCTGTCGGCGTCCTGGTCGCCGTCGTGGGGCTCGCCGTGGTGGGGTGGCAGCGCCTCGACGGCCCGGCCGCCTTCGCGCCGTTCGTGCTCGTCCTGGCCGGTGCTCTCGCCTGGGCGGCGGGCAACCTCTGCTCCGCGCAGGCCAAGGCCCCGGACCCGCTGCACCTCGTCCTGTGGATGTCCGTCGTGCCGGTCCTCCCGATGCTCGCGCTCTCACTGGCCGTCGAAGGACCGCAGCAGATCATGGACTCGATGACCACGTGGGGCTCCCCCGACGCGCTGCCCGCACTCGTCGGTCTGGCCTACACCATCCTGATCGGCACCGTGCTGGGCTCGGGCATCTGGACGTGGCTGATGGCCCGACACCCGGCAGGCACGGTGGCACCGTTCTCCATGCTGGTGCCGGTGGTCGGGATGAGCGCGGCGTGGCTGGTCCTCGGCGAGACCGTCAGCCCCGGCGAGATCGCCGGCGCCGGCCTCGTGGTGGCCGGGGTGCTGGTCGCGACCGGTCGGTCGCGACCTCCGGCCCAGGAGCTCAGGCCTGCGGACCCACGACCGCGAGCAGCTCAGGCTGCGTGAAGAGCTCGTCGGCCAGCCGCGCCACGTCCTCGAGCGTGACGGCCTCGATCCGTGCGACGACCTCGTCGATGGTCAGCAGCTCCTCGTCGACCAGCTCGGTCTTGCCGATGCGCGACATGCGGGACCCCGAGTCCTCCAGGCCGAGCACGAGCCCGCCCTTGAGCTGGCCCTTGCCGCGCTCGAGCTCCTCCTCGGTGAGGCCCTCGGCCGCCACCTTGGCGAGCTCGCCGCGCACGGTCTCGAGCACGGCGTCGTACTTGCCCGGCAGGCAGCCGACGGCGACGCCGACGACGCCGGCGTCCGCGTGGTGGGTGGCGAACGAGTAGACCGAGTACGCCAGGCCGCGCCGCTCGCGCACCTCCTGGAACATCCGGGAGGAGGTGCCGCCGCCGATGGCGGTGTTGAGCACGCCCAGGGCGTAGCGGCGGGGGTCCGTGCGGGTCAGGCCCCGCACCCCGAGCACGAGGTTGACCTGCTCGAGCGGCCGGACGGTGCGGGACTCCCCGGCGGTGACCTTGCGCGCCCTCTCCGACTGGTCGGACGGCGTCGGGTCGGCCTGGCTCGACAGGAAGCCCTCGCGCCCGAACGCCTTCTTGACCTGGCGTACGACAGTTGCGTGGTCGATGTTGCCGGCGACGGAGACGACCATGTTGTCGGGCCGGTAGTGGCGCCGGTAGAAGCGGTGGATCTGGGCGCGCGTCATCGCCGTGATCGAGGCCTCGGTGCCCGCGATCGGGCGGCCGAGCGGGGTGTTCTCGCCCCACGCCTGCTGGGCGAAGAGGTTGTGCACCACGTCGTCGGGGTCGTCGTCGTGCATCGCGATCTCGTCGAGGATCACGTCGCGCTCGGCCTCGACGTCGGCCGAGGTCAAGGTGGAGGCGGTGATCATGTCGCCGAGGACGTCGACCGCGGTGGCCAGGTCCTCGTCGAGGACCCGGGCGTGGAAGACGGTGTACTCCTTGGTGGTGAACGCGTTGAACTCGCCGCCGACCGCGTCGAGCTCCACCGAGATCTCCATCGCCGACCGCTCCGGGGTGCCCTTGAAGAGCAGGTGCTCGAGGAAGTGCGAGCAGCCGTGCAGGGTGGGCGACTCGTGGCGAGAGCCCACGTTGACCCACACGCCGATGCTGGCCGAGCGCGAGCCGGCCATCTGCTCGGTGACGACCCGCAGGCCGCTGGGCAGGACCGTGCGTCGTACGCGCGAGGTCACCACGCCCTCGGCGTCCTTGACGGTGTGGAGGGTGCGGGTGGTGCCGTTCTTCTGCACGGGGGTCCTTCCAGGTGATGCGGCGGTGCTGCTGGGGTGGCGCACGGGGAGAAGCGCCACGACCGGCCGGCGGAGGCCGCCGGCCGGTCGTGGATGGAGCTGGGGTCGATCAGGTCACTCGGCGTCGACCGACTCGGGAGCGTCGGCCGCCTCCTCGGAGCCCTCGGCCTCGTCGACCACGGGGACCAGCGACAGCTTGCCGCGGTCGTCGATCTCGGCGATGGAGACCTGGACCTTCTGGCCGACCGAGAGGACGTCCTCGACCGCCTCGACGCGCTTGCCGCCGGCGAGCGCACGCAGCTTGCTGATGTGGAGCAGGCCGTCCTTGCCGGGCATGAGCGAGACGAAGGCACCGAAGTTGGTGGTCTTGACCACGGTGCCGAGGTAGCGCTCGCCGACCTCGGGCATCGTCGGGTTGGCGATGGCGTTGACCGCGGCCTTGGCGGCCTCGGCGGCCTCGCCGTTGGTCGCGCCGATGTAGACCGTGCCGTCGTCCTCGATGGACAGCGTCGCGCCCGTGTCGTCCTGGATCTGGTTGATGACCTTGCCCTTCGGACCGATCACCTCGCCGATCTTGTCGACGGGCACGCGGACGGTGATGATCCGCGGAGCGTGGATCGACATCTCCTCCGGCGCGTCGATGGCCTCGGCCATCACGTCCAGGATCGCCAGGCGCGCGTCGCGGGCCTGGGTCAGTGCGGCACCCAGCACCTCGGCGGGGATGCCGTCGAGCTTGGTGTCGAGCTGGAGCGCGGTCACGAACTCGCGGGTTCCGGCGACCTTGAAGTCCATGTCGCCGAACGCGTCCTCGGCGCCGAGGATGTCGGTCAGCGCGACGTACTGGGTCTCGCCGTCGACCTCGTCGGAGATGAGGCCCATCGCGATGCCGGCGACGGACGCCTTCAGGGGCACACCGGCCTGCAGCAGCGACAGGGTCGAGGCGCAGACCGAGCCCATCGAGGTGGACCCGTTGGAGCCCATGGCCTCGGAGAGCTGGCGGATCGCGTAGGGGAACTCCTCGCGCGAGGGCAGCACCGGCAGGAGGGCACGGCGCGCCAGCGCGCCGTGGCCGACCTCGCGCCGCTTGGGCGAGCCCACGCGGCCCGTCTCACCGGTGGAGAACGGCGGGAAGACGTACTTGTGCATGTAGCGACGGTGCTTCTCCGGCGACAGCGTGTCGAGCTGCTGCTCCATCTTGAGCATGTCGAGGGTGGTGACGCCCAGGATCTGGGTCTCGCCACGCTCGAACAGCGCGGAGCCGTGCACGCGCGGGATGACGTCGGTCTCGGCGTGCAGCGGACGGATGTCGGCCAGGCCGCGACCGTCGATGCGGACCTTGTCGCGCAGCACGCGCTGACGCACCAGCTGCTTGTTGAGCGAGCGGAACGCCGCGCCGATCTCCTTCTCGCGACCCTCGAAGTCGCCGGCGAGCTTCTCGAGCAGGCCGGCCTTGATCTCGTCGACCTTGGTCTCGCGCTCCTGCTTGTCGCCGATCTGCATGGCGGCGGCGGTCTCGTCCTTCGCAGCGGCCTCGACCGAAGCGTAGACGTCGTCCTCGTAGTCGAGGAAGACCGGGAAGTCCTGGACCGGCTTGGCGGCCTCGGCGGCCAGCTGCGACTGCGCCTCGCACAGCTGCTTGATGAAGGGCTTGGCGGCGTCGAGGCCACCGGCCACGATCTCCTCGGTGGGCGCCTGGGCGCCACCCTGCACGAGCGCGATGGTGTCCTCGGGCGCCTCGGCCTCGACCATCATGATCGCGACGTCGCCGGTCTCGGTGACGCGGCCGGCGACGACCATGTCGAAGACGGCGGTCTCGAGCTGCGAGTGCGACGGGAAGGCGACCCACTGGCCGTCGATCAGGGCCACGCGCACGCCGCCGACCGGGCCGGAGAACGGCAGGCCGGAGAGCTGGGTGGACAGCGACGCGGCGTTGATGGCCAGCACGTCGTAGGGCATGTTGGGGTCGAGCGCCATGACGGTGATGACGACCTGGACTTCGTTGCGCAGGCCCTTCTTGAAGGTCGGGCGCAGCGGCCGGTCGATCAGGCGGCAGGTGAGGATCGCGTCCTCGCCCGGGCGGCCCTCGGAGCGGAAGAACGAGCCGGGGATCTGGCCCACGGCGTACATCCGCTCCTCGACGTCGATCGTCAGGGGGAAGAAGTCGAAGTGGTCCTTGGGCGTCTTGCCGACGGTCGTCGCCGACAGCAGCATGGTCTCGTCGTCGAGGTAGGCCGTGACGGAGCCGGCGGCCTGGCGGGCCAGCAGGCCGGTCTCGAACTTGACCGTGCGCTTGCCGAAGGAGCCGTTGTCGAGGACGGTCTCGACAGCGGAGATGATGGGTTCACTCATGAAGGCAGGATCTGCTTTCTCTTCGCGGAGCGATCCGCGACACCGCATGAGATGCCGGTCTTCGATCGAGGCCCGCAGGACTGCGCCCACGAGGGGGAGCACCTGAAGGCCACTACCGAGGACCGAGCCGGATGGGCGGGTCGCTCCTGGATCTGGTGTGTTCAGTTGTGTGTTCCGGGACCGACACTAGCGCGGCGGCACCCCCGAAACCGAGCGGAGCGGCCTCCCGTGTCCGGGAGGCCGCTCCAGTGGTTCAGCGGCGAAGGCCGAGGCGCTCGATGATCGAGCGGTAGCGCTCGATCTCGGTCTTCTGCAGGTAGTTCAGCAGGCGACGACGCTGGCCGACGAGCAGCAGCAGGCCACGACGGCTGTGGTGGTCGTGCTTGTGCGTCTTGAGGTGGTCGGTGAGGTGCGAGATGCGGTGGCTGAGCAGCGCGATCTGGACCTCGGGGGAACCGGTGTCACCCTCGGTCAGGGCGTACTCGGCGATGATCTTCTTCTTGGTCTCCGCGTCGGTACCAATCGACATGGGGGCTCCTTCGGTTCTCGTTGCGCGGCGCGCCCGGGCCTGTTCACCGGGGCACTCTGGATCCGCGGCCGTCGTGACGGCGTGTCGCCCACCTGGGCAACCGGAGAAGCATAACGAGGCGCCCGCACGCGGCCCAATCCGCGTGAGGCGCCTCGAGGGCCGACGACTCAGACGGCCGGCGGCGGCGGCTCCTCCGTGGTGCGCTGCGTGGTCGCCTGGCGACCTGCGGAGTCCGTGGTGGTCGCCGTGGCGGTGTGCCGGCGGCGGGTGTTCTGCTGGACGAGCGTGAGCACCAGCCACGCCGCGCCGGCGACGACGAGGATCCAGCCGACGGTGGTCACCTGCACCGGGCCCACTTGCTGTTCGGTCAGCGCCAGCGACAGCACCAGCCCGATGACGATGAGGCCGATCGGTCCTCCGTAACCCATGACGTGCTCCGTTCGCGTGGGGGAACGCCCGGATCTGACCGGGCGGCGGCAAGTGTGCCGGAACCAACCTCGCACGCGGAACCCTCCATCAGGTGAACGTCGCGTGCTTGGATCGGAGTGTGTCCACCCACGAGCAGACCGAGAAGCGGATCGGGGTCTGCAACCTCTGCGAGGCCATCTGCGGCCTCGAGATCACCATCGAGGGCCGCGACGTCGTCGGCGTCCGCGGCAATCCGGCCGACCCGCTCTCCCGCGGTCACGTCTGCCCGAAGGGCGTGGCCATCGCCGACGTGTACGCCGATCCGGACCGGCTGCGGCGACCGGTGCGGCGCGTCGGTGCCACCTGGCAGGAGATCGGCTGGGAGGAGGCGTTCGACCTCGTCGCCGACCGGCTCGCCCGCACGATCAACGAGCACGGCGACGACGCGCTCGGGGTCTACCTCGGCAACCCCAACGCGCACAGCCTCGGGTCGATGACGCACGGGACCGCGATGGTCAAGGCGTTCCGCACCAGGAACCGCTACTCAGCGACATCGGTCGACCAGCTCCCCCACCAGCTGGTGGCGCACCTGATGTTCGGCCACCAGCTCTTCCTCCCGATCCCCGACATCGACCGCACCGCGTGGTTCCTGGTGGTCGGCGCGAACCCGATGGCGTCCAACGGCTCGCTCATGACCGTGCCCGACTTCCCTCAGCGGCTCCGTGACCTGCACGCCCGCGGCGGGCGGATGATCGTGCTCGACCCGCGCCGGACCGAGACCGCGAAGGTCGCCGACGAGCACCACTTCGTGCGGCCCGGCACCGACGCGTGGGTGCTGCTCGCGATGCTGCACGTCCTGACGACCGAGCAGACCCCGGCGGTGGCGTCGTACGTCGACGGGCTGGCGACGGTGGTCGACCTCGTGGCCGGATTCACGCCCGAGCGGGCGGCAGCGACGAGCGGGGTGCCGGCCGACGAGATCCGCCGTCTGGCGCGCGAGCTGGTGGCTGCGGACGCGGGCGTGGTCTACAGCCGCATCGGCGTCTCGGCCGGCCCGTGGGGCTCGGTGTGCCAGTGGGCGGTCAACTGCCTCAACCTCCTGAGCGGCAACCTCGACCGCGCCGGCGGCGCCATGTTCACGACCCCCGCCATCGACGCGGTCGGGACCGGCCTGATCGGGCGCGGGCACCACGACGTGTGGCGCTCGCGGGTGCGTGGGCTGCCGGAGACCGCCGGCGAGCTGCCCGTCGCAGCGCTGCGGGAGGAGATCGAGACTCCCGGCGAGGGCCAGGTGCGCGCGCTGCTGACGGTCGCGGGGAACCCGGTGCTCTCGACGCCCGCCGGCGCCCGGCTCGACGGGGCGCTGCGGGGACTCGACTTCATGGCCGCGGTCGACATCTACGTCAACGAGACGACGCGGCACGCCGACGTGATCCTCCCGCCGACCACCGCTCTGGAGCGCGACCACTACGACCTGGTCTTCCACCTGCTGGCCGTGCGCGACACCGCACGGTTCACCCCAGCGGTCTTCGACAAGGACGCCGACCAGCGCCACGACTGGCAGATCTTCCGCGAGATCGCACTGCGCACGACGGCCCGGCTCGATCGCAAGCCGCCGTTGCGGAGGCGACTCGTCCAGCGGGCACGGCTCTCCGCGAGCCCGACCCTCCTCGTGACGGCTCTCCTGCGCCGCGGTGCCAGCGGCGTGACCATGACGAAGCTGCGCGCGCGTCCCGCGGGCATCGACCTCGGCCCGCTGCGCGGCGGCCAGCTGCCCGGGCGACTGGCCTCGAGGGACCGACGCATCGACCTCGCGCCGAGGCTCGTCGTCGACGACGTGGCACGGCTCGACGCCGTCGCGGCTCTCGCCGACCACGAGCTGCTCCTCATCGGGCGACGCCACCAGCGCGACTGCAACTCCTGGATGCACAACTCCGAGCGGCTCACCCGCGGTCGACCGCGGCACCAGCTGCTGATGAACCCCGCCGACCTGGCCGACCGGTCGATCACCGACGGCTCGGTCGTCCGGGTCACCTCCCGGGTCGGCGCGGTCGAGGTGGAGGTCGCCGCCTCCGACGACCTCATGCCGGGCGTGGTGTCGCTCCCCCACGGCTACGGGCACGCGCACGACGGTGTGCTGATGGGTCGCAGCCGCGAGGTGCCGGGCGTCTCGGTCAACGACCTCACCGACCCCGACCTGCTCGACGTGTCGGGCAACGCCGCGCTCAACGGCGTACCCGTGGCGGTCACGCCCACCTGACGACGCGCCGGCCTCGCCTGGCTCCGCCGAGCCACCCCGACGCGCGAGAGCCCCCGCCGTCGTCCGGCGGGGGCTCGTCGGCCTGTGTCAGCTCCTACAGCTTCTCGCCGAGGATGGCCAGCACGTCGTCGGGCGTCTCGGCGGTGGCCAGCGAGTCGACCCCGCCCGCGGAGGTGAAGATGCCGGCGATCGCCTGGAGGACGGTGAGGTGGTCGTCGCCGGCGCCGGCGATGCCGACGACGAAGAAGGCGAAGTTGCCGTTCCAGTCGATGGGCTCGTCGTAGCGGACGAACGAGATGGCCGTGCGCTCGATGAGAGACTTGGCCTCGTTGGTGCCGTGCGGGATCGCCAGGCCGTTGCCCATGAACGTCGACACGGAGCCCTCGCGCTCGTGCATGGCGGCGACGTAGGCCTCGGGCACGGCACCGCTGGCCACCAGCAGGTTGCCGGCCTCGGTGATGGCGGCGTCCCGGTCCCGGGCCTGCCCACCCAGCACGATCGACTCCCGGCTCAGTACGTCGCTCATCTCGGCCTCATTCCTCGCAGGTGCTGGCACGATCCGCCACCGCGGACGCCGACGCGAGTGCGTCGTGGAGCCATCACACCACATCTGCGGTGACGGCCGGGTTCGCGAAGTCCGTCACACGCGGGCGCGTGCGCCTCTAGTCTGGGCGCGTCGATCGGATGCTCGTGGCGACGGTCGCAGGTCCCTTGGTCGAGCACGAGAAGGACAGTCGCATGAGTGACACCCAGACCACGCAGGCGGGCGGCTTCACCGCCCACGGCGACGGCCGCTACCGCGGCGACGACGGGCACGGCGGCGAGCTCGCCGGGATGGCGCTGTACGTCGTCCGGGCGCTCGCCCAGGTCGACCAGCTCCTCGGGCTCGGCGAGATGCAGGCCCTCCACGCAGGCGGCGGGCGCCGGGAGCTGTCGGCCACGGTCGGCCACGAGGGCGACTTCGGCCTGGAGGTGACCTGCACGCTGAGCAGCACCGGCGTCGAGCCAGCCGAGACCACCACCCAGGCTGTGGCCGCCACCCTCGGCGACGAGCTCGACCACGTGATGGACCAGGTGAGCGGGATCGAGATGGTGGCGGGCTGCTTCGTCGTCTCGGCGTCCGGTGACCTGGTGGCCGACAAGGTCCCCGGCATCGACCGCGACGGCCTGGCCGGGACCGGCCGTCGGATGAAGGTGGCCTACGACGCCTTCGACCGGTTCCTCGGCACGACGTCGCTCGTGGCCGGCTACGCCTGGGTGCAGCTGGTCTCCGCACCCGTCGGCAACGGCCTCGCCGTCGCGATCGCCGACCTCGGCTGCTCGGCCGAGGAGATCGTCTCGGCCATCCACGTCGGCGGCGGCGTGCTGAGCGGCGTGGACCTCGCGACGTTCCGCACCGGCGTCCTCGCCGACTGACCGGCGCCCGCCCGGCGGCACCCGACGTACGCCCGGGCCACCCATGCCACAGGGCCCGGTCCTCCGCTCGTGCGGATGGCCGGGCCCTGCGTCAGGTCACCCGCTCGGGACGGGTCGGGCCTGGGTCTGGCTGGGCGTCAGGAGGGGTTGTTCTCCTCCACCATCGCCACGATCTCGTCGTAGCGCGGGCTGCCCATGAAGTTGTCGACCGACACGTGGATCGCCGACGGGCTCCTCTCCTGGGCCCGGGCCGTCAGGTCCTGGTGGGTGACCACCAGGTCGACGTCGTCGCTCAGGTTGGAGATCGCCTTGTTGACCACCGTCACCTCGCTGTGACCGGCGTCCTGGATCTTCTTGCGGAGCACCGAGGCACCCATCGCCGAGGAGCCCATGCCGGCGTCGCAGGCGAACACGATGTTGCGGATCTCCTTCGTGGACGTGGACGTGGTCGTGGCGGTGCCGGCGGCCGCGGTGCCACCGGTCAGCGCGCTGGCGACCGAGGACTTCTTGCCCTTCATCTGCTCCATGGAGGCGGTCGCGTGGACCAGCTCGTCCTCGGCCTCCTCGGTCTTGTCCGTCTTCAAGATGATGGCGGCGACGACGAAGCTGGCAGCCGCACCACCGATGATGGACAAGGTGACGCCGACGTAGTCCATGACCGTGGAGTTGGTCTGGATGTAGACCGCGAACACCGAACCCGGCGCAGCGGGCGCGCGGAGGCCGACGTCGAAGATCACGTTGATGAAGATCTGCGACATGCCGCCGGCGATCATGGCCACGATCAGCTTGGGCTTCATCAGCACGTAGGGGAAGTAGACCTCGTGGATGCCGCCGAGGAAGTGGATGATGAGCGCGCCGGGAGCCGACGACTTGGCCATGCCCTTGCCGAAGAACATGTAGGCGAGGAGGAGACCCGCGCCGGCGGCGGGGTTGGCCTCGAGCAGGAACAGGATGGACTTGCCGGTCTCCTGGACGTCCGCGGTGCCGAGCGGGGTCAGCACGCCCTGGTTGATGGCGTTGTTGAGGAACAGCACCTTGGCGGGCTCGATCAGGATCGAGGTCAGCGGGAGCAGTCCTGCGTCGGTGATGGCCTTCACGCCGTCGCCGAGGATGTTGGCGATCCAGGTGAGGACCGGGCTCATCGCGAAGAACCCGAACGTGGCGAGGATGAAGCCCCAGATGCCGGCCGAGAAGTTGTTGACCAGCATCTCGAAGCCGGGCTTGATCTTGCCGTCCCAGATCGCGTCGATGTGCTTCATCGTCCAGCCGCCGAGCGGGCCCATGATCATGGCGCCCATGAACATCGGGATCGACGTGCCGGCGATGACGCCCATCGTGGCGATCGCGCCCACGACGCCACCGCGAGCGGTGTCGTTGTAGACCATCCGTCCGCCGGTGTACGCGATGAGCAGGGGCAGCAGGTAGGTGATCATCTTGCCGACGAGCCCGCCGCCCGTGTCGGCGAAGTCGCCCCACCCGCCGATCTCGGCGACCCAGCTGTCGGGCGCGAGGCTGCCCTTGCCGCCGAGGTTGAGCCAGCCCACCTCGATGAAGAGCGCGGTGATGAAGCCCCAGGCGATGAAGGCGCCGATGTTGGGCATCACCATGTTGGAAAGGAACGTGCCGAACTTCTGCACGCGCACCCGTGCGCCCGGTCCGGACGAGGTGGTGGAAGTTGTGGTCGCCATGCTTGATGTCCTCCAGTTGAACGAGGGGTGACCCCCATCACATGATGCAGGAATTAAACCTCACGAACGGGCATGTTGCCAAGCATTCGGGCAGGAATTCATGCCCGACTGTGTGGCTTTCTCAGGATCGGGTCCGCGCTAGCCACCCAGCTGGCTGTCGAACAGCGCCTTCTCCACCTCGCCGTTCCACGTGTCGCCGGGTCCCAGCTTCTCGGCGACGTCCGGCAGCGCGTCCTTCAGCTCGTCGAGCCCCGTGAGGGGGAGGTCGTGGATCTGCGGGAAGATCAGGACCTTCCCCGAGTAGGTGCCGTCGACGAGCGCCTGGAGGCCGTCTCGGACCGCTCGCATGCCGCCGACGGCCCCGACGATCGATCCCGGGGAGAGCTCACCTCGGGTGGCCAGGTCCACCACCTGCTGCTGGTCGTGGATGGTCAGGCCCGAGGTCCCGGTGTACTGGGCGTTGCTGAGGTAGACCTCGCTCAGGTTCAGCGGCGCGAGCGTCCCGTTGGGGACACCGGCGAAGAAGACCAGCATCCCGTCGGACCTCATCAGGGTGTCGGCCTCGGCCATCACGCCGGAGATGGGGACGCTGACGACCACGTCGTCGGCCCCCTGGTCGTCGGTGAGCCCCATGACGAAGTCGTGGAGGGACTGCTCCGCGGTCTGGGAGTTGAACGTGATCAGCTCGCAGCCGTTGTCCTCGGCGAGGTGGGCCAGACGGTCCTCGAGGGCCTTCAGGCGCTCGTCGCTCACCTCCGTGGCGATGATGCGTCGGGGACCGTCGGGCTGCTGGATGGCGCGCTGGACGTGCATCAGCCCCATGGGGCCGCCGGCGCCCACGAAGACGGTGGTGCCGCCCGAACGCAGGTCGCAGCGGTTGCGCTCCTCGCCGTAGGAGGCGGCGATGTCAGGGCCCTGCCCACCGACGTAGGCGGTGTAGTCGTAGTGCAGGCGGCCCACGTCGGCGTCCACCAGGCCGTCGAGGGCGGTTTCGCCCACCATGTTGAGGGTGCCCCGCCGGGCGATGTGGGTGGCCACGGCGCCCGCCGTCGCCGCGGAGCGCGGATCGAGCATGACGATGTCGTCGAAGCCGACGCCGTCGGTCAGCTCGTCCACCAGCGCCTGGTAGTCGTCGGTGCCGATGCCGTCGCGCACGACGACGGTGGCCGAGGTGTCGTCCAGCAGCTTCGCCACCGAGGCGGGCACGTCGGTCAGGACGACGGTGGCCGGGGCATCGAGCCCCGAGGAGAAGGCGTACTCCCGCTCGTCGCCGGGCCGGCCGACGATCCACATGGTCCCGCCGTTCTTGGGCTCCAGGCGGCGACGCTGCGTGTAGGCGGCCATCACGCAGCCCCAGGGCTCCAGCGTGGACGCCTCGGCGTAGCCGAAGGAGTCCGGGAGCGGCAGCAGGCACGCCCCGTCGTCGGTCTCGAGCATCTCGGCGCCCATCAGGTGGTACTGGATGAGGCCGCCGGGGATCGTGTAGCCGTAGGCCGTGCTCCTGCCGTCCTGGTAGATGTCGGGCTGCACGGCGAGCCGCTGGCCGGGGTGATAGCTGTCCTTGAGGTGCTCGCCGACCTCGATGACGGTCAGGCTCACCTCGTGCCCGAGCCGGGTGGGGTCGTGGGCCAGGTCGCGGTTGTAGAGCTTCGGGTGGCTGCCGCCCTGGCGCATGATCTTCACGTCGGAGAAGCAGAGACCGACGCTGTCGATGCGCACCAGCATGTGGTCGGCGTCGGGTCGAGGGATGGCGACCTGCTCGGGTGCACCGTCCTTGCCGAGGCTCTCCTCACCCGCGCCCCACAGGTTCCAGGCCCAGGCCTCGTCGGGCACGTCAGTGTCGGCGGCGCGGTAGCGGTCGTAGGCAGATGTCATGGTTCCTCCGTCGTGGGTTCGGTCGTCGGCGAGCGGGTTCAGTGGCCCAGCAGCTCGCGCACAGCGGCACGCGCCGCCATCGGGTCGGGCGCACCCAGCGCGGCCTCCGCGGCCGCCTCGCAGGTCTCGAAGGAGACCTTGCCGAGCTGGGCACCCACCGGGCGTACGGCGCGGGCGGCCATCGAGAGCGACGTGATGCCCATCCCGATGAGCGCCGTGGCCAGCAGCGGGTCGGCCGCGGCCTCACCGCAGACACCCACCGGCTTGCCGGCCTCGGTGCCGGCGTGCGCGGTGATCGCGATCAGCTGGAGCACAGCCGGCTGCCAGGGGTCGGTCAGGTGCGCCAGGTCGGTGGCCATGCGGTCGGCGGCCATGGCGTACTGGGTCAGGTCGTTGGTGCCGATCGAGAGGAAGTCGACGACCTCGAGCATCCGGTGCGCGAGCAGGGCGGCGCTGGGGATCTCGACCATCACCCCGGCCTTGAGCCCGCGGTCACGCACCTTCGCCGCGAAGTCGGCGGCCTCGGCGACGGTCGCGACCATCGGCGCCATCACCCAGGTCTCGGTGCCGGTCCTTTCGGCTGCCGCGGCGATGCCGTCGAGCTGGCGGTCCATCAGGCCGGGGTTGTCGAAGCTCAGCCGGAGGCCGCGCACGCCCAGCGCGGGGTTCTCCTCGCCCTCGTGGGTCGCGAACGCGATCGGCTTGTCGGAGCCGGCGTCGAGGGTGCGGACGACGACGTAGCGACCGTCGGAGTAGGGCGCGAGCACGGCGCTGTAGATCTCGGCCTGCTCCTCGACGCTCGGCTCCTCCAGCTGGTCGAGGAAGCACAGCTCGGTGCGGAACAGGCCGACGCCTCCCACGGGCTCGGAGCCCGCGGACTCCGCCGAGGCGCCGTCGGCGACGTTGGCGAGCAGCTTGAACGGCATGCCGTCCGAGGTGGAGGCGGGCCCGCTCCAGCTGGCGAGCTCCTCGCGCAGCCGGCGGCTCTCCTCCACGCGGGCCCGGGCCTCCTCGGGATCGGCGCCCTGCTCGATGGTGCCCGCCTCGCCGTCGACGACGACGAAGGTGCCGGACTCGAGGGCCGTGATCCCGGCGGCCCCGACGATGCAGGGGATGCCGAGCTGGCGGGCGATGATCGCGGTGTGGCTGGTGGCGCCGCCGCGCTCGGTGACCAGCGCCGTCACGAGGCTCGGGTCGAGCCCCGAGGTGTCGCTCGGAGCGAGGTCCTCGGCGACCAGGATCGACGGCTCCTTTGGGGTCGGGACGCCCGGCTCGGGCTCGCCGACGAGGTGCGCGACCACCCGGCGCTCGATGTCACGCAGGTCGGTCACGCGCTCGGCCATCAGGCCGCCCATGTTGGTGAAGATCGTGACGAACTGCTCGACCGCGCCCTGGACGGCCGCGACCGGCCCCTGCCCGGACTGAAGGTTCTTCGACACGCCCGAGCGCAGACCCTTGTCACGGGCCAGCCCGGCGCTCGCGGTGAGCACCTCGGCCGCGGCGCCCTGGGCGCGGGCGGCCTTCGAGGTGAAGGTGTCGGCGACGGCACCGGCCGCGTCGTCGTAGGCCGCCAGGGCCGCGTCGGCGTCGGAGAAGTCGCCCTCGCCGTAGCGCGCGATCGCGTCGGGCGAGACCTCGCCGCGCACGTGGAGGACGGGACCAGCGGCGACACCCGGCACGACCGGGGTCCCGCTCAGACTTTCGCTCTGGGACGGGTGCTCGGGTGTGGTCATGGACACACCGTAGAACACGGCGTTGTTGACAAGCAACACATTCGGGACTAAAACAACACATACGCAGATCCCGGAAGGGGGCCCATGTACGCGGAAGAGCGCCAGCAGGCGATGGCACACCTGATCAGCCGCCGCGGGCGCCTGTCCGTGGTGCAGCTCTCCGAGGAGTTCGAGGTCACCACCGAGACCGTCCGCCGCGACCTCTCGACCCTCGACCGGATGGGCCTGGTCCGCCGTGTCCACGGTGGCGCGGTCCCGGCCGGGTCGCTCACGGTCATCGAGTCCGGCATCGGCGAGCGCGACCAGTCCAACACCCAGGCCAAGGAGGCCATCGCCAACGCGGCGATCGCCTTCCTCCCCTCCCCCGACTCGGTGGTCGTGATCGACGCCGGGAGCACCACGGCCCGCTTCGCCGCCGCACTCCCGCGTGACCACCGCCTGACGGTGGTCACCCACGCGGTGCCCGTGGCGACCCGGCTGGCCGGTCTGCCGCAGATCGAGCTGCACCTGCTCCCGGGCAAGGTGCGACCCGCCACCCACGCCGCCGTCGGCGCCGAGACCGTCGCCGCGCTCGCCGAGCTCCGCGCCGACGTCGCCTTCGTCGCCACCAACGGCCTCACGGTGGGCCACGGGCTCACCACCCCCGACAGCGACGAGGCCGCCAGCAAGCGCGCCATGATCGCGTGCGCGCGCCGCACGGTCGTGCTCGCCGACTCCACCAAGCTGGGCGTCGAGACCGCGGTGCGCTTCGCCACGCTCGACAGCCTGGACGTGCTCGTCACCGACAGCGACATCGAGGCCGCGGACCGCCGCGCGCTGGAGAACGCCGGAATCGAGGTAGTGATCGCATGATCCTGACCCTGACCCCCAACCCGAGCTTCGACCGCACCGTCATGCTCGACGGTGAGCTCGAGCGAGGACAGGTCCACCGGCTCGTCTCGGTGACCTCGCAGGCCGGCGGCAAGGGGGTCAACATCTCCCGCGCGGCCGTGAGCGCCGACATCCCCAGCATCGCCGTCGTACCTGCCCTCAAGGACGACCCGTTCGTCCTCGAGCTGCTCGGGGCGGGGATCGACTGCCGCCCCGTGCGACCCGCGGGCGGCGTGCGGGTCAACCTCACGATCACCGAGCCCGACGGCACCACCACCAAGCTCAACTCCCCCGGCGCGGAGGTCGGTGCGGAGGACCTCGAGCGGATGGTCGAGGCCGTCCTCGCGCGCGCCACGACCGCCGACTGGACCGTGCTCGCCGGCTCGCTGCCCGCTGGTGCACCGGCCGGTTTCTACGCCGACCTCGTCTGCCGCCTGCGCGCGGTCGGCGGCCACGTCGCGGTCGACACCAGCGAGGGTCCGCTGCTGGCCCTGGTCGAGGCCCTGCCCGAGGCCGCTCCCGACCTGATGAAGCCCAACGGCGAGGAGCTGGCCTCCTTCACCGGCGCGGACCCCGACGAGCTCGAGTCCGACCCCGAGGCCACCGCGGCCGCCGCCCGCCAGCTCATCGCCCGGGGTGTCGGCGCCGTCCTGGCCACCCTGGGCGGCAACGGGGCCGTCCTCGTCACCCCCGAGGGGGCGTGGCACGCCACGCCTCCGCCCACGACCGTGGTCAGCACGGTCGGCGCAGGCGACTCCAGCCTCTTCGGCTATCTGCTCGGCGACATCAGGGGCCTTGCGGCTCCGGAGCGCCTGGCGTTGGCTGTGGCCTACGGCAGCGCCGCCGCAGGACTGCCCGGCACCACCATCCCCCAGCCCTCACAGCTCCGCACGGAGCTGGTCGGCGTCACCGCCCTCGGAGGCACCGCATGACCGACCTGATCACCACCGACCTCGTGCGGCTCGGTGCCGCCTGGGGCGACGACAAGCACGACGTCATCCGCGCCCTCGCCGGCGTGGTCGACGACGCCGGTCGCGCCTCCGACAGGGACCAGATCGTCGAGGACGCGTTCGCGCGCGAGTCCACCTCGGCGACCGGCCTCCCCGGCGGCATCGCCATCCCGCACTGCCGCACCGCGGGCGTCGAGACGCCGACGCTCGCCTTCGCCCGCCTCGACCCGCCGGTCGACTTCGGCGCCAAGGACGGACCGGCCGACCTGGCCTTCCTGATCACCGCGCCCGCCGGCGGCGACGCGGACCACCTGACCATCCTCACCAAGCTGGCCCGGGCCCTGGTCAAGCCGGCCTTCACCGACGCCCTGCGCACCGCCGAGACTCCCGAGGACGTCGTCGACCTGGTCAGCCACGAGCTCGGCGAGGCGCCGACCCCCACGGCGAGCGCCCCCGCGCCGTCCGGAGCCCCCTCCGGTGCCGCCACCGCCGACGGCGAGGTCGCGTCGACCCCGCAGGCCGATCCCGCAGTGACCACGAGCCCGGGCGGCAAGCCGTCACTGGTCGCCGTGACCGCCTGCCCGACCGGCATCGCCCACACCTACATGGCCGCCGAGGCGCTCGAGGCCGCGGCCGAGCGCGCCGGCGTCCAGCTCCAGGTCGAGACGCAGGGCTCGGCCGGGTCGACCCCGCTCTCCCCCGACACCATCGCGTCCGCCGGCGCCGTGATCTTCGCCGTCGACGTGGGCGTCCGCGACCGCGGCCGCTTCGCCGGCAAGCCCATGGTCAGCTCGAGCGTGAAGCGGCCGATCGACGACGCCGACGCGATGATCGCCGAGGCACTGAGGTACGCCGCCGACCCGGCCGGCTCGCCGAAGGTCGAGGGCACCGCCAGTGAGGGTGGCGCCTCGTCGACCGCGGAGGAGTCCTGGGGCGGCCGCGTGCGTCGCGTGCTGATGACCGGCGTGTCCTACATGATCCCGTTCGTCGCGGCGGGTGGCCTGCTGATCGCGCTCAGCTTCCTCCTCGGCGGATACGAGATCGTCGGTCCCTACGGGGACATCGCGGTCAACAACACCCTCTTCAGCCCACCGGACCCCGCCGCGCTCGGCCTGGACCACGCGCTGTTCGGCTCGGGGGTGCTGGCCTACATCGGCGCCATCTTCTTCATCATCGGCAAGACGGCGTTCATGTTCTTCGTGCCGGCTCTGGCCGGATACATCGCCTACGCCATCGCCGACCGGCCCGGGATCGCTCCGGGGTTCGTGATGGGTGGCCTCGCGATCAACATCTTCAACGTGCAGTCCTCCGGCGACGACCCGGTCGGCCTGGCACAGACGGGCTTCCTCGGCGCCATCGTCGGTGGTGTGCTCGCCGGCCTGATCGCGCACTGGCTGCAGCAGCGCAAGGTGCCCTCCTGGGCGCGCGGGCTGATGCCTGTCCTGGTGATCCCGCTGTTCACCTCGATCGTCGCCGGGCTCCTGATGATCCTGGTGTTCGGCAAGCCGATCTCGTGGTTGATGACCCAGCTCACCGACGGACTGAACGGCATGAGCGGTTCGAACGCGATCCTGCTCGGCGTCATCCTCGGGCTGATGATGGCCTTCGACATGGGCGGCCCGCTCAACAAGGTCGCCTACAGCTTCGCAGCAGCAGGCGTCGGCACGGCGGCAGCGGCCTCGGCCGACGCTCCGGAGCTGAAGATCATGGCAGCGGTAATGCTCGCGGGCATGGTGCCGCCGATCGCCCTGGCCCTCTCCACCGTCGTGCGACCGAGCCTCTACACCCCGGCCGAGCGGGAGAACGGCAAGGCCGGCTGGCTGCTGGGCGCCTCGTTCATCACCGAGGGCGCGATCCCGTTCGCTGCCGCCGACCCGCTTCGCGTCATCCCGGCGATCATGGCGGGCAGTGCGGTGACCGGCGGACTCTCCATGGCGCTGGACGTCTCGGTCCGGGCGCCCCACGGCGGGATCTTCGTCCTCTTCGCCGTGTCCAACATCGCGGGCTACCTGATCTCGCTGCTCGCAGGTGTCCTCGTCGGGGCCGCCCTGGTCACCCTGCTCAAGAGCCGCGGCCGGTCTGACGCCGACCTCGCTACTGTCTGACTCACGTTCCAGCCAGGCACCACCCGTCCAGCCCTGAAGGAGAACCATGCCCAGCAAGTCCGTCGTCGTCGGCTCCGCCGTCGGCCTCCACGCCCGTCCCGCCGCGATCATCGCCGAGAAGGCCGCCGAGCTCGGCTCGGACGTGACCATCAACGGTGTCGACGCCAGCTCCTCGCTGATGATCATGACGCTCGGTGCCGGCCACGGCGACACCGTCGAGGTCGCCGGTGACGACCAGGGCGCCGTCGACACGATTGCTGAGCTGGTCGAGCAGGACCTCGACGCCTGATCTCCGGCCCACCGCCTCGACGGGCGGTGCGTGAGGGGCTTCCGACGCGGTCGGGACCCGTCTCACGCACCGCCCGTCGTCGCGTCCGGAGCGTGTCGTGAGTCGGCCGCGCCGCGCACCGAGCGGTAGACCGCCCGGGCACTCACCGCGCGCTCGAGCTCGTCGAGGATCGAGCTGAAGAACTGCTTGCGATAGAGCTCGTCGGTCACCGCGTAGACGGTGAAGTAGAACCCGCTGAACGCCGCGAGGAACACCGACACCTGGACCAGCTCCCAGTTGGCGCGGTCGAAGCCGGGAATCGCGTGCAGCGACTCCTGCTGGGTCCAGGTGACGATGACCTCGGGTTGCATCACCAGCAAGCCGAAGAGGACGAAGAAGACGAACACCGACACGCTCAGCAGCACCACCTGCACGAGCTGGGTGATGAGCAGCATCAGCAGGAGGTTGGCCTTCTGCAGCCCTCCGAGCCGGGTCTCCTCGCTCGCGCGCACGTCGCCGCCGATCCCTTCGAGCGGCGTGCCCGCGCAGCGGCGCGCGATCACCTCCGGGTCGACCTCCTCGTCGAAGACCGCGAGCTCCTCGGGCAGGCGGGCGAGCAGGAAGCCGACGGTGATCGCGACGAACAGCGCCACCGTGAGCCACATGACCGAGCCGTCGAGCGTGGCCGCGACCTGCCACACCTCGGCGTTGATGAACAGGAACGTCACGAAGAGCAGGAGCAGCGGCAGGGCGCGGGTCACCAGCGGGAAGAGCAGCCCGAGGCTGGAGAACGTGCGGCGTGCCGCCCAGCGGGCGATCACCCACGCTCGCAGCGTGAACAGGGCGTACGCCGCGAGCACCAGCAGCGCGGCGTTGACGCCGGGGACCAGGCCGTTGTCCCAGCCCAGGTCGGCCAGCGCGAAGCCCGCGACGACCCCGGCGCCCAGCAGCAGCGCCACCGCGGCGACGAGCAGCAGCCGGCGACGGGTCAGGCCGCGGTGCACCTCGGCGCGGATGTCGTCGACGAAGTAGGGCAGCCCGTGACCCACGAACCACTGCTCCGCAGCGGCGAGGTCGACGGGGTCCGGCCGGTGGGCCGGCTCAGGCACCCAGGACCTCGCGCGCGCGGCGTACGTCGTCGTGCATGGTCTCGATGAGGGCCTCCATGCCCTCGAACTTCACCATCCCGCGCAACCGGTCGACGAAGGCCACCTCGACCTCGACGCCGTAGAGCTCGAGGTCGTCGCGATCGAGGACGTAGGACTCGACGCGCCGGTCGCGCTCGCCGTCGAAGGTCGGGTTGGTGCCGACCGAGATCGCGGCGGGCAGGCGCTCCCCCGTGTCGAGCCGGGTCAGCCAGCCGGCGTAGACGCCGTCGGCGGGTGCCGCGTCGACGGGCGGGATCGGGACGTTGGCCGTCGGGTAGCCCATCTCGCGGCCGCGCTTGTCCCCCTCGACGACCGTCCCGCGGACGGTGAACTCACGACCGAGCGCCTCGGCGGCGCCGGCCACGTCGCCGGTGGCCAGGCACTGGCGGACGTAGGTCGAGCTCCACACCTGCGGACCCCCGTCGAGGGGCACGCCCACGGTCTCGAAGCCGCGAGTCGCTCCGGCCTCGACGAGCGTGGCCACCTCGCCGGCCGCCTTGGCGCCGAAGCGGAAGTTCGCGCCGACCACGACGGCCTCGGCGTGGAGCGCCTGCACCAGGATCCGGTCGATGAACTCCGCGGGTGACCAGCCGGCGATCGCCAGGTCGAACCCGACCACCAGGATCGCGTCGACGCCGGCCGACTCGAGCAGTCGTGCGCGGGTGCGGATCGAGGTCAGCGTGGGCGGGGCGTGGTCCGGGCGCAGCACCGCCATCGGGTGCGGGTCGAACGTCACCGCCACCACGGTGTCGATGCCCAGTCGGGCCGCGGTGGCACGGGCCTCGCGCAGGACGTGGGCGTGCCCGAGATGCACGCCGTCGAAGTTGCCGATGCTGACGACCGTGCGGCCGAGGTCGGCCGGCACGTCGTCGACGTCTCGCCAGATCTGCACCCGGGAAGCCTACTGGCGCGCCGTCCGCCCCGCAGACGCCCCCCGGGAGCGTGGTCAGACGAAGACCGCGACCGGTTTCGCCTTCTCCCCGCGCGCCTCGTAGAGCGCGAGGAACTCCCCGTCCGGGGCGAAGACCGCGTGCGGCCCGGGACCGGGCAGGGCCAGGTGGAGGGCACGGCCGAACCGCACGTGGGCGGCCTGCTCATCGTCGAGGTCGACGCCCGGGAACGTGCTGCGTGCGGCGTCGGCCATCGGCAGCACGGTGAGGTCGTCGCTGAGCTGGTCGAGCGTGTGGGCGACGGTGAGGTCGAAGGACCCCACGGCCGTCCGCCGCAGCGCGGTCAGGTGACCACCCACCCCGAGCGCTGCACCCACGTCGCGGGCGATGGCGCGGACGTAGGTGCCGCTCGAGCAGCGGACCGAGATCCGCACGTCCGGCAGCGACACCTCGTGGACGACGATCTCGTGGATGGTCACCGGCCGTGCCTTCAGCTCGACCTGCTCACCGTCGCGCACGCGAGCATAGGCCCGCTTGCCGTCGACCTTGATCGCGGAGACGGCGGTCGGCACCTGCTCGATGTCCCCGACCAGCCTCGCCAGCTCGGCGCGTACGTCGTCCTCGCGGACACCGTCGGTCGAGGTGGTCGCGACGACGTCGCCCTCGGCGTCGTCGGTGGTCGTGGAGGCCCCGAGCCGGAGGGTGGCGTCGTAGGCCTTCTCGGTCAGCATGAGGTGACCGAGCAGCCGGGTGGCGCGGTCGACGCCGAGCACCAGCACGCCCGTGGCCATCGGGTCGAGCGTGCCGGCGTGTCCCACCTTGCGGGTGCCGGCGAGCCGACGGACCCGGGCCACGACGTCGTGCGATGTCATGCCCGGGGACTTGTCGACGACGACCAGACCGGGGGTGACCGTGGCACCGGCCATCAGGGGCGGTCGTCGTCCGGGTCGTCGTCCTCGTCGAGGTCGTCCTCGACCACGCGGGGCTTCTTGTAGGGGTCGGCCTCGCCGGCGTACGTCGCACCGCGCTGGGCCGCGACGGCCTCGTCCTGCTCCTTGGCGCGAGCGAGCAGCTCCTCCAGCTCCCGGGCGGTCTCGGGGAGGGCGTCGGGGATGAAGGTCAGCGTGGGCACGATGCGCATGCCGAGCTGCTTGGCGACCTCGGAGCGGATGACGCCCTTGGCCGACTCGAGCGCGGCCGCGCTGCTGGCACGCTCCTCCTCCGCACCGAGCACGGTGTAGAAGATCGACGCCTGCTGGGAGTCTCCGGTGACGCGGACGTCGGTCACGGTCACGAAGCCCAGCCGGGGGTCCTTGATGCGCCGCTCGAGCATCTCGGCGACGATCACCTGGATCCGGTCGGCGATCTTGCGCACACGAGGACTACTCATCGACGTACTCGCTTCGCTCCGTGCGCCGACGAGGCACGTGTTGCCCTGTGCCCACTGATTCGCTCGCTTCGCTCACTCATGGATCTCACTCTCTCAAATGTCGACCGGGCACCTGCGAGGTGCAGATGCCCGGCCGAGTTGTCCTACGTCAGGTGCGCGCGATCTCGCGCATCTCGAACGACTCCACGACATCGCCGATCTTGATGTCCTGGAAGTTGCGGAGCACCAGACCACACTCGAAGCCCTCGCGGACCTCGGAGGCGTCGTCCTTCTCGCGGCGGAGCGAGGAGAGGTCGAGGTTGTCGGCCACCACCGCTCCGTCACGCAGGACCCGCACCTTGGCGTTGCGGCGGATGAGGCCGGAGGTGACCATGCAGCCTGCGATGTTGCCGGCCTTGGACGAGCGGAAGATCTCGCGGATCTCCGCCTGACCGAGGGTCGACTCCTCGTAGATCGGCTTGAGCATGCCCTTGAGTGCCGCCTCGATCTCCTCGATCGCCTGGTAGATGACCGAGTAGTAGCGGATCTCGACACCTTCCTTGTCGGCCATCTGGCTCGCCTTGCCCTGCGGGCGGACGTTGAAGCCGATGATGATGGCGTCGGAGGCGGCGGCCAGGTCGACGTTGGTCTCGGTGATCGCACCGACACCGCGGTCGATCACGCGCAGCGAGACCTCCTCGCCCACGTCGATCTGGGAGAGGGCGTCCTCGAGCGCCTCGACCGAACCGGACACGTCTCCCTTGAGGATGAGGTTGAGCTCCTGGCTCTCGCCCTTCTCCATGGAGGCCATGAAGTCCTCGAGGCTGCGACGCACGCGACGCTTGGCCTGCATGGCCGCCCGCTCGCGCGCCTCACGCTTCTCGGCGATCTGGCGAGCCATCCGGTCGTCCTCGACCACGATGAAGTTCTGGCCCGCACCCGGCACCGCCGAGAGGCCCAGCACCATCGCCGGACGGGACGGGTCTGCCTCGGTGATCTCGTTGCCGTGCTCGTCGAGCATGGCGCGGACGCGACCGTGGGCCGGTCCGGCCACGATCGAGTCGCCCACGCGCAGCGTGCCGCGCTGGACCAGGACGGTCGCCACCGGACCGCGACCGCGGTCCAGGTGCGCCTCGACCACGAGGCCCTGGGCGTCCTGGTCGGGGTTGGCCCGCAGGTCCAGCGACGCGTCGGCGGTGAGCACGACGGCCTCGAGCAGCTTGTCGAGGTTGAGCCCGGCCTTGGCCGAGACGTCGACGAACATCGCGTCGCCGCCGTACTCCTCGGGGATCAGGCCGTACTCGGTGAGCTGGCCGCGGACCTTGGTGGAGTCGGCCTCCGGCTTGTCGATCTTGTTGACCGCCACCACGATCGGCACGTTGGCCGCCTTGGCGTGGTTGAGCGCCTCGACCGTCTGCGGCATGACGCCGTCGTCGGCCGCGACGACCAGGATCGCGATGTCGGTGGCCTGGGCACCACGGGCACGCATGGCGGTGAACGCCTCGTGACCGGGGGTGTCGATGAGGGTGATGCGACGGTCGTCGCCGTCGACCTCGGTGTGGACCTGGTAGGCACCGATGTGCTGGGTGATGCCTCCGGCCTCCTTGTCGACCACGTTGGCGTCACGCAGCGCGTCGAGGAGCTTGGTCTTTCCGTGGTCGACGTGACCCATGACGGTCACGACCGGCGGGCGGATCACGAGGTCGTCCTCGCTGCCCTCGTCGGCACCGAACTCGAGGTCGAAGGTCTCGAGGAGCTCGCGGTCCTCGTCCTCCGGCGACACGATCTGGACGACGTAGTTGAGCTCCTCTGCGAGCAGCTCGAACGTCTCGTCACCGACCGACTGCGTGGAGGTCACCATCTCGCCCAGCGAGAACAGCATCTGCACGAGCGCAGCGGCGTCGACGTTGATCCGCTCGGCGAAGTCGGTCAGCGAGGCGCCACGCGGGAGACGGACGGTCTCGCCGTTGCCCTTGCGGACGCGCACGCCACCGATGGTCGGGGCCTCCATGGCCTCGAACTCCTGACGACGGGCGCGCTTCGACTTGCGACCACGCCGCGACGGACCACCCGGGCGACCGAAGGCGCCCTGGGTCTGGCCGCGCTGGCCGGGACGACCGCCACCGGGGCGACCGCCGCCGGACGGGCCGAACCCGCCGGGACGACCCGGGGCACCGCCCGGGGCTCCACCGGGAGCGCCGCCGCGACCCGGGGCACCGCCGCGGGCGGGAGCGCCGGGACGACCGGGGCCGCCACCGGGGCCACCGCGTGCCGGACGGCCGCCGGGGCCGTTGCCGAACGCGGCCGGGGACTTCGGCATCATCGCCGGGTTGGGGCGCGGCATGCCGGGACGGGCGTCGCCGCCGGCCGGCGGACGCGGCGGACGGTTGTCGTCGCCGCTCGTGCGGGGTGCCGGCGCCGGGCGCGAGCCCATGCCCTGGCTGGGCGCGAACGGGTTGTTGCCCGGGCGCGGGGCGCCGGGGCGACCCACCGGGCGCGGGGCCGGGGAGGGCGCCTTGGCGGCCGGGGCCTCCGGCTCGGCGGCAGGAGTCTCGGGCTCGGCGACCGGGGCCTTGGGGCCGGGCCTGGGTCCCGGCCGGGCGGCCGGGGAGGCGGACTCCTTGACCGGCGCCGGGGCCGGAGCCTCGACGGGTGCCTCAGCCGGGGTCTCGACCGGTGCCTCGGCGACGGGCTGCGGAGCAGCCTTCGGGCCGGGCTTGGGTCCGGGCTTGGCACCGGACGACTTGGCGGCCGGCTTCTCGGCCGGCGCCTCGGGGGCGGGGGCTGCGGCCGCTGCGGCCTTCAGCTCGTCGCCGTACTGCTTCTTGAAGCGCATCTCGACGGGAGGCTCGACAGTCGACGATGCCGACTTGACGAACTCCCCCATCTCCTTGAGCTTCTCGAGAACGAACTTGCTCTCGACTCCGAACTCCTTGGCGAGTTCGTGGACTCGGGTCTTTGCCACGGTTGGTCTCTACTCCTTCTGGTCCGTGACCCCAGAAGGACGGGGGAAACGGAACAGCTAGTGGGTGTGCACACTCATTACGAGTTACTCATCGAGTGCTCATGAGCTGCGTGCTCCAGTTTCTGGTCGGTGCTGCTGTGATTCGGACTGGTCGTGCTGGATCGAGCGGAGGTGCTCCTCCACCGGCGCCCCGGCGAGCGTGACGCCCGAGCGCAGGGCTCGGGAGAAGGCTCGTCGTCGCACCGCGAGCTCCCAACACTCCTGCGTGGGGTGCACGTGCGCCCCGCGACCTGGTGCCCGGCGGCCCGGATCGGGCACCAGGGCCGGTCGACCCTCGGAGTCCGAGCCCGCGACCACGCGGAGAAGCTCGCTCGCAGTGGCCCTGGAACGACAACCCACGCAGGTCCGGACGGGTCCGGGCGCAGAGATGTCAGACGTGATGGCCACTGACGACCACTCTAGCCGGTGGGGCCAGTGGTTTACGAACCGGGAGGCCGGCTCACGCCTCGTCGGGGTGGGGCGCCTCGTCCGACCTGATGTCGATGCGCCAGCCGGTGAGCCGGGCAGCGAGCCGGGCGTTCTGGCCCTCCTTGCCGATGGCGAGCGACAGCTGGAAGTCGGGCACGACGACGCGGCAGGAGCGGGCGGCGAGGTCGACGATCTCCACCGAGGTGACCCGGGCCGGCGACAGGGCGTGGCCGACCATCTCTGCCGGGTCCTCGGCCCAGTCGACGATGTCGATCTTCTCGCCGTGGAGCTCGCTCATCACGTTGCGCACGCGCTGGCCCATCGGTCCGATGCAGGCGCCCTTGGCGTTGACGCCGGGGATGCGCGAGTGGACGGCGATCTTGGTGCGGTGGCCGGCCTCGCGGGCGATCGCGGCGACCTCGACGGTGCCGTCGGCGATCTCGGGGACCTCGAGCGCGAACAGCTTCTTGACCAGCGTCGGGTGCGAGCGCGACAGGGTGATCTGCGGACCTCGCATGCCCTTGCGCACCGACGTCACCAGGCACTTGATGCGCTCACCGTGGACGTACTTCTCGCCCGGCACGCGCTCGCTGACGGGCAGGATCGCCTCGAGCTTGCCGAGGTCGACCATGACGTCGTCGGGATTGCGTCCCTGCTGGATGATGCCGGAGATGATGTCGCCCTCCTTGCCGGAGAACTCGCCGAACTTGATCTCGTCCTCGGCGTCGCGCAGCCGCTGGAGCATCACCTGCTTGGCCGTCGTGGCGGCGATCCGACCGAAACCGTCGGGGGTGTCGTCGTACTCCGGGCCCGCGGTGCCCTCGTCGTCGAGCTCGCGCGCCCACACGGTCACGTGGCCGCTCTTGCGGTCCAGCTCCACGCGGGCGGGGTGGGAGGACTCGGTGGCCCGCTGGTAGGCGGTGAGCAGCGCCTGCTCGATGGCCTCGGCGAGCACCTCGAAGGAGATCTCCTTCTCGCGCTCCAGCATCCGCAGGATGCTCAGGTCGATGTCCATCAGTCGTCCTTCTTCTCGCTCTTGCGGTTGAACTCGATCTGCACGAGCGCCTTCGCGACCTCCGCGTAGGCAACCTCGTGCCGGGTGCCGGAGACGTCGAGGGTGACCGCGTCGTCCGACGAGTCGAGGATGCGCCCGGTCAGCTCCGAGCCGTCGGCCAGTGTGGCCTTGACCAGGCGGTCCTCGTTGCGGCGCCAGTGGCGCGGCAGGGTGAGCGGCCGGTCCACCCCCCGGCTGGTGACCTCCAGCGTGTAGGGCATCTCCCCCATCACGTCGGACTCGTCGAGCACCCGGGACACCTCACGCGTCGCGTCGGCGACGTCGTCGAGCGTGACGCCGCCGTCCTTGTCGACCGCGACGCGCAGCACACGACGCTTGCCGGCCGGGGTGACCTCGACGGCCTCGACGTCCATGTCCAGCACGCTCAGGGGGTCGACGAGCTCAGCCTCGATGCGGTCCCGGGTGGCGTCCTGGCGGGGAGTGCTCATGGGGTGCGACCTCCTTGTGCTGTTGAAAGGATCAACACCTTAGCGGCCGGCACCCGACGCCCGACATCGCCCGGCGGGCCGACGGAGCGGGCTCGTCGGGTGGGTAGGGTTCGGGGGTGCCAGCACGCCCGATCACCCGTCGTACGGCGGTGGGCTCGGCGCTCGCGGCGCCGCTCGTGCTGAGCGCCTGCGACATCGACCCGCCGGCCCGCGAGGTCGAGCCGCAGGGCTCGACCGCCACACCCGAGCCGCCCGAGGACGCCGCGGTCGTGGCCGCCGTGGTCGCCTCCCTGGCTCGTGCGATCTCGGTGCTCGAGGCCGCCTCGCTCAGCGTGCCCACCCTCGGTCAGCGCCTCGAGCCCGTGGGGGCCGCGCACGCCGCGCACCTCGAGGTCCTCGCCGGCGCCGTGCCGGACGCCGACCTGCCCACGCCGGCACCTCCCACGGTGGCACCCCGGATCCTGCGGGCGCTGAACGCGGTCCGGCGCTCGGAGACGCGGCTGCTGCGCGAGGTCCGCGACGGGTGCCTGGACGCGTCCAGCGGCGACCTCGCGCGTGTCCTGGCCAGCATCGCGGCGTCGACCGCGCAGCACACCGCGGCCCTGTCCACCGAGGTGACCTGATGAGCACTCCACGATGAGCACCCTCGACGCGCTACAGACCGTGCTCGCCGACGAGCACGCGGCCCTCTACACCTACGGCGTCCTCGGCGCCCGGACGTCACAGACCGCGACGCCGGCGCTGTACGCCGCCCTGACCGCGGGCTACCGACGCCACCGGGCGCGTCGCGACCAGCTGCGGATCCTCGTCGAGGCTGCGGGCGCCGAGCCCGCGGCCGCCGCACCGGCGTACGAGCTCGACGGCCGCCTGCTGCGCCCACCGCAGCTGCAGGCCGCGGCACTCACGATCGAGGCGGAGAGCGCCCAGTCCCTGCTCGCCCTCGTCGCGCAGTCGAGTGGTGACGTGCGCGAGTGGGCGCTCACCGAGGCGACGTGGTCGGCCTCGTGGCAGCTCGAGCTCGGCGGCTCGGCGCAGACCTGGCCGGGCGCCCCCGAGCTGGACTGAGGCCCGTAGCCGGCGACACGTCCCGAAATGGGGAGACGGCCCGCGGCCTCAACCATTGGGAAAGTCCCGAGATCCTTCCCAATGGCCGAGGACACGGACCGCCTGTGGGGTTGGTCAGCATCACCCATGTGGCCCCTCCTGTGGGGGTGGCGGGGCCACATGCACAATCATGCATTCGATCCGCGTCGAAGAGAAGCGGATCCTCACTGCATGTTGATGCAACGCAGAAACATGCAGCAGAGCCGCGCGGCCAGGCAGGTCACCGTTCGTCCCAGCGCCGCACCACGTCCGCCACCTCCGCGAGCGAGGCGACCGTGGCGTCGGGCTCACCCTCGGTGTGCCCGACCTGGTCGGCGGGGATGTTGCTGAGCGGGACGTGGATGGCCCGCATCCCCGCGTGATGCGCACCCCAGACGTCGTCGAAGAGCCGGTCGCCCACGTAGACACAGGCGCCCGGGTCGCTCACGCCCACCGCCTCCATCGCCGCGCCGAAGGCGAGCGGCGACGGCTTCGTCCAGGGGATCTCGCTGGAGTAGACGTCGCCGTCGACGAGGTCGTAGACGCCGTCGCGCTCGAAGAACCCGACGTGCCACGCGCGGGGCCAGATGGTGTTGGAGAGCACCCCGACCTTGAGCCCGGCGGCCCGGAGCACCTCGAACAGGGGCCGCACCTCCGGATCGGTGAGGGTGTGCGGCTCCCAGAAGTCGTAGTAGGCCGCGAGCAGCTCGGGGTCGTGGTCGAGCCCGGCCTCGGTGAACAGGTCGGCGATGGTGGAGCTCTGCTGGTGATCGCGGCTGCGCCCCCACACGACGCTGCCCGCGCGGTGCAGCCGCTCGGCGTGCGCGTGGTGGTCGTCGTCCGGCGAGGGCGTCCGTCGTACGGCCTCGGCCAGTGCGACGGACTCGGCGTGGAAGTCCACGTCGTGCCACCGCGTGAGCGTGCCGCCCCAGTCGAAGATCACTGCCTCGATGCGCGTCCCGGCCATGTCGGCGAACCTATCGAAGCGACGGGCCCGGTCCGCTGACCACGTCTCAGCCGCGGACGATCTCCAGGATGCGCGCGGCGGCGGCGTCGACGGCGACGTCCTCGCGCTCACCGCTCCTGCGGTCGCGGACCTCGACGTTGCCGTCGGCCAGGCCACGCCCGACCGTGACGATCGTCGGGACGCCGATGAGCTCGGCGTCCTTGAACTTCACACCGGGGCTGACCTTGCCGGTGCGGTCGTCGAGCAGCACCTCGACCCCGGCGTCGCTGAGGTCACGCGCCAGCTGCTCGGCGGCGGCGTGCACCGCCTCCTCCTTGCCGGCGGCGACGACGTGCACGTCGGCGGGGGCGACGTTGCGCGGCCAGCACAGGCCGATCTCGTCGAGGGTGCCCTCGGCGATCGCGGCGACCGCGCGCGACGGACCGATGCCGTAGGAGCCCATCGTCACCGTCACGAGCTTGCCGTTCTCGTCGAGCACCTGCAGCCCGAGCGCGTCGGCGTACTTGCGACCGAGCTGGAAGATGTGGCCCATCTCGACGCCGCGCGCGGACTCGAGCGTGCCCTCGGCGCAGTTGGGGCAGGCGTCGCCGTCGCGGACGTCGGCAGCCTCGATCGTGCCGTCGGGCGTGAAGTCGCGGCCCACGACCATGTCGATGACGTGGGAGCCGTGCACGTCGGCGCCGGTGACCCATCGGGTGCCCTCGGACACGCGGGGGTCGACGACGAAGCGGATGCCCGACGTCGACTCCTCGCCCAGCGCGCCGGGCCCGATGTAGCCCTTGGTCAGTGCGGGGTGCCTGGCGAACTCGGACTCGTCCATCGCCTCGACCTCGATGGGCTCGAGCTGTCCCTCGAGGCGCTTCTGGTCGACCTCGCGGTCGCCGGGCACGCCGATGGCGAGCGGCTCGCGGGTGCCGTCGGGGTGCTTGAGCACGACGAGCACGTTCTTGAGCGTGTCGCCCGCCGCCCAGGGCCGGTCGTCGCGGGGGAACGCCTCGTTGAGGTGGTCGACGAGCGAGTCGATGGTGGGCGTGCCGGGGGTGTCCTCGGCGTGCGCGGCCGGGACGTCGTCGTACGACACCGGGGCGGGCGCGGGCACGGTGACGGCCTCGACGTTGGCCGCGTAGTCGCAGTGGGTGCACCGGACGTAGGTGTCCTCACCGACGGAAGCCTTGGCGAGGAACTCCTCGCTGGCCGAGCCTCCCATCGCGCCGGAGGTCGCCTTGACGATGACGTACTCGAAGCCGAGCCGGTCGAAGATCCGGACGTAGGCGTCGCGGTGCTGCTGGTAGGACTTCTCGAGACCGGCGTCGTCGATGTCGAAGGAGTAGGAGTCCTTCATGACGAACTCGCGCCCGCGCAGCAGGCCCGCCCGGGGACGTGCCTCGTCGCGGTACTTGGTCTGGATCTGGTAGATCGAGAGGGGCAGGTCCTTGTAGGAGGAGTAGAGGTCCTTCACCACGAGGGTGAACATCTCCTCGTGGGTGGGGCCGAGCAGGTAGTCGGCACCCTTGCGGTCCTGGAGCCGGAAGATGTTGGGTCCGTACTCGGTCCAGCGCCCGGAGGCCTCGTAGGGCTCCTTGGGCAGCAGCGCGGGGAAGGACAGCTCCTGCGCGCCGATGTCGTCCATCTCCTCACGGATGATGGCCTCGATCCTGCGCAGCACCCGCAGGCCCAGCGGCAGCCAGGTGTAGATGCCCGGGGCGTTGCGGCGGATGTAGCCGGCGCGGACCAGCAAGCGGTGGCTCGGGACCTCGGCGTCGTTGGGGTCGTCGCGCAGGGTGCGCACGAACAGGGTCGACATGCGGAGGACTCGGGCCATGGGCGCAAGGATAGGTGTGCGTCGCCGAGCGCCGCGAACCAGTTCCCGCGACCCGGCTACACACCGAGGACGGTGAACGACGCCGCGGTCGCCGCCAGCACCGGGTCCCCCGCGGCCGACCGGCGTGCGGCGAGCAGCGCGTCGCCGAGCCCGCCGCCCGAACGGAGGCTGGCGTGCAGGGCCACCATCACCTCGACGGTGGCGGCGTCGTCGACCTCGGCGAGGCTCGAGACCACCCCGGCCGTGCCCATCGAGAGCAGGGCGGCGGCGAGCCCGAGCAGCTCCTGGTCACCGACGGGCGCCATCACGCCGGACTCGCACGCCGACAGCACGACGCGGTGCGGCGGGCGTTCGAGGCGCTGGAGGTCGTGGACCAGCAGGGGGCCGTCGGCCAGGGTGAGCGAGGAGAAGAGCGGGCTGTCCTCACGGAAGTGCCCGTGCGCCGCGACGTGGGCCAGCGACGCTCCGTCGAGCGCCGCGAGCGACGCCGCGACGGTGGCCTCCGATCCGTCGAGCACCTCGGCCGCCGGATCCTGCGCGGCGACCGCCGGGACCTCGGCACCGCCGCTGCCCAGCCCAGGCCCGACCAGCAGCACGCGGCGATCACCCTCCGCGGTGGACCTGCGGGCACGCAGCCACAGGCGCGCGGACGGGGTGCTGCTGAAGGGACGGTCGGCCAGCGCCGGCAGCAGGCCCCACGGCACGCCCTGCAGCGTCGAGGTCCCGGAGACGACGACCCGCGACTCCCCCAGCCGGTCGAGCGCCGTGCCGAACAGCGCCTGCTGGAGGCGGGAGCCGGCCACCTCGACCTGCGTACGACGACCGCGCGAGGCCTGTCGCAGCGTGAAGAGGGAGAAGTCGACGGCCTTCGCGGCCGTGGCTGCGGGCCCGACGTGGAGGTGGCGGACCCGACCGCGGGCGGCGACGAGGGCGTGGAGCTCTCCGTCGACCTCGGTGAGCTCGACGAGGGTCGTGTCGTCCTCGGAGAGGGCGTCGAGGAGCTGACGCACGTCGAGGGCCGAGGCAGTCTCGCCGGAGCCGCGCAGGTGGAACAGGCGCTGCCGCACCGACTGCTCGAGCCTGGTGACGCGTGCCCGGAGTCGGTCGGTCGGTGCGCCCTCGGCGGCGGCCTCGGCCAGGCGTTGGTGCTGCGCTCGCAGGGCGGCCAGGTCGGCGGTGGTCGCCGGGTCGTGCTCCGCGGCGCCCGACGGCAACGCGAGCGCGGTGGCACGCCACCTCTCGGACCAGCGCAGGAGCTGCCTGGCGTCTCGGGAGGCCAGCGCCGTCCGTGCGCCGAGCTCGGCCAGCTCGGAGCCGTGGCCGGACGACAGCGCCCGCAGCTCCTGGCTGCCGAACGTCGCGCTGTGCTCGTCGAGCGCCACGAGTCCCCGGTCGCACGCGCGGAGCACGGCGCCCTGGTCACCGGAGAGCTCGCTCCGGCGTGCGTGCGCCAGCCAGCCCAGCGCGCGCTCGGCGGACGTGGAGGCGTGCCTGGACGAGCTCGCCTCGGCCAACCAGGCATCGGCGAGCCCCGCGGCGCGTGCCGAGCGCACGTGCCGCGCCAGTCGCGCGCCGAGCATCAGCGCCTGGGGCAGCTCCTGAGCGCCGACCTCGCGCGCCGATCCGATGAGACGCTCGGCCCGTCGCAGCAGGGGCGCGCCGTCGCCTCCGCGCACCGCCCGGCCGCTGAGGGCCAGCAGGTCGGCGCGGACCCGGTAGGTGTGGCGCCCCTGTGCCTTCATCAGCCGCGATGCCTCGTCGGCGGCAGCCACGGCGCGATCGGCATCGCCCGCGGCGAGGGCCGCGTCGGCCACGGCGACGAGGAGGTCGGCACGCTCGGGAGGGAGCAGCGGTCGGGAGGTGAGCACCTCCTCGACCACCACCAGCGCCTCGGCCGCCAGCCCGCTCGCGAGGTAGGCGTCGCACCTGTCCGCGACCAGGTCGGTGCTCGTCTCCCCGATGGCGTCGAACCTCTCGCTCGCCTCGGCGTACCTGGCGAGCGCGAGCGGCAGGTCGTCCGTCACGCGCGCCACCCAGCCCAGGTTGTGCACGGCGGTCGCGACCGCCGTCGCGTGGTCGTCGAGCTCCGCGAGCCGGGCGGACTCCTCGAACGCCGCGGTCGCCTGCTCCAGCTCGCCGACCGCCGCGTGCGCGAGGCCCTGCAGGTTGCGGGCCCGCCCCTCCCAGACCCGGTCGCCCTCCTCGGCGAAGATCGGCAGCGCTCGTCGGAGGTCGTCCATGCTGTCCTCGTAGCGCGCCAGCACGAACCCGACGACCAGCGCGCGTCGCACCAGGAGCCTGGCGAGCGCCAGCCCACTGACCTCCTCCGACGCGCGGTCGAGCTGGGCCATCCCCTCGCCGACCCGTCCCAGCCGCGCGAGGGTGGCGCCCAACGTCGCGCGGACATCCCCCACGCGGTCGCTGTCACCCGACCGTCGCGCGAGCCGCAGGGCGGTCCGGAGGGACGCCAGGGACTCCTCCGCCTTCGCCTCCTCCCGGAGCACGATCCCCACCACCTGGTGCCCGATCGAGGAGAGGTAGGGGTCGGCATCGGGGACGAGCTGCGCGAGCGCGCGTGCGCCGGCCGCGGCGGGATCCGAGAAGAGGGTGCGGAGCAGCTCCTCCGCCTCGTCCCTGTGCACTGCGCCATCCTTGCCGATCAGGCCGGAAAACCTGCGCAAACCACCTCCGCTCGGCGGCTGCTCGGCGATAGCGTCTCGCCCATGGGCGACTGGATGATCGGTGACGACGGACGACGACGCAGCACGGACCAGCTCCGCGACCTCAGGGAGGCCAACGACGGTCAGGTCCGGTGGGACACCGAGGCGCCGGCCGACTTCACCTACCTCTTCCACCCCGACCACGTGCTGGTGGGGGCCGAGGACGCCGACGACTTCGAAGCCGCCGTGGCACGCCTCGATAAGGACGTCCTGACCGGACCGCCGCGCCGCGACGACGTACGACTGCTCGGTGGTGACCTCGTCCGCTACGTCCTCCCGGAGCGCAGGGGCGGTGAGACGGTTCCCGACGTCCTCGACCTGCTCGAGGCCGACGGTCTGCCCGCCGGCACGGCCAGCCCCGACCACTGGGTCCACGTGAGCCCGGGCGGCGGAGGCGGCAAGACGTGTCCCGCCACGGAGCCGGAGGAGACCGGCCTCGCCGAGCCGTGGCCGCCCGCCGCGCCGCAGGGGAAGGGGCGCCAGGTCAGCGTCGTCGTGGTCGACACCGGCTGGAACCCTCCGTCGGGCACCGACTCGCGCACTCCGTGGCTGAGCGGCGTCGAGGGAGACGACGAGAACAACGGCACGGACCTGCGCCCCTACGCCGGTCACGGCACCTTCATCGCCGGCGTCGTGCGCTGCACGGCGCCGCTGACGGACGTGTGGGTCGAGGGGTTCGCCGTCGACGGTGTCGGTGGTGGCGGCATCCTGGAGTCGGAGATCGTGGGGCAGCTCGAGCAGGCCATGACGCACGATCCGTCGGTCATCAACCTGTCGGCCGGGTGCCGCACGCGCATGGACCGGCCGTCCATCGCCTTCGCCAGGTTCTACCGCCGGTACCTGAGGCGAGCGGACTGCGTGCTGGTCGCCGCGGCCGGCAACGACTCGTGGGCGGCGCCGTTCTGGCCGGCTGCCTTCGACTGGTGCGTCGGCGTCGGCTCGCTCGACCGGGACGGCCGGGTGTCGGAGTTCTCCAACTACGGAGTCTCGGCCGACGTCTACGCGCTCGGCCGCAACCACGTCAACGCGTTCCCGGACGGCACCTTCGTGTGCCACGAGACGCCCGACAAGGGCGACGTCCGGGTGTTCGGCACGGGCCTGGCGCGCTGGAGCGGCACGTCGTTCGCGGCGCCGGTCGTGGCCGGGCTGATCGCCCGCGAGATCTCGGAGACGGGCTGCTCGGCCACGCAGGCACGCGACGCGGTGCTCGCCCGCGCCGTCTACGACTCCGATCCGACGATCGGCCCCCACCTGGAGCTGCGCCAGCCCTACGCCTGACGGCCCTGGAGAGCCCTCAGAGCTGGACCCAGCGGCTGCTGACGGCGTTGCCGCGGTAGTGGACGGTGAAGCGCACCTCGCCGGCCGGCCGGGCCTCGATCGAGAAGAAGCCGAACTCGTCGAGACCGGCACGCCACAGCTCCGCGGCGCTGCCGCGCGTCTCCACGACCACCTCGACGGACCCCATGTCACCGTCGAAGTCGAGGAGCTGGCCGCGCACCTGGTCACCGTCGATCTCGGCGTCGAGGGACCAGCCCTCGGCGACGGTGAAGTAGAGCATCCGCGCCGTCGCGAGGCCGCGCACCTGGGCGGCGGCCTCCTCGGCGGAGTCGCGGACCAGGACGAGCAGCTCCCACTCCTGGTCGAGCTCGGCCGCCGCGACGGCAGCGATCATGGTGGCCACCAGGTCACTCGGCGGCGGGTCGTAGGTCAGCCACATGTCACGCAGCTCCTCGAGGAGGGCGTTGTCCCCCGTGTCGTGCTCGGTCATCGCCCGCCTCCTTTCGCTAGAGCGGTTCGAACCTTGGCCAGGCACCGCGCCCGCGTGGGCCCGATGCTCCCGACGGGCATGTCGAGGTCCTGGCTCAAGGACTGGTAGTCGGGTCGGTCCATGAAGGCCACGACCCGGAGGAGCTTCCTGCACCGCTCGTCGACGGACGCCACGGCACCCCACAGCCGTGCCGCCTCGTCGTCGAGCATCGCGAGGGCCTCCGCCGATTCCACGTCCGGGATCAGGGCGTGCAGCGACTCGTCCTCCACCGGGTCCGCGCGTCGCGCGGACCTGGCATGTGCGGCTGCGCCGCGCCTGGCTGACGTGATCAGCCAGGACGCGACCGCCTGTGGGTCCGCGATGGTCTGGTGGTGGCGCACGAGTCCCAACCAGGTCGACTGAATCACGTCCTCAGCCGCCTGCCGGTCCAACCCGTAGGCCCTCACCACGTGCCACAGCACAGGAGTCATCGTCGAGACCAGCTCGTCCACGGCCCTGGCGTCCCCCGAACGCCAGGCGATGAACGCCCCACTGGCCTTGCTCCACGGTGACTCGTCGGGCTGCCCCTCAGCCCTGCTGCGCTCCGACATGGTGACCATTGTCCCCATGTCTTCTCAGGAGTGGCCACACGACCTGCTGATACACACCTGTCGGAAAATTTTTCCCAGAGCGGCTCGCGGGGCCTCGCCCCTCAGAACATCAGGGTCGCGAACGTCGCCGTCTGCTCGAACCCGACCCGGGCGTACGCCGCGCGCGCAGCGCTGTTCCACTCGTTGACGTAGAGCGAGACCACGGGCGCCATGCCGGAGCCGAGCACGTGGGCGACGACGGCCGACATGCCGCTGACGGCGAGGCCCTCCCCGCGACGGTCGGGACGCACCCACACCCCCTGCACCTGGGCGGCGTACGGCGTGACGCAGGCGACCTCGGCCTTGAACACCACGCCCCGGTCGTCGAAGCTCGCCATCGACCAGCCGCGCCCGATGAGCTGCTGCACGCGCGCGCGGTAGAGGTCGCCGCCGCCGGCGTCGTTCTCCGGTGAGACGCCGACCTCCTCGGTGTACATCGCCACGCAGGCCGGGTAGAGCACCTCGAGGTCACGCTGGGTGGTGGGGCGTACGTCGGTCGCTGCCGCCACGGTGGGGACGTGGGCGATCTCCAGGTGCGGCTGGCACATCCGGACCTCGCGCGGCCGGGCCCATCGGGACTCGACCAGCGACCAGAGGGAGGTGACCACGTCGCTCGGGCCCACGATCGTGCCCACGCTGCTGCGGCGCCGCAGGGCCACCTCGACGAAGGCACCCACGTCGTCCGGGGTGCACTGGACCGGCACCAGGTTCGCCCCGAGGTGACAGCCGGCGACCAGCTCCTCACCGTCGAACCGACCCCAGACCTGCCCCCCGAGCCAGCGCTCGTCGAGGTTGGTGAGCCGAGCCCGGTAGTCGGCGAACACGTTGACCACCGGCTCCTGCTCCGCGAGCGCGATGAAGCGGTCCCGGTCGGCGGGGCCCAGCACGCGCACCTGGCTCAGCTCGCGGGTCCTCAGCACGCTCGGAGCCTACTCACGCACCCGGTCGGCACGACACCGTCGTCACGAGACGGAGACCGTGGCCTCCGCGCCGTCGACCGGCTCCATGCCCTCGGCGATGCGCATGGCCTCCTCGATGAGGGTCTCCACGATCTGCGACTCGGGGACCGTCTTGATGACCTCGCCCTTGACGAAGATCTGTCCCTTGCCGTTGCCCGACGCGACGCCGAGGTCGGCCTCGCGGGCCTCGCCGGGACCGTTGACGACGCAGCCCATGACGGCGACGCGGAGCGGCACCTCGAGGCCGTCGAGGCCCGCGGTGACCTGCTCGGCGAGCGTGTAGACGTCGACCTGGGCACGACCACAGCTGGGGCAGGACACGATCTCGAGACGGCGCGGCTTGAGGTTGAGCGACTCCAGGATCTGGATGCCGACCTTGACCTCCTCGACCGGTGGGGCCGAGAGCGAGACACGGATCGTGTCGCCGATGCCCTGGCTGAGCAGGTGGCCGAAGGCCACGGAGGACTTGATGGTGCCCTGGAACGCCGGGCCGGCCTCGGTGACGCCGAGGTGCAGCGGCCAGTCGCCGGCCTCGGCCAGCAGCTCGTAGGCGCGCACCATCACGACGGGGTCGTTGTGCTTGACCGAGATCTTGAAGTCGTGGAAGTCGTGCTCCTCGAAGAGGCTGGCCTCCCACACCGCGGACTCGACCAGCGCCTCGGGCGTGGCCTTGCCGTACTTGTCGAGGATGCGCTTGTCGAGGGAGCCCGCGTTGACGCCGATCCGGATCGAGGTGCCGCGGTCCTTGGCGGCCTTGGCGATCTCCTTGACCTGGTCGTCGAACTTGCGGATGTTGCCCGGGTTGACCCGGACGGCCGCACAGCCGGCGTCGATCGCGGCGAAGACGTACTTCGGCTGGAAGTGGATGTCGGCGATGACCGGGATCTGCGACTTGGTCGCGATGGCCGGGAGCGCGTCGGCGTCGTCCTGGCTGGGGCACGCGACCCGGACGATGTCGCAGCCCGATGCGGTGAGCTCGGCGATCTGCTGGAGCGTGGCGTTGATGTCCGAGGTGAGCGTCGTGGTCATCGACTGCACCGAGATCGGCGACTCGCTGCCCACGCCCACGGACCCGACCTTGATCTGGCGGGTCTTGCGACGGGGAGCCAGGACGGGGGGCGGGAGCGCGGGCATGCCCAGGCCGACGGAAGTCATGCTCCCAGTCTAGGAGGCGACACCCCGCGGGGCCGACTCGGCAGGACTCCGCTCCGACCTAGCTCAGGCGCAGGGGCACCACGATGTCGGCGACGATCAGGATGACCCCCATCACCAGCATGGCGAGCCCCACGACGTAGGCCACCGGCAACAGCTTGGCCACGTCGACGTGACCGGGGTCGGGGCGTCCGCGGAGGCGGGCCAGGCCGCGCTTGAGGCCCTCGAAGAGGGCGCCGGCGATGTGGCCGCCGTCGAGCGGGAGGAGCGGCACGAAGTTGAACATGCCGATGAAGAAGTTGAAGCTCGCGACGAGGAAGAGCAGCGTGACGAGCTTGTCGGTGATCGGGAAGGCGTCGCTGGCGGCGGCTTCACCGGCGAACCGGCCACCACCGACGATCGAGACCGGGCTCTCGGGGTCTCGCTCCTGGAGCCCGACGATCGCGCGGCCGACGTCGTAGACCTTCACCGGCAGCTGGGCGAGTGCCTTGCCGGTCTCGACCGTCATCGTCCCCATCTGGATGGCGGTGTAGATCGGCCCACCGGTCGCGAGGTGGGTGTCGGGCTGCACGCCGAGGAAGCCGACCTCGGTGAGCGTGTCGTCCTCGAGCGAGGTCTGGCGCAGCGTGACGGTCGTGTTGGTGGTCAGCGTGAGGGTCTGGCCGTCGCGGCGCACCTCGATGACGGCGTCGCCGTCGGCGTTGCCGCGGATCTCCTTCTGGAAGCTGTCCCAGTCGGTGAACGGCGTGCCGTTGAAGCTGAGGATCTCGTCGCCGGGCTGGATCCCGGCCTCCTTGGCCGGCGTCGGCGGGTCGTCCGCGGTGCACGCGCGCCCCTGCTCCTCGACGGGGATCACGCAGGCGGGCACGGCGGCGACGGTCGGCTCGACGACCTCGTCGCGCGGGTTGCCGTAGGTCGCGAAGAGCAGCACGAAGAGGGAGAAGGCGATGGCGATGTTGACCATCGGCCCGCCCGCCATCACGATCACCTTCTTCCACCACGCGAGGCGGTAGAACAGCCGGTCGGTGTCGTGCTCCTTGACGTACTCCCACTCGGCGGCGCGCGCGTCGGAGATGAGCTGGGTGAACATCCCGGTGTTGGACCGGCGCACCTTGTGCACCGCCTCGCCGTCCTCGTCGTACGTCGTCTCCTCGACGAGCTCCTGCGCTCCCGGTGGGAGCATCCCGACGATCTTGACGTAGCCGCCGAGCGGGATCGCCTTGACGCCGTACTCGGTGTCGCCGATCTGCCGGCTCCACACGGTGGGCCCGAAGCCGATGAACCACTGCGGCACCTTGCACCCGAACTTCTTGGCCGGGATGAGGTGGCCGAACTCGTGCAGCCCGATGGAGACCAGGATCGCCACCACGAAGGAGACGACACCCAGGGTGTAGAGGATCGGGGTCACGAGGGGTTCCTTGTCGGGCAGGGTCAGACAGTCTGGAGACGTGTGGCGACCTCGTCGCGGGCCCACGCGTCGGCCGCGAGGACGTCGTCCACTGTCAGGTGCTCAGACGAGCGTACGTCGTGGTCGGCAAGGACCGCGGCAACTGTGGGAATGATGTCGACGAAGCGCAGGCGTCCGGTGCGGAACGCCTCGACGCACTCCTCGTTGGCGGCGTTGTAGACCGCCGGCGCGGTGGCGCCCCGCTCCCCCGCCGCGCGGGCCAGCTGCACGGCCGGGAAGGCCTCGTCGTCGAGAGGGAGGAAGTCCCAGCTGCGCGCCTGCGTCCAGTCGTAGGCCGGCGCCGCCTCCGGGACCCGCTCGGGCCACGCCAGACCGAGGGCGATCGGGATCATCATCGTGGGCGGGCTGGCCTGGAGGATGGTCGAGCCGTCGGTGAACTCGACCATCGAGTGGACGTCGCTGGTCGGGTGGACCACGACGTCGATCCGGTCGAAGGGGATGTCGAAGAGCAGGTGTGCCTCGATGACCTCGAGGCCCTTGTTGACCAGGGTGGCGGAGTTGATGGTGATGACCGGACCCATCGACCAGGTCGGGTGCTGGAGGGCCTCCTCGACGCTCACGTCGGCGAGGTCGTCGCGGGTGCGGCCGCGGAAGGGTCCGCCGGACGCGGTGAGCACGAGCCGGCGCACCTCCCCGCGCGACCCGGCGCGCAGGCACTGGGCCAGCGCCGAGTGCTCGGAGTCGACCGGCACGACCTGGCCGGGCTTCGCACGGCCGGTGACCAGCGCGCCGCCCATGATCAGTGACTCCTTGTTGGCCAGCGCCAGCGTGTTGCCGGCGTCGAGGGCGGCCAGCGTGGGTCGAAGGCCCACCGCCCCGGTGATGCCGTTGAGGACGACGTCGCACTCGCGACCGGCGGCCTCGGTCGAGGCGTCCTCGCCGAGCCCGGAGTACGCCGGCGCGAACTCGGCGACCTGTGCCTCGAACAGCTCGCGGTTCGACCCGCCGGCGGTGAGCCCGACCACCCGGAAGCGGTCGGGGTTGGCGCGGACGAGCTCGAGGGCCTGGGTCCCGATGGAGCCGGTCGAGCCGAGGATCACGATGTCGCGGACGGTCACCGGTCCAGTTTGTCAGGATGGGCGCCGTGGACGGTGGCGGGGCGGACTGGCGGGCGCTGGCCCGTGCGGAGTCGTTGCTGGACCTGCGCCGCCACGCCGAGGCCGAGGCCGCGTTCCGCGACGTGCTCTCCCGCGACCCCGGGTCGGTGCCGGCACTGCTGGGCCTGGGCCGCGCGCTCAACCACCTGGACCGCCAGGATGAGGCGGAGGAGGTCGTGCGGAGCGCGCTGGCGATGGGCCCCGAGCACCCCGGCGCTCACCACGTGCTCGTCGACGTCCTCTGCGAGCGCCACGACGGACCCGCCGCACTGGCCGCCGCCGAGAGCGGGCTCCGCCTCGCGCCGCACGACCACGCCTCGCACTACCAGCACGCGCGCGCCCTCCTCGCCCAGCCCAGGCCGCGGGTGCGTGACGCCTACGAGGCCGCGCTGCGCGCCGTCGACCTCGCGCCGCACGACCCCGACGTGCACAACCTGGTCGGCATCTGCCTCGACGCGCTGGGCAACCGACCGGCCGCGCAGCTGGCGTTCCGCAACGCCCTCGCGATCGACCCGGTCCACACGCTGGCGCAGAACAACCTCGCCGCCACCGAGATCGACTCCGGAAGGCTGCGCCGCGCCGCCGGCCTGCTGCGCGCGGCCGTCGGCAACGACCCGCAGGACAGGCGGCTGCACGACAACCTCGACGTCGTCGTGCTGGTCCTGGGTCGCCGCGTCGTCCTCTCCCTCCTCGGTGCGGCGATCGTCCTCGGCGCGCTGCTGGTCAACGAGGCGCCGTGGTGGACCCGCGCGCTCAGCGGAGCGGCGTACGTCGTCGTGGTCGCGGTGCTCGTCCGCGGTGTGCGCGACCTGCTGCCACCCGGGGTGGGTCAGTGGGGCCGCGGCATGTGGAGCCGCACCCAGTGGCGTGGGAAGTACCTCGTCGGGCTCCTCGCGCTGCTCTCGCTCGGAGTGCTGCTCCTGGCCTTCGCGCCCCATCCGGTCGCCGCGGCGGCAGGGATCGTGCTAGCGACCGTGCTGCGAGTGCTGGGGCTGGTGTGCGTCCTCGGCTGGATCGGGATGGCACTGGTCAACCTCGTGCGCGGCCGATGACCCCTCTCTAGGCTGGCGGTGTGGACGACCGACTGATCGAGAGCCTCACCGCCGCCGTCACCTCGGCACCGGCCGACCTGACCCTCCGGCTGCACCTGGCGAGCCTGCTCGTCGAGGCCGGTCGCGGGCCGGAGGCGATCGAGCACGTGGCGACCGCACTCGCCGCCGAGCCGACCTCGGTCGAGGCGCGCGAGCTGATGGCTCGGGCGATGGGGACGTCGCCGGCTCCGGCCCCTCCCTCCGCCCCGACACCTGCGGCCGAGCCGTCCGAGCCGTCCTCCGGGTTCGACTGGCACGCCGCCGAGTCCGACCTCGGGGAGCGGGTGGGCCCGATGTTCGTCGACGGCACGACCGAGGACCCCGGCCCGGCGCCGTACGACGTCGAGCAGGTCGGCGTCCGCCTCGCTGACGTCGGCGGGCTGACGGAGGTGAAGAAGCGACTCGAGGCGAGCTTCCTCGCACCCCTGCGCAACCCCGAGCTCCGCGCGCTCTACGGCAAGTCCCTGCGCGGCGGGCTGCTCCTCTACGGCCCGCCCGGGTGCGGCAAGACCTTCCTGGCCAAGGCCGTGGCGGGCGAGCTCGGCGCCTCGTTCCTGCACGTCTCGCTGGCCGACGTCCTCGACATGTACATCGGCCAGAGCGAGCGCAACGTCAAGGAGCTCTTCGAGGTCGCACGCAGCTCGGCACCGTGCGTGCTGTTCCTCGACGAGCTCGACGCCATCGGCGGCAAGAGGTCGCTCAACCGGAGCTCCGGCGCCCGCACCACGGTCAACCAGCTGCTCACCGAGCTCGACGGCGTGGGGTCGGACAACGAGGGCGTCTTCGTGCTGGCCGCGACCAACCACCCGTGGGACGTCGATCCCGCGCTGCGCCGGCCCGGGCGGCTCGACCGGACCCTCCTCGTGCTGCCACCTGACCGCGACGCCCGTGAGGCGGTGCTGCGCACGCACCTGCGCGGCCGGCCCGTGGAGCGCATCGACACCCGCAGGCTCGCCAAGGCCACGGACGGCTTCAGCGGTGCCGACCTCGCCCACCTCTGCGAGTCCGCCTCGGAGAACGCCCTGATGGACTCGGTCGGCTCAGGACAGGTGCGGATGATCGGGATGACCGACTTCGACGCCGCCCTGGCCGAGCTCCGGCCGTCGATCGGCCCCTGGATGGAGACCGCGCGCAACGTCGCGCTCTATGCCAACGCCTCGGGCGAGTACGACGACCTCGCCACGTGGCTGCGCAAGCGGCGCTGACCTGACCCGCCTGCGATGAGCGACGTCGACCACCTCCTCGAGCGCGCGTCCGCGCTGCTCGAGCTCGGTCGGCCCGCCGACGCCGAGCACGCGGCCCTGGAGGCGCTCGCCGCGGATCCGACGTCGGCGCCGGCGTTCGTGGTGCTGACGCGTGCCCTCGACGGACAGCGACGTTTCGACGAGGCGGTCGGGGCCGGCCGCTCCGCCGTCGCCGCCGACCCCGACCTCGCCGACGCCTACGTCGCGCTGGCGTGGGCGCTGGTCGGTGACGGGCGGGCCGACGACGCGGTCGCGGTCGCAGGGAGCGCAGTCGCCCTCGAGCCGCACGAGCCGGCCTGCCACCACGCGCTCGGCTGGGCGCTCCTGAGCTCGAGCCCGCCCCGTCACCAGGAGGCGCACGACGCGGCCGCCCGGGCGATCGAGCTCGAGCCGGGTGCCACACCGGCCTACAGCGTGCTCGGACTCGCCCTGGCCGGTCTCGGGCGACGCCGGGAGGGTCGCAAGGTGCTGCGGGAGGGTCTCCGGATCAACCCGCACGACCCCTACCTCCACAACAACCTCGCCAAGATCGACCTCGACCGGGGTCTCCGGATCGGACGCACGGGACGCCACCTGAGCGCGGCGGCCGGGGCGATCCCGCAGGAGCCGGTCGTGCACCGCAACCTCGACACCCTCCTGGTGCGGTTCGCGATGCGGCTGGTCTGGCCGACGCTCGTGGCCCTCTCGGTGCTGCGGCTCCAGGTCGCCCTCGACGCGCCCTGGTGGTCGCGCGCGGTGACCGGCGCGGTGTACGCCGGGCTGGCCGGCCTGATGGTCGCGTGGTTCTCCCGCCAGGTGCCACGCGGCCTGCGCTTCTGGGCGCGCGGAGTGCTGGCGCGGGTCGCCCTGCCGGTGCGCCTCATCGCCCTCGCGATGCTCGCCTTCGCCGCGTGCGTGGTCGCCACCGCGTTCGCCCCGACGTCGCTCGCCGCGGTCACCGAGCAGGCGGCCGGGGTGCTGCTGCGACTGGCGTTCGTGCTGGCCGCCGTCCTCTTGGTCGCCCACCTGGTGCAGCGGCGACGGCATCGTCGCGGCTAGGCGCCGGGCGGCTCGAACGACCAGATCTGCAGGCCGGCGACCTCGAGCAGCGTGGCGCCCGGAGGCGTCGGCGGCGTCGGGACGTCGGAGGCGCCGAGCGCGGCCAGGACCGTGAGCTCGTCACTGCCGTGCCGGGCCAGGACCGCGTCACCGCGGACGTCGGCGCAGCCCGCCGGGTCGGTGCGCCCCGCCCGCATCGCGACGTCCCACGGGATCTCGTCGCCACCGGCGGCGAAGACCACCTCACCACCGCCGGCGCGGACCACGACCTTGCCTTCGGCGCCGGGCGAGTCGTCGTACTGCACCACGGCGCCGACCCGGGCGGCCGCGAGCACCACCAGGACGCCGGTCTCGCGCGAGACCGCGCCGAGGGCGACCTGGTCGCCGGTCTCGACACCGAAGGCGCGCAGCACCCCGGCGCAGGCCGCCACCTCGGTGAGCAGGCGCGCGAAGGTGAGGTCGCTGCCGCCGACCGAGAGCGCGACGTCGTCGGAGCGGCCACGGATGACGTGGACGTCGAGGGCGTTGTAGCAGGCGTTGAGGGTGCCCGGGTCGTCGCCGGCGGGCGCCCTGAACCAGGCGATGTCCGTCATCGGCTCGGCTCAGCCGAGACCGTTGTCGGCGGTGGCCGCGGGCTTGGCCGGAGTGCGCAGCCAGGCCTCGAAGAAGGCGGTGAGGTCCTGACCGCTGACGCGCGCGGCCGTGGCCTCGAACTCGTCGGTCGCACCGTTGCCACCCTTCTGCTCCTCGAGCCAGGTGCGCACGACCTTCCAGAAGACCTCGTCCCCGAGGCGGTTCCGCAGAGCCTGGAGCGCCATGCCGCCGCGGCCGTAGACCGCGGAGTCGAACACCTTGTCCGCACCCGGGTCGCTCACCACGACCTTCCAGAAGTCCGAGGCCGCGTCGGTGTTGTCGTAGTAGCTGCGCAGGATCCGGTCGGCCGAGCGCCCTCCGTGGGTCTCGTTCCAGCGCCACTCCATGAAGGTGGCGAAGCCCTCGTTGAGCCAGACGTCGCTCCAGTGGTGCACCGCGACGTCGTCGCCGAACCACTGGTGGGCCAGCTCGTGCACCACGAGGCTGGTGTTGCTGCTGCCGACCGCCGGGTAGGTCGGGCGGGTCTGGTTCTCCAGCGCGAACCCGGGGTTGAGGCCGGTCGTCAGCCCGCCGACGACCGAGAACGGGTAGTCGCCGAGGTCCTTCTCGAGCCAGCTGACGACCTGGGGCGTCTTCTTCATCAGCTTCATGCTCGCGGCCCGGTCGGCCGGGGCGAGGCCGTCGGAGACCGCGACCAGCCACGGCAGCCCGCGGTGCTTGCCCTTCGCGATCGTGTAGTCGCCGGCGGCGAAGAACGCGAGGTAGGGCGCCATGGGCTCGTCGGCGCGCCAGTGCCAGGTGGTCGACCTCTTGCCGGTCGTGCGGCCCTTGAGCTTGCCGTTGGCGATGACCTCGCGCCCCTGGGGCACGGTGACCTTGACGTCGACGACGGCCTTGTCGAGCGGGTGGTCGTTGGCCGGGAACCACCACGGCGCCATGTGGGGCTCGTTCATCGCGACGACCTCGGTCCGGCTCGCCAGCCAGTTCTTCTCACCCGCGTAGGAGTGCCGGTCGGGGTGGTCGTCGTAGGTCACCACGACGGAGTGCTTCGACCCCGCGGCGAGGGGCTGGGTGGGGGTGATCCGCAGCTCGTGGCCACCGTCGGTCTTCGTGAAGGCGGCCTTCTTGCCGCCGACGGTGACCTTCGAGACGTCGAGCAGGAAGTCGAGGGAGAAGCTCGCGAGGTCCTCGGTCGCGGTGAGCTTCACGGTGGTGGTGCCACGCAGCCGCTTGGTCGCCAGCCCGTAGCGCACGTCGACCTTGTAGGTCGACACGTCGATGCCGCCGTTGCCGTCGAGCGGCCAGTAGGGGTCGCCGATCCCCGCAGCACCGTCGACCGGCACAGCGGCGGCCGTGGCGGGCGCACCGGCGAGTCCGGCCAGCAGCGTGGCGGACGCGGCGACGGAGAGCAGGGTCCGGGGCAGGGAGCGTGTGGTCACCGTCCGAACCTAGCGGACAAAATCGGATGCGGTGCGCGCCCAGGTGCCCCAGACTGACCGGCGTACTCCCCGGGCGGCGAGACGCGCCGCCCGTGACGTGAGAGGAGCCGTGACATGTCCATCACTGTCCTCGGCCTGCCCGCCGACCACCTTTCACACCACCGGAGTCACCGTGTCGCACACCCCGCACCACCAGTTCCCGGAGGACTTCCTCCGGCCTGACGACCGTTCGCCCACCGAGGGCATCGACGAGTCGTTCGTCTTCTCCTACGACACCTACGCCGACGAGCTCGGCGAGGGTCGACGATGGTCCCGCTGGGAGGACCTCGAGGCCCTGATGAAGGGCCCCGAGCCGCGCCCCGACTGGGTCGTGACCTCCAGCGGCGCCATCGACACCGACCTCGGCATCCTCAAGACCGGCAAGGAGGCCAACGTCTTCCTGCTCGAGCGCGAGGACCCGCACGTGTCCGGGTCCGACGTCGTGATGGCCGCCAAGCGCTATCGCGACACCGATCACCGCACCTTCCACCGCGCGGCCGCCTACACCGAGGGACGCTCGATGAAGCGCTCCCGCGACGAGCGCGCGCTCAAGCGCAAGTCGACGTGGGGCAAGCAGGTCGCGGCCGGGGAGTGGGCGATCTCGGAGTGGAACGCCCTGCGCCGCTGCTGGGAGCTCGGACTGCCCGTCCCCTACCCGGTCCAGATCGACGGGACCGAGATCCTCATGGAGTGGATCACCGTCGACGTCGACGGTGTCATCGAGACCGCACCGCGTGTGGCGCAGGTCCGCCCCGAGCGGGAGGTGGTCGAGGGCTACTACGAGCAGCTGCGCGACGCACTCGCGACCCTCGTCCAGGCCGGGCTCGTGCACGGTGACCTCTCGCCCTACAACACCCTCGCCGCGGGCGACCGGCTGGTCGTCATCGACCTGCCGCAGGTGGTCGACCTGGTCGGCAACCCCCGCGGCATGGACTTCCTGCTGCGCGACTGCGCCAACATGTGCGCCTGGTTCCGCTCGCGCGGGCTCGAGGTCGACGAGCACGACCTGTTCGGCGAGCTGATGGCGCACGCCTTCTGATCGGCCACCTAGGTTGGGCTCGTGCTGCACTCCCAGGGACGTGTCCTCGACGTCACGACGCTCGCCGACCTCGACCGCCGCCTCGCCGCCGGCGCGCGCTCCCTCGCGGGGTGGCGCGTGGTCGGGCTGGACCTGACCGCGCGGGGCCCGGACCTGTTGCGGTGCTCGCTGGCGCAGTCGCTGTTCCTCGGGTGCGAGTTCGCCGACGGTGACGACGACGCCGTACGCCGTGCGGGCGGGGTGGTGCTGCCGCAGATCCCCGGCATCCCGGTCGACCCCTACCGGTCCTCGCTCTACTCCCCCACCGACCTCTACGACGCTCCCGACTACCCCGACACCCTCGATGCCCGCGCCTACGCGTGGTCACGCAGCGGCACCCGGTCCGAGGACACGTTGGCGCGAGCGCTGCACGACCACCACGTCGACGACGCGCTGGCCGCCTGGGTCGCCGGCCGCGACGTCGTGGGCGTGATGGGCGGGCACGCGGTCGAGCGCGGGAGCCGGGCGTACGCCGATGCTGCCCGGCTCGGACACACGCTGGGCTCCCGGCTGACCGTCGCCACGGGTGGCGGCCCGGGCGCGATGGAGGCGGCCAACCTGGGGGCGTTCGTCCCCGACGACCTCGAGGCCGCACTGGACGTCCTCGCCCGGGTGCCGTCGTTCCGACCCGACATCGGCGCGTGGGTGCGAGCGGCGTTCGACGTGGTCGAGACGACTGCCGGTGGCCGGGAGTCGCTGGGCATCCCGACGTGGCACTACGGACACGAGCCGCCGAACCCGTTCGCGACCGCCATCGCGAAGTTCTTCCGCAACGCGCCGCGCGAGGCCGTGCTGCTGGAGGTCTGCAACGCTGGGATCGTCTTCCTGCCTGGCGCCGGCGGCACCGTGCAGGAGATCTTCCAGGACGCCTGTGAGAACTACTACGCCGACGAGTCGGCCGTCGCGCCGATGGTGCTGGTCGGCCGTCACCACTGGACCGAGGAGCTCCCGGCGTGGCCGCTCCTGCAGGCCCTCGCCCGCGGTCGCGCGATGGAGCCCTCCGTGCACCTCGTCGACACGGTCGACGAGGCGGTCGAGATGGTCGGGGCGCTCAGCTCGCGCGTCGGCGGCTGACGGACGGCGGCGCGCTGACGTCGCGGTAGTGCTCGACGAGCAGCTCGTTGACGGCCTGCCAGGTGCGGTCGCGCACGCTGGCGCGTGCCGCGATCGACATCCTCCGTCGCAGCACCGGCTGGGTGACGAGGCGCTCGACGTGGGCCACGAGCTCCTCGGCGTCCCCGGGCTCGTAGAGGTAGCCCGCGACGGTGTCGTCGACGACGTCGATCGGCCCACCTGCGCGGGGCGCCACGACCGGCACACCGCTCGCGAGCGCCTCCTGGGCGGACTGGCAGTAGGTCTCGTGGCGTCCCGTGTGCACGAAGACGTCCAGCGTCGCGTACGCGCGGGCGAGCTCGTCGCCGTGCAGCAGGCCGAGGAAGGCCGCGCCGGGCAGCAGCGCCCTGAGCCGCTCCTCCTCCGGGCCGCCGCCGACCAGCACCAGGCGCACACCCGGGAGCCGGTCGACGTGGGCGAGCAGCTCGAGCTCCTTCTCGGGCGCGAGCCGGCCGACGTACCCGACGAGCAGCTCGCCGTTCGGGGCGAGCTCGGCGTGGAAGGCCTCGTCCCGCTTGGCCGGCTCGAAGAGGACCTGGTCCACGCCGCGCGGCCACCGGGCGACGGCATCGATGCCGAGGCGACCGAGCTGGTCGATGCTGGCGCTCGAGGGGGCGAGGGTGCGGTCCACGCCGAGGTGGATCCGGCGGGTCAGGCCCTCCATGGCGCGGGCGCCGCCGGGAATGGCGTACCGGTCCGCGAAGCCGACGAGGTCGGTCTGGTAGATCGCGACGGTCGGGATGCCGAGCGACCGCGCCGCCCTCGCGGCCTGGTAGCCCAGCGTCGCGGGCGAGGCGATGTGCACGACATCGGGACCGAAGCGCTCCATCCCGGCGCGCAGCCGACGGCGGGTCTCCAGGCCGATGCGGAACTCGGCGTAGAACGGCAGGTTCGCGCCGCGGGCGTGGGTGACGGGAAAGCCGGCGTACGTCGCCGGGCCGGTCGGTGCGACGAGCTCGGCCTCGTGACCCTCGGCGGCGAGGTGCTCGAGCACCCGGCGCACGGAGTTGGTGACGCCGTTGACCTGGGGCAGGAAGGACTCGGTGACGACGAGGACGCGGAGCCGGCGGGCGCCGGCGGCACGGGTCAGCGGGAGGGTGAGGAGGGGTGCCGGGACGGTGCGGCTGCGACGCCGCCTCTCGAGCAGGTCCATGGCACGGACGCTAGGAAGCGTGCCGCAACGGACGCACCGCTCCACGCAAAGGACACGTGAACGCTCACCGACGCTCAGGGAGCGGGGTCGGCGCCTGCCAGCAGCTGTTCGCGCAGGATGTCGGCATGCCCCGCGTGGTGGGCCAGCTCGCGCAGCACCTGGAGCTGGAGCGCCCACACCGCCCGCTCCCCGCGGCCGGTCACCGTGTCGGCGAGCGAGAGGTCGGCCATCGTCCGTCGGGAGCGCTCGCACCGCTCCGCGTGCGCGGCCAGGACCGACTCGATGGTGTCGGCCTTCGTCAGCGTGAACGAGCGGTCGGGACTGCTCGCGATGCCGATCTCCTTCGTCGAGCGAGCGCTGACGGCCTGGTCGAACCAGACACCCTCGACGTAGGTCACGTGCTTCAGCAGTCCGAGCAGGGTGGTCTTCGAGGGCACGAGCCGGGCGCGCGCCTGCTCCTCGGTGAGGCCGTCGAGACTCGCCCGCAGTGCCGTGCGGTACTCCTCGATGAGCTCGTCGATCCGGCCGCGCAGGTCGGCGGTCCACGTCTCGGCCACGGCTACTCCTTGGCGGCGAGCTGACCGCAGGCGCCGTCGATCTCACGGCCGCGGGTGTCGCGGACCGTGGTCGGGATGCCCTTGGCCTCGAGCCGACGGACGAACTCGCGCTCGTCGGCCGGGTCGGAGGCGGTCCACTTCGAGCCCTCGATCGGGTTCAGCGGGATCAGGTTGACGTGCACCCACCCCCAGTCGCCGTAGGAGTTGAGGACGTCGGCCAACAGGTCGGCGCGGTGCGCCTGGTCGTTGATGCCGCGCATCATGGCGTACTCGATGGAGACGCGACGCTTGGTCTTGGCGGCGTAGTTCCACGCGGCCTCGACGGTCTCGGCGACCGAGAAGCGGGTGTTGATCGGGACCAGCTCGTTGCGCAGCTCGTCGTCAGGCGCGTGCAGGCTGAGCGCGAGCGTCACCGGGATGCCCTCGTCGGCGAGCTGGTTGATCCGCGGCACCAGGCCGACCGTGGAGACGGTGATCCCGCGGGCGCTCATCCCGAGGCCGGCCGGCGAGGGATCGGTGAGGCGGCGTACGGCACCGATGACGGCCTTGTAGTTGGCGAGCGGCTCGCCCATGCCCATGAAGACCACGTTGGACACGCGTCCCGGGCCGCCGGGGACCTCGCCGCGGGCCATCGAGCGCGCGCCGGCGACGACCTGCTCGACGATCTCGGCGGTCGACATGTTGCGCTCGAGGCCACCCATGCCGGTGGCGCAGAACGGGCAGGCCATGCCGCAGCCGGCCTGGCTGGAGACACAGACGGTCGCCCGATCGGGGTAGCGCATCAGCACCGACTCGACGAGTGCCCCGTCGAAGAGCTTCCAGAGCGTCTTGCGGGTGGTGCCCTTGTCGGCCTCCATGGTGCGCAGCGGCGTCATCAGGTCGGGCAGCAGAGCCGCGACCAGGTCGTCGCGCTGGGCGGCCGGGAGGTCGGTCATCTCGGCCGGGTCGTCGACGAGCCGCCCGAAGTAGTGCATGGACAGCTGCTTGGCGCGGAAGCCCTGCAGCCCCATGTCCTCGAGCAGCGCCTTGCGGCCCGCCTCGTCGAGGTCGGCGAGGTGCGCGGGCGGCTTCTTGCGCCCCCGCGGCTCCTTCATGACGAGCGGGAGGGTCTTGATGGGCTCAACAGTCTCGGACATCGCTGCGAGTCTCCCATCCCGGGCGCTGCCGGGGCGATTCAGCGCCGGGTCAGGTGCCCGCCATGAAGTAGAGCACCAGCGAGGCCACGCCGAGCGTGGCGAGCGCGGTGACGACCATGCCGATGAACATGAACTGCGCGAACCGCCGGGTCTTGCGCTTGACCAGCATCGTGATCGGCAGCACGAGGGCGATCAGCACGAGCGGGAAGAGGCTGCTGGCGGTCTCGTAGCTGAAGAGCAGCCGCAGGATTCCGATGAACGCCCCGGGCAGGGCGGTGACGAACAGCATGCCGGCGAAGAACCCGGTGATGCCGGCGAAGGTGGGGTGGCTGTGGTGCCACCACTCGAAGTGCTGCTTCTCCGGCCGCTCCACCTGCTGGGCCTCGTCCGTCTCCACGCCTCCAGACTAGGTGCTCGGAGCGGCTGCGCGCGGCGAGGCACGCGGTGACACGGATTTCCGCGCACACGCACGGAGGGTCACAGGAACTCCCGCGCACCGCGCAGGCGCGTGGAGAGCACCTGTGCGGCGAGGGTCGAGTCGAGGCGTACGTCGACGGGACCCGGGACGGCGAGCGCGACGCGGCTGGTCGGGCGCAGCGTCTCGGGATCGAGGCCGTCGCGCCGCGCGATCAGGCGGCCGAGCTCGTAGCGGCTCATGCCGTCGGCGCCCGCGACGTGCAGGACGCCGCGGACGTCGTTGCCGGCCAGCTCCACCAGGGCCTCGGCGAGATCGACCACGTGGACCGGGCACCGTCGCTCGTCCTCGAACAGGCCGCCGTCGGCCCCGGCTGCGAGCGAGCGGACCAGGCGCTCGTGGGGCGAATCACTGTCGCCGAGGATCAGCGAGGTGCGCGCCACCACCGCGGCCGGGCACGCGGCGAGGACGGCGCGCTCGGCGACGACCTTCGCCTCCCCGTAGGGCGAGACGGGATCGGTGGGAGCGGTCTCGGGATACGGCTGGTCGGCGCCGCCGAAGACGACGTCGCTGGACACCAGGACCATCCGGGCGCCGTGGGCCGCCGCCGCCGCGGCGACGTGCGCCGATCCTGTCGCGGTGACCTCCGGGTCCGCCTGGACGTAGGCCGTGTGCACGAGCGCGTCGGGGCGGAGCCGCTCGACCAGGGCGTCCACCGCCGCGCGGTCGCGTACGTCGGCGTCCGCAGACCCGACCGCCAGCACGTCGTGGCGCGCGGCCGCGGCCACCCGGACGACATGACGACCGAGGTAGCCGGTCCGACCACCCGTGACGAGCAGACGCATCGCGAGGCGCTCAGTAGACCAGGTAGTGGAGGATCAGCCAGATGGGCGCGATGGTGGCGAGCAGCGAGTCGAGCCGGTCCATCAGGCCGCCGTGGCCCGGGATCACCTGGCTCATGTCCTTGATGCCGAGGTCGCGCTTGATGACCGACTCGCAGAGGTCGCCGAGCGTGGCCATCGCCGCCGTGATGAGGCCGAGCAGCAGGCCGACCCACCAGTCGCCGCCGAGGAACGCGGTCACCAGCCACACCCCCACCGCGACGCAGGCGACGGCCGAGCCCGCGAATCCCTCCCACGACTTCTTCGGCGAGATGACCGGGGCCATCGGGTGCTTGCCGAAGAGGACACCGGCGACGTAGCCCCCGGTGTCGGAGGCGACCGTGATGGCGATGAAGGTGATGATGCCCCGCACGCCCAGGTCGTCCAGGTCGAAGCCGAGGGCGGGGCTGGTTCCTCCCTCGCCGAGCAGCAGCGCGACGAACGACCCGAGGAAGGGGACGTACACGAGGGTGAAGACCGCCGCGGTCGCGTTCTTGACGTAGCCGTCGACCCCCCGGCGCAGCAGCCAGAGCATGATCACCAGCGCGGTGACGGCGGTGGCGGTGACCAGGGCGGGCGCGCCCCAGAAGTAGGCGACGACCACCATGACGGCCCCTCCGAGCATGAGCGGCTGCTCGGGGATGTCGATGTCCTTGGCGCCCAGGCCCTTGTGCAGCTCCCAGATCGCCACGACCACCGCCGCCACGACGATGACCATGAACGCGGTCTTCCAGAAGAAGAGCGACAGCAGGATCGCGCCGATGAGCACGACCGCCGACCCGATGGCAGCAGGCAGGTCACGTCCGGCCCGACCGTGGTCCTTCGGCGGCGCGGTCGTGGGATCGGGCGCCGGCGGTTCGGATGTCGTCATGGGGGCAGCGCTCAGACCTCGAGCAGCTCGGCTTCCTTGTGCTTGAGCAGCTCGTCGATCTTGTCGGTGTGGCTCTTGGTGGATGCGTCGAGCCGCTTCTCGGCGCCCGTGACGTCGTCCTTGCCGACCTCGCCGTCCTTCTCGAGCTTCTCGAGGGCCTGCTTGGCGGTGCGGCGCACGTTGCGCACCGAGACGCGACCGTCCTCGGCCTTGCCCTTGGCGAGCTTGATGTACTCCTTGCGCCGCTCCTCGGTCAGGGCCGGGAAGACGCAGCGCAGCACACGGCCGTCGTTGGAGGGGTTCACCCCGAGGTCGGAGTCGCGGATCGAGCGCTCGATCGCGCCCATCGCGCCGAGGTCGAACGGCGCGATCAGGATGGTTTGCGCATCCTGGGAGGTGAAGCTCGCCAGCTGCTGCAGCGGGGTCTGGGTGCCGTAGTAGTCGGCCGTGATCTTCGCGAACATGGCCGGGTTGGCGCGGCCGGCGCGGATCGCGGCGAACTCCTCGCGGGTGGCCTCGACGGACTTGTCCATCTTGGCGTCGGCATCGTTCAGGACGTCGTTGATCACGGTGGCTCTCTCTCGTCGTACGTCGGGTGCGGGGCGGTCGTCGGCCCGGTCAGGCCGAGCTGCTCACCAGCGTGCCAATCTTCTCACCCCGCACGGCGCGCCCGATGTTGCCGGGGGTGGAGAGGTTGAAGAAGACCATGTCCATCCGGTTGTCACGGGCCATGGCGATGCCGGTGGCGTCGGCGACCTTGAGGTCACGCGCGAGGTACTCGTCGTAGGTCAGCTCGTCGAACTTGACCGCCGCCGGGTTCGACTTGGGGTCGGAGTCGTAGACGCCGTCCACGCCCTGCTTGCCCATGAGGATGACCTCGCAGCGGGTCTCGAGCGCGCGCTGCGCGGCGACCGTGTCGGTCGAGAAGAACGGCATCCCGGCGCCCGCGCCGAAGATCACGACGCGGCCCTTCTCCATGTGCCGGATCGCGCGCCGCGGGATGTAGGGCTCGGCGACCTGTCCCATGGTGATCGCGGTCTGCACCCGGGTCTCGACCCCGTGCTTCTCGATCAGGTCCTGGAGCGCCAGGCAGTTCATCACCGTGCCGAGCATGCCCATGTAGTCGGCTCGCGCGCGCTCCATGCCGCGCTGCTGCAGCTCGGCGCCGCGGAAGAAGTTGCCACCGCCGACGACGATGGCGATCTGGACGCCGGCCTTGGCGACGTCGGCCACCTCGGCCGCCAGGGCGTTGATGACGTCGAGGTCGAGCCCCACCTCTCCCCCGCCGAACACTTCACCCGAGAGCTTGAGGAGGACACGGTCGTAGGCCGTCACTGACGATCCCTTCACACGGCTGGGTGGGTCAGACGAAACCTACCGGCCGACGGCTCGCCGGTCGAACCCGCGTCCCCCACGCGGCGGTGCGTGCGGAGGGATTCACACCCTCGGCACGAGGGTCGGTGGAGCACCGCCCGAGATGCGAGCGGGGCCCGTACGCCGATGCGTACGGGCCCCGTCGATGCGCGGGTGGAGCGTGCGTCAGGTGTCCTGACGTGTCGGAGTGCGTGCGAGGCAAGGCGGAGGAGGGAAGGCGGGGCGGGTTTCCCCGTCGACCGACGACAACGCTGCCGCGTGCGTGCTCCGGTGCGTCAGGCGCCGACCTCGAAGCGGGCGAAGCGGGTGACCGTGGTGCCGGCGGCGTCCAGGACGGCCTTGACCGACTTCTTGGACTCGGTGACCGACTCCTGCTCGAGCAGGACGATCTCCTTGTAGAAGCCACCGAGGCGACCCTCGACGATCTTCGCGATCGCCTGCTCGGGCTTGCCCTCCTCACGGGTCTTCTGCTCCGCGATCGAGCGCTCGGACTCGACGACCTCGGCGGGGACCTCGTCGCGGGTGAGGTACTGGGCCTTCATCGCGGCGATCTGCATGGCAGCGGCGCGCGCGGCGGCCTCGTCACCCTCGAACTCGACGAGCACGCCGACGGCCGGCGGCAGGTCGGCGGCACGCTTGTGCATGTAGGTCACGGTGGTGCCGTCGAAGTAGGCGACCTCACCCAGCTCGATCTTCTCGCCGATGGTGATCGCCAGGTCCTGCACCACCTCGCCGACGGTCTTGCCGTCGAGCTCAGCGGCCTTCAGGGCGTCGGTGTCGGCGGCCTTGACCGTGTTGGCGACCTCGGCGATCTGCTGCGCCTTGGCGATGAAGTCCTCGTTCTTGGCGACGAAGTCGGTCTCGCTCTTGAGCTCGACCAGCGCGTTGCCGGCGGTGGCGACGAGGCCGGCAGCGGTCTCGCGCTCGGCACCGCGGGCGGCGGCCTTGGCCGCACCCTTGACGCGAAGCAGCTCGACGGCCTTGTCGAAGTCGCCGTCCGTCTCGGTCAGCGCCTTCTTGCAGTCCATCATCCCGGCCTGGGTCAGCTCACGGAGCTTCTTGACGTCGGCAGCGGTGAAGTTGGCCATGGTCCTTCTTCCTCGAGTTCGGGGTGCCCGCTCCCTGCGGGGGCGTCGGGCGAGTGGGTGGGGGACGACACGTACGCCGGTCACGGGCGGTGGCCCGTGACCGGCGTGCGGGCAATCAGTCCTGCTTGGCGGCCTCGGCCTCGGCGGGCACCTCGGCAGCAGCGTCGTCGGCAGGCGCCTCGGCGTCGGCAGGGGCCGCGGGGGCCGCCTCAGCGTCGGCAGGGGCCTCGGCAGCAGCGTCCTCGGCGGGGGCCTCGGTCGCGGCGTCGGCAGCGGCGTCGGCCTGCGGGGCCTCGGACGCGGCACCGGTGGCCTCGGAGGCCGGGGTCTCGGCGGCGGCGTCGCCGGTGGCGGCCGCAGCGGTCTTCTCGGCGTCACCGGCGAGGAGCTCGCGCTCCCACTCGGCGAGGGGCTCCTCGGCACCGACGGACTCACCGGCGTCGCCGGCCTTCGCGCCGGACCGGGCGATGAGGCCCTCGGCGACGGCGTCGGCGACCACGCGGGTCAGCAGGCCGACCGCGCGGATGGCGTCGTCGTTGCCCGGGATCGGGAAGTCGACGAGGTCGGGGTCGCAGTTGGAGTCGAGGATGCCGATGATCGGGATCCGCAGCTTGCGGGCCTCCTCGACGGCGAGGTGCTCCTTGTTGGTGTCGACGATCCACACCGCGGAGGGGACCTTGGTCATCTCGCGGATGCCGCCCAGGGTCTTCTCGAGCTTGGTGTGCTCCCGCTTCATCTGCAGGAGCTCCTTCTTGGTGCGACCCGAGCCGGCCACCGTCTCGAAGTCGACGTCGTCGAGCTCCTTGAGACGGTTGATCCGCTGGTGCACGGTCTGGAAGTTGGTGAGCATGCCACCGAGCCAGCGCTGGTTGACGTAGGGCATGCCGACGCGGGTGGCCTGCTCGGCGATGGCCTCCTGCGCCTGCTTCTTGGTGCCGACGAACATCACGACACCGCCCTTGGCGACGGTCTCCTTCACGAAGGCGAAGGACCGGTCGATGTAGGCGAGCGACTGCTGCAGGTCGATGATGTAGATGCCGTTGCGCTCGGTCATGATGAAGCGCTTCATCTTGGGGTTCCACCGACGGGTCTGGTGACCGAAGTGGACGCCGCTCTCGAGCAGCTGGCGCATGGTGACGACTGCCATGGGATCTCCTGTTGTTGCGGAGGCCCACTCCTCGACGGCGCAGTGCCGATGTGCGCGACCTTGGGACAGGCCGTGCCGGGAGCGTGACTCCTGTTGTTTTCAGTTGCTGCGCCCGACGGGTGCCGGGAGCCCTGACGCTCACACGCCGACCCGATCCGCACCCGCTCCGATCGACCTGGAGCTGGTGGGAACTGAGGGACGACGTCCACGGTCGGTGCGGAACCAGGGATGCGTTCCGCCGCGGTCGGTGGGCGTGCGAAGTCAGTCCGTGAGGACTGCTCCGCACATCGTAGGCCAGAGACCCGCGCCGGGCGAATCGCCGGACGCCGCCGGGCTGAGCGTGGGCTGAGCGTGGCCAACGCCTCCGCGGCACGGCCACCAACCGTCCCCGGACCGGCTCCGCGGGCCCTCCTCCACAGGCCCGGCCGGTCGGGCTGGCGGTCGGGTCGGCGACCGGTCAGTCTCGGGCGATGAGAGCCCGCCTCGTCCCTGCTCTGCTCACCCTGGTCGTCCTGCTCCCGGCGCCCGTGCACGCGGGTCCGGACGAGCCGCGCGGGGTGTGGCCCCTCAGTCCCGAGCCCGAGGTCGTGCACGGCTTCGAGCCGCCACCGAACCCGTACGCCGCCGGCCATCGCGGTGCCGACCTGGCGGGATCACCGGGTCAGGCCGTGCGGACGGCACTGCCCGGCACGGTGGCCTTCGCCGGCGCGATCGGCGGCAAGCCGGTCGTCACGGTGCGCCACGATGGTCGGCGGACGACCTACGAGCCCGTCGTCGCCTCGGTCGAGCGCGGGCAGCAGGTGTCCGCGGGCGACGTGCTCGGTCGTCTCGTCGTCCCCCACAGCCACTGCTTCCCGGCGGCGTGCCTGCACTGGGGACTGATCGAGGGCACCGGGGACGACGAGACGTACGTCGACCCGCTGACGCTCGTCGGCGGTGGTCCGATCAGGTTGCTGCCGCTGTGGCGCGACGCCCCGACGAGCACACGTCGGCCGTGGACAACCCGCTGGGCTCCCCCGATCGAGCTGTGGCGGCGTCCGGTGGACTGGGCCGCCTGAGCGACCGGTCCGATCAGGGGCTGACGACTCCGGCGGGAACGTCATGGGCGCTGGTCGGCCGGACGACCGATCGCCATGACGCTGTGGACGTACGTCATGTCGGCCGGTCGCGGGCACGACCGCCGGCCATGACGTCCCGGACGTGTCTGCGCTCAGGCGCGTGGGTGGGCCTGCTGATAGGCCCGGCGCAGGCGGTCCGTGGTGACGTGGGTGTAGAGCTGCGTCGTCGCGAGCGAGGCATGGCCCAGGAGCTCCTGGACCGAGCGCAGGTCAGCGCCGCCCTCGAGCAGGTGCGTCGCGGCGGTGTGGCGCAGGCCGTGGGGACCGATGTCGGGCGCGCCGGGTACGTCGGCGACGCGGCGGTGCACGAGGTCGCGGACCGCGCGCTGGTCGATGCGACGCCCGCGCACGCCGAGGAAGAGCGCGGCGCCGGACCCCTCGACCCGCAGGGCCGGTCGCCCTGTGGCGAGCCACCGGTCGATGGCCCGGCCGGCAGGCGTGCCGTAGGGGACCGACCGCTCCTTGCGTCCCTTGCCGAAGACCCGCACGACGCGGCGCCCGTCGTCGACGTCGTCGATGTCGAGGCCGACCAGCTCGCCCACCCGGATGCCGGAGGCGTAGAGCAGCTCGAGCATCGCGACGTCGCGCAGGCCCACCGGGGTGCCGTCGTCGGCGCGCTCGGCGGCCGCCCGGATCAGCGACTCGGCCTCGTCGGCGCGGAGCACGGGCGGCAGCGTCTTGTGCTTCTTGGGCGACCCCAGCGCGGCGCCCGGGTCGGTCGGCAGCCGGCCCGTGCGGTGGAGCCACGCGGTGAACACCCGTGCGGCGGTGGCGCGACGGGCGATCGTGGTCCTGCTGCGCCCCGTCGTCTGCATCCGGGCCAGCCAGCTCCGCAGCGCGCGCAGGTCGAGGTCGGTGACGTCGTCGAGCCCCAGCCGTGTGCAGTGGTCGAGCAGCCCGGAGACGTCGCCCAGGTAGGCCCGCACGGTGTGGGGTGTGAGGTCGCGCTCGGAGACGAGGTGGCGCTCGTAGTCGCCCAGCAGCCGGACCATCGACTCGGGCAGGCCGGGCTCCTCCGGCTCCTCGGCCGCCGGCTGACCCGTGGTCTCCTGCTCGCTCACGCTCCGAGCCTAGGCGGGCCGGGGCGGCCTCACACGTCAGGCGCGAGCCGCCATCCCTCGTCGGTGAGTCGGACGAACCTCTTGTCGCGCAACCGCCGCAACGTGCTGGTCGCGTCGCGGACGTGCATCGAGGCGAGCCGTGCGATCGAGTCCGCGCCGACGGACGCACTGACCGGCACCCACTCCAGGACGTGCTGCTCGACCTTCGTGAGGGAGTCGCGCGGCCGCTCCTCCCCGCGCGGCTCCTCCACCAGGTGCTCGCCTGCCTCGCCGATCAGCTCGAGCACCTCCGACCCGTGGGTGACCACGGTGCCCCTCCCCTGCCGGACCCAGTTGTTGACCCCTCGGGACGTGTAGCTCGTCACCGGGCCGGGGACGCACATCACCGGCCGGCTCAGCAGCTCGGCCCAGCCGGCGGTGTTCAGGGCTCCGCTGCGCAGGGCGGCCTCGACGACCACCGTGCCGCGGGTCAGGGCCGCGATCAGCCGGTTGCGGGCGAGGAAGCGCGGTCGTGTGGGTGCGGACCCCGACGGCTGCTCGGACACGACGGCGAACTCGGCCGCGAGGTGCTGCAGCAGCACACGGTTGGCCTCCGGGTAGACGCGGTCCACACCGCAGGCGAGCACCGCGACGGTGGCGCCGTGGGCGCCCAGCGTCGCGTCGTGGGCCTCGAAGTCGATGCCCAGCGCTCCACCGGACACGACCGGGATGCCGGACAGAGCCAGGTGCGAGGCCAGCATCCGGGTCATCTCCCTGCCGTAGACGGAGGACGACCGCGATCCCACGACGGCCACGGAGGTCTCGAGCTCGGTCAGGGGCATCGGCCCCTTGACCCAGATGCCCGGAGGGGTGCCACCGAAGGTGCCCTCCACCATCGCGTGGTCGAGGTCGTCGAGGCGCGTGGGCCACTCGGGGTCGCCGGGGACCAGGAACCGGATCCCGCACCGCGCGGCCTGCTCGAGGCACCGCACCGGGTCGACCTCGCGCAGCCGATCGGCGAGCCCACTGCCGGCCTTGGGGTCCAGCGATGCCTCCCGCGCCTTCTCGGCGCCCAGGTCGAGGATCATCGTCGAGGTGGTGCGGTCACCCGGCTCCACCGCGCAGCTCAGCGCGACCCGGGCGAGCCGCTCGGACTCGGTCACCGCGCCGGCCGTGGGCCCGGTCACGACGCAGCCACCGGGACGGCTCGGGTGGGAACGGGGCGGCTGGCGTCGTCGGAGCGAAGCGCCAGGGCGATGGCGGCCTCGGGCTCGCCAGGACGCGCGACACCCGCCAGGTCGGCCACCGTCCAGGCCAGCCGCTGGACCCGGGTGAGGCCCCGACGGGTCAGCCTGCCGTCGGAGAGCTCGACATCGATCGCATGCTGGCCGTCCGGTTCGAGTGGCCAGTGCTCCGCGAGCACCGGACCGGGACACGAGGCGTTCAGCAGCCACGGACAGTGGCGGAAGCGGCGCGCCTGTCGCTCCCGCGCGTCGGCCACGCGTGCCCGCACGTCGGCCGACGACTCCGGACCCGGCCCGAACGAGCCGCGCCGGCCGGCCTGGGAGCGGACCTCCATCCAGATGTCGACCCGGTCGAGGATCGGCCCGGTGAGCTTGCGGCGGTAGTGGACCCGCTGGACCTCCGAGCACTCGCACGCGCCGCCCGAGGTCCCGTGGAAGTTGCCGCACGGGCACGGGTTGGCCGCCAGCACCACCAGCGAGCGCGCCGGATAGGTCGCGGACTCGTCGCCGCGGGCGATCGACACCTCACCTGACTCGAGCGGTTGGCGCATCGCCTCGATGACGTCGGAGCGGAAGTGCGGGAACTCGTCGAGGAAGAGCACCCCGTGGTGGGCCAGGCTGACCTGCCCCGGGCGCACGCGACCCGTGCCCCCTCCCAGCACGCTGGCCGCGGTCGCGGAGTGGTGCGGGGCGAACCACGGTGGCCGGCGCAGCAGACCGCTGCCCTCCGGCAGGATGCCCGCGACCGAGTGGAGCGCGGTCACCTCCAGGGCCTGCTCGGTGCTCAGGTCGGGCAGGATCGTCGGGATCCGCTCGGCGATCGACGTCTTCCCCGTGCCACGCGGGCCGATGAGCATCAGGGGATGAGCGCCGGCCGCGGCGACCTCGACGGCGTAGCGGACGTCGTCCAGCCCGTCGAGGTCGCGCAGGTCGAGGTGGTCGAGCCGGTCGTCTCCACGCCACGTCGCGAGCGGACTCGCCGAGGGCGCTGCGACCGGGTCCGCCTCGGGGACCTCCACACCCCGCAGGACGGCCGCGACCTGCGCCAGCGAGCGCACACCGAACACGGTCATGCCCGGCACCAGAGCGGCCTCGGCCGCCTGCGGCTCCGGGACGAAGACCCGCTCGAGCCCGTGCGCCGCGGCGGCGATCACCATCGGCAGCACGCCGGGCACCGGACGCAGCCCACCCGACACCGACAGCTCCCCCACGAAGGCCCATCCCTCGAGGTGCTCGGGCAGGAGGTCCTGCTGCTGCTTGTCGGCGGCCAGCACGGCGACGGCGATGGCCAGGTCGTAGTGGGTGCCGCCCTTGGGGAGGTCGGCCGGAGCGAGCAGGATCGTGACCCGCTTGGTGGCCGGCCACCGGCCGCAGTCGTTGTTGATCGCCATCCGCACCCGGTCGCGGGCCTCGGAGAGTCCTTTGTCGACCCGTCCGATGATCGTGGTGGTGGGCAGGCCGGGTGACACGTCGACCTGCACGTCGATCACGTGCCCGTCAGCGCCCTTGAGCGCGAGCGACCGGGCGGTGGCGAAGGCCATCAGCCGATCCCCTCGACGTGCTCGACCTCGACCGGCCGTCCGGGTGGGGCCAGCACACCGACCAGGTCGATGCGGACGTCGTCGACGTGGTGGTCGTGCGCGCGCAGCCACCGGGCCCCCAGTCGTCGCAGCCGATCGGCCTTGCGCCGGTCGACCGCCTCCAGCGGTGCGCCGTAGTCGGTCGAGGAGCGGGTCTTGACCTCGCAGATGACCAGCACCCGCCCGTCGCGGAGGACGAGGTCGATCTCGCCGGCGTCACAGCGCCAGTTGCGGTCGAGCACGACCATGCCGCGACCCACCAGGTGGCGCGCGGCGATCGTCTCACCGCGCTCACCGAGCAGGCGCTTGCGCGCCGCCGCGGGGTCGGGGACGAAGGGGTGGGCGGGTGCCGGTCGAGCCATCGTGGTCGCCTTCCGGGTGCTGGATCGGGAAGGCACCAGCACATCGCGGCGCACCGACGACGCCGGCGAGGTCGGCGTACGGGCTGTGGACAGGCAGCGCAAAGGGCGGCCTGTGGACGGTTCGTGGCCCGGGATCAGTCCTTGAGCGGATCGATCTCCGCCGACGCGAGCTCCTCGACGTTCACGTCCTTAAAGGTCAGCACCTTCACGTTCTTGGCGAACCGGGCGGGGCGGTACATGTCCCACACCCACGCGTCGGTCATCGACACCTCGAAGAAGACGTCGCCGCTCTCGGAGCGGGCCTTCACGTCGACCTGGTTGCAGAGGTAGAAGCGGCGGTCGGTCTCCACGACGTACTTGAAGATGCCGACCACGTCGCGGTACTCGCGGTAGAGCGTGAGCTCCATCTCGGTCTCGTACTTCTCGAGATCCTCGGCGCTCATGCGTCCTCCTCCATGCTGTCGAGTCCGGTGCCGGTCTGCTCGGTGCCGACACTAGTGGCCCGGTCCTCGACGGGCTCGAGGCCCGCCGCGCGGCGCACGTTGACGAACCGCATCCGGTGCACGGGCGAGGGGCCGTGCTCGGCCAGGGCCGCCTCGTGGACGTCGGTGATGTAGCCCTTGTGGGTCCGGAAGTCGTACGCCGGCCACTCCTCGTGGAGGCCGACCATCAGCCGGTCGCGCGTCACCTTGGCGATGACGGAGGCCGCGGCGATGCAGGCGGCGACCCGGTCGCCCTTCCACACCGCGAGCCCGGGCACGCCGAGCCCGTCGACGGGGAAGCCGTCGGTGAGGACGTAGGACGGCCGGGTCCCGAGCCGCGCGACCGCGCGGCGCAGCGCCTCGACGTTGGCGACGTGCATGCCGAGCCGGTCGCACTCCTCGTTGTCGACCACGACGACCGACCACGCGAGTGCCCGCCGCACGACCTGGGCGTAGACGCGCTCGCGCGCGGCCTCCGTGAGCAGCTTGCTGTCGGCCAGCCCCGGGACGATGCCGGCCTTGCCGGACGGCAACACGACCGCCCCGGCGACCAGGGGCCCGGCGCAGGCGCCACGTCCCGCCTCGTCGACACCGGCGATCGGGTCGAGCCCGGCCCGGCGCAGGGCGCGCTCGTAGCCGTAGATCCCGGCGTCACGGCGTACGGTCACGCCGCCCGGCACAGGTTGGGGCGGAAGCGTCACGACGGGTCCGGGATGTCCTCGAACACGTCGGGGCGGGTGTTCCAGCGGAACCGGTCGGCGGGCCACAGGAGCACGAAGACCTTGCCGACCACGAGGTCGGCCGGCACGAACTCCTCCCCGGGCACGCACTCGGTCTCGTCGGGGCGGCACATCTTCTGCGACGAGTCGGCCGAGCGCGAGCGGTTGTCACCCATCACGAAGATGTGGCCCGCAGGGATCGGTCCGGTCTTCCAGTCCTCGTCGCAGGCGCCGTTGGTGGGCATCGGCCCGTCGCACGTCGCGCCGCCGCGGCGCACGAACGCGCTCTCGTCGATCGGCTCGCCGTTGACGATCAGCCGCCCCTGGTCGTCGCAGCACTCGATGGTGTCGCCGGCGACACCGATCACGCGCTTCACGAGGTGGCCACCGGTCGGATACAGGCCGATCTTGGCCATCACCTGGGCGACGGGGTTGGTGGGGCCGGCCGAGTCCTCGGGAGGCAGCCAGCCACCGGGATCCTTGAAGACCACGACGTCGCCGCGCTCGGGCTCCCCGCCGCCCCAGTAGGAGACCTTCTGGATGAGGATCCGGTCGTTGAGGATCAGGCCCGGCTCCATCGACTCCGAGGGGATGTAGAAGGCCTGGACGAAGAACGTCTTGATCACGACGGCGAGCACCAGGGCCACCGCCAGCAGCAGGATGGTCTCCTGCCACAGCGGGAGCTGCTTGCGCTTGGGCTTGGTCCTCGTCTTCGTCGAGCCGCTCACCGGGTCGTCCACCGGCTCCCCGGAAATGGAAGACCGCGGTTCCTCGCCCGGTGAAATGGACGAAGAACCGCGGTCATCTGAAGTCACCCGCAGAGACTAACCAGTCCCTGGTCGAGCCCGTGCCACAAGGGCCGAGGTCGCGACGATCCGGTGGGGATCAGGCCTCGCGGCGCTCCTTGATCTTGGCTGCCTTGCCGCGCAGGTTGCGCAGGTAGTAGAGCTTGGCGCGGCGGACGTCACCGCGGGTCACGACCTCGATCTGCTCGAAGATCGGAGAGTTGATCGGGAAGGTGCGCTCGACGCCGACGCCGAAGGAGACCTTGCGGACGGTGAAGGTGCGACCGATGCCCGAACCGTGGATCCGGATCACGACGCCCTGGAAGATCTGGACACGCGAGCGGCTGCCCTCGATGACCTTCACGTGGACCTTCACGGTGTCACCGGCGCGGAAGGCCGGGACGTCGTCGCGCTTGTGGACGTTGCCGAGTTCGGCGATCAGGTTGGTCATGATGTTGCTCCTCGCGAGTGCCACAGGTCAGCCGCGGACATAGTGGTGGTGTCTGTCGGTGCTCGACCCGACCGGCCGGCGCGCCCCCTGTGGCAGGTGCGGTTCGGCGGGACCCCGGGGCGGTGCATCGGTGATGCGTCCGGGCGACCCTGGTCACGAGCAGACCAAGGGTGAAGTCTGCCAGAGCGGGTCGTCAGCGTGAAATCCGCTGTCCCGCGCGCTTGGTGAGCACCACCGCTCCCGGAGGCGCCTGCCGGTCGGGCCGCATCCGGAAGCCTGCCTTCTTGTACATCCGCTGGTTGTCCAGCGACCCGGCGCCGGTGAAGAGGACGTAGGTCGCCACGTCCGGTGGCGCGAGGTCCTGGACGAGCTCGAGGAGGGCGCGACCGAGGCCGCGGCCCTGGAGGTCCGGAGCCACCATGACGCGACCGATGTCCCACTCACCGGCCGGGTCCACGTGGGTGTCCAGGCGACCACGGACGGCCCCGACGAGGCGCCCGGAGGACGGCTCGCGCACGACCCTCACGGTCCACTCCCCCAGCCCGCGGCGTACGTCGTCGAGCGACTCGTCCAGCGCCGGGATGACCACCCCGGGGTTGGCCTGGAGCTCCTGCAGCCAGCACGCGCGTTGCAGCGTGTAGAGCTCGCCGGCGTCGGCGGGCACCGCCGGGCGTACGTCGAACCCGTCGAGGCCGCGGCCCACGCCGGTCGTCGGCAGCAGGTCGGGTCGGCGCTCGGCGGTGCGGCGCTCGGCCTGCTCGCGACGCCAGGTCGCGATCCGGCGGTGGTCGCCCGAGAGCAGGACGTCGGGGACGTCGCGGCCCTGCCAGGAGGCGGGCTTGGTGTAGACGGGGTACTCGAGCAGGCCGTCGGCGTGCGACTCCTCGACGAGCGACTCGGCGTTGCCCATGAAGCCCGGCAGCAGGCGGACGACCGCCTCGGTGATCGCGAGCGCGGCGACCTCGCCGCCGTTGAGGACGTAGTCGCCGAGGCTGATCTCCCGGACCGTCCCCAGCGTCGCGGCGTGCTCGATGACGCGTTGGTCGATGCCCTCGTAGCGACCGCACGCGAAGACCAGGTGCTGGTGGCCGCTGAGCTCCTCGGCCACCTGCTGGGTGAAGGGCTCCCCGCTGGGTGTCGTGAACACGATCGTGGCGCCTCGTGCCACCGCCTCCAGCGCCTGGCCCCAGGGCTCGGGCTTCATCACCATGCCAGCGCCGCCGCCGTACGGCGTGTCGTCGACCGTGTGGTGGCGGTCGGTCGTCCACTGGCGCAGGTCGTGCACCGCGACGTCGAGGAGTCCCTTGTCGCGCGCCTTGCCGGTGAGGCTGAGCCCCAGCGGGGCGAGGTAGTCGGGGAAGATCGAGACGACGTCGATCCTCACGAGGAGACCTCGGGCACGTCCTCCGGGAACGGCGTGACCAGCCCGGGACGGTCCGCGACCACCAGCCGGCCGCCCTCGAGGTCGACCTCCGGCACCAGCGCGGCCACGAAGGGCACCAGCGCGTCACGACCGTCGGTGGTGCGGACGGTGAGGAGGTCCTGCGCCGAACCGTGCACGAGCGCCTTCACCGTGCCGAGAGCCGTGCCGTCGAGATCGACCACCGCCAGCCCGACGAGCTGATGGTCGTAGTACTCCTCGGGGTCGTCGGGCACCTCGTCGTGGGCGATCGTGGCGTGCAGGACGGTGCCGCGGACCGCCTCGGCCGCGTTGCGGTCGCCGAGCTCCTCGAAGGTGACCAGCAGCGTGCTCTGGTGCCACCGGGCGCGCGCGACGGTGAGGGTCGTGGGGCGACGGTCGGCGCCGGCCGGGGCCTGCGCACGCAACGTCGTGCCCGGGGCGAAGCGCCGATCCGGCTCGTCGGTGCGTACGTCGAGGGTGACCTCGCCGCGGATGCCGTGCGGCTTGCCGATGCGGCCGACCACGACCTCGATGCCAGCCGGTTCCAGTGCGCTCACCGGGCCAGACTAGAGGGGCCGGGACGCGCACTCGGCGTTGAGTCTCTCGGCGACTCAACGCTTGGGGTCGCCGGCACTGGGCCATGAGTCTCTCGGAGACTCAACGCCGAGAGTGGCGGCGGACGACATCGAGATCAGGGCTACGGATGTCGCGCGCCGCCACCCTCGCGGCAGAACCGAGCGCCGACCGGCGAACGCACGACGGGCGCCACCCCAGAGGGGTGACGCCCGTCGTGATGATGAAGCAGGTGCTATCGACGCCGATCGGTGTCCACGAAGTCGACCCGCGCGCCGCCCTTGCCCGCGAGGGCGGAGACGACGGTGCGGAACGCGGTGGCCGTGCGGCCGTTGCGACCGATCACCTTGCCGAGGTCGTCGGGGTGGACCCGGACCTCGAGGATCGAGCCGCGACGCAGCTGCTTGTCGCGGACCACGACGTCGTCGGGGTGGTCGACGATGCCGCGCACCAGGTGCTCGAGAGCGTCGGCGAGCACGTCGCTCACGCCTCGCTCTTGCCGGCGTCCTCGGCGGTCACGGTCTCGGCAGCCTCGGCGGCCTCGGCAGCGACCTCAGGGGTCTCGTCGGCAGGAACCGCGGCAGGCGCCTCGGACTTCTCGGCGGCAGGCTCCTCGGTCTTCTTCTCGGCCTTCTTCTTGGTGGTCGTCGCCGAGCCCTTGGGCTCGGAGGCGGCCTCCTTGAGGGCCTCGTTGAAGATGTCGAGCTTGGAGCGCTTCTCCTCCTTGACCTTCAAGGTGCCCTCGGTGCCCGACTGGCCCTTGAACTTCTGCCAGTCACCGGTCACCTTAAGGATCGCCTCGACGGCCTCGGAGGGCTGCGCACCCACGCCGAGCCAGTACTGCGCCCGGTCGGAGACGACGTCGATGAGCGACGGCTCCTCCTTCGGGTGGTACTTGCCGATCTCCTCGAGGACCTTGCCGTCGCGCTTCTTGCGCGAGTCGACGACGACGATGCGGTACTGCGGCACCCGGATCTTGCCCAGGCGCTTCAAGCGAATCTTGACGGCCACGTTTGTGGTGTCTCCTCAGAAATTGTCGTGGGTGAGCGACCCTCGCCAAGGTGGGGTACCCGGTCTGGTCACTCGATGGGCGCTGCGTCGCTCGGATGAGAGGGTCCGGGCGCGCAGGACACGAGCGGAGATTCTGCCAGACACCCGGCCCGCACGACCAATCCGGTCGCGCCGTCGCGCGCGGCGGTGCTCAGGCCTCGTCCAGGCCGATGAACGAGCGCACGGCGTCCGCGCCCGTCACCTCGATCGGCGCGTCGCCCCGCACGAAGGTCTCCGGCGTGAGCACCAGCCCCTGGTTCAGCGCGAGCTCGCCCTCGCGCCGCTTGATCCTGGTGACGGCGGTCGGCCGGTAGCCGACCTTGCGCGAGACCCCGAGGGAGGCAGGGTTGTCGAGGAACGCCGCTGAGGTGATCTCCTCGAACCCGAGGTGGTCGAAGAGCAGCTCGCAGAAGGCGCGCCGCATCGCGGTCCCGAGTCCGCGGCCCTGGAACTCACGACCGATCCACGACCCGGTCTCGCCGGTGCGGGTCACCGGGAAGTTCTTCGCCGCGACCCCCTGGGCGCCGATGACCCGGCCGTCGAGGAGCACCGCGAGTTCGAGGCAGAAGTCGTCCGGCGCGAAGGTCGAGCGCTTCCCCCAGTGGTACGCCGCGGTGTTGCGCGACAGCTGCCCGGCCGGCGCGGTCGACCACGGGACGTAGAACGGCATCCGGTCGGGGTCGTGGATGCCCGCCTCGGCGACGTCGCACAGCTCGAGGACCAGGTCGTCGGTCAGCCCCCGCAGCTCGAGCGGGCCGGCGACCACGCGCAGGCCGAAGGGCGGGTAGAGGTCGACGAGGGTGCGCATGACCACATCCCATCCCGACGGCCGCACGGACCACAAACCGGTTTCGTGCAACCGGCCTGCAGCCCGCCGCGTCCTACGGACATGACGACCGCGCACGTCGAGCCGCTGGAGCTGCCGGCCCGGCTCACCGCTCCCCCGCGCCTGACCCAGCGGCACCCGTCGCTGCTGCCCGTGGCGATGGCCGCGCACCGCGCGAGACGTCGTACGCAGTGGGTGCGGGACGCGTGGGCCGGCCGGCTCGTCTGGGCGCGGCGCCGCACCGACGTCGACCTGCCGGTGCGGCTCAAGCAGCACGGCTCCCTGCTGCTCCGCGAGCTCGCGCCCGACCAGATGCAGCTCCAGCACAACAAGGTCACCAACCTCCGCCTCGCCGCCGAGCGGATCGACGGGCTCGTGATCGCACCGGGCGAGACGTTCTCCTTCAACCGGGTCGTCGGCAGCTGCACGCGACGCAAGGGCTACCTGGACGGGATGAAGCTCTCCAACGGCGAGGCGGAGGCCGGTGTCGGCGGCGGGATCTGCCAGATCGCCAACCTCGTGCACTGGATGGTGCTGCACTCCCCGCTCACCGTGGTCGAGCGCTCGGAGCACTCCTTCGACCCGTTCCCCGACAAGGGACGGGTGCTGCCGTGGGGCGTGGGCTGCTCGATCGTCTACAACTACGTCGACCTGGTGGTCCGCAACGACACCGACCACCCGTTCCAGCTCCGCACCTGGGTCGGCGACCGCTACCTCCACGGCCAGCTGCGCACCGACGAGCGCCCCGCGCACTCCTACCAGGTCGAGGCGCGCGGCGAGCAGTTCCTGCGGCGCGAGGGGCAGGTGTTCCGTCGCAACCAGGTCTGGCGCCGCGTGATCGACCGCCGCACCGGGGACCAGGTCGGCGACGAGCTGCTCATGAGCAACTGTGCCCTCGTCGTCTACGAGCCCGGCCCGGCCGTCGCGGTCATCGACGTCCCATGAGGGCGCTGCTGGCCGTGCCCCTGACTCTGGCGTCCCTGCTCGTCGCCGGGTGCAGCGGGAGCGACGACGGCACCCTCACCTGCACCACGCCGGCCCACTCCCCCGACGACTACTCCTACGTCGACGCGGTCGCCTTCACCACCACCGACCCGGAGGACGACCTCCTGTCCGCGGTCGACGGCTGGGAGAGCGGTGACGGCATGGAGTTCCGCTACGCGACGAAGCGGATCGACGCCGGGTGGGCGGTCGTCATGGCGGTGGCACCGACCGCGGGGATACGCGACGGCCTCGACGAGCTGGAGGGCTTCGACGCCTACGGCAGCGCCGAGGTCTTCGACCGCAGCTACGAGTGAGCCCCCGGGCGTCGCGCCACGCCGCGCAGCACGACCGCTGACGGCGTGCGCAGCACCGACAGGTCGTCGACCGGGTCGCGGTCGTAGACCACGAAGTCGGCCGACGCGCCCTCGACGAGTCCGTCGACCCCGAGCCACTCGCGGGCGCGCCAGCTCGCGGCACCCAGCGCGTCGAAGGCCGACATGCCGATCCGGGCCAACGCCTCGACCTCGCCGGCGATGTTGCCGTGGCGGCTGATGCCGCCGCCGTCGGAGCCGGCGTAGATCGGCACGCCGGCCTCGTGGGCCGCCATGATCGTGGCCGGCATCCGGTCGTAGAGGTCGGTCATCGTGGCGGCGTAATCGGGAAACCGCTCCACCCCCGCGGCGGCGTGCTCGGGGAACTTGTCGAGCTGCATCACGGTCGGCACCAGGCGCGTGCCGCGCTCGACCATCGCGTCGATGAGGTCCTCGGTGAGGCCGGTGCCGTGCTCGATGCAGTCGATGCCGGCCTCGATCAGCCCGGGCAGCACGCCGTGGCCGAAGCAGTGCGCGGTGACCTTCGCCCCCTCGGCGTGTGCGGCGTCGATGGCGTCGCGGAACGCCTCGGCGGGGAACGACGGCGCGAGGTCGCCCTCCTCGCGCGAGATCCAGTCGCCGACGAGCTTGATCCAGCCGTCGCCGTTGCGCGCCTCCTGCGCGGCGTACGTCGCCAGGTCGGCCGGCTCGACCTCGTGGGCGTAGCCGCGGATGTAGCGCTTCGTGGCGGCGATGTGACGACCGCAGCGGATCAGTCGCGGCAGGTCCTCGCGGTCGTGGATCCACCGGGTGTCGGAGGCCGATCCGGCGTCGCGGATCAGCAGGGCTCCGCCGTCCCGGTCGTCGACGGCCTGCTGCTCGGTCGCCTCGTCGTCGGTGGCGCCGAAGTCGTCGAGGCCGAGGTGACAGTGGGCGTCGACCAGCCCGGGGACGATCCACCCCTGGGCGACGGTGTCGGCGCCGGCCTGCGGCTCGAACGTCACGCGTCCCTCGACGACGTAGAGGTCGCGGGGCTCGCCGTCGGGCAGGACCTGTCCGCGGTAGCGCTGGGCGGGCTGAGAGGGCATGTCGCCGACCCTAGCGAGGCGGGGGCGGACGCGGGACCGCGACCAGTGGGGTGATGCACGTCACACGGTCGGGAGCGGAAACCGCTAGGGTGCGGCGTTGTCGCCAGGTCGCCGCGAACTCGGACGCACGGCCGGCCCCCGCAGAGAAGAGTGCGCCCGTGCCGACCCCTCCCCCGTCCCGAGCGCGCGGCGGCTCGCTCGAGGACCTTCGTCGCGCCAACCGCCGCCTGATCCTCGCGCACCTGGTCTCGGACGGGCCGCGCAGCCGCGCCGAGCTGTCCCGCGCGACCGGGCTGTCGGCCACCACCGTGTCGAGCCTGGTCAACGAGATGCTCGAGACCGGGCAGATCCGCGAGACCGACCGCGGCCGTCCGCACAAGGGCGGCTCCGGCAGGCCACCGGTGCTGGTCGAGCTGGCGACCCCGCCGGGCGGGGTCGTCGGCGTGGACGTGGGCCACGGGCACGTGCGGGTGGCGGCCGCCGGCCCGACGGGCGACGTGCTCGCCGAGGACGTACGCCGCTTCGACGTCGACGCCGAGGGCCCGGCAGCGCTCGACGTGGCGGCCGCCATGGTCCGCGAGACGCTCGTCGGCGCCGGGCTGGATCCCGACGACGTCCACGGCGTCGGGATGTGCGTGGCCGCGCCGATCGACCGCGAGGACGGCGTGATGCGCACGATCCTGCCGCGCTGGCGCGGGGTCAACCCGGCGCGCGAGCTCGAGCAACGCCTCCACGCCCCGGTGATCGTCGACAACGACGCCAACCTGGGCGGGCTCGCCGAGGTGCGGCACGGTGCGGCTCGCGGCCACCACGACGTGGTCTACGTGAAGCTGTCGGGCGGGATCGGTGCCGGGCTCGTGCTGGGTGGCCGCGTGCACCGCGGCGCCACCGGCATGGCCGGCGAGCTCGGCCACGTCCAGGTCGAGGAGAACGGCGACGTGTGCCGCTGCGGCAACCGCGGGTGCCTCGAGACCCGGGTGTCCTCCCACCGGTTGCTGGCGGCGCTGCAGCCCGCCCACGACGACGACCTCACCGTGGCTCGCGTCCTGAAGCTCGAGGAGGCCGGGGACGCTGACGTGCGCCGTGTACTCGCCGAGGCGGGTGCCGCCGTGGGTCGCGCCCTGGCCGACCTCACCACGAGCGTCGACCCGTCGATGATCGTGCTCGGCGGACCCCTCGGGCGCTCACCGGCGGTCCTCGACGGCGTCCGCGGCTCGATCGACCGGTTCGCCCAGCCGGCGACGGCGGAGGCGGTGCAGGTCACGTCGGGCGAGCTGCACGACCGCGCGGAGATCATGGGCGCGGTCACCATGGCGGTGGCGATGGTCACCGCGGGCGACTGACGCCCTCAGAGCCGGTCCAGCAGCCAGGACGGGCTGAGGACCTGCGCCGGCGACACGTTGGCGGCGAGAGCCCGGTCGGCGGTCACCACCACGACCCGGTGGCCGGCGTCCGCCGCGAGTCGGGCCTGGGCGCGGATCTCGGCATCCCCGTCGCGGGCGGCGTGGACGGTGCGCACGTGAGCGTCTCGACCGGCCCGGACCCCGCCCTTGGCCTGCCCCTCGAGCACCAGCACGATCTCGTCGTACGACGTGTCCGCGACCAGCAACCGCTCGTGGAGGCGGCGGGCCGCGCCGGCACGGTCCTTCCACCACCCGTCGGGGACCGATCCGACGACGTTGGCGCCGTCGACGACCAGGACCGTGCTCACTTGAGGAACTGGGAGAAGTCCTTCGGGAGGTTGAGCTGCTCGGCAGCCTTCTCGTAGTCGATGCCGGCGCCGTCGGGGTCGCCGAACGGGTTGCCGGCCTTCTCCTTGGCAGCCGCGTCCTGGGCGGACTTCTGCTGCGCGGCCTTGGCGGGGTTGCCGGAGACCCGCTTCTTGCCCTTCTTGCCCTTCTGGGCGGGCTGGCGGGCGCCCGCGCGCTTGCCGCCGCCGAGACCGGGCATCCCCGGCATGCCCGGCATCCCGGGAACACCTCCGCCCTTGGCCATCGACTCCATCATCTTGCGCGCCTCGAAGAAGCGGTCGACGAGCTGGTTGACGTCGGAGACCTGACGGCCCGAGCCCTTGGCGATGCGGGCGCGACGAGAGCCGTCGATGATCTTGGGGTTGTCGCGCTCGGCGGGCGTCATCGACTGGATGATCGCCTGCAGCCGGTCGATCTCCCGCTCGTCGAAGTTCTCGAGCTGGTCGCGGAACTGGCCCATCCCGGGCAGCATCCCCATGATCTTGGTCATCGAGCCGAGCTTGCGGATCTGCATCATCTGCTGGAGGAAGTCCTCCAGGGTGAAGCCGCCCTTGGTGCCGAGCTTCTCCGCGGCCTTCATCGACTGCTCGGTGTCGAAGGCCTTCTCGGCCTGCTCGATGAGGGTGAGCATGTCGCCCATGTCGAGGATGCGCGAGGCCATCCGGTCGGGGTGGAACAGGTCGAAGTCGGTCATCTTCTCGCCGCTGGAGGCGAACATGACCGGCTTGCCGGTGACCGAGCGGATCGACAGGGCGGCACCACCGCGGGCGTCACCGTCGAGCTTGGTGAGCACGACGCCGTCGAAGCCGACGCCGTCGAGGAAGGCCTGCGCGGTGGTGACCGCGTCCTGGCCGATCATCGCGTCGACGACGAAGAGCACCTCGTCGGGCTGGACGGCGTCGCGGATGTCGGCGGCCTGCTGCATCAGGGTCTGGTCGACGCCGAGGCGGCCGGCGGTGTCGATGATGACCACGTCGTGGAGCTTGCGCCTCGCCTCCTCCAACGAGGCGCGGGCGACGTCGACCGGGTTGCCGGTGCCGTTGCCCGGCTCGGGCGCGAAGACCGGCACGCCGACGCGCTCGCCGTTGACCTGGAGCTGCTGGACCGCGTTGGGGCGCTGCAGGTCGGCCGCGACGAGCATCGGCGTCTTGTCCTGGCCCTTGAGCCAGAGTGCGAGCTTGGCGGCCAGCGTGGTCTTGCCCGCGCCTTGGAGGCCCGCGAGCAGGATGACCGTCGGGCCCGACTTGGCATAGCGCAGCCGGCGGGTCTCGCCGCCGAGGATCGTGACGAGCTCCTCGTGGACGATCTTGATGATCTGCTGCGCGGGGTTCAGCGCACCGCTGACCTCCTCGGAGCGGGCCCGCTCCTTCACCGCGGCGACGAACTCCTTGACGACCGGCAGCGCGACGTCGGCCTCGAGCAGCGCGATCCGGATCTCGCGCGCGGTGGCGTCGATGTCGGCCTCGGAGAGCCGACCCTTGCCCCGCAGGTTCTTGAAGGTGTCGGCAAGGCGGTCGGAGAGTGTGGCGAACACGGTGTGGGTCTGTCCCTCGCATCGGTGGTGGATCAGGGTCGTACGACGCTCCAGCCTAACGGCCAGGGCCCATCCAGCAGGTCTCGACGGCGCCCGACGGGCGTCGGCGCTCCGGCGGCGAGCGGCGGCTCAGCCCCCGAGTGCCGTGCGCACGGCGTGCGCCGCCGCTGCGGCACGCTCCTCGGTCGGGCGTACGCCGCCGACCTCCTGGACGTAGAACACGTCCACCGCCTGCGGACCCAGCGTCGAGACGTGCGCCGACGCGACCGTCAGCCCGAGCCCGGCGAGCGTCGTGAGCACCCGGTGGACCACACCGGGTCGGTCCGAGGTGCGGATCTCCAGCACGAGCGAGGCGCGCGACGCGTCGGGACGCACCTCGACGATCGGCGGCAGCTCGCCCTCGGGACGCGGGGGGAGGTCGGGGAGACGCTGGCTGCCCTCGACGACCCGGCGGATCCGGTCGCGCACGACCGACGGGTCGAGATAGGCGTCCGACACCTCCCACGCGCTGATGCCCCACTCACCCTCCGCGTCGACCTGGGCCCAGGCCCGGGCCGCGTGCACGGGCACCCGCATCGCGGCGAGGCCACCGGCGACGTCGGCGAGCAGCCCGACCCGGTCCGCGGCGACGACGGTGACGGTGGCGCCCACCTCGTGGGGGACGACCTCGACGGACACCGCGGCCGGGTCGCGTCGTACGGCGTCGGGGACGGGGAGCGACTGCGTGGGGGTCACCGGGGTGATCTCGGCGCCGAGGGCGTGACCGGCACGCGAGACGAGCCGGTCGACGAGCGAGGCCCGCCAGGTGGTCCAGGCGGCAGCGGAGGCGGCCCTGGCATCGGCCTCGGTGAGCGCGCGCAGGAGCTCGAGGCTGGCGGCGTCGGGGACGTGCGTCAGCAGCTCGGCCGTGGTGGCCGGGTCGTCCGGGTCGCGGGTCGTGGCCAGGGTCGCGAGCAGCAGGTGCCAGCGCACGAGCGAGGCGACGACCTCCGCGTCGAGGTCGGTGAACCCCATCCGGGCCACGACCTTGCGGGCCGTCGGCTCCCCGGCGACCGAGTGGTCCTGGAGCGAGCCCTTGCCGATGTCGTGGAGCAGCGCGGCGACCAGCAGCAGGTCGGGTCGTCGGACCGAGCGGATCAGCGCTCCCGCCTCCGCGCACGTCTCGACGACGTGCCGGTCGACGGTGAAGCGGTGGATCGCCGAGGCGTGCGGCAGCAGCCGGATCTGCTCCCACTCGGGCAGGAAGGTCTCGATGCCCTCGACCTCGTCGAGGGTCTCCCAGACCGGGAGCAGGCCCGGGCCGCTGGCGAGGAGTCGCACCAGCGCGTCCCGGGCGGGAGCCGGCCACGGGACCGGCAGCTCGCCGCCCTCGCGCACCAGCCGGGCCGCGGTCGTGGGGGCGAGCACGACGTCGCGACTCGCCGCCTCGGCGGCCGCCCGCAGGAGCAGGGTGGGGTCGTCGCCGGGCCTGGTGCCGGCGTCGAGGACGATCTCGCCGCGGGACAGGGCGATCCCGGGCGCGACCCGCTGGAGGGCAGGCGTACGCCGCCCCTTCTCGCCGGTGGTGCGCGCCACCACCGCGTCGGTACGTCGCCAGGCCAGGCGCGAGAGGTGCCCGATCCGACGCCCGAGCGAGCGCACGTGGCGCTGCGCGGCCTCGGCGTCGGGCAGGTCGAGGCGTTCGGCCAGCGGGCCCCACATCTCGGGAGCGATCCGGTCACTGGGCCGTCCGGCGAGGTCGTGCACCTCGTCGCGCACGTCGAGCAGCAGCTGCCGGGCCGCCTCGGACGCAGGTGTCGAGGCGTCGACGAGCCAGCTGGCCTCGATCGCCTTGAGGACGCCGGCGTCGCGGAGACCGCCCTCGGCCTCCTTCACGTCGGGCACGGACGCGTGGGCGAGCTCGCCGGTGACGTCGTGGCGCTTGTGCGTCATCGCCTTGAGCTCGGGCAGCCGCGTGCGGGCCTGGCGGCGCCAGTCGGCCAGCATCGTGGCGCGCAACCGCAGGCTCAGGCCGGGGTCGCCGGCCAGGTGGCGCGCGTCGAGCAGCCCGAGCGCCACCCGGAGGTCGGCGGCCGCCTCGAGCACCTCCGACATCGAGCGCACCGAGTGGTCGAGCCGGCGCCCGGAGTCCCAGAGGGGATACCAGAGCGTGCTGCCGAGCTCGCCGATGTCGACGCCGTCGTCGTGGACGAGGATGACGTCGAGGTCGGAGTGCGGTGCCAGCTCGCCGCGCCCGTAGCCGCCGACCGCGACCAGGGCCACCCCGGTGGCGGGCCCCGAGGAGGCGGCGTACGCCTCCCGGCAGAGCTCGTCGGCCGAGGTGGCCCTGGTCTGTCGTCGCTCAGCGGTCATGCGGGGTCCTGCGTCATGACCACGCGGGTCCCGAGAGGGAGGGTCATCAGAGTGCCGATGCGTCCTGCTCGCCGGTCCGGACACGGACGACGGTCTCGACCGGGCTGACCCAGACCTTGCCGTCACCGATCCGACCGGTCTGCGCGGTCTTCACGATGATCCCGACGATGTCCTCGGCGTCGGCGTCGTCGACGACGATCTCGATCCGGATCTTGGGCACCAGCGCGATGTCGTACTCCGCGCCGCGGTAGACCTCCGTGTGACCCTTCTGGCGGCCGTAGCCGCTGACCTCGGAGACCGTCATCCCGGCGACCCCGAAGGTCTCGAGGGCCTCGCGAACGTCCTCCCACTTGTGCGGCTTGATGACCGCGGTCACGAGCTTCATGCGTGCGCTCCTTCGTTCTTGGAGGTGGGTGCCTTCGCGGTCGGCCCCGCCGTGGCCGCGGCCAGGACGCTCGACGAGCCGCCGCTGGTCCCGGCGTGCAGGTCGTACGCCGACTCGCCGTGAGCAGCGAAGTCGATGCCGTCGACCTCGGCCTCCTCGTCGAGACGCAGGCCGATCGTGTACTTGATGGCCAGCGCGATGACCGTGGTGAGGATGCCCGAGTAGAGCACCGCCACCACGACGCCGAGCGACTGGTCGGCGAGCGAGCCGAAGCCGCCGCCGTAGATGAGGCCGTCGACGCCGCCGGCGCCGTCAGCGGTGGAGAACACGCCGATCAGCACGGTGCCGATGATGCCACCGACCAGGTGCACGCCGACCACGTCGAGCGAGTCGTCGTAGCCGAGCTTGAACTTCAGGCCCACGGCCCAGGCGCAGACGGCGCCGGCGATGGCGCCGATGGCCACGGCACCGCTGAGGTTGACCGCTCCGGCGGCCGGGGTGATCGCCACCAGGCCGGCGACGATGCCGGAGGCGGCGCCGAGGGAGGTGGCCTTGCCGTGCATGATGCGCTCGACCACGAGCCAGCCGAGGATCGCCGCCATCGTGCACAGCGTGGTGGTGGCGAAGGTGCGGCCGGTCTCGAGGGGGAACTGGGTCGTCGGGTCGTCACCGAAGACGATCGAGCCGACGTTGAAGCCGTACCAGCCCATCCACAGCAGGCCGGCGCCGAGCATGGTCAGCGTGAGGTTGTGCGGTCGCATCTGCTCCTTCGGCCAGCCGATGCGCTTGCCGAGCAGCAGCACCAGCACCAGCGCCGCGACGCCTGCGTTGATGTGGACGGCCGTGCCACCCGCGTAGTCCTGCGCGCCGATGCGACCGCAGATGAGCGAGTCGTCGGTGCAGCTGAAGACCATGTGGGCCATCGGGAAGTAGACGATCACGGCCCACAGCGGGACGAAGACGACCCAGGCCGAGAACTTCAGGCGATCGGCGACCGCGCCGCTGATGAGGGCGGCGGTGATGATGGCGAAGGTCATCTGGAACATCACGAAGATGTAGTCGCCGGTCGACACGCCGTCGAGCCAGAACAGCTCGAACGGGTTGGCGAAGAACGTGCCGTCGCCGCCGAAGCCCATCGACCAGCCGATGGCGACGTAGAGGATGCCGACGATGGCAGCCGCCACGTAGGACATCATCATCATGTTGAGCACTGACTTCGACCGAGACATGCCGCCGTAGAACAGGGCCAGCGCGGGCACCGTCATCATCAGGACGAAGGCAGTCGCCACCAGCATGAAGGCGTAATAGCCGTCCACAGGACCTCCAGGAAACGTACGTGGGTGTGGCACCGGACCAGGACGTCGCTGTCATGACGGTGCTCACGCGTTGCCCCGCAGCCTGCGGGGACGAGGTTTCACCGCGTCACGGCGGATGTTGCTGGCAGGCAACGGAATGGGCCCTTGTGTTACAGGTGTGTGAACGGACCGGGTGGCGACCGCCCCTTGTTAGTGTTCGGCCGTGTCCAGACTTGCCGTGATGGCGCACTACGACGTCGCCGGGGAGCTTCGGCCCCACGTGCGAGGTCAGGTGGAGGCGCTGGCCGCGTCGGTCGACACGTTGCTGGTCTGCACGACCGCCCAGCTGCAGGACTCCGCCCGCGCCTGGCTGTCGGAGCGGGCGGTCCTCGTCGAGCGCGCCAACTACGGCTACGACTTCTTCAGCTACAAGGTCGGCCTCGACGCCGCCGGCGACCTGACGGCGTACGACGAGGTGGTGGTCTGCAACGACACCTACGTCTTCGCCCTCGACTCCTACGAGCCGGTCTTCGCGGAGATGGCGACCCGGCCGTGCGACTTCTGGGGCCTCACCGCCGCCGAGCGGCTCGCCCCGCACATCCAGTCGTTCTTCATCGCCTTCCGCCCCTGGGTGGTCTCCTCGCGCGCCTTCACGACGTTCTGGGAGGAGATGGAGCCCATCTCCCGACGCCGTCAGGTGATCCGACGCTACGAGATCGGCATGTCGCGCCGGCTCTACGACGCGGGCTTCACCTCCGACACCTACTTCGTCGAGACGAGCGAGGACCGTCGCATCGCCCGCGAGCGGATGCGCTGGTGGGCGGCGCACCGCTCCCACTTCCCCCGCACCCGCACGGAGGTGCGGGAGTGGCGCGAACGCGCCAACGAGCCGTGGAACCCGGCCCGGAGCCTCGCCGACCGCGTGCTCGACGACGCCCGGCTCCCCTACGTCAAGATCGACACCCTGCGCTACGACCCCTACAACCTCGACGCCAAGCGCCTGCTCGACCTGTGCGAGCGACGCTTCCCCGAGCGCTTCGCGGGTGTGCGCGAGTTCCTCGACGACACCGCCCAGTACTACCCGCTGCGCGACACCGAGCGGCTCCTGCCGACCCCGCTCGCGCTGGAGCCGCTGTTCCCCCGCGTGAGGTACTCCGATGCGCGGTGAGCGCCGCCGACAGGCGCAGGTGAGGTACGACGACGCGGCCGAGGTGCTCGTCGACGCGGGCCTCGTCGACGTGGACTACGTCGCGGCCCAGCTCGGCACCACCTTCGCCTCCGCGCAGGAGGCGGCGCGGGCGGTCGTCGACGCCGGCGACGTGTCGCCACACCCCCTCTTCGAGGCACAGTGGATCGGCCGGCGCCGCTCGTGGCAGCGTCTGGGACAGCACCCGGCGCTCTGGTACCTCTCCGAGCGTCGCCGCCGCAACCGGATCGCGCCGCACCCGCTCTTCGACCCTCGGATCGTGTTCGCGGCCTACCCCGAGGCCCGGCACCACCCCTACGGCGCGCTGTCCTACTGGTTGTCCGTGACCGGACCCGGGGCAGCCCTGCCGACGCGGATCCTGCCCAAGAAGGTCTCGTGGGGCACCTACCGGGCGGCGGCGATCGGGGCGGCGGTCGAGTGGCGCGAGGAAGTCGTGCGCGAGCGGCCCGAGCTGGTCGGGCCGGCTCCTGCCCTCCCAGCCACGCTCGGCACCTCGCCTGCCGTGACGGTGGTGATGGCGACCCAGGACGAGGGACCACTCGTCCACGAGACAGTCGCGTCGCTGCAGGGACAGACCTTCACCGACTGGCACCTCGTCGCCGTCGACCGCGGCTCGCTCGACGACACCGCGGCCGTGCTGCAGGGCATGGCCGCCTTCGACGACCGGATCACCCTCGTGCGCGAGTCCCGCTGCGGGCACGCACGCGCGCTCAACGTCGCGCTCGAGCACAGCACTGCCGAGCACGTCGCGTTCCTTCCGCTGGGACGCGAGTGGCTGCCCGGGATGCTCGGCGAGATGCTCGCCCACGCCCACGAATCCGGTGCGTCGGCCGTCCTGGCAGGCGTGGGCTCCGTGGGCCGGTCCCGCGTCGAGCTCCTCGCCGGTCGACCGGTCGACCTGGCCACCGCCCTGGTGCGCCGTGCCGCGATCAAGGACGTCGGAGGCTTCGACGAGACCCTCGGCGGCTCGGTCGAGCGTGACCTGCTGCTCCGGCTCACGCGCGACCACGAGCCGCTCGCGATCGACGTCCCCGTGCTCAAGCGGCCGGACCCTGCCGCGCCCGGCTTCGGCGACGACTGGGACTCGGTGGTCCTCGAGAGCCAGCTCGTCGACTGGGACGCGGCGGCGGCGCGCCGGCACTCCGAAGACCTGGTCAGCCACGTCCTGCCCCTGGGCACGGAGCCCCGGCGCACCGTCGAGTGGCTGGGCTCGGTGCCCCGGGAGGGCTCGGAGCTCATCCTGGTCGGTGTCCGCCTGCGTCGTGCGCACCACGTGCTCGCCGCCTCCATCGCCGCCGTCATCTCGGGTGCCCGCTTCGTGTCGGTGCCGGCGAGCGTGTCGACCTCGGCGGCGACCAACATCGGGATCGCCCGGGCCGCCGGCGCCACGGTCGTCCTGGTGCGTCCCGAGGCGATGCCGCCGCGCCAGCCGATCGCCGAGCGCCTGGCCGACGTCGTGCGCGGCGGAGAGGTCGCGGTCGCCCAGCCCCTCGTCGTGGACCTCGATGGCGTCATCCTCAGCGCCGGCGCCCGCTTCGCGACAGCCAACCCGCAGCCCGACCTGTTCCTCGCCGGTCTGCCGACCAGCGACGCGGTCCGCATCGGTCCGTGCGAGGTCGCAGCGCCCGCCTCGCCCCTCGTCGCGCTGCGCACCGACACCGCGGTCGCGCTGCGCGGTCTCCGCGGGCGGTTCCACTCGGTCCTCGCGGAGACCGACCTCGGGCTGCGAGCCCGGCAGGCCGGCCGCGGCCGCTCCGTCGTCGTACCCGACGCGGTCATCACCTCGCGCACGGCGTACGCCGCTGCCGATGCGCTCATCGGCGCGATGACGTCCCTGCGCGCGAGCGCCCTGACGCCGCCGCCGGACCGGGCCGCCGAGCTCCTGGTCGGGGCGGGGCTGGAGGTGACCGACCAGCGCAACCGGCGGGTCACGGTCGATCCCGAGGACCGCTCGGCTCCCTCCGCGCTGGTCCCCGAGCTCGTCGTGCGAGCGATCGAGGGCATCCACGAGTCACCTCCGCGGCTGCGGTGGGCCGTCGACATCGCTGCACCAGCGGCCCAGCGCGGCGACCGGTGGGGCGACACCTACTTCGCACGGTCGCTCGCCGAGGCCCTCGAACGACGCGGCCAGCACGTCGCCATCGACCGGCGCGACGCCCGCGACCGCGACTCCCGCGACCTCGACGACGTGCTCCTCGTGCTTCGCGGCCTGGACCGCGTCACCCCCCGCCCGGGACTGCTCAACGTCGAGTGGATCATCAGCCACCCCGACATGATCACGCCCGACGAGGTGGCGGCCTTCGACCTCGTCTACGCCGCCAGCACGAGCTGGTCCGAACGCGTGAGCCGCGAGTGGGGCACGCCTGTCGAGCCGCTGCTCCAGTGCACCGACACCCGGTGGTTCCACCCCGACCGGGCCGAGCCCGACACCGGTCCGGCGCTGCTCTTCGTCGGGAACTCGCGCGGCGTCTACCGCTACGCCGTCCGCAGCGCGTTCGCCGTCGGGGCCGACCTGACGCTGCACGGCAACGACTGGACCGAGTTCGTCGAGCGCGACCAGATCGCCTCCGGCGGCGTCGCGAACCAGGAGGTCGGCGTGCTCTACGCCTCCGCCGGCGTGGTGCTCAACGACCACCACCTCGACATGCGGCGCGACAGCTTCGCCTCCAACCGCCTCTTCGACGCGGCCGCCTGCGGTGCCCGGATCCTCAGCGACCGCATCGACGGGCTCGAGGAGACCTTCTCCGGGCTGGCGCTGCCCTTCGACAACGAGCACGAGCTCGCGCGGCTGGTGCAGCCGCCCTACGACGCCTTCCCCGACAACGAGGCGCGCCGCCGGATCGCGATGCGGATCATGGCCGAGCACAGCTTCGACAAGCGCGCCGAGACGCTGATCGACGACGCCGTGCGCCACCTGCTCGACCGCCGCTGACCGCGGCGGGCTCGTCAGCCGAGCAGCGCGTCGACGAACGCCGCAGCGTCGAAGGGCGCCATGTCGTCGGCGCCCTCGCCCAGGCCGACGAGCTTGACCGGGACGCCGAGCTCGCGCTGGACCTGGACGACGATGCCGCCCTTGGCCGAGCCGTCGAGCTTGGTGAGCACGATGCCGGTGACGTCGACGATCTCGCTGAACACGCGCGCCTGGATGAGGCCGTTCTGACCGGTCGTGGCGTCGAGGACGAGCAGCACCTCGGTGACCGGCGCCTGCTTCTCCACGACCCGCTTGATCTTGCCGAGCTCGTCCATCAGCCCGGCCTTGTTCTGGAGCCGGCCGGCGGTGTCGACCAGGACGGTGTCCACGCCGTCGTCGATGCCGTGCTTGACGGCCTCGAACGCGACGCTGGCGGGGTCGCCGCCCTCGGGCCCCCGGACGACCTCGACGCCGACGCGCTCGCCCCACGTGGCGAGCTGGTCGACAGCAGCGGCGCGAAAGGTGTCGGCCGCGCCGAGGGTGACGCGCAGGTCCTCCGCGACGAGGATCCGGGCGATCTTGCCGACGGTGGTGGTCTTGCCGGCGCCGTTCACCCCGACGACCAGGACCACGCCGGGCTTGCCGTCGGTGCCGGTGACCTGCACGCGACGGTCCATGTCGGTGCCGACGAGCTCGATCAGCTCCTCGCGCAGGACGGCGCGCGCGTCCGGCGCCTGACCGCCCTCGACCCGCAGGCGGGCGCGGAGCTTCTCGACGAGCGCCTGGGTGGGCGCGACGCCGATGTCGGCGGTGAGGAGGGTGTCCTCGATCTCCTCCCAGGTGTCCTCGTCGAGCTTGTCACGGCTGAGGAGGGCGAGCAGGCCCTTCCCGAGGCCGCCCTGGGAGCGCGAGAGTCGCTGGCGCAACCGCACCAGCCGGGACGCCGTGCCCTCCGGCCTCTCGACCGCCGGGGGCTCCTCGACGAGCGGCTCGGCCGTGTCGACCGCCGGCTCCGGCGGCGCATCGGTGACGGTGTCGACCTCGGTCGGCGGCGGTGCGATCACGTCGGTGCCGCCCGACGGCAGGTCGCCGCGGCGGCGTCGGCCGGAGGTCAGCAGCCCGGCGAGCGTGAGCACGCCGACGACCGCGATGCCGATGATCAGATAGAGCCAGTCACCCATGGGCCCAATCCAATCAGAGGGCCACGGCGCGGCGCAGGCGGGTGAGCACCGCTCGCCTGCGTGCGGGCCGGACCGCGGCGAGCTGCGCGCGCAGCTCGTCGCTCCGGGCGGCCAGCCGGTCCGCCCGGGCGCGCGCTCGCCCCAGCTGGTGCTGAGCCTGGTCGAGGTCGGCGATCAGGGCGTCGAAGGCCGCTGCCAGGCCCGAGGCGGGGTCGCCGGGCAGCATCGGCGACACCGTCCCGCGGCCCGGGCGGACGAGCCACACCACCTCGTGGGCCATCAGGCGGAAGCGGTCCACCGCCGCCTCGCCCACCAGCGACGGCGGCGTCACCCGCGTGGAGGCGAGGCCGGCCGCCGAGAGCCGGTCGTCGAAGTCGTCGCCGTACCACCGCACGTGGTCGCGTTGCCCGAACCGGCGCGCGCACTCCTCCGGCGACGCCGTGAGGTCCTCCTCGGTGTCCACGCCCAGCTTGATCGGGACCTCGACCAGGGCGATGCCGCGCGGGCTCAGCACGCGGGCGATCTCGCGCATGGCAGCGCAGTCGTCCGGGACGTGCTCCAGCACGTGGTAGCAGACGAGGAGGTCGACCGAGCCGTCACGCAGCGGCAGGTCGGTGAGGCTGGCGAGCGCGTCGACCTCGCGGGCGTCGTAGCCGGCGTCCAGGCTGACCCGGTGCCGCGCCTCGAGACGGTCGAGCAGCAGCTTCGACTGCCGAGATGGTGCGATCTCGACGATCGTGTCGAGGTCGCGCAGCTCGGGTGCCAGCGCCCCGAGGAGCAGGGAGAGGAACCGGTGGCGTTCGAGGCTCCTGCACTTCGGGCAGGTCGCGCGCGGGCGACCGTCGGGGCCTGGGCGGAACTCGCGGGTCACCCTCTCCCCGCACGCCGCGCAGTACGCCCGCGAGACGTCCTGGCGTGAGCCGATCACCCTTCGCACGGTAGTGCGCGGACGACCGAGCGCGAGGTGCCGCGCCGGGGCGTCAGCAGGTCGTCGGGGTCAGACCCGCGACTCGGAGTCCTCCAGCACGGGCATCGAGTCGACGCCCCTGCGCATGGCGGTGCCGAGCTGCGGCGCGACCGGCAGCGCCTTGCCACGGTGGGGGAACGCGACGTAGGCGGCGACGCCGCCGGCGACCAGCAGGCCGAGGGCCATCATCAAGACGATCACGAGCACGGTGTCCTCCGAGGTGCGTGGTGCTGCAGGGGAAGTCCCTCCAACATGACACACCGGTGGTCCTCGGGTCCGCAGACCCGCGGCCCGGCTGCGTGTCGGTCAGCGCAGCAGGGGCACCACGGCCGCGCGGATGATCTCGGGCACGGGAGTCACCGGACGCTCGCCCGCACCCCGGGAGTTGTCGACGTACACGTGCACGAAGCGTCCCTCCGCGGCCGCCTCGTCCGAGGGCCCCTGGAACAGTCCGATGCGGTAGATGATCGAGCTCGTGCCGACCTTGTCCACGACCAGGCCCATCTCGACGGGCTCGGGGAAGCCGATCTCGCGGAAGTAGCGGCAGCCGGTCTCGGCGACCACCCCGATCTGCGGGAGCGCCCGCACGTCGACACCGGTCACCTCGTAGAGGTGGGCGTTGACCGCGGTGTCGAACAGCTCGTAGTAGGTCGCGTTGTTGAGGTGGCCGTAGGCGTCGTCGTCGCGCCAGCGCGTGGTCGCGGTGCGCCAGGCGACGTAGTCGTCGCGGGTCGGGACGTCCTGGGGCATCGGGCCGGCCTCAGGCTGATTCCGCGTCACGCAGACGCTGGCTGATCACCGCGGACACGCCGTCGCCGCGCATGGTCACGCCGTAGAGGGCGTCGCCGACCTCCATCGTGCGCTTCTGGTGGGTGATCACCAGGAGCTGGGAGTTCTCGCGCAGCTCCTCGTAGATCTCCAGCAGTCGGCCCAGGTTGGTGTCGTCGAGCGCGGCCTCGACCTCGTCGAGGATGTAGAAGGGCGACGGGCGCGCCTTGAACAGCGACACCAGGAACGCGACGGCCACGAGCGACCGCTCGCCACCGGACAGGAGCGAGAGCCGCTTGACCTTCTTGCCGGCCGGCCGCGCCTCGACCTCGATGCCCGTGTTCAGCATGTCGTCGGGGGCGGTGAGGACCAGCCGGCCCTCACCGCCGGGGAAGAGCCGCGCGAACGTGGAGTCGAAGGCCTTCTCCACGTCGGCGTAGGCCTCGGTGAAGACCTGCTCCACGCGAGCGTCGACCTCGTGCACGATGTCGAGGAGGTCCTTGCGGGTGCGCTTGAGGTCCTCGAGCTGCTCGGTGAGGAACTTGTGCCGCTCCTCCATCGCCGAGAACTCCTCCAGCGCCAGCGGGTTCACCCGGCCCAGCATCGACAGCGAGCGCTCCGCGGTGCGGAGGCGCTTGACCTGCTCGTCGCGGACGTACGCCGTCGGCTCGGGCGCCTCCTCCCCCTCGGGCACCTCGCCGGTGAAGGGGACGAGGGTCTCCGGGCCGTAGTCGGCGACCAGGCCGTCGGGGTCCAGGCCGAGCTCCTCGAGCGCGCGCTCCTCGAGCTGCTCGATGCGCATCCGCTGCTGGGTGCGGGCCATCTCGTCGCGGTGCACGGAGCTGACGAGCTCGTCGTGCTCGCGCCCGAGGTCGCGCAGACGAGTGCGCACGGTCATCAGCTGCTCCTCGCTCCCCCGTCGCGACTCCTCGACCGCGGCCCGCTCGTCGGCGGCCCGCATCACCGAGCGCTCGAGCTGGTGGAGCACCACCCGCACGGCGACCGCGACCGCCTGCGCGGCGCGTCCCTCGCGGATCAGGCGCTCGCGTCGCTCGGCGGCGCGGGCGCGCGACTCCCGCTCGGCCTGCGCGGCACGCAGCAGCGAGTCGGCGCGACCGTGGAGTGCACGGGCGCGTTCCTCGGCGGTGCGCAGCGCGAGCCGTGCGTCCATCTCGCCCTGGCGGGCCTCGCGGGCTGCCTCGGCGAGCCGCTCGCGCTCGGATGTGTCGGGCTCCTCGTCGGTCACGTCCTCGGCCGCGGCCAGGCGTTCTTGGAGGTCGGCCAGTCCGGCGAGGTCGGCCTCGCGGGCCTCGCGCGCCGTGGCGATGCTGCGCTCCAGCCGCTCGGCCTCGCCCTTCGCGGCGCGGGCCTGCGAGCCGTGCTGGCCGAGCTCCTCCGCCACGGCGGCGAGCGTCGCGTCCGACTCGTGCAGCTGCGCGAGCGCCACGTCGACCCGCTTGAGGGCGTCGTGGCGACGAGCCTCGAGGCGGGAGATCTCGAAGCCGAGCCGCTCCGCGGTGGCGCTCGCCTCGGCCAGCCTGGTCGTGGCCTCGTCGACGGCCGCCTGGACCTCGATCAGGCTCGGCTGGCTCGTCGAGCCGCCGGCCGCGAAGTGGGCACCGAGCAGGTCCCCCTCACGGGTCACCGCGACGACGTCGGGGAGCTCGCCGACGATCTGACGGGCCGCCACGAGGTCGTCGACGACGGCGACACGCTGGAGCAACCGCGCCAGCGCCGGGCGTACGTCGTCGGGCGCGGACACCGTGTCGATGGCGTAGCGGACGCCGTCGGGCAGGCCCGGCCAGTCGCGCTCGATCGCGGGAGCCCCGCCGAGCACCAGCCCGGCGCGTCCGAGGTCGTCGACCTTGAGGTGGCCGATCGCGTCGACGGCGGCCTGGGAGTCGGTGACCACGACGGCGTCGGCGGCCGTGCCGAGGGCCGCGGCCACGGCGGTCTCGAAGCCGTGCTCGACGTCGAGCAGCGCGGCCACGGACCCGAGCAGTCCACCGACCGTGTCGGAGGCGGCGAGCAGCGCGCCGTTGCCGTCCTTGCGGTTGAGACCGATCTCGAGCGCGTCGCGGCGAGCGACCAGACCGGCACGCTCACGGTCGGCGTGCTGGGCGTCCTCGCGCGCCGTGGCCAGCAGCTCCTCGACCTCGTCGAGGGCCGCGACGGCCTCCTCGTGCTCGGAGTCGAGGCCCTCCTCGCCGGCGTCGAGCCCCGCGACCCTGGTCTCGAGCGCGGTGAAGTCCCGCTGCGCGCGCTCGGCGCGGGTGGCGGCGTCCTCGCGGGCCTCGGTGAGGCGCTGGATCTCGGCGTCGGCGGCCTCGGCCCGCGAGGTGAGTGCGTTGACCTGTCCGGTGAGGCGGGCGAGGCCCTCGCGCCGGTCGGCGGCGGCTCGCTGGAGACCCGTGATGCGCTTCTCCTCGGCGGCGGCAGCCTCCTCGGCGGTGCGCTTGGCGACGACCGCGGCGTCGAGCGCGGAGCGGTGCTGGTCGACCTGCTCGGCGATTTGCGCCTCCTGCTCGCGCACGCGACCGGCCTGGGCCTCGAGGTCGTCGGGGTCGCGCCCGGAGTCGACGGTGTCGCCCTCGGACGCGCCGGCCGCGTTGCGGATCCGCTCGTCGGCCAGCGAGCCGGTGCCGCGCAGGCGCTCCTTCAGACCGGACAGGGCGAACCAGGTCTCCTGCGCAGCGGCGAGCCGGGGCAGGTCCTCGCGCAGGGTGGCCTCGAGGCGCGCCTCGTTCTCCCGACCGGCGCTCATCTCGGCCTCGACCTGCTCGCGCCGCTCCTTGAGCAGCGTCTCGTCGGCCATCTCCGACTCGAGGGAGGTGCGGGCGGTGACGAGGTCGTCCGCGAGCAGGCGGGCGCGCGCGTCTCGCACGTCCATCTGCACCGTCTGGGCCTGGCGGGCCACCTCGGCCTGACGGCCCAGCGGCTTGAGCTGGCGGCGGATCTCGGAGAGCAGGTCGGCGAGCCGGGTCAGGTTGCCGTCGGTGGCGTCGAGCTTGCGGAGCGCCTTCTCCTTGCGCTTGCGGTGCTTGAGGACGCCGGCGGCCTCCTCGATGAAGCCGCGCCGGTCCTCAGGCGTGGCGTGCAGGATCGAGTCGAGCTGGCCCTGTCCGACGATCACGTGCATCTCGCGGCCGATGCCGGAGTCGCTGAGCAGCTCCTGCACGTCGAGCAGCCGGCAGCCGGTGCCGTTGATGGCGTACTCCGAGCCGCCGTTGCGGAACATCGTGCGGCTGATCGTGACCTCGGCGTAGTCGATCGGCAGTGCGCCGTCGGAGTTGTCGATGGTCAGCTGCACCTCGGCGCGGCCGAGCGGTGGGCGCCCCGAGGTGCCGGCGAAGATGACGTCCTCCATCTTGCCGCCGCGCAGGCTCTTGGCGCCCTGCTCGCCCATCACCCAGGCGAGGGCGTCGACGACGTTGGACTTGCCGGAGCCGTTGGGGCCGACGATGCAGGTGATCCCCGGCTCGAGCTGCAGCGTCGTCGAGGACGCGAAGGACTTGAACCCCTTGAGGGTCAGGCTCTTCAGGTACAACGCGGGCTCCTCACCGGATCATGACTGGCGGACAGCTGCCACTGGAGTCTGGGGAAGCGCGGCGCGGCTCACCCTACCCGCGGGTGAGGCTCACCCACGGGAGGTGGGCGTCACCGCCCGAGCACGTCCTTCAGCGCGGCCAGCACGAGGAGCACGGCGTCGGGGCGGGCGTTGCGGCCCATCAGCCCGATGCGCCACACGCTGGCGGCGTACGCCCCCGCGCCCGCACCGATCTCGATGCCGTGCCTCGCGAGGAGCTCCTTGCGGACCGCGGCGGAGTCCACGCCCTCGGGCACCTTGACGGTGGTGAGCTCCGGCAGACGGCTGCCCTCGGCGGCGAACAGCTCCAGGCCCATCTCCTCCAGGCCCGCCTGCAGCGCGTCGCCGGCAGCCTGGTGTCGCGCCCAGACCGTATCGAGGCCCTCCTCGAGGATCCGCGTGAGACCGCCGTGGAGGCTGTTGACCATCGCGGTCGGCGCGGTGTGGTGGTAGGTCCGCTGGCCCGCGCCCCCGTCCTTCACACCGGCTTCTCCGACGTAGCCGCCGAGCATGCCGAGGTCGAGGTACCACGAGCGGGGCTTCTCGACGCGTCGCTCGAAGGCGCGGTCGTTGATGGTGAAGGGCGCGAGGCCCGGCGCGACGCCGAGGCACTTCTGGGTGCCCGCGTAGCCGAGGTCGATCTCCCAGTCGTCGGCCCGCAGCTCGATCCCGGCGATGGAGGTGACGGCGTCGACCAGCAGGAGCGCGTCACCCTTGCCGGCGCCCAGCGCGGCGACGTCGGAGCGCACGCCGGTCGAGGTCTCGGCGTGCACGGCCGCGATGATCGCCGGCGACGGGTGGGCGGACAGCACCCGGTCGACGTCGACCGGCCGGCCCCACTCGTGCTCGACCGCGACGACCTCGGCACCGCAACGTGCGGCCACGTCGGTCATCCGCTGCCCGAAGAGTCCGTTGACCGCGACCACGACGACGTCACCCGGGTGGACGGTGTTGACGAACGCCGCCTCCATCCCGGCCGAGCCGGTCGCGCTGAGAGGGAGCGTGCGGGTGTTCGAGGTGCCCCAGACCGTGCGGAGCATCTCGCACGTCTCGTCCATGATCCGGAGGAACTCCGGGTCGAGGTGGCCGAGCAGCGGCTCGGCGAGCGCGCGCGTGGCCTCGGGGTAGGGGTTGGACGGGCCGGGACCGAAGAGGTGGCGCTCGCGGATCATGCGGTTCTCCTGTGTCGGGAGGGGTGGCACACGATGACGGTCACGAGCCCGTGACGCCATCGATGGCTTCCCTCATGAGGTCGGCGTGGCCGTTGTGCCGCGCCGTCTCCTGGACCATGTGGGTCAGGATGGCACGCAGGTTGACCTCGGCCCCCCAGGGCGTGGTGACGACGTCGTCGAGCTCGCCGCCGGCGACCACCTCGTCCGCCCGCGCGCACGTCTGGCGGTACAGGTCGAGCACCTCCGCCGTCCGCTCGTCGTCACCGACCCGGAACTCCGCATCCGGCTGCTCGTCGAGGTGCGCATAGGGGTCCGGTGTGCCACCGAAGATGCTGAGGAACCAGCCGTGCTCGGTCACCGTGAGGTGGCGGACCAGGCCGAGCAGGCTGAGGCCGGACGCGGTCATCGCGCGCCGGAGCTCCTGGTCGTCGAGGCCCTCGAGCTTCATCAGCAGGGTCGCGCGCTGGTAGGCGAGGTGCTGGGTCAGCGCGCCGCGCTCGTCCGCGAGCCGGTCAGGATCATGCCGCGTCACAGGACCGCGCCCGGGTTGAGGATCCCGCCCGGGTCGAGGGCGTCCTTGACCAGTCGGCTGAGCGCCATGACGTCCTCGCCGAGCTGGGCAGGCAGGGCGGCCTTCTTGGTGCGGCCCACTCCGTGCTCGCCGGTGATCGTCCCGCCGAGTGCGATCGCGGCGCTGAGGATGTCGTCGAAGGCGGCACGGGCGCGACGCTCGGAGTCGGGGTCGGCGGCGTCGTAGACGATGATCGGGTGGGTGTTGCCGTCGCCGGCGTGCGCCACGGTCGGGATCTCGATCCGGTGCTCGACGGCGATCGCGGCGACCGCGGCGAGCAGCTCGGGCAGCAGCGGCACCGGAGCACCGACGTCCTCGAGCAGGAGCGCGCCGCGCGCCTCGACGGCCGGGAAGGCCAGCCGACGCGCCTGGACGAACATCTCCCCCTCGTCGGGGTCGTCGGTCACCACCACCTCGGCGGCACCCGCCGAGAGGCAGGCGGCCTCGACGACGGCGATCTCCGCCGAGCGGGCGTCACCCGGGGCGTCCGACTGCACGACCAGCAGCGCACCGGCGGTCCGGTCGAGCCCCCGCGGGGAGAAGTCCTCGACCGCGTTGATCGACGCCTGGTCCATCAGCTCCATCATCGAGGGCCGCAGCGTGCGGCGTACGTCGACCACGGCCCGCGCCGCGTCCGCGACCGAGGCGAAGGACGCGACCAGCGTCGCCGGCGGCAGGGGCAGCGGCACCAGCCGCAGGACCGCTCGGGTGACGATCCCGAGCGTGCCCTCGGAGCCGACGAACAGCTTGAGGAGCGAGAGGCCGGCGACGTCCTTGATCCGCTTGCCGCCGAGGGTCACCAGGGTGCCGTCGGCGAGCACCACGTCGAGCCCGAGGACGTAGTCGGTGGTCACGCCGTACTTCACGCAGCAGAGACCACCGGCGTTGGTGGCGACGTTGCCCCCGATCGAGCAGATCTCGTAGGAGGACGGGTCGGGCGGGTACCACAGGCCGTGCTCGCGCGAGGCGGCCTTGACCTCGGCGTTGAAGGCGCCCGGCTCGACCACGGCCACCTGGCAGTCGGCGTCGATCTCGATGGCGCGCATCCGCTCGAGGCTCAGCACGATGCCTCCGTCGACCGCGCTCGCGCCGCCGGACAGTCCAGAGCCGGCCCCCCGCGGGACGACCGGGATCCCGTGGCGAGCGGCCCAGCGGACGGCGGCCTGGACCTGGCCGGCGTCCTCCGCGCGGACGACCGCGACGGGCGTCCCGGCTCCCGCGTCGCGGGACCAGTCGAACCGGTAGTTGTCGACGGTGGCCGGATCGGTCGCGACCACCCCGTGCGGCAGGGACTCCACGAGCTCGGCGAGGATCTCCATCCGCCCATCGAACCACTCGACGGACGAGGCCGGGGAGGTCACGCGCCTGCGGACGACCCGTGCCCGTCGGTCTGGTGGTCGGCGACCTCCGCCTCGGCGGCGTGCTCCTCCACGGCCTGCTCGTCGGCGTGCGCGATGTGGCCGAGCGAGCGCCACACCAGTGCCAGCGTCAGGCCCGCACCGAAGAACGCGAACCACCACGGTGCGGTGAGCCCCCAGAAGTGTGCGATCACCCCGCCGAGCAGCGAGCCGACGAGCATCCCGCCCATCACGCAGATCATGTAGACCGATCCGACCCGCCCCTGCAGCTCGCGGGGCACGGCGCGCTGGCGCACGGCCATCGACAGCGTCCCCCACACGAACGCGTAGGCGCCGAAGAAGAACATCAGCGGGTACGCCGACCACGGCGAGGTGGTGAACGCCATGGCCAGGTGGAAGAGGACCTCCGCCAGCAGCACTGCTCGCATGAGCGTGGCCAGCGGCACCGTCCTCTCCAGCCAGCCGTAGGAGAAGGTCGCCAGCAGGCCGCCCAGGGCGGACGCCGTCGTCAGGAGGCCGAACCCGGCCTCGCCGATGCCGACCCGCTCCAGCGCCCACAGCACGAGCACCGCCCACGGTGCGGCCCAGGTGACGTTGAAGACGACGATGATGAACGCGAGCGTGCGGACCGGCGGGTTGCCCATCAGCCAGCGCACGCCCTCGGCGATGTCTTTGCGGATGTGCGTGTCGACCTCGCCGCGGACCGCTCCCGGCGCGGTGCCGATCCGCGAGACCAGCGCCACCCCGACGGCGATGCAGACGACCGTGAGCGCGAACGGCACGACCATCCCCATCGAGAACAGCAGGGCGCCGACTGCCGGTCCGACGAGCTGGTTGCCGGTGATCATCCCGGCCATCAGTCGGGAGTTGGCGATGCCGAGGTCGCGCTTGTCGACCAGCATCGGCGTGAGCGTGCCGGAGGTGGCGTCCACGAACGTCTCCGCCGTGCCGAGGAGCACCATGGCCACCAGGACCAGGGCGATGTTGACCTGCCCGGTGACGATGACGGCGCACATCGCGGCGAGGACCGCGCCGCGCACCGCGTTGGCCGCCATGATCACCTTGCGCCGGTCGAGGCGGTCGGCCAAGGCACCGGCCAGCAGCCCGAAGAGCAGCCAGGGCGTGGTCAGGGCCAGCATCGCACCCGAGACCAGGATCGGGTTGCGGGTCTGCGAGGCCACCAGCAGCGGTCCCGCGGCGATGAGGATGCCGTCACCCAGGTTGGTCGTCCAGGACGAGCCGACGAGCCAGCGGAACCCGGTGCCGAGTCGCGCCGGGAAGACGGTCTCGACGATTCGGCTCACAAGGTCGTCAGCCTACGACGGCGGCGGCCGACGTCGCACGTCATTGCGGAGGCGGGGTCGCTCGGTCAGGCGGGCTGGAGGTCCTCGGCGGCGCGCGCACGGTCGCGGGCGGCCGCCTCGAGCCGGTCGTTGTCGGCCTGGAGCCGCAGGACCATCGTCTCGAGGTCCTCGACGCGGCGACGAAGCCGCCGGTTCTCCACCGACAGGGCGGGGGTCGTACGCAGCTCGTTGGTCACATGACCCATCAGAGCCTTGGCCATGGGGCGCCTTTCGGATGTCCATCAGGTGGCAGGGCGGTGGCCGCGAAGCGGCCGTCTACAAGAGTCCCACCGCGACGGCGACGGGTCAACGTGGCGGGGGTCCGCCGCGTCGATGCTGCACCGTCCGCCGTGGCGGGCGCTGGCACCGTGGGCAGAAGTAGGACGAACGGTTCATGAACGCCACCCGCCGGATCGGGGTGCCGCAGCGTCGGCAGGGCCGGCCCTCCTGGCCGTAGGCGTCGAGCGAGCGGTCGAAGTAGCCGGACTCGCCGTTGACGTTGACGTAGAGGGCGTCGAACGACGTCCCGCCCTGCGCCAGCGCCTCTCCCATCACCGCGCGCACGTGCGCCAGCAGCTCGCGCAGCACGGGGCCGGTGAGCCGGTCCCCCGGTCGCTCGCCGTGCAGCTTCGCCCGCCACAGCGCCTCGTCGGCATAGATGTTGCCCACGCCGGAGATCAGGCCCTGGTCGAGCAGCAGTCGCTTGATGCCGGACGTACGGCGGCGGGCGCGCCGCACGAACTCCCGGTCGTCGAACGCCGGGTCGATCGGGTCGCGCGCGATGTGCACGATCTCGGTGGGGAGCTCCGCACCACCCGCCGAGACGACGAGGCCGCCGAACATCCGCTGGTCGGCGAACCGCATCTCGAGCCGGTGCGCCTGCGGGGTCACGAGGACGAAGCGGACCCGCAGGTGTCGCTCGTCCGGGGCGCCGGGCTCGTGGAGGAGCATCTGCCCGCTCATGCCGAGGTGGCCGAGCAGGGCGTCCCCGTCGTCGTGCCCGGGCAGGCGTGCGAGAGCCAGCCAGAAGTACTTGCCGCGCCGTCGGACCGCGTCGATGCGCTGGCCGACCAGCGCGGCGGTGAAGCCGGACGGCCCGCGGTGGTCGCGGCGTACGGGTCGTGGGTGGAGCACCTCGACGGCCTCGATCGTGCTGCCGACGACATGGCGCTCGAGGCCCGCTCGGACGACCTCGACCTCGGGGAGCTCGGGCACGGATGCTCAGACGTCTCAGGCGTCGGCGGCAGCGGGGTCCGCGTCGGGCGCGGGGTGGGCGGCCTTGATCTCGCGGTAGGCGGTCTCGGCGGCGCCCTGCTCGGCCTCCTTCTTGGAGCGGCCCCTGCCGTTGCCGAGGACCAGCTCGCCCACCCGGACGCGGGCGGCGAAGGTCTTCATGTGGTCGGGACCGTCGTCCTCGATGAGGTACTCCGGGACGCCGAGGCCGAGGTTCGCCGAGAGCTCCTGCAGGGAGGTCTTCCAGTCGAGGCCGGCGCCCATCGAGGCGGCCGCCTCCATCACCGGGTCGAAGAGCCGGTGGATGACCTTCGCGGCCTCGTCCATGCCGCCGCTGAGGTGGATCGCGCCGATGACGGCCTCGACGGTGTCGGAGAGGATCGAGGCCTTGTCACGGCCGCCGGTGGTCTCCTCACCACGGCCCAGCATGATGTGCTGGCCGAGCCCGATCTGCCGGGCCACGTCGGCCAGAGCGCGGGCGTTGACCACAGCCGCGCGCAGCTTCGCGAGCCGACCCTCGGAGAAGTCCGGGTGGGTGCGGTAGAGGGTCTCGGTGACCACCACGCCGAGCACGGAGTCCCCGAGGAACTCCAGGCGCTCGTTGGTGGGGATCTGACCGTTCTCGTAGGCGAACGAGCGGTGGGTCAGCGCGCGCTCGAGCAGCTCGGGATCCAGGACCGGATCACCGAGCGCCGAGCGGAGCTCGTCGGTGGTCAGAGGACCTGGCGACGGTCGGCGCGGGCGCCGTACTGGCCGCACTGGCCGCACGCGCGGTGCGGGAGGTGCTTGGCGCCGCAGGCGGGGTTGGCGCACGTCGCCAGGGTCGGCGCGACGGCCTTCCACTGCGAACGGCGGTGACGCGTGTTGCTGCGCGACATCTTCCGCTTCGGAACAGCCATGGTGTGTCTCCTGTTGCTCGTTGCTCCACCGGGGTCTCCCGGCGAGGTGGTCAGTCTGTGGGGTTCTGCAGCTGCTGGAGTCCCGCCCAGCGGGGGTCGATCGGTGCATCGTGCGCGTGGTCCGGGTCGTCCGCGAGCCGGGCACCACACTCGGTGCACAACCCGGGGCACTCGTCCATGCACAGCGGCTGGAACGGCAGTGCGAGCACCACCGCGTCCCGCAGCAGGGGCTCGAGGTCGAGCAGGTCGTCGTCCTCGAGCCGGCTGGTCTCGTCGTCGAGGTCGCGGTCGTCGTGCTCCGTGGCCTTGTCGTGCTGGTCGGGATAGACGAACAGCTCCTGCAACCGCACGTGGATCTCGTCCTCGATCGGCTGCAGGCACCGCACGCACTCCCCCTCGAGCGCGGCCGTGGCCGTTCCCGTGAGCAGCACGCCCTCCATGACCGCCTCGAGACGCAGGTCGAGCTCGACCGGCGATCCCTCGGGGACAGAGAGGACTTCGATACCTAGCTGTGCCGGCGCCGGAACCGAGAGCTCGAGCTCACGCTGGGACCCCGGGCGGCGGCCGAGCTCGCGAGTATCGAGCACGAGCGGCGCCCTCGGGTCCAGGCTGCTCACGTCGAACTCCTGCTTCTGGACACCAACACAACCTCGGAATCGTATCCGCCGTGCCACCACCGGGGCAAAACGAGTGACGGGAGTGATCGGAACGCGACTCCCCTGGACCTGCCGCGCCAGCCTAGGCGGTGCGCTCCGCGAGCCGGCGCACGAGCTGCTCGAGCACGGCGTCGGGCACCAGGCCGCGTACGTCGCCACCGAGGGTCGCGACCTCCTTGATCAGGCTGGAGGACACGAAGGCGTTGCCGACGGCTCCGGGCAGGAACACGGTCTCGACGTCGGTGAGGTGGGAGTTCATCTGGGCCATCGGGAGCTCGTACTCGTAGTCACCGGCACCACGCAGACCCTTGACGATGGCGACGGCGTCGATCTCGCGGCAGAAGTCCACGATGAGGCCCTCGAAGCCCGCGACCCGGACGTTCGCGATGCCGGCAGTGGTCTCCTCGAGCATCGCGATGCGCTCCTCGGGGGTGAAGAGCCGGCTCTTCGACGCGTTCACGCCGATCGCGACGACGACCTCGTCGAACAGCTTGGCGGCCCGCCCGACGATGTCGAGGTGGCCGTTGGTCACCGGGTCGAAGGACCCGGGGCAGACAGCGCGACGCACGGGCACGACCTTCCTTCGATCGGGTGGGGCACGAGCCCCGAGGTCAGGCAGCCGGGGTGGCGTGACCGTACCAAAGCGCGGTCTCGCCGTAGCGCTTCGTCCGCTCCCCCTCGATGCCGTCGGGCCAGGTGACGACGGTCCGCTTGACGGCCCGCTCGACGACGACGAGGGCGCCGGGGACGAGCCAGCCCTGGGCGACCAGTGCGGCCAGGTCGGCGTCGACGTCCTCGTCGGGAGTCGGGTAGGGCGGGTCGGAGAAGACGATGTCGTAGGGGGCGGCCGGTGGGGTGGCGAGCACGGAGGCGACCGCGTTGGCGATGACCCGCGCCCGGGAGAAGCCGAGGGTCGCGGCGTTGCGGGTGATGAGGGCTGCCGTGCGTCGGTCCTGCTCGACCATCGTCACGACGCCGGCACCCCGTGACCACGCCTCGAGCCCCACCGCACCGGAGCCGGCGTAGAGGTCGAGGAAGCGCAGCCCGTCGAGCGAGCCCGTGCGCGACTCGATGGCCGAGAACAGTGCCTCGCGCACGCGGTCGCTCGTGGGACGGGTCGTCTGGCCGCGGGGCGTCTCCAGGCGTCGGCCGCCGGCCGTGCCCGCGATGATGCGCGTCATGTCCCCGTGGTCAGCCCTTCTCCATGAACCCCGACACCGCGGAGCGCTCCACCTCGGCGACGGCGTCGGCCAGGGCGGGCGCCTGCTCGAGCGCAGGGTCCTCGGAGAGTAGCGCCTCCGCGGCCTCGCGGGCACGGACGATGGTCTTCTCGTCGCGCAGCACCCGCAGCGACACCAGGCTGGACCGGAAGCCCGACTGGTTCGCGCCCAGCACGTCGCCCTCTCGCCGCTGCTCGAGGTCGACGCGGCTGAGCTCGAAGCCGTCGGTCGTGGACGCGACGGCGTCGAGGCGCTCGCGCGCGGGCGAGCCGACCTCGGCGTGCGAGACCAGCAGGCACAGCCCCGGCAGTCCCCCTCGTCCGACGCGGCCGCGCAGCTGGTGGAGCTGGGAGACGCCGAACCGGTCGGCGTCCAGCAGCACCATCGTCGTGGCGTTGTGCACGTCGACGCCGACCTCGATCACCGTCGTGGAGACGAGGACGTCGACGTCACCGTCGGCGAAGGCGCGCATGGTGCGGTCCTTGTCGTCGGGAGCCAGCCGGCCGTGGAGGACGGCGGTCCGCAGGCCCGCGAGCGGGCCGGCGGCCAGCTCCTCGCGGACCTCCTCGACCGCGGCGAGCGACCGCTTCGGGGCGACCTCCTTGCCCTCGTCGTCGAGGTCCACCTGGTCGCTCTCCCCCTCCTCGGCGTTGTCCCCGGAGATGCGCGGGCAGACGACGTAGACCTGGTGGCCCTTCTCGACCTCCTCGCGGACCCGCTGCCAGACACGCTCGATCCAGGCGGGCTGCTCGGCCAGTGGCACCACGTTGGTCTGGATCGGTGCCCGGCCGGCAGGCAGCTCAGCCAGGACGGACGTCTCGAGGTCGCCGAAGACGGTCATCGCGACGGTGCGCGGGATCGGGGTCGCGGTCATCACCAGCACGTGGGGCGGCGTGCCGGCCTTGTCGGTCAGGGCCGCACGCTGCTCCACGCCGAAGCGGTGCTGCTCGTCGACCACGACGAACCCGAGGTCGGCGAACTCGACGCGGTCCTCGAGGAGTGCGTGGGTGCCGATCACGATGCCGGCCTCGCCGGTGACGATCCGCAGCATCGCCTCCTGCCGGGCGGCCCTGCCCATCGAGCCGGTGAGCAGGACGACCGTCGTGGCATCCGCCGCCCCTCCCAGCATGCCGCCCTGGGCGAGGTCGCCGAGCAGGGCCGAGATCGATCGATGGTGCTGCTGGGCGAGCACCTCGGTGGGCGCGAGCAGCGCGGCCTGCCCCCCGGAGTCGACGACCTGGAGCATCGCCCGCAGCGCGACGAGCGTCTTGCCGGAGCCGACCTCGCCCTGGAGGAGCCGGTTCATCGGATGGTCGCGGGCCAGCTCGTCCGCGACGAGGTCACCGATCTCGCGCTGGCCGCCCGTCAGCTCGAAGGGCAACCGCGCGTCGAAGGCCGTCAGCACGCCGTCGGGACGGCCCGCCCGCGACCGGGCACCCTGGGCGCGGTGTGCCGCGCGACGCCGGGCCAGCACGAGCTGGAGGACGAGCGCCTCCTCGAACCGGAACCTCTTCTGGGCCGCGCCGAGCTGGCCCCACTCGTCGGGGGCGTGGATCCAGCGGAGCGCCTGCATGATGCCCAGCAGGTCGAACCGCTCGCGCAGCTCGGGGGTGAAGACGTCGGGCACGCCGGTCACCAGGTCGAGCGCGGTCGTGACGACCTTCTGGAGGTCCCAGGTGTAGAGCTTGGCGGTGAGCGGGTAGACCGGCATCAGCTTGCTCAGCGTCGCGGCCTCGGGGCCGTCCATCGCGAAGCCGTGCGGCTGCTCGAGCTGCCAGGAGCCGCGGAACTGCTTCGCCTTGCCGGTGAAGATCGCCCGGCTGCCGGGACGGAACTCGGCCTCGTGCCGGTCGGCCTGGCCCTGGTAGGGGCTGAACAGGGTGACGGAGAAGTCGGGGCCGTCGGTGCGCAGCCGCACCGTCGTACGGAACTGGCGGCGGTTGCCGCTGAAGAAGGACGCGCTGTCGCACGAGCGGACCTCCCCGATGATCGTCAGCTGCTCGCCGACGACGGGCGTGGCGACCTCGGACAGCTCGCTGGCGGCGACGTAGCGGCGTGGGAAGTGGCGCAGCAGGTCGCCGACCGTGGCGAGCCCGAGGCCCTCCTCGGCGAGCTTGCGCTTCTTGTGGTGGGTGCCGAAGACAGCTCCGATCGGGCTCTCCGGGGTGATCGCGACCATGTGCCGATCCCGCCGCTCACTCGACGCTGACGAGCAGCGGGTAGCGGGGCTGGCCGCCGTCGTGGACCGCCACGTCGACGGTCGGGTGCCGGTCCTCGACGTGGGCGGCGACCGTGGCGGCCAGCTCGACCCCACCGTCGCCGGACACGATCGTGACGAGCTCGCCGCCACCGGCGAGGAGGCGCTCGAGCACCTCGGTGGCCACCGCCTCCAGGTCCTGGCCGACGACCGCGAAGTCACCGGCGATGACGCCGAGGGCGTCGCCGGGCTCGCAGGGGCCGGCCATGGTGATCGCCTGCCGTGCAGCGATCGTCACCGCACCGTGGCGGGCATGGCGGGCGGTCGCGGTCATCTCGCGGACGTCGGCGTCGAACCCGCGACCGGGCTCGTGGACCGAGATCGCGGCGAGCCCCTGGACCTGCGCCTGCGTGGGGATCACCTCGACCTGCACGTCGTGCTCGGCCTCGGCGGTGCGGGCGGCGATCTCGGCAGCACGGACCGTGTCGCCGTCGTTGGGCAGCACGACGACCTCGGCGGCCCCGCAGTCGATGATCGCCTCGAGCAGCTGGCCGGTCGACGGTCGCTGACCCGGACCGCCGTCCACCACCACGGCACCCGCGGACGCGAAGAGGGCCGAGAGACCCGGACCGGCGGCCACGGCGACCACCTTGCGGCCGGCGCGGGTCGAGGGTCGGGGTCGTGCGGCGGCGATCTGCTCGGCGAAGTGGGTGACGCGGATGCGATAGGGGCGACCGGCCCCGATGCCGGCCTCGATGGCGGCGCCGACGTCGTCGACGTGGACGTGGACGTTCCACAGGCCGTCGCCGCCCACCACCACCAGGCTGTCGCCGAGGCCCGCGAGGCTCGCACGCAGGGCCGGGACCGTGTCGTCGGGAGCATCGAGGAGATACATCACCTCGTAGCCCGGCCCGTCCTCGGTGAGGTCGTCGTCGGGGAGGTGGCTCGCCACCCGGATGTGGTGGGTGCCGATCGGCGCGGACCAGGGCGAGGGCCGGCGCCCCGTCGCAGTCGTCTCGACGGCGTCGAGCACCACGGTGAGGCCGCGGCCGCCGGCGTCGACCACGCCCGCCTGGGCCAGGACGGCGAGCTGCTCCGGCGTACGGGCGAGGGCGACGCGGGCGGCAGCGGCGGCTGCGGTGAAGACGTCGCGAGCGCGCGCGTCGGCGTCTTCGGCGGCTGTCACGGCGGCGTCGGACGCCGCGCGGGCGACGGTCAGGATCGTGCCCTCGACCGGGGTGCCGACCGCGGCGTAGCTGGCATCGGTGGCCGCCGACATCGCGGCGGCGATGGTGCGCGCGCGCGGAGCCTGGCCGTCGGCGCCGGCGAGGTGTGCGACGTAGGCCCGCAGCATCTGGCTGAGGATCACGCCGGAGTTGCCGCGCGCCCCCATCAGAGCGGCACGCGCCAGGAGCGCCATGCCGGCCTCGAGGCTCAGGTCGGGATCGGCCGCGCGGGCCGCGCGAAGCTCGTCACGGGCCGCGGAGACGGTGAGGAACATGTTGGTGCCGGTGTCGCCGTCGGGCACCGGGTAGACGTTGAGGGAGTCGATCTCCTCGCGCGCCGAGGACAGGGCATCGGTCGCGATGTCGACGAACCGGGCGACGCCGTCCAGGGTGATGCCGTGGCTGACTGGCTCCATCGAGTCGGTGCACTCCTGGTTCTGGTGAGGCGTCGCGGTGCGCGCCACAGAGTAGTGCCCGGCGCCGACCGTGCCTGCGATTTCATCTCGTCGCCGGACCTCGGCTACTCTTGCGCGGTTGCCTGCTGCCGCTTCTGCGGTGCAGGCCTGATCGACCTCAACCAACCTCGAACGGATCGGAGTGCACGGTGGCTGCCGTCTGCGACATCTGCGCCAAGAAGCCGGGCTTCGGAAACAACCGTCCCTGGTCGCGCAAGATCACGAAGCGTCGCTTCAACCCCAACATCCAGCGCGTCCGGGCGACCGTCAACGGCACGCCCAAGCGCCTCAACGTCTGCACCGGCTGCCTCAAGGCCGGCAAGGTCTCGCGCTGACCTGACCCAGAACTTCGTCGAAGCCCCCGTCGCTGCAGCGGCGGGGGCTTCGTCGTCCTCCGGGGATAGTCCCCTACGTTCTGGGTGCCCGGAACGTAGGGGACTATCTCGAGGTGGGGTCAGAAGTGGGTCCAGCCGGTCGGGCCGTCGTACGCCGCTCCGTCGACCGTGACGCCCTCGCCCTCGCGCACAGCGCCGACGACCTGCCAGCCGGCGGGGACCGAGGCGGTGTCGGGGAAGGTGGCGAGGAGCGCGTGGTCGTCTCCCCCACCCAGGATGAACTCGATCGGGTCGGCCCCCAAGGCGGCCCCGACCGCCTGGAGCGGCTCCGGCACGTCGAAGGCGTCACGGCGTACGTCGATCGCGACCCCGCTCGCCTCCGCGAGGTGCCCGGCCTCGGCGAGGAGGCCGTCGGAGATGTCGATGAGGGAGGTCGCGCCGGCCTCGGCGGCCTCCTTCCCGGCGGCGTACGGCGGCTCGGGGCGACGGTAGGCCTCGACCAGGGCCCGCGGTGAGCGGAACCCGCGGCCCAGGACGGCGAGCCCGCCCGCCGCCCACCCCTGGCGCCCGGTGAGGGCGAGCACGTCGCCCGGCTGCGCGCCCGAGCGGAGCACCGGCGCCTGCGTGCACTGACCCATCACCGTGACCGCGATGACGATCTCGTCGGCGCGGGTGACGTCCCCGCCGACCACGGTGGCCCCGATGCCTGCGCACTCCTCGGCGAAGCCCCGCGCGAAGTCGAGCGCCCAGGCGAGCGGCAGGTCCGCCGGCGCGGCGAGGCCGATGGTGAGGTGGCGGGCGGTGCCGCCCATGGCGTTGATGTCGGACAGGTTCTGCGCGGCCGCGCGGTGGCCCACGTCGGAGGCCGAGGCCCAGTCGCGGCGGAAGTGCCGGCCCTCGACCATCAGGTCGGTCGAGACCACCACGTGGCCGTGCTTGATGCGCAGCACCGCGGCGTCGTCGCCCGGCCCGACGAGCACGTGCTCGTCGCCCTCGAAGATCTCCACGAGCTGCGAGATGAGGCCGAACTCGCCTGCCTCACCGAGGGTTGCGTCCACGTCGAGAGCCATGTCCCCATCCCACCAGACCGGCCGGGTGACCACTGTCACCCGGCCCCTGTCGGGTGACCTGCGCCGCGCGGTAGGTTGTGCCGGTCACACCCGATGAACGAGACCGAGGAGTCCACGATGGTCGTCCAGGCCTACATCCTGATCCAGACCGACGTCGGCAAGGCCGCCGAGGTCGCCCGCGAGATCGCCCAGGTCAACGGCGTCACGCTCGCTGAGGACGTCACCGGTCCCTACGACGTGATCGTCCGCGCCGAGGCCAAGAACGTCGACGAGCTGGGCAAGCTCGTCGTCTCGAAGGTCCAGAACCTCGACGGCATCACCCGCACGCTCACCTGCCCGGTCGTCCACATCTGAGCCTGGTCCTGCAGCCCCGGACCAGGCCACACGTGCCCGAGCGACGACGCCCCGGCCCCTCGGGCCGGGGCGTCGTCGCGTCTGCGGCGTTCCTGGCGCTGGCGGCGTGCAGCAGCACGATCGAGATCGACGACCCACCCGACCTGTCCGGGTCCGACCGCGCCGCCTGCGAGGCGCTGGTCGCCGACCTGCCCGACACGCTCGCCGGTCAGGAGCGGCGCGACGTCGAGCCGGCGGGTGCGTTGGGCGCCGCGTGGGGTGATCCGGCGTACGTCCTCACGTGCGGCGTGCGGCAGCCGACCGACTACGAGCCCACGGCCGAGTGCAGCGTCATCGCCGGCGTCGGCTGGTACGTCCCTGCGGGCCAGCTCTCCGACCTTCGCGACGACGCGACACCGATCGCCCTCAGCCTGGAGCCCTACGTCGAGGTCGAGGTGCCCGCCGACTACCGCACCGACGGGATCGACCGCGCGCTGGCCGAGCTGGCGCCGGCGCTCACCGAGCACCTCGGTGAGGGCCTGTCCTGCCTCTAGCGCGTTGGGGCTCGAGGCAGGCGTCAGCGGAGGCCGGTGTCGCGGCGCAGGGCGAGCTGCACGAGCCGGTCGACCAGCTCGGGATAGGTCAGCCCGGACGCGGCCCACATCTGCGGATACATCGACGTGGGCGTGAAGCCCGGCATGGTGTTCAGCTCGTTGATCACGAGCGAGCCGTCGGGCATCACGAAGAAGTCGACGCGGGCCAGGCCCTCGCACGAGAGCGCCTCGAAGGCGCGCACCGCCATCGCGCGGAGCTCCTGCTCGGTCTCGGCCGGCAGGTCGGCGGGGATGTCGATCTCGGTCTGTTGGTCGGCGAGGTACTTCGCCTCGAAGTCGTAGAACTCGTGGTCGCCGCCGGTGCGGACCTCGCCCGGGCGGGAGGTCTCGGGCGGGCCCTCGATCGTGCCGAGCACCCCGCACTCGACCTCACGGCCGCCCTCCATCGACTGCTCGACGAGCACCTTGGGGTCGTGGCGGAAGGCCTCCTCGAGCGCCACCTCGATCTCGGAGGCGTCGTGGACCTTGCTGATGCCCATGCTCGACCCGGCTCGGGCGGGCTTGGCGAAGGAGGGGAAGCCGAGCGCCTCCACCCGTGCGCGTACGCCGACGGGGTCCTGCTTGAGCTCCGAGCGGGTGACGACGATGCCCGGGGTGACCGGGAGCCCGGCCGCCTGCAGCACGACCTTCATGTAGGCCTTGTCCATCCCGATGGCCGAGGCCAGCACGCCGGAGCCGACGTAGCGCACTGCGGCCATCTCGAGCAGCCCCTGCAGGGTGCCGTCCTCGCCCCACGGGCCGTGGAGCAGCGGGAAGACCACGTCGACCTCGCCGATGACCGACGGGACGCTGGTCGGCTCGGTGACCACGAGGTCGGTGCCGGTGGTGGCGCCCATCAGGGCGACGGGCGAGCGCTCGGCGTCGACCTCCGGGAGGTCGGTGCCACGGATCGCGAGCCGCGCGGGCTCGTCGGCCTCGAGCACCCACCGGCCGTCGGTCGCGATCCCGACGGGGACCACGTCGTAGGCGTCGCGGTCGATCGCCGCGAGCACGCTGCCGGCGGTGACGCACGAGATGCCGTGCTCGGAGGAGCGTCCACCGAAGACGACGGCGACGCGGGGCTTGCGCGGGGTCTGGTCCGGAGTCTTGTCGGCAGAGGTGTCGTTCATCGCCATGACCCTATCCACCTACGCTGGCGCCCATGGCCGCAGACTCACCGCTCAAGCCCAGCACACTGGCCCCGTCGACGTTGGCCGTGACTGCCGGCCGCCCCGACCGGGTGCCCGACGCTCCGCTGAACACGCCGATCACCATGGCCGCCACCTACGTCGCCGGTGGCGAGGTGGAGTACGGCCGCTACGGCAACCCGACCTGGACCGCGCTGGAGGACGCCCTCGGACAGCTCGAGGGCGGGCGCTGCCTGACCTTCGCCTCGGGCCTGGCCGCGGTCGCGACCGTGCTCGACCTGGTCGGCGCCGACGGCACGGTGGTGGTGCCTCGGCACGCCTACACCGGCACGGTCATGCAGCTCGCCGACCTCGAGGCCCGCGGCCGGCTGCGCGCCGAGCTCGTCGACATCACCGACACCGAGGCCGTCGTCGCGGCCTGCGCGGACGCCGCTCTCGTGTGGCTGGAGTCGCCGACCAACCCGGCGCTCGAGGTCGCCGACATCGCGACGATCACCGCGGCGGCGCACGAGGCCGGGGCCTACGTCGTGGTCGACAACACCTTCGCCACTCCCCTGCTCCAGCGCCCGCTCGAGGACGGCGTCGACCTCGTGGTGCACTCCGCCACCAAGTACCTCGCCGGCCACAGCGACGTACAGATGGGCGCGATCATGACGCGCGACGACGAGCTCTTCGGCGTGCTCAAGGGCCGCCGCGACCTCGTCGGTGCGATCCCCGGCCCGTTCGAGGCGTGGCTGACGCTGCGGGGGCTGCGCACCCTGCACCTGCGCGTGGAGCGGTCGCAGGCCAACGCCCAGGAGCTCGTACGCCGCCTGGGCGACCACCCGGCGCTCTCGGAGGTGCGCTACCCCGGCTTCGGCGGCATCGTCAGCATCGTGCTGGCCCAGGGCGAGATGGCCGCGGACCTGCTCTGCCGCAAGACCCGGCTGTGGATCCACGCCACCTCGCTCGGCGGTGTGGAGTCGAGCCTCGAGCGTCGCCGTCGCTGGAAGGCCGAGGCCGCGACCATCCCCGAGGGACTGGTGCGGCTGTCGGTGGGCATCGAGGACGTGGACGACCTCTGGGACGACCTCAGGACCGCGCTCGACGGGTGCGTCGGCTAGCACCGTGCAACGCTTCGTCGTGGCGCGACGAGGAACGGGCATGGACTCATCACCCGGCGTGCCCGCCATCGGCCGGGATCCAGACGCCTCCGAGGCGTGCTACGTCGAGCACCTGCCGTGGACAGCGCCGACGGCTATCGGTCGGGCCTGCGAGGTCGTCCGGGCGCTCGCGACGTCCTGAGAGATCCCGGTTCGGACCGCCGATTCCCATGACGTCCCGGGCCGCCGGACTCCACCCGTGGGGTAGTCCGCATCAGAGTTCCGCCAGATCGGGCATCGGGACCGGAACTTTGATGCGGACTACCCCACGAGAGTATTCAGTCCCTCTCGGCCTTGGTGTCGCGCGCGATGAACGAGCTCATCATGTCGAGCGCGGTCATCCGACCGTCGACGACGGCGTCCACCGCCTGCGCGATGGGGGCGTCGACGCCGGTGCGCTCGGCAAGGGCGAGCAGCGACTTGCACGACTTCGCGCCCTCGGCGACCTGGCGGGTGGAGCCGTAGATCTCCTCGGTCGTCATGCCCTGCCCAAGGCGCTCGCCGAAGGTGCGGTTGCGCGAGAGCGGCGAGGAGCAGGTCGCGACGAGGTCACCGAGTCCGGCCAGGCCCATCAGGGTCAGCGGGTTGGCGCCTTGCGCGGTCGCGAGTCGCGCGGTCTCGGCGAGGCCGCGGGTGATCACCGAGGCCGTGGTGTTGTCGCCGAAGCCGAGACCGACGGCCATGCCCACGGCGAGGCCGACGACGTTCTTGTAGGCGCCGCCGATCTCGCAGCCGAGGACGTCGACCGAGGTGTAGGGCCGGAACGACGGCCCGTGCGTGATCGCCTGGAGCTGCTTGGCCCGGTCCTCGTCGACGCACGCGACCACCGACGCGGCCGGCTCGCGGCGGGCGATCTCGCGAGCCAGGTTGGGGCCGCTGATCACGGCGATGCGGTCGGCCGAGGCGTCGGTGACCTCCTGGATCACCTCGCTCATCCGCATCAGCGAGCCGAGCTCGACCCCCTTCATCAGCGAGACCATCGTCGCCTTCTCGGGGATGATCGGCGCCCAGGCGGTGAGGTTCTCGCGCAGGCTCTGCGAGGGCACCGTCAGCACGACCACGTCGGCGTCCGCCGCGACCTGCTCGGGATCGGTCGACGCGCTGATCGACGGCGGCAGCTCGATGCCGGGCAGGTAGTCGGTGTTCTCCCGACGGTCGTTGACCGCCTCCACGACGTCGTCACGGCGCGCCCACAACGACACGTCGTTGCCGGCATCGGCGAGGACCAGCGAGAAGGCGGTGCCCCACGATCCGGCACTGAAGACGGCGACCTTGGTCCTGGGCTCGGTCATCGGCTGCGCTTCCTCTTCCTGGTGTGGTCCTCGTCGTCGTGGGGGTTCCCGATCTCGCGCAGGCCACGCTGGCGCGGATCGAGACGCACCGCCGGCGCGGTCCCCCCGCGGACGTCCTCCACGAGCCCGGTGATGGCAGCCATGATGCGGTCGGTGGCCACGGCGGTGGCCTCCGGGGTGTGCGGCGCCGCCACGAGGTCGGCCAGGTCGACGGGGTCCCCGGCCTTCATCGTGACGTGCTTGCGCGGCACCAGGTGCGGCGTCTTCGTGTAGGGCGGCAGGATCTCCTGAGCCCCCCACTGGCCCACCGGGATCACCGGACAACCGGTGGCGAGGGCGATCCGCGCCGCGCCGGTCTTGCCCTTCATCGGCCACAGGTCGGGGTCGCGGGTGAGGGTGCCCTCGGGATAGATCACGATGCACTCACCCTCGCCGATCGCGCGCACGGCGGCGTCGTAGGCCCCGATCGCGTTGCGGGTGAGCCGCTCGACCGGGATCTGGCCCGCCGACGTGAGGAACCCGCCGAGGTACGTGTTGGAGAACAGGCTCGACTTCGCGAGGTAGCGCGGCAGCCGCCCGTGGTCGTAGACGAAGTGCGCCGACAGCAGCGGGTCGACGTGGGAGATGTGGTTGAGCGCGACGATGCAGCCGCCCGAGGCGGGGATCTTCTCGCCGTCGATCCAGGTGCGTGAGGTCGCGGTCAGCAGTGTCGGCTTGAGGATGCCGGCGGCGACGACGAAGGCCCAGCCGCGCTTCCGCTCGAGCTTCCTGACGCGCACCCGTCAGTCCTCCCCTGTGGTGGTCACCGTGCCGACGCTCCCTGCGTCGCGAGCAGGCTACTCGGTCCCGCTGCCCGAACGACGGCGGCGGCGCGCTGGTGCGCTGGTGCGCGGTGAGAGGATCGCCACGATGTCCACGAACCCCGCACCGACCCGATGCGTGGTCGTCGTACCCGTCAAGCCACCGAAGCTCGGCAAGACCCGCCTCGTCGGCCCGATCGATGCCGGGCTGCCCGACGACGTGCGCCGCGACCTCGCCGAGGCGTTCGCCCTCGACACCGTGCAGGCCGCCGTGGCGACCCCCGGCGCCGATGTCGTGCTCGTGGTGACCGACGACTTCCGCCTGGCCGCGTCGATGCGCGACCTCGGGGCCGAGGTGATGCCCGACGGCACGAGCGACGACCTCAACGCCACCCTCGTCCAGGCCGCCGCGGAGGTCGTACGCCGGTGGCCGGGCGCCGTGCCCGTCGCACTGTGCGCGGACCTGCCGGGACTGCGGCCGATCGAGCTGGCCGGCGTCCTGCGTGAGGTCCTGGACCGGGCCTCGGCCGGCGACGCCGCGGTGTTCGTGCGCGACCTCGTCGGCACGGGAACGACGCTGTACGCCGCTCCTGGCGCGGGTTTCGCCCCGATGTTCGGGCCCGCCTCGGCCGAGCGGCACGCCGGCGCCGGCGCGGTCGAGGTCGGGACGGACGCGACCAGCGTGCGCCGAGACGTCGACGACGCGGCCGACCTCGACGCGGCCCTCGTGGCGGGCGTCGGGCCGCACACGTCCCGGGCAAGCGGAAGGCGGGCCACCCCAGAGGGGTGACCCGCCTTCCGCTGTCGCAGGACTGCTGCGGATCAGGACTTCTTCGCGGTCTTCTTGGCCGGAGCCTTCTTCGCGGGAGCCTTCTTGGCGGCGGTCTTCTTGGCCGGAGCCTTCTTGGCGGCGGTCGTCTTCGTGGCGGTGGTCTTCGCCGCCGTCTTCTTGGCCGGTGCCGACTTCTTGGCAGCCGCGGTCTTCGCGGGGGCCTTCTTGGCCGGCGCCTTCTTGGCCGGCGCCTTGGCCGCGCTCTTCTTCGTGGCCGTGGTCTTCGCCGCGGACTTCTTCGCCGGCGCCGACTTCTTCGCAGCCGTCTTGGCCGGAGCGGACTTCTTCGCGGCAGGCGCGGCCTTCTTGGTCGCACCGGCACCCGTCACCGCAGCAGCCGCAGCGCGCACGCTGGCGGGCGGCTTCGGCATCGTGGCCGCGGTCAGCTTGGGCAGCTTCTTCGCACCCGAGATGACGTCCTTGAGCTCCTTGCCCGCGGAGAACTTCGGCACGGACTTCTTCTTGGACTTGATCCGCTCACCGGTCTGCGGGTTGCGGACCCAGCGTGCGTTGCGAACGGCCTTCTCGAACGAGCCGAAGCCGGTGATCGCGACCTTCTCGCCCTTGGCCACCTCACGCGTGATGGTGTCGAGCACCGACTCCAATGCGTGTGCCGCCTGCTTGCGGTTCCCCTCGTAACGCGCGGCCAGCGCGTCGATGAGCTCTGTCTTGTTCACTAGCTTCCCTTCCAATGAACCTGGAAGTCGAGCCCGTGCTCGACCTTCTCCGTCGCACGCTAGGCACATGCAACGACGAGAACAATCACCATCGCCCTTATTCGTAGGGGTTTTTTAGACGGTGACGGGCTTCCAGCTCGGCCGCGAGGCCTCGAAGGCGGTGATGTCGGCGTCGTGGCCGAGGGTGATGCCGATGTCGTCGAGGCCCTCCAGCAGGCGCCATCGGGTGTAGTCGTCGATGTCGAAGGAGTCCTCGACGACGTCCTCACCCACTCCGGCGCGGACGGTGCGGCTCTCCAGGTCGACAGTGATCTCGCCGCCCGGGTTGTCGTCGAGCCAGTCCCACAGGCGCTGCACGACCTTCTCGTCGACCTGCGCCGCGAGGAGACCGGCCTTCCCGGAGTTGCCGCGGAAGATGTCGGCGAAGCGCGAGGAGATGACGGCCTTGAAGCCGTAGTTCTGCAGGGCCCACACGGCGTGCTCGCGCGAGCTGCCGGTGCCGAAGTCGGGGCCGGCGACGAGCACCGACCCGGCGGCGTACGTCGGGTCGTTGAGCACGAAGTCCGGGTCGCCGCGCCATGCGGCGAACAGTCCGTCCTCGAAGCCGGTGCGCGTCACGCGCTTGAGGTAGACCGCCGGGATGATCTGGTCGGTGTCGACGTTGCTGCGCTTCAACGGGACGCCGACGCCGGTGTGCGTCGTGAACTTGTCCATGGGGTCAGACCTCCTGCAGATCGGCCGGGCTGGAGAGGGTGCCGCGCACCGCGGTGGCCGCGGCGACGGGCACGGACACGAGGTGCGTACGCCCGCCCTTGCCCTGGCGTCCCTCGAAGTTGCGGTTGGACGTGGACGCGCTGCGCTCACCGGGAGCGAGCTGGTCGGGGTTCATGCCCAGGCACATCGAGCAGCCGGCGCCGCGCCACTCGGCGCCCGAGGCGATGAAGATCCGGTCGAGGCCCTCGGCCTCGGCCTGGAGGCGCACACGGACCGATCCCGGGACGACGAGCAGCCGGGTGTCGTCGGCGACCGTGCGGCCCTCGAGGATCGAGGCTGCGAGGCGCAGGTCCTCGATGCGGCCGTTGGTGCAGGAGCCGACGAACACCGTGTCGACCTTGACCTCGCGCAGCGGCGTCCCTGCCTCGAGACCCATGTACTGCAGGGCCTTCTCGGTCGCGACCTTGTCGTTGGGCTCGTCGAAGTCGTCGGGGCTCGGCACGCTCGCTCCGAGCGGAGCGCCCTGGCCGGGGTTGGTGCCCCAGGTGACGAACGGCGTCATCGTGGAGGCGTCGAGCTCGATCTCCTGGTCGAAGACGGCGTCGTCGTCGGTGCGCAGCGTCTTCCAGTGGGCGACGGCCGCGTCCCAGTCGGCACCCTTCGGCGCTTCCGGCTTGCCCTCGATGTAGTCGAAGGTGGTCTGGTCGGGGGCGATGAGCCCGGCCTTGGCACCCCACTCGATCGACATGTTGCAGACCGTCATCCGGCCCTCCATCGAGAGCTCCTCGATGGCCTGGCCGCGGTACTCGACGATGTAGCCCTGGCCGCCGCCGGTGCCGGTGTGCGTGATCAGGGTGAGCACGAGGTCCTTGGCGGTGACGCCCTCGGGCAGGCTGCCGTTGACGGTGACGGCCATCGTCTTCGGCCTGGCCTGGGTCAGCGTCTGGGTGGCCAGGACGTGCTCGACCTCGGAGGTGCCGATGCCGAAGGCGATCGCCCCGAAGGCACCGTGCGTCGAGGTGTGGGAGTCGCCGCACACGATCGTCATGCCAGGCTGGGTCAGCCCGAGCTGCGGACCGACCACGTGCACGATCCCCTGCTCGACGTCGCCGAGCGGGTGGAGGCGCACCCCGAAGTCGGCGCAGTTCTTGCGCAGCGTCTCGACCTGCGTGCGGCTGACGGGGTCGGCGATCGGCTTGTCCCAGTCGATCGTGGGGACGTTGTGGTCCTCGGTCGCGAGGGTCAGGTCCGGGCGGCGCACGCTACGGTCGGCGAGCCTGAGGCCGTCGAAGGCCTGGGGCGAGGTCACCTCGTGCAGCAGGTGGAGGTCGATGAAGAGGAGGTCGGGCTCTCCGGCGGCACTGCGGACGACGTGCTCGTCCCAGACTTTCTCGGACAGGGTCTTGCCCATGGCGCAAACTCCTTCTGCTCGTGCGGTGCGACATCGCCGACGCTACATCTTGCATCCCACTCTCTGAGATGAGAGTATCGCCATATGGACAACGGATCTGGTGTCGGCGTTCTCGACAAGGCCGCACTCGTGCTGGCCGCACTGGAGGCCGGACCGGCCACGCTGGCCGGCCTGGTGGCCGGCACGGGTCTCGCGCGACCGACGGCGCACCGCCTCGCTGTCGCGCTGGAGCACCACCGGCTCGTCGCCCGTGACATGCAGGGCCGCTTCGTCCTGGGCCCCCGTCTCTCCGAGCTCTCCGCCGCCGCGGGCGAGGACCGCCTCCTGGCGGCCGCCGGTCCGGTCCTGGCCCGCCTGCGCGACATCACCGGCGAGTCCGCCCAGCTGTGGCGCCGCCAGGGCGAGCACCGCGTGTGCGTCGCCGCTGCCGAGCGGCCCTCCGGCCTGCGCGACACCATCCCCGTGGGATCGCAGCTGACCATGAACGCCGGGTCCGCCGCCCAGATCCTGCTGGCCTGGGAGGACCCCGAGCGGATGCATCGCGGCCTGCAGAACGCCGCCTTCTCCGCCACCGCGCTGTCCGGCATCCGTCGACGCGGCTGGTCGCAGTCCGTCGGCGAGCGCGAGCAGGGCGTCGCGTCGGTCTCCGCCCCGGTGCGCTCCCCCGGCGGCAAGGTCATCGCCGCCGTGTCGGTGTCCGGCCCGCTCGAGCGGCTCTCGCGTCAGCCGGGCCGCATGCACGCACCCGCCGTCCTGGCCGCCGCCGACCGGCTCTCGGAGTCCCTGCGCCGCGCGGCCTCGGAGTAGCTGCTCGCCCACGGTGGCGGCGTACGACAGACGCGGCGCACCATCCGACGTCGTCCGCCGCCAGCCTCGCCGACCGGTGCCCGCAGTGGCGGCACCTCGCAGGCCTGACCCCTTCCCGGCAGCGATCCGCCGCAACCCTCGTCGCCACTGGCCGGAGGCGACGGGCTGCGGCAGGCTGGGCTCCATGAGCGATCTCGTGGATCTGGTTCCTGCGGGCGAACGGCTGGTGGAGGTGGCGGCCGAGGTCGCCGACGACCGGCTCGGCGCCCCGACGCCCTGCGAGGGGCGCACCGTCGGCCAGCTGCTCCAGCACCTCGTCGGCCTGACGCTCGCCTTCCGGGCCGCGGCCGACAAGGACCTCGGGCCCGTGACCGACACCAGTCCCGACGACGGCGGCTGGCCCGACGTCGAGCCGGGCTGGCGTGAAGCCCTCGCGACACAGGTGCCCGCCATGACCGCCGCCTGGCGCGACCCCGTGGCCTGGCAGGGCATGACCCGCGCCGGCGGCGTCGACCTGCCGGGCGAGGTCGGCGGACTGGTCGCCCTCGACGAGCTGCTGCTCCACGGATGGGACCTGGCCCGCGCGACCGGCCAGCCCTACACGTGCGACGACGCGACGGCGGAGGCCTGCCTGGCCTTCGTCAGCGGCTTCGACGAGTCCGGCACCCCGGGACTCTTCGGGCCTGCAGCCTCCGTCAGCGAGGACGCCTCGGCCTTCGAGCGGCTGCTGGCTCGGTCGGGTCGCGACCCACGATGGGTGCCCTCGGTCTGAGCACCCGGGCCCAGGAGTCTCGGACCCGGGCAGGGCAGGGTGGAGCCATGAGACACCTCATCGCCATCGTCGTCCGCCTCGCCGTGCTGGGCCTCGCCCTCACCGCCTACACCTGGCTGGTGGTGCCGCTGACGAGCGCGTCGGGCGACGCCAGCATCGGCGCCGGCCTCCTCGCCTTCGCCGCACTCTTCGTGGTCGGTTTCGTCGGCGCACTCGTCGACGCGCGACGGGAGGGAGCGCGTACGGCCGCCGGCTGGTGGGTGGCGGTGGCCGCCGGGCTGGCCGTCGGCTGGTGGATCGCCCTCGCGGTCCCCCGCGACTCGTCCATGTCGTTCGGCGAGCTGCTCGTTGCGGACGTCGGCACCGTCCCGTTCACCTTCGGCCTCGTCGCCTTCCCCGCCGTGGCGGGCGCGATGCTCGGTCAGGGACTGCGACGCGACTGAGCACTCGTCCGTCCGTCCTCGCCGAGGGAGAACCTCCGGTCCCGGGCGTAGTCGTCGAGACGCATCCCCAAGACCTGGGCCACCTGACCCGGCGCGTCCTCGCCGAGCAGCACCCGGAGTCGTTCGTCGTCCTCGTCGCCGACGAGGTCGAGGAGCTCCCTCGCGATCGCCCACGGATCGGTGCCACCACTGGTGGCGCCAGGCGCGACGTCCCACGGGACCGAGGCCGAGCCCAGGACCTGCTCACGCACGGCGTCGTACTCGGCGAGCGGGCTGGCGAACTGCATGCCACCGGTCCCCCATGCGGTGTCCATCCCGCCGATCTCGGCGAGCGTCACACGGATCCCGAACGGACGAACCTCGCCTGCCAGGGCCTCGGAGAAGCCCTCCAGACCCCACTTCGCGGCGTTGTAGAGCCCGAGGAACGGCATCGATCCGACGCCACCCACCGACGAGACCTGCACGACGTGGCCGCTGCGCTGCGACCGCATCACCGGCAGCACCGCCTGCGTGAGCCACAGGGGACCGAGCAGGTCCACGTCGAGGATCTCGCGGGCCTCGGACTCGCCGACCTCCTCGGCCGCGCCGACGAGCCCGTGGCCGGCGTTGTTGACCAGCACGTCGATCCGGCCACCCTCACGCACCGCCCGGGCCACCGTGTCGCGACAGGCCGTGCGATCGCGCACGTCGAGGGCGTGGGTCGACAGGCGCTCGTGGGCCTCGCCCGCGGTGCCACTGCGACTGACCGCGACCACCCGGTGACCGGCGTCGAGCGCCGTTCGCGTGAGGGCGAGCCCGAGCCCGCGGCTCGCACCGGTGATGAACCAGGTCTTCGTCTCACTCATCCCCTCATCCAAGCACAAACGAGACGCATCGTCTCGTTTGGTAGCGTGCCCTCATGGCACGCACCAGCACCGTCGTGCGGGTGCACTCCGCCGTCCTCGAGCTGGCTGCGGAGCGGGGACCGACCGCCCTGACCATGGAGGGCATCGCCGCTCGGGCCGGGGTGGGCAAGCAGACGCTCTACCGCTCGTGGCCCGGCATCCCGGCCCTCTTGTTCGACGCCCTGCTCGCCACCGGCGGCGAGCCGTCGGCACCGGGCACGGCCGACGACCTGCCGGGGCAGCTCGAGCAGATGCTGAAGGCCGCGATCACGGAGATCAGCGCCGAGCCGCACGCCTCTCTCCTGCGCGCGATCTCCGCGATCATCCAGACCGACGAGTCGGTCGCCCGGGACTATCGCGAGCGGCTCCTGGAGCCTCAGCTCGCGCACGTCCACGCCGTGCTCGCCGCGGGTGGCTCGCTCGACCCGCCGCGCGCCGCAGAGCTGCTCCTGGCGCCGATCTTCTACCGCTGGTTCATGCGGCTGCCACCGCTGTCGGGACCAGAGCTGCACCGTCACGTGCACGACGTGCTCGACCTGATCGGTGGCACTGCGGGCGGGTGAGCCTCAGAAGAGCGCGTCCTGCTCGAGCTCGAGCAGCTGCTGCTTGCGCTCGAGCCCACCGGCGTACCCGGTGAGGGTGCCGTTCGCGCCGATGACGCGGTGGCAGGGCACCACGATCGGGATCGGGTTGCGGCCGTTGGCCAGGCCGACGGCACGCGAGGCGGCATTGGTCATGCCGAGCTTGCCGGCGATCTCGCCGTAGGACGCGGTCTCGCCGTAGTCGATCTTCTCGAGCTGCTCCCACACCCGGTGCTGGAAGTCGGTGCCCACCGCCGCCAGCGGGAGGTCGAAGACGGTGAGCTCACGGGCGAAGTACGCCGTCAGCTGGCGCACCGCCTCGACGAGCAGGGGCTCGTCGTCCTGGCGGGCACCGAGCGGGCGACCGTCCGCGGGCGGGGTGAACGGCGAGAACTCGATCGCGACGATCGAGCCGTCGCGCTCGACGATGCGCAGGTCGCCGATGGGCGAGGGCATCACGGTCCACATCTCAGTTCTCCTGCGGAGCGGGGGTGTCGGGCATCAGCGGGTTCCACAGGTGCATCAGGGCGTAGCTGCGCCAGGGACGCCACCGCTCGGTGTCGACCGAGCCTCCCAGGTCGGCGAGCACCCGGCGCACGGCGAGATCGGTGGGCAGGAAGGCGTCGGGGTGGCCGAGCGCTCGCATCGCGACGTAGTCGGCGGTCCAGGCGCCGATGCCCGGCAGTGCCATGAGCGAGCGGCGTACGTCGTCGCGGTCGGGGCCGCGGTCGAGCACCACCGTGCCGTCGGCGAGCGCTGCGGCGAGTCCGACCAGGGCGCGTCCCCGCGCCCGCGGCATCGGGAGCGTCTCGGGGTCGACGTCCGCCAGGATCGTCGCGTCGGGGAACAGGTGGGTGAGTCCGGGCACCGGCGAGCCCACTTCGCGGCCGTGCTCGGCGACGATGCGACCCGCGACGGTGCGTGCCCCGGTGACGCTGACCTGCTGGCCGATGACCGTCCGGACGGCCGTCTCGTCACCGTCGACCTGGCCGGGGACGCGAAGTCCCGGCGTCGCTCGCACGAGGTCGCCCAGCACCGGGTCCGCGCCGAGGTGCTCGTCGACCGCGCGCGGGTCGCAGTCGGCATCGAGCAGTCGGCGTACGCGCTCGCTGGCGGCTGCCGTGTCGCGCAGGTCGTCGAGCCAGAACTGGGCCAACACCGAGGCGGTCCCGGGGCCGGCCGGGATGTCGGCCAGCTCGAGCCGGACGGTGCCCGGCCCGTGGGGCAGGTCGAGCGTGCGGGCGTACCACCCGGGGGCCGCGACCTCGACGCCCGGCACCAGGTGGAAGGCGAGGAAGTCGAGCAGTCGGCGGCCCGCGAAAGGCGTGCGCACCGGAAGCCGCATCGAGACGGCGCCGCCGGACGCGATGCCCGACGTCCTGTCCTTCCCGGCGCGACCTCCGAGGTCGAGGCGCAGGCGGCGCCCGCGCAGCTCGCTGGGCGAGGAGGCGTAGATCTCGCGGAGCGTCTCGTTGAACTGGCGGACGCTGGAGAACCCGGCGGCGAAGGCCACGTCGGTCAACGGCAGGTCGGTGGTCTCGATCAGCACCCGCGCGCTCTGGGCCCGACGGGCGCGCGCCAGGGACAGCGGCGTGGCGCCGAGCTCCTGGGTCAGCAGCCGACCCAGGTGCCGTGAGGTGTAGCCGACCCGGCGGGCCAGCCCGTCGACCCCCTCCCGGTCGACGAGTCCGTCGGCGATGAGCCGCATCGCGCGCCCGGCGACGTCGGCGGCGACGTCCCACTCGGGACTGCCGGGCGTCGCGTCCGGCAGGCAGCGCTTGCAGGCGCGGTAGCCGGCCGCGTGGGCGCTGGCCGCGGTGGCGTGGAAGGTCACGTTGTGCTCGGCCGGAGTGCGCGCCGGGCACGAGGGCCGGCAGTAGATCCCCGTCGTCCGGACGGCGGTGTAGAAGACCCCGTCGAAGCGACGGTCGCGGCTCTGGACCGCGCGGTAGCAGGCCTCGGTGTCGAGGTGTCCGGTCGGCGTCATGCGTCCAGTCTCTCGCGAGCACCACGGCCGCACCAGCGGAAAACGGACACGGCGGCTCGTGCGGGGCGGGCACCCTCAGCCAACGCGATAGCGCCGCTCGGGCCGTCCGGCTCCTCCGTACTGCAACCGGACCGTGGCCGTGCCGCGCGCCACGAAGTGCTCGAGGTAGCGGCGCGCCGACACCCGCGAGATCCCGACGGCGTCGGCGCACTCGGCGGCGGACAGCTCGCCGGACTCGCGCAGCGCGGCCTCGACCAGGTCGGCGGTCTCGAGGCTCAGGCCCTTGGGCAGGGCGGCGGCCGGTGCGGTCGCCCTCGCACCGAAGACCGCGTCGATGTCCTGCTGGCCCGGTGCGCCGGTGCCCGACAGGGCCAGGTGCGCTGCGCGGAAGGACTCCAGCCGGACGCGGAGGTCGTCGTAGTCGAACGGCTTGACGAGGTAGTGCACCGCTCCCCCGGACGCGGCGGCGCGCACGGTGTCGGCCTCGCGCGCCGCCGTCACGACCAGCACGCCGACGTCGTCCCCACCGGCACGCAGGCGGCGCAGCACGTCGATGCCGGTCATGTCCGGCAGGTGCACGTCGAGCAGGACGAGGTCGGGCCGCAGGCGCGCGACGTCGTCGAGGGCGGCCTGGCCGGTGCTGGCGACCCCGACCACGACGAAGCCCGGGGTGCGCTCGACGAACTGCGTGTGGATCCGCGCCACCATGAAGTCGTCGTCGACGACGAGCACGTTGACGTCGCTCACAGTGCGTCCACCTCCACGTCCTCCCACGCCCCCGGCAGCCGTACGTCGAACACGGCGCCGCTGTCGGCCCCGGACCGGACCTCGACGCTGCCTCCCCGACGCTCGCAGACCACCTGCACGAGCGCCAGCCCGACCCCCCGTCCGCCCACCGTCGGCGCCTTCGAGCTCCAGCCGCGCCGGAAGATCTCGCCGACCACCTCCGCCGGGACGCCGGGCCCGGTGTCGCTGACCGACAGGTGCACCGCGCCGTCGTCGAGCCGGAGGTCGACCTCGACGGCCGTCCCGCCGACCGACACGGAGGCGTCCACGGCGTTGTCGACGAGGTTGCCGAGCACGGTGCCGAGGTCGGTGGACGACTCGTGGTCCAGGCGTGGCAGGTCGCTGGCGTCGCTGACCCGGAGGTCGACGCCGCGCTCCGCCGCGAGACTGGTCTTGGCGATCAGCAGCGCCGCGACCGCGGGATCCTCGACGTGCGCGAGGACGGCGTCGGAGATCTCGGCCCGGCGACGACGGATCGTGCCGACCAACCGCGCCACCTCGTCGTAGTCCCCCAGCTGGACGAGACCGGAGATGGTGTGGAGCTGGTTGTGGAACTCGTGGGTCTGGGCGCGCAGCGTGTTCGTGATCGACTCGCGGGCGTCGAGCTCGCTCTGCAGCGCGAGCAGCTCGGTGCGGTCGCGCAGCGTGGTGACCGAGGCGACGCGGCGACCGCCCTCGACGACCGGGGTGCGGTTGACGACCAGCAGCCGGTCGTCGACCACCACCACGTGGTCGCGTATCTCGGCGTCGTCGGCGAGCAGCCCTCGCACGGCAGGGTCGAGGTCGAGGTCGTCGACACGCCGGCCCTCGACGTCGCCCTCGATGCCGACGAGCTCGCGCGCGCTGTCACTCAGCATCGTCACGGTGCCGTCGACGGCGACCGAGAAGACCCCCTCGCGCAGCGAGTGCAGGAGCGCCTCGCGCTGGTCGGCCAGGGCCGCGATGGCGGCGGGCTCGAGCCCACGGGTGCGGCGCCGGATGAGGCGCGAGAGGAGCAGCGACCCGGCGATCCCGAGCCCGAGGCCCAGCCCGGCCACCGGCACCACGTCGATCAGGACGCTGCGGGCCCGCTCACGCCACGTGGCGTACTCCTCGGTCACCATCGCGATGCCGACCAGCTCGAGCCGACGGTTGATGATCGGCACCTGCGCGGCGATCGAGGAGGTGCCGAAGTCGTCCACGTCGCCGGTCCACGCCCGCAGGCGCTGGGCAGGGCCTCCGAGCAGGTCGAGCCGCTCGCCGCGCCCGGCGAAGTCGCTGCTGACCAGCACCGTGCCGTCAGGTGCGGCGATGTAGACCCCGCTGGCCTGGTAGCTGTCGCGTGTCACCTGGGTGATGGTGGCCAGAGCCCCACGGTTCTCGGCGACCGTGCCGGTGCGGACGGTCGACCGGACGAACCGGTCGTTGGCCAGTCGCTCCGCAGCGTCGCGCATCGCGGCACCCCGGGTGGCTCGGAAGTCGGCGTCGCTCTGCTGCACCGAGACCACGCTCGCCACCACCACCACGACCAGCAGCACCGAGACCTGGAGCACGAGGAACTGGCCGGCGAGGGTCGCCGGACGCCATCGTGAGCGTGACCACAAGTTCCACAACCTCCATTGCTTTCCCAAGCGTGACGAGCACCACACGAAGTCTCCACCATCGTCGGGTCGGACCCTGTCGAGCCCGGCGCGAGACATCGAGACATCGAGAGATCGGAGTGCACATGGTGCGCCATCGGACGAGGCGAGCGCTCGCCACCGTCGTGGCCCTCAGCAGCGCGTTGCTCCTCGCCACCGGGTGCGGGGTCACCCGCGGTGCGGCGAGCAGCGACCTGACGATGCTGATCCCCAACAGCCCCGGCGGCGGCTACGACCAGACCGGCCGCGCGGCTGTCGCGATCATGGAGCAGGGTGACATCACCGGTGGCTCGTTCGAGGTCACCAACGTGATCGGTGCCGGTGGCTCGGTCGCCATGACCCGGCTCATGAACGCCGAGGGCGACGAGCGCACGATGATGACCGCCGGCCTCGGCGTCGTCGGCTCGCTCTACTCCTTCGGTGCCCCCTACAAGCTCGACGACGCGACTCCGCTCGCCCAGCTCATCGAGGACCAGGAGGGCGTGCTGGTCCCGGCCGACTCGCCGTACAAGACCATCGACGACCTGGTGTCGGCCTGGCAGGACGACCCGGGCTCGATCGTGGTGGGTGGCGGGTCGTCCCCCGGCGGGCCCGACCACCTCTTCCCGATGCAGCTCGCCGGCAGCGTCGACATCGATCCGCGCGACGTGCGCTACGTCGTGTACGACGGTGGCGGCCCCCTCACCAGCGCCCTTCTCGGCAACAAGATCGACGTCGGCTTCTCCGGGGTCGGCGAGTTCACGGGCCAGCTGGCCTCGGGCGAGCTCCGGCTGCTGGCTGTGTCCGGCGAGGAACGGCTCAAGGGCGAGGGCATCAGCGACTCGCCCACGCTGACCGAGTCGGGCATCGACCTGGTCTTCACCAACTGGCGCGGCGTCTTCGCGCCCCCCGGCATCAGCGAGAAGCGCCGTGACGAGCTCATCGGGATGCTCGAGGAGATGCACGACACCGACGAGTGGCAGCAGGCCCTCGCCGACAACGGCTGGATCGACGAGTTCAAGACCGGCGACGACTTCACGGCGTTCCTGCAGGAGCAGGACGAGCGTGTCGCCACCACCCTCGAGGAGCTGGACCTGCTGTGAGCACACCACTCGACACCGCCCGTCAGACACCTGACGCGCCCACGCCGGCGGCACCCGACCGCGACATGGCCCAGCTCGGCCTGGCCGCGTTGCTGATCGTGGTGGGCGCCTACACGTTCTACGACGCCACCACCTTGAAGATCGGCTTCGGCGACCCGGTCGGACCGCGTCTGTTCCCCTACGTCATCGGCGCTGTCACCGCCGCGCTCGGCGTGCTGCTCACGGTGGCCACCTTCCGCGGCAGCGTGGCCGAGGCCGAGGGCGGCGAGGACGTCGACCTGCACCAGAAGGCCGACTGGATGACGGTCGCCAAGCTCGCCGGCGTGCTGCTCTTCACCGTCCTGACCGTCTCCGTCCTCGGCTGGGCCATCAGCGGCGCGATCCTCTTCGCCGGGTCAGCGTGGTCGCTCGGCAGCCGCACGCTCGTGCGTGACGTGCTCGTCGGACTCGTGCTCGCCGTCGCCAGCTGGTACGGCTTCCACGAGGGTCTCGGCGTCATCCTCCCGGCCGGGATCCTGGACGGGGTGCTCTGATGGACAGCCTCAACCTCCTGCTGGACGGCTTCGGTGCCGCCCTCACCCCGGAGAACCTGCTCTACGCCGCGATCGGCGTCTTCCTCGGCACCTTCGTGGGCGTCCTGCCCGGCATCGGCCCGGCCATGGCCATCGCGCTGCTGCTCCCGGTCACCTACGGGCTCGATCCCGTCCCCGCCTTCATCATGTTCGCCGGCATCTACTACGGCGGCATGTACGGCGGGTCGACCACCTCGATCCTGCTCAACACCCCGGGTGAGTCCGCGTCGGTGATGACGGCGCTCGAGGGAAACCGCATGGCCAAGGCCGGGCGAGCCGCGCAGGCGCTCGCCACGGCCGCCATCGGCTCCTTCATCGCCGGCACGATCGGCACCCTCCTCGTCGTCTTCTTCGCTCCGGCGCTGGCCGGGGTGGCGGTGAAGATCGGGGCGCCGTCCTACTTCGCGCTGATGGTGCTGTCGATGGTGATGGTCACCAGCGTCCTGGGCGGGTCGTGGATGCGGGGCTTCATCTCGCTGTTCCTCGGCCTCACCATCGGCCTGGTCGGGCTCGACCTCAACACCGGCCAGTCGCGGCTCAGCTTCGACCAGCCGTTGCTCGCCGACCGCATCGACGTCGTCGTGGTCGCCGTCGGCATCTTCGCCCTCGGCGAGGCGCTCTGGGTCGCCGCCCACCTGCGCCGCAGCCCGCTGCACGTGATCCCCGTCGGGCGTCCGTGGATGGGGCGCGCCGACTGGAAGCGGTCGTGGGGCCCGTGGCTGCGCGGCACCGCCTACGGCTTCCCGTTCGGTGCGCTGCCCGCCGGTGGCTCCGAGCTCCCGACGTTCCTCTCCTACCTGACGGAGAAGAAGCTCGCCGGGCGCAGGGGCGGGGACGACGAGTTCGGCAGAGGCGCCATCGAGGGTGTCGCAGGTCCCGAGGCCGCCAACAACGCCGCAGCCGCCGGCACGTTCGTGCCGCTGCTCGCCCTCGGCCTCCCGGTGACGGCGACCTCGGCCGTGATGCTGGCCGCGCTCCAGGGCTACGGCATCCAGCCCGGCCCGGGCCTCATGACCGACCAGCCCGAGCTGGTCTGGGTGCTGCTGGCCAGCCTGCTCATCGGCAACTTCCTCCTGCTGGTGCTCAACCTGCCGCTCGCGCCGATGTGGGCCAAGCTGCTGCGCATCCCCCGTCCGCAGCTCTATGCCGGCATCCTGTTCTTCGCCGCGCTGGGTGCCTACGCCACCAACATCCAGGCGTTCGACCTCTTCCTGCTGCTGGTCATGGGACTGCTCGGCCTGATGATGCGGCGCTTCGGACTGCCGGTCCTGCCGCTGATCCTCGGCGTCATCCTCGGCCCGCTCATGGAGTTCCGCCTGCGTGAGGCGATGGCGATCTCCGGGGGTGAGGTCTCGGCGCTCTGGAGCGAGCCGCTCGCGGTGGTCATCTACGTCATCGTGGCGATCGCCGTGATCGCTCCGCTCGTCGTCCGCCGGGTGCGGCCCGCGCCCGCCGCGGTGGCGGCCGACATCGAGGAATCGACCGAAGAGGAGAAGGTGCGATGACGACCATCGTGGTGGGCTGGACGCCCGACGAGTACGGCGAGGCCGCGCTGGCCCGCGCGATCGAGGAGGCGAGGCTCCGTGAGGGCCGGGTCGTGGTGGTCAACGCCACCCGCGGCGACGCGCTCGTGGACGAGAGGTACGCCGACGACGAGCAGGTCGCCGCGCTGGCGGCCGAGCTGGGCGGCTCCGGGATCGAGGTCGACGTACGCCGCTCGATGGGCGCCGACGTCGGCGACCAGGTGCTCTCCGTCGCGGGCGAGGTGTCCGCCGACCTGATCGTCATCGGCCTGCGCCGGCGCTCGCCGGTCGGCAAGCTGCTGATGGGCAGCGTCGCGCAGCGCATCCTGCTCGGGGCCGACTGCGCGGTGCTGGCGGTGAAGCCTCCGGCCTGAGTCGGTGGAGTGCCTTCGCGTGCTCTCAGCCGAACGTGCGTTTCCTCTCAGGTAGCAGGCCTAGAACGAGAAATGTGACCGATGGTGGGCCTCGATGGGCTCGATCATCGGGTCCGGCTGGCTCTTCGGCCCCAAGGACGCACTGATCGTCGCGGGGCCCTCCGCCATCATCGCCTGGATCATCGGCGGCGTGGCCATCGTGGTCCTCGCCCTGGTGCACGCCGAGCTCGGCGGCATGTATCCCGTGTCGGGCGGCACCGCCCGCTTCCCGCACTACGCGTTCGGAGGCGTCGCCGGGGCGTCGTTCGGGTGGATCTCCTGGCTGCAGGCGGCCACCGTGGCTCCGATCGAGGTCTCGGCGATGCTCACCTATGCCGGGCACTACTCCTTCGCCGACTCCTGGATCGACCCCGAGACCTCGGTGCTGAGCGCCACCGGGATCGTCGTGGCGATCGTGCTCATGGCACTGCTGACGGCGATCAACTTCCTCGGTGTGCGACGGCTGGCGGCGACCAACAGCGCGGCGACCTGGTGGAAGATCGCCATCCCGCTGCTCACCATCCTGGTGCTCGCCATCGTCAACTTCCACCCCGGCAACCTGACCGCCGCGGACGGCTTCGCCCCGGCGGGTCTGAAGGGGATCTTCACCGCCGTGTCGACCGGCGGCATCATCTTCAGCTACCTCGGGTTCGAGCAGGCCGACCAGCTGGCCGGCGAGGCGCGCAACCCCAAGCGTGACGTGCCGTTCGCCATCATCGGCTCGGTGCTGATCGGCACCGTCATCTACGTCCTGCTGCAGATCTCGTTCCTGTTCGCCCTCCCGAGCAGCGCCATCGGCAAGACGTGGAACGCCACGGGTCAGGGCCTCTACACGACCTTCACCGGACCGTTCGCCGAAGTGGCGACGCTGCTGTCGATCGGCTGGCTGGCCACGATCATCTACGCGGACGCGATCATCATCCCCGCGGGCACCGGCCTGATCTACACCACCGGCAGCTCGCGGCTGGCGTACGGGCTCTCCCGCAACGGCTACGTGCCGTCGGTCTTCGAGTGGGTCAACCGCCGCGGCGTCCCGTGGGCCGGTCTGCTCGCCGCCTTCGTGACCGGGTGCATCTGCTTCCTGCCGTTCCCGAGCTGGCAGTCGCTCGTCGGCCTGATCACCAGCGCGTCCGTCCTGATGTACGGCGGCGCCCCGCTCTCGCTCGGCGTCTTCCGCCGACGACTGCCCGACGCCGACCGGCCCTACCGGCTGCCGGCCGCCGAGGTCCTGGCCCCGCTCGCCTTCGTCATCGCGAACCTGATCATCCTCTGGACCGGGTGGACGACCGACTGGAAGCTGGGCGTGTCCATCGTCATCGGCTACGTGATCCTCATCGCCAACCGGGTGCTGCACCTCAACGAGCACCGGCCCACGCTCGAGTGGCGTGCCGCCTCCTGGCTGCCGGTCTACCTCGTCGGGATGGGCGTCATCGTCTACATCTCCGACTTCGGACCGAACGGTGCGTCGGCGCTGGTGCCCTTCGGCTGGGACGCCGTCGTCGTGGCGGCCTTCAGCCTCGTCATCTTCTACTGGGCGATGGCCGTCGGCCTCAGCACGGAGCAGATCGAGGAGATGATCGGCGAGGTGGAGCTCCCCGAGGCCGACGAGACCGCGGCTCCGGGTCGCCGACGGCGCTGACGCCCTATCCGGCAGGTGAGGGAGCTGCCGGGGTCAGGCAGCAGGGCGCCGGCGGCGCCACAGGAGCAGCGCGCCGGCGCCCGCGACCAGCACCATCGCCAGCGGTACGACGACCGCCGCGGGGCGTCCGTCCGCGGAGGCGGCCGGTGAGGACGCAGACTCCGCGCCCTCACCGGCCGCGACAGCAGCTCCGACCTGGAAGCGGATCTCGCCGGCGACCTCGTGCCCGTCGGCCGACACCACGTCGTAGGTCAGCGTGTAGGCCCCGTCCGGTCCGGCCCAGAGGTTCTGCCGGACCTCGGCACCCCTGAGCGTCGCAGCGCCGTTGGCCACACTCCCGTCGGGGCCGGTCACCGCGACCTCGTGCACCTCGGCGACGGGCCCGGTGAACGTGAGGATCGCCCGCGACGGCAGCACCTCGAGGACCCCGGACTCCGACGGGTCGGAGTAGAGCAGCTCGTCGTGCGCCGCCGCAGGCGGCACGGGCGCCCAGACGAGGAGCAGCCCGACCACCGTCAGGACGGCGGCGACGGCACGACGCCCCCGTGAGCCCGGGGCCCGGCAGGTCGTGCGGGTCACGGCGACGGCCTCACGACGAGGTCGAGAAGGCGGCGTCGAAGGCGGCCGTCGGGGCGTCGAAGGCGAGGCGCCGGACGAACTCCAGCGCCTCGGGGGCTCCCACGAGGCGGTCCATGCCGGCGTCCTCCCACTCCACGGAGATCGGTCCGTCGTAGCCGATCGTGTTGAGCATCCGGAACGACGCCTCCCACGGCACGTCACCGTGCCCGGTGGACACGAAGTCCCAGCCCCGGCGCGGGTCCGCCCATGCGAGGTGGGAGCCCATCCGGCCGTTGCGCCCGTTGCCGACCTGGCGCTTCGCGTCCTTGCAGTCGACGTGGTAGATCCGGTCCTTGAAGTCCCAGAGGAATCCCACGGGGTCCAGGTCCTGCCACACGAAGTGCGAGGGGTCCCAGTTGAGGCCGAAGGCCTCGCGGTGCCCGATCGCCTCGAGCGCATCGACCGTCGTCCAGTAGTCGTAGGCGATCTCGGAGGGGTGGACCTCGTGGGCGAACCGGACGCCCTCGCTGTCGAAGACGTCGAGGATCGGGTTCCACCGGTCGGCGAAGTCCTGGTAGCCGGCGTCGACGAGCGCCTGGGAGGCGGGCGGGAACATCGCGACGTACTTCCAGATCGAGGACCCCGTGAAGCCGACCACGACGTCGACGCCGAGCCTGCGAGCAGCCCGGGCGGTCATCTTCATCTCCTCGGCGGCGCGTTGGCGCACGCCCTCGGCATCACCGTCGCCCCAGATCCGGTCGGGCAGGATGTCGCGGTGCCGCGCGTCGATCGGGTCGTCGCACACCGCCTGGCCCTTGAGGTGGTTGCTGATCGCGAAGACCTGGAGGTCGTACTTCTTCAGCATCTCGAGCTTGGCCGGCACGTAGGAGTCGTCCTCCACCGCCGCCCACGGGTCGAAGTGGTCGCCCCAGCAGGCGAGCTCGAGGCCGTCGTAGCCCCATCCCGAGGCGAGCTGGCACATCTCCTCGAACGGCAGGTCGGCCCACTGGCCGGTGAACAGGGTGACGGGGCGTGGCATGTGTGCTCCTTGGTGAGTGGTGTGTGGGAGATGGTGCTCGGCCAGGTCAGGTGGTGCGGGTGGACACTGGTGCGAACCGGTGCCGGGACGGAGCGCGCTGTCCCGGCACCGGCCGCGGGGAGCGGGCCTCGCGGCGCCCTCCCCCGCCCTCGACGGGTGGCCCGGCCGCCGGCCGCGTGCAGGGCCGATCCTGCACGCGCCTCGACTGCTGCACCTCGCGGTGCCGCTGACCGGGCCACCCGTCCACGGACGCTCTCTCCTCTCCTGCGATCCCTAGAGCTGCGCCTTGAGCGCGCGCGCCAGGGTCCTGAGAGCGGCTCGTGCTTCCGTGTCCTTCACCCGCTTGGTGAGCTTCTCGAAGCGCTTGAGCGCCTTGAGGGCCTGTGACGGGTTGGCACGCTTGGCCGTCCTCAGCTCCTTGGTGAGCTTGGCGCCGAGCTTGGGCCCGACCACCTTGTCGCCGACCAGTCGCTTGACGAGCCTCTTGGCTGCGCCGTTGTTCGCCACCACCTCGAAGGTGAGGGTGAGCGTCGACTGGTTGCCCGCCTCGTCGAGTGCGGACACCTCGAGACGGTGGGTGCCGGTGCGCAGCGACATCGCGTCGAGGCGCACGGGTGACTCGACGACCGCGCCGTCGAGTCGGACGACCCGCTCGGCCACGCCGGACGTGGCGTCGGCGGTGGTGACGAGCGCGCTGCGGACCACGGCTGCGCCCATCGTGGCACCGTCGGAGATCCCGCTGACGGTGACCGTGGGTGCGGTCGCGTCGATCCTGACCGTCAGGGTCTGGACCTCCGAGACCGTCCCGGCCGCGTCCGTCGCCCGTGCCTGGACCCGGGTGACGCCGTCGGCGCTGACCCGGAACGGCGCGGTGTACGCCGTCCAGGGACCGTCGCCGATGCGGTGCTCGAGTGCGATCGTGCCCTCACCACCGGCACCCGCGAGGGTGACGGTGACCGGCGAGGTGAACCAGCCGCTCCGACCGTTGGCCGCCACTGGCGCCGTGGTCAGGCCGACCGTGGGCTTCGCCGGCTCGGCGGGCTCGCCGGGCTGCGACACGACGACCTGGATCTGGCCGTTCGAGCTGTTGCCCGCCTCGTCGGTGGCGCGGTAGCGCACGACGTGGGTGCCGGGCTCGTCGAACGTCAGCGGCGCGGAGTAGGTCTTCCACGTCGTGTCGTCGCCGATCTGGTACTCGATGCCGGCCACGCCGGACGCGGCGTCGGTGGCGGTCAGGGTGACCGTCTTGGTGCTGGTGCCGGACTCGGCAGCCAGGACGCTCGGCGCTGCGGTGTCGATCTTGACCGTCTCGGTCTTGACCTGCGCCGCGTTGCCGGCGACGTCGGTCGCCCGGTACTCGACCTGTCGCGAGCCCTCACCGGTGACCGGGACCGTGATGCTGTAGGGCATCCAGTCCCCGCCGGCGATGCGGTACTCGATCGAGCCGATGCCCGACCCGTCCGCGCCGTCGGAGGCCGCGAGGGTGAACGACGGACGGGTGGTGTGCCACCCGCCGGTGCCCGTGGCCGCCGGGATCGTGAACGTCGCGGTCGGGGCGACCGTGTCGATCCTGATCGTCTGCGACTTCGTGGCCTCCACGTTGCCGGCCACGTCGGTCGAGCGGTACTCGACCAGGCGCGAGCCCTCACCGGTCACCGGGACCGCCCCTGTGTAGGGGGTCCAGGCGCCGCCGGCGATGCGGTACTCGGTCGAGGTGACGCCGGACCCGCCCGTCTCGTCGGAGGCCGCGAGGGTGAACGACGGACGTGTCGTGTACCAGCCCGCCTGGCCGGTGGCCGCCGCGACGCTGAGCGTCGTCGTCGGTGCCGTGGTGTCGGTCGGCGTGGTGCCGGGCTCGCACGTGTCGTCCTTGCCCAGCGTGAACCAGTCGAACGAGGCGGTGATGCCGGCACCGGCGGTGGTGTTGGCTGCTGCGAGCAGACCCACCTTGGGGTTGGTGATGCCGGTCAGGTTGTAGCCACCGGACATGTTCGTCCACGTCTGGCCGTCGGTGCTGTAGCTGCCGAGGACCGCGACGCCGTCCGTGCTGGTGAGGCGCAGCCAGACCGTGGTCGGGAACGTCGCACCCAGGCCCGAGGTGTTGGTCTCGACCGCGGTGCCGCCGGTCTCCCGGGCCGTCTGGATGATGTTGGACGCGGCGCTGGGATCGGTGCTGCGCCCCTGGAAGACGTGCTTGAGGTAGTTGTCGTCGTCTCCGTAGATGAGCAGCCCCGCCGACTGGTAGGACCGGTTGATCGGGGCGGTGACCTTGGTGGTGACCACGAAGGGACCGGAGGGCAGGTCGGTGAGGACCAGGTCCCGGGCGGTGTTGGTGGTCTGGTAGAGGTCGGTCGCCTCCATCGGGATCTTCACCGAGCCACCGGAGACCGTGAGGTTCCCGCTGGGTCGCACCACGCTCCACTGCGGGGAGGCCAGGGCCTGACCGCCGAACTCGTCGACGAAGCAGGACGCCGAGCACGGCACGGCCGTGTCGTCCGGGGTGAGGGTGAAGTAGTCGAACTGAGCGGTGATCGCGGGCGTCGCCGACGCCGCCGTGCTGCCCAGCGCCAGCAGACCCACCTTGGGTGCGGTGATGCCGCTGAGGTTGCGCGCCGCCGCCGGGGTCCCGCCCGAGGTGGTGATCGGGAGCCAGGTGGCGCCGTCGGTGCTGTAGGACGGGGTGACGTCGGTGCCGTTGGTGCTGGTCATCCGCAGCCACACGGTGTCGGGGAAGCTCGCGCCGAGGTTGGCGGAGTTGGTCTCCGTGGCCGCGGCGTTGACCTCCTTGGCGAACTGGATGACGTTGGCCGCCTTGTCGCCGTTGGCCGCGGTGGAGCGACCGGAGTAGACGAGCTTCAGGTAGTTGTTGTCATCGCCGTAGATCACCAGGCCGCCCTGCTGGTAGCCCTTCGTGGCCGGCAGCGTGACCTTGGTCGTGACCTCGAACTGGCCCGCAGGCAGGTCCTGCAGCACGATGTTCGGTGCCGTGTTGGTGGTCTGGTGGATGTCGGTCGCGGTGATCGGGATGTTCAGCGTCCCGTCGGCCACCGTGAGCGACTGGTTGACCCGGACGCTGCGGTTCCAGCGGTCGGTGTCCAGCGCGGCGCCCAGGAAGTCGTCGGAGCGTCCGCTGAAGCAGATGTCCTGCGCGGTCGTGACCCTGACCTGTGTCGTCCGGGTGGCCGTGGCCCCGCGGGAGTCCTTGACCGTCAGCGAGACGACGTAGGTGCCGGGCGTGGTGAACGTGTGGCTCGGGTTGGCCTCGGTGGAGGTCCCTCCGTCGCCGAACGTCCACGCGTAGGTGAGCGGGGTGTCGCCGTCCGGGTCGGTCGCCGTGCTGGTGAACGCCACCGGCAGTGGCGCGGCACCGGTGGTCTTGCTGGCGGTGATGGAGACCGTCGGCGGCTGGTTGTCGGTGATGCCCCGACCGGTGAACTCGAGGTAGTTGACGTTGGCCCCGCCGGTCGTGGCGACGAAGTAGAGCGCCTGGCTCGTCGTCGTCGCTCCCGTGAACGTGGTCTGCACGTTCTGGAAGGTCTGGGCGCCACCGGTGTTCGGCACCGAGAGGGTGCCGATCGCGGTGCCCGTGGGCGAGCCCTGGCGCACCTCGAAGGTGGCGCCGGCGGTCGTCGACGCGGCGCGCATCGTGACACCGTTGATGCCCGTCAGGTTCATGACGTCCCAGCGGAACCAGTCGCCGGTCTCCACGCCGGTGACCATCTGGCCGCCGCCGGTGTCGGTCGTCGCCTGGGTCGAGACGCCCGGCGTGCCGCCGGTGTTGCTGCCTGTGCGGCCGGTGGCGTCGAAGAACTCGGCCTCCTTGTGCTTGGTGTGCAAGATGATGCCGTCGACGCCGGTCAACGGGTTGGCGGCGCCGGCGCCGTCGTCGGTGTAGGTGGCCTTGATCGTGCCGAAGATGTTGGCGCCGACGTGGCCGCTGTCACCGGGCAGCGAGAGGCTGCCGGAGCATCCCTCGTACTGCTCGTAGTCGTGCGAGTGCTGGTCGTGACCGAGCCCGGGCTGCACCACGACACGGCTGCAGTCGATCGTCCCGTCCTCGGGGTCGGTGACCTCGACCTCGTACTTCACGGTGTCGTCGAAGTTGAAGAAGCCTCCGTTGAGCGGGAGCTTGAGCTTCACCGTCGGCGCGGTGTTGCCCACCGTGATGTCGATGTTGGTGGTGCCGGTGCGCCCGCCCTCGTCGGTGACCGTCAGCCGGGCGGTGTAGTTGCCCACGGTCGTGTAGGTGAAGGAGCCGCTCGGAGTGGTGGCTTCGGGCGTCCCGTCGCCGTCGAAGTCCCACGAGTAGGTGAGTCCCGCCGATGTGCCCGTGTCGGGGTCGAACGAGGCGGTGCCGTCGAAGGCGACGGTCAGCGGAGCCTGGCCGGACGTCTTGTCGGCGGTCGCGCGGGCCACCGGGGCGCGGTTGCCCTCGACGTAGTCGATCCGGTAGATGCCGGAGTCGGTGTTGTTGCCGTTGAAGCCGCTGCCCCACTCGATCATGTAGAGCGCACCGTCAGGACCGAACTGGAGCGCGTGCGGACGCTTCATCGGCAGCGACGGCAGGAAGCGGTTGATGTCGGTGTAGTTCGTGCCGGCCTGGTTCATCTGGACGGTGAAGAGCCGGTTGTTGTTCCAGTCGGCCCAGATCGCCTTGCTGTCGAAGTACGCCGGCCACTTGCGGTCGGAGGCGAGGTCAGGGTCGTAGGAGTAGGTGCCCGACGTCATCGGGGCGCCGCTCGCGCCGATCTCCGGGGTGCCGGTGATCGAGGCGTTGTTGCTCTGCCAGATCACGGCCTTCTTGGCCGGCGGGAGGTTGGTCAGACCGGTGTTGTTGGGCGAGTCGTTGACCGGGTTGGCACAGTCGAAGGCCGCTCCGGCCGTGCTGCTGGCGAAGTTGTAGTCGTTGTAGGGGGTGTTGTCGCCCACGCAGTAGGGCCAGCCGTAGTTGCCGGGCTGGTCGAGGATGTTCCACTCGACGCGTCCGTTGGGACCACGCGTGGCGCTCGTCGAGCCGGCGTCGGGTCCGTAGTCGGCCACGAGCAGGCGGTCGTGCTGCTCGTCGAGGCCGATCCGGAAGGGGTTGCGGAAGCCCATCGCGTAGATCTCGGGGCGGGTCTTGTCGTTGGTGTCGGCCGCCTCGTCGAACAGGTTGCCCTCGGGGATCGAGTAGCCACCCGCCGGCAGGGGCTTGATGCGCAGCACCTTGCCGTTGAGCGAGTTGGTGTTGCCGGAGGTGCGCTGGGCGTCCCAGGCCGCGCGGCCGGGTCGCTCGTCGATCGGGGTGTAGCCGCCGGAGTCGAACGGGTTGCTGTTGTCGCCGGTGGCGAGGTAGAGGTTGCCCGAGTTGTCGAACTCGAGCGCTCCACCCGCGTGGCAGCACTGGTCGCGCTGGGTGGGCACGTCGAGGATCGTCACCGCGGTGCCGAGCTGCAGCGTGTTGCCCGACATCGTGTAGCGGGAGATGCGGTCCGTCGGCGTCGAGCCCGTCGGCGAGTAGTAGAGGTAGATCCAGTTGTTGGTGGCGAAGTCCGGGTCGAGCGCGATGCCGAGCAGGCCGAACTCCTGGCCCGTGTAGACCGGGATCGTGCCCGCGGTGACCACGCTGCCGTTCTCCAGGATGATCCGGACGGCGCCGTTGCGGTCGATGTAGAAGACCCGGCCGTCGTCGGCGATGTCGAGCTCCATCGGGTTGGACGTGTTCTCGTCGAGCGCCACCTTCTCGAAGCTCGGCTCGAGGGTCGCCTTGCAGTCGGAGTCCACGACGCCTGCGGCGGTCTGGATGCCGCCGAGGATGTGCCCGAGGAACTTGGTGTCGGCGAAGGAGGCCTCGGTGTGGCCCATGCCGGTGTACCAGCTGCGGCCGCCGTCGAAGTCCTGGCACCAGGCGATCGGGTGCTCGGCGCCCATCGCGCCGCCGCCGGGAGCGTAGGTCGACTCGTCCATCGAGGCGAGGACGTGCACCTTGCCGCGCGGGTTGGTCCGGAAGTTGTACCACTCGTCCGTGCGCTGCCAGAGCGGCTCGATGCCCTTGGTGGAGGGGTGGCCCGGATCCTCGACCTTGACGGTCGCGGTCGGCGTGCCCGGCGGGTGGTTGTTGAAGTAGGAGCCGACCAGGTTGCCGTACCACGGCCAGCTGTACTCGGTGTCGGATGCGGCGTGGATGCCGGCGTAGCCGCCACCGGCCTGGATGTAGCGCTCGAACGCCGCCTGCTGGGTGTCGTTGAGGACGTCACCGGTGGTGGACAGGAAGATGACGACCTCGTACTGCTCGAGGTTGGCGTCGGTGAACGCCGTGCTGTCCTCGGTCACGGTGACCGTGAAGTTGTTGTCGGCACCGAGCTGCTGGATCGCGGCCGTCGCGACGCCGATGTTGGAGTGGCGGAACGCAGCGGTCTTGGAGAACACGAGCGCGTCGAACTGCTCCGCCGAGGCAGCCGCCTTCGCAGAGGCCTTCGGGTCGGCGGTCCACGGGACCGCGTTGCCCTCAGGGGCCTTCTCGGCCGACGTGTCGGCCTTCTTCGTGGTCGTGGCGTCCTCGTCGGCAGCCTTCTCGGAGGTGGCCGCAGCGCGCTCGGGCGCTGCGGCGGACGCAGGAGCGGCCAGCGCGATCGAGGCGCCGAGCGGCAACGACACGACCATGGCCATCGTGGAGCCGACTGCGACACGAGCGTGCCTCTGCAGTCGCGTGATGAGTGTGTTCATCACGATCCCTTCTCTGGTGACGGATTGCGCTCCATCGGATTTCCGGGGCGGGTCCCCGGGCGTTCGGCCCCTGTCGTGCGGTGGTGTCGTGCGTTGCCGACCGGCGGGTTCGGCGCCCGCCGGTCAGGTGTCCCTCAGCGAGCGCCCATCAGGTGCTCGAGGGCGAGCTGGTCGAGCGCCTCCATGCCGACGCTGCGTGTGGCGAGCCCCTCGACGTCGTACGACGCTGCGCGGAGGTCGGAGAGCGACTCGCCGTCGTCGAGGGTCGGGGTGCGCAGGGTGGGCACCTCGGCCGCCTCGAGGGCGGCGACCACCTCCGGGTCGGCGCGGAAGGCCTGCACCCGGTCGCGGAGCATGAGGAAGTTGCGCATGCAACCGCGCGCGGACTCCCACACGCCGTCCTCGGCCTCCGCACGCGGGGGCTTGAAGTCGAAGTGCACGTAGCCGTCGTAGGTCTTGCCCGTGCCGGCGCCCTGGAGGGCGTCGACGGTCCAGAACGCGCCGCGCAGGTTGCCCGCACCGAAGCGCAGGTCCTGGTCGAAGCGAGGACCGTGCTGACCGTTGAGGTCGATGTGGAAGAGCTTGTCGTGCCACAGCGCCTGGCTGATCCCCTGCGCGAAGTTGAGCCCGGCCATCTCCTCGTGGCCCACCTCGGGGTTCAGGCCGACCATGTCGGGGTGCTCGAGCTCGGAGATGAGCGCGAGGGCGTGGCCGATGGTGGGCAGCAGGATGTCGCCGCGGGGCTCGTTGGGCTTGGGCTCCAGCGCGAAGCGCATGTCGTAGCCCTGCTCCTGGACGTAGGCACACAGGAGGTTGAGCGACTCGGCGTAGCGGTCGAGCGCGGCCTGCACGTCCTTGGCCGCCCCGTGCTCGGCGCCCTCGCGTCCACCCCAGAGGACGAACGTCTTGGCTCCCAGCGAGGCGGCGAGGTCGACGTTGCGCAGCACCTTGGCCAGCGCGTAGCGGCGCACCTCGCGGTTGTTGGCGGTGAGACCGCCCTCCTTGAAGACCGGGTGGCTGAAGAGGTTGGTCGTGACCATCTCCACTGCGAGACCGGTCTCGGCCAGCGCCTTCTCGAACTTCTCCAGGACCTTCTCCCGCTCGTCCTCGTCCGGGAGCAGGTCGTCGTCGTGGAACGTCACCGCGGCTGCGCCGAGCTCGGCGAGCTTGTAGGTCGCCTCGACGGGGTCGAGGAGGGCGCGCGAGCTCGGCCCGAACACGTCGGTGCCCTGCCAGCCCACCGTCCAGAGGCCGAACGAGAACTTGTCCTCGCGGGTGGGTGTGTAGTCGGTCATGCGGAAATCTCCTGCCAGGAGTCGGTGTCGGAACTTGTCTCGACCGCGGCCAGGACGCGTTGCACCTGGAGTCCGTCGGCGAAGGAGGGGGCGGGATCGGTGCCGGCCGCGATGTCGCGGACCAGGTCGACCGCCTGGTGGACGAAGCTGTGCTCGTAGCCGATGACGTGGCCGGGCGGCCACCAGGCACCGACGTAGGGGTGGCCCGGCTCGGTGACGAGGATGCGGCGGAACCCACCGGTCTCGGCGGGGTCGGTGCCGTCGAAGAAGTGCAGGACGTTCATGTCCTCGAAGTCGAAGGCGAGGCTGCCCTGCGAGCCGTTGATCTCGATGCGGATGGCGTTCTTGCGGCCGTTGGCGAACCGGGTCGCCTCGAAGACCCCCATCGCGCCACCGGCGAAGTCGGCGAGGAAGGTGGCGGCGTCGTCGACGGTGACCCGGCCCGTGCCCGCGCCGGCCGTGCCCGACAGCCCGGAGTGCTCGCTGGGGAGCGGTCGCTCGTCGACGAAGGTGCGCAGCCGTCCCGAGACGCGCCGGATGTGGTCTCCGGTGATGAACTGCGTCATGTCGATGATGTGGGCGCCGATGTCGCCGAGCGAGCCGGAGCCGGCCTTGTCCTTCTCCAGGCGCCAGGACAGCGGCGCCTGCGGGTCGACGATCCAGTCCTGGAGGTACTGGGCCCGGACGTGGTGCAGCGTGCCGAGCCGTCCGTCCGCGACCAGCTGGCGGGCCAGGGCGATCGCCGGCACCCGCCGGTAGGTGAAGCCGACCATGGCCCGTACGCCGTCGGCCGCGGCCCTCTCGGCGGCGCGGGTCATCGCCTCGGCCTCCTCGACGCTGTTGGCCAGGGGCTTCTCGCAGAGCACGTGCTTGCCGGCCTCGAGGGCCGCGATGACGATCTCGGCGTGCGTGTGGCCCGGCGTGCAGACGTCGACCAGGTCGACGTCGTCACGCTCGACGAGCGCCCGCCACGAGGTCTCGGTCGACTCCCACCCGAGGCGCTCGGCGGCAGCGGCGACACCCTCGGGATCGCGGCCGGCCACCGCGGTCATCCGCGGGCGGAGGGGAAGGTCGAAGAACCGGCCGGCCGTGCGCCAGGCGTGGGAGTGCGCAGCGCCCATGAAGGCGTAGCCGACCATGCCGACCGACAGGTCATGCGTGCCGCCGGGGGCATCGGAAGTCGTGGTCATCGAGGGCTCCTCAGGGCAGGCCGAAGCAGGGGTGGGGTCGCGCGAGCGTCAGGTCGGGCGGTGGGTGGAGCGGTGCGTGGACCGCGGCGGCTCCCCACGGGGGTGGGAGCCGCCGCGGACCGCCTCAGGACTCGAAGGCCGTGTCGAGGTACTGGTCGACGTTGTCCGAGGTGACGACCGGGGCGAAGAGCTGCACCGTGCGCGGGACCTCGACCTCGACCAGGTCGCCCATCGCCTTCTGCTGCAGGAGCAGTCGGGCGAGCTTCACGCCGTCGGCACCCTGGGTTGAGGGGTAGATGACGGTGGCCTTGAGGACCTTGTTGCCGTCCTGGATGTCGCGCATCGCGTTGGCCGACCCGGCACCGCCGATCATGGTGAACTCGTCGCGGCCGGCGTTCTCGATGGCGGCCAGGACACCGATGCCCTGGTCGTCGTCGTGGTTCCAGAGGAAGTCGATCTTCGGCTCGGCCTGCAGCAGGTTGGCGGCGACCCGCTCACCGCTCTCGACGGTGAAGTCGGCGGCCTGGCGGGCGTCGACGTCGAGGCCGCAGTCGGACAGCGCGTCCTCGAAGCCCTGGCTGCGGTCCTGGGTCAGCGGCAGGGAGTCGATGCCGGCGATCTCGGCCACGACGGCGTCCTTGTTGCCGTCGGCCTGCTCGCAGACGTACTGGCCGGCCGAGACGCCCATGCCGTAGTTGTCGCCGAGGACGGTGACGCGCGCGGCGTTGGCGTCGTCGAACTCGCGGTCGACGTTGATGACCGGGATCCCGGCCTCCATGGCCTTGAGCGCGATCGGGGTCATCGCCGCACCGTCGAAGGGCAGCAGCACGATGGCGTCGACCTTGTCGTTGATGAAGGTCTCCACCTGGCTGATCTGGAGGTTGACGTCGTTCGTGCCCTCCGCGATCTGGAGGTCGATGTCGGGGTACTGGTCGGCGAGGTCGCGGACGTTGTTGGTGATGGCGGCCATCCAGCCGTGGTCGGCCGCGGGAGCGGAGAACCCGATCGTGACCTGGTCTCCCTCCTCGTCGTTGCTGCCAGCGGCAGCCACCGGGGCGGCGTCGGAGCTGCCCTTGTCGTCGTTGGCCGCGTCCTCGGCGCTGCCGGTGCAGGCCGCGAGGGTCAGGACGGCGACCGCGCCGACCACGAGGCCGGAGTAGCGGCGGCTCTGGTGCCGTCGGAGGGGGGTGCGCAGTCGCATGGTCGTGCTCCTTGGTGGTGTCGATGGGTGCGGTGCTGTCGCCGGCGGCGGTGCGGTGCCGGCGTGATGGTGCAGGTGGGTGTGCAGGTGGTGCAGTGTCCGAGTGCGGGGTGGTGTGGCGGCTAGGTCGAGCTCGCCCGTCGTGCCAGGCGCTGCTGGAGCAGCACGGCGACGACGATGATCAGGCCCTTGGCGACCGCCTGGGTCGAGGTGTCCTGGTTGTTGAGGGTGAACACGTTGCCGAGGGTGGCGAAGATGAGGACGCCCAGGACGGTGCCGACGATCGTGCCGCGGCCGCCGGTCAGCAGCGTCCCGCCGATGACGACCGCTGCGATGACGTCGAGCTCCATCATGAAGCCATGGGTCGACGTGCCGGTCGTGGTGCGGCTGACCAGCATCAGGGCGGCGAGCCCGCAGCAGAAGCCGACGAGCACGTAGAGCAGGACCGTGTGCAGGTTGACGTTGATGCCGGCGAGGCGCGCTGCCTCCGGGTTGCCGCCGACGGCCAGGGTGCGCCGGCCGAACGTGGTGCGGTTGAAGAGGACCCAGCCGGCGACCGAGACGACCGCGAAGATCACCACGAGCAGCGGGACGCCCAGCACGTCGGTGGAGAAGAAGTCCTTGAAGCCGTCGACGGTGACGATCTGCGTGCGTCGCTCGGAGATGATCTCGGCCAGCCCTCGGGCGGCTGCGAGCATGGCGAGGGTCGTGATGAACGGGACCACCTTGCCGTAGGCGATCACCAGTCCGTTGACCAGACCGCAGCCCGCGCCGACCGCGAGCGCGGCGAACACCATCACCAGCCAGTGCGTGTCCTGGGCCATGGCCTGGGTGGCGAAGGTCGTCGCCCACACCGAGGACAGCGCCAGGATCGCGCCGACCGAGAGGTCGATGCCGCCACCGGTGATGACGAAGGTCATCCCGATGCTCACCACCCCGATCGTGGAGGCGAAGCGCAAGATGGTGAGGGTGTTGTCGATGCTGGCGAACCGGTCGCCGGCAGTGATCACGCCCGCCGCGCAGATGAGCAGGAGCGCCAGGACGAGTCCGAGGTTGCGGCCGAACGGCCCGCTCATCAGCCCACCGCCGGCGGTGGGCTCGCTCCCCGACGCGGCGCGCTCCACCGAGATGGAGTCCTGCGAGGGGGCGAGGGGGTTCTCCACGGCGGCCACGTCGGGCCCCTTTCCGGTTCCTGAGGTCTGATCGCTCATGCGGCGCTTCCTTCCATGACAAGGTCCAGGACGCGCGACTCGTCGATCTCGGTCGCGGGACCTTCGTGCACGACACGGCCCTCGCGGACCACGAGGACCCGGTCCGCGAGCCCGAGCACCTCCTCGACCTCGCTGGACACCACGACCACGGCGACGCCGGAGTCGGCCAGCGAGCGGACGAGGGCGTAGATCTCGGCGCGTGCGCCGACGTCCACCCCCCGGGTGGGCTCGTCGAGCAGCAGCACGCGGCACTCGCGCAACAGCCACCGGGCGAGGACGACCTTCTGCTGGTTGCCGCCCGACAGGAGGCGCACGAGGCGATCGACCCCGGCCGGGCGGACGTCGAGGGACTCCGTGAGCTCGGTCGAGCGCCTGCGCTCGGCGCGGCTGTCGAGCAGCCCCAGCCGGCTGAAGCGGCTCATCGAGGACACGGTGATGTTGCTGTAGATCGCCTGGTCGAGCAGCAGTCCCTGGGACTTCCGCTCCTCCGGGCACAGGCCGATGCCGGCCTTGACGGCAGCCGGGACGGAGCCGCGGCGCAGCTCGCGACCTGCGACGCGCACGGTGCCGGCCGACGGGCGGCGGGCGCCGTACAGCGTCTCGAGGATCTCCGAGCGGCCGGCGCCGACGAGCCCCGCGAGACCGACGATCTCGCCGGCACGGACCGTGAGGTCGACACCGGAGAAGACGCCCGACAGCTCGAGGCCGCTGACCTCGAGGACCCTCTCGGCGTCGACGGGGACCACGCCGCCACGCGGCGGGAAGACGTACTCGATGGAGCGGCCCGTCATCAGCTTGATGAGCTCGCTCGTGGGCGTCTGGTCGACGGCGAGACCGGTGGCCACGGTGCTGCCGTCCTTGAGGACGGTGATCCGGTCGCCGATCTGGCGGATCTCCTCCAGCCGGTGGGAGATGTAGACCACGGCCACCCCCTCGGCGGTGAGGTCGCGGATGACCCGGAACAGGTTGTCGACCTCGCCCTGGTCGAGGACGGCCGAGGGTTCGTCGAGGACGAGCATCCGGGTGTCCTGGGAGAGCGCGCGGGCCATGCTGACGATCTGCTGGGCCGCGGGCGAGAGCCGGCCGACGGCACGGGTGGCGGGGATCTCGGGGTGGCCGAGCCGGGCGAGGAGCTCACGCGTGCGTCGGTTCGTCGTGCTGCGCTGGCTGAAGCCACCCCTGCTGAGCTCGTGGCCGAGGAAGATGTTCTCGGCGACGCTGAGGTCGGGGACCAGGTCGAGCTCCTGGTAGATCGTCGAGATGCCGAGGTCCATCGCGGCCTGCGGCGTGGACAGCGAGACGGGCTCGCCGTTCCAGAAGATCTCGCCCTCGTCGGGCTGGTAGCTGGCGGAGAGGATCTTGATCAGCGTCGACTTGCCGGCGCCGTTCTGGCCGAGCAGGCAGTGCACCTCGCCCGCGCGCACGTCGAGCTCGACGCCGCCGAGCGCCAGCACGCCGGGGAATCGCTTGACGATGCCGCGCATCGTCAGCAGCGGAGCGTCGGTCATGACGTCGCCTCCAGGGTCTGCACGGTCCGGGGGACCAGGGTCGGGTCGTCGTAGACGTGGTCGATGGCGACGGCAGCGGCTCCGTGCACGGCGGCGGAGAAGCCGAGGGCGGAGCGCGCGATCGTGGTGCCCCCTGCCTCGGGGGCGAGCACTCCGGCGGCCAGCTCGCCCTCGACGTCGGCCTGGATCCACTCGCCGATCTCGCCGAGATAGCCGGAGAGCACGATCGTGCCGGGGTTGAGGACGTTGGTCAGCAGCGCCGCACCGGTGCCGACCCAGCGGCCGACCTCGTGCAGTGCGGTCAGGGTCCGCTCGTCACCGGCGCTCGCGCGGCGGGTGATCTCCTCGACCTTGCCCTCGAGGTCGAGGTCGGCCGAGTGGAGCACGTCGGCGGTGTCGACGGCGACCAGGTCGATCAGGTGGCTGAGGCCGATGACGGTCTCCCAGCACCCCGTGCGTCCGCAGCCGCACCGGCTGCCGTCGCGGTCGACGAGCATGTGGCCGAACTCGCCCGCATACCCGCGTGATCCGGGGTAGGGGCGACCGTCGGCGATGATCCCGCCACCGATGCCCACCTCGCCGTGGAGCACGAGGATGTCGCGGCGGTCGGGGTCGCCCGGGGTGGCCTCGGCGACGGCGGCGAGGTTGGCCTCGTTGTCCACCTCGAGCAGGTAGGCGGGGTCGTGCAGCTTGGCGCGCAGCAGGCTGGCGAGCCCGACGCCCTGCCAGCCCAGGTTGGCGGCGACCGAGACGGTGCCGCGGTCATGGTCGACCAGGCCGGCCACACCGACGACGGCGGACACCGGGGTCGCGCCGAGGGCGGCGAGGTCGGCCATCGTCCCCTCGAACAGCTCGACGAGCCGGTCGACGACCTCGTCGGGCTCGAGGCCGCGGGTGTCGACCGACCGGCGCCGCTCGCTGACGACGGTGCCGGCGAGGTCCACGGCGCGGGTCGACACGTGGTGCACGTTGATCTCGGCACCGAGGCCGTAGGCGCCTGCTCCTTCGACCTCGACGATGGTGCCCGGCCGGCCGACGGCGCCGCGCTCGGCGTTGCCGTCGCGGACCAGGCCGCGCTCGAGGAGCTCGTTGACCAGGCTCGAGACGGTCGCCTTGTTGAGGCCGAGGTCGGCGGCGAGGCGCGCCCGCGAGCGACCGCCGTGCTCACGCAGGCTGCGGAGCAGGAGCGAGAGGTTCGCGCGACGGACCGTGCCCTGGTCCGAGCCGCCCGTGCTGGTCGTCGACCAGCCGTCCCTCACCTGCGACATCCGCCGCCCCTCGCCTCGGTGTGACCTGCGTCACGCACTTAGTTTGATGGACCGCCAAACTAAGTGCGTGACGACAGTCACGTCAAGGGGTTCTCTCAGGGAATGCTCAGGTGGTCCGGTCCAGGTGCTGCTCACGGCCCTCGGCGTAGCGACGGCGCACCGTGTCGTCGGGCTCAGCGACGTGGCGCGAGGTGCCCTCGCGCTCCCACGCCGGCGGGGCGTCGGCTCCGGACAGCGCCCATGCGGCCTGACGGGCGGCGCCGTCGGCGACGTACTCCCCCGGCGGCGGCACGTCCACCGGGATGCCGAGCACCTCGGCCGCGACGGTGCGCACGGCCTCGGACGCGGCGGCACCCCCCACGAGCAGCGCCCGCGCAGGCTCGACCCCGGTCGCGACGACGGCATCGAGCCCGTCGGCCAGGCTGCACAGGAGGCCCTCGATCGCGGCGCGGGCCAGCGCCGGCCGGGTGGCGGTGGCGAGGGTCAGGCCGTGCAGGGAGCCGGTCGCGTCGGGACGGTTGGGCGTGCGCTCACCTTCGAGGTACGGCACCAGCACCAGCCCTCCGGCGCCGCGGGGTGCCTCGAGCGCGAGCGCGGACAGGGTGTCGTGGTCGACGTCGAGGAGCCGAGCCGCCGCATCGAGCACGCGAGCGCCGTTGAGGGTGGCCACCAGCGGCAGGTACAGGCCGGTCGCGTCGGCGAACCCGGCCACCGAGCCGGTCGGATCGCTCGGGGCCACGTCGGTCACCGCGGTGACGACGCCGGACGTGCCGATCGAGACCACGACGTCGCCCTCCCCCGCACCCAGGCCCAGCGCCGCTGCCGCGTTGTCACCCGCGCCGGCACCCAGGACGGCCCCGGTCGCCGCAGTGGCTGCGACGGCTCCGGGCGCCACCACGCGAGGCAGGTGGGGCACCGCCCCGAAGGCGCGCTCGAGCAGGTCGGGGCGGTAGGAGCCCGTGGCGGCCGACCAGTAGCCCGTACCGCTGGCGTCGCTCCGGTCGGTGGTGAGGTCGGCGACGTCGGTGCTGCCGGAGAGCCTCCAGGTCAGCCAGTCGTGCGGCAGGCACACCGCCGCCGTACGACGTGCGTGCTCGGGCTCGTGCTCGGCGAGCCATCGCAGCTTGGTGATCGTGAAGGACGCCACCGGCACGACGCCGACCGCGTCGGCCCAGGCGCGACCACCCGCGTCGGGGCCGCCGAGCTCGTCCACCAGGTCGCGGGCGGCGCCGGCCGACCGGGTGTCGTTCCACAGCAGCGCGGGACGCACGACGGCTCCGTCCTCGTCGAGGCAGACCATGCCGTGCTGCTGCCCTCCGACGCTGATCGCGGCCACGTCGTCCAGGCCCCCGGCCTCGGCGATCGCCTCCTGCAGCGCTGTCCACCAGTGCTCGGGATCGACCTCGGTGCCGTCCGGATGGCGCGCCCGGCCCTGGCGCACGAGCGCGCCGGTCCGGGCGTCGCGGACGACCACCTTGCAGGACTGCGTGGACGAGTCGATGCCGGCGACCAGCCGGGGTCCGTCGATCATGGCCGCGGATGCTAGCCCACGGGCGTCAGGGCCGAGCCCGAGCGGCCACGGACCGGGTGCGGCGACGAGTCCGGAAATGGGTCGAGGCCCGGTCCTGGGACCGGGCCTCGTGCTGTACCCCCGACCGGATTTGAACCGGCGTTACCGCCGTGAGAGGGCGACGTCCTAGGCCGCTAGACGACGGGGGCTTGCAGGTGCTGCTCGCGAGCAGCGGGAGGAACTCTATCCGGAGATCGAGCGTGCCTCCAAATTCCGACCCAAAGGGCCAGAACTCGCTGGGGTACTAGGACTCGAACCTAGAATAACTGGATCAGAACCAGTCGTGTTGCCAATTACACCATACCCCATGGGGGTATCGGACCGACCGGGACTCGATCGACTTGACCACCATGCGGTTCCTCTCAGAACCGATCCCGAACGTTACACGCGGGGTGGCTGGCCGATCAATTCGGGGCGTCCCGACGCGGGCGGGAGCGCCCCTCCGACCGGAGGCCCGACGTTGACCAGCCCCATCGCCTTGGCCACCCAGCTGGCGAGGCCGAGGTAGACCAGCGACTGGGCGAGCGTGGAGGCGATCATCCACCAGCTGGTGGGCGCGCTCGCGTTGAGCGCCTCGGTCATGTCGCCGAACGACAGCGCGAGGCCGTAGGCGAAGAAGTTGTTGAGGACGTGCATCGCGATCGCGGCCTCGAGCCCGCCCGTGCGGATGACCAGGATGCCCGCGACCACCCCGAACGCGAAGCGGTCGAAGAAGACCGGGACGCTCTGGCCGGCACCGTGCGCGAGGGCGAAGAGCAGCGACGGGACGAGCACCGCGAGGATGAGCGAGACCCGGCGGTTCGAGACCATCGACCCGAACGCCTGAGTCAGGTAGCCCCGGAAGACGTACTCCTCCCCCGCGGCCTGCAGCGGCGTCAGCAGTGCGATGACGAGCAGGAAGTCGCGCGTCGTGCTGGTGAAGTCGTTGATCGAGCCAGAGGCCGCGGCGCCGTCGGGTGTGGGCACCACGACGGCGACGAGCAGGCTCGCGAGCAGCGCCACGACCGAGATCGGCAGGCAGGCCAGCAGGAAGCGCCACCGCAGCCGGGGCGTCACCGACGAGAGCCACCGGGGCCTGAGCCGGTGCAGGGCCCAGATGACCAGCCAGCTCGCCGGGATCGCCAGGGCCAGGATGACGTTGAGGACGGCCAGGCCGGTCGGCGAGACCTCGCCGGTGATGTCGAGGACGGCGGTGGCCTCCTCCATGCTGCTGCCGGTCGCGACCAGCACCGCGACGGCGATGCCCCCGGCGACGAGCGGCACGAGCGCGAAGACCAGCACGAGCAGCACCGCAGCGCCGACCAGCGACCGCCACCAGCCAGGACGTCCGACTCGGTGGAGCTCGTGGTAGCGGGGCCGGAAGCTCGGGTCGAGGGGCTCGATCATGGCCTCAGTCGGACTGCGAGTCGGGCTGCGAGTCCGACCGGGGGTCGGACATCGCGTCGTGGAGGCGCGCGAGCGACCGGTCGCGGCCGAGCAGCTCGAGGGACTCGAAGAGAGGTGGGCTCACCTTGCGCCCCGTCGCCGCGATCCGGACCGGGCCGAAGGCGACGCGCGGCTTGAGCTCGAGACCCTCGATCAGCGCCACGCGCAGCGCCTCCTCGATGGCCGCGGTCGACCACTCGTGCAGCCCGGCGAGGGCGTCGTACGCCGTCTTCACCACGCTCCTGGCCGTGTCGTCGAGGTCGTCGTGTCGCTCGAAGTCCGCTTCGTCGACGAACAGGAACCCGAGCATCGTCGGTGCCTCGGTGAGCTTGTTGATGCGCTCGGCGACCAGGGGCATGGCGAGCTCGAGCAGCTGGGCGTCGGCGCTGCTGACCGGGTCGCCCACGACGCCCGCGGCCTTGAGGAACGGCAGCGCCCGGTGGGTGATCTCCTCCACCGACAGCAGCCGCATCTGCGAGACGTTGATCGCCTCGGCCTTCTTGAGGTCGAAGCGCGCGGGGTTGGCGTTGACGTCACCGATGTCGAACTTCTCGACCATCTCCTCGAGGGAGAAGATGTCGCGGTCCGCCGCGATGGCCCAGCCCAGCAGCGCGAGGTAGTTGAGCAGACCCTCGGGCACGAACCCCTGGTCGCGATAGGCCAGCGCGTGCGCCTCGGGGTCGCGCTTGGACAGCTTCTTGTTGCCCTGCCCCATGACGTAGGGCAGGTGACCGTAGGCCGGGACCTCCCGCGCGACGCCCAGCTCGACCAGCGCGGCGAACAGCGCCAGCTGGCGGGGCGTGCTGGAGAGCAGGTCCTCACCGCGCAGCACGTGGGTGATCTCCATCAGCGCGTCGTCGACGGGGTTGACTAGGGTGTAGAGCGGGTCGCCGTTGGCGCGCGACAGCGCGAAGTCGGGGACGTTCTCGCTCTCGAAGGTGATGTCGCCGCGGACCAGGTCGTTCCAGGTGATCGAGCCGTCGGGCATCCGGAACCGCACGACGGGGTTGCGGCCCTCGGCCTCGAAGGCGGCGCGCTGGTCGTCGGTGAGGTCACGGCAGAAGCCGTCGTAGCCCTGCATCTTCGAGCCGCTGGCCTGTCGCCGCGCGACGACCTCGTCGTTGGTGCAGAAGCAGTCGTAGGTGTACGACGACTCGTGCAGGCGGGCCAGCACGTCGCGGTAGATCTCGCCGCGCTCGCTCTGCCTGTAGGGGCCGTGCGGTCCGCCGACCTCGATGCCCTCGTCCCAGTCGAGGCCGAGCCAGCGCCACAGGTCCAGGATCGCGTCGTAGGACTCCTGGGTGCTGCGCTCCCGGTCGGTGTCCTCCATCCGGAAGACGATCTGGCCGCCGTGGTGCCGGGCGAAGGCGTAGTTGAACAGCGCCGTCCGGATCAGGCCCACGTGCGGGGAGCCGGTCGGGGACGGACAGAACCGGACGCGTACGGGGGTGCTCATCTCTCAGGCTCCTGCTTCTCAGTTGCGCCGGGCGACCGGGTTGGTCAGCGCGCCGATGCCGGCGATCGAGATCTCGACCTCGTCGCCGACCTGCATGGGACCGACGCCCTCGGGGGTGCCGGTGAGGATGACGTCGCCGGGCAGCAGCGTCATCACCGACGAGACGTGCGCGACCAGGGCCGGCACGTCGAAGATCATGTCGGCGGTCGTGCCGTCCTGGACGACGTCGCCGTTGAGGTGGGTCTGCACCACGCGACCGTCGACGAAGGCCTGAGGGTCGAGGTCGGTCTCGATCCAGGGCCCGAGCGGGCAGAACGAGTCGAAGCCCTTGGCGCGGGTGAACTGCACGTCGGACCGCTGGAGGTCGCGGGCGGTGACGTCGTTGGCGATGGTGTAGCCGAAGATCACGTCGGTGGCCTGCTCGGCGGGCACGTCGCGACAGATGCGCCCGATGACGACGGCGAGCTCGCCCTCGTAGTGGAGGTCGCTGGTCTGCGGCGGGTAGAAGATCGGGTCGTTCGGCCCGACCACCGTCGTGTTGGGCTTGAGGAACATCAGCGGCTCGGCCGGCACCTCACCGCCCATCTCGGCGGCGTGGGCGGCGTAGTTCTTGCCGATGCCGACGACCTTGCTCCGGGGGATGATCGGCGCGAGGAGTCGTACGTCGCTGAGCCTGTGCTCCTCCTCGAGGAGCTTGATCCCCGAGTAGAGCGGGTCGCCGGCGAGCGCCACGACGACCGAGTCGTCGGCGGGCTGGCCGAACTCGTCGACCTCACCGGTCACGACCCCGAACCGCGGCTCCTCGCCCGTGCTGAACCTGCAGATGCGCATGGGCCGAGGCTATCCAACGCAGGGGCGTGCGAGCTCGCCGAGTCGGTCGAGGGCGCGCGGTCGCCGTACCGTGGGCGCGTGCAGGTGCTCTCGGAGTCGCAGTGGCGGCCGCGCGCCGCGGCCCACGCCGCGCGGATCGACGCCTTCGTCGCACCGCACCTCACGCGCCGGGCCGAGCAGGTGAAGCACCCCGTCCACGACTTCCTCTTCACCTACTACTCCCACCGGCCCGCCCAGCTGCGCCGCTGGCACCCGGGCTTCGGCGTCGCGCTGGCGGGCGCGGAGGAGCACACCGGGCTGAAGGGCTACACGAGCCTGGGTCTCGACACGCTCGGTCCGATCGCTGCTCGACCGGCGGCCGTCACCGTGTCCGCCGGCTTCGTCGAGTCCCAGCTCCCCCTCCTGCGCCGGCTCCACGTCCTGCTGACCGCGACGGCCGGGCGCGCGCCGCAGCTGGCCTGCTTCGGCCTGCACGAGTGGGCGATGGTGCACCGCTCCGCCGAGCACGGGACACGCCACGACTGGCCGCTGCGCCTGGGACAGGACGGCACCGACGCGGTCGTCGAGTCGCACCGGATCGGGTGCTCGCACTTCGACGCCTTCCGGTTCTTCACCCCGACCGCTCGGCCGCTCAACACCCTCCAGCCCGGACGCGACGACCGCCCCGACTTCGAGCAGCCGGGCTGCCTGCACGCCGGCATGGACCTTTACAAGCACGCGTTCCGGCTGAGCCCGATGGTCGCGAGCGACCTGGTCGCCGACTGCTTCGAGCTCGCCCGCGACATCCGCGAGCTCGACATGCGGGCCGCGCCCTACGACCTCGCGGACCTCGGCTTCGAGCCGGTCCGGATCGAGACCGCGGAGGGCAAGGCGGCGTACGTCGAGGCGCAGCGCGGGTTCGCCGAACGCGGCGCCCCGCTGCGGGCCCGCCTGGTCGCCGAGTGTGAGCGGCTGCTGGGCGTCGTACCCTCGCCGGTGTGAGCGACCGACCGCACGTCCGCACCGAGCTTCCGTGGCTGCGGTCCGGCCCGATCCACAAGATCCACACGAGCGCGGTGGGCGAGATGGACGCGTTGATCGAGCGGGCGGGATATCTCCGCATCGACCTCGACGGCCGTGCGATGACCTCGCGCGCGGCGGCGCACGCGGAGATCGGGCGGGCCTTCGGCTTCCCCGACTGGTACGGCCCCAGCTGGGACGGCTTCAACGACTGCATGGGCCACTTCGTCATCGAGCACGACGGCGCGCTGGTGGCGGTCGTGATCCACGACGTCGAGGCGGCGGCCGCGGCGGCACCGGTGAGCGCGATCGAGGTCGGGTGGGGCTTCCTCGAGGTGAAGTTCGGCGTCATCCCGACGCTGGGCGCCGGCCAGACCGCGACGATCGAGCTCGACCTCTACATGGTCGGCAGCGGGCCGGACTTCGACCGGCCGGACGGCGTCGGGGCCTAGAACTCGTAGCCGAAGGCCTCGATGGTGTCGGCGAAGACGTCGGCGACCCGCTGCTTGGAGGTGGCGGTGTAGAGCTCGCGGTAGTGACCGGCGGGACGGGCGTTGCCCTTGGCGCGCGGCAGGTCGGGCGCACCGGGGAGCCCGAGCTCGTCCCAGACCTCCTGGAGCTCAGCGTCGAGGCGCTCGTAGCGCAGCACCCGGTCGAGCGCCATCTTGCCGCGGATCCGGTAGAGCCGGCGGTTGTTGGAGAGCTGCTCGATCCAGATCTCCTGCACGTAGGCCTCGAAGTCGGGCAGCTCGGGTCGGTCCTTGTACTTCCAGAAGTAGAGCGAGACGACGGCGTCCCAGGGGTTCCGCTCGATCGCGAAGGTGAAGTAGTCGGCGAACGCCTCGGCGCCCACCAGGTCGCGGGTGGCCTTGGCGCCCATGTGGTTGTAGGCCTTGCGCGGCAGCGGCGGGGACTGGAAGTTCTGCGGGGGACGGCCTCCGGCGGCCTGGCGCAGGGCCTCGTCCTCGGGGCTGATCTCGGTGATGATGTCGTCGGGTCCGCACACCTTCGACAACGCGATCTCCACGCTCGTGCCCGCCGTCTTGCGGGTCTTGAGGAAGACGAAGCGGTGCTGGTGGGACGCGATCACGGGGACGACCCTATCCGTCGACCCACGGATAGCGTGGCCGCCATGACCGACCCCTGGGCTGCCACCGACCAACCCCACCGCGGCCACCACTTCCGTGGCGAGGACTGGTACGGCGACGACCTCGGCGCCGCGCGGTTCGTCGACTGCACCTTCACCGACGTCGACCTCTCGGAGGCCACCACGTCGGGCGCGCTGTTCGAGGGGTGCACCTTCCACGGCGGCCGCTTCAACGCCTCCACCCACACCGCGACGGCGTTCGTCGGCTGCGACTTCCGCCGCACGTCGTTCTTCGACGCGACGCTCGACGGCTGCAAGCTGGTCGGCAGCACCTTCTCCGAGTGCACGCTCCGCCCGCTCGACGTGACGGGCGGCTCGTGGCTCGGCGTGACGATCCGAGGCGCGAACCTGTCGCGCGTCGACCTCAGCGGCGTCGACCTGCGCGAGGCCGACCTCTCGCTCAGCGACCTCACGCTCGCCACGCTGGCGGGCGCTCGGCTGGACCGCGCGCTGCTGCGCGAGACCACCCTCGACCGCACGGACCTGCGCGGTGCGAGCCTCGGCGGCGTCGACCTGACGGCCGCGGTGCTGCGGGCGACGAGGCTCGACCTCGCCGGAGCCGTGCTGCTGGCGGAGCTCCACGGCGCCGAGGTCGACACCAGCGCCTGATATCTGAGGACGTGACGTACGGATTTGCTTCCGACTGACGTACACCACGTCCTCAGATATCCCGGGGGCGGTCAGGTCAGGGCAGGCGGGCGCGGAGGCCGTCGATGACCAGGTCGAGGCCGAGGTCGAAGTCCGGCAGCGACTCGAGGGACCGCTCGACGGCTCCGAGGCTGACCGCCTGACGCGCGGTCTGCTCCTCGAAGGCGTGGCCGAAGACGTAGTGCACGAGGGTGCGCGACGCGACGGCGACCAAGTCGTCGGGCACGTCGGCCGAGCCGAGGATCGCCTCGATCTCCTTGACCGGCGCGGCCGCACCGAGGCCGAACGCCGACACCGTGGCGACCACGTCGGCACCGTCGGTGCAGGCGAGCATCGCGTGTCGGAGCTCCGAGCAGACCTCCCGCAGCTGGTCGGGCCACTCGGCGGCCGTGCGTGGTCTCGCACCGCGGGAGAGGATCTCGTCGGCGACGGCGGCGAGAAGGGCCTGCTTGCTCGCGAAGTGGTGGTAGATCGCGCTCGGCTGGACGTCGAGCTCGGCTCCGAGTCGGCGCATCGTCAGCGCGGCGAGGCCGTGGTCGTCGAGCAGGGCGACGGCGTGGGCCAGCACGTCGGAGCGGTGGTGCGGCACGGCATACCCCCGACCTGATCATTGACGCGCGGACCCGGCGACCCTAACCTGAACACCGTTCAACTGATCACCGTTCAGGTAGAGGATCCCGCGCATGAGCACCCGTCGCAACCCCGGCACCGACATCGCCCTGGTCGCCGCGTTCGCCGCACTGATCGCGGCGTGCGCCCTGCTGCCCGCGATCAAGGTCGCCGGCCCGGTGCCGGTCACCCTGCAGACCTTCGCGGTGCTCCTGTCCGGCGCGGTGCTCGGCAGCCGCCGCGGCTTCCTCGCCGTCCTGCTCTACGTCGCCGGCGGCGCAGCCGGGCTGCCGATCTTCTCCGGCGGGGCCGCGGGTCTCGCCGTCCTGGCCGGTCCCACCGCCGGATACATCGTCGGGTTCCTCCTCGCCGCCGCGCTGTGCGGCGCGATCGTCGAGCGGCTCCCCCGCCGCTCCCTGGTCAGCCCGATCGCGATCTTCCTCGCCGGCCTGATCAGCTCGGCGGTGTTCATCCACACGCTCGGCATGGCCGGCCTCGTCCTGCGCGCCCACCTGACCTGGGCCCAGGCGTGGGACGTCGACAAGATCTTCTGGATCGGCGACGTGCTGAAGAACGTGGCGATGGCGCTCGTCGCGACGGCCGTGCACCGCGCCTTCCCCGACCTGCTCGGCCGGCCCGTCGCCGCCCGCACCGAGGCACAGCGCGAGGGCACGCCCGCCGCGTGAGCGAGATCCACCTCGAGCAGGTCACCGTCACGGTCCCGACCCACGACGGTGAGCGGGAGATCCTCCACGAGACGACGCTCCACCTGGTCGAGCAGCGCATCGTGCTGATCGGCCCCAACGGATCCGGGAAGTCGACCCTGGCGCGTCTGGTCAACGGGCTGGTCCCCGCGACCACCGGCCGGGTGCTGGTCGACGGTCTCGACGTGGCGCGCGAGGGGCGCGACGTACGGCGTCGGGTCGGGTTCATGTTCACCGATCCCTCCGCGCAGCTGGTGATGCCGACGGCGCGCGAGGACGTCGCGCTCTCGCTGCGCCGCCAGGTGAGGGACAAGGCCGAGCGCCTCGCGAGCGCCGACCGGGTGCTCGCCGACTTCGGCCTCGAGGGCTTCGGCGACCGCAGCGTCCATGCGCTGTCGGGCGGCGAGGGCCAGCTGCTCGCGCTCGCCGGGGTGCTCGCCACCGAGCCCTCGATCCTGGTCGCGGACGAGCCGACGACCCTGCTCGACCTCGGCAACAGCCGGAAGATCGGCGGGCTGCTGCTGGGCATCCCCCAGCAGCTCGTCCTCGTCACCCACGACCTCGAGCTCGCCGCGCGCTGCGACCGCGCGCTGCTGGTCCGCGGTGGCCGGGTCGAGCGCGACGGCATCCCGGCCGAGGTCATCGAGCACTACCGGCGCACTGCATGAGCGCCCAGCTCCTCGGTCTGCACCAGCCCGGCACGACGTGGCTGCACCGGCTCCCGGCCGGCGCGAAGCTGCTCGGCCTGATGGCCGCCAGCCTCGTCGTGGTCGTCGTACGCGGGCCGGGGTCGGCGGTGGCGTTCCTCGCGATCGCCACCGTGCTGCTCGTGTGGTCGGGGGCCAGGCTCGGCCTCACCCTCCGGGCGATGCGGTGGCTCCTGCTGACCGCGGCGATCCTCGGCGCGTGGACGGTCTGGCAGAACGGGTGGCCGCGCGCGGTCGAGGTCGTGGGCGACCTCGTCGCACTGATCCTGCTCGCCACCACGCTCACGGTGACGACCCCCGTCGACGAGGTGCTCGACGCGGTGGCCCGGGGGCTGCAGCCACTCCGGCGGGTGGGGGTCGACCCCGAGGCCGTGGCACTGGCGTTCTCCCTCATGCTGCGCGCGATCCCGACCACGATCATGCTCGCCGAGGAGTCGCGCGACGCGGCCCTCGCGCGCGGGCTCGAGCGCTCACCGCGGGCGCGGCTGATCCCCTTCGTCATCCGTGTCGTCGCGCGTGCTCGCGACACCGGCGACGCACTGCACGCACGCGGGATCGGCGACTGATCACCAGCCGGGCGGGCGCCTGGGCGCCAGGGGGCTGGAGTCGCCGGATATCCGGTGACCACCCCGCTTGTCACACCAGATCTCGGCCGACAAGCGGGAGACTCGGGTGCAAAGCTCGCGTCACCAGCCGGGTGGGCGCCTGTCCACCCACGGCACGGCCGCCTCGACCTGCGCGGCCACCGAGAGGAGCAGCTCCTCCTCGGCCGGTCGGGCCGCGAGCATGACGCCGACCGGGGGGCCGTCGTCGGTCAGGTGGAGCGGCAGCGACATCGCCGGCATGCCGGTGACGTTCCAGGCACTGGTCCACGGCGTGAACGCCTTCTGGTTCGCGAAGTCGCGAGCGGGGTCGGCGTCGTCGCGCAGCTCGCCGACCAGCGCGGGCGGACGGGCGAGGGTCGGCGTGAGCACCACGTCGTACGCCGCCAGCGCGGCGAGCGCGACCGCGGCGTGACGCCGCATCCGGCCGATGGCGAGGCCGAGCTCCGGACCGCTGACGGCGTGCCCGAGCCCGCCGAGCCAGCGCGTCAGGGGCCGGAGGCGGTCCTCGCGGCCGGGCGGGGCCGGCGACAGCGCGGTCAGCACCGCCCAGCAGGTCTCGAAGTCGGCCGTCGCCTCCGGCGGGATCGGCACCGGGACGTCCTCGACGTCGTGGCCGAGCTCCTCGAGCAGTCGCGACGCGCCCTCCCACGCGGTCACGCTGGTCGGGTCGACCTCGACGTCCGCGATCACCGGCGTGATGAAGCGTGCGACCCGCAGCCGGCCGGGCTCGCGGTCGCAGGCGTCGAGGAAGGGCGCAGACGGAGGAGGCGCCCAGGACGGGTCGCCGACGCGTCGCCCGGCGAGCACGTCGAGGAGGGCGGCGGCGTCGCGGACGGTGCGCGCCAGGGTGCCCGCGGTCGCCAGCCCGACCGGGTCGCCGTACATCGGTGCGCCGCTGATCCGGCCGCGCGAGGGCTTGAGCCCGACCAGGCCGCAGCAGGAGGCAGGGATCCGGATCGAGCCACCGCCGTCGGAGCCGGGGGCGACGGGCAGCAGGCCTGCCGCCACCGCGGCCGCGGCGCCGCCCGAGGACCCACCGGCGGTGCGGGTGGTGTCCCACGGCGTCACGGCGGGCGGCGCGACGTCCGGCTCGGTGTAGCACGGCGAGCCGAACTCCGGGGTGTTGGTCTTGCCCAGGCTCGGCATCCCGGCCGCCTCGACGGAGAGGACGAGGTCGTCGGACTCCTCGGGCACGAAGTCGTCGTACGCCGCCGAGCCGAAGGTGGTGCGGACGCCGGCCGTCGGGTGGAGGTCCTTGATGCCGGTCGGGACGCCCCAGAGCGGACCTGCTGCTCCCGGGCGCCCCTGCTCGGTCAGTCGTCGCGCGTGCTCGCGCGCACGATCGTGGGTGGTCGTGACGAAGGCGCCGACGTGGTCGGCACGATCGGCGTAGTGCTCGACCAGCTCGAGCGGCGACACGTCACCGTTGCGCACGGCGTCGCCCTGCTCGAGCGCGGTCAGGTCGTGGAGGGACACGCGTTCGACCGTAACCTCACCGCTGGTCGAGCAGCGAGCGAAGCTCGCGTGTCGAGGCCGAGGCCGAGGCCGAGGCCGAGGCGACTGTCCACCTCGGCTTCGACACGGGCTCGTTCCTCGTCCTGCTCAGCCAGCGGGGAGCCGGATCAGGCCGCGGCCTCGACCTCGTGGGCGACGAGGGCGTCGAGCGCGCCGAGGAAGCGCTGGATGGCCTCCTCGTTCTGCAGCGGGTCGCCCTCGACCGCGGACTCGTCGACGACGATGCCCTCGACGACGACGGCGCCGGCGATGGTGGCCGAGTGACGGGCGTGCTCGTGCGACCACTTGCCGCCGTACGGCGTGGGGGTGGCGCCGATGGCCGCGAACGGCTTGCCGACGATGGCGCCCTGGCCGTAGGGGCGCGAGAGCCAATCGATGGCGTTGTTGAGCACGGCCGGCATGGTGCCGTTGTACTCGGGCGTCACCGCGAGGACACGGTCGGCGCCCGCGACGGCCTGGCGCAGCGCGGAGGCTCCGGCCGGCACGGTGTCGCCGTCGATCTCCTCGCTGTAGAACGGGATGGTGTCGAGGCCCTCGACGACGTCGACAGTCACACCGGCGGGGGCGTGGTCGCGCAGGTGCTCGGCGATGCGACGGTTGAGGGAGCCGGCGCGGTGGGAGCCGAGGAGCACGGCGACACGGGTCTGCTTGTCAGTGGTCATACCCGCCTAAACGGACCATGGTCCGCTTTCATTCCCGGTGCGGCGATCTTTCTCGGACCCCTACCCTTGGCCGCGTGACCCACCTGCTGCCGATGGCGGACGAGCCCGCCCCGGAGCGGGCCGACGCGGCGCGCAACCGGGAGGCCATCCTCGCCGCGGCGCTGCGGCTGGTCGCGACGCGGGGGGTCGACTGCGTGACGATGGACACGGTCGCGTCCGAGGCCGGCGTCGGGAAGGGCACCGTCTTCCGACGCTTCGAGACCCGCGAGGGTCTGATGGCCGCGGTGCTCAACGAGTCGGAGGCGGCCTGGCAGGGCAGCGTGATCTCCGGTCCCCCGCCCCTCGGACCGGGAGCCCCGGCCCACGACCGCCTGCTCGCCTTCGGCCACTCGCGCCTGCGCACCAACGTCACCCACGGCGCACTCATCAAGGCCGCCACCGGCTCCCACTCGGCGAGGTCACGAGCCGCGGCGTCGTTCGCCGTGATGCACGTGCGGCACCTGCTCGGCGAGCTCGGCGTGACGGGCGACCTCGTGCTGCTCGCGACCGCGATCTTGGCGCCGCTCGACGTGATGGTCCTCGAGCAGCAGCAGGCCGACCACATCTCGCTCGACCGCATCGAGGCCGGGTGGGACGACCTGGTCCGTCGGGTCGTCGGGGCCTGAGCGACCCGACGGCCGGCTACGAGCCGACGGCGCCGAAGGTGATCAGCGCGCCGATCCACCACGTGCCGGCGGCGACCACGACGGCGACCAGGGGGACCCACCACGTCGCACGACCGCGCCGCCACCGCACCACCACCCACACCAGGGCCGCGAGGGCGACGATGATCGGCGACGTGGCCGAGGTGAAGACGCCGGTCGCGACGAGTCCGTCGTTGCACTCCGTGCCGCTGCCGCAGGAGTCGGACGCCATCGCGGTGAGCAGCCCCATGAATCCGGCAACCGGCGCGAGGACCGCGAGGCCGATCAGCAGGATGACGGTGACGACACGATCGGTCGCCCGGGTCTCCTGCGGCGCGACGGCGTACGTCGCCGGCTCGGCCATCGCGTGACCTAGCCGATCTTGCTCGCGGTGAGGTGTCGCTTCATCGATGCGATCTCGACGGCCTGGTCGGACCCGATGTGGCTCGCGATCTGGAAGATCTCGGACTCGAGCCCGCCCTCGTCGCCGCCGAGCAGGGTCTCGACCATCCTGATCGCGCCCTCGTGGTGGTGGATCATCGACTGCAGGAAGAGGCGATCGAAGCGACCGCCCGTGCTCGCGGCGAGGCGGTCGAGCTGGTCCTGCGACAACATCCCGGGCATGTCCGCGTGGTCGTGCTCGCCCGTCTCCTGCTCCCCGTGGTCGCCGTGATCCCCGTGGTCGCCGTGGTCGCTACCAGCAGCCTCGGGCTGCTGACGCTCGCTCAGCCACCCCTCCATCATCGCGATCTCGTCGGCCTGCGAGACCTCGATCCGCTCGGCCATCACGCGGAGATCGGGGTCAGCGGCGCGGTCCTCGACGAGGGCGGTCAGCTCGAGTGCCTGCTGGTGGTGCGGGATCATCATCTCGACGAACTCGATGTCCGCGGCGGTGTGGGTCGGCCCCTCCACTGCGTCGGCCTCCTCCGGCGAGAGCGTGCGTCCGGCCTCTCCCGGGCCTCCGAGCTGGACGACCGGGGCTCCACTCTCGGTGGACGACGCGTCCTCGGGCTTGTCCTCGGTGCACGAGGCAGTGCCGAGGACGACGACGAGTACCGCGCCGAGCCGGGTCAGGAGGGTCATTCGAGCTCACTTCCGCTATTCATCCAGTGTTCGCAATACGTCTTTAGTTCGTGGTGCAGGACACATCGGCGTCGCTACGTTGCTCGGCATCATAGGTCGTGCTCGGTCGTCGGATCACCCTTCCAACGATCACGGGCGCGGTCACGATTGAAAGGTCGTCACCCCCTCCATGTCGGTTCTCCGTCGCACCACATTCACGCATCGAGCCATGGGACTGGCGGCGGGAGCGCTCGTCGCCGCGTTGCTTCCCGCAGCCGCAGCCCAGGCCGCCGATGAGCCCGATCCCCGCATCGGACTCGGCCCGGGCCTCAACCCCTGGTCGGACGCCGCGAGCAACATCGAGCTGCTCGACAACTCTCCGAAGACCGGTTCGTTCCTCGCTCAGAACAACTCCGACCTCGCCTTCACCGGGGACTACGCGATCTCCGGCAGCTACAACGGCTTCCAGGTCTACGACGTCTCCGATCCGGCCACCCCCGAGCTGCGCGGGGCCTTCGTGTGCCCCGGCGGGCAGGGTGACGTGTCGGTCTTCGGCGACCTGCTCTTCATGTCGGTCGAGGAGACTCGCGGTCGCATCGACTGCACGAGCGACCCCATCACCGACGCTCCCACGCAGCGCTTCCGCGGCATCCGGATCTTCGACATCTCCGACATCGACAGCCCCCGGCAGCTTCCCGGGGTGCAGACCTGTCGTGGGTCGCACACCCACACCGTGGTGACCGACCCGAACGACGCGAGCAACATCTACCTCTACAACTCCGGCACGGCCGGCGTCCGCTCGGCCACCGAGCTCGCGGGTTGCGAGAGCGCTCCGGTCAACAGCAACACGCCCGTCACCACGGGCAACCCGGCGCAGTGGCGCATCGACGTCATCAAGGTGCCGCTCGCTGCGCCCGAGACGGCGGCGATCGTCAATCAGCCGCGGATCTTCTCCGATCCCGACACCGGCGCCTACAACGGGCTGCAGAACCTCCCGCCCAACGGCCAGCACCCGTCGGGCACCAACTACTCGCCCGCGCCCAACACCAACACCTGCCACGACATCACCGCCTACCCCGAGGTCGGTCTCGCGGCCGGCGCGTGCCAGGGCAACGGCATCCTGCTGGACATCTCCGACCCGGCCAACCCGAAGCGGACCGACGCCGTCGCCGATCCGAACTTCTCCTACTGGCACTCCGCCACCCTCAACAACGACGGCACCAAGGTGATCTTCACCGACGAGTGGGGTGGCGGCGGTGGCGCCCGGTGCCGCGAGACCGACAAGCCCGAGTGGGGCGCCGACGCCATCTTCGACATCGTCGACGGCAAGATGGAGTTCGCCAGCTACTACAAGCTGCCGGTCCCCCAGACCAACCAGGAGAACTGCGTCGCCCACAACGGCTCGCTGATCCCGGTCCCCGGACGCGACATCATGGTGCAGGCCTGGTACCAGGGCGGTCTGTCGATCTTCGACTTCACCGACTCGGCCAACCCGGTCGAGATCGCCTTCTACGACCGCGGCCCGATCTCCGGCACCAGCCTGTCCCTCGGCGGCTACTGGTCGACGTACTGGTACAACGGCAACATCTTCGGCAACGAGATCGCCCGCGGCTTCGACTCCCTGGGCCTGACGGCGAGCGAGCACCTCTCCGACGACGAGATCGCTGCGGCCAGCGCGGCCACGGTCGACGAGCTCAACGCCCAGCACCAGACCAAGCTGACCTGGACACCGAGCTTCGAGGTGGCCGGCTCCTACGTCGACCAGGCCGAGCGCTCCGGTGCCCTGTCAGGCGACCCGCTCACCTCGGTCACGGAGGGCTTTGCCACCGCCCGCGAGTACGCCGGTCAAGGCGCCTCGACGGCTCCGCTGGTCAGGCACTACCTCAATGCCGCGCTGAAGTTCCTCGGCAACAACGGGGACCAGGGCAAGGCCCGCCGAGCCATCGTCGACCTGCGCGACAGCACTCCGTGCGAGGCCGGCTGCAAGCTGCCGACGAAGGTCGCTGCGTCGCACTCCCCCGAGCCCTCGACGTTCGGCGAGGCCTCGACGGCGAGCGTGAGCGTGGAGCGCGTCGGCACCGAGGGCGCCGATCCGGCGGGCGTGGTCACCGTGTCCGACGCGTCCGGCAAGCAGCTCGGCTCCGTCGAGCTCACCAAGGGCTCGGGCACCGTCAAGCTGCCCGCCAACCTGCCGGCCGGGTCGCACACGCTGACCGCGACCTATGCAGGGGACGCGAACAACGCCACGTCCTCGGTGACCTTCTCGGTGACGGTCAACGCCGCGCCGGGCACCCCGACCCAGCCCGGCGCCGAGGCTGCCGCATCGAAGACGCGGGTGAAGGTCCAGCCCGGCAAGCCGCGCTTCAAGAAGTCCTTCAAGGTCGTGGTCGACGTCAAGGCCACCGGCGCCGACTCGACCGGCAAGGTCGTGCTCCGCATCGATGGCAAGAAGGTGGCGACCAAGCGCCTGGACGACGGGCGTGTGGTCTTCACGGTCAACAAGCGGCTCAAGGTGGGCAAGCACCAGCTCACGGTCGCCTACCAGGGCACCAAGGCCGTGAAGGCCAGCAAGGCCACCACGAAGTTCCGGGTCGTGCGCTGACCGCGGGACACGTCTGACACACCACGAGCGAGGCCCCGGCGGATGTCCGCCGGGGCCTCGGTCGTGCTCAGGTCGTCGCTGGCGGTGTTCGGCTCAGCGCTCCCGGCGACGCAGCCCGAAGGTGAAGCCGTCGACGAGGGCGCCCCACGACGCCTCGATCACGTTGGCGCCGACTCCGACGGTGACCCACGACGACTCCCCGTCGGTGGTCTCGATCAGCACGCGGGTGATCGCGTCGGTGCCGTGCCCCTGGTCGAGGATGCGGACCTTGTAGTCGATCAGCTCGAGCTTGGCGACCTCGGGGAAGGCCTGCCCGATCGCCTCGCGCAGCGCGGCGTCCAGGGCGTTGACCGGGCCGTTGCCCTCACCCGTGACGACGTACCTCACGCCCTCGGCCCGCAGCTTCACCGTCGCCTCGGAGACCGCCTCGCCGTCGGTGCGGGTCTCGGTGATCACCCGCCACGACTCGACGTCGAAGTACGACGGCCGCACGCCCTCGACCTCCTCGGCGAGCAGCAGCTCGAAGGACGCGTCGGCCGCCTCGAAGGTGTAGCCGCCCTGCTCGAGCGCCTTGACCCGGTCGGTGACGCGGGTGACCAGCCCACGGTCGTCCGAGAGGTCGTATCCCAGCTCCTTGCCCTTGAGCTCGATGGACGCGCGCCCGGCCATGTCGGAGACGAGCAGCCTCATGTCGTTGCCGATGTCGAGCGGGTCCATGTGCTGGTAGAGGTTCGGGTCGACCTTGATCGCGCTGGCGTGCAGCCCGGCCTTGTGCGCGAACGCCGACGTGCCGACGTAGGGCTGACGCGAGGCCGGCGGGACGTTCGTGACCTCGGCGACGGCGTGGGCGATGCGCGTCGCCTCGCGGAGCAGCCCCTGCGGCAGGACGGCCCTGTCGAGCTTGAGCTCGAGGTTGGCGACCACGGTGACGAGGTCGGCGTTGCCGGTGCGCTCGCCGTAGCCGTTGATGCAGCCCTGCACGTGGCTCGCGCCGGCGGCGACGGCTGCGAGCGAGTTGGCGACCGCGCAGCCGCTGTCGTTGTGGGCGTGGATGCCGACGCGCGCGCCGGTCGTGTCGATGACGTCGAGGACGACGTCGGAGACCCAGTCGGGCAGCATGCCGCCGTTGGTGTCGCACAGCGCGACGACCTCGGCGCCGGCCTCGGCCGCGGTGCGCAGCACCTCGAGGGCGTACGTCCGGTTGGCCCGGTAGCCGTCGAAGAAGTGCTCCGCGTCGAGGAACACCGTCTGCCCCTCCTCACGCAGGTGGGTGACGGTGTCGCGCACCATCGCGAGGTTCTCCTCGAGCGTGGTGCGGAGCGCGAGCTCGACGTGCCGGTCGTGCGACTTCGCCACGAGCGTGACGACGCCGGCACCCGAGTCACGCAGCGCCGCCACCAGCGGGTCGTCGGCAGCGCGTACGCCGGCACGGCGGGTGGCGCCGAACGCCGCGAGCTTCGCGTGGTCGAGACGCAGCTCGTCCTGGGCGCGCCGGAAGAACTCGGTGTCCTTGGGGTTGGCGCCCGGCCAGCCGCCCTCGATGTAGCCCACGCCGAGCCCGTCCAGCTGGCGGGCGATGCTCAGCTTGTCGGCGACCGAGAGGTTGAGGCCCTCCTGCTGGGCGCCGTCGCGCAGGGTGGTGTCGTAGACGTGGAAGGCGCCGTGCAGGTCCATCGGTCTTCTCTCATCGGGGTTGGTCCGGGCGGGGGCACAAAAAAACCTCCTGGGGTGCAGGAGGTGGGCGCGACGGGTGCTCCGTCGCGCTAGGCAATGATGATCGTGCTGCTGGTCACGAGCCCATGGTGCCACCCACCGCGCCCTGGTGAGACCGAAGTCTCGGGATGCGGGCGCCCGGACGGCCCGGCGGCGAGGTCCCGGGGGCACGGCGACCGACGTGCCAGAGTGGACCCCATGATCACGGTCGATCACCTCACCAAGACCTATGGCGGCTTCACCGCGGTCGACGACGTCAGCTTCACCGCCCAGCACGGCCGGGTGACCGGCTTCCTCGGTCCGAACGGGGCCGGGAAGACGACCACCATGCGGATCATGGTGGGGCTGACGCCGGCGACGTCCGGCAGCGTCCGGATCGGCGGGCGGGACTACCGCGACATCCCGAACCCCGGCCTGCACGTCGGTGTCCTGCTGGACGCCTCGGCGCAGCACGCCGGCCGGACGGGCCGCGAGGTCCTGATGATCGGGGCCAAGACGATGGGCCTGCCGGACTCGCGCGTCGACGAGATGCTCGAGCTGGTCTCGCTCACCCCCGCCGAGTCCAAGCGCCGGGTGCGCAACTACTCGCTCGGCATGCGCCAGCGGCTCGGCATCGCCCACGCGCTGCTCGGCGATCCGTCGGTGCTGATCCTCGACGAGCCCGCCAACGGGCTCGACCCGGCGGGCATCCGCTGGATGCGTCGCCTGCTCAAGTCGTACGCCGACCAGGGCGGGACCGTGCTGCTCTCCAGCCACCTGCTCAACGAGGTCGAGCTCATCGCCGACGAGATGATCCTCATCGGCCGGGGCACGATCGTCGCCTCGGGCACCAAGGAGTCCCTGCTGTCGGGCCAGGCCAGCAGCACGCTCGTCCACTCCGAGGACAACGACGCGCTCGGGCGTCACCTGACGGCGGCAGGCCATGCGGTCGCCGTCGAGGCCGGCGGGCTGCGCGTCGACTGCGACTCCCCCACCGTCGGACGGGCCGCGCTGGAGGCCCAGGTCGTGCTCACCGAGCTCCGGTCCGGGGCGGCCGGCCTCGAGGACCTCTTCCTCGCCCTCACCGAGGACACCCAGCGCGAGGGTCGTCCCGCCGCCGCGACCGCCCAGGGAGGCACCGCATGAGCGCCAACGCCACGTCCGAGGTCCTCGACGTCTCCGGCACCCCGCGCGTCCCGTTCAGCCGTCTGGTGAGCGTCGAGGTCCGCAAGGCCCTCGACACACGGGCGGGTCGCTGGTTCTCCGGCTCGATCGTGCTCCTCAGCCTCGCCGTCGTGGTCATCTACGCGTTCGCGGCGCCCGAGGGCAGCCGCGACTTCGGCGACGTCATCACCGTCTCCGGTGGCGTGCTGGGCTACTTCCTTCCCATCTTGCTGATCCTCATGGTGACCAGCGAGTGGAGCCAGCGCACCGGCCTGACGACGTTCACCCTCGAGCCGCACCGCGGTCGCGTGGTGGGCGCGAAGCTCTGCGGCGGTCTCATCCTGGGTGCGGGCCTGATCCTCGTCGCCATGGGGGTCGCCGCGATCGGCACGCTCCTCGGCGGCGGCGCATGGTCGATCACCGCCGACGTGCTCGTGAAGGGCTCCCTGGTGGCCAACCTGATCGGCATCCTGACCGGCTTCGCGATCGGGATGCTGCTGATGAACAGCCCGGCCGCGATCGTCACCTACTTCATCTACTCGCTGGTGCTGCCGATCGCGGTCAACGTCCTGAGCGCGTTCCAGGAGTGGTTCGCCGACCTCGCGCCGTGGATCGAGTTCAACACCGCTCAGGGCCTGATGTTCCAGGACGAGGGCGCTCCCGGCGGCACGCTGCTGGCCCAGCTCCTCGTGTCGGGCACGATCTGGCTCGTCGTCCCGTTCGTCCTGGGCCTGCTGCGCCTGCTCCGCGCCGAACCGAAGTAGGCGGCGTACGCCGACGCGGCTCAGGTCTGGTCGGCGCCCGGGAACCCGCGGAAGGCGAGGTGCTCCTGCACCCGCTCGACGTCGGCCTCGGAGGGCACCTCGTCGGTCACCTTGGTGATCGAGACCGCGATGTCGGTGCCGTCCGCGGGGAGCATGCCCTCGTCGGCCAGCTCGGTGGCGATCGCCGCCACCTCCTCGTCGGTCAGGCGGCGACGGAGGAGGGCCAGCAGGGCGACGTAGTCCTGCGCCGGCACCCCCGTCGGGTAGCCCTCGCGGAGCCAGGCCACGACACGGTTCAGCAGCACGGGCACGGCGTGCTCCTCACTTCTCCACCAGCGTGGGATAGATGTGCTCGAAGCTCAGCGCGTAGCCGAAGCCCGAGGCGACGATGAAGGCGATGCCGAGGGCGACCCCGGCCAGCACGACGGCGAAGCAGACGCCGGCACCGAGCCGGCCGAGCAGGTGCGGGCTGCCGCCCTCGACCTCGGCGGCGCCGCCGGTTCCCCACGCCAGGGACCGGATGCCGACCGCGAAGACGGCCGGCAGGCCGGCGCCGAGGACCAGTCCCGCCAGCAGGACCCGCCAGGCGCCGTCGAGGGCGTAGCCGAAGTTGTCCATCGTCGTCTCCTGGCTCAGCCGGCGGTCGTCGCGGGGGCGGGGACGCTGGTGGACGTGGCGCCCTCCCAGTCGTCGTTGACGTTGGAGTGGTCGACCGGGGCCCGGCGGGAGCGGACGTACATCGCCGACGACAGGCCGACGAGGATCGCGAACACGGCGAGCGCGCCCGGCAGTCCGCCGACCAGGTTGCCGATCCACCACGTGACGGCTCCGGCCACGGCCGCCATCGGGAAGGTGATCATCCAGGCGAGCACCATCCGACCTGCCACGCCCCAGCGGACCTCGGCGCCTCTCTTGCCGATGCCGGTGCCGAGGATCGAGCCGGTGGCGACGTGGGTCGTGGAGAGCGCGAAGCCCAGGTGGCTCGAGGCGAGGATGACCGCGGCCGACGAGCTCTCGGCGGCCATGCCCTGGGGCGAGGAGATCTCGACCAGCCCCTTGCCGAGCGTGCGGATGATCCGCCAGCCGCCGAGGTAGGTGCCGAGGGCGATCGCCAGCGCGCACGAGAGCTTGACCCAGAACGGGATGGAGCCGGTGTCGGACCACTCCCCCGACGCGATCAGCGCGAGCGTGATCACGCCCATCGTCTTCTGCGCGTCGTTGGTGCCGTGCGCCAGGGAGACGAGCGACGCCGAGCCGATCTGCCCCCAGCGGAAGCCGCTCTCGCGGTAGCGCTCGGTGACGCCGTCGGTGATCCTGTGGATCAACCAGGTGCCGACCGCGGCGACGACGAGGGCGATCACCGGGGACAGCAGCGCCGGCAGCAGCACCTTGCCGACCACCCCGTCGAGCTTCGAGCCGTCCCCGGCCCAGTTGACGCCGGAGAGGCCCAGGCCCGCGATCGTCGCGCCGACGAGTCCTCCGAAGAGTGCGTGGGACGAGCTGGACGGAAGGCCGAGGAGCCAGGTGAGCAGGTTCCACAGGATGCCGCCGACCAGGCCGGCGAGGATGATCAGCAGCAGCGCCTGGCCCCCGTCGGCGAGGAACTGCTCCCGCGGCGCGCCGTCGGAGTCCTGCACCTTGATGACCGCGTTGGTGACGGTGAGCGCCACCTCCACGGACAGGAAGGCGCCGACGAGGTTGAGGGTGCCGGAGAGGGCGACGGCGACCTTGGGTCGCAGGGCGCCGGTGGCGATGGACGTGGCCATCGCGTTGCCGGTGTCGTGGAATCCGTTGGTGAAGTCGAACGCCAGGGCGGTCACCACGACCAGCCCCAGGATGACGAGCTCGGGGGTCACGCCTCGACTGTTCTCCTCGATCCGCGACGTGGCGAGACCCCGGCGGCGGTGTTCAGCCGCTGTTCATCTCGCCGAGCTCCGGCCCCTGTGCGAGACACGCTCGAAGACCGGTCCGACGAGCCGGTCCCAGACCCTCGGCGTGACGACGAACGCGGCGATCAGCGCGTAGTTGACCATGGACGACTGCACGCTGCCGCCGCCTCGCCCTCGCCCTCGCCCTCGGTCGATGACGCGGACGATGACGGCGGCGACCTGCTCCGGGGACTGCATCGGCGGCGGAGGCGAGTTGACCGCACCGGCGCTGTCGAGGGCCTCGTCGTAGATGTCGGTGTCGACACTGCCGGGCGACACGTGCACGATGCCGACCCCGGGCAGGTCCACGTTCTCGATGCGCAGCTGCCGCGCCAGCGCGCGTACGCCCCACTTCGAGACGACGTAGGGGGTCATGCCGGGCACGGCGATGTGCCCGAGCAAGGAGCCGACCAGCACCAGGGTGCCCTGACGCTGCTCGCGGAGCACAGGCACGACGTGCCGGGCCACGGTCATGGCGCCGAGGAGGTTGGTCTGCACCACCTGGCTGGCGTGCTCGGCGTCCGCGTCCTCGATGCGCCCGTAGGTCACGATGCCGGCGCAGTGCACCACCGCGTCGATGCGCCCGTGCCGCGCACGGGCATCGGCCACCGCGTCGGCGACCTGGCCGTCGTCGACCACGTCGCACGTCGTGACCCATGCCGAGCCAGCACCGGCGGAGCGGCACGCGAGGGCGGCGTCCTCGAGCTCGTCGACCCGCCGGGCCAGCAGGCCCACGTGATGGCCTCGCGTGGCGAGCTCGAGCGAGACGGCACGACCGATCCCGCTGGAGGCACCGACCACGACGACCACGGCCGGCCGCTCGTCGGCGCGCGAGGAGGTCAGACGCATGCGAGCCTCCTGGTGATCACGGTGGGCGCCCGGGCGGCGCTCGGGCACGCGAGCCGTCCGGAGGATCAGGCGGGAGGCAGGGCCGGTGCCGGACGTGCCCAACGTACGCGGGTGGTCCGGCTGGTGCACCGTTCCCAGGGGTGGGCGACGGAGGGCGTCAGACGCGGAGCGCTGCGCGACGCCGTGCGCCGGCGAGCGGTGGATCCGACCGCGGAGCGATCCGGCCGCACGCCGCGGCAACCAGGGCCACCACCGCGGACACGACGAACGCGCTGGACAGCCCCCGACCGCCCGCCAGCGCACCCGCCAGCGCGGAGCCGGCTGCCTGGCCGAGCACCAGGGCGACGAACAGCGCGGAGGTGCCGGCCGCGTCCCGCCCCGGCACCGCGCGACCGGCCCACGCGATGAGCGCCGAGCTCGCTGCGACGAAGCCCCAGCCGAACCCGGCGCACGCGACGACGTACGCCGGGAGCGGTGCCGTTGGCAGTCCCAGTGTGGCCGTGGCCACCGCGACGACGCCCGCAGCCAGCATCCAGGCGCTCCGGGGCGACAGGGCCGCCAGGCGGCGCGAGGTGAGCACGGTGGCGGTGCCGCCGACGCCCAGCGCGATCCAGGCCACGACCGTCGCCGTGTCGCTCGCGCCGGTGGCTGCCACCTGCGTGCGGCCGTAGGTCCAGGTCACCGCCGAGGCCGCGCCCAGCAGCACCGCCCCGAGAGCCGGGACGCCGAGCGCGAGCAGGGACGCCAGCGCGAGGTCCGGCTCGTCGTCCGCCGAGGCGGCGGGCGTCGGAGCCGAGCGGCCCTCGTCCCGGTCGAGGAGCAGCACCGCACCGCCGGCGAGGGCGGTGACGACGGCAGCCAGGACGAAGGCCGTGCGCCAGTCGGGCAGCGCGAGGGCGAGCAGGCCCGCGGCCACCAGGCCGGGGCCCGTTCCGGCGTTGACCGTCGCCTGCGCCGCGGCACCGCGCGACGCCGTGACACTGCGCGCGACGACGCCCACGAGACCGGGCGAGGCCAGACCGGCGCCGGTGGAGGCGACCACGACGGCCGGCCCCAGGACCGCGAGGGTCGGCGCCAGCGCCAGGAGCACCGCGCCGCCGGACGCCGTGGCGACGGCAAGGAGCACCAGCACGCGAGGGCGGGCGGCCAGCAGCAGCCCGACCAGCGCTCCGACGCAGTACGCCGCCGAGGCACCCGAGGCGATGTAGCCGGCCGTGGCGGTGCCCATGTCCACTGCGCGCGAGATGTCCGGGAGGAAGAGCCCGTAGGCCAGGCGCACCAGGCCGTAGGTCCCCGCGATCAGGCCGGCGCCGGCAACGACGAGCAGCGCTTCCCGCGCATCCGCAAACAATAACGTTCGTTTCACTTCTTCAACCTACACTGGACCCGTGGCCACCCGGGACTCGACGCTCACCAGGCTCCTCGACGCGGTCGACGAGGTGGTCTTCGCGGGTGGCGACGCGCACGCCCCCGTCGACGTGATCCTCGCGCGGGCCCACGTCTCGCCCGCCACGCTCTACCGGGCGTACGGCAGCAAGGACGAGCTCGTCGCCGCGGCCCTCGACCGACGCCACGCCGAGTGGATCGAGGTGTGGGACTCCGCGCTGTCGCGGGCGGCGACCGACCGCGATCGCCTGCTGGCGGTGTTCGACGCGATGGACGCCTTCCAGCGACGGGAGTCGGGCGCCCGGTGGTGCGCCTTCCTCGGCACCGCCGCCGGGCACGCCGATCCGCCGCAGGTGCTGGCGACGGCCGTCCAGCGGGAGACCGACACGGCGAGGATGCGGCTGCGCGAGCTGGCCGAGCCCGTGGTCGGGACGTCGGCGCGGACGGTGGCAGAGGCGCTGCTGCTCCTCTACTCGGGCCGGCTGGCCATGCGCCTGCGCCCCGCCGGCCGCGGTGTCCGGGCGCCCGACGTGCGTCTGTTGGCGGAGCTCGTGATCGACCATCCGGAGCAGGTCGAGTCGTGAGCGGCGCCGCACTCCCGCCGGCGAGGACTCAGCCCGCGACCTGGGTGGCGTGCGGTCGGCCGGGATCGTCGAGGACCGGCTCCGCCTCACCGGCACGCAGCGCCTCGAGCTGGGCGCACACCGCGATGCCGTAGAACAGGGCGATCGACGACAGGAGCGCCCACAGCAGCAGGGCGACGATGCCCGCGAGCGGGCCGTAGACGGCGTCGAAGGACCCGCTGAGCAGGACGTAGCCCGAGAGCCCGGCCGTGGCGACGCCGCTGAGGAGCACCGCGACGCCGGCACCGAGGGCGAGCCACGAGAGTGCCGGCTGGCGACGGCGCGGGACGTGGTCGAGCAGCACGGCGATCGTGGCGACGAGCAGGGCGAGACCGACGGGCCAGCGCAGCACGTTCCACCAGCGCTCGGTCGTCGACGACCAGCCGTAGACCTCGACCATGGCCTCGCCGATCGCGCTTCCGCCCACGATCATCACGAAGCCCACCCCGACCGGACCCGCCAGGACCACGGTCAGGACGGCGGCGCGGCCGTACTTCGCACGAGCGGGACGATCTCGTCTGATGCCGTAGATCCGGTTCGCGCCGCGCTCGACCTGGGCCATGGCGGTCGTCATCGAGACGAGGGCGAACCCCAGCCCGAGGAACAGGGCGATCTCGCCTGCCACCTCCGACTGGTCGGACGACTCGACCGCCGAGGCCAGCGCGTCACCCTCCCCCGAGCCGGGCGAGACGCTGTCGACGACGTGCGCGACCACGCGCGCCGGCCGCTCCTCGTCGAGGTCGGCCGCGAGCCCGGTCAGCGCGAGCAGGAACGGCACGACGGCCAGGCACGCCTGGAGCGCGAGCGCGCGGGAGTTGGTGAAGCCGTCGCCGTAGCGGAAGCGGACGAAGGACTCGACGGCGATCGCGCGCAGCCCGTGCTCGCGTGCGAGGTGCCAGGCGTCGATCGCGTCGAGCTCGTCGCCGTCCATCTCGGTGGTGACGGGCACGGTGCGGGCGGTGGTCACCGCGCGAGCATGTCACCCTGGCGGTCGCGGTGCGCTCGCGACACCTGCATCGGCGGCGCGCCGGAGGTCAGAGCCAGCCGGGCAGGCGTACGCCGGAGAACGGCGCGGCGTCGCTGGGCGACCAGCTCGTCCCCTGCGCGCCGGCGGCGCCACCGAGGCCGGTGCCGAGGGCCGCGACGAGCAGCGTGACCAGCAGCCACGGAACGCCGCGCCGGGCGAGCGGGTCGACCACGCGGTGGACAGGAGACCTGACCCGCTCGGAGCCGGGACCCCACCAGGTGGCCAGCACGAAGGTCGCGCCGACGACCCCGAGCGAGGTGGTCATCGAGATCGACGCGGCGAAGCACAGGAGGGCGATCGCGCACGCGATCCCGATGCTCCAGAGGAACAGCAGCAGGGCACCGCCGAGGCCAGCGACGGCGTGCCAGGGCGCGGACAGCAGCACCTGGATCCCGTCGTACCACTTCACGCCGCGACGGTCGCGACGGAGGCCGGCGGACGACGCAGCCATCGAGCCGCTGCGCAGCAGCCACACCGCGACGAGGAGGACGGCGAGGGTGACGTAGGGCGCGAGCGCGAAGCCCCCTGTCGCCACTCCTCCGACGGCGAGGAGGGTGAGCCCCCGACGCAGGCGCTGGCCGGCGGGGACGCGCTGGCGGACGGGCGGGCCGTAGTCGGCGACGTACTCCGTCGAGCCGTCGGGCAGGACCCGGGTCTGGCGGTGCGGGAGGGTGCTCGCCTCGCCCCAGCCCTGGGTGGGGCGCTGTTCGTACGTGTCGTCGCCGCGGTCGTCGTAGAGGTCCTCGATCGGCGACTCGGTGGGCGAGGTCCAGTCCTGCGACCAGTGCACCGGCTCATCCACCGGCGGGACCACGGGCTCGAGCGGCGCGGCGGGCGCGAGCGGCGCGACCGCGGCCTCGGCGGTGCCCAGGCGGGTCGGCGCGTCGTGCTCCTGCTGCGCCGCGGCGGCGTAGGGCAGGGTGACCGGGCTCGCGCTGGGCTGGCTGCGGCGATCGACCGACACCCCGCCGGCGAGGGCCTCGAGCCAGTCGCGCGCCTCGTCGAGCGTGGGCCGGTCGGCCGGGTCGGGCGCGAGCGCGTCCTCGACGAGCTCGAGCACGTCGGGGTCGAGGCCTGTCAGGTCGTGCTCGCCGCGACGGACCCGGTCCATGATCGCCACGGACGGCCCGCGGCCGTAGGGGGCGCGGCCGGTGCCGGCGTACGCCACGGTGGCGGCCCAGGCGTGGACGTCGGAGGCCGCGCTGGCGTCGTCGCCGTAGAGGATCTCGGGCGCGAGGTATCCCGGCGTGCCGAGCAGCCAGCCGTTCATCGTGATGCGCGAGTCCTCGGCGACCCGGGCCAGCCCGAAGTCGATGAGGATCGGCGTGCGGCCCTCCATGATCACGTTGGAGGGCTTGATGTCGCGGTGCAGCACCCCGACGGAGTGAACGGCCTCGAGCGCCTCGGCCAGGCAGTCGGCGAACCACACCAGGTCGTCGCCGGACAGCCCACCCTCCTCCTGCACGTGGTCGTGCAGCGACAGTCCGGGGACGTAGCGGGTGGCGACGAACGGGATCTCGCCGAACGGGTCGGCGTCGACGATCTCGGCGATGCGGCGGCTGCGCACCCGGCTCAGCGAGCTCACCTCGCGGGCCAGCCGGCGCCGCGCCTCGTCGTCACCGACGATGTGCGGCCGGAGCACCTTGATCGCCACCGGGCGCTCCCCCGGCCTCTGGCCGAGGTGCACCACACCCATGCCGCCCTCGCCGAGGCGGGCCCGCAGCGCGTAGCCGCCGACGGTCAGCCCGGGCGGCGGCGCCTCGGTGCCGGTGCGCGCGTGGGTGGGGGTCGTCACGGCACGAGGATACGGCCGGGGCCCGGCGAACCCGGTGATCCCGGTGTCGCGCGGCGGGCTGTCGTGGGCCTGGTCCATCATGTCCGGATGGACGAGATGCGGCGCCGGTTGGTTGCCGAGCGCGACGCGACGCTCGCCCGCCTGTCGTCCCTGACCGGTGACCACGCGTCGATCGTGGCCGCCTCGCTCGACACCAACGCCGACGACGAGCACGACCCCGAGGGGGCGACGATCGCCTTCGAGCGCTCACAGATCGGGGCGCTCGTCCGCCAGGTCCGTCACCACCTCGACGAGCTCGACGCCGCGGTCGCGCGCCTCGACGCCGGGTCGTACGGCGTGTGCGAGGGCTGCGGCGCCGCCATCGCCGACGCTCGGCTGGAGGCACTTCCGGCGACCCGCACCTGCATCGCGTGCGCGTCCGCCGGACGCTGACGTCCGCTCCCGGACCCGTCGTTGCGCCCCGCACTCTCCGGGTCGCCTCCCGGATGACGGATCAGGCCCGCAGGGCCGGGATCACCTGTCGACGGGAGGCCGCACGCCCGGCGAGTGCCCCGACGACTCGAGCGCCGCGATCAGGCTGCGCGCGTCGAAGGGTCCGACGTGGCGGAGGTCGCCGATGAAGAACGTCGGCGTGCCGCGGACGCCGCTCTCCTCCGCCGACGCGACGTCGTGCGCCACGTGCCGGGCGACGTCGTCGTCCTCGAGGTCACGCATGAACCGCTCGACGTCGAGGTCGAGCTGGGCGGCGTAGCCGACGAGGTCCTCGAGCTCGAGCTCGTCCTGGTGGGTGAAGAGGACGGCGTGCATGTCCCAGAAGCGGCCCTGCCGCGCCGCCGCCTCCGAGGCCAGGGAGGCGAGCTCGGCGTGCGGGTGGTTCGGCAGCGGCAGGTGCCGGACGACGTAGCGCAGTCGGTCGCCGAAGTGGTCGCGGAGCTCGTCGCCCACACCGCTGACCCGGGCGCAGAACGGGCACTCGTAGTCGAGGTACTCCACCAGGGTGAGCTCGGCGTCGACCGGTCCGACGACGTGGTCGCGCTCGGGGTCGACCGGCCGGCTGAGGACGCGAGGCAGCGCGGCGTCGTCCTGACCGAGGACGCGGGCGGAGAAGCGGAACGCCATCCAGCCGGCGAGGCTGGCCAGCACCGCCGCGAGCAGCACCCCCACCCGGGCCTGGTCCTGCAGGCGCGCGGAGTCGAAGGCCAGGCTGATGATGAGCAGCGAGACCGTGAAGCCGATGCCCGAGAGCGCGCCTCCGGCCAGGGTGTGCCCGAGCCCGACGCCCTGCGGCAGCCTCCCCCAGCCGAGACGGATGCTGGCGAAGGCCCCGACGAAGATGCCGAGCGCCTTGCCGACCACCAGGCCCAGCACGATGCCCCACATCAGCCGCGAGGTGAACGCGTCGCCGAGGACGCCGTCGCGCAGGTCGACACCGGCGTTCGCGAGCGCGAAGACCGGGACGACGACGTGGCTGGTGGGGGTGTGGAGCGCCTCCTGCAGCCGCTCGTTGACCGAGATGGCGCGAGTCAGCGAGCGCCGCGCAGCCCGCTGGACACCCGGCATGGGCGACTGCCGGAAGGCGCGGAACGAGCGCGCGGCGTCCTCGACGTCGGACCGGCGCGGGTCCAGGGCCGGCACCAGCAGCCCGCTGACCATGCCGGCGATGGAAGCGTGCACGCCGGACTCCAGGGTCGCGATCCACAGCACCAGCACAACGAGGACGTAGGGCGCGGCCTGCCAGACACCGACGCGGTCGAGACCGACGAGCACGGCCAGGCACGCGGCCGCGACGAGCAGCGCACCGATCGAGAGATCGTCGGAGTAGACGACGCCGATCACGCTGACCGCGACGATGTCGTCGATCACCGTCAGGGTCAGCAGGAAGATCCGCAGCTGGGTGGAGACCGCGGGCCCCACCAGCGCCATCACGCCGAGCAGGAACGCGGTGTCCGTGCCGATGACCGCACCCCAACCCGCCGCCTCCTCACCGGAGGAGTTGAGCGCGAGGAAGATGCCGGCGGGCACGAGCATGCCGGTGATGCCCGCGACGAGCGGCACGACGATGCGGCTGCGGTCGGTGAGCTCGCCGATGGCGAACTCCTTGCGGACCTCGAGGCCGATGACGAAGAAGAAGACGACCATCAGGCCGTCGTTGATCCAGTGGTGCAGGTCCATCGTCAGCCCGCCGCTGCCGAAGCGGATCGCCAGCTCGGTGTGCCAGAGGTCGACGTAGGACTGCGACCACGGCGAGTTCGCCCAGACCAGCGCGATCAGCGCTGCGGCGACCAGCATCCCGGCGGAGCCGGACTCGGTGCGCATGAAGTCGCGCAGCGACCGGGGGCTGGCGGCCTCGAAGGCTTGCGATCCCTTGCAGGAGGACTGGTCGGGATCCGTCTTGACCTCGGGCGAACTCACTGCCCGAGTTTATCGGCGCGCTGGCCCGCGCCGGGCCGATCGAGCGTCAGCCGACGGCGAACACCCGTCGTCAGCAGACCTGGTGCATCCAGCCGAACGTGTCCTCGGCCCGGCCGAACTGCATGCCCACGAGGGCCTCGCGCAGCTGCATGGTCAGCTCGGTGCTGGACGGCGCCGGCGTGACTCCGCTCGGCGAGCGCAGCTCGCCGACGGGCGTGACGACGGCGGCGGTGCCGCAGGCGAAGACCTCGGTGATGTCGCCCGAGGCGACGCCGTCGCGCCACTCGTCGATGGAGAACTTGCGCTCCTCGACCGCATGTCCGAGCTTGCCGGCCAGCTCGATGATCGAGGCGCGGGTGATGCCCTCGAGGATGGTGCCGGTCTCGGGGGTGACCACGCGACCGTCGGCGTGGACGAAGAAGAGGTTCATCCCGCCGAGCTCCTCGATGTAGCGGAACTCCTGGTCGTCGAGGAAGACCACCTGGTCGCAGCCCTGCTCGATCGCCTCACGCTGCGCGGCCAGGGACGAGGCGTAGTTGCCACCCGTCTTGGCCGCACCCATGCCACCACGGCCGGCACGGGTCAGTGTCTCGGACAGCCACAGGTTCACCGGCTTCACGCCGCCCTTGAAGTAGGCGCCGGCGGGCGAGGCGATGACCATGAAGGTCACGTGCTGCGATGGCCGGACGCCGAGGAACTTCTCCGAGGCGAACATGAAGGGACGCAGGTAGAGCGACTTCTCGCCGCCCTCGCCCGAGTTGTCCGGCACCCACCGCTGGTCGGCCTCGACCAGAGCGTCGACGCACGCGACGAAGTCGTCGACCGGCAGCTCGGGGAAGGCCAGGCGCTGTGACGAGCGGATCATCCGCGCGGCGTTCTGGTCGGGACGGAAGGTCCAGACCGAGCCGTCCTCGTGACGGTAGGCCTTCATCCCCTCGAAGGTCTCCTGCGCGTAGTGCAGCACCGCGGTCGCCGGGTCGAGGGTCAGCGGGCCGTAGGGCTCGATGCGCGCGTGGTGCCACCCTGTGTCGGGCGTCCACTCGACCAGCAGCATGTGGTCGGTGAAGTGCGTGCCGAAGCCGGGGTTCGCGTGGATCTCGGCGAGCCGGGCGTCGTCGACGGGTGTGGCGTTGGCGGTGGTGCTGATCTGCATGGGGTCAACCTATTCCAGTGGCCCGGCGCGGGCACTCAGAGGCGCGCGGCGATCGCGTCGCCGACCTCGCTCGTGCGACGACTCGTGCCCGGTGCGCGCTCGCTGAGGTCGGCCAGGACGGCCGCCTCGATGCGGGCCGCCGCCTCGGGGTGGCCGAGGTGGTCGAGGAGGAGCGCGCCGGAGAGGATCGCGGCGGTCGGGTCGGCGACCTGCTGGCCGGCGATGTCGGGGGCCGAGCCGTGGACGGGCTCGAACATGGAGGGGGCCGTCCGGTCGGGGTTCACGTTGCCGGAGGCGGCCAGCCCGATGCCGCCGGTGATGGCGGCGGCGAGGTCGGTGACGATGTCGCCGAAGAGGTTGTCGGTGACGATCACGTCGAAGCGGGCGGGGTCGGTGGCCAGGAAGATCATGGCCGCGTCGATGTGGATGTAGTCGGTCGTGACGTCGGGGTGCTCCGCGGCGACCTGCTCGAAGAGGCGCCACCACAGCGAGCCCGCGTGGGTAAGCACGTTGGTCTTGTGGACCAGCGTCAGCTTCTTGCGCGGGCGCTTCTCGGCGCGGGCGAACGCGTCGCGCACGACCCGCTCGACGCCGTACGCGGTGTTGACCGACACCTCGGTCGCGATCTCGGCCGGGGTGCCGACCCGGAGGGCGCCACCGTTGCCCGTGTAGGGGCCCTCGGTGCCCTCCCGCACGACGACGAAGTCGATGTCGCCCTTCGCCAGGACCGCCTCCGAGAGCGGCGAGGTGGAGCCGGGGAAGAGCCGCGACGGGCGCAGGTTGACGTAGTGGTCGAGCTCGAAGCGCAGCCGCAGCAGCAGTCCCCGCTCGAGGATGCCCGGCGGCAGGTTCGGGTCGTTGGGCTTGCCGCCGACGGCTCCCAGCAGGATGGCGTCGTGCCCGCGGATCTCCGCGAGCACCGAGTCGGGCAGCACCTCGCCGGTCGCGAGGTAGCGCTCGGCGCCGAGGTCGTAGCGCGTCGACTCGAACGTCACCGGGGAGGCGACCTCGAGGACCTTCAGGGCCTCGGCGGTGACCTCCGGGCCGATGCCGTCGCCGGGGATGATGGCGAGGGCCTGGCTGCCGGTGCTCGTGGGTGCGGACTGCTGGGTGTCGGACATGCGGCAGACGTTAGTTGTCGTCCGGCCGCTGGCTGCCGTTGTCTCGCAGGTCAAGCGCGGTCTGGACGGCCATGGCCGTGTTCTCGGCGCTGCGCGGGTTCTCGGGGTCGTGGGCCGCAGGGCCCCAGCTGTCCGGGTACAGGTCGTACATCGATGTTCGCTCCTCGGGTGTGTGCACCTGGTGCACGTGATGGGGAGTCCGAAGCCACCGACACCGCGGCGGGTGGGGAGGCGGGAGTGCGGGGATCACCCGGGGCCCGACCGCCGGCCAGGCGAGCATGCGGATCGCGCAGGAGCTGCGTGGACCCGCCACGGAGGCGACGGCTTCGAACTCGAGAGCAGAAGCTCTCTGGAGTGAAAGGCCGGGCGGCGGAACCTCGTCAACGCCGAACACCGCGACGAGGTGGCCTTTTCTTGTCAGGCCTCGCCGCGGCAGTCGATAAGTACGAAGACGCTCCGCATGGTGAGGCGACTCTACGACCGTGCGCCGGCGCCGTGCACCCGGTTTGTCGAAACGTGTCAGATCGTGAGATGTCGGATCGACCCGTGGGATTCCCGGCCAGTGGTGACAGACTCGGCGACCTCATGTCTGCCCCTCCCGAACTCCCCGACATCGTCCAGCGCGCGTTCGACGTGTGCCGCCAGGCCGGCTACGTCGCGTTCTGCCGCAACGAGACCGGCCGGTTGCTGGCCACCCTCGCGGCGACCCGGGGCGGGACGATGGCGGAGTTCGGCACCGGCTGCGGCGTCGGCACCGCGTGGTTGCGCAGCGGCGTACGCAACGGGGCGCGGATCCTGACCGCCGAGCTCGACGAGTCGCTGGCCGGCGCGGCCGCCGAGATCTTCACCGACGACGGATGCGTCGAGGTGCTGGCCGCGGACTGGAGCGTGCTGCGCGAGCACGGCCCGTTCTCCCTGCTGTTCCTCGACTCCGGCAGTCCGTCGGAGGTCGGCGTGGACGCGATCATCGACCTGGTCGAGCCGGGCGGGATCGTCGTGCTCGACGACTTCGCACCGTGCGAGTCGTGGCCGCCGATCGCCTACGGCCGCGTGGACACCCTGCGCGAGCAGTGGCTCACCGATGAGCGGTTCACCGCCGTCGAGGTGATGGTGGCCGCCGACGCCTCCACCATCATCGCGACCCGCCGCTAGCCGGATCCCCGGCTGCGACCGTCAGTCGTAGAAGTTGGTGTCGCCGAGCACCACGCCGGCGGCGGCCGGGTTGGGCTTGCCGCTCGGGTCGTGCTGGATGCCGATGACCTCGCGCTCGCGGGTGCCGTCGGCGTACGACAGCTCGATGATGCCGGTGGCGACGACCTTGTAGGTGCCGCGCTGGTCGGCGGGCGCGCTGCTCCAGCTCTGCCCCAGACCCGGCCAGCTGCCGACCGAGAACCCGCCCTCGACGAACTTGTTGGTGCGGTCCATGGTCAGGTAGTCGGTGTAGGAGGTGCAGGTGATCGCGCAGTAGCCCGACCAGTTCTGGTGGTAGAGGTCGAGGGCGAGCTTGGTCCCCTTCTTCGGCAGCGTCAGCGGCTCGACGCGCAGCTTCTCGTCCTTGTAGGCCGGGTGCTTGAAGGTGAATCCCTCGGAGGTGACCTTGGCCCGCTGCTTTCCGAGCTTCACCGTGCCGGTGCGCGGGTTGTAGGAGTAGCGCACGCACTCCTTGACCTTGGCCGAGCAGCGCGGCTTCTTGCCCTCGGCCCACCCGGTGTGCGCCCACTTCTTGTCGACGAACCAGATGGAGTGGTTGATCCATCCGGCCCGGGACTGGAGGTTGGTGGACTCCCAGCCCCACCAGTAGGTGCCGGTGAGCTTCTTCGGGATGGTCGGCTTGGGCGTCAGGACGACGGTGACCTGGGCCGTGGCGGTGGCAGCCGCTGGGTCGGTGGCGGTCAAGGTCAGCGTCCGCGGCTTCAGCTTCGCCTTCTTCCCCTTCTTGCCCTTCGGTGCCTTGAGCCGCACCTGGACGTCGAGGTACTCCGTCGACCGGGCGTCCACGGCGCCGGAGTAGACGTTCGTGCTCCGGACGTCGATGCCCTTGCCCGTGGCGGTCAGCCGGACCGAGCTCGCCGGACCGCGCGAGGTGTTGCGCAGCTCGAGGCGGACCTTGGCCCACTTGCCCGCCCGGGCACCGACCATCTTGTCGTCGGGCTCGACCTCGAGGACGGGCTTGTAGCTGTCCTCCAGGTCGTCGGCGTAGGCCGTGCTCAGCGTCGCGCCGCCGGGCGTGTTGACGCTCACCCGCGCGAAGGCGCACTCGAACGGGGTGTTGCGCAGCCGCGGGTGGGCAGCCGTGCTGATCGTCACCTGGTTGCCCTGCGTGGTGCTGGTGACGCCGACCTGCTCGCCGTCGGCGAACTGGCCTGCCCCCTGGGCCACACCGGGGGCCGCGCCCGCGACGAACCCGGTCACGCAGGAACGGCCGTCCCACGTGCCGACGTAGACCGCGACGGCAGCACCGGGGTCGGGTGCCGCATTCAGGGTGGCGGCGCCGGTCATCGTCTGCGCCTCGACGTCGACGGTGACGTCGACGGAGGCGAGCTGCTGCGAGGGGCTCGACGCCGGCTCGTTGCCGATGTTGGTCAGTCGCGCCGTGCGGCGTACGACGCCGTCCTCCGCGGTGTCGGCGCGGAGCAGCGCCGCGCCCTGGGCCGCGCGCTCACTGCGCTCCGGCACACGGAGCTCACCCCCGTCGCCGGCTGCGACGGCGGGTGCACCACCTGCCGCCACCAGCGCCAGCAACATCGGAACGGACACGACGACGCGACGAACACGCATGATTCCCCCACCACTAACGATCACGGTCGACCTCTTCCTACCCTGCGCGCGATCGAGGAAACAACCGTCCAAAGACTGACCGGAACGTTCCGTCACCCACCAGCTGCCCGAGCCGCCTCCGCCTGACCCCCACACGTGTCCGAGAGATCGCCCTCGGACACGCGATCCGAGGGCGACGTCGCGGACACGTGTGGCGCCCGCGCCGGCTCCCGTCACGGCCGGGCCTGGGACTCGATCGACGGCGTGCCCTGCTTGGATGAAGGACATGGCGAAGAAGAAGGCCCGGCCGAAGCGCGAGGCGCTCCTGATGGCTCGTGGCATCACGAGGAGGTTCGGGGACCGGACGATCCTCGACGGGGTCGACCTCGACGTCGCGGCCGGCGAGGCCGTCGGCGTGGTGGGCCCCAACGGCAGCGGCAAGTCGACGCTGCTGAGGTGCATCGTCGGAGCCGACGAGGCCGACTCCGGGGAGACCACCCTGGCCGGACGCGAGCTCGACGAGCGGAGGCCGGAGATCCGCCAGGACCTGGCCGTGGTGATGGACGACATCGACTTCTTCCCGGACCTCTCCGTGGTCGAGCACCTCGACCTGATGGCGCGGGCGCACTCGCAGCCGGATGCGGAGGAGGTCGTCAACGTCGTGCTCGACGAGGTCGGGCTGATGGAGGTCTCGGGCCAGCTGCCCTCGACGCTGTCGTCGGGCCAGCGCCGTCGGCTGGCCCTGGCCAGCGCCTTCGTCCGGCCCCGCAAGCTGCTGGTCCTCGACGAGCCGGAGGCCAGGCTCGACGTCGAGGGCGTGCGGTGGCTCGGCGACAAGCTGGTGGCGGAGAAGCGGGCCGGCCGCGCCGTGCTCCTGGTCAGCCACGACCCCGGCCTGGTCGAGCGGGTGTGCGACCGGGTCGTGAGGCTCGGCCCGGCGCCCGAGCCGGCACCGGACGCGACCGATGTCCACTGACCTCGACACCGCCGTCCCGAGCGCCCGCGAGGTCCGCCAGGAGATCCGCGACTGGCGCCGGGGCCGGGCCGAGCTGAAGTGGGGCGAGGCGATCTCGGACGCCTACGTCGCCCTGTTCTGCGTCGTGATGGTCGGCGCGATGGCCGGCAACGTCGTGCTCAACCTGCGCCAGCTGGCCGACGAGACGTGCGCCGGGACCTGCAGCGAGGTCCGCTCGGCGGCTCCGTGGCTGGTCGCCCTCGCGGTGTCCCTGCTCGCGCTCGGCCTGGCCCGCCTGCTCGGCCCGGTCTTCAGCCCGCCGGCGGCCAACGGCTGGCTGCTGAGCACCCCCGTCGACCGAGGCGCCCTGCTGCGCCCGGGTTGGCTGCGGACCGTCGCGCTGACGCTCACCGGCGCCGTGCTCGCGTTGGTCGCACCCGCGATCCTGGGCGGCTTCTCCTGGGGCGAGGGACTGGCGTTCCTCGTGGGCGCGAGCGCGGCGGCGCTCGCGTGCGTGGCGATCGCCGCGCTGTCCCAGGTCCACGAGAGCCCGGTCGCGCGCTGGCTCACCTGGCTGGTCACGCTGGCGCTCTGGGTGGCCCTCGGGCTGGCGGCGACCCGGGAGCTCAGCGCGGTGCCGAGCGTTCCCCCGGCGCTGGCCCTGGTCCTCACCGCGCTGGTGGTGCTCGTCGCCGCGGCGCTGGTCGTCCGCGCGCGCATCTCGGTCGGTCGGGTCTCGCGTCGGGTCCTGGCCTACACCGAGCACCTGTCCCCCAGCCTGTCCGGCGCGCTGTCGTCGGTCGACCTGGGCCTGATGTACGACGTGCTGCTGGCCCGCCGCTGGGGCCGCTTCGCGCACGTCCGCACCCGCACCGGCGGCCCGCTGGGGTGGGCGGCACTGGTGCACCGCGACTTCCTGCGCGCACTGCGGTCCCCGCAGCCCTACGTCCTGCTGGCCGGGCTCGTCCTGGTCCCCTACGCCGCCTCCGAGGCGGACGCCGGCCGGGCGGTCGTGCTGGCCACGACGCTCGCCGGTCTGCTGGGCGGACCCGCGCTCTGCTCCGGGCTGCGCGTCGTCGTGCGCACCCAGAGCCTGGCGCGGATGTTGCCCTTCCGGCGCCAGACGCTGCTGCTCGCGCACCTGGTCGTGCCGGGTGCCGCGCTGATGGTCTTCGCCCTCGCGACCACGCCGACGCTCGTCGACGAGATGCCGGACGGTGGCGCGATCAACCTCGCGATCGCGTGCGGCCTGTCCTCGATCGCGGCCACCGTGCGGTGGGTGACCGGCAAGCCACCCAACTACGCCGCACCGATGGTGAGCACCCCCGGCGGCGGGGTGCCGACGGCGGTGTTCGGGAGCGTGGTCCGCGGCTTCGACGTGTGGGCCATCAGCGCACTGCCGCTGATGTTCGGGCAGACCGGGATGCTGGTCTCCTCGCTCATCAGCATCGGGGTGATCGCCTACCTGGTCTCGGACAACGCCGGCTGACCCGACGCGTCAGGGCTCGACCGGGAGCGCGTCGACCGGGCCCCTCAGGTCGACGGTCAGCCAGGGCAGCATCAGCTGGGTGAGCGGGCCGATGGCCAGCGCATAGACCACCGTGCCGATGCCGAGCTTGCCGCCGAGCAGGAGGCCGATGACCACGACGACGACCTCGAGACCGGTGCGGACCAGCCGCAGGGAGAGGCCGGTGCGGCGGTGCAGTCCCGTCATCAGGCCGTCGCGGGGCCCGCGGCCGAGCTGCGCGCCGATGTAGAGAGCGCTGGCGAAGCCGCACAGGACCACGCCGCCGAGCATCAGCCCGACGCGGCTCGCGATCGCGTCCGGCCGGGAGAGCACGGCGAGGGTCGCATCGGCGGAGAGGCCGACCACCAGGGCGTTGCTGATGGTGCCCAGGCCGGGCATCTCGCGCAGCGGGACCCACAGCACCAGCACGACGAAGCTGAACAGCACGACCGCCTGTCCCAGCGTCATCGGCACGTGCTGGATGAAGCCGGAGTGGAGCACGTCCCACGGGGCGAGCCCGAGCGCGCCGCGCACCATCAGCGCGAGCGACACACCGTAGAGGAACAGCCCGACGTAGAGCTGGGGCAGCCGGCGCGCCAGCCGGCCGGCCCGCAGCTGGGCGAGGGGGCCGAGGTCTGCCAGGACGGGACGGGGTGCGCGGGTGGTGGGGGTCGGGATCGTGCTCATGCCCACCATCCTCACCCCAATTGGCCTTGTCCGACATATCCAATCGTGGAACAGTGGCCTGCATGAGCCGCTTGATCAGCGCCCAGCGCGTGGCCACCCTGGTCGGTGACTTCCCGCGGTCCCCTGCCTACCTCGGGCTCGCCGACAGCCTCCGGGTCCTCATCGGCGACGGCCGCATCGGCGTCGGCGTCCGACTGCCGAGCGAGCGCGAGCTGACCGGTGCTCTCGACGTCTCGCGCACCACGGTCACGCGCGCCTACGAGGTGCTCCGCGAGTCGGGGTACGCCGATGCGCGCCGCGGGTCGGGCACCTTCACCGTCGTGCCGGGTGGGCAACGACGCCAGGACCGGGCCCTGATGCCGGGCCCGGGGGGTGACGACGTCATCGACCTCAACTGCGCGGCGCACTCCGCACCGCCGGGGCTGGTCGAGGCCTACCAGCGGGCCACCGACGAGCTCCCGGCCTACCTCAGCGGCCCCGGCTACTTCCCGCTCGGGGTGCCGGTGCTGCAGGCGCGGATCGCGGCGGCGTACGACGCGCGGGGGCTGCCGACCCTGCCCGAGCAGGTGATGGTCACCGCGGGCGCGCTCGCGGCTGCGTCGATCGTCGCCCAGGCGTTCACCGCCCCCGGCGAGCGCGCGGTGGTCGAGTCCCCGACCTATCCCAACGCCACCCAGGCGGTCCGGCAGGCGGGCGCGCGGATCGTGGCCGCGGACGTCGACCCCGACGGCTGGGACCTCGACGCGCTGTCGGCGACGCTGCGCCAGACCTCGCCGCGGCTGGCCTACCTGATCCCCGACTTCCAGAACCCGACCGGCCACCTCATGTCCGACGCGCAGCGCGAGGAGGTCGCGGGAGCGCTGGCTCGCACGCGGACGACCGTCGTCGCCGACGAGGCCCACCATGCGCTCGCCCTCGCCCCCGGCCTCGCCGATGCGATGCCCCGTCCGCTGGCGGCGTACGCCGAGGGCGCGATCACGATCGGCAGCGCGAGCAAGTCCTACTGGGGCGGCCTCCGCCTCGGGTGGGTGCGCGCTCCGCTGGCCGACATGGATCGGCTGGTCCAGGCGCGGATCGGGCTCGACCTCGGCGCGCCGGTCCTCGAGCAGCTCGTCCTCGCCGACCTGATGGACCGCGCCGACGAGGTGTTGCCGGTGCACCGCGAGCGGCTGGTGGCCGGCCGCGACGCGCTCGTCGCGGCGGTCCGCGAGCACCTCCCGCAGTGGCGGTTCCGGGTGCCCGACGGCGGGCTGGCGCTGTGGTGCGAGCTGCCCGAGCCTCTCGGCACCGCGACCACGGTCGAGGCCGAGCGTCGCGGCGTCGTCGTCGCCCCGGGGCCGCTCTTCGCCGTCGAGGGCGGGCTCGACCGCTTCGTCCGGATCCCGTGGACGACGTCGCCGGAGACCCTCACCGAGGCCGTACGCCGCCTCGCGGCCGCATGGGACCACGTGTCCACGGACGCGGCCCGGACGGCGTCGGGCCGGGCCGCGTCCCAGCGCGGAGGCACCGGGCGTGTCATGGTCGCCTGAGGCGACGACCACCTGCCTCGGGTCGGATCAGGTCAGGTCGACCGCGCGCACCGCGTCGGCCTCGATCGCGCCCTGCAGCTCGGCGAGCGTGTCCGCCGGGATGGCCGAGTCGACGCTGAGCGCGACCAGCGCCGCGCCACCCTTGTCCTGGCGCGAGACCTGCATGCCGGCGATGTTGACCGAGGCGTCGCCCAGGATGCCGCCGATGACGCCGACCATGCCGGGACGGTCCTCGTAGGTGAGGAACGCCAGGTGCGTGGTGGGCTCGATGTCGACCGCGAAGCCGTTGACCTCGACCAGGCGCTCACGCTGACCGATGCCGACCAGGGTGCCGCTGACCGACACCTGCGTGCCGTCCGCGAGCGTGCCGCGGATGGTGATGAGGTTGCGGTGGTCGGGGCTCTCGGCGTCGGTCACGAGACGGACCTCCGTGCCGCGCTCGGCGGCGAGGAGCGGAGCGTTCACGTAGGAGACCTGCTCCTCGACGATGTCGGCGAAGACACCCTTGAGCGCGGCCAGCTCGAGCACCTTGACGTCGTACTCGGTGATCTCGCCGCGGACCTCGACGTCGATCTGCTGGGCGGCCTCGCCTGCGAGGGCGGTGAAGACGCGGCCGAGCTTCTCGGTGAGCGGGATGCCGGGGCGCACGTCCTCGGCGATGACGCCGCCCTGCACGTTGACCGCGTCGGGGACGAGCTCGCCGCTGAGGGCCAGGCGCACCGACCGCGCGACGGCGATGCCGGCCTTCTCCTGCGCCTCGTCGGTGGACGCCCCGAGGTGCGGGGTGGCGACGACGTTCTCCAGCTCGAAGAGCGGGCTGTCGGTGCACGGCTCGGTCGCGAAGACGTCGAGGCCGGCGGCCGCGATCTGGCCGGTCTTGAGGGCGTCGAACAGGGCTGCCTCGTCGACGATCCCGCCGCGCGCGGCATTGACCAGCACCAGGCTGCCCTTGGCCCGGGCGAGCTGCTCGGCGCCGATGAGGCCGATGGTCTCGGGGGTCTTGGGCAGGTGCACGCTCATGAAGTCGGACTCCGCGAGCAGCGTGTCGAGGTCGACGAGGCGTACGCCCATCTGCGCGGCGCGGCCGGCCTGGACGTAGGGGTCGTAGGCGATGACCTTCATGCCGAAGGCGCTGAGGCGCTGGGCGACGAGCACGCCGATGCGGCCGAGGCCGACGATGCCGACGGTCTTCTCGTAGAGCTCGATGCCGGTGTACTTCGAGCGCTTCCACTCCCCACCGCGGAGGGCGGCGTGGGCGGGGCTGATGTGGCGCGCGGCGGCGAGCATCAGCGCGACCGCCAGCTCGGCTGCGCTGACGATGTTGGAGGTCGGCGCGTTGACGACCATGACACCCGCCTGGGTGGCGGCCTTGACGTCGACGTTGTCGAGGCCGACGCCGGCACGGGCGACGATCTTGAGCCGGTGGGCCGCGGCGAGCGCCTCGGCGTCGACCTTGGTCGCCGAGCGGACCAGGATCGCGTCGACGTCCGCGATCGCGGGCAGCAGCTCGGCGCGGTCGGCGCCGTTGCAGGTGCGGATCTCGAAGTCCGGGCCCAGTGCCTCGATCGTGGCGGGGCTCAGCTCTTCGGCGATGAGTACGACGGGCTTGGCAGGAGTGCTCACAGCGGGGTCCTCGGGGATGTTCAAGGGTTGTGCGGGACTGCACGACGCTGTGCGCGATCCAGCGTACCTGCGGCACCGACTGCGGTCATCGGGTCCCCACATGTCGGACCGGCACGTCCCGTGCGCGGTGTCGTGGCTCAGCCCTAGCCTGGGGCGCATGGGTGTGATGGACGAGGCGGAACGGCTGGAGGCGGGCTCCGTCGCCGAGTGGAGCTCGTGGCTGCACGAGCACCACAGCCAGCCCTCCGGCGTGTGGCTGGTCAGTCGGCGACGCGCCGCCGAGCGCGCGATCTCCTACGAGGAGGCGGTGCTCGAGGCGCTGCGCTACGGGTGGGTCGACTCGACCGTGAAGCCCGTCGACGAGGAGCACGCGATGATGTGGTTCGCGCCGCGCCGCAAGGGCAGCATGTGGACCCGCATCAACAAGGGTCGCATCGCCCGTCTCGAGGAGGCCGGGCTCATGCAGCCGGCCGGCGCGGCCGCCGTCGCGGTCGCGAAGGAGACGGGCATGTGGACCCTCATGGACGACGTCGAGGACCTCGTCGTGCCCGACGACCTCTCCGAGGCCTTCGACCGCCACCCGGGCTCGCGTGAGCACTGGGTCTCGTGGTCCGCATCGGCGCAGAAGATGATCCTGACCTGGATCGTGCTGGCGAAGCGTCCCGAGACCCGCGCGGCACGGGTCGCCACGACCGCCGAGAAGGCAGCACAGGGCATCAAGTCCCAGTAGGTCTCGCGCCGGTGGGACGGCGCCGGTCAGATGGCGCGGTCGTCAGATGGCGCGGTCGTCAGATGGCGCGGTCGTCAGATGGCGCGGTCGTCAGATGGCGCAGCCGTCCGGGCCGCACTCCTCGCCGCTGTCGGCGCCGGTCGCGAGGACCTCGATCTTCGGGCGCGACTCCGACCACGCCTTCTCCAGCACCTGGCTGAACACCTCGGTCGGCTGCGCGCCGGAGACGCCGTACTTCTCGTCGATCACGAAGAACGGCACGCCCGTCGCGCCATAGGCCTGTGCCTGCTCGACGTCGGCGTACACGTGCGCGGTGAACTCGCTGCCGGCGAGCACCTCGTCGACCCTCGCCGCGTCGAGACCGGCGGCGACCGCGACCTCACGCAGCACCTCGTGGTCGGCGACGTTGCGCGCCTCGGTGAAGTACGCCTTCAGCAGGGCCTCCTTCACCTCGCCCTGCAGCTCGTTGCCGCCCTGCTCGTGGGCGAGGTGGATCACGCGGTGGGCGTCCACGGTGTTGAGGTGCATGGTCTCGGAGAGCCGGTAGACCAGGCCCTCCTCGGCCGCGACGGCCTCGACCCGGTCCTGCATCTGCTTCGCGCCGTCGGGCGACTGGCCGTACTTGCGGGCCAGCATGGCGCCGGTCTTCTCGGTCGGCACGACGGGTGCGCCGGGGTCGAGCTGGTAGGAGCGCCAGTGCACCTCCACCTCGTCGGCGTGCGCGAACTCGGCCAGGGCGTTCTCGATGCGACGCTTGCCGATGTAGCACCACGGGCAGACGACGTCGGACCAGATCTCGATCTTCACGCCGGCCTCAACAGCGCGGCCGCGCGGGGTGTTCCCGGCGACACTGGGCCATGAGTCGCCCAGAGACTCAACCCGCAGTCCGGGCGTGTCGGGGCGCGTCAGCCCGGCTCAGGACTCCTGGCGCTGGACGGTGGACCGGCGCAGGAGGTAGCCGCCGACGAGACCGATCAGCAGGGCGACGAGCACGCCGATGTTGGCCGAGGCCCAGATGCCGTCCTTGCCACCGAGGCCGAGCGGGCCGAGGAGGTAGCCCTGCCAGTTGTTCCACGACGCGTCGTCGGTGAAGAGGTTGATCACCAGGCCCCATCCGACGACGGAGGCGACGGCCATGGTGCCGATGGAGGTCCAGTCGACGTCGCCGTAGCGTCCGCCGGCGTCGAAGAGGGCGTCCTCGTCGTAGTCGCGCCGGCGCAGCGCGAGGTCGGAGATCATGATCCCGGCCCAGGCCGCCAGCGGCACGCCGAGCGTGATCAGGAAGCTCTGGAACGGGTTGATGAAGTTGTCGGCGACGAAGACGACGTAGATCGTGCCGATCGTGAGCAGCACCCCGTCGACCGCCGCGGCCTGCGGGCGCTTGAGTCGTACGCCGAGCGAGAGCAGGGTCAGGCCGGAGGAGTAGATGCCGAGCACCGCGCCGCTGACCAGCGACAGGATCGCGGCCAGCAGGAACGGCACGAGGAACCACGTCGGCAGCAGGGTGGCCAGCGTGCCGATCGGGTCTCCCGCGACGCCGTCGAGGATGTCGGTCGAGGAGCCCGCCAGCGCCAGACCGTAGAGCACGAGCACGACGGGCGCGAGGGCACCGCCGAAGGTGTTCCAGGCGACGATCGACGGTCCGGACGCGGTGCGCTTCTGGTAGCGCGACCAGTCGGCGGCGATGTTGATCCAGCCCAGGCCGAAGCCGGTCATGACCATGACGAGCGCGCCGATGACGGCCTGCGTCGACCCGGCGGGGACGGCCTGCACGGCCGACCAGTCGATGTCCTTGAGCGTGAGCACGATGTAGAGCACGGTCACGGCGCCGGTGATCCAGGTCAGGATCGACTGCATCCGCATGATGATGTGGTAGCCCGCGACGCTGGCCGAGACGATCAACGCCGCGACGACGACGGCGGCGATCACCTTCGTCCCGTTGCCGCCGCCCCAGCCGAGCCGGGTGAACACGGTCGAGGTGGCGAGCACGGCGAGGATCGCGAGGAACGTCTCCCAGCCGATCGAGACCAACCACGAGATGACCCCGGGCACCTTCTGGCCCTTCACGCCGAACGCCGCCCGGCTGAGGATCATCGTCGGCGCGGAGCCGCGCTTGCCGGCGATGGCGATGACGCCGCAGAGCGCGAACGACACCACGATGCCGAGGACCGAGACGAGCACGCCCTGCCAGAACGAGATGCCGAAGTAGAGGACGAACGAGGCATAGCTCAGCCCGAAGACCGACACGTTGGCCGCGAACCACGGCCAGAACAGGTCCTGCGGGCGCGCGGTGCGCTCGGACTCCTCGATGATCTCGATGCCGGTGGTCTCGACGCCGAGTCGACGGGTCTGCTCGAGGCCCGACGGGGTCGCTGTGTCGCTCATACGGGAATCGTCGCGCACCTCGGGCCCGGGAGGAAGCACCGCACGCGTGGCGGACCACTCAGTCCGGTGCCAGCTCCGGGTGCTCTCCCAGACCGGTGCGACGCCGCGCGAGCCCGATCACGTCCTCGGTCAGCTGCCGGGAGAGCTGGACGTGGTCGCGCTCGTCCAGCGTCTCGTCGGCCACGTCGACGAACACACCGAGCCGCCGGCCCGTCACCCGGCCGCGCACCCGCGTGCGCGAGGCCTGGTAGGCGACCTGGACCTCCAGGACCCGCAGCCCCGCTTCCGACCACCAGGACTGGCCCGCAGGTGACTGGATGCGGCCCATGTCCTGGCTGAACACCTCGTGGAAACGCCTGATCGTCGGCGTCTGGATCGGACCGCCGCCGACGAAGGTGGCCCGCGGCGGGGCTTCGTCGGCCGTCTCCCCGCGACCGACGACGCTCACCTCGAGCGGAGCGAGTGTCGGGTCGCCACCGGGCACGGGCCGTACGTCGTAGCGGTCGACCACGGTGCTCGTCCAGGCGTCACCGGACCTCGTCAGTGACACCTCCCCGCCGCTCCAGGCCGGCGCTGAGCCGTACGGCGTCATGGCCACCCGGTCCTTGCCGTGCCACCTGAGCGTCTTCGCGGCGCGCAGGAAGCCCTGTGGTGTGCAGTACGCCAGCGCTTCGCCGGAGGTGGCGACCTCGGCGCCGTCCAGCGTGCGCACGATGACGAGCCGGGCCCGGCCGTAGCCGTCCGGCATCATCCGGAACTCGGCGCGGGCTTCGTGGCGACGGCCCGGAGAGGTCTTCGCAGGAGCGGTCCAGCGGTGCTCGAGGTCGCGGTCGACGACGTGCTGGCGGCACTTCTCCAGCAGCGAGGCGTCCCAGCCCCGGGCCTCACCGAGTCGGAGGACCATGCCGTGCACGACCTCGAGCAGCGCCTCCGCGCGAGCGCGAGGCGTGTGGTCCACGAACGATTCCGGGACGAAGACGGTCCCGGACTCCCAGCCCTCCGACAGCGGGTCGACGTGGACCGATCCGTGCACGCCGTCTCGCTGCTCGGTGCGGGCTGTCACGAGTCGCAGCTCGGTGGTCCGGTGCGGGATCGCCACCTCACGGAGCGCCTCGCTGTAGAGCGCGGCCACCGACCGGCACGCGCGGATCGCGACGTCGACCACCGGATCATCGTCCGTCGGCCGATCGGCACGATGCTGGGCGGGCCAGGGATACACGAGCGACAGCACCGGCATGCGACGCATGGTGCCATCCGCCCGGGCCGTGCGTCAGGCGAACAGCGCCTGGCCGACGTGCTCCCCCGGGCCGATGCCGGGCGGCACCGCGAAGAGCGCGGAGCCGGTGAACCTGAGGTACTCCGCGAGCGCGTCGGTCTTCGACATCGCCAGCTGCACAGGGATGAAGTGGGTGTCGGGGTCGCGGACGTAGGCGATGAAGAACAGCCCGGCGTCGAGGCCTCCGAGCGCGTTGGAGCCGTCGACGAAGTTGTAGCCGCGACGCAGCATCCGCACGCCGCCGTTCATGTCCGGGTGCACGACGCGCACGTGGGAGTCGACCGGGATGACGGGTTGGTCGTTGCTGCCGGGCATCGAGAAGTCGGGCTCGGTCATCTCCTCGCCGCCCGAGAGCGGCGCGCCGGTGCCCTTGGTGCGGCCGACGAAGGACTCCTGGTCGCCGAGCGGCTGCCGGTCCCAGATCTCGATGTTCATGTTGATCCGCCGGGCGACGAGGTAGGAGCCGCCGGCGAGCCAGCCGGCGGCGTCGTCGTCGCCGGACCCGACCCAGACGTGCTCGTCGAGCGCGGCGGTCTCCTCGGCCTTGACGTTGGCCGTGCCGTCCTTGAAGCCGAAGAGGTTGCGCGGGGTCGACTGCGAGGTCGAGGTCGTCGACGTACGCCCGAAGCCGAGCTGCGACCAGCGGACGCTGACCGTGCCGAACCCCATGCGCGCGAGGTTGCGCACCGCGTGCACGGCCACCTGCGGGTCGTCGGCGCACGCCTGGATGCACAGGTCGCCGCCCGAGCGCTCCGGGTCGAGCACGTCGCCGGGGAAGTGCGGCAGGTCGCGCAGCGCGCTCGGCAGTCGGTCGGCGATGCCGAAGCGGTCCTGGCCGTCGGCGTCCCGGAAGAGCGAGGGTCCGAAGCCGAAGGTGATCGTCAGCCCGCTCGCGGGGAGGTCGAGCGCCTCGCCCGTGTCGTCGGGTGGCAGGTAGACGTCGCCGTCGACGGCACCGGTGCCGGTCGGCTCGCCGGTGCTCATCTGCTCGGCGGCGACGGTCCACCTCTGGAGCAGGTCGACGAGGTCGTCGCGCGAGTCGGTGACCACGTCGAACGCGGCGAAGTGCAGCCGGTCCTGCGCCGGCGTGACGATCCCGGCCTGGTGCTCGCCTCGGAAGGGGTATGTCGCCGAGCGGGCGCCGTCGCTCACCGCCGGCGTCGCCGCGTCCGCGGTGGCGCGCCCGGCGACGTACGCCCCCGCGACCCCGGCCACGGCGACGCTCCCGCCCAGCAGGCCTCGTCGGGTGAGGTTCCTGCCGGGCTGGGGGTTCGGCGTCCCGGTCAGGACAGCACCGCCGCGGTGAGGCGCGACAGCGGCTCGGAGAGCGCGTTGACCGCGTCGGAGAGTCCCTTGACCTGGGCAGGGGTCAGGTCGTCGTAGGAGACGAACCCCTCCCCCCTCCTCTGCTCGTCGAGGAGCTTCTGCAGGTCGGCGAAGCGAGTGGTGAGCTGCTCGGCGAGCGCGGGGTCCTTCTGCTCGACGATGGGCTCGACACCTTCGAAGCCCACCCGGGCGCCGTCGACGTTGGCCTGGAAGTCCCACAGGTCGGTGCGCGACCAGTACTCCTCCTCACCGGTGACCTTGCCGGTGGCGACCTCCTCGAGCAGGCCGCGCGAGCCGTTGGCGATGGAGTCGACGGTGTAGGTCAGGTCCTGCACACGGCCGTCGAGGTCCTCGGTGTTGGCGAGCAGGTCGTCGGCGTAGGTGGCGCGCTCCTGGTCGGTGAGCGGCGTGTAGTCCTCGGCACGCTGGGGCCAGAGGTCCTTCTCGATCAGGTGCCAGCCGGTCCACTCCTGGCCGGGCTCGAGGTCGGCCTCGCGGGCGTCCATCATCGGGTCGAGGTCGCCGAAGGACTCCGCCACGGTCTCGATGCGCTCCCAGTGGGTGCGCGCGACCGGGTAGAGCGCACGCGCGGCCTCGTCGTCGCCGGCCTTGTAGTCCTCGACGAACTCCTTCGTCTTCTCCAACAGCTGGGCCGACTGGTCCTGGACGTAGGCGGCGTAGTTCTTCTGCGCGTCGTCGACGAGCTGTGCCTCGTCCTCGCTGACCGCGGGCTCCTCGTCGGACGCGGTCACGGTGAAGTCGGCGCGGATGCCCTCGCCGGTCATGCCCGGCTTGCAGGCGGTGACGTACGACCCGGCCGGCGCATTGACCGTCAGCGCCCGGCTGATGCTCGGACCGACGTTCTCCACCTCGGCCACGATGCGCAGGCCGTCCTCGCCGAGCAGGTAGAACTCGGTGACCTGGTCGCCGGAGTTGGTGACGTCGAAGGTGAGCGTGCCGGCCGGCGCCTCGGTCGCCGAGAGCGTGCAGGCGTCGGAGGAGGAGTCGACGGTGAGCTTGCGGGCGTCGGTCGTGGCGCCGCCCGCGGAGTCACCGGCGTCGGCGTTCTCGGTGCAGGCGGCGAGGAACGGTGTCGCGAGCAGGAGCACGGTCATCGGTGCGACCAGGGTCGTCGTGCGCATGGAGGTGTCGCTTTCGTGAGGACTGTCTAGGTCGGGGGAGGTCGGTGTGGTCAGGCCGCGGGGGTGGTCGACACGGGCGCCTCACCCGGACGCTTGGCCGGCGGCGCCGCTGGACGACGGCGGATGGTGAGGACGAACATCGTCATCACCGGCACCGCGTAGAGCAGCCACGCCGCTGCCTCGAGCACGGTGGTCGCCGGGGAGAAGTTGAAGACGCCCTTGAGGAGGGTCCCGTACCAGCTGTTGACGTCGATCGTGTCGGAGACGTCGAAGGCGAGGGTGCCGAGCCCGGGCAGGAACCGGGCCTCCTGCAGGTCGTGCACGCCGTAGGCGAGCACGCCCGCGGCGACCAGGATCAGGAAGGCGCCGGTCCAGGTGAAGAACTTCGTCAGGTTGATGCTGATCGCGCCGCGGAAGATCAGGTAGCCGAGCAGGACCGCGGTGGCGATGCCGAGCGCGGCCCCGGCGAGCGGCTCCCAGGTCGGCGTGGAGATGCCGGTGGCGCGGGTGCCGGCCTGGGTGGCCGCCCAGAGGAACAGCGCCGTCTCGAGGCCCTCACGGCCCACGGCCAGGACCGCGACGACGACCAGCGACCACCGGGAGCCGTCGGCCGCCTCGTCGATCCTGCCCCGCAGCTCACCGCTGAGGCTGCGCGCGGCGCGGGCCATCCAGAAGATCATCCAGGTGACGAACCCGACCGCGACGATCGAGAGGGTGCCCCCGATCAGCTCCTGCGCCTCGAAGGTCAGCCCACGCGGGCCGTAGGTCAGCACTGCTCCGAACGCCAGGCTCACGGCCACGGCCAGAGCGACGCCGGCCCAGATCCGTGGGAGCAGGTGGCGGCGGTCGGTCTTGACGAGGTAGGCCACGAGGATGCTCACCACGAGGGCCGCCTCGAGGCCCTCGCGCAGCCCGATCAGGTAGTTCGCCAGCACAGCCGATGAGACTACACCTAAGGTTAGGCAGTCCTAATACTTTGGGTCGAGGAACGTCAGAGTCCGAGGGCCGTCAGCCGCTCGTCGTACTCGTCCTCGATCTCCTCCTCGTCACGACCCGACGCCCACAGTGCGTCGAGAGATGCCCTGGTGTCCGCGTCGAGCGCCTCGTAGTCCTCCCGCCACTTCTCGGCGTCCTCGATCCAGTAGCCGACGGACTTGTAGGCGACCGCCGGGAGGCCGAGCACGTGGCGCAGGTGCCTGCGGACGCCGCGCAGCGCCTTGCTCTCCCCCGCCACCCAGACGTAGCCCGGGCCATCGGGGCGGGTCAGCGACCGCACGACGTCGGGGAGCCGGCTGGGACCGTGACCGTTGCCGGCCACGATGCGTACGACGTCGAGGCCGGGGTGCTCGGGCAGCGGCACGCCGGACTGCTCGTCGGGCAGCTCGAGGACGACGCGGGTGCGGACCTCGGCGGGAGTGTTCTCGATGATCCTCGCCAGGGCGGGCAGGGCGGCCGCGTCGGCGGCGAGGACCTGCCAGGTCATGTCCGCCGGGGCGTCGTACATCGCGGTGGGGCTGTTGAGGCCGACCACGTCGCCGGGCTTCGCGCCGCGCGCCCAGGTCGAGGCGACGCCGCCCTCGTGGACGACGAAGTCGATGGTGACCTCCCCGGCGACCGGGTCGTGTGCGCGCACGGTGTAGGTGCGCAGCAGCGCGAGGTCGACCTGGGCGAAGTCGAAGACGCCGTCCTCGACGACGGGCAGGTCGGGTTCGGTCGCGCCCTCGGCGGGGAACATCACGCGGAGGTACTCGTCGCCGACCCCGGTGCTCTCGAAGTCGGCGAGGCCGGCACCGCCGAGCACCACCCGGCGCAGCCACGGGGTCAGCTCCTCGACGCGGACGACCTCGGCGCGGTGGACACGCATCGGGACCTGGGGCAGGGCGGGCATTAGGCAAGCCTAACCTGAAGACGTACGACGAGCGCGGCCTTCCCTCCTCGGGGAGGGCCGCGCTCGCGCATCGAGGACCAGGTGCCGGGTCAGCGGGCGGAGGTGCCCTCGGTGTAGTCGGAGTCGTGCGACTTCACCCAGGCCATGAGCTTGCGCAGCTCGCGACCGGTCTGCTCGATGGGGTGCGACTCACCCCGCTTGCGGAACTCGGTGAACTCCGGGGAGCCGTTGTCCATGTCGGTGATGAAGCGCTCGGCGAACGCACCGCTCTTGATGTCGGCGAGGACGGCCTGCATGTTCTCCTTGACGCGCTCGTCGATGACGCGCGGACCGGAGACGTAGTCGCCGAACTCGGCCGTGTCGGAGACCGACCAGCGCTGCTTGGCGATGCCGCCCTCGTACATCAGGTCGACGATGAGCTTGAGCTCGTGGAGGCACTCGAAGTACGCCACCTCGGGCTGGTAGCCGGCCTCGATCAGGGTCTCGAAGCCGTACATCACCAGCTGCGAGGCGCCACCGCAGAGGACGGCCTGCTCGCCGAAGAGGTCGGTCTCGGTCTCCTCGGTGAACGTGGTCTTGATGCCGCCGGCGCGCAGGCCGCCGATGGCCTTGGCGTAGGAGAGCGCGAGCGGCCAGGCGTTGCCCGACGCGTCCTTCTCCACCGCGACCAGGACCGGCACGCCACGTCCGTCGACGTACTCGCGACGCACGAGGTGGCCGGGGCCCTTGGGCGCGACCATGAAGACGTCGACGCCCTCGGGCGGGGTGATGTAGCCGAAGCGGATGTTGAAGCCGTGGCCGAAGACCAGGGTGTCACCGGGGGTGAGCGCGGGCTCGATCTCCTCGGCGTAGAGCTTGCGCTGGTGCTGGTCGGGCGCGAGGATCACGATCAGGTCGGCCTCCTCCGCGGCCTCGCGGGGGGTGATGACGCGCAGGCCCTCGGCCTCGGCCTTGTCGCGGCTCTTCGAGCCCGGCTGCAGGCCGATTCGCACGTCGACGCCGGAGTCGCGCAGCGACAGCGCGTGGGCGTGGCCCTGGCTGCCGTAGCCGATCACCGCGACGTTCTTGCCCTGGATCAGGCTCAGGTCGGCGTCGTCGTCGTAGAACATCTCAGCCACTGGGGGCTCTCCTTCGGTTTGCTTTTCTCGGGTCTGGACTGGTGGGTCAGGGGACGATGGCGGATGCCGGGGCGGGCACGGCGACCGGACGCTGCGAGCGCTCGCTGATGGAGCGTGAGCCGCGGCCGATGGCGACCATCCCGGACTGCACCAGCTCGCGGATGCCGAACGGCTCGAGCACCCGGAGGAAGTCGGCGATCTTGCCCGCGTTGCCGACGATCTGGATCGTCACCGCGTCGGGCGCGACGTCGACGACCTTGGCACGGAACAGCTGCACCGCGTCGAGCACCGCGCCGCGGCTGGTCGCGTCCGCACGGACCTTGACCAGCAGCAGCTCGCGGTTGACCGAGCCGGGGCCGTCGAGCTCGACGATCTTGATGACCTCGACGAGCTTGTTGAGCTGCTTGGTGACCTGCTCGAGCGGGGAGTCGTCGACGTTGACCACGATGGTCATCCGCGAGACCTCGGGGTGCTCGGTCGGCCCCACCGCGAGGCTGTCGATGTTGAAGCCGCGGCGCGAGAACAGGCTCGCGATGCGCGCCAGCACACCCGGCTTGTTCTCGACCAGGACGCTCAGCGTGTGCTTGCTGGAGTCGGCGCTGCTCATCGACGTCCTCGCTTCGCTCCGGGCGCCGACGAGGCTCCGGCGGCACTGTGCTTGATGGTGGTCTCGCTTCGCTCATCCACTAGATGTCGTCCTCGTCGAACTGGGGCGCGAGGTCGCGCGCGTACTTGATCTCGTCGTTGCTCGAGCCAGCGGCGACCATCGGCCACACCATCGCGTCGCGGTGCACCCGGAAGTCGACCACGACCGGCTGGTCGTCGATCGCCATGGCCTTCTCGATGGTGGCGTCGACCTCGTCGGGCGACTCGCACGCCAGGCCCACGCACCCGTAGGCGTCGGCGAGCTTGACGAAGTCGGGGATCCGCTTGGAGTGCAGGTCGGTGTTGGAGTAGCGCTCGTTGTAGAAGAGGGTCTGCCACTGCCGCACCATGCCGAGCGACTCGTTGTTGATGATCGCGACCTTGATCGGGATGTCGTTGATCGCGCAGGTGGCCAGCTCCTGGTTGGTCATCTGGAAGCAGCCGTCGCCGTCGATCGCCCAGACGGTGGAGTCCGGCATGCCGACCTTGGCGCCCATCGCGGCGGGCACCGAGAAGCCCATCGTGCCGAGGCCACCGGAGTTGATCCAGGTGCGCGGGTTCTCGTAGCCGACGAAGTGGGCCGACCACATCTGGTGCTGGCCGACGCCCGCGACGTAGATCGAGTCCGGCCCGGCGATCTGGCCGAGCCGCTCGAGGACGTACTGCGGGGCGAGGGAGCCGTCGGCGGGCGTGTCGTAGCCGAGCGGGTAGCTCTTCTTCACACCCGCCAGGAAGGCGACCCACGCCTCGTAGTCGCCGTCGGCGCCCTCCGCCTGCAGCAGGGACACCAGCTGGGCGATGACCTCCTTGCAGTCGCCGACGATCGGCACGTCCGCGTGGCGGTTCTTGCCGATCTCGGCCGGGTCGATGTCGGCGTGGATGACCAGCGCCTGGGGTGCGAACGAGTCGAGGTTGCCGGTCACGCGGTCGTCGAAGCGGGCGCCGAGACTGATGATCAGGTCGCTCTTCTGCAGCCCGGCGACGGCGGCCACCGTGCCGTGCATGCCGGGCATGCCGAGGTGCTGCGGGTGGCTGTCGGGGAACGCGCCGCGTGCCATCAGGGTGGTGACGACCGGGATGCCGGTCAGCGCGGCCAGCTGGGCCAGCTCGCGCGAGGCGTCGGCGCGGATCACGCCGCCGCCGACGTAGAGCACCGGGCGCCGGGCGTCCTTGATGAGGCGCACGGCCTCCTTGATCTGCTTGGCGTGAGGCGTGGTGACGGGACGGTAGCCGGGCAGGTGCAGCTCGCTCGGCCACTCGAAGCTCGTCATCGACTGGAGGGCCGACTTCGCGACGTCGACCAGCACCGGTCCGGGGCGTCCGGTGGAGGCGATGTGGAACGCCTCCGCGATCGTGTGCGGGATGTCGCGGGGGTCGGTGACCAGGAAGTTGTGCTTGGTGACGGGCATCGTGATGCCGCGGATGTCCGCCTCCTGGAAGGCGTCGGTCCCGATCATCGCGGCGCTGACCTGGCCGGTCACGGCCACCATCGGCACCGAGTCCATGTGCGCGTCGGCCAGCGGCGTGACGAGGTTGGTCGCCCCGGGGCCGGAGGTCGCCATGCACACGCCGACCTTGCCCGTCGCGGCGGCGTAGCCCTGGGCGGCGTGTCCGGCGCCCTGCTCGTGGCGCACCAGGATGTGCCGGATCCGCGTGGAGTCCATCAACGGGTCGTACGCCGGGAGGATCGCTCCACCCGGGATGCCGAAGATGTCGGTGACGCCGGCCGCCTCCAGTGACGTCACGAGGCTCTGCGCCCCGGTGACCTGCCCGCCCTGCTCCGTCATGGTTGTGTGTCCGTCTTCTTCCGGTCTGGTCGTGCTCTGCCCAACAAAAAACCCCTCGGCCCGGTGGGCGACGAGGGGTGACGCGCGTGCGTTCGGTCGAGTGACCTCAGCTCACGCGTCGCGTGCGTACAAGAAGAATGATCTCGGTGCGCATGCGACAACCGTCGCCGCCGGGGTGGTTCGGCGTCAAGCCAGTGTGACAGTCGTCCCAACATCTGGAACGCGAGTCTCGCGATGTGGCGGCCGCAGCACTCAGTCGCGACCGAGGCCCGTCGTGAGGCAGGCCTGGTTGCCCTGCGGGTCGGCCAGCACGACGAACGCCGGCGCGTGCTCCTCGCTCACCAGCCTCCCGCCGGCGGCGAGCGCGGCCTCGATCCTCGGACGCACCAGCTCGGGCGGGACCCGGACGTCGAGGTGGAACCGCTGCCGCGGCACGTCGTGCGGGTCGGTGTGCTGGAACCACAGCGCCGGGCCGGTGCCGGCCAGGTCGCGGACCTCGCGGTCGTGGAGCGGGTGGTCCTGGTAGCCCAGGACCGCGCGCCAGAACGGCTTGACCTCGGCGTGGTCGGGCGTGTCCAGGGCCAGCTCGACGACCTCGATGCCGGTCGGGTCGGCCCGCAGGCCCAGCGCCTCCGCGGCCGCGCTGATCCCGCGCGCCAGCTCGAGGTCGCGCCGGGTGACGCCGAAGACGTCGCGGCTGATCACCCGCACGTGCACCGTGGTGGACCGCAGGTCCAGCTCGGGAGGATGGCCGATCTCCTCCGCGACCTGGCCGATGCGGCCGGCCAGCTCCAGTCCGCGCGCGAAGCCGCCGACGACGAACCGCGCCTCGAGGGTCTGGAACATCATCCGCCAGTCGTCCAGCCCCTCCTCGGCCTGGACCTGGGAGAACGTCAGGGGCGTCGCGTCGTCGGTCACGGGTCCTCAGCCTCGGTCGAGCGGGGTGCAGATGCAGGAGCGGTTGCCGTCGGCGTCCTCCACCACCCAGAACGCCGGCGCCTCGGCGTCGCTGACCAGCGTCCCACCGGCGGCGAGCACGGCGGCCAGGCGTCGCTCCCCCTCGTCATGCGGCACCCAGACGTCGAGGTGCCAGCGCTGCTCGTGGTCCTGCGCCGGCAGGTCGGACGCGCCGCGCTCGCCCTTCTGGAACCACAGGCCGGGCACCTGCCCGCTCGGGTCCACCGGCTCGCCGCCGTCGCTGACCTCGCCGCCGAGCAGGGCGGCGTAGAACGCTCCGAGGTGCTGCGGGGCCGCCGAGTCGAGGCCGGGCTCGAGCGCGGTGAGCCCGGCGGTGTCGGCCTCGGCTCCGAGCTCGGCGGCGAACCCGCTGATGGTGCGGGCCAGGTCGATGTCGCGGCTGGTGATGCCGCCGACGTCGTGGCTGCTGAGCGTCACGATGACCTCGGGATAGGTCAGCGAGACCTCGGGATGGTGGTCGGCCTCGTCGGCGGCGGCACCGATCCGGTCGACCAGCGCCACGCCGGTGGCGAAGTCGCCCGTGCGGAAACGCGCCCGGAGCCGGTTGAGCACCTTGCGCCAGTCGTCGAGGCCGGCCTCGAGGATCTGGTCGTGGCTGAGTCGCGCCTTCGGGTCTGTCGCACCATCGCTCATGGACCCGACCCTGCCACCGTGCGCCGACAGCTGCCACCCCTCCCGCCGCCCCACCCGCCTCGCCAACCGCGTCAGGCGAGGGTCTGGGTGATCTCCCGGACCTCGCCGTCGACCACGACGTGCGCGAGCGCGCCGTTCACCAGAGGCAGGTGCGGCGGCACGTGCCCGATCTCGAGGTCCCACACGATCGGGAGGCCCAGGCGCCCGAGGGCGTCGAGGACCGCACCGCGCTGCGTCAGGTCGCGGTGGTCGGGTGCGACCGTGCTGCCGACCAGTACGGCCGCCGCACGGTCGAACCAGCCGGCGAGCCGCATCCCGTGGAGGTAGCGGCAGATGTTCACCGCGTGCTCCTCGCACGCCTCGACATAGACGATCGTGGGCTCGTCGAACGTCTCCGCCCACGCCCGCACGTCGCCGTACGGCGTGCCGGCGAGGTTCACGATCGTCTCGACGCAGCCCCCGATCAGCCGCCCGGTGACGTCGAGGTCGCCGCCGCCCTCGAGCTCCCACTCCCCCGTGCCCACGCGCTTCCACTCGGTGGCGCGCGGATCCTCCTCGAAGCGCCACCAGTCGGTGACCAGCCCGGAGCCGCGCTGGACGAACGGTCCCTCGCCGCCGACGAGGTCGAGCCAGTGCAGCAGGCCGTCCGGGACGGCGTACGGCGTGTCGGCGAGGTTGTCGCCGTGGATGCTCGCCCAGCCCAGGCGGGTGGTCACCGGCACGAGCACGGTCGAGAGGTCGGAGAAGCCGACCAGCCAGGTCGGATCGGCGTCGGCGAGCCGCTCCCAGTCGACCAGGTCCACCAGGTCGATGGCGGTCTCGCCTCCCCACGGCGGCAGGACGCAGCGGATGTCGGGGTCGGCCAGCATCCGGGTCAGCTCGGCCGCCCGCTCCCGCGCCGGCGCGGAGGTGAGGCCCGCGCCGTCCATGCAGTCCCCCACCACGACGTCGTACCCGCGGGCGCGGAGCCACTCGACGCAGAAGTCGATGCGCGTCGCGGCGGCATCCGCGACGCCGGCGGACGGCGAGGTCACACCGATGCGGTCACCGGGGCGGACCGGACGTGGGAAGCGCAGGGGCGGCTGGCTCATGGGCCGAGTCTGTCAGCGCGTGTCCATGGAATTGTGTGCCCATGGGACTCCGCGACCTCGGGCAGCAGGCGATCCACGCATCGACCGTGGTGCCACGGCTCTGGACGGCCGCGACCCGGGCCGGCGTCGGCCCCTCGGGCGCGGTGACGGCGCTGCTCGTCTCGCAGGCGGCGCTGAGGACCGCGGCCGTGCACGGTGCGGGCGTGCCGGGTCGCACCAACGCACTGCGTCACTTCCTGTGGCAGGCCGTGCTGACGGCGCGCATCGGCCGTGAGGCGGCGGCGGCGATCGCCGTGGCCCAGGAGGCCGGGTCGCCCGCCGTGAAGGACTCCCGCATCGACGTGCACAACAACGCGGTCGGACAGGACTACGGCGCCGCGCACGCGGCCGAGCTCGCTCAGGGGTCGGCGGCGGCAGCGGTCGAGCGCCTGGTGCCGGTGGCGATCGAGAAGTGGGACGCCGACGAGCTCATCTGGATCCGCCCGCACTGACGTCCACTACGGCGTCAGCATGCGGCGTACGACGTCGCGCAGGGTGGCCTGCTGGGCCGCGGCGGTGAAGTCGGCGTCGACCGCGAGCCGGGCGAGGAAGCCGTCGAGGACGACCAGGAGCCACACCGTGAGGTCGTGCGCCGAGATGTCGGCGCGCACCTGGTCAGCGGCCTGGGCGCGGGCGATCCAGGGCTCGAGTCCCTCCTCCAGCACCCGGGTGTCGAGAGCCAGCGCGGCCTCGACGTCGGGCTCCCCCATCACGGCACCGACCGCACGGACGAACCCGGCGAGCCGGGGGTCGGACATCTCGTCGACGGTGTGGTCGAGGTAGGCCTCGACGACCGAGAGCGGGTCCTCGTCCTCGGACCGCACGGCGAACCAGTCGCGCGTCTCGTCCGTGCCGTAGGCCAAGATCGCGAGCAGGAGCGACTGCTTGGTCGGGAAGTAGTGGAAGAACGTGCCCGAGCCGATCCCGGCGCGCTTGCAGATCGCGGCGGTGGAGGTGCCGGCGTAGCCGGTCGCCGCGAAGCAGGTCAGTGCGGCGTCGATGATGACCAGCCGCCTGGCCTCGTGCTTCTCGGGGTCTACGGTGCGAGCCACCTGTCGCCTTCCCTTTTCTGGAGTGACTGCTCTAGTATTGCACGCATGGGGACGACCGAACGCTGGCACCTGGCCCGCGGGGGCCACGACCACCTCGTCGAGGTCCAGCAGGGCGCGCTGGTGCGCACGGTCGTGTGGTCGCGCGACGGCGCCGAGCTGGGCCGGAAGAGGACCTCCGACGAGACGATCGTCCTCGCGCCGGACGGTGCGGCCGCCGCCGTGCGCCTGAAGTTCGGCTGGGTGGGACCGGCCCGTCGGGTCACCCTGCACGACTCCGAGACCGAGGCGCACACGGGCCTCGGGGGCACCGACCTCGAGCCGGAGGCGGGCTCGAGGGCCGCCGCACGGGCCGAGTGGATCGGACGCCACCCACACCTGCACACCGCGCGGCAGACCGCGATCGCGGCTGCGGGGGTCGGCCTGCCGATCCTGCTCATCTGGCTGCTGACCCTCGTGCCCTGGCCGAGCATCGACCTCCCGTGGCCGAACCTGCCGTCCATCCCGTGGCCGAACCTGCCGTCGATCCCGTGGCCCGACGTCCACCTGCCGTCGATCCCCTGGCCGTCGATCCCCTGGCCGGACATCTCCCTGCCGTCGCTGCCGGCCTGGACCGAGCCGGTCCGCAAGTTCCTCATCCCGGTGCTGATCGCCTTCTTCATCGCCCGCGGTGAGGTGAGGCGCCGGCGCAGGGCCGAGGCCGAGGCCGAGCAGTCCGAGCAGGCCGAGAACGCAGAGCAGGCCGAGGACCGGACTAGCGACTCCACGCGGTGAGGCCCTCGCGGTCGTGCTCGCCCTCGGGCCAGACCGCGCGGACGACGCCGGCCGCGGCGAGTGCCTTGCGGCACCCCGGGCACGGTGGGTCGGTGATGTAGGCGGTGGCGCCCTTGGTGTCGCGGGTCGCGAAGAGGAGTGCGTTGACCTCGGCGTGGATCGCGATGCAGAACCCCGGCGTCCCGGGTCGGTCGTAGTCACCGAGCCCCGGGACATCGTCGTAGCCGAGCATCCCGCGTGGGCAGGCGCCCATCAGGCAGTCGTCCTCGCCGGGCGCGGCGCCGTTGTAGCCCGTCGCGATGATGCGGTGATCGATGGTGAGGACGGCGCCGACGCGTCGTCGGGTGCACTTGGCGCGTGCGGACACGGCCGCCGCGATGCCCAGGAAGTAGTCGTCCCACCCGGGGACGGTCTGCGTGTCGGTGCTCACGGGAGCACAGACTGCCCGATCTCCTGGGGGTTGTAGGCCACTTCCCACCGGAAGCCGTCCGGGTCGGAGAAGTAGCCGCTGTAGCCGCCCCACTCCCGCTGGCTCGCCTCGCCGATGTGCGGGGCACCGGCGGCGCGGGCCTGCTCCAGCACCGTGTCGACGCCGTGGGTCGTGGCAAGGTTGTGGGACAGCGTGATCGGGGGTACGCCACCGCGCGCGGGCGCCTCCCCGACCTCGGCGACGAACCCGCCCTCGACCCAGAGGCTCAAGATGACCTTCTCCGCCACGCGGAACATCAGCACCTCGCCGACGACATCGACCTCGGGCTCCCAGCCGAGCCCCTCGACGTAGAACTTCCGGGTCGCCTCGAGATCGGTCACGACGAGGGTGATGAAGCTGACGCGCTGGTCCATCTCACTGCTCCTTCTTCGGGTCCGTCTCGGGCGGTCGGGCCGCGAGGCGGACGCGCTGGCGACCCATCGCGTCGAAGTTGCGCTCGTCGAGCCAGTCGTCGAGGGCCTGTCGCACCCGCGGCCACTCGCGGTCGGTGATCGAGAACCAGTCGGTGTCGCGGTTGCGGCCCTTGTAGACCACGGCGTTGCGGAAGCGCCCCTCCCAGATGAACCCGAGTCGGATGGCGGCCCTGCGCGAGGGGGCGTTGAGGCTGTCGCACTTCCACTCGTAGCGCCGGTAGCCGAGGTCGTCGAACACGTGGCGCATCAGCAGCGCCATCGCCTCGGTGGCGGCGCGACTGCGCTGCAGCTGCCGCCCGAAGGCGATGCCGCCGATCTCGATGGAGCCCATCTCCGGGTCGAGCCGCATCAGCGAGCAGAAGCCGACCGCACGAGCGGTCTCGACGGCCACGATGGCGTACATCACCTGACCCTCGTCGCCCGCGCCGCGCTCCACGATCGCCGCCATCTCTGCGCGGTCTCGCGGACGATCCCAGAAGAGATAGGTCCACAGCGCGTCGTCGTCCTCGCCGCAGACGCTGGCGACGAGGTCGTCCACGTGCTGGGGGCCGATCGGCTCGAGTCGCACGCCCTGTCCCTGGAGGGCGATCCTCTCGGGGCGCCGTGCGCCGCTCCAGTCGACGGGCCGGCCGAGACGCTGACCGTGCTCGTTGGTCGTGGGGAGCTGCTGCTGGGTCATCGCGCCGTCTCCGTCAGGGACTGCGCCACGGCGGCCATGCCCCGCTCGACCTCGTCGAACGACGTCGACAGCGGCGAGAGGCCGATCCGCAGACCTCCCGGGTCGCGATAGTCGGGGATGACGTCGCGCTCCCACAGGGCCGCGGTGACCTCCCGCATCCGGTCGTGGTGCAGCGTGACGTGGCCGCCACGCTGCGCAGGGTCGCGCGGGGACGCGAGGGTGACCTCGGGCAGCGTCGCCTCGGCGAGCTCGACGGCGTACGACGTCAGCGCGACGGACTTGGCGCGGATGTTCTCGATGCCGGCCTCCTCGACCAGCTCGAGCATCGCCTGCATGGCGACCATGCCGAGGATCGGCGGAGTGCCCGAGATGAAACGGCGGATGCCCCGCGCCGGGGTGTAGCCGGGGCCCATGAGGAACGGGTCGGCATGGCCCATCCATCCCTGGATCGGCTGGGTCAGGTCGTCCTGGAGGCGGGCCCTGACGTAGCCGAAGGCCGGCGAGCCGGGTCCGCCGTTGAGGTACTTGTAGGAGCAGCCGACGGCGAGGTCGGCATCCCACTCGTCGAGCGCCACCTCGACCGACCCCGCCGAGTGGCAGAGGTCCCAGAGCACGAGGGCGCCGGCGTCGTGGGCGATCCGGGTGAGCTCGGGTCCGTCCGCGAGCCAGGCCGAGCGATAGGCGACGTGGGTGAGCACGACGAGGGCGGTGCGCTCGCCGACGGCCTCGCGCAGCTGGTCGGGGGTGACGCCGGCGGAGGTGTCGACCTCGATCCAGCGGAGCGTCAGCCCGCGTTCGGCGGCGATGCCCTCGGCGACGTAGCGGTCGGTGGGGAAGTTGTCGGTGTCGATGACGATCTCGGTGCGGCCCGGGTCGGTGCGCACGGCGTGGTCGACCGCGGCCCGCATGAGCTTGTAGAGCCACACCGTCGTCGAGTCACCGACGGCGATCTGGCCGGCGGCGGCCCCCAGGACGACCCGTCCGAGCTCGTCGCCGAGGGACGTGGGCAGGTCCATCCAGCGCTCGTCCCAACCGCGGATGAGCCGACCACCCCACTCCTGGTGCACGAAGTCGTGGAGCCGGTCCGCAGCGGCCGCCACGGGGCGGCCGAGGGAGTTCCCGTCGAAGTAGACGAGGTCGGTGGAGGCGCCGACGAACCGCTCGCGGAAGTGCGCGAGGGGGTCGGCGGCGTCCAGCTGCGCAGCGGTGTCAAGGTTCACCACGGCAACCTATCCGCCGGCCCCGCCGCCGCGTACGTCAGTAGCAGACAGCGCCGTGGGCAGCCGACTGGACGACCTTGCGGTACTTGCCGAGCACGCCGCGGGTGTACTTCGGCGGCAGCGGCTCCCATCCGACCGCCCGCTGGGCGAGCTCGGCCTCGTCGACGTGGACGTCGAGGGTCATGTTGGCCACGTCGAGAGTGATCTGGTCGCCGTCGCGCACGAACGCGATCGGTCCACCGTCGCTCGCCTCGGGGGCGATGTGGCCGACGCAGAGTCCGGTCGTGCCGCCGGAGAAGCGTCCGTCCGTGATGAGCAGGACGTCCTTGCCGAGGCCGGCGCCCTTGATCGCTCCGGTGATGGCGAGCATCTCGCGCATGCCCGGACCGCCCTTGGGACCTTCGTAGCGGATGACCACCACGTCGCCCGGCTTGATCGCGCCCTCGGTCAACGCGTCGAGCGCCTTGCGCTCGCCGTCGAAGACCCGAGCGGTGCCGGTGAACGTGGAGTCGTCGAATCCGGCGCTCTTGACCACGGCACCGTCCGGGGCCAACGAGCCCTTGAGGATCGTCAGGCCGCCGGTGGCGTGGATGGGCTTGCCGAGCTCGCGCAGGATCACGCCGTCGAGCGGCTTGGGGTCGAGCTCGGCGAGGTTCTCGGCCATCGTCTTGCCGGTGCAGGTCAGCACGTCGCCGTGCAGGTGACCAGCGTCGAGGAGTGCCTTGAGCAGCACGGGGATGCCGCCGACACGGTCGAAGTCGGTCCACACGAACTTGCCGAACGGCTTCATGTCGGCCAGGTGCGGGACCGTCCGGCCGATCCGGGTGAAGTCGTCGAGGGTCAGGTCGACCTCGGCCTCGCGGGCGATCGCGAGCAGGTGGAGCACCGCGTTGGTCGAGCCGCCCAGGGCCATCGCCATCGCGATCGCGTTCTCGAAGGCGGGGCGGGTCATGATCTGGCGCGCGGTGATGCCCTGGCGGAGCATCTCGACCACGGCCTCGCCGGACTTGTGGGCGAACCCGTCGCGGCGACGGTCCACGGCCGGCGGGCTCGAGCTGCCGGGCAGCGACATGCCCAGCGCCTCGGCGACGCTGGCCATCGTGTTCGCGGTGTACGCCCCGCCGCAGGCGCCCTCCCCCGGACAGATCGCGCGCTCGATCTCGTCGACCTTCTCGCGGGTGATCTTGCCCGCCAGGCACGCGCCGACGGCCTCGAAGGCGTCGATGATCGTCACGTCCTTGCCGTCGACCTGGCCGGGCATGATCGTGCCGGCGTAGAGGAAGACGCTGGCCAGGTCGAGCCGCGCCGCCGCCATCAGCATGCCCGGCAGCGACTTGTCACAGCCGGCCAGCAGCACCGAGCCGTCGAGCCGCTCGGCCATCATCACGGTCTCCACCGAGTCCGCGATGACCTCACGGCTGACGAGGGAGAAGTGCATGCCCTCGTGGCCCATGGAGATGCCGTCGGAGACCGAGATCGTGCCGAACTCCAGCGGATACCCGCCTGCGGCGTGCACGCCGCTCTTCACGGCCTTGGCGAGCCGGTCGAGAGACAGGTTGCAGGGAGTGATCTCGTTCCAGCTCGACGCGACGCCGATCTGCGGCTTGGCCCAGTCGTCGTCGCCCATGCCTACCGCCCGGAGCATCCCTCGCGCGGCGGTCGCCTCGAGGCCGTCGGTGACGGCTCGGCTCCGGGGCTTGATGTCGGGGGCGTCGGATGCGTCGGTCATGCGCCTCAGGCTAGTGCTCCGTCCCGGGCACGGGTCACGCTGTCTCATCCGACCCGCACCGACTGCCCGAGCCGCGGCCTGTCCGCCCGGGGACTCAGGCAGCCAGCCGCCCAGCCCGACGTGACGCCCGCAGGTCGTCCTGGTGCTGGGCCTCGGCCACGCACTGGGTAAGGGACGGATGGTCGACCGGCGTGCCCCGGACGTAGCGCTCGATCCGGCGCAGGTGCGGACTGATGCGCGCGCGGACCATCGGGTCGCGTCGCGCCCGCGACGTGTCCTGCCACGCGTAGTAGGCCGCCATCGTCGAGACCACGCCCGGTGGCACGCGCCAGCCGTTCACCCGCGGGTCCGTGTGCGCGGGGAAGCGGCTCCCCGACCGCGTGCGCACACCGTCGTTGCGCATCGGCTCGACCTGCTCCCCCGTCTTCTCGTCGACCACCAGCGCGCCGAGCCCGGCCATCTCGAAGAGGCGCTCCATGACGCTCGAGCGCGGACTCGTCCGCCCCGTCTCCCAGCGCGCCACCACCGACTGCGACACGCCCAGCAGCGCGGCCAGGCCTCGTTGCGACACGTCGAGGATCCGCCGTACCCGCCGCACCATCCCCGGGATCTCCCCGCCGAAGGGCCCGAGGCAGAACCACGCCCACTCGTCATCGGTCCACTCCGAGCGACTCTCGAGCCACCGCACCCTGCTCTCGCGCCGCGCGCGCTTGTCGTCGAACCTCTCCCTGAGACGCTCCGTCAGCTCGTCTTTCTGCGCGCCTCCCTGCGTGCCCGTCCGCGTGTCCATCAAGCCGTCCCGGTCGATGACCATGTCTCTCCCCCGCTCTCGCCGGTCGATGTCGTCAGCCCATTCCAGAGCGAGTCACCGACGCCGGAACGAACCTGTCCACAGCGCACCGGCGTACGTGCCGTCAGCCACCCCTGTGGACGATTCGTGGCCCGGCTCGGGGCCGGAGCCTCCGCGACCGGATCCGGCGGCGCCACCACCGTCGCCCGCCCCGACACTGGCTCATGAGTCCCTCAGAGACTCATCGCGCAGGACGCGGTGCGACACCCGCGCCCACCGGTTGAGTCGCTCAGAGACTCACGGCCGAGGGTCGGCGACGGGGATGCGAACGAGGCCCCGGGCGGCGACCGCGGCAGATGGCATCGAGGCTCCTGGGGCGAGGGAGCCGAGGGTCAGGCGCGCTCGGCTTCCCGCTTGAGGGAGGCCAGCCCCTTCTCGAAGTCGCCTCCGATGGCCTTGTCGAGGAAGAGCTTGCCCAGGACGCCCATCGCGGCGTTGCGGCGACCCGTCATCGTCCAGGTCACGTCGGTCACATCGGTGGCTCCGGCCGCCGGCGCGAGACTGAAGGTCGTCACGTTCGTGGCCTTGAACGGCTTGACGAACTCCAGGTCGACGACGACGGCCGACGGCGTCGACTCGGTGATCCGCATCTGGCCCTCGCCGGCCTTCTTGTTGCCCGACCAGCGGTACGTCGATCCGACGCCGTGGTCGGGGCCGGCGTACTCGCGGTGCAGCTCGGGGTCGACGCCCTCCCACGGCGACCACTTCTGCCACTCGCGGAAGTCGTCCACGAGCGCGTGGACCTGCGTGGGACCAGCAGCGACGCGGGTGCTGCGGGAGAGCGAGAAGTCGGCCATGGCGGCGAGCGTAGACCTCAGGGAAGCTGCGCGGCGCGGACGACGAGTACGTCGGGGAGGTTCTCGTTCACCTGGCGCCAGGACTCGCCCTCGTCGGGCGAGGCCCACACGCCGCCGTTGCGACCGCCGAAGTAGAGACCGACGCGGTCATGGTCGTCGACGCACATCGCGTCGCGCATCACGGCCGTGTAGTAGCCGTCGGGCAGCACGCCCTCGCCCAGCGGCGCCCACGAGGCGCCCGCGTCGGTGGTGCGGTAGACGCGCGCCTTGCCGTCGACCGGCCACCTGGCCTCCGCGCCGGTGATCGGGAAGCTGTACGCCGTGTCCGCACGGTGCGGGTGCGCCACCATCGCGAACCCGAACTCGGTCGGCAGGCCCGGAGCGATGTCCTGCCAGGACGATCCGCCGTCGTCGGAGCGGTAGACGCCGCCGTGGTTCTGGAGGTAGAGGCGATCGGGGTCGGCCGCGTCACGGGCCACCTTGTGCACGCACTGGCCGAACTCGGGATAGTTGCGCTCCCCCGGGAAGAACTCGGCCTTCACCCCGGTGTTGGACGGCGCCCAGTGCTCGCCGCCGTCCGCGGTGGCGTACACCCCGCCGGTCGACAGCGCGGCGAGCACGTGCTCGCCGTCGCGCGGATCGGGCAGGATCGTGTGGAAGGCCTGCCCGCCGAATCCCGCGTCCCACTCGGCACGGTGAGGGTGGTCCCACAGGCTCCGGACGAGCGAGAACGTCTCACCGCGGTCGGTCGAGCGGAACACGGCCCCGGGCTCGGTCCCCGCCCACACCACGTCGTCCTCGAAGCCCGGCTGGAGCTGCCAGACGCGGGCGAGGGACGCGCCGGTGTCCTCGGGGAAGCGGGCCGCGCCGTTGGGCGTGCCGTCCCACGTCGTGCCCAGGTCGTCGGAGCGCCACACCTGGGGCCCGAGCCAGCTCGACGAGGCCCCGGCGAGCAGCCGCGGCGTCGGTCCTCGCCGGTCGATCAAGACGGAGTAGACCTCTTCCATCGGGAAGTGCGGTCCGGTCCAGTCCCAGGAGGTCCGGGCCTCGTCCGAGGTCCCGAGCCACATGCCCTTGCGGGTTCCGACCATGAGCAACGTGCGCGACATGGGTATCTCCTTCGGGGATCGTTGCGGGTGGGGTGTCGTGCAGCGGGTCATTGCATCGTGCGGTTGCGGAAGACCTTCAGCGCGAGCGGTGCGACCACGGCGGTGATCGCCACGGTCCACAGGACGGTGAACAGCACCGGGTGCTGGAGCGGCAGGTGGGCATCGGCGGGCGCCGGGCCGGTGTTGCCCCAGAGCTCGCGCACGGCCTGGACGAGCGCGGAGATCGGGTTCCATTCGGCGATGGCGCGCAGCACCGGCCCCATGGCCTCCGAGGGCGCGAACGCGTTGGAGAGGAAAGTCAGCGGGAACATCGTGGTGAACATGACCCCGTTGACCGCCTCGACCGACCGCATCGAGGAGCCGACGAGGATGCCGACCCAGATCATCGCGAAGCCCCACAGCAGCAGGAGGCCGTACGCCGCCAGCGCGTCGAGGACCGAGCCCCGGATCCGCCAGCCCACGATCAGCCCGGTCAGCGACATCACGACGATGCCGATGAACGAGTGCGTGATGCTCGACATGCTGCGCCCCACGAGGATCGCGGCCGGGTTGATGGGCAACGACCGGAACCGGTCGACGATCCCCTTGTCGATGTCGGCGGTGAGACCGATGGCGACGACGAACGAGGCGAACGCGATCGTCTGTCCCATGATCCCGCCGAGCAGCCACTCGCGGTAGCCGGTGGGCGCCGCCACCGCGATCGCACCCCCGAAGACGTAGGCGAAGAGCAGCACGAACATCACCGGTTGGATGGTGACGTCGAGGAGCATCTCCGGCATCCGCTTGATGTGGATCAGGTTGCGCCGGAAGATCGTCACCGACTGGTGCCACAGCGACGTGTGCCGGATCTCCGGGCGCTCGATGGCGCGGCGGGTGGTGGGGCTGGTCTGGCTCATGCGCGCACCTCCGCGGGCGAGGAGGACTGGTCCTCGATGTCGGCGCCCGCGTCCTCGTCGGCGCGATGGCCGGTGAGGTTGAGGAAGACGTCGTCGAGGCTGGGGCGCTGGAGCCCGAGGTCGTCGATCTCGATGCCACTGCCGTCGAAGATCGCAGCGATCCGGGTGATGTCGTGCAGTCCCTCGGCCGGGGCGGTGATCCGGCGTGCCGGCTCGTCGACGTGGGCCTCGAGACCGGCTCCCCGCACCCGCTCGACGGCGGCCGCGAGGTCCTCGGCGCGCGAGACGGTGACGACGAGCGAGGCCTTGCCGGAGGCGTCCTTGAGCTGCATCGGCGTGCCGTGGGCGATGATCGTGCCGCGGTCGATGACGACGATGTCGTCGGCGAGCTGGTCGGCCTCCTCGAGGTACTGCGTCGTCAGCAGCAGCGTCGTGCCGTCGTCGACCAGGTCGTGGAGCACGTCCCAGAGCTCGACGCGGCTGCGCGGGTCGAGGCCGGTCGTCGGCTCGTCGAGGAACAGCACGGGCGGGGTGGCGACGAGACTCACCGCGAGGTCGAGACGTCGGCGCATGCCCCCGGAGTACGTCTTGACCACGCGCCCCGCGGCGTCGGTGAGCGAGAACCGCTCGAGCAGCTCCTCGGACACCCGGTCGATCGTGCGCCGGTCGAGCCCGTAGAGGCTGCCGATGAGCCACAGGTTCTCCCGACCCGTGAGCAGCTCGTCGACCGTGGCGGACTGACCGGTCAGGCCCATCGAGCGGCGCACGGCCGCCGGGTCCTCGAGCACGTCGTGGCCGGCCACGCGCGCCGTGCCGCGCGTCGGCCGGGTGAGCGTCGTCATCATCCGGACGGTGGTCGTCTTCCCGGCGCCGTTGGGCCCGAGCAGCCCGAGCACGGATCCTCGCGGCACCTCGAAGCTGACGTCGTCGACCGCCAGCGTGTCGCCGAACCGCTTGACCAGCCCCACGGCCTCGATCGCATGGTCGTGTCCCACCGGATCCCCCGTCGTCGCGCCTGCGTGACTATTCCGATTAGGAACACTACTCTTCGGCGGAGATGAGTCAAGACATCCCGGTGACCGGATACGCGATCCTCGGCCTGCTGACGTTCGGCGACGAGCTGACCGGCTACGAGGTCAAGCAGCGCGCCGACATCACGCTGCGCTTCTACTGGGTCGCACCCGCGATGAGCCAGATCTACACCGAGCTGCGCCGGCTCACCGACCACGAGCTGGTGGCTGCCCGTGCCCGGCACGACGGCGGCCGCGAGGTCACGACGTACGCCATCACCGACGCGGGCCAGGCGGCGCTGCGCGCGTGGATGGACCACACCCCTGCGGGTTTCCCGGTCCTCAAGCACACCGTGCTGCTGCGCCTCCTGATCGGTCACGTCACCGCGCCGGACGAGACGCGGCGGATGCTGCACGAGTACGTCGACGAGCTGGCGCGGGCCAGGGAGGACCTCACCGGCGTGCGCGAGATGCTCCGGGGCGCCGACGAGCCCGGCGAGCCGTTCCGCTTCCCCTCGCTGGTGGCCGACTGGGGGCTCGACTACTTCGCTGCCGAGACCCGGCACGCGCAGCGCGCCCTGGAGAGCCTGGCCACGCACGGCCCCGGGGACGGCGACGGTGAGACCAGCGGCGAGGGCACCGACTCCCCTGCCTAGGCTTGGCCCGTGACCCAGCGAGCGAGCCGAGAGCTGCTCGGCCCCGTGGGTCTGGTGCTCGTCGGCATCGCGTCGGTGCAGGTCGGCGCCGCGATCGCGAAGAGTCTCTTCGACGAGATCTCCCCGACCGCGATCGTGTGGCTCCGACTGATGACCAGTGCACTGGTCCTCGCCCTGGTCGCCCGACCCCGCCTGACCGGGCGCACCCGCCGGGACTGGCTGGTCGTCCTGGGGTTCGGCGCCAGCCTGGCCACGATGAACTGGGGCATCTACCAGTCGTTCTCCCGGATCCCCCTCGGCATCGCGGTCACGATCGAGTTCATCGGGCCGCTCACCCTGGCCGTGCTCGGCTCGCGGCGCGCCCGCGACCTGGTCTGGGTGCTGCTGGCCGGGTGCGGCGTCGTCCTGCTCGGCTTCCAGCGGTCCGACCTGGACCTCCTCGGCGTGCTGTACGCCCTGCTAGCCGGCGCGGCGTGGGCGGCGTACATCCTGCTCAGCGCCAGCACCGGCCGGCGGTGGGCCGGCTTCGACGGCCTCGCGGTCGCCAGCGTCGTCGCAGCGCTCGGCATGACGTTGCCCGCCCTCCTGGCGAGCGGCACCGGACTCTGGGACGGACGGATCCTGCTGATCGGCGCACTCGTCGGCCTGCTGAGCTCGGTCATCCCCTACAGCTGCGAGCTCGTTGCCCTGCGCAGCCTGCGTCCCGCCGTCTTCGGCATCCTGATGAGTCTCGAGCCCGCCGCGGCGGCGCTCGCAGCCATCGTCGTGCTCCACGAGCACCTCTCCCCGGTCCAGTGGCTGGCGATCGCCTTCGTGGTCGCCGCGTCGATCGGCGCGACCCGCTCGGGAGCTCCGCTCGGCGACCCTCCCGGCCACGAAGAGGGCGAGCGTTCGACCGCACCGGGCACAATCGCCACATGAGATCGCGCCCGCCCGTCTCCTCGCCGGCCCCTCGGCGCGCACTGTCCGCGCTGGCGCTCACGCTGGCCGTCGCCACCGGGTGCTCCAGCAACACGCCCGAGCCGATCCCCCGCGTCACCCAACCCACGGACCAGCCGAGCCAGCCGACCCCGAGTGACGCACCGACGGACGAGCCGGGTGACGGCGACGGCCGCACCGCCGAGCCCGAGGCGCTCGGCACCCTCGTCGACCAGCTCGAGGTGCCCTGGGGTGTCGACTTCCTGCCGGACGGCAACGCCGTGGTCACCGAGCGGATGACCGGGCTGGTCCTCGAGATCACCCCGGACGGCAAGCGCAGCCGCCTCGGCGGCCTCGGCGCGGTGGTCCCGCAGGGCGAGGCCGGGCTCCTCGGCGTCGCCGTCTCCCCCGACTACGAGACCGACCGGACCCTGTTCTTCTACGTCACCACCGGCTCGGACAACCGGGTCGTCAAGGCCGTCGTCGACGACGACCAGCTCGGCGACCCGACGGTCATCCTCGACGGCGTCCCCGCCGGCTTCATCCACGACGGAGGCCGGATCGCGTTCGGCCCCGACGGCTACCTCTACGTCACCACCGGCGAGACCGGTGATCCCGAGCTCGCCCAGGACCCGGACAGCCTGGCCGGCAAGATCCTGAGGATCACCGTCGACGGCGAGGCCGCCCCCGGCAACCCGACGAACGGCTCGCCCGTCTGGTCGCTGGGTCACCGCAACGTCCAGGGCCTGGCCTGGGACGACGAGGGCCGGCTCTGGGCCTCGGAGTTCGGTGACTCGGAGTTCGACGAGCTCAACCTCATCGAGAAGGGCGGCAACTACGGCTGGCCCGAGGTCGAGGGCAGCGGCGGTGGGCCGGAGTTCATCGACCCCCAGCTGGTCTGGCCGGTCGACCAGGCCTCCCCGAGCGGGTTGGCGTACGCCGACGGGCGGCTGTGGATGGCTGGCCTCCGCGGGCAGCGGCTGTGGCGGATCGACATCGACAGGGCCGGCGACGCCGTGCGGCCGAAGGCGTTCTTCACCGAGGACTACGGCCGGCTGCGCACCGTCGTCACGGCTCCCGACGACACCCTGTGGCTGACCACGTCGAACAAGGACGGCCGCGGCAACCCGACTCCCGCCGACGACCGGATCATCCGGATCCGGCCCTGAGTCTCTCCGCGACTCAACCGGGTCGCACGACCGCGCGGCGTGCGGCGCGGCGCAGGGTGGTCAGGATCGCCGGCCCGAGGACGACGATGGCGACGCCCGTCGTGATCGCGCGACCGGTGTCCCAGCCGCCGGTCGACGTCAGCAGCGTGTAGACGAGGAAGCGGTGGGCGTTCTCGAGGACAGGGGCACCGGCGACGTACGCCAGCGAGCCCTCGTGGCCCGGCACGACGATGCCGAGGGTGAACGGCCAGGAGCTGAGGTTCATCAGCAGGCCGTAGAGGTAGGAGGCGACGACGGCGTAGGCGACCAGCATCGCGATCTCCGCGCGACCGGTGACCCGGCGCGGCAGCAGTCCGGCGAACATCCCCACCCAGGCCGAGCAGATCATCTGGAACGGCAGCCACGGGCCCACCCCGGCGGTCAGCAGGGCCGAGGCGAACAGCGAGGTGCAGCCCAGGACGAACCCGAACCCTGCGCCGAACACGCGACCGCCCAGCACGAGCAGGAAGAACACCAGCTCGATGCCGGCGGTGCCGGCGCCCAACCCGCGCATCACCGCGTTGATCGCCGACAGCACCCCGAGGACGGCGAGGACTCGCGAGTCAATGCCTCCCTCGCCCATCTCGGCGAGCACGACGACCATGACCAGCGGGAGCAGGGCCAGGAAGACGAACGGTGGCTCGACCCGCTCCCCCGGTTGCGCCGCGAGCAGCAGCGGCCAGCAGAGCATCATCAACCCGGCCAGCGAGGCCAGGACCAGCACGACCGCGGTCCGGGGACCGATCGGGAGGGCGACGCCCGGCACCGCCCGCTCCGCGCGGGTGGACCGTTCGACCGTGCTCATGCCCGAGCCTCCCCGAGCGCGGCGGCGACTTCCTCGACCACGAGCCAGGGAGCGCCCAGCACCTTCGTCACCTGCGGGGCGAACGACGGCGACTCGGCGAGCACCCGGCGCGGAGGGCCGGACGACACGACCTCGCCGTCGGCCATCACCACGACCTCGTCGGCGACGTGGGCGGCGAACTCGACGTCGTGGGTCGCCAGCATGATCGCGCGTCCCTCGGCGGCCAGGTCGGCGACGATGCGGGCCAGCTCGCCCTTCCCGGCGTAGTCGAGCCCGCGGGTGGGCTCGTCGAGCAGCACGACCGGCGGACGGGCGCTGAGCACGATCGACAGCGCGAGGGCGAGCCGCTGCCCCTCGGAGAGGTCGCGGGGGTGCGAGGCCTCGTCGATGCCCGGCGCGAGTCGGTCGAGCAGCCCGCGACAGGTCCCGGAGGCAGCCTCCGCGCCGGCATCGGCGGCGGCGCACTCCTCGGCGACGGTCTCGAGGTAGAGCAGGTCGGCGGCGGTCTGCGGGACCAGCCCGACGTGCGTACGCCGCTCGGCGGGCGCGAGGTCGGCCGGATCGTCGCCGGCCACGTCGACGGTGCCCGAGCGGCGCCTGCCTGTGCCTTGGAGGGCCCAGATGAGGCTCGACTTCCCGGAGCCGTTGCGACCCATGAGCGTCGTGACCCGGCCGGCGGAGAGGGTCAGGTCGACCTCCCGCACCGCGACGTGGTGGCCGTGCACGACGCTCACGCCGCGGGCGAGCACCAGCGGGTCCGCTGCGGGCAGCCGCTTCGGCGACGGAGCAGCGAGCGCGGGAAGCGATCGGGCCTGCCGCCGCGCGTCGCGCACCGTGAGCGGGAGCGGGTCCCAACCGGCGAGCCGCCCCAGCTCGACGAGCGGCGGTGCGATCGGCGAGTCGGTGAGGATCCGGTGCGGGGTGTCCACGCGGATGCTGCCGTCCCCCGTGACCAGGCAGATCCGGTCGGCGAAGGGCAGCACCCGCTCGAGACGGTGCTCGGCGAGCAGCACCGTCAGGCCGAGGTCGTGCACCAGCCTGGTGAGGGTGGCCAGCACGTCCTCGGCCGCGGTCGGGTCGAGGGCAGAGGTGGGCTCGTCGAGGACCAGGACGCGCGGGTGCATGGTGAGGACGGAGCCGATCGCGACGCGCTGCTGCTGACCCCCGGAGAGGGTGCGCAGGTCGCGCGAGCGCAGGTCGGCGATGCCGAGCAGGTCGAGGGTCTCCTCGACGCGGCGGCGCATCGTCTCGGGCGCGATGCCGACCTGCTCCATGCCGTAGGCGAGCTCCTCCTCGACGGTGTCGGCGACGAAGCCGGCCAGCGGGTCCTGCCCGACGTAGCCCACGAGGTGCGCCCGCTCACGCGGCGGCTGGTCGACGATGCTGGCACCGTCGAGCAGCACGTCGCCGCTGAGCACGCCGCCGGTGAAGCGCGGCACCAGGCCGGTGACGACCCCGAGCAGCGTCGACTTGCCGACGCCCGTGCGGCCGGACACCAGGACCAGCTCGCCCTCCTCGAGGGTCAGGTCGACGTGGCGGAGCACCTCGTGCTCGTCGTAGCGGAACCCGATGTCGCGAAGGTCGATCACCCCGAGCCGCGGCGTGCCGTGCTCGATCACGCGGCGACCTCCCGGCGGACGACGGCGCTCGCCGGGACGGGGGTGGCGACGGCAGGCACCGTGCCGAGGATCCCGACCACGAGAGCGAGGGGAGAGAGGTACGGCGCGACGTCGACGCCCGGATAGGCGACCACGACCTGGGTGTGGGCGACATACCACCCCAGGGCGGCCACCGCCAGACCGGTGACGACCGCGACGACCTCACCGGCGCGCCACGGGTCGGGGCGGTAGCGGGTGCGCTGGACCCGGCGACCGGCACTGACCAGGCCGACGACGGCGACGACGCCGCCAGCGCCGAGCATCGGGAGCGCGAGCACGCGTGGTGCGGTCGGGTCGAGCCAGGCGTACGTGCCCACGCAGATGCCGGTCAGGGCGAGGAGGAGCAGCGAGCCGGTCAGCCGCCGCTCCCGGGTGGTCGCTCCACCGGAGCGACCGTAGCCCCGGGTGTCCATGCCCGCAGCCAAGGACAGCGACCGCTCGAGCGCGTCCTCGAGCACCGGCACCAGGAAACGGCGCAGCCGGCCCACCCCCGTCGTGGTCCCCCCGCGCAGGGCCTGGGCGGCGCGGACCCGCCGGGCACTGTCGGCGAGCTGGGGGAAGATCGTGACCGCCACGACCAGGGCCGTGCCGATCTCGTAGAGCGCCGGCGGCACCGAGGCGAGCAGCCGCTTGGGGTTGGCCAGGGAGTTGGCGGCGCCCACGCAGAGGATGACCGCGGCCAGCCGGAGCCCGTCGTAGAGACCGGCGAGCAACGCCTCGCTCGTGACGGGGCCGAGCAGCCGCACTCCGGCGGCCCAGTCCGGCAGCGGGATCTCCGGCAGGTCGAGCAGCACGCGTCCGATCTCCTGGCCGCCGAACACGATCCGGAACCCCACGCGCACCACGACGGTCACCGCGGCCAGCAGCGCGTACAACCGGAACGAGCGGCCGAACGGGTGCCCCGAGCGCCGTGCCATGACCACCACGGTCGCCGAGCCCATGAGCAGGAGCAGCAGCAGGGGGTTCGTGGTCAGGGAGGCTGCCGTGGCCAGCCCGATCGCCCAGGTCCACCAGGCGATCGGGTGCAGGTCACGCGGCAACGCTCCTGACGTCAGGGCCGGTCCGGTCACGCGGGTCAGGCTCCCCGCCGTCGACGGGCCACCAGCGCGCTGACCAGGATCGCGCCGGCGAGCAGCACGAACACGGCCCAGGCGAGCGGTGCGGGCACGCGACCGGGCGGGTCGGCGGACGGCTGAGCCGCCTCGGAGGACGGCGCGGGCGTTGAGTCTGTCGGAGACTCAGACGTCGATGCGGACGGCTCCGCGCCCTCGCCCGGACCGTCACTCGGGGCCGCACCGGGAGTCGAGTCTCCAGGAGACTCACCCTTGCGATCGCCGCCGGCACCCCCTCCGGAGCCGCCACTGTCGGTTGAGTCTCCCGGAGACTCAACCTCCAGTGGCGCCACGGACGGGTCGCTGGAGGCCGAACCGGACGGGGTCGCCGACGCGGTGGGGCTCGAGCTGGGACTGGCGCTGGGCGTGGGGCTCGGGCTGGGACTCGGACGACCGCCCTTCTTGCCGCCGTCCTTGCCACCCTTCCCGCCGTCCTTGCCGCCCTTCCCGCCGCCGGCTGGACCATTCCCCGTGCCACTGGTCGGGCTGGCGGAGGGCGAGGCGGTGGGGCTGGAGGCCGGACTGGGAGCAGCGACCGGCGGCGCGACAGCCGGCGGGACGACCGTGCTCGGAGTGCGGCCCTGCTGCCAGGACCAGCCCACAGACCCACCCGCCGGAACGACGAGGCCGCCGACGCCGGCGGAGGCGTACGTCCACGAGCCGCGCGTGCCGTCGGACCACCAGAGACCCCAGTACGCGTCTGGCGGAGAGGTGTTCACGCACGGAGCGTCTGCAGGTGCTCCGCCGACGCGGCAGACGAAGCCCGGCTGTCGCTGGGCGTAGTCGATCGTGACGCCGACGGACGCGAAGATCGCCGCCGCGCTCTGGCCCCCGCCGTTCTCCAGGCAGGCGGTCACGGCGCTGGCACCGAGCTCTCGGAAGTCGACGACGACGCTCACGCCCCCGCCGGAGGCGCAGGTGGCTGCCGAGGCCGTCGGCGTCATCGACGAGGGTGCGAGCAGGACCGACCCGAGCACGAGCACGATGCTCGCCAGAGTCCTGGCGAGGATGCGGTCCATGGGTACCTCCCTCACTGCGACAGCGAGGAAGGCGGTGGCCGCTCCCCGCTGCGTTCCGCGACAGCGATGGTGTTCAGGACGCGTCGAGGCGGGTGTTCCGGCTCGCACGGGTGCTCCCCGTGCCCACGGTTGCGGGTCAGCGCCGGATTCGGACCGGCTTTCCCCAGCTCGGGCGTGTGCGGTGCCGGCCCGGGCGGGCACGGCCTAGGAAGGGTAACCCCGGTGGCCCGCAGACGCACTTCGGCCCGGCGTCGCGAGGACGCCGGGCCGAAGGAGTCTCACCACGTGCCGTGGCGGGACGGGTGGATCAGTTGCGCACGCGGATCGACGTACGAGCCTCGTCGCTCGAGGTCTTCACCAGGGCCACGCGGCGCTGGTTGCCGACCGGGAGCTTGAGCTTGCGGACGATCGCGCCGCCCGAGGTCTTGCCCTTGATCGCCTTGAAGTCACCCTTGACCTGCATGCAGGCGCTCTCACCGGGGGCGATGCCGAACACGCGGAACTGCGGACGGTCGCCCGCGCGGGCCTCCTTGCGCACCGACTGGATGCGGAACACGTCGTTGCTGGCCGGGGCGAACTGCAGGCCGAGCACGGCCTGGGCGGTCGCACGACGCCACTCGTCACGGGTGTCGGCGGTGAGGCCGGTGGTCGTCGAGGCGTTGATCCGGTCCTTGCGGTAGGCAACGGCGCCCGTGTCCTTGGTCAGCGCCGTGCGGCACTTGTACTTGTAGACGGGCTGGTTCTTGCGCACCCACAGGGCCGCCTTCATGGCCGGGCCGCGGTTCTTCAGCAGACCGAACGCGTAGGCCGCCAGAGAGGTCGTGTTGGTGTTGATCTGGGCGTCGGTGCCAGCGCTGCGGACGGCACCGCTGCCACGCTGACGAGCCGCCAGCCATGTGTTGGCCTTCGCGAGCGCGTCCTTGACGGCCTGGCTGGTGTCACCGGACTCGACGAGGTTGATCATCGCCAGCGCGGTGGCGTCGGGGTCGGCCTCGCTGCCGGCCACGCCGTCGGTGCACGACTGGTTCGGCACGTCGGCCTTGGCGAAGTTGAGGCGGAAGGCACCCGAGGAGCACTGCTGCTTGAGCAGGAAGTCGCGGGCAGCCGCGGCCTCGGTGGACTTCGCGAGCGTCAGGGCACGCACGGCGTAGGACTGGCCCACGACGTTGGCGAAGTTGCCCGACTCCGACTGGTCGAAGATGCGACCGGCGTAGGCCGCCTCCTGCGGCTTCGCCGCAGGGTCGGCCGGCACGTCGGCGGTGCGCTGCTCGAGCTCGGTGACCAGGTTGCGGCCGCCGAAGCTGGTCGGGTTCTTGGCAGCCACGCGCACGAAGGTCGCCGCCTTCGCCAGGGCACCGGCGTACGACTCCTTCGTGCCGTCACCGACGTAGTCGGCGAGGCGCGTCTCGAGGGCGTTGGAGATCGCGGTGATGTGCACGCCCTGGCGCGGAACGGTCGACAGCGCCATGCCCGCGTCGAGCGTGAGGCCGATGTCGGGCCCGTTCTTGGTGATGATGACGCCGTTGGTCAGCTCACCGGCCAGCCACTCGGCGGCGACGGTCGAGGGGGTGCTGTCGGTGCCGGCCATCGCGGGCGAGGGCGCCGCGGTGGCCGAGGGGGCAACCAGCAGACCCGCGGAGAGAGCACCTGCGGAGAGGGCTACCGCGGTCATGCGGATGGGACGATTGCGGTGGTTCATGACTTCCTTCCGGCTCGCGGGCACACGACGACGAACCGTGCGGTGCCCTCCCGAAGGGCGCGAGCGTTGAGTGGGTGATGTGACCGGTGTGACTCGCGATGACCCTAACAAGTTGTCTGGACCACTCAAATCGAGCCAGATCATCCGAAAGTCGGTGCCGAGCCCTCCTGCCGGGTCGGCAGCCGAACCGGTCAGCGCCCCAGGGTCAGCCCAGCTTCTCGAGGATCAGCTCACGCACCCGACCGGCGTCTGCCTGGCCGCGCATCTGCTTCATCACCGCACCGATGAGGGCACCGGCGGCCGCCACCTTGCCGTCGCGGATCTTGTCGGCGACGTCGGGGTTGGCGGCGATGGCGTCGTCGATCGCCGCACCGAGGGCGCCGTCGTCGGAGACCACGGCGAGGCCACGGCTGGCGACGACCTCGTCGGGCGAGCCCTCGCCGGCGAGCACCCCCTCGAAGACCTGCCGGGCGAGCTTGTCGTTGACGGTCTTGTCGTCGACCAGGGCCTGGATGCGGGCCACGTCGGCAGGCGTGATCGGCAGGTCGACGAGGTCGACGCCGTCCTCGTTGCTGCGTCGCGCCAGCTCGCCGAGCCACCACTTGCGGGCCGCCTGCGGAGCGGCCCCCTCGGCCACGGTCTCGATGACCAACCCGAGCGCGCCGGCACCGACCGTGTCGCGCATCTCCATGTCGGTGAAGCCCCACTCGGCCTGCAGCCGGGCGCGGCGCACCGTCGGGTTCTCCGGCAGCGTGCCGCGCAGCTCCTCGACCCACTCGCGGCTCGGCGCGACGGGCACCAGGTCCGGCTCGGGGAAGTAGCGGTAGTCCTCGGCGTCGGACTTCTCCCGACCACTGGTCGTGATGCCGGTGTCCTCGTGCCAGTGGCGGGTCTCCTGGAGGATCGAGCCGCCGCCGTCGAGGATCGCCGCGTGGCGCTGCATCTCGTAGCGCACGGCTCGCTCGACCGAGCGGAACGAGTTGACGTTCTTGGTCTCGGTGCGGGTGCCGAGCACGCCGCTCCCCTTGGGCGAGAGCGAGAGGTTCACGTCGGCGCGAAGGTTGCCCTGGTCCATCCGGGCCTCAGAGACACCGAGTGCCACGATCAGCTCGCGCAGCTGGGCGACGTAGGCCCGGGCGACCTCGGGTGCCCTCTCCCCCGCGCCCAGGATCGGGCGGGTGACGATCTCGATGAGCGGGATGCCGGCGCGGTTGTAGTCGACCAGCGAGTAGTCGGCGCCGTGGATGCGGCCGGTGGAGCCGCCGACGTGCAGCGACTTCCCGGTGTCCTCCTCCATGTGCGCGCGCTCGATCTCGACGCGGTAGGTCTCGGTCTCGCCCGCGTCGTTCTGGAGGTCGACGTCCATCCAGCCGTCGAAGCAGATCGGCTCGTCGTACTGAGAGGTCTGGAAGTTCTTTGGCATGTCCGGGTAGAAGTAGTTCTTCCGGGCGAAGCGGCACCACTCGGCGATGTCGCAGTTGAGGGCGAGCCCGATGCGGATCGCGGACTCGACGGCCTTGCCGTTGACGACCGGCATGGCGCCGGGAAGCCCCAGGCACGTCGGGCAGGTGCCCGCGTTCGGCTCGCCGCCGAAGGTGGCCGGGCAGCCGCAGAACATCTTGGACGCCGTGTTGAGCTCGACGTGCACCTCGAGGCCGAGGGCGGGGTCGTAGGTCGCGAGGACGTCGTCGAAGGGGACCAGGTTCGTGGCGGTGGTGGAGGTCATCGTGCCGACTCCTTCGTGGTCGAAGTGGCGAGGGCGGGCGCCCGGTCGAGCAGCGGGCCACCCCACTCGGCGGCGTGGAGCGCCTCCAGCGCGGCACCGACGCGGTAGACGCGGTCGTCGGCGAGCGCGGGTGCGAGGACCTGGAAGCCGCTGGGCAGGCCGTCCTCGTCGGCGAGGCCGTTGGGCACCGAGATGCCCGGGACGCCGGCGAGGTTGGCGGGGATGGTGGCGAGGTCGTTGAGGTACATCGCCATGGGGTCGTCGAGCTTCTCGCCCAGCTTGAACGCCGTGGTCGGCGCCGTGGGCGAGACGAGGACGTCGACCTGGCCGAAGGCCGCGTCGAAGTCGCGGCTGATCAGGGTGCGGATCTTCTGCGCCTGGCCGTAGTAGGCGTCGTAGTAGCCGCTGGAGAGGGCGTAGGTGCCGAGGATGATCCGACGCTTGACCTCGTCACCGAAGCCGGCGTCGCGGCTGGCGCGCATGACGTCCTCCGCGCTGGGGTTGCCCTCGGGCGTGACCCGCAGGCCGTAGCGCATCGCGTCGAACTTCGCGAGGTTGCTGGACGCCTCGGCCGGCAGGATCAGGTAGTAGGCGGCGAGCGCGTGCACGAAGGACGGGCACGACACCTCGACGACCTCGGCGCCCGCCTTGACCAGCGCCGCGACCGACTCGTCGAAGCGAGCCATCACGCCGGGCTGCCAGCCCTCGCCGGCGAGCTCGGTGATGACGCCGACCTTCACCCCCGTCATGTCGCCGGTCGAACCGGCCCGAGCGGCCTCGGTGAACGAGGGCCACTCCTGCTGGATCGAGGTCGAGTCGCGCGGGTCGTGGCCGCCGATGACGTCGTGGAGCAGCGCCGCGTCGAGGACGGTACGGGTGACCGGGCCGGCCTGGTCGAGGCTGTTGGCCAGCGCGACGAGACCGTAGCGGGAGACCCCGCCGTAGGTCGGCTTCACGCCGACGGTGCCGGTGACGGCACCGGGCTGGCGGATCGAGCCACCGGTGTCGGTGCCGATGGCGAGCGGCGCCTCGAAGGCAGCCACTGCGGCGGCCGAGCCGCCACCCGAGCCGCCCGGGATGCGGTCGAGGTCCCACGGGTTGCGGGTCGGGCCGTAGGCGGAGTGCTCGGTGGAGGAGCCCATCGCGAACTCGTCCATGTTGGTCTTGCCGAGGATCGGCAGTCCGGCCTCGCGGAGCCTGGTCACGACGGTGGCGTCGTAGGGAGAAATCCAGCCCTCGAGGATCTTCGAGCCGCAGGTCGTCGGCAGGCCGCGGGTGGCCAGCACGTCCTTGACCGCGATCGGTACGCCGTCGAGCGTCCCGCGTGCCTCGCCGCGGGCCCGGCGGGCGTCGGACTCGGCGGCCTCGGCGAGTGCGCCGTCGCGGTCGACGTGGAGGAAGGCGTGGACTCCCCGGCCATCGGGGCGAGTGTCGACCGCAGCGATGCGGTCGAGGTGGGCCTCGGTCAGCTCGACCGAGCTGACGTTGCCGGCGGCCAGCTCGTCGGCGAGAGCGGCAGCGGTGCTGCGGACGACGTCGTTCATCAGGCCTCCTCACCCAGGATGCGCGGGACGGAGAAGCGCTGCTCCTCCACGGCCGGGGCACCCGAGAGCGCTTCCTCGGCGGTCAGGCCCGGCACCACGACGTCCTCGCGGAACACGTTCGTCAGCGGGATCGCGTGCGACGTGGGCGGCACGTCGTCCCCCGCGACGCCGTTGATGGAGGCGACGGACTCGAGGATGACGCTCAGCTGCGGCGCCAGGTGGTCGAGCTCGGCGTCGGAGAGGTCGATGCGGGCGAGGGTGGCGAGGTGGGCCACTTCCTCCCGGGAGATCTCAGGCATGGCTTGATCCTAGGAGAGCGACCGCGGTCCGCCGCGCCGGGGACGGGTGCGCTCAGCAGCTGGACCGCTTCTCGGCGTTCTTGCAGGTGTCGTTGCCGCCGCGGCCGCGGGCGATGTCGAAGCCGCTGCCGCCGTCGAGGCGGTCGGGCTGGCTCGACCCGGTCATCACGTCCGCACCGCCGCGGCCGTAGATCTTCACGCGGTGGTCGGGGCTCGCGGTGATGATCTCGGAGTCGTTGCTGCCCTTGAAGATCGACAGGGCGCGGGCCGGGAGCTGGACGTCGGTGAACCCGGTGATCCTCCCCTCGAGGGTGAACGGCTGCAGGCTGCGGATCTTCGTCCTGCCGAGCTGGTCGATCCGCACGGTCGGCTTGAGCGCCGGGTTGGAGCTGGGCAGGAGACGCAGCCGGTCCTGGCCCCCGTGGCCCTTCGCGACGAACCCGGACTCGACGGGGAGCGGGAAGGCGACCGTGTCGATGCCGCTGCCGCCGCGGATGACCTGGTGCAGCTCCGACGTCGAGGTCAGGGTGTCGCTCCCGCTGCCGCCCACCAGCGTGTCGGATCCGGCCGAGCCCGTCAGGACGTCGTCGCCGGCGTCGCCGTAGAGCCGGTCGTTGCCGATCGCACCGGCTGTGTCCGCCACGATCGTGTCGTCACCACCGCGACCGAAGATGGTGTCGTCGCCACCGCGCGCATAGATCGCGTCGGCCTTGTTGGTGCCCTTGATCGTGTCGTTCAGCGCCGAGCCGTAGATCCGGATGCCCCCGTCGAACCCGGTGACGGTGTCGTTGCCGTCCGCCGCGATCGGGACGGTGGCGGCCGCGCGGAGGTCGACGACGACCGGCGCCGGGGCACTCGCGTAGGAGATGCCGTCGACCCGGACGGCTGTGTCCTCGCTCGCGGGGCGCGGGTCGTAGCCGAGGTCGATGACGTCGTCGCCGGCGCCGCCGGTGATCGTGTCGCCCTTCTTGACCACCCGGCCGAAGGGGTCGATGCGCAGCAGGTCGGCCTCGCCGAAGATCCGGTCGTCGCCGTCGCCGCCGTAGATCGTGTCGGCACCCTCACCGCCACAGATCACGTCGTTGCCGCCGAGTCCGCGGATGACGTCGTTGCCGCCCCGGGCGACGATCACGTCACGCTTCGGGGTGCCGGTGATCTTGTTGGCCCTGTCGTTGCCGACGATGGTCGCCCGAAGACCTCCGCACGTCTGCGGCGCGGCCTGCGCCGGCGCACCGAACCACACGGCGGGAGCGACCATCACGGTGAGGGTGGCAGCGGCGAGGAGCTGGCTGCGGGTCCTGGGAGTCATCTGACGACCTTTCGCTCACGCGTGCCCGAGTCGGCATCGTGGAGGTGTGACCCGGCAGCAGCGGCAAAAGTTGCCGGTCGCGGCTCACCCGTCGCTCGGGCGCTCCGGGAGGGCGTCGGGCCCCTCCTCCAGCAGCAGGGTGAACTGCTCCTCGTCGAGCACCGGCAGACCGAGCTGCTCGGCCTTGTCGGCCTTCGACCCGGCGTTCTCGCCGACCACGACGTAGTCGGTCTTCTTCGAGACCGAGCCCGACGCCTTGCCCCCGCGGCTGATGATCGCCTCCTTGACCGAGTCGCGGGTGAAGGTCTGCAGCGACCCCGTGGCCACGATCGTGAGGCCCTCGAGGGTGCGTGCGATCGACTCATCGCGCTCGTCGGCCATGGTGACGCCGGCGGCGGCCCAGGTGTCGACGATCGCGTTGTGCCACGCCGTGTTGTCGCCGACCTCGTCGGACACCTGCTCGGGGTCCGGATCCCCGTCGCTGGCACCGTGGAACCACTCGCGCACCGAGGCGGCGATGGTCGGCCCGACCCCGTCGGTGGCAGCCAGCGCCTCCTCGGAGGCCTCCCGCACCGCGCGCATCGAGCCGAGCTCGGTCGCCAGGGCTCGCGCGGCCGTCGGTCCGACGTGCCGGATGGACAGCGCGACGAGCACCCGCCACAGCGGGACCGCCGTCTTGCGCTCGTGGAGATTGGCCAGCAGGCGTACGCCGTTGGCGCTGAGCTGAGGGCCTTCCTCGCCCTTCTTGGGGGCGCGGGTGAACAGCGGTGCGGTCAGCAGCGCCGCCTCGTCGAGGCCGAACAGGTCGCCCTCGTTGACGATGGCGCCGGCGTCGAGCAGCGCGACGGCCGCTTCGTAGCCCAGCCCCTCGATGTCGAAGGCGCCGCGACCCGCGACGTGGAAGACGCGCTCGCGCACCTGCGCGGGGCACTTCTCGTGGTTGGGGCAGCGAAGGTCCTTGTCCCCCTCCTTCTGCTGGGCCAGCGGCGTCCTGCACGCCGGGCACCTGGTCGGCATGCGCCACGGCTTCAGGCCCTTCGGCCGCAGCGCCAGGACCGGGCCGAGGATCTCCGGGATCACGTCGCCGGCCTTGCGCAGGATGACGGTGTCACCGGGCCTGACGTCCTTGCGCTTGACCTCGTGCGCGTTGTGGAGGGTGGCGTTCTCCACCGTGGAGCCGGCCACCTTCGTCGGCTCCATCACGCCGTAGGGGGTGACCCGCCCGGTGCGGCCGACGTTGACCTCGATGGACCTGAGGAGCGTGTTGACCTCCTCGGGCGGGTACTTGAACGCGATCGCCCAGCGGGGCGCACGGCTGGTGGAGCCGAGGCGTCGCTGGAGCGACACGTCGTCGACCTTCACCACCAGGCCGTCGATCTCGTAGCCCACGATGGTGTGGCGGTGCTCGCCGACGTGCTCGACGAACGCCTCCACGTCGGCCATCGTCGCCACCACCCTGACCTGGTCGGAGACCGGCAGCCCCCACGCCTGCAGGGCGTCGTACGCCGCGCTCTGCGCCGTCGGCTCGAAGCCCTCGCGTGCACCGATGCCGTGGCACACCATGCCGAGGTCGCGGGTGGCGGTGACCCGGGGGTCCTTCTGCCGCAGCGACCCGGCGGCGGCGTTGCGGGGGTTGGCGAACATCGGCTTGCCCGCCTCGACCATCGAGGCGTTGAGGCGCTCGAAGGCCTCACTGGGCAAGAACACCTCGCCCCGGACCTCGACGAGCGCGGGGACCGGGTGGTCGTCGGAGCCGGTCAGCCGGTGCGGCACGGAGGCGATGGTCTTGACGTTGGGCGTCACGTCCTCGCCGGTGCGGCCGTCGCCCCGGGTGAGCGCGCGGACCAGGCGGCCGTGCTCGTAGAGCAGGTTGATAGCGAGCCCGTCGACCTTGAGCTCGCAGAGCAGCGCCGGCGCCTCGACGCCCTCGCGCAGGATCCGGGAGTACCACGACGCGAGCTCCTCGCTGGTGAACGCGTTGTCGAGGCTCTCCATCCTCTGGAGGTGGTCGACGGCGGTGAAGTCGGTCGAGACCGCACCGCCGACCCGCTGCGTGGGCGAGTCGGGCGTGCGGAGCTCGGGGAACTGCTCCTCGAGTCCCTCGAGCTCGCGCAGCCGCACGTCGAAGTCGGCGTCGGACAGCGTGGGGTCGTCGAGCACGTAGTAGCGCCACCGGGCGTCGTCGATCTGCTCGCTCAGCTCGCGGTGGCGGTCGCGGGCCTCCGGCGGCGCGGTCGCGACGGGAGTCTCCCCAGCCGAGTCGACGGCGGACGGGTCGGGCGTGCTCATGCGCACATTCTGCCGGTCCCCGCCGACACCGGCGGCGGCCTCCTCGCCCGGCACAGGTCTGGACCGGATGAAACTCGTTTGTTCCGTCGGAATAGACCTGCATACGCTGCGGTTGAGGAAACGAAACCGTTTCGTTTCATCGTGACCGCCGTCACAACCCCGTCCCACCCGCACCAGCCAGAGACCGAAGGACCGCGACGACGCATGACCCCGACCGAGACCGGCACCCGCCCCCGTGTGGAGGGCGAGCGCGAGCTGGAGATCCTCGAGGCGACGCTGCACGTCCTCGACGAGGTCGGCTACGACCTGTTCACCATGGACGCCGTCGCCACCCGCGCCAAGGCGTCCAAGGCGACGCTCTACCGCCGCTGGAAGGGCAAGCCCGAGCTGGTCGTCGCCGCGATCATGGCCCACAAGGGCGAGGCGGTCGTCCCCGACACCGGCAGCCTGCGCGGTGACCTGCTCGAGGCCTACTGCGGCAGCGGCGGGCCCAGCGACCCGATGGCGCAGTCCGTGCTCGCGGCCGTGGTCACGGCGATGACGCGCGACCCCGAGTTCGCCGAGGTCTACCGACGCGACTTCATCGCCCCCAAGATCGAGGCGTCGCGCGCGATCTACGAGCGCGCCAGGGATCGCGGCGAGCTGCACCCCGACGCCGACCTGTCGATCCTCGCGCCGTCCCTGATCGCGATCCTCATGCACCGCAGCTTCCTGCTCGGCGAGGTGATCACCCCCGAGCTCATCGCCCGGGTCCTCGACGAGGTCGTCCTCCCGGCCGCCCTCCACGGGCCGGTCTAACGACCGGCTCCCAGCCCGACCTCCTGACCACACCGCCTCCCGCTTCCTGCCCGAACCACCTGCTCCACCCGAGCTCGACCCACACTCCTGAAGGAATCCCATGACCGACCTCGCCCCCGCTGCCGTCGAAGAGGTGACCCCCGAGCAGCACAAGCGCCTGCGCTGGGCGCTCGTGCTCATCTCGCTCGCGCAGCTGATGGTGGTGCTCGACAGCACCATCGCCAACATCGCCCTCCCGTTCATCGGCCGTGACCTCGACATCAACCAGGCCAACCTGCAGTGGATCGTCACCGGCTACGCCCTGACCTTCGGCGGGTTCCTGCTGCTCGGCGGTCGGTTGGCCGACCTCTACGGCCGCCGTCGCATCTTCATGGTCGGCGTCGTCCTCTTCGCCGTCGCGTCCCTCGTCGGTGGTGCCGCACAGAACGAGGCGATGCTCCTCGGCGCCCGAGCGTTCCAGGGTCTCGGTGCCGCGATGGCCTCGCCCGCCGCTCTCGCGCTGATCGCCACGACGTTCCCCGCCGGCAAGGAGCGCAACCGCGCCTTCGCCGTGTACGCCGCCATGGCGGGCGTCGGTGCTGCCGTCGGCCTGGTCCTCGGCGGCTGGCTCACCGGCCTCGACTCGCCCCTCGGCATCGAGGGGTGGCGCTACACCTTCCTCATCGTCGTGCCGATCGGCCTCGCTGCCGCGTTCTTCGCCCCGCGCTTCTTCGACGAGTCCGAGCGCCACACGGGCTGGCTCGACGTCCCCGGCGCCATCACCGGCACCTTCGGCCTGCTCGCCATCGTCTTCGGCCTCAGCCGTGCCGGCGAGGCCGCCTACGGCTGGGACGCCCCCAGCACCATCCTGAGCCTCGTGGTCGGCGTCGCGCTGCTGGTGGTCTTCGCCGTCATCGAGACCCGCGTGCAGCACCCGCTCCTGCCGTTCCGCATCTTCGCCAGCCGCAACCGTGCGGCCGCCTTCGCGGTGATGATGATCGTCCCGGCGGCGATGTTCGCGATGTTCTTCTTCCTCTCGCTGTTCATCCAGCTCGTGGTGGGCTACTCCCCCCTCCACACGGGATTCGCGTTCCTGCCGTTCTCCATCGCGATGATCATCTCGGCCACGGTGGCCTCGAAGCTCGTCAGCACCGTCGACCCGCGCTACCTGTCGGGCATCGGCACGATCCTGTCCGCCATCGCGCTCTTCGGCTTCAGCCGGCTGTCGGTGCCCGAGAGCGCGTCCGGCATCATCGGCGCGGTGTCCAACGGACACCTGGGCGACGGCGTCAACTACTGGACCCACGTCCTGCCCTACATCGTGCTGATGGCCTTCGGCATGGGTCTCAACTTCGTCCCGCTGACCCTGGTCGCCGTCCACCGCCTCCGCGCCGAGGACTCCGGCATCGGCTCGGGCGTGCTCAACACGATGCAGCAGGTCGGCGGCGCGCTGGGCCTGGCCACGCTCAGCACGGTGGCACTGCACTTCACCACCAACCGGACCCAGGAGATCGCGCCGCAGATCGGCGCCGCGGCGCAGGGTCAGCTGTCGCAGGCCGACGTGGGCAACCTCGCCTACCTGTCCGGCTTCACCGAGGGCGCGACCCACGCGTTCCTGGTCGGCTCGATCATGATGCTGGCCGCCTCTGCGGTCGTGTGGATCTTCCTCAACGTCAAGCACGAGGAGCTCGCGACCGATGACGCACCCGAGGGTGTCGCGGTCCACTGAGCCCACCCGGAGCACGCGCGCGAGGGAGGATCTCCACGACGGAGGTCCTCCCTCTCCCGTTCCCGCCCATCCGAGGCCGCACCTGCTCCGAAGGAGAGTCGTGAGCGACCCGCACCTGACGACGTACGACGCACCCGGCCGCACGCAGGCGATGGTGCTGGTGCTGCACGGCGGCAAGCCGCGTTCGCGCCAGGCGGTCGACGGGCGCAGCGCGTCGTGGCGTCGTGCCCACTGGCTGCAGCGCACCCTCGCACCACGGATCCAGGAGGCGGGTGCCGGCGTGTGGATGCTGCGCTACCGCGAGCGCGGCTGGAACGGTGGGCCCGACCGCTCCGACGACGCGCGCTGGGCCCTCGACCGCGTCCGCGCCGACCACGGCGACGTCCCGGTCGTGCTCCTCGGCCACTCGATGGGCGCCCGGGTCGCGGTGCACGTGGCCGACGACCCGTCGGTGCGCGGCGTCGTCGGGCTGGCGCCGTGGTGGTCGGCCGACGACCCCGTCGACACCATCGCCGGGAAGACGCTCCGCGCGGCCCACGGGCGGCGCGACCGCATCACCTCGTTCCGCGAGACCGCCCGCTACGTCGAGCGGGCTCGCGTGGTCGCCGACAGTGTCGAGCTCCGCGACATGGGCGCCCTGGGCCACTACATGCTCAGCGGGTCCGCCCGCTGGCACGAGGTCGCCGGCGACCTGGTGCTCGACGTCCTCGCGGCGGACGTGCCCGACCGGCCCGGCCGTGGCGGCCGGGCCGGCTGAGCGATCAGCCGACCGGCGTCCCGGCTGCGGTCAGGTCGACCAGGCCGGGCAGCTGCGCGAGCGTGGCGCGCTCGTCCCTCGCACCGCCCTTCGTGCCGTCCCCGCACGTCGCGTCGAGCGCGGTGTAGGCGAACTTCTGGACCAGCTTGGCCTGGGACAGAGCCGTGTCCTCGGTGTATCCGCGTCCCGTCAGGGCGATGGTCACCTGGCGGTTCCGCCCGAGGCCGACCGAGAACGTGAGCGTCCCGAAGCTGGCGCCGTCATGTCCCTGGACCCAGCCGGGGCCGGTCGCGCAGGGGCTGGGCAGCCGGTAGCTGCCCAGCGCGTAGGGCAGCCCGCCACCGTCGCTCACCGGCTCCTGCATGACACGTACCAGACGGCGCGGGATCAGCTCTCCCCGCTCCAGTGCCCTGCGGAACCGGTTGAGGTCACCGGCGGTGGAGACCAGCGCACCGGCCGAGGAGAAGAGCGACGGCTCGAAGGTGCCGAGGTCGAGGGTGCGCGCCGGGAAGCGCGCGTATTCGTGCAGGCCGGGCGCCGGCTGGTTGCGACGCAGCGCGAACGTGCTCGCGGTCATGCCGGCGGGGCGCAGCACCCGCTTCGCGACCAGGTCGCGCACCGATGACCCGGTGGCGCGCTCGAGCATCTGGCCGATCACGACGTAGCCGGTGTTGCTGTAGCCGAAGACACCCGGCTCGCCCCACGGCAGGCTCTGTCCCGCGGCGATGATGCGGCGATCGGTCCAGCGCTTCGAGACGGCGTCGACGAGCTGTGGGCCGGTCGTCGCGCTGCCGACCACCGCGGGCAGGTAGTCCGGCATCCCGCTGGTGTGGCTGAGCAGCTCGCGCAGGGTGACCGACTCGCGACCCGGCCACAGCGCGGGGTCCACGTCGCCGATCGCGGTGTCGAGGGTCCACCGGCCCTGGTCGACGAGCTGGAGCGCGAGCACCGAGACGAGCTGCTTGGTCAGGCTGGCGGCGCGGAAGGTGCTGCCGGGCTCGGCCGGGCGGGCGGGTCCTCGCTGTGCCTGGCCGGCGTCGAACGCCCAGGTGCGGGCGCCGCGGCGGACCTCGGCCGTCACGGCGACCGCCTTGCCCTCCGTGCGCAGGCGCTGCACCAGCCGTTCGAGCTTGCGCACCGGCATGCCGGCCGTGTCGGCGGGGGCGGTGGCGGGTGCGCTGCGGGCCCCCTCGACGACGGCGTGGGCCGCTCCTGCGGGCGCGGTCACGACCGCCAACGGGCCCAGCGCGACCGACGCGGTCACGGCGGCCGCCAGTGTCCGGCGACGACTGGCGTGTCCCGATCGATGGTGTGGGGCGGATGGACGATCGGTCACGGTGCGGTCTCCCTCGCTGGTGGATGTGGGTCCACGACTACCAGCCGCTACGAAAGGATGAGGCCCGGCGCGGCGGGCGGAGGTCAGCGCCGCGGCACCAGCTGGCCCTCGAGCGCGCGCAGGTCGGCCGTGTCCGCGCCCTCGAGGCGACCGACCGAGACGGCGCCGACGCGGTGGGGACCCGGGTCGAAGGCCCGGGCCCGGCGCACCATGACCGCGACGATGGCCGCACCGAGGACGATCACCACCACCACCAGGACCGGTGGCACTGGCCCCTCGACCGGCGAGAGCTCCTGCCGGCTGAAGATGTGCCGGTCCTCCAGCCAGACGAGTGTCGCTGCGAGCCACCCGAGCAGCACGACCGACCACCAGACGGCCACCCACCAGTCGCGCCGTCCGGCCGCGACGGTCCCCGGAGAGGCGGACCGCCACCAGCGCCCCACCCCCACCATCCCGACCGCCGTCGCCGTGGCGAGCAGGGGCATGGCCTGCATCAGGTAGCGGTCGTGGAAGCCACCGCCTGCCCGCATGAAGCCCACCAGGCTCCCCAGGGTCAGGCTCGCGTGCACGAGCAGGAGGCACCACACCGGGTCCCAGCGAACGCCGTGGCGACGGACCGACGCCCGGAGCGCGAGCGGGATCAGCACCAGTGCGGCCACGAGCGCGAGCGAGGTCGCGACGACGGGCTGCTCGAGCGTGCGGATCGTGAACAACCGGTCCACCGGGACCGGGGACCGCTCGAACTTCTCCAGCAGGGCGTCCTGTCCTGTGACGTCGCCGTAGAGGCGGCGGTTGCGGACGTAGAACCATCCCCAGGCCGCCGCCGGGACTCCTCCGACGAGCGCGAACACCGTCAGTCCCGGCCGCCAACCCGCCCAGGGGCCCCGGTGCCGACGTGCCAGCGCGACGAGCAGCACCGTCGAGCAGAGCGCGACGACGAGCACCCCCTGGGCCCGGGTGCCCGCCGCGATCGTCCCGGCGGCCACCGCGATGGCGACCCGCTGCGGCGTGACCTCCTCGCGCAGCATCCGCACGGTCATCAGGAGCAGGAGCACCGCTGATGCGGCTGCCCAGCCGTCGTTCTGCAGGTAGGACGAGCGCAGCACCAGCGTGGGAGCCGTCGCCACCACGACCGCCAGGGCCGCGACGGCCGGCCGGGCGGGCACGAGGTGGCGCGCGAGGATCCCGACCAGGTAGAGCCAGACGGCGAACCCGATCGTGTTCGCGATCCTCATCGTGATGACCATGCCGCTCTGGTTGACGTCGTGCAGCGCCCACCACACCGGCACCATCGCCAGGTGGAACAGCGGCGGGTGGTTCGCCGTCCAGATGTCCCCGTGCGCCTCGTCGCGTCCGGAGAACTCCTCCGCTGTGAGGGGGAACCGCGAGGGGTCGTCGACGATGTCGGTGTCGATGGTCGGCAGGCGTCCCTCGGCCAGCGAGGCGACGTATCCGACGTGTGCGGGCTCGTCGTTGGCCCAGCTGGGGACCCGCGACATCAGGGCGACCTGCACCCCGACGAAGAGCAGCAGACCGGCGGCGAGCAGCGGCAGCGCGTCGGGCCGGTCGGCGACCGCGCGGGCGGTGCGGCGGATCCTGGCGATCACGAAGTGCCTCCCATGGGTGTGGTCGTCGACGCGCTGGCCTCCGCGACGCGCACCGGGACGGCGCCGCGCGGACCGCGCGTGCGAGCGGCGTACGCGGCCAGGCCGGCGACCAGGAAGTCCGCGAGGGCGTGGGCGACCCGCGAGAGGAGGGCCACCGCAGCGGCCTCCGGGACGCCGAGCGCGGGCGAGAGCAGCGCGACGAGGACGGCCTCCCGAGCGCCGACGCCGGCCGGCGCGACGACGACGAGCACGCCGATGGCATGGGCGAGTGCGAACGCAGCCGTCACGCCGACCAAGCCTGGCGTGCCGCCGGCGACGGGCACCACGAGCAGGAGCGAGGCGCCGTAGAGCACCCACACGAGCGCCATCAGCCCGACCGTGCGCAGCAGCTCCGCTCCCCCGAACACCGCGCGGACGTCGTTGCCGGCGAGCCTGTCGGCGAGCCAGCGCACCACGGGCGGTGCCAGCAGAGCCGCACCGGCAGCCATCGCGCCCCACGCCCACGCGACGGCGACGCCGCGCGGCAGGTCGACGGCCCCGAGCGCGGACAGGAGCCCGCCGACGAGGAGGCCGCTGGCGGTGTGCACGAGGAGGAACAGTGCGGATGCCGTGACGCTGGAGCGGGCGGGCACGTCGTGACGCCGGCCGAGCTGGGCCTGCGCGGCGACGCTCCACAGCGAACCGGGGACGTACTTGCCGAGCTGTCCGACGAAGAAGACCGCGGCCGCATCGCGGGCGCCGACGTCCGAGCCGACCCAGCGCAGCAGCAGCCGCCACAGGAGGCCGGTCAGGGCGAGCCCGGCGGCGGCGCACAGAACGGCGCCGACCGACCGGAGCGGACCGACGCCGGACGCCGCGTGAGCGATCTCCCCCCAACGGCCGCGGAACCCCCACCAGGCCAGGGCCAGGGTCAGCAGGACGAAGAGCCAGCGGGCCGCGCTGAGGGCTCGCTGCCGGGTCACGCGACCCCTGGGGGCGACGAGTGGAGGAGGGCGGTGCGGGTCGGGTAGGGCAGTGCCGGGGTGAGCCCCCGGGTCATCGTCATGGTCAGCCGGTCCCCCGCGGTCGCCAGCGCGGTGTCGATGGCGTCGACGTAGCGCCGGCGGTCCACGTTGTCGAAGACGATCACGCCGCCGGGCGCCACTCGCTCGACGGCGCGAGCCAGGCACGCCTCGCGGGCGCGGCCGTCGATGACGACCAGGTCGAACTCCCCCGGTACGTCGTCGATGGCGGCGACGTAGTCGGCGAAGTCCATCCGGTCGTGGCCGGGCTTGGCGGACGCGACGAGCGGCGCATCGGTCGTGACCGGCTCGACGATCCGGAGGTCGACGTGGGCCGGCAGCCGGGGCGCGAGCACCTGTGCCCAGCCGGCGTGGTGCTCGACGGAGTGCACGGAGCCGGAGCGGGCGGCGAGCCACAGCGTCGAGGCTCCCGAGCCCCACTCGAAGACCCGGGCACCGGGGTGCTCACGCAGCCAGGTCTCGACCCGGTCGGCGGAGTCGAAGGTCCACCACGGCACGTCGAGCCGGCCGAGCCCGTCGACGTCGTGGATCGCGAGGAGCGAGACCAGCCAGGTGGCCGTGCGCGACCGTGGCGCGCGGCGCTGCAGGAGGGACAGCACGCCGAGCACGCGCAGGGGCGCCTCGAGCGCGCGCACGAGCCGGACGTAGAGCGCCTTCACCGGATGCCCGCCTGCCCGTGCCGGTGCCGCACCGCCGGCACGGGCCGCTCGATCGACGGCGTGGCCGGCACGCGCAGGATGTCGTAGCGGGCGCGCTTGGTGTGCTCGAGGTTGGTCTCGATCAGGGCGCGGTTGGTGCGGATGAGGTCGGAGACGATGCCGAGCATCGCGCACAGGGACGACACGACGACGAGGGCGGCGCCCACCAGGAGCGACTGCACGTGCCCGCCCCCCTGCCCGGCCGCGGCCAGGACGGCGTACCTCACGTAGGGCGCGATGCCGAGCAGCCCGAAGAGCACTGCCATCGCGCCGAAGATCACGTAGGGGCGATACATCACGTAGGCGCGCACGATCGCCGCGCCGGAGCGGAAGACGTGCTGGCGCGTGGAGGAGAAGAGCCGCGACTCGCGCGTCTTGGCGTTGGTGATCACGGGCAGGCTCGTGATGGCGAGGTTCTTGTTGCCCGCCTGGATGATCGTCTCCATGCAGTAGCTGAACCGGGTGACGGTGTTGAGCCGCATCAGCGCCTCGCGCGAGTAGGCGCGGAACCCGCTGGCCGCGTCGGGGAGCTCGGTGCGGGCCGCGACGTTGACGACCTTCGAGCCGAAGCGCTGGAGCGCCTTCTTGGCCGGGGAGAAGTGGTCGATGAGGCCCACCTGCCGGTCCGCGACGACGATGTCGGCCTCACCTCGCAGGATCGGCTGGACGAGGTCGGCGATGCGCTCCTGCGGGTACTGGTGGTCGCCGTCGGTGTTGACCACGATGTCCGCACCGATCGCGAGCGCGTGGTTGACGCCGTCGGTGAAGGACCTGGCCAGCCCCTGGGTGCGGTGGTGCCGCACGATCTCGGTCACGCCGAAGGACCGGGCCACCTCGACGGTCCGGTCGGAGCTGCCGTCGTCGATGATGACGACGACGATCTCGTCGATGCCGGGGATCGAGTCCGGGATCGAGGAGAGGACGAGCGGGAGCGTCTCCTCCTCGTCGAGGCAGGGCACCTGCACCACGAGCTTCACGTCGGCGACGCTAAGCACGTCCCGGGACCCGCGAGCCTCGCCCAGGTGACGCGTCGGCGAACGGTGGGCGAGCGCTCGGCCACAGGTCTCGATCCGGTCACGATCCGTGTGGACAATGACGCGCATGCCCCGGCGGCTGCTCCCCCTCGTGCTGTTCGCCCTCCTCGCGTGCGTCTACGCCCTCACCACGAACCCCGCTCCGAGCCCCGATGCGTGGACCGCGGAGTTCGCCGCGCGCCACATCGCCACGACCGGCGACCCGGTCCCCGAGATCTCCGACTTCCCGCTGCTCGACGACAACGTCATCCGCGAGACATGGCTCGTCGAGACCGCCGACGGCCGCGAGGCGGTCGGCCGGTCGCCGGGCGTGATCGCGGCGGTCGTCCCGGCGTACGCGCTCGCGCGACCCGCGACGGTCGACCCGTTGCCCGGCGGCCTGACCGCGGCACTGCTCACCGCGCTGGCCGTGGTGCTGTTCTTCCTCAGCGTGCGCGACCGGATCGGCACCCACGCCGCGCTGGTGGCCGCTGGCATCCTCGGCTTCGCGACGCCGGTGTGGTCGGTCTCCGCCGACGCGATCTGGCCCCACACCCTGACCACGCTCGGCATCCTCGGCACGGCGTGGGCGGCCGACCGGAGCCGCTGGTGGCTGGCCGGTCTGTTCGGGGGCGTGATGCTCTGGGGTCGGCTGCACGCGGCGGTGGTCTGCGCGGTCGTCGGGCTCGGGCTCGCGTGGTCGCGGCGACGGCCCGGGATCGCCCTGCGGACGGGCATCGTCGCGCTCGCCTCGCTCGGTCTGGTGTCGGTCTGGACCCGCTGGATGTACGGCTCGTGGGACCCGACCTCGGCCTACCGGGCGGGCGACTTCACCAGCGGCGCCGCGGGGCACGCGCTCGACCCGCTCAACTGGCTCGGCTTCGTGCTCTCCGCCGACCGCGGACTGCTGTGGTGGGCGCCGCTCCTGCTGGTGCTCGGCCCCACCGCGTGGCGGCACCGGCGCGAGCTGCCCGACTGGGCGCGCTGGCTCGCGGCGGGCGGGGCGTCGTACACCCTCGGCCAGGCGGTGCTCAACCGCTTCAGCGGCGGCGACCACTTCTACGGCTACCGCACCAGCCTCGAGCTCGTGGCGAGCCTCGCCCCGGCGCTGGCGCTCGCGGCGCCGTGGCTCTCGGAGCGGGCGCGGAGGTGGTTCGTGCCCGTGGCGGTGCTGCAGGTCGTGCTGGTCGCCCCAGGCGCGATCTCCGACGACATGTACACCCCGGTCCGCGACGTGTGGTGGCGCAACGCCTTCGTCGACGCGCTCGTGACCCGGCCGACCGAGCTTCTGCCGCTCGTCGCCGGCACGATGGTCGCGACCCTCGTGGTCGTCCGTCTGCTGCACACCACCCGGGTGACGCAGTGGCTCGACCGGGCCGATCGGTCGGGCGCGACCCTCAGAGGTTGCGCGCCACCGTCGCCGCCAGGCGGACCGCTCGTGCCGCCCATCCCGGAGTGGCGCCCGCCAGCCCGCAGGTAGGGGTCACGAGGAGGTGGTCGCGCACGCCCTCCGGGTCGAGGCCGAGCATGTCGAGCCAGCGCTGGACACGCTCGGTGAGCCGCGCGTCCGAGGGCTCCGTGGCCGGGTCGGTGGAGGGTACGACGCCGAGGGCGGCGCTGCGACCGCTCTCCAGCACCTCGGCGAAGGTGTCGAGGTCGGCGGGTCCGAGCACGTCGAGGTCGGCGGAGAGCCCGTGCGCACCGGTCCCGGCGACGAGGGACCACGGCGTCTGCGGCGCGCAGGAGTGGACCCACGCCTCACCGCCCGCGTCGGAGATCGCCGCGACCATCCACTCGAGATGGGCGGACGCCTCGGGCAGGTCGACCCGGCGGTGCCGGCCGAACCCGCTCGCGGTCGGGACCTGGGCGTTGACGACGGCCGCGAGGGCAGGCTCGTCGACCTGCACGATCCAGCGGTCCACGCCGCTGATCCGGCGCCGGAGGTCGGCGAGGTGGACCGTGATGCCCTCGGCGAGCGCCTGCGCGAGCTCGCGCCGGGCGCCGTGGTCGCTGAGCACCTTGTCGCCGCGGGGCTTCTCGACGGTCGCGGCCAGGGTCCACGGCCCGGCGACCTGGGTCTTGAACGTGCCGGTGTAGTCCTGCGCGAGCTCCTCGACGGTGTCGAGGTCCTGCGCGAGCAGGGACCGGGCGCGACGGTGGTCGACGCCGCTGGTGTCCGTGAGCCGCCAGCCGGCCGGCTGGAGGTCGGCGGCCAGACCGTCGACCACGGCGAGCGCGCGACCGGTCATCGCGGCGGTCACGCCGCGACCCGGCAGCTCGGGGACGTGCGGGAGGTCGGGCAGCTCGCCGAGCACGAGCCGGACCGCCTCGGCGTACGCGTCGTCGGAGTCGCCGGGCATCGACCCGACGCCGGTGGCAGTCGTCATGCGTCGCTCATCCGGGCAGCTGCGACGGGCCGGGTGGCGGCGATGGTGGCCGAGCCGACGACGCGGGTGCCGTCGTAGATCACCGCGGCCTGGCCGGGCGCGATGCCCTCGGCCGGGTCGAGCAGCTCGATGTCGACCTCGTCCCCCTCGACGGTGACGACCGCGCGGTGCTCGCGGCCGTGGGCGCGCAGCTGGACGGTGCCGTCGACGCGCTCGGGGACGGTGCCGCACCAGCGCGGCCTGATCCCGGAGACGTGGTCCACCGCGAGCCGCGCGCGCGGGCCGACGGTGACGGTGCCGGTGACCGGCTCGATGTCGAGGACGAAGCGCGGCTTGCCGTCGGCCGCCGGGACGCCGAGCCGGAGACCGCGACGCTGGCCGATGGTGAAGCCGTAGGTGCCGGTGTGGCTGCCGACCGTCTCGCCCGTGGTCGCGTCGACGATGTCGCCGCCGTGGTTGGGTGCGCGGTCGCCGAGCTTCTCGCGCAGCCAGCCGGCGTTGTCGCCGTCGGCGACGAAGCAGATGTCGTGGGAGTCGGGCTTGTCGGCGACGAGCAGCCCGCGGCGCTCGGCCTCGCGGCGCACGGTGGGCTTGTCGGTGTCGCCCAGGGGGAACATCGAGTGCCGCAGCTGGCCCTGGTCGAGCACCCCGAGGACGTAGGACTGGTCCTTGCCGTGGTCGACCGCGCGGTGCATCTCGATCAGCCCGTCGGTGCCGGTGCGGAGCTGCGCGTAGTGGCCGGTCGCGACGGCGTCGAAGCCCAGCGCGAGCGCCCGGTCGAGGACCGCGGCGAACTTGATCTTCTCGTTGCAGCGCAGGCAGGGGTTCGGCGTGCGGCCTGCGGCGTACTCGTCCATGAAGTCCTCGACCACGTCCTCGTGGAAGCGGTCGGAGAGGTCCCAGACGTAGAACGGGATGCCGATGACGTCGGCGGCGCGGCGGGCGTCGTTGCTGTCCTCGATGGTGCAGCAGCCGCGGGCCCCGGAGCGGTACGACGCCGGGTTGCGGCTCAGCGCGAGGTGCACGCCCGTGACGTCGTGGCCCGCCTCGACGGCGCGGGCGGCGGCGACAGCGGAGTCCACCCCGCCGGACATGGCGGCGACGACACGCATCAGCGGTCCGCTCTCATCGCGACTTCGCCGCGCGGGCGCGCTCCACGACCGGGCCGATGGCCGCGACGAGCGCGTCGACGTCGGCGGGCGTGGTGGTGTGGCCGAGCGAGAAGCGCAGCGAGTGCCGGGCCTCGTCGTCGGTGCAACCCATCGCAAGAAGGACGTGGGACGGCTGCGGTACGCCGGCCGAGCAGGCCGAGCCTGTCGAGCACTCGATGCCCCGGGCGTCGAGCAGCATCAGCAGCGAGTCGCCCTCGCAGCCGGGGAAGCCGAGATGGGCGTTGCCGGGAAGCCGCAGCGGACCGGTCGGAGCACCGTGCAGGTGGGCGTCGGGCACCACCTCGACCACGCGGCGGACCAGGTCGTCGCGGAGCTCTGCGATCCGGATCGCGTGGTCGTGCTGGGCCTTGACCGATGCCTCCACCGCCGCCGCGAGACCCGCGATCGCCGGGACGTCGAGGGTGCCGCTGCGGATGTCGCGCTCCTGCCCGCCACCGTGCACGAGGGCACTCACGGCCAGGTCACGGCGTACGACGAGGGCGCCGACGCCGTAGGGGCCGCCGACCTTGTGCCCGGTGAAGGTCAGGGCGTCGACGCACGACGCGGCGAAGTCGACCGGCACCTGCCCGACCGCCTGCACGGCATCGGTGTGGACCGGGATCCGGTGCTCGGCGGCGAGGGCGACGACCTCGTCGATCGGCTGCAGCGAGCCGACCTCGTTGTTGGCCCACATGACCGAGATCAGGGCCACCGAGCCCGGGTCGCGCGCGATGGATTCGTGCAGGACGCTGATGCGCAGGCGGCCCTCGGAGTCCACCGGCAGGAGCTCGACCTCCGCACCGTCGGTCTCGGCCAGCCAGTGCAGCGGGTCGAGGACGGCGTGGTGCTCGATCGAGGTCGACAGGATGCGGGTGCGGCGGGGGTCCTCGGCACGGCGCGCCCAGAAGATGCCCTTGAGCGCGAGGTTGTCGGACTCGGTGCCGCCGGAGGTGAAGACGACGTCGGCGGGGCGCGCGCCGATCATCCCCGCGATGGACTCGCGCGACTCCTCGACGACGCGTCGGGCACCACGGCCCGAGGCGTGGAGCGAGCTGGCGTTGCCCACCCCGGCGAGCTGCCGCGTCATCGCCTCGACGGCGACCGGCAGCATGGGCGTGGTCGCGGCGTGGTCGAGGTAGACGAGCGGCTGGGTCATGACCTGCCAAGCCTACGCGGCCACCTCCGCGATCCCGCCCCGCGTGGCCACCTTCACACCCCGTTCGCCCGGACGGAGGAACCACGTCCGCGTCCGGACCCCGGAGGAGCGCCGGCCGTACGCCGAGCGCCTGGCCGCCGCGCTGGACCTTCCCCGCTCCTTCGGCTGAGGACGTCGCTGCGGCAGGATCACGGCCATGGAGTTCCAGCAGATGCAGGAGCGAGCCCGATCGGTGCGCGCGCGGTACGCCGAGGTCGAGGCGAACGCCTACGGGCGCTCGTGGACGACCGAGGAGATCATGCTCGGCTTCCTCGGCGACGTGGGCGACCTGGCCAAGCTCGTGCAGGGCAAGGCGGGCGTGCGGCCTCGCGATGACCTCGACGAGGCGCTGGCACACGAGCTGGCCGACTGCCTCTGGAGCGTGCTGACCCTCGCCGACGCCTACGACGTCGACCTGGCTGCGGCGTTCGGCAGCACGATGGACGAGCTCGACGAGGTCCTCGCGGCTCCGGACTAGAGCAGCACCAGGTCGTCGCGGTGGATGACCTCGCGCTCATAGGCCGCGCCCAGCGCGGACTTGAGCTCACTGGTCGAGCGCCCGAGGAGGGTGGGCAGCTCGTCGGCGTCGAAGTTCACCAGCCCGCGGGCGACGACGGTCCCGTCGGTGGCCAGCAGGTCGACGGCGTCGCCGGCCACGAAGGTCCCGCCGACGGCGGTGACGCCGGCCGCGAGCAGCGAGGCGCGACGTTCGACGACGGCACGCACCGCGCCGTCGTCCAGCGTGAGCGTGCCCTGGCCCGAGGTCGCGTGCGCCAGCCACAGCAGCCGGGTCGGACGCCGCTTGCCGGTGGCCTCGAAGTGGGTGCCGACCTCGGCGCCCGACAGCGCGGCCGCGGCCTGGTCGGCCGAGGTGAGCAGCACGTCGATGCCGGCGCCGGTGGCGATCCGTGCGGCATCGACCTTCGTGGTCATCCCGCCGGTGCCGACGCCCGAGGAGCCGGCAGAGCCGATCACCACCGAGGCGAGGTCGGCGTCGGAGTGCACGACCGGGACGAGCCGGGACCCCGTGCGGCTCGGCGGGCCGTCGTAGAGGCCGTCGACGTCGGAGAGCAGGACGAGGAGGTCCGCGTGCACCAGGTGGGCCACGAGCGCAGCGAGCCGGTCGTTGTCACCGAAGCGGATCTCCGAGGTCGCGACCGTGTCGTTCTCGTTGACGATCGGGAGGACACCGAGCTCGATCAGCTTGGCGAAGGTGTTGTGGGCGTTGCGGTAGTGGGCACGCCGGGTGACGTCGTCGACGGTCAGCAGGACCTGTCCGGTCACGATGCCGTGGCGGGCGAACTCCTCCTGGTAGCGGTGCGCCAGCAGACCCTGGCCCACCGACGCGGCGGCCTGCTGCGCGGGCAGCGCGCTCGGACGCTTCTTCAGCCCGAGAGGCGCGAGACCTGCCGCGATCGCACCCGACGACACCAGGACCACCTCCGCGCCGGCATCGCGGGCGGCCGCGAGAACCTCCACGAGCCGGCGCACCCGCCCCGGGTCGATCCCACCCGCGGCGGTGGTCAGCGACGACGAGCCGACCTTGACCACGATGCGCCGAGCAGCGCGCACCAGCCCCGCGCGGTCGCTCACTCCGAGTCCTGCTCCCCGCCCCAGTCGGGGTCGTCCTTGCTGCCGATCTCGTAGGACATCGGACCGACGCCCGAGCTGCCGGTGCTGCGCGTACGGCCCTTCTTGCCCTTCGCCTCGTCGAGGCGGCGGGCCACGTCGGCGCGCGCCTCCTCCTCGGCCTTGGTCTCCATCGCCTCCGCGATGTCGCGGCGACGATCACGCGCGGGTCGGACCTCACGCAGGCGCTCGTCCTCACCACGACGGCCGAGCATCTCGGCACCCGCCTCGATGCTGGGCTTGAAGTCGAAGACGACCGAGTTGTCCTCGGGGCCGATGAGGACGGTGTCGCCCTCCTCCGCGCCGAGGGCCACCAGCTTGTCCTCCACCCCGAGCCGGTTGAGCCGGTCGGCGAGGAAGCCCACGGCCTCCTCGTTGCTGAAGTCGGTCTGTCGCACCCACCGCTCGGGCTTGGTGCCGCGCACGCGCCACCCGTCCTCGGTCGCGACGACCTCGAAGTCGGCACCGCCGTCGACGGCCTGCGGGCGCAGCACGATGCGCTGGGCCTCGACCGCGGGCTGCTCCGCACGGGCGGCGGCCACGATCTCGGCCATCGCGAACGTGAGCTCACGCAGGCCCGACCCGGAGGCGGCACTGACCTCGAAGACCCGGAGGTCGCGGGCGCGCAGCTCCTCGACCACCATGTCGGCGATGTCCTGGCCGTCGGGCACGTCGACCTTGTTGAGCGCGACGAGACGGGGCCGGTCCTCGAGCCCGCCGTAGCGCGACAGCTCGCCCTCGATGATCTCCAGGTCGTCGAGCGGGTTGCGGCCCGGCTCGATCGAGGCGGTGTCGACCACGTGGACGAGGGCGGCGCACCGCTCGATGTGGCGCAGGAAGTCGTGGCCGAGGCCGCGACCCTCCGCAGCACCCTCGATGAGGCCCGGCACGTCGGCGACGGTGAAGGTCGTCTCGCCCGCGGTGACCACACCGAGGTTGGGCACCAGCGTGGTGAACGGGTAGTCCGCGATCTTGGGCCGCGCGCGCGAGATGGCGGCGATCAGTGAGGACTTGCCGGCGCTCGGGAACCCGACCAGGCCGACGTCGGCGACGACCTTGAGCTCGAGGCGTACGTCGAGCTCGTCCCCGGGCTCGCCCAGCAGCGCGAATCCCGGGGCCTTGCGCTTGGAGGAGGCGAGGGCCGCGTTGCCCAGTCCCCCACGACCACCCGCCGCGATGACGAGGGTCGTCCCCTGGCCCACCAGGTCGGCCAGCACGTTGCCTCGGCTGTCCTTAACGAGGGTGCCGTCGGGGACCACGAGGGTCAGGTCCTTGCCGTTGCCGCCGTTCTTGTGGTCTCCGGCGCCCTGGCCACCGTTCTCCGCGCGTCGCTTGGGGCTGTGGTGATAGTCGACCAGGGTCGTGACGCTCGTGTCGACCTCCAAGATGATCGACCCGCCCTGACCACCGTTGCCGCCGTCGGGGCCACCGAGCGGCTTGAACTTCTCACGGTGGACCGAGGCCACACCGTTGCCACCTCGTCCGGCTGCGAGGTGCAGCGTGACGTGGTCGACGAACGTCGGGATGGCCATGGGATTCCTTCAATTCTCTCGGTGGTTGAGGTGCGAGCGGAGCGAGCCTCGAAACCACAAAGGGCGCCCCGATCGGGGACGCCCTGTGGTGGTCGGACTTCAAGACGAGTCGCTCAGCTCCTCGCAAGCTCGGATCTGAGCCGAGCTCTCCTCAATCTCCCGCCCTTGTGTCGACTTCGCAGGCTCAGTCGACGGGCGTGATGTTGATGACGCGGCGACCGCGGCGGGTGCCGAACTCGACGGCACCGGCCTGCAGGGCGAACAGGGTGTCGTCGCCGCCGCGACCCACGCCGGTGCCCGGGTGGAAGTGCGTGCCGCGCTGACGGACGATGATCTCGCCGGCGCCGACGACCTGGCCGCCGAAGCGCTTCACGCCGAGGCGCTGCGAGTTCGAGTCGCGGCCGTTCTTGGTGCTCGCGGCACCCTTCTTGTGAGCCATTGTTCAGTCCTTCTGGAAGAGACGAGTCGACCTCGAGCGAGTGCTCAGAGGGAGATGTCGGTGACCTTCACCTGGGTGTACTTCTGGCGGTGACCCTGGCGCTTCTTGTAGCCGGTCTTGTTCTTGTACTTCTGGATGATGATCTTCGGGCCCTTGGTGCGGCCGGTGACCTCGACGGTCACGCTCGCCTTGTCGAGGCCGGTCGCGGTGACCTTGTCGCCGTCGACGACCATCACCACGGGCAGGGTGAGGGTGTCACCGGCTGCGGCCAGCGCGTCGATCTCGATGACGTCGCCGACGGCAACCTTCTGCTGCTTGCTGCCACTGCGCACGACTGCGTACACGGCGAGTCACTCTCCTCGATGCGTTGCTGCGGGTTTGACGACTGGTCTGAAGAAACGGGTCTGCGCACGACACCGCCGTGAAGTCCATGTGGAGCTTCGGGCGACTACGCCGCGGGGCGGGCGCGCAGGGAAGGTGTGCTGGACACCGACGGTCAAGAGTACGGGATCGGGTGGCGACCGGGCAAAACGACGTCCGCCGCCCGGTGCCACGTCGTCATCGCTTGCGCGAGCCCTTCTTCTTGATCGGGACGTGCTCGACCACGGGGGCGTCAGCGGCGCTCGACTCCGCGTCGGCGCTCGGCTCGACGTCCGCCGTGCCCGGCTCCACGGTGCCCGACGAGGGCACGACGCCCACTCCGGACGCCGCCGGCAGGTCGGGGACCACCGGGGGGCCGGCCGGCCGGCTGGCGGAGCGACGGCGCGTACGCGTGACGACGCGCGGCTTCTCCGGCTCGGTCACTGCCTGCTCCGGCTCGGCCGGGGCCTGCTCGGTCACCGCCTGCTCCGGCTCGTCAGCTGTCTGTTCGGCCGCGACGTCCTCGGCGGGAGCGTCCCCCGTCGCAGCGTCCTCGACCGCGGTGGCGTCGTCCGCGGACCGGGTGGGTCGCTCGACCGTGTCGACCTGGGTGGACACCTCGACAGGAGCGCCGGCGGCGTCCTCGTCGGCGTCGGCAGAGGTGTCCTCGCTCGGCTTCTCGTGACGTGCCATCGCGGCCACGTCCTTCGGCGACGGTGCGTGGTGCTCGGCCGGCCTCCCGTTTCCGTTGCCGTTGCCGTTGCCGTTGCCGTTGCCGTTGCCGTCACCGGACGCGTCCGCGTCCGACGAGCCACGGCGACCGCGGCGACGGTTGCTGCGACGGCCCTCGCCGCCGGCGTCGTCGGCCTTCGCGTGGGGGTCGACCGGCTGGTCCTTGATCACGACGCCGCGGCCGTGGCAGTGCTCGCAGTTCTCGCTGAACGACTCGAGCAGTCCGGTGCCGATGCGCTTGCGGGTCATCTGGACCAGGCCGAGCGAGGTGACCTCGGCGACCTGGTGCCGGGTGCGGTCGCGGCCCAGGCACTCGACCAGCCGGCGCACGACCAGGTCGCGGTTGGACTCCAGGACCATGTCGATGAAGTCCACGACGATGATGCCGCCGATGTCGCGCAGCCGCAGCTGACGCACGATCTCCTCGGCGGCCTCGAGGTTGTTCTTGGTGACCGTCTCCTCCAGGTTGCCCCCGGAGCCGGTGAACTTGCCGGTGTTGACGTCGACGACCGTCATCGCCTCGGTGCGGTCGATGATCAACGAGCCGCCCGAGGGGAGCCAGACCTTGCGGTCGAGCCCCTTGTGGATCTGCTCGTCGACCCGGTAGGTGGCGAAGATGTCGCCGCCCGTCGCGCCCCGCTCGAACTTCTCGACGCGCTCGGCGAGGTCGGGGGCCACCGACTCCACGTAGTCGCGCACGGTGCCCCAGGCGTCGTCGCCCTCGATGACGAGCTTGACGAAGTCCTCGGTGAAGAGGTCACGGACCACCTTCAGGGTGAGGTCGGGCTCCCCGTAGAGCAGCTGCGGGCCGGATCCCCGGTTGGTGGACTTCTTCTCGATGTCCTCCCAGCGCGACTTCAGGCGCTCGACGTCGCGGGTGAGCTCCTCCTCGCTGGCGCCCTCGGCCGCCGTGCGCACGATGACGCCGGCGGTGTCGGGGACGATCTCCTTGAGCAGGGTCTTGAGGCGGTTGCGCTCGGTGTCGGGAAGCTTCCGCGAGATCCCCGACGTGGTGCCGTCCGGGACGTAGACGAGGAACCGGCCGGCGAGGCTGACCTGGCTGGTCAGGCGTGCGCCCTTGTGGCCGATCGGGTCCTTGGTGACCTGCACCAGGATCATCTGGCCGCTGGACAGGACCGACTCGATCTTGCGCGGCTGGCCCTCCTTGTGGCCGAGGGAGGACCAGTTGACCTCGCCGGCGTAGAGCACGGCGTTGCGGCCCTTGCCGATGTCGATGAAGGCGGCCTCCATCGACGGCAGCACGTTCTGCACCCGGCCGAGGTAGACGTTGCCGATGAGGGAGGTCTGCGACTCGCGGGCGACGTAGTGCTCGACGAGCACCTTGTCCTCGAGGACGCCGATCTGGGTGAGGTCCTCGCGCTGGCGGATCACCATCACGCGCTCGACGGACTCGCGGCGGGCGAGGAACTCGGCCTCGCTCACGATCGGGGCACGACGTCGGCCGGCCTCCCGTCCCTCGCGGCGGCGCTGCTTCTTGGCCTCGAGGCGGGTCGAGCCGGAGACCGCGGTGATCTGGTCCTCGGCGGAGCGGCCCTTGCGGACCCGCGTCACGGTGTTGGGTGCGTTGTCGTCCGACCCGCCGTCCTCGCCGGCACGGCGACGACGACGGCGACGCCGTGACGTCCCCTCGCCACTGCCCTCGGAGCCGTCGGGCTCCTCGTCGGTCGAGCTGCCGGCATCGCCGGAGTCCTCAGTGGTGTCGTCCGAGCCGCCCTCAGCGCCGTCGGTGCCGTCGGACGACTTGCGACGGCGACGCCCACCGCGGCGGCGACGGCGGCGGGCGTTGCCGCCCTCGCCGTCCGAGCCGTCGTCGTCCGTGTCGGCCTCGGAGTCCGACTCGGAGTCCGTCTCGGAGCCGGTCGCGGACTCGCTGTCCGGCTGGTCGCCCTGGGCAGCCGTCCCCGTCGACGACTCGTCGTCCTCGTCGTCCTCGATCGCGGGCACCTCGACCGGGGCGTCCTGGGCGCTCCTGCGGCCGGACGTGCGGCCCTTGCCCGACTTCGCGGGCTTCTCGCTCGCGTCGGCCGCGGCGGGCTTCTCGCTCGCCTCGGCCGCGTCGTCGGCCTGCTCGGCCTCGGCGGGGGTCGGAGCGGCCTTCTTCGCAGCCCGCTTGCGCGGCGCCCTCTTGGTGGGCGCGGCGTCGACGGTCCCGTCGGCGCCCGCGTCGGCGGACTCTGCCGTCTCGTCACTCTCGGCGGTCTCGACGGGGACGGGGGCGGGCGCGGCCTTCTTGCGCGTGCGGCGGGTGGTCGTGGTGACGACCGGCGCCTGGAAGAGGACGGCGTGGCCGGTGGCGGCGTCGTCGGTCTCACCGGTGTCGTCGGCGGCTGCGGCATCCTCCGCGGCGGCAGGCGCCTCGGCGGCCTTCTTGCTCGTGGCGCGCTTCGCCGGGGCCTTCTTGGTGGCCGACCTGCGCGTGGTGGCCCTCTTGACCGGGGCGGCGGACTCGGCCGCCTCGACGGCCTCGATCGTGGCAGCGGTCTCGTCCGGGACCTCGTCCGCGGCGGCGGGCGCCGCCTTCTTCGCCGTGGACTTGCGCGCGGCGCTCTTGCGGGCGGGCGCCTTCTTGGCGGCGGCCTTCTTCGCCGGCGCCGCGTCGGGCGCGGCGTCCGTGGCTGCGTCGGCGCCCTCGTCGGCCGGCGCCGGGGCGGCGACCTTCTTGGCAGGCGCCTTGCGCGTGCGACGCGTCACGACGGGCGCGGGGGCCTCGGCCGCTGCCGTCGAGCCCTCCGGCGCGGCCGGCGCCTCGCCGCTGGAGTCGGTCCCTGAGTCGGTGCGGCCGGGCTGGTCTTCATCGAGCATGTGGTGCTCCTCGGGCACCGAGACGGTGCCGATACGGCGTCCACCGTCCTCGCCGGGCGAGAAGGGAGACGCAAAGCTTCTGTGGCGGCGACCCCTCCGCAGGATGCGTCTCCGAGAAGCTGATCCATCACCTGCCGCGGTCGCCGGGCCACCACGGAGTCGCTGTCACCGACTCCTGCTGGCCGCGTCGCGGTCCGGTGACGTCCACCCGCTCGGGGTGCCGCCCACACCTGGCAGGCAGCGAGAACGTCGTCGGCTCGACGTATCCCGGCTCTCGTCGGGGCGTCGAACGTGGCGAGTATCGCACACGATCCGTGCGGATCCCTAGGTGCGAACCGCCAGCGGGTCGCCGATGTCGCCCGAATCGGTCAACGGCCCCTGGGCCAGGCGGGTCATCAGCGGCGACTCCCCCGCCTCCAGCGACGCCACCGAGGCCAACCCCCGGAGCACGTCGTCCGGACGCACCGCCGGAGTGCCGTGGCGCAGCACGACCTCGATCGACGTCCGTCCCTCGGGCGCGTCGTCGGCGGGCAGGACCACCAGCGAGACGACGGCTCCGCGCGCGTCGAACTCACGCATGCCCTTCTTGGTCATCCGCTCCACCAGTGCCTCCTCGGCGTCGAGGAAGCGAGCGACGGCACCCACCGTGGTCCCACGGTCGGCGGCCAGGTCGATGCGCCACCGGCTGCCCTCGAGCAGGTCGGCCAGGGAGCCGCCCGGCGACTCGACGACCTCGATCACGTCGAGCCCGGGCGGGAGGGCCTCGTCGAGCATGGCGTGGACGTCGGCCGGCACGACGACCTCGGCGAGCGCCAGCTCGAGGTACTCGGCCTCGCTGGCCGAGCCGGTGGGCGCCGCACCGGCGTAGGAGATGCGCGGGTGCGGGTTGAACCCGGACGAGTACGCCATCGGCACCCGCGCCCGGAACACCGCGCGCTCGAAGGCGCGACTGAAGTCGCGGTGACTGGTGAAGCGGAGGCGGCCGCGCTTCGCGTAGCGCACGCGGAGGCGCTGGACCGGCGGGGCTTGCTGCTCGGGTTGCTGCTGGGGCACGGCTCGGGACTGCTCTCTGGTGGGTCAGGCGGGCTTGCGCGCGACGAGGCAGAACTCGTTGTAGGGGAAGAACCGCCCGGCGAACCTCGGGAACGGGAAGCTGTAGTTCTTCTCCACCACGAGCCCGAGGCGTTCGGCGAAGGCAGCCATCTGGGCCCCGTCGGTGAAGTGCACGTGCGTCGCGTCGGTGGTGTAGCCCTTCTCCTGCGGGCAGATCATCATGACCTTGCCGCCCGGCCGGAGATAGGGGAGGTAGGCCGACACGACCCCCTCCCAGTGCTCGGGCTCGATGTGCTCGAGCACGTGCGCGACGAGCATGCCGTCGAAGGACTCGGGCACGGCGACCTCCGCGCCGCCCATCCACTCCTCGGACGTGTAGGCCTCGAGGCCGCGTGCGCGGCACTCGGCCACCGACTCCGCGTTGTGGTCCACCCCGACCGAGCCGGCGCCGAGGTTGAGCAGGTTGCGGCCGATCCCGCAGCCGACGTCGAGAGTCCTGCCCAGACCCTGTCGGTGGAGGTTCCAGCGATAGGGCCGCTGCACGTCCAGGACCTGCTTCCAGCGCGCCCCGCTCAGGTCGCGCAACCGGTCCGCGTACTCCTGCGACCGGGTGTCGGGCGCGTGGTGGTCGGGCTGGTCCGCCGAGGGATTGCTCATGCGCCGCACCCTAACGCGTGCCCACCGGCCCGGACACACACATCCGCACGGTCCCCACCGGCCGCCGATGGCGGATTTTAAGGGACCTCACGGCTTCGTTAGGGTCCGGTCCATGAACGGTGTTGCGGACGCGGGTGCCTCGTCGGGACCGAAGCCCGCCTGGTGGCGACGGCGGGGCGACCTGCTCGCCGTGCTCGCGCTCATCGTGGCGTCGTTCGTCTTCACGACCGACCAGGTCAACGAGCACGAGATGCTGTCCCCGATCGACGAGTACCAGTACATCGGCTACTACGCGAACGTCGCGGACCACGGCATCGTGCGTCGTGGCGAGGCGATGCCGTTCTTCGCACGCAAGTACGTCGTCTGCCACGGTGTGCGCAACATCCCCGAGATGCAGGTCAACCCGGCCGCGTGCCGCAAGCCCAACAGCGTCGGATACCCCATCGAGGGCGGCACCACCGCCGATCTCTACACACCGCTGTACTTCGGCGTCACCCGCGTCCTCGCCCAGCCCCTCATCTGGGCCGGCGTGGACTTCGTGAGTGCGGGCCGCATGGTCGGCGGCGCCTGGCTCGCGCTCGGCGCGGTGCTCCTCTACCTCGCGATGCGGCGCCGCAACGTCCCGATCCCGGTGGCGGTGGGCCTGAACCTCGTCATGGTGGGATCGCTCGCGGCCTACTGGGGGAACACCTACATCTCCACGGACGCCACGGCTCTTGCCGCAGGTGGTCTCGCAGCCCTGCTGGCGATGCAGGCACTCGACGGCAGAAGACGGGCGCTGGTCCTCCTTCCACTGGCGGGCGCCCTGGCCACCCTGTTCAAGCTGCAGAACCTCATCGGCTTCGGCGCCGCCGCGCTGGTGCTGATGCTCACCGCGGCCTACGAGGCCTCGCAGCGCCCCGACGGGCCCGCCTCGCGCCTGCGCGGATTCGTCGTCGACCGGCGCACGGTCTCGGCGTTGGCGACCATCGTCGTCTCTGTCGTCGCCCAGGGCTGCTGGATCGCCCTGCGGTCCGCGCTCGCGGTCGGCGAACAGCCCAAGTTCGGCTTCGGGGAGCCGCTCAAGGGCAGCAACCTGGTCGTCGAGCTGGGCAACTTCCTGCCCAGCATGGGTGGCGGAGCACTTGCTCCGTACGCCACGGGCGTCACCAGCCTGCCCGTCTACATGGTCGCCACCGCCCTCGCCATCGGCGGGTGCGTCGGCCTGGCGCTGTCGGGCGGCACAGCCCCCGTTCGCCGCATCGTGGGCGCCAGCACCGTGCTGGTCGCCGTGCTGGCTGCTCCCGCGCTCGCGATCGTCGTCGGGTTCGTGGAGAACAACTACGTGCCGCTCCCCAGCCGCTACGCCCACTCGTTGCTCCCGTGGGCGCTGCTGTCCGCCGCGCTCCTGATCGACCGGCCACGCCCGTGGCTGCGCTACGTGCTGCTGGCGCTCGGCGTCGTCACCTGGGGCCTGGCCCTCATGATGGGTGAGGCATGACGCGTCCGGACGATCGGCGCACCGTTGGTAGCATCGCGGGCGTGCCGCAAGGACCTGAAGGGCTTCGGGTCCTGGTGATCGTGCCTGCGTGGAACGAGCAGGACAGCATCACCGGGACCCTGGACGAGATCCGCGAGTGCGTTCCGTGGGCCGACCTCCTCGTGATCGACGACGGCTCGGGCGATCGCACCGCGGCCGTCGCGGAGGCCGCCGGGGCCACGGTGTGCCGCCTCCCGTTCAATCTCGGTGTGGGCGGAGCGATGCGCACCGGCTACCGCTACGCCTTGCGCAACGGCTACGACGTGGCGGTGCAGATCGACGCCGACGGCCAGCACGACCCTCGCTACCTCGTCGACCTCATCGACCTGATGGGCGACGCCGACGTGGTCATCGGCGCGCGGTTCGCGAAGGCCGACGACCCCTACATCGTGCGCGGACCGCGCCGCTGGGCGATGGTGCTGCTCGCCTGGGTGCTCTCCCGGCTCGCCCGTACCCGCCTCACCGACGTCACCTCGGGCTTCCGGGCCTCCAACCGACGCGCGATCGCCCTGTTCGCCCAGCACTATCCGGCCGAGTACCTCGGCGACACGGTCGAGTCCCTCGTGATCGCGGCCCGGGCCGGTTGTCGGATCACCCAGGTGCCGGTCACGATGCGGGCGAGGACCGCGGGCCGTGCGTCCCACTCGCCGGTGAAGGCGGCGATCTATCTCTGCCGCGCCATCGTCGCCCTGCTCCTCGCCCTCGTCCGCGACTGGCCGGCCCAGCTCGAGGAGGGCGCCGAGATGCCACCGTCCCCCGCAGCCCCCGGGCCTGCGACCAGACCGTCCGGGGCTCGTCCGGAGGCACGACCGTGAGCGGCAGCACCATCCTCGGCGTCGTCGGTTCGGCGGTCATCCTGCTGACCCTGTTCGAGATGATGCGCCGGCATCGGCTGCGCGAGAAGTACGCCCTGATCTGGGCGCTCGTCGCCGTCTCGGTGATCACGGTCGCCCTCTTCCCTGTCCTGCTGTTCGAGGCCTCGGACGCCGTCGGGCTCGCGGTGCCGGCCAACCTGCTGTTCTTCTGCTCCGCGATCGTGATCCTGGTGCTGACCCTCCAGCACAGCTCGGAGCTGAGCAGGCTCGAGGAGCGGACCCGCACCCTCGCCGAGGAGCTCGCGCTGCTCCGCCTCCAGGTCGACCGGAACCACCGGGCCGAGCAGCAGCACGATCCCTCGCACGACGAGTCGACCAGTTGACGGCCGAGCCCGCCGACCGGTTGGAGATCTTCGTCCCCTACTGGGGTGACCCCTCCCTGCTGCGGACGACGATCGACAGCGTGCGCGCGCAGGACGACGACCGCTGGACGCTGACGGTGGTCGACGACTGCTATCCCGATCCGTCCGTCGCCGACTCCTTCGCGCGCGAGGGCGACCCCCGCATCCGCTACCGACGCAACGACGAGAACCTCGGGATCGCCGGGAACTTCCAGCGCTGCCTCGACCTCGCCTCGGGTGATGCCGTGGTCTTCCTCGGCTGCGACGACGTCCTCGAGCCGTCGTACGTCGCTCGCGCGCACGCCCTCCTGGCCGCCTACCCGTCGGCCGACATCTTCCAGCCCGGCGTCCGGGTGATCGACGCCGACGGGGAGGCGTCGTCACCGCTCGGCGACCGGGTCAAGCGATGGCTGACCCCCCGCACGCCCGTGCCCCTGCTGCTCTCCGGGGAGGACCTGGCGGTCAGCCTGCTGCGCGGCAACTGGCTCTACTGGCCGTCGCTCATGTTCCGGACGGCTCAGGTCAAGCGCCAGGCCTTCCGGCAGGACCTGCCGATCATCCTCGACCTCGCCCTGGTCATGGACATGGTCACCGACGGCTCGTCCCTGCTGCTGGATCCCCAGGTGACCTTCGCCTACCGCCGTCACGAGACCAGCCTCTCCGGCACCGCCCTGAGCGACGGGAGCAGGTTCGCCCAGGACCGACGCTACTTCGCCGACGCCGCCGCGCAGATGCGCCGCACCGGCTGGCGGAGGGCCGAGCGGGAGGCGAGGACGCGCTGGACCTCGCGCCTGCACGCGATCACCTTGGCTCCCGACGCGCTGCGATCGCCTGACGACAGGGCCGGAGCCCTGCGGCAGGTCGTCAGGCACGCGTTCGCGCGGTGACCCCCCGCTAGGTCGGCTCAGCTGCGTCGGGCGAGGCCGCCGCCGACGTGGACGGCGATCCCCGCCAGGGGACCGGCCGCGAGGGACCAGAGCACCCGGCTCTCGAGGCTGCCGGGCAGCAGCAGGGTCAGCGCCGCGACGGCGGTCGCCACCAGCCATCCTGCCAGGTACGTCGCGTGCCGGTCGAGTGCGACGGTGGCCGCACCGGTGATCGTGAGCGCGGCCACCAGGCCGGCGGTCAGCACCAGACCGGCGAAGACCTGACCCGACACGTCGTAGTGCGGGTTGATCACGTGCAGGAGCCACGGACCCGCCCACCAGGCGGCCGCACTGCCGACTGCGGCCACGACACCCAGCCCGCCGACGATGGGACGCAGCACCTGCAGTCCGTCACGGATCACCCTGGTCACCAGGACGTTCTGGTAGATCCCCAACGGCACCAGCAGGGGAGCTCGGGACAGGGAGACCGACAGCACGATCGGTGCGGCCCCGGCGAAGACGTCTGCGGGCGTGGTCACCCGGAGCAGGACCGGATATCCCACGAGCAGCAGGGCGGACGACCCCGTCGCCGCGCACGCCACCAGCATGCGGCGCGCGAGCCCGGACCGGGACCCGGAGATCCGGACGCGGACGAAGCGGCGGTAGTCGCGTCGAGCGAGGACCCACCCGATCCACGTGCTGCACGCCAGCACCACGGCCCAGGCCAGGCCGACCAGGTGCCCGCCGACCACGGCGGCCACCGTGCACAGGACCAGACGCATAACGGCCTCTGAGCCGAGCGACAGGCTGTACGCCGTCCACGAGGAGGTTCCGGCGGCGGCTCCGTTGAGTCCGGACTGCAGGCTGAACAGGACGATCCCCGTCACCATCGCGAGCAGCAGGCCCGACCACGCGTCGCCGAAGAGCAGCGGCGCCCACCAGACGCCCGACACGCCGACCAGTGCGGCCGCTGAGCCGCCGATCCCGATCAGCACGGGGAACACCGCGGTCGATCCGCGGTCGCCGGACGAGAAGACCGCCCGGGTCGTCTCGGTCGTCAGCCCGACCAGCGCGCCGAAGGCGGCGTAGACGGCGCCCCAGAAGACGAGGAACGAGGCGTTGACCGCGGGGTCGAGCACGCGCGCGGCGAGCACCAGCACGACGTAGCCGGCCACACCGCTGATCCCGGCTGCCGCCATCACCGGCACCAGTGACCTGCTTCTCTCGGACGACTGGCTCAAGGACACGAGAGGCGATCCTAGGTGCAGGCCCTCACGAGTGGGCCGGTCGGGACCCTGCCCCGTCAGGCGCTGCGTCGAGCAGCCTGGCCCCGCTTGGCGGGCGCCCGGCGGTGGTCGGGCACGAAGGGGTCGTCGTGGGGCAGGCCCCAACGACCACGCACGATGTCGCGCTCCCAGTCGTGCACCGCGCGCTCCCGGCTGCGTGACTCGAAGTGGTAGAGCTCGACCGGCGCCACGAAGACGATGCGCTGGCCGTGGCGACGCACCTTGTAGCAGAGGTCGACGTCGTTGAAGTTGGCAGGGAGCGCCTCGCAGAACCCTCCCACCTCGACGAAGGTGTCACGCCGCATGGCCGCGCACGCCGCCGTCACCCCGCTCGCCTCACGGTTGATGATGAGCGCGCCGAACGGCCCGTAGGACTGGCGCGGCAGGTCCCTGAAGGGGTGGAGGTAGTGACCACGGCCGTAGGCGTGGCCGGCGTGCTGGACGGTGTCGTCGCTGAAGTAGAGGCGCGCACCGGTCATGCCCACGTCGGTCTCGTCCAGGGGCGCGACCAGCTGCTCGAGCCACCCGTCCGAGATCACCTCGACGTCGTCGTTGAGGAAGACCAGTCGCTCACCGGTGGCCCGGAGGCAGCCGACGTTCATCTTCTCGCTGTAGTTGAACGGTCGTGTGAAGCGATGCAGGACGAGCTTGTCGCCCGCGACCTCCTCCAGGTCGCGCAACACCTGCTCCGGCGTGGGCTGGTCGTAGACGACCACGACCTCCAGGTTGTCGTGGCTGGTCCTGGCGAGGAGGGAGCGCACCGCCTCGACCACCATCACGCGTCGTGATCCCCAGATCAGGTCCGACTGGCCGATGGTGGGGATGACGACCGAGACCCGGACGTCGGGATCCAGGCGGCGGGTGATCCGGTAGTGGCCGGGGACCGGCCCCTGCCCCACCTCGGCCGCGAGACCGAGCCGGTCCAGGTGGTCCTGGACGGCCTTGGCGCCCGCGATCGTGGCGTACGGCTTGGCGTTGATGTCGGCCGAGGCGGACCCGGCCACGGCCCTCCAGTGGTAGAGCACCTCGGGGATGTGGACGACGCGACGGGCCACCTCGCTGACGCGGAGGGCCAGGTCGTGGTCCTGGGACCCGTCGTAGCCCTCACGGAATCCACCCACCCGCCGGACCACCTCGGTGCGCATCACGGAGAGGTGGGAGGTGTACATCTGACCGCGCAGGCGCTCGGGCGACCAGTCGGGCTTGCGGAACTCGTCGTAGAGGTTCCCCTCGGCGTCCACCTTGTCCTCGTCGGAGTACAGGTAGTCGACGTCGTCGAAGGTGCGGATGCGCTCGGCGTTGACCGCCAGCGCGTCGGGCGTCAGCAGGTCGTCGTGATCGAGCAGCACGATGAACTCCCCGCGGGCCGCGTCGATGCCGTCGTTGGACGCGGCGACGATGTGACCGTTGGTCTCCCGCTCGACCAGCCGGATCCGCGGGTCCCGGGCGGAGTGGTCGCGGATGAGGTCGCGGACCGCCTGCGTGGGCGAGCAGTCGTCGACCAGGATCCACTCCCAGTCCTCGCACTCCTGTGCCAGGACGGAGGCGATCGTGTCGCCGAGGACGTCGACCGGCGGCTCGTAGACCGGCGTGACGATGGAGAAGAGGGGTGCGTTCACCGGCCCAGCACCTTGCGTGCCGCTCGACGGGCGAACGACGGACGCGACCGCAGTGCCGCCGCCTCGTCGGCGAGCCGGCGGTTCTTCCGCTCCAGGGTCTGGGCGCGCTGGCGGACCTGCTTGAGACGTCCGCGCACGTTGCCCAGCTGCTTGCGCACGCGGGTGAGGTCACCGCGGAGCTTCTTGTTGTCGAGGGTGAGGCGGGTGACCTCGGCCTCGGCGCCCACGACGTGGTCGCGGGTGGTCAGCAGGTGGTGGCGGGCGTCGAGCACCTCGGCCTGCCACCGCTCGACCAGCTCCGCCTGCTGGGCGACCTTCCCCGACACCTGCGACTCGAGCTGCTCGTTGAGGGAGCCGATGCGCCGGTGCGACTCGAGAAGGGCACTGCGCTTCGCCACCAGCTCGGTGTTGACGCGCGCGAACTGCTCCTCGTAGCGCTGCACGATCGCGTGGGCCGTCATGTCACTGCGCTGGAGGAGGACCGCCCACGGTGACACGAACGACAGGTCGACGTCGGTGCGCCGGAAGAAGCCGCGCTCGGCGAACCAGGCGGCCCACTGAGCGGTGGGTCGGGTGTTGACGTGCGTGGCCTCGTCGTGGTCGACGGGGCTGGAGGAGAACAGCACCAGGTCGGTGGCGGCGGCGATGTTGTCGATCGCGGCCTGCGCGTCGAGCGGGCTCATGTGCTCGAGGACCTCGATGCAGGTCACCAGGTCATACCTCGCGTCGAGCGGCTCGGTGGCCGACGCCACCCGGAGACGGGCGCGGACGTCGTCGTGCGCGCTCTCGACGGCGTGCTCGGAGATGTCGATGCCGGTCGCGTCGACGTGCCGGTTCACCATCGCCTGGACCAGGAGTCCCCGCGCACATCCGACGTCGAGCACCGTGCGGGGGTTGACGATCCCCACGACCCGCTCCGCCAGCGACAGGAAGAACCCGCGCCACTCGTCGTTGTCCCACGAGTAGTTGTCGTAGCCGCCGAGGTGCGCATCGTCGTAGTAGGTGCCGGAGTAGTCCTCCGAGCGCGTTCCCTCGCTCATGTGAGCTCCCCTGTCTGACGGCGGGCGATGTGCGGGGCACACGCTATACGTTGCGGCACCCGCTCCCGCGCTCCGGTCACGGGCGCGGCACGATCCCTCGCCGGCCCTGCCAGGCGCCGTGCTCGGAGAGCGGTCGGAAGCGGTAGGTCGCGAACTCGTGGTGGAAGTCGCGGCGCTCGCGCTCCGCCATCGCGTCCACGTGCCGGGCCGCGGCAGGCACGGCGGACCGGCCGTGCACCATCTCCTCCATCTCCTGCACCGAGCGCCAGACCGAGAAGGTCGAGATCGTCCGTGGCGGTCGCACGGCGGCGAGCGCCAGCGTGGTGCCCGGGTGGTCACGGACCAACCGTTCGACCGGCTTTCCCCACCGGAGGAAGCGCGGCACCTCGCCCAGGCGCATCCGGGCGACCGTGACCGCCACGACGGGCTCGTCCTGCTCCCACGGACCGGCCCGGACCGGTAGCCCCGGCAGCGCCGCGAGGGTCGACCACCGTCGCAGGAACTCCAGGCGCACGTGCCACCCGTGCGCGAGCACCGTGCCGAGCGCGTCCCGGTCGAGGAAGCGCTCCAGCGCGGCCTCGTCGCGCCACTGCGCGAAGACGGCCAGCCGGCGCAGCTGCAGCCGGTCGAGCGAGAGCGTCGGCGCGCCGAGTCGCATGAGCGAGAGGCACTCGAGGTGGTCGAGGCCCGCGACGCCCGTGGCTGCGGGGTTGCGGAGGAGCGCCCGGGCACCGACGTGCGCGGGCACGTCGGCCAGGTGGAAGGAGTGGACGGTCACGGCCGGCGACCGAGCTTGTAGTGGAGGCGGACCACCGACGCGTTCCACATCCGCAGCTCGTGGTCGGTGCGGAGCACCCCGTCGGGGTCGACGTAGACGTGGAACGTCTCGTGCAGCGGCACTCGCGCGGCGTGGTCACCGCGCTCGCGCACGACGACGTACGCCCCGTCCTGGCCGAAGCGGCCGCGCGGCGAGGTGAGCAGCAGTCCGCCTCGGTCGACCACGGAGGGTCTCAGGAAGACCTGGAGGTTGCCGGACTCGAGCGGGAACGCGACGTGCACGCTCGCCCGGTCCGCGCCGGGCAGGCTCCTGGCCGAGTAGGCGCCGGTGAACACCGGTCGCCCGCTGTCGCGCAGGGTGCGCGACCACGCGGCGGCAACCTGGGTCCCGGTGCCGTCCCGGATCGGCGTCACCCGGCTGTCCATCCCGTGCGCGACGTCCAGGGGACGCATGGGCAGGGCCAGCTGCTCGACCCGTCGCCCCCACAGCCGGGACACCACCTCGCCACCCGGCCAGAACCACGGCGACCAGCCGGTCCACACCTCCATCTGCCACTGCGCGGTGTGCTCGTAGAAGTCGCGGATCGCCGGCTGGAGCCGTCGTGCGTCGAAGCCCGGTCCGTCGAGCACCGACATGTCCGGCAGCAGGCCACCGTCCGGGTCGTCGGGCCCGAGCACTCCCCCGTGGCGTGCCGCCTCGGCCTCCAGCCACGCGGGGTCGACCCGCGCCGAGGCGCTCACCGGCGCGTTCAGCCACTGCTCACGCCCGGCGAGGTCGATCCTGCGACCGGTGGCGCGCCAGAACGTGCGCGACCCGAGATCGAGGAGGTGCGGCACGGACGAGATTGTGCCTCAGACGACGCTGAGCGGGAGCAGCTTCTGGCCGGTCGGGCCCACCTGGATCTCGGTGCCCATCTCGGGGCACACGCCACAGTCGTAGCACGGTGTCCAGCGACAGTCCTCGATCTCGATGTCGGCGCCGTCGGCGGCCGCGAGGGCGTCCTCCCAGTCACCCCACAGCCAGTCCTTGTCGAGGCCGGAGTCGAGGTGCTCCCACGGCTGCACCTCGTCGTAGTCGCGCTCGCGGGTGGTGTACCAGTCGACGTCGACACCCGTCCCGGCCAGCGCCTTCGCGGCGGAGTCCATCCAGCGGTCGTAGGAGAAGTGCTCGCTCCAGCCGTCGAAGCGACCGCCGTCGCGCCACACCTCCTCGATGACGCGACCCACGCGGCGGTCGCCGCGCGAGAGCAGGCCCTCGACGATGCCGGGCTTGCCGTCGTGGTAGCGGAAGCCGATCGCGCGAGCGTACTTCTTGTCCTGACGCACCACCTCGCGCAGCTGCCGCAGCCGCTCGTCGGTGGCCTCGTGGTCGAGCTGTGCGGCCCACTGGAAGGGGGTGTGCGGCTTGGGCACGAACCCGCCGATGGAGACGGTGCAGCGGATGTCGTTGCGGCCGGAGACCTCGCGGCCCTTGGCGATGACGCGCTTGGCGAGCTCGGCGACCTGGAGCACGTCCTCGTCGGTCTCGGTCGGGAGCCCGACCATGAAGTAGAGCTTGACCTGCCGCCAGCCGTGGGAGTACGCCGCCGCGACGGTGCGGATCAGGTCCTCCTCGGTGACCATCTTGTTGATCACCTTGCGCATCCGCTCCGAGCCGCCCTCGGGGGCGAAGGTCAGGCCCGAGCGGCGACCGTTGCGGGAGAACTCGTTGGCGAGCGTGATGTTGAACGCGTCCACGCGGGTGCTGGGCAGCGAGAGCGAGACGTTGGAGCCCTCGTAGCGGTCGGCCAGCCCCTTGGCGACCTCGCCGATCTCGGTGTGGTCGGCGCTGGAGAGCGAGAGGAGGCCGACCTCCTCGAAGCCGGACTTGCGGATGCCGTTCTCGACCATGTCGCCGATCGTCTTGATCGACCGCTCGCGCACCGGGCGGGTGATCATCCCGGCCTGGCAGAACCGGCAGCCGCGCGTGCAGCCGCGGAAGATCTCGACGGAGAACCGCTCGTGGACGGTCTCGGCCAGGGGCACCAGCGGATTGGCCGGGTAGGGCCACTGGTCGAGGTCCATCAGGGTGTGCTTGCGGACCCGGAACGGGATGCCGGGGCGGTTGGGCACGACGGCCTCGATCGCGCCGTCCTCGGCGTAGGCGACGTCGTAGAAGTGCGGGACGTAGATGTTGCCCGTGACGGCGAGGCGCCTCAGCAGCTCGTCGCGACCACCCGGGCGGTCCTCGAGCTTCCACTCGCGGACGATGTCGGAGATCGCGAGCACGACCTCCTCTCCGTCGCCGAGGACCGCGGCATCGATGAAGTCGGCGATCGGCTCGGGGTTGAACGCCGCGTGACCGCCGGCGATAACGACCGGGTCGTCCTCGCCGCGGTCGACCGCGTGGAGCGGGATGCCGGCCAGGTCGAGGGCGTTGAGCATGTTGGTGTAGCCGAGCTCGGTGGAGAAGCTCAGGCCGAACAGGTCGAACGCGCCGACCGGTCGGTGGCCGTCGACGGTGAACTGCGGGATGGGCCCGTGCTCGTCGCCGGTGCGCATCACCTGCTCCATGTCGGCCCACACCGAGTAGGTGCGCTCGGCCAGGATCCAGTCGCGCTCGTTGAGCACCTCGTAGAGGATCTGCACGCCCTGGTTGGGCAGGCCGACCTCGTAGGCGTCGGGATACATCAGCGCCCACCGCACCGTGGGGCCGCCGGTCTCCGACGAGGCGGCACAGTCCCAGTCCTTGACGACGGAGTTGAGCTCGCCGCCGACGTACTGGATGGGCTTCTGCACCGACGGCAGCTTGGCCTCCAGCCGGGGGAACACCGACGTGACGGACATGACGAGAGCACCTCACTGGGAACGGGCTGGGGACAGGTCGGGCAGACGGGCGGGTCCACGGGCCGGGTGGGGATCGGTTGGCCCGGTGCGCGATCATCTAGGTTACTTCGCCGCGCCAGAGCGGCCTAACCATCGATCCCCACCGACGACGGAGTGACAGAGCACGATGAAGCGGCGCGAGGAAGGCCTGCGCATCGCCGCCGTCGTGCTGATCCTGGCGGCGATCGCCTTCCTCTTCCTGCGCGACCACGACGCCGAGGAGCCCTCGGTCGAGGAGCCGACGCCGTCGGCGACCACGCCGACGGACTCCCCCGAGGTCGTCGAGCCGACGGACCCGCCGGTCACCGACGCCATGCCCTCGCCGCCCGAGGGACTCGCCGAGCTCGTCTGCCAGGAGTTCAGCCAGCCGCGCCGCCTGCGGCTGCTGTCCTTCAACACCCATCGCTCGACGGGCACCGTCAACGCGATCGCCGAGGAGATCCTCGAGCTCGATCCCGACATCGTGCTGCTCCAGGAGGTGGACCGGAAGATGCTCCGGACCGGCTCGGTGGACCAGGCGGAGGTCCTCGCCGACGCGGTCGGCATGGACGGCTCGTTCAGCGCCAACCTGGTCCGCGGCTCCGGTGAGTACGGCACGCTCGTGCTGAGCCGGTTCGACATCGTCCAGCAGGGCCGGATCGCCCTCGCGAGCGCTCCCGGGGCCGAGGCGCGCGGACTGCAGTGGGTGACGCTGGACGTCGCGGGCCAGCCGGTGCGGGTCTACAACACCCACCTCGAGTCCACCCGTCCCGCCGTACGCCTCGCGCAGGCCGAGCAGGTCGCGGACATCCTGGCCGAGGACGACCTGCCCACCGTCCTCGGTGGCGACCTCAACGCGTGGCCGGCCTCGGGCGCCGTGGCTGCGATCGGGCGCGAGCTCACCGACACGTGGACCGCAGCAGGGCAGGGCCGCTCGGCCACCAGCAGGGGCGGTCGGAAGATCGACTACCTCTTCGTCCGCGGGATGCGGCCGATCCTGAGCCAGGTCGCGCCGTCCGGCGCCTCGGACCACGACCGGCTGTGGGCGGACGTGAGGCTCCCGGCGCCCGAGGGCTGCGACCAGGACTCGCCCTAGCCGTCGCCAGCCGCGTGGCCGGGTGCACCTAGCGCGTCGGGCTCGTCGACCTCAGGTGGATGTTCTGCAGCAGGCCGAGGGCGAGCATCCCGGCGAACAGCGAGCTGCCGCCGTAGGAGACGAAGGGCAGCGGCACACCGGTGACCGGCATGATCCCCAGGCACATCCCGATGTTCTGGAAGGCCTGGTAGCCGAACCAGCAGGCGATGCCCGCGGCGGCGACACGTCCGAACAGGTCGCCGGCGCCGGCGGAGATCGCGAGCGCTCGCCAGATCACCACGGCGAGCAGCAGGATGAGCACTCCCGCACCGACCAGCCCGAGCTCCTCGCCCGCGACCGTGAAGATGAAGTCGGTGTGCTGCTCGGGCACGAAGCCCGAGCGGGTCTGCGAGCCACCGAAGAGCCCCTGACCGAGGAGTCCGCCGTTGCCGACGGCGATGCGTGCCTGCTCGGTGTTGTAGCCGGCTCCGCGGGGGTCGAGCCCGGGGTTGGTGAAGGCGAGGAAGCGGTCGACCTGGTAGGGCTTGAGCACGTCCATCGAGACGGCGACGACCGCACCCACGACGGCGGCCAGCGAGAGCCCGGCGAGCCAGGCCCGACCTGCGCCGGCGATGGCCAGCACGCCGAACACGGTGGCGGAGAGCACGAGCATGGTGCCGAGGTCGGGCTGGAGCAGGATGAGCGCGGCCGGCAGGCCGGCGATGGCGAGCATGGCGACCACCTCGAGGCTGCCGACACGGCGGCCCCATCGCCTCTCGGTGCGCTCGGCGACGACGAGCGCCATGCCGATGACGACGGCGAGCTTGGCGAACTCCGACGGCTGGATCGACATCCCGCCGACCTGGAGCCACGAGCGGGAGCCGTTGATGGTGGTGCCGGCGACGAGCACCATCACCAGCCCGCCCACGCTGGCGACGTAGGCCAGCGGGGCGAGGATCCGCACCCACCGGTGGTCGGTGGCGGTCACCGCGACCATCAGCACCAGGCCTATCGCGACGTTGACCAGCTGCTTGCGCAGGTAGGCACCGGGATCGCCGCCGGTGAGGTCCGCGCGGGTGGAGGTCGCCGACCAGACGAGCAGCGAGCCCATCGTGATCAGGGCCAGCGAGGCCGCCATCAGGACCCAGTCGAGACCGGGTGCGCGGAAGCTGCTGGTGGCTTGGCCCGGGCGGGCGGGGCGGTTGGTGGTGATCGTCATCGGGTCACTCCCCCACGGCCGGCGGCATGATCGACCCGTCGTCGAGGAACTGCGGCAGCTTCGCCGGCGGCAGCGTGCCCGGCGTCGCGGCCCTCGCGGGGCGCACGTCCTCGCCGTCGATGCCGTACAGCGCCTCCCAGATGGCTCGGATGCCGTCACCGGTGGAGCCCGAACCGGTGCCGGCCTGGCTGATCATCATCACCACCACGTAGTCCTTGGTGTAGGACGCGACCCACCCGGTCGACTGCTTGCCGTAGACCTCGGCGGAGCCGGTCTTGGCACGGACGGTGACCTGGTCGAGCGGGAAGCCGCCCATCTTCCAGGCCATCGTGCCCTCGCGCGACACGCCCTGCAGGGCGCTGTCGATGAAGTCGAGGTACTTCCGCGGGACGTCGAGCTGGGCCTGCTTGTGCGGCGCGATCCGGCGCAGCACCTTGCCCTCGGGGCTGACGATCGCCTTGGCGACGGTGGGCGTCCACAGGGTGCCGCCGTTGCTGATCGCGGCGTAGCCGCGGGCGAGCTGGAGCGGAGTGACGATCGTGTCGCCCTGACCGATCGAGAAGTTCACGGCGTCGCCGGCACGGTAGAGGTTGCCCTCGAGGCAGAACTCGCGGGCGAACGTGTAGACGAAGTCGCTCGTCCCCTCGGCCTGCGGCTTGGCGCTGATGTCGCAGTAGTAGTCCTTCTGCGACTCGTAGTAGGCCTGCTTCCACTTCCGGTCGGCGATCCGGCCGGGTGCCTCGCCCGGCAGGTCGACCCCGGTGCGCGAGCCGAAGCCGAACTTCTTGGCGATCGCGACGAGCGGGTCCTTGGCGTCGATGTCGGCGGGGTCGCTCCCGAAGCGCTGCCAGAAGTCGTAGCCGATGCGGTAGAAGAAGGTGTTGCAGGAGACCTCGAGCGCCTTGGTGAAGCCGATCGTGCCGTAGGCGCCGGACTCGTGGTTGCGGAAGACCCGGTTGCCGACCTGGAACCCCGAGGAGCACGGCAGCATCGTGTCCATCGAGTAGCCGTTGGTCAGCGCGCCGGCGGTCATGAACGGCTTCCAGGTCGAGCCCGGCGCGAACTGGCCCTGCGTGGCCCGCGAGAGCAGCGGCGTGCCGGCGTCCTCGGAGTAGAGACGGGCCAGCTCGGACTCGCTGATGCCGCCGGTCCACACGTCGGGGTCGTACGTCGGCTGGCTGGCCATCGCGACCACCCGGCCGGTCTTCGCGTCGAGCACCACCGCCGCACCCGAGTCGGCCTCGTAGTTGCGACCCGTCACCGGGTCGAAGGTGGCGCGCTGGACCTTGATCCGCTCGGCGAGCTGCCGCTCGACGACGGCCTGCACCTTGGCGTCGATGGAGGTGACGAGGGTGTCACCGGGCGTGCTCTCGATGGTCGAGTCGTCGCCGAGCACGCGGCCCATCGAGTCGACCGCGACGCGGCGGTAGCCGGGCAGCCCGCGCAGCCACTCGTCGTACTGCTTCTCGACGCCGGCACGCCCGACGACGGACGCGCCGTTGAGCGACTGGTCGTCCTTCTCGACAGCGACGTCGTACTCGTCCTCGGTGATCGGGCTGAGGTAGCCGAGCACGTGGGCGAGGTTGATGCCGTAGGGGCGCGGGTAGGAGCGCACGCTCTGCTGCTCGGCGAGCACGCCGGGGTAGTCCTCGGGCTGCTCGAGCACCCGGAGGGCGACCTCCTTGGAGACGTCGGTGGCGACGGGCACGGGCTGGTAGGGCGAGCCGTTCCAGCACTTCTCCGGGACGCTGCCGGGGTCGCCGCAGGTCACCAGCCGGGCCTCCACGGCGGCGGGCTTGGCGTCGACGGCGACGGCCACGCGGCGCACCAGCTCGGTGCGCGAGTCCTCGTCGAGCTTGCCGAGCAGGGTGCGGTCGACCGAGATCGCCCAGGACGTGCGGTTGGCCACGAGCGGCCGGCCCTGGCTGTCGACGATCAGGCCGCGCTGGGGCTGGACGACGATGTCGCGGACCGACTGGTTGGCGGCCTGCGCCTGGTAGGACTCGCCGCCGATGACCTGGAGGTAGTAGAGCCGGACGAAGAGGGTCGCGAAGAGGGAGAACGCCAGCACCTGCACGACGACAAGGCGCAGCCGGCTCCTGCTCGTCGCGGCCGTGCTCGTGGACGTGGTCCGGGGGCTCACGGGGTGGCCCACTGGGGGCTGGTCCGGGCGAAGAGCCTCATCAGCGGAGGCAGCACGAACGGGGTGAGCAGCACGTCCCACACCACGGCGACCAGCACCACCTCCAGGAGGCCCGCGACCGACATGGCCGGGTCGTTGAGGAGCACCCCGGTGAGCGCGAAGAGCGAGGTCGCCACGAACGACGCCGCGGCCACGGTGCCGACGACCGCGAGCGCGCTCGGCTTCTGGTCCTGCCGCACCCGGGCGGCGAGGAAGGCCGCGATCGTCAGGGCGAGCGCCCAGCGCCCGGCGACGTGGTCGGCCGGCGGCGCGAGGTCGAGGGTGAGGCCGGCGACGAAGCCCAGCACCAGCGCGAACGGCGCCTCGACGGTGAGCGCCGCGGCCACGACGACGAGGAGGCAGAGGTTGGGCACGATCCCGTGCCACGCCACGTGGGGGAAGAGCGAGACCTGGAGGACGATCGCGACCACGACGGCACCGAGGGCGACCGCCCACCGCAGGCCCTTCACCGCAGGCTCCCGTCCGCCTCGATCACCGCTCGGTCGCTCTGCGACCCGCTGGGCACCATCACGCCGACGAGATCGAGCGCGGAGAAGTCGACGAACGGCTTCACGACCGCGCGCTGGGACGCCTCGCGCAGCGAGCTGTAGACCTCGGTGATGGTGCCGATGGGCACCCCGGGGGCGTAGGGGCCGGTGCTGCTCCCCCACGTCACCACGGTGTCATCGTGGGCGGGCACCGAGGAGTCGTCGACGAGGCGCAGGTCGAGGGAGGCGTCGGAGGTCAGCGAGCCGCTGCCGGTGACGAAGCCGATCTTCATGCTCGAGCCGACCCGGCCGCCGACGGTCGAGTCGGGATCGACGATCAGGAGCACGGTGGCGGTGCTGCGGGTCACCCGCAGGACCCGCCCGACCAGGCCGTCGTTGTTCACGACCGTCATGTCGGGGCCGACGCCGGCGTCGGAGCCGGCGTCGATGGTGACGGTGAAGCTCTGCGACTGCCGGGAGCCGACCGCCACCACGCGGGCGGGGACGAGTGCCGAGCCGAGGTCGGCCGCGGCGGTGGTGAGGCCGTCGTACTGCTCGAGACGGTTGCGGTCGAAGCCCGCGAGCTCGACCTTGCCGCGCAGCTCGGCGTTGCTCGCCTCGAGGTCGCGGACCTGGTCGGCGAGGTCGCCCTTGCTGCGGAACCACTGCGGCACGGCCGTGAAGGGGCGTACGGCGGCGTCCGCGGCCGTCTCGGCCGGGCCGAACGCCTCGCCGACCGCGCGGCGCACGGGCTCCACCGGCGAGCTGCCACCGCCGGACACGTCGAGGGTGATGACGGTGACGCTCGCGAGCACGAGCGCGACCAGCAGCGAGCGCGGCGCGCGGTTGCGCGACTCGAGGCGGTCGAGCCCGGTCCAGCGGCGCTCGCGCCCGTCGTTGCCGAAGGCGCCCATCAGAACCGCCGCACGTCGGACACGAGGACCTGCTGGAGGGCTTCGAACTCCTCGACGCACTTGCCGGCGCCGTAGGCGACCGAGGACAGCGGCTCCTCGGCGACGTGCACCGGCATGCCGGTCTCGTGGCGCAGTCGCTCGTCGAGGCCGCGCAGCATCGCGCCGCCGCCGGTGAGCACGATGCCGCGGTCCATGATGTCACCGGCCAGCTCCGGCGGTGTCTGGTCGAGCGTGGTGCGCACGGCGTCGATGATGTTGTGGATCGGCTCCTCGATCGCCTGGCGCAGCTCGGAGCTGGAGACGACGACGGTGCGGGGCAGGCCGGAGACCATGTCGCGGCCGCGGATCTCGGCGTCGGGCTCGCTGGGGAGCGGGAAGGCCGACCCGAGGGTCATCTTCATCTCCTCGGCGGTGCGCTCCCCCAGCATGAGGGAGTACTCCTTCTTCATCCACGCGATGATCGCCTGGTCGATGTCGTCGCCCGCCGTGCGGATCGACAGGCTGGTGACGATGCCGCCGAGGCTGATCACCGCGACCTCGGTGGTGCCGCCGCCGACGTCGACGACCATGTTGCCGGTGGCCTCGTGGACCGGCAGGCCGGCGCCGATCGCGGCGGCCATCGGCTCCTCGACGATGTAGACCCGGCGGGCGCCGGCCTGGTAGCCGGCCTCCTTGACCGCGCGCTGCTCGACCGCGGTGATGCCGCTCGGCACGCAGATCACCATGCGGGGCTTGGCGAAGTAGCGGCGGCGGTGCACCTGGTGGATGAAGTAGCGCAGCATCTGCTCGGTCGCCTCGAAGTCGGCGATGACGCCGTCCTTGAGCGGCCGGATGGCGGCGATGTTGTCGGGCGTGCGGCCGATCATCCGCTTGGCCTCATGGCCGACGGCGAGGACCTCGCCGGTCGTGGTGTTCATCGCGACGACCGACGGCTCGTCGAGCACCACGCCCTTGCCGCGGACGTAGACCAGCGTGTTGGCGGTGCCGAGGTCGACGGCCATGTCGCGGCCGATGAAGCCCCCGCTCGTGATGTTCAGTGCCATTGCCGCTGCTGCCCCCGCAGGTCGGGTCGTTCAAAGGGAAGTGGGGTCAGCGGTGCATCCGACCCACGCTCAGGTTAGGTACGTCTCTCCCCGGTTCGCGGTAGGACACGCGCGGGGCGGGTGGGGCGTGTGCGACACCGGTGGCGGGGTGTCGCGGCGCGGGTGGCGGCGCCAGTCCTGGACACGTGTCCGCGATGTCGACCCTGTCCGGGGCTCGGGCGGGCAGCTTCTCGGACACGTGTCCGCGATGTCGACCCTGCGCGGGGCTCGGGAGGGCAACTTCTCGGACACGTGTGGGGTTCGGGCCCGCCTGGCAGGGTCGGCGTACGACCGTGGCGGCACGCGACATCGATCCGGCCGCCCCGGATGTCGTACGCCGCCAGGGTGGCGGAACCCGGTGTCGTACGCCGCCAGGGTGGCGGCGGTCAGGCCGGAGGGTTCAGAGCTGGGGGAACCAGATGCCGATCTCGCGGGCGGCGGACTCCTCGGAGTCGGAGCCGTGGACGAGGTTCTGCTGAACGGCCAGGCCCCAGTCACGGCCGAGGTCGCCGCGGATGGTGCCAGGGGCGGCGACCGTGGGGTCGGTGGCCCCGGCGAGGGACCGGAAGCCCTCGATGCAGCGCTGACCCTCGATGACGACGGCGAGGACCGGGCCGGAGAGCATGAACTCCACCAGCGGGGCGTAGAACGGCTTGCCCTCGTGCTCGGCGTAGTGCTCGGCGAGCAGCTCGGGGGTGGCGTCGCGCAGCTCGACGGCCGCGAGCGCGTAGCCCTTGGCCTCGATCCGGCGGAGGATCTCGCCGGAGAGGCCACGGCGTACGCCGTCGGGCTTGACGAGGACGAGGGAACGCTGCACGTCGGTCATGCGAGCAGCCTAGCCAGCGCTCGACCCGCCGCTGACAGCGGTCAGGAGGACGGTCACCGCTAGCTGGCCTGCTCCTCGTGCCAGGCCGCCCACGCCGCGGCACGCTCCCGCTCGATCTTGCGACCCAGCAGGTCGGCGGTGGCCCAGAGGGCCGCGAAGATCGCGCCGAGCACGAACATCACCGGGATGACGAAGCCCAGCGCGACGGCAGCCGCCTGGACGGCGTAGCCGGCGCCGTACGCCCACTCGGCGCGCAGCGCTCCGGCCAGGAGGAGGCACACCAGGGCCAGGCCCAGCCCCACGCTGAGCGCCGTCGCCGTGCCGACCCCGGCGATGGTGATCATCACCGGGGTGGTCAGACCGAGCGTGATCGCCTCCAGGCTGAGCACCGCGGCGCACATCCCACGGCGGGGCGAGCGCTCGGTCCTGGCGGCCGGCGCCGGATCGGGGGCGGGGGGCTCGCTCTCGCTCATCGGCGGCCCTTGAGCAGGGCCCGCGCCTCGCCCACGGTCACCACGGAGCCGGTGACCAGGACCGCGCCGGAGCCGATCGAGACGTCGATCGCCTCGCCGGCCTCGGCGAGGGTGGCGCCGCGCTCGATCGCCTCGGCGAGGTCGGGCACGACGCTCACCCGGTCCTCGCCGAAGACCTCGACCGCGACACGGCCGAGGGCGGCGGCAGACATCGACCGCGAGGTGGAGTTCTGGGTGCAGACCACGTAGGCGAGGTGCGGCTCGAGCGCAGCGAGCACACCCTCGTAGTCCTTGTCCTCCATCACGCCCATCACGCCGACGAGCGGACTGAACGAGAAGGAGTCCTCCAGGGCCTCGCCGAGCGCCTCGGCGCCGTGCGGGTTGTGCGCGGCGTCGAGCACGATCGTGGGGCTGCGTCGGATGATCTCCAGGCGCCCGGGCGAGGTGACCTCGGCGAAGGCGGCGCGGACCAGGTCGGCGTCGAGCTCACCGGTGCCGAACGCCTCGACGGCCGCCAGCGCGAGTGTCGCGTTCTGCGCCTGATGGGCACCGTAGAGCGGCAGGAAGACGTCGTCGTAGTGACCCCGCAGCCCCTTCAGGGTGACCACCTGCCCGCCGACGGCGGGAGAGCGGGTCACGACGCCGAACTCGATCCCCTCGCGGGCGATCGTCGCGCCGACCTCGGTGGCGCGCTCGAGGAGCACTGCGGCGACCTCGGGCGTCTGCTCGGCGAGCACGGCGACGGAGCCGGGCTTGATGATCCCGGACTTCTCGACCGCGATCGTGGCAGGGTCGGACCCGAGGTACTTCTCGTGGTCGACCGCGATCGGCAGCACCACGGCGACGTCGGCGTCGATGACGTTGGTGGCGTCCCAGGCCCCGCCCATCCCGACCTCGACGACGGCGACGTCGACCGGGGCGTCCGCGAAGGCGGCATAGGCCATCCCCACGATGGTCTCGAAGAAGCTCAGCGGGTGGTCCTGCTCGGCATCGACGAGATGGGTGTAGGGAGCCACGTCGTTGAACGCGCGCACGAAGGCCTCGTCGTCGAGCGGCTCCCCGTCGACGGAGATCCGCTCGCTCATCTTCTCCAGGTGCGGGGAGGTGAAGCGTCCGGTGCGCAGGTCGAGCGCGCGCAGGAGGGTCTCGATCATCCGGCTGGTGCTGGTCTTGCCGTTGGTGCCGGTCAGGTGGATCGACCGGAACGAGCGCTGCGGCTCGCCGAGCAGCTCGGTGAAGGCCTGGATCCGGTCGAGGCTCGGCTCGAGCTTGGTCTCGGGCCAGCGGGACAGCAGGGCGTCCTCGACCTCGGCGAAGGTCTGGGCGAGGCGGGGCGCGTCGGGGGTCTCAGTCATCTCGCAGCGAGTCTATGGGCCCTCGGTTCCGACACGCTCGCTGCGCTCGCCGCAGCTACGCCCCGGTCGGGACCTTGACGAGGTGCTCGGCCATGTCGACGACCGGCTCGTAGCCGAGCCCGGCGTAGACCTTGTTCGACGTGGGATTGGCGATGTCGGTGAACAGGCACATCCGGTCCCCGGCCTCCAGGCCGCGTCGGGTCAGCTCGCCGACGACGTACGACGCGATGCCGCGGCCGCGGAACTCGCGCGGCGTGAACACCGGACCGATCCGCGCGACGCCGTACGACGGCAGGCCGGAGCCGGTCAGGTGGGAGAGCGTGCCGTCCGGCAGCTCCCACAGCCACTCCACGCCCTCGCGGATCCGGATCAGCACGCTGTCGAGGGTGTTGTGCTCGCCCGAGGCGGGATCCGGCACGCGGCCGGCCTGCTCGTCGGCCTCCTCGTGGAAGGCGGCGAACCACGCGAGGACCAGCTCCGCGTCGTCCTCGGTGGCGCGCCGCAGCCGACCCTCGGGCGCGGGTGGGACGGTGACGCCGGTGCACTCCCACAGGCGGGTCGCCTTGTCGCTGACCATCTCGCCGCCGATCAGGTCGGCCGTGGCGCGGGCCAGGACCGCGGACCCCGGCAGCGCGCCGTTCGCGCCGCCGAGGAGCTCGCCGCGCTCGTGGAGTGCGCTGGCGAGCGCCTGCGCAGCGGCCTCGGGCATCGGCATCGAGAAGGTCGGGTACGACTTGAACGGCGCGGTCCGCATCGCCGCGCTCACCGGCGTACCAGAGCCGTCACGGACCACCACCCACCAGCGCGCGAACGGTGCGCCGACGTCGGCCCAGGAGTCGATCCCGGCGGCGATCTCGCGATCGGTGCGCTGGCTGACGCTGGCGATCACGCTGCCCAGCACCGGCTCGGCGGCGAGCACGCCGGCAGCGGCCTCCAGGAACGGCGCGGGGGTGCCGAAGAACTCCAGCGTGAAGGTGTCGCTCATGGAGCCACGCTAGGACTCCCACCCCGCGGGTCGATACTCGTTTTCGCAGGCAGGAGGCCCGTCAATAGACTCGGAGCATGACTGAGAACCCCACCACCCCGACCACGGATACGACGAGCACCGAGCCGCGTGCCGTCGTCGTACCCGAGCGTCCGGCGCTGGAGGGCCTGGAGGACAAGTGGTCGCAGGCGTGGGCCGCGAACGACACCTACGCCTTCGACCGCACGCAGCCGCGGGAGAACGTCTACTCGATCGACACTCCCCCGCCGACCGTCAGCGGCTCGCTGCACGTCGGCCACGTCTACTCCTACAGCCACACCGACCTGATCGCGCGCTACCAGCGCATGCAGGGCAAGGCCGTCTTCTACCCGATCGGCTGGGACGACAACGGCCTGCCGACCGAGCGCCGCGTCCAGAACTACTTCGGCGTCCGCTGCGACCCCGCCCTGCCCTACGACGCCGACTTCACCCCGCCGGAGAAGCCGGACCCGAAGAAGCAGGTCTCGATCAGCCGGCCCAACTTCATCGAGCTGTGCGAGCAGCTCGTCGTCGAGGACGAGAAGGCCTTCGAGGCGCTGTGGCGCCAGCTCGGCCTCTCGGTCCAGTGGGACCCGACCTACACCACCATCGGCGACCACTCCCGCACGGTCAGCCAGCGCGCCTTCCTGCGCAACTTCGCCCGGGGCGAGGCCTACCTCTCCGAGGCGCCGACCCTGTGGGATGTCACCTTCCAGACCGCGGTCGCGCAGGCCGAGCTCGAGGCCCGCGACTACCCGGGCGCCTACCACCGCGTCGCGTTCCACCGGCCCGACGGCACCCCGATCCACATCGAGACCACCCGTCCCGAGCTGATCCCGAGCGTCGTCGCGCTGATCGCGCACCCCGACGACGAGCGCTACCAGCACGTGTTCGGCACCACCGTCACCTCGCCGGTCTTCGGCGTCGAGATCCCCGTCCTCGCCCACCCGGCCGCCGAGCCCGACAAGGGCGCCGGCATCGCGATGTGCTGCACGTTCGGCGACCTCACCGACGTCATGTGGTGGCGCGAGCTCGACCTGCCGGTCCGCACGGTCGTCGGCCGCGACGGACGCCTGACCCGCGAGACGCCCGAGTGGCTCGGCGCCGACGGGGCCGCGACGGCGTACGCCGAGATGGCGGGCAAGACGACCTTCAGCGCCCGCGAGGCGATGGTCGCCCTGCTCCGCGAGTCGGGCGACCTCGACGGCGAGCCCACGGCGACCCAGCGGATGGCGAACTTCTACGAGAAGGGCGACAAGCCGCTCGAGATCATCGCCACCCGCCAGTGGTACATCAAGAACGGCGGTCGCGACGCGGCGCTGCGCAAGGAGATGCTCGTCCGCGGCGAGGAGATCACCTGGATCCCCGCCCACATGAAGCACCGCTACGACAACTGGGTCGGCGGGCTCAACGGCGACTGGCTGATCTCGCGCCAGCGGTTCTTCGGCATCCCGTTCCCCGTCTGGTACCCGCTCGACGCCGACGGCGAGCCGGACCACGACCACCCGCTGATGCCGTCGGAGGACCAGCTGCCGATCGACCCGTCGACGCAGGCGCCGCACGGCTACACCGAGGACCAGCGGGGCAGGCCCGGCGGCTTCGTCGGCGACCCCGACGTGATGGACACGTGGGCGACCTCGTCGCTCACCCCGCAGATCGCCGGTCAGTGGGGCGTCGACGACGACCTCTTCTCGCGGGTCTTCCCCTTCGACCTGGCCACCCAGGCGCACGACATCATCCGCACCTGGCTGTTCTCCCGGGTCGTGCGCGCCGACCTCGAGCACCAGGTGGTGCCGTGGTCGCACGCGATGATCTCGGGCTTCATCGTCGACCCCGACCGCAAGAAGATGTCGAAGTCGAAGGGCAACGTCGTCGTCCCGACCGACATCCTCGACAAGTACGGCGCCGACGCCGTGCGCTGGCGCGCCGCGATCGGCCGCCCGGGCATGGACTCGCCCTTCGACGAGTCGCAGATGAAGGTCGGGCGTCGGCTCGCGATGAAGGTGCTCAACGCCTCGAAGTTCGTGCTCGGCAACGTCGGAGCCACGGCGCTGAGCCCGGCCGCGGTCAGCGCGCCGGTCGACTGCGCCCTGCTCGGCGCGCTCGAGATCGTGGTCCGCCGGGCCACCGAGGCGTTCGACGACTACGACTACACCACCGCACTCGAGGTCACCGAGAAGTTCTTCTGGGAGTTCTGCGACGACTACCTCGAGCTGGTCAAGGAGCGCGCCTACAGCTCCGAGGGCGGCGCCGGCACCGACTCGGCCCGGGCCACGCTCGCGATCGCGCTGCACGTGCAGCTGCGCCTGCTCGCACCGTTCCTCCCCTATGCCACCGAGGAGGTCTGGTCGTGGTGGCAGGACGGGTCGATCCACCACGCACCGTGGCCGACCGCGGCCGACCTCGGCTCCGCCGCCGCATCGCAGCCCGTCGTCCTCGAGGCCGTCGCCGCCGCGCTGACCGGCATCCGCGGCGCCAAGTCGCAGGCGAAGGCCAAGATGCGCGCGCCGCTCTCCCGCGTGGTGATCACCGGGCCCGACCACCTGGTCTCCGCGGCCCGCGAGGCGGCCGACGACCTCCGTGCCGTCGGCACCATCGTGGGCGACCTCGAGTTCGTCACCAACGACTCGGCCAACGAGCTCGGGGTCACCGCCGAGCTCGCGCCCACCGAGGACTGACGGCTCGCCGCTCCTTCTGTCCCGCAGCGGTGAGTGAGACATCATCCGAGCGTCGAGAACGTGCCTCACCCACCGCTCACGGCACGGGAGCGACGTGGGGGTCGGAGCGCACCGCCCGTCGGCCCGACCCCCACAACCGGGCCGACGGCGGCTTGCGCCCACTGCAGGAGAGACGTCGTCGGACGACGGTCATGACGCCGAAGGCGCAGAGGACTAGACCACCGGGTGATCGGGCATCCCGATGACCGGGAGGGTCAGGCGGACTTCTTCTTGCGGCCCTCGGACTCGCGCAGGACGAGCGTGGGTGCGACGTCGTCCTGGACGACCTCGCGGGTGACGACCACCTTCGCCACGTCACCGCGCGAGGGGACGTCGTACATCACGTAGAGGAGGACCTCCTCGATGATGGCGCGCAGGCCACGGGCGCCGGTGCCCCGCTCGAGCGCGGCCTCGGCGATCGCGTCGATCGCGTCGTCGGTGAACTCGAGCTCGACACCGTCGAGGTCGAAGAGCTTCTGGTACTGCTTGATGAGCGCGTTGCGCGGCTCGGTGAGGATCTGGACGAGGGCCTCACGGTCGAGCTTGCTCACGCTCGCGATCAGCGGCAGACGGCCGATGAACTCGGGGATCAGGCCGAACTTGGTGAGGTCCTCGGGACGGACCTGGGCGAGCAGGTCGTCGGCCTCGCGCTCGGCGGCCCCGCGGACCTCGGCGGTGAAGCCGAGCGACTTCTTGCCGACACGCTGCTCGATGATCTGCTCGAGCCCGGCAAAGGCACCACCCACGATGAACAAGATGTTGGTGGTGTCGATCTGGATGAACTCCTGGTGGGGGTGCTTGCGACCACCCTGCGGAGGAACCGAGGCGGTGGTGCCCTCCAGCATCTTCAGCAGCGCCTGCTGGACGCCCTCGCCGGAGACGTCGCGGGTGATCGAGGGGTTCTCCGACTTGCGGGCCACCTTGTCGATCTCGTCGATGTAGATGATGCCCGTCTCGGCCTTCTTGACGTCGTAGTCGGCGGCCTGGATGAGCTTGAGGAGGATGTTCTCCACGTCCTCACCGACGTAGCCGGCCTCCGTCAGCGCGGTCGCATCGGCGATCGCGAACGGGACGTTGAGCATCCGGGCGAGTGTCTGCGCGAGGTAGGTCTTGCCGCAGCCGGTCGGACCGACGACGAGGATGTTGGACTTGGCGACCTCGACGACGTCGTCCTTGACCTTGCCGCTGACGGGCTGCAGGCCGGACTGGACGCGCTTGTAGTGGTTGTAGACGGCCACGGCCAGCGACTTCTTGGCGTGCTCCTGGCCGATCACGTAGGAGTTGAGGAACTCGAAGATCTCGCGAGGCTTGGGCAGCTCCTCGAGGCTGACCTCGGAGCCCTCGGCGAGCTCCTCCTCGATGATCTCGTTGCAGAGCTCGATGCACTCATCGCAGATGTAGACGTTGGGGCCAGCGATGAGCTTCTTGACCTGCTTCTGGCTCTTTCCGCAGAAGTTGCACTTGAGCAGGTCGCCGCCGTCACCGATTCGTGCCACGAGTCGTGTCCTCCAGTTCTGCCGAGAGGGGGCCTCGGCATCCCACACCTTGCACCGTGCTGCTCACCAACGAGCCCCACGACGGTACCCCGTGCCGGCCCCGGGAAGGGGCCGGACACGGAATGTCGCGGGGCTTGACCATTCTCGCGCGCCGGGCCTCAGACGAGGGCCGGAGCGCCCTTGCGCGACTCGATCACCGCGTCGATCAGGCCGTACTCGACGGCCTGGGCGGCGGTGAGGATCTTGTCGCGCTCGATGTCGGCGCTGACCTGGTCGATGTCCTTGCCGCTGGAGTCGGCGATCATCCGCTCGAGCAGCTCGCGCATGCGCAGGATCTCGTTGGCCTGGATCTCGATGTCGGAGGTCTGGCCGAACGTGCCCTCGGTGTAGGGCTGGTGGATCAGGATGCGGCTGTTGGGCAGCGCCATCCGCTTGCCCTTGGCGCCCGCGCCGAGCAGGATCGCGGCCGCCGAGGCCGCCTGGCCCAGGCACACCGTCTGCACGTCGGGCTTGATGAAGCGCATCGTGTCGTAGATCGCCGTCAGCGCCGTGAACGAGCCGCCGGGGCTGTTGATGTAGATGCTGATGTCGGTGTCGGGGTTCATCGTCTCCAGGCACATCAGCTGCGCGATGACCGCGTTGGCCACGTCGTCGCTGATCGGGGTGCCGAGGTAGATGATGCGCTCCTCGAAGAGCTTCGCGTAGGGGTCGATCCTGCGGAAGCCGTAGGAGGTGCGCTCTTCCCACTGCGGGATGTAGTAGTTCATGTCAGTCCTTCGTCCTGGCCGGGCGGCCCTCGTCGGCGGCTTCGCGCGCACTGGTGATGACCTGGTCGACGAGGCCGTACTCGACGGCCTGGTCCGAGGTGAACCAGCGGTCGCGGTCGGCGTCGGCCACGACCTGCTCGACGCTCTGGCCGGTGTGCTCGGCGATCAGGTCGAGCAGCACCTTCTTGATGTGGAGCGACTGCTGGGCCTGGATCTTGATGTCGGAGGCCGAGCCGCCCATGCCCGAGGAGGGCTGGTGCATCATGATGCGCGCGTGGGGCAGGGCGTAGCGCTTGCCCTTGGTGCCGGCGCACAGCAGGAACTGGCCCATGGAGGCCGCCAGGCCCATGCCCACGGTCGCCACGTCGTTGGGGATGTAGTTCATCGTGTCGTAGATCGCCATGCCGGCGTCGACCGAGCCGCCGGGGCTGTTGATGTGGAGGAAGATGTCGGCCTCCGGGTCCTCCGCGGAGAGCAGCAGGAGCTGCGCGCAGATCGCGTTCGCGTTCTGGTCGCGCACCTCGGAGCCGAGGAAGACGATGCGCTCACGGAGGAGGCGCTGGTAGATGTGGTCGTCGAGGCCATACATCCCACCGGCGCCGTTCATCTCGGGCGAGAGGGCTGGGCTGGAGTTCTGGTTCACGCTGGCGACACTAGCCGGAAGGACGGACACATCCACGCGATGACCCGTCTTGTTCGCCCACAGCGGATCGACGCACGCCGCGCCCGGCTCGTCCGTGGCACTCCGGCCCCAGCCGGCCGTGTGGTCTACTCGGGCCCATGTTGCGGGTCACGCTGCGAGGGGCAGACCTGCCCACGGCCACGCTCGGCACGGGCGAGCGCCTGCTCTTCGGCCGCTCGCCCCACCAGGGCCTGCGCACGGAGGACCCCGACCGGGCCCTCGACGTCACCGTGCTCGAGCTGCCGCGCTGCGCGCCCCACGTGTCGCGGCTCCTGGGCGAGCTCGAGATCGGCGAGGAGATCGCTCGGCTGAGGTGGCACGGCGCGGGCGAGACCCAGGTGGCCAGCCTGTTCGACGCACCCGGCGGCGCGCGCCGGGTGACCCTCGTCGAGGGCATGTCGCTGCTGCTCGACGAGGGCGAGAACCACCTCGTGGTGATGCGCGGGCGCGAGCTCGGCCCCGACGACTTCGACGACCTCACGATCGTCGTCGACGTGGCGACGCCCGGCGACGACGCAGCCGCGCGCGTGTCGGTCGCCGCCAGCGGGATCGACCGCGACTCCTCGGCCACCGCCCCCTCGCCCGGGCTCGTCGCGCACTCCCGGGAGTGGTACGTCGCCCTCGCGCTCGCCGAGCCCTGGCTCGTCGGCACCGACGACTATCCGCGTCCGCCGACCAACCGCGAGATCTACGAGCGCGTGCTGCGGTGGCACGGCTACGCCTGGAACCTCGAGCGCTCACAGCGCGTGGACGACGCCATCAAGGCCATCTCCTCCCTCGCCTTCAGCCTTCGCGACGATCCCTTCCGCTCCACCAACGGACGGGCGAGCAACGTCCGCTTCGCCGTCGGCCGGCGCACGGCCGAGGTCCGGCTCGTCACCGCCGACGACCTCGTCCGGGTGGAGCAGGCGGTCCGTGACCGCGCCGCGCAGGTGTCCCCCCGCCCAGGCCCGGAGGCCTGAGCCGAGCCCGTCCCCGGCACGGCGGAACGTTCCGCCCCGTGGTTTGCGGCTGTGGTGCGGGGGGCAACCGTCCTGTGAGGATGGAGCCGACCGGCACACCACACGGACGTGCCGGCCACACGAGGGGTGGATCGATGGGGGCAGGACGCGCGAGGGCAGGACGCGCGAGGGCCGACGACGCGTCGGGGCGTACGCCGCGGGCCGGGCGCCTGCGCCGGATCGCCTCGCGTCGTCAGTCGAAGGGCGCCGCCGAGCTGTCCGTGGTGCTCGTCGCGGTCTCGCTCGTCGCCGGCGTCCTCTTCGGCAACGGACTGTCCCGCACGGCCGTCGAGCTGGCCGACGGGCTGACGTGGCTGACCGACGACCCCAACGGCGACGTCATCCAGGTCAACCCGGCCCTGGGCCGCACCGAGGTGCGTCGCTCGGTGGCCGAGCCCGGCCACGACCTGTCCCTCGCCGAGTACGCCGGCTTCCTCTACGTCATCGACAACACCGACGGGGTGCTGTCGACCATCGACGTCACCACCCTGGAGCAGGCCGGCCGCCGGGGCGTCGCGGGTGGCGGCGCCGCGGAGACGCTGACCGACGGCACGACCGTGTTCCTGGTCGACCGCGCCGAGCACACCGTCGCGGCCATCGACCCCCTCACCACCGACGAGATCGGCCGGGTCTGGGTCGAGCGCCGGGGACTGGCCGACGTGACGGTCGACGGCGAGGGCACCCTGTGGTCGCTGGACCGGACGGGGCGACTCACCGGCCTGCGCTGGTCGCCGACCGAGGGGAGCTTCGAGGAGCAGGACTCCCGCCAGCTCGACGCCAGGGGCGCAGCCGTCGTCGTGGGGCACGAGCAGGGCGCCACCGTGACCGGGGCGGAGCCCGGCCTCGTCGTGCAGGTCGGCACCGACCGCGACGTCGAGCAGGCGACGGACGTGCTGGCCGACCCGCTGCTGGCTCCGCTGCGCACCCCGGGCGCGCTGACCGCCACCGCGTCCCCGGAGACCTCGCGCATCGTGATCCTGGCGCGGGGCCGGCTGGCCGAGGTCGCCCTGGCGGCCTCCGGCTGCGCGGCTCCCGGACGACCCGAGGTGTTCGGCGAGCGGGTCTACGTGCCGTGCTCGGGCGAGGCGAAGGTCCTCCAGCTCGACGCCCAGGGACGTTTCGCGGGGCCACCGATCTCCACCCCGCCCGGCCAGGACCCCGAGCTGGTGCTCGACGGCGACACGCTCCTCATCAACGTGCCCGGGGCACGCACGGGCGTCTCCGTCGGCCAGGACGGCTCCACCACCGAGTTCTCCCGAGGCGGCGGCGACACCGCCGTACGCGATCCGCAGGACATCGAGATCCCCGACAGCCAGGACACCACCGATCCCGACCAGGACGAGGAGTCCGTGCAGGCGGACCCTGAGTCCACCCAGGGCGGACGCGACCCGGGACGCGACGGAGGCAGGGGTCCCGGCCGTGGCAACGACGGCCCGACGTCGACCCCCACCCCGACGTCCACCCCCACTGCGACCCAGACGCCCACCCCCACGCAGACCCCCACCCCCACGCAGACACCGACACCGACGCCCACCCCGACGCCCACCCCGACGCCCACGCCCGGCGCCGAGCCGAGCGCTCCCACCGACGTGCGCGCCACGGCCCTCGGCAGCACGCAGGTGCAGGTCGACTGGTCCTACGGCGGACAGACCCCGGAGGACTTCGCCGTCACCGAGGTCGGTGGCCCGGTGCTCGCGACGGCCGGCGGGGCGGACCGCAGGGCGGTCGTGACGGTCGTGCCCGGCCGGAGCTACACCTTCGTGGTCACCGCCCGGCTCGGTGATCGCTCGGCGGCCTCCACGGTCTCCAACACGGTGACCACCCAGCCCGACCCCGTCCTCGGCACGCCCGCCTCGGTCCGGGCGACGGTCGTGTCCTCCACCCAGGTGCAGGTCGACTGGGCCTACACCGGCGACGTACCCGACGAGATCGTCGTCGCCACGGCCGGCGGCACCCAGGTCGGTCGCGTCGGCGGTGCTCAGCGCCAGGCCGTCGTGACGGTCCCGGCGGGAGAGCAGGTCTCCTTCCGGGTCACCGCTCGTCTCGGGGGCGAGTCGAGCACCTCCTCGGCGTCCAACGCCGTCACGCCGGCGGGCGTGCCCGGTCAGGCGCCCGGCGTGTCCGCCGCGGGCGTCTTCGGCGGCACCTGGCAGGCCCCGACCTACGCCGTCACGGTGTCGTGGGACGCCGCACCGGCCAACGGCTCCGCCATCACCGGCTATCGCGTCACGGTCTCGACCGGCACCCGGTCGGAGACCGTGACGCTGGGTGCCGGCGCGCGATCCCACACGCTCACCAGCTCGTGCGACCGCACGGCCAACGCCTCGTGCTCCCCAGGTGGCGGCGGCTCGGCCTCGGTGACGCCGATCAACGGCGAGGGCACCGGGCCCCAGGCCGACGCGAGCGCGACGGACTCCGGGAGCATCCCGGTGGAGCCCCTGCCGGGTGGTGGCGCCGACCACGTCAGCGGTCAGAACATGCAGTGGGAAGGGCCGGCCTACGAAGGCAGCGGCACCCTCACGCTCACAATCAGCCCGCCACCGGACTGGCGCACGTTCGGCGGCTCCTGCACTTACCAGGCGTCGGGAGCCGGAGTACGCGGTGGCGGATCGGGCACGATCCCCTGCGGTGCCACCTCGCTCGCCATCCCTGTCTCGCACGGCATCGTCCGGAGCCAGAACGCCGGCACGGTGACCCACTACTACTCCGTGACGTTCCAGGCCGCCAACACCGGTGGAACCGTCACCAGCGCTCGCCACGACGGGACCTACACCGGCGGTTCGCTGTGCCAGACCTGCCCCATCCCCTGATCGTCCCCGCCGAACGTCCTCCAGGAGACCCGTTGTGACCACCCTTGCCCCGACCACTGCCACCACGGAGCAGGAGGTCGCCGAGTTCCGGCGCGCGCACCAGCGCCTCGGCGACGCCGTCGAGGTCGCGGTGCGCGGCAAGCGCTCGGTCGTCGACCTCGTCCTCGTGGCCACCTTCGCCCGCGGGCACGTGCTCGTCGAGGACCTCCCCGGCACCGGAAAGACCACGCTCGCCCGGGCCCTCGCCCGGGCGCTCGGCGGGGAGATGCACCGCGTCCAGTTCACCCCCGACCTGCTGCCCAGCGACGTCACCGGCACCAGCGTGTTCGACCCCCGCGACGGCCAGGTGCGCTTTCGACCCGGGCCCGTCTTCGCCCACGTCGTGCTCGCCGACGAGATCAACCGGGCGGCCGCGAAGACCCAGTCGGCTCTGCTGGAGGTCATGGAGGAGCACACCGTCAGCGTCGACGGCACCGCGCACCCGGTGCCGGAGCCGTTCACGGTCATCGCGACGCAGAACCCGATCGACCTCGACGGCACCTACCGGCTGCCGGAGGCCCAGCTCGACCGGTTCATGGTGCGCACCAGCCTCGGCTTCCCCGACCTCGAGCACGAGCTCGAGGTGCTGCGTCCCGGGAGCACCGCCGGTCGCATCGACGACGTGCCCGTGGTCAGCGACCCAGGGGAGATGGCCCGGCTCTCGGCCGTCGTCGAACGGCTGCACGTGGCCGACCCGATCCTGACCTACGCGCGCCAGGTCGGCGTGGCGATCCGCGAGGACCGCCGGGTGCGCCTCGGTGCGAGCACCCGCGGGCTCCGGTCCCTGGTACGCGCGGTGCAGGCCTACGCCGCCTCGTGCGGTCGCCACTACGCCATCCCCGACGACGTACGCCGTCTCGCCGAGCCGGTCCTGGCGCACCGGACCGTGCTCACCCGCGAGGCCGTGCTCGAGGGCCACACGGCGATCGGCGTCGTGCAGGCGGCCCTCGACGACGTCGCACCCCCGCAACCGGACCGCGTGTGAGGCCCTGGCGAGCCACCACGCCCCGCGGTCGGTGGATGCTCGTCACCGGCCTGCTGCTCGCAGTGGGCGGCGTGCTGCTGCGCTACCCGGTGATCGCCGCGCTCGGCGCGTTCGTCGTCGCGCTCGTCGTGGTCGAGGTGGTCGCCGTCCTGCGTCGTCCCGACGTGGAGGTCCACCGCACCGTCGATCCCCTCGTCGTGGTCCGGCAGGACCCGTGCGTCGGCCACCTGAGGCTCGCCGGTGGCCGCGCCGGCCTGGTCCGCACCCTCGCGCAGGAGAGCATCGACGGCGTCCTGACCGCTCCCACCCACGTCGATCCGCGCGGCGCCGAGACGACGTACGACATCGCGACCAACCGTCGCGGGCTCCTGGAGGTCGGACCGCTCCGGCTGCAGCGCGTCTCGCTGTGCGGCATGGCAGCGACCACCACCCAGGGCGGCGACGTCGTCCGCCTCCGGGTGCTCCCCCGACGCATCCCGCTGGCCTCGCTCCCCCCCGGCCACCGGCGCGCCGCCACCGGCGGCGGTGACAGCCTCGAGCTGGGCGGCACCGACCTGGTCGGGCTGCACGAGTACGCCGTCGGAGACGACCTGCGGCGCCTGCACTGGGCGACCAGCGCCCGCACGGGCACCCTCATGGTCCGCGAGGACGCCGACCCGGCCCAGCCGCACGTGTGCGTCCTGCTCGACGACCGCGAGGAGAGCTATGCGGCCGGCGACGACTTCGAGGAGGCGGTCGAGCTCGCCGCCGCACTGTGCCGCGTCGCGGGTGAGGCCGGCGACCCCCTGCGGTTCACCACGGCCAGCGGTCGCCACGACGTCCTCGTGCCCGGGTCGACCACCCGGCAGGTGCCACGGGAGGCGCACGAGCTCGAGCTCCTGCTCGCCGAGATCGACGCGGCGCCGGGCCGCGAGCTCCGGCAGGTGCACCACCGCGGGCTCGACGTCGCGGTGGTCGTGACCGGCAGCGCGGCGGAGCTGCCCCTCCTCGCCCTCGCGGTCGGCGAGGCGCTCGACCCGACCCTGTGCGTCGTGGACCCCGATCCGGCCGTCCCGTCCGGGGCGGTCGGCACCACGACGGTGCTGCGCGCGCCCGGCTCGCGGACGCTGGCGCGCCTGTGGGACGGGCAGGTGCGATGAGGACGACGTCCGGCACCTGGACCATCGTCTGGGCCGGGGCGCTGCTGGTGCTGGGCGGCCTGTCGCTCGCCACGGCGTGGAGCGGCCCGGTCCCCGCGCTGTGCCTGGCCGGCGCGGCCGTGGTCCCGCTGGCGATCGGCCGGGCCGTGCTGCGGCTCGGGATCTCGGCGTGGGCGACGGCCGCGGTCCTGGTGTCCCTGCTGGTGCTGGGCGCCTACGTCCTCGCCGCCGACGCCGGGTCGTCGTTCTCCGACACGGTGACCGACGCCGTGCCGCGGCTGCTCACCACCGCGCGGCCGCTGCCGGTCCGTGCCGACCTCCTCGTCGGCCCGCTCCTCCTGACCGCGCTGGTGTCGCTGCTGGTCGCGATCCGGCTCACCTCCGACCGGCGGGTCGCCCCGGTGGTCGGTGCCCTCGTCCTCTACGTCGCGGGCACGTTGCTCACCGCCGGTGAGGGAGACCCCCGCGGCCTGCTGGCCTCGCTCCTCGTGGCGTGCACGCTGCTCGGCTGGGTGGTGCTCGACGAGCACCGCCACCGCACCGCGCGCCGCACCGCCCTCGCAGCGGTCCTCGCGCTGAGCGCGACCGGCCTGCTCGCCGCGTCGACCACGCTCGCGTGGTCGCGACCGTTCGAGCCGCGCACCCTTGTCGACCCGCCGACCGTCGACGTGGTCGCCAGCAACCCCCTCGCCCACCTGGGTGCGTGGACCAGCGACCCCGACCGGCTGCTGCTCGAGGTGGCCGGGCCGGTCCAGCCGCTCCGCCTCGTCACCCTCGACACCTACGACGGCGCCGGCTGGACCACCGGCACGCGCTACCAACCCGTCGGCGAGGTGACGTACGACGACTCCCGGCCGCTGCTCGGCACCAGCCCCCGCACGTCCACGGTCCGGGTCGAGATGGTCGACATCGAGGGCCGCTGGCTGCCCAGCCCGGGCTGGCCGACCGCGGTCTCCGACCCGGACGCCGTGGTCGAGCCCACCTCCGGCAACCTCTACCTGCCCAGCAGCGACGGCATCGTGCGGACCGGGACCTCCACCTCGACACGCGACCTCACCTACAGCGTCACGGCCGTCGCCGACTCACCGGACGAGCGTCGCTTGGCGAGCGCGACGGTGCCGTCCCGGGCCGACCTCGCGCCCTACCTCGCACTGCCCCCGCTGCCCCAGCCGCTCGCCGCCTTCGCCGAGCGGTCGGTGACCGACGCAGTGACGCCCTACGACCGGGCCGTCGCCATCGAGACCCTGCTCCACGACCGTGCCCGGCTCTCACCCACCGCCGTGTCCGGCTCGCAGCTGTGGCGGATCGGCACGTTCCTCCTGGCCGAGCGCGGCACCCCCGGGGCTCGCGTCGGCACCGCGGAGCAGTTCGCGACGTCGTTCGCGATCATGGCCCGGCACAACGGCCTGCCGACACGGGTCGTGGTGGGCTTCCGCCCCGACGCGGACGCCCGCGCAGGGGCTGGGGGGTGGTCCGTGCGCGGACGCCATGCGACGGCCTGGCCGGAGGTCTACTTCGACGAGCTGGGCTGGGTCCCCTTCACGCCCACCGACGAGCGCCCGCCGCAGCGCTCGGACGAGGAGACCATCAAGCGGGGCCGCGGTGAGGACCCCGGCCCCGGACCGGACGCCGACGACCGGGAGAGCGGGACCGGGAAGGTCGACGACCCGGCCACGCCTCCGACCTCAGAGCGGACCGACGGACCCGTCGTGCCGGCAGCCCTCGTGGTCGGTGCGCTGCTCGCGATCCTCGCGCTGCTGCTGGCTGCCCGCCGGATCCGCTCGTGGCGGCACCTGCGCGACGGCGCGGTGGGGGCCTGGGCCGAGGGGCGCGACGCGCTCCGCCTCGCCGGGATGCCCGTCGCCGCCCACCAGACGGCCGACCAGGTCGCGACGATGGCCGGCGAGCGCCTCGGCACGGACGCCGTCCACGTCCTGGCGGCCGAGGCCCAGCGGGCGGCGTTCGCGCCACCCGGGACCACCGTCGGGGAGGTCATGCCTGCGCTGCACGACGTACGCCGTTGCGCACGGCGGGCGGTGCCCGGCTGGCGTCGGTGGTGGTGGCGCTTCGACCCGTCGGTGTTCCTCAGGTGAGGACGAGGCACCGCTGGTCGGACTGACCCACCGCCCCGTCGGGCATCTGGAGCACCATCACGAAGCACACCCGGCCGGGGGGCTGCGACAGGGTGAAGCGCGCCTCGGTGCGACCCGCCTCGAAGTAGCGGACCGGACGCTGCTCGGGGCTCGTCTGGGCGAGGATGAACGTCGCCTCGCCGTCGCTGGGGTCGGTCCACTCGACGGTGATCTCACCGGCGTCCTCGAGCAGGCCCCGCATCCGGAACGCGAGCTCGGGGTCGAACCTGTCGACCGGCTCGCCCTCCGGGTCGGGCGTCACCTCGTCCACCGGCTTCGTCCCCGACGTCGCGTCGAGCGGCGGTGCTGCGGACGGGTCGTCACGCAGAAGGGCACCCGCGATGCCGAGGGCCGCGCCCACCAGGACGGCGAGCACACCGAGCAGCACGACCGGCCGGCGGTGCCGCGCGGGTCGCTCCGTGCCGACGCCGTCGGCCGCCTCGTCGGGTTCGTCTCCCGGTCGCGACCGGAGGTGGGTGTGCTCGTGGACCGGCTCGACCGGAGCCGCCGGCACGTCGCCCTCGCGCTCCTCGCCCGGCTCAGCACCGTCCTCTGGGTCCGGCTGGGGGTCGACGGACAGAGCCGGGACGTCGGCGAGCGCACCTCGGCGTCGCGTCGCCTCGTGCGGGGGCGGCCCGCCCGTCGGCGACGAGTCACCCGCGGCGCGGGCGGCAGCGCCACCGCCGGGCTCCCAGGCGCCGTGCCGCAACCGCAGCAGCGCCTCGTGCACCTCGGCGACCGAGCCCCAGCGAGCCGTGACGTCCTTGACGAGGCAGCCCGCGATCACCTCGCCCAGCTGTCCGACGTCGGTGGAGAACGGTCGGGGCGCCTCGGTGCGGGCCCGACGCAGGTAGGCCAGCGCGGAGTCGTCGTCGGGATCGTCGCTGGCGAAGGGCGCGCGCCCCTCGAGCAGGGTGTACAGGGTGGAGCCCAGCGACCAGATGTCGTCGGCGGGGGTCGGCGGGTGACCGTCGAGGATCTGGGGCGAGGCGTGCCGATAGGTGAACGCCTCGACCGAGGAGGTGTACTCCGCGTCGACCAGCCGGGCGATGCCGAAGTCGGCCAGCACCCACGAGGTCGGCAGCACCAGCACGTTCTGCGGCTTCACGTCGCGGTGCAGGAAGCCCTGGGCGTGCGCGAAGGAGAGCGCGTCGGAGAGCACCAGCCCGATGCGGACGACCTCGTCGGGCGGGAACGGCCCCTGCTCGCGGAGGCGGTCGTTGACGGTGCCGCCGTCGTAGTACTCCATGACGATGGCCGGGCGCCCGGAGGCGGTCGTGCCGGTGTCGAGCACCGTGACGATGTTGGGGTGCTGGCGACCCAGCCCGACGGTGATCTCGATCTCGCGGGCGAAGCGTGCCGAGCTCTCCGCGTCGTCGACGAGCAGCACCTTGACCGCCACGTCGCGGCCCAGCCGGGGCTCGCGGGCGCGGTAGACGACCGACTCGCCGCCGCGGCCCACGACCACGAGGTCGGTGTAGCCCTCGAGGGCCTCGACCGGAGGCGGCGGCCCGTCGGTAGGCGGACGCCACGCGTGGTGCCCGCTCCCGCTGTCGACCATCCGTTCTCCCCCGGTGCTCCCCCTGCGCCCGCCGGGTCGGACGGGCCCGGCGATCGTACCGGGCGGCTACGGTCCGAGCGCGACTTCGGCCAGGACCTCGCGGAAGACGCGGAAGCGCTCCTCCCCGACCTGGTCGGACCATGCCTGCTCGCAGCTGGCGAGCACGTCGGCCGCGCGCGCCACGCCGTCGCGCCCGCGATCGGTGACGCGCACGACCTTCGCCCGCGCGTCGTGGTCGGCGACCGCCACCTCGACCATGCCGAGCGAGGTGAGCTGGCGGACGAACTGGCCGCATCCCTGCGTGGTCATCTCCACCCGGTCGGCGAGCTCGCTGATGGTCAGGCCCTCGGGCGGGAGCGACTCGAGCACCCGCAGCTGGGAGGGACGCAGCTCGGGCGCGTCCGCGGCCAGCTGGCCGCGGAGCCGGCCGAAGACCATGCCCAGGAGGATCGCGAGGTGGGGCTCGGTCGACGTCGGCAGCCCGACCAGACCACCCTTGACTCCAGTCATGAAAGCAACTTACCTTTTCAGACCATGAAAGCAACTTTCGCGCCTGGCTCCCACCGGCGGGAGGTGCTCGGCGACGACGACGTCGCGGACGGCGAGCTCGAGGCGATGGTCGCCCGGCTCTGGGGCGTCGCGTCGGTCTCGCTGCTCGACTCGGAGGCGGAGCCGGTGGCCTACGACGTCGCGTCGATCCTCACCGGCGCCCGCACCTGGGTGCGCGGTCACGCAGACGCCGGCAACGGTCCGCGGCCGTTCGTCCTGTTCGTCAAGCGGGTGCACAGCTGGCGGCACTCCCCCGCGTTCGCGCAGGTGCCGGTGGAGATCCGCGAGTGGGCCGCCGCAGGTGTGCCGTGGCGGGCCGAGCCGCTGGTCTACGCCTCCGACCTGGCCGACCGGCTGCCCGAGGGGCTGACCATGCCGCGTGCGCTGAGGGTCGAGGAGCACCCGGACGAGACCGCCGTGGTCTGGCTCGAGGCCGTCGACGCCGATCCCGTCCCCTGGACGGCGGACGACAGCGTCCACGCCGCCCGCCTGCTCGGCCGGCTCGCCGCCAGTCCGGCCGTGGTGCCGCTCGCCGCGATCGACCCGCTGCCGTGGCACATCCAGTCGTTCGTCGACGGCCGACTCGCCCACACCGTGCTGCCCGGGCTGCACGACGAGGCCACCTGGCAGCACCCGGCGGTGTCGCGGCACTTCGGCGACCTGCGCGAAGCCCTGGCGGCGACCGCGCGCCACCTCGACGCGCTCGCTGCCGAGTTCGCCGCCTCGCGCCACCTCACCGCGCACGGCGATGCCTGCCCCAACAACCTGCTGCGCCGTGAGGGCGACCCGGGCTTCACCGTGATCGACTTCGGATTCTGGCGCCCGCAGCCGGTCGGCTTCGACCTCTCGCAGCTCCTCGTCGGGGACATCCAGATCGGCCGGCAGGACGTGGCGGACCTGCCGGAGCGCGCTGCCGCCTGCGTGGAGTCGTACGCCGCTGGGCTTGCGGACGAGGGGCTCGAGGTCTCGCTGGCCGAGGTCAGGCGCAGCCACGCCGTGAGCCTCATGCTGTTCAACGGACTGCCCAGCCTCCCCACCGAGATGCTCCAGGAGGAAGCCGGGCTCGTCGCCGCCGGCGGCGTCACCGCCGAGTTCCGCGACGCCTTCGACCACTGGGCCGAGCAGCGAGCCGGCATCGCCCGCTACGCACTCGGCGTGCTCGCGCAGACCGAGCCGGCCTGAGCCGACCCACCCTGCCGCGGCCCACGAACGACGAACCGGCGCCCACCCGAGGGGTGGACGCCGGTCGCGGTGCGCTGGTGGTGCGGGTCAGTCCTCGTCGGACTTCGCAGCAGCCTCGTCGCCGGCCTCGTCGGTCGACTCGGCCTCGGCGGACTCCGCCTCCGGCTCGCCGATGGTGCCGTCGGGGCGCAGGTTCTTCAGCTCGACCACGTTGCCCGAGCCGTCCTTGACGGTCGCGGCCTCCACGATCGTCGCGAGCGCCTTGCCGCGCATGATCTCCTGCACGAGCTCGGGGATGTGGTTGTGCTCGAACATGTGGTTGGCGAACTCCTGCGGGTCCTGGCCGGACTGCTGGGCGCGCCGCACGAGGTGCTCGGAGAGCTCGGCCTGGTCGATGCCGAACTCCTCCTTCTTGGCGATCTTGTCGAGGATGAACTGGGCGGCGACGGCGTCGCGGACCCGGCGGTCGAGGTCGGCCTCGAACTCCTCCTGGGTCTGGCCCTCGTCCTCGAGGTACTTCTCCATCGTGATGCCGGCCATGGCGAGCTGCTGCTCGACGTTCTGGCGGCGGGCGTTGAGCTCGTCGGTGACCATCACCTCGGGCAGCGGGATGGAGACCTTCTCGAGCAGGGCCTCGAGCACCGCGTCGCGCGCAGCGGCGGCCTGCTCGAGGCGCTTGCCCCGACCGAGGCGCTCGCGGACGTCGGCGGTGAGCTCCTCGGCGGTGTCGAACTCGGAGGCGAGCTGGGCGAACTCGTCGTCGAAGTCGGGGAGCTGCTGCTCCTGCACGGCGCTCACCTTGACGGTCACCTGGACCGGCTCGCCGACCAGGTCGCCGCCGACCAGCTCGGAGTCGAACGTCTTCTCCTCGTCGGCCGAGAGGCCCACGAGGGCCTCGTCGAGACCGTCGATCATGCCGCCACGGCCGACCTTGTAGGACATGCCCGTGACCTCGCCACCCTCGACGGTCTCGCCACCCTTGGCGGCGACGAGGTCGATGGTCACGAAGTCACCCTCGGCGGCGGCACGCTCGACGGGGGCGAGGGTGCCGAAGCGCTCGCGGAGTGCCTCGACCTGCTCGTCGACGTCGGCGTCGGTGATCTCGATGTCCTCGACGCTGGCCTCGAGGCCGTCGTAGGAGGGCAGCTCGAAGTCGGGCTTCACGTCGACCTCGGCGGTGAACTCCAGCACGTCGTTGTCCTCGAGCTTGGTCACCTCGATCTCCGGCTGGGCCAGCGGCTCGAGGTCGTGCTCCTGGAGCGCGGCCATGTACTGCTCGGGCACGACGGCGTTGATGGCCTCGTCCAGGACCGGACCGCGGCCGATCTGGCGGTCGATGACCGCCGGCGGGACCTTGCCCCGGCGGAAGCCGGGGACGTTGATCTGCTTCGCGATCTTCTGGTACGCCGCGTCGAGGCTCGGCTTGAGCTCCTCGAAGGGCACCTCGACGGTCAGCTTGGCCCGGGTCGGGCTCAAGGTCTCGACGGCGCTCTTCACAAATGTCTCCTGGTGCAAGTGGATGGGGGTGGTGCCGCGTCATGGCAGCCACAGGCAGTCATGGGCTCTGCGGCACGCCCGGCGGCAGCCGCAAACCCGATGAGTCTATCGACGGTGTGGGCGCAGGCCGAATCACGCCCACACCGTCGTCCGGAGGTGGCCCGCGCGCTCAGTCGACCGTGTCGAACGCCGCCCGCAGGCGCGGGACCCGACGCAGGACCAGCTGGTCGAACGCCAGCACCGCCAGGAGGGTCACCCCGAAGAGCGGCAGGAAGATCCCGAGTGCCGCGAGCGCGGCCACGAGCCACCACGTCGCCCGTACCGGCATCTTCCCGCGCGGTGCTCCCATCGATCCACTGCGTGCGGGCCTGCGACGCCACCACATGAGCGGCCCGGAGACGCACATGAACAGCACCGCGACGCAGAACGCGAAGGCGAACCAGAAGCTGACGAGCCCCAGGCTGCGTCCCTCGTGGAGGCCGATGCCCTGCGCGACGGCCTTGGCCGCCAGGGGGTAGTCGTCGAAGCCGTACTGCGAGCGCACCTCACCGGAGTACTGGTCGACGTGCACCGTGCGTTCGCGGCTCGGGTCGTGGAACGCGTCGCCGATCACCGAGAACACCCCGTCGTTGCCGCTCGGCAGGGCGATCGTCATCGGGTGGGTGAGCCCCTCCCGCTCGGCGACCACGACGGCTGTGTCCACGTTGGCCACCGAGTCCAGGTCGGCCCCGTCCGGGTCCGACGACGGCACCTCGGTGGCTCCCTGCGCCCACGGCACCTCGCGTACGGCGTGGCTGTGCGGCAGGGACTCGTCGAGCCGTGAGCCCGGCTGGGACTCCGCCCCGTGGTCGAGGCTCCACATGGACGTGCCCTGGGAGGTCGCGATCTCCTGCACCTTGGCACCCCAGAAGCCGGTCCAGGGCAGTCCGGTCACGACCATCATCAGGAGCCCGACGCCGGCCACGGACCCCACGAGGGCGTGCCGGCTGCGCAGCTTGGCCCCCGGTGCCTTCTTGGTGCGCCGTCGGAGCCGGGCCTTCCGTCCGGCGAAGAAGAGGTAGTAGCCGGTGAGCGACATGACGATCGCCCAGCACACCGCCACCTCGATGAGGCGGTCGCCGAGGACGCCGCCCATGAGGTCGGCGTGCAGACGGACGGCGTAGCCGGACAGCGTGGTGTCGGGGTCGAGCTCCCCGAGCACCTCGCCCCGCCAGGGGTCGACGAAGACGTCGACCGTCGTCCCGTCGTCCTTGGTGACGGCGAAGGCGGTCGTGTCGTCGGGACCACGGCCCTCGCGGATCAGACCGATCTCGTCGTCGGGATAGGCGGCCTGGGCGATGTCGAGCTGGTCCGACAGCACGTAGGGCAGCTGCTGGCCGGCCGGGGCCTCGGCCTTCATCAGGTCGCCGTGCATGAGCGGCTCGAGCTGGAACCTCAGCAGGTAGATCAGCCCGGTCACGGCCAGGACCGCGAAGATCGGCACGACCACGAAGGATGCGTAGAAGTGCCAGCGCCAGAAGGCGCGGAACAGGCCGGAGGGGGTGACCCGTGGACGCACTGACGGCGTCCGCGGTCGTTGGAGGGTGGTCATGGTGGAGCTCCTCGCACAAAGAGACGTGTGACACGCCCCGGGCTCACGTCGACGTCAACCGGGGCGGTGCAGGACAGCGCTCACCCGAGGGGTCCGGCCGTGTGCGGTCGGCGGACGGGCTCAGTGAGGCAGGAGCGCCACGGGCGGGCCACGTCGGGCGGGGCCGCGGGACCAGACCGGAAGGAGCGGGAGGGGATCGAGCGCCACCCGGCGTACGCCGACCGCGCGCCGCCCGGCGAGCAGCACGACGGGGTGCAGGCCGACGGCCACCGCGGCGCGGGCGAGCAGGCTACGGGCTGAGCACCGAGCGAGGCGGACGAGCGTCCAGAGCGCGCGCTCCCCCACAGCGAGCCACAGGGCGACGGCCGCGGCCGCACCGATGTGCGTCGCGGCCATGACGGGATGGGCCACCATGTCGTCGATCCCGTGCGTGAGCCAGGCGGGCGAGGGCCCGCCACCCGGGTGCACCATCTCGCCGTGGGGCCCGTGCGCCATCGCTGCCCCGGCCGCGTGGCCGCCCAGCCCGGACAGCACCCCGTGGACGACCACCTGGCCGCCGACGGTGAGGGTGACCAGGCGCAGCGCCGAGGCCTCGCCGCCGAGCACGACGGCGCAGGCCCCGGCGACGACGGCGTACAGCGTGAGCATGCTCGCCCAGCCCGGCATCGCCCCCGCGGCCGACACGTGCGCGAACGTCCCGGCGGCCACGACGACGGCGGCCAGCAGCAGCGCGCGCACGGACCGCACGAGCAGGCTGGCGCGGAGGTCCATGTCGGGGCGACAGGACTCGAACCTGCGGTCTCCTGCTCCCAAAGCAGGCGCGCTAGCCACTACGCTACGCCCCGTCAAGCGGGTCCCGTCGTGCCTCCGGGGGCCTGCCTGGAGCGGATGACGGGAATCGAACCCGCGTAGCCAGTTTGGAAGACTGGGGCTCTACCATTGAGCTACATCCGCGCTGCACGGCGGCGTCGTCGACGCCGGTGCGGGAGTCATGGTGCCACACGCGGCTCAGCGCCGGTGCACCAGGAGCAGGGCACGGTCGTCGTTGCGCGACCCCAGGGCCTCCACGAGCCGCTTGGCGCCGCCCTCGAACTGACCGCGGAGCAGGCGCTCGGCCTGGCCGAGCATCCGGTCGATCCCGAGGCTGATGTCGCGCGTGCGGGTCTCGACCATGCCGTCGGTGTAGAGCAGCAGGGCGTCGCCGGGGCGCATCTCGCCCGAGACCGCCTCGTAGGTCACGTCGTCGATGAGGCCCAGGACGGGGCCCTCGGTCTCGAGCACCTCCCAGCGACCCGAGCCGGCGTGGCGCAGCGCGGCGGGCGGGTGTCCGGCGCTGCGGAGGTCGTAGTGGCCGGTGGCGAGGTCGAGCGAGAGGTGGATCGCGGTGGCGAAGCCCTCGTCCCAGTCCTGGCGCAGCAGGAAGGTGTTGGCGGCGGCGAGGAACTCCCGGGGAGGGAGCGCGCTCAGCAGACCGCCGATCGCACCTGAGAGCAGCAGCGCGCGGGTGCCGGCGGCCTGTCCCTTGCCGGACACGTCGACGACGACCATCTCGAGCCGTCCGTCGACCTCGGAGGCGACCACGAAGTCGCCGGCGAACGGCGTGCCACCGGCCGAGCGCAGCTCCGCCGCGGCGTACCACTGGTCGGGAAGGTGCGGGATCCCGCCCTGGCGCAGGATCCGGTCGCGCAGGTCGACGAACATCATCTCGCCCTGCACGCCGGCGACGCCGAGGCGCGAGCGTCGGCGCGACGAGACGAGCACCATCAGACCGAGGGTGACCATGACGCCGAAGGCCACCAGGACCCGTGAGCTCGCGTCCTGGCGGAGCGTGACCACGGTCAGGACCACGAGGACGTACACCACGAACCAGGGCAGCTGTCGCGGGCCGAGCACCAGGCTGGAGAAGATGAGCGGCACGAGCAGGGTGACCAGCGGAGCCCAGGCCGGCAGGAACCAGATCGCCACACCGATCAGGAGCGTCACGAGGACGAGGGCGGTCACCATCCGCGAGCCCCGCGGGACCAGCCGGGCGGCGGACCTCTCGAGCCAGTGGCCCACGTCGGCAGCTGGCGTGTGGTCGGGGGGAGAACTCATGGCCGAGCTCCTCGCGACGTCCCAGTGTTCCTGGGAGGAGACTGTACGGCCCGGGAACGGAACTTCGGCTGACATCGGGGGCACCAGAACACGTTGCGTCCGACGAGCTCCCCGGTCTTGATGATCGAGCCGCAGACCAGGCACGGCAGGGAGGTCCGGCGGTAGACGTAGACCTCTCCCCCGTGGTCGTCCTCGCGCGGCGCCCGGCCCATCGCCTCGGGAGTGTGCTCGGGCCGCACGGTGTCGATGCGCCCGGTGCGCACCCCCTCGGCCATCAGGCCGACGAGGTCGGCCCACATCGCACGCCACTGGCCCACGCGCAGGGTCTCGCCCGAGCGCAGGGGGTGGACGCGGTGCCGGAACAGGACCTCGGCGCGATAGACGTTGCCGACACCCGCGAGCACCGCCTGGTCCATCAGGAGGTCGCCGATCGGACGCTGGCTCCGCGAGATGCGGCGCCAGGCGAGGTCCGGGTCGGCGTCGGCCCGCAGCGGGTCGGGGCCGAGCCTCGCCAACACGCTCGCACGACGCTCGGGGCCGATGAGGTCGCACACGATCGCGCCGCGCAGGTCGGCGTACGACGTGCCGCGCGGGCCGTCAGGCGCGACGCTCACCAGGCGGAGCCGCACGGCGCCGACCGGGTCGGGCACGCCTGCGGTGCCCTCCCCGAGGCCCGTGTGGACGTCGAACCGGCCGATGAGTCCGAGGTGGACGTGGATGAAACGCTGGTCCTCGAGCTCGACGAAGAGGTGCTTGCCGGCGGAGTCGGCGCCCACGAACCGGGAACCGTCGACCTGCTCGGCGTCGGCTGCGAACCGACCCTGCGGGGAGGAGACCCGGACCCGGCGTCCGGCGAAGGCCGCGCTGAGGTCGTCGGCGAGCTTGCGGAGGGTGTGGCCCTCAGGCATCCGGCCCGCGCAGAGCAGACTCCGGCAGCGCCGGGAGCTCCTTGGTCTCGTCGTAGTCGGTGAGCTGGGAGATGCGGCGGACATGGCGCTCGTCGCCGGAGAACGGGGTGGCGAGGAAGACCTCGACGAAGCGGGCCATGTCCTCGACCGAGTGCATCCGGCCCCCGACCGAGACCACGTTGGCGTCGTTGTGCTCGCGGGCCAGGACCGCGGTCTCCTCGGACCAGACGAGTGCGCAGCGAACGCCGGTGACCTTGTTGGCCGCCATCTGCTCGCCGTTGCCGGAGCCGCCGATGACGACGCCCAGGCTGTCGAGGCCGGCCGCGCGGTCACTGATGACACCCTCCCCGGCGCGCAGGCAGAAGACGGGGTAGTCGTCGGCGGCGTCGTAGACGAACGGTCCGTGGTCGACCGCCTCGTAGCCGTGGTCGATCAACCAGGTGAGCAGGTGGTCCTTCAGCTCGAGGCCGGCGTGGTCGGAGCCCAGGTGAACGCGCATGGGAGCAGTCTCCCAGAGCCGTGGGAGACTCAGCCGAGGTGCTGGTCGAGGTAGCCCGAGACCGAGCGGACCAGCGGCTCGGACGCCGTGAAGGCCGCGTGTCGCCAGAAGCCGTGCGTCTGGCCCAGGCAGCGGATGCCGACTGTCTCCACGCCGGCCTCGGCGATCCGGCGGGCGAGCTCCTCGCCCTCGTCCCTCAGCGGGTCGTCCTCGGCCGTGGCCACGAACGTGGGCGGCAGCGTGTGCAGCCGCTCGGAGAGCAGCGGTGCGAGATCGGGGTCGTCGTAGTCGGCCTCGGTCCGGGCGTACTGCTCCCAGTACCAGGTCCCCTCGGACGGGTCGAAGCCCGAGCCGGCGCCCTGCTGCCACGAGGGGAAGCTGCCGCGCGGGTCGAGGAAGGGGTAGACGAGCGCGACCACGTCGAAGAACCCCGGGTTGCGCAGCGCGGCGACGAGCGCGAGGTTGCCGCCGGCCGAGTCGCCGTGGGCGGCGTACGGGCCGGTGAGGTCTGGTCGACCACCCTCGCGCCGCAGCCAGCCGACGACGGTGTCGAGGTCGTCGGGGGCGGCGGGGAACCGGTCCTCGGGCGGCCGGCGGTAGTCCACGCTCAGCACCCGGCGGCGCACGCGGTTGGCGAAGCGCCGGCACACCGCGTCGTGCACGTCGATGTCGTTGAGCACGAAGCCGCCGCCGTGCGCGTGCAGGACGAGACCGGGTCGCGGGTCGTCGGGGGTGTAGAGCCGGCAGCGCACGCCGTCGGCATCGACGTCCTCGACCGAGGCGACGCCCTCGCGCGGCAGGGCGAGGTTGGCCAGTCGCACCTCCTCGCGGTGCGCCGCGATGTCGAACCCGGGCGCGCTGAGGTCGGGGCCGGTGTCGGCCGCGACGGCAGCACGCACCTCGGGGTACATCACCGGGTGCTCACCGCGACATCAGGGCGTCGAGCGCGACCGCCACGGACGCCGCGACGCGGAAGTCGACCCGCTGGTCCGGCACCGACACGCGGTAGCGGTCGCCGATCGACATCGCCCGCTCGACGGAGAAGAGCGTCTGACCGGCGTCGTCGAGGAAGTCGAAGTGGATCGGCAGGAAGGGCAGCTCGGTGAAGCGACGCACCAGGGCGACGACCTGGTTGCGCTCGCGCCCGGTGCCGGCGTAGCCGGGACCCTCGATGTGGAAGGTGGAGCGCAGCAGCGACGCACCGAAGTCCTTGCGGAAGAATCCGATCTGGGCGCCGGACTCGTCGGTGATGTCGTAGCCGGCGTTGAGGTCGAGCCGCTGCCGGGCCTTGAAGCCGAAGACCGGTCGCGACTTGCCGGCGTCGGAGAAGAACGTGACCTGCTCCTTGAAGGCCAGCCGCTTCTGCTCGGCGAGCGCCATCAACCGCGTCGGCGTGCCGGCCTCGTCGGACTCGGAGACCTCGTAGCGGTTGATCATCATGGTCAGCTTCTGCTTCACCACGAAGTGGGGCAGGTACATCTCCGTCATCGCGCGAGCTCCTCCTCGATGACGGACGGGTCGAGCTTGGTGAAGACCGGCGTCGGCTTGGCGACCTTCGCGCCCACGACGACCGGTCGCGACTCCCACGTCGGCGTCGCGGAGTAGTCGCCGGTGATGATCGAGTACGCCGTGTGGCCTGCGCCGTTGTCGGGCTCGAGCTCGTCGACCTGCTCGATGCGCGGCATCGGCATGAGCTCGCCCTCACCGCCGATCACGGTGTGCACCTGGTTCGCGGCGTGCGGCAGGAAGGGTGCGAGAAGGGTGTTGCAGTCGCTCACGCACTGCGCCGCCACGTGCAGGACGGTGCCGAGGCGCTCGCGCTGCGACTCGTCCTTCATCTTGTAGGGCTCGGTGACCGTGAGGTACTTGTTCACCTCGCCGACCACGCGCATCGCCTCGGCGACCGCCGCCCGGAGCCGGTGCTTCTCGATGAGCGCGCCGACGCCCGCGAAGCCCTCGCGGACCGCGGCGAGCACCTGCTCGTCGACCTCCTCGAAGGGGCCGGCGGCGGGGATCTCGCCGAAGCTCTTGGCGATCATCGTGGCCGTCCGGTTGACCAGGTTGCCCCATCCGGCGACGAGCTCGGAGTTGTTGCGGGTCACGAAGTCGGCCCAGGTGAAGGCCGCGTCCGAGGTCTCGGGGCCGGCCGCGCAGATGTAGTAGCGCAGCGCGTCCGGTCCGTAGCGGGCGAGGAAGTCACCGACGTAGATGACGTTGCCGCGGCTGGTGGAGAACTGCGAGTCACCGAAGGTGAGGAACTCGCTGGAGACCACCTCGGTGGGCAGGTTGAGCGTGCCGAAGGCCCCCGGCTCCCCGCCGCGCGCCCCCGCGCCGTTGTGGGCCAGCAGCTCGGCGGGCCAGATCTGGGAGTGGAAGACGATGTTGTCCTTGCCCATGAAGTAGTAGGACTCCGCCGAGGCGTCGTTCCACCAGTCGCGCCACCGCTCCGGCTCACCCGAGCGCCGCGCCCACTCGATGGAGGCCGACAGGTAGCCGATGACCGCGTCGAACCAGACGTAGAGCCGCTTGGTCGGCTGGTCCTCCCAGCCCGGCACCGGGATGCCCCAGTCGATGTCGCGGGTCATCGCGCGCGGGCGGATCTCCTTGAGGATGTTCTGGCTGAACTTGATGACGTTGGGCCGCCAGAGGCCGGTCGCCTCGCGCTGGTCGAGCCACTCCCCCAGCGCGTCGGCCAGCGCCGGCAGGTCGAGGAAGTAGTGCTGGGTGTCGATGAACTGGGGCGTCTCCCCGTTGATCTTCGAGCGCGGGTCCTTCAGCTCGGTGGCGTCGAGCTGGTTGCCGCAGTTGTCGCACTGGTCGCCGCGGGCCTCGGTGTAGCCGCAGATCGGGCAGGTGCCCTCGATGTAGCGGTCGGGCAGGGTGCGGCCGGTCGACGGGCTGATCGCGGTCTTCGTGGTCTCCTCGACCATGTAGCCGTTGCGGCGACAGGTCTCGAACATCTCCTGCACGACCGAGTAGTGGTTGCCCGTGGTGGTGCGGGTGAAGAGGTCGTAGGACAGGCCCAGGCCGCAGAGGTCGTCGACGATCACCTGGTTGTACGTGTCGACGAGCTCGCGTGCCGGGACGCCCTCGTTGTCGGCGAGGACCAGGATCGGGGTGCCGTGCTCGTCGGTGCCGCTGACCATCAGCACGTCGTGGCCCGCCATCCGCATGAACCGGCTGAACACGTCGGAGGGCACGCCGAAACCGGCCACGTGGCCGATGTGGCGCGGGCCGTTGGTGTACGGCCAGGCGACGGCAGACAGGACACGAGTCATGGGGCGATCCTAGTGAGCGCGCGCCACCCGGTTTCCCCGGGCTCGCGGTCCGGCTTCAGGAGAAGTCGAGGTCGCCCGTGCGCGTGCGCTTGAGCTCGTAGAAGTAGGGGAACCTCGCGAGCGCCACTGCGCCGTCCCAGAGCTCGCCGGCCTCCTCGCCGCGCGGGATCTTGGACAGCACGGGACCGAAGAACGCCGAGCCCTCGATGTGGATGGTGGGCGTGCCGACGTCGTCGCCGACGGGGTCCATGCCCTCGTGGTGGCTCCGCGCCACCGCCTCGTCGAGCGACTCGTCGTCCCAGGCCTCCACCAGCTCGGCCGGCAGGCCCGCGTCGGCCAGCGCTGCCGCGGCGGCCTCCTTCGTGAGCTCCTCGCCGTTGTTGTGGTGGCGGGTGCCGATCGCGGTGTACCAGTCGCCGAGTGCGGTGTTGTCGTGCTCCTGCGCGATCTTGATGGCGACCCGGACCGGCTTCTCCTTGCCCGCGAGCATGTCGCGGTACTCCTGCGGGATGTCCTTGTCCTTGTTGAGGTACGCCAGGGACATCACGTGCCACTTCACGTCGATGTCGCGGACCTGCTCGACCTCGCGGATCCAGCGCGAGGTGATCCAGGCGAACGGGCAGAGCGGGTCGAACCAGAGGTCAGCGGTAGCCATGTCCACCTCAATCACGCACCGACCCCGATCTATTCCTGGCCGTTGTGGGCCGCCTCACGTCGCGGTGGCAGGATGCGCAGCATGCCTGGAACCAACCTCACCCGCGACGAGGCCGCTGCCCGCGCCACCCTGCTGGACGTCACGTCGTACGTCGTCGACCTCGACCTCACGAGCGCCACCAACGCCGACGAGTCGACCTTCGCCTCCACGACCACGCTCGAGTTCACCTGCCGCGAGCCGGGGGCGAGCACCTTCGCCGACCTGGTCGCGCCGGGCGTCCGCGAGATCACCCTCAACGGCCGCAGCCTCGACCCGGCGACGGCGTACGCCGACAGCCGGATCGCGCTCGACGGCCTCGAGGCCGCCAACACGCTCGTCGTCACCGCCGACTGCGCCTACTCCAACACCGGCGAGGGCCTGCACCGCTTCGTCGACCCCGCCGACGACCGGGTCTACCTCTACAGCCAGTTCGAGGTTCCCGACGCCCGCCGCGTCTTCACCACCTTCGAGCAGCCCGACCTGAAGGCCGTCTTCACCTTCAACGTGACCGCTCCCGCCCACTGGCTGGTCGTCTCCAACGCCGCCACCCCGGAGCCCACGCCCGTCAGCGACGGCGTCGCGGTCTGGAACTTCCCGACCACCAAGAGGATGTCGACCTACATCACCGCCATCGTCGCCGGCGAGTACCACGGCGAGTTCGACACCTACGAGGGCAAGTTCGGCACGATCCCCCTGGGTCACTACTGCCGTCAGTCGCTCAAGGACCACATGGACACCGCCGAGCTGGTGAAGCTGACCAAGCAGAGCTTCGAGTTCTTCGAGGAGCAGTTCGACTACCCCTACCCGTTCGGGAAGTACGACCAGCTCTACGTCCCGGAGTACAACGCGGGTGCCATGGAGAACGCCGGCTGCGTGACGCTGCGCGACGAGTACCTCCCCCGCAGCCGCCAGCCGCGCTCGTTCTTCGAGTTCCGCGCCTCGGTCATCACGCACGAGATGGCGCACATGTGGTTCGGCGACCTGGTGACCATGAAGTGGTGGGACGACCTCTGGCTCAACGAGTCGTTCGCCGAGTGGGCCTGCTACTGGTGCGAGGCCAACGCGACCGAGTTCGACGACGCCTGGACCGGCTTCGCCAACGCCCGCAAGCAGACCGGCTACCGCGCCGACCAGCTGCCCTCGACCCACCCGATCGCGGCCGACAACGTCGACCTGCACGCGGTCGAGGTCAACTTCGACATGATCACCTACGCCAAGGGCGCCTCGGTGCTCAAGCAGCTCGTCGCGTGGGTGGGCATCGACCCGTTCCTCGAGGGCCTGCGCGCCTACTTCCGGGAGTGGGAGTACGGGAACCCGGAGTTCAAGGACCTGCTCGCCACGCTCGAGAAGTCCTCCGGACGCGAGCTCCAGGGCTGGGCGCGTGAGTGGTTGCAGACCGCGGGCGTCAACACCCTCGCCCCGGCCTTCGAGCTCGACAGCGAGGGCCGCTACACGACCTTCGCCGTCGAGCAGACCGCCCACCCGGACTGGCCCACCCTGCGCCGGCACCGTCTCGGCATCGGCCTGTACGACGCGGTGCAGGACGAGAACGGCGAGGCCCGGCTGGTCCGGCGCGACTACGTCGAGATCGACGTCGAGGGCGCGACCACCGAGGTCCCCGAGCTCGCCGGCGTCGCACAGCCCGCACTGCTGCTGCTCAACGACGAGGACCACGCCTACGCCAAGATCCGCCTCGACGAGCGGTCGCTCGCGACGGCGATCTCGTCGCTCTCCACGTTCGACGACTCCCTGCCGCGAGCCCTGGTCTGGGGCGCGGCGTGGGACATGACCCGCGATGCCGAGATGCGCACCCGCGACTGGGTCGACCTGGTGCTGGCCAACATCGGCGCGGAGACCGACGCCTGGGCGGTGACCCGGATCCCCGCGTCGACGGCGATGGCCGTCGCCGCCTACTCCGACCCCGCCCACCGCGCCGAGCTGCGGGAGACGTGGGAGTCGGGGCTGCGCGAGCTGCTCGTGGCCGCTGCGCCCGGCAGCGACCACCAGCTCACCTTCGCCCGCTCCTACGCCGGCGCCGCCCGCAGCGACGAGGCGCTCGGCGAGCTGATCGGCCTCCTCGACGGGTCGTTCGCCGTCGAGGGGCTCGCGGTCGACCAGGACATGCGCTGGACGCTGATCAACGCGCTCGCCCGGGCCGGGCGATTCGGCGACGCCGAGATCGACGCCGAGCTCGAGGTCGACCAGACCATCTCCGGCAAGGAGCAGGCCGCCGCCGCCCGGGCCTCGCAGCCCACCGCGGAGGCCAAGGAAGCGGCCTGGAACGCCGTCCTCGACCCGTCGACGCCCAACGAGACCGCTCGCGAGATCGCGTTCTCCACCTTCCGCTACGGGCAGGAGGACGTCGTCGCGCCCTACCTGGAGAAGTTCCTCACCGCGTCCGAGACCCTGGTCGACGTGCTGGGCTTCCACAAGGCGTCCGTGGTGCTCGAGTACGGCTTCCCGAAGTCGCTGGGCTCGGCCGAGACGCTGGCGCGCCTCGATGAGTGGCTCGCCGACAACAACGCGCCCAAGCAGGCACAGCGCTACATCGGCGAGGCCCGTGCCGACATCGCCCGAGCCCTGGCCGCGCAGGCCTGCGACGCCGGCTGACATCTGCTGGTCGAGGTGTGAGGAGCCCCTCCCCGCGAGCGATCGCGGAGAGGGGCTCTTCGCTCGACTCAGGCGTGGAGGGTGTTCTGCGGGCGGGCGTGCTCGGCGAGCATCGCGATGCCTCGCTGGAGCCCGACCAGCAGGTTGCCGGCGGCGAACTCCGACGACATGGCCAGCACGGCCAGCTCGACCTCGGCGTCACTGAGCCGACGGCGTACGTCACCGCCCGTGACGACCTCGATCACCCGGCGGCTCGGGTCGACGAGGACCAGCAGGCTCCGCGACGGCGCGACCAGGCGGTTGTGCAGGCGCGTGGCCCAGGCCCGGGTGTCGTCACCCTCTGCGGGGCCGACGTAGACGGAGAACTCGAAGCGGCAGGTCTCCTCGGCGACGCGGATCGCCCGGTCGAGCGCCAGCCGGTCGGACTCGGTCAGCGGCTCACCAGCGGCCACTTGCGCCACCCGCCCGGGAGTCCTCGCCGTCGGGGGCCGGGAGCTCGGCGACGCCCTGCCGCGGGCCACCGATCCACTGGGCCTGCGCGTGGGCGTCACCGGAGTGGTCGGGCAGCAGCTTCTCGCCTCGGACCATCGCCGGGAGGTAGACCGCGAGCGCGATGAGCACGAACAGCAGCAGCGGGCCACCGACGAGGACGCCCAGGGTGTGGAGGGCGTCGAGGTGCGAGTGGTCGTACTGGCCTCCCCAGCCCTCGGGCACGTCGGCGTGGGCCGGTGCGGCCAGCAGGGCCAGCACGGGAGCACCGGTCAGGACGAGGCCGTGGAGGCCTCGGCGGGACGAGCGGGGGCGGCTGACGGGCGTGCTCACGAGTACCAGGCTATCTGCATACTGGCGGGCATGCCTCACCCCCTCACCACCGCGATCATGAACGTGACCGAGGTCTCCGGGAGCGGGACCACTCCACACAGCCTCCTCGCCACCTGCACCCCCGAGAAGTGGCTCTGCACGTGGGTGCTGGACCGGACGGGCAACGAGGGGCTGGCCGACGTGAGCGACTGGATCGTCGGCAAGCCGAGCGCCCTCGTGGGGCTGCTCCTCATCGGCTTCCTCGTCCGGTGGCTGCTCCACCGGATCATCGACCGGATCGTCAAGCGCGCCGAGATCGGCGTGCTCCCCAACCGGCTGAGCCGGGCCATCGCCGGAGGCAAGGTGGGGGCCGCGCTCAACCTCACCGAGGACCCGGGCTACTCGCGCCGGGTTCAGCGGGCCAGCACCATGGGGTCGTTGCTCAAGAGCATCGTCTCCGGCGTCGTCTTCACCGTCATCGCGCTGATGTTCATCTCCGAGCTCGGCTACGACATCGCTCCCCTGATCGCGAGCGCGGGCATCATCGGCGTCGCGCTCGGCTTCGGCTCCCAGGCGCTGGTGAAGGACTTCCTCTCCGGGATCTTCATGATCTTCGAGGACCAGTACGGCGTCGGCGACGAGGTCGACCTCGGCGAGGCCTCCGGGACCGTCGAGGCCGTCAGCCTGCGGGTCACGCGCCTGCGCGACGTCAACGGCACCGTCTGGTACGTCCGCAACGGCGAGATCCTGCGGGTCGGCAACATGAGCCAGAACTGGGCGCGCACCGTGCTCGACGTCAGGGTCGGCTACGGCGACGACCTGGTGCGGGTCCAGCAGGTGCTGGCCGAGATCGGCCGCGACCTGTGGACCGACGAGGACTTCAGGGGGCGGGTGATCGAGGAGCCCTCGGTCTGGGGCATCCAGGACCTCGGTCCGGAGTCGGTCGTGGTCCGGGTCGCGATGAAGACGGCCCCGCTCGAGCAGTGGGCCGTCGCGCGGGAGATGCGCCAGCGGATCAAGGCACGCTTCGACCTCGAGGGCTTCGAGATGCCGGCTGCCCAGCGCGTGTCCTGGACGCGCGAGGACGGCGACACCGCCGAGGACCCCGACGGCGTCCTCCCCCCGGCCGCCGCGGACGACCAGCCGCCCGCCCGCGGGCCGCGCCGGGCCGAGACGGAGTCGACCGAGGTCGGCGAGGACCCGTCCTGAACAATGGCGGCGTGACCACCACCTTCTACGACGAGATCGGCGGCGAGTCGACGATCCGCACGATCGTGCACCGCTTCTACGAGGGTGTGGCCGACGACGAGCTGCTGCGCCCGATGTATCCCGAGGAGGACCTCGGCCCGGCCGAGGAGCGGTTCACGCTCTTCCTGATGCAGTACTGGGGTGGTCCGACGACGTACTCCGACAACCGGGGTCACCCTCGCCTGCGGATGCGGCACGCGCCGTTCGAGGTCACCCCCGCCGCCGCGGAGCGGTGGCTCGTGCACTTCCGCGCGGGCCTCGACGCGGCCGGCCTGCCCGCGGACCAGGACGAGCGGTTCTGGGACTACGTCACCCACGCCGCGCAGTTCATGGTGAACACCCTGGAGTGACCAGCGGGCGGCGACGGTGCCGGCGACGTCGGGTCAGGCCGTGACCAGCCCGCGGAACCGGTCCGGCACCGGGGTCGGACGACCGGTCTCGTTGTCCATGCAGACCCCGACCACCCGGGCCCGGGCGAGGACCTGGTCACCGTCGCGCACCACGGACTCGAAGACGACCGACGTGCTGCCGATGCGCGATACCCAGGTGCGGCAGTCGTACGGCTCGGGGCGGAACAGGATCGGGCGCTTGTAGTCGACGTCGGTCTGGGCGACGACCAGGTGGTAGCCGTCATCGAGCTCGCGGCCGTGGGCGGCCATCAGATGGATGCGCGCCTCCTGGAAGTACTCGAAGTACTTCACGTTGTTGACGTGGCCGTAGACGTCGACGTCGCTGAACCGCACGTGCACGGGATAGCTGCCGCCCGGCACGTCGATCGGCTCCGGGGCGGCGGTCGGGCGCACCGGCTCCGCGGGCTCGAGGAGCCGGCCCAGCATGTCCCTCTCCTCGGGGTGCAGCCTGCGCGGGCGCTCGGTGGCGAAGACGTACGGCGTCAGCACGGTGCGAGCCTCGAGGTGGACCGTTCGCTCGCCGGCGTCGTCCTCGGCGAAGATCTCGTAGGCCATCGTGAAGCTCGCCGCGCGGACCTCCGTCACCCAGCACTCGATCGAGACCGGCGCCGGGCCGAAGGTGAGGGACGAGACGTAGGTGACCTCGTGCCGGACCACCACCACGCCCTCGGCCAGGTCCTCGCTGCGGCTGTGGGGGGCGTGCGTGCGGAACAGGTCGACGCGCGCCTCCTGGAGGTAGTCGACGTAGGTGACGTTGTTGACGTGGCCGAGCAGGTCGAGGTCGGCCCACCTCAGCGGGCAGCGGTAGAGATGGCGCACGCCCCGATCGTCGCAGACGCGCGTGGTCGGGGCGGCGGGAGAGTCGCCCGGCGGGACGGCGTCCGGCCAGGGTGGATCAGGCGAAGTGCAGGCGACCGTAGTAGGCCGGGATGGACTCGTGGCGGGCCTGGCGGTCGCGACGGGTCTCTCGGAGCGCGGCGGGGACCGTCGCAGCGATGAGCACGAGCGAGGCGAGGACGGCGACGGCGACGATGGCCAGCAGCGTGATGACGGCGGCGGGAGAGAGGAGCTCCATGGTTCCGGTTCCTTCCAGAGGCTGGACTTTCTACTTATGTAGAAGCCTACTCTTCTACGGCTGTAGTACAAGTCGGCCCGGTAGTGTCGTGCGTCACGAGCCGGGGACGAGCTCCCACCAGCGCGCGAGGAGGGTGATGTGAGCACAGCGAGCGGCGAGCTCTCGCCGCGTCGCCGCGAGATCCTCGCGGCCGCCACGACCGTGCTCGCCCAGCAGGGGAACCGGGGCCTCACCCACCGCGCGGTGGACCGGGAGGCCGGACTTCCCGAGGGCAGCTCGTCGGCCTACTTCCGCACCCGCGACGCGCTGATCGGGGCCCTCGGGGCGTTCGTAGCCGATCGTCTGGCCGACGACGTGCGCGCACTCGGCAGCCGACTGGCCTCGTGTCCCGGAGACCACGAGCGCGCCGTCGCCGAGGTGTCGAGGTTGTTCTCCCACTGGCTGGACCAGCCCGACCTCCTCGCCGCCCGTCTCGAGCTGACGGTGGCGGCCACGCGCGACACCGCGCTGGCCGAGCGCTTCACGCAGTGGCGCGAGGACCTGCTGGGGACGGTGCGCGAGCTGATGAGCGCCGCGGGCGAGGACGGTGGTGCCTCCGCGGAGACGCTCGTCGCCGCTCTCGACGGTGTGCTCCTCGCGTCGCTCATGCTGCCGACGCGGCGGAGGCGGGCCTTCGTCGGCGAGAGCGTGGAGCAGCTGCTGGCGGGGCTGGGCGGCGAGCCGGGCCGCGCCTGACCCCTCCGACCGGTCGCCTGCCGTCGCGCGAGGACGGGCTAGGGTGCCGAGAGCCAGTGCAACCGACGAGTAACCGGAGTTCTCCATGCCCGAGGCAGTGATCGTTTCCGCAGCCCGCTCCCCCATCGGCCGGGCCAACAAGGGCTCGCTGAAGGACTTCCGACCCGACGACCTCACCGCCCTGGTCGTGCAGGCCGCGCTCGACAAGATCCCTGACCTCGACCCGACCACGATCGAGGACCTGCTCCTCGGCTGCGGCCTGCCCGGCGGCGAGTCCGGCAACAACATGGCCCGCGTCGTCACCACCCTCCTCGGCCTTGAGGTCCCCGGCGCGACCGTCACCCGCTACTGCTCCTCCTCGGTGCAGACCACCCGGATGGCCTTCCACGCCATCAAGGCCGGCGAGGGCGACCTCTTCGTCTCCGCCGGCGTCGAGACCGTGTCCCGCTTCGCCAAGGGCACCTCCGACCACATCCCCGGCACCCGCAACCCCCTCTTCGACGACGCCGGCGCCCGCACCGACGACTACGCCCAGGGCGGGCAGGACTGGCACGACCCCCGCGAGGACGGCCAGCTCCCCGACATCTACATCGCCATGGGCCAGACCGCGGAGAACGTCGCCCGCCTGCGCGGCCTGGACCGCCAGGAGCTCGACGAGTTCGCCGTCCGCTCGCAGAACCTCGCCGAGAAGGCCATCGCCGACGGCTTCTGGGCCCGCGAGATCACCCCCGTCACCACCCCCGACGGCACGGTCGTGACGAAGGACGACGGCCCCCGCGCCGGGGTGACGTACGACGCCATCGCCGGCCTCGACCCCGTCTTCCGCCCCGACGGCGTGGTCACCGCCGGCAACTGCTGCGCCCTCAACGACGGCGCCGCAGCCGTCGTCATCATGTCCGACACCAAGGCCGCCGAGCTCGGCCTCACCCCGCTCGCCCGCATCGTGTCCACCGGCGTCTCGGGCCTCTCGCCGGAGATCATGGGCCTCGGCCCCGTCGAGGCCACCAAGAACGCCCTCAAGCACGCCGGCATGAGCATCGGCGACATCGACCTCGTCGAGATCAACGAGGCCTTCGCCGCGCAGGTCGTCCCGTCCTACCAGGACCTCGGCATCGACCTCGACCGCCTCAACGTCAACGGCGGCGCCATCGCCGTCGGACACCCCTTCGGCATGACCGGCGCCCGACTCCAGAACACCATGCTCAACAGCCTCGACTTCCACGACAAGACCACCGGCCTGATCACCATGTGCGTCGGCGGCGGCCAGGGCATGGCCATGATCATGGAGCGTATCTCCTGAGCCGCGACCTCACGCGCGGGGCGACGCGGGCGCACTAAGGTGCCTGCATGACCACGACGGGGGAGCCGCGCTGGCTCGACGACGGCCAACAGCACTCGTGGCGTGCCCTGATGATGGGCATGACGCTGCTGGAGGAACGCCTCGACGACGACCTGCGCCGGGAGTTCGGCATGTCACTCACCGAGTACGAGGTGCTGGTCCGCCTCTCCGAGCGGCCCAACCGCGCCATGCGGATGGCCCAGCTCGCCGACGCGATGGCCCACTCCCGCAGCCGGGTGACCCACACGGTCGCCCGGATGGAGCAGGCGGGCTACGTCACTCGCGGCACCACTCCCGAGGACGGTCGCGGTGTCGTCGCGACGATGACGCAGGCCGGCTACGACCTGCTCGTGAAGGCTGCGCCGTGCCACGTCGAGAGCGTGCGTCGCAACATCGTCGACCTCGTGCCCGACGCCGACTTCGCCGCCGTCGGCCGGGTCTTCGACCGGGTCGCCGACCACCTCGTGACCCGCCACCCGGAGGCGGAGATCCGGCAGGGCTGACATGCGCCCGCCGCCCACCGCCGGGCTGGAGTCACCGGATATCCGGTGACTCCCCCGGTTTGCACCCGAGATCTAGGCCGACAAGCGGGAGACTCGGGTGCACAGTACGACGCTGAGGACCCGAGGTCAGTCGCGCGTCAGGCGGCGGTGCGTGACCCGGTGGGGCCGCGCGGCGTCGATGCCGAGCCGCTCGATCTTGTTCTCCTCGTAGGCGGCGAAGTTGCCCTCGAACCAGAACCACTTGGCCGGGTCGGCGTCGTCGCCCTCCCAGGCCAGGATGTGGGTCGCGACGCGGTCGAGGAACCACCGGTCGTGGGAGGTGACAACGGCGCAGCCCGGGAAGTCGAGCAGCGCGTCCTCCAGCGAGGACAGCGTCTCGACGTCGAGGTCGTTGGTGGGCTCGTCGAGGAGCAGCATGTTGCCGCCCATCTTGAGCGTCAGGGCGAGGTTGAGACGGTTGCGCTCACCACCGGAGAGCACGCCGGCCTTCTTCTGCTGGTCGGGTCCCTTGAAGCCGAAGGAGGCGACGTAGGCGCGACTGTTCATCTCGAAGTTGGCGACCTTGATGAAGTCGAGGCCGTCGGAGACGACCTCCCAGACGTTCTTCTGGGGGTCGATGCCGCCACGGGTCTGGTCGACGTAGGAGATCTTCACGGTCTGGCCGACCTTGAGGTCACCCGCGTCGGGCTCCTCCTGCCCGGTGATCATCCGGAACAGGGTGGTCTTGCCGACGCCGTTGGGGCCGATCACGCCGACGATGCCGGCGCGCGGGAGCTTGAAGGAGAGGTCGTGCATGAGGGTGCGTCCCTCGAAGCCCTTCTCCAGGTCGTCGGCCTCCAGCACGATGTCGCCGAGACGCGGCCCCGCGGGGATGTTGATCTCGGAGGTGTCGATCTTGCGCATCCGGTCGGCCTCGGCCGCCATCTCCTCGTAGCGCGCGAGGCGCGACCTGCTCTTGGTCTGGCGGGCCTTCGCGTTGGAGCGGACCCACTCCAGCTCCTTCTCGAGCATCTTGGCGCGCTTGGCGTCCTTCTGCCCCTCGACCTTCAGACGGTCGCGCTTGGTCTCGAGGTAGGTCGAGTAGTTGCCCTCGTAGCCGTGGATCTGGCCGCGGTCGACCTCGGCGATCCACTCGGCGACGTTGTCGAGGAAGTAGCGGTCGTGGGTGATCGCCATGACGGCGCCCGGGTAGGTCTTGAGGTGGCCCTCGAGCCACTGGACCGACTCGGCGTCGAGGTGGTTGGTGGGCTCGTCGAGGAGCAGCAGGTCGGGCTGCTCGAGCAGCAGCTTGCACAGCGCGACGCGGCGCCGCTCACCACCGGAGAGGTTGTCGACCAGCACGTCCGGCGGCGGGCAGCGCAGCGCGTCCATCGCCTGGTCGAGACGGCTGTCGAGGTCCCACGCGTTGGCGTTGTCGAGCTCGGTCTGGAGGTCGCCGGTCTCCTGCATGAGGGCGTCCTGGTCGGCGTCGGGCTCGCCCATCTCCATGTAGGCGTCCTCGAGGCGCTTCATCTTGCCCTTGAGGTCGGCGACCGCCTCCTCGACGTTCTCCAGGACGGTCTTGCCCTCGGTCAGCGGCGGCTCCTGCTGGAGCATCCCGACCGTGGCCTCGGGGTCCTTGATCGCGTCGCCGTTGTTGGCGTGCTCGAGGCCCGCCATGATCTTGAAGAGCGTGGACTTGCCCGCGCCGTTGGGTCCGACGACACCGATCTTGGCGCCGTGGAGGAAGGAGAGGGTGACGTTGTCGAGAACGACCTTGTCACCGTGGGCCTTGCGCACGTTGCGCAGTGTGAAGACGTACTCAGCCATGTCGGCCAGCCTAGGGGGCGGGGGCCTCCCGCCGACAATCGCCCGGGAGCCTCAGGCAGCCGCCTGCTCGCCAGCCTGCCCGGTCGGCTGTGCGACCGGCTGTGCGACCGGCTGATCATCGCCGGGGGCCTCGAGCGGCGCCGGCCTCGCGAACGTCGTGGTGCCCTGCGACAGGTCGTGTCCCACCGCGCTCGCGACCACCTCGAACGACGTCTGGGGCTTGCCGTCGCGCTCCCAGGCGTCGGCGACGAGCCGGCCGTGGACCACGACCGGGTCGCCACTGTGGAGCGACGTCGCCGCGTGCCGGGCCAGCCTGCCCCACGCCTTCACGGTGTGCCAGGACGTCGTGCCCTTGATCCACTCGCCGTCGCGGAAGCGCGTGGGAGTGCACGCGACGCGGAAGGACGCCACCTGGCGTCCCTCGCCGACGTCGCGCAGGGTGACCTCGCCGCCGATCCAGCCGGTCAGGGTGATCTGGGTGTCGTACATCGCGGGTGCTCCTCGGGAGGGGCGGCGGTGGGTCCGCCGCGGTGCCACCCAGGCTCCACCCGTCGACCGACCGGCACCACGGACGGCGCGGACCCGCTGTGGAGAACCCCGCCGACGGGCTCCCTGTGGACACCCAGTGGCCCGAGAGCCGATCGGCGGTCGAGCGTCAGCGCAGAGCGACGGCGAGACCCTCGCGGACCTCGGAGTACGACGCCAGCTCGGCCTGGATCGGCGCGACGACCATCTCCGCCGACACCTCCGAGATGGCCTTGCGCAGCCGCTTGTCCGCAGCGCGTGCCCGCGACCTCGCCGTCGACGCGACCAGCCACCGGCACACGAGCGCGAGGAGCAGCCCCAGCACGATCCCGCCGACCAGCAGGAGCGTCGGCAGCGGGAAAGCCCCGACCGACGGGGTGGGCGGCTCGGGCACGCGGGCGTAGGTGCCGAGGGCGAGCACCGCGAGCCAGGCCGCACCGATGATCGCCGAGACGATGAGGACGTACTGCAGGATCCGCACGAGCCCGGCCCACGCCGGGATCTTCTCGGCCCCGAGGTCGGTCGTGGCGACTGCCCGGTCGAGCCGGTCGCCCAGGTCGGGCAGGCGGGAGACGGAGGCGGAGCGGACCGCGCTGGCCCACGACGGCGCCATCGGCTCGCTGACCTGGTCGGCGAGCGCACGCACCTCGGTGTCGATCCGGGCGCGCTGGACACCGGTGGCCTTCGGCACGGACGTGCGCGCCGCTCCGGTCAGCTGCTTGCCGGACGAGCCCAGGTCGAGATGCAGCCGCTTGAGCGGGTCGGGCTTGAGCCGGGAGAACCACGCCGTGACCGGCCAGCCGGTGGCGCGGTTGGCCCGGATCCGGGTGGAGTCGGCGACCGCCTTCACCACCGTCGGCACACCGGCCGCCTCGGCGAACGCGTCGTCGAGCGCGGCGACCCGCTCCGGCGACAGCGTCGGCGCCTTGCCGCTGCCTGCGGCGTCCTCCAGGCGCTGGGCGGCCGACTTGACGTCGGCCTCGAGCCGGGAGCGGGTGACCTTCTTCTCCGCGACGCGCTGGGCGATCATGCCGCGCAGCTCGTCGATCCCCCAGCCCTGCCGGGCGCTGACCGGCAGCACCGGCACGCCGGCCAGGCCGTCGGCCTCGAGGAGGCGGCGCACGTCCTCGACCATGGCGACGCGGCGGTCCTCGGGGACGGTGTCGATGTGGTTAAGGACGACGAGCATCACGTCGCTGTGGCCGGCGAGCGGCTTGAGGAAGCGGTCGTGGATCGCGGCGTCGGCGTACTTCTGCGGGTCGAGGACCCAGACCAGCATGTCGGCGAGCTGCACCAGGCGCTCGACCTCGAGGTGGTGGGAGACCTCGGTGGAGTCGTGGTCGGGCAGGTCGAGCAGCACGACACCGCGCATCTCGACGTCCTCGTCGGCCTTCGACAGCATCGAGTCGCGCGTCACCTGGTGGCGGGCGGGGATGCCGAGCCACTCGAGCAGCTCCTCGGCGCCCTCCTTGCCCCACACCACCGCGGTGGCCCACGACGTGGTGGGACGGCGTACGCCGACCGCGGCGAGCTCGAGCCCGCTGAGCGAGTTGAAGGTGGAGGACTTGCCGGACCCGGTGGCTCCGCCCAGCGCGACGACCGTGTGGTCGGCCGAGAGCCGCAGGCGGCTGGCCGCGCGGGCGGCGACGGTGGTGGCGTCCTCGACCACGGCCTCGTCGACGCGACCGCGCGCCGCAGCCGCGGCGCGCTCGAGTCCCTCGACGCGGGCGCCGATGTCAGAGCTCCGGGTGACCAGCTTCTTGGCCCCTTCGAGCAACGACGTCATCTCTCCCTCACGGTCCGGGTGGCTGTGGATGCCCCAACCCTAGGGGGCGGAGCCACCGTCGTCCGACACCCGGGGCGCCTGCGCCTCCCCGGTGCTCTGCCCGGTGGCCGTCGGGTGGGTCGCGGCGTAGCGCAGGTCGTCGACCTTGCGAGCCGCCGAGCGCATCCGCTCGGGCGCCTCGGGCGAGATCTGGAGGCTGTCGAGGACGTCGGTGTAGCGGCGCCGCTCGGAGTCGAGCAGCTCGCTCATCTGGGTCTCCAGGCGCAGCCGCGCTCGCTCGGCCAGCGACCGCACGGCCTGGTCGCCGAACACGGCCTCGAGCAGCTTCTGCCCCAGGATCGCCGAGCCGCCGGCGATGCCGGCCTCGGCGCCGGTGACGCCGGCGGTGTGGGCGAACACGACGATCATCAGGGCGACCGAGAGGCCGTTGACCCCGAAGGCGAGGAAGCGAGCGGTGGAGCGCTTGTCGGCGCCCTCGGTGCGGACCATCTCCAGCACGTCGTCCTGCCAGTCGCGCACCGCCCTCTCGGCCTTGCGCCGGAAGTCGCGCGACGCGCGGCCGAGGTCCTCGCCGGCGTCCTTGAGCAGGATCTGCCCGGCGGCGGTGCTCCGCCAGGACGCCTCGGCGCGCTCGGCGGCGGCCTCGGCGTGCTCGAGGATGAGGGTCTCGAGGCCGGACTCGACCGCGACCGTCACCCGCTCCGCCTGCTGGGGCTTGCCCTTGATGGCGTTGACGACCTTGTCGCGGATCCAGCCGACCCGGGTCTCCAGCGACTTGAGCAGCTCGCCGGTGCCGACGAACTCCTGCCACCGCGCGAGCACCTCCCCGCGCAGCAGGGTGCCGTCGGCGGACGCCTCGGAGACCGCCTGCACCGCGCGGTCGTAGGCCTCGCCCGCGTCCTCGCGCAGCCGGCGCACGGCGTCGACCTGCTCGGTGGCGGCGTCGGCGACGGAGTGCGTACGCCGACCCAGCGTGCGGATCGCGCCCTCCAGGGTCTGCTGGACGACGGACGCGCGTGCGTCCTGGTCGTCGGCCAGCGCCTGCAGCCACTGCCGGATCTCGATGACCGACGACGAGGGCAGCAGCCCCATCTCGGAGACCTCGCCCTCCTCGACGCTGAACAGCGGGGAGTCCTTGAGCCCACGGCTGGCGAGCATGCGCGCCAGGTGGGTGGAGATCGTGGTGACGGCGTCTGGCGGGGTGCGGTCGAGGACGATCGCGACGGCCGCCGACCGCTCGGCCGCCTTGCGCAGGAAGTCCCACGGGACCTGGTCGGCGTAGCGCGCGGCCGAGGTCACGAACAGCCACAGGTCCGCCGCGGACAACAGCTGCGCGGCGAGCACGCGGTTGCGCTCCTCGACCGAGTCGATGTCGGGCGCGTCGAGGATGGCCAGGCCGGGCGTCATCGCCGTGGAGGAGACGAGCTGGAGCGCCTCGGGGTCGTTGGTCTGGCGCTCGACGCGCTCGAGCTCGGGCAGCAGGCGGTCCTGGCCGAACCACTTCGCGTCGTCGGGGTGGTGCACCAGCACCGGCGAGCGCGTGGTCGGTCGGAGCACACCGGGCAGGGTGACCCGGGTGCCGACGAGGGAGTTGACCAGCGTCGACTTGCCGGCTCCGGTCGAGCCGCCGACGACCGCGAGCAGCGGTGCGTCGAGGGTCATCAGCCGCGGGATGACGTAGTCCTCGAGCTGGTCGACGATCTCTGCCCGCGCGGCGCGCTGCTCCTCCGCGCCCGGCAGCTCGAGCGGCAGCCGCGCCTCGGTCAGGGCGCCTCGCAGCCGCACCAGGGCGGTGACCATGGCGTTGGTGGCGTCGGGAACCCGTCGCTCTTCCTCGTGCTCGCTCATCGGGTGGGTACCACCTGTCCGGGGAAGGAGATGTAGGGGCGGATCCGGCGCAGCTCCTCGACGTGCTCCTGGCCGCGTGCGGAGAAGTCGCTCGGTGCGGTGCCGCGGAGGTAGCGGTGGTGCAGGAAGCCGAGCTCGATCGCGGCGGCCTGGTAGGTGCGCATGCCTCGCTCGCCCTCCGGGCCACCCTGTCGACGCGCCCACTGGCGGGCCTGGCGACGGGCGGAGAGGTCGACCAGCCAGGGGATGTCGGTGGCCGGGAGCAGGCCGCGGTCGGCGGCGTCCTGCAGGGCGTGGGTCAGCAGTGGCCGCTCGGAGCGGCGCCGGTAGACCGCGAAGGCGACGACCGCGAGGAACGCTGGGAACATCAGCGTGGCGTAGACGGCGAAGAAGTGTCCGGTGCCCGAGAGGGTCGAGGAGTTCCAGAGTCCGTGCAGGAAGGCGGCGATGGCGAAGCCCGCCAGCGGCGCCAGCACCCGGACCGACCAGCGCCGCGAGGCGATCGCCAGGCCCACCCCGATGCCCGTGAAGACCGTGAAGAAGGGGTGCGCGAACGGACTGATCAGGCACCGGATGACGAAGGTGCCGGTCAGCGCCTCGGTGCCACCCGGGCCGATGCCGTCCGTGCCGTCGTAGGCGGCGGCGAGGTAGAGGATGTTCTCGGTGTAGGCGAAGCCGATGCCGACCATGCCGGCGTAGACGATGCCGTCGAGGATGCCGTCGAGCTCGTGGCGGCGCCACCACAGCAGCAGCAGGAGGAACGCACCCTTGGTGGCCTCCTCGGTGACCGGGGCCACCACGGCGAGGCTGTCGCGCTCGCTGGCGCCACCGGCCATGCCGATGCCCTGGAAGACGAGGGCGGCGGCGGTGGCGACGAAGGCGCCCCACAGCAGGCCGGCGACGAGCAGGCTGCGCGGCTCCGGCTCGTAGCGGTCGAGCCACATGAAGCAACCCACGAGAGGGCCGACCGGGACTGCGGCGAGCAGCGCGGCGAGGGCCAGCGATCCGGGCGCCCCGGACAGGGCGACCACGAGGGCCATCGCGAGGGCGCCGAGCAGCACCAGGATGCCCACCACGACGGTGAAGGCAACACTGTCGCGACGGCCTCGGTGCATGCCCTGACCCTAACGGAGCAGCGACGACCGTCACGCTCCGGCGCACCCCCACGGGCGGGGGCCACCTGCCTCGTGCGACCTCGTGCGCGAGCCTGCGCCCGACGTACAGTGACCGGGTGAGCGAGCCGACTGCCGAGACCCCCGCCGAGACCGCCCAGAGCACCGAGCCGAGGACCGAGTCGCACGACCCGGCCGTGCCCGCGGCCTACGCCGCGTTCATGCGTGAGGGCTGGGGCGAGCGTCCGCTCGACGTGCCCCGGCACCCGGTGGCCGACCTCGCCGGCGCGCGCCGCGCGAAGCTCGCCGAGGCGTTCCCCGACGACCGGCTCGTGCTCCCCGCCGGGACCTACAAGGTGCGGGCCAACGACACCGACTACCGCTTCCGCCCCGACACCGCGCACACCTACTTCAGCGGCAACCAGACCTCAGACGCCGTGCTGGTCGTCGAGGACGGCGAGTCCGTCCTCTACGCCCGCCCGCGCTCGGAGCGTGACACCGACGAGTTCTTCCGCGACCGGCAGTACGGCGAGCTGTGGGCCGGTCGCCGCCCCTCGGCGCAGGAGATCTCCGACTCCCTCGGCGTCGAGGTCCGCCACGTCAAGGACCTGCCGTCGTGGGACGACGACCGCAAGACGCGTGACGTGACGACCGACGAGGACCTCGCCCGAGTCGCCGACGAGCTGCGGCTGGTCAAGGACGACTGGGAGATCGGTGAGCTGCAGGAGGCCTGCGACATCACCGCCCTGGGCTTCGAGGACTCGGTCCGCGACTGGGACCGCGTGCTGGAGTTCGGCGAGCGCTGGATCGAGGGCACCTTCTTCCGCCGTGCGCGTGCGATGGGCAACGACATCGGCTACGACTCGATCTGCGCGGGCGGCTCCCACGCGACGACGCTGCACTGGATCGACAACACCGGCTCGATCCAGCCCGGCAAGCTCGTGCTCCTCGACATGGGCGTGGAGGGCCACAACCTCTACACCGCCGACGTCACCCGCACGCTGCCCGTCGACGGCACCTTCACCCCGTTGCAGCGCGAGCTCTACGACCTGGTCCAGGCCGCGCAGGAGGCCGGCATCGAAGCCGTACGCCCCGGCGCGCCGTTCCTGGCCGCGCACAACGCGGCGATGAAGGTCATCGCCCACGGGCTGGAGGACATGAAGCTGCTGCCGGTGTCGGCGGAGGAGGCCCTCGACCCGGAGTCGAAGGTCTACGCCCGCTGGACCCTGCACGGCACCTCCCACATGCTCGGCATGGACGTCCACGACTGCGGTCGCGCAGCCGCCGACCTCTACCCCAAGGGCGACCTCACCGAGGGGATGGTGCTGACCGTCGAGCCGGGCCTCTACTTCCAGGAGGACGACCTGCTCGTGCCCGAGGAGCTGCGGGGCATCGGCATCCGCATTGAGGACGACATCCTCGTGACCGCCGACGGCAACCGGAACCTCTCCGCCTCGCTCCCCCGCACGTCGGCCGACGTCGAGGAGTGGATGGGGCGCCACATCGGTGGGTGAGGTGCGAGGAGCGCCGGCGACGAGCCTCGACGCCACTGACGGCCACCTCCGCTGCCACCACTACGACGCGTTCCGCTGCCGCTCGTGCACCCTGCTCGAGGTCCCGCGTCCCCGGCAGCTCTCCGACAAGGAGGCGCACGCTCGGTCCCTGGTCGACGCCCCGGTCTGGCTGCCGACCGTCGCGGGCCCCGGAGCGGCCTTCCGCAACAAGGCCAAGATGGTCGTCGGCGGGGGCGCGGAGGCCCCGACGCTGGGCATCCTCGATCGTGACCTCGCCGGCATCGACCTGCGTGACTGCGGCCTGCACTCCCCCGGCCTGCGGTCGGCGCTCGAGCACGTCGCCGCCTGGATCAGCCATGCCGGCCTGACGCCGTACGACGTCGCGGCGCGAGCAGGCGAGCTCAAGCACGTCCTGCTGACCGAGTCGCCCGACGCCGAGCTCATGCTCCGTCTCGTGGTGCGGTCGACCGCGCTGGAGGCGCGGATCCGCTCGCGACTGCCTGCGCTGCTGGACGCCGTGGCGGGACTGCGGGTCGTGACCATGAACATCCAGCCCGAGCACAAGGCGGTGCTCGAGGGCGACCGGGAGATCGTCCTCACCGAGGCCGCGGCACTGCCGATGCGGCTGGCGACCGGGGTGACGCTGCGGCTCGGGCCGAGGTCGTTCTTCCAGACCAACACGTTCGTCGCCGAGGCGCTCTACACGCAGGCACGCACCTGGGTCGACGAGCTGCCGGACGTCGGGTCCGTGTGGGACCTCTACTGCGGGGTCGGCGGCTTCGCCCTGCACCTCGCACGTCCCGGACGTGACGTGCTCGGCATCGAGGTGTCCGCCGACGCCGTCGACGCGGCCACCGTCACGGCGGCCGACCTCGGCGTGGCCGCGCGGTTCGTCGCCGCCGACGCGACGGCGTACGCGCTGGCCGCGCGGACGGCTCCCGACCTCGTGGTCGTCAACCCGCCCCGGCGCGGGATCGGCGCCGACCTCGCCGGGTGGCTCGAGGACTCCGGCGTCGACCACGTCGTCTACTCGTCCTGCAACGCCGAGTCGCTGGCTCGCGACCTGGGGCTGATGCCCTCGCTGCGGCCGGTCCGGGCGCGGGTGCTCGACATGTTCCCGCACACGAGCCACTACGAGGTCGTCGCGCTGCTTGCCCGGTGAGGCTCAGCCGCGACGGACCTTCGGGCTGCGGCCCATGCTCGTGATGCTCAGCCCGCCCCAGAAGGCGTCGTCAGCCCAGCTGGCGAGGTTGGCCGAACCGTCGGGCTGCGGGGTGACCCGGATCCGGTTGGCGCCTGCGGCGACCTGGACCCACCTCGGGGAACCGATGCACGAGGTGGGGGCTGACGCGACCAGCGTGCTCGCGGCGACGTCGTAGCGGGCGCGGACCGTCCGGCAGGGCTTCGGTCCCGCGATGACGGTGCCCTCGTCGTCGAGCACCGTCACGATGCCGCGGCCCGGAGGCAGATCGGCCCTCGTCCGACCCCGGTACACGGCCACGCTGAGGTCGTACCGGCCCTCCGGTGTGGAGGCTCTTGGCGTGCGCCGCAGCGGGCACGAGGAGGACGGCGGGCACCAGCGTGGCGACGGGGCGCGCGGAGAATCGGATCACGCGCGAACCCTGGGGTCCGCGCTGCCCGGCCTGTGACGGCAAACACGGAATCGAGAGGATGATCCTCCGGTTGAGCCGGACGTGTGCACCCTCCTGGCTGTCCCCACGACCGTGGGTGAGCTGCTGACGCAGCGTCGAGCCGTGGACCTCGCACGCACCCAGAGCGCCCTCTGACGACTCTCGCGCCGCCGCCCGACCTCCCCGTCCCCACGTCGGCGGCACCCGTCACGTCGTGGTGTCGCTTCGAAAGGTTATCTTTCCAGTATGAATACTTCTGTTAAGGCGCCGGAGCAGCGCACCCGCCGCTTCGCGCTTCCCTCGTTCGGCGTGCAGGTCCTGATCGGACTCGTCCTCGGCGTGGTCCTCGGCCTGGTCGCCCGCAGCATCGGCGCCGACGGCGTCGACGCCACGACCGGCGAGGTCGATCCCAACTGGCTCACCGAGACCCTCAGCACGATCGGTGGCACCTTCGTCACGCTGCTGCGCGCCGTCGTGCCCCCACTGGTGTTCTTGGCCATCGTCGCCTCGATCGCCAACCTGCGCGAGGTCACCGGAGCGGCCCGTCTGGCGTGGAAGACGCTGGTCTGGTTCGCCACCACTGCGCTGATCGCCGTGTCGATCGGCATGGTGCTCGGCCTGGTGCTGCGCCCGGGAGACCACACCAGCGTCAGCGCCGACGCGGCCACCGCACCGTCGTCGACCGGCTCCTGGCTCGACTTCCTCAACGGGCTCGTCCCGTCCAACGTCCTCGGCCTGTCCGGCTCGGCGGGCGACGACGGCAGCGTGTCGATGTCGTTCGACGTGCTGCAGATCCTGGTCGTCGCCATCGCTGTCGGCATCGCCACCCTCAAGGTCGGCGAGGCCGCCGACCCGTTCCTCACCTTCGTCCGCTCGGCGCTCGCCGTCGTGCAGAAGGTGCTGTGGTGGATCATCCTGCTCGCCCCGATCGCCACCGTCGGCCTGCTCGGCAACGCCGTCGCCAGCTACGGCTGGGACGCGCTCGGCTCGCTCGGCATGTTCACCGTCGCGATCTACGTCGGCCTGGCCCTCGTGCTGCTCGGCGTCTACCCGGCGCTCCTGCGGCTCAACGGCCTGTCGATCCGGCAGTTCTTCTCCGGGGCCTGGCCGGCGATCTCGCTGGGCTTCGTGTCGCGCTCCTCGATCGGCACCATGCCGGTCACCCAGTCGGTCACCGAGCGCAACCTCGGCGTCCCGCGCTCGTACGCCTCGTTCGCCGTGCCGCTCGGCGCCACCACGAAGATGGACGGCTGCGCCTCGATCTACCCGGCGATCTCGGCCATCTTCGTCGCGCAGTTCTTCGGTCTCGACCTGTCCATCACCGACTACGTGCTCATCGCCTTCGTCTCCGTGATCGGCTCGGCGGCCACCGCCGGGGTCACGGGCGCGACCGTGATGCTGACGCTCACCCTGTCGACGCTCGGCCTCCCGCTCGAGGGCGTCGGCCTGCTGCTGGCGATCGACCCGATCCTCGACATGGGCCGCACCGCGGTCAACGTCGCCGGCCAGGCGCTCGTCCCGACCATCGTCGCCAAGCGGGAGGGCATCCTCGACCACGAGGCGTACGACGCCCCGCGCGGGCGTGACGCCTGGCGCGAGGACGCCGAGACCCGCGAGCCGGCGACGGCCGCTGCCTGAGGTCGGTGCTCGACGTGTGATGGTGGGGTTGCCCGGGTAGCCGCACCATCGCCCGTCCGGGGCTGGGATACTGCTCCCGCCAGCCCCCGTAGCTCAGCTGGATAGAGCGAGAGACTTCTAATCTCTGGGCCGCAGGTTCGAGTCCTGCCGGGGGCGCCCACCTCTTCCCGACACGCCCCGCAGCCTCCCCGGCTGCGGGGCGTCGTCACGTCAGGATGTGGCCAGGCCCCGCCACGTATGAGGTTGCGGGGCCGCACACATTTCCCGCGACGGGCGTCAGCCGGCGTAGGCGTCGATCTCGCCGCGGATCCGCGTCTTGACGTCCTCGGGCGCGAAGGACGCGGCGACCGCCGCCCGGGCGAGGTCGGCCACGCCCTGCTCGTCGAGGTCGAGCAGACCCGCGGCCACCTCGTAGTCGTGGTTGAGGGTCGTGGAGAACATCGGCGGGTCGTCGGAGTTGATGGTCACCGCGACCCCGGCGTCGACGAACGCACGCAGCGGGTGGTCCTCGATCCGGTCGACCGCGCGGGTGGCGATGTTGGAGGTCGGGCAGACCTCGAGCACGACGTCCGTGTCAGCGAGGTGGGCCAGCAGGTCCGGGTCCTGGGCGGCGGACGTGCCGTGGCCGATCCGCTCGGCACCGAGCAGGCGTACGGACTCCCAGACGGTCTCCGGCCCGGTGGTCTCGCCCGCATGGGGGACGGAGTGCAGGCCGGCGGCCCGCGCCCGGTCGAAGTGCTCGGCGAACTGTGCCCGCGGCACACCGATCTCCGGTCCGCCGAGGCCGAAGCCGACCAGGGCGTCGGTGCGGTGCTCGAGGGCGTACTCCAGCGTCGCGTCGGCGGCCGGGATGCCCGACTCGCCGGGGATGTCGTAGATCCAGCGCAGCACGAGCCCGAAGTCGCGCTCCGCCGCCACGCGCGCGTCCTCGATGGCGTCGGTGTAGTCGCGGATGTGGATGCCTCGCACCACGGACGTGTACGGCGTGCAGGTGAGCTCGGCGTACCTCAGCTGCTGGCCCTCGGCCATCTCGCGCGCCACCTCGTAGGTCAGCAGCCGGACGTCCTCGGGCGTGCGGACGAGATCGACCACGGCGAGGTAGACGTCGATGAAGTGGGCGAAGTCGCGGAAGGTGAAGAAGTCCCTGAGCTCCTCGAGGTCCGAGGGGACCCCCGCTGCCGGGTGGCGCGCCGCGAGCTCGGAGACGATCCGCGGCGACGCCGACCCGACGTGGTGGACGTGCAGCTCGACCTTCGGGAGGCCGGTGATGAAGTTCTGGAGGCTCACGCCCCGCAGTGTGTCAGGAACCGCCCGCGCCGCCGGTGCCGGCGAGGATCTCGTTGGCGAGGTCCTGCATCGTCTGACCCGTCGCGCGCTGGCCGTCGATGAGCACGGTCGGCGTCGCCGTGACGTCCGCCTTGCCGGCGGCGTCCGCGGCGGCGTCCACCCAGCCCTCGAAGGCCATGTCCTCGATGCCGGGGCGCACGTCGGCCTCGGTCGCGCCCGCCTCGACGGCGAGATCGACGATGTCGTCGGTGCTCGGGTACGGGCCGCGCTCCTCGGGCTGGTTGGCGTAGAGCAGGTCGTGGAACTCCTTGGCCACCTCGGGACCGGACTCGTTCAGCACCACGGCGAAGGCGTTGGCCGCCTCGGGCGAGTAGTCGCTGACGCGCGAGAGGAACGGGATCGGGCGGTACTCGACCTTGACCTCGCCGGCCTCGATCGCCGCGTTGAGCTGGTCGCCGACGGTGGCCTCGAGCTGTCCGCAGAACGGGCAGAGGAAGTCCTCGTAGATGACGATCGACTTCGGGGCGTCGTCCTCGCCGACGACCAGTCCGTAGCTGGCCGAGGCACCCTGGGGCGCGGTGTCCGGCTTGTCCGAGCCGAGGTTGGTGACGAGGAAGTAGCCGCCCACGAGGAGGACGAGCACGGCGGCGACGATGCCGAAGCGCGACATCTGCTGCTTGCGCTTGGCAGCCTTGCGCCGCTCCTCGGCGAGGGCCTTGGCCCGCTCGTTGCGGGACTGGCGCTGCTCCCGCCTGGCCTGTGCGGCGGCCTTCTCCTCGGGGGTCCTGCTCTTCTTCTGCGCCATCGAGCTTCCTTCGTGCGTGCGGTGGTCGGGGTCGGTGCGACTCCTGAAGATTAGGAGACGAGCCTGAATCGAGACTGAGAGCGCTGCCCGCCGCGGTGTCGGCACCGGTGGGTAGGGTGGCCGTTCGTGAGCGACAGACTGGTGTGGATCGACTGCGAGATGACCGGCCTCGACCTGGGCGCCGACGCCCTGATCGAGGTGGCCGCGCTCGTGACGGACTTCGAGCTGAACGTCCTCGGCGAGGGCATCGACGTCATCATCAAGCCGTCCGACGCCGCGCTGGAGCAGATGGTCGAGTTCGTCCGGAGCATGCACGAGAAGTCCGGTCTCCTCGACGAGCTCGCCGGCGGGACGACGCTCGCCGACGCCGAGGAGCAGGTGCTGGCCTACATCAAGGAGCACTGCGCCGACGGCAGCCGTCCTCCGCTGGCCGGCAACACCGTCGCCACCGACCGCGCCTTCCTGGCCCGCGACATGCAGGCGCTGGAGTCGTTCCTGCACTACCGGATCGTCGACGTCTCCTCGATCAAGGAGCTCTCCCGGCGCTGGTTCCCGCGGGCCTACTTCGCGGCGCCGACCAAGCGCGGCAACCACCGCGCCCTGGCCGACATCCAGGAGAGCATCGAGGAGCTGCGCTACTACCGCGAGGCCGTCTTCGTGCCCCAGCCGGGTCCCGAGAGCGCCCAGGCGCGGGAGATCGCGGCCCGCCACGGCGGCCAGCTGACGGGCCTCGGTCCGGACACCGGCACCAATTCCAGCTCCACGGACTGAGTGCCCTACACTTCTCGTCGTCCTCGCGTGACGCGCGAGCAGACATGGTGGGTATAGCTCAGCTGGTAGAGCGCCGCCTTGTGGTGGCGGATGTCGCGGGTTCAAGTCCCGTTACTCACCCCAGGTGAGTCGAGGCCCTGACCGGACGGTCAGGGCCTCGACCCGTGTCAGGCACCACCCGCGACCGCGACTCTGATCACGGTCTACGTTGGGTCGATGCACCCCGGGAAGAGCAGCTATGACGTCGTCGTGGTCGGCGGCGGTCACAACGCCCTGGTGAGCGCGGCCTACCTCGCCCGCGCCGGCCTGTCCGTGGTGGTGCTCGAGCGCCTGGGACGCACCGGCGGCGCCGCGGTGTCGGTCGAGCCGTTCGCCGGCCAGCCGGCCCGGCTCTCGCGCTACTCCTACCTCGTGAGCCTGATGCCCGAGCAGCTGATGGCCGACCTGGGCCTCGACATCCGGCTCGCCTCACGCACCACCGCGTCCTACACCCCCTGGACGCGCGGCGAGCGCACCGGCGGACTGCTGGTGGAGCGCCCGGAGGGCGGGGCCACGCGCCGGTCGTTCGGCGACCTGACCGGGAGCGACGAGGAGTACGCCGCCTGGCAGGCGTTCTACGACGAGGTGGGCGGCCTGGCCGAGGCGGTCGCCCCCACTCTGATGCAGCCGCTCCCCCTCGAGCGCGACCTGCGCGCGCTGGTCGACGAGCGGGTCTGGCGTGACGTGGTCGAGCAGCCGCTCGGCCACGCGATCACCTCCCGCTTCACCGACGACACCGTCCGCGGCGTGGTGGCGACGGACGCGCTCATCGGCACCTTCGCCTCGATGGACGATCCCTCGCTGATCCAGAACCGCTGCTTCCTCTACCACCTGATCGGCAACGGCACCGGCGAGTGGCGGGTGCCGATCGGCGGCATGGGTGCCGTCACCGACGCCCTGGCGGGGGCCGCCGTCGAGGCCGGTGCGGAGATCGTCACCGGCGCCGGCGTGAGCCGGATCGACGCCGGCCCGGACGGCGCCGAGGTGACGTGGCACGACGGCGAGCGCGACCACACCCTCACCGCCCGCCGGGTGCTCGCCGGCGTGGCGCCGTGGGTGTTGCGCATCCTGCTCGGCGAGGGCGAGGACCCGGAGAGCAAGCCCGCCGGCTCCCAACTGAAGATCAACTTCCTCCTCGACCGGCTGCCGGCCCTGAAGTCGGGCGCGGACCCGGCTGTCGCCTTCGCCGGCACCCTGCACCTCGCGGAGGACTACACCCAGCTCGAGAGGGCGTACGCCGATGCGGCCGCCGGCCGGGTGCCCGACCCGCTGCCGGGCGAGGTCTACTGCCACAGCCTCACCGACCCCTCGATCCTCGGCGACCGGGCCGGGTCGGCGCACACGTTGACCTACTTCGGGCTCCACACGCCGGCCGGAATCTTCGACGCCGACCCCTCGGCCCGTGAGCTCGCCACGCAGCGCGCGCTGGCCTCGCTGAACGCCGTGCTGGCGGAGCCGATCGAGGACTGCCTGGCCACGGACGCCGACGGACGGCCGTGCCTCGAGGCGAAGATCCCGCAGGACATCGAGAGGGACCTGGCCATGCCCGGGGGCCACATCTTCCACGGTGACCTCGAGTGGCCGTGGGCGCCCCACCGGGCACGCCTCGAGACCCCCGCGCAGCAGTGGGGCGTGCAGACCGAGCACGACTCGGTCCTGCTCTGCGGGTCCGGCGCACGACGCGGCGGAGCGGTGTCGGGGCTGGGTGGCCACAACGCCGCCCAGGCCGTGCTCGCCGACCTGTGAGACTCGGTCCACGTCCGCGACCTCGATTTCGTCTGCCGGTCACCACGGGGTAGTGTTCTTCTTGCTTCACCACGCGCCATTAGCTCAATTGGCAGAGCAGCTGACTCTTAATCAGCGGGTTCGGGGTTCAAGTCCCTGATGGCGTACAGAAGCTGAGAGCCGGTCCTTCGGGGCCGGCTCTTCGCATGCCGGCCGAGCCCGACCTCATCCTTTGGTCGGATTCTTCGCCTTCTCAGGCGTCAGTCGCACCCACGTCGCCCGGCGTTCACGGCCAGGTCGCGTCCGCGCCACGCTCTTCCACTCCGATGCGCCTGGACGGTGTGCGCCGTCCCCCACGCCTCGGCGCGGGCCGCCCGTGAAAGGGAATGATGAAGCAACCCCTGGCCCCCTCCGGCCGACCACGACGTCGCCTCACCGCGATCCTGGCCTCCACCGGCCTCGTCTCGACGCTCCTCGCCAGCACGGCGCTGACGAGCTCGACGCCGGCCACCGCCGCGCCGTCGACCGATCCCCTGATCAGCACGGCCGGCACGACCTGGCGCTACCTCGACGACAACACCGAGCCGCACCGCGGCGCCGCCGAGGTGCTGTCCTGGACCGGGTCGGCGTACGACGCCACCGACTGGAAGTCGGCCACCGGCTCCTTCGGGGCGATCCGCGGCCAGCTCGGATCCGTCAGCGGCTACACCCCGAGCACGCTGCTCAACCAGTACGTCGACGGCTCGTCCGCCCCCAACGTGCCGACGTTCTTCTTCCGCACCACGTTCGACGTCGACGCCGCGACCATCACCGGGATCAGGGGCCTCGCCGCCGAGGTCGTCTTCGACGACGCGCTGCGGGTCTACGTCAACGGGGAGCGGGTGTTCAACGACGTCGACGAGCGGGCCACCGACACGACGAAGAACCTGCAGTACGCCGGCAACGGCGGTGGCGCGCCCGTGACGCGCACCTTCACCGTCTCCCCCGACGCCCTGCGGCCGGGCACCAACACCGTCGCGGTCGCGCTCTACCAGGACCGCGAGACCAGCAGCGACATCTACTTCGACTTCAAGGAGCTCGTGCCGGTCCTGACCGAGCCGGTGGCCGCACCGCCGTCGCGGGTCATCCTGACCCCCACCGAGGACCCGACGCGCTCGCAGTCCTTCTCCTGGCAGGCCGGCAACGAGGGCGAGACCGTCGCCCGCGTCCAGCTCCAGCCGACGGCGGGAGGGTTGACCCGCACCCTGCGCGGCTACCCGCAGGGCATGGTGAACAGCAACCCGCTCGAGCACTTCTCCGCCACCGTCGCGGGACTCGAGCCCGGCACCGAATACCGCTACCGCGTGGGCAACCCCACCGCGTACAGCCCGTGGTACACGTTCACGACGGCGGACCCGTCGGTGACCGACTTCTCCTACCTCTACTACGGCGACGCGCAGATCGGCCTCGACTCCACGTGGCCGAAGGTGGTCGAGCAGTCCCTGGCCACCGCGCCCGACGCGATCGGCTCGGTCCACGCGGGCGACCTGATCGACACCGCCAGCAACGAGACGCAGTGGGTGAACTGGTTCGAGGGCATGGAGACCGCGGCCGCGACCAAGAACATCATGGCCGCGCCGGGCAACCACGAGTACTCCGGTGATCGCTACCTCAAGGCGTGGAAGGCCAACTTCGAGTACCCGCTCAACCAGCCCACCACCGAGACGATCGGCGACCTGGTCGACCTCGCGAAGGGCGAGGGCGACGTGGCCGCCCAGTACCGCGCCTACTTCGACCACTGGTCGGAGTTCGCCGCCGAGACCGTCTACTTCACCGACTACCAGGGCGTCCGGTTCATCACGGTCAACGCGACCCGCGACACCGGCTTCCTCACCCCCGAGAAGCTGCCGACCTGCCAGGGCACGACCTGCCCGTCCACCAAGGTCGCCGAGCTGTGGACCGAGTTCCAGGCCGCCTGGCTCGACCACGTGCTGACCACGACGAAGTCCAAGTGGAACGTGGTCACCTTCCACCAGCCGGTCTACTCGACCAGCTCCGGTCGCAACGAGCCCGTGCTGCGCAAGCACTGGGTGCCGGTCTTCCAGAAGCACAACATCGACCTCGTCCAGATGGGCCACGACCACACCTATGCCCGCGGCTACAACAACGAGGACCGGACCGCGGAGCCCGGCATCACCGACGGCCCGGTCTACATCGTGTCCAACTCGGGAGCGAAGCACTACGACCTCGAGACCGACGCGCGCAACGTGTGGACCCTCAACGGGGCGACCCAGGTGCTGCGCGGCGCCGGCGTGACGACGTACCAGGTCATCGAGGTCTCGCAGGACCAGCTCGTCTACACGTCCTACCTGGCCGAGAAGACCGCCGACGCGACGACGGACCTGCCCGTCGGCGCCGTCTACGACCGCTTCACCGTCACCAAGACCGACGACGGACGGAAGTGGGTCACCGAGGCCGGCGTCGAGGCGCCCGTCCCGCCGGCTCCGCCGACGGTCGAGCCCACCGAGCAGCCGGTCGTCGTCCCGCCGGGAACGGTGCCGCCCGTGACGGTGCCGCCGGTCGTCGTGGCCCCGCCGGTGCTCCCGGCCATGGTGCAGACCGACGTCCGCCCCCGGGTCTCCCGGACGCGGGTCGGCAAGGCGCCCGTCCTCCGGGTGCGTGCCACCGCGAGCGGCACGGTGCGCATCACCGCGACCAGGGGCAAGGTGAGGATCGTCCGCACCGTCGCGGTCACCGACGACTCGGTGCGCAAGGTGCGGCTGCCGCGCACGCTGACGAAGAGGACCGGCAGGCTGGTCGTCCGGCTCACGCTGACGCCGGCCGCGAGCACCGACCTCCCGTCGCGCTCGACGCTCCACACGGTCGTGCGCCGCTGATCCTGGGCATGCCCACAAGCGAAGAGCCGGTCCGTGTGGACCGGCTCTTCGTGTCAGGACATGCGGGTGCAGCTACTTGAAGATGCTGTATCCGCCCGGGCCGACCGCGAGGCCGACGATGATGAGGACGATGCCCCAGAGGAGCTGTCCCCGGACCAGCGAGACGATGCCGGACACCACCAGGATGACGGCGAGGATCCACAGCAGGAAAAGCATTTCGTGCTCCCTTCGGTTTCACCTTCAACCTAGCCCGCGAACACCCCGTCCCAAAGCAGGCGACACCCGTGGCGAGGCACCACTTCTCACCCCTCCTCGCGCAGCCGCGGCGGGGTGAAGCCGTCGGGCTTGAACCCGGTCTTGTCGGCGTAGAAGTCGCGGAGCACGTCCATGTCGGCGCCGACGTCACCGGTCGGGTGGAAGGTCGGTCCCCAGCCCACGGTGCGCGAGGGCGCGTCGAGGAACGCGAGGGTGATCGGGAGCCCGGTCTGGCGCGAGATCCGGTAGAAGCCGGACTTCCAGTACTCCCCGCGCGAGCGGGTTCCCTCGGCCGCGATCCCGAGGAGCCAGGGGTCGCCGCCCTCGGCCTCCTCGAGCAGCTGCTTGATGGTGGCGGCGGGGTTCTTGCGGTCCAGCTCGACCGCACCGGTCCTCCTGAGCAGCCAGCCGAGGGGGCCGACGAACAGCTCGCGCTTGACCAGCAGCTTGATGGTGATGTCGTAGCGCCAGGCCAGCAGGAGCGTCAGCACCCAGTCCCAGTTGGAGGTGTGCGGGGCGCCGACGAGGACGCCGCGGGTGGGCACCTCGCCGACGGTCTTCCAGCGGACGGCTCCCAGCACGAGGCGGGCGAGGTTACGACGAAGCACGGGCACGACCTTCCTTGCGTTCCCGCTCGAGGTCCCACAGGTAGTGGTCGAAGTCGACCTCCATCGTGTGGCGCGGGGAGGAGTAGAAGTGCCGGGTGTTGCGGCGGTGGTCGGCGGCCATCTGGTCGCGGACGACCTCGTCGGACGGCGGCACGTAGCCACCCGTCAGGGTCTCCGCGATCCACGACGACTGGGCCTCGGCGATGGGCATGACCGCACCGATCGCCTGCACCAGACCGAGGAAGTACAGGCCCGGCAGGTCGGGGTGCACGGTGCGCTTCCACAGGGGCAGGTCGTTGTCCTCGGCGGACACCAGCGCGGGATCGAGGAACGGGAAGGTGACGCGGTAGCCGGTCGCCCACACGATGAGGTCGGCCGGCGCGCTGCTGCCGTCGACGAAGACGACCCGGTCGCCGTCGAGCCGCTCGATCGCGGGACGCGCGCGCACCGCCCCGGCGGCGAGCCGCTCGCGGATCCGCTCCGACTGCACGGGGTGCGACTGCCCGGGCTTGTGGCTGGGGGCGGGCAGGCCGTACTTCGTCATGCTCCCGGCAGCCGTCGCGCCGATCCGCAGCCGGGCGGCGGTGACCCACCACGGCAGCCATCCCGGCAGCGCCACCTGGTCGCTCGGCCTGCCGAGGACGAACTTGCGGAGCACCCACTCCGTACGTCGCACCGACCAGGTCGTCGTGCGTGCGCGGGTCGACGCCTCGACGGCGATGTCCATCGCGGAGTTGCCCGCACCGACGACCACGACGTCGCGGCCGGCGAGCTGCTCACCGGTGCGGTAGTCGTGAGCGTGGATCTGCTCGCCGTCGAAGGTGCCGGGATAGGCCGGTTCGGGCCACCGGGCGTCCCAGTGGTGACCGTTGGCCACGAGCACCGCGTCGTAGGTCCGGGTCGTGGTGCCGCCGGGCCCGCTGGTGCGCACGTCCCAGCGGCCGTCCGCGGCGCGCGAGACGTCCTCCACCGTGGTGCCGAAGGCGATCGTGTGGCGGAACCCGAAGTGGTCGACGTACTGCTCGAAGTAGGCGCGGACCTGGTCGTGGCGGGCGTAGGGCGGGTAGTCGGGCGGCATCGGGAAGTCGGAGTACGCCATCCGCGGGCACGACGTGTTGATCTCGAGGGTGTCGTAGCAGGCCGAGGTCCCGTTGGAGTTGTCGAGGACCCACGTGCCACCGATGTCGTGGCCCTGCTCGAAGCAGTCGAACGGGACGCCGGCGAGGTAGAGGTGCTTGGCCGCGGCGATGCCCGAGGACCCGGCGCCGATCACGCACGCCCGCGGGAGCGACTCGTCGACCGGCACCCGAGCGGTCACCGCAGGGGCGCGGTGGGACTGCTTCACGAGGTAGGCCATCGGCGCTCCTGGGTGGGTGGGACGAGCCGGGGCTCCCTAGAGGTACAGCCCGGTGGAGCCGCCCTCGAGGCGCTCGGCTGCGACAGCGTGCACGTCGCGCTCGCGCATCACGACGTAGACCTCGCCGTGGACCTCGACCTCGGCCTTGTCCTCGGGGTCGAAGAGCACCCGGTCGCCGACCTCGACGGCCCGGGCGTGCGGGCCGACGGCGATCACGCGCGACCAGGCCAGCCGGCGCGCGCCCATCGCCGCGGTGGCGGGGATGACGATGCCGCCCGTCGACCGGCGTTCGCCGGCCTCCTGGTCGACCTCGACGAGCACCCGGTCGTGCAGCATCTTGATCGGGGCGCTCTTGCCGGCCACGGCGTTCAGCTGGCGACCTTGCGGACGACGGCCAGCAAGACGATCGTCCCGACGACCGCACCGGCGACCTTGAGGATGTTGTCGGTGCGCGGGGCCCCGGTCTCGAGGTCGACGAAGTGGGACTTCACCGTGGTCACCTGTCGACCGACGATCGTCTTGGGGTGGGCGCGGTAGGCGAGCTGGTCGATGGTCGAGGCGAGGCGCTCGCGCGTCTGCTCGATCTCGCGCTCGAGCGCGCTCATGTCCTGGGTCACCCGGGAAGGCTACCAACGCGTTCCCGCACGGTCGGGCCGGGCGCTTGTTGCAACTGAGATGCAATAGCCTGGGTCGGTGGACACCACGCGTCGCACCTGGTCCCCGACCGACCTCCGGCACATCGCCGGCATGGCCGCGGCCGTCGTCGGGCTCAACCTCGTCGGCTGGGGCGTGCTGGTCGCCGTGGTCGCCCCCCAGCGCTTCGAGGTCGGCAACGCCGGCGTCTTCGGCGTCGGGCTCGGGGTGACCGCCTTCCTCCTCGGCGCGCGGCACGCCTTCGACGCCGACCACATCGCCGTCATCGACAACACCACGCGCAAGCTCGTCGGCGAGGGTCGGCCCGCGACCGCGACGGGCTTCTGGTTCGGGATGGGCCACTCCAGCGTGGTCTTCGGGCTCAGCCTCCTGCTCGCCATCGGCGTACGTGCCCTGGCCGACCCCGTCCAGGACGACAGCTCGGTCCTCCAGAGCGGTCTCGGCACGATCGGCACCCTGGCCGCGGGCTCGTTCCTCATCGTCATCGGCCTGATGAACCTCAGCGCGCTGAACGGGATCGTCCACGCCTACCGCCACCTCAGGGCGGGCACCTTCGACGAGGCGCACCTCGAGCACCACCTCCACAACCGGGGCTTCCTGGCGCGCGTGTTCAAGCGCGCCACGAAGCGGGTGTCGCGGGCACGTCACCTCTACCCCGTCGGTCTGCTGATGGGCCTCGGGTTCGACACCGCCACCCAGATCGCGCTGCTCGTGCTCGCCGGCGGCACCGCGGCCTTCGCGCTCCCCTGGTACGCCATCCTCACGCTGCCGGTGCTCTTCGCGGCCGGCATGGTGCTGTTCGACGCGCTCGACGGGGTCCTGATGAGTCGCGCCTACTCGTGGGCCTTCCTCAAGCCAATCCGCAAGATCTACTACAACTTCACCGTCACCGTCCTCTCCGTCACCGTCGCGCTCTCCATCGGCGCGCTGCTGCTGCTCCAGCTCGCCTCCGAGTCCGTGCCCGGGCTGTCGTGGGCGTCCCACCTGGACCTGGAGTACGTCGGCTTCGGCCTCGTGGCATTGTTCGTGGTCGTCTGGGGCGTCAGCGTGGCGTGGTACCACCTCGCCCACGTCGAGGAGAAGTTCGAGAAGGAGCTCGCATGACGGATCGACTCACCGCCGGGGACACCGCCCCCGACTTCAGCCTCGCCAGCGACACCGAGGAGCAGGTCTCGCTCGCGGACCTGCGCGGCAAGAAGGTGATCGTCTACTTCTACCCGGCAGCGATGACCCCCGGCTGCACCAAGCAGGCCTGCGACTTCTCCGAGTCGCTCGACTCGCTGCGCGGCGCGGGCTACGAGGTGCTCGGCGTCTCGAAGGACAAGCCGGCCAAGCTCGCGAAGTTCCGCGAGCGCGACGCCCTGACCCTCACCCTGCTGTCCGACGAGGACCTCGCTGTGCACCAGGCCTACGGCGCCTACGACACCAAGAAGCTGTACGGCAAGGAGGTCGAGGGCGTGATCCGCTCGACCTTCGTGATCGACGAGGAGGGCAAGGTCGAGCTCGCGCAGTACAACGTCAAGGCGACCGGCCACGTCGCCAAGCTGCGCCGGGACCTCGGCCTCGACTGAGTCGTCGTACGACGATCGCCACACGTGTCCGAGTAGTCGCCCTTGGTCGGCCGCATCGGGGGCGACGTCTCGGACACGTGTGAGGATTGATCCCCCGCGCTCGTAGCCCAACGGCAGAGGCACCAGATTTAGGTTCTGGCCAGTGAGAGTTCGAATCTCTCCGAGCGCACTGACTCGAGGTTCACTCGTGGCATCCGCGAGCAGACTTCGACCTAAGTCGCTACTTGGCCTCGAGCACTCCCGTGTGAGCCACGTCACCACTAGGGTCCGCGCATGGATTCCGCGCTGACCACCGTCGGACTGCCGCTCGCGCTGGCCATCATCATGTTCGGGCTCGGCCTGGACCTGACGGTCGGCGACTTCAGGCGCGTGGGTCGCGCGCCGAGGGCCGTGGCGGTCGCGCTCGGCTGCCAGCTCGTGCTGCTGCCGGCGATCTGCTTCGGCCTGGTCGTGCTCTTCGACCTCCCGGCACTGCTCGGCATCGGCATGCTCCTGCTCGCCGCGTCCCCCGGCGGCACGACCGCCAACCTGTTCAGCCACCTGTTCAAGGGCGACGTCGCGCTCAACATCACCCTCACCGCGATCAACACCGTCGTCGCCGTGGTCACGCTGCCGCTGATCACGGGGCTGGCGATCGCCTACTACGGGCGCCAGGACGACGTCTCGATGCCGCTGGTCGAGATCGTCAAGGTGTTCGCCCTGATCCTGCTGCCGGTCGGCATCGGCATGCTGGTCAACGCCCGGGCGCCGACCTTCGCCCGGCGGATGGACAAGCCGGTGCGCATCGGCTCGGCCGTGATCTTGGCGGTCCTGGTGCTCGGCATCCTGCTCGACCAGCGGGAGGACGTCGGTGACTACCTCGCCGACGTCGGCGTGATCGCGGCACTCTTCTGCGCGCTCAGCCTCGTCATCGGCTACGTCGTGCCGAAGGCGTTCGGCGTCACCGGCCCGCAGGCGATCGCCTCGTCGATGGAGGTCGGCGTGCACAACGCCACGCTCGCGATCTTCGTCGCGGTCGAGGTGCTCGACCAGGTCGAGATCTCGGTGCCGGCGGCGGTCTACTCGCTCGTGATGTTCCTCTTCGCCGCCCTCTGGGGCGCGTGGGTCAGTCGGCGCGTCGGCGCACACGAGGACGTACCCGCCAGGAGCTAGGCCGTCGGGCGGGTCAACCGGCCAGGTCCGAGGCCACCTGGGGCGCCAGGACGCGCAGGGCGCGACCCCGGTGCGAGATCCGGTCCTTCTCGGCCGGGGCGAGCTCGGCGGAGGTGAGACCCTCCCCGGAGCCCGGACCGGCGTGCTCGTCGGCGACGAACAGCACGTCGTAGCCGAAGCCACCGCTCCCCCGCGCCTCGCGGATGATGCGCCCGTCCATCCGTCCCTCGACGACCCGCTCGCGGCCGTCCGGCATCACCCAGGCGATCGCGCAGGTGAAGAACGCGCCGCGCCGCTCGTCGGGGACGTCGTGGAGCTGGTCGAGCAGGAGCTGGTTGTTGCGCTCGTCGCTCTTCGGCTGCCCGGACCACCTCGCCGACAGCACGCCGGGCATGCCGTTGAGCGCGGCCACGCAGAGGCCGCTGTCGTCGGCGACCGACGGCAGGCCGGTCGCCGCGACGCCGGCGCGCGCCTTGAGCAGCGCGTTGCCCTCGAACGTCGGCTGGTCCTCGACCGGCTCGACGTAGCCCTCGACGTCGTTGATGCCGAGCACCTCGAGATCGGGCACCTGCTCGCCGAGGATGCGCTGCATCTCGAGGATCTTCTTGGGGTTGGCCGAGGCCAGGAAGATCCTCGGTCTCGAGGCTCGCTGCGCTCGCACCTCAACCACCGAGAAGGGCTTCCTGCTGCATCCGGGTGAGGTCGGCGCAACCCTTCTCGGCCAGCGCGAGCAGCGCGTCGAGCTCGGCCCGGTCGAAGGCCGCGCCCTCGGCGGTGCCCTGCACCTCGACGAACTTCCCGTCGCCGGTCATCACGACGTTCATGTCGGTCTCGGCGCGCACGTCCTCGACATAGGGCAGGTCGAGGCGCGGCACGCCGTCGATGATGCCGACGCTGACGGCCGCGACCGACCCGGACAGGGGCTCGCCGGTCAGGGCACCGTTGCCCCGCAGGTGCGCGACCGCGTCGGCGAGGGCGACGTACGCTCCCGTGATCGCGGCGGTGCGGGTGCCCCCGTCGGCCTGCAGGACATCGCAGTCGAGGACGATCGTGTTCTCGCCGAGGGCCTCGTAGTCGATGACGGCGCGCAGCGAACGGCCGATCAGGCGGGAGATCTCGTGGGTGCGACCGCCGATGCGGCCCTTGACCGACTCGCGGTCCGAGCGCGTGTTGGTCGACGCGGGGAGCATCGCGTACTCCGCCGTCACCCAGCCCAGGCCCGACCCCTTGCGCCAGCGCGGCACACCCTCCGAGGCCGACGCGGCGCACAGCACCTTGGTGCCGCCGAACTCCACGAGCACCGATCCGGCGGCGTGGTCGAGCCAGTTGCGGGTGATGGTGATCGGGCGGAGCTCGTCGTCGGCCCGGCCGTCGGCGCGCGGGGTGCTGGAGGTGGCGTCAGTCATGGGCACGACCCTAGATCGTTACCCTGACCCGCGTGGACGCCCGCCCCTCGCACGCCGAGACCCAGCCGGAGCTGACCTGGGTCAGGCACGGCTGGCGACTGGCGGTGTGCGTCGTCTACTCCGGCATCGTGTGGTCGTCGGTCGCACGGACGGAGTGGCGCGACTACCGCCTGCTGTTCTTCGTCGAGCTCGTGCTCGGCCTCGTCGCCCTCGTCCTCGTGTGCTTCCGACGCCGCGCGCCCGTGCCGGTCGCGATGCTGGTCGCGGGTCTCAGCGCCTTCTCCGGGGCCGCCGCCGGCCCCAGCACGCTGGCCGCCCTGTCCGTCGCGACGCGGCGCGACTACCGCGAGGTGCTGCTGGTCGGCACCGCCAACGTCCTGGCCGGCCAGGTCTGGCTGACGATCGCGCGGATCGAGGACCAGGACTACCTGATCACCACCTTGGTCAACCTGGCGGTCAACGTCGCCGTGATGGGCTGGGGCCTCTACATCGGCTCGCGTCGCGAGATCATCTGGGCGCTCCGGTCCCGGGCCGAGCGCGCCGAGCTCGAGCAGGAGCTGCGGCTCACGCAGGCCCGCTCCACCGAGCGCTCCCGCATCGCCCGGGAGATGCACGACGTCCTGGCCCACCGCATCAGCCAGGTCTCCATGCAGGCCGGCGCGCTGGCCTTCCGCGACGACCTCGACTCCGACCGGCTGCGCGAGGGGCTCGGCCAGATCCAGGGCCAGGCCAACAGCGCCCTGCACGAGCTGCGCGACGTCCTCGGTGTCCTCCGCGGTGACGACCCGGGGCCGCCCACCGCGCGCCCCCAGCCGACGTACGACGACGTCGCCGCGCTCATCGAGGAGTCCCGCGGCCAGGGCCTGGAGGTCGACTGGACCGACGACGTGGACACCACGACCCCGGTGCCGGCGGCGACCGGCCGCACCGTCTACCGGATCGTGCAGGAGGGCATCACCAACGCCCGCAAGCACGCACCGGGTGCGCGGGTCGCGATCCGGTCCAGCGGAACCCCGAAGACCGGCATCACCGTCGTGCTGTCCAACCCGTTGAGCGGCAACGGCGACGGGGCACCGGGAGCCGGTCTCGGCCTCATCGGCCTGCGCGAACGCACCGAGCTGCGCGGCGGCCGACTCGACCGAAGGACCGAGGATGCGACGTTCGTGCTGGAGGCTTGGCTACCGTGGGCCGCGTGATCCGGGTCCTGCTGATCGATGACGACCCGCTGGTCAGGTCTGCCCTCTCCCTCATGCTGGGCGGTCAGAGCGACATCGAGGTGGTCGGCGAGGCTCCCGACGGCGAGGCCGGCCTCGCGCTCGTGACCGACCTCGGGCCCGATGTCGTCCTGATGGACATCCGCATGCCCGTCATGGACGGCCTCGAGGCCACGCAGATCCTCCACCAGCGTCCGTCCCCGCCCCACGTGGTCGTCCTCACCACGTTCGACGCCGACGACCACGTGCTGCGCGCGATCGCCGCGGGTGCCGACGGCTTCCTGCTGAAGGACACCCCGCCCGGTGAGATCGTCAACGCGATCCGCACCGTCGCCGCGGGCGACGCGATGCTCTCGCCCTCGGCCACCCGCAGCCTCGTCTCCCGGCTGCGCAGCACGACGTCGACCGACCGGGTGTCCACCGCCGCCGAGCGCCTCACGGTCCTCACCGAGCGCGAGCTCGAGGTCGCGGTGTGCGTCGGGCGCGGGCTGAGCAACTCCGAGATCGCCTCGGAGCTCTACCTCTCGATCCCGACGGTGAAGTCCCACGTCTCGCGCCTGCTGACCAAGCTCGACAGCAGCAACCGCGTGCAGGTCGCGATGGTCGTCCACGACGCCGGCCTGGTGTGAGCCGGCTCGAGCCCGGCTAGATCTCGTACGTCGCCCCGGCGCGGGCCAGGTCCAGCTGGCCCGCCCACTCGGTGCGCGCCTCGGCGCGGGCGTCGGCCTCGTCGTGCCACGGCGGGATGTGGGTGAGCACCAGCCGGCCCACGGACGCCTTGGTCGCGGCACGACCGCAGTCCGAGCCCGTCAGGTGCAGCTCGGGCGGGTTGTCGTCGGCGTCGCGGAAGGACGCCTCGGCCAGCAGCAGGTCGGCTCCGGTCGCGGCCTCGTCGAGCGCCGGACAGGGTCCGGTGTCACCGGAGTAGACGAGCGTGCGGCCACCGGCGGTGACGCGCAGGGCATAGGCCGGCACCGGGTGGACGACCTCGCGCGGCTCGACGCGGAACGGACCGACCTCGACGGCGACCGACGGGCCGAGGGAGCCGTAGTCGAGGAAGTCGAACTCCTCGGTCATGCCCGGGTCGAGCGGCAGGTCGTAGGCCCGCGCCATCCGTTCGGCCGTGCCGGCGGGACCCCACACCGGGATCCGCGGCTGGGCGCCGGTGGGGTGGTACTTGCGCATCACGTAGTAGCCGCAGAGGTCGAGGCAGTGGTCGGCGTGCAGGTGGCTCAGGAGGACGGCGTCGATGTCCAGCGGGTCGGCGTAGCGGTGCAGCTGGCCGAGCGCGCCGTTGCCCAGGTCGAGCAGGATGCGCCAGGTGCGTCCCTCGTGCTCCTCCTCCAGCAGGTAGGAGCTCGCCGCGGACTCCGGGCCGGGATACGAGCCCGAGCAGCCGACGATGGTCAGTCTCATCGCAGTCCCCCCGCGAACTGGGACGCACCGAGCAGCTCCGAGCCGAGGAACCGGCGTCCGATCGTCGCGAAGTCGTCCGGGCTGCCGGTCGTCGAGAACGTGTAGTCGGCGTCGCCGTCGGTGCGCATCAGGCCCGAGCTGGCGAGCATCTTGTAGACGTCCTTCGCACACTCCTCCGCCGAGCTGACGAGGGTGACCCCCTCGCCCATCACGTAGGAGATGACGCCGGTGAGCAGCGGGTAGTGGGTGCAGCCGAGGATCAGCGTGTCGACGCCCGCGGCGACCAGCGGGTCGAGGTAGTCGTGGGCGGCGGCCATCAGCTCGTCGCCACCGGTGACGCCCTGCTCGACGAAGTCGACGAAGCGGGGACACGCGCGGATGTGCAGCTGGAGGTCGGGCGCGGCGGCGAACGCGTCGTCGTACGCCATCGAGCTGGCCGTCGCGCGGGTGCAGATGACGCCGACCGACTTGTTGCGCGTGGCGGCGGCGGCTCGGCGCGCGGCCGGCAGGATCACCTCGACGACGGGCACGTCGTAGCGCTCCCGGGCATCGCGCAGCATCGCCGCGCTCGCGGAGTTGCACGCGATGACCAGCGCCTTGACACCCTGCTCGTAGAGGTGGTCGAGGCACTCGAGAGCGTATTCGCGCACCTCGCCGATCGGCTTCTGGCCGTAGGGCTGGCGGGCGGTGTCGCCGAGGTAGACGACCGACTCGTGCGGCAGCTGGTCGATCACCGACCGCGCCACGGTGAGGCCGCCGAAGCCGGAGTCGAAGATGCCGATGGGCGCGTCGGCAGTCGGCGGCTGGGGGGTCGGCACAGGCAGCAGGCTAGGCGCTCGGGAGGTCGCGGGTCACGCGGTCGGGTGCGTCAGGCCGGTCACACCCACCCTCGCGGGTTATCGTCGGCCGGTGCTCCGTCGATCCCGGGTGACTGCGCCCTCCGTCCTGGTGTCCCTGCTCGCCTCCGCGAGCCTCGTCCTGGCCGGAGCGCCGGCCTGCGCGGTGGTCTCCTCCGCCGACACGCCACCTGCGGCACCCACGAGCGGCGGCGAACGACGGGTGGCGCAGCAGGCCGACTCCGAGTCGGTGCTGGCCATCTCGATCGACGGGATGAGCGTGCCCGCGGTGCGCAAGCTCGGCAGGAAGCAGCTGCCGAACCTCTACCGCTTCATGAAGGTCGGCGCCTCGACCCTCAACGCCCGCACGGAGCGGGAGATGACCGTGACCCTGCCCAACCACACGGGCATGGTGACCGGGCGCCGGATCGACGCCGCCACGGGCGGCCACGGCGTGACGTGGAACGACGACCGCCCCACGCCGAGCACGGTCCAGGCCGCGGCCGGGCACGACGTCGCGTCGGTCTTCTCGGCCGTCGACGCCGCGGGCGGGTCGACCGCGCTCTTCGCCGCGAAGACCAAGTTCAGCCTGTGGCAGCGCTCGTGGCCCGACGCGATCGACCGCACCACCATCGACCTCGACAACTCCCGGCTGGTCACCCAGCTGATCAAGGATCTCGACGTCGACCGCGACTTCCGGTTCCTGCACCTGTCGCTGCCGGACAACGCCGGCCACAAGAGCGGCTGGATGTCCAAGCCCTACCTGCGCGCCGTGCGCCGGTCCGACGCCCTCGTCGGTCGCGTCGTCAAGGCGGTCAACGCCGACCCGGCCCGCAAGGCCGGGACCACGATCCTCCTCACCAGCGACCACGGCGGGCACGGCCCGACCCACAGCAACGCCCGACTGCTCGACAACTACCGGATCGTCTTCATGGCTCGCGGCTCCGCCGTCGACCGCGGCGTCGACCTCTACGACATCAACCCGACCTACAAGGACCCGGGCACCAGGCGCACGGTCTACGGCCAGCGCCGCCCGCCGGTGCGCAACGGGATGATCGCCAACCTCGCGCTCGACCTGCTCGACCTGCCGCCGGTCGAGGGCAGCGAGTTCGACGTCGAGCACGACCTGAGGCTCACCGCCGCCCCCTGATCGCGTCTCCGTCTTGGGCTACGCCCAGAGCTGGCCGTCGAGGCGGTCCTCGGCCTCGTCGACGGTGCCCTCGTAGGCACCGGTGGAGAGGTACTTCCAGCCGCCGTCGCACACCACGAACGCGATGTCGGCCCGCTCGCCGGCCTTGACCGCCTTCGCGGCCTGGCCGAGCGCGGCGTGCAGGATCGCTCCGGTGGAGATGCCGGCGAAGATGCCCTCGAGCTCGAGCAGCTCGCGCACCCGGCGTACGGCGTCGCGTGGGCCGACGCTGAAGCGCGAGTCGATCAGCGAGGCGTCGTAGAGCTCGGGGACGAAGCCCTCGTCGAGGTTGCGCAGGCCGTAGACCAGCTCGCCGTAGCGCGGCTCGGCGGCCACGATCCGCACCTCGGGCTTGGTCTTGCGGAAGAACCGGGAGACGCCCATCAGGGTCCCGGTCGTGCCGAGACCGGCGACGAAGTGGGTGATCTCCGGGAGGTCGGCGAGCAGCTCGGGACCGGTGCCCTCCTCGTGCGCGAGGGCGTTGGCGTCGTTGCCGTACTGGTAGAGCATCACCCAGTCGGGGTGCTCCCCCGCGATCCGCTTGGCGACGCGCACGGCCTCGTTGGAGCCACCGGCGGCGGGCGAGGAGACGATCTCGGCACCCCACATCCGCAGCAGCTGGCGCCGCTCCTCCGAGGTGTTCTCCGGCATCACGCAGACGATGCGGTAGCCCTTGAGCTTGGCCGCCATCGCCAGCGAGATGCCGGTGTTGCCGCTCGTCGGCTCGAGGATCGTGCAGCCCGGGCGCAGCGTGCCGTCCTTCTCCGCCTGCTCGATCATCTTCAGGGCCGGCCGGTCCTTGATGGAGCCCGTCGGGTTGCGGTCCTCGAGCTTGGCCCAGATCCGGACGTCGGGACTCGGCGAGAGCCGCGGCAGCCCGATGAGGGGCGTGCCGCCGACCGACTCCAGCAGGCTGTCGAAGCGCATGGCCCCAGCATGACATCCACCGATCGGTGGATGCGCGGCAGCGCTGGTTGCCCGATGTGCGAGACGACGTGGTCGAGCAGGCTGAAGGCATGATCACGATCTCGCACCTGCGCAAGACCTACGGCCGGACGGTGGCGGTCGACGAGGTGTCCCTCGAGGTCGCCGAGGGCGAGGTGCTCGGCATCCTCGGCCCCAACGGCGCCGGCAAGACCACGACGGTCGAGTGCGTGGCAGGCCTGCGCACCCCTGACTCCGGGACCGTGCGCGTGGCCGGACTCGACCCGCGCGCCGACCGCGCCGCGCTCACCCGCCTGCTCGGCGTCCAGCTCCAGGAGAGCCGACTGCAGCCCAAGATCACCGTCGAGGAGGCACTGCGGCTCTGGTCGGCGCTCTACGACGACCCGCTCCCGTGGCGTGGCCTCGTCGAGCGGCTCGGCCTGGAGGACCGGGTGAGGTCGAAGTTCCGCGACCTCAGCGGGGGCCAGCAGCAGCGACTCTCCATCGCACTCGCACTCGTCGGGCGCCCCCGGGCGGTCATCCTCGACGAGCTCAGCACCGGCCTCGACCCGCGGGCTCGTCGGGACGCGTGGCAGATCGTGCGCGACCTGAGCGCGGACGGCGTCACGGTGCTGCTGGTCACGCACGCGATGGAGGAGGCCCACCAGCTCTGCGACCGGATCGCCATCATCGACGCCGGCCGGGTGCGTGCGCTCGACACCCCGGACGCCCTGATCGCCGGAGCGAGCGCGGCGACGGTCACGTCCTTCGCCGTCGAGGACACCGTCGACCTGGAGTCGCTGCGCCAGCTCGGGTCGGTGTCGGGCGTGCGCACCGACGCCGGCCGGATCGTCGTCGAGGGAAGCGACGGGGCCGCACTCGACGTCCTCGCCGACCTGGCCCGCCAGCGCCTCGCGCCCACGGGCCTGCGCGTCGTCGACGGCACCCTCGACACCGCCTACCTCCAGCTCACCGACGGCATCCACGCCCACACACCTGAGGAGCAGCCCGCATGAGCACCGCGACCACCACCCCGACCTCCCGTCGGACGAACGGCGCCACCGCCGCTGTCGTCCGCACCGAGGCGACCCTCTTCGCACGCGAGCTCGGCTCGCTCTTCTGGATCCTCCTCTTCCCGACGCTCCTCCTCGCGGTCATCGGACTGGTGCCGGACTTCCAGGAGGCCAACCCGTCCCTCGGCGGCCAGCGGATCATCGACCTGTACGTGTCGGTCGTCGTGGTGCTGGCGATGATCATGGCCGCGATCGTGGCGATGCCGCCGGTCATCGCGGGCTACCGCGAGAGCGGTGTCCTGCGACGGCTCCGCACCACGCCGATGCACCCGGCGGCCCTGCTCGGAGCGCAGGTCGGACTGCACGCCGTGGCGGTGCTCGCCTCGGTCGTCCTCGCTCTCGCAACGGCGCGGGTGCTCTACGACGTCGCCCTGCCCGGCCACCTCGGCTGGTACGCCGTGGCGCTAGTGCTGGGCACCGCGTCGGCGTTCTCGATCGGCGCCGTCATCACCGCTGTCTCCGCGAGCACCCGCGTCGTGCAGACGGTCGGCACCATCGTCTTCTTCCCGATGATGTTCACCTCCGGCGTCTGGATGCCGGTGCAGACGATGGAGGGATGGCTGCGGCAGACGGTCGTCTCGACCCCGCTGGGCGCTGCGTCCGAGGCGCTCAACGACGCCCTGCAGGGCACCGCACCAGCGCTGGTCGACCTCGCCGTGATGGGTGGCTGGACCGTGGTGCTGGGCTTCGTCGCGGTCCGGCTGTTCCGGTGGGAGTGACGCACGACTGTCAGGATGTCGGCGTGGACGACGACCTCCGGTGGCTGCGTTGGATGCCGTTCTTCCTGCTCGCCCTGGCCACCGCGGTCGCCTCCACCGCCGCACCCTCGCTCGGCGCCGCAGCGGTCGACGTCCGGATCACGCTGGTCGGCAGCCTCGTCACCGCGGTCTGGATGGTCGCCACCCCCAGACCGAGCGCGCTCCACTGGGTCGGACGCACGATCCTGGCGTTCGTGCTCTGCTGGCTCAACCCGCTCTACGCGATCTTCGCCTTCTTCGGGTTCATCGACGTCTACGACTCGTTGCGCGGGCGCTGGATGTATGTCGGTGTGGTGGCGGTCGGCATCACCCAGGCGGGCTCCCAGTCGGGCGGGCTCCCGCCTCGGGACGCCCTCCAGTTCTGGGTGTTCCTCGCACTGGTCGGTGTCAACGCCGGCCTCGCGAGCGCCTTCATGAGCATCTCCCTCAAGACCGAGCGCCGCACCGAGGACCTCGAGCGCCTCAATTCCGAGCTGGAGACGGCGCTCGCGGAGAACCAGACGCTCCACGCGAGGATCGTCGAGCAGGCCCGCCACACGGGGGTGCAGGAGGAGCGTGCGCGACTCGCCCGGGAGATCCACGACACGACCGCGCAGAGCCTCGCCGGGATCGTCACCCAGCTCGAGGCCTCCGTCGGCGGTGAGCGGCAGGAGCGGGCCCTCGCGCTGGCCCGGCAGGCGCTGGCCGAGGCCCGCCGGTCGATGCTCGACCTGTCCCCGTCCGACCTCGACGGGGCCGACCTGCCCGACGCCGTGCGCGGCGTCGTCACCGCCTGGTCGACCGGTCACGCCATCCGCGCCGAGGCCGTCGTGGTCGGCGATCCCGTCCCCCTGCACCCGGAGGTGGAGGCCACCGTGCTCCGCATCGCCCAGGAGTCGCTCCAGAACGTCGCCAAGCACGCGGGCGCGTCCCGCGTGGGGGTCACGCTCTCCTACGACGGCGACGAGGTCGTGCTCGACGTCCGCGACGATGGCGTCGGCTTCGACGTCGCCGCTCCCACCGAGTCGAGCTCCTTCGGGCTGCGCGGGATGCGGCAGCGCGTGGCGCGCCTGGCCGGCGACCTCACCCTCGAGTCCGACCCCGGCCGCGGCACCGCGGTCTCCGCCCGCCTGCCCGCCCTCGCCCGGGAGGCGGCGTGATCAGGATCGTGGTCGTGGACGACCACCCCGTCGTGCGTGACGGCGTGCGCAGCATGCTCGCGAGCGTCACCGGCTTCGAGGTCGTCGGCGAGGCGGCCAGTGGCCCCGAGGCCGTCGACCGCGTGCTGGCCACCGATCCCGACGTCGTCGTGATGGACCTCCGCATGCCCGGCGGCGGAGGCGTCGATGCGGTGCGGGTGCTACGTGAGCGTGGGTCACGAGCCGCGGTGCTCGTGCTGACCACCTTCGACACCGACTCCGACACAGTCGCCGCCATCGAGGCCGGTGCGACGGGCTACCTCCTGAAGGACACCCCGGCCGAGACGCTCTTCGACGCCGTGCGTGCCACCGCGGCGGGCGAGACGGTGCTCTCCCCCGCGATCGCCGCGCGCCTGGCCTCGCACGTACGCCGTCCCGCGACGTCGGGCGTGCTCAGCGCACGCGAGCGGGAGGTGCTCGCCCTCGTCGCGCGGGGCCGTTCGAACCGGGCGATCGCCGAGGAGCTCTTCGTCAGCGAGGCGACGGTGAAGACGCACCTCGTGCACGTCTACGACAAGCTCGGGGTGGGCGACCGCGCGGCGGCCGTGGCGACGGCCTACGAGCGCGGGATCCTCGGCTAGCCTCAGCAGCCGCCGGCGACGGCGGGGAGCACGACGACCTGGTCGCCGTCGCTGAGCGGCGCTTCGAGGCCACCGATGAAGCGGACGTCCTCGTCGTTGATGTAGACGTTGACGAAGCGGCGCAGGTCGATCTCGCCGGACTTGTCCTCGACGAGGCGGTCCTTGATGCCGGGGTGGTTGCCCTCGAGGTCGTCGATGAGCGCGGACAGGGTGCCGCCGGCGCCCTCGACGGACTTCTCGCCGCCGGTGTAGGTGCGCAGGATGGTCGGGATCCGGACCTCGATGGCCATCAGCTGGTGCTCCCCTTCTTGGATGAATCAGTCGTAGGCGTGATCGTGACCTCTTCCTCGGTCACGACTCCGTCGATGATGCTGTAGGACCTGAACTCCACAGGGCCGTCACTATTCCCCCCACTCTCATCGAAGCAGTCCGCCGTGCTGACGAGCACGTAGTGCGCGTTCGGCTCGCTGGCGAGGCCGATGTCGGTGCGGCTGGGGTAGGCCTCGGTGGCGGTGTGCGAGTGGTAGACGACCACCGGCTCCTCGTCACGGGCGTCCATGTCCTTGTAGAGCTGCAGGAGCTCGGTGGAGTCGAACTCGTAGAACGTCGGGCTGCCGGCGGCGTTGACCATCGGGATGAACCGCTCGGGTCGGTCGCTGCCCTCGGGCCCTGCCACGACACCGCACGCCTCGTCGGGGTGGTCGCGCTTGGCGTGCGCCACGATGGCGTCGTACGTCTCCTGGGCGATGGTCAGCACGTGCCCCAGGGTAGGCCGGAAACCGATGTGACCCCCGCCCGTCTCAGGACATAGTCTCGACGTCGAGAGACTGGGGGAGAGGGACGCATGTCGCAGCACGAGGTCACCGCACCACTCACGCGGCGCGGCATCCCGGTCGAGCGCGACCTGCGGGTGCTGGCACTCGGCTCGTTCGCGAACCGCTTCGGCGCCGGTGCGGTGATGACGACCAGTGCCCTCTACTTCACCCGACAGGTCGGCTTCTCCGCCGGCGAGGTCGCGCTCGCGATCTCCGTCGCCGCGGTCGTCGGCATCCTCGTGCAGGTGCCGGCCGGGCACCTCGGCGACGTCCGCGGCCCGCGACGGGTGCTCACCTGGTGCATGGTGGGGGCCGCGCTGACGAGCGCGCTGCCCGTGCTCGCACGTGCGCCCTGGCAGCTGGGGATGCTGCTCGCCCTGCTCGCCTTCTTCGAGCGCTCGGCAGGCTCGATCCAGCAGGGGGTGATCGCCCAGCTCGCGACGGGTGGTCGCGGTGTGCTGTTCAAGGCCTACCTGCGCGCCGTCACCAACACCGCCATCGGGCTCGGCTCGGTCTTCGGTGGCGCCGCGCTCGTCGTCGACGAGTCCTGGGCCTACGTCTCGGTCTTCGTCCTCAACGCGGTCTTCACCGGCTTCGCCGCCTGGAACTCCACCCGGCTCCCCGACCTGCCGGCGTACGTCCGGGTCGAGGGAGAGCCCCGACTCGCGGTGCTGCGCGACTGGCCCTACGTCGTGATCGTGGCGATCACCGGCCTGTTCTCCCTGCACTTCTTCGTCATGGAGCTCGGCCTCGCGCTCTACATCTCCGAGCGCACCTCGGCGCCGCCGGTGATGGTCGCCATCCTGCTCGTCCTCAACACCGCGTGCGTCGCGCTCTTCCAGGTCCGGCTGTCACGACGCGCCGACTCCGTCGAGGCGGGCGCCAAGGCGCTGGTGCGCGGCGCGGTCTGGATCGCGGCAGGCTTCGCGATCGTCGCGCTCGCCGACCGCGGCAACGCGGAGTTCGCCATCGCGGTGCTCGTCATCGGCTCGCTGGCCCACGTGGTCGGCGAGATGATCGGCTCCGGTGGCCAGTGGGGACTGCAGATGGGCCTGGCCCCGCACGAGCGGCAGGGCCAGTACCAGGGCTTCGCCGGCCTCGGCTTCAGCGTGATCGCCGTCGTCGGCCCGCCGGTCGTGACGCTGCTCTGCGTGCACATGGGCGAGACCGGGTGGCTCATCCTCGGCGCCCTGATGCTCGGGGTCGCGCTGATCTCCGTGCCCGCCTCGCGCTGGGCGTTGGCCTCGCGCGAGCGCTACGGCGTGCTGACGCACTCCGGCTGACCCCCGTGGGGTAGTCCGCATCAGATTTCCGGTGCGGAGGCCGATTCCACCGGACGTTTGATGCGGACTACCCCCAGTGGGAAGGGGAGGCGCCGCCAGACCCGGCTCAGGCCCAGATGGCTGCGGGGATCCGGTCGGAGAAGACCTCGGGTGTCTCGGGGAAGGACTCCGAGACCCCGAGCGAGTGGCGGACGGCGGTCCACGCGACGGCGCAGGCGTCGAGCAGGTCGTCCTCGGCGAAGCCGGACCCGCGGAACCACGGCGGCGCGACGATCCCGTGCGCGGCGAGCGCCTCGCGGCGTACGCGCGCTCCGTCGGCGTCCTTCTTGCGCTCGAGCAGCGGGTGGCCGGCCATCCGGGTGAAGCTCAGCTCGGGGTGCGCCTCGACGACGGGGACGCCGGGTCCCGATCGCACCCAGGCGTCGACCTGCAAGACCTTGTCGCGCAGGGCGTACGCCTGGGCGCTGACGCTGGTGCGCCCGTCGGTCGCGGCGAGGTTGGCCGCGCGCGCCTCCTCGTAGGTCCCGGCCTCCAGCGCGGCGCGCACGGGGGTGGAGAAGATCGAGGAGGACTTGCCGACGAGCTGCCGGCGGGCCTCGGCGTCGGCGAGGCGACCGCTGCTGTCGGGCAGCCCGATGGGGATGTCGACGGCGACGGCCACGACGTCGTGCCTCTCCCGCACGAGGGCGAGCAGGTCGGTGATGCCGGCGGCGACGAAGACCGAGGCGCGGCGGTCCGGGTCCACGACGACGCCGACCCAGCCGCCCGCGCAGGCGTCGACGCCGAGCACCGGGGCGTGGGGGGCCAGCACCGGCGGCGGCTCCTCGTCCGACTGACCGTCCGGCGCGACGAACCTGGCCTCGCGCTCGTCGCTCAGCGCGGCGTCGATCCGGGCGAGCATCGTCTCGGACATCGGCGGAAGCGCGTCGAGCGGCCACCAGCGCACGTCGCTGGACTCGTCGTCGGCGACGTGCGCCTGACCCTCGAGCCACGTGCAGGCGAAGGTGAGGTCGAGGTAGGTCGCGCGGTCGCCGTTGGCGTGCACGATCTCGCCGTGGACCGCGGTCGAGACGAGACGGTCCACGCGGATCCGGACGCCGGTCTCCTCCATCGCCTCGCGGGCCGCCGCCACGGCAGGCTCCTCCCCCGGCTCGGGGATGCCGGTGACCGGCGTCCAGCGGCCGTTGTCGGCGCGCTCGACGAGCAGCACCTGGTCGCCACGACGGATGACCGCCGTGACGCCAGGCAGCCAGAGCGGGTCGTGCCCGATCTTCTCCCTGATCTCGACGACGAAGTGGGGGACCGGGCTCACGAGGGCCTCGTCATGAGGTGAGGGCCTCGATCACCGTCTCCTGGAGGTAGCCCACCCACTCGTAGATGTCGTGGGCCTGTGCGCGCGGGTCGTCGTCGGGCAGCGAGTGCCAGTAGTCCTCGTCGCCGGCCTCGACCCCGAGCCGGGTGGCGAGCGCGATCCGGATGTCGGTGAAGGCGCGCATCCAGGTCTCGGCCTCGTCGTGGGTCAGCTCGACGTCGATGACCAGACCGTCCTCGGTGAGCTCGTGCGGAAGGCCGCCGTCCTCGAGGCTGTCGATGAGCATCCCTGCCGCGGCGGCCTTGCCGTCGCGCAGCCCGCCCTCGGTGAAGCGACGGAAGTCGGAGGCCGCCTCCTCGTCGTCGGGGTACGCCGTCGGGAACAGCCGGGCGAGCACCGGGTCCTCCGGGATCGTGGTCGCGCCGGAGAACTCGGCCATCAGCGCCTCGAAGGGGTCGGCGGCCGGCGTCGCCGGCTCGGCGCGCTCGTTGCGGAGCAGCTCGACCATCTGCGAGGCCAGCGAGCGCAGCAGGTCTGCCTCGAACCCGCTGAAGGTGGCGATGACCTTGCCGGACTTGCGGTGTCGCTCGAAGCCGCTCACCTCAGGACGCCTTCTCCATCGTCGCCCAGAGGCCGTACTCGTGCATCGCCTGCACGTCGCGCTCCATCTCCTCGCGGGTGCCGGTGGAGACCACCGTCCGGCCCTCGGTGTGCACCTCGAGCATCAGCTTCTCCGCCTTGGCCTTGTCGTACTTGAAGTACTTCTGGAAGACGTAGGCGACGTAGGACATGAGGTTCACCGGGTCGTCCCAGACCAGCGTCACCCACGGCTTGGCCAGGAAGGTGATCTCGTCGGGGGTGAGGGTCGGCTCGACCTCTACGGGACTGGCGGCTGACACGAGGCCCATGGTGGCACAGTGTCGGTCGTGACGAGCACAGCCTCCGGCCCGGCATCCAGCTCCGTGGCCCTCCTGACCGACCACTACGAGCTGACCATGGTCCAGGCCGCGCGCCAGGCCGGCACCGCTGACCGGCGCTCGGTCTTCGAGCTGTTCCCGCGCCGGCTCCCGGAGGGGCGGAGGTACGGCGTGGTGGCGGGCGTGGGCCGCGCCCTGGACGCCATCGAGGCCTTCCGCTTCGAGCCCGCGGCCATCGCCGCCCTCGAGGGCGTCGTCGACCCCGACATGCTCGAGTGGCTGGCGTCCTACCGCTTCTCCGGTGACGTCTGGGGCTATGCCGAGGGCGAGGCCTACTTCCCCTACTCCCCGCTGCTGGTCGTCGAGGGCACCTTCGCCGAGGCGGTGCTGCTCGAGACCGTGCTCCTGTCCATCTACAACCACGACTCCGCCATCGCCTCGGCCGCCTCACGCATGACGCTCGCCGCGGCCGGGCGGCCCTGCATCGAGATGGGCTCGCGCCGCACGCACGAGCAGGCGGCTGTGGCGGCCGCGCGGGCGGCGTACGTCGCCGGGTTCGACGCGACCAGCAACCTGGCCGCGCGGGCGACCCACGGCGTCCCCTCGGCCGGCACTGCCGCCCACTCATTCACGCTGCTCCACGACAGCGAGGCGGACGCGTTCCGGGCGCAGGTGCAGAGCCTGGGGGTCGGCACGACCCTGCTGGTCGACACCTACGACGTCACCGAGGCGGTGCGCCTCGCGGTCGAGGTCGCCGGCACCGGGCTGGGCGCCGTGCGCCTCGACTCGGGCGACCTCGGCGAGATCGCGCGCGAGGTGCGGGCCCAGCTCGACGGCCTCGGCGCGACGGAGACCAGGATCGTGGTGACGAGCGACCTCGACGAGCACGCCATCGCGGCGCTGGCGGCGGCGCCGGTGGACGCCTACGGCGTCGGCACCCAGCTGGTGACCGGCTCGGGTCACCCGACCTGCGGCTTCGTCTACAAGCTCGTCGCGCGCGAGAGCGCGGACGGCGAGATGGTGTCGGTGGCGAAGAAGTCGAAGGACAAGCTGTCGATCGGTGGGCGGAAGTACGCGCTGCGCCGGCGCTCGTCGACCGGCACCGCCGAGGCCGAGGTGATCGGCATCGGCGAGCCGCCGGAGGACGACGGCGACGATCGCCCGCTCCTGGTGCCGCTGGTCGCGCGCGGCGAGGTGGTCGGTCGCACGACCCTCGACGAGGCCCGCACCCGGCACCGCGCCTCCCTCGCCGAGCTCCCCCGCGTGGTGACGATGATGTCCGCGGGCGAGGCGGCGATCCCGACGGTGCACCTCGATCCCCGCTAGCCTCGTGGGATGGCACGCGCACTGATCGTGGTCGACGTCCAGAACGACTTCTGCGAGGGCGGGTCGCTGGCGGTGTCCGGTGGCGCCCGCGTGGCGTCCGGCGTCAACGACCTGATGGTGCGGTGGTCGGCCGGCGGCGAGGGCGCGCCGGCGTACGACGTGGTCGTGGCCACCAAGGACCACCACGTCGACCCGGGCGACCACTGGTCGCTCAAGCCCGACTTCGTCGACTCGTGGCCCGTGCACTGCAAGGTCGGCACCGAGGGTGCCGCGTTCCACCCCAACCTGGACCCGCAGCCCTTCCACGAGGTGTTCTACAAGGGCGAGCACGAGGCGGCGTACTCCGGCTTCGAGGGACGTACGACGTCGGGTGACGGCCTGGCCGACTGGCTGCGGGCGCGCGACGTGCTGGACGTCGACGTGTGCGGCATCGCCACCGACCACTGCGTGCGGGCCACTGCGCTCGACAGCGCACGGGAGGGCTTCGACACGCGGGTGCTGACCGCTCTGTGCGCCGGGGTCGCGGAGGAGACCACGGCCGCGGCGATCACGGAGCTGTCCGGCGCCGGGGTCGAGATCGCGTGATCGCGACGCAGCGGCTCAGCACCACTTCTCCGTGACGGTGCGCAGCACCTTGACCGTGCGCGCGGTCCCCTTCCCGAGCGCGGTGAACTCCTTGGACGCCAGGATCCTCGACGTGTGGATGTCGCCCGCCAGCAGGACGTAGGCCGCGCGGCCGTCGACGACGACCGTCTCGCCGGGGCGCTCCAGCGCGTGCGCCGCCTCGACCGCAGCGGCGGGGGGCGGGGTGGCGTAGAGCGTCACGTAGTGGTTGCCGACGTCGCCGTCGTGCGCCGCGTGCAGCTCCTCCGCGCGCGCGGTGAGCGCGGCCAGGTCGGCAGCCGTGAAGACGACGGTGGGCACCTCGAACCCGGCCTCCGCGGCGTACGCCTCCTCGAGCGCCGCCTGCACCTTCGCCACCGAGCGGGCGGAGTGGGTGAGCCGGACGTTGCCGGTGTTGATGTAGGTCTCCACGCCTGAACCACCGGCTGCCTCGGTCGCCGCCTTGATGGCGTCCTTGGGGAACTTGCGCTTCGCGCCGAGGTTGATCGCACGCAGGAACGCGACATAGGTGGGCATGGTCAGATCATGCCTCCAGCGGGCGCGCAGGACGGCCGGTCTGGACCACGACTAGGGTGTCGGTCATGTTGACTCGCGCACTGACCACCGGAATCGGCGTCGTCGCCCTGTCCCTCGCCGCGGCAGGGTGCGCCAAGGAGGACACCTCCACGACCACCGAGTCGGGCATCACGCTCGTCAAGGACGGCGTGCTGACGATCTGCACGCACCTGCCCTACGAGCCCTTCGAGTTCACCGAGGGCGGCGACGTCGTCGGCTTCGACCCCGACGTGCTGAAGATCGCCGCGGACGCCAACGACCTCGACACCGAGGTCGTCGACATCGCGTGGGAGACCATCGTGTCGGGTGAGGCGCTCAACACCGGCCAGTGCGACGTCAGCGCCGGGGCGATGACGATCACCGACGAGCGCGAGGCCGTCATGGACTTCACCGACCCCTACTTCGAGGCCACCCAGGCCCTGATGACCAAGACCGGGTCGGGCATCACCTCGCTGGAGGACCTGGCCGGCAAGAAGGTCGCCGTGCAGGACGGCACCACCGGCGCCGACTACGTCCGCGACAACGCCCCGGAGGACACCGAGATCATCTCCTTCGAGGACTCCTCGCTCATGCAGCAGGCGGTCAAGACCGGCAAGGCCGACGCGGGCGTCAACGACAACGGCCTGCTCAACTACTTCGTCAGCCAGAACCCCGACGTCGAGGTCGTCACCGAGTTCCAGACCGGTGAGAGCTACGGCTTCTCGGTGAAGAAGGACAGCAACGACGGCCTGCTCGAGGCCATCAACGACGGCATCGAGAGCGACGAGTACGCCACGGTCTACGAGAAGTGGTTCGACACCGCTCCCCCGCAGTGACCCCGTCCTGACCGGAGACCCGACGACGAAGGTGAAGTGAGCCCATGGCGAGTCCCCGTCAGCGTGCGGCCCGGTGGCGCCTGGTCCAGTACGTCGTCCTCGTCGCCGTGGTGCTCGTCATCGCGTTCGTCGCCGACTGGGGCCAGATCCAACGCGCGTTCTGGAACTGGGAGCTCGTCAAGGAGCAGTTCCCCCGCGTCCTGACCATCGCGCTGAAGAACACGATCATCTACACCGCGTGCGGCTTCGCCTTCGGACTGCTGCTGGGACTGGTGCTCGCTCTCATGCGGCTGTCGAGCGTGGGGCCCTACCGCTGGCTCGCGACGGCCATCATCGAGCTGTTCCGCGGACTCCCCGCCCTGGTGGTCTTCATCGCGCTGAGCGTGGGGTTCACCCTGGCATTCCCGGCCTACGAGATCCCGTTCGGCAACCTGGGGATCGTCACCCTGGCGCTCGGCCTGGTGGGCGGTGCCTACATGGCCGAGACCATCAGGGCCGGCATCCAGGCCGTGCCCAAGGGGCAGATGGAGGCGGCCCGCTCACTCGGCATGTCGCACTCACGGGCCATGATCAGCGTGGTCGTCCCGCAAGCGTTCCGGATCATCCTGCCGCCGCTGACCAACGAGCTGATCCTGCTGACCAAGGACTCCTCGCTCGTCTACATCCTCGGCCTGTCGCTGTCTGGCTACGAGCTCACCAAGTTCGGCCGCGAGGGCATGAACTCGGCGGCCAACCTGACGCCGATCATCGTGATCGCGCTGTGCTACCTGCTGATCACGGTGCCGCTGTCGATCGTCGTGCGCCGCATGGAGAGCCGCGCGGAGAGGGCCCGCTGATGACCACCCACCCGACCAGCCCGACGAGCCCGACCGACCGCTCCACTGCGGCGATCGACGTCCAGGAGCTCCACAAGTACTTCGGCGACAACGAGGTGCTCAAGGGCATCGACTTCCACGTCGGCAAGGCCCAGGTCGTGTGCGTCATCGGCCCGTCCGGCTCCGGCAAGTCGACGCTGCTGCGCTGCGTGAACCTGCTGGAGCAGCCGACCAGCGGGAAGATCTTCGTCGAGGGCGAGGAGATCACCGACCCCGACGCGGACGTCGACAAGCTCCGCGCGCGGATCGGGATGGTCTTCCAGCAGTTCAACCTGTTCCCGCACATGACCGTGCTCCGCAACCTCACGATCGCGCAGGAGAAGGTCAAGGGCCGCGGGAAGGACGAGGCGGTCGAGGTCGCACGCGCCAACCTCGCCAAGGTCGGGCTCTCCGAGAAGGAGTCGGCCTATCCCGCGCACCTGTCCGGAGGTCAGTCGCAGCGGGCCGCGATCGCCCGCGCGCTGTCGATGAGCCCCGACATGATGCTCTTCGACGAGCCCACCTCCGCCCTCGACCCCGAGCTCGTCGGCGACGTGCTCGCAGTGATGAAGGACCTGGCCACCGAGGGCATGACGATGATGGTGGTGACGCACGAGATGGGGTTCGCCCGCGAGGTCGGCGACAAGCTCGTCTTCATGGACGGCGGCGTCATCGTCGAGGCGGGCGACCCGCGCCAGGTGCTGGCCGACCCGCAGCACGAGCGGACGCAGTCGTTCCTGTCGAAGGTGCTCTGAACCGCTGGACGGTGAGCGGCTCGCTCAGCCGCGCTTGCACTGGCTCGGCGGCGTGACGACCGGGTCGAACACCTTCGGCGGCGGCGCGACCGCGGAGTCGTCGCTCGACTCCCGCATGGTCATCGCCCACCAGCCGGTCCGGTTCGTGGCGAGCTCCGCGCGCTGCTCCTTGGTAAGCTTCTTCCACATGCTCTGCACGTCGACGCCGACCTCGATCAGGGGTCCGTGGGGCGAGATGACGCCTGCGGCCTCGGTGTCGTAGGAGACGGTCGGGACGTCGGTGAACAGTCCGCGCGGCATGCCGGCGAGCACCTGCTTGTAGGGCAGGCTCACCATGACGTCCTTGCCGTCGAGCTTGATCGCCCGCGCCGCCTTCAACGCCCAGCTCGGGTCGAGATCGGCGGGGAGGGCCCAGGTGCGCTCGCTGTCGCCGGTGATGTCGGCCCAGCAGGTCGCAGCGCCGGGACCCCACGCGTCGCTGTTGAAGTAGGTGCGGTCCTTGATCAGCAGGTAGTCGATCTGCTGTTCCTTGCCGTCGATCGACGAGGTGACCGACAGCTCGCTGTCGCCCGAGGCCGCGTCGAGGCGGGCGGCGACGTCGAAGATCCGCTTGCCACCCTGGTCGGGGTTCTTGGTGAGCATCTGGCCGTGCCACTCCACGACGCCCATGTCGTCCACCTGCGCGATCAGGTCCTGGACCTGCTGACCCAGGAGGACGGCATCGGTGGTCTTGGTGGCGGCTGCCGTGCCCGAGCCCCCGCACCCCGCCAGGGCGACGAGCAGGCCGGCGCACAGGGCCGATGCCCCCACTGCGTTGCGACGTCGTAGCACTTGGGTGTCCCCGATCAGGTCCTGGTGGCGAGCGCGGTGCTCTGTCCCGCTCAGCAGAGTAGGGACGCGCGAGCGGCCCTGTCCGGGAAATCACATTTCTGGTCGCGCGGCCATCCATCGCCGAGCGGCGTCGACGACGGCGTCCGTCAGGTCCGTCACGAGCGACGAACCGAGCCGCCAGTGCTGCCAGAACAGCGGCACCTCGGGCCGGCGGCCGGGCACGAGCTCGACGAGGTCACCGCGGTCGATCTCCTCGGTCACGTCCGACTCGATGAGCAGGCCCCAGCCCAGGCCCACGCGCACCGCCCGGTCGAACTCGCGCACCGACGGGACGTAGGTCACCGGCGGCGCGAGGTGGCGGCGGGTGACCCGGCGCACGAAGTCGTGCTGGAGCGAGTCGTCGCGGTCGAAGGCGACCACCGGCGCCTCCGCGAGGCTGACCGCGCCGACCCCGTCGGCGAAGTGCGCGGCGTGGAAGGCGCGCGTGGCCACCGCGGCGTACTTCAACCGTCCCAGGCGCACCACCCGGCAGCCGGGCACCGGCTGAGGCTCGCCGGTGATGGCCGCGACGACCTCGCCGCGTCGAAGACGCTCGGCCGTACGTGTGTGGTCCTCGCGCACGACCTCGAACACGACACGGTGGCGGGACTGCACCTCGGCCAGCGCGTCGACGAACCAGCCGTAGAGCGCATCGGCGTTCACCGCGATCGGCAGGGAGGTGTACGTCGTGGAGTCCTCGTCCTCCTCCGAGACGAGCTCGGCGACGGCCTCCCGCTCCAGCAGCTCGGTCTGCGTCGACAGCCGGACCAGCACCAGTCCGGCCTCGGTGGGCTCGAGCGGCTTGACCCGGTGGAGCAGCACACGACCGACGCGCGTCTCCAGCGCCTTGATCCGCTGGCTCACCGCGGACGGCGTCACGTGCAGCTCACGGGCGGCCGACTCGAAGGTGCCGAGACGCACGGCGACCGCCAAGGTGCGGAGCGCGACGGGGTCGATCTGAGTGAGGTCTCTCATAATGAGAGATCCTAATGATTCGTGAAAATACTTCGCTGGAGTGATGACGATTTCGCTCCTACCGTTGTCCTCATGTTCCAGGTCGCACTCACCGGTCTCCTCACCGGACTCGCCCTCATCGTCGCCGTCGGTGCCCAGAACGCCTTCCTCCTGAGGCAGGGCATCCGCGGCGAGCAGGTCCTGCCCATCGTGCTGACCTGCCTGCTCTCCGACGTCGTCGCCATCACCCTCGGAGTCGCCGGCCTGGGCGTCGTCCTCGAGCGCTGGCCCGCAGTCCTGCCGATCGCCCAGGTGCTCGGGGGCCTCTACCTGATCGCCTTCGGCGTCCACGCGGCGATGCGGGCCTGGCGACCCTCCGCCCTCGAGGCAGGCGAGGGCACCGCCCTCACCCCCGGCCGCGCCGTGCTGCTCACGCTCGCGCTGACCTGGCTGAACCCGCACTTCTACCTCGACGCCGTGCTCATGCTCGGCACGGTCGCCAACAGCTTCGGCGCCGACCGGTGGTGGTTCCTGTCCGGGACGCTCGTCGCGAGCCTGCTGTGGTTCTTCGGCCTCGGCTACGGAGCCCGGCTGCTGCGCGGGCTCTTCGCCCGCCCCGGCGCCTGGCGGGTGCTCGACTCGGTCATCGCGGTGATCATGGGCGCGCTCGGCATCGGCCTGCTCGCGCACTGACCTGGACTGGATTTGCATAGGTTTTCTATGTAGATTGGTGGGGTGACGGACCCACTGCCCAGCCTCGCCAGCGACCTCGTCGTCCAGGCGGCGCGCCTGACCCGTGCGGTCCGGCGCGAGGTCGACCACCCCGCCGGGGTGCGGACGCTCTCGCTCCTCGACGAGCTCGGCCCGTGCGGGGTCACCGCGCTCGCGGCCGCCGACCGCTGCAGCCAGCCGACGATGACCGCGACGGTCAGGGCACTGCTCGAGCAGGGCCTGGTCGATCGCCGACCGCACCCGTCCGACGGACGCGCCCGCGTCGTCGTGCTCACCGAGACCGGGCACGCCGAGCTGTCGCGCGTACGTCGGGCCAACGCCGAGCTCGTCATGGCCCGGCTCACCGACACCCACCACACCGCCGAGGAGGTCGCGACCGCCGTCGCGGTGCTCCGGGACGTCCTCGACCTGCACCCACAGGAGGACCCCACCCCGTGACCAGTCCCACCACCTCCCCCACGCCCGCAGCCGGCTCGATGCTCAAGCAGCCCCGAGCGGTCTGGGCCGTCGCCTTCGCCTGCGTCATCGCCTTCATGGGCATCGGCCTCGTCGACCCGATCCTCAAGGAGATCGCGGGCCAGCTCGACGCGAGCCCGAGCCAGGTCTCCCTGCTCTTCACCAGCTACATGGCCGTCATGGGCGTCTCGATGCTCGTCACCGGCGTCGTCTCCAGCCGCATCGGCCCCAAGCGCACGCTGCTCGCCGGGCTGGCGCTCATCATCGTCTCCGCCGCGCTCGCGGGCATGTCCGACAGCGTCGGTGCCGTGATCGGATTCCGCGCCGGGTGGGGCCTGGGCAACGCCCTCTTCGTGGCGACCGCGCTCGCGACCATCGTCAGCGCGTCCGCGGGCTCGGTCGGCCAGGCGATCATCCTGTTCGAGGCGGCCCTCGGCCTCGGCATCGCGTCCGGCCCGCTCATCGGCGGGCTCCTCGGGCAGATCTCCTGGCGCGGTCCGTTCTTCGGCGTGTCCGTGCTGATGTCCGTGGCGCTGGTGGCCACCGCCTTCTTCCTTCCGTCGACGCCGCCCACGGGACGGCCGACCTCGTTGCTCGACCCGTTCCGCGCGCTGCGCCACCGCGCTCTCCTGCTGCTGGCGCTCGTCGCGATCTTCTACAACCTCGGCTTCTTCACCCTGATGGCGGCCGGCCCGTTCGCCCTGCCGACCTACTCGATCATGGGCATCGGCTGGACCTTCTTCGGCTGGGGGCTGCTGCTCGCCTTCACCTCGGTGTGGCTGGCGCCGCGGCTGCAGGCCAGGTTCGGCACGCTCCCCACGCTGACCGGCGTGCTCGCGCTCTTCGCGCTCGACCTCGCCGCCATGGCGCTCGGCGCCGCGCACGAGCCGGTCGTGACCGCCGGCATCGTCGCCGCGGGCGCGTTCCTCGGCGTGACCAACACCCTCGTCACCGAGGCCGTGATGGGCGCGGCTCCGGTCGAGCGGCCCGTCGCGTCGGCGGCGTACTCCTTCGTCCGCTTCACCGGCGGCGCCGTGGGTCCGTTCGTGGCGCTCAAGCTGGCCGAGCGGATCGACCTCCACGCGCCCTTCTGGTTCGGCGCCGCTGCCGTCGCGATCGGGGTGGTGATCGTGGCCGCCGGGTCACGGACCATCGCCGCAGCGCTCGGGGCGGCCCCCGCCGAGCACGGCGTCACCGAGGCCGAGAGCGAGCTCGTCGGCGACCTGGCCTGACCCCAGCGCGTCTCCCGTGCGGCGTGGGCGCGGCGCAGTAGCGTCGCGCCCATGCCGTGCGACTTCTGCGGGAGAGAGTTCGATCCCATCTCCACGCGCTGGCTGTGCCCGCACTGCCACATGAAGGCCAACTGCTGCGACGGCGCCCCGCTCCAGCCGCGCTCCTAGGAGTCGGCCAGCTCGCTCCCCTGCTCGGCGAGCGCCTCGCCGAGGCGGGCGATCGCGATCGGCCCGACGCCGTGCATCGCGGCGAGCTGCTCCACGGAGTACGTCGCCACCTGCTCGAGCGTGGTCACCCCGGCCTCGCGGAGCGCGCGGGTCGCCGGCGCCCCGATGCTGCGCGGGAGCTGGGTGCCCGGCGTGCGCGGCTGGCGCGCCCGTGGCTTCGGCAGCCCCGCGTCGACGACCGCCTCGCCGCGCGGTGAGAGCAGGTAGCCGATCGCCAGCGACTCGGTGAGCCCGAGCTCCTTGAGCTTGCGGACGTCCTTCTTGAAGTCGAGCGTCTCCCGTCCCACCTGCGCAGCCAGGTCGGGCGCTCGCACGCCTGCGTTGAGATCGATCAGGTCGAGCGTCTCGCGCGTCCACGCGCCGTACGCCGACGACGCGTCCATGCGGTCGAGCCGCGCGTTGATCGCGGCGAGCTCGGCGGCGTCCGGCACGCTCGCGCGCAGTGCCTCACGCGGGTCGGGACCGGCGTACGCCACACCGATCCGCCACGCCGGGTCCTCGGACCTGGCCGCGAGCGCCTCCTTCAGCGCGGCGAGCGAGGCGGCCCCGGCACGCCTGGCGTCCTCGGCCCGCAGCTGGCTCGTGCTCACCTGCTCGATGCTCGTCACCTCCACGACCCCGATGCTCGTCCGCAGGCGGGTGCCGACGACCACGCGCGGCCTGGCCCACCGGCGGAACGCCAGGTCGATCGTGCCGGCTTTGATCGCGGCCAGCTCGGCCGGGCGGATCATCATGCGGCTCAGCCTAGATGTCGGTCCTGGGCGGTGAGTGAGCCACATTCTCGGCGGTCGGATCGTGGCTGACTCACCGCTCCTCGTCACATCAGAGGTTGCCGCGGGCGTCCTGCTCGCGCTCGATGGCCTCGAAGAGGGCCTTGAAGTTGCCCTTGCCGAAGCCGAGGGAGCCGTGGCGCTCGATGAGCTCGAAGAAGACGGTCGGGCGGTCGCCGAGGGGCTTGGTGAAGATCTGGAGCAGGTAGCCGTCCTCGTCGCGGTCGACGAGGATGCCGCGCCGCTGCAGCTCCTCGATCGGCACCCGCACCTCGCCGATGCGAGCGCGCAGCTCGGGGTCCTCGTAGTAGGAGTCCGGGGTGTTGAGGAACTCCACGCCGTTGGCCCGCAGCGCGTCGACGCTGGCGAGGATGTCGCCGGTGGCGACGGCGAGGTGCTGGGCGCCGGGACCGTTGTAGAACTCGAGGTACTCGTCGATCTGCGACTTCTTCTTCGCCACGGCCGGCTCGTTGAGGGGGAACTTCACCCGGTGGTTGCCGTTGGCGACGACCTTCGACATGAGCGCGGAGTAGTCGGTGGCGATGTCGTCACCGATGAACTCGGCCATGTTCACGAAGCCCATGACGCGGTTGTAGAACTGGACCCACTCGTCCATCCGGCCGAGCTCGACGTTGCCGACGATGTGGTCGAGGGCCTGGAAGATCCGCTGGGGGTCGCCCTCCTTCTTCTCCCACGTCGGCGCGACTGCGACGTAGCCGGGGAGGTACGGCCCGGCGTAGGCGACTCCGTCGACGGTGCGCTGCACGAGGGTGTGGCGCGTCTCGCCGTAGGTGGCGATGGCGGCGATGCGGACGGTGCCGTGCTCGTCGCTGACGTTCTCCGGGTGACGCAGCACGGTCGCGCCGGCCTTGACGGCCTGCGCGATGCACTGGTCGACGTCGGGCACCTCGAGCGCGATGTCGACGACGCCGTCGCCGTGCCTGGCGTGGTGGGCGATCAGGTCGCTGTCGGGCGAGACCGCGCCGCTCAGCACGAACCTGATCGAGCCCGACTTCAGCACGAACGACTTGTGGTCGCGGTTGCCGTTCTCGGGTCCGGAGTAGGCGACGAGCTCCATGCCCCACGCCGAGGCGTAGTAGTGGGCGGCCTGCGTCGCGTTGCCGACGACGAAGCAGATCGCGTCCCATCCGGTCACCGGGAACGGGTCGGACTCGGCGTCGTACTCGACCAGCCCGACGAGCTGCTGCAGCTGCTCGAGGGAGAGGTCGGCCTTCATCTCGTCCACGGTCAGGGCGCCACCGGTCGAGGCGATGTCAGTCGTCATGGACCGAACCCTGCCCAGTCTCCGCAAGGTGTGCAACAGTTGCCCGAAACCTCGAGCAATGTGCACAGCGAAGGAGGCGGAAGTGGACGATATCGATGGCAAGGTGATCGAGATCTTCGCCAGCGAGCCCAGGCTGGGCGTGCTCGAGGCGAGCAGACGCCTGGGCATCGCCCGCGGCACCGTGCAGGCCCGGCTCGACAAGCTCGCCGCCCGGGGTGTGATCACCGGGTGGGGGCCCGACCTCTCCCCCGAGGCGCTCGGCTACCCGGTGATGGCGTTCCTGACCCTCGAGATCCGTCAGGGGGCCGGCCACGACGCGGTGGCGACCCACCTCGCGGCCATCCCCGAGGTGCTCGAGGCCTACACGATCACCGGTGCGGGCGACATGTGGGCACGCGTCGTCGCCCGGTCCAACGCCGACCTCCAGCGCGTCATCGACCTGGTGCTGACCGAGCCCGGGATCGACCGGTCGACCACGGTCATCGCGCTCGCCACCCAGATCCCCCACCGGGTGACTCCGCTGGCGGCGGCAGCCATCGGCCCACGGGGGGTCAGCTGAGCCGCTCGGCCACCTCGCGCGCGGCCGCGATCACCTGCGGCGCCACGGCGGCCTCGTCGATCGCGCCGTCGAGCGTCACCACGCCCACGCTCGCGCGCAGCCCGTCGACCCCGCGCACCGGTGCCGCGAGGCCGCGGGCACCCGACTGCAGCTCCCCGCTCGTCACGGCGTACGCCGCCTCGTCACCGTCGGCCAGCGCGATGGCCTTCCCGGCCGCGCCCTGGGCCAGCGAGTGGCGCGCGCCGACCCGGTAGGACACGTGGAAGTCGGTCCAGGTCGGCTCGACGACGGCGAGGGCGAGGGCCTCGTCGCCGTCCGCCACCGTGAGGTGCGCCGTCGAGCCGATCGACTCGGCGAGGCGGCGCAGGACCGGCATGGCCAGGTCGCGCAGCAGCGGCTGGACGCCACTGGCGAGGTGGAGCACCCCGAGACCGACGAACAGGCGGGAGCGGGCGTCGCGCCGCACCAGCCCGTGCTGCTCGAGCGTGCTGATCAGCCGGTAGACGACCGTGCGGTTCACCTCGAGCCGAGCCGAGAGCTCGGTGATGGTGAGTCCCTCGGGGCTCTCGGCCAGCACCCGCAGGACACGCAGGCCCCGGTCGAGGGTCTGGGAGGTCTCCGAGGGCATGGCACGACCCTAGTGGGGACGTTGCGCTAGGACGACTGCTTCATCGCCCAGTCTCGGATCCGGTCGATCCGCTCGCTCAGCTGCGTGGCGTTGGCCACCGCGGCGGGCGGTCCGCCGCACTCCTTGCGGAGGGCGGAGTGGGTGATGCCGTGCGCCTGTCCGGTGCGGTGGTGCCACGCTGCCACGAGTCCGTTGAGCTCGCGTCGCAGCACCCCGAGCTGCTGGTGGGTGGAGAGCTGCTCGACGGACTCCACGACGCGGTCGCCCTTGCCCTCGGACTTCTGCTTGCGGGCACGCTCGCTCTGCCGGGAGTGCAGCAGCTCGCGCACCTGGTCGGCCTCGAGCAGGCCGGGGATGCCGAGGAAGTCCATCTCCTCGTCCGAGCCCGACACGACCTCACCGGAGTGGCCGAACTGCGCTCCCTCGTAGAGCACGTGGTCGAACGACGCCGTCGAGCCGAGCGCCTCCCACGACATCTCGAGCTCGTCGGAGGCCGACTCCCCCTGCTGCGCCTCGGCGAGCAGACCCTCCTCGGCGGCGAAGATGTCGTCCTCGTCGGTGACCCGGCGACCGAGCACGTGGTCGCGCTGCGCCTCCATGTCGGAGGCGAACTCCAGCAGGTGCGGCACCGACGGCAGGAACACCGACGCGGTCTCGCCGCGCGACCGGGCCCGCACGAAGCGGCCGACGGCCTGCGCGAAGAAGAGCGGCGTCGAGACGGTGGTGGCCCAGACGCCGACGGCGAGGCGGGGCACGTCGACGCCCTCGGACACCATCCGGACCGCGACCATCCAGCGGTCCTCGGAGTGGGTGAACTTCTCGATCTTCCTCGACGAGCCCTTCTCGTCCGAGAGCACGACGGCGGGTGACTCCCCGGAGATCTTCTTCAGGATCGCGGCGTACGCGCGGGCGGTCTCCTGGTCACCGGCGATGACGAGGCCGCCGGCGTCGGGCACGTGCCGGCGCACCTCCGAGAGACGCTTGTCCGCCGCCTCGAGCACGGCCGGGATCCAGGACCCCTTCGGGTCGAGGGCCGTGCGCAGCGCCTGCGCGTGCATGTCCTTGGTCAGCGGCTCGCCGAGGCGGGCGACGACCTCGTCACCGGCACGGGTGCGCCACTGCATCTCGCCGGAGTAGGCCATGAACAGCACCGGTCGCACGACGTGGTCGGCGAGGGCGTGGGCGTAGCCGTAGGTGAAGTCGGCGGCCGAGGTCGGGATGCCGTCGTCGCCGGGTGCATAGCTGACGAACGGGATCGGGTTGACGTCCGAGCGGAACGGGGTGCCGGTGAGCGCGAGCCGGCGCGTCGCCGGGTCGAACGACTCGCGCACGCCCTCGCCCCACGACAGCGCGTCGCCGGCGTGGTGGATCTCGTCGAGGATCACCAGGGTCTTGAAGCGCTCGGTGCGGATGCGCATCGCGAGCGGGTTGACCGCGACGCCGGCGTAGGTCACCGCGATGCCGACGTAGTCGTCGGAGGTCTTGCCCTTGCCGGCCGAGTAGGTCGGGTCGATCGGGATCCCGGCGCGCGCGGCGGCCTCGGCCCACTGCGTCTTGAGGTGCTCGGTGGGGGCGACCACGGTGATCCGGTCGACCACCCGCCGGCTGAGCAGGTCGGCGGCGACGGTCAGCGCGAACGTCGTCTTGCCCGCGCCGGGCGTGGCGACCGCGAGGAAGTCGCGGGGCTGGCGGGACTGGTAGCTGTCCATCGCCGCCTGCTGCCAGGCGCGCAGGGAGGGCGCTGTGCCCCAGGCGGCCCGGTCGGGCCACGCGGGGGGAAGCGGCGCCTCGGGCCGCCCCGTCACGCCTCGGGGCCCGAGCCGTCCGAGCCGGACCCGCCGCCGGGCTTGTCTCCCGGGTTCAGCGACTCCCAGATCTCCTTGCAGTCCGGGCAGACCGGGAACTTCTCCGGTGAGCGCGACGGCACCCAGACCTTGCCGCACAGGGCGATCACGGGCGTGCCCATGACCATCGCCTCGGTGAGCTTGTCCTTCGGCACGTAGTGCGAGAACCGCTCGTGGTCACCCTCGTCCGTCGGGACGGTCTGACGCTCTTCGACCGTCTGGCTGCCCGGGGAGAATCCGATGGTGCTCATGATGGGCAAGCCTAACGCGGGGATCAGTTCAGGTCCGGATCGACGGGCCGGTTCGCGTGCCAGGCGAGCATCCCCGGCTGACGGCGCATGACGTCGCGCCACAGGCCGGTCGTGTCGCCGCGGAAGGCGTCGGACGACTCGGCGACGACGACGTACCAGTCGCCGCGCTCCACCTCGCCCTCGAGCTGGCCGGCACCCCAGCCGGCGTAGCCGGCGAAGACGCGCATCGCGGTGAGCGAGCCGTCGACGAGCTCGGTGGGGGTGTCGAGGTCGACCATGCCGACGAGGCCGGCGACCGGTCGCCACCCCACGGGCGTGTCCTGCGCGTCGCGCAACCGGGCCACGGCGAGCGCACCGTCGGTGCCGACGGGGCCACCCCGGAAGAGCACCTCGGGCTCGGCCACCACGTCGCGCCAGGGCTCGAGGACGTCGGCGACCAGCACCTGCGAGGGTCGGTTGAGCACGACCCCCAGGGCACCCTCGTCGTTGGTGTCGAGGAGCAGCACGACGGTCTCGGCGAAGTGGGGATCCTGCAACGCCGGTGCCGCCACCAGCAGCATTCCCGAGGCAGGCTGCATGCGACCCATCATGGCAGGCGGTCCATGCCGACGCCCGTCGCTACTTCGCGAAGGTGACGTCCCCGTCGACGGCCGGGACGAGCTCCACCCACACGTGGCCGGCGGGCACGGTGAGCTCGCCGTCCTTGTTCGAGAGCTGGATGGCGCCGGTGTGGCCGTCCTTGGTCCAGGTGCCGCGGATGACGCGGCCACCGTGGAACAGCAGCGCGGCGCCCTTGCCCTCGAACTTCGTCTCCGGGACGGGGTAGCCGGCCGGGTCGCGGTAGCCCGCGTCACCGACCTCGACCCGCATCACCAGCACGGAGTCCGCCGGGAACCGGTCGCCCTCCGCGGCGTACGAGTTGGTGTTGACGTAGCCGCCGCCCTCGTACTGCCAGGTGGTCGAGTGCGCGCCGAAGTCGGCGGTGAGCGTGCTCGCCATGCCACCCCTCGGAAGGTCCTCCTCCGTGCCCCAGGGCAGGTAGGGCGGCGGGTCGTCCTGCGGCGCCTTGAGGCCCTTGGCGATCTCGGAGAGACGGGCGAAGAGGTTGTAGGGGGCCGAGCGCGAGGTCTCGCGGTAGACGCCCGGGTCCCCCTCGGTGATCCACGGGATGCCGGCCGCGTTGATGCGGTTGATCGTGACCTGGGCGGCGCCGCTCGTCACCACGGTCGCCCCCTCGGGCACGATGCCGATGTCGCTGGCGCGCATGGAGCGCACGGGCCCGATGTTCTTCGGGACCTTCTGGTAGTAGAACGCCGCGAGGCGCGTGTAGCCGCCCTCGACCAGCTCCTCGACGACGAGGTCCGCCTGCCCCAGACCGATCTGCGGCGCGCTGGAGGAGGTGTTGTCGACCTTCGTCACGATCACCGGGTGGTTGGGGGCCTTGCCGGTGCGCTCGAGGCCGGTCAGTGGCCAGTACGTCGGCTCCGGCGGCTCCGACGTCGCCGCGGTGGTCGGCTCGGAGGACGACGGGGCGCTCGGCTCCTCCTCGTCGCCTCCGCCGCAGGCGGCGAGGAGCAGCGAGGACGCGACCAGCACGGACACGACTGTCCTGGACGAGGCGAGGTGACGGCGGTGACGCACGGGTGACTCCGATCGAGCGGGGGTGTCGGCTCTGGCTTTCGTTTCAGTGTGGGGGCGCGCCCTCCCCGATGGGGGAAGGCGCGCCACAGGGTAGATCAGGCGCGGCGCAGGGTTCCGCCGAACCACTGGGAGGTCCACGGTGCGGCCACCTGGACCCTCTGGCCCGAGCCCGGCGCGTGCACCATGAGTGCGTGACCGCGCGCCCAGCGCAGGAAGATCGCCGCGTGGTAGACCCCGCCGGACCCGTAGAAGAACATCAGGTCGCCGGGGCGCATGTCCTTTTTCGCGATGCGCCTGGTGAAGTCGGCCTGGGCGCCGGACGTGCGCGGCACGGGGAAGCCCGCGCGCCGGAAGCTGTAGTGGACGAGGCCCGAGCAGTCGAAGCGGTCGGGGCCCGAGGCGCCGTACGCGTAGGCGTCGCCTCGCTGGCGCATGGCGGTGCCGAGGGCGCCGAGGACGCGGGCGTCGAGGCGCCTGGCCGCCCTCCGCTCGCGCTTCTTCTTCCCCTCGTCCTTGTTCTTGCCCGTGGGCCTGTGGGGGGCCGCTCCGGAGGTGCCGGACGCCAGGGTGGCGCCGGTCGCCGACGAGGCGGCCGAGGTGGCAGCGGTGGCCGGGAGGGTCGTCATCGTCGACGCGGTGAGGCCGATTCCGGCCAGGGCGAGCGCGCAGGCTCGCGCCCTCGAGGAGTTCGCAGGCATGAGTGTGTTCCTTTCCCACGCCTGTGAGGTGAGCTGTCGGGCTGGAGCTGGAAAGTGCTCCGCCACCGTCGGTGACTTAGCCCCGAGCCGACGCGCGGTCTGCGCGTGGCGGTGGAACCTGTGGGTCCCCCACTCCTGCCCTCGACGTCTTCTCGGGGGACGCCCCGGCCGGGCAGGACTCGGCGTTGTCCGGGGCGGATGGGCCATTGCGGGCCGCCAGCCAACGTGACAGACGTCGTCGAGGCGCACAAACCGGCACGGTCCTGCGCCACGCGCACGTGCGGCGCGAAGCGTGATCCGGGTCACCCGACGTCGAGTGCCCCGGTCGACGCCACGCTCAGCCGAGCTTGCGTCCGCCGTCGACGTACAGCGTCTGACCTGTGATGAAGGACGCATCGTCGCTGCAGAGGAACGCGGCGGCGGCCGCGATGTCCTCGGGCTGCCCGACGCGGCGTACGGGCGTGGCCTCCGCGTTGACCCGCTGCAGCTCCTCGGGCTCCATCTTGAGCCGGCGCGCGGTGGCGTCGGTCATCTCGGTGACGATGAATCCGGGCGCGATCGCGTTGGCGGTGATGCCGTAGGGCCCGAGCTCGATCCCGAGCGTGCGGGTGAGCCCCTGGATGCCCATCTTGGCCGCCGAGTAGTTGGCCTGGCCGCGATTGCCCAGCGCGGAGACGCTGGAGAGGTTGAGGATCTTGCCGTACTTCTGCTCCACGAACCGTGCCTGAGCCGACTTGGTCATGTTGAACACGCCCTTGAGGTGGACGCCCATGACGAGGTCCCAGTCGTCCTCGGTCATCTTGAACAGCAGGTTGTCGCGCGTGACGCCGGCGTTGTTGACGAGGATGTGGATGCCACCGAGCTCGTCCACCGTGCGCTGGACGGCGGCCTCGGCGGCCGTGGAGTCGACGACGTCGCAGCCGATCCCGACCGCGCGCGCCCCGTCACCGAGCTCGAGCCGTCCGGCGGCGTCCTGGGCGGCGGCCTCGTCGAGGTCGAGGATCGCGATCGAGGCCCCCTCGCTCGCGAAACGCTGGGCGATGCCGAACCCGATGCCTCGTGCAGCTCCGGTGATGACAGCGATGCGGCGGTCGAATCGACCCATCTCGATGACTCCTCAGCTCGGTGACGTCCTGGTCCCAGCGAGGGTAGTGGCGCCGGATCACCCACGTGGGGTGGGACCACACGTCAGGATTGTGGCTACGGTGTGCAGGTGCGGAGAGGCGAGTTCAGGGCAGCCGCCGTCGTGGCGGCCGCGATGGCCCTGGCGGCGGCCCTGGTGGCATGGGAGCACCACCTCCCGCTCCGGGACCCGGACGGCGCCTCCCTCCCCACCTGGTTCCGACTGCCGGTCATCGTCGCGAGCGCCGTCGCGCTGGACGTGATCACCCGGTGGGTCATGGTGGTGCGGCGGGGCAGCACGGCGAGCCTCGCCACGATGCGCGCCGTGGTGGCCGAACGATGGGACCGCGACCAGGTGAGGTTCACCGTCAGCGGCCTGGTGACCTGGTACGTCGCCTACGTGGCCTTCCGCAACCTCAAGAGCTACGTCCCGTTCGTGACCGACCGCCTCGCGGACGCCGAGCTGGCCAGGATCGATCGGACGCTGTGGCTCGGGCACGATCCCGCGGTCGTCCTGCACGACCTCCTCGGCACCACCTGGGCCAACTGGGTCGTGGCGGCCGTCTATCTCATCTGGATCGGGCTGGTCCCCACGAGCCTGGCGATCGCGCTCGTGTGGACGCGCCGCTCGACCTACGGCGCGTGGTACGTCACGGCCATCTCGATCGACTGGCTCCTCGGCGCGATCCTCTACTACGCCGTGCCGTCGCTGGGCCCCACCTACTCCTACCCCCAGTGGTTCGCCTCGTTGCCCCGCACGCCCAACAGCGCCGTGCGCGACACGCTGCTCTCGGACCGCATCGAGGTCCTCGCCGGGCCGTGGGACACCCACACCGTGCAGACGATCGCGGCGTTCGCCTCGCTGCACGTCGCGGTCATGGTCACCCTGTGCCTGGTGGTGGAGGCGATGCGGCTGCCGGCCCTCGTGCGCGTGGCGGCGTGGGGGTTCCTGGCGCTGACGACGGTGGCGACGGTCTACCTCGGCTGGCACTTCTTCCTCGACACCCTGGCCGGCGCCGTCGTGGGGGCCGCGGCCTTCGTGCTGGCGGCGAAGGCGACCGGCAACCCGTTGCGGCGACGCGCAGAGCCGTGGACGTTCCGGGCCGCGTCGACACCGCGGTCGGCGCCACCGTCGGTGACCCTGCCGTCGGCCTGAGCCCTCACCGGGCTAGGAGCCGAGCGCCTGGCGCAGCCGAGCGGCGTACGACTCCGCCTCGCCGTCGGCGTACTTCGTGCGCGGCCAGAAGAAGCCGCGCAGCCCGTCGCCCTTGGTCCGCGGGACCACGTGCAGGTGGAGGTGCGGGACCGACTGGCTGACGGTGTTGTTGATCGCCACGAACGAGCCCTGGGCGCCGAGCCCGTCCTTCACGGCGCTCGCGAGCCGCTGCGACGCCCTGAGGAAGTCGGCGCCCAGCTCGTCGGGGAGGTCGGGCAGTGTCTCCACGTGCGTGCGCGGGACGAGCAGCACGTGGCCCTTGAACACCGGGCGGGTGTCGAGGAAGGCCGCGAAGTCGTCGGTCTCCAGCACGACGTGGCCGGGCAGCTCCCCGGAGATGATCTGGCAGAAGACGCACTCGCTCACGGCAGTGATCGTGTCACGGCTCCGTGAGCGACGAGGAGCGCGACGAAGTCACGCGAGTAGCGACGCTGGCGCAGGTCCTTGAAGTTGTTGCGGGTCACCCTGTTCAGCCGCTCGACGCTGACGTTGCACCGCAGGTCGCCCATCGGCCCGGTGAGCCGCACGTCGGCACCGTCCAGCGACAGCATCGCGCGGTGTGCGACGACGAGCTGACGACACTCCACGCGCCACGCCGGGACCGTGGTGCCCGACGGCGTGAAGGAGAGGGTCGCTCCTTCGAGGTGGAAGAGGCCGAACGTGCTCGTCATGGTCCCGCCCATGCGCCCGACCACGCCGTCGCCGAGCACCTCGGCGTTCCACACGCCGACTCCCCCGGTCGGCGCAGGCAACCATCCCGGCTGCACCGGCTTGCGCACCGCCGCCACCACGAGGACGACGACGACGAGCGCGATCACCAGCCCGGCGGCGATCGGCAGCAGGAAGGCGATCCAGTAGAAGGACGACACGGCACACAGGCTCTCATCCACCCCCGGCCGACCTCGATACGGTCGAGCGATGATCCTGCCCGCGGTGCGCGATCCCCGGATGGTCACCGTCCGGCGCGGCGGGAGCCTGTCCGACGAGCACCACCACCTCCTCGCCCGGTGGGCGGCCGACTGTGCCGAGCACGTGCTCGGGCTCTTCGAGGTCGTGCGGCCGCACGACCCACGCCCCCGGGACGCGATCGGGGCTGCGCGGGCGTGGGCGAGCGGCGAGGCGGCGATGATGGCGACCCGGGCCATGGGCGGGCATGCCATGGGCGCCGCGCGCGACCTCGCCGGTGCGCCACGCCTCGCGGCGTACGCCGCCGGGCAGGCGGCCGTCGTGGCGCACGTGGCCGAGCACGACCTCGGCGCGGCGGCGTACGCCATCAAGGCGGCGGTCGCCGCTGTCCCGGAGAACGTCGGGGCCGACGACGTACGGCGGGCCGAGCGCCAGTGGCAGCTCGACCGGCTGCCCGGCGAGGTCCGCGACCTGGTGCTCGAGGACCAGGCCAGGCGCAACGACATCTGCTGGCACGTCTTCGACGCCTGACATCGCCTACTGTCGGGGGATGCGTGTCGTCTCGTTGCTCCCGTCCACCACCGAGATCCTCTTCGCCGTGGGAGCCGGTGACGACGTCGTCGGGGTGACCTTCGAGTGCGACCACCCACCGGCCGCCCGTGACCGCCGCGTGGTGTCCACGTCGGCGATGCCCGAGGGCCTGACGGCCAGGGAGATCGACGACTTCGTCGCGTCGGCGGTCGCTGCGGGCGAGGACCTCTACCGCCTCGACGCGGACGCGCTCGCCGAGATCGACGCCGACCTCGTCGTGACGCAGGACCTGTGTGCGGTCTGCGCGATCGACGTCGGCACCGTCGACGAGGCGCTCTCCTATCTCGGCTGCCGGGCCGAGGTGGCGACGATCGACCCGCACACGCTCGACGACGTGCTCGACTCGATCACTCGCATCGGTGGACTCACCGGTCGCGACGCGGAGGCTGCGGCGCTCGTCGCCTCGCTGCGCGTCCGGCTCGCCGACGTCGAGCAGCGCGTCGCAGGACGGGACCGGCCGCGCGTGCTGGTCCTGGAGTGGACCGACCCCCCGTTCGCCCCGGGGCACTGGATCCCGGAGATGGTGGTCCGTGCGGGAGGTGTGCCCGCCCTCGGCGAGGTCGGCACCCGGTCGAGCCGCATCACCTGGGAGGACGCGCAGGGGTCACGCCCGGACGTGGTCGTCTGCGCGCCGTGCGGCTACGACCTCGAGGGCGGTGCCGTGCTCGCCGAGGACGTACGACGCCGCTTCCCCGACGTGCCCGTGTGGGCCGTCGACGCCGACAGCCACTTCGCTCGCCCGGGGCCCAGGCTCGTCGACGGAGTCGAGGTCCTGGCCGGCATCCTCCACCCGGGAGCCGACGTCGCCACCGACCTCAGCCGCCGGGTCTGAGCTCACACCGGGTGCCAGCTGACGGCTTCCTCCAGTGCGGCACGTGAGGTGCGGAAGCCGTTGACCGGGTGCTCGTCGTCGGCGTAGCCGAACGACACACCGACGACCACCCGGCGGTGCTCGGGAAGCCCGAAGTGCTCGCGCAGGAGGTCGGGGTACGCCGCCAGCGCGGCCTGCGGTGCCGCGGCGATGCCGAGCGCCTGGGCGCCGAGGAGGAACGTGCTGACCCACAGCCCGCAGTCGATCGCACCGTAGGTGCCGAGGTCCTGCTCCGTCGTGACGATCGCGACGTGCGGGGCGTCGAAGAACTCGAAGTTGCGCAGCATCTGCTGCAGCCGACGGTCGCTGTCGTCCTGGGCGATGCCGACGCTGTCGTAGAGCTGGAACCCGCACGCGCGACGCCGGTCCCGGTAGATCCCGGAGTACGCCGGCGGGAAGGCGAAGTCGGGTGACTGGGGGTGGGTCATCACGTGCTCGGCGAGCGCGGACCGCAGCCGGCCGGTGCCCTCGCCGCTGGTCACCTCGACGTGCCAGGGCTGGGTGTTGCACCACGACGGGGTGCGCTGCGCGAGGGTGAGCAACCGCTCGATGTCGGTCTGCGGCACGGGCTCGGCGCGGAACTGCCGGCACGTCCATCGCTCGTCGAGGAGCCGGGTGAGGGTGTCGAGCTCGTCGCCGTCGGTCATGGACGGAGGATACGGACGGGTGCGGCGGTCCGGCCGTGCCGGTCCCGCCGCACCCGTGGCGCGGTGTGCACTACTTCTTGAAGGCGTCCTTGATGTCCTCGCCCGCCGACTTGACGTCGGACTTGGTCTGGTCGGCCTTGCCCTCGGCCTTCAGGCTGTCGTTGTCGGTCACGTCACCGACGACCTCCTTGGCCTTGCCCTTGAGGTCCTCGGCGGCGTTCTTGGCCTTGTCTGCCAGTCCCATGTGCTTCTCCTTCTGCTGGGTCGGGTGATGCGGTGTTGCTCCGCCCCGGCATCGTGCCGGGGAAGTCGAGGTGTGTCGTGCGGGTCACGTGGCGCGCGGGAGCGCGCGGCCGCGGGAGGCGACGCGGAACTGCACGCTGCAGTGCAGGTCGTCGCGCTCGAGCGCGCCGGCGAGCTGGGCCGACACCTCGTCCGCACGGCGCGCGAGGTGTGCCAGGTCGGCGTCGGGCTCGATGACCGCGTTGAGGTGCGCCACGAGCTGACCTCGGTCGCGCACCACGGCACCTCGGGCCGAGCGGACGCCGATGGTGCTCGCGAGCGCATCGCCGGCGGCTGCGGCCACCTTCGACCCCGCGACGTCGAGGCGTCCGGAGGAGTCGGACCCGCCGAGGACGAGGCGCTTGACCCGCGGGCTCGACAGGTGCGAGGCGATCCAGCGGATCCCGATCAGGCCCAGGACGATGCCCGCCAGTGCGGCGACCCAGGGGAACCAGGAGGTGTCGACGGTCTCGGCGACCCGGCTGGTGTCACTCGAGTCGGGAAGCCGGTGGCCGGCGATGGTCGCACCACTCCACCACCAGATGGATGCGAGGCCACCGAGGATCAGCACCAGCGCCAGCACGAGGGTCGCGGTGCGGTCGATGAGAAGGGTCTTGCGAGTCGTCATGTCAGTTCCTCAGATTCCGTCGTTGCGGATGGCGACCGCGAGCCGCGGCTTGCGTTCGAGGGCGTCGAGGGCGGGACCGACGCGTGCTTCGATATCGTCCTGGACCTGGCTGTTCTGGCCCTTCGAGGCCACGGAGTCGGCGGTGATGCGCACCCTGCGGCGCGTGGCCTTCACCCGGACGTCCGTGAGGGTGTCGGTCCCCTCGAGGCGCGACTCGAGGACCTCGGCGAGGTCGCGGGGGCGCAGGTGCACACCGGTCTGGGCGCTCAGCGCGAGTCCCTTGCGCGGCCTCCTCCTGAAGACGACGGGCAGGAGCAGCAGGCCGAGCACCACCGCGACGATCCCCGTCAGGAGGACCAGCACCGAGTCACCCGCGATGCCGTCACCCGCCTCGACGGTCGAGGAGATCCATGCCGGGCCGGTCACGACCCCCCAGGACACGAGGAGGGCCTGGACCCCCACCACGCCCAGCCCGATGAAGGCGAGCGCGATCAGCTGCGCGAACAGGGGCGAGGCCCCGGTGCCCACGGGAGGCTTGGCGGCGCGCAGCGCGTCCTCGGCAGAGACGGCCGGAGCCGGCGGAGCCGCGACCCTGGCCGTCGAGGCGGAGCCCTCGAGTGCGCGACCGGTGTCGCCGGCAGAGGTGTCGCCGGCCGAGGTGTCGGAGGTGGTGATCATGGAATCTTCCTTCTGGTTGGTGAGGCGCCTCTCGGAGCGCTGCGTGGCCGGGCGGGTCTACTGCACCCGGGCCTCGGCGGCGTCGAGGTGCACCACGTCGGCGACGGTGACGTCGACCCGGGTGACGGTGACACCGGTGATGTCGACGACCTGACGGGTCACGTGCTCGCGGACCTGCGCAGCGACCTGGGCCAGCGGCGTCGGCCAGGTCGCAGCCACCTCGACGGTGATCTTCGACGTGTCGCCTGCCACGACTGCCTCGGCGTGCGGCAGGCCCTTGCGAATGAGCTTCGTCCACCCCTTGCGGGTGTCGATGACGGCTTCGACCTCGGACGTCGCGATGGAGGCGACGCGCTCGACGACCTTGTCGGCGATGACGGTCCGGCCGCGATCGGCAGCCGGGGAGGTGGCTGCGGACTCGGTGTCAGCCACGGTCACGACGTCCGACCAGGGCCGAGAGGTCGATCTCGCCGTCGAAGTGTCCGCCGATCAGGTATCCGGCGGCGCCCAGGACGAGAGCGATCAGGAAGCCGGGGAACCCTCCGGCGGCGGCGGCGATCGCCAGCAGCAGGCCGGCGATGAGACCGATGGTGGAAGTAGTCATGCTGTGCTCCTTGTCAGTGGGCTCGGGTGACCGAGCCGGTGGATGTGGCCGTGGTTGCCCGGGCGGGCATCGACGGAGGGTCGAGACGTCTGCGTGATCGGTTGCTACAGGTCGAAGTAGCGGCGTCGCCCGGGCCAGCCCTTCGGGATCCTGGCGCGACCGGCACGTGCGAGCTGTCGGAGGTGGTGCTGGGTCCGGCGCATGGCGCGCCGTGTGACCCCGGGGGCAGGTGCGACCGTTGCACTCGCCCCGACCCAGCCGCCGTCCGCCCGGCGAGCCGGAGCGTCCCCCAGACGCTGGTAGGCGGCGTCGATGGCATCGAGCCGTCGTTGCATCTCGTGGGTGGTGCCGCCCCGGTCGGGGTGGTGCGTGCGGACCGCGGCGCGGCGCTCCCGCTGCCACTGCTTGCGCAGGGCGGCGTCGTGCGGGCCCCGGAACGGACTGCCGCCGCGAGGCGCCTGCCCCGGTTCGCTCGTCATGGTCAGCCCTGCTCCGTGGCGGTGACGTCCTCGACGACCACCTCGACCGGACCCCCGACCAGCGCCGACACGGTGTCTCGGACCTCGCGGACCACCTCCAGGATCTCGGCGTGCATCGCGACGGTGATGTGCACCGCACTCTGCTCCCCGAGCCTGACCCCGCTCACGCGACGGCCCGGCAGGTAGGTGCCCACCTCGCCGAACGCGCCGCCGTGCAGGCCGGACACGCCGGGTACCGCCAGCACCGCAGCGGCCACCAGGTCGGCGGCCTCTGCGGGCTGGTCGCCTCGCGCGGTCCCGGTGGGGGCGGTCACTGGACCCGCGGCTCGCTGGTGCCGGTGCCGGCACCGGTGCCGTGGTCGGTCGCCTCGTCGTCGTCGGACTCGATGTGGACGTCCTGGACCTCGATGTTGACCTCGACGACGTGCAGTCCGACCATGCGCTCGATCGAGGCGATGACGTTGCTGCGGATGCCAGCGGCGAGGTCGGCGATGGCGACGCCGTACTCGGCGACCAGCTGGATGTCGACTGCAGCCTCCTTCTCGCCCACCTCGACCGAGATGCCCTGCGAGTGGTTCTTCGAGCTGCCGGGGATGCGGTCGCGGATCGCGCCCACTGCGCGGGCGGTGCCGCCGCCGAGGGCGTACACGCCGGAGACCTCCTTGGTGGCCAGACCGGCGATCTTGGCCACGACCGTGTCCGCGATGGTGGTGCGGCCCTGGGTGGACTCGAGCTCGCTCGTGCCGGCGGTGGCCTTCTCGATGCTCTTCTCGCTCACGTGATCAGTCCTCTTTCCTTCGTCGATCTTCTTGATCGCCCGCACGGATCCTCGATGGATCCCGCCAGGCTGGTTCTGGTGTCGTGCATTCGTTCGCAAGTGAGACGACGGATGGCGGATGATCGTCACGCAGATGTGACGCACGACACGCCACGACTGGGCGACACGAGTCCGCGGGGCGGCATGGAGTGGTCTGCCAAGATGACCAGCGAGGCCCAGCCGGGGCCGCGCTCGCTCCCAGAAGGTGCGTCATGCCGAGTCACGATGGACGCCCGCCGCACGGGTCGCGCTCCGCGGCCCAGCCTCCTGTGCCCGACGCCTCGGACAACGCCCTGGCACGCCGGGCCGGCATGGGAGACCGCGCGGCCTTCGAGGAGCTGTTCGCCCGCCTCTTCCCGGGGACGCTGAGGTTCGCCACGCACCTCCTCGCCGACGACACCGCGGTCGCGGAGGACGTCGTCCAGGAGTCCTGGGTCAAGGCGTGGCAGGCGCTGCCCGACTTCCACGGCACGGCGAAGGTGCAGACGTGGCTGTTCACCATCGTGCAGCGCACGGCGCTCGACCGCCGCCGCAGGCGACGCCCGCTGGCCGTCGACAACGAGATCCTCGAGCCCCTCGCTCGCGGTTCGGCGCGCACCACACTGGCGGGCGAGAACGACGGAGACCCGGAACGGGCCTACCTGTCGGGTGAGCTGTGGAGGACACTGACCCTGGCGCTGAGCGAACTACCGTGGACCCAGCGGGCCTGCTGGATCCTGCGTGAGCTCGAGGACATGAGCTACTCGGAGATCGCCCACGTGCTGGACACCACCCCGACCGTGGTGCGTGGCCAGCTGCACCGCGCACGGCGTACCCTCGCGATCAGAATGGAGCAGTGGCGATGAGCGGCCTTGAGCCAGTTCCCGACGGCGTCGAGCTCGCGCGCGGCGAGGCCGGCCTCGCAGCAGCGACCCGGCAGCTGCGGGACGTGCAGCACCCGAGGGTCGTCGAGATCGCCGACCGGGTGCTGACCCGCGCCCTTGCCGCGCCCCGTCGATCCCTCCTGATGCGCGCACACGCGCCCCACGACTACCTCCGCGTGTCCACCCTCGCCGTGACCGCGGTCCTGCGCGAGCACCTCGACCTGCACCTGCAGGGCGCCGCTGTCGGCCGCATCCTCTTCGACATCGACCGCGACGAGCAGCTCCTCGCTCTCACGATCGAGCTCTACGTCCAGTACGGCACCGTCATCCTCGAGACCGGCGACCGGGCTCGTGAGCTCGCGCGAGAGGCGCTTGCGTCCCTGCTCGGCGAGCCTGTGCCCCTCCCTGCACCGGGCACCGGTTCGTCGACCAGCCCCTCGTCCGGGGTGGAGCTCGTCGTCAGTCACGTCCACGTCTCGGACGTCACGGTCGGTGACCCGCACGTCGTGGACCCGGCCGACGAGGACCGCGCCTGACGGTGTCCGTCGTCACCATCGACCGTCGGGAGGCGAGTGGCGCACGTCACACACCGCGCAGCGTGAGGATCGACGCCCGTCCCTCGTCCCACAGGGGTGGGGTGCGGAAGGTGCGTCGCGGCTGCGGGTGGCTCAGGGACGCCCACGCGGTCGCGGCGCATCGCTGAGGCCTCGACACCGTCGCAATGACGGTGTCGAGGCCGACAGGTGGAGCTGCGGGTGTGTTCCTTCAGGACATACCGGACTGATCTCTCAAGACATCCCGGACTGAACTGGGCGGGTGTGCATACACCTGCCCCGATGCTGCCGAGGTGTCGAAAGCCCGCCTGGTCATCACAGCCATCGAGATCGAAGGCCGCCCCGCCGCCGAGGTGATAGCCGCCTACGGCGTATCGAAGTCC
>NZ_JACXYY010000014.1 GCF_014779665.1 Nocardioides hwasunensis | reverse complement strand
AATGTATGTCCGGCGGCGTCCTACTCTCCCACAACCTCTCGGTTGCAGTACCATCGGCGCTGAAAGGCTTAACTTCCGGGTTCGGTATGGGACCGGGTGTTTCCCGTTTCGCTATGGCCGCCGTAACTCTTTCAACCCTCACAAACCAGTGGGTTTGTTGGTTGGGAACTGCGTAGTGGACGCGAACAACCCGCATGTGGGTGTGTGTTCGTTGTGTGCGCGGGTACAACTTCACGTGTGTGTGGTTGTGTACGTGGTTGGGACAAGCCCTCGGCCTATTAGTACCGGTCGGCTGGGCATTACTGCTGTACACCTCCGGCCTATCAACCCCATGTTCTGTGGGGGGCCTTACCCACTTACGTGGTGGGAAACCTCATCTTGAAACGTGCTTCCCGCTTAGATGCATTCAGCGGTTATCACTTCCGAACGTAGCCAACCAGCCGTGCTCTTGGCAGAACAACTGGCACACCAGAGGTTCGTCCATCCCGGTCCTCTCGTACTAGGGACAGCCTTTCTCAAGTTTCCTGCGCGCGCGGCGGATAGGGACCGAACTGTCTCACGACGTTCTAAACCCAGCTCGCGTGCCGCTTTAATGGGCGAACAGCCCAACCCTTGGGACCTACTCCAGCCCCAGGATGCGACGAGCCGACATCGAGGTGCCAAACCATCCCGTCGATATGGACTCTTGGGGAAGATCAGCCTGTTATCCCCGGGGTACCTTTTATCCGTTGAGTGACCACGCTTCCACATGCCGTGGCCAGATCACTAGTTCCGACTTTCGTCCCTGCTCGACATGTCTGTCTCACAGTCAAGCTCCCTTGTGCACTTACACTCGCCACCTGATTGCCAACCAGGCTGAGGGAACCTTTGAGCGCCTCCGTTACATTTTAGGAGGCAACCGCCCCAGTTAAACTACCCATCAGGCACTGTCCCTGATCCAGATAATGGACCTAAGTTAGACATCTAGTACGACCAGAGTGGTATTTCAACGTTGACTCCACCCCCACTGGCGTGAGGGCTTCACAGTCTCCCACCTATCCTACACAAGCCGTACCAAACACCAATACCAAACTATAGTAAAGGTCCCGGGGTCTTTCCGTCCTGCCGCGCGTAACGAGCATCTTTACTCGTAGTGCAATTTCGCCGAGTCCATGGTTGAGACAGTGGGAAAGTCGTTACTCCATTCGTGCAGGTCGGAACTTACCCGACAAGGAATTTCGCTACCTTAGGATGGTTATAGTTACCACCGCCGTTTACTGGGGCTTAAATTCTCAGCTTCGGCATTGCTGCCTAACCGGTCCTCTTAACCTTCCAGCACCGGGCAGGAGTCAGTCCGTATACATCGTCTTACAACTTCGCACGGACCTGTGTTTTTAGTAAACAGTCGCTTTCCCCTGGTCTCTGCGGCCCTTCACGCTTCCCCAGCAAGTGGGTACACGATCCGGGCCCCCCTTCTCCCGAAGTTACGGGGGCATTTTGCCGAGTTCCTTAACCATGGTTGTCTCGATCGCCTTAGTATTCTCTACTTGATCACCTGAGTCGGTTTGGGGTACGGGCGGCTTGTTGCTCGCTAGAGGTTTTTCTCGACAGCATAGGATCACCCACTTCGCCAATAAGGCTCCGCGTCACGTCTCAAACTCCACATCAAAGTGAGTGGTGCGGATTTGCCTACACCACGTCCTACACGCTTGCCCACAGACAACCATCGCTGTGGCTGGGCTACCTTCCTGTGTCACCCCATCGCTTGACTACTACCAGCTCGGGTCCCACGCTCCGCCCACCAGCCTCGCCCCGAAGGGTCCGGTCCGATAGGTTTCGGGTGGTTAGCATCACCAGGTTCGTCATGGGCGCAACTTCGCCGGTACGGGAATATCAACCCGTTGTCCATCGACTACGCCTGTCGGCCTCGCCTTAGGTCCCGACTTACCCAGGGCAGATTAGCTTGACCCTGGAACCCTTGATCATTCGGCGCACGGGTTTCTCACCCGTGATTCGCTACTCATGCCTGCATTCTCACTCGTGTGGCCTCCACACCTGGATCACTCCGGCGCTTCACTGCCCACACGACGCTCCCCTACCCATCCAACACACTGAACACCGATCAAGTCGATGCTGATGTAACTGCTGAATGCCATAGCTTCGGCGGATGACTTGAGCCCCGCTACATTGTCGGCGCGGAATCACTTGACCAGTGAGCTATTACGCACTCTTTCAAGGGTGGCTGCTTCCAAGCCAACCTCCTGGTTGTCAATGCGACTCCACATCCTTTTCCACTTAGTCACCGCTTAGGGGCCTTAGCTGATGGTCTGGGCTGTTTCCCTCTCGACTACGGAGCTTATCCCCCGCAGTCTCACTGCTGCGCTCTCACTTACCGGCATTCGGAGTTTGGCTAACGTCAGTAACCTTGTAGGGCCCATCGGCTATCCAGTGCTCTACCTCCGGCAAGAAACACGCAACGCTGCACCTAAATGCATTTCGGGGAGAACCAGCTATCACGAAGTTTGATTGGCCTTTCACCCCTATCCACAGGTCATCCCCTCAGTTTTCAACCTAAGTGGGTTCGGTCCTCCACGTCGTCTTACCGACGCTTCAACCTGCCCATGGATAGATCACTTCGCTTCGGGTCTTGAGCGCGCTACTCAAACGCCCTATTCGGACTCGCTTTCGCTACGGCTACCCCACACGGGTTAACCTCGCAACACACCGCAAACTCGCAGGCTCATTCTTCAAAAGGCACGCCGTCACCCCTGCACAAGGCATGAGCTCCGACGGATTGTAGGCACACGGTTTCAGGTACTATTTCACTCCCCGCCAGGGGTACTTTTCACCTTTCCCTCACGGTACTTGTCCGCTATCGGTCATCAAGGAGTATTTAGGCTTAACGGGTGGTCCCGCCAGATTCACACGGAATTTCAGGGGTTCCGTGTTACTTGGGAACACGCTCCAGAGTCAGCGCTTGGCGTCTACGGGCCTATCACCCTCTACGGTACGGCTTTCCAACCGACTTCGACTTCCACACTGATTTCTTACTCTGCACTGAGCCGGCAGACTCAATCGAGCGGTCCCACGACCCCGCACCTGCAACCCCTGCCGGGTATCACACAGACACGGTTTAGCCTCATCCGATTTCGCTCGCCACTACTCTCGGAATCACTGTTGTTTTCTCTTCCTGTCGGTACTGAGATGTTTCACTTCCCGACGTTCCCTCCACACACCCTATGTGTTCAGATGTGGGTAACACGACATGACTCGTGCTGGGTTTCCCCATTCGGACACCCCCGGATCACAGCTCGGTTGCCAACTCCCCAGGGCTTATCGCAGGCTCCAACGTCCTTCATCGGCTCTTGATGCCAAGGCATCCACCATGTGCCCTTCATAGCTTGTCTCAACAACGTCACAACAACACACACTGCAACACAGCTGACACACGCACAAAGAAACACTCACACCGGCACACCCCCAATCAAAGGATGCACCAGCAACACCGGCCAGTCCCCTCAAGACAAGGAAGAACCAGCCAGCAACACACATACAATTCAGGCCACCCCACCACACACGCCACGACACACCCACACAGGCAAACACCCACACAGGCACATCACGACACATCACGGCAGAGCAACCCAAAAGATGCTCGCGTCCACTATGCAGATCTCAAACAACAACCCCACCAACACCCTCGACCCACACACGCAGGCCTCAGACGAAGAGAGGACCAGAAGCCACCAACCACCACCACTCCAGCATCGCTGGAACCAGTACGGCTGATCCTTCAGGACCCAACAGTGTGTTCAACCATCTCCCCAGCCAATGCCAGGCAAGACGACCAGCACCCCCACCCAGACCCACGCCCAAGCACACGCTCAAGCACAAGCCCAACATCAAGGGCAACTGACAGTCGACGTTCCACTAGTGAGACACCACCATCGTGTCAGGACATTCGCCCGACATCAGGGTGCGTGCTCCTTAGAAAGGAGGTGATCCAGCCGCACCTTCCGGTACGGCTACCTTGTTACGACTTCGTCCCAATCGCCAGCCCCACCTTCGACGGCTCCCTCCACAAGGGTTGGGCCACCGGCTTCGGGTGTTGCCGACTTTCGTGACGTGACGGGCGGTGTGTACAAGGCCCGGGAACGTATTCACCGCAGCGTTGCTGATCTGCGATTACTAGCGACTCCGACTTCATGGGGTCGAGTTGCAGACCCCAATCCGAACTGAGACCGGCTTTTTGGGATTCGCTCCCCCTCACGGGATCGCAGCCCTTTGTACCGGCCATTGTAGCATGCGTGAAGCCCTGGACATAAGGGGCATGATGACTTGACGTCATCCCCACCTTCCTCCGAGTTGACCCCGGCAGTCTCCTATGAGTCCCCATCACCCCGAAGGGCATGCTGGCAACATAGAACGAGGGTTGCGCTCGTTGCGGGACTTAACCCAACATCTCACGACACGAGCTGACGACAGCCATGCACCACCTGTACACCCCCAAAAGAAGCCCCATCTCTGGAGCGGCAGGGTGTATGTCAAACCCAGGTAAGGTTCTTCGCGTTGCATCGAATTAATCCGCATGCTCCGCCGCTTGTGCGGGCCCCCGTCAATTCCTTTGAGTTTTAGCCTTGCGGCCGTACTCCCCAGGCGGGGCGCTTAATGCGTTAGCTGCGGCACGGAATCCGTGGAATGGACCCCACACCTAGCGCCCAACGTTTACGGTGTGGACTACCAGGGTATCTAATCCTGTTCGCTCCCCACACTTTCGCTCCTCAGCGTCAGGTCATTCCCAGAGAACCGCCTTCGCCACCGGTGTTCCTCCTGATATCTGCGCATTTCACCGCTACACCAGGAATTCCGTTCTCCCCTGAATACCTCTAGTCTGCCCGTATCGAAAGCAAGCCAGGTGTTAAGCACCTGGTTTTCACTCCCGACGCGACAAACCGCCTACGAGCCCTTTACGCCCAATAATTCCGGACAACGCTCGCACCCTACGTATTACCGCGGCTGCTGGCACGTAGTTGGCCGGTGCTTCTTTACCCGCTACCGTCACTCACCCAAAGGCTCGCTTCGTCACAGGCGAAAGAGGTTTACAACCCGAAGGCCGTCATCCCTCACGCGGCGTTGCTGGATCAGGCTTCCGCCCATTGTCCAATATTCCCCACTGCTGCCTCCCGTAGGAGTCTGGGCCGTGTCTCAGTCCCAGTGTGACCGGTCACCCTCTCAGGCCGGCTACCCGTCGAAGCCATGGTGAGCCATTACCTCACCATCAAGCTGATAGGCCGCGAGCACATCCCTGGCCGAAAAACTTTCCACACAATCCCATGCGAGACCATGTCATATCCGGTATTAATCACCGTTTCCGGTGGCTATCCCAAAGCCAGGGGCAGATTACTCACGTGTTACTCACCCGTTCGCCGCTCGAGTACCACCGAAGTGGCCTTTCCGCTCGACTTGCATGTGTTAAGCACGCCGCCAGCGTTCGTCCTGAGCCAGGATCAAACTCTCCATCGAAAAAATACCAACCAAACCCACCAAACGATGAGCCAGCCGGACTATCAATAAGAGCCACATCCCCCGACAAAAAACAAAACTGACTGTTGTCAGAATCATTGTCAAAGAAACCGCGACACCAACAAACCCAACCCCCACACCACAAAGATGCACCAGGCCAGACACACGTTGACGTCAACGGGGCAAAACAAACTAATTCGTCGACTAATCAAACACACTGTTGAGTTCTCAAAAATCAGACGCACCC
>NZ_JACXYY010000013.1 GCF_014779665.1 Nocardioides hwasunensis | reverse complement strand
CCCCGCCGGTTGAGCAGCGAGCGCCAGCGAGCGTGTCGAAACCCAGGCCGTGCCAAGATCGCCCGCATGACCGATCGCACCCGGGGCGACCTCTGCCCGGGCGTCTTCCGCCCGTGGCCGGCCGACGACGGAGCGCTCGTCCGGTTGCGACTGCCCGGCGGCCACCTGAGTCGTACGACGCTGCTGACGCTGCTCGACGTCGCCGAGACGTACGGCGACGGGCAGGTCCACCTGACCAAGCGGGCCAACCTCCAGCTGCGCGCGCTGCCCTCCTCCGGTGGCGTTCTGCCGGGCGAGGTCGTCGAGGCGATCCGCGGCACCGGCCTGCTCCCACACCCCGAGCACGAGCTCGTCCGCAACGTGATGGCCTCGCCGCTGACCGGCATCCACGGCGGCCGCGCCGACCTGCGCCCGGTCGTCGCCGAGCTCGACGAGCGGATGTGCGCCACCCCGTCGCTCGCGAAGCTGCCGGGCCGGTTCCTGTTCGTCCTCGACGACGGCCGCGGCGACCTCGCCGGCCGCTCGACCGACCTCGGTCTGGTCGCCCTCGCCGCCGACGAGGTCCAGCTCCGCGTCGGGTCGGCCTCCTGGGGCCCCGTCGTCCCCCTCGCCGAGGCGGCCGCACGCCTCAACGGCCTCGCCCGCGCGTTCCAGCAGGTCCGCGGCACCGGTGACGAGGCGGCGTGGCACGTCGACGAGCTCCCGGTCCAGCTCCCCTCGCAGGACCCCGACCCCCGCGCCCTGGTCTCCTCCCCACCGCCCGCCTTCGGCGAGGTGGCGCACGGTGTCGTGCACGTCGAGGTCCGGGGTGGCGTGGTTGATCGAGAACGTGTGAACGACCTCCCCCACGCGCTCGTCGTGACCCCCTGGAAGTCCCTCATCACGACCGCCGGTTGAGCAGCGAGGCCGCCTCCACCCGCCGCCGGTTGAGCAGCGAGCGCCAGCGAGCGTGTCGAAACCCCGGCCACCCAGGTCGCGACACCACGGAAGGCAGTTCGCAGATCAGGCCAGCGCGTACGGCGGGATCAACAGCCCGGCCATCACGAACGCCCACCCCAGGAACAACCACGGGTAGTGCCGACCGGTCGACGGGTCGGGGCTGCGGATCTCGCGGAGCCTCCCGCGATAGCCGACCACGGCGCAGGCGCTCCCCATGAGCCCGAGCGGGACGCCGAGCCAGAAGACGGCGAGCCCGCTGGACGCGGCGAGGTAGGCGTACAGCCCCGCAGCGCCCAGGCCCGAGGCGACGAGCGGCACGACACTGCGGAAGAGCAGGTTGCTCTCGATCTGCTTCACGCGGCGGTCGGCGGGGTCCATGGCCATCGCACCGTATCGACTGCGCGGCCGTGGCGGTCGGCAGGCGGGTGGCATGAGCCTCTCCACCACTCCCCGGCCCGGAGGCCCTAGGCTGCCCCCGTCACGCGACGCAGGAACCCGGTGCGACTCCGGGGCGGTTCCGCCACTGTCAGTCCCCGAGGTCCCGAGCCGAGAGGACGAGCCAGACACTGCCCGCACGACGTCCGCCGACCTGGGGCGAGAACCCCGAGGAGCAGTGATGAGCCTGACCACCATGAGCGAGATCAAGCGCCCGCCCAAGCGCTTCGACTACATCGACGACGGCGCCGCGATCTACGTCGACTCGTTCGCGACGATCCGTCGCGAGACGGGCTTCGACCACCTGCCCGCCGACGCCGAGCGGGTCGCCGTGCGCATGGTCCACGGCACCGGACAGATCGACCTCGCCCACGACCTCGTGATCCACGACGACCTCGTTTCCACCGCGCGTACGGCACTGCAGCTCGGCGCGCCGATCATCACCGACGCGCACATGGTCGCCAGCGGCGTCACCCGCGCCCGCCTGCCGAAGGACAACGAGGTGCTCTGCGCGCTCCGCGACCCCCAGGTCCCGGCGCTCGCGAAGTCGATGGGCACCACCCGCTCCGCCGCCGCGCTGTCGCTGCTCGAGGACCGCTTCGACGGCGCGGTCATCGCGATCGGCAACGCCCCCACCGCGCTCTTCCACCTCCTCGAGATGCTGCTCGACGGCGCCCCGCGACCGGCCGCGATCGTCGGCTGCCCGGTCGGCTTCATCGGCGCGGCCGAGTCCAAGCAGGCGCTGGAGGAGACCGTCCACGAAGGCCTCGGCATCCCGTTCCTCACCATCCGTGGCCGCCGCGGCGGCTCGGCGATGACCGCCTCCGCCCTCAACGCGCTGGCTCAGGAGAAGGAGTGAGTGGCCGGCTCTACGGCGTCGGGCTCGGCCCCGGCGACCCCGAGCTGATCACGCTGAAGGCCGCGCGGCTCATCGAGTCGGCCGACGTGATCGCCTTCCACGCCGGCGTCGGCAAGACCTCCAACGCCCGCACGATCGCCGCCTCGCTGATCCCCACCTCCGCGATCGAGGAGGAGCTGCGCTACCCCGTCACGACCGGTGGGACCGCGCACCCCGGTGGGTACGCCGGCGCGATGGCCGAGTTCTACGAGTCCTGCTCTGCCCGGCTCGGCGCGCACCTCGAGGCCGGGCGCACCGTCGTCGTGCTGGCCGAGGGCGACCCGCTGTTCTACGGCTCCTTCATGTATCTCCACGATCGCCTCTCCCCCCGCTTCGAGACCGAGGTCGTCCCCGGCGTGCCCGCGTTCGCCGCCGCCACCGCGGTCCTCGCCTCGCCGCTCGTGCGTCAGACCGACGTGCTCACCGTGCTTCCCGGCACCCTCGGCGTCCCCGAGCTCGCCCGCCGCCTCGCCGACACCGACGGCGCGATCATCATGAAGCTCGGCCGCACCTTCCCCCGTGTCGTCGAGGCCCTGCGCCAGGCCGGCCGCCTCGAGCACGCGCTGTACGTCGAGCGCGCCTCGATGCCCGCCGAGCGCTGGATGCCCGTGGTCGACGTCGACCCCACCTCCGTCCCCTACTTCAGCCTGATCGTCGTCCCCGGCGACTCCAAGTCGTCGGATCCGCACGGACGAAGGACGCCTGCGTCGGTCGAGGAGCGTGCCGAGGAGCCGCTGGTTGAGCAGCGAGGAACGAGCGTGTCGAAACCAAGGCCGCTCAAGGTCATCGGCCTCGGCCCCGGCCCGGACAAGTGGCTCACCCCCGAAGCCAAGGCGGCCCTCGCCGACGTCGACCACGTCATCGGCTACGCGCCCTACGTCAACCGCGTCCCCCAGCGCGAGGGCCTCACCCGCCACGCCTCCGGCAACACCGTCGAGGTCGACCGCGCCCGCCACGCCCTGACCCTCGCGCAGAGCGGCGAGAAGGTGGCTGTCGTGTCCGGCGGGGACGCGGGCGTCTTCGGGATGGCGAGCGCCGTGTTCGAGGCAGCCGCAGACTTCGTCGACGTACCCATCGAGGTCCTTCCCGGCGTCAGCGCCGTCCAGGCCGTCGCGGCGAAGGCCGGCGCACCCGTCGGCGCGGACTTCGCGGTCCTGTCGCTGAGCGACCGGCTCAAGCCGTGGCCGGTGATCGAGAAGCGCCTGCGCGCGATCGCCGAGGCCGACCTGGTGCTCGCGGTCTACAACCCCGCCTCGCGCAGCCGCACGACCCAGGTCGCCGACCTGCAGAAGCTCTTCCTCGAGCACCGCAGCCCCGACACGGTCGTCGTCGTCGGCCGCGACGTCGGGCGTGCCGAGGAGTCGCTGACCGTGACCACCCTCGCCGAGCTCGAGGCGGACTCGATCGACATGTTGTGCCTGCTGATCATCGGCGCCTCGTCGACCACCGTGACCGCGGCCGGTCAGGTCTGGACGCCTCGCTTCGTGGAGGGCGAGTGACCGTCCACTTCGTCGGAGCCGGCCCCGGCGCCGCCGACCTGATCACCCTGCGCGCCGCGTCGCTGCTCGCGGCCGCCGACGTCGTGCTCTTCCCGGGGACCTACCTCGACGCCGAGGTCCTCTCCCACTGCCCCGACGCGCTTCAGGTCGACACCCAGAAGCTCGACCTCGACCGGATCACCGAGGTCATGGTGTCCGCCTCCGCGGAGGGGAAGGAGGTCGTCCGCCTCACCTCCGGCGACCCCTCGCTCTACTCCGCCCTCGCCGAGCAGACCGCCCGCCTCGACGCGGCCGGAGTCCCGTGGGACGTGTGCCCGGGAGTTCCCGCGTACGCCGCTGCTGCCGCCGCCGTCGGCCGCGAGCTCACCGTCCCGCTCGTGACGCAGTCGGTCGTGCTGACCCGCACCCAGGCCCGCTCCACCGCGATGCCGGAGACCGAGTCGCTGGCCGCCTTCGCCACGACCCGCGCCACGCTGGTGCTGCACCTCGCCATCACGAAGACCCGCGAGCTCGCGGCGTCCCTGGTGGACGAGTACGGCGCCGACTGCCCCGCAGCGGTCGTCTACCGGGCCTCCCAGCCCGACGAGCTCGTGTTGACGGGAACGCTCGCCGACATCGCCGACCAGGTCGAGGCCGCCGAGCTCAAGCAGGCGGCAGTCATCCTCGTCGGCCGGGCTCTCGCCCGCGAGGGATCCGAGTCCTGGCTCTACCAAGCGGATCGGCCGCGGGCGTAGTCAACGCTGGTCGAGGAGGTCGCGCTAGCGACCGTCACGAGACCGCTCAGCCCCGACCGCCAGGTCACACGCGCCGGTTGAGCAGGTCGCGCAGTCTCTCCGCCGGTTGAGCAGGTCGCGCAGCGACCGTGTCGAAACCAAGGAGCCCCGGACCCACAAGGGTCCGGGGCTCCACTGTTGCTCAGCTCAGGCCTGGTCGCCCAGCGCGAACTGGATGTTGCCTTCCGCGTCCACGCCGCCGTCCAGGATCTTGTCGGCCAGCATCACCGACGCGGTCTCGTCGACGTAGACGGTGGCGCCGTCCTGCTCGAGGACCTGGTCGCCCGAGGCGGCCTGGTCGGCGGGGCTGACGGACAGCGACTGCCCGTCGGGCTCGGCCGCGATCCGGAGGCCGTTGATGGCCGGGACCTCCTCGGCGAGCTTCTTCACGATCTCGGTCACGTTCTCGGTGAGAGCAAGCATGGGCTCTCCTCCTGTATGGCGAATGTGTCGCCTCCACCATTGCGGACTCGCGCCGTTGACTCAAACCGCGCCCCAGCCCAGGGGCCGGACGTGGGCGCCGACGTCACAGCCGTGCCCGTCAGCGGCGGTCGATGCCGTCCAACCGCAGCTCGGTGGAGGCGTCGGAGTGGGTGGTGCCGGTGCCGACGTGCTTGTCGCTGATCGTCGACCCGTTCCTGAGCACGCCGAAGAGTGCCTGCGCGTGGCCCCGGCCCACGTCGTAGTCGTCCTTGAGCCAGGCCGCGAAGTCGCCCGCTTTGGTCTGCGGGGTGAACCCTCGCTCCGCGGCCTCGTCCAACAGCTCCTGTGGCGTCCTGCCGGTCTTCTTCTCGATCGCGTCGAGGTAGGCCTGGTAGCTCATCGTGATCTCCTTGCTCGGTGTGCCGCCAACGCTAGTTGCGCCGCCGCGGCACTGCTTCTCCGAAACCGCTGCGAGTCTGTGCTTTCAGCCGCGCGTCTACCGTGGCGGTCAGCCACGACGAGGAGATCCCCTGATGAGCACGCTCGACGACGTCGGACTCACCGACTCACCCTTCTCCGACTTCCTCGGCTTCGAGCTGCTGCTCGACGAGGAGGACCGCGAGCTGCTCAGCCGGGTGCGTGCGTTCACGACGCGCGAGATCGAGCCGGTCATCAACGACTACTGGACCCGCGCAGAGTTCCCGCACCAGCTGGTCGAGGGCCTCGCGGAGCTCGGGATCGCGGGCCTGGCCTACGACGGACCCGGCTGCCCGAACCGCGGCGCGCTGGTCGACGGCATGGTCGCCATGGAGCTCGGTCGGATCGACCCGTCGATCGCGACCTTCATGGGCGTGCACGGTGGCCTGGCGATGGGGTCGATCAACCTGTGCGGCTCCGACGAGCAGCGCGAGCGCTGGCTGCCGGCCATGGCCCGGATGGAGCTGATCGGCGCGTTCGGGCTCACCGAGCCCGACGTCGGCTCGGCGATCTCCGCCGGCCTCGCCACGAGCGCCCGGCGCGACGGCGACGACTGGATCCTCAACGGCGAGAAGAAGTGGATCGGCAACGCCGCCTTCGCTGACCTCGTCGTGATCTGGGCGCGGGACGAGGCTGACGGGCAGGTCAAGGGGTTCGTCGTCGAGAAGGACACCGAGGGCATGACCTTCGACAAGCAGGAGGACAAGATCGCCCTGCGCGTCGTGCAGAACGCCGAGATCCACCTCCACGACGTCCGCGTCCCGGAGGCCAACCGGCTGCAAAGGGCCGAGAGCTTCCGCTCGACGGCCGACGTGCTGCGGGTGACCCGGATGGGAGTGGCCTGGCAGGCGGCCGGGTGTGCGCGCGGCGCCTTCGAGCACGCCCTGCGCTACACCAAGGCCCGCGAGCAGTTCGGCCGGCCGATCGCGTCGTTCCAGCTGGTGCAGGACCTGCTCGTGAAGATGCTCGGCAACGTCACCGCCTCCACGGCCATGAACGTCCGGGCCTCACAGCTGCAGGACGCCGGCCTGCTCCGCGACGAGCACGCCTCGCTGTGCAAGGTGCACGCGACCGTCAGGATGCGCGAGGCCGTCGGCTGGGCGCGCGAGGTCCTCGGCGGCAACGGCATCCTGCTCGAGCACCACGTGGGTCGCTTCGTCGCCGACGCGGAGGCGATCTACTCCTACGAGGGCACCCGCGAGATCAACACCCTGATCGTCGGTCGGGCCATCACCGGCGAGAGCGCGTTCGTCTGATGTGCCGCGTCCTTGCCTACATCGGACCCGAGATCCCGCTCGAGGACCTGCTGCTCACGCCGTCGAACAGCCTGGTCAACCAGGCCCTCGACCCCGAGCACTACCCGGACCTGCACCTGGCCGGCTGGGGTTTCGGCGCCTGGGGCGAGCACCTGCTCAAGCCGGAGGACCCTTTCCTCTACCGCCGGCCCATGGCTGCCTTCTATGACGACAACGCCACCCGCATCATCCCGAGCCTGCAGGTGAGCACGATGCTCGGCCACGTGCGTGCAGCGGCGTACGACTCCCAGGCCGTCATCGTCGACGAGAACTGTCACCCGTTCTCCTTCGACGAGACACCCTGGATCCTCGCCCAGAACGGCGACCTGCCCGGCTGGATGCTCCTGCAGCGGGAGCTGCTGCAGCACTGCGAGGACAGGTACCTCCAGCAGATGCGGGGGACGACCGACACGGAGTTCCTCTACGTGCTCCTGCTGTCCCTGCTCGAGGGTGACAGCGACGAGCACGTCCAGCGTGCGGTCGAGACGATGGTCGGTCTCGTCGCCCAGGCGATGGCGGACCTCGACCTGCCCGCCCTGGCCAAGATGAAGATGGCCCTGGTGTCGCCGAACCGGATCATCGGGTTCAACGTCGGCCTCGGGCACCACGGCGAGACCGATCCGGCCGGTGACTGGAAGAAGCTTCGCGAGTCCGGTCCGGGGACCGACGACTACGCCCTCTCGATGCTCCTCGAGCCGATGTACATGCTGATGGGGCGCCACGTCCCGGACGAGGCGCAGGACTACGACTTCGAGGCGTGCGACGAGGACGAGGCCACGGTCGCCATGTTCGCCTCCGAGCCCCTGACCGACGACGAGACCGGGTGGTCGACCGTCGAGTTCGGCGAGATCGTGTTCCTCGAGAACAAGGGTGGGCGCGTCACCCGGCGTGTCGGCAGGTTGTCGGTCTGACGGGCCGGCGTCAAGGAGTCAGTCATGGTGTCCACGGCGCCATAGGCTGGGGCTGTGATGGAAGTGCTCAACCACGCCCCAGCTGCCTGGTACCTGCTGGCCGACGGCGATGCCCTTCTCCTGGACGTGAACTGCAACCACGGCGCGATCGGCTACTCGGTGCTGATCGAGCTGAGCGACGCGGAGCGCGACCGGTGGACGCAGGAGGGCCGGGACTACCTCGACACCCTCAGCCACGACATCCACTTCAGCGCCCCGATCGTCAGCAACCCGCCCTACGGCGAGGTGTCGCCGTACCGGGCACGCGATCTCACCCGCACGCGTCGAGGCGAGGTCTCGGACGCCGTACGACGGTGGTGCGAGCAGGGGTGGGTGCGCGACGACGATGTGGCCAAGACGCCATCGGACGCGGACGATCCCGCCTAGGGTGATCGGGCCGACCTCAGCACCCTCTCGAAAGGCCGCCTTCGTGCCCTCGCCCTCCGCCTCCCGGCACGCCGTGCGCGCCATCTCCTCCGCGACGGCCCTCGGGGTCTCCGCGGCCGGTCTGGTCGTCGCAGCCGCGCCGTCGGCGTACGCCGCACCGGTCACGATCCAGCTGCTCAACATCAACGACTTCCACGGCCGCATCGACGCCAACACGACGAAGTTCGCCACCACGGTGGAGAACCTGCGGGCGGCGAACCCCCGCACGCTGCTCCTCTCCGCCGGGGACAACATCGGCGCCTCCCTCTTCGCCTCGAGCATCCAGCAGGACGCTCCGACGATCGACGTCCTCAATGCACTGGGCCTGCGGGGCTCCGCTGTCGGCAACCACGAGCTCGACAAGGGTGCGGACGACCTGACCGGCCGGGTCGACGACCGTGCCGACTTCGACTACCTCGGCGCCAACGTCTACGACAAGGGCACCACGAACCCGGCCCTCCCGGAGTACGCCACCTACCAGGTCGGCGGCGTCACGGTCGGCGTGATCGGCGTGGTCACCCAGGAGACGACCGAGGCGGTCTCCCCCGCAGGCATCGCCAGCCTCGACTTCGGCGATCCGGTCGACGCGGTGAACCGGGTCGCCGGCCGGCTGAGCGACGGCGACGCCACCAACGGCGAGGCCGACGTGATCGTCGCCGAGTACCACGAGGGCGCGGACACCAACCTGGCCACCCAGGCCGCCTGCGACACCGCCATCGCCGCCGACACCGTGTTCGGCGACATCGCGACCGACACGGCCGCGTCGGTCGACGTGATCTTCACCGGTCACACGCACTCGACCTACGCGTGCGACGGACCGGTGCCGGGCTCCGCGAGGACCCGCCCGATCGTGCAGACCGGCTCCTACGGCGCCAACATCGGCCGGGTCGAGCTCACCGTCGACACCACCACGGGTGCGGTCACGGCGTACGCCAAGTCGAACGTCGCGCGGGTCGCGAGCGAGAACCTGAGCCTCCCGAGGGTCGCCCAGGTCAAGTCCATCGTCGACGCGGCGATCGCCCGGTCCGTCGAGGTCGGGAACGTCGCCGTGGGCACGCAGACGGGCGACATCACGACCGCCTTCACCGGTGGCAGCTACACCGGTCCGGGTGGCACCTACACCGGCGGCACTCGCGACGACCGCGCCTCGGAGTCGACCCTCGGGAACCTCGTTGCCGAGTCCATGCGGGCCGGCGTGACGGGCAGGACGGCCGACCTCGCCGTCGTCAACCCCGGTGGGCTGCGGGCCGAGCTGCCGGTCGCCGGCAACACCTCGACCTACTCGGCGAACACGGATGGCGTCATCACCCTGGCCGAGGCGGCGGCGGTCCTCCCGTTCGCCAACACGATCAGCCTGGTCGACCTCACCGGAGCCCAGCTCGACGCGGTCCTCGAGCAGCAGTGGCCCACCGCCAACCGCACCACCACGCTGAGGCTCGGCCTCTCGGACAACGTCCGGGTGACCGCCGACCCGAGCCGTCCGGCGGGCGATCGCGTCACGTCGATCCGCATCGACGGCGCGCCCGTCGACCCCACCGCGACCTACACCGTCTCCACGCTCAACTTCCTGGCTGCCGGTGGCGACGGCTTCTCCGCCTTCGCCGGGGGCCGCTCGACCGATATCGGGCTGCTCGACCTGGACCTGTTCACCGACCAGCTGAAGACGAGCTCGCCGGTCAGCCCCGACTTCGCCCGGCACCAGGTCGACGTCTCGGGGACCCTCCCCGAGACGGTCGTCGCCGGCGACCGGGTCGACGTCAGCCTGTCGCGCCTCGACCTCACCTCGCAGGGAAGCCCGGCCAACGCCTCGGTCCTGGCCTTCGCCGTGGACGGCGACGGCTACCGCCAGCTCGGCACCTTCCCGGTCTCGCTCGGCAAGGCCGATGTGAGCCTCACTGTCCCGGCGGACCTGGCCGGGGAGCAGCAGCTCGCCCTCGTCGCCGAGCCCAGCCGCACGCTGGTCGGCGCCGACCTGCCGCAACTGACCTCCACCACCACGGCCGCGATCCCCACCCAGGTGACCTTCGGCAGCGCCTCGACGGTGTCGGTCACCGTGGACGCCCCGCTGGCCCCGCGCGGGCCCGCGCGCCTGCTGGACGGGAACGCCGTCGTCGGCCACGCCGACGTGATCGACGGCTCTGCCACCTTCAGCCTCACCGGCGGCGAGCTCGCCGTGGGGACCCACCAGCTCCGCGTCGCCTACGACGGCGACGACCTCGTCGCGCCGAGCGCGTCAGCGGTCACCCCGGTGAGGGTCGTCGAGGCTCCCGTGACGGCCCCCACGCCGACGGTGCCCACCCCAACGACCCCCACGCCCGGGCCCGTCGTCGGGCCGGAAGCACCCCAGCTGTCCCTCCGCGTCCGGGTCAAGCCGCGCCCGGTGCTGACGAAGCAGACCCGCGCTCGAGTCAGGATCACGCTCCGGACAGCCGACGGTCGACGAGTCGACACCGACGGTCGCGTCCGGGTCCGCGTGGGAGGACGGACGTACCGCACCACGCTCCGCGACGGCCGAGCAGTCGTACGCCTTCGAGCGTTCAACAGGCCGGGCAAGAGGTGGGTGCGGGTCAGCTATCGAGATGCAGACCTCCCGAAGCGGATCACCGAGACCGCCGTGATCCGGGTGCGCGCGCCGAGGTAGATCCTCACGCGTCGCGGATCGTCTTCCCGGGCGCTTGCCATCACGCGCCGACAGGCGGCGGCATGTCCGGCCGTTCCAATGACCGTCAGGTGGCCGGTTCGAACGCACCTGGGGGCCTCTGGAAACCAGATGTGACAACCATGCCCGCTTCGGTGATGACAACTACGTCGGATGGGTCTCCGTCGTTGATCCACACGGACGCACCGTCCTCGTACCAGGAAACCGTGGGCTCCTCGTCGGGGATCGTGAAGGTCAGGGTCTGTTCGGGCTGAATCCAGAAGTCCTCGCCAAGCGGCTCAACGAGTACACAGAGCGAAGCCTTTCCGTCGTTCACGATGGAGACGCTCGCCATGTATCGACCCTAACTACGGTCCACGGCCACGGGCGGATCAGCGAGCTCATCGCGGCTACATCCGCATGTCCCCGGCACGCGGCGGTAAGACGCAACTCCCTCAACTGAGGTCAGAGTTTGTCTGGCCATTTCGGATTGATTGGTGGACCGGGAGCACCGGTTGACGCCGGTGCACGCCGGCCGCTAACCCCGGCTGCGGCATCTACTAGTCCGGCTGCCGCAGCTGAGTCTTGGCTTCCGCGATCAGCTCCTCGACCTCGATGCTCATCGCGGCGAGTCCGGATCGCGCGTTGTCGACAAACTCTGCCTTCTCGATGAGCTCGTGCATGGCGGCACGTTGACTCTTCACCACGTCGTCACCAACGCCGATGAGCCGCCGAGCAGGCGCCACAAGCCAGTCCGGCCCCAGAACCTCAGCCTCGTCGACAAGGTGTTCAAACGCCTGCAGGTTTCCGTTGTACTCCGCAGCCAGATCCTCGATCTTCGGATGCGCGAGTGTGTTCCCCTGCGCCTCCATCTCCACCCAAGCAGCAATCGCCTCGAGAACGCCGGTCATTGCCCTAGCCTGTGCGACCGCGCCAACCACTCGCTTTCTCTCGTCGCTTGAGCGCGACTCACGGGAGGCGTGTCGCCGCTGGCCGCTCTGGGTGACTTGCGACAGCACCCAGCCAAGGGCCACGGCCGCGAGCGTCATGACGTTGTCCCACATGGCCCTAGCGTGCCGTACCGCGCCGCTCGACCCATCTAGGTGGATATCCAGGAGGAGTCGCGGCGAAAGGACGCACCTATCTGCGAAGCGGGCGCCATAGCCGAGTACCGCTATCGCGCGCGACGTGGTGGCGCCATCGCCGTATGGGGTGGCAGGCCGCGCCCCGGATCTCAAGAGCGGCCGCGATGGTGGGGGGGGGGGGGG
>NZ_JACXYY010000012.1 GCF_014779665.1 Nocardioides hwasunensis | reverse complement strand
GGCGAACTGCTCCGTGAGCTCACCATCGACCCCACCCGCAACTACCAGCCACTAGGCCGACCGCCCGGCCCCAAGCCCGGACAACACAGAAGGCCGGACCCAGAATCTGGGTCCGGCCTGTCCGGTATCTCCTGAGAGATCACACTGCGCGCCTGTAGGGATTCGAACCCCAAACCTTCTGATCCGTAGTCAGATGCTCTATCCGTTGAGCTACAGGCGCATGTCCGTCGTTGCGCTTGCACGCCGCGAGGACTGGTCGAGGATAGCCGACGTACTCCGGACGAGTGAAATCAGCACCCCCTGCGGGCAGGTCCCCCGCGCGGTGCGGTGCCCTATCGTGCCAAGCACCCGCACACGCGGCGGTCCGCACCCGCCGCAGACTGAGAGGCAGCGCGATGGCAGATCTCGAGGCAGTCCTGGACGAAGCCGGACTGACGAACCCGTTGGTCCGGGAGTTCGTGAAGGAGTACGCCGAGCTCACCGGCGCCACACGCGTCGAGGTGGTCAACGCCTCCGACGACGCCCGGCTGCTCGAGGAGGCCGTGGCGGCCGGCGAGCTGGAGATGGCGGGCGAGGACCGCTACTACTCCCGCAGCTATCACAAGGACACCGCCCGCTCCGAGGAGCGGACCATCGTCGCGACCAACGACGAGAAGGACAGGGGCGTCTACAACAACTGGCGCCCCGCCTCGGAGATGAAGCCGATGCTGCACGACCGGATGCGCGGCGCGTCCGAGGGCAAGACGATGTACGTCATCCCCTACCTGATGGCGCCCGCCGGCAACGCGCTCGCGCCGTGGGCCGCCGGCGTGGAGCTCACCGACACCCGCACGGTCGTGCTCCACATGATCCGGATGGCCCGCGTCGGCGTGCAGTTCGTCAACGACCTCGAGGACCCGGACTCGTTCGTCCGCGCGGTCCACGTCACCGGTGACCTCGAGCACCTCGGCCAGGGCACGCCCGACGACCAGCGCTACTTCGTGACCGTCGCCGACGAGCGCACGATCCTGCACTTCGGCTCGTCCTACGGCGGCAACGCGCTGCTGGGCAAGATCGCCCACGGCCTGCGGCAGGGGGCCTACGACGGCTGGGCGAGCAAGAAGTTCCTCGCCGAGCAGTACATGCTCATCGGCATCCACGACAAGCAGACCGGGAAGACGTGGCACGTCTGCGGTGGCTTCCCGAGCGCCTCGGGCAAGACCAACCTGGCGATGATGGCCGCCCCGGACGCCCTGGGTGAGCGCTACCACGTCTCCTTCTACGGCGACGACATCGCGTGGCTGTGGGTCGACGAGGAGTCCGGCCGGCTGATGGGGATGAACCCGGAGTACGGCGTCTTCGGTGTCGCGAAGGACACCAACGAGACGACCAACCCGAACGCCCTGCACTCCATCGGCGAGGGCACGAAGGCGATCTTCACCAACGTCGCGCACAACCCGGCCACCGGCGAGGTGTGGTGGGAGGGCAAGACGCCCAAGCCGCCGACCGACGTGCGCGGCTGGGTCGACTGGATGGGCGCCCCGCTCGCCGACCGCAAGCACGACGACACGGCCGCGCTGGCCCACCCCAACAGCCGCTTCACCACGACGCTGGCCAACGTGCCCAACATCGCTCCCGACTACGACGAGCCGACGGGCGTGCCGATCGACGCCATCATCTTCGGCGGCCGCACCCGCGACCGCGAGCCGCTGATCCGCGCGATCACCGACCTCGCCGAGGGCGTCTACGACGGCCTGACGCTCGGCGCGGAGGCCACCTTCGCCGCCGAGGGCGTCGACGGGCAGCTGCGCTACGACCCGATGTCCAACCGGCCCTTCATGGCCTACGGCGAGGGTGACTACGCGCGCCACTACCTCGACGTCGTGGGAGCAGCGAAGGAACAGCCGATCTTCGCGCACGTCAACTGGTTCCAGAAGGACCCCGACGACGGGCACTTCCTCTGGCCCGGCTACCGCGACAACCTGCGCCCGCTGCTCTGGCTGCTCCAGCTCAAGAACGGCGAGGTCGAGGGCCGGCGTACGGCGGTCGGCATCATCCCGACCGAGGAGGAGCTCGACCTCGAGGGCGTCGACATCGCACCCGAGGACCTCGAGCGCATCCTGACCATCGACAAGGAGCGCTGGCAGCAGGAGATGGGCTTCCGCGAGGAGCACCTCGCGCAGTTCGACCGGATGCCCGAGGAGATCTGGGAGGCGCACCGCCGGGTCGCCGCCGACCTGGAGGACGAGGCCTGACGGTCCCACTTCAGCACTGCCTTCGAGGGAGCCCTGCCGGACGGGGCTCCCTCGCTGCGTGTCAGGGCGGTGGGTGAGTGGGTGAGCGGGTGATAGGACACGCCGACCACTCGATTAGTCAAACCTATCAATTCACTGTACTTTAGGGACAACGTCCTGGTCCTTCCCCGGAGGAGTCCCCGTGCAGAAGCTCATCATGTTCGCCCTCGTGGGTGTCGCCGCCCAGCTCGTCGACGGCAGCCTCGGCATGGCGTACGGCGTCACCTCGACGACGCTGCTGCTGATGATCGGCACGAACCCGGCCATGGCCTCGGCCATGGTCCAGCTGGCCCAGCTCGGCACCACCGCCGCCTCGGGCATCTCGCACCACTCCTTCGGCAACGTCGACTGGCGCGTCGTCCGCACCATCGCGCTGCCCGGGGCCGTCGGCGCCTTCGTCGGCGCCACCCTGCTGGTCAACATGCCGGTCGACCTGGCCAAGGTCGTCATGTCGGTGCTCCTGCTGGCGCTGGGCTCCTACCTCCTCGTCCGCTTCACGGTGAAGGGCTTCGACACCAGCCGCGTCGGCCAGCCGCTCGGACGCCGCTTCCTCGTGCCGCTCGGCGGCGTGGCCGGCTTCGTCGATGCGACGGCCGGTGGCGGCTGGGGCCCGATCGGCACCCCGGCGCTGCTCGCGAGCGGCCGGATGGAGCCCCGCAAGGTCATCGGCTCGGTGAGCACCTCGGAGTTCGTGGTCACCCTCGCCGCCTCCATCGGCTTCCTGACCGCCCTGGGCTTCGCCGGCATCCAGTGGCAGATCGTGGTCGGCCTCCTCGTCGGCGGCGTCATCGTCGCGCCCTTCGCCGCGATGCTCGTCAAGGTCATCCCCGCCCGGATGCTCGGATCCCTCGTCGGCGGCCTGATCGTGCTGACCAACAGCCGCACCCTGATCAACGCCGACCTCGTCGCCGTCCCCGGCGGCGTCGCGATCGCCATCTACGTCACGATCGCCGCCGTCTGGGCGTACGCCATCTCCCACTCCTGGCGCGCCCACCGGGCCGACACCGCGGCGCTCGCGCACGAGCCCGCGTCGGTCGACGCCTGATCGAGACGTCCACCCGACCACCCCTCGCCCCGTCCCGGGGGAGGGGTGATCGGTCTCTCCCCGACGAGCCGTCACTTCCGCCGATAAACGGCAAAAGCGCAGGTGAGACGGGGGTCACACATCTGTGATCGATCCAATATGTGCGTGCATTCACACGGGCTAGCGTCCCGCGCAAGTCGCCGACAACGAGGCCGCGCGAACCAGCCGCTACGCACGCTGAAGGAAACGGTCATGACCGCAACGATCGACACCGACACGCCCCAGACGACCAGCCAGCCGACCACCCACGCAGGCATCCTCGCGTGGGTCACCGAGGTCGCCGAGCTGACCCAGCCGGACGCCATCCACTGGTGCACCGGCTCCGACGAGGAGTGGGCTGAGCTCACCGCCTCCCTCGAGGCGACGGGCACGTTCACCCGGCTGAACCCCGACGTCATGCCCAACTCGTTCCACGCCGCGTCCGACCCGACCGACGTCGCCCGCGTCGAGGACCGCACCTACATCTGCTCGGTCGACGAGCGCGACTCCGGCCCCACCAACAACTGGATGGACCCGGCCGAGATGAAGGACCTCATGCGCGGGCTCTACGCCGGCTGCATGCGCGGGCGCACGATGTACGTCATCCCGTTCGTGATGGGCCACGTCGAGGCCGAGAAGCCGATGTTCGGCATCGAGGTCACCGACTCGGCCTACGTCACCGTCTCCATGCGCGTGATGGCACGCATGGGCACCGAGGTGCTCAGCCGCATCGAGGAGCTCGAGGCCGCCGGCGAGGACCCCCAGTGGGTGCCCGCCCTCCACTCCGTCGGCATGCCGCTCGAGCCGGGTCAGGCCGACGTGGCCTGGCCGTGCAACGACACCAAGTACATCGTCCAGTTCCCCGAGGAGCGGATGATCTGGAGCTTCGGCTCGGGCTACGGCGGCAACGCCCTGCTCGGCAAGAAGTGCTACGCCCTGCGCATCGCGTCGGTCATGGCGCGTGACGAGGGCTGGCTGGCCGAGCACATGCTCATCCTCAAGCTCACCTCGCCGCAGGGCGTGACCAAGTACGTCGCCGCGGCCTTCCCGAGCGCCTGCGGCAAGACCAACCTCGCGATGCTCAAGCCGACCATCCCCGGCTGGACCGTCGAGGCGATCGGCGACGACATCGCGTGGATGCGCGTCGGCGAGGACGGCCGGCTGTGGGCGGTCAACCCGGAGTTCGGCTTCTTCGGCGTCGCCCCCGGCACCAACGAGCACACCAACCCGCACGCCATGGAGACCATCCGCAAGGGCAACTCGGTCTTCACCAACGTGGCGCTCACCGAGGACGGCAACGTCTGGTGGGAGGGCCTTGAGAACCCGCCGGCCCGCGCCACGAGCTGGAAGGGCGAGCCGTGGACTCCCGAGTCCGACGAGCTGTCCAGCCACGCCAACAGCCGCTACTGCACCCCGATCAAGCAGTGCTCGATCCTCGCCGACGAGTACGACGACCCGCGCGGCGTGCCGATCGACGCGATCCTGTTCGGCGGTCGCCGCAAGACGACGATCCCGCTGGTGACCGAGGCCCGCGACTGGAACCACGGCACCTTCATGGGCGCCACGCTCTCCTCGGAGACGACCGCTGCGGCCGTTGGCGCGGTGGGCGTCGTACGCCGTGACCCGATGGCGATGCTGCCCTTCATCGGCTACAACGCCGGCGACTACTTCGGCCACTGGATCGGCATGGGCAAGGACCACGACGCGGCCAAGCTGCCGAAGATCTTCTACGTCAACTGGTTCCGTCGCGACGAGGACGGCGGCTTCCTCTGGCCGGGCTTCGGCGAGAACAGCCGCGTCCTCAAGTGGGTCATCGAGCGCATCGACGGCCAGGCCGCCGCGGTCGAGACCCCGATCGGCCACGTCCCGGCGCCGGGCTCGATGGACATCGACGGGCTCGACGTCACCGAGGAGCAGCTCGCGCAGGCCCTCGCGGTCGACCCCGAGGAGTGGAAGGCCGAGATCCCGCAGATCCAGGAGTGGTTCGAGAAGTTCGGCGACGACCTCCCGGCCGTCCTCTGGAGCGAGCTCGACACCCTCACCGCGCGCCTCGACGCCTGATCCCACCTCGCGCACGACCCGTCTCGCCGACCACCTCCGGCGAGGCGGGTCCTCGTGCATCCGAGGCTCGACGTTGGTGCCGTTGTGGCACCATCACCCCACGGGGTTGGCAACTGGTCGCGTGGGAAGTCGAGGTGGGTCGTGCCCCTGGGGCAGCACGAGCGCGGCGTGTTCGAGGAGCACGCCACGCCGCTCTACGAGGAGATCGTCGCGTCCGGAGGCGTGAGCACCGCCGACCAGCGCATCGCCAGGCGCGGTGAGCTGCACGAGGCCTTCGAGCTCCTCGTCGAGGTGGGCCTCATCGTCAAGAGCGACGACGGCACGCACTGGCGAGCCGTCGATCCGGCCGCCGTGCAGGCACAGGTGGTGGCCCCGCTCGGCCAGCAGGGTGCCGAGCTGATCGCCGAGTCCGCCCACTGGGCGCAGGCCTTCAGCACCCTCTCCCACGCCTGGCGCCGCTCCCCGAGCGCGGTGGGTGGTCCGTTCGCCGAGATCCGCGGTGCCACGACCATCAACAACTTCCTGGCCTCCCTGGTCGGCGACGCCGAGGAGGAGCTGCTCACCGCGCAGCCGCAGGACCGGCGCGGGGTCAAGCAGCTCGGCGAGGTCGGCGCGCGCGACATCGCCGCCCTCAAACGTGGCGTGCGGATGCGCACCCTCTACCAGCACGCCGCACGTCGCGGAGCCGACACCCGCAAGTACGTCGCCGCGGTCAGTGCCGCCGGGGCCGAGGTCCGTACGCTCGACGAGTTCTTCAACCGGCTCATCGTGGTCGATCGCCGCATCGCGGTGATCCCCAGCCACGAGGGGCTCATCGCGGCGATGGTGATCAGCGAGCCGTCGATGGTGGGCTACCTCGTCGACATGTTCGAGCGCCACTGGGAGCGGGCCCGGCCCTTCACCAGCAGCGAGACCTCCCTGATGCGTGACATCGCCGCCGAGCAGCGGGCGATGACCATCCGGATGCTCCTCGAGGGTCGCGCCGACCCCGCGGGCGCCAAGCGCCTCGGCGTCAGCCCGCGGACCTACGCCGGCTACGTCGCCGATCTCAAGAGCGAGTTCGAGGTCGAGACCCGCTTCCAGCTCGGCTACGAGATGGGCAAGCGGGGGATCTCGGGCCGGGAGACCGACGAGCTCAGCGGCTGACCTCCCCGACGACCTGTGGCAAGGACGAAGGCAGCGACTCCGAGGAGTCGCTGCCTTCGCTGCTGAGACGCGCCTGTGGGGGAGGCTTCCGGACCAGAACTCGTGGGGGGTTGAGGGGTCCGGGTCTCAGCACTTCACTGCGTGCACATCATCGCACGCGCTCTGGGTCAGCGGCCGAACCTGATGCGGGTGCCCCAGCTGGTGTCGATGGTCTGGGAGACCGTGGTCCGGGTGCCCCAGCTGGTGTCGGCGGTCCGGGGACCCTTGACCTTCTGGCCCCAGCTGGTGTCGGCTGCTGCGTGTGCGGGAGAGGCCCCGAGGCCCGCGAATCCGAAGCCGAGTGCACCCACGAGGGCTGCTGCGGCGATGCGGCGTACAGGGGTCATTGCATTTCACCTCTAGCTGTCACTGCGTCACAGGGGATGACACCCCTCATTGTCCCTCAACCCGGCGGGTCACGTCCCGCCGACGTCGCTGCAGGTCTGTGCATTGCAGGTTCTTGCAAAAGTGTGGGGGCAGCCGGATTCGGCCCCCTCCCGCCGGGAGGGGGCCGATCACGCGGAGGCGGAGGGATTTGAACCCTCGATGGGGTTGTAGCCCCAAACCCGCTTAGCAGGCGGGCGCCATAGACCGGACTAGGCGACGCCTCCATGCCCGGCCGGAACCGGGCGCACAAAGGTTACAAGGCGCGACGCGCCCGTGCCGAATCAGGTCACCACTTCGTGAGGCCGTGTCCCCGCTGGAGGTGCTCCTGCACGTCGCGCACCACGGCCTCGCGGTCGGCGGCGAGCATCTGCACCGGGATGATCGTGCTCCTGCCGTCGCGCAGGCGCAGCACCAGCACGGGCGAGTCCGCGACCGTGGACGTGACCGCGTCCTCGACGTCCTTCCACCGGCCCGACGCGGCCCCGACGCCGCGGACCCACTGCACTCGGTAGCCCTCCGGGGTGAAGCGGACGACCCAGCCCTTCTGCCGCCACGTCCACCACGACGCGACGAGGAGGACGACCGTGAGGACCACCGGAACCAGCAGGAACACCGTGTGCAGGTCGACGACCGCGATCAGGATGGTGCTGGCGAGGATGAGGACGGCGACCGCGCACAGCAGCGCGCCCACCAGGCGCGCCGCGACGGCGGGGGCGAGGCGGTAGACGGTGGCGGTCTCGGTCGTCACGCCGGAGATTTCACCACGCACGCCCGGCGGTGCCCGCGCTCGGGTCCGCACGGCGGAGGCCGTTCGGTAGAGTTCCGCGGTGTGCGACGCCGTGGCGTCGTACGAGGAGAGGTGCCGGAGCGGCCGATCGGAACCGCCTTGAAAGCGGTCGTAGGGAGACCTACCGCGGGTTCGAATCCCGCCCTCTCTGCCAACCCCCCACCGATAGGCTCCCGGCGTGACGACCTGGTTCGACTCCGCCGACGACGCGACGAGCCGCCTGCGTGCGGCCGGCTACCTGACCGACGACGCCACCGCGCTGACGGCGTACCTCGCGGGGGCGCTGGAGAAGCCGCTGCTCATCGAGGGCCCGGCCGGGGTCGGCAAGACCGAGCTGGCCAAGGCGGTGGCGCGGGCGACGGGTGCGGAGCTGGTGCGGTTGCAGTGCTACGAGGGGCTCGACGAGGCACGGGCGCTCTACGAGTGGAACTACAAGAAGCAGCTGCTCCGGATCCAGGCGAGCGGCGGTGACGACGCGACGTGGAGCGAGACCCACGACGACATCTTCACCGAGGAGTTCCTGCTGACGCGCCCGCTGCTGAGCGCCATCCGGCGCGAGGAGCCGACCGTGCTGCTCGTCGACGAGGTCGACAAGACCGACGTCGAGGTCGAGGGGCTGCTGCTGGAGGTGCTGAGCGACTTCCAGGTGACGATCCCCGAGCTGGGCACGGTCACCGCGACCCGGCGGCCGTTCGTGGTGCTGACCTCGAACGCCAGTCGCGAGCTGTCCGAGGCGGTCAAGCGTCGCTGCCTCTTCCTGCACCTCGACTACCCCGACGCCGAGCGGGAGCGCGCGATCGTCACCAGCCAGGTCCCCGCGCTCGAGGAGAAGGTGGCCGCCCAGCTGGTCGACGTCGTCGTACGCCTCCGCGAGCTCGAGCTCAAGAAGGCGCCCTCGATCGCGGAGTCGGTCGACTGGGCGCGCACGCTGATCGCGCTGGAGATCGACGACCTCGACGAGGCCACGGTCGCCCGCACGCTGGGCGTCGTGCTCAAGCACGCCTCGGACCAGCAGCGCGCCGTCAAGGAGCTGAAGCTGGCCTCGCGATGAGCCTGCTCGACACCCACATCGGATTCGTGGAGGCGCTGCGCGCCGCGGGGCTGTCAGTGTCGCTGGCCGAGGGGCTGGACGCGGTCGCCGCGCTGGACCAGGTGTCCTGGCACGACCGCGAGACCGTGCGGGCGGCGTATGCCGCGACTCTCCTGAAGCGCCAGCCCCAGCGTGTCACCTTCGACGCGGTCTTCGACATCTACTACCCCCGGCTGATCGGCAGCGGGGTCGCGGGCGAGGGACTGCCCGACGTCGAGGGGGCGCCGGACACCGGCCCCGAGCTGGCGCGCTTCCGCGAGGAGCTCGCCGAGGCGCTGGTGAGCGGCGACCGGCAGGCGTTGCACGATCTTGCAGTCGAGGCGGTGGCCCGGTTCGGCGCGATGCCCGGCCGGGGGCCGGGGCTGTCGAGCTGGTCGGCCTACACCTCGCTGCAGCGGGTGTCGCCCGCGGAGCTGATGGACCGGCTGGTGCAGGGGCTGCTCGGTCAGGGTCTCGACGGCGAGCACGCCCAGCGCGTCGCCGGACGCCGGGTCGGAGACTTCACCGGGATGGTCGAGGGTGACGCGCGGCGACGGATCTCGGAGGAGAAGGGGCCGCAGCACGTTGCCGCCGTGACCGTCCGGCCGAGCATCGACCGGCTCGACTTCACCGCCGCGCGCCGCAGCGACCTCGAGGAGATGCGTCGCGAGATCTATCCGCTCGCCCGCCGGCTCGCGGCCCGGCTCGCCAAGCAGCAGCACGCGCGGCGCCGTGGCCCCCTCGACGTACGCCGCACGGTGCGCGCGTCGATCGCGACCGGCGGGGTGCCGCTGACCACCCACCACCGCCCCAAGCGCCCCCATCGCACGGACCTCGTCGTGCTGTGCGACGTCAGCGGGTCGGTGGCCAGCTTCGCGCAGTTCACCCTGCTGCTGGTCTTCGCGCTCCGCGAGGCGTTCAGCGGCGTGCGTGCCTTCACCTTCGTCGACGACGTGGTCGAGGTCAGCGACGCCTTCCGTCCGGGTGCCGACGTCGTCGAGGTGATGGAGTCACTGGCGCCGCGCATCGCGCAGGCCGCGCTGTGGGGACGGACGAACTACGGGCGGGCGCTCACCCGCTTCGCCGAGGAGCACGGCGACGCCATCGGTCCCCGGTCCTCGCTGCTGGTCCTCGGGGACGGCCGGTCCAACTACAGCGACCTGGCGCTGCCGGTGCTCGCCGACCTCGCCGGCCGGTCCCGCCACGCGTGGTGGCTCAACCCCGAGCACCCGCGCCACTGGGGCACCGGTGACAGCGCGGCGGACCGCTACGGCGAGGTCGTGCCGATGGTGGAGTGCCGCAACCTCGCCCAGCTCGGCGAGTTCGTGCACGGCATCGTCTGACTGCCGCTCCGCGGTGGAGCAACTGCGGTGGGGTGGGGCCTCAGCCTGCGAGGTAGCCGAGGTCCTGCATGCGCGCGATCGCGGCGCGCAGCTCGGGGTGCGCAGCGATGTCGGCCGCGCGAGCGCCGGCGACATAGGTGTGCGTGCCATCGGCGTTGCTGCCGTCGAAGACCACCGTCAACCGGTTGGCCGTCCGCGCGTTGATGAGGGAGCCGAGCAGCGCGACCGGGTCGGCGCGGTCCTCGAGCGAGAGCACGCGGGTGGACTGCGGGATCCGGGGCACGAGGGCCGACGGTGCGCCCGCGGTGACGACCTGGTCGACGACGAACTTGTCAGAGGTGGCGGTCGAGGCGATCTCGGCTGCGATGGCCCCACCAGCGGCCGAGCCCACGAGCATCACGCGCGCGTCGTCGTCGGTGACGGCCTTCTCGATCGCCCGGACGACCTGCCTGGCGGACGTCGACGGGTCGGCGCCGACGAGGCGCAGCCGGCCCGGCTCGCCCCCGAGAGCACCGGGGAGGTAGGCGATGTAGCGACCCGCGCCCACCCGTTGCACGCTGATCCTGTGGTCCTCTGCGACCAGGTTGGCCATCAGCTCCTCGAGCGAGCGGGGAGCGAGTCCCTCCCCGGTGCCGGCCTCGGGCTGCGGCGCCTCGACCTCCACGAACGCTCCGGCGGAGTCGCGGAACGCCGCCACCGCGTCGGTCGGGAACGGGTCGATGCCGATCGCTCGCAGACCCCCGCGTGCCGCGTGGACACCTTGGTCGGAGGCGAGCACGCCGGCCGTGAGGAGCGAGCGCATGTGGAGCCCGTCGAGCAGCCCGCCGCCACCGGAGAGGTGGTCCATCAGGTCGGGGTTGCTGTCGGCGAGCTCGCTCAGGTAGGCCGTGACGCCGTCGCGGTCGAGGGCGTCGGCCTCGATCAGGCCGGCACTGACGATGGCCCCGCCGAGCGCGACCTCGGGGGCGAGGTAGCCGATGGCGCGACCGGCGATCGAGCCGAGCGTCTTGTAGGCCGCCTGCTGGAGCTCGTCGATCCAGCGGTAGGTCAGCACCGTGGCGCGTACGACGAGGGCGTCGGCGTCGAGCTCGACCGAGCGGGTGAGCAGGCCGTGCTTGCCCGTCGTCGCGGCGCGGATGTCCTCCTCGGCCTGGCCCCAGGTGGCCTTCGACAGCTCTCCCGAGTCGACGACGTCGTCGTCGCCGAGGATCTCGGAGCCGAGGCGGGCCCGGGTGCGCATCTCGTTGCCGGAGGAGTCGAACAGGTCGGCCAGCGCCAGCATCCGGTCGTACTTGTCGGCGACGACCGCGGCTGAGGAGTCCTCGGGCGACTCGGTGTCGTGCGTGCGGGGGATGTCGAGGTCGCTCATGACTCAGGCCACGTCCTCTCGGAGGGTGACCTGCGCGAGGACCGGCGCGAGCTCGGTGGCGAGGTCGTCGGGGTCGACACGGGTGACGGTGACGCGGGCGACGTCGTCGTGGCGCGGGGTGAGCGAGTGCCAGCCGTCCTTGAGCAGGACCCAGGAGACCACGCCGACCGACGTCGTGGCCCGGTCGGCCACCTCCGCTGCCAGGATGCGGAGCCGGCCGCGGCTCTCGGTGTGGATCGCCGAGATCGCGCCGGCGGCCTCGGCGTCACCGAGCTCGGCGCCGTCGACGTGCACGGCACCGTCGGCCTGGCCGGCGAGGACCGGGACCAGGTCGGAGCGACCCGAGCGCAGCGCCTCCCCGATCGAGTCGGCCAGGGCGTAGGGGACGTCGAGGGGCGACGGCACCTGGGAGGTGGTGATCGGGAGGTCCTCGGGGACCTCGGTCACCCGGGCCAGCTCGGTGGTCCACTGGTCGACGGGGAACCAGGCCAGCTCGAAGACGATGCCGTCGCACGTCGACAGGCTCGCCACCGCGTCACCCGCCTGCCGGTGCCAGGCCTTGACCTGGATGGCGCCCGCGGCGACGTCGATGTCGAGCGCGAGGTCTGGCGTCGCGAGGAGGCCCACCGCGCCGACGACACCCGGGTCGGCGACCCCGTCGGTGATCAACCCACGGCGCTGCAGCGAGTCCTGCGGGTCGTGGAGCGTGCCGAGGGCCTGGGAGTAGGCGGAGTCCTCCGCCGAGCCGCGGCTCTGGCCGAGCCTGCCGGACAGGGAGCCCGCGTCCGGCGCGGCGCCGTCGGAGGTGCGTACGTCGAAGGGGAGCGGCGCGTCGCCCGCGAGAGAGGCGACGTGGCGCAGCTCCGGGAGCGTCAGCGCGAGGCGGCGGGCCATGGCGTCGAGGAAGCTCGCCGGCGGCGGGGGCGGGGTGGTCAGGTCGATGGTCACCATGTCAGAGCCCCGGCAGGTCGACGGTCAGCCAGTCCTTGTGACCGGCCGGAGGAGGGTCGAACACCAGCAGCGTGGCGTCGGTCGGGTCGTCGGGTGCGCCGTCGCCGGCCTCGCTCGCACGGGTGCGGGCGTCCTCGACGAGGCGGGTGGCCTTGCCGGCGCGCAGGTCGATCGTCTCCTTGAGCGTGTCGACCTCCCCGAGGTGCTTGGCCAGGGAGTCCGCCGCGGTCTCGTGCTGGGCGGCGGCCGTGCGCAGGTGCGTGGCGCGCTCCTTGATCCGCTCGCGCATCGCGTCGGCGGCCTTGCCGTGCCACGGCACTGCCTCGGCCTGCGAGACGAGCCGCGCAGCCAGGGCGCGGATGTCACCGCTCTGCTCGCGGAGCTGGGCCACGCGCTTGCGGCCCGCGGCGGTGTCGCCGTACATCGATCACTCCCTCTCGTCGGGGGAGGCCTACCCGCAGGCAGTCGGCGCCAAACGTCGTCGGGCCCACCGATATTCCAGCGCCTCGGAGCCTCGGACGACGAGCGAACGGTGCCCTCCCGCACCGATAGGATCGTGGCACACATCAGCAGGCCTCAACCAGACGCCTCGCGCAAGCAATGGGATGCCAGTGACCTTCGACGTCCACCAGCTCGACGCGTTCGTGCTGGTGGGTGCCGTGGTGACGCTGGCGGCCATCTTGGCGGTCCGGGTCTCGGCCCGCGCCGGCCTCCCCTCGCTGCTGATCTACCTCCTGATCGGGGTGATGCTCGGCGAGGGCGGACCGTTCGGCATCCAGTTCGACGACGCCCAGCTCGCCCATGCTCTCGGCTTCGGCGCCCTCGCGATCATCCTCGCCGAGGGCGGTCTGACGACCGACTGGCGGCAGATGCGCTCGAGCGTCCGGCTGGGTCTGTCACTGGCGACCCTCGGCGTCGCCGTCTCGGTCGCGGTCGTCGCCGTCGGCACCCACTACCTCCTCGGCCTGCCGTGGGAGCTGGCGATCCTGCTCGGCGCGATCTGCTCGCCCACCGACGCCGCCGCGGTCTTCTCCGTCCTGCGGGCGCTGCCGCTGCCCAAGCGGCTCACGGGCGCGCTCGAGGCCGAGTCGGGCCTCAACGACGCCCCCACGGTCGTGCTCGTCGGCATCATCTCCACCGGCGCCGCCGCCGGCTCCGGCGTCCTCGAGACCGCCGGCATCATCGCCTTCGAGCTCCTCGCCGGCGCCGCGCTCGGGGTGTCCATCGGTGTCGCCGGCGCCTGGATCATGCGCCGTGCCGCCCTGCCGTCCTCGGGCCTCTATCCGTTGGCGGTGCTGTGCCTGGCGTTCACGGCGTACGGCGTCGCGGCCGCAGTGCACGCGTCGGGCTTCGCCGCGATCTACGTCGCCGCGCTGATCCTCGGCAACAGCGAGCTGCCGCACCGGGTGGCCACCCGGTCCTTCTCCGAGGGAATCGCCTGGCTCGCCCAGATCGGCCTGTTCGTCATGCTCGGCCTGCTGCTCTCGCCGGCCCGGATCGACCTCGTCACGGTGGCCCAGGCGGTCGTCACCGGGCTCGTGCTCACCGTGGTCGCGCGCCCGCTCTCGGTCTTCGTCAGCAGCGTCGTCCAGCCGATGGCCGCGCGCGACCTCGCGTTCATCTCGTGGGCCGGGCTTCGTGGCGCAGTGCCGATCGTGCTGGCCACGATCCCGCTGTCCGAGGGTGTCGCGGGCTCCTACGACATCTTCGACATCGTCTTCGTGATGGTCGTCATCTACACCCTGCTCACCGGGCCGACCCTGCCGTGGGTGGCGGAGGTGCTCGGCGTGGCGCGTCGCAACGAGCCGCGGGGCCTCGACGTGGAGGCCGCCCCGCTCGACAAGGTCGCCGCCGACCTCCTGCAGGTGACCATCGCGCCGCGGTCGAAGATGCACGGCGTCGAGGTCGGCGAGCTGCGGCTGCCGCCGGGCGCCTCGGTCTCGCTGGTGATCCGGTCCGAGGACGTGCTCGTGCCCGAGCGACGCACGGTCCTGCGCGCCGGCGACGACCTGCTGGTGGTCACTCCCCGCAAGCACCGCGAGGCCACCGAGGACCGGCTGCGCCAGGTCTCCGAGAACGGCCGGCTGGCGCTCTGGCTCGGTGAGCGCGCCAAGCGCGAGCAGGGCTGAGCGCCGCTGCGGGTCGGGCTACTCCAGCGGGTCCGAGGCGGTCGCCTGGCAGTAGGTGGCGTCGGCCTGGGCGACCACCGACTCCACCTGCTTCTTCTTCAGGGACTGGTACTTCTCACCGAGGATGACCACGACCCCGGGGCCGAGGGCGTCGCCGGGCACGACCTTGGCTCCCTTGAACTGCTGGCGGACGAGGTCGACCGCCGGGTTCGTCGGGTCGTCGGACCAGATCCGGGTGCCGGGGGAGGGCTGCGGGGCGTTGCCGACGGCGCCGGCGACGAAGCCGCGCTCCGCCAGCTCGTCGCTCGCGGTGCTGGCCAGGCCGCTGCGCCGGCTGCCGTTGTAGACGCTGACGACGACCTGGTCGCGGCGCACCTCCGTGCCGGAGGGGATCGCGGTGTTGACGCAGATCGGGACCGGCTCGTCCTTCGGGAGCGGCTCGGTGAAGGCGGCCCAGCCCCAGACCGTGGCGACGACGACCAGCGCGGCGAGACCGCCGAGCGTGGCGGCCGACCTGGCTGCGCCGTTCACTCGTCGCCCGCCTGGTGGATGCGGGCGTGCAGCACCATGCGCTGCTGCAGTGCCGCCCGGAGTGCCCGGTGCAGCCCGTCCTCGAGGTAGAGGTCGCCGTGCCACTGCACGACATGGGCGAAGAGGTCGCCGTAGAAGGTGGAGTCCTCGTCGAGCAGGGCGTCGAGCTGGAGGGTGTCCTTGGTGGTCACGAGCTCGTCGAGCCGGACCTGCCGCGGGGGCAGGTCGGCCCACGTCCGGGAGGTCAGCCCGTGCTCGGGGTAGGGCCGGCCGACGCCCACCCGCTTGAAGATCACGCCGGTGATCATAACGACGCCCTCGTCGTGACCCGCTTCGCTGACTACGCTCGACCCATGACCGAGACCCCTGAGGCGACACCCGAGCCGACACCCGCAGCCCCGGCTGACGCCCCGGTCGTCGCCCCGAGCGACCCGATCTCGGCAGCCGTCGCTCCCGGCTACCAGTTCGAGGGTGCGGCGCTCGAGCTCGGCGGACTGATGCTCGACGCCGACGAGCTGAGCGACGTCCGGATCCGGATCCCGCTCAGCATGGTCAACCGCCACGGCCTGGTCGCGGGTGCCACGGGCACCGGCAAGACCAAGACGCTCCAGCTGCTGGCCGAGCAGCTCAGCGCCAACGGCGTACCGGTGTTCGCGGCCGACATCAAGGGCGACCTGTCCGGCCTGAGCGTCGCGGGCGAGGCCAGCGACAAGCTCACCGCCCGCACCGCGAGCGTCGGCCAGACCTGGACGGCGACCGGCTTCCCGACCGAGTTCTACGCGATCGGCGGCCAAGGGATCGGCGTACCCGTGCGGGTGACGATGACCGCCTTCGGTCCGACGCTGCTGGCCAAGGTGCTCGGGCTCAACGAGACCCAGGAGTCGTCGCTGGGGCTGGTCTTCTACTACTGCGACAAGCAAGGGTTGCCGCTGCTCGACCTCTCCGACCTGCGCGCGGTCCTGCAGTACCTCACCGGAGACGCGGCCGGGAAGGCCGAGCTCAAGTCGATCGGCGGGCTCTCCCCGCAGACCGCAGGCGTGATCCTGCGCGAGCTGGTGTCGTTCGAGGCGCAGGGCGCCGACGTCTTCTTCGGCGAGCCGGAGTTCGAGACCAAGGACTTCCTGCGCACCACCGACGACGGTCGCGGCATGATCAGCCTGCTCGAGCTGCCGAACCTCCAGGACCGGCCCGCCCTGTTCTCGACGTTCCTGATGTGGCTGCTCGCCGACCTCTTCCACGACCTGCCGGAGGAGGGCGACCTCGACAAGCCCAAGCTGGTCTTCTTCTTCGACGAGGCCCACCTGCTCTTCCGCGACGCCTCGAAGGCGTTCCTGGACCAGATCGCGCAGACCGTCAGGCTGATCCGCTCCAAGGGGGTCGGCGTCTTCTTCGTGACGCAGTCGCCCACCGACGTGCCCGACGAGGTGCTCGGACAGCTCGGCTCGCGCGTGCAGCACCAGCTGCGCGCCCACACGCCCAACGACGCGAAGGCGCTGAAGGCGACGGTCAACACCTACCCCACCAGCGCGTACGACGACCTGGGCCAGGTCATCACCAGCCTCGGCATCGGCGAGGCGATCGTGACCGTGATGAACGAGCGCGGCGCACCGACGCCGGTGGCCTGGACCCGACTGCGCGCACCCGAGTCGCTGATGGACGCGGCGCCGGTCGACGGCATGCAGGCCGCGGTCGAGGCGTCCCCGCTGCACGCGAAGTACGTCGAGTCGATCGACCGCGAGTCGGCGCGCGAGCTGCTGGCCGCCAAGCTCGAGGAGGGCGCGCGCAAGGCCGCCGAGGACGCCCGCGTGAAGGAGATGGCCCGCGAGCAGAAGAACGACCGGGTCACGACGAAGGCCAAGAAGGCCGCCAAGCCGCAGGACTCGATGATGGAGGCCGTCACCAAGTCGCCGGTCTTCAAGGACTTCATGCGCACCGCCGCCCGTGAGATCGCGCGGGGGATGTTCAAGAGCGGGCGCCGCTGAGGGGGCTGGAGTCCCCGGATATCCGGTGACCACCCCGCTTGTCACACCAGATCTGGGCGGCGAAGCGGGAGTCTCGGGCGCAAAGGACCGGTCCCGGCGCGGCGGCGTGTGACACACCCGGGAGCACCGCCCCGGTCGGGTCACATCGTGGCGTCGAGCCAGGCCAGCTGCGCGGTCTGGGTGCCGCCGTCGCGGGTGACGACGCGGGCCCGGCCCTCGGGTGCGGGCTGCGGGCGCAGGTTGCCGATGAGGATCCCCTCGTCGCGCGGACCCGACAGCATCACGCCGGGCATCGCGAGGTCGCGCAGCGACTGGATGACGGGCTCGTAGAGCGCCCGCGACGCGCCACCGGTGCGGCGCGCCACGACGACGTGCAGCCCGACGTCGCGGGCCTGCGCCATGAGCGGCTGCAGCGACGAGACGGGTGAGGACTGCTGGGTCGCGACGAGGTCGTAGTCGTCGACCACCACGAACACCTCCGCACCTGTCCACCACGACCTGCTGCGCAGCTGGTCGGGCGTCACGTCGGGGCCGGGGATCCGCCCCTCGAGGTAGGTCGCGATGTCCTTGAGCGTCGGCGTCGCCTGGGTGGCGGACGTCAGGTAGTTCAGCAGGTACTCGTCGGGGACCTCGCCGAGCATCGAGCGGCGGTAGTCGACGAGCACGATCTGCGCCTCCTTGGGCGTGCGCGTGCGCATGATCTCGTGGACGTAGGCCCGCAGCAGGGCGCTCTTGCCCGACTGCCCGTCGCCGAAGATCAGCATGTGCGGCTCGGCGTCGACGTCGAGGCCGATCGGAGCGAGCTCCTTCTCGTTGATGCCGAGCAGGACGTGCTTGGCCGGCATCTGGCGGCGTACGGCGTCCTCGCGGATGGCCTCGAGCGTGACCATCTCGGGCAGCAGCCGGAGCTTGGGGCCCTGCGGGCCCTTCCACGCGGCAGCCATCTTGTCGATCAGGTCGTCGACGCCGTCGCCGAGCGTGTCGGCGCTGCCGTCGCCGTCGATGCGCGGCAGCGCGCCGAGGAAGTGCAGCTTGGACGGCACCAGGCCGCGGCCGGGACGTCCGACCGGCACCAGGGCGGCCACCTTGCGGTCCACCTCGGAGTCGAGCGGGTCCCCGAGGCGCAGCTCGAGCTTGGAGCCGAAGACGTCGCGCATCGCGGCGCGGTAGTCGGCCCAGCGGGTGGACGCGGTGACGATGTGGAGGCCGAACGTCAGGCCGCGGGCGGCGAGCTGCTGGATCTCCATCTCGAGGTCGTCGAACTCCGCGCGCAGCGTGCTCCACCCGTCGATGACGAGGAAGACGTCACCCCACCCGTCGTCGGCGCGGCCCTGGGCGCGGCGCGAGCGGTAGGTCTCGATGGAGTCGATCGCGTTCTCGCGGAAGTAGGCCTCGCGGCGGTCGACGACTCCCTCGACCTCCGCCATCACCCGGCGTACGACGTCGGGCTCGGACCGCGTCGCGACGCCCGAGACGTGCGGCAGCCGGGCCAGGGGCGCGAACGTGCCGCCCCCGAAGTCGAGGACGAAGAACTGCGACTCCGTCGGCGTCGTCACCAGCGCCATGCTCGTCACGATGCTGCGCAGGAGCGTGCTCTTGCCCGACCGAGGGCCGCCCACGACGGCCACGTGGCCGGCGGCGCCGGTGAGGTTGAGCGTCATCGTGTCGCGGCGCTGCTCGCGCGGGCGGTCCACCGTGCCGAGCGGGATCACCAGGCCGGGGACGCTGCGCCACTGCTGGGAGACCAGGCCGAGGTCGGGGTGCTCGGTGAGGTCGGGCATGAGCTCGTCGAGGGTGTCGGGCACGTCGAGGGGCGGCAGCCAGACCTGGTGGGCCTCCGGGCCCTTGCCGATCATCCGGGTCACCGCGACGTCGAGCAGGGAGGCCTGCTCGCCCTGCTGCTGCGGCTGCGGCGCGACCTCCTCGTGACCGTCCTCCGGGGTCGGCTCGAGCGCCTGGACCTCCGAGATGGTGAAGGGCAGGATGCCGCGGATGCCGCCACCCTCGTCGCGGGTGACGCGCGCGCGGCTCGAGGGCGGCCCGGAGACGTACGCCGCCTTGAACCGCAGGAGCGTGGACTGGTCTGGCTTGAGGTAGCCGAGGCCGGGGACGGCGGGGAGCTCGTAGGCGTCGGGGACTCCGAGGACCGCGCGGGACTCGCCGGCGGAGAAGGTGCGGAGGCCGACGCGGTAGGACAGGTGCGACTCGAGGCCGCGGAGCCGGCCCTCCTCGAGGCGCTGCGAGGCGAGCAGGAGGTGCAGGCCGAGGGAGCGTCCGAGTCGACCGATGGCGACGAACAGGTCGATGAACTCCGGCTTGGCCGAGAGCATCTCGGAGAACTCGTCGACGACGATGAAGAGCGACGGCATCGGCTCGAGGGGCTCGCCGTTGGCGCGGGCCTTCTCGTAGTCACGGACCGAGGCGTAGTTGCCCGCGTCGCGCAGCAGCTCCTGGCGGCGCGTCATCTCGCCCGACAGCGCGTCCTGCATGCGGTCGACGAGGGTGAGCTCGTTGGCGAGGTTGGTGATGACGGCGGAGACGTGCGGCATGTCGGCCATGCCGGCGAAGGTCGCACCACCCTTGAAGTCGACGAGCACGAGGTTGAGCTGCTCCGACGAGTGCGTCATGACCAGGCCGAGCACCAGCGTGCGCAGGAACTCCGACTTGCCGGAGCCGGTCGCGCCGATGACCAGGCCGTGGGGGCCCATGCCCTGCTGGGCGGACTCCTTGATGTCGAGGTGGATCAGGCCCCCGGAGTCGCCGATGCCGATCGGCACCCGGAGGCGGTCGCGCGCGGGACGCGGGCGCCAGGCCGTGCCCGGGTCGTAGGTGAAGATGTCGCCGAGGCCGAGCAGGTCCATGTGGTCGGGGGTGGTCGAGGTGATGTCGACCGCACCACCCGACGAGGCCGACTCGGCGCTCGCGGTCTTCAGCGGCGCGATGCGCCGGGCGAACGCCTCGGCGGTCGCCACGTCGCACTGGTCGGCGAGCGCCTTCACCGGCTCGCCGCGCAGCCGCAGCGCGTGCACCGGGCGCTTCTCGAGCTCGTCGGGTCCGTCGGCGAACTCGAGCCGCAGTCGCGTGGAGTCCTCCAGCTCGTCCCAGCGGGTCGGCAGGTCGAGCAGGGTCACGCCGTGGAGCCCGTCGGGCGGGACGATGTGGTTGCCGGGCGGCAGGTGGCCGCCGTCGATGACGAGCAGGATGTGCGGGGTCGCGGCACGCTCGTCGGCGCCGAAGCGCGGGCGGTCCGACAGGTCCGGTGGGAGCAGGTTGCCGAGGTCGTCGAGCGAGGTCGACACCAACCGCATCGGGCCGACGGCGTCGGCCTCGCGGGTGCTCTGCGCGTGGGGCAGCCACTTGACCCAGTCCCAGTGGGTCAGGTTGGCCTCGGAGCTGAGCACGGCGACGATCAGCTGGTCGGGGTTGTGGAACGCCGTGGCGGAGCAGATCATCGCCCGCGCCGTCGAGCGCACCTCCTCGGCGTCGCCGCACAGCTCGATCCGGTCGAAGGCGCGCAGGTCGATGGAGGCGGGCAGGTTGGGCTGGAGCCGGTGCACCACGAGCAGGCGGTGCAGCGCGGACGCGGCGGCGGGGTCGACCTGGTCGACGGGTGCGCTCTCCGGCGGCACCAGCTCGAGCGACAGGGGCTGCGAGCACAGGCCGTAGCGCACGTGCAGGAAGTTCTCGTCGGAGCCCGTGTGCTCCCACAGGCGGGTGCGGTCCTCGGCGAGCGAGGGGAGGGCGGCCGGCTCCGGGTGGTGCCAGTTGAGCGCGCGGCGCTGCTGGTCGGCGGCCTCGCGGGCGACCTTGCGGATGTTGCTGAGGTAGCGCAGGTACTCGGTGCGCGAGCCGGTCACCTGCTGCGCGCGCTGCTTACGCTGCCGGTCGATCTGCACGATGATGAAGCCGAGCGTGGCGAAGAGGAACATGCCCGCGGCGAGGAAGCTGCGCGTCTTGTTGGCCCCGCCCATCGTCGCCACGAGGACGATCGAGCCGAGGCTGCCGAGCATCGGGATGGCGTTCATCAGCACGCCGCTGGCGCCCTCGCCGTCCTGCAGCTCGGGCGGGGGCTGCAGCACGATCTGGCCGCCCGGCATCTCCGGCTCGTCGAGCCTCTGGCCACCTCGCAGTGTCGTGCTCACGCATCCCCCAGTGCCTCAACGATTCGAAGTCGCGTCGATGATAGGTGTGCTCCCGCACGCCCCGCACAAGCGACTACCCTCCAGTCCTGTGCGCCGAGGGAGCGCCGTGGACGCGAAGGGGGGATCCGTGTCGGACGTCGCGATGCCCAGCCCTGCCGCCGCGACCATCGCCGTCAGCATCCACGGTCCGGCCGGTGTGCTCGACCTGGTCGTGCCGTCGGGAGCGACCTCGGTCGACGTCGCCCGTGAGTACGCCAAGCAGGCCGAGGTGCCCGGCATCCCGCTCCTGCAGACCGCCCTCGGCCAGCGTCTCAACGCGTCCGTCCCGCTCCAGGAGGCGGGCGTGCAGCCCGGGGACGTCCTGGTCGCGACCGCTGGTGTCCACCTCCCGCGCAAGGTGACGCTGCTCGACGCGGCCAAGAACGCACCCGAGAGCCCGGCACTGGCGTCGATGATCGCCACCATCGCCGCTGCTGCCGCCGTCCTCGCGGCGTGGTATGCCGGCCGCACGGGCGACGACACCGTCCGCACCGTCGCCACCGGCATCCTCCTCGGCTGCGCCCTCGTCGGCGTGCTCCCCGTCGGCCGGCACACCCGACAGCGAGCCTCCGCCGCGCCGGCGTTCGCCGCGGCCGCCGCCTTCGCCGCCCTCTACGAGCCGGGGGTGCACCTGCTCCCCGCCATCCTGGGTGCCTGCGGCATCTCCGCCGCCGTGGTCGCGGGGATCGGTCGGGCGCTCGCCGAGGGAGGCGACGAGGTGAGCACGGTCTGGATCGCCAGCGGACTCACCGTCTTCGCCTGCTGTGCGCTGCCCGCGCTCCTCGGGTGGGACGACCGGGTGGCCTGGACGCTGCTGGTCTTCCTCTCGATGATGGCGGCGCGGTTCGCGCCCTCGCTGGCCATCGACGTGCCCGACGAGGCGCTGCTCGACCTCGACCGGCTCGCGGTCACGGCGTGGTCGGCGCGCGACACCCAGCGCACCGGCCGCCGCGGGCGCATCGTGGTCGCCTCGGACGCGATGGAGCGCCTGGTGCGCCGGGCCTCGCGGATCGTCACCGGCGCCGCGGTCGCGATCCTGGTGGCGATGGCCGTCGCGAGCCCGCTCCTGCTGCGCACCGCGACCCTCGACCTCGACGTGATCGGCGCCCGGTGCCTGGTCTTCTTCGCCGGGTGCTCGCTGCTGCTCGCCGCCCGCTCCTACCGGCACGCGGCGGCGCGGGTCCTGCTCCGCCTGGCCGGCCTGAGCGGGCTCGCCGCCCTGGCGGTGCACCTGGTCACCGGCCCCGGCGGCCCGCACCTCGGCTCGTTCTCCTACGTCGTGGTGGCCCTCGGCGTGATCGCGCTGGCCGCCGCGGTGGCCACGGGTCGCGGCTGGCGCTCGGTCTGGTGGTCGCGCCGCGCGGAGGTGGCCGAGTCCTTCTGCGGCAGCTTCGCTTTCGCCTCGGCGATCGTGGCGGCCGGGGTGTTCCGCCGCCTGTGGGAGATGACGTCGTAGTCCGCTCGGAACCTTCCGGTCGCGGGCGCTGTGGACGGATGTTTAGCCCCGATCCGGTCGGGTAGATGCACGTCAGCGCGGGGGGCCGGGACGTCTCCCCGAGCGGATCCACCAGCTGGATCACCCATCCACACCGAGATCTCGGTCGGTTCGACCGCCGAGGGAGAAGGATCTTTCATGAGCGAGATGTATGGCCAGACAGAGAAGGCTCTCTCCAAGGCCGCCGACTACGTGGACCAGGCCCGCGGCGACGTCAAGAACAAGTGCGGCGTCCTCTCCGGCAACATCCAGACGATGATGGCCGGATGGGGCGGCCAGGGTGCGACGTCGTTCAACAACCTGATGATCGCCTGGGACCAGAAGCAGGAGACCATCCTCAAGGCCCTCGACCAGCTCTCGGCGTCGATGAAGGAGACCGAGCGCGACAACGTCTCGACCGACGAGAACCAGTCCGCCACCCACGCCAACCTCCAGGGCCGTCTCGGCTGACGCCGACACGCCGACACTGAGATCTAGGAGATCGACATGACTTTCGACGGAATCAAGGTCCAGCACGGCCACCTCGACGCCGGTGCCGCCGACGTGATGAAGGCCGCCAAGGACATCGAGGCTCGCCTCGACCAGCTCGAGAACGAGCTCAACCCGCTGCGCTCGGACTGGAACGGTAACGCCAAGATGGCCTACGACCAGGCCAAGGCCAAGTGGGACCAGGCCATGAACGAGATGACCCTCCTGCTCCAGCAGGCCAGCCAGGGTGTCGACTCGTCCAACGCCGAGTACAAGGCTGCCGACGCGCGCGGCGCCAACCGCTTCTGAGCTCGGCAACTCCTCCGAGGCCGGTCGTCCCCGTCGGGGATGACCGGCCTCGAGCGTTTCCGGGGCTGCGGTCGCCTAGGCTGCACCCCGTCTTCCACACCGTTCATGGCCTTCAGGGGGAACACGCATGAGTCAGGGGTCCTCGGTCGCCTCGGGCCTGGTCCGGGTGACCATCGCCTCCGGCTCGCGGCGGGTCGATCTGGTGCTGCCGGGCTCGATCCCGGTCGCCGAGCTCGTCCCCGAGCTCGCCCGCTCCGTCGGCCTGCTCGACGCCTCGACCGTCTACGGCGGCTACCGCCTGGTGACCCAGGAGGGCCGGATCCTCGTCAACAACGCCGGCCTGACGATGCAGGGGATCGAGGACGGCGGCCTGCTCACCGTCACCGCCGGCGTCGACGACAAGGCGCCCCGCGTCTACGACGACGTGGTCGAGGCGATGGCCGACGTCGTCGAGAACGAGCTGAAGCCGTGGGAGCCTGCCGCCGGGCGGCGTACGGCGCTGGGCGCGGGCAGCATCCTGCTCGGGCTGGGCGCCCTCGCGCTGCTCCTGCAGGGCGAGAGCCTGCTCGGTGGCGTCGCCGCCGCAGTCATCGCCGGCCTCCTCGTCGTCGGCGGCATCGTGCTGGCCCGGGCCCAGGGCGAGCCCGAGGCCGGTGTCGCGGTGTCGCTGCTCGCGGCCGGCTACGCCGGCGTGGCCGGCCTGCTGCTCGCACCCGGTGACCTGCCGGCCTGGGGATGGCCGCTCGACGCCGCGTTCTTCACCGACCCGCTGCTCTTCGCCGGACTCGGCGTGCTCGCCGTCGGCCTCATCGCCGTGGTCGGCCTCCGCGACGGCCGCCCGCTGGTCATCCCGCCCATCGTGGTCGGGGCCGTCGTGGTCGGCAGCTCGGTGCTGATCAGGGTCTTCGACCTCGAGCCCGGTCCGGTCTTCACCGTGCTGATGACCCTCGTCGTGCTCGCCGGCAGCATCTTCCCGTGGCTCGCCCTCGGGGTCACCGGCACCAGCGTCGACCAGCTCTACTCCCTGCACGACATCACCGCCGACCCCGACGAGATCGATCCCGACGAGGTGGCCGGCGACGCCCGCGTCGGGCACGAGATCCTGCTCGCGGTCTCCGCCACCGTCGGCACGCTCCTGGTGATCTTCGCGCCGTTCGCGGTCGCCCGCGGCGTCTACGGCACCGTGCTCGCCGCGGTCTGCTGCCTCGCCGTCATGTTCCGCACCCGCCAGTACCGCACCGGCGCCGAGGTGCTGGCCGGCCTGGCCTCCGGCATCCTCGGCCTGGTCTCGGTGGCGGTCTCGATGCTGCTCATCCACGACGGGTGGCGCGCGGGCGCGGCCCTGGGGCTGGCGGGCGTCGGCGCCCTCCTGCTCGCCCTGACCCTGGTGCCGGCGTCCGCGTCGGTGCGTCGCGGCCGGATGGGCGACGTCGTGGAGACCATGACCCTGATCGCCCTGCTGCCGCTCATGGTGCTCGCGGCCGGGTTCGTCTCCGCCGTGGCGGGTTGATCGATGGCGACCAAGAAGGACCTCGTCGAGGCGCACGCGTTCAGCCGCCGCCGGCTGGTGACGGCGTTCGTCTCCGGCGCGCCGGGCGGTCGTGAGGTCGAGCCCGTGCGGCCGGGCCGCGTGCTGATCGGCGGCGTCGCGCTCTCGGTGCTGCTGCTCGCGGGCGCGGCCATCGCGGGCTTCCTGCTCGGGCGCCCGCCCGCCCAGTGGCTCGACGAGGGCAGCTTCGTCATCTCCAAGGACACCGGCGAGCAGTACGTCGTGCTCCGCGGCGGCGACGACCCGCGCCTCCAGCGGGTGCCCAACTACGTCTCGGCGCAGCTGCTGCTCGGCAAGGCCGACCTCACGCCCTTCACCGTGCGCGACAAGTACATCCGCACCGTCCAGCTCGGCGAGGACCTCGGCATCGACCGCGCGCCGGCCAGCCTGCCGTCCGCCGACGAGCTCGTCGACGACGGCTGGAGCGCCTGCACCGGATCGGGGGTGGGCATCAAGGTCGCGGTGCAGCGCTCACCCACGGTCGAGGACCTCACCGGTTCGGCGTTCCTGGTCTCCAGCGACGACACCACCTGGCTGATCGCCACCGCTCCGCCCGTGGGCAGCATCCAGGGGCGCGCCTACCGCTACCAGATGCCGGCCGACGAGACGAGCGCCTCGACCATCGGCGACCGGCTCGGCTTCGGGGCCTCGCCGATCGAGGTCGACCGTGACTGGCTCAACCTGTTCCCGCAGGGCGACGCGCTGGAGAGCGCGGCGTTCGGGATCGCCGACGCCGGCCAGCCGGTGCCCTACGGCGACAGCGGCACCGACCTGTCCCGCTACCGCATCGGCGACCTGCTGCTGTCCAGCACGGGTCGCTACTACCTGCTCGGTGACGACAAGCCCGAGCAGCTCGACCCGTTCGCCGGCGTCGTCTACGACGTCGTCGGTGCGCCTGCCATCGAGCTCCAGGAGAACCTCGTCGCCACCTTCGGTGACCACGAGTACCCCGAGGAGTGGCCGGCCGCGCTGCCCGCGCCCGTCAGCAGCGGTGCGCTCTGCGGCGTGCTCCACCCGGGGCGCAGCGCGGCGCCCGCGGTCAGCCTGGCCACCAACCCGACCGGCGCTGCCGATCCGGCCAACGTGACCGCCGGCAGCCACGCCGTGGAGGTCGAGCCGAGCGCCGGCGCCTACGTCCTGTCCGGCGGCGACGACGCGGCGTCGGGCGGCACGCCGTACGTCATCGACCCCAAGGGCGAGAAGTACTCCCTCATCGGGCCGCAGGTGCCCGTCTACATCGGCTACGGCGAGGTCGAGCCGCCGCAGGTCCCGAGCTCCTGGCTGGAGTTCTTCCAGTCCGGGGTGCCGCTCTCGACGAACAGTGCGCGCCGGGTGCCCGAGGACGCGCCGGAGCCCGCCGATCCCGAGCCGGGCGCCGAAGCGAGTGCCGGCTGATGGTCGGTCCGCGCCGCCGTCGTCGCGCCCGCCTCCGGGTGACGCTCGCGACGGGTCTCCTCGCGGCCTCGGTCATGCCGCTGTGGGCCGGCGCGCCGGCGTACGCCGACCACGACGCGCCGTGCAACCCCGGCCAGATCCCCGGCAACGAACGGTTGGCGGACACCCACCAGAAGGGCAACCCGGCCCTCGAGCGGATGCACGTCGAGCAGGCGCAGAAGATCGCGACGGGCGCGGGCGTGAAGGTCGCGGTCATCGACAGCGGCATCTTCGAGGTGGACGGACTGTCCGTCGGTGGGCGCCAGGTCGTGGTCGGCAACGGGCTGCTGTCGGGCCACGGCACGATCGTCGCCGGTCTGATCGCCGGGTCGCGCGGCGTGGCGCCGGGTGCGACGGTCTACGACTTCAAGGTCTACGACTCCGAGAACGCCGACACCTCGCAGGGCCAGAAGGCACTGACCTCGGCCGGCATGGTCGCCGGCATCGACGCCGTCATCGCGGCCTACCCCCAGGAGCGGTTCGACGTCGTCAACATCTCCCTCGCCGTCCGGACCCCCGACCCCGCGCTCGCGGCGGCGGTGAAGCGGCTCGTGGCGCTGCCGCTGGTCGTGGTCGCCGCGTCCGGCAACGTCTCGGAGACGAGCGACGACGACTTCGCCGGCACACCCGACAACGACGCCGACGTCTTCCCGGCCGACTACCCCGGCGTGCTCGCGGTCAGCGCCACCCCGCCGGGCAACGAGGACCCAGGCCTCTACGTCGTGCCCAACAAGGACACCGACGTGTCCGCACCGACGTCGGGAGCGGTCTCCACCAACGCCAACGGGCAGGTCTGCGTCATCGACCAGGTCGCCACCTCGTGGTCGGCGGCCGAGGTGAGCGGCGTCGTCGCGCTGCTGCGCGAGCGCTTCCCGCGGGAGACGCCGAAGCAGCTGGTCGCGCGGCTCCAGGCCACGACCGAGGGCTCGGGAGCGTCGACGGACCCCGAGGCCGAGGTCGACAACCCCTACACGGGCGCCGGCGTGGTGCAGGCCCACGACGCCCTGACCCGACAGATCAAGCCGGGGCGGCAGGGCAGGGTGGACACGACCGTCGCGGAGGCCCGCGCCGACGCCCAGGCGCCGCCGGCACCCCGGCCGCTCGACCTCTTCAGCACGCCCCGGGCGATCCTGCTCTGGTCGGGCCTGGTCGCGGGGTCGCTGCTGGCGCTCGCGTTCATGCTGCGGCCGCTGTTGCGCCGTTGACCCCACGACCGGCACCGGCGCGTGGTGGAATCGAGCCATGACCGACACCTCGGACGAGCCGGTAGCCGTCATCCTGGCCGGCGGACAGGGCTCGCGCCTGTGGCCGATCAGCCGCGACCGCGCCCCCAAGCAGTTCCAGCCGGTGGTGCGCGACCGACCCCTGCTCACCGGCACGATCGAGCGGCTCAGCGAGATCGTCGACCCGAGCCGGATCCACGTCTCCACGCGTGCCCGCTTCGCCGACGCCGCCCGCGCCAACCTCGGCCCCGTGCCCGCGGAGAACCTCATCCTCGAGGAGGACCCGGCCGGTCCGGCCACGGCCTTCGCGCTCAGCATCGCGACCCTGTCGCACCTCTACGGCAACGCGCCCGCCCTCATCGCGCCGTCGGACCACCTGATCAACGAGGAGGAGGCCTTCAACTCGGCCTCCCGCGACATGCTCACCCAGCTGGGGAGGACGCCCGAGTCCATGGTCGTCCTGGGGGCCGAGCCCACGCGCTACGACCCGAGCCTGGGCTACATCCACACCAAGGGCGGCGACGGTGCCGTCGAGGTCATCGACTCCTTCCACGAGAAGCCCGACCAGGAGCTCGTCGACGAGCTGGCCGGCACGGGCAACCTCTACTGGAACACCGCCTGCTACGGCGTACGCGTGGGGCAGGCGTGCGACGCCTATCGCAGCGCGCTGCCGTTGATCTTCGACTCCATCGAGCGGTTCGCCCGGGCTGGTGGCGTGGCGGAGCAGGGTTACCGCGGCGCCGCGATCGGCGGCCACGAGATCTACCCGCTCATGTGGGCCGGCATGGAGTGCCTGGTGGTGCCCCGCGAGCTCGGCTGGACCGACGTGGGCACCTGGGTACGACTGGAGCGGGTGCTGCAGGACCAGCGGGTGACCTCGATCGGACCGGCCATCCAGCTCGATGCGGAGGACACGCTGATCGCCAGCATGGACGGCCGTCCGGTCGTCACGCTCGGCGCGCGCGGCCTCATCGTCGTCACCCACGAGGACGCCGTCTACGTGCTCGACCGGCAGAAGGCGCTGGACACCCCGACCCTCGAGCGGCTCCGCTCGCTCCTCGCGGCCAGCACCCGCGAAGACCTCCTCTGAGTAAGGAACCCATGACCCACGAGAACGCCCAGCACATCGTCGTCGTCGGCACCAAGCCCGACATCATCAAGCAGGCGCCGATCTACCACGAGCTGCGCAACCGCGGGCACGACGTGGTGCTGTGCCACACCGGCCAGCACTACGACCACAACCTGTCGCAGTCGATGCTCGACGAGTTCGGCGTGCGCGAGGACGTCAACCTCGAGGTGCGCGGTGGCGTCAACGACCTCGTCTCCGGGATCACGGCCAAGCTCGCCCTCTACCTGCGCGGCTTCGCCGAGCGCGGCGGCTTCCCCATCACCTACGTCCACGGCGACACCACGACCGCGATGGCCGGAGCGCTGGCGACGTTCGGCGAGCGCCAGGCGCTGGTCCACGTCGAGGCCGGGCTGCGCACGCTGTCCCCGAGGCCGGAGGTCCTCCAGGGCTGGCTCGACCAGGGCGCCGACCTCGACTGGGCGTCGTTCCGCACGCAGTCGATCGACCGCGCCAGCTGGTCCAAGGGCAGCCGCGAGCCCTCGCCCGAGCAGTTCAACACCCGCGTCGCCGACGCCGGCACCGACCTGCACGCCGCGCCCGTCGAGCTCAACCGCGAGTTCCTCGTCGACGAGGGGTTCGCACCCGCGGCCATCGACGTGGTCGGCAACTCCGTCGTCGACGCGCTCGCCCAGGCGATCGAGGGCAGCGACAAGAACCAGGTGCTCGAGAGGTTCCCGCAGATGGGCGACGGCTCCTTCCTGCGCTTCTGCGTCCACCGCCGCGAGAACACCACCAACCGCGACCGCTTCAGCCTCCTCATGGACGCGATGGAGTCGCTGCTCGAGCAGGGCCACCACGTCCTGTTCATCCGCCTCCTCGGCACCGAGGCCGCGATCGACAACTTCGGGCGCCGCCAGTGGCTCGAGGACCTCGAGGCGCGGTACGGCGACGCGCTGATCTCGACGCCGGTCTGGGACAGCTACCTCGACGTGGTCGCCGCCATGTCGATGTGCGCGGTCATCGTGACCGACTCCGGCAGCATCGTGGAGGAGGCCAACGTCCTCCGGGTCCCGTGCGTCACGCTGCGCTTCGGGTCCGACCGCTCCGAGACCTTCCTCGCCGGCAGCAACTTCCTCGCGCCCCCGATCGACCAGGCGTTGATGACGAGCGTGATCCACGGCGTCTTCGAGCACCGCGCGGAGCTGTCGTGGGACCGGGTCTACCCCGAGGGTGCCTCACGGATGCTGGTCGACGCGGTCGAGCGACGGCTCGACGAGGGCAGCCTGCTGATCTCCGAGGAGTGGCGCTACGGGCTCCGGGCCCAGCTGCGCTGATCGGCGTGCTCGTCACCAACCACGTGCTCACCGGAGCACTCGTCGGGCTCGCCGCGCCGGGGCCGGTGTCGGCGTTCGTCGGCGGGGTCGTCTCGCATTTCGCGCTCGACGCCGTGCCGCACTGGGGCGACCGGCCGCTCGAGGAGGTCATGCCGATCGCGGTCACCGACGGGCTGACCGGCCTGGCGGCGATCACGGTCGTGTGGCGGCGTACGCCGTCCAGCCACCGGGTGCGCGTGCTCGCCGGGATGGCCGGCGCGTCCGTGCCCGACCTGGACAAGCCGTCCCGCGTCTTCTTCGGCGCCTCGCCCTTCCCGCGGGCGGTCGACGACTTCCACGCCCGCATCCAGACGCGCGAGTCGTCCGCCCGGATGCCGCAGGAGATCCTCGTGGGACTGGGCTCGGCGCTCCTCGTCGGGCTGGTCCAGCGACGCCTGGGTCGCTCGCGGAGATGAGCGAGGCCCCGCCACACCGGTGAACGGTGCGCGGGGCCTCGTGCGGCGGAGGTAGGGGTGTGTTCCTTCAGGACATACCGGACTGATCTCTCAAGACATCCCGGACTGAACTGGGCGGGTGTGCATACACCTGCCCCGATGCTGCCGAGGTGTCGAAAGCCCGCCTGGTCATCACAGCCATCGAGATCGAAGGCCGCCCCGCCGCCGAGGTGATAGCCGCCTACGGCGTATCGAAGTCC
>NZ_JACXYY010000011.1 GCF_014779665.1 Nocardioides hwasunensis | reverse complement strand
GGGCTTGTCCCAACCACGTACACAACCACACACACGTGAAGTTGTACCCGCGCACACAACGAACACACACCCACATGCGGGTTGTTCGCGTCCACTACGCAGTTCCCAACCAACAAACCCACTGGTTTGTGAGGGTTGAAAGAGTTACGGCGGCCATAGCGAAACGGGAAACACCCGGTCCCATACCGAACCCGGAAGTTAAGCCTTTCAGCGCCGATGGTACTGCAACCGAGAGGTTGTGGGAGAGTAGGACGCCGCCGGACATACATTGTGAAAGTGGAGTCACCCTAGGGTGGCTCCACTTTTGCATTTCGGGGTTGCTCTCTGCACGGGGCTGGGGCGCAGAAATGCAGATGTGGCGATGGGATTCGTGCGCCACCAGGTGTCCACAGGCGAGCTTGAGAGCGTGCGATCCACAGGCCGATGACGCGTCGCTCAACTGGTGTGGGTGTCCTTCTGGAGTGTGGTGGCCAGGAGGTGCACATGACCAAGACGCAGACCAAGAGACAGACCCACGACACAGACCAAGGCGCCGCAGAAGACCACCGGCAAGGACCAGACCAAGGTGGCGGCGGGCAGCGGCGATCGGGAGGTCCTCACCAACGAGGTACGACTGATCGGCCGCCTGAGTGCCGATCCCGGCGTGATCGAGCTGCCGAGCGGCGATGAGCTGATGTCGTTCCGGATCTCGGTGCCTCGGCGAGTCCCGACACGAGGCTCGGGTGTCGGACAGCCGCAGACACAGCGGGTCGACTCCATCCCGTGCGTGGCGTGGGCGCCGCGATTGCGGCGCAGCGTGGCGACCTGGCGCGCGGGTGACGTCGTGGAGGTGGAGGGGGCGATGAGGTGCCGCTTCTACCAGGCCGGCGGTGCCACCAGGTCCCGCGTGGAGGTCGAGGTCGCCGCGGCGCGCGTCATCCGTCGGCGATCGGCCGCATGAGGACGCCCAGGCTCGGCTTCGGCTGGAAGGACGTGGCCTTCTCCGGGAGGAGCCCGCCCGACTCCACCAGCGTCCGGACCTGGTCGAAGTCAGGACTGGGCAGGAGGACGGCCGGTGACTCTCTTGTCGCAGAGGCAAGTGCATCCTCGACCGTGTGGTGGTGCTCGATGCGCGTGACGGGTCGGGGCAGGCGAGGAAGCAGCTGCTCGTGGAGCCAGGACACGGCCGCCTGGTGATCCAGGTCGCGCGGACGGATCGTGTGCCAGTCGCGGCCGTCGGTGAGCACCAGGAGGGTGCCGTCGAGGGCTCCCAGCGCAGCCTGTCGTGATCGCGTGGTCAGCTCAGCCCCGACGGCGGCCGCGGCCTGCAGCAGCTCCTCGATCGACGTGCCGCCGAGCGTGCGATGGATGGCGCCCAGGAACAGGGGAGTGTCGAGCTGGTCGACGATCATCGCGAGACCGGCATCCCACGGCGTGCCTGGGTTGCGCTCTTGAAGGCGCACGTAGGCGGCGTAGCGGTGGTGTCCGTCTGCGAGCAGGCATCGCGACCCACTGAGGAGGGCATCGATGCGGGCGACGAGCTCGGGATCGCGGACTGCCCAGATGCGCTGGCGCTGCTCGGTGCGATCGAGGTAGCGCCAGTCCGGCTCGCTGCGGACGATCTCGCCGATGAGGTGACGGAGCTCCGACGCGCCGTGGTGCACGAGCAGGATGGGCGCCGGGTTGAGCTCCATCTGGAGCATCCGGTCGGCCAGGTCGCCGGCCTGCTCGGGGTGGATCCCCTCGTGGGGCCACACCGCGCGGTCGGCCATCGACTCGGCCCGGCGCGACATGTCGAGCGCACCGACGAGGCCGCGGACGGTGAGTCCTCCGGACGTGTACTCGTGGAGGTAGAGGGCAGGAGCGACGTCGGAGGAGGCCCGTCCCTCCGCGATCCACTGTGACAGGCGGGTGGCGACGTCGCGATAGGGTCGTGCCAAGGCCCGGGCGGACGCGGGATCCCCCACGCGCGCCGGTGCCAGCATGACCGCCCGGAACGGGAGGAGCTTGAGGGGCTTCGCGACGTACGGCGGTACGACGGTGTCGAAGTCCATCGGAGCATCGTATGGGGATGGTCGTCACACGTGATGGAGGGGTGGAGCATGCTCGAGGAGTCGATGGCGCCGGTCGTGGAGGCGCACGACCTGGTGATGTTCGACCTGGACGGTGTCGTCTACGTCGGTGGAGAGGCGATCGACGGCGTGGCTGGGCGCGTCGAGCGTCTCCGCGCGGCTGATCGACACGTCGCGTTCGTGACGAACAACGCCTCGCGCACGCCCGAGCAGGTGGCCCAGAAGCTCGTCGACCTGGGCGTGAGCGCGGTCGCCTCCGACGTGGTCACGTCGGCCCAGGCCGCGGCACGACTGCTGCTCGAGGCTCACGGGATCGGTGCCAAGATCCTGCTCCTGGGAGGCGAGGGACTGCGGGCGGCTCTCGAGGAGGCCGACCTCGTGCCGGTCGAGAGTCCCGACGGTGCGGTGGCGGTGGTGAGTGGCTACGGGCCCGACGTGCGCTGGCGCGACATCATGCGCGCGGCGACCCTGATCAAGGGCGGCCTTCCCTACGTCGCCAGCAACACCGACATGACCATCCCGACCCCCTACGGCCTGGCGCCCGGCCACGGCGTCCTGGTGCGGACGATCACACAGTTCGCGGGAGTGTCCGCGACGGTCGCCGGCAAGCCCGAGAAGCCGCTGATGGACGAGACCGTGCTGCGCGTCGGAGGAGACCGACCGCTGATGGTCGGTGACCGGCTCGACACCGACGTCGAGGGAGCGCACGCGATCGGGGTGCCATCGCTCCTGGTACTGACCGGCGTGAGCTGGCTCGAGGACCTCGCGGCGGCCACGCCGCAGCTGCGACCGTCGTACATCTCGTCGACGCTGGAGGGCCTGTTCGAGCCGCACCCGGTGCCGGTGGAGGCTGACACGGGGTTCGCGCTCGGCGGCTGGACCGGCTCCGTCGTGGAGGGTCGGCTCGAGATCAGTGGCAGCGGTGACGACGACGACTGGTGGCGCGTGGCGGCCACCGCGTGCTGGCAGCACCTCGACGCGTCGGGGAGCGTCGCCGACGTCTCCGACACGACTCCGCCCGGACCCGCCCGGGCCCTGGCCGCCGAGTAGGCTCGCGGCCATGGACCAGCACCCCGACGAGCAGGCTCACGCCGAGGACCGAGTGACTCCGCCAGCTGCGTCCGCCCGGCCCGCGGTCGACTACGAGCCCACCGGTGTGGCCTCCGTGGATCGCGTGCTGGCCGAGGTGACGGCCGTGGTCGACGCTCCTGTGGCCGACCACGTCGAGGTGTTCGAGCGTGCCCACGACCAGCTCCGCCGCGCCCTCGATGCCCGCCCGGGGACCGACGGCGAGCAGGACACCTGACGCGCCGTGCCCCCACGACGACTTCGCCTCGACCAGGAGCTCGTCCGTCGCGGCCTGGCCCGCTCGCGCGAGCACGCCAGCGACCTGGTGGCCGCTGGACGGGTGACGGTGTCCGGCGCGCGGGCCACCAAGCCGGCGACCGGTGTCACCACCGACGTCGCCATCGTGGTCCGGGAGGACCCGACCTCGGTCGACTACGTCTCGCGAGGCGGTCACAAGCTGGCGGGCGCCCTGGCGGCGTTCGCCGCGCACGGGGTGGACCCGGCAGGGAAGCGGTGCCTCGACGCCGGTGCGTCCACGGGTGGCTTCACCGACGTCCTGCTGCGGGCCGGCGCACGGGAGGTCGTCGCGGTCGACGTCGGCTACGGCCAGCTCGCCTGGTCGCTCCAGAGCGACGACCGGGTGCAGGTGCACGACCGGACCAACATCCGCGAGCTGAGCCTCGACCTCGTCGGCGATCCGGTCGACCTCGTGGTGGGCGACCTGTCCTTCATCTCCCTCGCGCTCGTGCTGGACCCGCTCCTGTCCGTCACCCGCGAGGACGGCGAGCTCGCGCTGATGGTGAAGCCGCAGTTCGAGGTCGGCAAGGAGCGCGTCGGCAAGGGAGGTGTCGTGCGCGACCTGGCCCTGCGCGCCGAGACCGTGACCGCGATCGCCGACCTCGCGGGCGCGCGCGGCTGGGGTGCGGTGGCCGTCACGGTGAGCCCGCTGCCCGGACCGTCGGGCAATGTCGAGTTCTTCCTCCTGCTGCGCCGTGGGCCCGCGGCGATCGGCGCCGACGACATCGCCGCGGAGGTGGAGCGCGCCGCCTCGATGGGGGTGGCGGGTGAGAGGGTGGACCCGTGACCAACGAGAGGCCCGGACGCCGCGTGCTGCTGCTAGCGCACACCGGACGGGCCGAGGTCCGCGAGGTCGCCCGCACCTGCGTGCAGAGCCTCACCGGGCAGGGGATCGCCGTACGCCTCCTGGCCGACGAGGCCGCCGACCTGGGCCTCGCGGACGTCGACGGCCTGGTCGAGACGACGCTGGCCGACGACGTCCCGGGCGAGGGGTGCGAGCTCGTGCTCGTCATCGGGGGCGACGGGTCGATCCTCCGTGCCGCCGAGCTCACCCACGAGACCAGCACGCCGCTGCTGGGCGTCAACCTGGGCCACGTCGGGTTCCTCGCCGAGGCCGAGCAGGACGACATCGAGTCGACGATCACCGCCATCGTCGAGCGCGACTACACCGCCGAGGACCGGCTCACCCTCGCCGTCCGGGTGCTGGTGGGCAAGGAGGTCCAGTTCGAGACCTTCGCGCTCAACGAGGCCAGCGTCGAGAAGGCAGCCCGCGAGCGGATGCTCGAGGTGGTGGTCGAGGTCGACGACCGGCCACTGTCGCGATGGGGGTGCGACGGCGTCGTGTGCGCCACCCCCACCGGTTCGACCGCCTACAACTTCAGCGCCGGCGGCCCCGTCGTGTGGCCGGAGGTCGAGGCACTGCTGATGGTGCCGCTGAGCGCACACGCCCTCTTCGCCCGGCCCATGGTGGTCGCGCCGACCTCCGTGCTCGCGATCGAGGTGCTGTCCAACACCGAGGGCTCCGGCGTGCTGTGGTGCGACGGCCGGCGCACGGTGGACCTGCCGCCCGGAGCGCGGATCGAGATCCGCCGTGGTGACCGGCCGGTCCGGCTGGTCCGGCTGCACGAGGCACCGTTCACCGACCGGCTCGTGGCCAAGTTCGACCTGCCCGTCGAGGGCTGGCGCGGAGCGGCCGAGCGTCGGCGCCGTGACGGGGGCGAGCACGATGCTTGAGGAGCTGCGCATCAGCCAGCTCGGGGTCATCGACTCCTCGACGCTCGAGCTCGGCCCCGGCCTGACCGTGATCACCGGTGAGACCGGCGCCGGCAAGACCATGGTGGTGACCGCGCTCGGCCTGCTGCTGGGCGGTCGCGCCGACCCCGGTGCCGTGCGCACCGGCGCCAGGCAGGCCCGCGTCGAGGGCGTGGTGTCCGCCGGCGCGCTGGCGAGCTTCCGGGAGGCCGTCGAGGCCTCCGGTGGCGTGGTCGAGGACGACCAGGTCGTGCTGGCCCGCAACGTCGCGGCGCAGGGCCGCTCGCGGGCCTGGGTCGGCGGCGCCTCGGTGCCGGTGACCACGCTCGCCGACGTCGCCGAGCCACTGGTCGCGGTGCACGGCCAGTCCGACCAGCACCGGCTGCTGAAGGCAGGCGCCCAGCGTGCCTCGCTCGACCGGTTCGGTGGCGAGGAGCTCGCCACGACAGCGGCGACGTACGCCTCGAGGTGGGCCGAGCTCGCCGCGACCGAGCGGACCCTGGCCGACGTGGTCGGCTCCGCCCGCGAGCGGGCCCGCGAGGCCGACCAGCTGAGATTCGGACTCGGCGAGGTCGAGGAGGTCGACCCGCGACCGGGCGAGGACGCCGAGCTGGCCGCCGAGGAGACCCGACTCGGGTTCGCCGACACCCTGCGCACCGCTGCCGAGACGGCCCGTGAGGCCCTCTCCAGCGACGAGGGCGCCACCGACGCACTGGGCACGACGAGTGCTGCGCGCCAGGCCCTCGACGGGGTCCGCGAGCACGACGACGCGGCCGGAGCGCTCGCTGACCGGCTCGCGGAGCTCGGCCACCTGCTCGTCGACGTCGCCGGGGACGTGGCGTCCTACGCCTCGAGCCTGGAGACCGACCCGGCCCGACTGGCTGCCGTGTCCGAGCGCCGGGCCGCGCTGACAGCGCTCACCCGCAAGTACGGCGAGACCATCGACGAGGTGCTGGCCTGGGCCGAGGACGGCGCCAAGCGTCTGCTCGACCTCGAGGACACCGACGGCCAGATCGCCGAGCTCGAGGCCCGTCGCGACCGGATCCGGAGCGAGCTGAACACCATGGCCGCCACGCTCAGCGCCCAGCGCTCCGACGCCGCCACCCGGCTCGGGGTCGCGGTGAGCGAGGAGCTCACGTCGCTGGCGATGCCGCACGCCACGGTGTCGATCGCCGTCACCCAGCACGAGACCGCGACCCCCGAGGTGCCGGCCGGCCCGCAGCTGGAGGTCGGCGGGCGGTGGGTGCGCGCGACGGTCCACGGCGTCGACGACGTCGAGTTCCTCCTGGCCGCCAACACCGGCGCGGACGCACGAGCGCTGCACAAGGGTGCCTCGGGCGGTGAGCTGTCCCGCGTGATGCTGGCGCTCGAGGTGTCGCTGGCCGAGACCGGCTCGGTGCCGACATTCGTCTTCGACGAGGTCGACGCCGGCGTCGGGGGGAAGGCCGCGATCGAGGTCGGTCGCCGGCTCGCGGCGCTGGCCCGCACCTCGCAGGTCCTCGTGGTGACCCACCTCCCGCAGGTGGCGGCGTACGCCGACAGGCACGTCGTGGTGCACAAGTCGAGCGACGGCTCGGTGACCACGTCCGGGCTGGTCTCGCTGACCGAGGACGATCGCGAGCGCGAGCTCTCCCGGATGCTGGCCGGGGTCGACGAGTCCGAGAGCGCCCGCGCCCACGCGCGTGAGCTGCTCGACGCCGCCGCGCCCGAGCGGGCGTGCCTCCCCGAAGGGCGCGGTCGCGGCTGACACCATGGCGCGGTCATGAAGTTCGCAGTCCGCTCCCGATCCGCCCACGGTCTCGCCGGTGTCCAGGGCCCCGCCCGCGTGCACCGGCGCACGGCCAACGTCCAGGGCCGCTTCCGCGCCGGCGACGTCGCCGTCCTCGACCACGTCGACATGGACCGGGAGACCGCCCAGGCGCTGATCGACGCCGGCGTGGTGGCCGTGGTCAACGCCAGCCCGATGATCTCGGGCCGCTACGCCAACCTCGGGCCCGAGCGGCTCGTCGAGGCCGGCATCGTGGTCGCCGACAGCGCCGGGCCGGAGGTCTTCGACCGGGTCAAGGACGGCACGCCGCTACGGATCGACGGAGGCGCCGTCCACGCCGGCGACACCCTGGTGGCCACTGCGCGCGCCCTGACCGACGAGGTCGTCCGCGACGAGATGGGCAAGGCCCGATCCGGCCTCGCCTCGCAGCTGGAGAGCTTCACCCACAACAGCACCGAGTTCCTCCGTCGCGAGGAGGCGCTGCTCCTGCACGGCAACGGCGTGCCGGCGATCGCCACCGAGATCGCCGGGCGGCCCGTCGTGGTCGCCGTACGCTCGCACGGCTGGGAGGAGGAGCTGCGCGGCATCAAGCCCTTCGTCCGCGAGCAGCGTCCCGTCCTGATCGCCGTCGACCGTGCGGCGGACGCGCTCGTCGGCGCTGGCCACAAGCCCGACGTCGTCGTCGTCACCGGCGCCAGCGACGACCTGCCGAGTGCCGCGGTGCTGCGCAAGGCCCGCGACGTCGTGGTCCTCGTCGAGCGGGGTGCCTCGCGCACCGCCACGGAGCCGTTCGAGCGACTGGGCATCCGCGCACTCCGCTTCGAGACGACCGCCACCACCGAGGACGCCGCCCTGCTGCTGGCCTCGGCGCGCGAGGCCTCGCTCATCGTCGGCGTCGGGATGCACGCCACCCTCGAGGAGTTCCTCGATCGGCGTCGCTCCGGTCTCGCCAGCACGTTCTTGACCCGCCTCAAGCTGGGCCCCGACCTGGTCGACGCCGCCGCCCTGCCGCGTCTCTACGACGGCGCCGTCCGGCCGCGGCACCTCGCAGGGGCGCTCGTGGCCGGGGTGCTCGCCCTCGTCGCGGCCGTCAGCGTCACGCCGGTCGGCCAGCAATGGGTCGACGAGCTGGCCCCACGCGTCACCAGCGCCACGTCCCACCTGATCGACAACGTTGAGGGAATGCTCCCGTGATCACCCTGCGCCACCACCTGCTCACCATCGTCGCGGTCTTCCTCGCGCTGGCCGTCGGCATCGTCCTCGGCGGCGGCCCGCTCTCGGACGTCGGACCCGCCGTGACGGCGAGCAGCAGCGGGGAGGAGCCCGCTGCGGACGCGCAGGCGCAGTCCGGCTACAGCGAGGAGCTCCTCGCCGCACTCGGGCCGGGCCTGGTGTCCGCTCGCCTGGCGGACCAGTCGGTGGCCGTGGTGACCGTGCCCGGAGCCGACGAGCAGCTCGTGGGAGCACTCACCGAGCAGGTCGCGGCCGCCGGCGGCACCGTGACCGGCCGCTACACCCTGGGCAACGACCTGGTCGACCCGAACCAGAAGTCCCTCGTCGACACCCTCGGCAGCCAGCTGGTCACCCAGCGGGCGGGAGAGGACGTGCCGGCGGAGGCGTCGGCGTACGACCGCATCGGCCAGCTCCTCGGGCTCGCGATCGCGACCACGGAGTCCGGCGGCGCCGACGTCAACGGCAAAGCGCGGTCGATCGTGGACGCGATCACCGGCGCCGGTCTCATGACCGCCCCCGGCGAGGTGTCCCGCAGGGCGCCGCTCGTGCTGCTGGTGCTCGGCACCGACGCCGGTGACGAGGGGTCGGACGCGGTCCTGGCCGGTCTCGCCCAGGGCCTGGCAGCCCAGGCCACCGGCGTGGTGGTCGCCGGCACCACCGACGACGGCGACACCGGCCAGCTCGGCCGCTTCCGCACCGACCCGGCCTCCGCTGCCGTCGCGAGCGTGGACGGCATCGACACCAGCGCCGGTCGGATCGCGACGATCCTCACCCTGCAGCGCTCGCTGACCACGCCCGGCGGTGCGTTCGGTGCGTCGGGTGCCGACGGAGCCGCCCCCCTCGGGTAGGATCGAGGCCCGTGAAGAACCCCACGCCGACCAAGCACGTATTCGTGACCGGAGGCGTCGCCTCCTCGCTCGGCAAGGGGCTCACCGCCTCCAGCCTGGGCCAGCTGCTGAAGTCGCGCGGCCTGCGCGTCACGATGCAGAAGCTGGACCCCTACCTCAACGTCGACCCGGGCACGATGAACCCGTTCCAGCACGGCGAGGTCTTCGTGACCAACGACGGCGCCGAGACCGACCTCGACATCGGTCACTACGAGCGCTTCCTCGACACCGACCTCAACCAGATCGCCAACGTGACGACCGGGCAGGTCTACTCCACGGTGATCGCCAAGGAGCGTCGCGGCGACTACCTCGGCGACACCGTTCAGGTGATCCCGCACATCACCAACGAGATCAAGGACCGCATCCTCGCGATGGGCGGGCCCGAGATCGACGTCGTCATCACCGAGATCGGCGGCACCGTCGGCGACATCGAGTCGCTGCCCTTCCTGGAGGCCGCCCGGCAGACGCGCCACGAGATCGGGCGCGACAACTGCTTCTTCATCCACGTCTCGCTCGTGCCCTACATCGGCCCCTCCGGCGAGCTCAAGACCAAGCCCACCCAGCACTCGGTCGCCGCGCTCCGCTCGATCGGCATCCAGCCCGACGCCATCGTGTGTCGGGCCGACCGTGAGCTCCCGGACGGCATCAAGCGCAAGATCGCGCTGATGTGCGACGTCGACGACGACGCCGTCGTCACCGCCGCCGACGCCCCGTCGATCTACGACATCCCGAAGGTGCTGCACCGCGAGGGCCTCGACGCCTACGTCGTACGCCGCCTCGACCTGCCGTTCCGCGACGTCGACTGGACCACCTGGGACGACCTGCTGCGCCGGGTGCACCACCCCGACGAGGAGGTCACCATCGCGCTGGTCGGCAAGTACGTAGACCTGCCCGACGCCTACCTGTCGCCTGCGGAGGCGCTGCGAGCCGGCGGCTTCGCCCACAAGGCGAAGGTCAACATCCGCTGGGTCCCCTCCGACACCTGCGAGTCCGAGGCCGGCGCCGCCAAGCACCTCGCCGACGTCGACGCCGTCCTGGTGCCCGGCGGGTTCGGGGTCCGCGGCATCGAGGGGAAGCTCGGCGCGCTGCGCTACACTCGCACCCACGGCATCCCGACCCTCGGCCTGTGCCTGGGCCTGCAGTGCATGGTCATCGAGTACGCCCGCAACGTCGCCGGCCTGCAGAAGGCCGGCTCGACGGAGTTCGACCCCGACACGGTCGAGCCGGTGATCTCCACGATCGAGGAGCAGAAAAAGTTCGTCGACGGGGCCGGCGACCTCGGCGGCACCATGCGCCTGGGCCTGCAGAAGGCCGACCTCCTGGCCGGCAGCGTGGTGCGGGCGGCGTACGGCGCCGAGACGATCGAGGAGCGGCACCGCCACCGCTACGAGTTCAACGACGCCTACCGCGAGACCCTGGCCGAGGCCGGCCTGGTGTTCTCCGGCGTGAACCCCGAGCTGGGCCTGGTGGAGTTCGTCGAGCTGCCCGCCGACGTGCACCCCTACTACGTCGCGACCCAGGCGCACCCGGAGCTGCGCTCGCGCCCGACGCGCCCCCACCCGCTCTTCGCGGGCCTGGTGGGTGCGGCGATCGAGCGCCAGCGCTCCGAGCGCTTCCCGATCGACGAGTCCGGGCTGCGCCGCAAGGACGAGGACGAGGCCTGAGACCGACTCAGCGGCCGAGGTCGGCGGACCGGACGACGAAGCAGCAGCCGCCGTCCTTGCGGTTCGCGCCACCGCCCTCGCCGTAGACCATGCTGAACCGGCCGCGTGCGTCGACGCCGAGCACGGCGTTCATCGAGTAGCGGCCGATCTCCCGGACAGGGCCCCACGAACCCGCGGCGCTGTAACGGCGCACCCGGCGCGGTGACCAGCCCTTGGTGCCTGGCTCCTCCCAGGTGATCGTGACGGCGCCCGAGGCTGCGATCGCCATCGACGCCTCCTCGATGGTCCAGGCGTACTCCCGGCGTGCCTTGCCGGTCCACGACTGCGTCCAAGCACCGCCCGCGACGTCCTGCACCACCAGGAAGTGACGGCGCCTGAGCATCGCCTGGTCGATGACGTGCCCACTGATGGCGACGCGACCGGTCGGGGCGATGCCCACGTCGGTGAAGTTGCCGAGCGCGAAGGTGATGGCGGTCTCGACCGGTCCCCAGACGCCGTCCGGCCCGCGACGGCGCAGCTGGATGTTCTTGCTCCCGGTCCAGGCCACCACGGCCTGGCCGTCGGCGGTCGTCGCGACCTGGGGGGAGAGGGCCTGGGTGCCCTCGGAGACGGTCTCCACGCCCCAGGCCCCGCCGGGCGCGTGGGTGGCCGTGCGGACGCGCTGGGTGGAGTAGTCGCCGCCGGGGATCTCGGGCCAGACCAGGCTCGCCACACCGCGGTCGTCCATCACGATCGACTGCGCGCGCGAGTCGACGTCCCACGCCGGGTCGCCGGTGAGCTGCACCGGCGCCTCCCATCCGGAGCCGGGGGAGCGGTAGGTCGCGACCACGTTGATCGGGCGGCTCTTCGTGGTGAACCAGAAGTCGGGCGCCCAGGTGATGGCCGCGTGCCCGGCGTCGGACACGGCCACGTAGGGGAACGCCGCGCGCTCGCCCTTCGGCGACAGCGCCCGGGGGCGCGACCACTTCCCGGCCTTGTTGCTGGTCGCCACCATCACGCGCACGGAGTCGCCGCGCGACTGGGTCCAGACGGCCGTGGCCCGGCCGCGGATGTCGACGGCGACGTCGGTGTGGCCGGCGTACTCGAGCTTGCCCGTGCGGTTGAACGGCGCGGTCATCCGCTTCGGCCTGCTCCAGGTGCCGGACGGTGAGCGGCGCGCGGCCATGACGACCCGCTTGCTGCTGCCCGAGCTGGACCACAGGGCGTAGCCGACACCCGAGGCGGAGACGTCGTATGACCAGTCGACGACGTAGGGGAACGGCCCGCTCCCCACGGGGCGGCTCCTCGGGGTTCGGATCCTGCCTCCCGCGGCTCGGGCCTGGGTCGGCCCCTCGCGGACGCTGGCCGCACCGGCCGGCCGCATCGTGCGCGGGCCGCCGTCGGGTCCGCGATCCGCCACCGCCGTGCGGTCGGCGGAACCGCCGGAGGGACCACCGCTCGCAGCGCCGGCGGGGGCCGGGACCGGGGTGATGAGTCCGAGGGCGAGAGCCGGTGCGGCCAGGACGGCGAGTCTGCTCGAGCGCGTCATGGGACCATCCCAGCACACAGCGCACATCTGTCCAGCCTCGCGGGCGGGGCAGGACAGATGTGCGTCAGAGCGCGCGGGCCTGCAGGATCCGGCCCAGCACGAACGAGTTCGCCCGGAGCTGGTTGCGGGCGTACGCCATCAGGCTGGTGTCGTCGGCCGCCTGCTCGGCTGCGGCGAGGAAGTCGGCGTCGCCGGCCCCGAGCGGGTACATCGCGCGGATGGTGAGGCCCTGGTTGAGCAGGCCTCCCTTCAGGGTGTGCAGCTCCTCGAGGTAGCGGTGCGTGAACGGGGCGAGCAGCTCGGCCTGGCCCGGACGCCAGAACGTTGATCCGAGCACCAGGGTCTCCCGACTGGCCGGGACGGCGTAGTCGACGAAGAACGCCTGCCAGACCTCCTCCTTGGCCTCGCGCGTCGGGTGGGCCGCGAGCACCGCGAGGCGGCGCATGCCGGCGTCGGGGTCGGGGTCGGACTCGAGGAGCCGTCGGACGCCGTCCTCGTCGTAGTCGCCCAGCTCCGAGCGGCGCACGGCCATCCGCCAGGCGAGGTCGAGGTCGGTGGCTCGCGCGGCTGCGTCCTCGAGCACCGACCAGTGGGCCTCGGTCGACGCCGAGGCGGCGAGGGTGCGGAGCGCCGCCTGACGGGCGTCGGGGACGTCGACCAGGGTGACGGCGACGTCGGCCAGCCCCCGCAGCAGGGCGGGGGACTCCGAGGCGGGAGCCCACCGGTCGGAGACCTGGAGCGCGTGGGCCAGGAACGGCTCGATGAGCGCGGGACTCGTCTCGGTGGCCAGCGCCCGGGTGAGGCCCGCCGCCACGTCGCGGGGCGCGGCGTCGCCGAGGAGCAGCAGCTGCCCCGCGGTGGCGCCGACCAACGCCCGGTCGAGCGGGTCGGGGAACTGCTGGACACGCTCGAGCATCAGGCGCAGCGAGGTCGGATCCGGCTTGACGGCGGCGAAGGTGAGGTCGCCGGCGTTGACCAGACGGAGGTCACCTGCCGGGAGGTCGACGGGGGTGCGCGTCCCACTCACCTCGTGCGAGGAGCGCGCGACGGACACGAGCTCGTCGCCCGAGGCGTCGAACACCGCGATGTCGAGGCGGTGCGGTCGCGGCGCCTGTCCGTCCGTGGTCTCGACGACGAGCTCGTCGCCGTCGAGGGAGAGGACGTCGGTGCCGGCCTCGTCGAGCCACGAGCGCGTCCACTCCGAGAGATCGCGGCCCGAGGCGCGGGAGTAGCAGGCCATCAGGTCGTCGAGCGTGGTGTTGGTGTAGGCGTAGCGGCCGAAGTAGTCGCGCAGGCCCGCGACGAAGGCTGCCTCGCCGATGTAGGCGACGAGCTGGTGCAGCACGCTCTGGCCCTTGACGTAGGTGATCGCGTCGAAGTTCGACATCGCCGACGACACGTCGAGGACCTCGCTGCGGATCGGGTGCCGCGCCGGGCTCATGTCCATCTCGTAGGCGGTCCGCTTCGATGCCGCGAGGAACGTCGCCCACTGGTCGCTGAACTCGCTCGCACTCGCCATGCCCCAGTTGGCCGCCCACGACGCGAACGCCTCGTTGAGCCACAGGTCGTCCCACCACTGCATGGTGACCAGGTCGCCGAACCACATGTGCGCCATCTCGTGGAACACGAACTCGGCCCGCACGGCGCGCTGCGCGTGCGTCGGCGGCGTACGGAAGAGCTGGCCGTCGCCGTAGGTGACGCACCCCCAGTTCTCCATCGCGCCGCCGAGGTTGGGCACGAAGACCTGGTCGTAGCGCTCCTGGGGGAAGGGGAAGCCGAACTGCTCACCGAAGAACGCCAGCCCCTGGCGGGTCAGGGTGACCAGCTCGTCGAGGTCGCGCTCGAGGATCGAGGCGAGCGACTGACGGCAGTAGAAGCCCAGGTCGTGGCCGTCGTGCTGCTGGCGCACCTCGTGGAACGGGCCCGCGTTGACCACCACGACGTACGTCGAGAGGCGCGGGGTATCGGGGAACGTCCACACCCGGGCGTCGAGCGCCGCGCCGGGGTCGGCGTCGACCACCGACTCGGGCGCGCCGTTGGAGGTGACGAGCCAGGACGACGGCGCAGTGACCTCGAAGCGGTGGGGCGCCTTGAGGTCGGGCTGGTCGAAGCACGCCCACACCCGGCGCGCCTCGTCGGGCTCGAGGCTGGTCCAGACGTAGACCAGCTTGTCCGTCGGGTCGACCGTGCGCAGGATGCCCTCCCCGGTGCTGGTGTTGGTGGTGCTCGCCTCCACGACCAGCACGTTGTCGGCCGCCAGCGCCGGCAGCGGGAGCCGGCCGTCGGCCGCGCCGGAGACGTCGACCTCCTCGCCGTTGAGGGTCGCTCGGGCGATGTCCATGGCGACGTCGACGAAGGTCGTGGCGCCGGGCTCGGAGCAGGTGAAGGTGATGGTGCTGACCGACGACCAGACGTCCCCCTCGAGCAGCCCGACCATGTCGACCGCGATGTCGTAGCGCTGCACCTCGAGGAGGGCGGAGCGAGCGGCTGCTTCGGACGAGGTGAGGGTCGACAGGCTCATGGATCCGAACCTACTCACCCTGACCAGCCGCGCTAGCGTCTGGGCATGCCTGCTCCCGTGCCTCTCGCCGACCGCCCTGCGTCCTGGCCCGTGGTCTCGACCCGCGACCTGCACCGCGACGACTGGATCGTGGCGCTTCGCGAGGACACGATCACCCGACCCGGTCACCCCGAGCAGTTCACCCGCATCAGCCTCGAGCACCCGGGCGCGGTCGTCGTGCTGGCCGTGGACGACGACGAGCAGGCGGTGCTGCTGAGGCAGTACCGCCACACCAGCGGGCACGAGTTCGTCGAGCTGCCCGCTGGGCTGCGCGATGCGGGTGACGAGCCCGCCGTCGAGACCGCGAAGCGCGAGCTGCGCGAGGAGGTCGAGCTGGAGGCCTCGGACTGGCGCCAGCTGCTCAGCACCTATGCCAGCGCGGGCATCAGCGACGAGGTGCACGTGATCTTCCTGGCGCGCGGCCTCACCCACGCACCGCGCGGTGACTTCGAGATGCAGCACGAGGAGGCCGAGATGGAGGTCTTCCGCGCTCCGGTGTCGGACCTCCTCGAAGCGGTGCTGGAGGGACGGGTCCGTCAGGGTCCGCTGGCGCAGGCGGTGCTGGCGTACGAGGTGCTGAGGCAGCGGGGCGCCCTGGACCACCCGGAGGACCTCGCGGAGTAGTGTCGCCCTCGCTGTGAGGCGGCCCACATCGTGGTGGGTCCCCTGATCCCGAGGAGCAAGGCATGAAGGTCGGCGTCCCCAAGGAAGTCAAGAACCGCGAGTACCGCGTGGCATTGACCCCCATCGGTGTGCACGAGCTGGTCCAGCACGGCCACGAGGTCGTCGTCGAGAGGTCCGCGGGTGTGGGCTCGCAGATCACCGACGAGGAGTACGTCGCAGCGGGGGCGACGATGCTGGAGTCGGCCGATGACGTGTGGGGGACCGCGGAGATGGTCTTGAAGGTCAAGGAGCCGGTGGCTGAGGAGTACTCCCGGATGCGGGAGGGCCAGACGCTGTTCACCTACCTCCACCTCGCCGCCGACAAGCCGCTGACCGAGGAGCTGATGGCGCGCAAGGTCACCGGCATCGCCTACGAGACCGTGCAGCTGCCCTCGGGCGGGCTGCCGCTGCTGTACCCGATGTCGGAGGTCGCGGGCTGTCTGGCCCCGCAGGTCGGTGCGCACAGCCTGCTGAAGGCCAACGGCGGACGCGGGGTCCTGATGGGCGGCGTCGGTGGCGTGGCGAACGCGAAGGTCGTCATCATCGGTGCTGGGGTCTCGGGGCAGAACGCGGCGAACATCGCGCTCGGGATGGGTGCGGACGTGACGTTGCTGGACACGGACCTGGACAAGCTGCGGATGTCGTTCTGGCGCTACGACAACCGGGTCCACGGCCTGGCGTCCTCGAAGCTCGCCATCGAGCAGCAGGTGATGGAGGCCGACATGGTGATCGGGGCGGTGCTGATCCCGGGTGCGGCTGCCCCGAAGCTGGTCACCAACGACCTGGTCTCGCGGATGAAGCCCGGTTCGGTGCTCGTCGACATCGCGATCGACCAGGGCGGGTGCTTCGAGGACTCCCACGCCACCACGCACGACGACCCGACCTACGAGGTCCACGACTCGGTGTTCTACTGCGTGGCCAACATGCCCGGTGCGGTGCCGAACACCTCGACCTACGCGTTGACGAACGCGACGCTGCCGTACGTGGTCGCGCTGGCCGACAAGGGCTGGCAGCAGGCGCTGCGCGAGGATCGCAGCCTCGCACTGGGTCTCAACACCCACGCCGGGCAGCTCACCAACGCTCCCGTCGGCACCGCCGTCGGCATCGACGCGGTGGAACTCGACAGCGTCCTGGGGTGATCTGCTGGTGAGTGGTGGGGTGAGGCTGGGCCGCGCCGTCCGCACGTATCTCGACCACCTCGCGGTCGAGCGCGGCCTGGCTGCCAACACGCTCAGCTCCTACGCGCGCGACCTGGCCCGCTACGACGAGTTCCTCGCCGGGCAGGGCCTCGAGGACCTCGACGCCGTGACCGAGGCGACGGTGGCGGAGTTCCTGGTGAGCCTGCGCGAGGGGAGCGAGTCGCACCCGCCGCTCAGCGCGACGTCGGCGGCACGGTCCGTGGTGGCCGTGCGCGGCTTCCACAAGTTCGCGGTCTCCGACGGCCTGGCCACCGCCGATCCGGCAGCCGCGGTGAAGCCGCCGACCCCGGCCAAGCGGCTCCCGAAGGCCCTCCCGCTATCGGACGTGGAGGCGATCCTCGAGGCGTCCGGCGCGCCGGACACCGTGCTGGCACTGCGCGACCGGGCCCTCCTCGAGGTGCTCTACGGCACCGGCGCCCGCATCTCGGAGGCGGTCGGCCTCGACGTCGACGACCTCGACCCGGTCGACGGCACCGTGCTGCTGCGGGGCAAGGGCGGCAAGGAGCGGCTGGTGCCCGTCGGCAGCTTCGCCCGCGAGGCGGTCGAGGCCTACCGCGCACGTGCTCGCCCGGAGCTCGTCGGTGCGGGCCGGGGCGGCCCGGCCATGTTCCTCAACTCGCGCGGGGGTCGGCTCTCCCGCCAGAGCGCCTGGGCGGTGCTCGTCAAGGCGGCCGACCGGGCGGGGGTGAGCGCATCGGTCTCGCCGCACACGCTGCGGCACTCCTTCGCCACCCACCTCCTCGACGGCGGCGCCGACGTGCGCGTCGTGCAGGAGCTGCTCGGTCACGCCTCGGTCACGACGACCCAGGTCTACACGCTCGTCACCGTCGACAACCTGCGCGAGGTGTTCGCGACGGCCCACCCGCGAGCGCGCGAATGAGGGTCCGCCTGCGGCTCCTGGGTGCACCGACGTGGGAAGGGACACCCCTCGTCGGTGCTCGGCCGCAGGCGCTGCTCGCGGCGCTGGTGCTCGAGCCGCGCGGCCTCACGGTCGCCCAGCTCGTCGAGCAGGTGTGGGAGGACGACCCGCCCGCCACTCCCGGCAAGGCGCTGCAGGTGCTCGTCTCGCGCGTGCGCTCGGCGACGACGGCGACGGTGATCGACCTCACCGGGGCGGGTTACCGCCTCGGCCTGGACCCCGACGAGGTGGACGTGCTCGCCCTCGGCCTGCAGGTCGCGGAGGCCCGGGAGCTGCTCCGTGCGGGTGACGCCGTGCGCGCCGCCGAGGTGGCGGAGCGGGCGCGCACCTGGCCGGAGCCCGCCCTCGACGACGCGACCGGACCACTGGCCCGGCTCGGGGTGCTGGTCGCCCGCACGCTCGACGCGGCTGACGACGTCCTCGGGCGAGCGCTGACACGGCAGGGCAGGCACGTGGAGGCGCTGCCGCTGCTCGAGGCGGCAGCCGAGCGCTGGGTGGACGACGCCGGCGTCCTCGCCGACCTGCTGCGCTGCATGGCGGCGATCGCGGGCCCGGCGGCCGCTCTGGGCCGCTACGAGACCTACCGCGAGGACGTCGCCGAGCGGCTCGGCGTCGATCCGGCTCCGGAGCTGCAACGCCTGCACCGCGAGCTTCTGGCGGCCGACGACCCCGTGCGGACCGGTCTGAGGTACGACGGCGCAGGCCTGCTCGGCCGCGACCAGGACCTCGCGCGGCTGCGCAGCGCGCTGACGTCGTCCCGGCTGGTGACCGTCCTCGGGCCCGGCGGGATCGGCAAGACGAGCGTCGCCCAGGTCCTGGCCGGCGAGTCGTCGCTGCCGCACGTCCGCGTGGTGGAGCTCGTCGGTGTGGGCGCCGGTGACGACGTGGCCGCCGCCGTGGGCGCGTCGCTGGGCGTCCGCGGTTCGCTCGCGACCCGGCTGGTGCTCACCCCTGCCCAGCAGGCCGACGTACGCAGCCGGATCGCGCAGGAGCTCGACAGCGGCCCGACCCTGCTGGTGCTCGACAACTGCGAGCACGTGCTCGAGCCGGTGGCCGCCCTGGTCGCGTTCCTGCTCGCCACCACCCGCGACCTCCAGGTCCTGGCCACGAGCCGTGCACCGCTGCGCCTCGCCGCCGAGCGGGCGGTGCCCCTCAGCCAGCTCTCCAGCGCCGACGCCGAGGAGCTCTTCATGCAGCGCGCGTCGGCCGCGCGTCCGGACGCCTCGCTCGACCCGTCGTCGGTGCGAGAGGTGGTCCGTCGCCTCGACGGGTTGCCGCTCGCCGTCGAGCTGGCGGCGGCACGGGTGCGGACGATGACGGTCGACGAGGTCGCCGGCGCGCTCGAGGACCGCTTCGCGGCCCTGCGCAGCCGCGAGCGCAGCACGCCCGACCGGCACCGCACGCTCGAGGCCGTCATCGCCTGGTCGTGGGACCTGCTGGCGCCCGACGAGCAGCGCGCCCTGGCGTGGCTCTCGGTCTTCCAAGACGGCTTCGAGCGCGCGAGCGCGGTGACGATGCTCGGCCGGGACGGCTCCGACCTGGTCGACGCGCTCGTCGAGCAGTCGCTGCTCGGGCTGACCGAGGACGACGGGACCGCCCGCTTCCGCGCGCTGGAGACCATCCGCGAGTACGCCGCCGCGCGGTTGGCCGACACCGGGGAGCAGCTCGCCGCCCTGGAGGCGCAGCAGCGCTGGGCGCGCGAGCTCGCCGCGAAGTGCCACGACCTCGTCGTCGCCGACGACCAGATCCCGCTGGTCGACCTGCTGGTGCGCGAGCAGAACAACCTCACCGACGTGCTGCGCCAAGCCCTGTCCGTCGCGGACCGCGGCCTGGTCGCGCAGCTCGCGGCGCTGCTGGGCGGGCTGTGGACCATCACCGGCGAGCAGCCTCGCATCTTCGCGATCTGCGACTCGGTCACCCAGATGCTGTCCGGCTGGGACGTGCCGGCCGAGCTCCGCCACGACGCCCAGGAGGCCAGCGGGGTGATGCTTATCCACCTGACCTGGCTGCCCGAGGTCGACACCAGCGGGCTGCGCCACCTGCTGGCGGGGGAGCGGCCGAGGGGCGCGTGGGGGGCCATCGGTCACACCGTCCACGTCGCCGACGAGCCGGCCGACACCGCGAGCAGGCTCGCCTCGGTGGCACGGGAGAGCACACCGGCCCTGGCCGGCGCACTGCTCATGTGGGCTGCGATCGTGGCCGAGAACGACGGTGACGTGCACGCAGCCGAGGCGTACGCCGAGCAGGCCCTGGGAGTGGGCCCGCTCCCGCCCTACCTCCTCGCCTCCCTGCACGCCGAGCTCGGCCAGCTGGCGATGGCCGTGGGCGACCACCGCCGAGCCGCCCACCACGCGGCGATCGCCTGGCCGCTGCTCGCCCGGCTGCACGCCCAGACCGACGCCTACAGCCTCCGGATGGCGAGCGCTGTCTCGCCCCTGCTCGACGGTGACGTCGACCTCGCGGAGGCGATGCTCGAGGAGCTGGGCGAGCCCGACGGCGACACCGCCCAGATGGGGGCCCGGCTCACCTGGCACGTCGCCCACGCCGAGCTCACGCTGGCGCGTGGTGACCACGCCGAGGGCATCCGCCGCTACGACTCCCTCGTGCAGATGGTCGTCGACTCCGACCAGCAGCTCGGCCCGAGCCCGTGGCTGATGCTGTCGGCGTCCGCAGCGCTGGTGGCGCGCGTGCGGCACAGCGCCGAGCAGGACGATCCGCGCGCCCGCGAGCTCCGCGACCTGATCGTGGCCACCGGCGGTGTGCCACCGGAGGGCCGGCTGTGGGTGAGCGACCTCCCGCTCAACGGCGTGATCCTGGTGGGGCTCGCGGCATGGGTCCTGCGGTTCGGTCCGCCCCACCAGCACGAGGACGGCGTACGCCTGCTGGCGGTCGCGCACCGGTGGGCCTACAACCGCAGCATCCCGGTGATGGCCTGGGAGCCGATGGTGGAGCTGGCCGACGCGTCGGCGCCGGGACGTCTCGACCGGCTCGTGGAGGAGCTGGCCGAGCGTCCCGGTCCGGAGCTGGTGGCGGGGACCGCTGCGGTCGTGGCGCGCCTGCGGAGGACCTGGCTGAGCGAGCCCGGGCGGACGGGCCCCGGGCTCACATCTTCCGGTTGAACGACCTCACGGCGAGCGGCGCGAAGATCGCGATGACCGCCGCGCACCCCACGAGCGCCCAGCCGACGTTCGCCGTGACGGCACCGTCGTTGGCGAGGTCGCGGATCGCGGTGATGACGAGGGACACCGGGTTGACGTCGGCGAAGGCACGCAGCGGTGCGGGCATGGTCTGGGTCGGCACGAACGCGTTCGACAGGAACGTCAGGGGGAACATCACCAGCAGGGAGATGCCCTGGACTCCCTGCGCGTTGCGGCCGAGGATCCCGAAGAGCGTGAAGATCCACGCCAACGACCACCCGGCCAGCATCGCGAGGAGCACCGCACCCGCGACGCCGAGGAAGCCGCCTCCGGGACGGTAGCCGATGGCGATGCCGACGGAGAACGTCAGCACCGAGGCGATGAAGTAGCGCAGCAGGTCGGCGAACATCGGTCCGGCGAGAGGGGCGATGCGCGAGATCGGCAGCACCTTGAAGCGGTCGAAGACCCCGGTGTCCATGTCGGTGCGCAGCTGGACGCCGGTGGCGACACAGGCGGTGAGCACCGTCTGGCCGATGAGTCCCGGGATGATCAGCGGCAGGTAGCTGCTGACGTCACCGGAGATCGCGCCGCCGAAGATGTAGGCGAACATCGCGGTGAAGATCAGCGGCTGGATGGTGACGTCGAACATCACCTCCAGGCTCCTGCGCATCTTCACAGTGGCCCGCCACGCGAGCGTCGCGGTCTGGCTGACGGTGTCGGCCAGGCCGACGCGGGTGTCGCCGCCCGACAGCACGTCGGGGTCGGTCATGGTCACAGAGCTCATCGAGATGCCTCCATCTGCAGGTCGTGGTCGGTGTGCGAGGCGGCGTCGTCGGCGCCCGTCGCCTCCTGGGTGTCGTGGCCGGTCAGGGCGAGGAACACCTCGTCGAGCGAGGGCTTCTGCACGGTCACCGACTCGATCGACACCCCGCGGTCGCGCAGGGCGACGAGGACGTCGATGGACTGGTCGGTGCGGGTGAGCGGCACGTTGACGCGTCGCGCCTCCGGGGTCAGCACAGCCTCCTCGCCGAGCAGCCGGCGGGCCTCGTCGGCGACGAGGGAGAGGTCGGCGGGGTCGGCGAGCTGGAGCTGCAGGGTGGACTGCCCGACCGACGACTTGAGCTCGTCGGCGGTGCCCTGGGCAACCTTGACGCCGCGGTCGATCACCGCGATCCGGTCGGCGAGCTGATCGGCCTCGTCCAGGTACTGCGTCGTGAGCAGGACCGTGCAGCCGGTGCGGACCAGGTCGCGGATGGTGTCCCACATCTGCCCGCGGGTGCGCGGGTCGAGGCCGGTCGTCGGCTCGTCGAGGAAGATCAGCGGGGGACGGGTGAGCAGGCTCGCGGCGAGGTCGAGCCGGCGGCGCATGCCGCCGGAGAAGGCGGAGATCGGCTTCTTCGCCGCATCCGTGAGGTCGAACTGCTCGAGCAGCTCGGCACTGCGGGCACGGGCCTCGGCCCGCCCGACGCCCTGGAGCCGCGCGAAGAGCCAGAGGTTCTCGGTGGCCGTGAGGTTCTCGTCGACGGACGCGTACTGGCCGGTGACGCCGAGGAGGCGGCGTACGGCGTGGGGCTCGGTGCGGACGTCGCGGCCGAAGATCGCGGCGTCGCCCTCGTCGATGTGCAGGAGCGTGGCGAGCATCCGCAGCATCGTGGTCTTGCCGGCGCCGTTCGGACCGAGGACGCCGAAGACCTCGCCGCGGTGCACCTCGAGGTCGATGCCGTCGACGGCGCGCTGCTCGCCGAACCTCTTGACGAGCCCTGAGGCCCGGACCGCGAGCTCGGTGGAGTGGTGATGAGTGGTCATGCAGCGAGCCTGCGCCCGCCCGGTTTCACCGTGGTTGCGCGCCGCCGCGGTGCGTGAAACCCGCGGATGGAAGGATCGGGGCATGCCGGATCCTGTGCGCCTCGACACCCGGGTGCCGACGGGCGCCGATCCGGACGCGGTCTACGACGCCTTCACCGGCTGGGTGGCCGACCGGGGGCTCGAGCTCTATCCCCACCAGGACGAGGCGGTCATCGAGCTGCTGGGCGGCAACCACGTCATCCTCGCGACGCCGACCGGCTCGGGGAAGTCGATGGTCGCGATCGGCGCGCACGTCGCGGCACTGGCGCAGGACAAGGTCAGCTTCTACACCGCACCGATCAAGGCACTCGTCAGCGAGAAGTTCTTCGCCCTCATCGAGGTCTTCGGCGCCGACAACGTCGGCATGCTCACCGGCGACGCGGCGGTGAACCCCGACGCCCCGATCATCTGCTGCACCGCGGAGGTGCTGGCCAACATCGCCCTGCGCGAGGGCCGAGGTGCCGACGTGGGCCTCGTCGTGATGGACGAGTTCCACTTCTACGCCGAGCACGACCGCGGCTGGGCGTGGCAGGTGCCGCTCCTCGAGCTGGTCGACGCGCAGTTCCTGCTGATGTCGGCCACCCTCGGCGACGTGTCCTTCCTCGTCGAGGACCTCGCGCGGCGCACCGGGCGCGACACCGCGGTCGTCGACGAGGCCGAGCGGCCGGTGCCGCTGAGCTTCCGCTGGTCGATGGAGCCGCTCGACGACACGCTCGAGGAGCTGGTCTCGACCGGGCAGGACCCGGTCTACGTCGTGCACTTCACCCAGGCCGCGGCCGTCGAGCACGCCACGAACCTCCTGCGCAGCCTCTCGAGCAACAAGCTGAAGGTCGACAAGGAGGCGATCGCCGACCGGATCGGCGCCTTCCGCTTCGGTGCCGGCTTCGGCAAGACCCTCTCGCGGATGGTGCGCAACGGCATCGGCGTCCACCACGCCGGCATGCTCCCGAAGTACCGACGGCTGGTCGAGACGCTGGCCCAGGCAGGGCTGCTGCGTGTCATCTGCGGCACCGACACCCTGGGCGTGGGCATCAACGTGCCGATCCGCACGGTGCTGTTCACCGGGCTGGCCAAGTTCGACGGCAACCGGCAGCGCGTGCTCCGGACGCGGGAGTTCCAGCAGATCGCCGGCCGGGCCGGGCGCGCGGGCTACGACACGGCCGGCTACGTCGTCGTACAGGCGCCGGAGCACGTGATCGAGAACGAGCAGGCCAAGGCCAAGATCGCGGCCCGGGTGGCCGCAGGCAAGAAGAAGTCGAAGGCCCAGCTCAAGAAGGCGCCCGAGGGCACCGTGGTGTGGACCGAGCAGACCTTCGACAAGCTCGTCGCGGGTGTCCCCGAACGACTGGTCAGCCGGATGAAGGTGGACAACGCGATGCTGGTCAACGTGGTGTCGCGCGAGGAGGACGCGTTCGGGGTGCTGCGTCGCCTGCTCACCGACAACCACGAGGACCGCCGCGGGCAGCTGCGACTGGCCCGACGCGCGCTGCGGCTCTCGCGCTCGCTGGTGCGGACCGGGATCGTCACGCGGCTGGCAGAGACCGACACCTTCGGTCGGCGCTACGTGCTCGGCGCGGACGTGCCCGACGACTTCGCGCTCAACCAGCCGCTCGCGCACTTCGCCCTGGCCGCCTTCGACGTGCTCGACCCCGAGTCGGAGACCTACGGACTCGACGTGGTCTCGATCGTCGAGGCGGTGCTGGAGGCGCCCCGACAGATCCTGATGGCGCAGCAGCACGCCGCCCGAGGAGCTGCCATCGGGGAGATGAAGGCCGACGGCCTGGAGTACGACGAGCGGATGGCGCTGATCGAGGAGATCACCTGGCCGCAGCCGCTGCGCGAGCTGCTCGAGGCGCTCTTCGAGACCTACCGCCAGACCCATCCCTGGCTCCACGACGACGCGCTCGGGCCGAAGTCGGTCGTGCGGGAGATGTGGGAGCACGGGATGGGCTTCACCGACTTCGTCGGTCGCTACCAGCTCGCCCGCTCCGAGGGGCTGGTGCTGCGCTACCTCACCGACGCCTACCGGACGCTGCGCCAGACCGTCCCGGAGACGCACCGCGCACCCGAGGTGGAGGACGTCATCGAGTGGCTGGGGGAGACCGTCCGGCAGACCGACTCCTCGCTGCTCGACGAGTGGGAGGCGCTGTCGGATCCCGACCACGTCGCGTCCACGGTGTCGCACCACGAGCCGCCGCCACCGCCGCGACCCCTCTCGAAGCAGGAGCGTCCCTTCCGCGTGATGCTCCGCAACGCGATGTGGGCGCGCGTCGACGCGGTCTCCCGCGACGACCTCGACACGCTCGTACGCCTCGAGCGCAACGCCGCCGACCGCCTCGACCCGCCCCGCGCGGTGGTCGTCGGGCGCTCGGTGTGGGACGCAGCGCTCGAGGACTACTACGCCGAGCACGACTCGGTGCTCACCGACGGTGACGCGCGCGGCCCCGACCTGCTGGTGGTGGGCCCCGAGCGCGTCGGTGAGCCGGTCGGCTCCGAGGAGGGCACCGCCGCCCGGGTGCGCGACGTGCGCCAGACGATCCACGACCCCGAGGACCACCACGACTGGGTGATCGAGGCCGTCGTCGACTGCGACGCGACCGACGAGTCGGGCGAGCTGGTGCTCGCGACGACGGCGATGCGACGGCTCTGACGACGGGCCGTGGGCGGCCAGGACGCCCGTGAGCCAGTGCACATCTTTGTGCACAGGCACCCGTCGTCCTGTGCACGGGACCGTGGGTCCGTGCACAGATGCGCGAGGCCGCCTGTGGGACTGGCGCCCGGTGTTGTGGGCGTCGTCGACGTGGTCCTAGAGTCGCGCGGATGCCCGCGGCAGAACTGTCGACGTGTCGACAAAGCTCGGGGTCGTCGGCGTGGTCCAATCAAGGCATCGATCGATGCGTGAAGGAGCTGGCATGAGCGGTGCGGGATTCCCGGGTGGAGACACCGGCAGCAGTGCCTCCGAGATGCCGCCGCTGCTCCGACCACCGCTCCCGACGCCGCATCCCCCTCCTGCAGCACCCAGCCGAACCCCTCGAGACGAGCAGCCCGTGACCCAGCCGATCCCCTTCGAGCGCCCGATCGAGGCGATCCCCGAGCCGACAGCCGCGGAGGTGCCGCTGGGGCCGACCGGTCGCCCGATGCCGGTGTTCGCGGAGCCGGCGGCGCTGACCAGCCACGGCGGCGCGCGGGTGGTCTCGATGTGCAACCAGAAGGGCGGGGTCGGCAAGACCACGACCACCATCAACCTCGGCGCCTCGCTCGCCGAGCTGGGGCGCAAGGTCCTGCTGGTCGACTTCGACCCGCAGGGCTCGCTGTCGGTGGGCCTGGGCCTCAACCCGCACGAGATCGACCTGACCATCTACAACCTGCTGATGGACCGCGAGGTCACCCTCGACGAGGTGGTGGTGCCCTCGGGCATCGCCGGCATGGACCTGCTGCCCTCGAACATCGACCTGTCCGCCGCCGAGGTGCAGCTCGTCCACGAGGTCGCCCGCGAGCAGACCCTGCAGCGGGTGCTGGCTCCGGCGCTCGAGCACTACGACGTCATCCTCATCGACTGCCAGCCGTCGCTGGGTCTGCTGACCGTCAACGCGCTCACCGCCTCGGACGGCGTGATCGTCCCGCTCGAGTGCGAGTACTTCGCGCTGCGCGGCGTCGCGCTGCTCAAGACGACCATCGACAAGGTGCGCGAGCGGCTCAACCCCAAGCTCGAGATCGACGGTGTCCTCGGCACCATGTTCGACGGCCGCACGCTCCACAGCCGCGAGGTCATGGAGCGCTTGGTCTCCGCCTGGGGCGACACCGTGTTCCACACCGTCATCCGTCGCACGGTGAAGTTCTCCGACGCGACAGTGGCCGGCGAGCCGATCACGGCGTACGCCTCGTCGTCGACGGGTGCCGACGCCTACCGCATGCTGGCGAGGGAGGTGCTCACCCGGTGGCCCGCCGAGTGAGCATGCCGGCCGCGGACGACCTGTTCCGGCCTACCGTCGACAGCGCCGATGCCACCCAGGCCCCACCCGAGCAGCGCCACCGGCGCGTGCGCGCGGTCGCCGACGAGGACGACCGGGCCGAGCCCGCCGGCCCGAAGCGGCCCAGCGGCCGGGTGCGCCACGACGAGAAGATGACCGTCTACGTCACCTCCGACGAGCTGCTCGACATCGAGCACGCGCGACTCACCCTGCGTCGCGAGCACGGCCTCGCGGTCGACCGGGGTCGCCTGGTCCGCGAGGCGCTCGCGATCGTCCTGGCCGACGTGGAGGCGCAGGGCATCGACAGCCCGTTGGTCCAGCGGCTGCTGGACGAGTGAGCACCACCCAGGACCCCGGCACCGACCTCGCGACCGGCGCGGCGCTCGAGTCCGGCAGCGAGGCGCCCGCCTTCGCCGTGCACCTCGACAACTTCGAGGGACCCTTCGACCTGCTGCTCGGGTTGATCGCCAAGCACAAGCTCGACATCACCGAGGTGGCGCTGTCGCAGGTCACCGACGAGTTCATCGCCCACGTGAAGAACCTGGGCGAGGCGTGGGACCTGGAGGCGACCACGTCGTTCCTCGTGGTCGCCGCCACGCTGCTCGACCTCAAGGCCGCCCGCCTGCTCCCGCAGGGCGACGTGGAGGACGAGGAGGACCTCGCCCTGCTCGAGGCCCGCGACCTGCTCTTCGCGCGGCTCATGCAGTACCGCGCGTTCAAGCAGGTGGCCTCGGTGATGGAGGAGCGACTCGCGGCCGAGTCCCGCAGCCACCCCCGCGCGGTCGGCCTCGAGGAGCAGTTCGCGACGCTGCTGCCCGAGGTGCTCATCGGCATCGGGCTCGAGCAGTTCGCCCAGCTGGCGGCCCGGGCACTGGAGCCCAAGCCGGTCCTCGAGGTGTCGCTGCAGCACATCCACGCCGCGAAGGTGAGCGTGCGCGAGCAGGGCCAGGTCGTCGTGGACCGGCTTCGTCGCAGCGGCACGATGACGTTCCGTGCCCTGTGCGGCGACTCGCCGGACCGGCTCACGACCGTGGCGCGCTTCCTGTCGCTGCTCGAGCTGTTCCGTGAAGGGGCGGTCGCCTTCGACCAGGTCACCCCGCTCGGGGAGCTCACCGTGCGCTGGACCGGCGCCGAGGACGGCGACGTGGAGATCACCGACGAGTTCGACGGCGCACCGCCGCCCGACGACGCACCACTTCCGTCGGCACCGGCCGACCGGCCCGAGGAGGACCAGTGAGCGAGCAGCAGCCCGAGCCCGACGAGGAGACGGTCGACGCGCCGCAGGTGCCGGAGACCGCCCCCGAGACCGACGTCGACACCCTCGCGGTCGCCGTGGCCGAGCTCCGTCCCGCGCTCGAGGCGATCCTGATGGTCTCCGACGAGCCGCTCGACCGGGTCCGGCTCGCCTCCGTCGTCGGCCACCCGGTCGACGACGTCGAGGCCGCGCTGGTGGCGCTGGCGGGGGAGTACGCCGAGCAGGGCCGCGGCTTCGACCTGCGTGCGGTCGCCGGTGGATGGCGCTTCTACTCGCGCCCGGAGTTCGCGGGCGTGGTCGAGTCGTTCGTGCTGGAGGGGCAGCAGGCCCGCCTGACCCGCGCTGCCCTGGAGACGCTCTCCGTCGTCGCCTACAAGCAGCCCGTCTCCCGCGCGCGCGTGTCCGCGATCCGTGGCGTCAACGTCGACGGCGTGATGCGCACGCTGCTCAGCCGCGGGCTCGTCGAGGAGGCCGGCCAGGACGAGCAGAGTGGCGCCAACCTCTACCGCACCACGTCGTACTTCCTCGAGCGCATCGGCATCACCTCGCTGGAGGAGCTGCCCGAGCTCGCGCCGTACCTCCCCGACATGGACGACCTCGAGGACGAGCTCGCCAGTGTCGCCGGCCTCGACGCCCCGGCGGCCGAGCCCGGGGCCGAGCCGTCTCCCGCGGCCGCGCCCGATCACGCGCCCGATCACGCGCCCGACGACGTACGCGACCTGCCGCACCCGTCGCCCCACAGCGGCGCCGGCACCGAGCCCGACGGCGGGACCGAGATCTCATGAAGCCCCACGACGCCCCCGACAACGACCAGCCCAGCTCCCAGCGGCCCGAGACCGACGAGGACGGCCAGATCCGGCTCCAGAAGCTGCTCGCCCAGTCGGGCGTGGCCAGCCGCCGCAAGTGCGAGGAGCTCATGCTCGAGGGACACGTCGAGGTCGACGGCGAGGTCGTCACCCGCCTCGGCACCAAGGTCGACCCCCGCACCGCCGTGATCCGGGTCGACGGCAAGCGGTTGCCGCCGATCAGCGACAAGGTCTACCTGGTCCTCAACAAGCCTCGCGGCGTCGTGTCGACGATGAGCGACCCCGAGGGACGGCGCACGCTCGGCGACCTCGTCGCGGACCGGCCTGAGCGGCTCTTCCACGTCGGCCGGCTCGACACCGACACCGAGGGCCTCATCATCCTCACCAACGACGGCGACTTCGCCCAGCACCTCGCCCACCCCTCGCACGAGGTCGACAAGACCTACGTCGCCGAGGTCGAGGGCGAGGTGCACGTGCGCACCGTGCGCCAGCTGCTCGCCGGCGTCACGCTGGACGACGGCCCGGTCACGGTCAGCCATGCCCGGGTGCTCGGCGGCGATCCACGGCGCGAGGGCAGCAACCGCTCGATCGTCGAGCTCACCATCCACGAGGGCCGCAACCGCATCGTGCGCCGCCTGCTCGACCACGTCGGCCACCCGGTCCGCCGACTGACCCGCACCCGGGTCGGTCCGGTCACCCTGGCGAGGCTCAGGGCCGGTGACATGCGCGAGCTCACCGTGGCCGAGCTCGGCGAGCTGATGGACAGCGCCGACCTCTGAGACCGGCGTAGGCTCGCCCCATGCCCGTCGTGCACCCCGCGCTGGCTCCCTACCTCCGCACGATCACGACCTACGACGTCGCCTTCGGCGGACCGGGCGTCCACATCGGGATGCCGTCGACGGAGCTGACGTTCGTGCTGCCGCTCGACGAGCCCCTCGAGGTGTCGTGGGACGACGAGCCGCTGACACGCACCGTGGGCTGGTCGTCGGTGTCGGGGCTGCACACCACGGCGGCGGCCGTCCACCACGGCCACCACCAGCGCGGCATCCAGCTGGGCCTCACCCCGTCCGGCGCCCGGGCGCTGTGGGGCGTGCCGGCCAGTGCGCTCGCCGGCCGGCTCCTCGGCCTCGACGACGTCGATCCCGGGCTCGCCGACCTCCCCGCGCGCCTGGCGGACCTGACCTCGTGGGACGCCCGGCTGGCCGTCGTCGAGCGAGCCCTGCTCGACTCGCTCGACCGCCACGCGCAGCGCCCCCCGCGCCCGGAGGTCGGTCAGGCGGTGGCGCTGCTGACCCGGGGGCGCTCGGTCGCCGCGACCGCCGCCGACGTCGGCTTCAGCAGACGGCGGCTGACCACCCTGGTGCAGGACGAGGTCGGCGTCTCGCCCAAGTCATTCCAGCGGCTGGCGAGGTTCGGGCGGGCCCATGACGTGATGCGAAGGTCTGTGCTGGCCGGTGAGGTCTCGGTCGCACGCGTGGCCGCCGAGTGCGGGTACGCCGACCAGGCGCACCTCGCCCGGGAGTGGACCGGGTTCGCGGGGTGCAGCCCGTCGGAGTGGGTGCGCCGGGAGTTCCCAAACGTCCAAGCCGTGGGCGCCGGACCTGCGTGATCCTGACGGTGGGGCCGGATCGGCCGGCCCGACGACCGAGGAGGAACACCCATGACCGACGTCTCCGGCACCACCCTGTGGCACTCGTTCTCCGTGCGTGACACAGAGCTGATGACGGCGTGGCTGAGCGCGATCGGCTTCACCGAGCACGCGACCTACCGCGACGAGCAGGATCCGACCGTGGTCCTCCACGCCGAGTGGGCGTGGCCCGGTGGAGGCGGGATCATGTTCGGCTCCGATCGCGACGACGGTGCGCTCACCGGAACCGGGCCGGCTGCGGCGTACCTCGTCACCCCCGATCCGGACGCGGTCTTCGAGGCCGCGATCGCGGCCGGGGCGACGGTCGTGCGCCCGATGGTCGACCAGGACTACGGGGGCCGCGGCGGCAGCGTGAACGACCCGGAGGGCAACCACTGGTCGTTCGGTGACTACCAACCGTCCTGAGACGGCCCACGGACGGACGGGGGGTCTGGCCTAGGGTTCTCCCGTGGCAGTCAGGGCAGTGCGTGGGGCGACCCAGCTCGAGGAAGACACGCGGGAACACATGCTGGACCGGGTGGCCGAGCTCGTCACCGACGTGATGGAGGCCAACGGCCTCGAGGTCGACGACTTCATCTCGATCATCTTCACCGCGACCAGCGACCTGGTCAGCGAGTTCCCGGCCTACGCCGCGCGGCAGCTCGGGTTCTCCGACGTGCCGCTGGTCTGCGCGCGCGAGCTGGAGATCGAGGGCTCGATGCCCCGCGTGGTGCGGCTGATGGCGCACGTCGAGACCGAGACACCGCGCGCGGAGGTCACCCACGTCTACCTGCACGGGGCGGCCAACCTGCGACGCGACCTCGCCCGGACCACCAGCCATGACTGACGACGTCCTCCCGGACCTCGCAGGTCCGATCGAGGTCGTCGGCGCCGGGCTGATCGGCACCTCCGTCGGCCTCGTGTGCCGCCGCCTCGGCCTCGACGTGATCCTGCGGGACACGTCGGCGGAGAACCTGCGCACCGCTCACGGCCTCGGCGCCGGACGGGCGCCCCTGCCGGGTGACCGTCCCCAGCTGGTCGTGGTCGCGGTGCCGCCGGTCGCCATCGCCGACGCGATCGTCGACGCCCTGGGGCGCACGGACGCCGTCGTCACCGACGTCGGCAGCGTCAAGGCGGCACCGCTCGCGGCCGTCGCGGCGCGCGCGAGCGCGGTGGACCTGAGGAGGTACGTCGGGTCGCACCCGATGGCGGGCAGCGAGCGGTCCGGACCCCTGGCGGCCAGTGCCGCGCTGTTCGACGGGCGTCCGTGGGCGGTCACCCCCCACGAGGGCGCCGACCCCCGCGCGGTCGGGCTGGTCGAGGCGCTCGTCCTCGAGTGCGGCGCGTCCCCGCGGGTGATGAGCCCAGCCGAGCACGACCGCGCGGTCGCCCGCATCTCCCACCTGCCGCACCTGGCCGCCGTCCTCGTCGCCGGGCGGCTGGTGACGGCACCCGAGGAGCACCTCGCGCTTTCCGGGCAGGGGGTCCGCGACGTGACCCGCGTGGCGGCGAGCGACCCCGCGCTGTGGCGGCAGATCCTCGAGGCGAACTCCACCGCGGTGCTCGACCTCCTGGCCGAGGTCCGCTCCGACCTCGACGAGCTGATGAGCGCCGTGGCAGCCGACACCGGTGCCGACCTGGTCGAGATCCTGGCGCGTGGCAACGCCGGGACGCAGGCGATCCCCGGCAAGCACGGTGGGCCGGCCCGACCGACCCGCTCGGTCTTCGTCTCGGTTCCCGACCACCCCGGCGAGCTGGCCCGGCTCTTCGGGGACGCCGGAGAGATCGGCGTGAACATCGAGGACGTCCGCATCGACCACGATCCCGGGCGGCCCGTCGGGCTCACCGAGCTCGTCGTCGACCGCAGCAGCGCCGAGCACCTGCTGGCCGCTCTCGAATCCCGCGGCTGGACCACTCACCGGTAATCTTCTCGGCCGTGACCACCGTCGACAGCACCGCAGATCCCGGCCCCCTCGTCATCGCGGTCGACGGCACCTCCGGCTCGGGGAAGTCGAGCACCTCCCGTGGGGTGGCCGACCGGCTCGGACTGCGCTACCTCGACACCGGCGCGATGTTCCGCGCGATGACCTGGTGGCTGCTGCGTGAGGGAGTCGACGTACGTGACCCGGCCGCGGTGGCGGCCGTCGCCGAGCGCCCCACGATCGTGTCGGGCACCGACCCGCTGGCGCCCACCATCACCGTCGACGGGCTCGACGTGTCGGTGGAGATCCGCGGCGACGACGTCAACGCGGCCGTGAGCCCGGTCAGCGCGGTGCCCGCGGTGCGCGCGCTGCTGCTGGACCTCCAGCGCGAGGTCATCGGCGCCGGAGGCATCGTGGTCGAGGGACGTGACATCGGGTCGGTCGTCTGGCCCCAGGCCGCGGTCAAGGTCTACCTCAGCGCCGACCCCGGGGCGCGCGCCCAGCGGCGTACGGCCGAGGAGGGCGGCACCGACGTCGCCAGCACCCAGCAGTCCCTGCTCGAGCGCGACCGGATCGACTCCGGTCGCGCCACCGCACCCCTGACCATGGCCGACGGCGCCGTCCACATCGACAGCACGCACCTGACGCTGGAGCAGGTCATCGACCGCATCGTCGACCTGGCCGTCTCGACCGAGGTGCGAGCGGGGTCGCGGGAGGGGTCGTGAGCCCCGGGCCGGCGAGCCCGCCCGTCCGCATGGCCGGCGAGCCGTGGCGAACGGCACAGCAGGCGTGGCGGCGCTCCCGGGAACAGACGGCCTCCGGGTCGGTGTTGTGGCGGGAGCACCTGCTGCCCAGGCCGGAGAGCATCCTCTCGCAGACGCGACGATCCGCGCTCCGACCCCGACCTGGGCGACAATCGGAGGACGACCCCGACACCGGGCTCGTCGAGAACGCAGAGAGCTGTGAGCACATTGAGTGAGTACGACGCCGTCGCCGTCGAGACCGAGACCGGTCCGACGCCCGTGCTGGCCGTGGTGGGACGTCCCAACGTGGGCAAGTCCACGCTGGTCAACCGGATCATCGGCCGTCGCGAGGCCGTCGTCGAGGACCGCCCGGGCGTCACCCGCGACCGGGTGTCGTACGACGCCCACTGGAACGGGCGCGCCTTCACGGTGGTCGACACCGGTGGCTGGGACCCTGACGCCCGTGGTCTCGCCGAGCGGATCGCCGGCCAGGCCGAGGTCGCCGTCTCCCTCGCCGATGCGGTGCTCTTCGTGGTCGACGCCACCGTCGGGATCACCGACGCCGACGAGGCCGTCGTCCGGATCCTCCGCGCATCCGGCAAGCCGGTGGTGCTGGCCGCCAACAAGGTCGACGACCAGCGCACGGAGGCCGAGGCGTACGGCCTGTGGAACCTCGGACTGGGCGAGCCGTGGCCCGTCTCCGCGCTGCACGGTCGCGGTTCGGGTGACATGCTCGACGCGATCCTCGCCGCCCTGCCCGAGACGCCGGAACAGGTCTTCGACGAGGTCGGGGGACCGCGTCGCATCGCGATCGTCGGCAAGCCCAACGTCGGCAAGTCGTCACTGCTCAACATGCTGGCCAAGGAGGACCGCGTCGTCGTCGACAACGCCGCGGGCACGACCGTGGACCCGGTCGACGAGCTGATCCAGCTCGGTGACCGCACCTGGCGCTTCATCGACACCGCCGGCATCCGCAAGCGGGTCAACCAGGCGTCGGGGCACGAGTACTACGCCTCGCTGCGCACGACGACCGCGATCGACCGCGCCGAGGTGGCCGTGCTGGTCCTCGACGCCAGCGAGACGGTCTCCGAGCAGGACATGCGGATCATCCAGACGATCCGCGACGCGGGTCGGGCGATGGTCATCGCCTTCAACAAGTGGGACCTCGTCGACGAGGAGCGCCGCTACTACCTCGAGCGCGAGATCGAGCGTGACCTCGTGCAGCTGCAGTGGGCGCCACGGATCAACTTCACCGCGCGCACCGGCTGGCACGTCGACCGGCTCGTCCCGGCGATCGACCGCGCCCTCGAGGGTTGGGAGACGCGCGTGGGCACGGGTGCGCTGAACACCTTCCTCGGTCGGCTGGTCGCCGAGCACCCGCACCCGGTGCGCAGCGGCAAGCAGGCGAAGATCCTGTTCGCGACCCAGCCGTCGGTGGCCCCGCCGACCTTCGTGCTGTTCACCAGCGGCAAGCTCGACGCGGCCTACGAGCGCTTCGTGGAGCGGCGGCTGCGCGAGGAGTTCGGCTTCGTCGGCACGCCGATCGTCATCAACCAGAAGCCGCGCGAGAAGCGCAAGCGCTGATCAGTGGGGTCCGGGTCGGGCCGGACCGTCTCGGAAGTCGGTCAGCCGCGCGCGTCGACGTGGGTCGGCGTCTGCGGCGGCTCGGCGTCGGCGTGCGGCGCGGCGAGGCTCAGCCCTGCTGCCGTCGCCAGCACGGCGACCAGCAGGCCAGCGCGTCGAACGAGTGATGTCACGGAGTGCCCCTCAGGTTGATGATCCATCCTGTTCCTCCGGGTGGCATCGGGGTCGGGGAATGCACCGGAATAGCCCAGATTGGCTACCTCGGGCGACCGTTCGTGCGCGTGCGTGCACGAGGGGCGGGCCGATTCCGTGTCACCTGCGGGCCTGCGGTAGTGTTCCCCTCGCTCCACGGGCCTCGCGCCGGGAGCACTCGGGCTGTAGCGCAGCTTGGTAGCGCACCTGACTGGGGGTCAGGGGGTCGCAGGTTCAAATCCTGTCAGCCCGACCGAGAGAAAGCCCCTGACCTGCGGAAACGCAGGCCAGGGGTTTTCTTGATCTTGAGCCAAGAAGACGAAGTGTCCGTTTACTGTCCATGAACGCGTCGCGCTTGAGCCCCTTTGCCGCTAAGCGTTGGGTCGTGCTGCGCTGCGTCGCGTCGAACTCGAGCGCCCGTCGAGGACGTCATTTGGATGGTTGAGTGCGCGTTCTGCTGCCGGCGAAGTCCTCCAAGAGGGCCGTCACGTCAGGCGTCGACCGGTCCCTGACGATGTACTACTCCCTGGTGATGTCTGCGGAGGAGTGCCCGAGGACCCGGGCGGCCGTTTCCGAGTCGACCGTGCGGTCGATCAGTGTGGCCACGGTCTTGCGGAAGGTGTGGGGTGTGACCCAGTCGAGGCCGGTGTCTGCGCGGATTGCACGCCAGCGCCGTTCGATGTTGCCGACTTGGTGCCAGGTGCCATTGCGGGTCGCGAAGACCGCATTTTGAACCGCCCCGGGATGTCCGGAGAGCTGATTCGTTGGAGGGATCACTCTCATGGCACGTCCCTCGAAGTACCCGCCCGAGTTGCGTGAGCGCGCGGTGCGGATGGTGTTGGAGTCGCGTGCGGACTATCCGCACGAGGCGGCTGCGATCAGGTCGATC
>NZ_JACXYY010000010.1 GCF_014779665.1 Nocardioides hwasunensis | reverse complement strand
GGCCAGGAGGCCTACTTCCGCTCGCTGGCCGCCGAGGCCGGCGCCGACATCGATTCGATCAACCTCGTGGCGGTCGGCACGGTGGGCGAGGCGGCAGCGACGCTCTCGTCGGGACGGGTCGACGCGATCTTCGGCTACCCCTTCGTCCAGCAGTCCGAGGTCGCGGCGGGCAACGCCCGAGTGGCCATCGACATCGTGAACTCCGGCGAGCAGCTGCCGTATCACACGGGCTACTTCGCGAGCGCCGAGTGGCTCGACGCGAACGCCGACCTGGCGCGGGGCTTCTGCGAGGCGATCGGCGAGGCAGACACGTTCATGGCGGACCCGGCGAACCTCGACACGGTCGTGTCGTTCCTAGCCGACGACTTCGGCCTCGACCGGGCCGTGGCCGAGCAGTTCGCCGGGCCCGACGGTGTCACGCCGATCTACTCGCCCGACCTCGACTGCACCGCGATCGACCTCAGCGCCGAGCAGGCCGAGACGGCCAAGCTGGTGGATGCCGAGCCGGCGCTCCGTTGCGAGGACATGATCTGGGACGGGATCGATGGCTGACCCGGCCACGGTCCAGCGCGACCGGTCGACAGGCGCGACGAGTGGGCCGCGGTCGGCGCTGCGGGCACGCGACCTGACGTTCGACTACCCACCGAGCCGGCGCGGCACTTCCGTGTGGGACCGGTGGAGGGGCAGGGGCAGGTCCACCGACACCGCCGCGCGACCTGCGGTGCTCCAGGACGTCGACCTGGAGGTCGCCAAGGGTGAGTTCGTCGCTCTGGTGGGGCCGAGCGGGTGCGGCAAGACCACGCTGCTCCACCTCTTCGCCGGCCTTCTCGAGCACGCTCCCGGCACCGTGGCGGTCAACGACCACGCGCCTCGGATGGGGAGCGCCGACACCTCCTACATGTTCGCCCGCGACGCGTTGCTGCCGTGGCGCGACGCCCTCCACAACGTGATGCTCGGCCTGGAGTCGGAGGACCTGCCACGGGCCAGGCTCCGCGAGCGGGCGCTCGACGCGCTGCGCTCGGTCGAGCTCGAGCACCTGGCGGAGAGCCATCCCAACCAGCTCTCCCAGGGGCAGCGACAGCGGGTCGCGCTGGCCCGCACGATGGCCCCGTCGCGCGAGATCCTCCTCATGGACGAGCCTTTCGCAGCGCTCGACGCCCAGACCAAGCTCCGCCTCCAGCACGAGCTCCTCCAGTTCTGGGAGTCCGAGCGTCCAGAGGAGCGCTCGACGGTGCTCTTCGTCACCCACGACCTGCAGGAGGCGCTCCTGCTGGCCGATCGCGTCATCGTCATGCACCCGCACCCGGGCCGGATCGCCTACGACCACGTCGTCGACGTGCCGAGGCCCCGGCACACGCGGCTCGAGGAGATCCTCTTCGACGACGACTTCCGCGACCTGCACCACCAGCTGTTCGACGAGCTCAAGGAGGGCGAGCGATGAACCGCCGCGTCGCCATGTCAGCCCTGTCCGCCGCCGCCACCGCGTTGCTCCTCAGCGCCTGCTCGTCGGGTGGCTCGGACGCCGCGGAGGCCTCCGACGGCACCATCACGGTCGCCAACTTCGCCGGCGCCGGCACCACGCTCCCCGACCAGCTCGCCGCGTCGGAGGGATTCTTCGAGGAGCAGGGGATCACCGCCGACTTCGTGCAGGTGACCTCCGCCGGCACCCAGCTGGCCGGGCTGGTCTCCGGGTCCATCGACGTGCTGCAGTACACCGTCAGCCAGGTGATGGCCGCCCAGCAGCAGGGCCAGGACGTCCGCCTGTTCTGCGGTGGGGTGTCGAAGGCGTGGAACGTCGTGATGGTCAAGGACGACTCGCCGATCGAGACCGTCGACCCGGCGGACTGGCGCGAGGGCTTCAAGGCGCTCGAGGGCACCACCTTCGGGCTCGACAGCCTCGGCGGGGGCCAGGAGGCCTACTTCCGCTCGCTGGCCGCCGAGGCCGGCGCCGACATCGATTCGATCAACCTCGTGGCGGTCGGCACGGTGGGCGAGGCGGCAGCGACGCTCTCGTCGGGACGGGTCGACGCGATCTTCGGCTACCCCTTCGTCCAGCAGTCCGAGGTCGCGGCGGGCAACGCCCGAGTGGCCATCGACATCGTGAACTCCGGCGAGCAGCTGCCGTATCACACGGGCTACTTCGCGAGCGCCGAGTGGCTCGACGCGAACGCCGACCTGGCGCGGGGCTTCTGCGAGGCGATCGGCGAGGCAGACACGTTCATGGCGGACCCGGCGAACCTCGACACGGTCGTGTCGTTCCTAGCCGACGACTTCGGCCTCGACCGGGCCGTGGCCGAGCAGTTCGCCGGGCCCGACGGCGTCACGCCGATCTACTCGCCCGAGCTCGACTGCACCGCGATCGACCTCAGCGCCGAGCAGGCCGAGTCGGCCGACCTCGTCGCAGCCGACCCGGCTGTGCGGTGCGAGGACATGCTGTGGGGCGGCATCGATGGCTGAGCGCACCGTCACTCGCGAGCCTCAAGAGCACCGCCGCAGCCTGCGCGAGCGCGGCTGGTTCGTGCTGCTCAGCCAGATGGGCCTGTTCGTCGTCCTGATGCTGGGCTGGGACGCCCTGGGACGCTTCGAGGTGGTCGACAAGACCCTCATCTCCAGTCCGCTCGACGTCCTCGACCACCTCCGGACGCTCTGGGAGTCGGGCACCCTCGTCTCGCAGGTGGTCGCGACGATGTACGCCGTCGGCCTCTCGCTCCTCATCGGGGTCCCGGCCGGTGGGCTCGCCGGTCTGGTCCTGGGCTCCTCGCGGTTCCTCGACAGGATCGCCGAGCCGTTCCTGGTGCCGCTGAACTCGCTGCCCCGCATCGCACTCGCGCCGCTCTTCATCGTGTGGTTCGGGTTGACCGTCAACGCGAAGGCGGCCGTGGGGGTCACGCTCGTCGTCTTCATCATGCTGTTCAACACCCGCGCCGGGGTGAAGGAGACCAACCGCGACCTGCTCGTGCTGGCCGACTCGCTGGGCATGTCGACGATCGAGCGCTACCGCAAGATCGTGCTCCCCGGCTCGATCCCGGTGGTCGTGGCAGGGATCCGCCTGTCCCTGACCTACGCGCTGCTCGGCGTGATCGCGAGCGAGATGATCGGCTCGCGAGACGGCCTCGGGACCGACATCGTGCGCTACAGCAACACCCTCCAGGTGGGCGGTGTGTTCGCGATCCTGGTCATCCTCGCCGTCATCAGCTTCGTGATGGACCGTCTCCTGGGCATCTTCGAGCGGCGGTCCCTGCGGTGGCAGTGACGCAGGGGGCGGCCCCCGCCGGGCGGCTGGCAGGAGACGTCGTCGTGGTCACCGGAGCAGCTCGCGGGCTCGGGGCGGCCATCGCACGGGCAGCGGCCGAGGCGGGTGCCCACGTGCTGCTCGGCGACCTCGACGGCCCGCGCGCCGACGCCGTGGCCGCGACCCTCGTCGCCGCCGGGCACTCCGCCAGGGGGACCACGCTGGACGTGACCTCGCAGCAGTCCGTCGAGGCGTCGTTGCAGACTGTCCTGGAGTGGCAGGGGCGCGTGACCGGACTGGTCAACAACGCCGGCCGGCTCATCGAGGCCGACGTCGTCTCCCTCACCGAGGAGCAGTGGGACGCCGTGCTCGACGTCAACCTCAAGGGCGCCTGGCGCACGACCCGGGCCTACGTCCCGGCGATGATCGAGACCGGCGGCGGCTCGATCGTCAACATCTCCTCGTTGGAGGGCCTGTTCGCCCGGCCCGCCCACGTCGCCTACGCGGTCAGCAAGGCGGGGCTGCTCAACCTGACCCGGGCGACCGCGGTCGACTTCGGTCGCAGCGGCATCCGGTGCAACGCGATCTGCCCCGGGAGCATCGAGACCGAGATGCTCACCCAGCACCTCGAGGCGACCGGTGACGCCGACGCCGCGGCGAGCGACCTGATCGGTCGCAACCGCACAGGTCGTCTGGGCCGACCCGAGGAGGTTGGCGCGACGGCGCTCTTCCTGCTCAGCGGCGAGGCGGGCTTCATGAACGGCAGCCACGTCGTGGTCGACGGTGCTCGGGGCGCGACCACGTGAGCGCCGACGACGCCCGGGATCTCGCTCGTGAGCTCGCGCGGGTCGCAGCCGACGATCCCTCGGTGGACCGGGCGGCGGTCTTCGGCCGACTGCGCGCGGAGGCGCCGGCGTTCTACAGCGCCCAGCTCGACGCGTGGGTGGTCAGCCGGCACGCCGACGTGCGGGCCGTGCTTCGTGACTCGCAGGGCTTCCGCGCCGTGACCGACGGCCCTGGCGCACCGCCGTACGGGCGGACGTTCCTGCACATGGAAGGTCGCGAGCACGCGCAGAAGGTCGGCATCGTCGCTCGCCGCATCCGCAGCCAGAACGCGCTGCGCGACGGCCTCGACGACCGGGTCCTCAGCATCGCTCGGCGCACGGTCTCCGACCTCCGGCACGGCGAGGTCGTCGACCTGCGACGTGAGCTCGCCATGTGGGTCCCGCTGCTCGCGATCACCGAGCTCACCGACCTCGGCCACGGCGAGGAGTTCGAGCAGTGGTACCGCGCGGTCGGTTCGGGAGGCGTCGCCAGCGTCAACGACCCGGGGGCACGCACGCGGGCACTGACGGCACGCGACGAGCTCGAGGCGTTCCTCGCTCCCTACGTGGCCGAGCGGCGGCTCCGTCCCGGCGACGACCTCGTGTCCGCGCTCGCCACAGCGGAGTACGAGGACCAGCCGCTCGGGCTGGCCGAGATCGCCTCGAGCGTGGTCTTCCTGCTCGCAGCCGGAGTGGAGACGACCGAGCGAGTCCTCGCGAGCCTGCTGCGACATCTCGCGCTCACCCCCGACGCCTGGTCCGGGCTGCGGGACCGTCGCGACGACGAGGACGCCGTCATCGCGCTGGCCGCGGAGGCGCTGCGCTTCTTCCCGCCCGTGAACGGACTGATGCGGCGGACCGTCACCGACGTGACGATCGCCGGGACCACCGTGCCCGGGGATCAGCGGGTGTGCCTGCTGCTGGCATCGGCCAACCGCGACCCGGAGGTCTTCGAGGACCCCGAGGCCTTCCGGCCCGACCGCTTCGTCGGGCGCGGCAGTGCCCAGTTCACCGCGGCGGGCCAGATCCTGCCCTTCGGTGCCGGGAGCCACTACTGCGTCGGGGCCCGCCTGGCGCAGGTCGAGATGGTCCATGCCCTGCGCGAGCTGAGCGCGCAGGTCGCCCGGATCGAACCCGCAGGGGAGCTGCCACCCGATGAAGGATTCATGCTGCGCTGCCCACCGTCCGTGCCGGTCGTGCTGCACCGGGACGACCAGCAGGGCGAGGAGGTCGTCGCATGAGTGACCTCGAGACGCGGTTGCGTCGCCTGGAGGACCGCGCGGAGATCCAGGAGCTCCTGGCCCGCTATGCCAATGCGTGCGACGACCGCGACATGCCGGCGCTCGCCGAGTGCTTCTCGGTGGACTTCGAGTTCGACTCCGCCGCCGGGCACGTCATCGGCCGGGATGCGGCGATGGACTACTACCACCAGCGTCTCGGCATGTACGGGATCACGTTCCACGTCCCTCACACACTGGTGCTCGAGGAGCTCGACGACGACTCCGCGCGCGGCGTCGTCACCTCGCACGCGGAGATGGAGATCGAGCACGAGCTGTTCGTCACCGCGTTCCGCTACCACGACCACTTCGTGCGCGAGGACGGTCGCTGGCGCTTCCGCGTCCGGGGCGTCCGCGCGTTCTACGCGATGCCGCTGCACGAGCTCGACGGGCCGCTCGACGCCCTCCGGCTGCGCTGGCCGGGCACGGAGCCGAAGGCGGCCGCGCTCCCCGAGCCGCTGCCGACGTGGGACGACTTCCAGCGTGCCGTGAAGGAGCGCCGAGCGGACCGCTAGCGACGCACGCCCCACGACCACCGTCCGTCAGTCATGCCTGCCACACACACGTCCGCGCGGCCTGCCCGCGGACCGAATCCCAGAGAGGTGCACCCCACCATGGAGTCTCCAGTCGTCGTCGAGGTCGCGATCAACGGAGGCACGTTCCCCGACCGCAACCCGAACGTGCCGCTGACCCCCGAGCACATCCAGTCGGACGTCTTCGGACTCCTGGATGCCGGGGCATCGATGATCCACACCCACACCTACGACATCAACCTCCAGGGCCAGGCCGCGGCCGACGCCTATCTCGAGGCGTGGCGCCCGATCCTCGAGGAGCGCCCGGACACCGTCTGGTACCCGACGCTGTCGGTCGACCAGTCGGTGGGCGCCAAGGGCGAGTCGGTCGAGGGCCGCTTCGCGCACTACCCGATCATCGCCGCCGAGGTGCCGATGCCCATCGGCATCGTCGATCCCGGCTCGGTGAACCTGGGCTACCCGGACGAGGACGGCCTGCCCACCGGCTTCAGCTACGTCAACACGTTCGACGACATCAAGTACGCCTTCAACCTGTGCGACGAGCACCGCTTCGGACCGTCCCTGGCCATCTACGAGCCGACGTTCCTCCAGACGGTGCTGACCTACCACCGTGCGGGGCGCCTGCCGCAGGGGTCGATGGTCAAGTTCTACTTCGGCGACGAGTGGGGGATGTTCGCCAAGGGCTCGGGCGTCAGCTTCGGGCTGCCGCCGAACGCATCGTCGCTGGAGGCCTACCTCGACATGCTCGACGGCGTCGACCTGCCGTGGTCGGTGTCGGTCTGGGGCGGCGACCTGCTCAAGTGGCCCGTTGCACGGATGGCGCTGGAGCGCGGGGGCCACCTGCACATCGGCATCGAGGACCACTTCGACCCCGAGCGAACCCCCACCAACCTCGAGCTCTTCGAGGAGACCAAGGCGCTCTGCGACGAGGTGGGACGGCCCATCGCCACGGGCGACCAGACGCGGAAGATCCTCGACCTGCCCGGCACCTGAGTGGCGCGGACGGCCGCTGCCCGAGCGATCTCAGAGATCGAGCACGAGCCGTCGTGTGCGCGACCGCCCGACGCAGATCATCATCGTGTCGTTGGCGTCCTGCTCCGAGGGGGTGAGGACGGTGTCGCGGTGCTCCGGGATCCCCTCGAGCACGGGGGTCTCGCACGTGCCGCAGTAGCCGTCCTCGCACGAGGACATGACGTCCGGCAGTCGATCGCGCACCGCCTCGAGGATGGTCGTGTCAGGACCGACCTCCACCTCGATGCCGCTGGCGGCCAGCTCGACGACGAACGTGTCGTCGCCGACTCTGACGCCGCCGGCCACGGGGCCGGGGGCCGGGTCGTCGGTGGTGGGCGTCGCGGCCGTGAAGCGCTCGATCCGCAGCTCGCCCGCACCCGATTCCGCCACGGCGACGGCGGCGGCGTCGAGAAGACCGGGGGGACCGCAGCAGTAGACGACCGTCCCGGGACTCGCGTCGGAGAGGATCGCGGCCAGGTCGAGGTCGCCGTCGGTGTCGTGCGGCGCGACCGAGACGCGCTCGGGGTCGAGCGAGCGCACCTCGTCGACGTACGCCATGCTCGCCGCCGACCGTCCGCCGTAGTGCAGGCGCCAGGCACGGCCCGTCGCCATCAGGTGCTGGGCCATCGCCTTGATGGGGGTGATGCCGATGCCTCCGGCGATGAGCACGTAGTCGTCGGCGTCATCGACGAGCTGGAAGTGGTTGCGTGGACCGCGGATCCGGAGCTCGGTCCCGACCGCGGCCGAGACGTGCAGGCCGCGGGAGCCACCGCGTCCCAGGGGCTCGTCGAGGACCGCGATGGTGTAGTCGGAGGCACGGTCCCCGCACAGCGAGTACTGCCGGATCCCGGCTGCAGTCTCCACCTCGATGTGGGCACCGGGCTCCCAGTCGGCGAGAGCGGCCCCGACCGGGTCGGCCAGACGAAGCTCCAGGACGCCGTCGGCGACCCGGGCGGCTCCGACGACGTGCACCGCGCGCCACTCGTCCGAGTTCTGCATGACCGTCTCCTCTCCCCGTCCGGCGTCGCGACCCGGAGCTGTGACCCTTGACACAGACCAACGATACCGCATTATCATCATCATGATTATCACGCCCTGTTGCCCGACACGGGCGTCCACGAAGGAGACCGACACATGGCACCTCGGACGACGAACCGGCGCAGCGCTCGCATGGCTGCCTCGGCATGCGCGCTGGCGCTCTCAGCCACCCTCGCCGCTTGTGGCGGCGGCGGTGACGGCGCCGAGGCAGGCGGTGACCGGACGCTGAGCTTCGGCTACCACACGGGCGAGATGACGCCCATCGGGCAGGTCTGGGCATGGTGGATGGACGAGGTCGAGTCGAGGACGGACGGCTCCATCACCTTCGACCCCTACTGGGACGGCACCCTCGTCAAGGGGCCCGACATCGTCGAGAGCCTCACGGACGGTCGCGTCGACGTCTCCCAGGTCATGCCGACGCTCTACACCACCACCTTCCCGGTCACGAGCGTGCACGAGCTGCCGTTCCAGAGCTCCAACTCGCCGGCCGTGTCGGCGGCGATGGCGGAGCTGGCCTCGGACGAGGACGGTGCGGTCGCCCAGGAGTTCGAGGCCAAGGGTCTCCACCCGCTCGCTTGGGCGATCGGGGGTTCGAGTGCCCTCGGGACGAAGGACGCGATCGAGTCGGTCGACGACCTCGACGGCGTCCGCATCCGCGGCAACGACCGCAGCTCGAAGGTGATGGGAGCCGCGGGGGCCAACATCATCAACATGGAGCTGGCCGACGTCTACGGCTCCCTCGACCGTGGCCTCATCGACGGGGTCTACGGAGTGCCCTTCGGGTTCGTGGGGCCGCTGAAGTACGCCGAGGTCGTCAAGAACTTCACCGACACCGGCATGGGGGTCGCCAGTGCCAACGCGCTCACCATGAGCCAGGAGCTGTGGGACTCGCTCAGCGATGAGCAGCGCGACGCCATCGCGGAGGTCAACGCCGAGGTGCCGGGCAAGATCGCGGAGTTCGACGCACAGTTCGACGCGCAGTCCTGCGAAGCCGTCAAGGAGGCCGGCGCCGAGCTGCACGTGCTCGACGAGGCCGAGGTCGAGCGGCTTCGCGACGCCGGTTACGACACCGTGCTCGCGGAGTGGAAGGAGGCGGCCGGCAGCGATGCCGATGCCGTCCTCGCGGACTACCAGGCCGCGGTGGCCGCGGCCGAGGGCGACTACCCGGACTACGAGACCGGCGTCGCCTCCTGCTTCGCCTCGCAGTGAGCGGGAAGGGGAGGTCGATCGTGCCGGACGCCACGACGGAGTCGCGCCTCGCGCGCCTGGAGAGTCGCCTGGAGATCCAGGAGCTGGCAGTCCTGTACGGCTTCTACGTCGACGAGCGAGACCTCGACGGCCTGCGAGAGCTCTTCTGCGAGGACGGGTCGATGAGCTCCGAGGACGGCACGTACGCCGCCCGTGGGGTCGAGAGCGTCATCGCGACCTACGAGCGTCGCTTCGAGTCGCTCGGAGCGAGCAACCACTTCACGCACGGGCATGTCGTCCGCCTCGATCCCGACGACCCGGACCGTGCGGTCGGTCTCGTCGCGGCGCACGCTGAGGTGCACAGCTTCGGCACCCCGATGCAGGTCGCGCTGCGCTACAAGGACGTGTACCGCCGCACCGGCGGACGGTGGCGGTTCCTGGACCGCTGCCTGAGCTTCATGTACTACCTGCCGATGGCCGACCTCGCCACCACGTTCGGCCGGCGCGACACCGTTCGCATGACCGACGACAGGAGCCCGGCCGACTGGCCCGAGGCGCTCTTCTCCAGCCAGGGCAACAGCTTCCTGAGGACGTACGACCGACACGACCGTTGAGCCACGTCGCGCCGGCCTCGACGGCCGGTGCGACCACGTCGAGCGTCCGCCTCGGGTTCGACGACGACCACGAAGGAGACCCCGATGTCCGTCACCCGATCTCGCGCCCTGTCCATCGTCTCGGTCGCCCTGGGCGCCACGCTGCTGGCGTCCTGCGGAGGGGGCGGCGGGGGCGATGAGGGCTCGCGCACGCTGATGTTCGCCTACGTCACGTCCGAGAGCAGCCCGCACGGCCAGGCGTTGTCGTGGTGGCTCGACGAGGTCGAGGCGCGCACGGGCGGGGAGGTGACCTTCGAGCGCTACTGGGACGCCACCCTGCTCAAGCCCGAGGAGATGGTCAACGGGCTCGGGGACGGCAGGGTCGACATCGCCCAGATCCAGCCGACGTCCTACGGCGCCAACGAGTTCGTGGCCACGAACGTCGCCGAGGTGCCGTTCATCTCCTCGAACTTCCCCGCCGTCAGCGCCGCGCTGGCGACGATGGTCGAGGCGCCGGACAGCGCGATCAGGAAAGAATGGAACGGCAAGGGGATCGAACCGCTCTCGTGGCAGATCACCGCGGGCGGCACGCTCTCCACGACCGAACCCGTCGACGGGGTCGATGACCTCGCGGGGCTGCGGCTTCGCTCGATCGGTCGCCCGGCCGAGGTCCTGGCGGCCGCCGAGGCCAGCCCGATCCAGCTGGCGGCGGGCGACATCTACGGCTCCATCGATCGAGGCCTGATCGACGGCGTCTTCGGGGTGCCCTTCAGCTTCGCGGAGTCGCTGAAGTTCCCCGAGGTGGCCTCGCACTACACGGCCACCGGCACCGGTGTGTCGACGGCCAACGCACTGGCGATGAGCGTGGACGGGTGGGAGTCCCTCACCGAGGAGCAGCGCATGGTCATGCTCGAGGTCAGCGCCGAGATGCCCGCGAAGCAGGCCGAGATCGAGCCCACCTTCAACGACGCCTCCTGCGCGGCCATCCAGGAGTCGGGTGGCACCACGTCGGTCTTCTCCGACGAGGAGATGGCCGAGCTCGCCGACCTCGCGGGCGGCGACATCGAGGCCGGTTGGGTCGCCGACGCCGAGAAGGCAGGTGTCGACGGGAAGGCACTGATCGCCGAGTACCGCGAGGCCGTCGGTGTCGCCGAGGAGCAGTTCCCCGACTTCGAGCTGCCCGAGGCTGCCTGCGCCGCAGGTTGATCGTCGCGGGCGCCGGGACACCTCGGAGTCCGTCCACCATCCATCGAGAGGGAGCCTCATGAGCACACAGGAGCTGGCCGGCAAGGTCGCACTCGTCACCGGGGCCGGATCGGGGCTGGGACGGAGCATCGCCGAGCGCCTCGCGCGCGGCGGCGCGGCGGTCGCGTGCTGCGACCTGTCCGAGGACTCGGCGCGGGAGACGAGCGAGCTCATCACGTCCGCCGGCGGCCGATCGGTGGCGCTGGCCTTCGACGTCACCGACGAGGCGGCGACGGACGCAGCGGTCGACGTCGCCGCCGATCGTCTGGGTGGGCTCGACGCGGTGGTCGCCAATGCCGGGATAGCGGGCGAGGGTGCCGCTCGTGGGCTCGAGCTCGCGTCGTGGGAGCGGATCATCGCGGTCCACCTCACGGGTACCTTCCTCACCACCCGGGCTGCCCTGCGGCACCTGGTGGAGCGCCCGGGAGGGAGCATCGTCATGCAGGCGAGTGCGGCAGGCCTCGTGGGACTTCCCAACACGCCCGCCTACTCGGCCGCCAAGAGCGGCATCATCGGTCTGGCCCGCCAGGTGGCCCGGGACTACGCCCACCTCGGGATCCGGATCAACGCGATCGCGCCCGGCACGGTCCTCACACCGTTGGTGCAGCAGGCCTACGACGAGCGGTTCGGCGCCGATGTCGAAGCCGGCCTCGAGGCACGGGCCGCGAGCATCCCGCTGGGCATGGGGCGGCCCGACGACATCGCGGCCGCGGCCGCCTTCCTGGTCTCCGACGAGGCCCGGTGGATCACGGGCACGGTCATGCCGGTCGACGGAGGGCTCAGCCAGCTGCGTCCGTGACCTGCGGCTTGATCCATATTAACCATGCGCATAGTATTGACTGAAACATCGGAGGAAGGGATTCACCATGACCGCCACCGAGACCGAGCGCCCCACGGGTGCTCGCGGGATCACGGGCATCATCGACAGCGACGTCCACCCGAACTTCAAGGACGGGCTGCGCGACCTCAAGCCCTACATGACCGAGGCCTGGCAGCGAAAGCTCGGCATCGGTGGTGAGGCCTCGTGGGCCAGTCGCTTCGCGGCCGCCCAGTACGTCCTGCCCCTCGACTACCTCTACATCAACTCCGCAGGCGCCTATCGCGAGGACGCCGTGCACGACGGCGAGGCGCCGGCGACGGACGCGGTCTTCTCGGCACGACAGCTCTTCGACGGGCACGGCATCGACAAGGGCATCCTGATCGCCGGTCAGCTGTTCGGCATCGGCGCCTTCCCCGATCCCGACGTGGCCGCCACGGTCGCGTCGGCCTACAACGACTGGATGTGCGAGCAGTGGCTCGCAGTCGACCCGCGCTTCCGCGGTGCGCTGGCCGTCGCCCCTCAGGACCCCAGCCTGGCGGTGAAGGAGATCGAGCGCGTCCAGGGACGCCCGGGCATCACGTCGATCTTCCTCCCCCTCCACACGATCCTCCACGGTGATCGGCACTACTACCCGATCTACGAGGCCGCGCAGAGGCACGGCCTGCCGATCATGGTGCACCCCAGCGGCACGGAGAACGTGTTCGCCCAGGCTCCTCGGATGGCTGGCACGCCGACCTACTACATCGAGTGGCACACGGCCCTCGCGCAGATCCACCAGTCCAACCTGCTGAGCCTGGTCTGCCACGGCGTCTTCGAGAGGTTCCCCGACCTGATGTACGTCATCTGCGAGGGGGGCTTCGCCTGGGCGGCCGAGATCATGTGGAAGCTCGACCGCGACCACAAGGGCCTCGGCGACGAGGTCCCGTGGCTCAAGAAGGCGCCAAGCTCCTACATCCGCAGCAACGTCCGCTTCACGACGCAGCCGATGATCGAGCCGCACCGACGCGAGCACCTCGCGACCCTGCTCGAGATGGTCTACGCGGACGAGACCCTGATCTTCAGCAGCGACTACCCGCACTGGGACTTCGACGACCCGAAGCTCGCGCTCGCCGGCATCGACCGGGGGTTGCTGCAGAAGATCTGCCACGACAACCCGGCCAAGCTCTACGGCGACCGGCTCTGAGGGCGGGCGATGACCATCGATCGCGCCCAGCGACGCGGGACGAGGCGCGTCCTGTCCACGCTCGAGGAGCTGCCGCCCGGGACGAACACCGAGGTGACTGTCGAGGGGCGGTCGTACGCGCTGATCAACGACCAGGGTCGCCTGCACCTGGTGCGCAACGTCTGCCCCCACCACGGGGCACCGCTCTGCTTCGGAAGGGTCCAGGGCTACATGCTGCCCTCCGAGCCGCACACCTACGACTACAGCGGTGACGACGCAGACCATCGCGTGGTCATCTGCCCGTGGCACGGCTACAAGTTCCGTCTGACCGACGGCCGTGCGGTCAGCGATCCCGACAGGATGCGGGTCCGCTCCTACGAGGTGCTGGTGGAGGGCGACGACGTCGTCGCCTACCTCTAGGGCGCGTGGGGAGTGCACGAGTGGGACGTGGCGACGGTGACCGCGGAGTTCGAGGTCGACCGGCGCGAGCAGGCGGTCGAGATCGCCGAGGAGCTCTTCGGCCACCGCGAGGTGCTCACGGTGCGTGTCGGTGGTCCCGGTGAGCGCTCGGTCTACCGCGTCGATGTGCCCCGTGAGGACGACGCCGCGCGGGGGTTGGCCTCTCGCCCGGCGGAGCGCGCCGCCGACCGGCTCGGTGTCACGGTGCGGTTCGTCCGCATCGGCATCACCGCCGACGGCCTGGGAGACCCCGAGGGGGAGCCGCCCGTCGCCGTGGACCTGCTGCCCTGGGCGGGTCGTCGTACCGGCACGGGGCGAGGGACCCGGGCACGATGAGCCACGAGCTGCGGAGACGACCATGAAGACGACGAGAGGACACGCATGAGCACGGAGTCGCTGTTCGACCTGACGGGTCGCGTCATCGTGGTGACGGGCGGAAGCCGCGGCCTCGGGCGCGCGATGGTGCAGGCCTTCGCCGAGGCCGGCGCCTCCGTGGTGGTCGCCAGCAGGGACGCGGCATCCTGCGTGGACGTGGCCCGCGACGTCGCGGACGCGACCGGGGCGCGGACGCTGGGGCTCGGGCTCCACGTGGGCGACTGGGACGCGCTCGAGCCGTTCGTGGACGAGGTGGAGCGCGAGCTCGGTCCCGTCGACGTCCTGGTCAACAACGCGGGGATGTCTCCTGTCTACGACTCGGCGGGCGACATCACCGAGGCGCTGTTCGACAAGGTCGTCGACGTCAACCTCAAGGGGCCGTTCCGGCTCGCGGTGCTCGTCGGTGGGCGGATGGCCGCCCGGTCCGGCGGGTCGATCATCAACATCACGAGCATGGGGGCCGTCCGCCCGCGGCCGCACATCCTCCCGTACGCGGCCGCCAAGGCCGGTCTCAACGCCTTGACCACCGGGCTGGCGCACACCTACGGACCCGCCGTGCGGGTGAACGCGATCATGGCCGGCACGTTCCTCACCGACATCAGCAAGGCGTGGGACGCCGAGGTGTTCGCGGAGCGCAGCCGGACCTTCGCCCTCGGTCGTGGAGGCGCGCCCGAGGAGATCGTCGGAACGGCCCTCTACCTGGCCTCCGACGCGTCGAGCTACACCACCGGCGCGGTCATCGCCGTGGACGGTGGGCAGCCGTGACGGATGCGACCAACGGGAGCCGACCGGGAGGCAGGAAGTTGACAGCCTCCATCTGCAGTAATCATAATCATGATTATGAACGACATGGATCGAGGTGGGGCCAGTGAGCGCCACCCTTGACGAGCGCCGCGCCTTCTTGTCGATGGCGGCGGACTTCATGCGGACGAAGGTCGCCCACCGCGTCGCCGACTACGACCGCGACGAGAGCATCCCGCGCGACATCCTCGACTCGATGGCCGACCTCGGGTTCTTCGGCGGGGTGCTGCCGCCCGAGATGGGTGGACTCGGCCTCGACTTCGTGACGTTCGCCGAGCTGATCGAGGAGGTCTCCAAGACCTGCCACATCCTCGGCACCTTCGTCTCCATGCCGTCGGGACTGGTGGGCTCTGCCATCGAGTCGTTCGGCACGGACGAGCAGAAGAAGCAGTGGCTGCAGCCGTTGGCCGAGGGCAGGATGTTCGGTGGCGCCGGCGTGACCGAGCCGCGGTCGGGGAGCGACGTGGCCGGCATGACGACGACCTACGTCCGCGACGGGGACGAGTTCGTCATCAACGGCTCGAAGGCATGGATATCCAACCTCGACGTGGCCGACTTCATCGTCACGTTCGCCACGGTCGACCGGACCCTGCGCCACCGCGGCGTCTCGGCCTTCATCATCCCGCGCGACACGCCGGGCATGACGTTCCACCCCTACAAGGACAAGCTCGGGTTCCGCCCGATCACGACCGGCGAGATCTCACTGGTCGACGTGCGGGTCGGGCAGGAGGCCCTCCTCGGCGAGGAGGGCGACGGCTTCCCGGCAGCGATGACCGCGGTCGAGCGTGGCCGCCTCGGAGTGGCCGCGCGCTCGGTCGGGGTGGCACAGGCCTGCCTCGACGACACGGTGGCCTACGCCCGGGACCGTGAGGTCTTCGGCCGCAACATCGCCGAGTTCCAGATCGTCCAGTCCAAGATCACCGACATGGTCGTCGGCATCGAGACCGCCCGCCTCCTGGTGCGCGAGACCGCCCGGGCGATGGACGAGGGACGCCGCGCCCGCCAGCTGACCAGCATGGCCAAGATGTACGCCAGCGACGTGGCGCAGCGATGTGCCACCGACGCGATGCAGGTCTTCGGGGCGGCGGGTGTCTCCCCGGAGTACCGGGTCGGCCGCTTCTACCGTGACGCCAAGATCCTCCAGATCGTCGAGGGCAGCAACGACGTGCACCGCGCGCTCATCGGTGAGATGCAGCTCGGTCTCCGGTCCACCGGCGAGAAGTCGTCCGCGGACCTCCAGCAGGGGCACGCCCCCGTGGCCACCTGATCGAGGAGCGTCGATGCCCACGTTCGAGCACGACCACGAGCGCACCCTGCTCCAGCGTGAGCGGGAGTCGCGCCAGGACGTCGTGGAGGAGAAGGACGGCCGGCGCATCGTGGTGCTCGACTCCGCCCGCTGGGTCGACGAGACCAACACCGGCCGCGACGTCGTGGTCGCCGCGTCGTACGTCGGCGTGCTGCCCGCGCGGATGATGGCGGTCCACCGCCCGCGCGGGGTGATCGGCCACGACGCCTGCGTCGGCGCCGACGCAGCCGGCATCGCCGGCCTCTGGTACCTCGAGGCCCTCGGCATCCCGGCCGCCACGGCGGCGGGCATGACCGCCGAGCTCGGAAACGGACCCGACCTCTTCGCGTCGGGTGAGATCTCCTACCTCAACTTCCCCGCCGAGCGGGTCGGTGTCGAGATCGGGATGCCGGTCGCCGAGGCCGCGCGCCTGCTGCGTGACGTCGAGGCGCTCGACGTCGAGGTCGGCAACAAGATCCGCCGTGAGGTCGTCGAGGAGCACTCGTCGGGGCGGCAGGTGGTCGTCACCGACTCGATCGTGTGGGCCTACCCGGAGGACGCCGGCCGCAGCGTGCTGGTGACGGCCGGCCACACAGGTCGCTCCGGCGCGAAGTTCCTCGTCGAGGCCGACCCGTGGGGCTTCATCTGCCACGACGGCGGCCGGTCCAAGAACGACTCGGGCACCAGTGGCCTCGCCACCGCGCAGGAGCACGGCCTCCCGGGCGCCTGCATCGATGGCAGGACAGCGCCGATCGGCGACGCCTTCCGCGGCTATGCCGTCGGGTCGATCAGCGTGTGCAACGACCTCGCGGCCGCCCTCGGCGTCCGTGCGGGGATGCGTGTCAGCGAGGCCGCCACGCTGCTGCTCGGGGAGCGGCCGACATGAGCGCGCAGGGAGAGCTGCACGTCGAGTCCCGCGAGGGCTACGTCGTGCTGCGCCTGGACCACCCGACGGCACGCAACGCGCTGACCGACGACCTGCTGGACGACCTGGCGGACGCCGCGGAAGCCGCCGACGTCGACCCCGACGTCCGCGCGATCGTGGTGGCTGGTTCCGACAAGGTGTTCGCGTCCGGGGCCGACCTCCGGTCCCTCGTCACCCGCACGGCGATGGACGCCTTCGACGGCAGCCGCACGCGCAACTGGGCGGTCCTGCGCGGCCTGCGCACGCCCACCGTCGCGGCGGTCTCCGGCTTCTGCCTCGGTGGTGGTGCCGAGCTGGCGATGATGTGCGACGTCGTGGTCGCCGCCCCGACGCTGCGGTTGGGACTGCCCGAGACCATGCTGGGGCTGCTGCCCGGCGCCGGTGGCACCCAGATGCTCCCGCGCGCCGTCGGCAAGGCCGTGGCCATGGACCTGGTCCTCACCGGACGGTTGCTCGACGCCGACGAGGCCCTCGCGATGGGCGTGGTCTCGCGGATCGCACCCGTCGACGGGTGGCTGGAGCTCGCCGAGGAGCTGGCGGCGACGATCGCCTCGCGTTCCTCGGTCGCCCAGCGCCTGGCCAAGCAGGCCGTCCGGACCGCCTTCGAGAGCGGTCTGACCGCCGGCGTCGAGGCCGAGCGCACGCTCTTCTCGACCGCCTTCGGCTCGCAGGACGCGGCCGAGGGGATCGACGCGTTCCTGTCCAAGCGCACGCCCGAGTGGAAGCACGCCTGAGTCGTGCGCCCCCTGCCGCAGCCCAGCGAGCTGACCCGCCCGTTCTGGGACGGTGCTGTCGCGCACCGGCTCCTCCACCCCCGGTGCGACGCGTGCGGCGGGGCCTTCTTCCCGCCCCACGCGGTGTGTCCGGCCTGCCGGGCCGCTGCGTGGTCCTGGCAGGAGAGCGCCGGTCGCGGCACGGTCCACAGCAGCACCGTCGTGCACCGGGCGCCGCAGGAGGGCTTCGCCACCCCCTACGTCCTCGCCGTCGTCGACCTCGACGAGGGTTTCGAGCTGATGACCAACGTCGTCGGCGCAGGCGCTCTCGACGTCACCACCGGCCGACGCGTCCGAGTGGCGTGGCAGCAGGTCGGCGACTCCGTCCTCCCGGTCTTCGAGGCCGATCCCGAACAGGAGGATGCGTCCGCGTGAATCTCGGTCACGCCGTCGCGCGGCACGCGATCCAGCGCCCGGACGCCGTCGCCTACTTCGGTGACGGTCCCGACATCTCCTACCGCGAGCTCGACGAGCGCACCAACCGGCTGGCCCACGTCCTCACCGACGACCTCGGAGTCCGGCGCGGTGACCGGGTGGCCCTCTACGTCCCCAACGGCGTCACCGTGGTGGAGACGATCGTCGCCTGCGCCAAGGTCGGCGCGGTCTACGTCGGCCTCAACTTCAGGCTCGACCGGCGCGAGCTCGGTCAGGTGCTCGACAACGCCCGACCCGTCGTGATGATCGGCAGCACGGCGTTCGAGGAGCTGCTGCTCACCGTGTGTCGCGAGCGCTCGATCACCTACCTCTCGGCCGACGGCGCCGGCCCGGAGTCGTACGACGTCCGCTGCGCCGCCGCTCCCGGCGACCCGCACCCGGCGCGCCACGGCGTCCGTCCCGAGGACGAGTCCTGCATCGTCTACAGCAGCGGCACCACCGGCGTTCCCAAGGGGATCCTCTTCGACCACGCCGCGGTGCTGCAGCACGCGACGGTCACCGCGCTGGAGTACGACATCGACGAGGACAGTCGCTACCTGGTGCAGCTGCCGCACAGCTCGAGCGTGAACATCACGCTCGCGCCGTGCCTGCTGCGGGGTGCCGCCGTCGGGATGGAGGACAGCCGCGGGTTCGATCCGGTCCGCTTCGCCGACAGCGTCGAGCGGCACCGGGCGACGCACTCGTTCCTGGTCCCGACGATGCTCTACCGGCTGCTCGAGCAGGTGCGTGACGACGGGCAGCTCGACTCGCTCGTGGTCCTCGCCTACGGCTCGTCGTCGATCCCACCCGACCGCGTGCGCCAGCTGGTGAGCCGGTTCGGCGCGAAGTTCATCCAGCTCTACGGCATGGCGGAGATCGCCTCGGTCGGCACGCTGCTGCGACGTGACGACCACGCGCGCGCACTGTCGGGCCAGACCGAGCTGTTCGCCTCGGCCGGCCGCGCGTCGATGGGGGTCGTCGTGCGGGTGGTCGACCCCACCACCGGTGAGGACGTCGCCACGGGGGAGCGCGGCGAGGTCGTCTTCTCCGGTCCGCACGTGATGACCGGCTACTACCGCGACGAGGAGCGCACCGCCGAGGCCCTCGTCGACGGCGTCATGCACTCCGGCGACGTCGGTCGCCTCGACGAGCGCGGCTACCTCTACATCGTCGACCGCATCAAGGACCTGGTCATCCGTGGGGGCCACAACATCGCACCCAAGGAGGTCGAGGAGGTCCTCTTCAACCACCCCGCGGTGCTCGAGGTCGCGGTCGTCGGCCTGCCCGACGCCGAGTGGGGCGAGTCTCTCTGCGCGGCCGTCGTGCTGCGGGAGGGAGCCGGTGCCGACGCTGAGGAGCTCGAGCGCTGGTGCCGCGACCAGGGGTTGTCCTCCATCAAGGTCCCGAGCCGGTTCGAGCTCAGGTCGGAGCTGCCCAAGAACCTGGTCGGCAAGTTCGACAAGGCCGCGATCCGCGCGCAGGTCGGTGGAGGCGCGTGAGCAGCTTCCCGAAGGTCGCGGTGGCCGGCGTCGGCGTGACCCGGCAGGCCCGTCGCCTCGAGGGTCAGGACACCCTGCAGGCCTGCCTCGAGGCGGCCAGGCTGGCCCTGGACGACGCCGGCATGACCTTCGACGACGTCGACGGCATCGCCGGTCGGTGGCCAGGTCCGGGTGGCACCGTGTTCCACCCCGGCTCGCTCGACTGGGGCAGCATGCTGGGCCTGCCGCTGCGGTGGATCTCCGACACCTACCCCCAAGGCATCCCGGCTGCGCTCGAGGCCGCTGCCGCCATCGAGGCAGGTCTGTGCAGCAGCGTCCTGGTGCTCGGCGGGCAGGCCGGAGAGCTCGGCGAGGGCGCCGTTGCCCCCTACACGCGCCCGGACAACGAGTTCGTCGCGACCTGGGGCGCCTTCACGGCCGCCCAGTTCGCCCTGGTCGCGCATCGCTACCTCCACACCTACGGCGTCGCCTGGGAGCGGGTGTCCCGGGTGGCGGTGACGATCCGCAACCACGGTCACGCCAACTCGGAGGCGGTGATGTTCGGCCGCGGCCCCTACGCGATCGACGACGTCATGTCCGCGCCGCGCATCGCCGAGCCGTTCGGTCGACTCGACCTCTGCCTGGCCAACGAGGGCGCCGCCGCGATGGTCATCACCTCCGAGAGCAGGGCGCGTGACACCGGGCGACCTGTGGTCCGCATCGTCGGCGGCGGGTGCGAGTGGCACCGCCAGCAGTACGTCCAGCCTGCCCGCTACGAGGATGTCGGCATGATCGGTCAGGACGCCGCGCGTCGGGCCTACGAGGCTTCCGGACTCACCCACGACGACCTCGACGTCCTCCAGCTGTACGACGTCAACTCGTTCGAGGTGGTCCGCCAGCTGGAGGTCCTCGGCTTCTGCGGGCAGGGGGAGGGTGCCGACTTCCTGGACGACGTCGACATCTCCCTCGGCGGCACGCTCCCGGTCAACACCGACGGTGGCCTGATGTCGCACAGCCACATCGGCTGGGGCGCCCCCACGCTCCGGATCGTCGAGGCGGTGCGCCAGCTGCGTGGAGAGGCGGGCACGCGTCAGGTGCCCGGAGCACGCACGGCGATGGCCGGCGGTGCGGGCTCAGGCGCGCAGTACTACAACCTGCTGCTCCTGCAGCGCGGATAATTCTTGACTATCATTATCCCTTTCCATAGAGTGCGGACCGTCACGTCCGACGAGACGAGCGGTGAAAGGGTGGTGGCATGAGGGGCGAGGAGCGCAACAGCGCGGGACAGCGCATCGTGCTCGACCTCGGTGACGCGCACGTCGTGGCCGTCGACTCCGCCTACGACGTGCACGAGGTCAACCGGGGACGCGACGTCGTCGTCAACGCGTCCTACTCGGGCGTGCTGCCGGCTCGCTTCCTGGCGGACAAGGCCCCGGCCGGATCGATCGGCCTCGACTGCGGCATCGGTCCGCAGGGTGCCTCGATAGCCGGCCTCTGGTACCTCGAGGCGCGCGACCTGCCGGCGGCGACGGTCGACGTCTCGGGCGTGGTGCTCGGCGACGGGGTCGACGTCTGGACCCACGGTCGCATCTCCTTCCTCAACCAGCCCGCGCGCGACCTCGGTGTGCGCGAGGGGCAGGCGGTGGAGGAGGCGGCGCGGGCCATGCTGAGCGGCGCGGTGGTCGCGCCCTCCTCGGCATCCGAGGTCACCAACCGTCGCACCATGATCGAGCACCCGTCGGGGCGCGCCGTGGTGTGCACCGACTCGATCGCCTTCGGCCTCCCCGAGGACCGGGCCACCAACGTCCTGGTCACCGCTGGTCACACGGGCCGGAGCGCGGTGCCGTACCTCGAGAAGTTCATGCCGCACGCCTTCATCTGCTCCGACGGCGGCATGGGTCGCGAGCGGTCGGGCGTGGCAGCGCTGCCCGTGCTCGGCGCGCAGAACGTCCCCGGCGCGGCGGTCGACGCGCGCACGGCCCGCATGGGTGACGCGCTCAGCAGCTGGGACACAGGCGTCATCAGTGCCGTCAACGACCTCGCCCGAGAGGCCGGGGTGACCGAGGGAATGTCGTGCCGCGAGGCAGCCCAGCTGCTGGTGTCGTGGAGCAACGAGTCACGAGAAGAGGAGCCGCACCATGGCTGACCGGACCGACGAGCAGGCTCGCGAGGACGTGCGCGTGTACGAGCGCGCGGGCGCGACGTGGATCCAGATCAACCGTCCCGATCGCAAGAACGCCTACGACCCCGAGATGTGCACGGCCATGGTCGCCGCCATCAAGGCGGCCTCGGCGACGGACACCACGGCCATCGTGATCACCGGCGCGGAGGACTCCTTCTGCGCGGGTGGCTTCCTGGGCAACCTGGCCGACCCGGACGTGCACGAGCTGCGGTCGATGTTCCACGGCAGCCTCGAGCTGTTCGAGCAGATCCGGACCGCCCCGCAGCCGGTCATCGCCGCGGTCAACGGCGTCGCCGCGGGTGGTGGCAACGAGCTCGTCGTCGCCTGCGACCTGGCCATCGCGGTCGAGTCGGCCTGGCTCGGCCAGACCGGCGTCAAGGTCGGCAGCGCGCCCGTGCTCGGCGGCACCAACCTGCTCGCGATCAACATCGGCGAGAAGCGGGCCAAGGAGGTCGCGTTCCTGTGCCGCAGGTATCCCGCGCGCGAGGCGCTGGAGCTCGGCTGGCTCAACGAGGTCGTCGCCGACGGTGAGCTGGAGGCGGCCGTCGACTCGATGGTCGCCGAGCTGGCCCGGATGAGCCCGCGCTACCTCGAGATCGCGAAGATCTCCTCCAACGTCTGGTGGAACGCCACCCGCGACGCGTACGCCAGCGGGCTGGGGATGCTGGTCCAGGCGATCGGCTCCAAGGACATGCGCGAAGGGGCGGCGGCCTTCATGGAGAAGCGCCGCCCCGACTTCACCACCAGGAGCGACATCTGATGGTGCAGACCTACCGGGACCACCGCGCGACCGATGCGGACCAGTCCGAGTGGACCCTGCCCCGCGTGCTGCGGACTCGCGCGTCGCGCCTGCCCGACAAGGTCTACCTCGACGCACCGACGTGGGGCGTGCGGCTGACCTACGCCCAGACCCTCGACGCCGCCGAGCGCATCGGGGCCGGCCTCCTGCAGCGCGGCCACCAGCCGGGCGACCGGCTGCTGATCATGATGCCCAACTGCCCGGACTACCTCCTCGCGTGGTTCGGCTCCTCGTTGGCGGGCATCGCCGAGGTGCCGATCAACACCGCGTACCGCGGCTCCTTCCTGGAGCACCAGGTCCGTACGGCGTCCCCGACAGCCGCGGTCATCACACCCGAGTTCGCCGAGCGGTTCGTCGAGAGTGCGGCCGAGTGCGGTGCCATCCGCCGCTTCTACCTCGTCGGTTCGCTCGACGAGGTCGCCGGCGCGATCGCCGTCCTCGAGCAGGCCGGCTTCGCGGCCGAGCCCTTCGAGGCGCTCCGGGCGACCGAGGACCTCGTCGAGCTGCCGACCGCCGACTACCGCGAGCTGGCCGGGATCTTCTTCACCTCGGGCACCACCGGGTTGTCCAAGGGCGTCGCGATGTCCCACTCCCAGCTCTACTTCTTCGCCGACCAGGGGGCCTCCCTCGTCCGGCTGACCGAGGACGACGTCTACCTCTCGGTGGGGCCGCTCTTCCACGGCAACGCGCAGTTCCTGGCGGCGTACCCCGCCCTCATCAAGGGTTCGCGGTTCGTGCTGCACGAGAAGTTCAGCGCCACCCGGTGGACGTCGTGGATCCGCGACAGCGGTGCCACGGTGACCAACCTCGTCGGCGTCATGTCGGACTTCCTCTGGAAGCAGCCGGTCGGTGCGAACGACGGCGACAACGTGCTGCGCTGCGTGTGGGCCGTGCCGAACCCGTCGCGGATCGCCGACGAGTTCAAGGCGCGCTTCGGCATCGCCGAGCTCGTCGAGAACTTCGGACTGACCGAGGTCTCGATGCCCATCCTGACGCCCTACGGTGTCCCGCGCCCGCCGGGTGCGGCCGGCCTCGAGGTGTCGGACTGGTTCGAGGTGCGGCTGGTGGATCCGTTCACCGACGTGGAGGTCCCGGTGGGCGAGGTCGGGGAGCTCGTCGTGCGGCCCAAGGTGCCGTGGACGATCTGCAGCGGCTACTACAACATGCCTGAGAAGTCGTTCGAGGCGCTGCGCAACGGCTGGTTCCACACCGGCGACGGCCTGCGCAAGGACGAGGACGGCTGGTACTACTTCGTCGACCGGCTCAAGGACGCGATCCGCCGGCGCGGCGAGAACATCAGCTCCTACGAGGTGGAGCAGGCGATCCTGGGCCACCCCGACGTCGCCGAGTGCGCGGTGATCGCGGTGCCCGCGGACGGCATGGGCGCAGAGGACGAGGTGATGGCCGTCGTCGTCGCGGCCGAGGGTGCCGCGGTCGTCGTGGAGGACCTGTGGTCGTTCTGCGACCAGCGGATCCCCGCGTTCGCCGTGCCGCGCTTCCTGAAGGTCGTCGACCGGCTGCCGGTCACCCCGTCCGGGAAGCTCCAGAAGGCGCCCCTGCGCGAGGCCGGCCGCGACGGCTCCGTCGACCGCACCGCGCTCCAGCCGACCACATGACCACACCTGTGACCCAGGAGGACTGACATGGACTTCTCGTTCTCCCCCGAGGAGCTGAAGATCCGCGAACGCGCGGCCGAGGTGGCGCGCCAGGTGAGGCCATACGCCCACCAGTGGGACGAGCAGAACCGACTCACCGACGAGCTGCGTGCCATCATGCGTGACAGCGGGCTGGCCCGCCTCATGGTGCCGGCCGCGTACGGCGGCGAGACCGAGCGGCTCGATCCGCTCGCGATCTCGCTGGTCCGCGAGCAGCTGATGTCGGCCAGCTCGGCCGCCGACGCGCTCTTCGCGCTGCAAGGCATCGGCAGCAACGCGATCACCACCGTCGGCACTGAGGCGCAGAAGGCCGAGTGGCTCCCGCGCATCGCCAGCATGCAGGCGCTGTCGGCGGTCGCGCTCACCGAGCCGCAGACCGGTAGCGACCTGCGCAGCATCACCACGACGATGACGCGCGACGGTGACGGCTACGTCATCAACGGCGCCAAGTCCTTCATCTCCAACGCGCCCTACGCCGACGTCTACGCCGTCCTCGTCCGCGAGGACGACGCGCTCTCGCTGGTGCTGGTGCCGAAGGCCACTCCGGGCGTCAGCTTCGGCGAGACGCCCGACCTGGTCGCGCCGCACGTGATCGGCGAGGTGTTCTTCGACGGCGTGCGGGTCACCGACGCCGACCGGCTCGGCGAGCCCGGCAAGGGGCTCGAGGCCGCGCTCGGCACGCTGGCGATCTTCCGCGTCTCCGTCGGCGCCGCTGCCGTCGGGCTCGCCGAGGGCGCCCTCGCACTCGCGGTGAGGCACACGCAGGAGCGCCAGAACAAGGGCAAGCCACTGGCGCGCGTGCCCGCCGTCGGGGCGCTGCTCGCCGACGCGAAGATCGACCTCGAGCAGGCCCGCTGGGTCACCTACTACGCCGCGTGGTCGGCACGGCAGGACCCGCTGAAGGCGATCTCGCTGACCTCGCTGGCGAAGGTCGCTGCGACGGAGGCGGCCGACCGGGTGACCGACCGCTGCGTGCAGGCGATGGGTCGCTTCGGCCTCATCGCCGGCTCCGACATCGAGAGGTACGCCCGTGAGGCGCGCCCCATGCGGATCTATGAGGGCGCCAACGAGGTGCTCCGGCTGACCATCGCGCGCGACCTGCCGGGGGAGTACCTCCCGTGATCATCGACGCCCACACCCACGTCTGGCCCGACAAAGTCGCGCACCGCGCGCTGTCCGGCAACGGCACGGGCTTCGACCACGTCGGCGACGGCACCCTCGCGGGACTTCGCGCGAGCATGGCCGCGTCGGGTGTCGACCGGTCGATCGTGCTGGGCGTGGCCAACACCGCCGATGCGGTCGAGAAGGTCTGCCGCTTCAGCGCCTCCGTCGCGGCGGCGGACGTGGTGCCGCTCGGCGCCGTCCACGTCGACCTGTCCGTCGAGGACAACCTGAGGCACCTGCGCGAGCACCGACTCGTCGGCATCAAGGTGCACCCTCTCTACCAGGGGTTCGGCCTCGACGACCCGCGCCTCGTGGAGCGGATGGACGCCCTCGACCCCGGGATGCTCGCAGTGGTGCACGTCGGCACCGGCGGCGACGGAAAGCCCGTTGCAGGGAGCACCCCTGCACTGCTGCGCGACCTCGCTCGGGCGGTGCCGCACGTCCACGTGATCGCCTGCCACTTCGGTGGCTACCACCACCTCGACGACGCGTTCGACGTCATCTGCGGATCGGGCATCCTCGTCGACACCTCGTGGCCGCCGACCCTGGGACGTGTGGACCCAGACCGGGTGCGCGACTTCGTGCGCCGCCACGGCGCGGACAAGGTGGTCTTCGCCTCGGACTGGCCCACGGCCGACCCCGCCCGCGAGATCGAGGTCATGCACGACCTCGGCCTCGGGACGGACGAGACCGAGCGCGTGCTCGGCCTGAACATGCACGAGCTGCTGGCACCGGTCGAGGCGCGCGTCTCCGCGCAGCCCGGCTGATCGTCGTCCGCACACGGATCACAGGAGGAACGGATGGAGAACGCCGTCATCGTCGAGGCGGTGCGCACCGGGACCGGCAAGGGCAAGCCCGGCGGCGGGCTGTCGGGCGTGCACGCGGTCGAGCTGCTGCGGCAGACGATCCAGGGACTCGTCGAGCGCTCGGGCATCGACCCGGGTCGCGTCGAGGACGTGATGATCGGCTGCGTCAGCCAAGGTGGCGAGCAGGCGGCCTGCCCCGGCCGGATCGCCTGGCTGGGCGCGGGCTACCCCGCGCACGTGCCGGCGACGACCATCGACCGCAGGTGCGGCTCGAGCCAGCAAGCGGTCCACTTCGCCGCGCAGTCGATCATGTCGGGCTGCCACGACGTCGTGCTCGCAGGTGGCGTGGAGAGCATGAGCCGGGTGCCGATGGGCTCCGCGCGCGGTGACGCCGACGTCTTCGGCCCGTCCGTCCAGGAGCGCTACGCACCGGGACTGACCTCGCAGGGCATCGCGGCCGAGCTGGTCGCGGCCCGGTGGGGGATCTCCCGCGACGAGATGGACGCCTACGCCGTGGAGTCCCACGCGCGCGCCGCCGCGGCCCGCGCCGACGGGCACTTCGCCGCCGAGATCGTGCCGATCGACGTGATGGACGGCACGGGCGCCACGTTCGCGACCGACGAGACCATCCGCGAGGGCACCGACGCCGAGCGGCTGGCCGGTCTGGCCACGATCTTCCGCAACGAGGCCGACGGCTCCCGGTTCCCCGAGATCACCTGGGGTGTCACCGCGGGCAACTCCTCGCAGCTGGCGGACGGCTCGTCCGCAGTGCTCGTCACCAGCGAGAGGGCGGCAGCCGAGCTCGGTCTGCGTCCCAGGGCGCGGATCGTCTCGATGACGGTCGTGGGCGACGATCCGGTCCTGATGCTGTCCGGACCGATCGCGGCGGCCCGGGCGGCGCTGGAGCGGGCGGGGCTGACCATCGACGACATCGACGCCGCCGAGGTCAACGAGGCGTTCGCCTCGGTGCCGCTGGCGTGGCAGCGCGAGCTCGGGATGCCGGGCGAGAAGCTCAACCCCCGCGGCGGGGCGATCGCCCTCGGTCACCCACTAGGCGCGTCCGGCACGCGCCTCCTCACGACACTGCTCCACCACCTCGAGGCGACGGGCGGCCGCTTCGGCCTCCAGGCCATGTGCGAGGGGTCGGGCATGGCCAACGCGACGATCATCGAAAGGCTCTGAACATGACCGACCTGCAGAGGGTCGCCGTCATCGGCGGCGGCGTGATGGGCAACGGCATCGCCCAGCTGAGCGCCATGAAGGGCCACGACGTCCGTCTCGTCGACGTCTCGCAGGAGCGCCTCGACAGCGCGCTGGCCTCGATCGGCACGAGCCTGGACCGCTTCGTGAAGTCCGGCAAGCTCGACGCCGGCGACCGCGCCGACGTGCTCGACCGTCTCCGTACGACGACCTCGGTCGCAGACGCGGTGTCCGACGTCGACCTGGTGGTCGAGGCCGTCCTGGAGCGTCTCGACGTCAAGCAGGCCGTCCTCGCCGAGGTCGTTGCGCATGCGCCCGTCGCTGCCGTGCTCGGCACCAACACCTCGCAGCTCTCCATCACCGCGATCGCGTCCGCGCTGGGCGACGAGGCCCACCGTGTGGTCGGCATGCACTTCTTCAACCCGGCGGTCCTGATGCGGCTCGTCGAGCTGGTCGTCGGGCTGGAGACCTCACCCGAGACCCTCGCCCGCGCCGAGGCGTACGCCGCCTCCCTGGGCAAGGAGACGGTGGTCTGCCGCAAGGACAGCCCCGGGTTCCTGACCTCCCGCTTCTCGGCGATCCTGCGCATGGAGGCACTCCACATGCTCGAGGAGGGGCTGGCGACGCCGGAAGACATCGACAAGGCCGTGAAGCTCGCGTTCAACCACCCGATGGGCCCGCTCGAGCTCGGCGACTTCAACGGCCTCGACACCTACCTCGACGCGCTGACCGGCCTCCACGCCGCTCACGGCGAGCGCTTCCGCCCGCCGGTCGAGCTGAAGAACATGGTGGCGGCCGGCCGCCTCGGCCGGAAGAGCGGTCGGGGGTTCTACGACCACTCGGGCTCGTAGGGACCGGGCCACCTGGGATTGCCGCAGTGGGCCCGGCGGGCGGTCGTGGCGCGCCTGCATCGCCGAAGGGCGCCCATCCGTGCCCATGATTGATAGGTTTGCCCCACTCTCGGAGCATGAAGAGGAGAACGGCGATGAGCGTGAGTTCGAGGCCCCAGAAGACTGCGCTGATCGTGGCCAAGCGCGTCGTCGACGACATCTATCGCGGCGGACAGACGGCCGGTGACCGACTGCCGCCTGAGCGGGTGATGCTCGAGCACTACGGCGTCGGGCGCGGCACCCTGCGCGAGGCGCTGCGCTTCCTGGAGCTCCAGGGCGTGCTCACCCTCAAGCCCGGTCCGGGCGGCGGTCCCGTCATCCAGAAGCCCGACGCGACCTACCTCGCCAACGGCCTGGTCCTGCTGCTGCAGTTCAGCGAGTCGCCGTTCTCGATGATCGTCGAGGCGCGCCGCGACCTCGAGCCGGTCATGGCGCGCCACGCGGCCAGCCGCATGAAGAAGGACTCGCTCGACCAGCTCGGCAACTCGGTCGAGCAGATGCGCGACAACCTCGAGAGCCGTGACATCTTCCTGGCCACCAACCGTGAGTTCCACGAGCTCATCGCGTGGGGCTCGGGCAACGCGATGTACGGCTTCCTGATCGACGCGCTCGTCGACATCGTCGACGGCACCCACATGGGCGTCGACTACCCCGAGCAGCGACGCAAGGCCATTCTCGGTGCCCACGAGCGGATCCTCTCCGCGCTGCAGACCCATGACGGCGACAGCTCATTCGCGGCGATGGAGGAACACATGGGTGAGTTCGTCCGCTACATGCAACGACGCTACTCCGAGGTGCTCCACCAGACCGTCACCTGGGACATCCTCTGACTCTCGCCTGACCGGCGCGGCAGGACGACCACCGTCCACCCGCCTTCGTACTTGTCGTCTAAATCCATTATCATCATTGCTATGGACGATGAACGAGGGATCCGGGACCTGGAGAAGGTCGGAGTGGTCGGGTGCGGGCTCATGGGGGCCGGTATCGCGGAGGTCAGTGCCCGTGCGGGCGCCGAGGTCGTGGTCGTGGAGTCCGACGCAGCCGCCGTCGAGGCCGGACGCGCGCGGCTGCGTCGCTCGCTCGCCCGTGCGGAGGCGAAGGGCAAGATCGACTCGGCCGACGACGCCATGGCGCGGATCCGGCTGGTGACCTCGCTCGACGAGCTCGCCGACCGCGAGCTGGTCATCGAGGCGATCGTCGAGGACGAGGCGGTCAAGGCCGACCTGTTCCAGATGCTCGACAAGGTCGTGGAGTCGCCCGACGCGATCCTGGCATCGAACACCTCCTCGATCCCGATCATGAAGCTCGGCGTGGTCACCTCGCGTCCGCAGCAGGTGGTGGGGATGCACTTCTTCAACCCGGTGCCGGTGCTCCAGCTGGTCGAGATCGCCCCCAGCCTGCTGACCTCGTCGGAGACCACGAGGCGCGCACGCGAGTTCGTCGAGGGCCTGCTCGGCAAACAGGCGATCGACTGCCAGGACCGGGCCGGCTTCGTCGTCAATGCGCTGCTCGTGCCCTTCATCCTCTCCGCGATCCGGATGCTCGAGTCGGGATTCGCGACCGCCGAGGACATCGACCGTGGCCTGGTCCTCGGTGCTGCGCACCCACAGGGCCCGCTCGCGCTCGCCGACCTGATCGGCCTCGACACCACCGCGGCCGTGGCCGACTCGCTCTACGCGGAGTTCAAGGAGCCGTTGTTCGCCGCCCCGCCGCTGCTGGCGCGGATGGTGGACGCCGGCCTGCTGGGCCGCAAGTCCGGTCGAGGCTTCTACACCTACGAGTGAGCGCCTCTCCAGAAGACGTCCGACGACCTGCTTCCAGACCCACCGAGGAGAACGCATGAACAACGACCGGATCGTCGTGCTCGACGGGGCCCGCACCCCCATCGGCAGCTTCGGCGGCGCCTTCAAGGACGTGCCGGGTTTCGAGCTCGGCGCGACCGCCGTCAGAGCCGCGCTCGAGCGCTCCGGCGTCAGCGGTGACGACGTCGAGGAGGTCGTGATGGGGTGCATCGGCCAGGTCGGGCCCGACGCCTACAACGCCCGCCGTGTCGCGGTCGCCGCCGGGCTTCCCGCCAACGTGCCGGCCTACACCGTCAACCGGTTGTGCGGATCGGGTCTCCAGGCCGTCTGGTCGGCCGCGATGGAGATGCGGTGGAACGACCTCGACCTCACCGTCGCAGGGGGCGACGAGTCGATGACGCGGATGCCGTTCTACGACTTCGGCGCCCGCACCGGCTACCGCCTCGGGGACCGCACGCTCGTCGACGGCACCGTGATGATGCTGACCGACCCCTTCCACGGCATCCACATGGGGGTGACCGCGGAGAACGTCGCCGAGAAGTACGGCGTCTCGCGCGCCGAGCAGGACGAGTTCGCCGTCGAGTCGCAGCGCAGGGCTGCGACGCCGGAGGCGAAGGCTGCCTTCGCCGAGGAGATCGTCGAGGTGACCGTCGGTGGCGGCACGCCCGTCGTCGTCACCGAGGACGAGCACCCCAAGCCCGGCACGACGCTGGAGAGGCTCAGCAGCCTCCGCCCGGCGTTCGCGGACGGCGGCACCGTCACCGCGGGCAACGCCTCGGGGATCAACGACGGCGCTGCGGCGCTGGTGCTTGCGCGTGAGACCGCGGTGGCCGAGCGCGGCCTGCAGGCACTGGTGTCGCTCGAGGCCGTGACGACCGCCGCGATGGAGCCGGAGCTGATGGGCTACGCGCCGACCCTCGCACTGCGCGCTCTCTTCGAGCGAACCGGCACCGCGCCGTCTGACATCGGCATCATCGAGCTCAACGAGGCGTTCGCGTCGCAGGCCGTGGCCGTGGTCCGAGACGCCGGGCTCGACCTGGAGAAGGTCAACCCCTACGGCGGTGCGATCGCGCTCGGGCACCCCGTCGGCGCGACCGGCGCCAACCTGACCTTGAGGGTCGCACGCGACATGGTCCGCCGCGACCTCGAGCTCGGGATCGTGACGATGTGCATCGGTGGCGGCCAGGCGCTGGCCGCCCTGTTCCGGAGGGCCTGAGGTGTCGGCGCCGCTCACCTGCTCCGTCGACGCGGGCGTCGCGCACATCGAGCTCAGTCGGCCGCAGGCGGCCAACGCGCTCGACCTGCCCCTCGCCCGTGCGCTGCGTGCGGCGGTGGCCCGGGTCGAGACAGACGACGCGGTGCGTGCCGTGCTGCTGACCGGCGCGGGCAAACGGTTCTGCGCCGGTGGTGACGTCGGATCCTTCGTCGCGGCGACCGACCCGGCGGCGTACCTCCACGAGCTCGCCTCCGAGGCCGACGCGGCCGTGCGGGCCCTCGAGGCCTTGGAGAAGCCCGTCGTCGCGGCCGTGCACGGCGCGGTCGCGGGCGCAGGGCTCGGGGTCATGCTGGCCTGCGACCTGGTGGTCGCCGCCGACGGGACGAAGCTCGCCTTCGCCTATCCCGGCGTCGGGCTCACCCCCGACTGCGGGGTGTCCTACCTCCTGCCGCGAGCGATCGGGTCGCACCGTGCGCTCGCGTTCGCGCTCGGTGGCCGGCCGATCGACGCGACGACCGCGTGTGAGTGGGGGATGGTCACCGAGGTCTCGGACGACGCGCCCGCGCGCGGGCTCGAGCTGGCGCGCGCGCTGGCCGCGGGACCAGCCCTCGCCCTCGGGCGCACGCGCCGTCTCCTACGCACGAGCTGGGACTTCGACCGCGCCACCGTCGGCGCGACCGAGGCCGACACGATCTCCGAGCTGGTCGCCGGACCGGAGGCCCGGACGCTGGTCGAGCGCTTCCTCGGCAGCTAGCAGGAGGCCCGTCGCGGTCAGCCGATCATGCCGGTGTTGTCCTTGGCGAGCGAGCGTGAGATCACCATCCGCTGGATCTGGTTGGTGCCCTCGAAGATCTGCATCACCTTGGCCTCGCGCATGTAGCGCTCGACGGGGAAGTCGCGGGTGTAGCCGTAGCCACCGAGGACCTGGACGGCGTCGGTGGTGACCTTCATGGCGTTGTCGGTGGCGACGAGCTTGGCGACCGACGCCTCGCGCGAGAACGGCAGTCCGGCGTCACGCAGGCGCGCGGCGTGGAGCATGGTCGCGCGGGCAGAGACGATGGCGGCCTCCATGTCGGCGAGCACGAACGCCAGGCCCTGGTGGTCGATGATCTTGGTCCCGAACGTCTCCCGCTCCCGGGCGTAGGCCACCGCCGCGTCGAGGGCGCCCTGGGCGAGCCCGGTCGCGACGGCCGCGATGCCGAGTCGGCCGGAGTCGAGCCCGGCGAGGGCGATCTTGAGGCCCTCGCCCTCGGCGCCGAGACGTCGCTCGACGGGCACCCGGACGTCGTCGAAGCGCATCGTCGCGGTCGCCGAGCCGGTGAGGCCCATCTTGCGCTCGGGCGGGTCGGCGGACAGGCCCTCGGTGTCGGCGGGCACCAGGAAGCAGGAGATGCCTGCCCCACGAGAAGCACCAGCGTCGTCGGAGGTCCGCGCCATCACCTTGTAGAAGTCGGCGTGGCCGCCGTGGGTGGTCCAGGCCTTCGCGCCGTTGATGACGTAGGAGTCGCCGTCGCGGCGCGCGGTCGTACGCATCGCGGCCGGGTCGGAGCCCGCGTGGGCCTCGGAGAGGCAGTAGGCGCCGAGGAGGTCGCCGGAGAGCATGTCGGGCAGCCACTCGGCGCGCTGCTCGTCGGTGCCGTAGGAGGCGAGGCCGAAGCAGGACAAGGCGTGCACGGAGACCCCGACCCCGACCGAGGACCACACGGCGCCGATCTCCTCGAGCACCTGGAGGTAGACCTCGTAGGGCTGCTCGCCGCCGCCGTGCTCCTCGGGATAGGGCAGCGACATCAGGCCGGCCTGGCCGAGCATCGCGAAGACCTCACGCGGGAAGGTCTCCGTCGACTCCGCCTCGGCCGCTCGCGGCGCGAGCTCCTTCGCGCAGATCTCGCGGGTGAGGGCCAGCAGGTCGCGGGCCTCGTCGGTGGGGAGCTGGCGGCGCGCAGTCATGTCGCGCACGTTACCCGCGGGCGCGACGGCCGCTGCCGCGGGGCGAGGTGGCGTCAGGCCGGGGGCCGGACCATCCCCGCCTCGTCCATCACGGCCAGGGCATCGGCGACCAACGTCGCGGCATCGGGGTGGGCGCCCCACAGGGCCTCGACCTCGGCGACCAGGTCCTCGAGTCCGGCGGGCGTGTCGAGCGCCAGCCACAGCACGACACCGAGCCCGGCGAGCACGTGCACGCGGTCGCCGATCATCAGCACCAGCTCGTCGTCGTACTCGACGGCGTCGTGCCAGGGGGCACGGCCCCAGGTGCCCGGGGCCGGGGCGACGACGTTCGCGACGCCGGGATGGTGGAGGCGGGCCGGCGGTGGCTGCCCCTCCTGGTCGAGCAGGTCGAGCAGCGTGGCCAGCCAGTCCTCGAACTCGCGGTAGCGCAGGCTCCAGACACCACCGCACGCGTCGATCGCGTCGGCCAGCCGCCGGATCGGGTGCTCGAGCTGCACCAGCGAGGAGGTCTGCTCCACGATCTCGGCGATCGCGTGGGCGGGCGCCAGCGGCACCAGTCCGTCGTCGTCCTCGCCGCGGTGGAGCATCACGATCCGGTGCAGGTAGGCCTCCTCGGGAGGCACGGCCAGGCCGAGGTCGTCGGGGGAGAGTGACGTCTTCGTGAGCGGCACCAGCGGGTCGGTGATGACCGACAGCGGCTTGGCGTGCGCGTGGACGCCGAGGCGCTCGTCGACCGAGGTCGTCTCGTCGGAGAGGTAGCCGAGCCGGGAGGCGAGCATCTTGATCGCGGTGGTCTTCCCCGAACCGGACGGCCCGATCACCGACAGCGTGCGTCCCTGGTCGTCTGCCACGGCACCGGCGTGCAGGTTGATCCGCCGGCCTGCGGTCGCGTCCAGCGCGGCCATCGTGACCCGCGTGGTGATCGCGTAGTCGCGCGCGACGTCGTCCGCGTCCTGCAGCTCGGCGAGGTCGAGGACGGTGACGGGCTTCTCGTCCGTGAGGGCGCGGCTCCACTGGCGTCGCAGCCGTGCCGCATCGCCCGCGGTGGCCGGGATGCCGACGGCCACGCCGAGGACTCTCACCACGACCTCGGTGGGCTCGTCCTCGTCAGTCACGCACCCACCCTATGGTGGCGGCGTGGGCTGGTGGCGCGATCGACGAGGTGTGGTCGCCCTCGCAGCGGCGTACGTCGTCGCGCTGGTCGTGCTCGTCGTCGGTCCGTGGGGCTGGGCGCTGAACCGGATGACGGTGTGGTTCTACGTGCAGCTGCGCTACCGGTGGCCGATCGCGCCGGACTGGGCGCTGCCCGAGCACTACGGCGTGCTGCTCAACGTGGTGCTCTTCGTGCCGATGGGCGCGCTGCTCGTGCTCGTGCTGCGCCGGCCGTGGTGGTGGGTGAGCGCCCTCGCCGCCTCGGCGTCCGCGGCCATCGAGCTGGTCCAGGGCATGTGGCTCGCGCGAGAGGGGACCTGGCTCGACGTCGTCGCCAACACCCTGGGCGCGCTGGTGGGCTCGGTGGGTGCGGCCGCGGTCAGCGGTCTTCTTCGTCGGCGAGCCGGATCACCACCAGCTGGTCCACCAGGTCGGCCACGTCGTCCCTGATCAGGTCCGCGTCGGTGTCGGACAGCTCCGCCGCCCGCACGGTGATGTCCTCCAGCGTCCCGCCCTCGGCCAGCGCCAGCCAGACGATGCACCCCGACCCCTCCAGCAGGATCGGCGGGCCGCCGGGCACCCGGGTCATGTAGGCCACGGGCACGTCGCCGCCGTCGAGGTCGTCCTGACTGACCCAGGCGACGTCGTCGGCGATGCGGAAGTGCATGGTCATGACCGCCTCACCCGTGCCTCCACCTCGCCGGCCGCCTTGCGCCAGCGCTCGCGCTGCTTGGCGCGGACCTCCTCGCGGGTGGGGGGACGCCCGAGCTCCATGCGGAGATGGTCCTGGTTGACCCGCATCGCGGCGGTGAGCAGGTGGGTCTTCGCTCGTGCGCCCCGCGCCGCGGCCCAGCGCGCGCGCCACTCGTCCATGCGGCTCCCGCCCTCGACGAAGTGTCGCCACAGGAGGTACGTCGGGTGGCCGCGGTGCTGCTCGAGCTCTCCGATGCCGGCGGCGAGCGCCACCTCGGCGCCGAGCTCTGCGGCCAAGGCCCGCACGTCGTCCTGCTCGGCGGTGTCGGCGGCACCCCACGCATGCTCGACGTCGGTCGTGCCGCCCGAGCGCGCGGAGTGCAGCACGAGGATCAGCCGCTGTGCGGTGGCGTTGGGCACCGGGCAGGGCCGATGGGCGATGTCGCGCTGGACGAGGTCGCGCGAGAACACCTCGAAGGCCAGCTCCGGCTCGATGGTGACACCGGGCCAGTGCAGGTGCACGTCCACCCAGCCCCAGTCGTCGTGCCACCAGTTGGCCGCGTGCGCGAACACCGAGCCCGTGGCGAAGGTCGTGCGCTGCTCCCACCCGATCGACTCGAGCGCGGTGACCAGCAGCGGCAGGTGGCTGGGTCGCACGAGCACGTCGACGTCGCTGGAGTGACGGCCGGGCTCACGGAGGCCGGGCAGCACGGCGGGGCCCTTCAGGTGCAGCACATCGATGCCGCCTCGGTCGGCGAGCTGCTGCACGACGGCGTGGGAGAGGTGGACGCGCGCGGCGACTGGGATGTGGCCGAGCTCGTCCTCGGCCAGCTCCTCGCTCGTCGGGTCCACGCCCACCTCCTCACCACGGTGCTGTGCTGCCACCATCGTGCCAGCAGGCGTGTCGTTCATTCCGCTGGCGGGCCGTCGCGGACGCCCTAGACTCGGGCGCATGACTTTCGGGGACTTCGTCCGGCTGAGCCGTGCCTACGTGTGGGTGCTGATCGGCTGCACGATCCTCGGTGCGTTGCTGATGATGGCCAAGACCACCCGCGAGCCGGTGCTCTACTCGGCGACGTCGTCGGGGCTGGTGCGGGTCGGCAACGCGACCACGGCGGGCGAGGAGCAGGGCAACGCCCAGCTCGCGGAGGACAAGGCCAACCTCTACGCCTTCCTCGTCTCGACGACTCCCGTCGCGCAGGAGGTCGTCGACGAGCTCAGCCTCGACGTCCCCCCCGAGGCGATCGCCGGCCGGTTCTCCGCGTCGGTCGACGCCAGCGTCAACGCGCTGACCGTCAGCGCCATCGGCAGCACGCCCGTCGAGGCTCGCGACCTGGCCAATGCGGTGGTCGACGCCGTGGTGGTCGTCGCCCAGCAGATCGAGACCGGCGAGGACAACCCCAAGACGCCCGCCCTGACCCGGATCGTCCCGCTCTCGCAGGCCCAGCTGCCGGGAGCGCCGTTCACCCCGGACTACCGCAGCGCGGCGATGAAGGGGGCCGCCGGCGGCCTGGGCCTGTGCTACGCGTTCCTCGTCGCACGCCGCCTCATCGACCGCCGGATCCGCTCGGCCAAGCACGTCGAGGAGGCCACCGGCGCCGCGGTGCTCGGCATCATCCCCAAGGAGGACGCCCTCGGGCGTGCCCACCGCGGGGTGCGCGGAGACCTGGGTCGCGCGGCGGAGTCCTTCCGTCAGCTGCGCACCAACCTGCGCTTCGTCGACGTCGACAACGAGCCACGTCGCATCGTGGTGACCTCCGCCCTCGCCGGCGAGGGCAAGTCGACCGTCTCGGCCAACGTCGCGCGCCTCATGGCCCAGGCCGGCACGCCGGTGCTGCTCGTCGACGCCGACCTGCGTCGACCGCAGATCGCCTCGACCTTCGAGATCGACGGCGCGCTCGGGCTCACCCAGGCGCTCGCAGGTGACGTCGACATCCGCGAGGTCATCCTCGAGTCCGGCATGGACAACCTGAGCCTGTTGCCGGCGGGCCGGATCCCGCCCAACCCGAGCGAGCTCCTCGGCTCCCTGCGGATGAAGCAGTTCGTCGAGGACCTGTCGCACGACTACTTCGTCATCCTCGATGCGCCGCCGCTGCTGCCGGTCACCGACGCCGGCCTGCTGTCGGCCTTCTGCGACGGTGCCCTGCTCGTGCAGGCGGCCGGCAAGACCCAGATCGAGCAGAGCGAGCACTGTCGCCGGATCCTCGACCAGGTCGGCAGCCGGCTGCTCGGCGTCGTGCTCAACAAGGCGCCCGTGAAGGGCGCGGCCGCCATCGCCTACGGCGGCGGTGGCTACGGCGGCTACGGCTACGGCGGCTACAAGTCGGAGTACACCTCCCGCGAGGCCTACTCGACGGCCGGCAAGGGCCGCCGTCGGCTGGCCAAGCTCGGCCGGTCCTGAGCGGCTCCCGAGGCTGCCGGTGGCCTCGGTCGCGACACGCTCGTTCCTCGCTGCTCGACCAGCGGCAGTCCGCTCGTTGCTCGACCAGCGGTGGGCGTGATCAGTAGGCGCCGCGGCTGGCCAGCACGGCGGTGACGGTGCGCGCCAGGATCAGCAGGTCCTGCACCATCGACCAGTTGTCGACGTAGTAGAGGTCCAGCCGGACGGTGTCCTCCCACGAGAGGTCGGAGCGGCCCGAGACCTGCCAGAGGCCGGTCATCCCGGGCAGGACGTTGAGCCGGCGCAGCATGTCGTCCTCGTACTGCTCGACCTCCGAGGCCAGCGGCGGGCGCGGACCGACGAGGCTCATCTCGCCGCGTACGACGTTCCAGAGCTGGGGCAGCTCGTCGAGCGAGAAGCGCCTGATGAACTTGCCCGGCTTGGTCACGCGAGGGTCGTCGGCAGCCTTGAAGAGCACGTGGTCGCGAGCCTCCAGCTCGGCGAGGCGCGCCTCGGCGTCGACGTGCATCGAGCGGAGCTTGAGGCAGGTGAACTCGACCCCCTCGCGGCCGACGCGGGTCTGCCGGAAGAGCGCGGGACCACCGTCGTACCTCTTGACCCACAGCATCACGGCGAGCAGGAGCGGCCAGACCAGGGCGAGGATCACCAGCGCGCCGACGAGGTCGAAGGCGCGCTTCGCGTCGTTGGTGGCCAGCTGGGAGCGCGAGCGACCCAGGTGCATCAGCGGCAGACCGGCGACCGGCCGGATCCGGACCCGCTCGCTGGACACGTCGGTGACGTTCGGCGCCACGATGATCTGCACGTGCTGGTGGTCCTCGAGGTCCCAGGCGAGCCGCCGCAGCTGGGTCGAGGAGCTCACTGCCCCGGCGGTGAAGAAGACGATGTCGGGGGCGTGCTCGTCGACGGCGGCCCGGACGTCGTCGATGACGCCGAGCACCGGGATGCCCGCAGACGTGCGCTCCAGGCCGGCGTAGTCGCTCGGCACCAGGCAGCCGATGACGGAGTAGCCGAGCCACGACTCGCGGGCGAGGACGGTGTGGATCTCGCCGATGTAGCCGGGTGTGCCGACGAGCAGCACCTTCTCGTTGAAGTGCCCGGCGCTGCGCAGTCGCTGGATGATCCGCCGCGAGACCAGCCTGCCGACCAGCAGGAGCAGCACGCCGATCGGGAAGTAGAGGATGAAGAAGCCGCGCGAGAGCGGGTACTGCATGAGGTAGGCCATGGTCGCGACGAGTGCGCCGGTGAAGAAGGAGGCGTTGACGACGAGCTTGAACTCCTCGGTGCCCGCGCCGAAGACGTGGCGCTCGTAGGTGCCGAAGAAGGCGAGCAGCACCAGCCAGGTCGCACCGAAGAAGACGCTCGCCAGCGCGGTGTTGTCGAGGACGTCGGTCGCGGTGTCGAAGACGGCGAGGGTCAGGCGGAAGTTGATCGCGAGCACCGTCGTGAGTGCGATCATCACGAGGTCGCCGGCGCCGATCAGCCACGGCAGCAGCCGGATGCCCTCGGGACGCACCTCAGCCCACCGTCCCTTCCTCGAACGCGATCGTGCGGATCCTGTCGATGAAGCGGGCCTCGCCGAACTCGTCGGCCCGCGCCAGCAGTCTGTCAGCGTCCCAGTCGTGCTGGTCGGAAATCGCCAGCGCGCTCGCGATCTGGTCAGGATCGGGACGGTCGAAGAAGACCCCGGTCTCGCCCTCGAGGACGGTCTCCAGGAAGCCGCCGCCGCGCAACGCGACCACCGGGACGGCGAAGGCGGCGGCCTCGAGAGGCGTCAGCCCGAAGTCCTCGTGGCTGGCGGCCACCAGCACGCCGGCATCGGCGTACGCCGCGCGGAGCTGGGCGTCGCTGAGGCCGCCCAGGAGCCGGACGTTGTCGGGCAGGGTGGCGCGCAACCGCGCCTCCTCCGGCCCGCGGCCGATCACGACGAGGCGGCGGTCGGTGCCGCGCACGGCCTCGATCACGGCGTCGACGTTCTTGTAGGGGAGCAGGCGCGAGACGACGAGGGCGTAGCCCGGCTCCCAGTCGGCGAGCTCGGGGACGGGCTCGCGCGGCGCTGATGCGTCCATGCCGTGCGGAGGCGGCAGCAGCTCGGCGTCGCGGGCGTAGGTCGACCTGATGCGCTGCTGCACGACGCGGCTGTTGGCGAGGTAGACGTCGACCCGGTCGGCGCGGCTGCGGTCCCACTTCTTGAGGAAGGGCCGCAGGGCCAGGAGCGGCGGCCCGATCGGCGAGCGCCAGGCGGTGCCGCCGAGGTACTCGTCCGTCTGGTAGAGCCAGCGGGCGGGGTTGTGGCAGTAGACGACCGTCCGGGTCCCCTCGCTGGTGTCGAAGCCGTGCGCCCAGCCGCTGCTCGAGGCGACCACGACGTCGGCGTCGATGCGCATCCGCGACGCGGCGGGTGCGAGCAGCGGCAGCGCCAGTCGGTGGTCGCGCCGGAGCGGCCCGATGTGGTTGAGCGGCGAGGTGTGGATGTCGGCGTCGCGGAACTCCGGGTAGGTGCCGTCGGCGTCGTACAGCGTGGTGTGGACACGCGCCTCGGGGAACGCCTTCATCAACGTCAGCACGACACGCTCGGCACCACCGCGCTGGGTGAGGTAGTCGTGCGCGATCGCCACCCTCGGCTGGGCGTCCAGTGGGGTGCTCATGTCACCCCCAGCTCGTCGAGGAGCCGCGCCACCCGCTGTCGCCCGGCCTCGGGGGAGTACATCGACTCCCACCGCCGGCGTGCCCGGTCGGTCGCGGCGCGCACGTCGTCCGCCGGCGTGGCGAGCGCCTCGGCGATCACCCGGGCGAGGTCGTCGACGTCACCGCTCCGGGCGACCCACGGGTGGTCGGGACCAGCGACCTCGGGCAGGGCGCCCGCGTCGGAGACGACGAAGGGAACGCCCGCGGCCATGGCCTCGGCGACGACGAGGCCGAAGGACTCCGCGACCCGGCTCGGGAACACCGCGAGGTCGACCTGCGCGAAGAATTCGTCAGGGACCACCCGGCCCAGCCGACGCACGCGGTCGCCGAGCGACTCCAGTGCCTCCGTCACGGGGACTCGCTGCTCGTCGAGCACCCACCGGTCGTCGCCAGCGACGACCAGCTCCAGGTCGGCGTGCGTCACGCTCGACGCGAGGGCGTGAGCGACCAGGTCGGTCCCCTTGTCCGTGGACAGCCGGCCGAGGAAGCCGACGCGGCCCCGGCGCTCGGGTCGGTTCGCGATGTCCACCGCGCCGGTCCAGTTGGCGAAGACCTCGGACCGGCGCACCTGCGAGGAGAGGTACGCCGACGGAGTGAGGACGCGCCCGGACCCCCGTCGAGCGACGGCGAGGGCGGCCCACTGGGATCGGCTGCGGGGCAGCTGGTGCAGGTGCACGATGCGCCGTGCGTGTCCGGACGTCGCGAGCGCCGGAACCAACCCGTGGCACCACAGCACGCCGGTGCGTTCGGCGCGATCCCATGCGCGGAGCCGCTGCAGGTAGTCGCGTCGACCGTCGGCGCGGATCGCGACGACATCGGCACCGATCGTCGTCGCCGCGTCGAGAACGTCGGAGGGGACGTCGGGAGCGACCACGGTCACCGGCCGCCCCCGCGCGACGATGGCCTCGGCGGTCCGGACGAGCATCTGCTCGCCGCCGCCGAGGTCGGGGTTGTTGGCGGCGAGGTACACGCGCTCAGCCATCGGGGGAGCTCTCGTTGCGATGCAGTCGCTGGCCCAGGGCGAAGCCGACCACGATCGCCATCGGGACATCGAGCAGGACCTCGCCGAGCGTGGTGGCCATGACGGCCACGGCGATGATCGAGGCCTGCACCCCTGCGGCCTTGATGTCACCGTTGCGAGCTTGCTTGGAGAGCAGCAGGAAGGCCACCACCATGAGCCCGAGCACCAGGAGGAGCGCTCCCCAGCCGCCCTCCTGCCGGGTCGCGAGGTAGCTGTTGTGGAAGAAGAACTCGAGGTCGCGGATGTTGACCTTCGCGGTGCCCGGACCGTGGCCGTACCACGGCATGTCGGAGATCTGGACCCGCTCCTGGGCGATGATCCGGTTGCGCAGGGCGTCGCTGCCCGATCGGTCGGAGAACGGACCGAAGGTGGTCAGGCTCTTGGGGATGTTGTCGACGATCCAGACCAGCCCGAAGGCCATGGCGGCACCCCCAGCGATACCGAGCCTGCGGCCCAGCAGCACCCAGACCACGGCGAACGCGCCGGCCAGGAGACCCGTCCGCGAGTAGGTGAGCACCAGACCGCCGAGGATGGGTGCGGCGACGGCGAGCCGCACCTTCCATCGGTCGTCGCAGAAGAAGACCGCGAGGATTCCGAGCACGGCGATGAAGTAGGCACCCGCGTTGGGGTCGCCGAGGAAGCCCGTCAGTCGTCCTGGGTAGTAGTCGCCGCCGATGCCGACAGTCGCCAACCCCATGACCACGACGAGGCTGGCAGCGAGGCCGAGACCGGCTGAGCGCAGCGAGATCCGGCCGGTGCCGAAGACCCAGATCAGGCCCGCCATGATCACCAGGTGCCCTATCCGGCGGGACCAGTCGACCTGGTTCGCAAGGCCGGAGTAGAGCAGGAGTGCCAGCAGGGCGCCGACGAACACCACGACGAGCGTCGGCAGCTTCGCGCCGCCACGGGCCGGGCGCATCGCAGCCAGCGCGACGAGCAGGCCCATGCAGACCTCGTTGAGCGGAAACGGCCCGGCCGTCTCGGTGCGGAGCACCAGAGTGGCCATCAGGACGAAGTCGGTGATCCGGATCTCCCGGTCCGCCTCGTCGGCGCGGTCGACCGTCTTGTCAGGGAGGTTCCACGGTGAGTCGATGCGCCGGCTCACGAGCGACCTCCGCTCTGGTCGTAGACGGCGGCGATCCGGTCGCACATGTCGGCCACGCTCGGCCAGGCATCGAGCCCGGGCCGGGCGTCGAGATCGAGCCCCTGCGTCTCCAAGGCCCTCGCCACGGCTGTCGCGTCGTCGGCCTCGACGAGCGCTGCCGGCGGCAGGATCTCCGGGTTGCCGCCGACGTCGCTGGCGACGACGCCCATCCCCCGGGAGGCGGCGTCCAGCAGGGCGTAGGAGCAGTTCTCCCAGACCGAGAGCATCGCCAGCACGTCGTGCTCGGCCATCGCTGCGTCGGGGTCGACGAAGCCGGGCAACCGGACCACCTCGTCGAGCCCCAGCCGGGCGACCTGCGACCGGAGCGCGGCCTCCTCCGGCCCGACCCCGGCCAGCGTCAGTCGCGCCCCCGGGTGGCTGCGGTGCAGCTCGGCGAAGCCGTCGAGGAGCAGTGGGAGACGCTTCTCCGGCGAGAGTCGGGCCAGCGACAGGATCCGCAGCCCGGTCGTGCACCCGTTCGCCGGTTGAGGCGCGAGCGGAGCGAGCCTGGAAACCCGGTCGACGCCGTTGTGGATCACGGCGACCGACATCGGGGGACGCCACTTCTCCACCATCGCCTCGGCCGTGGCCCGGCTGACGGCGATCGCAGCGTCGAAGCGCCGCAGTCGAGCGGTGTGGGCGGCAGCCATCACGCGGGTCTTGGCGCCGGAGCGGTGGTAGACGACGTCGTCGCGGGCGATGCCGTGCTCGGTCGTCGCGAGCCGCGGCTGCCGACCGGCGGCGAGCGCCACGACGATGTCGGCGTAGGCCAGGTGGCTGTGCACGACCGCGGGCCGCTCACGTCGTACGACGTCGCGCAGCGCCGCGGACGAGGCCCGCAGGCCGTGGTCCGGGCCGAACGGCGCCACGTGCACGAACGCACCGAGCCCACGCAGCCGGGTGGGCAGCGCCCCGGGCGGGGTCAGGAAGACGAGCCGCCAGCCGGGGATCCCGTTGCGAGCGACGTCGAGCACGTGGCGGGCGACCCCGGCCAGGTCGCTGACCGGCACCACCCACAACGCCGTCCGTGGAGAGCTGGGCTGGGTCAGAACCATTGCTCCAACCGCTCGAGGGCGATCCAGAAGCCCTCGCCGTCGTTGACGTGGCCCTGCCAGATCTCCGGGATGAAGCTGACGCCGGGCGACATCGCGTCCAGCTGCTGGGCCAGGACCGCCCAGTCGATCTCGCCGTCGCCGACCTGGACGCCCTCGCCGTCGACGCCGGTCGCGTCGACGAGGTGGAGGTGCTCGGTGTGCGGCGCGAGGAGGTCGGTCGCGTCGGCGAACGTCATGCCGAGGTAGTTGGCCGACAGCTTGGAGTGCGAGACGTCGAAGCAGAGCCGGCGGTCGTAGCGCGCGGCGAACTCGGCGGTGTCGCGCGGGTCGACGAAGAGGTTGCAGTAGAGCTGGCCGCCCATGTACCAGGGATACGGCGGCAGCGTCTGCGCGCAGAGTCGCACACCGGAGTCGTCGACCCGGGCGAGACCGTCGGCGACGCGGGCGTACATCGCCTCACGTTCGGCGGGGGTGACGAAGGCGTCGGTGGTGAAGCCGCCGAGGCTGGCCACGATCACCGGGCCCGCGGACTCACCCTTGGCATCGGCGTGCCGGGTGAAGTGCTGCTGCATCTCCCGTGTGGTGTCGACGACCCGCTGGAGCTCGGCGATCGAGCGCTCCCAGTGCGCGTCGTCGGTGGAGGCGAGGTTGAGCAGAAAGTCGCCCGCGAACAGGTCGGGGGAGTGGGTGGTGAAGCCCATCGGCAGCCCACCGTCGTACGTCGCGAAGACGTCGGCGACCGGCAGGTCGAGGTCCTTGTAGGAGAAGTGGAACTCGAGGAAGTCCGGGGTGGTGTCCTTCGTCATCGCGTCGATGTCGTGGTAGCGCACGGCCAGGCCCCACGGGCGTCGGAAGTCGTAGGCGCGACCCTTCGGCGCGGCGTCGCCGAGGTCGGTGGCGTAGAAGAAGTCGCCCGCGTCGAGCGCGCGGGTGGTCGTGCGCCCGACGAGCTTGTCGTACGCATTGGGCTGGAGGCCGCGGCCGGGGCTCTTGATGTCGATGTCGGCATCGGCGAGCACCTCGCCGACCTCGATGCGTCGTGCGGCGACGAGCGACTTGGCGAGGTTGACGCGGTTCATCATCTCGCCGGTGGACACCGCGCGCGGTGCGTTGGTGCCGAGCGCCTCCTCGACCTCGCGGACGCGCTGAACCATCTCCTTGAACTCGCCGGGCAGCAGGCTGACCTTGTGGTCGTTGCCCTCGAGGCCGCGGTCGACGGTGAAGTGCTTCTCGATGATGCGCGCGCCGAGGGCCACGGCGGCGACCGGCACGTGGAAGCCGCGCTCGTGCCCGGAGTAGCCGACCGGTGCCTGCGTGAGCTCGGCAAGCCGGGTCAGGTAGGCGAGGTTGATGTCCTTGAAGGGAGCCGGGTAGGTCGACTGGCAGTGCAGGAACGCGTGGGCGACCCCGGTGCTGCGGACGACCTCGACGGTCTCGCGGATCTCGCCCTCGGTGGACATCCCCGTCGAGATCACCATCGGCGTGCCGCTGGCCGCCATGTGGCGCAGCAGCGCGTGGTTGGTCATGTCGGCCGAGGCGACCTTGAGCGAGGTGATGCCGTAGTCGACGAGCCGGTCCACGCTGACCGGGTCCCACGCCGTGCACATCACGTCGATGCCGACGTCGCTGCAGTGGTCGAAGACCTCGAAGAGCCCGTCGGCGTCGAGGTTGTACTTGGCGAGCAGGTCGAGGGTGTACTGCGGGCCGAGGTCCTCCCCGCCCGATCCTGACGAGCCCTGGCGGTAGAGCGAGTCCATGTCGCGCAGCTGGAACTTCACGATGTCCGCGCCGGCCTCGACAGACAGGTCGACCAGCTGCTTGGCGAGCGAGACGTCGCCCTGGTGGTTGATGCCGATCTCGGAGATCAGGAGCGCAGGTGCGTCCGGCGCGACGACGTGGTTGCCGATGCGGAGCTCGTCGGCGCGGTTGATCGCGATCGCGACGAGGTGACCGCGCTCGTCGACCAGCGCGACGTGGTCGATCCCCGAGCCGAAGGCGTGGGCGATCTCGGCCGGGCTGCTGCCGATGGGCAGGCTGCGCGGCGAGGTGTTGGCGGCGTCGAGCGCGGGGACGTCGGTCGTGAGGCTCGCCGCGCTGCTGACCCAGCGCCGGAAGTCACCGTCGGACAGCACGCCGTCGAGGTGGCCGTGGGAGTCGACGAGGAAGATCACCCGGGCCTTGTTGGCGGTGATCTTCTCCAGGGCGCGCAGGACCGGGTCGCCCGAGTAGACGACGTACGGCGTGAGGTCACGCTCGATGATCAAGGCACGTGCCTTCCGTCAAGAAAACGTATGGCCCCACCGTAGCCAGCCGCGGTCCCGGATGTGGTCAGACGGCTCGATGAGCTGCCATCAACCGCAGGGCGAGCGCCACGTCGAGCTCGGTGTCGATGTCGATGCCCTCGTCCTCGTGCATGACGAAGAGCCCGACGCGACCCCCGAGCCGGTTGTCGTGCTCCTCGTAGACCTCCGTGCGGGTGACGTAGAGCGAGCCGGTCTCGCGGTAGCGCCGCGCCTCCGGGGTGAGGTCCTGCCGGCGCGGCCGGGCTGCGACGTCGTACGCCGCGGTGGGCGGGTCGCCGGCCTGCCAGATGAACGGGGGCTGCTCGACGACGCCGACCATCGAGTCCACGCCGGTGGTGGCGAACTCCGCCAGGGCCCGGCCGAGGGTGTCGTCATGGCGCACGGGCGAGGTGGCTTGCAGGAGCATCACGGAGTCCGGTCGACCGCGCTCGGCGGTGACCTGCTCGATCGCGTGCCGGACGACGGGCTCGGTGGGCGTGGTGTCCTGGGCGAGCTCGTCGGGCCGCAGCCAGGGCACCCGGGCGCCGGCGTCACGTGCCACCTCGGCGATCTCCTCGTCGTCGGTGGAGACGACCACGTCGAGCTCGGGCACCGCCAGCGCGTGCTCGATCGTCCACACGATGAGCGGCTTGCCGCCGACGTCGAGGAGGTTCTTGCGCGGCACGCCCTTGGAGCCGCCGCGCGCGGGGATCACGCAGAGCGTCACGAGGCCGCCTCCGTCACGAGCTCGGCGATCCGCCGGGCGGGCTCGTGCTCGGGCCGGTCCGGCGGCGGCGTGGGGAGGGTCCCGAGACGGTGCATGGCATAACGCTCCCAGAACTCGCCGAGCCATGCGGGCGGATGGGGGAAGTCGACCCAGGCGTCGCGCCCTCGCGCGGCCGCCTCCAGGACGCCGGTCGAGAAGACGCTGACGACGGGCGCCTCGAGGTCGACCAGCGGCACACCGCTCGTGTCGATCGTGATGCCGGCCCGGGCGTAGGCCGCCAGCACCGCGCGCGAGGTCACGTCGCCCTCGGAGGGGTGCGGCCGGTAGACCGCGCCGTGCTCGCGGCAGGTGGTCAGCGCGGCACGGGCCAGCCGGGCGCGTGAGATCTCGGCCGCGTGCCCCTGTCCGAGGTAGGTGAGTGGCCGGGTCGCCGGTTGAGCAGGGCGCCCAGCGGAGGTCGCCGGTCGAGCAGGGCGCCCAGCGGAGGTCGCCGGTTGAGCAGGCCGTCCCGCGCCCGTGTCGAAACCAAGACCCGCCCCCCACAGCAGCTGGCTCCCGGTGACGCTCACCCGGACGTCCTGCCTCCCGGCCGTCCAGAACCCCCCGTCGTGCTCGCTCCACGCGAGCAGGTGCGCCGCACGCGGCAGCGGGGGTGCGAACGGCGTCAGTGCCCCGTGCTGCGACACGAAGAACGTCGACCGGTGTTCCTCGGCCAGCGCGAAGGCCGTTGCACCGATCTCGGTGTAGTGCCCCGCGGCGAGGACCGTCCGGATGCCGCGCAGCCCGAGCAGCCCACGCAGGTCGATCGTGCGCCGTCGGTGCCGGGCGTATGCCGCGGGCGGCTGCCATGCCACTGGTGCGACGATCGCCGTCCGCTCGGGCGAGAGGTGGGTCAGTGGCGCGACGACCGCGTTCGCCACGCTGGCGTGCGTCGCCTCGACAGCGACGAGGACGTCAGCGTCGGAGAGCGGCGTGAGGAGGTCGACGTACGCCTGAGCGGGTGGTCGCATCCGCGCCCTCGCCGCCCGGGCCGCGAAGCGCACCGGGTGCCGCGACTCGTGCCAGCGACGCCACGCCACGAGGTCGCCGGGATGCTTCAGGCCGTGTCCCATGACGCCTCCAGGACGGCGACGCGGTGGTCGAAGGTGTGCTCGGCCAGCGTCCGTGCCCGTGCCGCGGCGCGGATGGTGTCGGTCCAGCCCGGGTCCGCCAGCGACCGCCGGCACAGGTCGGTGAGCTCCTCCGGCGTGGTCCAGGTGAGCACCTCCGTCCCGGGGTCGTAGAGACCCTCGACATCGAGGCGGTCGAGCAGCTCGACACCCCCGATGCCTGCTGCCTCGAACGTACGCATCGTGAAGCCGTCCTGGTCCCCGTGCAGGTTGAGCGTGGCGGCCGACGCGGCCATCACGTCGTACGCCGCCGCGCGCCCGACGTCGCGGCCCGCGGGAAGGGCGGGGGTGCCGACTCGCCAGGTGCGCAGCCGGTCGATCGGGTGGCTCGACCAGTCGCGTCCATGGGCGCGGACCGGGATGCCTTCGTCACGGAGGACGGTGAGCACCCGCTCTCGGGTGGGGTAGCGGGCGCCGATGAACGAGATGTCGTGGGTCCGGCGCGTGGTGGGCGTGGGGACGAGCCGGTGGTCGAAGGCCAGGGGCAGGTGGCGGGTGGCGAGCGCGGCCGCCTCGAAGTCGACGTCGTCGAGCGCGGAGTAGGTGGCGATCGGACCGATGCCGCCGAGGCGCTCGATCGTCCAGCGCGTGCGGCGGACCTCGTCGTAGAGCCAGGTGACGCGCGGCAGCCCGGCGATCGACTCCCAGAACCCCGATCCGAGGGTGTCGCCCTTGACCACGACGACCGCCTCCGGGCGGGCTGCAGAGACGGCGGCAGCGGCGCGCTCGGTGGCCTCACGCGCGAGCCCGCGATGCGATCCGGCGCCGATCTTGTGGGGGAGCTGGTGCCTGACCTGGTGCCACGTCCGTCCCACGACCCCGCCGTTGTCGTCGTAGACGTGTGTGGTGACCTCGTGTCCGCGCGTGCCGAGGGATGCGGCGATGGCGGCGTGGTAGCCGTGGAAGGCCGGGCTGACGAGCAGCACCCTCATGCGCTCATGCTCCGACGGGCCTCGCGGGTATGCCGACGACGGTCTGACCGGGTGCGACGTCGCGCGTGACGACGGCGTGGGCGCCGACAGTCGCTCCGTCGCCGATGCTCACCCCGCCGAGCACGACACTGCGCTGGCCGAGGAAGACGCGGTCGCCGATGGAGATGGGTCCGGTGCCGTGCACCCGGTGCCGGTCGTCGCGGTCGTGGTCGGAGGACCCCACGAAGACGCCGTCCGCGATCACGCAGCCGGAGCCGATGGTCACGGAGTCGTACGCGTGGAGGTGGACGTCATGCCCGAGGTAGGTGTGGTCGCCGATCCTCAGCTCGCCTCCGTCTGGCTCGCTCGCCAGCCAGGCTCCCTCGAACACCGAGCAGCCGGCACCGAGGTGGATGCGCTCGACGCCCTGCAGCTTGTGGGGTCGCACAATCACGGTTCCGGCGCCGATGCTGCCGAAGGCGCTTCGGTAGAGCAGCTCCGTGACGACCCGCCCCACGCGCCAGCGCAGGCCCGGCCGGGCCTCGATGAGTCGCCGCTGGAGGGTCACAGCGGTCACTCTAGTGACCGACCGGCTCAGGGAGCGGGGGAATCGAGCCGACGTGCCTCGACGAGCTTGCCCGCCTCGAACGCCATCAGCGTGAGCCACATCCTGCGGGCGTCCCCGCTGCCGCGCCACGGGAACTGCTTGAGCAGCAGCAGCTCGTGATGGACGCGCCGCGGGAGGGACTTGGGGACGACCTCGGCGGGGCGGAACTTGTTGTAGAGGGTGGCGGTGCCGCGGCCGGAGTTGTACTGCTGGCGCAGCACGCCCTTCAGGTCCGTGCGGATCCGGTAGTGGAGCAGCGCCTCAGGTACGTAGGTGAAGCGATAGCCGAGATCCCACGCGCGCCACGCGAAGTCGATCTCCTCCGCGCCCGCCGGGAACGTCTCGTCGTAGCCCCCGACCGCCTCCCACACCTCGCGGCGCATCGCCGTGTTGCCGCCGAGCCCGTACGTCCGCCCGCCCCACGTCTGGTAGAGACCGGTGCTCTCCTGCTCGATCGGCACCCACCCTGCGGACGGTCCCGAGAGGGAGACGGTCTCCGCCGGACCGCTGACCAGCGTGTGATCGTCCAGCGACTGGTGGAAGGCCCGGACCCATGCGGGAGCGACCACGTCGTCCGCGTCGCAGATCAGGATGCGATCGGTCGAAGCGTGCTCGATCCCGACGTTGCGGGCGACGGACACACCCTGTCCGCGTGACGCGTCCACGACTCGGAGGTGGGGCAACCTGTCCTGCCACGACTCGATGACTGCGGCGAGGTCGTCGGTCGACTTGTTGTCGGCCACGACCACCTCGAAGGACGGCGCACCTTCCTGGACGGTCAAGGCCTCGAGCTGCTGGCCGATCAGGTGGGCGGCGTTGTAGGTCGGGATCACCACGGAGCAGACGACACCGTCGAGCGACATGCCGTCACTGTATTGAATCCGACAGGATGGGTTCATGGGGTTGCTGCAGACCGCACGTCAAGCCAAGCATCTTGCTTTCGTCGCGGACAAACGATTACGCAGAGCACTGAAGAAGGCCAAGTTCGATGCTGCCACCCGGGTGTTCCGCAACGTCGAGACGGTGCGGCCCTTCTTCTACGACCCCAAGCGGTACCGAAAGACCTTCTTGGCGTCGGATGCTGAAGGTGGAGGCACGACCGAGTTCCCTCGTCGTGTGTTCGCCGTCTGGGCGGGCGAGAACGAGCTCACTGACAACCGGAAGCGCAACCTCGAGCTGCTGCGAGGAAGCATCGGCCTGCCGGTGGTGTTGGTCTCGCCCCTGAACCTCGGCGAGTGGTTGGTCGAGGGTGCGCCCTTGCATCCCGCCTATGAACACCTCTCGATGATCCACCGTTCTGACTATCTGCGCGGCTACCTGATGCACCATCACGGTGGTGGGTACGTCGACATCAAGAAGCCCCTGGCATCCTGGGCTCCTTCGTTCGACGCCATGGCGGCCGACACCGACGCGTGGGTGACGAGCTACTCCGCCCAGCACGCCAACTGGATCGGAAAGCTCCCGGGACGGATGGGCCGCGACATCCTGGTCCGCTATCGGCTCAGCTTCGGTAAGAGCGGATTTATGATGCGCTCGCACACGCCGCTGACCGCCGAGTGGCTGGCCGAGATGGATCAACGACTCGACCGGGCACAATCAGTACTGGCCCAACATCCGGGCGGAATCTTCGGCGATGACGCCAACTATCCGCTGTCGTGGACCGACTTGCTGGGCCGGGTGCTGGACCCGCTGACGTTGAAGTACCTGACGCACGTTCGGCTCGACGACCGCATGATGCTCGACTTCGAGGATTACCGCTGACCCGTGGTCAGCGGCGGGTCAGGGCAGCCAGCCGTGCTCGTGCCTTCTTGGCTCCGGGGACCGCGGCCGGCGGCAGGTACTTGATCCAGCGGTAGGTCTCGTGCGCCCTCGGAGACAGGATCAGCAGTCGTCCGCCCGAGACGTCCTGCACCTCCGACGTCCACCAGGGCGACGTGGTCGCGACACCGTCGATGTAGGGCGCGGGTTCGCCCCACGTTGCGTAGAGTTTGTTGGGGCTCACCACGATGGGCCTCAGGCCTTCCGTTGCCACAGCTGACCAGACGGCGGCAGCGACGCCGGGCGTGTGACCCGAGCGGAAGTCGTCGAACACCACCACGCCATCGGTGGCGAGGAGCCGCTTGGCGGCGGCGATGTCGAGAACGACGTGTTCATAGAGGTGGGATGCATCGACGTGCATGAAGCGAGTACTCGCTGCCTCGACGTGGTCGACGATCCGTTCGCTGAAGTCCTGGACCACGGTGGGAAGGGCAGGATGCACCCCGCGGTAGTACCTTTCGAAGGCCTGACGACTCAGCCCGGCGTACGACTCGCTGTTCTCCTGAGAGTTGGCCTCATCATCAGCCGGCGCCTCGAACAGGTCGATGATCGTGAACGTCTCGCCGTCCTGCAGGTGGTCGCCGATCAGCACGGCGGACTGGCCCATGTAGGAACCGAGCTCGACCAGGTGTCCGGGCCCCGAGATTTCTCTCCCGCTACCGAGGAACCAACGGAACAGCTCCCGATCGATCGCGTCGAACCAACCCGGGATTGCGTCGAGGTCCTCGTCACTCACGGCCATCGCGGCAGTCTCGCACACGGCTGACGGGACTCGCGGCTACGCTCGGGCCGTGCCCAAGACTTTCGTGCGAGTAGCCCGGGGGGCCAAGCACCGGTCGTTACTGGCCGCCAAGGACGTTCGAGCTACCCGTCATGCAGCGACCCAGCTGTGGGGTCCGGCCGGGCGAGACGTGCGTCGGCGCGTGGCCGACGCGATGGACCTGCCCGACATCCCCGCACGGCGTCGGATCACCGGCTCGGTGTGGGCAGTGGCGATGGTCAAGAATGAGGTCGACATGATCGAGCAGACCATCGACCACCTGCGTCATCAGGGAGTCGACGGTGTCCTGGTGGCCGACAATGGCTCGACCGATGGCACTCGGGAGCTGCTAAGAGATCGCGCCGGCGACGGCCTCCTCCACGTTGGTGACGACAACGAACCTGCTTATTTCCAAGCCCCCAAGATGCGCTACCTGGCGGCATGGGCAGGGCGCGCAGGTGCAGATTGGGTCGTCCCATTCGATGCTGACGAATGGTGGTACGGCGCTCACGAGTCGCTTGCCGAGACTCTGCGGGCGTCGTCGACGCCGATCGCATCAGCGGTGATCCACAACGCCTTTCCGGCGCCCGACGAGGCCGGTGCGCACACGTCGGGGTGGCAGGTGGACCGTGCATCCGCGCGGCTCGAGAAGGTCGCCTACCGCTCTCACCGATTCGCAGCCTTGCACCACGGGAATCACGGCGTCTCTCGCCCCGGGAGAGTCGAGCAGTCCCTCCGCATCCTGCACTTCCCCTGGCGGAGCGAGGCACAGTTCCTGAGCAAGGTGGCGACCGGGGCTGCGGCGCTACGACTGACCGGACCCCGTGTTGCCGGAGAAGGCGGAGACCACTGGCGTGACCTCGACGACGCTGCTGACGAGCTGGGCGACATCTGGCGGCGCATGCTGTTGGGCGAGGGACACCCCAAGCTCGAGTGGTCGCCTTCGGGTGAGCTCGTGCCGATCGCGATCGACGGTTGGGCTCGGCAATGGGATCCCGCGGGTGTGCTCGCACCATAGGCGCGCCGGTTCCCGAGGTTCATGAGCGTATGGCTTGGCGCTGACTCAGAGCACTGGTTCCTTGGGGTCCAATGAACCGAGTGCGACCAACCGGGCGAATGTCGGGCTGGCTTGGCGAACCTCGTCGAACGTTCCGGAAGCCGTCACACGGCCCTCTTCCATAAAGATGAGCCGGTCGCAGTGGCGGACGGTGGACAACCGGTGCGCGACCACGACGACGGTCACGGAACCATGCAGGCTCTCGATGGTGTCGGTCAGGCGGCGCTCGGTTTCGTTGTCGAGCGCGGACGTCGCCTCATCGAGCACGAGCAACGACGGATTGCGGTAAAGGGCTCGTGCGATCCCGATGCGCTGGCGTTGGCCTCCGGACAGCCGCGAGCCACGCTCGCCGGCCATGGTGTCGAGACCGTCAGGGAGACCGCGCACGAGGTCGACGAGCTGTGCGCGCTCCACCGCCGCCTCGAGGCGGTCGACGTCCACGTCCTCGTCGAAGGCGATGTTCTCACCGATCGAAGCGTCCAGGAGCGTGACTTCCTGCGGGACCACGGCGACCCGCCGCTGCCACGCCGGCAGGTTGTCGAAGATCGAGATGCCACCTGCCTCCACCGTCCCTCCGGTGGGCGTTTGGAGCCCGAGGATGATGTCCACGAGCGTGCTCTTGCCGGCTCCACTCGACCCGACCACGGCCAGCGACGATCCGGTCGGGACGTCGATGTCCACGCCGCGAAGGACCTCGACCTCCTCTTGGTCGCTGTAGGCGAACCGGAGGTCGCGGATCTGGACATCTCCTCCGGGCACGGCTTCAGTGACGACACGAGAGATCTCCTCGTGCGTGTTCTGCCGCATGAGTCGATGCACCGTCACAAGGTGCTGCAGGGGTGAGCGGGCGAACCGCACCGCAGCGAAGGCGTTGATGAGCCTCACCGAACTCGGCAGGATCCGGCTGCCGGCCGCCACGAAGAGGCCGAGAAGCACCAGACCCTCCACCGCGGATGCCCCGGTCGTCGCGACCACCGCGAGCGTGCCGACGCCCAGGACGAAGACGATCTCGAGGAAGTACTTCGGCAGGTCGCCCAGCAGGTTGGTCGTGACGCCCGCTTCAGCACCCCGGATGCTCGCGTCACGGAAGTCCTCGACGAAGCGCGCGTGGGCGCGACGCAGCTTGATCTCCTTCACCGCGGTCAGCGGCTGTAGCGACGATCGGGAGACGTCCTCGGCTGCGAGTCGCGCCTTGTCACCCGCTGCGGCAACGCGGGGACGGATGAACCGCTGAACGACGAACGCAGCAGCACCGAAGTACGCGGCGGCCGCGAGCGCGACCCACGGTGCGAGGACGAGCAAGGACCCGAATATGAAGACGATCGTGAGGATCTCCGCAAACGCGGCCAGCGCTCCGGCCAAGCCCCCCGCGAAGCCCATTCCGACGGCCCCGTGGACCGTCCAGAGCTTGTCCGAGGTGTTCTGCCGGAGGTGCCACGAATAGGGGCTGGTGAGGTAGCCCTCCAAGAGCTCTGTCGAGAGCTCGACCTGTTCGCGCGCCATGAAGTTCAGCTGCCAGCGGCGTACGAACAACGAGGCGATGTCCTTGATGATGAACGCGCCGAAGATGATGAGCCCCAAGCTGGCCACGAGCACGCGGAGCTCCGGCTCACCGAGAGCCCGATTGACGTACCCGAGAGCGCCGGAATCAACGGACTGCCCTGTCACGTACTGCATCATCGGCAGCATTGCCACGACGCCGGCCATGTCGATGAGGGCAAGCGCCGCCGAAAGGATCATCGAGATGAGCAGCTTCAGACGAGTCGGTTGGTCGAGGAGCTCACCGGTACCAGGCGGGAAACCGACGAACGTCGCCGCTCTGCGAAACACGGATCCTCTCAGGTTCGCCACGTGGTCAGTCTGCCTTCCTGCCGGGCGGGGAAACGCGCTCCAAGCTCGCTCACCGCAGTGCTCGATCGCGAAGTGACTTGACGCCGGTCATCGCGTGGTGGCGTGTCCGTCCGTACCAAGCTGCGCCACGGTCGCGACCATCCCGCCACACGCGCTCGATCTTGCCGAGGGGTCGGATCTCTTCGGGCCATCGCGAGCGCAGGGTCGCAGCACCGCTGTCGAAGGCATCGCTGTCGCCGACGCTGCCCTTGTCCCGGTGGACGTAGTCGACGTGCACGACTCTGACGCGGTATCCGGCTCGGCGGACGAGCAGGCAGTAGTCGGTGTCGTACCCGTGGAACGCCGGCAGGGCGTCAGCGTCGAAGTCGATCGAGTGGAACGCCGAGGGGGACAGCGCGAGCAGCAGTCCGTCGACCACGTCGACGTCTGCTTCCGCCGGGCCGAAACGTCGCCATCCGTAGAAGTCGTCCGCGTAGCCCGCGCGCGTGCGGGCGTCGACCCACTGTGGGCCGTAAAGGCCGCGCCCTCCGACGGCGCCGACCACTCCGATACCGCGTCCCCGCAGGCCGTCGAGAAGCTGCCCTCGAGCTGCTGGGCCAAGAGCGACGTCGTCGTGGATCAGCACAACGCCCTCGCAGTCGTCCATCTGGCGAGCGCGAGCGAGGATTCGGTTGTAAGCGGCGCAGATGCCGTCGCTGCCCTGCTCGCGGAGGAGGACGTCCTCAGGCGCCATCACCTTGCTCAGGGAGGGCTCGGCGACGGTCGCGAACTTGCCACTCGGCCCGATGCAGCACCCGAAAACCAGCACCGACCGAGTCTTGCACGATTCGCGAGGGCTCCGAGGCCACTTCCACCTAGGCTCGTTGTGTGGATGCGATTCGTGAGCACGTTCGTGCTCGACTTCGTAGGACGTCGGTCTGGCAGCCCTACCAGCGGTGGCGCCATCGTCGCTTGCTTCGATCGACCCTCGGGCCCGATCACGACGCCGGGACCCACGCGATCTTGGTGAGGTGGCAGCAGGAGCGTGAGCGCGCCGCGGTCGTCGAGTCAGACCACGGTGGGGGCGTGTCTCCGGAGGAGCTTGCGGCCTTCTTCGCAGGTTTCCGGGTGGTGGATGCGGGCGTGCCACTGGTGCGTGTCGGACCAATCGGCGACGGGGGCTATCTGCTGCCTGATGACCTTGAAGGTATCGTTGCCTGCTTTTCTCCGGGGGTAGCGGGCGAGATCGGCTTCGACGTCGAGCTGGCCAACCGCGGCATCCCGGTGCACATGATCGACAAGTCCGTCACGGGCTTGCCCGAACCCCACGAGCGAATCGACTTCGAGCCGCTCTTTCTGGGGACCCGCACGGAACCGGGATGGACGACGTTGACTGATTGGGTCGAGCGTCGCGCGCCAGGCTCAGGCGATCTCGTGCTGGAGATGGACATCGAGGGTGCTGAGTGGGCCGTGCTGCTGACAGCGCCCGCAGACACCCTCAGACGGTTCAGGGTCATGGTCCTCGAGCTTCACGACCTGCACATGCTGGCGAAGCGCAGCACTCTTCAGGTCGTGAGCGCCGTCTTCGACAAGCTCCTGGATGACTTCGAGCTCGTCCACGTGCACCAGAACAACCACGAGTATCCGGTCCCCTATGCGGGCTTCGATCTCTATCCGGTGGTCGAGGCGACCTTCCTGCGCAAGGACCGGGTCGAGCACGCTTCGCACCGGGCCGAGCTGCAACATCCATTGGACAGTGCGAACGCGGCGGTGGTGGTCGACTATCCCCTCGACCGCCGCTGGCTCTGAGGCTCCAGCACGCCCTTGACCGCGACTGCCGCCCGGTGCCGAAGCACCCCGAGCCTCAGGCGGCCGTGGGGCCTCGCGAGCCGCTTGAGGGCGGATTGATCGCGGTGCGTCCACACGACGTCGCTGCGAAGCGCGCGTTTGATCCCTTCCACCACGTCGCCCCCCATCACGCTTTCGCGAAGAGTCTCCATGTCTGCGCGACCCGCGTCGCCCAGGCGTGCCCTGAGATCGGGCTCGTCCGCTAGCCGACGGAGCCACCTCACGGCGTCCTCGTGCGAGGGCTCCGCCCACACGTCGCGGTCGACGAGGTACTGGTACGCGGGATACGGAGTACGCACGGGCACGAGCTCGCACTCGACGAGCGCGGAGTTCTCGGCGGTCATGAAGTCGAGGTTGCCCGAGAAGCGCGTCGCCACCGTGGCGGTGCCTACGCTCATCGCTTCCATGAGCGTGAGGCCCAGTCCCTCGCTCCTGTGCAGGCTCACCACGACGTCAGCGGACGCGAACAGGCCGAGGACCTCGGAGTACTCGAGGCTCTCCTGCACCACCCGGACGCGCGGATCTGCCGCGGCCTCGGCCACAGCCGTCACAGCTTGCCCGCCCAGATCGGCGTCGTCCCCGAGGTGTCCGATTTTCATCAAGAGTGCGACGTCGTCCCTGTCCGGAAACGCCTCGGCGAAGGCACGGACGAGTGCGAGCGGGTTCTTGCGGCACGAGTCGCTGAGGGTGTCGAACGCGTTCACGAACAGAACGTCGCGGTCCTGCACTCCCCATCGCGATCGTTCGACCTTCTCCACGTCGCGTGACGGGATGGCCTGCCGGAACGGCACACATGTCGAACCAGGAACCCCGGCAGACACGGCGTCGGTGATGAAGTCGCTCAGGGTCAGCACCAGGTCCACGGCCTCGAGCGCCGGAAGGAACTCGGGCCTGAGCACGTGATGCTCCAGAGCCACCACGACGGCGGTGATGCGATCGCGATCAGCGAGACGTGGGTTGCGCTCGAGAAACGTCTCGGTGTCAGTCGGCGTGAAGCAGAACACTGAGATCGGGTGCGGCTGGGAACTCGCCTCGTCGGTGCCCGTGAGGCACACGCTCTGGTCTTGTCCCGTACCTCCGAAGTCGGGCGCGACGTCCGTGATGGCTACCGGTACCCCTTGCTCCCGAAGGACCTGCACGAGGGTGCGGGCTAGGACGCCTTGGCTCTGGATGCTCGTGAGGTAGCCGAAGACGTTGATACCGAATGAGGTCTCGCACATCTCCCGCAGTCGCGGCATCAGGTCTCCTTGTGTCGGCTTGGCGGCGCCACCCTATCTACGCCGAAGGCTGGTTGAATGCCCACATGATCAGGTTCATGGCACCCGATCTCCCGAGCCCCAGCGGCGGCATCAAGGTGATCTACCGCTACGTGGAGCACCTCTGCGCGCTCGGCTACGACGCCCGCGTCTGGCACGGCACCCCAGGCTTCGCCTACAAGTCGTGGGGCTCCACGGCGCCCGTGGACACCGGGGTCGAGCTCGACTTCGCTGCAGGCGACGTCCTGGTCATGCCTGAGACGGGCGGCTCCAAGTGGAGCTTCCTGTCGGATGGCCAGCCGGTCGTGATGCTCTGCCAGGGGATGGACTTCGTCTTCGCCAACTCCGACTTCCTCACCGACGAGCCGGGCGCGTACCCGGGCTGGCCGCAGGCCACAGCGGCCATCACGATCTCCGATGCGATCCACACCTTCCTCGACCGCGCCTGCCGTGACGGCTTTCCGTTGCACAACGTGCCCGTTCAGATCGAGGACTGGTTCCAGCCCGGCGTGAAGGAGAAGCGCATCGCACTGATGCCGCGTCGCCGGCGCGAGGACCTGTTGGGTGCGGTCCAGCTCGTACGACGCTCCGGGCGGCTAGGTGACTGGCAGATCGTGCTCATCGACGGCATGACGCAGCACCAAGTCGCCGAGGAGCTGGGGCGGGCTGCGATCTTCCTGTTCGGAGCCGAGCGCGAGGGCGTCGGCCTGCCGGGAGCCGAGGCGATGGCCTCAGGTTGTTACGTGGTCGGATTCACCGGCGACGGGGCCAAGGAGTACATGCTCGCCGAGCACTCGTCGGTCATCGCCGACTCCGACGTGGTCGACATGTGCGACCGCACCCTCGAGGCGATGGACTGGTTCGAGAACGACCGGGTGGTCATCGACGACCGAGCGCGCCGCGGCCACGACTGGGTCCGCTCGCGTCACAGCGGCGAGCTCGTCCGCGAGCGGCTCGGCTCCGCCTTCGCCACCATCACTGCGCCGGGTTCGCCGTCGTTGCTCCCGGGAGCCGTGACGCTCAAGCACTACCAGTCGCACGCTCCAGCGAACGATCCCTACAACAGGGCGAGGAGCGCCGTACGAGGCGCGGGTCGCCGGGTGCTGGACCGGATCGAGGGCCTCCGCGGATGAGCGCTGTGTCACGCGCGCGCTCGTTGGCCGCGGGAGCAGTGAGTCCGGCCATCACCGGTCTTCGCAACCGGCTCGGATCGCAGGTCGTCAACTGGACGCCCGAGTTCATGGGCTTCGGGAACCAGCTCTACCTCTGGGCTTGGGCTCACGCACGTCGAGACGAGGCGGTTCCCCATCGTGTGCTGATCGTGGAGCGGAGCCGCTACTGGCTTCCGTTCTTCCCGGCCGTTCGCCCCTACCTCGTTGAGAGGTCGGACGTGGGCTTCTGGGACACGCGCGACCACTTCTACGCCTACAAGGAGGAGCACTCGGGAGACGTCCGCGGCTACACCGACGAGTCCCGTGCGGCGTTCGTCCGCGACTGGATCCTGTCGAGCCCGGCACTGGTCGGGGCCGACGGTGGAGAGCTCGCCGATGACGGGGTGCTCACGCTCAACCTCCGGCGCGGCGACTTCTACAGCAATCCGTGGTTCCGGTCCGAGTACGCCTTCGACGTTGCCGCCTATGTTCGTCTAGCAGTTCCTCGCGCGATCGAGCAGGACGGTCCCGTCCGCCGTATCCACGTCGTCTCCGACGACATCGAGTGGTGCCGGACCCACCTCGGGTTCCTGTCGTCGTACGCCGCCGAGGTGACCGAGCCGCACCCGTCGAGCAAGCCGATCGACCACCTCCGCGACGTGTCTTCCTCACGCCGCCTCGTGATCGCCAACGGGACCTTCTCGTTGTGGGCGGCAGCGATGTCACGGGTCCTCCTCGATGCGCCGCCGCGGACCGTGTGGGTGCCGGCGTTCTTTCAGCGTCGCTACGGCCCCGGGCGATGCGAGGAGTACGACCAGGACTGGAGCTTCGTCGACGACCTACCTGGCGGATGGCAGCCGGACTGGGTTGTCGAAGGTCTCGATCACGACCCGGCGCAGGATGCGAGCAGATAACGTACGGGCAATGGATTCCACGCCTTCCCCGAAGCCCACCGGTGCCGCCGCCCGCGCGACGGGCCTCGCTCGGCACGGGGTCCGTCTCGCGTACGGAGCCGCGAAGACAGCCGTCGACTCGGCTCGCAGCCGCCAGCTGGTGTCGACCCGTTGGGTGCCGTCCGAGGATCGCTGGCACTACCACTGGCCGGAGGGCAGGGTCGCGGACGAGGGCCGCTGGAAGGACGCGCAGGGCTGGGCGACCCGAGGCTTCTACTACGGCATGGACGACCTTCTCTTCCGCCGCTACCGTCCACGACAGGGAGACGTCGTCTTCGATGTCGGCGCAGGTGACGGCGGCGAGACCTTCTACCTCGCAAGCATGGTCGGAAGCTCTGGCCGGGTGGTGTCGATCGAGGCCGCGCCGAGCCCCTTTCGTCGACTTCAGGACCTCGTCTCCCGCAACGCCTGGCTGCAGGTGACGCCTCTCAACGTCGCGCTCGCCTCCGAGCCGGGGACCGTCTCGATCAGCGACGACCCCCAGCAGTGGGTGGCAGGGAACATCTTCGAGGCGGACGGCTCGGTCGACGTCGAGGCCGAGACCTTCGACGACCTGTGCGAGCGGCTCGGGATCGACGAGGTGCACTGGGTGAAGATGAACATCGAGGGCGCCGAGAAGGACGCCCTGCGAGGCATGGAGCGAATGGCGCCGCACATCCAGAACTTCACCATCTCCTGCCACGACTTCCTCGGCACCGACTGGGGCCGCTCGAAGGACGAGGTGCTCGCCTGGTTGGACGCCCACGGCTTCGCGGCCGAGATGCGCGGAGAAGGCGACTTCGTGCAACAGCTGTACGTCTACGCCTGGCGCTAGCCGTGCACTGGAGAGCACGGAGGGCCCTGGACGGCTTCCAGGACCGGTGGGTCCGGCGCGGGCCACGTACCGTCCTGTGGACGCAGCCGACGGCACACCTCGGCAACTTCCTCTACGACTGGATGCACGCGTTCGACCAGCGCAGCCGGGGCGTCGACATGGTGTGCCTGCGCACGCCGCCGATGGACCGGTGGCTACCGATCTTCGGCGCATCGGCTCGTGACCTGCTCGTCGAGCCTGACGCCGTACGCCTCACGGACCGGCGGGAGAAGGGCCTGCACAACGAGTTCGGGCCGCACTTCGACGATTCCGACCTCGCCCGCTTCCTCGAGGGGTTCCTCGAGCCGAGCGGCATCCTCGATCCCGAGCGGGTGCCGGCCGACCTGCGGGTCACCGAGCGCGACGTGGTGGTCAACGTCCGTCGTGGTGACTACGTCACCAACGAGTCCAACTGGCGCAACTACGGCTTCGACGTCGACGACTACCTCCGGGTGGCCCTCGCCCGCAGCGTCGAGGTGGGCGGACCGATCCGCCGCATCCTGGTCGTCTCCGACGGGATCGGCTGGTGCCGCGACCACCTCGGCTGGCTCGGCGAGCACTGCGACGTGCTGGACTTCGAGGACACCGGGCAGCCCCCGGAGGTACACCTCGGCCTGCTGGCCAACGCTCCGCGGCTGGTGCTTGCCAACTCGACGTTCTCCTACTGGGGTGGATACGCCAGCGCCTGGCGCTTCGGGACGCCCGAGCAGGTCCTCGCTCCGTGGTTCCACATCCGCTCCGCCCTCGGTGGGGCCGCCTGGCAGCTCGACCCGCGCTGGAGCATCGTCGAGGACATCCCCAGCGGGTGGGCCCTTCCCCCGAGGGAGCACTCGTGACCCGATCCAACCTCGTGCGTGCGGGACTGCTCGCCCTGGCTGTGCTTGTCGCGTTGAGGCACGTCGTCAGCGACTGGCGGCTCGGTGCGTCGCGCGACCTCGGTGTCGAGGGCGACATCGGCATCTACATCGGTGCCATCAACCACCTGAGGTCGGGCGGTGCTCTCTACGACTTCCCGCTCGACGGTGGCCGCTACGGGTTCACCTACCCGCCGTTCTCCGCGATCGTGCTTCGCCCGCTGACATGGCTCGACCCGATCACGACTGGCCGGGTCTGGCTCACGGTCTGCGTGCTGGTCGCGGTCGCCGTCGTCGGTCTCGCGGTCGTGTCGCGATCGTGGCCGACGTCGGTGGCGGGACGGCTGGTCGTGGTCGGCCTGGCGATCGGGGCCTTCCTCGGATCGGTCCAGGTGCAGAGCGACCTGATCACCGGTCAGGTCAACCTCGTTCTCGCTCTCCTGATCATCCTCGACGTGGGGCGGTTCGCCCCCGAGAGGTTCCGAGGCGCATTGGTGGGCCTCGCCGCGGCCATCAAGCTGACGCCGTTGGTGGTCTGGGGCTGGTACGCCGCCACCCGTCAGTGGCGTGCACTGGCGATGTCGGTGGGCGTGTTCGCCGGATGCGTTCTCCTGGCGTGGGTCGTCATGCCGGGTGACTCGCGACGCTTCTGGACGGATGCGATCTTCGAGACCGAGCGTGTCGGCGACGCCGACCTGCGCTTCAACAACAGCGTGATGGGCGCCCTGACCCGCATCGGTGTCGACGGGTCCGCCAAGACGGTGCTGTGGTTGCTGCTCGGCGGGGCTCTGGTCCTGCTCGCCTTCTGGAACGCGCAGCGATCTCGCCGGGCCGGCGACCACTTCGCGTCTGCGGTCCTGCTCGGCTGTGCCGCCGTCGTCGCGACACCCGTCGCCTGGCCGCACCACCAGATCTGGCTGCCGCTGGCAGGAATCGTGCTGATCCTCCGCGAGCGGTGGATGCCCCGCCTCGCCGGCGCGGGGATCGTCGTCTTCGCCTACGTCCACGTCCCGCTCACGCGGTGGTGGGACGCGCACGACCTCGGGTGGTTCTTCAACCACGTCGACTTCGCGATGTTCGTCGGCGTGTGCGTCCTGGGGCTGGCTGCGGGTCCTGCGGTCCGTCAGGACGGCAGTGAGGAGGACGGGGCTGAGGTCAGCGCGGCGCGGCCGCCTTCGACACGATCTCCATCGGGTCGTCGTAGTCCATCAGCACGGTGACGATCGAGTCCCCGGTCGTCTTCTGGTGGTCGGAGAACTCCAGACCGATCCCGAGCTCGCGGAACCTCAGCTGCGCCTCGTCGCCGAGATAGTCCCGCGCCCCGGTCCCGGAGAGGTACGACGTCGCGCCGACCATCTGGAGCTGTTCGAGCACGCGGTCGGCAGCCTTCTCCCGCGGCGGCTCGGTGACGACTACCTCGGTCGTGATTCCGAGGTAGTCGCGCACGGCGATGATCAGCTGGTGGTTGATGTCGGCGAGGTTGTGGGACTCAACGGCGTGGATCATCTCCAGCACGTCGCCGCTGCGGTCCGTCCAGTGACGCGAGCCGCGGTAGCGGCCGGTGATGGAGCTCTCGAGGTGGTCCTGCCACCCCGGCTTCACGATCGTCTCGTTGATCGGGATGAGGTGCGGCTTCGTCTCCAGCGGCAGCGTCACCCACGACTCGCGCATCATCACGCGGCGCTGCACCCAGTGCTTCTGCAGCTGGTCGTGGACCGCGAGGACGAAGCGGTCGCTGTTGAGCATCTTGAACCAGAAGCCCGGCCACGGCAGGAGGTCCGGCTGGTGGATCGCGACCTTCACCGGCGCACCGTCCGGACGAGGGCGTACTGCTCGGCGTACGGCACCAGGCGCACCTGCCCGAGGGCTCCCGCGATCTGGCGGACGCTGTTGATCGGGTGCACGTCGGTGGGGATCTCGGACTGGTAGGCCTGGCAGGCGGCCTCCTTGGCGGTGATCTGCTCCTCGGTCAGCGCCTCGAAGACGTTCCAGCGGAGATCGGTGGGGTAGAGGTTCACGTCGTAGACCGCGATGTCGTAGACGTAGACGCTCGGCGGGAACCAGTGGTCGAGCGACATCGAGACGCGGCACGACCGCATCCCGGCCTCGTAGACGGCGATGTGGTCCTGGTGGAGCGAGGGGTAGGGGAGGTAGAGCTCGTCGGGCTTGAGCTCGGCCATGATCGCGTCGATCGCCCCGACCATCTCGGTCATGTGCTGGGGCGTCTGCCCGTCGGGGAAGGCGAGCTGGCGCGACTCGGCGACGCCCAGGATCCTCATCGCCTCGGCGTGCTCCTGTGCGCGCACCTCGCCGCTGTCGGTCATCACGACGACCACGCACTCGTCGGGATGCTTGGCCATCAGGCCGCCGCACCCCATGGCCTCGTCGTCCATGTGGGGGGCGAGGATCAGCCGCAACATCTGAGCTCCTTCGTCATCGACGGTCGTGAGTCTAGGTGGACACAGGTCTGCGAGGATGCCGAACGTGACTCGACCGCGCGTGGTGCTGATCAGCATGTACGTCGGTCACAAGGGCGTCCCGCACGCCGGCGGCCGATACCTGCTGGAGCTGCAGCGGCTGCTCGAGCGCGAGACGGACCTGACGATGCTCACCGTCGGCAACCGGCTCAACCACGAGTCGGCCACCAAGCCAGGTGTGCCGCGACGCCTCCTGCTCCTCGGCCACGAGACCGGCCTGGGTGTCGTCGGCAAGGCGCAGAACCGGCTCGCGGCGATCGTGGAGACCCGCTGGCGACACCGCCGCGACCCCGGGATGCCGTTCATCCCCTTCGTCGTCGGCCTGCTCCGCTCGTCGGAGGCCCGGGCAGCGGTGCGTGAGGCCGACGTCATCGACCTCCAGTACTCCGAGTCGATCCGATTGGTCCGCCTGCTGCGCCGGCTCAATCCGACCGCGCGGATCACCGGCACCTTCCACGACGTGATGAGCCAGTCGTTCTCCCGCGAGCCGCAGGACTCCCCCGGAGAGCGTCGCTACTGGCAGGGGGTGGCCCAGCGCTCGCGCGGCCACGAGAAGGCGATGGTCGCCCGGCTCGACGAGGTGCTGGTGTTCAGCGACAAGGACGCCGAGCTGCTCGGCGACCCGCCACACACGGTCGTACATCCGCCCCTCTCGGCAGGTGACGAGCCGCCGCACCCACCCGCCGCCGAGCCGGTCGTGCTCGTCGTGTCCTACCTCGCCCGCGACGAGAACAACAAGGCCGCGCTCTGGGCCATCGACCACGTCTGGCCGCTCGTCCGCGAGCAGCGGCCCGACGCCGTGCTCCGCTTCGTCGGCGGGGGCGTGAGCGACCAGCTGCGCGAGCGCGTCGCCGCGCTTCCGGACGGCAGCGGGGTGGTGCTCGCCGGCTTCGTCGACGACCTCGGTGCGGAGTACGACGCCGCAGCCGCCGCGCTGGTGCCGGTGCTCCAGGGCGCGGGCGTGAAGTTCAAGACGGTCGAGGCGCTCTGCCACGGCGTGCCGGTCGTGACGACCACCGTGGGCGCCGAGGGCATCGAGGGGGACGACCTCTACGCCGGCCTGGCCGATGATCCGATGGCGCTCGCGTCGGCGCTGGTCGCGGTCCTGGCGGACACGCAGCGCGCGCAGGAGCGGTCGGACCGCGTGCAGGACTGGGCCCAGGAGGCCTACGGCCGGGCGCGCTTCGAGGAGACGATCCGCGGCACCTGGCAGGTCTGAGGTCAGATGATCCCGCGCTCGGTCATCACGCCAGCGAGCTCGGTCCACATGTGCCGTGCGTTGAACCGGGCCTCGACGCTCTTCCGGGCCGCAGCGCCCAGCCGCTCGCGCTGCTCCGCGTCGCTGCGCAGCTCCGCGAGCAGCGCTCGCCACCCCTCCACGTCACCCTCGCCGACCAGGCGGGAGTCGACCGTGTCGATGAAGTAGTCCCGCATCGCCCGCGTGCCCGTCACCGCCACGCACGCGCCGGAGGATGCCGACTCCAGCGCCACGCTCGATCCCGTCGGGTAGGCCAGGTCGCGGGTCGGTACGACGACCACCTGAGCACGCTGCAGCAGTGCGCGGTACTCCGTCAGCGGCACGACGCCGTGGAGGCGGACGTTGTCGGGAACATCGAGGTCGGTGAGGTTCTCGGGCTTGCAGACCACGTCCAGGACGAGATCGGTCCCGCGCACGGCGGCGAAGAGGGTGCGGTAGTCGCGGCCGCGGTCCTGTCCGACGGCCAGCAGCTCGATGTCGCGCGGACCGTCGCCAGGGACGTAGTAGTCGTGGCTCACGCCGTACGTCACCGGGAAGAGCCGGTCCTCGCTGATGCCGAGGTCGGTGAAGACCTCGGTCTCGTGGCGCGACAGGTGAGTGATGAGGTCGGCGCCGTCGAAGCGGCGCTTGAGCCGCTGCCGGTGGTCGGGGTCCGCCGAGCGGAGGTCGTCGGCGAGCCAGCACGACCACACCACGAGGGGGGTCGAGCGGTAGGGCGGGACCCGGCGCTGCCGCAGGGTCGACGCCGCTGCGCCCTGCCGCTCGAGCAGGGCGAGCACCACGTCGCTACGCCGGACGTCACCGGCGCCACGGAGGGTCTGCTCGACGGGGAAGCCCGCGCGGTGCTCGACGACGTCGCGCAGCCGGCTCCACCGCGGGTCGACGGCGCGCCGCGATCCGGTGAGGGTCCAGCCGAGCTCGTCGGCCAGTGCGTTGACGCCGTACGGCAGCGGCGCAGGCACCTCGCCGCGCGTGTAGCGCTCGCCCCACGCATCGGGATCGTGCTCGGAGAGGATCAGTGCGCGCGTCATCTCCGACCTCGGATCATCGACATCTCGGTGCGGGCCACCTCGAGCGGGCGCAGGTCACGACCCGCCGCCCGCCGAGCGGCGTTGACCAGGAGGTTCGCGCCGGTGGCGAGGGTGAGTGCGGCCTGGAGCCCACGCCGCGACCCCCACTTGTCGGCGTAGAGCAGCTGGCCCTCGACGAGCCAGCGGCGCCGCGACTCCGACGGGGACGACCCGCCGCCGGCGTGGACCACGGTCGGCGAGCGGAGTGCGACGACGGACAGCCCGCGCTGGCGGAGCCGCCGCTGGAGGTCGACCTCCTCCGAGTTCATGAAGAAGCGCTCGTCGAACCCACCCACGGCCCGGAAGTCGGCCAGTGGGATCCACATCGCCGCGCCCACCACCCAGTCCACCTCCGCCTCGGCGCCGTGGGCGCGCACGTTGTGGCCGACCGCACGGTGCCACGCCGACGTGCCGCGGAAGCGCGCCAGCGGCGTCAGCCACGCAGCGACGTGGTGGCGCACGCGGGGGAAGTCGCGGCCCACCCACGCCTCGGTGCCGTGCTCGTCGATCATCCGCGGAGCCAGCACGGCGTGCGGGTGGGTGCGCGCCGCGGCGACCATGTCGGCGATGAAGGTCGGCTCGAGGGTGAGGTCGCTGTTGAGCACGAGCATCGCGTCGCCGGTGGCGGTCGCCGCGCCCGAGTTCACGTTGGCGCCGAACCCGCCGTTGGCCTCGCGGCGGACGACCTCGACACCGTCGACGCCGGGGAACGGCGCGGGCGAGCAGTCGTCGGCCACGACCACCTGCACCGGGTGGGTCTGCGCGGCGAGCTGCGCGAGGAGGGCGAGGGTCGGAGTGGGATCGCCGTAGTGGGGCACGACGACGCTGACGGAGTCGACGCCCGGCTGGTCGCGCACCCACGTGGAGTCGCCCACGCGGCGACCGGACGCGGCGGCGGACTCGACCGCCCACGCGATTGCCTTCGCTCGCCCCTTCCGCGGGAGCCGGGGGAGCAGCGCGTCGACGCGCGCACCGAGCGCGGCGGCGTCCTTACGGCTGTCGATTCGTGTCGAGGCCATCGCAACCGCTCGACCCCACGCGCCTGCCGGTGGCGGCGTGGCGGCGTGGATGCCCGGGTGTCGCTCGTCGAAGGCGACCGTCGAGGCACCGGACGTGAAGGCGCGCGCCGCACGGGTCGCGGTGTCCACCGCCGGCTCGCGGTGCTCGACCTCGAGTGCCGGATCGATCACGATCTCGACACCCGAACGGGCCAGGCGGAGGCCGAGCTCGGAGTCCTCGCGATAGCTCATCGTCGGGTCGAATCCGCCGGCGGCCACGTAGGCCGACCGCGGGACCGAGTTGCACGCCGCCCAGTGCTGCCAGCGCTCGTCGGCGGGGCGGGCGTAGGCCTGGGCGAGCAGGCGGGCGTTGGCCGGACGCCCGTACGCGGCGGCGTACGCGGTGTCGGCGAAGACGTCGCGCGTCATCGAGACGACGCCCAGGGGACGTGCGTCGGGCGGCCGAGCCCGGTGCCGGGCGAGGTGTCCGGCGAGGAAGCCCGGTGGGGGTGTCAGGTCGTCGTCGCAGCGCACGACGATCTCGCCGTCTGCTGAGTCGTAGCCCGCGGCGAGGGCGGCGGCGACTCCGGTGCCTCCGGCCCGCTCGACGATCCGCAGCGGCACGCGGTCGGCGTACGCCTCGATGACCGCGCGGCTGCCGTCGAGGTCGCCGTCGAGGACGAGGACGACCTCCCAGGGCTCGTCGAGCGACTGGGCAGCCAGTGCGTCGAGGAGGACCGGGAGCCGGCTCGCGCCACCGCGGGTGGGCACGACGACGGAGACGGCGAGGTCGGTCACCCGACGATCCTATGAGCGATCCTCAGCCGGGCGTGGCTGGTTGCTCCGCAACGGCATCGAGCACCTCGTCGAAGAACTCCGCGACGTGCCTCTCGCCAGCGACGGGTCCGCCGGCGAGGAAGCCGTCCGCGCCGAGCAGGATCGCCGCTGGCGTGCCGACAGAGAAGCCGCGGCGGACGTTGTCGTCGGGGTCCCACGACGACAGCGCGGGCGCGTGCTCGGTCGCGCCGGCGGCCGCTGCCTCGTCGGGGTAGACCGCCACGACTCCGACGGCGGGCGCGAGCCGGGCGGCGAGGTCGTCGAGCTTCTCGGCGGTGCGGACGCAGGGGCCGCACCCGGCCTTCAGCACCACGAGCAGCCGCGCCTGGGTGGAGGTGAGCTCCCAGAGGTTCGCGGACCGGCCGTCGGACAGGTGCAGGACGCCGTAGGGGATGCGGTCGCGCTCGTAGTCCTCGAGCACGTCGTCGGCCACCTCTGAGGCGCCACCGAGCACGAGTGTCGCGACCGCGGCGGCCGCAGCGGCAGCCACCAATGTCCACCAGCCCGCCGCATCGAGATCGGTCGCGGCCGAGGCGACCGACCCTCCGTCGAGGGCGAACCACACGACGACGGCTGCGAGCAGCGTCAGGAGCGCGTTGCGACCGAGCGTCGTCCGGTCGACGTCGTGGCGGCCGATGCTGCCGAAGCACGAGCAGGTCACCGGCTCGTCGAAGCCGAGAGCCCGGGCGATCAGAGCGGTGTAGGCGAGCATCAGGGCCAGTGCGACCACGGCGACCGGCACCAGCCACCTGCTCGGGGCGGCGAGGAGCAGCACGGCGAGGACGAGCTCGACCCACGGCAGGGCCGCGGCCGCGGTGTCCGCCGGCACCACCCCCGGCACCCGCAGCGCGTCGAACGCGTCGCGCGTGGCCTGGCGGTCGCGCAGCTTCGCGACGCCGCTCGTGGCGAGCACCGCGACGAGGGTCAGCACCACGACGAGTGCAGCGACCGGTGCCGACGACATGGCCTGCATCGTAGGCGTCCGTGCCCCATAGTGGTGCCCCGTGGAGTCCAGGAGCCCAGACGCGCGCGACCAGTCCGTCGACTGTGCGCGTGGCCTCGCGATCGTCGCGATCGTGCTGGGGCACGTGGAGCGGGGACTGGCCTCGGCCTCCCTCATGCCGTACGACACCGCGCTCACGATCGACCGGCTGCTCTACCTCTTCCACCTCGCGACGTTCGCCTACCTGTCCGGGCTCTTCGTCCGTCGCACCGTCGAGCGGGACGGCGCGCTGCCGACGCTGCGACGCCGCGCGACGCTCTTCGTCTGGCTCTACCTGCTGTGGACCGTCATCCAGGGCAGCGTGCGGATCGCCGCGTCGTCCGTCGCCAACACTCCTGTCACTGTCGGCGACATCGCGAAGGTCTGGATCCCCGAGGGCCAGCTCTGGTTCCTTCCGTGGCTGATCGCGGTGACGGCCGTGGCGGCACTGACGCAGCTGTGGCGCTCGCAGGCCCGCGCCGCTGTCGTCCTGGTGCTCGCGGGCGTGCTCGCGATGGCCGTCTGGGGCTTTGACCCTCTGTACGCCTTCACGCGGGGGTGGGCGTTGCTGTTCCCGTTCCTCGTGGGCTGCGTGGTGACCCAGCAGCGCCATGCCGCGATGGCCCGGCACCTCGGTGTGGTCGTCCCTGCCGCCGTGGTCGGAACGGTCGTGTGGCTCGGGATCGGACTGGCGACCGGTGCCGCCACCCCGACGACCGGCGGCGGGGGACGCACCCTGACCGCGGTCGCGCTCGGCATCCTGGGATGCGCCGCCGGAGTCATGGCCACCCTCGCCGTCGCCGCTCTGATCGCTCGTTCACCGCTGGCCGGAGTGGTGGCGCTGGTCGGACGGCGCTCGCTCGAGATCTTCCTGGCGCACATCGTGGTCGCCTCCGGCGCCCGCATCGTGCTCGAGCAGGCAGGGGTGAGCGACACCTGGGTGCACCTCGTGGCTGCGACGGCGCTGGGGGTCGTCGTACCGATCGTGATCGCGGTCGCTGCGGACCGGCTGCGGTGGTCGTGGGTGTTCGGGCTGCCGGCTCCGTTGGAACGGCTCGCCGGCCATGCCCAAGCGGCCTCGCGACGCCCTGGCGCCTGAGTCGCCGCAGCTGCCGGTCTAGACATAACCGGCTTGTTACCGTCCCGTAGATCCTCGCTTCGTAGGTTCTGCTCACCGGTCACCGTGGGGGTGTGCCGAGGCTAGCGGGGGAGCTACGAGGGGCATGTCCATCAACACGTCAGAGCAGGATGCCGGCCTACGGCCGTCGCGTCGCGCCATCGTCCGAAGCGGCGCGTGGACCGTGCCGGTCATCGCCATCGCCACAACTGCACCGGCCTATGCGGCCAGCTTCACCTTCACCCGAGGCACGGCCGACACCTACACAGTTCAGATCCCGGCCGGGTTCCGCGAGATCGCGTACGACCTCGCGGGCGCCGGTGGTGGCGGCAGCAGCTCCTACTCGGGCGGTGACGGCGGCCGCGTGACCGGCACGATCACCCTCACTTCGAACCCCAACGGTGTCGCACTCACGGTCATCGTCGGCGCTGGCGGCACGAACGGGCTCGGTACCGCCAACGGTGACGGCCGAGGAGGTAGCGGTTTCGGCGCCGGTGGGGACGGAGGTCGCGGCGATAGCATCGTCGGCGGAGGCGGTGGCGGAGGAAGCGCCATCCTCTTGAACGGTGTCCCGGTCATCGTTGCCGGCGGCGGTGGAGGCAAGGGCTCGACCAGCTCCACTGTCAACATCGTGTCGACTGGAAACGGCGGCAGTTCGCTCGCCGTGGCTCAAGCCGGCGGGAACGCCCAGACCAACGGCGGCGTCTCGGTGACAGCAGGTGGCGGAGGGGGAGCGGTGGGCAGTCCAGCAGGACCAACCACCGGAGGCCAGGCAGGCGGGGTGGGCAGCGGATCCGGAACCGGAACCGCTGGCACTGCCGGTGGCAATCTCGGATCCGGTGCCAACGGAGGCGGCGACGGTGGAACGGGCCGCCGAGTCCGGGAGGCCGGCTCGGGCGGTGGAGGCGGTGGATACGCCGGCGGAGGCTCTGGTGGCGTTCGCACGGCTGGCAGCAACAATGGTTTCAGCAACTATTCGGATGCAGGAGCTGCTGGCGGCGCCGGCTCGAGCTTTATCGGTGGCATCGCCGGCGTGGCTTCAGTGTCCGGCTCCGTCGGACCGGTCAGCGCCGGAAATGGCGGCATCGGCACGACGGCAGCTGCTCAGCGCGGCCGCGACGGGTCAGTCACACTCAAGTACTGAGTTTCGTCGTTCCCCTGGCGTCAGCAGGGGTGGCCAGTTGGGGTGTCGAGCGGTTCGACCCCGAGGCTGGGAACAATCCGGCGATCTTCGAGGTTGTCGCTGCTCGATGACCGCCGCAGGCACCACTCGCAGCCCTGCCGAGCCAGTCGACGACTCACGCCGGGTCTCGGTGCTGCTCGGGCTGCTGTTCGGCCTCGGCGGACTGGGCTCCTCCAGCGCGGCGGTGACGCTCGCGCTCATGTCCGAGGAGTTCGACATCAGCTCCGGGCTGGCGGCGTGGGCCATCAGCCTCTACGTCCTGATGCTCGCGGTGACGACCGCGCTCTACGGTCGGATCTCCGACCTCGTCGGCGTACGCGGGCCGCTCCTCGCGGGACTCGTGCTGATGTCCACCGGCGCGCTCATCGCCGCCGCTGCTCCGACGTTCGAGGTCCTGCTCGGCGCCCGCATGCTCCAGGGCGCCGGTGCCGCCGCGGTGCCCACGCTCGGGGTCGCGACGCTCTCGTCCAGGTACGCCGGTGAGATCCGCGGCCTGGCCTTCGGCCGCATGGCCGGCATCTCGGCCGCCCTCAGCTGCCTCGGCCCGCTGGCGGGCGGTCTGCTCGAGGCGGTGGCGGGATGGCGTGCAGTGATGGCGCTGCCCATCCTCGGCGCGCTCGTCGTGCCCTTCCTGTGGCGCGCGCTTCCGACCGGAGGCAGCGGGGCTCGTCTCGACGTCGTCGGCGCGGTCCTCGTCTGCCTCACCGCCGCCGGCCTGGTGCTGCTCGTGCAGTCGCCCTCGGCCGGGCTCGTCGTGGCTGCGATCGGTGCGGTCCTGCTGGTGGTCGGCGTGCCCGCGGTCCGCGTCACGGTTCGCCGGCGCCCGGACGGGTTCCTGCCCGTCGAGGTGATCCGCAACTCCACCGTCGTCCGAAGTGCGGTCTCCGCCTCGTCCGTGCCGGCCGCGTGGTTCGCTCTGCTCATCGCCACGCCGGCCGTCCTGCTGGCCGAGGGTTGGCGGGCCTGGCAGGTCGGGCTCGCCCTGGTCCCGAGTGCCCTCGTCGCACTCGTCGTCCCGCGCGTCACCGGTCCGCTCATGAGCAGGATCGGACCGGGCCGGGCGCTCGCGATCGCGTCGGTGGTCGCGTCGGGCGCGCTCCTGCTCGCCACCGCCGGCGCCGAGTGGTCCAGTGCCGTCCTGCTCGTCATCGGGATCGTCTTGGTCACCGTCGCCTTCGGGGTCGGCCAGCCGGCGCTCAGCGCCGTGGTCGGCGACGCGGTCCACGAAGACGTACGCGGTGTCGCCCTCGGCGTCTCGACCTTGCTGTTCCTCATCGGCGGCAGCGTCGGCTCGGCCGTGGTCGCCGGACTCGGCGGCGCGCTGGGCATGCCGGTGGCCCTGCTCGTGCTGGCAGCGATGCCCCTGATCGGCCTCCTGGTGCTCGCGCCGACCCTGCGGCCGGCGGTCGTCGATCCTGCGCAGTGACCGGACCGTCGAGGTCACCCCGGTGGCCCTGGTGGTTGTCGGCGGCGGACCCTAGGCTGCGTCGAACCGTCGACCGAGGGGAACCACGTTGTCCAGATCCGGAGCACGCAGACTCGCATCACTCGTAGCCGTCGTCGTGGGTCTGGGGGTGCTGCCTGCGTGGACCGGCGCCACGACCTCGGCCGCTCCCGACGACCGCACCTTCACCGCGATCCGCGGCTTCGAGGCGACCGGCCCCAAGGTCCGGGTCGAGCCGAAGGACTACTCCGCGAGCCGGGTCGACCTCGACTCGCTCCGCGCATCGCTGCCGAGCGGTGGCGGGTCCGCGGTGGTCGAGATCCCGGGACCGGACGGCACACTGCAGTCCTTCCGCGTCGAGCGGACCCAGACCATGGAGTCCGAGCTGGCCGCCGCGCATCCCGAGATCGGCACCTGGGCCGGGCGCGGCGTCGATGACGCGCGCGATTCCATCGCGCTCGACATCACCCCGATGGGCTTCCACGCGTTCGTGCGCACCCCGGGTGGTCGCAGCGACTGGTACGTCGATCCCGCCTACAACCAGCGCGGCACCACGGCGCACCTGAGCTATCGATCCGCGGACCTCCCCGCGCCAGAGAAGCGACGGGAGGAGGGCGAGGTGCAGGCGTTGCGCGAGACGGTCGTCGCAGCCGACGCGGACCGCTCGACCGCCCCCGGGCAGCCCGTCCAGCGACACTTCTACCGACTCGCCCTGACGTCGGATCCGTCGTACGCCGCCTACTTCGGCACCGACAACGTGCTGGCCGAGAAGGTGACCCTGATCAACCGGGTCAACCAGATCTACAACAACGACCTCGCCACCGAGCTGCGCCTGGTCAACGGCACCGAGAGGCTGAACCTGGACACCGAGGCCAAGGCCACCGGTGCCGACGGCCCGTGCGGCGTGGCGCCGTGCTTCGAGCCCTACGACGACAACGGCACCCCCGGCGACACCAGCGACGACGTCGACGGCGAGCTCGACTTCTGCGACGTGCCGACCCTCGGCAAGAACCGCACCGTCCTGGGGCAGCTCATCGGCGCCTCGAACTACGACGTGGGACACATCGCGCTCGGTGTGAACGGTGGCGGGATCGCCTACCTCGGTGTGATGGGTGGCGACTACAAGGGTGGCGGCTGCACCGGCCTTCCCCAGCCCAGGGGTGACTTCTTCGCCATCGACTACGTCGCGCACGAGATCGGCCACCAGTTCGGTGGCAACCACACCTTCAACGGTGCGCTCGGTTCGTGCGGGGGCAACATCTCCGCGGCGTCCGTGGAGCCCGGCTCGGGCTCGTCGGTGATGGCCTACGCCGGCATCTGCCGACAGGACGACCTGCAGCCGCACACCGACCCCTACTTCTCGTTCCGCACCATCGAGGAGGTGGACGCCACCCGCGCCGAGACCTACGACAACGTCGAGGTCCAGACGGTCTCGCTCACCGACGAGTTCGGCACCGGCGACACGCTCGAGCTCGGCTTCGGCGGTGACACGGTGCTGGTCCCGTTCGCCTCCTACACCACCGCCGGCCTCGAGACGGCCATCGCCGGCCTCACCGGTCTCGACGTCTCGGTCGCGCAGTGGGGCTACGACGAGTTCGGCTACGACGACACGGTGACGGCGCCCGACGAGCGTGGCTTCCAGGTCATCTTCAACGACGAGCCGTCGGTGAGCTTCGATCCTGACGTGTTCACGCCGGTGGACGTCCCTGAGCTCACCGTCGAGCCCGGTGGTGTCGCCGGCTTCGTGGGGGAGACCTCACGCGGCGGTCCGGCGCAGAACGACGGCGTGTCGGTGTCCCCGACCCCCGACGTCGCCGACAACGCAGCGCCCGTCGTGAAGGCCCCGGGCGACAAGACCATCCCGGTCCGTACGCCGTTCGCGCTCACCGCCACCGGCTCGGACCCCGATGGTGACGCCCTCGTCTACCTGTGGGAGCAGACCAACTTCGGGGGCAACCTCGTCGAGCGTCCCGGGCGTCCGCCGATCGGCCAGACCCGACTGGCGGACAACACCAAGACCTACGGGCCGCTGTTCCGGGTGTTCGGCGACGACGCTGTGGTCAGCAGCGAGGACACGCTCACGTCACCCTCGCCGGGGCAGAACATCGCGGACGGGAACCCCACCCGGATCTTCCCCGACATGACCCAGGTGCTGGCAGGCAACACGAACGCCGCCACGGGCACGTGCCCCACGCCCACGACGCCGCAGACCGAGAAGCTGCCCGCCGGGTTGCTCGACTGCTACTCGGAGTTCCTGCCCACGGCCGACTACCTCGGCAGCTTCGGACTGACCGACCGGGCCATGAACTTCCGGGTGACCGGGCGCGACCTGTTCCCCAACGGCGGCGGCGTGGCGCACGACGACGTGACCTTGACGGTCGACCCGTCCGCCGGGCCGTTCCTGGTGACCTCCCAGGCGACCGCCGGGGCGACGGTCCCGGGTGGTGCGTCGGTCCCAGTGACCTGGGCCGTCAACGGCACCCAGCGCCTGGCGTCGACCGTGAGGATCTCGCTGTCGACCGACGGTGGGGCGACCTTCGGCACCGTGCTGGCTACGGCCACGCCGAACGACGGGTCCGAGACGGTGACCCTGCCCAACATCACCGCGGGCGACGTCCGCATCAAGATCGAGGCGGTGGACAACTACTTCTTCGACGTCAACGACGCCTCGTTCAAGCTGGCCGCCAGCCCGGCTCCCGGCACGTCGATCAAGGCAGGCCCCGCCAAGGGGGCCGTCGTGCTGAAGAAGCGCCAGACGTTCAGCTTCACCTCGACCGTGAGCCCGGCCGTCTTCCAGTGCACGCTCGACGGCAAGGCGATCGACTGCGCCACGGGGTCCGTCACGGTCAAGGTCAAGCCCGGCACGCACGAGTTCAGCGTCGCCGCGGTCAACGCCGCCGGCATCGCCGACGCGACCCCGGCGACCCGGACCTTCACGCTGCCCCGCAAGAGCACGGCGCTGAAGCGCTCCGGTGGCTGGCAGCGGGTGAAGAACAAGAGGGCCTACGGCAACCGGTTCCTCACTTCGCGCGGCAAGGGTGCTGCGCTGTCGATGAAGGTGAAGAAGGCCAGGCGGGTGGGCCTGGTCGTGGCCACCTCACCGAAGGCCGGACGCGTCCACGTCTTCATCGGTAAGAAGAGGATCAAGACGGTGCAGCTGAAGGGCAAGAACCGCTTCAGCGTCATCAAGGTCGTCAAGCTGGGCAAGAAGGCCCGCACCGGCAAGCTGCGGATCGTCGCAGCAGACAGGAAGCCGGTCCGGATCGAGGGCGTCGCGGTCATCACCGACTGACCGTCCTTCCCGCACCCACTGACCCGCGTCAGCCGCCCTCATGGGCGGTGACGCCGGTCAGCGGGTGCGGGTGCGCTCGGCCAGCGCCACGGCTGCGCGTTGCACGACGGGCTGCTCCTCGGGGTTCCGAGCGACCTCGTGCGGGACCGCACCCCCCAGCAGCGCGACCGGGGTGGTCAGCCAGATCCAGGCTCGCCAGGCGTCCATGCGCGAGGCGAGCAGCGGCTCGAGGACGGCCAGCAGCTCCTCGCGCACGTCGCCGGCGGCGTCGAGCTGGAAGATCGGCACGAGCGTGGCCCCGTCGTTCTGCACGAGCAGCACCGCGCGCCGGTCGGCGGCCTTGTGCAGCGCGAACCTGGCGGCGTTCTCCGAGACACCGCGCAGTGCGGCGACACCGGCGTAGTCGAGCCAGCCGCCGTCGAGCAGATCGCTGCGCACCCGTGCGTCGCGCCGCAGCCGGACCAGCGCGATCGGCACGCCGTGGGCGGGGTCGTCGCCCGTCGCGCGCAGCTGCCGGTCGAGCTCGACCAGCCGATCGGCGTCCAGTGGCTCGAGCGTCCCGGGCTCGCGCCATCGCACTGCGCCGTGCGCACGGTCGTACGTCGGGAGCCCTGCTCCGGCCAGCTGGTCGGCGAGACCGAGCCCCTCGAGCCACGTCGCCAGCCGCTCGCCCAGCTCGTCGGGCCCGCCGTCGGCGGGCTCGACACGAGCAGGAGAGCAGGGCGCCACAGGGCCAGGACCTACTTGTTGGCCTTGCGCGCCTGCGAGGCGGTCTTCGCGCGCGCGTTGGCGTCGAGCACCACCTTGCGGATGCGCACCGAGTCGGGGGTGACCTCGACGCACTCGTCCTCGCGGCAGAACTCGAGGCACTGCTCGAGCGAGAGCTTCTTCGGCGGGATGAGCTTCTCGAAGTTGTCGGAGGTGGCCGAGCGGATGTTGGTCTGCTGCTTCTCCTTGGTGATGTTGACGTCCATGTCGTCGGCACGGGAGTTCTCGCCGATGATCATGCCCTCGTAGACCTCGGTGGTCGGCTCCACGAACATCGTGCCGCGCTCCTGCAGCGACGTCATGGCGTACGCCGTCGCGGCACCGCTGCGGTCGGCCACCAGCGAGCCGGAGTTGCGCGAGCGGATCTCGCCGGCCCACGGGAAGTAGCCCTCGGAGATGTGGTGCGCGATCCCGGTGCCGCGGGTCTCGGTGAGGAAGTCGGTGCGGAAGCCGATGAGGCCACGCGACGGGACGACGAAGTCCATCCGGACCCAGCCGGTGCCGTGGTTGGTCATGCCCTCCATGCGTCCCTTGCGCGCGGCGAGGAGCTCGGTGATCGTGCCGAGGTACTCCTCGGGCGCGTCGATGGTCAGGCGCTCGAAGGGCTCGTGCACCTTGCCGTTGACCTCGCGGGTGACGACCTGCGGCTTGCCGACGGTGAGCTCGAAGCCCTCGCGGCGCATCTGCTCGACGAGGATCGCCAGCGCCAGCTCGCCACGGCCCTGCACCTCCCAGGCGTCGGGACGCTCGGTCGGCAGCACGCGCAGCGACACGTTGCCGACGAGCTCGGCGTCGAGGCGGTCCTTGACCAGGCGGGCGGTGACCTTCCCACCCTTGACCTTGCCCACGAGCGGCGAGGTGTTCGTGCCGATGGTCATCGAGATGGCCGGCTCGTCGACGTGGATGAGCGGGAGGGCGATCGGGTTCTCGGCGTCCGCGAGGGTCTCGCCGATGGTGATGTCCGCGATGCCGGCGATGGCGACGATGTCGCCGGGGCCGGCGGACTCGCCGGGGACGCGCTCAAGGCCCTCGGTGATGAGGAGCTCGGTGATCCGGACGTTCTTGACCGTGCCGTCACGCTTCATCCAGGCGACGGTCTGGCCCTTCTTCAGCTGGCCCTGGTGGATGCGCAGCAGCGCGAGGCGACCGAGGAACGGCGAGGAGTCGAGGTTGGTCACGTGGGCCTGCAGCGGCGCGCCCTCGTCGTACTGCGGGGCCGGGATGGTCTCGAGGATGGTCTTGAAGAGCGGCTCGAGGTCCGAGCCCTCCGGCATGGTGCCGTTGGCCGGCTGCTCGAGGGAGGCGATGCCGGCCTTGCCCGAGGCGTAGACGACGGGGAAGTCCAGCGCGTCCTGGCTGTGGGAGTCGTCGAGCAGGTCCATGAACAGCTCGTAGGACTCGTCGACGACCTCGGAGATCCGGGCGTCGCCGCGGTCGGTCTTGTTGACGACCAGGATCACCGGCATGTCGGCGTTGAGCGCCTTGCGCAGCACGAAGCGGGTCTGGGGCAGCGGACCCTCGGACGCGTCGACGAGCAGCACGATGCCGTCGACCATCGACAGGCCGCGCTCGACCTCGCCGCCGAAGTCGGCGTGGCCCGGGGTGTCGATGATGTTGATGACCATCGGCTCGCCGCCGCCGGCGGGGCCGGCGTAGTGCACCGCGGTGTTCTTGGCGAGGATCGTGATGCCCTTCTCGCGCTCGAGGTCACCGGAGTCCATGACGCGGTCGGCGACGCTCTCGGCCTGGTGGGCGGTGAACGCACCGGCCTGGCGGAGCATGGCGTCCACCAGCGTGGTCTTGCCGTGGTCGACGTGGGCGACGATCGCGACGTTGCGCAGGTCGGAACGGGACTGGGTGGGCATGCACGAGCCTTCCGGGCTGAGACGAGGTGGCCGGGAGCGGCCGGGGCGCGGCCAGCACGGCCGCAGCGCGGCAAGTCTAGTGCGACCAGGCGTCCAACCAGCATTCGAGCATGCCCTCGCGGCCGGGCGAGCCACCACGATGTGGCCCACGACACGACACGATCGGGTGGGATCGGAAACGTTCCAAAGTTGAAGACTGAACTTTACTTGTCTTTACCGAGCGGTGGAGAGCGCCGACCTACTTTTGAGTAGTCAGCGGGTCCGTGGGGGATCGGCGCCAACCGAGGTAGCAGCCATGAAGTACGACATCACCAGCCTGACCGAGGCCCGTCCGTCGCGCCGCAGCGTGACCCGCGCCGCCGCGTGGAGCGTCCCGGTCATCGCGGTGGCCACGAGCGCCCCGGCCTTCGCCGCCTCGTGCCAGCCGATCACCGGCGCCACGATGCCGATCCCGGCCAGCGGCACCATCAGCAACGGTGGTCGCGACTACGCCCTCACCTACAACCCCCCGGCCAACCAGTACTCCGACCCGGTCACGATGACGATCAAGGCTGCCTACACCGGACGCATGGCGCCCGGCAGCGAGTCGCAGGGCGTGGACCTCTACACCACCTTCAACCCGGTGGGGGGACTGCGCACGCGTGGTCTGGGTCTCGTTCAGACCGTGACCGGGAGCTACGCCGCTCCCGGGCGAAGCGCTCGGGGGGTCTACACCTTCTCGTTCACCAAGCCGGTCACCAACCTCCGCTTCACGCTCACCGACATCGACGTCCTCGACGGGGACTACGACGACCGCATCGAGATCTCGAACAGCGGGTGGACCGAGGTCAGGGCGTCGCGCGGTGCCGGAGTGTCGGGCACTGGAGTGCAGGGCGATCCCTGGCGCGGCGCAGGGACCTACAACGACAACACCAGCAGCGCCGGGAACGTGACGATCGCGTTCGCGGGACCGGTCTCGACCTTCGACCTGACCTACTGGAACGCGATGACGTCGTTCAGTGGGGTCGACCGCAACCAGGGCGTGTTCCTCACCAACATCTCGTTCGACTACCAGCCCTGCTGATCCGGCGCTCACCCCAGACTCAGGTCTACCCCGCTGTCCCCCGCGCGGGGTAGACCTGACCCCATGACTCCTCGGACCCCGCACCAGCGCTGCACGTTCATCCCGCCCTGGCTCGCTGATCGGGTCGACGGCCCGGGTGCGGCCGCGCGCGACGAGGAGCTGCGTGCTCGCCGCGGCGCGACCGCGCGCCCCGCGCAGGCGGTCGCGCCGGGTGGACCCGCCTGGACCGTCCACGACGCCGGGTCGTCCACGACTCTCCCCGGCTCCGCGGTCCGCGCAGCGGGTGAGCCGGCGACCGGTGACGTGGCCGTCGACGAGGCCGCCAGCGGCATCGAGGCCACCCTCGCGATGTACGCCGACGCGCTCGGGCGCAGCTCCTACGACGGAGCGGGCGCCCCCGTCAGCCTGACCGTCCACTACGGCCAGGGCTACGACAACGCGTTCTGGGACGGCACCCAGCTGGTGTTCGGCGATGGGGACGGACGCGTCTTCGAACGCTTCACCAAGCCCGTCGACGTCCTGGCCCACGAGTTCACCCACGCCGTCATCGAGAGCACCGCCGGCCTCGTCTACGAGGGCCAGTCCGGCGCGCTCAACGAGTCGGTCGCCGACGTCTTCGCCGCGTGCCTGAAGCAGCGGCTGCTCGGTCAGGAGGCGGGGGAGGGCGACTGGCTCATCGGCGCGGGCATCTTCAAGCCGTCGGTCCGGGCGCGGGCGCTGCGCGACATGGCCGCACCCGGGACGGCGTACGACGATCCCGAGCTCGGCGCCGACCCCCAGGTCGGTCACATGGACGACTACATCGAGACCACCGAGGACAACGGAGGCGTGCACCTCAACTCCGGCATCCCCAACCGGGCGTTCCAGCTCGCTGCCGTCGCGGTCGGTGGCGCGTCCATCGAGGGTGCGGGCCGGATCTGGTACGACGCACTGGTCGGCGGCGGCGTCCCGGCGAGCGCCGACTTCGCGACGTTCGCGGCCGCCACCGTCGCCGCGGCCGGCGAGCACGCCGACGCGGTGCGCGAGGCGTGGGCCCAGGTCGGGGTCGGGCCCGGCTCGCGGGCGCAGGTTCCCGAGCCCCCGGCGCAGCAGCCCACCGGACGGCTGCGGGTCGAGCGCAGTGGTGGCTTCGCCGGACGCACCGAGACCGCCGAGCTCGACATCGACGAGGTCGACGACGACGAGCTGCGCGGCCTGGCCCGCGACGCCCTCGCGGTCGCGTCGAGGAGCGAGCTCCCCAAGCCCGACATGTTCGTCTACACCTTCACCCTCGAGGGCCACGACCCGGTCCGGGTGCCCGAGCAGCTGCTGTCCGCCAGCCAGTCCGAGCTCGCGCGCCGCATCCTGCAGTCCGGTCGGTTCGACGCATGAGGCTCACGCTCGTCGAGGGCGACATCGCGACCCAGGACGTCGACGCCGTCGTCAACGCCGCGAACCGCGCGATGCGTGGTGGCCTCGGCGTGGACGGCGCCATCCACGCCGCGGGAGGGCCCGAGGTGCTCGCCGACTGCGTGCGACGGTTCCCCGACGGCCTCGCGACCGGCTCGGCCGGCTGGACGACGGCTGGGCGAATGCCCGCGCGCTGGGTGATCCACGTCGTCGGGCCCAACCACGCGGCCGGCGAGCGCGACCGCGGCCTGCTCACCTCCTGCTACTCAGGTGCCCTCGCCGTCGCCGACGAGCTCGGTGCCAGGTCGGTGGCCTTCCCGCTCGTCAGCGCAGGTGTCTATGCCTGGCCGCGCGACGACGCGATCAGGGCGGCCATCGACACCCTCCGCGCCACAGCGACCGACGTCGACGAGGTCCGGCTGGTGGCGTTCGGTTCGACGGCGTACGACGAGATCGCGACCGCCCTGCAGGTCTGAGCCCCTCCCCTCGGGTGTCTCGACCGCGCCCGCGCGGCCAGTAGGTTCGGGCGCATGCCGCGACTGAGGCGCACGTCCCCCGACCAACCAGGCTGGACGCGCCGCCGCGCCGGCAAGGGCTTCACCTACCTCGACGGGGACGGCAACCGCCTCGACGCCGAGCAGGTCCAGCGGATCAAGGACCTGGTGATCCCGCCGGCCTGGCGCGACGTCTGGATCACGCCGTACGCCAACGGGCACCTCCAGGCGGTGGGCACCGACGATGCCGGGCGGCGGCAGTACCTCTACCACCCGCAGTGGCGCACCAGCCGCGACGCGGCGAAGTTCGACCGGATCCTCGGCTTCGGCAAGGCGCTGTCGAGGGCGCGGGAGCGGGTGCTCGCCGACATCGGCTCCGAGGGGATGTCGCTCGAGCGCTCGTGCGCGGTCGCGGTGCGCCTGCTCGACCTCGGCTACTTTCGGATCGGCAACGACGTCTACACCGACACCAACGGCTCGTTCGGCCTGACCACGCTGCGCAAGGACCACGTCTCCCGCCACGGCAAGGGGCTGCGGTTCTGCTTCGTCGGCAAGTCCGGAGTCGAGCACTGCATCGACATCGACGATCCCTCCGCGCTGGAGGCGCTCGACGTGATGCGTCGCCGCCGGGGCGGTGGCGACGAGCTGCTGGCCTGGAAGGACGGCAAGACCTGGAAGGACCTGGGCTCGAGCGACGTCAACGACTACATCCGCACCTGCTTCGGCATCGAGGCCACCGCCAAGGACTTCCGCACCTGGCACGCCACGGTGATCGCCTCCGCCGCGCTCGCGGACAGTGACGAGCCCGGCGAGACCAAGGCCTCGCGCAAGCGGGCTGTCTCGACCGCGATGAAGGAGGTCTCCGACTTCTTGGGCAACACCCCGACCCTCGCGCGGTCGTCGTACGTCGACCCGCGGGTCATCGAGGCCTACGAGCGCGGTCGGACGATCAAGGTCCGCTCGACCTACGAGTCCTCGGACGCGCGGCAGGCTGCCCTCGAGCGCGCCGTGCTCAAGCTGCTCGCGGCCTGATACGTCGGCGCGGCTTCGGCTCGACGACTGGAGGAGCCCCTCACCAGCACGGCCCCCATCGCGACGATGGGGGCCGTGCTGTGTTGCTGCCGGTGTCGTGCCTGTCAGCTGTTGGCGACGACGTAGTCGATCGCCGCGGTGAGCTTCTCGACGTCGGACGGGTCGATCGCGGGGTACATCGCGATGCGCAGCTGGTTGCGACCCAGCTTGCGGTAGGGCTCGGTGTCGACGATGCCGTTGGCCCGCAGGGTCGCGGCGATCGCGGCGGCGTCGATGCTGTCGTCGAAGTCGATGGTGCCGATCACGAGCGAGCGGTCGGCCGCCTCGGCGACGTACGGGGTCGTGTACGCCGTGCGCTCGGCCCAGCCGTAGAGCGCGTCCGAGGACGCGGTGGTGCGCTCGACCATCGCCTTGAGGCCACCCTGGGCGTTCATCCAGTCGAGCTGCTCGGCCATCAGGAAGAGCGTGGCGACCGACGGGGTGTTGTAGGTCTGGTTCTTCGAGGAGTTGTCGATCGCGGTCGGCAGGTCGAAGAACGGCGGGATGTAGCGATCGCTCGCGGCGATCTCCTCGGCCCGGGCCAGCGCGCGCGGCGACATGATCGCGATCCACAGGCCGCCGTCTGAGGCGAAGCACTTCTGCGGGGCGAAGTAGTAGGCGTCGACCTGGTCCAGGTCGACCGGCAGGCCGCCTGCCCCGGAGGTCGCGTCGACCAGCACCAGCGCGTCGTCGGCCACGTCGGCCGGTCGGCGTACGGGCGCCATCACCGCGGTCGAGGTCTCGTTGTGGGCCCAGGCGTAGGCGTCGACGCCGTCCTCGGCGACCGCCTCCGGGCGCGAGCCCGGGTCGCTCGAGATGACGGTCGGGTCGGCCAGCCACGGCGCCTTCTTGGCCGACGTGGAGAACTTCGAGGAGAACTCGCCGAAGGTCAGGTGCTGGCTCTTCTCGCGGATCAGGCCGAAGCAGGCGATGTCCCAGAAGGCGGTCGCGCCTCCGTTGCCGAGGACGACCTCGTGGCCCTCGGGCACGTCGAAGAGGGCGGTCAACCCCTCCCGCACGCGGCCCACAGTGTTCTTCACCGGCGCCTGGCGGTGGGAGGTGCCCATCAGCTCCGAGCCGGTCGCGGCAAGCGCGTCGAGGTGGTTGGTCTGGATCTTGGAGGGGCCGGCGCCGAAGCGGCCATCGGCCGGGATCAGGTCGGCGGGGATCTGGAGGGCGTCGGTCATCGGAGAACCTCACGTCGATACGGAACGGTCGTCCTGACCACGCTGTCAGAGGCGTCTATTGTGGCACCCCGCCCGAGGGCGTCTCACGATGGGGGAGCGACGATGACCGACCACCACGTCCCACCGCCCGGCCTGCTGGGCCAGGCTCGTGTCCGCACCACGGCGCGCGCGATCGCACTCGTCCTGCTCGTCGTGGGCGTCGTCCTCCTCGTCCGCGGGATCAGCGACGTCGTCTCCGAGCTCGGCGACCCGATGATGGACGCGGGTCCGGGCTCGATCCTCACCGTGGCCGGTGGCGGCTTCTGCGTCGTCCTCGGTCTCGTCGCTGCCCAGATCGGCTGGATGCGAGCACGCGTGAGATACGTCGCCGGCGAGACGATGCCGGTCCTGAAGGACTCCGCCGGCTACCTCAGCGACGGTCAGGGCCTCGGCGCGATCGGCCGCACCGCGCAGCCGACATCCTCGGCCGCCACCGGCCCCTACTGCCGCCGGTGCGGTACCCGCAACGACGCCGAGGCGCAGTTCTGCGACAGCTGCCGTCACTCGCTCGCCTGACCATCCCTCGGTCGAGTCCGCAGCGAGCGATGGATACCCTCCCACCGTGAGTGGTGACGACCTGCAGATCCAGCGGGTGCCGATCACCCATCCGGACGCCCGGCTGCTCGTCGAGGCGGTCCAGGAGGAGTACGTCGTCCGCTACGGAGGCCGCGACGACTCGCCCATCGATCCGATGGACTTCGAGGATCCGCTCGGCAGGTTCTTCGTCGGCTACCTCGACGGAACCCCGGTCGCCACCGGCGCCTGGCGGCGCAGCACGGTCAGGGCTCTCGGCGCCGACGTCACCGCCGAGGTGAAGCGGATGTACGTCGTCCCTGCCGCCCAGCGCCGCGGCATCGCCCGGCGGATGCTCGCCCACCTCGAGGTCACCGCCGCCGAGGCCGGCTACGGCGCCCTCGTCCTCGAGACGGGGATGCGGCAGCCGGAGGCGATCTCGCTCTACCTCTCGTCGGGCTACGAGCCGATCGAGGGGTTCGGCCACTACGCCGGGTCGGACCTGAGCCGGTGCTTCGGGCGCCGCATCGACACCGCCGCCACCGGCTCCGCCGGTTGAGCAGGCGGCTCCGCCGGTTGAGCAGGCGGCTCCGCCGGTTGAGCAGGGCGCTCTGGCGCCCGTGTCGAAACGAGGACTCGTGGCACCCGGGTCTCGACACGCTCCGTGCCCGACCGGCGGTCTCGTACGAACTACAGATCTGTAGTTCGCACGAACCCCTGACGGTGCCTCGCGGGCCCACCTACGGTCGCTGGGTTACGTGTGATCACAGGGAAGGGTGGGGCATCTCGTGCAAGCGTCGAAGCGCATCTCCGCACTCATCTCGGGGACCGTCGTCCTGGTGCTGGGCCTCGTGCTCGGGGGAGCCGGCGTCGTGGCGGCCGACCCCCCGGACGCCCGTCGCGGGATCGTCACGTCGTCCGCGCCGTACCTGATGCCGATCGAGTCCTACGCCCGCTACCAGCCGCAGAAGAAGTGCAACCAGACTCCGGGCGCGGGCATCCTGGCGTTCGCCGACTGGCTGGTCGCGCGAGGCGGCGGCTACGGCCCGATCAGCCGCTCGTGTGCGGGCACCAGCACCAGCGAGCACAAGGAGTCACGCGCCTTCGACTGGCTGCTCGACGCGAGCGACCCGGCCGACAAGGCGCTCGCCGACGCCCTGCTCGCAGAGCTGTTCGCGCCCGACGACACCGGCCAGCCGCACGCGCTGGCCCGGCGGATGGGCGTCATGTACGTCATCTGGAACGACACGATGTACGCCTCCTACGACAGCTTCGTCGCCAAGAAGTACCTCAGCTCGGGCTGCCGCACGAAGAAGACGTGCTCCCCGACGCTGCGCCACCGTGACCACGTGCACGTCTCGCTGTCTCGCAAGGGCGCCAAGGGACTCACGTCCTGGTACTTCGCGCAGCCTCCCGCTGCCTGAGTCCTCAGTAGGCTGGCGGCATGCAGCGAGGCGTGATGCTCAACGACGGGGACTGCGGCTTCTGCATGAAGACCGCGGCACTCGTGCCACGCCTCGGCGTCGACGTCGACGCGGTCGCCCTGCAGACCGTCGACCTCTCCCAGTGGGGCGTCGACGAGGATCGCGCGCTCGTGGAGATGGCGTACGTCGCGCCCGACGGCGCCGTCGCCTACGGCCACGCCGCGTGGGCCGGCATCCTCGGGACCGGTCCGTTGCCGTGGCGCCTCGTGGGGCGATGCATGACGTCGCGCATCGGGTCGCCGATCGCCCGCCGGGTCTATCGCTGGGTCGCCGACAACCGCTCACGCCTGCCCGGCGGCACGCCGGCGTGCTCCCTGGAGAACCGCCCCTCCGCCGGTTGAGCAGGGCGCCCTGGCGCCCGTGTCGAAACCCAGGACTCGTGGCACCTGGGTTTCGACACGCTCGCTGGCGCTCGCTGCTCAACCGGCGGTGGCTCGCTGCTCAACCGGCGGTGGGTCGCTGCGCTCGCTGCTCAACCGGCGGTGGGTCGCTGGCGCTCGCTGCTCAACCGGCGGTGGGTCGCTGCGCTCGCTGCTCAACCGGCGGTGGGTCGCTGCGCTCGCTGCTCAACCGGCGGTGTGAGGGTCAGCTGCCCCAGGCCTGGTCCCAGCCCGCGACGTGGCTGGCCGGGCGGGTGCTCGGGCCGGCGTAGACGGCCGACGGCCGGATCAGGCGACCGGTGGTCTTCTGCTCGAGGATGTGCGCGGACCAGCCGCCGGTGCGGGCGCAGGTGAACATCGAGGTGAACATGTGGGCCGGCACCTCGGCGAAGTCGAGGACGATCGCCGCCCAGAACTCGACGTTGGTCTCGAGCACCCGGTCGGGGCGACGCTCGCGGAGCTCGGCGAGGGCGGCCCTCTCCAGCGCCTCGGCGACCTCGTAGCGAGGTGCGTCGAGCTCCTTGGCGGTGCGGCGCAGCACGCGGGCGCGCGGGTCCTCGGCACGGTAGACGCGGTGCCCGAAGCCCATCAGCCGCTCGCCTGCGTCGAGCAGCTCCTTGACGTAGGACGCCGCGTCGCCGTCGCGCTTCTCGACCTCCTGGATCATGCCGAGCACGCGCGAGGGGGCGCCGCCGTGCAACGGGCCGGACATCGCACCGATCGCGCCCGAGAAGGCGGCGGCGACGTCGGCGCCGGTCGAGGTGATGACGCGGGCCGTGAAGGTGGAGGCGTTCATGCCGTGCTCGGCGGCCGAGGACCAGTAGGCGTCGATGGCGTGGGCGTGCTTCGGGTCGGCCTCGCCGCGCCAGCGGATCAGGAACCGCTCGGCGAGCGTCGTGCCCTGGTCGACCTCGGCCTGCGTGACGACCGGCTTGCCGAGGCCGCGCGCGGACTGGGCGGCGTACGACAGCACCATCACCGCCACGCGCGACAGGTCGAGCCGGGCCTGCTCGTCGGAGATGTCGTAGGTCTGGCCCATGCCGAGCATCGGCGCGAGCATCGCGACGGCGGCCTGCACGTCGGCACGCACGTCACCGGTGTGGATCGAGATGTTGTAGGGCTCGGCCGGCGGCAGGCCGGGGGTGTAGGAGCCGTCGACGAGGAGGCCCCAGACGTTCTCGAACGGCACCCGTCCGACGAGGTCCTCGATGTCGACGCCGCGGTAGCGCAGGGCCGAGCCTTCCTTGTCGGGCTCGGCGATCTGCGTCTCGAACGCGACCACGCCCTCGAGGCCGTGCTGGATCTCGGTCATGCCACTCCTTCGTAGGGACCGGCTCATTCTGCACCCGGCGTCTACGCTCGGCGCCATGGACCTGAGCGGACTGCGTGAGGAGTACGGCCGGGGCGGGCTCGACCTGCCCGACCTGGCCGCCGACCCGATCGAGATGTTCGAGCGCTGGCTCGAGCAGGCGGTGGCCGCCGGGGTCCACGAGCCCAACGCGATGGTGCTCGCGACCGCCACCTCCGACGCGCGGCCGTCGAGCCGGATGGTCCTGCTCAAGGGCGTCGGTGCGGAGGGCTTCGTGTTCTTCACCAACCGCGCCTCGCGCAAGGGTGAGGAGCTCGCCGCCAACCCCCACTGCGCGCTGCTCTTCCCCTGGCACCCGCTCGAGCGCCAGGTGCGAGTCGAGGGCGTCGCCGCCGTGCTCGGCGACGACGAGGTCGCCACCTACTTCCACTCGCGGCCACGCGGCGCACAGCTCGGTGCCTGGGCCTCCGCCCAGTCGCGACCGGTCGCCTCGCGCGCGGAGCTCGCGGCGGCGTACGCCGACACCGAGGAGCGCTTCGGGGCCGTGGGTGACGAGGTGCCCGTGCCGCCGACCTGGGGCGGCTACCGCGTCGCGCCCGAGACCGTGGAGTTCTGGCAGGGCCGTCCCAGCCGGATGCACGACCGGCTGGTCTACCGCCGCGACGGCGACGGCTGGGTCACCGAGCGGCTGGCACCGTAGGACCGACCTCAGCGCCGGTGACTGCCCGCCTTCGCTTCGGGAGTCCGAGCGCGATCGCAGCCAGGACCAGCGCACCGCCGGACGCGAGCACGAAGGTCGGCAGGGTCGTCGGGATGCCGAGGAACGTGGTGATCCCGAGGATCCGGGCCATGCCCCAGGGCAGCAGCGCCATCTGGTCGTTCCACACGGTGAGCGCGTCCTCGAGGCCGACGGACGCGAGCATGCCGCCGAGGAGCAGGAGCACCGAGCCGATCGTGCCGACCGTCGCAGCGGTCGCCCGCCGCGCCCCGAGGTGGGCCGCCAGCGACCAGAGCAGCGCCGCCAGCACCCAGCCGGCGAGCACGAAGGACCCGACGACGTACGCCGACCGCACGCCGGGCTCGGTCCAGAAGGCGAACCAGTAGCCGCCGGGACCGCGCACGGACAGCACGACGAGCAGGAGCAGCGACCGGACGGTCACCGCCCCGCCGACCGCGGTGGCGACGTGCCACGACCGCGTCAGGGCCGTCGTGGCCAGCACGCCGACGGCCAGCACGACCCAGCCGGTGCCGACGAGCAGCAGGTGGCTCGGAGCCAGGAACCACGTGAGCACCAGCCGGCTCCACGCCACCGCGACGAGCGGGATCGCCACGACCAGCACCCGCGACACGGGACCCGGCGAGCGCCACGGCGTCGCGGTCGTGCGGATCATCGTGCGGCCGGTGCGGGTCAGGCCGAGCGCCAGCAGCAGGGCGAGCAGACCGCCACGGGCGAGCCACGCCATGGCCGGGTCCCGCACGGCGCGCTGCTCGCCGATCCTCGCGGCGGTGAGGTTGTAGGCCGGCAGCTCCAGCTCCTCGCCGTACGTCGCCTCGTGCGGCGCGGCGGCCGCGTCGAACCGCTCCCGCGCGGTCTGCCAGACCTCGCGGCCCTCGCCGGTGTCGAGCCACAGCGCGTGGCGCAGCATCATCTCGCGATAGGCGCCGAGGACGGCGTAGAGGTCGACCTGGTAGTCGAGGGAGGCCAGGAGCTGCTCGCGCATCGCCGGGTCGCCGAACGTTGTGGGGTCCGTGCTCCTCACCAGCTCGCGCATCGAGGTGGCGACGTCGACCGCGTGCTGGCCGTCGTCGATCGCTGCCGTCACACCGTCCACTGCGCCGTCTTCAGGGGCAGAGTCGCGCGCGATCGCGTAGAGGACGTCGAGCACGGCGGTGTCGCCGGTGAGGATGTCCCACTCGAAGAGCAGCATCTGCGGTGGCGGCTCGAGACCGAGCGCGAAGGCGCGCACCTCGGCGAACTGCGGGACGTACTGCCCGTGGGGCACGGCCTCGCGCGACATCGCCATCGCCTCGGTGACCTTGGCGACGGTGTCGGGGTCGGTGCTGAGCCAGCGGCGCACCCAGTCGGCGGTGACCTCTGCCGGGTCGGTGTCCGGGTCGCGGGCGAGCCGGGCGGCGACGTCGGTGTTGAGGTCGTAGAGCTGCCAGAAGCCGCTCGTCAGCAGCAGCGACATCGGACCGGCGCGCCACGGCCCGCCGTCCTGCGTCCACGTCCAGATCCCCTCGACGCGCGGGTTGGCCGCGATGAACCTCCTCAGGGCCAGCTGGTGCAGCACCCCGAGGTCGTTGGGCACCGCGCCGAACGCCTCGAACTCGCGGCGGCTCTGCAGCTCGACGATCCGGCGCTGGTCGCCCTGCTCGAGGGTGTCGTTGAGCGGGAGCCACGAGTAGAAGTCACCGAGGCTGTACTTCGTGGACACGACGAGCCGCGGCGAGTCGATGCCCGAGAGCACCTCGTCGTAGGACGCGGGGTCGGTGTGCATGTCGCCGACCGCTCCGACCCCGACGCTCCAGGTGCGGAAGACGACGTCCTTGTCCGCCCGCTCGGCCTGGTCGGTGAGGGCCCCGAGCATCGCCCGGACGGCGGGGGCGGTGGTCACCGAGATCTCGGAGTAGAAGTCGATGCCGGGGGAGTTGTAGATGCTGCCACCCTCGCCGATGCGCAGCACGACGCCGGACAGCTGCGGCAGCTCGGCGTAGATCTCGTCGAGCGCCGTCTCGTAGACCTGCCAGAGGTCCGGGTCGCCTGCGTCGAGGTCGTAGCGCTCGGTGAGGTGGCGCTCCAGCGGCGCGCTCAGGGTGAGCATGTCGGTGCGGAGGTAGACGTCGAGGCCGAGGCCGTCGAGCTCGGCCCAGATCGGGCCGAAGGCCTCGCGCATCGCCCGCGCACGAGCGGCGTACTCCGGATCGTCGGCGTAGACCTCCGGGATCGCGTCGAAGGTGACGTACTCGAGGAACCCTGGGACAGCGACCGCGTTGTAGCCCTGCGCGAGCACGTGGTGGGCGAAGTCGAGCACGCTCCCGCGGGCCGTCGCCAGGGCGGTCTGGTCGATGTAGGGCGCGTCGTCGAGGAAGACGTCCTCGAAGGCGCGGGAGTAGTGGGAGTAGTCGGTGCCGCCGCGCCACTGGGCCGGGTCGGGGTCGACGCCGGCCGCGCCGAGGTCGACCATCCGGAACGGCAGCTCGGAGGTCACCGTCGTCCCGACCGCCTCGGTCAGGTCGCGGTGCGCGCGGGCCGCCGCGGCGAGGTCGTAGACGCCGCGGACGGCTCCGGTCTCGCTGCTCGCGTCGATCCGCAGGCGACGCGCGTCGCCCGAGAGCCGGTACGAGTCGTCGTCACGCGGACCCTCGTCGTGCCGTACGACGAGGGTGGTCCGACCGCGCGTCTCGCCCGAGGTGGCGTCGGCCAGCTCGTCGAGCGCGACGGCCATCCGCTCGGAGTCGGGGGCGTCGACCTCGGTGATGCGCGGAGGAGCCACGGCGTCGCGCGGTGCAGCGGCGTGGAGGCGCTCGACGGGCACCTCCTTCGGCTCCACCCGGATGCCGAGCGCGCTGGAGACGCCCGCAGCGAGTCCGGCGCCGAGCGCGAGGAGGACGAGCAGGACCACGACGACCTGGAGCCCCCGCGGTGCGCGCACGCCGAGACTCTACAAACGGGGCACCGTCAGACGGCGGCCTTGATCTGGTCGGCGAGCTTCTGGGCCATCTTCTTGTTCTTCTTGCCGTCGAGCAGGGCCTTCGGGCGCCCGGGCATGTTCTGCATGAAGACCGCGACGTGCGAGCCCTGCGGGGTCGGCGTGATGACGATCCCGGTCGCGTTCTCCCAGCTCATCAACGTCTTCTTGGTGATCACCGCGATCTCGAGCTGGTCCTCGCTCGTCCCGGCCACGGCGTGACCGAGGTCGGCACAGAGCTTCTGGACCGCGGAGCTCACCGACTGCGGGTCGCGGGGCACGTCGATCTCCGCGCCGGCGCTGGTGTCGACGAAGTCGAAGGACGGTGCCAGCGCGGCGCCGTACTGGTCGATGAACGTCGAGTTGAGGAACTTGTCGAGACGGCTCATGGCACGAGTCGAGCACGACGGCACGGTCGAGGAACATCCCCGGAAATGGAAGAGGGCTTGCTGAGTGAGCGCTCACTCACTAACCTCGAGGCGTGAGTCCCCGAGCCCGTCCGATGGCCCCCGACGATCGCCGGGCAGCCCTCGTCACCGCCACAGTCCCGCTGCTCGTCGAGCACGGTCGCACCGTGACGACGAAGCAGATCGCCGACGCGGCGGGCGTCGCCGAGGGCACGATCTTCCGGGTCTTCGACTCCAAGGACGACCTCGTCACCACGGCGCTCGAGCAGGCTCTGGACCTCGAGCCGTTCATCGCCCAGCTCCAGCAGGTCGACCCCGACCAGCCGCTGGCAGCCCTCCTGCTCGAGGTGGTCGAGCTCTTCCAGCACCGCTTCGAACGTGTCTTCACGCTGATGTCGCGGATGGGCCTGGTCGGCCCGCCCAAGGCCAGGCGTCACATGGAGGCCGAGCGCGAGCGGGTGGCGCTGATCCTCGAGGCCCTCGCCGAGCCGCACCGCGCCGAGCTGCGCGTGCCGCCCGGCCACCTGATGCACATGGTGCGGTTGCTGACCTTCTCCGGCACCCACCCCCACATCTCCGACGGCCACCCGCTGACCGCCGAGGAGATCGTCGACACCGTGCTCCACGGCGTGCTCGTGCCCGCCTCCACCACCCAGGAACCCTGATGCTGCTCCGACTCGTCCGCACCTACCTCCGGCCGTACGCCGCACCGCTCGCCGCCGTCGTCGCGCTGCAGTTCGTCGGCACCATGGCCGCCCTCTACCTGCCGAGCCTCAACGCCGACATCATCGACAGGGGCGTGGTCACCGGCGACACCGGCTACATCGTGCGCCACGGCGGCTTCATGCTCGCCGTCTCGCTGGTCCAGGTCGTCTGCTCGATCACCGCGGTGTGGTTCTCCGCGCGCAACGCGATGGGCTTCGGCCGCGACCTGCGCGCCGCGATCTTCCACCGGGTCGGGTCCTTCTCGGCCCGCGAGGTGCAGCAGTTCGGCGCGCCGTCGCTCATCACCCGCGAGACCAACGACGTCCAGCAGGTGCAGATGCTCGTGCTGATGGGCGGCACGCTGATGGTGTCCGCGCCGATCATGATGGTCGGCGGCATCATCATGGCGGCGCGCGAGGACATCGGCCTCTCGTGGCTGGTTCTCGCGGTCGTGCCCGTCCTCGGCGCCTCGATCGGTCTGATCGTGCGCCAGATGGTGCCGAGCTTCCGGCTCATGCAGGAGCGCATCGACGAGGTCAACCGGCTGCTGCGCGAGCAGATCACCGGCGTACGAGTGGTGCGGGCGTTCGTCCGCGAGGAGCACGAGACCGAGCGCTTCGGCGGGGCCAACCAGCAGCTCACCGACGTGGCGGTCCGCACCGGAAGGCTTCAGGCGCTGATGTTCCCCACCGTGATGATCGTGGCCAACGTCGCGACCGTCGGAGTGCTGTGGTTCGGCGGGCACCGGGTCGAGGGCGGGCACATGGAGGTCGGCGCGATCACCGCCTACATCTCCTACCTGATGCAGATCGTGATGTCGGTGATGATGGCGATGTTCATGCTGATGATGGTGCCCCGCGCCTCGGTCTGCGCCGAGCGCATCTCCGAGGTCCTCGACACCGACTCCTCGGTGGTCCCGCCGGCCGACCCGGTCGCGCGACTTCCCGAGCGGCTCACCCTCGAGCTCGACGGCGTCACCTTCGCCTACCCCGGTGCCGACGAGCCCGTGCTGCGGTCGGTGGCGCTGGCCGCCGGACCAGGCGAGACGGTGGCCATCGTCGGCTCGACCGGCGCCGGCAAGTCGACGCTGGTCAACCTGGTGCCGCGCCTGTTCGACGCGACCGGCGGGAGCGTGCGGGTCGGTGGCATCGACGTGCGCGACCTGGAGCCGGAGACGCTCTGGTCGCGGCTCGGGCTGGTGCCGCAGAAGGCCTTCCTCTTCCGCGGGACCATCGCCGACAACCTGCGCTACGGCAAGCCCGACGCCACCGAGGAGGAGATGTGGCAGGCGCTGGAGATCGCGCAGGCCCGTGACTTCGTCGAGGCGATGCCCGACGGCCTCGACGCCGAGGTCGCCCAGGGTGGCTCCAGCCTCAGCGGCGGGCAACGCCAGCGGATGGCGATCGCGCGAGCCGTCATCCGCCGACCCGCCATCTATCTCTTCGACGACTCCTTCTCCGCGCTCGACCTCACGACCGACGCCCGGCTGCGGGCCGCGCTCAGACCGGTGACCCGCGACTCGACGGTGGTGATCGTGGCGCAACGCGTCGCGACCATCCGTCACGCCGACCGGATCGTCGTGATGGAGGACGGCGAGGTCGTCGGCACCGGCACCCACGACGAGCTCCTCGAGACCTGCTCGACCTACCAGGAGATCGTCCAGTCCCAGCTCACCGCCGAGGAGGTGGCATGACCGAGTCCAAGCCCGCCGCCGGCGGGCAGATGAAGGAGACCGAGCGGGTCCAGCAGGGTCCCGGCGGTCCGGGGCGTGGTCCGATGGGCGGCGGGATGATCGGCCAGAAGGCCGACACCTTCTGGCCCTCGCTCAAGCGGCTCCTCGCGCGGCTGCACCCCGCGCGCCACAAGGCGTACGCCGTCCTCGCGCTGACCGTGCTGAGCGTGGTCGCGACCGCCGTCGGGCCGAGGATCCTGGGGCGGGCGACCGACCTGATCTTCGCCGGGCTGATCGGCCGGGACGTGCTCTCCTCCGGTGCCACGCAGCAGCAGGCCATCGAGGCGCTGCGGGCGCAGGGCGAGACCAAGCGGGCCGACATGCTCGCCTCGATGAAGCTGACCGACGGAGTCGACTTCTCGGCCGTCGCCGACGTGCTGCTCCTGGTGCTCATCGTCTACGTCGCCGCGTCGGTGCTGGCGTGGCTCGGCGGCTACCTGCTCAACGACGTCGTGCAGGGCACCGTCCTGCGGATGCGCTCCGAGGTCGAGGACAAGGTCCACCGGCTCCCGCTGGGCTACTTCGACAAGCAGCCGCGCGGCGAGCTGCTGAGCCGGGTCACCAACGACATCGACAACATCAGCCAGACGCTCCAGCAGACGATGAGCCAGATGCTCAACTCGCTGCTCACCGTCGTCGCGGTGCTCGCGATGATGTTCTGGATCTCTCCGCTGCTGGCGATGGTCGCGCTCGTCTCGGTGCCGATCTCGATGCTCGTCACCGGGGCGGTGATGAAGCGCTCGCAGGGCATGTTCGTCCAGCAGTGGCGCCGCACCGGCACCCTCAACGCGCACATCGAGGAGACCTTCAGCGGACACTCGATCGTCAAGGTCTTCGGCCGCCAGGCCGAGGCCGAGCGGGTCTTCGCCGAGCAGAACGACGAGCTCTACGAGGCGTCGTACTCCGCCCAGTTCGTGAGCGGGCTGATCATGCCGATCATGATGTTCGTCGGCAACCTCAACTACGTCGTCATCGCCGTCCTCGGCGGCCTCCGGGTCGCGAGCGGGACGATGTCGCTCGGCGACGTGCAGGCGTTCATCCAGTACTCCCGCCAGTTCACCCAGCCGCTGACGCAGGTCGCCTCGATGCTCAACCTGCTCCAGTCGGGCGTCGCCTCGGCCGAGCGGGTCTTCGAGCTGCTCGACGCCGACGAGGAGCTGGTCGAGGAGACCGGTCGCGCCGCGGCGGCGGCCGACGCCCACGGGGAGGTGCGCTTCGAGGACGTGTCGTTCTCCTACGAGCCCGAGCGCCCGCTGATCGAGCACCTCGACCTGACCGCGCAGCCGGGGAGCACCGTCGCGATCGTCGGCCCGACCGGCGCCGGCAAGACGACGATGGTCAACCTGGTGATGCGGTTCTACGACCCGCAGTCCGGCCGGATCCTCATCGACGGCGTCGACATCACCTCGATCCCGCGGGGGGTCCTGCGCAGCCGGATCGGGATGGTGCTGCAGGACACCTGGCTCTTCGCCGGATCGATCCGCGACAACATCGCCTACGGCCGACCCGACGCGACGGAGGAGCAGATCCTCGAGGCGGCGCGGGCGACCTTCGTCGACCGCTTCGTGCACTCGCTGCCCGACGGCTACGACACGGTCATCGACGAGGACGGTTCCAACCTGTCGGCCGGCGAGCGCCAGCTCGTCACGATCGCCCGCGCCTTCTTGTCCGACCCGGCGCTGCTGATCCTCGACGAGGCGACGTCGTCGGTCGACACCCGCACCGAGCTGCTGCTCCAGCAGGCGATGGCGGCGCTCCGCTCGGACCGGACGTCCTTCGTGATCGCACACCGGCTCTCCACGATCCGCGACGCCGACCTGATCCTGGTGATGGAGGACGGCTCCATCGTGGAGCAGGGCTCGCACGAGGAGCTGCTGGAGGCCGGCGGCGCCTACGCGCGGCTCTACCGCTCGCAGTTCGAGTCGGCCGTCGGCGAGGTGGTCGGCTGACCGCTCCCGCGAGCCGGGACTAGACGGCGGGCGTGCCCGGGGCGGCGAGCTTCTCCGCCACGAGCTCGATGCACCGCAGGCGGGCAGGGGAGAAGTCGTAGGGCATCTTCTCGATCGCCTCGGAGGCGCTCATCGACCCGCGGTCGGACGCGGAGGCAGGCTCGGCGCCGTCAGCGTCGTCGGGCTGCGAGGCCTCCCAGGAGTCGAAGAACCGTTCCTCCTCCTCCGCCTGGCCCGACGTCTCGATGACGACGTTCAACGCCAGCTCGAAGGCGTGCCGTCGGGCAGCGACCTGCTCCACGCGAGGATCGTCGACGGCGACCGTGTCGTCGAGCGCCTCTTCGGCGGCGTCCACGCGGTCGGACTCCTCCTGCAGGTCCGGGTGGGCGGCCAGCGCGACGAACCGGCCGGCCTGGATGGCTGCTCCGAGCGGACCGAAGATCCGCTCGGTGACGAGGAGGGTGTCGAGGTCCGCCTGGCGCAGCGCCTCCTCTGGCACGCTCGTGAGGCGAGCGATCACCAGGTCGGAGAGCAGCCCTCTCCTGCTGCCCGCGGTCCGCATGCGCTGCACGGCGCTCCGCTGCTGCTGCAGCTCGACCTCCCGCGCGGCGAGGGTCCGCTCCAGCCGCTCCAGGATCGCCGCGACGTCGTGGTCGTCGGTGCCGTCGGCGTCAGCGGGAGACGGTTCGGCGAAGGCGGTACGCATGTCGTCGAGGGCGATCCCCGCGTCGGCCATGCGGCGGATCCACAGCAGGCTGATCATGTCGTCGTAGCCGTAGCGGCGGCGGTCGTCGGCACCCCGTTCGGGCTCGGGGAGCAGGCCGATCTCGTGGTAGTGGCGGATCGCTCGGGGTGTGGTGCCGACGAACGCGGCCGCGTCTCCGATCTTGACCTGGCGCGGGATGGCGAACGGCAAGCTCATGGGTGGTCCTTCTTCTCAGGGGTGGGACGTGGGTCAACCGGACCACATGACGCCACGGCAGGTGCAAGTCCAGGTGCCGGCCCTGCTCGCCTTAACCCGTTGAGCGCCCCCGCGTGCCGACGTACGGTGGACGCACACAGAAGGGAGGTGATCCGAAGAATGAGTTCTTTTCGGATGAGTGAGGTGGCTGCCCGCTAGGCAGCCCGGTCCGCCGACAGCTGCCGGCGAATCCACTGCAGCCACCCGACCCGCAGGCGCCCGGTGTCATCCGCCGGGGCCCCTCTCCGAGGAGCAGCACGCCTGCGGGTCGCTGCATTTCCCGGAGCCTCGGTCGAGGGTCGTACGTCCTCCCGCCCGCGGTAGTCCAGCGGCAGGTGGCATCGGATGTGGGGCAGGTCTCGTCGTCCCCGGGTGGTACTACGGTCGGTCGAGGCGTATCGTTGTGGTCAGCAACTATTGCACACGGCAACCAAGAATCGTAGGCACGCACGTGACACAGGCTCCCCCCGTCCCGGTCGTCGAGCAGGACGCCCAGATGACCCACCGCGAGGTGCTCGAGGCCCTCAGCGGACTCCTTCTCGCGATGTTCGTCGCGATGCTCTCCAGCACGATCGTCAGCAACGCGCTCCCGACGATCGTGGACGACCTCAAGGGCAGCCAGACCGGCTACACCTGGGTCGTCGTCGCGACGATGCTCGCCATGACCGCCACCACCCCCATCTGGGGCAAGTTCGCCGACCTCTTCGACAAGAAGCTGCTGGTGCAGTCGGCGCTCGTCATCTTCTCCGTCGGCTCGCTCATCGCCGGCTTCGCGCCGTCGATGGAGGTCCTCATCGGCGCCCGCGTCGTGCAGGGTCTCGGCGTCGGTGGCCTCACCGCGCTGGTGCAGGTCGTCATCGCCTCGATGGTCTCTCCGCGCGAGCGCGGTCGCTACAGCGGCTACATCGGCGCGGTCTTCGCCCTCGCCACGGTGAGCGGCCCCCTCGTCGGTGGCGTCCTGGTGGACACCGTCGGCTGGCGCTGGTGCTTCTTCGCCGGCCTCCCGGTTGCGCTCCTCGCCTTCGTCGTGCTGCAGAAGACGCTGCGGCTTCCGGTCGTCAAGCGGGAGGTGACCATCGACTACCTCGGTGCCTTCCTCCTCGTCGGTGGCGTGTCGATCCTGCTCGTCTGGGTCTCCCTCGGTGGCCAGAACTTCGACTGGATCTCGTGGACCAGCGGCCTGATGGTGGTCGGCGCGATCGCCGTGATCGCCGCGGCCGTGCACGTCGAGGCCAACGTCGCCAAGGACCCGGTCATCCCGCTGCACCTGTTCAAGGACCGCACGCTGACCCTCGCCACCATCGCCTCGGTGCTGATCGGCGTCGCCATGTTCGGCTCGACGGTCTACCTCAGCCTCTACTTCCAGCGGGCCAAGGACATGAGCCCGACCGAGGCCGGTCTGATGTCGATCTGCATGGTCGGCGGGCTGCTCGTCTCCAGCATCACCAGCGGCCGGATCATCTCCGCGACCGGGATCTGGAAGCGCTGGCTCGTCGGCGGCATGGTCGCCGTCATCATCGGCATCGGCCTGCTCTCGACCATCGACGCCAGCACCCCGCTGTGGCACACCGGCATCTTCATGGCGATCCTCGGCCTCGGTCTCGGCGCGACCATGCAGAACCTCGTGCTCGCCGTGCAGAACACCATCGCCCTGTCCGACATGGGTGCCGGCTCGTCCGTCGTCGCCTTCTTCCGGTCCCTCGGCGGGTCGGTCGGGATCGCCGCCCTCGGCGCGGTGCTGGCCCACCAGGTCTCCGACACCGTGCAAGCCGGCCTCACCAAGCTGGTCGCCGACCACCCCGAGCTCGCCTCGCAGGTCGGCCATGACACCGGAAGCATCCCAGACGTGTCGACGCTCCCGGCGCCGCTGCGGGCGATCTTCGAGAGCGCCTTCGGCGACGCGACCGGCCACATCTTCCTGGTGGCCCTGCCGTTCGCGATCGGCGCGCTCATCGCCGTGCTCTTCATCAAGGAGGTGCCCCTGCGCACCTCGGTGAAGCGCGACGACGAGCTCCTGGCCGAGGTCTCGCCGGCCTCCCCGCAGGCGTGAGAGGGGCCTCGACCATGAGCCGCAGCGCCACCATGGACCACACTTCGCCCATGGACGACACCTCCGCCGCCGCCCGGTACGACGACCTCCGCAGCATCGAGGCCGAGGTCGGGACGCTGATCCGGCGGGTGAAGAGGGTGATCGGGGAGCGGGCCCGGGAAGTCCACCCCGACCTGCACCCGATGACGTTCTTCATCCTCACGCACCTCGCGAAGGAGGGCCCGTTGCGCGGCGCCGACCTGTCGGACGCGTTCGGGATGGACAAGGGCGGCGTCAGCCGCCAGGTGCAGACGCTCGTCGACCTCGGCCTCGTCGAGCGGATGCCCGACCCCGAGGACCGGCGCGCGATCCTGCTGGGTGCCAGCGACGAGGGGCGCACGCGCCTGGACTCGATGAGCCGTCGCCGCAGCGACCGGTTCGACGAGCGGCTGGCGAGCTGGAGCGATGCCGAGCTGGCGCACTTCTCCCGCCAGCTGGCGGCGTACAACTCCGCGCTGTCCGACGACTGACGTCCCCCCCGGGACTACCGGGCTTTGGCGGCTCGACCCGGTAGTCCCCTACGTTCTGGTCGTCCAGAACGTAGGGGACTACGTCGTGGTGGTGAGGGTCAGCGGAGCCAGGCGGCGGTGTCGGGCGGCAGCGTGCCGTCGACGGGACCGCTGGCCAGCAGCACCTCGCCGGCGGGCAGCTCGACCGGGGCCGTGCCGCAGTTGAGGAGCACGGTGATGGGTCCGCGCTCGAAGGCGACCACGTCGGCGCCGAGATCGAGCATCGACACCTCCTCGCCCGCGGTCCACGCGAAGCCGCGGCGTATCCGGAGGGCGTCGGTGTAGAACGCCAGCGTCGAGGTCGGGTCGGTCGCCTGGGCGCCCACGGTCAGCGCGGCCCAGTCGTCGGGCTGCGGGATCCAGGGCTGGCCCGCGCCCGGCCCGAAGGCGTACGGCGCCTCGGTGCCGGCCCAGGGGATCGGGACCCGGCAGCCGTCGCGGCCGACCTCGCCGGTGCGGAGGTACGACGGGTCCTGACGGTCCTCGGGGGCGACGTCGACCTGCTCGAGCCCGAGCTCCTCGCCCTGGTAGAGGTAGCTCGAGCCGGGCAGCGCGAGCATCGTCAGCGTGGCCGCGCGGGCCCGGGCCAGGCCCTGCTCGCCGCCGCCGTAGCGGGTCACGTGGCGTACGACGTCGTGGTTGCTGAGCACCCACGTCGGAGCCGCGCCCACCCCCTCGACCGCCGCGAGCGTGCTGGTGATGACGTCGGCGAAGGCCTCGGCGGACCAGTCGGCGAGCAGCCAGGCGAAGTTGAAGGTCTGGTCGAGCTCGTCGGGGCGGACGAACGCCGCCATCGACTCGGGCGTCTGGGTCCAGGCCTCGGCGACGGCCATCCGGTCGGCGCCGGCCTCGTCGAGGATCCGGTGCCAGGAGCGGTAGACGTCGTGGACCTCGGGCTGGTCCCACATCGGCTCGTCGCTGACGTTGCGCTCCACCATCTCGCCCGCGCCGCTGGCGGGCCGGCCGCCGGGCTCGACGACCTGGTCGCGCAGCGAGGCCTCCTTGAACAGGCCGTGGGCCACGTCGACCCGGAAGCCGTCGACGCCGCGGTCGAGCCAGAAGCGCAGCACGCCCTCGAACATCTCGGGGACCTCGGGGTTGCGCCAGTCGAGGTCGGGCTGGGTGGAGTCGAAGAGGTGGAGGTACCACTGGCCGTCGTCGACCTGGGTCCATGCCGGACCACCGAAGACGGACTCCCAGTTGTTCGGGGGAGTGCCGGGTCGGTCGGTCGGGTCGTCGCGGAAGAGGTAACGCGCGCGCTCGGGGCTGCCGGGTCCGGCGGCGAGTGCCGCCTGGAACCACGCGTGCTCGTCGGAGGTGTGGTTCGGCACCAGGTCGACCACCACGCGCAGGCCGAGCTCGTGGGCGCGCGCGACGAGGTCGTCGGCGTCGGAGAGCCGGCCGAAGAGCGGGTCGACGTCGGTGTAGTCGGCCACGTCGTAGCCGTGGTCGTGCTGCGGAGACGTGTAGAACGGCGTGATCCAGAGCGCGTCGACGCCGAGCTCGGCGAGGTGCGGGAGGCGCGAGGTGATGCCGGGCAGGTCGCCGATGCCGTCGCCGTCGCTGTCGGCGAAGCTGCGCACGTAGACCTGGTAGACGACGGCGTGGCGCCACCAGTCGTCGCGGCCGGCCGGGATTGGATCGTTCAAATCAGCCATGTCCCCATCCTCTCAAGCGCGGGGAAGGGTGTCGAACCCGCTCATCTCGACGGGACCTGACCGCCGAACATCGCCGGGTCGACCGCGATCCACGTGTGCTCGGCCGTGGCCACCACCCGACCGTCGGCGTCGTAGAGGGTGGACGCGGTGAAGGTCTTGCGGCCGTCGCGGCCGCGGTCCTCGCCGACCACGACGTGGGGCTCGCCGATGACGGGCAGGTCGTCGACTCGCGCGGTCATCCGCCCCAGCACCATCAGCCGCTCGCCCAGGTCGCCCGCCCAGCCACCGATGCAGTCCAGCGCCGCCCAGGTGACCGCGACGGACGCACGCGGGTGCTCGTCGACGTAGGTGTGCCAGTCCTCGTGCAGGCTCGGGTGCGGTGTCCACGGGGCGGCCACCAGCTCCTCGCCCGACGCTCGCTCGCCCGCGTCGACCGGGCCGGGGAAGATCCTCAGCCCGTCGCCCTCCTCCCGCGACGTGCCGCAGGCGAAGCACGTCGGGAACGGGTGGAACCCGAGCCCGGGGTACGACGCCGCGGCGGTCGCCGCCACCGCGGGGCCGACGGGATCCACCTCGGCGAGGCCACGCTCGGCGCGGTGCGCGGTCGCGATCGGCGTACCCCCGAACGACGCCGTGGTCACCCCGCCCTCTGCGGTCACCACGAGCGGGGTGTCGAGCGGCGGCGGCTGGCGCAACGTGACCTCGATCGCCGGCCAGCCGTCGGACCGGTCGTCGGGCGAGTCCGCGTCGTCGAGGGCGGCCAGCGCACCCGCCGTCCAGCCGCCGTTGCCGGAGTCGGGAGGTCCGCAGAAGCGTCGGGGCACGATCAGTTCGCTCACCCGTCTCACTGTGCCATGGGCGGGTGGGGTGCGGAGGTTGGCCGATGCGACACAATGAGCCTCGTGAGTGACCTGATCGACACCACCGAGATGTATCTCCGCACGATCTACGAGCTCGTGGAGGAGGACATCGTCCCGCTGCGCGCGCGGATCGCCGAGCGGCTCCACCAGAGCGGCCCGACCGTGTCCCAGACCGTGGCCCGCATGGAGCGCGACGGGCTGCTGACGGTGGAGGGCGACCGCCACCTCGAGCTCACCGAGGAGGGCCTGCTCCTCGCGACCCGGGTGATGCGCAAGCACCGGCTCGCCGAGCGGCTGCTCACCGACGTCATCGGGCTCGACTGGGAGCTCGTGCACGCCGAGGCGTGCCGGTGGGAGCACGTGATGTCGGAGACCGTCGAGCGTCGCCTGCTCGACCTGCTCGACCACCCCACCGAGTCGCCCTACGGCAACCCGATCCCGGGCCTCGACGAGCTCGGCGACGTGGTCGGCGAGGACTTCATGGACAACGTCGAGCCGCTGTCGGCGGCCGCCGGTTCCGAGGACCAGCGCGTGCACGTGAAGCGGATCTCGGAGGAGATGCAGAAGGACGAGGACCTGATGGGCCTGCTCCGTCGCGTCGGGGCCGTGCCCGGCCAGACCGTGACCATCGCGCGCACCGACGAGGGCATCCTGATCGGCTCCGGCGGCGAGACCGCCGAGCTGGTCTCCGAGGCGGCCGAGCACATCTTCGTCCGCCGCTGAGGGCGATTGACCGAACCCCTGTCACTCGAACCCCCGCCTCAGCGGGGGTTCACGAACTTCTTGGGGCGTACACACCCCCAGAAGTTCGTGGTGCACCGCTTAGGCGGGGGTTCTGGTGGCGGTCGCGAGGGCGGTCAGGAACTCGCTGCACCCCACCTCGAGCTTGTACGACGCCAGCGCGTCGCCGCGGGTCTGACCACGGTTGACGACGACGATCGGCGTGCCGCCGGCGGCCGCGCGCTTGACGAACCGCAGGCCGCTCATGACCGTCAGCGACGACCCGGCGACGAGGAGCGCGCCGGAGGTCCCGAGCTCCTCCACGGCGGCGTAGCACCGCGCGACGCGCTCGGGCGGGACGTTCTCGCCGAAGAAGACCACGTGGGGCTTGAGCGGTCCGCCGCACCCGCAGCGCGGCACCACGAAGTCGCGGGTGTCGTCGAGGTCCACGTCGCCGTCGGGGCGGGACTCGACCCAGCCGTGGCGCTCGAGCCAGCCGGGGTTGAGCGCGTCGAGCTCGCGCTCGAGGTCGGCGCGCGAGGAGGTCGTGCGGCACGACAGGCAGATCACGTCGGCCACCCGTCCGTGCAGGGCGACCACCTGCCGGGAGCCGGCCGCCTCGTGCAGGCCGTCGACGTTCTGGGTGATCAGCAGGTCCGGGTCGAGCGCGGCGAGGGCCCGGTGTCCGTCGTTGGGCAGGGCCCGTCCCATCCGCTGCCAGCCGAGGTGCGAGCGCGCCCAGTAGCGCTGCTGCGCCTCCTCGCTGCCGACGAACTCCTGATAGGTCATCGGCGCCCGCGCCGGCGAGCCCGGCCCGCGGTAGTCCGGGATCCCGGAGTCGGTCGAGAGCCCGGCGCCGGTCAGCACGACCAGCCGCCGGCCGGCCAGGAGGTCGAGGGCCTCGCCCTCGGGCGCGGCGACGCTCACGCGTAGCGCGCCTGCGCGCGGGCTCGTGCCTTGGCCGCCTCGACCTCGCGGTTCTTCGGCGGCGCGGTGGTCACCAGGTCGTCGAGGAGGTGCTCGGTGATGTGGGCGATCTCCTTGACGGCCGCGTAGAACGCCTCCTCGTTGGCCTGCGACGGCTTGGTCGTCCCGGCCACCTTGCGGACGTACTGCAGCGCGGCTGCCGTGACCTCGTCACGCGACGCCGGCGGCTCGAAGTTGTTGAGCGGGCGGATGTTGCGGCACATGTGTCGAGGGTACGACGGTGCGCGTGCGGCTCACAGGGCCAGGAACGAGACGTCGTCGCCGGTGACCAGCACGACCTTCCCGGAGGCGAGCGGCACCAGGCGCACGCCGTCGACGTCGGGGCCGACGTCGACCATCCGGTTGGTCATCGCCCCGTCGGCGAGCGAGAGGACCGAAACCCAGCCGGTCGTGCCGGCAGCCCCGAACCGGGAGACGACGGTGAGCGCGGTGCGCTGGTCGGGCAGCCAGGTGAACTGCCGCGGGTCGGCGCTCGCGCCGGCGAACGTGTCGCGGTCGTAGCGCACCACGTCGATCTGCCGCGGCGCGGTGAGGTCGGTGACGTCGAAGAGCGCGGCCTGCGCGCCCCGCAGGACGCCCTGCGCGTCGGCGTCCTGCCCGATGCCGATCAGCCGGTGCTCGCCGAGCGGGTGGAGGTAGTCGGAGTAGCCAGGGATCTTCAGCTCGCCGAGCAGGACGGGTGCGGCCGGGTCGGTGAGGTCGACGGCGTAGAGCGGGTCGGTCTGGCGGAAGGTGACCACGATCGCCAGGTCGTCAAACCACCGCACGGACGTGATCTCCTCACCGACCCCGAGGCCGTCGACGCGACCGTCCTCGACCAGCGACGAGCCCTCCTCGCGGAGGGTGACGACGGAGTTCGCGTCAGCGGTGCCGACGCCGGGACCGACAGCCACCCGCAGCGAGTCGCCGACGGCGTCCACCGACCAGCGGTCGGCGATCGTGCCGCGCACCTCGCCGGAGGCGACGTACGTCGCGTCGGTGCCGTCCAGCGCGAAGGCGAAGATCGGCGTGGTGTCGCGTGGGGCGCTCATCGGCCTCCGGCAGGTCAGGCACTCCGACCAGCCCCACGACGGGGCGCCGGCGGCGAGGTAGAACCGGTCGGCCGAGAAGTACGACGTGTCGGAGTCCGTCGCGACCGCGGTGGCGGTCCGCGCCGCGGGGTCGGCCGGGTCGAAGGCCACGACCGTGGTGGTGCCGAGCGCCAGGGTCTCGTCGTCGGGCACGGCGACGTCGTCGCAGTCCACGACGGGCCGCCCGTCGACCGTCGGGAGCCAGTCGGCCAGGGTCGTGGCGCGCACCAGCGCGCGGTTGCGCAGCCCGGCGCGGAGCTCGCCGAGGGCCCCGTCGGGGCTGGAGAAGTCGAGCGTGGGCAGGTCGGACCGGACCACGATGCGCACCACGTCGCCGTGCACCCGCACCGCAGACGCCCGGCCGGTGATCGTCGTGGTGTCGACGATGCTCGGCGAGGTCGGGTCGGACAGGTCGACGGTCGTGACCACGGTGCTGCCACCTGTCGAGCCGAGGACCACCGCTCGACCGTCGACGAGCACCAGCTCGCCGCTCGGGTCGCCGACCCGGCCCGCGCCATGCGCGTCGGGGATCCGGGTCGTCGACAGCAGGGCCGGGGTGCCGGCGGAGACGTCGTACGCCATGAGCGCGCCGTCGCGCATCCGCAGCAGGAGGGAGCCGGCGACCTTCACCACGTCGGACTCGTCGACGCCCGCCTCCTGGACGTTGGTGCCGGACTCCTCGCTGGTCGTGCGCGAGGTCGTCGGCATCGACCGCTCGACGCCACCCGCCGCGCTGGACGAGAGCGGCATGCTGACGTCGCCCTCCTGGAGGACGACGCCGCCTCCCCAGCCCCAGGCCCCGACCTGCTCCACCCCGCGGTCCACGTAGGACTCGAGCAGCGCGTCGCACGACGACGCGACGGCGAGGTCGGAGTTGGCGAGCGCGAGGCGGGGCGGCGGCGGGGTGCCGGCCGGCCCGTCCTCCTGGCCGATGCGGTAGCCCACCCCGCCGGCGACCGCGAGGCTGGCGAGGACGGTGACGCCGGTGAGGGTGGTGCGCAGGTGCATGGCGGTGGGACGGTGCCCGCGGCCGCCCGGTTCCGGACGACGCGGCGCGTGGCACGATGACGCGATGAGCGACGACCGGACCTTCGACATCGTGCTGTTCGGCGCCACCGGGTTCACCGGCGGGCTCACCGCCGACCACCTCGCGGCCCACGCGCCCGACGGCCTCCGCTGGGCGATCGCCGGCCGCAACGCCGACAAGCTCGAGGCCGTACGCCGACGACTGGCCGACCGCGGCGCGACGGGCGTCGAGGTGCTGGTCGCGGACTCCGCCGACGACGCCGCCCTCGCCGACGTGGCCCGGCAGACGCGCGTCGTGGTCACCACGATCGGGCCCTACCTCGAGCACGGAGGCCCCCTCGTCGCCGCGTGCGCCGAGGCCGGCACCGACTACCTCGACCTCACCGGCGAGCCCGAGTTCGTCGACCGCACCTACCTCCAGCACCACCGGACCGCGCTGCGCACCGGTGCCCGGCTCGTCCACGCGTGCGGCTTCGACTCGATCCCGCACGACCTCGGCGCCTACTACACCGTGCGGCAGCTGCCCTCGGACCGGCCGATCACGATGCGCGGCGTGGTGCGCTCGGCCGGCACGTTCTCCGGCGGCACCTTCCACTCCGCGCTCGACCAGTTCGCCCGGGCCAAGCAGATGAGGAAGACGTACGCCGAGCGCCGACGCGCCGAGGGCCGGCCGGCCGACGGACGCTCGTCACGCTCGGTCGGCGGCAAGCCGCACCGCGACCCGCTGCTCGGCTACTGGTTGCTGCCGCTCCCGACCATCGACCCGATCGTCGTCGCGCGCTCCGGCGCCGCGCTGGCGGCGTACGGCCCGAAGTTCCGCTACTCCCACTGGGCCGGCACCAAGACCCTGCGCTACGCCGCCGGTGGCGCGCTCGGCGTCGGCGCGCTGACCGTCGCCGCCCAGGTGCGACCGGTGCGCGACTTCCTCAAGGGCAAGGTGCCGCAGGGCTCCGGGCCGGACGAGTCGAAGCGGGACAGGTCGTGGTTCACCGTCGACTTCGTCGGCGAGGCGGGTGACCGGACCGTGCGCACCCGCGTCTCCGGCGGGGACCCGGGCTACACCGAGACCGCGAAGATGCTCTCGGAGGCCGCGCTGTGCCTGGCCCTCGACGACAACCCCGACACCGCGGGCCAGGTCACCCCCGCCGTCGCGATGGGCGACGCACTGCTGGCCCGGCTGCAGGCCGCGGGCATCAGGTTCGAGACGGTCTGAGCCGGAGGCGTCGCGCGACCGAGCAGTCAGGGCCGCATCGCGCGGTTGCACGACCCCGACCGTTCGGTAGCAGCAGCTACGACGTGAGTGCGAGCCGTGGCTCGGCGAGCACCGCGGCGACCGCGTCCGCCGCCAGTCGTACGACGTCGTCGGCGAGCCCGGCACGCGGGCAGACGTAGAGCATCAGCGGCTCCGGGGCCGGGAGGTCGTGCACCACGACGAGCCCCGGCGGCGGCTCCTCGAGCGCCATCAGGGCGACGCCCAGGCCGGCGCTGACGGCGGCCTGCACCCCGGCGAGCTGGGTGGCCTCGGCGCCGATCGTCGCGGGCAGGCCGTGGTCGGCCAGGGTCTGGAGGGCTCGCTTGCGCAGCTCGCAGGGGTTGTCGAAGGCGACCACGGGCACCGGATCGGGTGCGACGGGGAGCCGCCAGGACTCGGCGGCGTACCAGGAGAGCTCCAGCGCCCCGACCGGCACGGCGCCGGGCTGATCGGCGGCGTTGAGCAGGAGCGCGAGGTCGACCTGGCCGGAGGCGAGGCCCTCGCGCAGACGCGCACCGCGGTCGATGCGGTAGCGGAACGTCTCCGAGCCGGCGCCCTCGAGCGATGCCGACAGCGACGGGAGGAGTCGCGCCGCGGCGTGCTCGGTCGAGCCGAGAGTGATCTCGAGGTGCGCGCCGGCGAGGTCGCGCAGCGCCTCGTCGTGGGCGGACAGGATGCGGCGGGCGGAGGCGAGCAGGCGCTCGCCGTCGCCGGTGAACCGCGATCCGCGACCGTGTCGTTCGACGAGGCGGAGACCGGTCGCGGCCTCGAGGCGGCGCACGTGCTGGCTCACCCCGGCCTGGCTCAGGTGCAGCCTCGGCGGCGCGCTGGAAGCCGCCGCAGTCGGCCACGGCCACGAGGCTGCGGAGGGGGCCGATGTCGAGGATGCGTTCCATGTCGATCAGATTAGTCGACTATTGATCACGGGTCGCGATGACACGCATCACGGACCGGCGTTGGATCCTGCTGCAATAGTCCATTAAGTTAGTAGAGAAAGATGAACAAGCGCGAGAGGGAGTCGATGACCACGAGGCAGATGCACCTGGGAGCCGTGCCGTACGGCACCGGCGGGCCAGGCAGCCACACCCTGTGGCTCGACCCGGAGATCCCCGGCGACGCCAGCGTCAGCATCGACTGGTTCGTGGAGATGGCCCAGCTCGCCGAGCGCGGCAAGTTCGACCTGGTCTTCATCGTCGACAGCCAGTTCATCACCCCGTTCTCCCCGCCCCACTACCTCAACCGCCTCGAGCCCCTCACGCTGCTCAGCGCGCTCGCCACGCAGACGAGCCGCATCGGTCTCGTCGGCACGGCGACCACCAGCTTCAACAGCCCGTTCAACCTGGTGCGCCGGTTCGGCTCGCTCGACCTCATCAGCGGTGGCCGCGCGGGCTGGAACGTCGTCACGACCGGCGACGCGGGGACGGCCGGCAACTACGGTCTCGACGAGCACTACGACTACGACACCCGCTACGGCCGCGCACAGGAGTACGTCGAGCTCGCGCGGGCGCTCTGGGACTCCTACGAGGACGACGCCTTCGTCCGCGACCGCGAGACCGGGCAGTTCCTCGATCCCAGCAAGCAGCACGTCCTCGACCACGAGGGCACCTACTTCTCCGTGCGCGGGCCGCTCAACCTGGTCCGCTCCGCCCAGGGCCACCCGGTGATCTTCCAGGCCGGTGACTCCGACCAGGGCCGCGACCTCGGCGCCAGCGTGGGGGAGGGGATCTTCACCCATGCCGCCGACATCCCCAGTGGCCAGGCGTTCTACGACGACATCAAGACCCGGTCGCGGGACCGGTTCGGCCGCAACCCCGACCACGTCGTGGTCATGCCCGGCGTCAAGGTCGTCGTCGGCGACACCGACGAGGACGCCCGCGAGATCGAGGCGCTCAACAACGACCGCGACCACACCTTCGGCGCCGCGCTGCGTGAGTTCGGCCGGCCCTTCGGCTGGCACGACTTCACCCAGTACGACCTCGACGCGCCGTTCCCGGCCGAGGCGCTGGTGCACGGCGAGCGGTCCTTCTACACCCAGGCCAAGGCTGTCACCCAGCGTGCCACCGACAACGGCTGGACGCTGCGACAGGCCGTCGAGGCCACCCGGGCGTTCCGCAAGAGCGAGTTCGTCGGATCGGCCACCACCGTCGCCGACAAGCTCGTGGAGTGGTGGGAGGCCCGGGCCTGCGACGGCTTCAACATCGGCCTCGACCACCCGGCCAACTTCCGCCGGATCGTCGACGAGGTCGTCCCGATCCTCCAGGAGCGCGGTGTCTTCCGCGCCGACTACGACTCCACCCACCTGCGCGGGCATCTCGGGCTGCCCGTGCCGGTCAACCGCCACACGGCGGCCCGCCACGCCGGCTGACGCCGGCCGCGCCCACCCCCACCCACCGTCGTACGACTCGACCCAGATCGACGCCGACCTGACCCGAAAGGCACACGCTCACCATGACGCGCGCCAGCTCCCCGATCCTCACCCCGTCCCGCCGCGGATTCCTCGGCCTGAGCCTCGCCGCCGGCCTCGTGCTCGGCCTCGAGGCGTGCGGGGGCACGTCCACGGTCGGAGGCAGCAGCTCCGCCGGGGGCACCGGCACCATCAAGTGGGCCTGGCAGCTGCCGACCACGTGGGACCCGGTGACCTCCTCTGCCGGCTCGGACGTGCAGATGCTCGCCCTGACCTACGACGCGATCACGGCGCTCGACGACCAGGGCAACGCCACCCCGTGGCTGGCCGAGAAGTGGACCTACGACGACTCCGGCAAGGTCGTCACGTTCACCCTCCGGCCCGACCTGAAGTTCAGTGACGGCAGCCCGCTCGACGCCACCGCGGTCGCGAAGTCGATCGAGCGCGGTCGCACCCAGGACGGGTCGCTGATCGCTCCGCAGATGGCGACGATCAAGTCCGTCAAGGCCGACGGCGACCTCGACGTCGTCGTCGAGCTCACCGAGGTCGACTACCAGTACCCGCTCCTCTTCGCCGGCAAGACCGGCATGGTCGTCAACCCGGCCGTCTTCGAGAAGGACGCCGACTCGCTGGCGACGCAGCCCGCCGGGTCGGGTCCGTTCACCTTGACGTCGTACGTCCAGAACGACCACGCGACGCTGAAGAAGAACCCGAACTTCTCCGCCGCCGACGAGATCAAGGTGGAGAACTTCGAGCTCTACCCGCAGCCGGACCCGTCGACCGCCGTGGCCGCAGCCCGCTCGGGCCAGTTCAACCTGGTCCGCCTCGGCGGAGCTCAGCTCCAGCAGGCCAAGGACGCCGGTCTGGACGTCCAGGTGATCAACACGATGTTCGTCAGCGTCCTCGACGTGAACGTGACGATGGCGCCGTTCGACGAGCCGGCGGTCGTGGAGGCGATGAAGTACGCCATCGACCGCGAGAAGCTCAAGGAGGTGGCGGCCTTCGGCGTCGGCGACGTCAGCTACCAGCCGTTCCCGCCCGGCTACGTCGGCTACAACCCGGAGCTGGCGAGCATCTACGCCTACGACCCCGACAAGTCGCGCCAGGTCCTCGCGGACGCTGGTCTCAAGACCCCGATCAAGGCGGTCTTCACCAGCAGCGGGCAGAGCGACGCGGCGGTCGAGCTGACCCAGGCACAGCTCAAGGAGGTGGGCATCGAGGCGACGATCGACTCGATCCCTGCCACCCAGCACACGCAGCTGGTCTACCTCGAGCACTCGAAGGCGCTCGCCTACGACGGCTTCGCCGGGCGCGAGTCGCCCGTGCAGGCCTTCCAGGTGCTCTTCGGGGCCGAGGGCCTGATGAACCCGGGTCGCACGACCAACCCCGAGCTCGACGCGCAGCTGGAGAAGGTCAAGCGCACGCCGACCGACGACCCGACCTATCCCGCCCTCCTCCAGGAGGCGACGAAGATCGCGGTCACGTCCTTCCCGAACACCTTCCTCACGCTGGTGCCGGCCGTGATCGCCCGCAAGGGCGTGAGCGGGCTCCCGACGCGCCCGAGCCTGCGCCGCTTCGAAGGTGTGACCGCGTGAGCCTCACCGTCACCCCCGAGGCCGGTACGACGACGCCGAGCCGGCCGTCGCCGGCCGCCGTGCCCCCGACGGTCGAGGCGGTGCGGACACGTCGCGTCGTACCGCTCGTGCGCACCGCGGCAGGTGGCCTCGCGGTGGCGGTCACCGTGCTGCTGCTCGCCTCGGTGATCACCTTCGCGCTCGGAGCGCTGAGCGACAGCAACCCGGCCGCGGCCGTGCTCGGCGAGACCGCCACCGCCGACGACATCGCGCGGATGAACCACGAGTTCGGTCTCGACCGACCGCTGCACGTGCAGTACGCCTCCTGGCTCGGGCACGCCGTCCAGGGCGATCTCGGGCAATCGTGGTTCACCACGATCCCGGTCGCCGACAGCATCAAGCAGGCCCTGCCGGTCGACCTGTCGATCGCCGCGCTCGCGCTGCTGCTGGCCATCGTGATCGGCGGGAGCGCCGGGATCGGGGCGGCGCTCAGCAACGGCGGGCCCCTCGACCGACTGGTGACCCTGGTCTGCTCGGTGCTCGCGACGCTGCCGCCGTTCGTCATCGGCATGGCGCTGATCGTGGTCTTCTCGGTCAAACTGCAGCTGCTGCCCTCGGGCGGCTACGTGCCGATCGACCAGGATCCGGCGCAGTGGCTGCGCTTCGCGATCCTGCCCTCGCTCGCGCTGAGCCTCGACGTCGCGGCCTCGATCGCGCGCCAGCTGCGCACCTCGATGGTCACCGCGCTCGGTGAGAACTACGCGGTCGGCGCCGAGATGCGCGGCTACGGTCGCTCGCGCGTGCTCTTCGGCCACGTCCTGCGCAACGCCGCCGCCCCCACGCTGGCCGTGATCGGCCTCGCGATCCCGCTCATCGTCGGCGGAGCGGTGATCACCGAGCGGCTCTTCGGCCTGCCCGGCGTCGCCCAGCTCGCGCTCCAGTCCGCCGAGCGCGGCGACGTCCCCGTCGTCCTCGGAACCCTGCTCGTCACCGCCGTCGTGGTGGTCGTCGCGAGCTCGGTGGTCAACGCGCTGCAGAAGGTCCTCGACCCGGCGGCCCGTCGACAGGGGGTGCGGCGATGACCGCGCTGCGCAACCTCTGGCGGATCCCGACGGCCCGGTTCGCCCTCGTCGTGCTCGCGGGCATCGCGTTCCTCACCGTCTTCGGCGGCGCGCTCGCGCCTCACGACCCGCTGAAGCAGTACACCGACCACGTCCTCGAGGGACCGTCCGCGACGCACTGGCTCGGCACCGACTACGTCGGCCGCGACGTGCTCAGCCGGCTGATGTCCGGCACCCGTCTCTCGGTGGTCGGCGCCGCGGAGGCGGTGATCATCGGTGCCGCGCTCGGCGTGCCGTCCGGTCTCGCCTCGGCGTGGCTCGGCCCTCGCCTGGAGTGGCTGACGCTGCGGATCAGCGACACGCTGGTCATCTTGCCGTTCACCGTCTTCGCGATCGCCGTCGCCGGCACGCTCGGCAACGGCCTGCAGCAGGCGATGTTCGCGATCGGGGTGCTCATCAGCCCGATCTTCTTCCGCGTCACCCGGTCGGTCGCGATGGGCATGCGGCGCCAGCAGTACGTCGAGGCGGCCGAGCTGATGGGTGCCACCGAGTGGTGGACCCTCCGCACGCACATCTGGAGCAAGGTGCTGCCCAACGTCGCGGTCACCTTCGCCCAGGCCACCGGCGCCGCGCTGCTCGTCGTCGCGTCGCTGTCGTTCCTCGGCCTCGGCGTCTCTCCTCCGGCGCCGACCTGGGGCGGCATGCTCGCCTCCGACCTCGACTACCTCGCCCAGCAGCCGTGGGCCCCCGTCTTCCCGGGCCTGCTGATGATGGCGGCCGTCGGCTCCCTCAACCTGCTCGCGGACGCGGTCCGCGAGGCGACCGGGGACGCGCGCCGCCGCCGCCGGTCCACGCCCCGGACCGCTTCCCCTGCCCAGTCCCGTCACGAGGCGCAGCGCCAGACGAAGGAGACCGCCCGTGCCTGATCCGACCACCAGCCCGGTCCTGGAGGTGAGCGACCTCCAGGTCTCCGTCGGCGACCACCTCGTCGCCGTCCACGACGTGTCCTTCTCCATCGGACGCGGGGAGTCCGTCGGGCTCGTCGGCGAGTCCGGCAGCGGGAAGACCCTCACGTGCCGGGCCGCGCTCGGCCTGCTGCCGAAGACCGGCGAGGTCGACCACGGCCGCATCGTGCTCGGCGGCACGGAGCTCACCGGTGCCACCCGTCGCACGTGGAACGACGTGCGCGGCACCCGGCTCGGCGCGGTCTTCCAGGACTCCGCGTCCTACCTCAACCCCTCGCTCACCGTCGGCCACCAGCTCGCCGAGCAGCTGCGCGTCAAGCGCGGACTGTCCAGGACCGATGCCCACCGGCGAGCGGTGGAGCTCTTCGCCGAGGTCGGCCTGCACGACCCCGAGGGCGTCTTCCACCAGTACCCGCACGAGCTGTCCGGCGGGATGCAGCAGCGTGTGCTGATCGCGATCGCGGTGTCCTGCGAGCCCGAGCTGCTGATCGCCGACGAGGCGACGACGGCCCTCGACGTGGTGATCCAGGCCGAGATCCTCGACCTGCTCGACCGGCTGCGCGAGAGCCACGGCCTGTCGCTGCTCCTGGTCACCCACGACCTCGCCGTCGTCGCCGAGACGTGCGAGCGGATCCTGGTGATGTACGCCGGCGAGATCGTCGAGAGCGGCACCACCGAGGAGGTGCTCGCCCGGCCCAGGCACCCCTACACCCAGGCCCTCATGGGGGTTGCCACGATCGGCACCTGGGAGCGCCGCGCCCTCGAGATCATCCCCGGCCAGCCGCCGTCGGTCGGTGAGGACATGCCCGGCTGCCGCTTCGCGCCGCGGTGCCGCTTCGCGACCGAGGTCTGCACCTCGGGCCCGGTCGCGCTGGCTGACCTGGGCGAGGGCCGAGCCGCCCGCTGCGCACGCATCGACGACCTCGAGGGAGCCCCCGCATGACCACGACGCAGGAACGCCCCGACGTGGACGACGGACCGGAGGCTCGCGTGGCGCCGCTGCTGCGCGTCACCGACCTCTCCGTCTCCTACGTCCCGCCCAAGAAGGGCACCAGCCTCGGCACCGGCGCCGCGCTCACCGAGGCCAGCCTCGAGGTGCGGCCCGGGGAGATCGTCGGCATCGTCGGCGAGACCGGGTCGGGCAAGACGACGCTGGCCCGCGCCACCGTGGGGCTGGTGCGTCCCGTCGCCGGGCGGATCGAGTTCGCCGGCCAGGACATGGGTGCGCTGCGCGGGCGTGCGCTGCGCGAGTTCCGTCGTTCGGGCCAGGTCCAGCTCGTCTTCCAGGACCCACTGCGCTCGCTCGACCCGGACCTCACGGTGGCTGCCCTCGTGCGCGAGCCGCTGGACATCGCCGGCACCCTGTCGCGCGCCGAGCGTCACGAGCGGGTCGTGGAGTCGCTGCGCCTGGTCGGCCTCGATCCGGACGCGATGCTCGACCGGCGCCCGCGCCAGCTCTCGGGTGGTCAGCGCCAGCGCGTCTCGCTCGCCCGGGCGATCTCGACGCGACCGCAGCTGCTCTTCTGCGACGAGCCGGTCTCGGCGCTCGACGTCTCGAACCGCAACCTGGTGCTCAGCCTGCTCGACCGGTTGCGCCGCGACCTCGGCCTGGCGGTGGTCATCATCGCCCACGACCTGAGATCGCTGGCCGGCATCGCCGACCGGGTCGCCGTCTTCTATCGCAGCCGCGTCGTCGAGCAGGGCCCGATCCAGGCGGTGCTCGAGCGACCCGCGCATCCCTACACCGGGCTGCTCACGGCCTCCGCGCCGAGCGTCACCCACGTCGACCGGCTCCGGCCCGACCAGCTCCGCCCCGATCCCGAGGCGCGATCTTGGCCGGCCCACGGCGTCTGCGTCTTCGCCGCGCGCTGCCGCTTCGCCCACGACGCCTGCACCGACCAGCCGGCGCCCGTCCGGCTTGCCGACGACCGCGAGGCCGCATGCCACGTCGCCGGCGAGTGGCGCGCGCTCATCACCGACTCGAAGGAGGCCTCATGAGCATCGAGCTCATCGGCATCACCGCCACCCAGGAGACCAGCACCGTCTCGACGAGCGACGACCGGGTCGACGGGATCTCCGCCCAGACCGAGGCCGGTGTCCCCGTCGGGCCGACCGTCAACCCGGCCTACACCGCACGACTGGCGCAGGCCCACGAGGACGCGGGCTTCGACCGGGTGCTCATCGCCCACTCCTCGGCCACGCCCGACGGCTTCGTGGTCGCCTCCCACGTGCTCCAGTCGACGACGCGCCTCGGCGTCCTGCTGGCGCATCGGCCGGGCTTCCTGGCGCCGACGCTGGCCGCCCGCGCCTACGCCAGCCTGGACGCGTTCCACCCCGGGCGGGTCGCGATGCACGTCATCACCGGCGGCGACGACGTCGACCAGGCTCGGGACGGCGACTTCTCCGACAAGGTCACCCGCTACCGGCGCACGGACGACTTCCTCACCGTCCTGCGGCGCGAGTGGGAGTCGACCGAGCCGTTCGACCACGAGGGGGACTTCTACCGGGTCCGAGGAGCCTGGTCGTCGGTCCGGCCCGCGCCCGGTGGCATCCCGATCTACTTCGGAGGCGCCTCCGCGGACGCCATCCGGGTCGGTGGGAAGCACGCGGACGCCTACGCGTTCTGGGGTGAGCCGCTCGACGGCATCCGCGAGCGGATCGCCCAGGTGCGTGCCGCGGCGGCGCCGTACGGCCGCGACCCGCGCTTCAGCGTCAGCCTGCGCCCGATCGTGGCCGACACGGAGGAGGAGGCGTGGGCACGCGCCGAGGCGATCCTCGCCGCGACCCAGGAGCGCTGGGGGACCACCCGCCGCACCTTCGGGCTCGACGGCAGCAACGCCGTCGGCTCGCAGCGCCTGCTCGACGCCGCCGACAAGGGCGACGTGCACGACAAGCGGCTGTGGACCGCGCTCGCCAAGGTCACCGGCGCCACCGGCAACTCCACTGCACTGGTCGGCACCCCCGAGCAGGTCGCCGACGCGCTGCTCGACTACGTCGCCCTCGGCGTCACCACCCTGCTCATCCGCGGCTTCGACCCCTTGGCCGACGCCACGTCGTACGCCCCTGTCATCGACCTGGTCCGCAGTGGTGCTGACCGGCGTCTCGCCCTCGTCTGAACAGAAGAAGGACACACCATGACCGCCCAGACCCCGCGCTACGCCGACGTCGAGATCCTCGGCATGATCGGCACCGCCGACGCCTCCGAGATCCGGACCTCCTCCGGTCCGATCGTCGACCCCGACTACACCGCCCGCTTCGCGCAGGCCCACGAGGAGGGCGGCTTCGACCGCGTCCTCATCGGCTACGGCTCGAGCTGGTCCGAGGGCACCCAGGTCGCGGCGTACGCCGCCGCCCACACCGAGCGACTCGGCCTGCTCGTCGCCCACCGCCCGGGCGTCGTGCACCCCACGCTGGCCTCGCGCACCTTCAGCACGCTCGACCACTTCTCGAAGGGTCGCGTGGCCCTCAACATCGTCACGGGTGGCAACGACACCGAGCAGCGTCGCGAGGGCGACTACCTCCCCCACGACGAGCGCTACGCGCGCACCGACGAGTACCTGCAGGTGCTGCGCCAGTCGTGGGACACCACGGGACCGCGCGACTTCGAGGGCAGCTACTACCGCTTCGAGGGGTTCGATCCGCAGGTCCGCCCCTACGACGACCGCCACCTCGAGCTGTTCTTCGGCGGCAGCTCGTCGGCGGCCTACGCCGTGGGTGCGAAGCGGGCCGACACCTACATGCTGTGGGGCGAGCCGCTCGCCGAGACCGGTGAGCAGATCGCGACCGTCGGGCGCGAGGCCGCTGCCGCCGGACGTGCCACGCCGCCGCGGATCTCGGTGTCCTTCCGGCCCATCCTCGCTCGCACCGACGACGAGGCCTGGGAGCGCGCGCACGGCATCCTGGACACGATCAACGGCGCTGCCGGCCAGGCCTTCAAGGAGAAGGTCGGCCGGATCCACCCGCAGGGCAAGGGGCCCGAGAACGCCGGGTCGCAGCGGCTGCTCGCCGTCGCCGAGAAGGGCGAGCTGCACGACCGGTGCCTGTGGACGCCCACCACGAAGGCTGTCGGCGGCGGAGGCAACTCGACCGCGCTGGTCGGCTCGCCCGAGACGGTCGCGGCCGCGATCCTCGACTACGTCGAGATCGGCGTCGACACCGTCCTGATCCGCGGCTACGACCCGCTGCAGGACGCCATCGGCTACGGCCGTGACCTGCTGCCGCTGGTCCGCCAGGAGCTCGCCCACCGCGCCGGGACCGCCCGTGCCTCCTGAGGTCTCCCCGACGTCCGGCCGTCCCCTCGAGGGCGTCCGGGTCGTCGAGCTCGCGCACGTGGCGGCCGGCCCGTTCGCGGGCATGCTGCTGGCCGACCTCGGTGCCGACGTCGTGAAGGTCGAGCCGCCCACGGGCGACCAGATGCGGTCGTGGCCGCCGTTCGCCCGGGACGCCGACGGGACGTCGTTCAGCCACAACTTCGCCTCGGTCAACCGCAACAAGCGCAGCATCACCGCCGACCTCAAGGACCCCGACCAGCTGGCCGAGGTGCGCACGCTCGTGGCCGCCGCGGACGTCGTCGTCGAGAACTACCGCCCGGGGGTCCTGGACCGGCTCGGCCTCGGCTACGACGAGGTGGCCGCGGACCACCGCGGACTCGTCTACGCCTCGATCTCCGGATACGGGCTCACCAGCCCCTACGTCAACGACGGCGCCTACGACGTCGTCATCCAGGGGATGTCGGGCCTGATGAGCGTGACCGGCGAGCCGGACGGAGACCCCGTGAAGTCGGGGGTGCCGGTCGGCGACTTCACGGCCGGGCTGTACGCCGCCTACACGATCGCCGCGACCCTGCCGCAGGTCCGCGCCAGCGGAGCGTCGGTGCGCCTCGACGTGCCGATGCTCGACTGCCTGCTCGGCATCTCAGCGCTGCAGACCAGTGAGTACTGGGGCTCCGGGCGCGAGCCCGCGCGCCTCGGCACGGCCCACCCGCGCAACGCGCCCTACCAGGGCTTCTCCGCCGCGGACGGTGACCTCACCATCGCGGCAGGCAACGACAAGCTCTGGGCCGCCGTGGCCGAAGTCGTCGGGCTCCCGCACCTCGTCCACGACCCGCGCTTCGTCAGCCAGGGGGATCGCGTCGAGCACCAGCGCGAGCTCGCCGAGCTCCTCGGTGAGCAGCTCGCCCAGGAGAAGCGCTCCCACTGGCTCACCGAGCTCCGCGCCCGGGGCGTGCCCTGCGGACCGGTCAACACCTTCGGCGAGGCGCTCGCCGACCCGCACGTGGACGCGACGGGGCTCGTCGGCCGCGTCGACGTACCCATCGCGGGGGCGACGCCCACGGTCGTCTTCCCGGTGCGGATCTCCGGGCAGACGCCACGGCTCGACCGCGGGGCACCCGCGCTCGGCGCGCACCGCGAGGTCGTCGAGGAGTGGATCGCGTGAACGCCCACACGAACCTCGTCGTCGACCGGGGGCCGGTGTGGACGGTCACCCTCGACCGACCGGAGCGGGCCAACGCGCTCTCGTCCGCGCTCGTCGAGCAGCTGCACGCGATGCTCGACGAGGCCGAAGGCGCGCGGCCGCAGGCGCTCGTGCTCCGCGGCAACGCCCGCCACTTCGCCGCGGGCTTCGACCTCGGTGGCCTCGCGGACGAGACGGACGCGACCCTGGCCCTGCGCTTCCTGCGCGTCGGCACGCTGCTCGAGCGGCTGATCGCGGCGCCGTTCACCACGGTCGCCGTGGCCGAGGGGGCCGCGATCGGCGCCGGCGCAGACGTGGTGCTCGCGTGCGACCACCGACTCGTCGATCCCTCGGTCAAGCTCCGGTTCCCGGGATCGGCCTTCGGCGTCGCGCTCGGGACGGTCCGGCGAGCCGAGCTCGGCGACGCCTGGGCGACGGGCGCGCCGACCGACCTCGCCGACGCGCTTGCCGGCCCACGGCCCGCTCGCCGCCACCACGACACCGACGCCGAGGTGAGCGCGCTCGCCCGGTCGGTGGCCATCCCTGGCATCCACTCCCGCATCACGGCCTACGCACACGACATCAGCAAGGCCGCCCAGGCCAGGAAGAAGGAGATCGCATGACCGCCCAGCAGGAGATCGTCCCCGTCCAGAGCGAGGTGCCCGCCATCGCGCAGCTGGCCCGGACCGTCGAGGACCTCATCGGGCAGGGGCTCGACGAGCAGGCGCTCACCGCCGCCGTCCGCACCGAGCTCGAGCGCACCCTCGCCGAGGGCTTCGAGCTGCCCGCGGAGCAGGTGGCGCCCGACCCGGTGCGCTACGTGATGTATCCGCTCCACGTGGCAGCCGACGGCAGCTTCTCCATCGCGAGCGCGGTGTGGGACGTCGGCCAGGGCACTCCCGTGCACGGCCACGAGACCTGGGGAGTCGTCGGGATCTACTCCGGCGTCGAGGTCGAGACCCGCTACGAGAAGCCGACCACGCCCGACGTCCCGCTCGTGGGCCAAGGCACCGACGAGTGGGGTGCAGGCGAGGTCACGGTCTGCTGCACCACCGCCGACGACGTGCACCAGGTCCGCTGCGGCGGCGACCGGCCCGTCGTCGGCATCCACGTCTACGGCGCCGACATCGGCACCCTCCCGCGCCGCAGCTACGACCCCGAGACCGGTGCCGTGCACTGGTTCACCTCGCGCTGGGCCTGAGCCCGGCCGACCTGCCTGACCCGCCGATCCGAGAAGGAGATCGATCATGACCGTCACAGCCACCTGGGACGAGCCCGCCGGCGCGACGCCGCGCGGCACCCTCGTCGTGCTGCCCGGACGCGGCGAGACCGACGCGTCGTACCACCGCTTCGGCCGCCGGCTCTCCGCCGACGCCTACAAGGTCCGTCTGGTCGACGTCGACCTCGACGACCTCACCGCCACCCGCGAGCGCGTCGAGAAGGTGCTGGCCGACGAGTCGCTGCCCTCGCCCAAGGTCCTGGTCGGCGCCGACACCGGTGCCACGCTCGCCGCGACCCTGGTGGGCGAGGTGCCGGCCGACGCCGCCGTGCTCGCCGGCCTCACCCTGCCGGGCTCCGCCGTCGCCGACAGCTGGGAGGAGCAGGTCGAGGCCCGGACGGCGTGTCCGGTGCACCGTGCCGTCCTCGACGGCGATCTGAGGCTCGACCGCGAGGCCCGCGACCAGCCGCTGCCGTGGACCTCGGTCGAGCTCACCGCACCGGACAAGCCGGTGCTCGTCGTCCACGGATCGGCCGACCGGATCACGGCCGCCGCCGAGGCCACCGCGCCCTACGTCGACGCGCCCGGCGCGCGGGTGTGGCTGGTCGAGGGCGGTCGCCACGACATCCTCAACGACGTCTCGCACCGCTCGGTGGCCGCGACCGTCGTGCTCTTCCTCGAGTCGCTCAAGCTGGGCGCCGAGCTCCCCCCGGTGTTGGTGCCGGTGTCCGCGCCCGCAGGGGCCACCCGATGAGCACCACCGCCGTCGTGGTCGGCAACCCGAAGCCGGGTAGCCGCACGCTCGCAGCCGCCACGTACGTCGCCCGCGAGCTCAGCGGCGGCGACCCTGACCTGGTCGTCGACCTGGCGACCCTCGGTCCGGCCATCCTCGACTGGGCCGACGCGGGCGTCGCCGACCTCGTCGCGCAGGTCGGCGCGGCCGACCTCGTCGTGGTCGCGAGCCCGACCTACAAGGCCGCCTACACAGGGCTGCTGAAGCTGTTCCTCGACCGGTTCGCCGGCGGCACCGGTCTCCGGGGCCTGGCCGTGCCGCTCATGCTCGGCGGCAGCCCGGCCCACTCGCTCGCACCCGAGACCACGCTGCGCCCGGTGCTGACCGAGATCGGCGCGACGGTGCCCGGCCGGGCGCTCTACGTGGTCGACGCCCAGCACGACGACCCGGCGGCGTACGCCGACTGGCTCGCGGCCACCCGGCCGTGGGTCCGCACCTTCCTCGACACTCCGATCGGAGCCCGATGACCGTCTCGCCCAGCCCCACGACCACTCCCACGACCGGCCTCACCACCAACCAGGACCTCGACCCGCGGTTGCTGCGCGACGCCTTCGGCACCTTCCCGAGCGGCGTCGTGGCCATCGCCGCCGAGATCGACGGCCGCCCGGTCGGCCTGGCCGCGAGCTCGTTCACCTCGGTGAGCCTGGACCCGCCGCTGGTCTCGGTGAACCTGGCCGTCTCCTCGAAGACGTGGCCGGACCTGCGCCGCTCGTCGCACCTGGGCGTGACCGTCCTGGCCGACCACCACGCCGCGGTGTGCCGCGCGCTCGCTGGCCCGGTCGACCAGCGCTTCGACTCGATCGCGTGGACCGCCACGCCCGACGGAGCGATCACCCTCGACGACGGCCTCGCCAGCTTCGACTGCACGATCTATCGCGAGGTCGAGGCTGGCGACCACGTCCTGGTGCTGCTGCGCCTCCACGCCCTGCAGCAGGCCGAGGACGTGGCGAACCCGCTCGTCTTCCACAACAGCGGGTTCGGCACCCTGCGCACGCTGGCGTAGCGGGCTGCGTGGGGTGGTGCTGTGCCCCAGGCAAGAGTCGAACTTGCGACCTTTCGCTTAGGAGGCGGCTGCTCTATCCACTGAGCTACTGGGGCGTCGCCGTGCACGCACGGCGGGGAGCATCTTGCCACGCCGGCACGCGCCGGCGAACTCAGTGGGAGGCGAGCGAGCCGCTGAGTCGCTCGTGGCGTGCTGCGCTCGCGGCGTCGAGGCCGACGATCTCGACCGACGTGCCCCGGCGGGCGTACTTGGTGGTGATCGAGTCGAGCGTGGCCACCGTCGAGGCGTCCCAGACGTGCGAGGCGCTCAGGTCGATCACGACGCGTGCGGGATCCTCGGCGTAGGCGAACTGCGTGTAGAGGTCGTTGCTCGAGGCGAAGAAGAGCTCGCCGGTCACCGTGTAGACCGCGGCCGGACGGCCGTCGCGATCGTCGACGACCTCGCGGTGGAGCTCGGTGAGGTGGGCGACGCGACGGGCGAACAGCGTCATGGCGACGAGCACGCCCACCCCCACGCCGACGGCGAGGTTGTGGGTCGCGACGGTGACCACGACGGTGGCGGCCATCACGATCGTCTCCGACCTCGGCATCCGCCGCAGCGTGGCCGGCCGGACCGAGTGCCAGTCGAAGGTGCCGACCGACACCATGACCATCACCGCGACGAGTGCTGCCATCGGGATGAGGGCGACCGCGTCACCGAACCCGACGACCAGGACCAGGAGGAAGACGCCGGCCAGGAAGGTGGAGATCCTGGTGCGTGCGGCCGAGACCTTCACGTTGATCATCGTCTGGCCGATCATCGCGCAGCCGCCCATCCCGCCGAAGAGACCGGTGACGAGGTTGGCGACGCCCTGCCCGCACGCCTCGCGGGTCTTGTCGGAGGGGGTGTCGGTGATGTCGTCGACGAGCTTGGCCGTCAGCAGCGACTCGAGCAGCCCGACGAGCGCCATCGCGACGGCGTACGGCCCGATGATCCGCAGCGTCTCGAGCGTCCACGGGACGTCGGGGAGGAACAGTGACGGCAGGCTGTCAGGCAGCTGGCCCTCGTCGCCCACGTCGGGCACCGAGACGCCGGCGAGCAGGACGAAGCCCGTGAGGGCCACGATCGCGACCAGCGGCGCTGGTACGACGGTGGTGACGCGCGGCAGCCCGACGATGATCGCGATGCCGACGGCGACCATCGGGTAGACCGCCCAGGGCACGTCGACGAGGTGGGGGACCTGCGCCCAGAAGATGAGGATCGCCAGGGCGTTGACGAAACCGATCATCACCTGCCGTGGCACGAACCGCATGAGCCGGGCCACTCCGAGCAGCCCCAGCACGACCTGGATCACGCCGCCGAGCAGGACCGTGGCGATGAGGTGGTCCATGCCGTGCTCGCGCATCACCGGCGCGATGACCAGCGCGATCGCGCCGGTGGCGGCCGAGATCATCGCCGGACGGCCACCGAGGAAGGCGATCGAGACCGCCATGGTGAACGATGCGAACAGGCCCACCCGAGGATCGACCCCGGCGATGATCGAGAACGAGATCGCCTCCGGGATCAGCGCGAGGGCCACGACGAGGCCGGCGAGGACCTCGGTGCGCAGGAGCCGCGGCGAGCGGAGTGCGGAGCGGACCGAGGGCTCCGGGATGGTCGTAGGGTCGGCGGGGTCAGGCACGTGGAGAAACCCTACCCTTACGTAAGGGTAGGGTTTGTGATTCGGAGGAGCCCTGTGGGCGAGGTCATGCACATCGGTGAGGTGGCGACCCGCACCGAGCTCTCCCTGCGCAGCCTGCGGCACTGGGAGGAGGTCGGGCTGCTGCGGCCCTCGGGCCGCACCGACGGTGGGTTCCGGCTCTACACCGAGGCCGACGTCGACAAGATCCTGGTCATCCGGCGGATGAAGCCGTTGGGCTTCTCCCTCGACGAGATGAAGGCGGTGATGGCCGACCTCGACGTCCTGGAGGAGCCCGGTGGGGACGAGGACGGCAGGACGGCCGCCAAGGACCGCTTGGCCGACGTTCAGGACGAGGCGCGGGAGCGGCGCACGCGCCTGGTGCGACAGCTCGAGATGGCCGACGAGTTCATCGGCCTGCTCGACTCGCGGCGACTCTGACGGACACGTCGCGAGCGGCGGAATTCTTGCGCTCGTGAAGTAGGTTCAGTGCGGTCAGCACCGTCCGTCCCTGTCGAAGGTGAGCTCCTGTGTCCGATGAGTCGCGCCCTGAGGACGCCGTCGGCGCGCCCAAGCGCAAGGGCAAGGTGAAGCGGAAGCACACCGTCGGCCGGGTCATCTTGATCAGCGCTCTCGTGCTCGCACTGATCACCGGTCTCAGCACGATCTACTTCATCCGCCACCTGGACGGCAACATCGAGTCGATCTCGACCGAGGACATCGGCGAGCGGCCGCCGGAGGTCTACACCGGCAACGGCCAGCCCCTCGACATCTTGGTGATGGGCTCCGACAGCCGCGCCTGCGACGGCTGCGACATCGACCAGGAGGCCGGCGCCGGCGGCTCCGACACCACCATCCTCGTGCATCTCTCCGCCGATCGCAGCCGGGCGTACGCCGTCTCCATCCCGCGCGACTCGATCGTGGACCGCCCCGAGGACGGCTGCGGCTCGCCCGCGGCCTCCGACGTCATGTGGAACGCCGCCTACGAGATCGGCGGCCCCCTGTGCACGATGCGCCAGCTGGAGGAGAACACCGGCATCCGCGTCGAGCACTTCGTCGTCGTCGACTTCGGCAACTTCGGCAACATGGTCGACGCCGTCGGCGGTGTGCCCGTCTGCGTCCCCTACGACATCTCCGACCCGGCGCACGGCATCTTCGTGCCGAAGGGCGACCCGTCGGTGCTCACCGGTGACGAGGCCCTCGACTACGTGCGAGCGCGCTACGTCGGCGAGAAGATCGAGCAGAACGACATCTCCCGGATCCGACGCCAGCAGGAGTTCATCGGTGCGCTGGTGCGCGAGGTGCTCTCCGCCGGGACCCTCACCCGCCTGGACAAGGTCGTGAGGTTCCTCGACGCGGCCACGGAGTCGCTGACCACCGACGACGAGTTCGCCTCGGTCACCCGCATCGGCAAGGTGGCCATGCAGCTCCAGGGCATCGGGCTCGACAAGATCAAGTTCGTCACCCTGCCGACCGACTACTACCCGCTCGACTCCGAGTTCCGCGGCAAGGTCTTCTGGACCGAACAGGCCACCCAGATCTGGAAGCTCCTCAACGAGGACAAGGAGCTGCCCGCCAGGCTGATCGGCGGCACGTCGGTCAGCGCCGAGGGCCCGCCCGGATCATCGACCGCGTCCCCCAGCGGCTCCCCGAGCGCCGGCGGCAGCGAGTCGCCCTCCGGCACGCCCGAGAGCCCCACCGAGACGCCTACCGAGACGCCGACCGAGACACCCACCGAGACGCCCACCGAGACGCCCTCGACCGCGCCGAGCACGCCCGAGCAGCCGCCGATCTACGGCGTCTGCTCGTGAGCCGCGCGACCGGCGACTCCACGCCGGCCCCGGGGCAGGAGCCGGAGTGGCAGCGACGTCGACGCCTCGCCGCGGTCTTCGGCGACGACGGGCCGGAGCAGACCTCCGACGACCGAGACGACCGCGAGGACCGTCAGGGCAAGGGCGACGGCTGGTACCGCGACCAGGTCCCGCCGCACCACGGCTGACCGGCCCTCGAGCAGGCGAGACGCAGAACGGCCCGCCCCTCCCGGGACGGGCCGCTCGTGCGTGCGTGCGGCGTACGACGCCTCAGACGGCGCCGCCGCGCGCCTTGAGCAGGTCGCGGATCTCCTCCAGCAACGCCACGTCGGCGGGGGTGCCGGACTCCTCGGCGGGGAAGAACTTGTCCTTCGCGCGGGTGTAGGGCATCACCACGAAGAAGTAGATGACGGCCGCGAGGATGAGGAAGGCGATCAGCGCGGTGAGGAACGGGCCGATCAGGACGTCGCCCGGGGCGAACGCGTCGAAGTTGGGCTCGGTGCCTCCGGTGATCCGGCTCACCAGTGACAGCAGCATGCCGGTGAAGGCGGTGACGACGGCGGCGAACGACGTGCCCATGATGACGGCGACGGCGAGCTCGACGAGGTTGCCGCGCAGGATGAAGTTCTTGAAACCAGTCATGGGGTCTCCTTTGTGTGGCCCCGAGACGGGCCGGGATCGAGCGTGTGGTGCTCACGCTATCGCTCCCAGGACACGGTCAGGAACTGCCCGAGAGCCGCACTCGTGATCGCGACCGCCTCGCTCGCGGAGGCGCCGACGACGACGAGCGCGCCGCCCGAGCCACCGGCCGGGCCGTCCGGCACTCCGGTGGGGGTCGCGAGCACGGTCACCTCACGCGCCACCGCTCGTGAGGTGCCGGTGCCGGGGTCGGTGGCGAGCAGGTCGACGACGTCGCCGGGCTGCAGCAGCGTCGCCATGCCGGCGTCGGGCAGGCGCACCGGCACGACGGTGTCGCCGGGCTGGGCGCGGGCCAGCCCGGGACCGACGACCCGCAGGTCCGTGAGCACCTCGCCCTGCCCGATCGGGGCGGCCAGCACGCGGCCTGCCGCCGCATCGGCGGCTCCCGCCGGCGCGAGGTCGGCGGGATAGTCGCGCGCGACCAGGTCGGTATCGGTGAGCCGGGTGCCCGAGGGCAGGTCACGGGCGGCGACCAGCACCTCGACGGTCGCGGCCGGCGGTGGTGCGACCGCCCGGATCGCGGCCAGCACCGCGACGCCGGCCAGGGTCGCGGCGATCAGCCGACGTCGGCGCCGCAGCTGGTGGCGTACGGCGCGCAGCCGGCGTCGCGTCGGCGGGAGTCCCGGGAACATCCTCCGACGCTAGGTCGGATCACCCGTCGCGCGCTGACCCTCTCCACAGGGGCCTCGGTTTCGACACGGGCGCGGGGCGCCCTGCTCAACCAGCGGCGGGTGGGCGCGGGGCGCCCTGCTCAACCAGCGGCGCGATCCCCGTCGGTCGAGCAGCGAGCGCCAGCGAGCGTGTCGAGACCACGGGCGGCCCGCGGGCCGGACGTCAGTCCGAGGAGGAGCTGCTGCTGCTCGAGGAGGACGACGTGCCGGTGGAGGCGGGCTTCGCGTCCTTCGAGCCCGACCCGGAGCCCGACCCGGAGCCCGACCCGGAGTCGCTCGAGGAGCTCTCCTTCGATCCCGACGAGGACGAGGCCGTGTCGGAGGAGGACGTGGTGGAGCGGCTGTCGTTGCGGTAGAAGCCCGAGCCCTTGAAGACCACGCCCACGGCGTTGAACAGCTTGCGGAGCTTGCCGTCGCACACCGGGCACACGGTGAGCGCGTCGTCGCTGAAGCTCTGGAACTGCTCGAAGGTGTGGCCGCACTCGGTGCAGGCGTACTGGTAGGTGGGCATGTGGATCCTTCGAGGACGGTGGTGGAGAAGTCGATCGGCCGGGCCGCGCGACGCGCTGGCACTCAGCCTCTTCGACTGCCAATGGTACGGCACAATGGGCCGAGCAATGAGCGAGCCGTCACCCACACCCGCCCCGACCAGTGCCGCCGACCCCGCTCTGCCCCGCATCAACTGGTGGCAGACCTTCCGGCGTGCTCCGCGCGTGGTCCGGTGGACGGCCTGGGTCGCGGTCGGACTCGTCGTCGTGCTGGTCCTGCTCGCCGCCGCGGCCGCGGTCGTCGTACGCCGTCCGCTGCCGCAGACCGGTGGCGAGATCGAGGTGCCGGGCCTGACCGCGCCCGTCGAGGTGGTCCGAGACGGCAACGGCATCCCGCAGCTCTACGCCGACAGCGACGACGACCTGATGTTCGCCCAGGGGTTCGTGCAGGCGCAGGAGCGCTTCTTCGAGATGGACGTCCGCCGCCACATCACGGCGGGACGGCTCTCGGAGCTCTTCGGCGCGGACACGCTCGAGACCGACAAGTTCATCCGCACGATGGGCTGGCGCCGGGTGGCCGAGCAGGAGTGGGCCCTGCTGGCACCGGCCACCCGCGAGGCACTGACGTCGTACGCCGCCGGGGTCAACGCCTACCTCGACGAGCGCTCGCCGTCCCAGCTCGCCGCCGAGTACACCGTGCTGGGCCTCAGCGGCCTCGACTACACGCCCGCCGACTGGGACCCGATCGACTCGCTGGCCTGGCTCAAGGCGATGGCGTGGGACCTGCGCGGCAACATGGACGCCGAGGTCGACCGGGTGCTCCTCTCTCTCGACCACACCCCGGAGGAGATCGCCGAGCTGTGGCCGGCCTACCCCTTCGACCAGCACCCGCCGATCGTGTCCGGCGGTGGTGTCGTGGACGGCGTCTTCGAGCAGAACGCGACGGGCAACGGCACCCGCAACCCGCGCCGTCCGGCGTACCCCCCGGGCGTCGTCGACGCGCTCGAGCGGGTGCAGCAGCGCGTCGAGGCGATGCCCGACCTGGTCGGCAAGGGGCGTGGCATCGGCAGCAACTCGTGGGTCGTCGACGGCGCGCACAGCTCCACCGGCATGCCGCTCCTCGCCAACGACCCGCACCTCGGGATCAGCCAGCCGGGCATCTGGATGCAGATGGGCCTGCACTGCCGCGAGCGCACCGAGGCGTGCACGCTCGACACGGCGGGCTTCACGTTCTCCGGGGTGCCGGGCGTGATCATCGGCCACAACGCCGACATCGCATGGGGCTTCACCAACCTCGGTCCCGACGTCACCGACCTCTTCCTCGAGCAGACCGAGGGCGACGACCGCTACGTCCGCGACGACGACGCCGCCGCGATGTCCGTGCGCACCGAGACGATCAAGGTGCGGGGCGAGGACGACGTCGAGCTGCGGGTGCGCGAGACCGTCCACGGTCCGCTGATCAGCGACGTGTCGTCGGAGTTCGCGACCGTCGGCGCCAACGCCCCGACCGACGAGCCCGGCGACCGGGGGAGCGGGTACGCCGTCGCGCTGGCCTGGACCGCGCTCGACCCGGCGCCCACCGCCGACGCGATCCTCGCGCTCAACCGCGCGTCCGACTGGGACTCCTTCCGGGCAGCGGCCGCCGACTTCTCGGTCCCGGCGCAGAACCTCGTCTACGCCGACCGCGAGGGCCACATCGGCTACCAGGCGCCCGGCCGGGTGCCGATCCGCGGCGGCGGCAACGACGGCACCATGCCGGTCGAGGGCTGGGTCAGCGCCAACGACTGGACCGGCGACGACATCCCGTTCGACGGGCTGCCGAGCGTGCTCGACCCCGACGAGGGGTTCATCGTGACCGCCAACCAGGCCGTCATCGACCGCCGCTACCCCTACCTGCTGACCAAGGACTGGGACTACGGCTACCGCTCCACCCGGATCCGCGAGGCGCTGGTCGAGGAGGGCGAGCTGTCGGTGCAGGAGATGGCCGACCTCCAGCTCGACACCACCAATCCGATGGCCGAGGCCCTCGTGCCCTACCTGCTCGACCTCGACGTGCCGCGCGGCTACTACCGCAACGCGCAGGACCTGCTGCGCGGGTGGGACTTCACCCAGCCCGCGGACAGCGCGGCAGCGGCCTATTTCAACGTGGTGTGGCGCAACCTGCTCGAGCTGACCTTCCACGACGACCTGCGGCTGCGCACCTGGCCAGACGGTGGTGACCGCTGGTTCCTGGTGGTGAGCCGGATGCTGACCGAGCCGGCCGGACCGTGGTGGGACGACGCCGACACCCCCGAGGTCGAGACGCGCGACGACGTCCTGCGCCAGGCGATGCTCGACGCCCGCGACGAGCTGACCCGGCGCCAGGCACGCGACCCGCGCCTGTGGGAGTGGGGCCGGCTGCACCGGATGAACCTCCACAACGCCACGCTCGGCGAGTCCGGCATCGCCCCGATCGAGCGGCTGTTCAACCGCGACGGGTGGGAGGTCGGCGGGGGCTCCGCGATCGTCGACGCCACCTCGTGGACCGCGGTCGAGGGCTACGAGGTCACCGCCGCGCCGTCCATGCGGATGGTCGTCTCCCTCGCCGACTTCGACGACTCGCGCTGGATCAACCTCACCGGCGTCTCCGGCCACCCGGCCTCGTCGCACTACTCCGACCAGACCGAGCTGTGGGTCGACGGCGAGACCCTGCCCTGGGCCTTCAGCCGCGCCGCCGTCGAGGCAGCGGCGGAGGACACGCTGGTGCTGACGCCCCGCCCGCCCGGGGATTGAGCGGCAGCCACACGCGCCGCCCCTGGAGTCACCGGATATCCGGTGACCACCCCGCTTGTCACACCAGATCTCGGGTGCAAAGCGGGAGTCTCACCGGATATCCGGTGACTCCCGCATGGCCACCACGCCCGACGACGTCAGCGCGAAATCGACCGGACGGTCGTGCGGATCGGTCGGCACGGCGAGCCCGACCTCGTCGTCGTACAGCACCACGGCGACGGGGGTGCCCGGGGTGATCCGGGGGAGCGCGCGGTCGTAGCAGCCGCCGCCCTGGCCGAGGCGGTCACCGGCCGCGGAGACCGCGAGACCGGGCACGAGGACGACGTCGGCCTGCCCGATCGCCTCGCGACCGAGGCGGGGTCCGGTGGGTTCGAGCAGCCCGCGCACGGCGGGCCCGAGGCTGTCGCGACCGGCGTACTCCGCCCAGTCGAGGTCGAGCCCGGGCAGCACGACGGGCAGCAGCACCCGCTTGCCCGAGGCCACGAGGGCGTCGAGCAGGTGGCCGGTGCCGGGCTCGCTGCCGACCGAGACGTACGCCGTCACGGTGGCGGCGCGACGGATGACGTCCCACCCGGTCGCGACGTCGGCGACGGACACGGCGAAGTCCGCCGCAGCCCCGAGCGGGCGCCGCTTGCGGGCAGCACGGACCTGGTCGCGCAGGGCGGTCTTGGCTGCTGTGCTATCGGCCGGGTGTGGCGTGTCCACACGAGCAGCCTACGATCGAACCATGGCAAGCAAGGGCAACGCCCAGGGCCTCGCACTGGCGCGCGAGAAGATGCGCGGCGCCGGGGTGGACGAGGTCGCGATCGACACGTTCGCGCACTACTACCGCCTCCTCGAGCACGGCGAGACCGGCATGATCGCTGAGGACACCATCGAGCCGCTCGACATGGAGTCCCTCGCCGACGTCGAGGTGCCCGACGAGGTGGCGGCGGAGGCGGTCCGCAGGACCGCCGTCATCAAGCTCAACGGCGGCCTCGGCACGTCGATGGGCATGGACCGCGCCAAGTCGCTGCTGTGCGTGCGCCGGGGGTTGAACTTCCTCGACATCATCGCCCGCCAGGTGCTCCACCTGCGCCAGGAGTACGACGCCACGCTGCCGCTGCTGTTCATGAACTCCTTCCGCACCTCGACGGACACGATGGCCGCCCTCGAGCGCTACGACGCGCTGCCGGTCGACGGACTGCCGCTGGAGTTCCTGCAGAACAAGGAGCCCAAGCTCCTCGAGGCCGACCTGATGCCGGCCGCGCACCCGAAGGACCCCGACCTCGAGTGGTGCCCGCCCGGCCACGGCGATCTCTACACCGCGCTGCGCGGCACGGGCCTGCTGGCCCGGCTGGTCGACGCCGGCTACCGCTACGTCTTCGTCTCCAACTCCGACAACCTCGGCGCCGTTCCCGAGGCCCGCGTCGCGGGCTGGTTCGCCCAGAGCGGCGCGCCGTTCGCGATCGAGGCCGTGCGGCGCACTCCCTCGGACCGCAAGGGCGGCCACTTCGCCCGCCGCATCGCCGACGGCCGCATCGTGCTGCGCGAGTCCGCGCAGACGCTCGACGCCGACCGCGAGGCGCTGGCCGACCTCAGCCGTCACAAGTACTGCTCGACCAACAACCTCTGGTTCGACCTGCAGGCCATGAGCGAGGCGCTGGACGCGCGCGGCGGCATCCTGGGCCTTCCGCTCATCCGCAACGTCAAGCACCTCGACCCGTCCGACGCGTCCACCCCGAAGGTCGTGCAGATCGAGACTGCGATGGGCGCCGCGATCGAGGTGTTCGAGGGGGCCCGCACGATCGAGGTCGGTCGCGACCGCTTCGTGCCGGTCAAAACGACCGACGACCTGCTGGTGCTGCGCTCCGACGTCTACGACCTCGGCAAGGACTTCGTGCTCGACCAGTCCGGCGACGAGGTGCCCTACGTCTCGCTGGACGGGGACTTCTACAAGCTCGTCGGCGACTTCGACAAGCGGTTCCCCGACGGCGCCCCGTCGCTCCGCGACGCCGACTCGTTCACCGTCGAGGGCGACTGGACCTTCGGCCACGGCGTGAAGGTCGTCGGCGAGGTGGCCCTGAGCGCGAAGGCCGCCCAGCGCGTCGAGGGCGGCACCATCCTCGAGGAGCAGCATGGCTGAGCCGCGCCCGGGCCTGCTCCCGGTGCCTGACTACGTCGACCGCATCCTCGCCACCATCTCGCCGCTCCCGGCGTTCCCGCAGCCGCTGATGGAGGCCCTCGGCCTCGCGCTGGCCGAGGACGTGGTCGCACCGATCTCGCTGCCGAGCTTCGACAACTCCGCGATGGACGGCTACGCCGTGGTCGCCGAGGACGTCGCCGGCGCGAGCGAGGACGCCCCGGTCACGCTGCCCGTGGTCGGTGAGATCGGCGCCGGCACGTCGACGATCCTGGCGATCTCGCCGGGCACCGCGGTCAAGATCATGACCGGCGCTCCGGTGCCGGCCGGCGCGACCGCGGTCGTGCCCTACGAGTGGACCGACCGCGGTGTCGCCCAGGTGCGGATCGGCCGGGCCCCGTCGCTCGGACAGCACGTCCGACCGCTCGGCGACGACATCGCCGAGGGCGACATGCTGCTCGAGGAGGGCACCGTCCTCGGTCCTCGTCACCTCGGGATGCTGGCCGCCGTCGGCCGCGCGACCGTGCGCACCCGGCCGCGGCCGCGCGTGGTCGTCATCTCCACCGGGTCCGAGCTCCGCGACCCGGGCACGCCGCTGGGCCGCGACTCGATCTACGACGGCAACTCCTACCTCCTCGCCGCGGCCGCCCGCGCCGCCGGCGCCATCGCCTATCGCGTCGGCATCGTGCCCGACGAGGCTCACGCCTTCACCGAGGCGCTCAGCGACCAGCTCGTCCGCGCCGACCTCGTCGTCACCAGCGGTGGTGTGAGCGAGGGCGACTTCGACGTGGTCAAGGAGTCGCTGTCGCAGCACGGCACGATGTGGTTCGGCGGCGTCGGCATGCAGCCCGGCAAGCCGCAGGGCTTCGGCACCGTCGGGGAGGACGACACCCCGGTCTTCACGCTGCCGGGCAACCCGGTCTCCTCCTACGTCTCCTTCGAGATGTTCGTGCTGCCCGCGATCCGCCGGATGATGGGCAAGCTTCCTTACGCGCGCCCCACCAGCCGCGCACGGCTCACCCACGGGCTGTCGTCGCCCGACGGCCGGATGCAGCTGGTGCGCGCCCTCTACGACACCGACCGCGGGGGGACCTTCGTCTCCCCGGTCGGAGGACCCGGCTCGCACCTCCTCGGCGACCTGGCCTCCGCCAACTGCCTGATCGAGGTCCCGGCCGAGACGACCGCGATCCCCGCCGGCGAGATGGTCGCGATCCGCAAGCTCGACGAGGACTTCTGATGGCTTCTCCTCCCGACGGGCCGGGTGGCCTGACGCACGTCGACGAGACCGGTGCGGCACGGATGGTCGACGTGGGCGACAAGCCCGTCACCGCACGTACGGCGTCCGCGACCGGCCGCGTGCTCGTCAGCGCGGCTGTGGTCGATCTGCTCCGCGGTGAGGGCGTGCCCAAGGGCGACGCGCTCGCCGTCGCACGGATCGCGGGCATCATGGGGGCCAAGCAGACCCCGGCCCTGGTCCCGCTCTGCCACCCGCTGTCGATCTCCGGCGTGACCGTCGACCTCACGGTCACCGACGAGTCGGTCGACATCACCGCGACGGTTCGCACCACCGACCGCACCGGCGTCGAGATGGAGGCGCTCACCGCCGTGTCGGTCGCGGCGCTCACGGTCGTCGACATGGTCAAGGCCGTCGACAAGGGCGCCGTCATCACCGACATCCGGGTGGAGACCAAGACCGGCGGTCGGTCCGGCCCATGGGAACGGTGAGTCCAGTGGTCCCGGTGAGGCTGCCCGCTGCGGTCGTCGTCGCCTCCAACCGCGCCGCGGCCGGCGTCTACGCCGACGAGACCGGCCCGCTGATCGTCGCCTGGCTGAGCGCGCGGGGCTTCGACTGCGGCGAGCCGACCGTCGTGCCCGACGGCGACCCGGTCCGCGACGCCATCGCGGCCGCCGTCGCGGCGGGCGCCCGCGTCGTCCTCACCACCGGCGGCACCGGGCTGACGCCCACCGACCGCACGCCGGAGGCGACCCGCCCTCTCCTCGACCGCGAGGTGCCGGGCATCGCGGAGGCCGTCCGCGCCGCCGGTGTCGCCCAGGGCATCGCGACCGCGATGCTCTCGCGCGGCATCGCCGGCATCGTCGGAGACTGCCTCGTGGTCAACCTCCCCGGCTCGCGTGGTGGGGTCAAGGACGGCCTCGCCGTCCTCGAGCCGGTGATCACGCACGCGGTCGACCAGGTCGTCGGGAGCGATCACTGAACGCGTTGCCGGGCACCGCTCCGGGGTGGCCGGCCAAGCTGGTGTCCGAGGGTGTGGTCGTCCGCGCGCTGCGCAGGTCGGACGCCGACGAGTGGCAGGCGGTCCGCCAGCGCAACCACAGCTGGTTGCAGCCGTGGGACGCGACGGTCCCGCCGGGCTCCGTGCCGCGCGCGTCGTCGTACAAGCTGGTCGTGAAGTCGTTGCTGCACCAGGCCAAGCAGGGGCAGTGCCTGCCGTTCGTCATCGAGGTGGGCGGTCGGTTCGTCGGACAGGTGACGGTGAGCAACGTGGCGCGCGGCTCGGCCCAGTGGGCCTCGATCGGCTACTGGGTCTCTGCCGACGTCGCCGGCCGCGGGGTCGCGCCGCGTGCGGTGGCGCAGGTCATCGACCACTGCTTCGGCCCCGTCGGGCTGCACCGCATCGAGATCTGCGTGCGCCCGGAGAACACCAACTCCCTGCGCGTGGTGGAGAAGCTCGGCCTCGAGCAGGTCGGCTACGCGCCGAGATTTCTCCACATCGACGGCGACTGGCGCGACCACCGGATCTTCGCGCTGACCGCCGAGGAGGCGCCCGAGGGCGTCCTGGCTCGGCTCTCGACACACCAGTCACACCAGTAGTTCTGCGACACACCACTTGACATCCGCCCCGGTTGCGCTCCGCACTCCTACGCTCGGGGCGTGGACCTGAGCGCTCTCATCTTCGTCGCCCTTGCCGTGGCGTGGGCCGTCTACCTGATCCCCAAGGCCCTCAAGCACCACGACGAGGTCGTCCGCAGCCGCTCGGTCGAGAAGTTCTCCCACACCATGCGCGTGCTGGCCCGCCGCGAGCCGGTCGACCGCCGCAACGCCCGCCTGGTCGTCTCACCGATCCGCGCCTCGCTGCGCCCGCCGGTGGAGACCAAGGCGCGCGCCACCGTCGAGGTCGACGTCGAGGTCACGTCCGCCGCGGCTGCGCCCGCCCCCCGTCGTACGCCGTCCGCGCCGCCCGCCCCGGCCGAGATGCGTGCCTCGGCTCGTCGGGCCGCGAAGCGCCGCCGCAACGTGCTCGCTGCGGTCCTGCTCGTCAACGCCGTCGTGATCGCGCTGGCCGCCACCTCCGTCATCACCTGGCCCTGGGTCGGTGTCCCGGTCGGACTGCTGGTCGCCTGGCTGGTCGCGTGCCGCGTCTCGGTCCGCGCCGAGCGCCGCCTGCGTGCGGCCTCGTCCGCGATCGAGGTCGGGGTGCCGCCTCTGGTCGAGGAGGCAGTCGAGGAGCTCGACGACGTCGAGGTCACCGGCGAGATCCCGGCGACCCCTGTCGCCCCCGAGGAGCCGATGCGCGTCGAGGACGCTCCCGTCGTGGAGGCGCCCGCGCCGGTCGTCGGCGGCTGGGACATGGTGCCCACCACCCTGCCGACCTACGTCAGCAAGCCAGCCGCCCAGCGGCGTACGGTCTCCACGATCGATCTCGACTCCACCGGCGTCTGGTCCAGCGGACGCCACGACGGAGACTCCGCGATCGCCCGGTCAGCCGAGGAGTCGGCCAGGTCGGCCAAGGCCGCTCGCGAGGCCGACGAGGCCCGTCGCGCCAACGGCGCCTGAGCCCGTCCTCTTCCCGGACGTCCCCGTCGGGCCCTGGGATGTCGCGACCTGCGTGACGTCCCGGGCCGATTGGGTGGGCCCCCGGCGGCTCGTGTATCTTTGCGACGCGCCGTGAGGCGCATGGGGCTGTGGCGCAGTTGGTAGCGCGTCTCGTTCGCAATGAGAAGGTCAGGGGTTCGAATCCCCTCAGCTCCACCATGTGATCTCTCAGGAGGTACCGGACAGGCCGGACCCAGATTCTGGGTCCGGCCTTCTGTGTTGTCCGGGCTTGGGGCCGGGCGGTCGGCCTAGTGGCTGGTAGTTGCGGGTGGGGTCGATGGTGAGCTCACGGAGCAGTTCGCCGGTTGCGGCGTCGATGATGCGGACGTGGTGGCCGTCGACGAGCTTGAGGACTGGGGTTCGGCGGTGCTCGGCTCCGATGCCGATGTGGTGCAGTCGCCCGTTCATCCGCAGGCTGAGTTTGCCGTCCTTGTCGACGATGTCGTGCAGCACTCGGTAGTGGATGTCGGTCTGTCGGCTGGTGCCAGGGCTGGCTTTGGGTCGCGCGTGGTAGGCCGTGGCGGGTGTCGCCTGGTGCTGGAGCGAGCGATGTGGCCGTCGGTGGTTGTACTCGTCGACGAAGGTGTTGATGTGTGCTTGCAGCTGGGTCGAGGTGCTGGGCTGGGGGTCTTGGGTGCGCAGCCACTTCTTCATGGTTTGTTGGAATTGAACCGCCCCGGAATTTCCGGAGGCTGTGTTTGGTGGCTCAGCCGGTCGGCGTGAGCTGGTTTCTTGCAGCGTAGTGAAGTTCTTCGGCCTCGACTGGGGTCAGGTCGTCGATGGCCTCGTGGGGG